>NZ_CP062137.1:0-2458109 GCF_014843355.1 Actinobacillus sp. GY-402
GCCAGGTTTTATTTTTTAAGTTCACTGAGTAACCGACTAATGTCATAAGTGAATTTAAAAAATAAAAATTTTTTGGCAGTAATAGTGCAATAGTTCCACCTGATCCCATGCCGAACTCAGAAGTGAAATGTTGTAACGCCGATGGTAGTGTGGGAGCTTCCCATGTGAGAGTAGGTCACTGCCAATTACCATTTTAGCGGAGTGGTAGTTCAGCTGGTTAGAATACCTGCCTGTCACGCAGGGGGTCGCGGGTTCGAGTCCCGTCCATTCCGCCAATTTATTTTCATACCAATAGGGGCGTAGTTCAATTGGTAGAGCACCGGTCTCCAAAACCGGGTGTTGGGAGTTCGAGCCTCTCCGCCCCTGCCATATTATTCTCATTTCTTACAGCTTCCATTGGGATTTATTTTTGTGTCGTCAATGTAGATGCTTTATACTATAAAGCAATCTTATATTGGTCGTCTGTGTATTTCAGCTATGTCTTTTATTATTCATCCGATGTTTCCTCATCATTTTGATGAGGTTTATGCACTTTGGCAGTCAATGGAAGGGGTTGAACTGAATCCGTCAGATGATACTCCTCAGGCGATTGCCGAATTCCTTAGTTTTAATCCTGGGTTAAATTACATTGCCTCTAGCGAAAATAAAGTCGTAGGCGTGGTCATGTGCGGTTTTGACGGTCGCCGGGCAACCGTTTATCATTTAGCGGTAAATCCGCTTTATCGGCGAAAAGGGATTGCTTCCGCATTAATGTCAGTTTTGGAGAAAGCGTTGCAAGAAAAAGGCGTTACAAAAGGCCGTTTATTGGCATTTAAGACTAATGAGGACGCCACATCATTCTGGCAAAAAGAGGGTTGGAACCTGCAGCCTCAGCTGAATTATTTTTCAAAGAATTTTAGCTAAAAATGTGCTATATTTGACCGCACTTTTTCAATATTTTGAATTTTATGGCATCTGATTATTTTGATATTGCTATTGCATTAGCCGGTGTTTGTCAGGCGGCGAAGTTAGTCCAACAATTTGCCCATAGCGGCGAGGCGGATCTTAATGCGCTAGAAACCAGCCTTTACTCTTTATTGCAGACTGAACCGGATAATATTACGGCGGTGTACCGCGGTTCCTTGGCGAATATTAAGTTAGGGTTGGAAACGCTGATTGAGCAATTAAATGCCATGGATAACGAATTGGCGCGTTATTGGTTAAGTATTTTAGCTTTATCCGGTAAACTGACAAAATCCCCGAAAGCTAAAAATGCGTTGGCCGATCGTATTCGATATCTACCGACACAACTTGAACATTACGGTTTGTGCAGCGAAACGATGTTTGAAAAAATGGCATCAATCTATACTGATATCATCAGTCCGCTCGGTAAGAAAATTCATGTCGTCGGTTCACCTCTTTATTTGCAGCAACCCGCTATGCATCACCGTATTCGGGCCTGCCTGTTGGCCGGAATTCGTTCGGCGGTATTATGGCAGCAGGTCGGCGGCACCAAATGGCAAATTCTTTTCTCCCGCCGCAAGATTCTAAAAGCGGCAAAACAAATTTACCAAACAATCTAATGGAGCAAACTCTATGCAACTCAATGCGTTAACAGCACTTTCCCCCATTGACGGACGTTATCAAGATAAAGTGACGGCACTTCGCACTATTTTTAGCGAATTCGGCTTATTAAAATTTCGCGTAACCGTTGAGGTTCGTTGGCTGCAAAAATTGGCGGCAACCGCAGAAATCCGGGAAGTTAAAGCTTTGTCCAAAGACGCAAACGATTACCTTGATAATATTGTGGCGAATTTTAATCTTGCGGATGCGGAACGTATTAAGGAAATTGAACGTACCACCAACCACGATGTGAAAGCGGTAGAATATTTTTTGAAGGAAAAATCCACCGCACTTCCCGAATTAGCGGCGGTTTCCGAATTTATCCACTTCGCGTGCACATCGGAAGACATCAATAACCTTTCTCACGCCTTGATGTTAAAAACCGCACGTGAAGAAGTTATCCTGCCTGAATGGCAAAAATTGATTGATGAAATCACCCGTCTTGCCCACGAATACAAAAATATTCCGTTACTGTCGCGTACTCACGGTCAACCGGCTTCGCCTTCAACCGTAGGAAAAGAAATGGCGAATGTGGTTTATCGTTTACGCCGTCAATTCAAACAATTGGAAAACATTGAAGTTCTGGGCAAAATCAACGGCGCCGTAGGAAATTACAATGCTCATTTAAGCGCGTATCCGGAACTTAATTGGCATCAGTTCAGCGAAGAATTTGTAACTTCGTTGGGGATTAGCTGGAATCCGTACACCACTCAGATTGAACCGCACGATTATATCGCAGAGTTTTTCGATTGCGTGGTGCGTTTCAATACGATTATCATCGATTTTGATCGCGATCTTTGGGGTTATATCGCATTAAATCATTTCAAACAGCGTACCGTTGCCGGTGAAATCGGTTCTTCCACCATGCCGCACAAGGTTAACCCGATTGATTTTGAGAATTCGGAAGGAAATCTGGGGCTGGCAAATGCGGTGATGACGCATTTAGGTCAGAAATTGCCGGTTTCCCGCTGGCAGCGTGATTTAACCGATTCAACCGTATTGCGTAATTTGGGCGTCGGCGTAGGTTATTGTCTGATCGCTTATGCGGCGACGCGTAAAGGAATCAGCAAGCTCGAAGTTAATGAACAACATTTGCGGGACGAATTGAATCAAAACTGGGAAGTTCTGGCGGAACCGATTCAAACGGTTATGCGTCGTTACGGAATTGAAAAACCGTATGAAAAACTCAAAGAGTTAACCCGCGGTAAGCGCGTAGATGAAAAAGCGATGCGCGAATTCGTCGAAAAACTGGATATTCCGCCGGAAGAAAAAGCCCGTTTGCAGTCGTTAACGCCGGCGACTTATATCGGCGCAGCGATCCGGTTAGTGGAAAAACTTTAATCGGTATAAACGGTATTATGTAGCAGTTGCACAAACATTTAATGTTTTCGTAGGGGCGGGGTTTATCCCCGCCCGAATCTCATTCAAATATCAGGGCTTACGGGCGGGGATAAACCCCGCCCCTACATAAATTTTCCTAAAATTAACTTTTGTGCAACTGCTACATAATACCGGGTATAAACAAAAGTGCGGTCAAATTTGACCGCATTTTTTATTAGGACAAAGCTATTCCGACATCATTATGCGTTAGAAACACTGGTATTGCACCGTGATTAAATAGCTAAGACATTTATGCCCTCTCACTTGATTGCATTTACTTGTATGACCCGAAAATCTTTCGGCGTTTTGATAGCCCCACTGTCTGCATCTTTTTTGCGCTAAACGTAGCCCTTGGTTTGGATTCGGACTGCTCCTTTCGTAGTATCGTTGTTCGTAAGAAAGGTTAATTACGCCGTCGGCTTTACTGCCGCCTGTCGCTGCATAACGTTTTTGTTCGGATGCGCAAGCCGTCAGTAAACCGACAATACAAGCCGCCATTAATAATTTTTTCATTTTTTACTCCTTAGGTTTTATTGCGTAATCATTTAATTTGTACCCGAAATGGGTACATTTTATATTGCACCTAAAATCGGTGCAATGGGAAATATAAGATTATCAATACATTCTTTTGAGCACAGCTGGTTGAGAGATTTTCTGCTTAAAAGAAGAAAGGAATTAGGTTTATCACAACGCGCATTAGGTATGAAAATGGGCGTTGTGCATTCTTTTATAGGAAAAGTGGAAACCGGCGATAGAAGACTTGATATTTTTGAATTTATAACTTATTGTCGCGCCTTGGAATTGGATCCCGTGGAAGTGATACGAGAGATTCGGAAGCTGAAATAATCAGCGTATGAATTCTTTGCAACGAAGCAACAAAAGTGCGGTCAAATTTGACCGCATTTTTTTCAGTGATTTTGAGCATTTGTCGGTTTGCGTCGTTTGCCGATATTTTTGGTATCTTTATGACGCAATTTGACTTTTTTCTTTTGCTCCGTTTTTTTCTTTTCGGCCAGTTTTTGTTTTTTACGCGCTTTCGCTTCTTTTGACACGGTTTTTTTGGTCTCGCCGTTTTTCGGCGGGTTGGTTCGCGGTTCCAGGCCTTCGATTATCCGCGGTTTAAGTAATTCTTCCGTATAACGTTTGATTTTGCCTAGTAAAGGGTAATCATGACCTTCCACAAAAGACACCGCCGTGCCTTTTTTGCCGGCGCGTGCGGTTCGCCCGATTCGGTGCAGATAGGTGTCGGCGCTGTAAGGTAAATCGAAATTCATGACATGGCTGACATCGTCAATATCGATTCCGCGGGCGGCCACATCCGTCGCCACTAATAACGTCACCGTGCCGTTTTTGAGTTTGTCGATGGCGTGATTACGCTGAGTTTGTGCCATTTCGCCTTCCAGATAGGCGGAACGGATTCCGCGTTTGCGCAACGTTTCCGATAATTCCCGCACATCCTCCCGACGACGTACGAAAAGAATGCCTTTTGTAACTTTTTCCTGCTCGATAAAACGGGCGACCAGCTTGATTTTATGTTCGACGCTGTCGGCGTGATAATACCATTGGTTAATTTTTTTTCTTTCGCGACGGCTGGGTTCCGCGTCAATTTTGACGGGGTTATCCAGAATTCGTTCCGCAAAATCCCGGAGCGTTTCGCCTTCCAGCGTGGCGGAAAATAATAAGGTTTGCTTGCGCCAACGGGTTTCCGCCGCGATTTTTTCGGCATCTTGCCCGAATCCCATTTGCAGCATTCTGTCCGCCTCGTCGAAAATCAACATTTCAACGGAACGGCAATCGAAATTTTCTTCGTTAATGTACTGTAGTAGACGTCCGGGGGTGGCGACCACCAGATCCTGGTTCTTATTGAAGATTTCGCCGTGATTCTGATATGCCACGCCGCCGGTGATGGTCGCGATGTTGAGTTTGGTGAATTGCGCCAATTCTTTCGCCTGTTCGGCGACCTGCATGGCTAATTCGCGGGTGGGCGTTAACACCAAGATGCGCGGAGCGCCGGGTTTTCTGCGCGGATAATCTAATAAATGTTGAATGGCGGGCAGCAAAAACGCCGCGGTTTTACCGGTGCCCGTCGGCGCGGAGCCTAAAATATCCCGTTCTTCCATCGCGGCGGGAAGGGTTTCCTGCTGAATGGCCGTCGGGCGGTTGTAGCCTTTTTTAGCTAACGCTTTAAGCAGTTCGGGAGCAAGATCGAAATCATCAAAAGTCGGTTGTGACATAAAGTTCTCTAGTATTGTTATAAAAATCGGGCAAAATTATACCGCACTTTCCGGCATAAAGGGGAAAGTGCGGTCGATTTCACGAGAGTTTTTTATACGGCGGACCAGAGCAAAATGGCAAGTAATTGCGGAGAGACGATGCGCAAGAACATGACGAGCGGATAAACCGTTGCGTAAGCCAAGGCGGAGGCGCCGCAATTTTCTTTTAACGAATTCGCGAAGGCTAACGCCGGCGGATCGGTCATTGAACCCGCGATTAATCCGCAAATGCTGAGGTAATTGAGGTTGCCGTAAATCCGTGCGATAACGCCGACTATCAATAACGGCACAAAGGTGATGAAAATGCCGTAGAACATCCATTCCAGACCGTTTCCGTTGACCAGCGTATGAATGAAATTGCCGCCGGATTTAAAGCCCACCACGGACAGGAATAATACGATACCGATTTCCCGTAAGGCGAGGTTGGCGCTTGGCGGCATAAACCAGTAAAGTTTGCCGATGGTGCCGATTCGCGCCAGAATTAAGGCGACGACAAGCGGTCCGCCCGCCAGACCGAGTTTTAACGGAACGGGAATGCCCGGGATGCTGAAGGGAATGGATCCCAGTAATACGCCCAATCCTATACCGATAAAGACCGGCAGCATTTGAACCTGATTAAGTTTTGATTGAGCGTTACCGAACATTTCGATCACTTTATCCATCACGTCAACGCCGCCGATAATGTGTAACACGTCACCGAATTGTAAAGTGGTGTTGGCGGTGGGAATCAATTCCACACCGGCTCGGTTGAGGCGGGAAATCATCACGCCGTATTGTTGGTGAAAGGCTAAAGTGCGGATTTTTTTGCCCAGGATTTTTTCATTGGTGACTACGACGCGTTCGGTGCGTAGATTGCCTCGCATGGCGGAAGCTTCCACTTCTATGGATTCGCCGAGAATTAACTCCATTTCACGCAACGTTTTCGGATCGCCCAGAAAATGCAGAATATCGCCGATTTGCAGCTGAGTATCCGCCTGCGGCACGAAAATATCCTGATCACGCTTTAATCGGGTACACACAATACCGTGTTTTTCAAAACCGGGAATATCCCGTAAATTTAAACCTGAAAAATTGGCGTTGGTGATGCGGATATTGGCTTTTTGAATGGTTTCTTTATCTTTGCCCGTTTCGCGGTCGAAATTTTCCGCTTCTTTATCGATATTAACTTTGAAAAATAAACGGATCAGCCACATGGTTAACAGGATACCGCAAATCCCGAACGGATAGGCCATGGCGTAGGACATCCCCATGGTTTCGGTGATGTCATGCATGCCTAATTCATTCAGAATTTGTTGTCCGGCACCTAATGAAGGTGTGTTAGTAACCGCTCCGGAATAGATCCCTAAAATAGCATCGAGCGGTATATCGGTAGCTTGATGAATGATGATCACCAATAATGCGCCCAGGCAGACGATTAACGCGCCTAACGCATTTAATTTTAACCCGCTCTCACGCAAAGAGGCGAAGAAACCCGGCCCCACCTGAATCCCGATGGTATAAACGAACAGAATTAAACCGAATTCCTGAACGAAATGAAGCGTATGTTCGTCTAACCGCAGACCGTATTGAGCGGCAAAATGGGAGATAATAATTCCCCCGAACAGCACGCCGCCGATGCCTAATCCCACACCTCTGATTTTCCAATGACCAATCCATAGCCCCAGCACCGCCACCAGCGACAGCACGGAGATGGTTACCGCAATATCGGACATGAAGCCCTCCTCAAGTTTGATAAAATTAACTAGTTGTGATTATAGCGATGTTCGAATACGAAATAATGATTAATGTCAAAAAGTGTAGGGTTCATCACATTTTTCTTGCACTCCATTGTATTTTGCTCAACAATAACGGTCATTTTTTAGCGGAAATAAAGAGAACTCATGAATTACAGCGAAGAATTACTTGCCTCGATATTCTGGATTTTGAAGGCCATCGGCATTACTGCCGTTGTATTCAGTCTGATGGTGTGGATTTTAGTGAAAACCACTCGCTGGGCGCATCAGTTCTGGTCGCTTGGGAAAGATTATTTGTCGCCTAAACGTAGTGCGAAACCGCTGGTTTATTTTATTGTGATCGTCTTTTTTAACCTGCTTTCCGTACGGTTGGATATTCTCTTTTCCAACTGGTATAAAGCCATGTACGACGCCTTGCAGAAAATGGACGAAAACGTATTTTGGCTGCAAATGATGGTGTTTTCGGTTCTTGCCGCCATTCATATCAGCAATATTTTGCTGACTTATTACCTCACTCAACGCTTTACCATTCAATGGCGCACCTGGTTGAATGAGAATATGGTGGAGAAATGGATGACGCAACAGGCTTATTACAAGTCTCAGTATGTGTATAATCAGCTTGATAACCCGGACCAACGTATTCAGCAAGACGTTCAATCTTATGTCAGTTCGTCCATCAGTTTCGCCACCGGCGTGATTTCTTCCGTCGTATCCATTGTGGCGTTTACGCTAATTCTGTGGAATTTGGCGGGGCCGATGAATATCGCCAGCGTAACCGTGCCGCATGCCATGGTATTCCTGGTTTTTATTTATGTGCTGATTACCAGTATTTTCGCTTTCCGCATCGGTCGTCCGTTAATTCACTTGAATTTCTTAAACGAACGCCTGAACGCGAACTATCGTTATTCCCTTATTCGGGTGAAAGAATATGCGGAAAGCATCGCCTTTTTCCGCGGCGAAAAAATGGAAAAAAACGTGTTGTACAAACAGTTCGGGTATGTGATTGATAACGTGTGGAAAATGGTGTACATGACGTTGAAGTTATCCGGTTTTAACGTGATGATGACGCAGATTTCGGTCATTTTTCCGTTTATTATTCAAGCGGCGCGCTATTTCAGCAAACAAATCCAATTGGGGGATTTAATTCAGACGGCGCAATCCTTCGGCCGCGTGCAATCGGCGTTATCTTACTTCCGGAACGTTTATGACGAGTTTACCGGATATCGCGCCGTGCTCGATCGTTTAACCGGATTTCACAGCGCCGTCAGCCAGGCTACTCAGGTTTCTCATGTGGAATTGAAAGACAGCGAAAGTGCGGTCGTTTTTGAGCGACTTTTTGTGAAAAAGCCGACGGGCGAAGTGCTGATTAAAAATTTAAATTTAAATCTGCCGCAAGGTTCGTCGATGTTAATCAAAGGCGCGTCCGGTTCCGGCAAAACCACTTTGTTGCGAACGGCGGCGGGCTTATGGTCGTTTTCGGAGGGCACCGTGCATTGCCCGCAGCATCATGCGCTGTTTTTGTCGCAAAAGCCTTATTTGCCGCAAGGACGTTTAATTGATGCCTTATATTATCCGGAAGTGACGCCTGCGGATGCGGATTTGGCTGCGGCGGCGGATACTTTACGCGAAGTGCAGCTCGGTCATCTGGCGGATAAACTGGAACAGGAAAACGACTGGATGCGCACCCTTTCTCTGGGCGAACAGCAACGTTTATCTTTTGCGCGTCTGTTAATTCATAAACCGATTGTCGCGTTTCTGGATGAAGCCACGGCGAGCATGGACGAAGGGTTGGAAGACGCAATGTATCGACTGTTACGCGCGCGCTTGCCGCACACGACCATTATCAGCGTCGGCCACCGTTCTACATTGCGGACGCATCACGATAAGCAACTGATTATTAATGCGCAGGATCAAAGCTGGCAATTCTGTTAAAGTGCGGGCGATTTTTGCATAGTTTTTTTAAGCGCGGACTTCGGTTCGTGCTTTTTTATTTGTCTGTTATAATGCTTGTCAGTTTTTATCAGATTGCGGGATTTTCCAATGGCTCAGATTGCTCCAAATCCGTTCGTTCTTGTGGACGGCTCCTCTTATCTTTATCGTGCGTTTCATGCTTTTCCGCCGCTCAATAATTCGCAGGGCGAACCCACCGGCGCGATGTTCGGTGTGCTGAATATGCTGAAAAGCCTGATTTCTCAAGTGCAGCCCAGCCACATTGCGGTGGTGTTCGATGCGAAAGGCAAGACTTTTCGCGACGAATTGTTTGAGCAATACAAATCCCATCGTCCGCCGATGCCCGATGATTTGCGGCGACAGATTGAGCCGTTGCATCACATTATTCGCTCGTTGGGCATCCCTTTGCTTTCCATTGAAGGCGTAGAAGCGGACGATGTGATCGGCACCCTTGCCGTGCAGGCGTCGTCACAGGGAAAAAAGGTTTTGATTAGTACCGGCGATAAAGATATGGCTCAGTTGGTGGACGATAACATCATGCTTATCAACACGATGAACAACACGTTGCTCGATCGTCAGGGCGTGATTGAGAAATACGGCATTCCGCCGGAACTCATCATCGATTATCTCGCGCTGATGGGCGACAGTTCGGATAATATTCCGGGTATTGCCGGCGTAGGTGAAAAAACCGCGTTGGGCTTGCTGCAGGGCATCGGTTCCATGGCGGAAGTGTATGCTAACTTGGATAAAGTGGCGGATTTGCCGATTCGCGGCGCGAAAAAACTGGGCGAAAAGTTATTGGCGGCAAAAGCGGATGCGGAGCTGTCCTATGTGCTGGCGACCATAAAAACCGACGTTAAACTTGAGGTAGCGCCGGAGGATTTGGTTATCGGTTCGGCCGATAATGACGAACTGGCGACCTTGTTCGGGCGTTACGAATTTAAACGCTGGCTGAATGAAGTGCTGACGAGCGACAGTCCGCTGACCCAAGCGACGTCGCAGCCGGTTAAAGTGAATCCTTACCAAGCCTCGCCGGCGGCCTCGACAACCGAACATGCGGTGAAAAACATGGTAAAAATTGACCGCACTTTGTATGAAACCGTCACCACACCGGCGCAGCTGCAAGACTGGATTGCCAAAATTCAGCGGGCAAAATTGGTGGCGCTGGATACGGAAACCGATTCGCTGAATGCTATGACGGCGGATTTGGTGGGCATTTCTTTCGGCTTGGAGAACGGCGAAGCCTGTTATATTCCGTTGGCGCACGTGCATCAAACGACGCAAGACGGTGAAGCCCGGAAGGCCGATGAAAGTGCACAAGCCGATTTGTTCGCTGAGCCGGAAGCAAGCGCCCAAACCCATTGGCAGTTATTGCCGCAGCAGCTTAATAAAACGGATTGCCTGGCACAGCTGAAAGCGGTGCTGGAAGACGCCGACATTCGGAAAATCGGACAGAATTTAAAATACGATCTCACGATTTTCGCCAATCACGGTATTCAGGTGCAGGGTGTCGCCTTTGATACCATGCTGGAAAGCTATGTGTTAAACAGCACCGGCCGGCATAATATGGATGAGTTGGCGGAACGTTATCTGGGCCATCAAACCATTTCTTTCGAAAGCCTGGCGGGCAAGGGGAAAAATCAGTTAACTTTCGATAAAATCCCATTGGCGCAGGCGGCGGAATATGCGGCGGAAGATGCGGATGTCACCATGAAACTGCATCAAACGCTTTGGCCGGAACTGGAAAAAACGCCGAGCCTGAAAGTCTTATTTAATGATATTGAATTGCCGTTGGTTCCCGTACTTTCCCGTATCGAACGTAACGGCGTGCTGATTGACGCCCAAGCCTTGAAAATTCAGTCGCGGGAATTCGCCGTAAGATTAACTGAACTGGAAGCTAAAGCCTATGAAATCGCCGGCGAATCCTTTAATCTCGCGTCGCCGAAACAATTGCAGGAGATTTTGTTTAATAAACTGAATTTGCCGGTGTTACAGAAAACGCCGAAAGGCGAGCCTTCCACCAAAGAAGAAGTGTTGGAGGAATTGGCCTTTGAGCATGAATTACCGAAGCTGTTGGTGGAACACCGCGGCCTGGCGAAACTGAAATCCACTTACACCGATAAATTACCGCAAATGATTAATCCGCATACGGGGCGGGTGCATACCTCTTATCATCAGGCCGTCACGGCGACCGGGCGGCTTTCTTCGACGGATCCGAATCTACAGAACATTCCTATCCGCAACGAAGAAGGGCGTCGCATTCGTCAGGCGTTTATCGCCCGTGACGGTTACAAAATTATTGCGGCGGATTATTCGCAAATCGAACTGCGGATTATGGCGCATTTGTCCGGCGATAAAGGGCTGACCGACGCTTTTATTGAAAGACGCGATATTCACCGTTCTACCGCATCGGAAATTTTCGGCATACCGCTGGAAGAGGTGACCGGCGAACAGCGCCGTAGCGCCAAAGCGATTAACTTCGGTTTAATTTACGGCATGTCGTCCTTCGGGCTTTCCCGTCAGTTAGGCATTTCCCGGCTCGAAGCGAAAAAATACATGGATTTATATTTCCAGCGCTATCCGAATGTGCAAACTTTCATGCATGACATTCAGGAAAAAGCGAAAGCGCAGGGTTTCGTGGAAACTCTGTTCGGTCGCCGTTTGTATCTGCCGGATATCAAATCCGCAAACGCCGCGCGTCGTAAAGGCGCCGAACGGGTGGCGATTAATGCGCCGATGCAGGGAACGGCGGCGGATATAATTAAACGCGCAATGATCGATATTGATCACGCCATTGCCGGCGACGAGGATATTCTGATGATCATGCAAGTGCATGATGAATTGGTGTTTGAAGTGCGGTCGGAAAAAGCGGAGTTTTTCAGTCGGCTGATTAAGCAAAAAATGGAAAGCGCCGCTCAGCTGGCGGTCCCGTTAATTGTGGACGTGGGCGTCGGGGTGAATTGGGATGAAGCCCATTAAAAAACTCGTGAAAATTTGACCGCACTTTTCGAGTCAAATCAGTAAATTCAAGGCTTGGATAATCCAAGCCTTTCTTTTTGCCGTGATGTATTACCACCAAGTCATCCAGAAGAAATAAGACAGCGAGCCGATAATAAATACGCCGATAGTATTTAAGATAATCCCTACCTGTAACATTTCTTTTTGTTTTATATAGCCGGTCGCAAATACAATGGCGTTCGGCGGGGTGGCAATCGGCAGCATAAATGCGCAGGATGCGCCGCAAGCGATAATTGCCGCCAGCGAGATAGGCGGCAACCCTAATGAAGTTGCCACGGAAATGTAAATCGGCATAAGCAGCGCGGCGCTTGCGGTGTTAGAAGTGAATTCGGTTAAGAACAGAATAAATGCCGTCATCACAATCGCCATTAACCACCAGTTTTTATGACCGATATAAGACACGATGGTTTCCGCCAGAATTTTGCTGGCGCCGGTATCTTTCAGCACTATGCTTAACACCATGCCGCCGCCGCAAAGTAACAGCACGCCCCATTCCGTACGATCTTGGATTTGGCTCCAGGTCGCCGTACCGCTTAAGGTGAACGCCATTACCGCGATCATCGCGATTAACGCATCAAAACTGCGAATGGCGGAGGTTAATCCGAGCGCGTTTCGTACGACGGGTTCGAGTACGGAACTGAAAATAAGAAATAACGCAGTCAGGCTGAATACGACCAAGGTGATAATACGTTTGCCGGTCATGGGAATTTCTTCGATTTCAACATCAAAGGGCACGTTAAAATTCGGGCGCAGTACAATTAAAAGTGAAATAATCATGGCAACCAGCAGCAAGAACGTTACCGGTACGCCGTACGCCAGCCATTCCGAAAATGAAACTTTGATTTGCGATGCCAAAATGGCGTTCGGGGCGGAGCCCACTAATGTCGCTATTCCGCCTATACTGGCGCTGAAAGCAATGCCGAGCAACACGAAAACATACAGATTACGGTTATTTTTCATATCTACTTTATGCAGAATGCCCAGTGTTAGCGGCAACATCAACGCGGCGACCGCGGTATTATTGATAAAGAAGGATAACAGATTGGTGACGGCAAACAGGTAGAAAATAGTGAGCCTTAAATTGCCCCGCGCCAAACGAATAACGTGATTGGCAATCCATAAGTCAATTTTCTGAATATTCAGCACCGCCGCAATCACAAAGCCGCCGAAGAACATAAAAATAATCGGTTCGGAAAAGGGCGCAAAAGCCGCTTTGGTATTCAGCACGCCCAATCCGATGGCGAAAACCGGCACAAGCAAGGCGGTAATCGTGATATGGAAGGCCTCGGTCAGCCACAGAATACCGATGAAAACCAGCAAGGCAAGGCCTCGGTTTTCCTGAGAATTAAAGGGCAGGATATTTAATAGAGTAAAGAAGAGTATCAGATCCGCGACTAAGATAATTAGCCCTCTGACTGGATTTTTGCTGGTACTTGACATAACGCCCTCGCTATTTTATGTTTATATGTTTGCATTGAATAAAAATGAATAGATATGTTATTTTTTTGAATTTCTATTCAGTTTCGAATGTAGCGTAATTCGAGCGGTTGCGCAATCCGTGGCGGATTATTTTAGTCAGGTTTTTGAATAAAATTTGAAATTATCAAAATTTCAGGTAAAACTCGCGGGTTAATTGAATAAATTCTAGCGTATAGCGATTTTTTTCATCATAAATCGTCAATTTGCCGTGTTCCGTTTCTTTTTTCCGTTTCATAAAACTCAACAACACCCGTTGCGGCGCTTTACCTTGTTTGGTCGTCACATCACATTGCCGTACGCAATAAAGTGCGGTCAATTTTTTTAACGTTTTTCCTTGTTCCGCCGGCAAAACAAAATGGATCATGCCTTGTTCCGTCAGCAAAGACGAAGCAATCCGCAACCATTCCTCATGAGAAAGCGCCGCGATGTAACGGGCGGCGTCACGTTCGTGATTACGGCAATTCACACCCGGTGCAAAATAAGGCGGATTCGCCACAATATTATCGAATTTTTGCCCGCACTTTCGGGCGAAATCCGCAATATCGGCACAATGCACATGCAGGCGATGCGCCCAGGGTGAAGCGTTGAAGTTCTCCCGGGCCTGCCGAGCGGCGGCGGGATCCCGTTCCACACCGTGAATTTCCGCATTTTCATCGCTGCGTTGCGCTAACATGAGGGCGATTAATCCCGAACCGGTGCCGAGATCCAATACGGATCGCGCGCTTGCCACATCGGCCCAGGCGCCGAGCAAAATGCCGTCCGTTCCCACTTTCATCGCACAGCGATCGTGATTGATATGGAATTGTTTAAAAGTAAAGCCGTTACGCGTTGTCATGATGGTATCGTGATTAAAAAGAAAGGCACAAATATGTGCCTTTCGGAGAAGGATTCGGCGATTATTTGCCGATTAAGCGCGCCAGTGCCTGATATAGCGCTTGCGCGGCGTCACCGCTGATAGCGTTGCCGTCTTCATCGCTGATGACGACGGAACTTTGTTTGCCGTGCGCGCTGATTTGCATGCTGTATTCGCCGTCTTCCAGATCAGGTCGGGAGACGCCGAAACGTGCCCATTCCGTCTGGCTTAGCGGTTTATAGTTCAGTTTACGGTAGCCGCGACCGACGGTTTCTTCTTCCGTTTCAAAACCTAATTGCGGCAAGGCTTCACCGAGTTTGATCCAGGACTGCTGGAATTCGGAAGACATCGCTAAAGCCGGATGGTTGTTTGAATCGGTAATGATCGCCGTTTGAATCGGTCCGCTTGCCGTCGGCGTTGCCACCGCCTGCGCCTGGCTTTGATAATCGGCGTTCAATTCGCCCACGAACTGATTCAACAAACTTGAGGTGTAACGTTCTTTCTCTTTTTGGCTTGGCGTGAACAGAATTTCGTCACGTTTGGCTTCCAGTACGCTCACCACTAAAGCGTTAGCCTCCTGATTACCGACTTGGTTAATCTGGTAACGCAACAGGGTTTCGCCCGGATCCATTTTGGCGCCGAAATTGGTCCAATCGGTTTCGATTTGGTTGTCTTTTGCCGTGAATTTAATGGATCTTTCTTCTAACAAACGCGCCATTTGCTGAATATTATAAACACTGGCTTTTTCCGGCGAATAAATGATGGATGCCCGTTCGCCGTCAAATTGCGCGACGGAATTGCCGATAATCGCCATTGGAACGGCCGGCGGGCGAATGTCCATATTTTCGCCCTTTTTGACATTGGTTTCAGGTAAGGCGTAAGTATCGTTTTGACCGACGATCTGAATACCGGCGGTATCGATAGTCGTGAAGGTCGGTGCGCTGGCGTGTTTTTCGTAACTGTCGTTAGCGTAAGGGCTGGTGTTTCCGCAACCGGTCGCCGCGACAACGGCTAGCACAGTTAAAGGGAATAAGCATTTTTTCATTCTTTTTCCTTAAATTTAAAAAATATTCTGTTTTCTGACCGCACTTTGGGGGAAAAGTTTAAATGAAAACCGCACACGTTGCGACGCGTGCGGCTTTTTATCAATATTCGGTTAGTTTCAGATTAAACCCGCAATTTTTAACGCTTCGAGTACTTTCGGTTGCGCCTGTTCGCTTAATACGGTTAACGGCAGACGCAAAAACGGATCTTTGATTAAGCCGATTTTATAGGCCGCCCATTTTACCGGAATCGGATTGCCTTCGATAAATAAATCGCGGTGTAACGGCATTAAGCGTTGGTTGATTTTTTCCGCTTCTTCAAAGTTGCCTTCCAATGCAAGTTTACACATTTTCGCCATATCTGCCGCCGCCAGGTTGTTGGTGACGGAAATAACGCCTTGCCCGCCCAGCTTCATGCTTTCCAAACCGGTCGCATCGTCGCCGCTTAAGAAAATGAAATCTTCGCCGGCCAATTGTTTAATGAGTTTCACCCGGCTGACGTCTCCGGTCGCTTCCTTGATTGCTACGATATTCGGAATTTTTGCTAAACGCGCGACGGTTTCCGGTTTCATATCGGAACCGGTACGTCCCGGTACATTGTAAAGAATTTGCGGTAAATCGGTGCATTCGGCGATGGCTTTGAAATGCTGATACATGCCTTCCTGCGTCGGTTTGTTGTAATAAGGCACCACGCTTAAGCAACCCGCAACGCCGCTGTCACGTAATAATTTCGTCATGGTGATGGCTTCGCTGGTGGCATTGGCGCCCGTTCCAGCGATAACCGGAATGCGGCCGGCGGCAAATTCCACGGTTTTCAGAATCGTCTTCACATTTTCATCGATGCTCAGTGTGGCGGATTCACCGGTGGTGCCGACCGAAACAATCGCGTTAGTGCCCGCTTTGATGTGAAATTCAACCAATTTTTTTAATTCGTCGTAATCCACTTCGCCGTGGTTATCCATGGGTGTGATTAATGCAACGATACTTCCTGAAAATAATGGAGTGCGTGAAGACATAAGAACCTCTTATCGTTATTTGAACTCATTGCTATAAGCATTGCGAAAATAAACAGGTTTTGCAAGCGGTTTTTTTGTTTTTTGTCGTGAAGCGGCAAAATTATACGGAACTTTTCCGATAAAAAAGACAGAACGCGTTATTTTTTCTGGCAATGCGGGCAAACATAGCTGTTGCGTTGTCCGACTAAAAAACTTTCGATTTTTTGCCCGCACTTTGGGCAATTTTCGCCTTTTTTACCGTAAATTTGTAATTCCTGAACGAAGTAGCCGGGGCGTCCGTCGGGTTGCAGAAAGTCTTTCAGCGTCGTACCGCCTTGGGCGATGGCGCGGACCAATTCTTTTTTAATGGTTTCCGCCAGCAGCGCCGCCTGGTTTTTGGTGATTTTGCCCGCCGGTTTTTCAGGATGCAACCCGCATTGAAACAGCACTTCGTTGGCGTAAATATTGCCGACACCGACCACCACGGCATTATCCATAATGAAGGATTTAAGTGCGGTCAATTTTTTGCGAGATTTTTTGAACAGATAATCGCCGTTGAAGCCGTCGGAAAGCGGTTCGGGCCCCAGTTTGGCAAACAGATGAAATTCATCCGGATTTTCCGTCCAAAGCCAGGCGCCGAAGCGGCGGGGATCGTTATAACGCATGATTTTGCCGTTACTCATCACAATGTCCAGATGATCGTGTTTATCCACGGCGGCGTCCGGCGGCACGATGCGCACGGAACCCGACATGCCGAGGTGACCGACGATATAACCTTGTTCCGTGTGAATAATCAGATATTTCGCCCGGCGCGAAAGTGCGGTCACTTTTTGGTGAGAAATTCGGGCAAGTTCGGGACTGACCGGCCAACGTAATTTAGGCTGGCGCACGATGATTTTTTCGATATAAAAACCGTTCAAATAAGGCGCTATACCGTTTTTTGCGGTTTCGACTTCAGGGAGTTCGGGCATATTGGTTTCCGGGAATTTACAAATAGAGGTTCGTCACTATACCACATTTTTTACGGAGGAGTCGTGGCATTCGACAGACAATAAAAAACCCGAATTTTCATTCGGGTTTCGATTCGGCGTAAAACCAAATTATTTGATTTTGGCTTCACGATAAATAACGTGTTTGCGTACAACCGGATCAAATTTTTTGATTTCCATTTTTTCCGGCATGTTACGTTTGTTTTTATCTGTTGTGTAGAAGTGACCGGTTTCCGCTGAAGAAACTAAACGGATTTTCTCACGAGCGCCTTTAGCTGCCATGTTTTAGCTCCTTAGATTTTTTCGCCACGAGCACGGATATCAGCCAATACTGCATCGATGCCTTTTTTATCGATAATACGCATACCTTTTGCGGTTAAGCGTAAAGTTACGAAACGGTTTTCACTCTCAACCCAGAAACGGTGAGTGTGCAAGTTTGGTAGAAAACGACGACGAGTCGCATTCAATGCGTGCGAACGGTTGTTACCAACTGCCGGACGTTTGCCTGTTACTTGACAGACTCTAGACATAATAATCTCCAATAATTAAATATAAGCTCGAGCTTACGGTTCGGATACAATTTCAAGGAAAGCCTTGAGAGCTACCTCGTCAGGTCGCTCGTTGGTTGCCGACCCGCTTACTATATTAAAGGTCGCAAATTATACTTGCTAAAATCCGTTTTCTCAAGTGAAAATTGGATTTTCCTTTAAAAAACCGCGAGATTTTACCTGAAAACCGTTGATGAGCCAAGCGGAACTACAGCCGGTCTTGCTCGGCGAAAGAAAAGTAACAGCCTTTTCCGATAATAAAATGATCCAGAATCCGAATTTCCATTAATTCTGCGGCGGCTTGGATTTGTTTGGTAATCCGTTCGTCGGCGGCGCTGGGTTCCGCCCGTCCCGAAGGATGATTGTGGGCGAGAATAAGCGCGGCGGCATTGCAATATAACGCGGTTTTGATGATTTCCCGCGGGTAAATCGATGCGGCGTTAATGGTGCCCTGAAACATTTCTTCTTTTTTTATCAGACGATGTTGATTGTCCAAAAACAGTACGCAGAACACTTCCCGTTCGTAATGTTCCAATTCCGTTTGCAAATAAAGTCTGACGGTGAGCGGATTGGTAAATTCGTGGGCAAAAGCGAGTTGCTCCGCAAGATAACGCTTTGTCATTTCCGTACAAGCCTGTAACTGGATATATTGCGTAATGCCGATTCCTTTAAATTGGCAGAATTGCGTCCGACTGGCGGAAATCAGTCCGCGTAAAGAGCCGAAATGGCGCAACGCCTCTTGGGAAAGCTGCATAACGGGGCAGTTTTTCATCCCCGTTCGTAGAAAAATTGCCAGTAATTCATGGTTTTCCAGCGCTTCGGGGCCGAATTTCAGCAATTTTTCTCTGGGCATGAGCGATTGATTTTCCATGATTTCCTCAAAAACTTCACAAAAATTGACCGCACTTTGGCGTATTTTCCCGATTCCCGCCAGATTGGAATTTCGAATTTGGAACGGGGATCGCAAAATAAAATTTTTTCTTCGGGAAATTTGAAGTAAAATGCTCGAACTTATAAGATGTGAAAGGGGACTAACAATGTTGAAAGCAAAGCGTATCGTCGTGGGAATAACGGGCGGCATTGCGGCATATAAAAGCATTGAGCTGATTCGTCTGTTGCGTAAAAACGAGGCGGAAGTCCGAGTGGTGTTGACGCCCGCCGCGGCTGAATTTGTCACGCCTTTAACCTTGCAGGCGATTTCGGGCAATCCCGTTTCTCAATCTTTGCTGGATCCGGCCGCCGAGCTGGCCATGGGACACATTGAATTGGCGAAATGGGCGGATGCCGTGCTGATCGCTCCCGCCAGCGCGGATTTTATCGCCCGTTTAACCGTTGGCATGGCGAACGATTTGTTATCGACCGTTTGTCTTGCCACCGCCTCGCCGATTTTATTAGCGCCGGCGATGAATCAACAAATGTACGCGCAAACGGTAACGCAGGAGAATATTGCGAAATTAGCCGCGCGCGGGATGAAATTTATCGGTCCGGCCTGCGGTTTTCAGGCTTGCGGTGATGTGGGCGCGGGGCGTATGTCCGAACCGGGCGAAATTTTCACCGCACTTTCCGAATACTTCGAGCGCAAACGGGATTTAACCGGTTTATCCGTGGCGATTACCGCGGGACCGACCCGTGAAGCTATCGATCCGGTGCGTTATATCAGTAATCACAGTTCGGGCAAAATGGGCTTTGCTATCGCGGCGGCATTCGCCGAACGCGGTGCGGAAGTCACACTGATTGCCGGGCCGGTAAATTTAACGACGCCGGCGGGAGTAACACGTATCGATGTTACTTCGGCGCAGGAAATGTGGCGGGCGGCTTTGGAAAGTGCGGTCAAAAATTCCGTATTTATCGGTTGTGCCGCGGTGGCGGATTACCGTGCGGCGGAAGTGTCGGAACAGAAAATCAAAAAAACGGGAGATAATGACGAGCTTGCGTTAAAGTTAGTGAAAAACCCGGATATTATTGCCGATGTGGCGCATTTGACCGAACGCCGTCCTTTTGTGGTCGGTTTCGCGGCGGAAACGCAGGATGTCGAGCGATATGCCCGGGATAAATTGGTGCGCAAAAATCTGGATATGATTTGTGCCAACAATGTGGCGGGAGGAAGCGTGTTCGGCGCGGATCAAAATGCGTTGCATTTATTTTGGAAAGACGGCGAGAAATTGTTGCCGACCGCTTCCAAAAGCGAATTGGCGAAAACGTTGGTAGAAGAAATTGTTGCGCGATATCGTGCATGATGAATATTTCTCTTTTCACTGCAAAGAAAGGAAAATTAAGAAAGAGTAAAGGGAATCCGAATGAAAAAAATTGATGTTAAAATTTTAGATAGCCGTATCGGTACGGAATTTCCGTTGCCCGCCTATGCTACGGCGGGGTCGGCCGGCCTGGATTTGCGGGCTTTGGTTGATGAAACCTTTGAAATTCAACCGGGTGAAACCAAATTAATCCCTACCGGTTTATCCGTTTATATCGCCGATCCGCAGTTAGCGGCAGTCATTTTGCCCCGCTCCGGTTTAGGTCATAAACACGGGATCGTATTAGGTAATTTGGTAGGGTTGATTGACAGTGACTATCAAGGACCGTTAATGGTTTCCATGTGGAATCGCGGCAGTGAGCCGTTTAAGGTGGAAGCGGGCGATCGTATCGCGCAACTGGTTTTTGTTCCTGTGGTACAAGCCGAATTTAATATTGTGGAAGAATTTGAACAAACGGATCGCGGTGAAGGCGGTTTCGGACATTCGGGCAAGAAATAAATTATGGTTGAACAACTCGAAATTGCGGATTTAGAACCTGCACCGGAAACGAATACGATAAAAATTGAAAAGCGCAGCGTTAAAGAACGCCGCCAGCAGGTATTGGCCGTTCTCATGAATATGTTACATTCCGAACGCGGCATGGAACGCATGACTACGGCGCGTTTAGCGGAAGCCGTCGGTGTTTCGGAAGCGGCATTGTATCGTTATTTCCCCAATAAAACGAAAATGTTTGAAGCGCTGATTGATCATATCGAAAAAAATCTCTTCACCCGAATTGATCAGGCGAAAGCATTGCAAACCAATACGGTCAGCCGGGTACACGACATTTTATTGATGGTTCTGGATTTCGCCCGTAAAAATCCGGGCTTAACCCGCGTATTAACCGGGCATGCGCTGATGTTTGAAGACGCCCGGCTTCAACTTCGCGTCGCGCAGTTTTTTGATCGTCTTGAATTACAATTCGTGAATGTGTTACAAATGAGTAAAATCCGCGAAGGTAAAACTTTTGCGATTGACGAACGGATGATTGCGGCGCATCTTGTCACCTTCTGTGAGGGGCAGATGATGCGTTTGGTACGCACTAATTTCCGCCGCACGGCAAATCAGGGATTTGAGCAGCAATGGGCATTGCTGGAACCGATTTTTGTTTAAACAGATTGGAGGAGGGATGATCATTCCTTGGCAATCCTTAGAAGAAGAAACGCTGAAAAATATTGCGGAAAGCTTCGTTTTGCGCGAGGGGACGGATTACGGATTTGAAGAACTTTCCTTAGAGCAAAAAGTTAACAATTTATTAAGCTTAATTCGTTCGGGAAGTGCGGTGATTGTTTGGTCAGAATTGCATGAAACGATTGATATTAAAGATAAAGATTCGTTTTTGACCCGTTAAGTCAAAGCATAAGTATGGAGTGATTTTATGCTAAAGAAAGAACAGGAATTGGCGGCCGAACCGGCTGAGCAACAATCGGTGTCGCTTGACCCGACGATAGATTGGTTCGTGTCCCATTGTCATATCCATAAATATCCGACCAAAACAACGTTAATCCATGCGGGCGAAAAAGCCGATACGCTCTATTATTTAGTGAAGGGCTCGGCGATTGTCATGGCGAAGGATGAAGACGGCAAAGAAATGATTTTGTCGTATCTCAGTGAAGGCGAATTTTTTGGCGAAGTCGGTTTGTTTGAGGAAAATCAAGTGCGCACGGCTTGGGTGAAAGCGCGGACGTCCTGCGAAGTGGCGGAAGTGTCATATAAAAAATTTCGCCAGCTATTGCAAGTGAATCCCGAAATTCTGATGAATCTGGCGGGACAGCTTTCTCATCGCCTGCAAAATACCTCGCGTCAAGTAACCAATTTGGCGTTTCTTGATGTCACGGGACGTATTGCGCAAACTCTGATGAACTTGGCAAAACTGCCGGACGCCATGACACATCCGGACGGCATGCAGATTAAAATTACTCGCCAGGAAATCGGGCAAATGGTGGGATGTTCGCGGGAAACCGTCGGGCGCGTGCTGAAATTGCTGGAAGATGACAACCTGATTGCGGCGCACGGCAAAACCATTGTGGTGTTCGGCACCCGTTAATATTTGATAAAAACGCAAAGTGCGGTCAAAATTTCACGTGTTTTTCACTCGAAAAAATATGCTGAAAATTGACCGCACTTTTTATTGCAAATAAGAATAGATTTCATCTCTTTAATCCGATATATTTAGTCAGGTATAAGAGGAGAGGAGTGCACAATGAAAAAAGATGAAGTCGGACATAATTTTTTGGCTCGGTTAGGTAAAACCCGCTTACGCCCCGGCGGTCGTAAAGCTACGGAATGGCTGATTGAACAGGGACGTTTTACACCGGATAAAAAGGTATTGGAAGTGGCGTGTAATATGGGAACCACCGCTATCGGACTGGCGAAACGGTTCGGTTGTCATATTGAAGGCGTGGATTTGGATGAAACGGCGTTATCCAAAGCCGAGCGCAATATTGTTGCGCAAGGGGTACGGAATTTGATTCATGTCCAGCGAGCCAATGCGATGAAGTTGCCTTTTGCTGATGAAACCTTTGATGTTGTGATTAATGAAGCCATGTTGACAATGTTGCCGTTACCGGCGAAACAAAAAGCGGTGACGGAATATTTTCGCGTACTTAAGCCGGGCGGTGTGCTGTTAACTCATGATGTGATGTTGACGACGGAAGACAGCGAAACAGTGTTACAACAGCTACGGCAAGCGATTAACGTTACCGTAACGCCGCTAACCCGAGACGGTTGGAAATCGTTGTTTGAGAAAATTGGTTTTGTTAGAGTGCAGACTTTAAACGGTAATATGACTTTACTTTCGCCGTTGGGAATGATTTACGACGAAGGCGTATTGGGAACATTGAGAATTATGAAAAACGCGTTGAAAGCGGAAAATCGCGTCACTTTTAAGAATATGTTCAAAGTGTTTAATGATCCCGAGCGAAAGCTGAATTTTATTGCCGTTTGCTGTCGTAAAGCGTAATTGGAAAATCTCCTGCATTTATTCGGGGGATTTTTTATTTTTCAGGTAAAAGTGCGGTTAAAATTTGTAAAATTTTTGCTAGAATAATGAAAAATTTTTAATTTCATTTTTTTTCGTGGGGAATCGAGTCTGATGGCGGCGGTAGAAGGTGCAAACCAATTAGTACATGTGGTGACGTTATTAGGTGCGGCAATTATTGCCGTGCCTTTGTTTAAGCGCTTGGGCTTAGGTTCCGTACTGGGTTATCTCGCCGCCGGTTTGATTATCGGGCCTTTCGGATTACGCTTGTTTACCGAACCGCAATCCATTATTCATGTAGCGGAACTGGGCGTGGTGATGTTTTTGTTTCTGATCGGTCTGGAAATGAAACCTTCTCATCTATGGGGATTGCGTAAACAGATTTTCGGGTTGGGGCTGTTACAGGTGCTGCTGAGCGGTTCGCTGGTTATGCTGGCGGGTAAAATCTGTTTGGGTTTTTCCTGGCAAATGGCATTTATTATCGCTTCGGGTTTTGTGCTGAATTCCACGGCTATCGTGATGCAAATACTGAGCGAACGCAATGACATGGGGACACCGCGAGGACAGAAAATGATTTCCATTTTGCTGTTTGAAGATTTGCTGATTGTTCCGTTGCTTGCCATAGTGGCTTTTCTTTCTCCTGTGACCGATAATGCCGCTCACGAACCTTTGTGGCAGAAATTTGCCGTCGGAACGGGTTCCTTAACCATCTTAATCGTGTCGGGAATTTGGTTGCTGAATCCGTTATTTAAAGCTTTGGCCTGGACCAAATTGCGGGAAATGATGACGGCGGCGGCATTGTTGGTGGTGCTCGGTTCTGCGTTATTAATGGAACATGCGGGACTTTCTTCTGCGATGGGCGCTTTTGTGGCGGGCGTGTTGTTGTCCAATTCCAGTTTCCGCCATCAGTTGGAAGCGGATATTGAACCGTTCCGCGGGCTGTTGCTCGGTCTGTTTTTCCTCGGTGTCGGCATGTCTTTGGATCTCGATCTGGTGTTCGCCCATTTCTGGTTTATTTTATTCGGCGTGATTGCCTTGATGATGGTGAACGGTTTGGGTGTATTCTTGGCGGCATTATTAACCCGTTCCGGCTTTGCCGAAGCGTTGGATCGCGCTTTCGTGATGGCCTTGGGGGGCGAGTTCGCTTTCGTTATTTTTGCCGCCGCAGCCGGTCAGCGCGTCATTACGCCGCAACAGCAAGCCAACGGTATCGCGATTATTGTGTTATCCATGGTCTTTAGCCCGCTTTTCATTTTACTTCATAAAAAATATCTGGAGCCGCGTTTTCGTAAACCGGATGAGGAGCGGGAGGCGGATCATATCGATGAAGTCCGGCCGATTATTATGGTGGGATTCGGTCGTTTCGGGCAGATTATCAATGAAGTGCTGACCATGACCAATCATAAAGTCACCATTATCGACCGTGACGAAGAAATCATTACGGGCATGCGCAAGTTGGGGATAAAAGCCTATTACGGAAACGCGGAGCGTCCGGAAATTCTGCATCATGCGGGCATTGAATCCGCCAAAATGCTGATTGTGACTTCGGGGAATAAGGCGAAAGCCACGCATATCGTGACGATGGCGCGGAAAATGAATCCGAATCTGCGTATTCTGTCGCGTGCTTACGATTTATTCCATGTTTTTGAATTATATGAAAGAGGCGCCGATCGTCAGGTTCGCGAAACCTTTGATTCCGCCTTGCGCACCGCCCGTTATGCGTTGGAAGATTTGGGCGATATCGACAATGAACGCATTGAGGAAATCACTCGGGTGTATTATGAAGAAAACCGTCATCGCGTCCGTTTGATGGCGATGGTGCATGATCCGAGTTATAAGCGGAAATTCCAGAATAAAGAAATGATTAAGGTTGCGCTGGAACACGATCAACAAACCATGGCGAAAATCCAGCAAATTCTGCAACGGGAAGATTAAACGGATAGAATGAAAAGTGCGGGCAAAAAAATGAAAGTTTTTTTGCCCGCACTTTTATATTTTGTGACGAACATCACAGATTTGCTTCAATCATAACCGATTAAATTTGTTATCATATTGTTATGTTTTCACAAAAGGACAACAATATGTCGATACAACAATTGCTTTCAACCTTAACTCAAATCGTCACGCCTTCCCATATTATCACCGAGCCGAGCAAAACGGAGGCATATCGCAGCGGTTACCGTTTCGGTTCGGGAAATGCGCTGGCGGTGGTCCGTCCCGCCGATTTACTGGAATTCTGGCGCGTGTTAAAAGCCTGCGTAGAAGAGAACGTTATTGTGATTAATCAAGCCGCGAATACGGGGTTGACGGGCGGTTCGACGCCGAGCGGTAACGATTACGACCGACCCATTGTGATCATCAATACTATGCGCATGGATAATATTCAGGTGATCAATGATGCGCGACAAGTGGTGTGTTTTCCCGGTTCCACGCTCAATAAATTGGAAAATGTGCTGAAACCGCACGGACGGGAACCGCATTCGGTGATTGGTTCGTCCTGTATCGGCGCTTCCGTGATCGGCGGGGTGTGCAATAATTCGGGCGGCGCCTTGGTACAACGCGGTCCGGCATATACGGAAATGGCATTGTTTGCTCAGTTGAATGAAAACGGCGAACTGGAGCTGAAAAACCATTTAGGCATAGATTTAGGCACGACGCCGGAAGAAATACTGACGAATTTGCAAAATCACCGTTATCAGCAAAAAGATATTGAGCAAAATTGCGGAAACGGACATGATCATAATTATTGTCATCATGTTCGTCAGGTGAACGAAGATTCGCCGGCGCGGTTTAATGCGGATCCCGCTCGCCATTACGAAGCTTCCGGCAGCGCGGGGAAGTTGGCGATTTTTGCGGTGCGTTTGGATACGTTTCCGCTGGAAAAAAATACCGCCGTGTTTTATATCGGCACCAATCAAACCTCAGTGCTCACCGAATTACGTCGCCATATGCTTTCCGATTTTGAAGAGTTGCCGATCTCCGGCGAATATATTCATCGCGATGCCTTCGATATTGCCGCCCGTTACGGCAAGGATACGTTCTGGGTGATTAAGAAATTCGGTACGGATTGGTTGCCGAAACTGTTCGCTTTAAAAGCCCATGTGGATCGCCTGAGTAAAAAGCTGCCTTTTGTGCCTGCTCATTTTAGCGATAAATTTATGCAATGGTGTTCCAAATTCATTCCTGAACATCTGCCGCAAAGCTTATGGCAGTATCGGGAGTGTTATCAACACCATTTAATTTTAAAAATGGGCGGTAAAGGTGTTGAGGAAGCGCGCGCTTATCTGGCGGATTATTTTAAGGACGGCGGCAAAGGTGCTTATTTCGAATGCAATGCGGCGGAAACTCAGGCGGCGATGCTGCATCGTTTTGCCGTGGCTTCCGCGGCGATTCGTTATCGTGCGATTCATTCGGAAGAAGTCGAAGAAATCGTAGCGTTGGATATTGCCTTGCGCCGTAATGATCCCGATTGGTTTGAGACTCTACCGCCGGAAATTGACGCGCAAATTATGCATAAACTGTATTACGGGCATTTTATGTGCCATGTTTTTCATCAGGATTACATTATCAAGAAAGGTTGTGATTATGAAAAAGTGGAACATGATATGTTGCAGTTGCTGGATCGGCGCGGAGCGCAATATCCCGCCGAGCATAACGTCGGACACTTATATGAAGCGAAATCTGCGCTACGGAAATTTTATAAAGCGCTGGATCCGACTAACAGTTTTAATCCGGGAATAGGTAAAACCTCGAAGAAAAAATTCTGGCAGGAATAATGCTTTTTAATGAATAACGAATAAAAATCGCCATTGACCGCTGAAACGGCAATGGCGATTTTCACATTTTATTCATCAAGCCTTGCTTCTAATATATTTTATGCAGGAGAAGCACATAATAGAGTAGCCTAATAACTCCGTATATTCTTCCGCAATATTTTTTACGATGCGCGGATACGCGTAATAGAAAATCGAACGCCAAAGCCAACTCATGCCGATAAGACGGGATATCACCAATACCAGCAATAAACCGATGATGAAACTGTAAAATTCTTTGGATTGAGTAAAATCCGTTAAGGCGTTTAAAGTTTCGGTTTCATTCAGTAAGGCGTAAACTACGGCAAAAGTGGCAATCGGGGCGGCAAAAAGGCTCCAGCTACCGTGATAAATAAGCATGTCGAATATGTTATCGGTTTCGCGGATCAGCATGGTAAGAAAGAAAAATCCCATTAATAAGAACCCGCTGCGCGCTTCCTTATGTCGGTGAGCCTGCCGAAAAAATAAAACGCTGAGTATGATAAGGAAAATATCCTGACAATATTCCACGACGGATTCTTCACCGACGGAATTTTGAAGATAAACGGTGTCGACCAGTAATGCCGCGAAAGGAATAACCGAAGCGGCTAAAAAATATAGGGTGACGTATAAACTTTGACAAAATAATCGAGCTTGTATTTTTGGCATAAAAGATTACGGTTCGGTCAATTAAACGGTTGTTACAATGAAATTATACCGTTATTTACGGAAAAAGTGCGGTGCTTTTCCGGCTGCATTTGTTTAAGCTGCTCCGCGGTAATTGCCGTAATGAAAACTTGAGAATGACTTTTTTGTAAACGTTCGGCTAACAGCGCGCGTCTGGTTTCGTCCAGTTCGGAGGCAAAATCGTCGATTAAAAAAATACAGGCGCGTTTTTTTTGCGCCATCAAATGTTCGCCTTGCGCCAGGCGTAACGCACACATCAGCAATTTTAGCTGGCCGCGGGAAAGCACGTCTTCGACAGGCAATCCGTTGGCTTTAAAACGGAAATCGGCTTTCTGCGGACCGGAAACCGTATAGCCGATATGCTTGTCTCGGGCAAAATTTTCACGCAATAAATCGCCGTAGTCCGTATTTTTATCCCAGCCTTGGTGAAAACTCACCTGAATGTCCAATTCGGGCAGAAATGAACGACAGGTTTGCTCGATTTCCGGACGTAAAGCTTCCGCATAATGAGCACGCCAAAGGCTAACCTGATGGGCTAATTTAGCGAGCTCCACATCCCAAATATGTAAATCCGCGTAATCGTTGGTTTGTTGCAATGCTGCGTTTCGCTGCCTGAGCAAGCGGTTTAACGCCGACCAGGCGGAATGGAAATTCGGCTGGTGATGAAACAAACCCCAGTCCAGAAATGCCCGGCGGTAAGCCGGTCCGCCGTTAAGCAAAGTAAGCCCTTCCGGCGTAATGATTTGCATGGGCAGCAAATGTGCCAAATCGGAAATTTTATTACCGTCTTCACCGTTGATTTTTACGATGGTCAGCCCTTCTTTGCGCTGTTTTTGCAACCCTACCGACCATTCGTGTTGTTGCTCCCGAATGCGCCCGTGCAGAGTAAAATAAGGCTTGTCGTAGGTGATAATCCGCGTAGTGACCGAACTCTTAAAGGAACGCCCGTGCCCGAGATAGAAAATACTTTCCAGTAAACTGGTTTTTCCGCTGCCGTTATTGCCCACCAGAAAGTTAAAGCCGTGGTCGAATTCCAGATCCACGGCAGCTAAATTACGGAAATTCTCAATAATTAAACGTGAAATAGCCATTAAAGTGCGGTCAAAAATTTGAACGTTTTTTTAAAGTTTCATCGGCATAATGACGTATTCGGCCGTATTATCTTCGCAATCTTCGATTAAACAGCTTGACGAAGCATCCGTAAAACGCACGCGAACACGACGGCATTTCAACGCATTCAACACGTCCAACACATAGCTGACGTTGAAACCAATCTCGATCGGCTCGCTTTGATAGGAGACATCGAGAATTTCCTCCACTTCCTCTTGTTCCGGATTTTTTGCCGTAATGGTTAATTGGTTTTGATTGAGCTCCAAACGCACGGTGCGTACTTTTTCGCTGGAAAGAATGGAGGCGCGAACAAAAGATTGTTTTAAACTTTCCCAATCCGATTCTAAAATACGATCGGCATTGCGCGGCAAGACGCGTCGATAATCCGGGAAACGTCCGTCGATGAGTTTTGAGGTGAATACCACGGAACCTAATTCGACGCGGAAATTATTGGTGCCGATTTGTAAACGGGCGGGCTGTTCGCTGGCGGCGTCCAGTAACCGCGCCAATTCCAGCACGCCTTTGCGCGGCAGAATAACGGAGTGATTTTGCAAATCCTGATCTAACTCGATGGTACAAACCGCAAGACGGTGTCCGTCTGTCGCCACAGTGCGCAGCAAATTACCTTCCGTTTCAAATTTCATGCCATTTAAGAAATAACGGGCATCGTTGTTTGCCATGGAAAATTGGGTGGCTTCAATTAAACGGCGTATCGTCGCCTGACTGACGGTGAAATCCACTTCCGATTGCCAGTCGGCGAGATTCGGGTATTCCTCGGCGGGAAATGTCGCCAGATTAAACGTGGTACGACCGGAACGAACAATTGCGCGATCTTCTTCGAAATCCACCGTAATGACGGCATTTTCGGGTAAACTACGGCAAATATCCAGGAATTTTCTGGCCGGAATGGTAAAGGTGCCTTCGCCTGCGCTGTCCAGTTGCGCTTGGGCGGATAATTCCACTTCCAGATCCGTGCCGGTGATGGTTAAGCTGTTGCCTTCAATTTGTAACAAAACATTGTTCAGCACAGGAACATTAGGGCGAGAGCTTAATACGCCGCAGACCTGTTGTAACGGTTTTAACAGATTTTCTCTTGAAACGATAAACTGCATGGTTTTCTCCCTGATTCTTATGCGGATAACGTGCGGATTAAATTTGACCAGTCTTCTTGAATGCTGCTGTCGGTTTCCCGTAACTCCTGAATTTTATCACAAGCGTAAATGACGGTGGTATGGTCTTTGCCGCCGAAATTTTTACCGATTTCAGGGAAACTGCGGTTGGTCAGCTCTTTTGCCAGCGCCATTGCCAGTTGACGCGGACGGGCTACGGAACGGGAACGGTTTTTCGAGTTCAAATCGGAAACTTTGATGCGATAATATTCCGCCACGACTTTCTGAATGTTATCAATGGTCACTAACTTGTCTTGTAACGCCAGCATATCTTTTAAAGTGTCGCGCACAAAATCAATGGTAATGGTTTTACCGGTAAATTCGGCGTTGGCGATAACTCGATTCAGGGCGCCTTCCAGTTCCCGTACGTGGGTGCGTAATTTCTGGCCGATGAAAAATGCCACTTCTTCCGTTAAATTTACGCCGCGTTCTTCGGCTTTTTTCATCAAAATCGCGACGCGCGTCTCTAATTCGGGCGGTTCGATGGCGACGCTAAGTCCCCAGCTGAAACGGGATTTTAAACGATCTTCGATTTTTTCGATTTCCCGCGGATAGCGATCCGAGGTCAAAATGATTTGTTTTTCGCCTTCGAATAAGTTGTTGAAAGTATTAAAAAATTCTTCTTGGGTGAGTTCTTTTCCCGCGAAGAACTGGATATCGTCGATAAGCAATGCATCCAGATTGCGATAAAATTTCTTGAAATTTTCCGCGGCGCCTAATTTTGTGGCTTTTACATATTCTTGTACAAAACGTTCCGCATGAATGTAAAGTACGCGAGCGCTCGGATTGTTGGCCAGAATTCCGTTGCCTACGGCGTGTAGCAAATGCGTTTTGCCTAATCCCGTGCCACCGTATAAAAACAGCGGGTTCGCGGTTTTGTCGCCCGGATTGTTGGCGACTTTAATACCCACTGCGCGGGCCAGTTGGTTGGATTTTCCTTCCACAAAATTTTCAAACAGATGATTGCCGTTCAAGCCGGTTTTAAATTCAACGGGCTGAAAATCTTGCTCGGAATTGACCGCACTTTCCGAATTTTGCTTGGCGCCGGCTGAGGTCCCGTTTTCTTTAGGCGCGGGCTTAACACCTTCCACCAGTTTCACGACGAAATCGGGATTTCCCGTTAATTGACGGGCAAGTTTGGTGATGTCCGACAAATAATTGTTTTCGACCCACTGGCGGCTGAAAAAATTTTGTACGTAAATGGTCAGTTGATTGGGAGACGAAATATCCGCCTGTAACGGACGCAGCCACATTTGGAATTTGTCCGCAGGCACTTGATCTTGCAGTTGGAGCAGGCAGTCGGCCCATAATGAAGAAATATTACGGTTCATTTTATCTTTATTATCATAGGATTAACGAAACAGACCCAAAAGCGCGGTCGAAATTGTTTACGATTTTACCTTAAAACCGACAAAAGATCTTGTGAAAAGGATCAAAAAAATGACTTGAGATTTTTCCCGGAAAACGTATAATCCGACCACGCTTTTTATGCGTGAAACCGGTAAAAATGCAAATATTCGCCGGATTTCGCCTATTCATATTTGACGAACGCCGAATTTATCAGTAAAATTCCGTTCCTATTTTTTTGAATAACCTTGTTTTCAAGTAATAGTTTTGTTCGCTTTGGCTTTCAGTGCGAATAAAGCGATCAATGCAATAACTTTTGATTTAGGTAGATTTAATATGAAACGTACATTTCAACCATCTGTATTAAAACGTAGCCGTACTCACGGTTTCCGTGCTCGTATGGCGACTAAAAACGGTCGTCAGGTTTTAGCCCGTCGTCGCGCTAAAGGTCGTAAAGTTTTATCGGCTTAATTATTAATCTCGCGTGATTAAGCAAAGTCTGAACTTTCATCGGGGGCTACGTTTGTTAGCCCCTGAGCATTTCAAGCACGTCTTTCAGAACCCTCAACGCGCTTCAACTCCCGAAGTCACTATTCTTGCTCGCCCCAATTCAGTCGGAAATCCACGTTTAGGATTAACCGTCGCTAAAAAACATTTAAAACGCGCTCATGACCGCAATCGTATCAAACGATTATGTCGCGAAAGCTTTCGTCTTTTGCAGCATGAATTGCCGAATTATGATTTCGTGATTGTGGCGAAAGCGGGAATCGGTAAATTAGACAATCCGGAATTTACGGCAAATTTGGCTAAATTATGGCAACGTCACATTCGCTTGGCGAAAAAGTCCTCATCAAGCTGATCCGTTTTTATCAGATCGTTATCAGTCCGCTGATCGGACCGCGTTGTCGGTTTGTGCCGACCTGTTCCTGTTACGGTTTAGAAGCGATAAAAACTCACGGAGCAGCAAGAGGTGCTTGGCTTACGCTTAAACGTATATTAAAATGTCACCCTTTGAATGCGGGTGGTTACGATCCTGTACCGCCTAAATCTGACAATCACTCCAAAGAGAACAAAAAATGAATTCCAGCCGTAGCTTATTAGCGCTCGCTTTACTTTTTATTTCGTTCCTGGTTTATCAGCAATGGGAAATGGACAAAGCGCCAAAACCCGTTGTTCAGGAAACAAGGGTTTCGCAATCCGATACACCGAACAGTTCGTCAACTTCAACTTCTGCGGTGGACAGCCAGGCAAAAGGTCGTGTGATTACCTTGCAGAATGATGTATTCCGTCTGAAAGTGGATACGCTCGGTGGTGACGTGATCGAAAGCGAATTGTTAAATTATGCGCAAGAATTAAACAGTGAAAAACGTTTCACCTTATTGGAAAACCAAAACGGCACCACTTATATCGCACAAAGCGGTTTAGTGGGTAAGAACGGTATCGACAGCGCGGCAGGACGTGCGGATTATCAGGTTGACGGCGACAATTTCGTGTTAGCCGACGGTCAGGACGAATTAAGCGTACCCTTTACCTTTGAAAAAGACGGCGTGACTTATCGCAAAATCTTCGTATTAAAACGCGGTTCTTACGATCTTGGGGTGAATTATGAAATTCGCAACCAAAGCGGTGAAGCGATTGAAGTTCAGCCTTACGGTCAGTTAAAACATACGTTGGTGGAAAGTTCCGGCAGCATGGCCATGCCGACTTATACCGGCGGCGCTTATTCCTCTTCGGAAACCAATTACAAAAAATATAGTTTTGATGATATGAAGAGCGCCAATCTTTCGATTGACACTAAAGCCGGTTGGGTCGCCGTATTGCAGCACTATTTCGTGTCCGCCTGGATTCCGAACCAGGATGCGGATAATCAACTTTATACCAGTACCAATAACGGCATGGGTTTCATCGGTTTTCGCGGTCCGGCGGTGACGATTCCGGCAGGTGCGACGGAAACGCTGAAAACTTCCCTCTGGACCGGTCCAAAACTGCAAAACCAAATGGGTAAAGTGGCCGAACATTTAGACTTAACCGTGGATTACGGTTGGGCGTGGTTCATTGCCAAACCGCTGTTTGCCTTGTTAACTTTCATTCAAAGTTTAGTCAGCAACTGGGGCTTGGCGATTATCGGGGTAACTTTGGTGGTGAAAGCCATTTTGTATCCGTTAACCAAAGCACAATACACTTCCATGGCTAAAATGCGTATGTTACAGCCTAAATTGCAGGAAATGCGCGAACGTTTCGGCGATGATCGTCAGCGGATGAGCCAGGAAATGATGAAGCTTTATAAAGAAGAAAAAGTCAATCCGTTAGGCGGTTGTTTACCGTTACTGATCCAAATGCCGATTTTCATCGCATTATATTGGACCTTTATGGAAGCGGTGGAATTGCGTCATGCGCCGTTCTTCGGCTGGATTCAGGATTTATCGGCACAGGATCCGTACTACATTCTGCCGTTGCTCATGGGCGGTTCCATGTTCCTGTTGCAAAAATTATCCCCGACGCCGGTGGCGGATCCGATGCAGCAAAAAGTGATGAATTTTATGCCGGTAATCTTTACCGTATTCTTTCTCTGGTTCCCGGCTGGCTTGGTGTTGTATTGGTTGGTGTCAAACGTCATCACTATCATTCAACAGCAATTAATCTATCGCGGATTGGAGAAAAAAGGGCTGCATTCCCGTAAATCCAAATAACCGATAAAATAAAAGGCATCGAAAGATGCCTTTTTTGTTGTAAATTTTGCAGCGGTTGTCAATCAAAAAAACGTTGCGTTTTTTGCCCGCACTTTTAGACTGAACTCAGTCGCGGAAATTATTGAACTGGAACGGTTGGCCGAGTTCCGCGCCTTTTACTAATTGAATCACGGCCTGTAAATCGTCGCGGGATTTGCCCGTTACACGCACTTGATCGCCCTGAATCTGAGTTTGCACTTTTAATTTGCTGTCTTTAATGAGTTTGGTGATTTTTTTCGCTGTCTCGGTTTCGATGCCTTGTTTTAGCTTCACTTCTTTTGAATAGAGTTTACCGTGATGTTCGCTTTCGCCCGGAATATCCAGCGAGGTGCTGTCGATACCGCGTTTCACGCAGGCGCCGATTAAAATTTCGATTAACTGTTCCAATTGGAAATCCGATTCGGTGGTGAGTTTTACGGTTTCGGTTTTTTCATTTAATTCGATGACCGCTTCCACGCCGCGAAAATCATAACGCGAAGTTAAAACGCGATTGGCGTTTTCGACGGCGTTATTCACTTCGTGCATGGCGATTTCCGATACGATGTCAAATGATGGCATGATCTTTCTCCTTATCTTTAATTTTTAAGCCGTTGAACTTTATCATTGGCGCTGAGCAAGCAGAGCAGCCCGGTTAAGTCCGCAAAGTTTACCATAACCTGCGCTTGTTGTTGAACTTTCGGCTTGGCATGGAATGCGGCGCCTAAATCCGCCGCCGACATCATGACTAAATCGTTGGCGCCATCACCGATGGCGACGGTATTGCGTAAATCGACGCCGAATTCCTGCGCCAGCAATTTCAAGGTGTTCGCTTTGTATTGAGCATGCACAATATCACCCTTGAGACGGCCGGTCAGTTTGCCGTCGATAATTTCAAACTGATTGGACACCGCGGCATCGAGCGCCAACATTTCTTTCAGATAATCGGCGAAATAAGTAAAACCGCCGGATGCAATCGCCACTTTCCAGTTTTGTTGTTTCAGCGCGGCAACGGTTTCCTGCAGTCCTTCCATTAACGGCAGTTGTTCGCGAACCCGGCTCAAAATCTGTTCCGGCGCGCCTTTTAGCGTGGCGACCCGGCGGCGTAAACTTTGTTCAAAGTCTAATTCGCCGCGCATGGCCGCGGCGGTAATGGCGGATACTTCATCGCCGGTGCCCGCCAGTTTGGCGATTTCGTCAATGCATTCAATTTTAATTGCCGTGCTGTCCATATCCATGACTAACAAGCCGGGTTGACTTAACCGTACGTTAAAATCAATTAAGGCGGCGTCTAACCGTAATGCGTGGGCATATTCCACATAACGGCGTTCGAACCGCCCCTGTAGCAGAACGACCGTATTTTCGCCGATGCGCCAGCAATCAAAAATCACAAAATTTCGCCCGCACTTTTCCTGAAAATCCGCCAGTTCGGGTAAATTTAATGCGGTGCCGAATAAAATGAAATAATCTTTTCCGTTGTCGAGCTGACCGGGTAAAAGTGCGGTCGGAAACGGCGAATATTTTTGCGTAATGCTTTGCATGGGATTCCTGTAGATTTGATCCTGTAATTTTAGAAGTGGTACAATCATACATATTCTCAAATTTTAGGTAAAGAATTTGCAGCTTATTAAAGAAAAAATCCTGAAATCGGCGCTGCTTACGGCGATTATCCTGTTATGCGCGGCGGTGATGGCGCTGATTTTATTCGGCGTTAAACAATTTCAGACGGGATCTCAGTTGGCGGGCGTGAATCAGGTGGCGAATCTGTCGCATTTGTTGGTTCGTCAGCAAACCAATTTGTTTTCGATGTTGCTGCAAAGTAATGCGAACAGCGAAAAGTTAACGGAAAGCCTGGATAAACTGATCAATGATGATGTGGTGCTGGACGCTTCGCTGTACGCTAATAACGGAGAGTTGCTGGCGCAAAGTACGGCGTCGCAGAATCTTCGCCGGCGTTTGGGTTTGGGACAGGATGAAAATGATCGCGTGCAGCAGATCGTAGAACCGATTTATGCGGAAAATTCGGTAATCGGTTTTTTACGCGTCAGCTTCGACGCTAAATACGGGCAGGCGACGAAAAGTAAAGTGAGCCAGCTGTTCCATCATCTTTACGGTGAATTGATTATCGTTTTTTTGGTCGGCGTATTATTGGCAAGTTCGGTACATTATTTCCTGGGGCATTACCGGCGTATTCATCGCCGCAACCATGACCCGGCGGAAGAAATCGTAAAACCGGTTAAATCGACGGTTAACAGTTATCATCGTCGCCGTCGCTCATGGCGCAGATAATAAAAAACCGCACAAAAGTGCGGTCAATTTTTTAGCTGTTTCTAAATTATGCTAATTTTTTAATCTGAGCGGATAATTTAGATTTGTGGTTCGCCGCTTTGTTTGCGTGAATTAAGCCTTTAGACGCCATACGGTCTACCACTTTTTGCATTTCTACGAAGGCGGCTTGCGCTGCTGATTTTTCACCTGTCGCGACTGCTGCATATACTTTTTTGATGTATGTACGCATCATTGAACGTTGACTTGCGTTGTGTTGACGGCGTTTTTCAGATTGAACCGCACGTTTTTTTGCTGACTTGATATTAGCCAAGGTCAAACTCCTACGAATTTCTGTTAAATATGATTTAAAAATTTGTTGATTTTCGGTGAGACACAACCGAATGTTTCCACCGTTTTAGGGTGTCGCATTAAGCCATTCGCGACGAGATCAACGATGTGGGCGAGATTTTAGCAGTTTTTTTCATTGGAATATAGCTTAAAAATTAAATTTCTATAAAATTAACGCAATTTTTATTGTTAACGGAATGCTATTTTGAGTAAACGACTTTTAAAATCGAGCCTGCTGGTGAGCATTATGACATTGCTTTCCCGCGTATTGGGGTTAATACGGGATGTGGTGATCGCCAACATTATCGGAGCCGGAGTGGCGGCGGATGTGTTTTTATTTGCCAATCGCATTCCCAATTTTTTACGCCGCCTGTTTGCGGAAGGGGCGTTTTCCCAGGCGTTCGTTCCGGTTTTGGCGGAATATCAGAAAGCCGGCGATTTAAACAAAACCCGGGAATTTATCGCCAAAGTGTCGGGGACCTTGGGCGGGCTGGTTTCCGTCGTTACATTATTCGCCATGATCGGATCGCCGGTGGTCGCCGCCGTGTTCGGGACGGGTTGGTTTGTGGACTGGCTGAACGACGGCCCTTATGCGGCGAAATTCACTCAGGCTTCGTTGTTGCTGAAAATTACTTTTCCTTATTTATGGTTTATCACGTTTGTGGCGTTATCCGGCGCGGTGCTGAACACGCTGGGCAAGTTCGGCGTGATGTCTTTTTCGCCGGTGTTGCTGAATATTGCCATGATTGCCACCGCACTTTTATTGGCGCCGCGCATGGATAATCCGGATTTGGCGCTTGCCATCGGGATTTTTATCGGCGGTTTACTACAGTTTTTATTCCAACTGCCGTTTCTGAAACAGGCAAAGTTGTTGGTTAAGCCGAAATGGGCTTGGAACGACGAAGGCGTGAAGAAAATCCGTACTCTGATGATTCCCGCATTATTCGGCGTGTCCGTCAGTCAAATTAATTTATTATTGGATACTTTTATCGCCAGTTTTTTGATGACGGGTTCTATCAGCTGGCTGTATTATTCCGATCGTTTGCTGGAGTTTCCTCTCGGCTTGTTCGGTATCGCCATTTCCACCGTAATTTTGCCGACATTGGCGCGCCAGCACGCCAATCGCACGGATAATGTGACGCAGAGTACGACGGATTTTCGTCAAACCATGGATTGGGGCGTTCGTATGATTTTGTTGTTGGGCGTGCCCGCGACCGTCGGTATTGCCGTATTGGCGCAACCCATGCTGTTAACGCTGTTTATGCGCGGACAGTTTACGCTGACCGATGTGCAGGCGACTTCATACGCGCTATGGGCGATTAATGCCGGTTTGTTGAGTTTTATGCTGATTAAAATTCTGGCGAACGGCTATTATGCCCGGCAGGATACGAAAACGCCGGTGAAAATCGGGATTATTGCCATGGTGAGCAACATGGCGTTTAATCTTCTGGCTATTCCGTTCAGTTATGTGGGATTGGCCATAGCGTCCGCCATGTCGGCGACCTTGAACGCTTATTTGCTTTATCGCGGATTGGCAAAGCGCGACGTTTATCGTTTCAGTCGGCAAAGTGCGGTCTTTTTTTTGAAAGTTTTATTGGCGGCGGGGTTAATGGGCGCTCTGATTTGGCATTTCAGCCCGAATCTTGAGGAATGGCATGCCATGAAATTTTTGACTCGCGTGCATTGGCTGGCATGGTTGCTTGGTTTGGCTGCCGTCAGTTATGCGGTCGGGCTGTTGTTGTTCGGCGTGCGGAAACATCATTTACTGGTGCGCGGTTAAGCGCAATAATGCGAAAAAGTGCGGTCAAATTTTAAAAAGATTTTTTAAATTTGACCGCACTTTTTAATTGGTAGAATCGGACGGATTAAGCGGCGATACCTTCGAACAGCGCTGTGCTTAAATAACGTTCCGAAGCGGAAGGCAAAATTACCACGATAAGTTTATCGGCAAATTCCGGCAGTTTCGCCAAACGATCCGCTGCGGCGACCGCTGCGCCGGACGAAATGCCCGCCAGAATTCCTTCTTCCGCCATTAAACGACGGGCCGTCGCGATAGCATCGTCGCTGGTTACGGTTTCCACCCGATCGATTAAGCTTAAATCCAGGTTTTTAGGAATAAAGCCGGCGCCGATACCCTGAATTTTGTGCGGACCCGGTTTCGGTTCTTCGCCTTTCAGGGTTTGCGTAATCACCGGACTTTCCGCCGGTTCCACCGCAACCGCAGTGATTTGTTTGCCTTTGTCCAGTTTAATAGCGCGACTGATACCGGTAATTGTGCCGCCGGTACCAACGCCGGCCACCACAACATCCACTTTTCCTTCCGTATCTTCCCAAATTTCAGGGCCGGTGGTTTGTTGGTGGATTGCCGGATTAGCCGGGTTTTCAAATTGTTTTAACATGATATAACGGTTCGGATCGCTTGCCACTATTTCTTCCGCTTTGGCAATCGCGCCTTTCATGCCTTTTGCGCCTTCGGTGAGCACAAGATTTACGCCCAAGCCGCGTAATAAACGTTTACGTTCGGTGCTCATGGTTTCCGGCATGGTTAAAGTAATTTTGTAACCGCGCGCCGCCGCTACGTAAGCCAGAGCAATCCCCGTATTACCGCTGGTGGCGTCAACAATTTCTTTGCCTTTGGTTAAGGTGCCGTCTTTTTCTGCCTGCCAAACCATATTCGCACCGATACGGCATTTTACGCTGAAACTCGGATTGCGCCCCTCGATTTTAACGACCACGTTGCCGTTTTGACCGAAATGTTGTAAGCGCACGAGCGGGGTGTGACCGATGGAATATGAATTGTCCGCATAAATTGTCATGTGAAATCTCCTTAAAGGTGTTCTGGCTGATATTGACGATATTTTTAGCACAGCTACTTATAGAAAAAAAAGATTTATTTGATCTATTTTATAACGAAACGCTATTAATATTTACCCGCTTTTCTGTGTGTCGCCAAAGAAAAGCAGACAAAAAAGAAGGGAGATTACAATAAAAGTGCGGGCGATTTTTTACATGTTTTTGATGTAAAAATACCCGCTTAAAAGCGGGCATTAAACGGGAATATTTTGATTATTTTACGCGGGATACGTATTCGCCTGAGCGGGTGTCCACTTTGATGACTTCGCCGATTTGGATGAAAAGCGGAACGCGGACGACTGCGCCGGTGCTTAATGTGGCCGGTTTGCCGCCGGTGCCGGCGGTGTCGCCTTTAAGGCCCGGATCCGTGTCGACCACTTCTAATTCGACAAAGTTCGGCGGAGTAATGGAAATCGGAGAACCGTTCCATAAGGTTACGATACATTCCGCCTGGTCTAACAACCATTTTTCCGCATCGCCGACGGCTTTCGCGTCCGCCGAATATTGTTCGAAAGTTTCAGGATGCATGAAATACCAGAACGCTTCGTCTTTGTAGGAGTAGTTCAGGTTTAAATCCATAACGTCCGCCGCTTCAACCGAAGTTCCGGATTTGAAGTTTACGTCTAACACTTTTCCGGAAATTAATTTACGAATACGGGTACGGGTGAACGCTTGGCCTTTCCCCGGTTTAACGAATTCGTTTTCAACGATGACGCAAGGTTCACCGTCGTGCATAAATTTTAGACCTGGTTTGAAGTCAGTGGTAGTATATGAAGCCATATTATCCTCAATTTTAGAGCTTATTTAGAAAGTGCATATTTTAACCCAAAATATCCCCGTTAGAGAAGAACCAAAACAAGAAAATTGGCTGGAAATTCTGGCAAACGCGGTTTCTGATCCCACCGAACTGTTAAAAATATTGAATTTATCCGGACAATTTCACGAACGGGATTTCGCCGCCCGCAAACTTTTTGGCGTGCGCGTGCCCATGCCGTTTATCGCAAAAATGGAAAAAGGTAATCCGCGGGATCCGTTATTGTTGCAGGTCATGGCATCTCATCAGGAATTTTTATATGCGGAAGGATTCAGTAAAGATCCGTTGGAAGAACAAAAAATGGCGGCGCCCAATATTCTGCATAAATATCGTAACCGATTGTTATTTATGGTAAAAAATTCCTGCGCGGTGAACTGCCGTTATTGTTTCAGAAGGCACTTTCCTTATAATCGGAGTCCGGGAAATAAAGCCAACTGGCGCAAAGCAACGGAATATATTGCGGCAAATCCGCAAGTCGAAGAAGTGATTTTTTCCGGCGGTGATCCGTTAATGGCGAAAGATCACGAGTTGGATTGGCTGATTAAACAACTGGAAAATATTCCGCATTTGCAGCGTTTGCGGATTCATTCCCGCTTGCCGGTGGTGATTCCGCAACGGGTGACGCCGGCGTTGTGCGAAACGCTGAAAAATACGCGGCTGAAAACCGTTCTGGTGACGCATATCAATCACCCCAACGAAATTGACGACGCGCTGGCCCGGGCGATGGCGAAATTAAAACAAGCGCAGGTCGTATTATTGAATCAGTCCGTGCTCTTGAAAAATGTGAATGACGACGCCGTGATTCTGAAAGCGCTGAGCGACAAATTATTTGAAACCGGGATCTTGCCTTATTATCTGCACCTTTTGGATAAAGTGGAAGGCGCCGCTCATTTTTACGTACCGGATGAAAGTGCGGTCAAAATTTATCGAGATTTTCAGGCGTTGACCTCCGGTTATCTGGTGCCGAAATTGGCGCGGGAAATTGCAAATGAACCGAATAAAACTTTGTATTCGGGTTAGGGATCCGATAAAATAGCCCTAATTTTGACCGCACTTTTCAGGTGCATGATTTCAGTCTTTAATGCCGAGGTATATCGTGGAAAATACGCCCAAAAATGATTCGAGCAATCAGAACGAATTGGATTTAGGTCTCAATTCAAATGAACCGGTTACGCCGAGAAGAACGACGACAAACGAACCGTCTTTTTTGAATAAATTTTTCAAGAAAAAAGAAACGGCGACCAACCCGTTTGCCGAGCGTCGCGAGCCGACTTTTGGGATGGGTAATACTAATACGACGATCAGTTCCGGAGATGTGGTGAAATCCGTTGCGGCTTCCATGAATAATAATCCGACGAATTACGGCGCAAACAACATTAACCCGCAACAACCGACGGCTGCGCCGAATAATCCGACGCAAGATCATCATACGGCAACGACTTATTCCGCGTTCGAAAATCGTCAACAAGAAGCGGCGTCGGCGCCAAACAACGATTCTCTTCAAACGGAAACCGCAAATTATGCCGAAGCGCCCGCTGAAAGCGAAAAACCGGCAACGGCGAAGCGTTCCATTAAAAATCCGGAAGATTGGAAAGTGATGCAAAAATTACCGCACAAACACCGTCGTTTGTTTATCGCCATTGCGGCCGCGGTGATTATTTTAGCGGCGTTATTGCTGTTAAAACCGCGTTCTTCCGAAACGGTGGAAGATTTCCAGGCGAACAATAACGGCAATGCGATGCCGATTGAATTCCAATCGTTAGATCCGAACAAACCGTTGGAAAATACGGAAGCGGCGACTACCAACAATGTTGAACCCTCACAGGACGTGAACGCACCAGCCGGAGATGTTCAACCGAACGAACAGACGGCTTCCGGTGTGACCGGAGCGGTATCCGCCGCCGCGGGTGCGGCGGAATCCCGCGCGCAAAATATGGCAAATCAGTCGGCCGAATCGGGAACCGCCGCGAATATGCCGGCCGCCGCCGGAAATACGGCGACAACGGCAAATACGACGTCGGCAGCCAATCCACCGGCGAGCCCGGACAACCAGGCTCAATTGAAAGCGGCGGAACAGGCGCGTTTGGAAAAAGCCCGCGAAGCTCAGCGTAAAGCGGAGCAACAAGCGCAAGCGGCGAAATTAAAAGCCGAGCAACAAGCAAAAGAGAAAGCCCGCTTGGCACAGCAACAGGCGCAGGCAAAAGCCCAGACTGCGGCAAAAGACAAAACACCTGTCGTCGATGCAAAACCGGCGGGAACTAAAACGGAAGCGGCGCAATCTAAATCTGCAGGCGGTTCGTCAAAAACCTTGACTGTTCCGTCAGGCACGTCACTGTTCCAGGTTTTCCGTACCAACGGATTGGATATTCGTGATGCGAATGCGATGACTAAAGCAGCCGGCGCAAGTAACGTATTAAGTAGCTTTAAAGCGAATGATAAAGTCCAGGTTGCGACCAATAGTGAAGGTCGGGTAAGTACCATGCGTTTATCTGACGGTTCGGTCTTCACTCGTCAGTCAGACGGTACTTATAAATACAGCAAATAAGGAAAACGACCGTGAAAACGACCGCACTTTTTCTGTTCACATTACTTTTGGCGGGATGTTCCCATAATATTCTCCCTCAGCCCGTTGAGTCGAAACCGAAGCCGCCAACCGCGGTCTTAGACAAAACCAAGCAAACCGGAGCCGCCATTCGTTATGTTTGCAAAGACGATAAAGAAGTGCGGGTCGTACGCGAGAAGGTTTTGAACAGAAAATCGGCGAAAAACATGGAAGCCATTTATCTGACTTTCGGGCAATCGACGGAAAAATTAAAATCTACCGTGTCTGAAAGCGGAAAAGTTTATACCAATATTCATTTGCGCTGGATAGAGCGAGTGGGCGGCGCGAACACGCTGACAAACAGCGTCGGTGTGGTTTTGGCGGATGTTTGTGTGGCGCAGTAAGTTCGTTTAACCGATAAAAGTGCGGTCAAAAAAACGAAAGTTTTTTTAATTTATAGAGAGAGTTGAAAACTGGTAGTAAAAAAAAGGAGCTTTAAGCTCCTTTTTTGTATCATTCGACGGCGGCACGATTATTGCACTACAATCAATCCCAGCGCGCCTTTGTCCGCCTGCATTAAATCCGCCGAACCGAAAATAAACGGTTGGGAATTAGAGGCCGAATTATCGAATTTAACCAGGATTTTCGCGGTTTTGTCGAACCATAAGGTATCCTGCCATACCAGTTCGTTGCCCGGCGTTGCAACGTCATCTCGGCTTTCCACTACAAATTTTGCCCCTTGAATGCGGAATCCCATGGCGTTAGCGGCGCTTAGCGTCCAGCGTTCTACCGAACCCTGTTTGGCGTTGACATCAATTCGGCGCGGATCGAAGCGTTTACTGTTGATCATGGCGTTTTCCGTATCGAAATGGAACGTGCGCTCTTGTGCGATTTGACTCGGCATGGCGGCCGTCACGCTAGGGCGATAACTCGGTTTTCCGTTGAATACGGACAGTAACCCTTCCGGACGCAGTTCCAATACTCTGTTATCCGCCAATTCGCCGTTATCATTGAAAAACAGCTCGACTTTGTCGATAAAAGATCGTTTTTTGCCCGCAAGCAGCGACACGTTGCCGCCTTCGTTTAAATCCACCAGAATTTCAATCCGTTCACCCGTGCCGACAAATACGGATTTAACGGTTTTGGCTTCGGGCAGGAAGCCTTGATCTTTGGCAATCAGCAAAAATTCCCGTTCATCGTCAAACTGCAAAGAATAACCGCGCGACACGGAGGCGTTCAGAATACGCAGGCGAATCCAGCCGCGTCCCACATTGATGAATGGCGCCTCTTGTCCGTTGACAAACAGGCGATCACCGTAAAAGTGCGGTTCGTTTTGCTGAAATAATTGGGCGCCTTCTTGGTTCAGGTGTAAATCCTGCAGAATCAGCGGAATATCGTTAACGCCGTATTTATTCGGTAATTGCGCCTGACGGCTTTCGTCGTCTTCAATAATCCACATGCCCACTAAGCCGCGATAGTTCTGATAAGCGGAACTTGCCAGCGAACAGGAATGATAATAACAGGTGGCGGCGGTTTGGCTAATCGGCACGATCGGCGACCAGCTTTGTTGCGGTTTCAGACTGTGTCCGATCCCGCCCAGAATATCGCTGTTGGTTTGCAGCCCCTGAATATTCATCGCGACGGCCTGGGGCAGATTATTGCGGTAATTTAATTTGACAAAGTCGCCTTTACGCACTCGCACGGTCGGGCCGAGGTATTGTCCGTTGAACCCCCAGACCTCGACCAATTGGTTATCGACCAGTCTGATTTGTGTACTTTCAAAGCCCAGAAAGACGGGTTTACCGCGGCGGCTTTCGAGCAGCGGCGGAATAACCAGCGGTTGGTTTGTTGCCGCCAGTAAAGGGGCGGGCAGGGCCGAAAATGCGGTAGCAATCAGCGTTTTTTTGAACAAAAATCGGCGAGAATAATCCATAATTTATTCCTTTGCTTGCGCAATTTCCGCATCTAATTCGGCAATGCGTTTTTTCATCACATCATGGCAGTACTCGGCAAATTCACGCACGTTTTCTTTACTGAATCGGCTGGAATCGATGGGATCCATAATTTCGCAAATCACTTTGCCGTTGTCCCAGCGGTTTAAATCTATTTTGTTGTGAGTGGTGGAACAAATAACCGGCACCACCGGCACGCCGGCGATTAACGCGGTATAAAACGCACCGGTTTTAAACGGCAGCAATCCGCGGCCGCGGCTGCGCGTGCCTTCCGGAAACATAAAAATACTCAAATCGTCTTCATTGATGTGTTGCGCGACACGCGTCATTGTGCTGTGTGCTTTGCTGCGATTTTCACGGTCAATAAAAATGTTGCCCGTCGCCCAATACAAAATGCCGAAAAAAGGCACCCAAATCAGGCTTTTTTTGCCCACCGAAACCGTACGCGGCATCACCATATAAGAAATCGTCACCATATCGTAATTGTTTTGGTGATTACCGATATAAATACAACGTCCCACTTTATCCGCATCTTTGGGAAAACGGTGTTCCACGTTTAATCCGAACAAAGGCGACAAACGCCCGAACCAGCGCGCCATGACGCCGACGTTATTCGGGTTTTTAAAGCGAATGAGAGAATAAACGGTGCCGATCAGGCAAATCAGAATACAACAGATAACAACGAGGATGATACGACAGATTTTTAACATAAATTGGCGTCCTTTTGGAAATTTGGTAAAGTATAGCGAAATTAGCGGGTATTTTCTATTTTTAATCGGTTTTTCCCGTTGTTTTTCCGCGTTATTCAATCAGGATTTTTCATGCATAAAACCTATTTTATCGCCGATTTACATCTCTCGGAAACTCGTCCGAATTTGACCGCACTTTTCGTGGATTTTATGCGGCATCGCGCGCCCGAAGCGGATGCGGTGTATATTCTGGGCGATTTATTCGATTTCTGGATTGGCGACGATGAACGTTCGCCGTTGATTGATACGGTGAAGCACGAAATTCGCGAGGTGGTGAAACAGGGCGTACCTTGTTATTTTATTCACGGTAATCGCGATTTTTTATTGGGCGAACGCTTTGCCGCCGATTGCGGTTTGCAATTGTTGCCGGAGTATCAGGTGATTGATTTATACGGCGAGCCGACTTTGCTTTGTCACGGCGATACGCTTTGTACCGATGATCTTGACTATCAGGCGTTTCGTCGCAAAGTGCATCAGCCCTGGCTGCAATGGTTGTTCCACCGTTTGCCGTTAAAAGTGCGGTTAAAAATCGCACGGAATATTCGGGCGAAAAGCCTTCAGGATAAGCAAAGCAAAAGCCGGGCGATGATGGATGTGAATGCTGAATTCACCCGGCGAATGTTTGATCGGTTTCAGGTGAAACGTTTGATTCACGGGCATACGCACCGGCAAAATATTCACCAAATTCCACCGCACTTTGAACGCATTGTCTTGGGCGATTGGGGAGACAAGGCCTCCATTTTGGAAGTAACTCCGCAGCGTATCCGGTTTCAACAATAAAAAAAGCCCGCGTTCAGGCGGGCTTTTTTCCGTTTGTGGATGCGTTATTTGGAAATCACGTCGTTGCCGGCACTCGGTTTGATGTCCGTTCCCGCGGCGTTCCGTTGTTCGGGGGAAGTGCGGTAGAATTTTGTGTTGTTTTATATTGTTTCGGGTTATACAGTTCGCGCCGATAAGTGTCCACCCACATTGCGGTTGCGCCGCATACCGCCACCGGAATGACCACCAAATTAATCACCGGGGTAAAGGTACAAAGCGTGATCAATGAACCGAAAATCAGACTTTGCGTGCGGTTTTCCTTCAACTTGACACGCATGGTTCGAAAAGAAATTTTATGGTTATCGAAAGGATAATCGCAATATTGAATCGCCATCATCCATGCCCCGAACAGGAAGGCCGCAATCGGCACGGCGGTTTGCCCGAGAATGGGCATAAAACCTAATAAAAACAAAGCGATATAAATGGGAACGCTATACACCAGTTTCTGCCATTCCCGCGCCAGCATGCGCGGAATATCTTTTATGAAATCCGCGATGTTTGTGTCCAGCAACACTTCGCCCGTCAGCATTTTTTCGACTTTTTCAGCCAGTAAACCGTTAAACGGCGCGGCGATAAAGCCGGATAACATGGCGAAAGAGAAGTAGAACAAAATGAGAATCATGGCGAGGGAAGTGACGAACATAACGGAACTTAACCAATCCAGCCAGTTCGGTAAAAAGCTCATAATCCAGTCAATCATGCCACGGATTTGAGTGACGAAAATCCACAGCAGCCCAATCATTAACACAATATTGAGCAAGATCGGCATAACCACGAAACGGCGTAATCCGGGCTGAGTGATTAAATGCCAGCCGGTAACAAAGTAATGAAAACCCGACTTTACTTCATTTTCTGCAATCATTTTTATCCTTTTTTCTTCAGTGAAACCGCTATTAAGGTACGGTTAAAAAATGCAAATTTCAAGATCCACAAATCCGTTAAATATGGTAAGCTAACAGCAATTTTGAAACTGTTCTTACATCCCTCGGGGTGAATGGTTAGGCTGTCAAAAAAAGGAAAAGTTGCAATGGATTTAAATACCATCTTAATTATTTTAGGTATTCTTGCCCTGATAGGCTTAGTGGCTCACGGTATTTGGTCGAACCGTCGCGAAAGATCGCAATATTTTGATAACGAGAATGCCTTTCATCGCAATCCTCAATCTAGCGGACGGCCGAGTGCGCAAACTTCACAGCCTATGACGCCGAATTTTGCCCAGCCGGCGAAAGAAACGGAACAAATTCGCCAGACTTATCAGGAACCGCAGGTTCGTCAAACGTCGTCTCCGTCCGTTCAACAGCCGCAAACGACAACGCAAGCGATACCGGAAAATCATACGGAACCCGACATTGCTTCCGTTCAATCGGAACAGCAAACTCTCAATTTTGACACCGCAGAAAAAATTAAAATTACCTTGCCTAATACGGATACCACAGCGGGCGCCGCACAACCCGTGCATTACGAATATCATGCGGAGCCTTCTTCGGCGGTTAACCGTCAGGCTCCTCAAACAGCGGCGCAGGAGGCGGTTTATCCGGAACATGCCGCCGTGCCGGATATGCAGGTTTCGTTGCAACAACCATCGGCCGCGAGTCCGATTTCGCAGCCGACTTTGCAACAGCCGGTGAGCGACGGCCAGACTTATCAACATTCACAACCCGTCGCCGCCGAACCGACGGATTTCATCATGCTTTACGTGGTGGCGCCGGAAAACCGCCGGTTCCACGGTACTTCGCTGGCGCAGGCGCTGGATAATTTAGGTTTCATTTTCGGACAAGGTAATATTTATCATCGTCATCTGGATTTAACCGTCGCTAGCCCTGTGATTTTCAGTGTGGCGAACATTAACCAGCCGGGCACGTTTAATCCGCATGAAATGCAGGATTTCGCTACTGTGGGTGTGGCATTATTCATGCAGTTGCCGGTTGCCGGAAATCCGCGCGCCAATCTGAAAATGATGATCCAATCGGCAAAAAATCTTGCCGCACAGCTGGGCGGATTCGTGTTAACCGAACAGCAGGAAGAATTTGACGTAATGGCGGAAGCCGCATATTTAGCCCGCGTATAGCGGCAAAAAAACGAATCAAAAACGACCGCACTTTGCGACCGTTCGGGTTGAAAGTGCGGTTTATTTTGCCAGAGATTTTAAAATGACCGATATTCAAAACCAAATCAATCAGTTACGTAAAACTTTACGTCATCACGAATACCAATATCATGTGTTGGATAACCCTGAAATTCCGGACAGTGAATATGATCGCTTATTCCATCAGTTGAAAGCGCTGGAACAGCAACATCCCGAACTTATCACCGCCGATTCGCCGACGCAGCGGGTCGGAGCCAAGCCGTCAGCGGGATTTGCTCAGATTACTCATGAATTGCCGATGTTATCGCTGGATAATGCGTTTTCCGATGAGGAAATTTATGCATTTATGAAGCGAATTCAGGATCGCCTGATGAGTTTACCGGATAATCTGGAGTTTTGTTGCGAACCGAAACTGGACGGTTTAGCCGTCAGTATTTTGTATGAAAACGGCGTGTTGGTGCAGGCGGCAACCCGTGGTGACGGCATGACAGGCGAAGATATTACGCTGAACATTCGGACCGTTCGTAATATTCCGCTGCAGTTGCTGACGGACAATCCGCCCGCTCGTCTTGAAGTGCGGGGCGAAGTGTTTATGCCGCAGGCGGGATTCGACAAGCTGAATGAAGAGGCATTGGCAAAAGGCGAGAAAACCTTTGCCAACCCGCGCAATGCGGCGGCGGGCTCGTTGCGTCAGCTCGATCCGAAAATTACCAGTCAACGTCCGTTGGTATTCAATGCGTACAGTATCGGTATTACGCAAGATGCGGATTTGCCGCCGACTCATTATGAACGCCTGCAATGGCTGAAATCCGTCGGCATTCCGGTTAATTCTGAAATTCGTTTGTGCAACGGAACGGAAGAAGTGCTGAAGTTTTATCGCGCTATTCAGGCAAAACGCCCGAATTTGGGTTATGACATTGACGGCACCGTGGTGAAGGTGAATGCAATCTCATTGCAGGAACGCCTCGGTTTTATTTCCAAGGCGCCGCGTTGGGCGATTGCCTATAAATTTCCGGCGCAGGAAGAAATGACGGTGCTGAACGATGTGGAATTTCAGGTCGGGCGTACCGGCGCCATCACGCCGGTAGCGAAACTGGAACCGGTTTTTGTAGCGGGCGTGACGGTCAGTAATGCCACATTACATAACGGTGATGAAATTGCGCGCTTGGATATCGCCATTGGCGATACGGTCGTGATCCGTCGCGCCGGCGATGTGATTCCGCAAATTATCGGCGTAGTACATGATCGCCGTCCGGCAAACGCCAAACCGATCATATTTCCCACCCATTGCCCGGTGTGTCATTCCGCCATTGTGCGTATTGAAGGCGAAGCGGTGGCGCGTTGTACCGGAGGTCTGTTCTGTGATGCACAACGGAAGGAATCGTTGAAGCATTTCGTTTCCCGTCGGGCGATGGACATTGATGGCGTGGGCGCGAAGTTAATCGAACAATTGGTGGATCGAGAATTGATTCATACGCCGGCGGATCTGTTCAAACTGGATTTAACCACTTTAATGCGACTTGAACGCATGGGAGAAAAATCCGCACAAAAAGCGTTGGACAGTCTGGAAAAAGCCAAGAAAACCACCCTTGCCCGCTTTATTTTTGCTCTTGGCATTCGTGAAGTCGGCGAAGCGACGGCATTAAATCTGGCAAATTTCTTCAAAAATCTGACCGCACTTCAGACCGCAGATTTAGAGCGGTTGCAAACAGTGTCCGATGTGGGCGAAGTGGTGGCCAGCCGCATTTATGTGTTCTGGCGCGAACAGCATAATATCGATGTGGTGAATGACCTGATTGCACAAGGCGTACATTGGGACGACGTGGAAGAAAAAGAAGCGGATGAAAATCCGTTTAAACAGAAAACCGTAGTGTTGACGGGCACTTTAAGTCGAATGGGGCGCAACGAAGCCAAAGCTTTGCTCCAGCAAATGGGCGCCAAAGTGGCGGGCAGCGTATCCGCTAAAACTCATATTGTGATTGCGGGAGAGGCCGCCGGTTCCAAATTAACCAAGGCGCAGGAATTGGGCGTGGCGGTGATGAGCGAAGAAGAATTTCTGGCGATAGCGAATAATTTTTCCTGAACGGATTGAAAGCGGATAAAACAAAAGTGCGGTCAAAAAACGTTTTATTTTTTGGCCGCACTTTTCGTATGCGCGATTAATTGACGATTTGTTCCATTTTTTCGCCGGCGCTTTGAATGTCTTTGCCCACGCCTTTGGTGGTTTCGCATGCCGTTAAGGTGAAAATAAATGCGCCTGCAACAAATAATGAAATCAATTTTTTCATGGTTTATACCCCTTATTTTATGTTGGATTAACGGCGTTATTTTACTCAATATCGCCGGAAGCTAAAAGGATTTTATTTTAATCCGCGGGTTGCCGATTATGCAATTTTCCCATTTTCTGTTTGAAATGGCGGCGGCACAAGGACAAATAGCGATCGTTGCCGCCGATTTGAATCTGTTCGCCGTCTTTAACCACTTCGCCGCGTTCGTTGAGTCGCACCACAAAATTTGCCTTACGTCCGCATTCGCAAATGGTTTTAAGCTCTTCCAACTGATCCGCCCAGGCCAGCAAATATTGGCTGCCTTCGAATAAATTACCTTGGAAATCCGTGCGAATACCGTAACAAAGTACGGGAATATTCAGCTCGTCCACCACGTCGGAAAGTTGATACACCTGTTCTTTGGTTAGAAATTGCGCTTCGTCCAACAACACGCAACTTAGTTTTTCCGCGCGGTGGTGAGCCTCAATTTCCCGGTGGAAATCGGTTTCGGCATTAAACAAATGCGCCTGCGCGCTGATCCCGATGCGGGATGTGATTTTCCCCGCGCCGAAACGATCGTCAATGGCAGCGGTGTAAAGCATGACGTTCATGGCGCGTTCGCGGTAGTTATAGGCGGACTGCAGCAAAGTGGTGGATTTGCCGGCGTTCATGGTGGAATAATAAAAATAAAGTTTTGCCATTTTTACGTTATTGATGAACGGACGATATTTCAATTAAGCCAGACGTTGGCGTACGATTTCAAACAGGCAGACGCCGGCGGCGACGGAAACGTTCAGCGAAGAGACGCTGCCTGCCATCGGAATACTGATGAGCTGGTCGCAACATTCGCGGGTTAGACGGCGCATTCCGTCGCCTTCCGCGCCCATCACCAAGGCAAGCGAACCGGTCAGCCGGGTTTGGTAAAGGGTTTCTGTGGCTTCACCAGCCGTGCCGACTACCCAGACGTTATGAGATTGCTGAATATCGCGCAGCGTTCGCGCCAGATTGGTGACGCGGATTAACGGTAAAACTTCCGCCGCACCGCAAGCCACTTTACGGGCGATTGACGTGAGCTGTGCCGATTTGTCTTTAGGAACAATCACGGCGTCCACTCCCGCCGCATCCGCTGTGCGCAGACAGGCGCCTAAATTGTGAGGATCGGTAACACCGTCCAGCACCAGCAATAACGGATTCGGCTTGCCGTTTAGGATCTTCTCGAGATCGGCTTCATTCAGCTCTTTTGCCGGTTGCACCCGTGCAATAATGCCCTGATGGACTTCGCCCTGCGCCTTGTTATCCATGGTTTGACGGTTTAAAAATTGTACCGAAACGCCCAATTCGTGCAGTTCGTTTAATAACGGCTGAAGTCGTTTGTCATCGCGGCCTTTAAGGGCATAAACCTCGATCACCCGCTCCGGCGTGCGTTCGAGAAAAGATTTTACGGCGTGAATGCCGTAGATATTGTCGGACATGTCATTTCCTTTTTGTTATAGCCTGCCGTCTGCAAGCGAACATATTATTTTTTCTTCGTCTTTGCGCCGGAGGCTTTTTTACCGAAAACCTTGGAATTTTTTCCCGCACTTTTTTCTTTTTTCAGCTTGCCTTTGCTTTTAGGCTCGGAAAGTGCGGTCAATTTTGCCCGAGTTTTTGCGGTTTTGCCCGGACGGCGCGGTTGACGTTCGCTGGAGACTAACGAGAAATCCACCTGACGGTTTTCCAGATTCGCCGCTTCCACCCGCACGCGCACTTTATCGCCCAAACGATACAGCATGCCGCTGTTCTCGCCGATTAAACGCTGTCCGGCGCCGTCATATTGGTAGTAATCGTTGTCCAGCGTGGAAACGTGCACTAAGCCGTCGATGAACAAATCGTCCAGCCGCACGAACAGCCCGAAACTGGTGACGGAAGAAATAATGCCGTCGAATTCTTCGCCGATATGATCCTGCATGTATTCGCATTTCAGCCAGTCGGAGACTTCCCGCGTGGCGTCGTCGGCGCGGCGTTCCGTCATGGAACAATGTTCGCCCAGTTCCGCCATTTCGTCCGCGTTGTAATGATAACCGCCGGTTTCTGTGTTGCGGCGAGTGCCGCCTTTCGCTTTGGCAAGTAAATATTTGATACCGCGGTGCAGGGTTAAATCCGGATAACGACGGATCGGCGAAGTGAAATGGGCGTATTCGTCCAACGCCAATCCGAAGTGCCCGATGTTATCCGGTTCGTACATAGCTTGACTGAGCGAGCGTAACAGCATGGTTTGAATCAGTTCGGCGTCGGGGCGTTCTTTCACTTGATTCAGCAATTGCGCGTAATCGTTGGTGCTCGGCTTGGCGCCGCCGCCTAAAGACAAGCCCAATTCTGCCAAAAAGGCGCGAAAAGCCGTGAGTTTTTCTTCGCTCGGCCCGGCGTGAATCCGGTACAAGGCCGGTTCTTCGTGGCGTTCCATAAAATTTGCCGCCGAAATGTTGGCTAAAATCATACATTCTTCGATGATTTTATGCGCGTCGTTGCGTTCCACCGCTTCAATGCGATCGATTCGTCCCATTTCGTTGAAAATAAATTTGCTTTCGACGGTTTCGAAATCAATGGCACCCCGTTTATGACGGGCGGCGAGCAGCGCTTTGTACATGGCGTGCAACTCTTCGATATGCGGGACTAAGGCGGCATAACGATGGCGTAATTCTTCGTCGCCTTCCAGAATTTTCGCTACTTTGGTGTAGGTTAAGCGGGCGTGGGAATTCATCACCGCTTCGTAGAATTGATAACCTTTCAGCAGACCTTTTTCGTTGATTTGCATTTCGCATACCATACACAAACGATCCACCTGCGGATTAAGGGAACACAAGCCGTTAGATAAAATTTCCGGCAACATCGGCACGACGCGGTTCGGAAAATAAACCGAATTGCCGCGGTTGCGCGCTTCGCCGTCTAACGCCGTGCGTAAGCGTACGTAATAACTGACGTCGGCAATGGCAACCCATAAACGCCAGCCTTTTTTTTCTTTGCGGCAGTAGACGGCGTCGTCGAAATCGCGGGCGTCTTCGCCGTCAATGGTCACTAACGGCAGATCGCATAAATTAATGCGCCCCGCTTTCGCTTCCGGCGGCACTTCTTCGGTAAATTTTTTGATGTATTTTTCTACCGCAGGCGGGAACACATGAGGAATATCATGGTTACGCAGAGCGATTTCCACCTCCATGCCTTTTGCCATGTTATCGCCTAAAATTTCGGTGACAGCGCCTACGGGCTGGCTGAAATTCGCAGTGCGCGGTTTCAATTCCACCACGACCACCTGCCCCATACGCGCGCCTTTGCGATCTTCGTTCGGCACCAGAATATCCCGCGCAATGCGGCTATCGTCCGGCACGACATAACCGATTCCGTCCTCCAGGAAAAAACGACCGACAATTTGTTTTTTGCGATTTTCCAGCACACGTACGATACGCACTTCCTGGCGCCCTTTACGGTCCAGCACGGTGGGTTGAGCAAGCACAAAATCGCCGTGCATCACACGTTGCATTTGAGCGTTGGGAATGAATAAATCTTTTTTATCCGTCCGGCCTTCAACCTGCAGAAAACCGTAACCGTCTCGATGTCCGATCACCGTACCTTTGAGTAAATCCATTTTTTCCGGCAACGCATAACATTTTCGTTTGGTAAATACCAACTGGCCGTCGTTTTCCATGGCGCGTAAACGGCGGCGCACCGCTTCCGTGCGTTCGTCGTCTTTAATGCCGAAAATGGTCAGCAATTCCTCGCGGCTTACGGGGCGGTTTTGTTCGCGGATAATTTGCAGAATAAATTCGCGACTCGGAATCGGATTGTCGTATTTCGCCTGTTCTTTTTGATAATTCGGATCAAGATGAATCGAATCCATAAGTGCGGTCGGTTTTTTTGCCGTTTTTTTGCGTGGCATGAGATTTTCCTCGTTGGAAATGAATGAAGTAAGTTTGACAGCTTGAGCGGGTTAAAGCAAGAAAAATCCCAGCGGATGCCGGGATTGAGAAGGTTACAGCAATTCCACCGGAATTTTCACCACCAGCTTTTTGATGGCGACGCTTTTTTTGCCGACGTTGCAGCAGGGTTTGTGCGGTTCGTAAGGCAGAAACACCGCAAACATTTTAGGGCGTAAAATCACCGCGCTTTTGCATTCGATGTCTTTGCCCGGCAAAGTCAGTTGATAATCGCTTTCTTCGTTGTAGGGCTCGTAATCCGCCAAATCGGGAGCGGTAACGCCGAATTCCATTTTTTCTTCGCCGGAAATCAACACCTGAATATCGAGATATTTGCGATGAATTTCCGATTTGCGCGCTTCGGCGGGTTCGCTTTCCACTTCCATTACGTTCATGAAAATATTGTCGGTAATATCATGACGGCCGCTTTCCAGCGCGGCTAAATCCAGGGTGTTCAGATAATCGCAGGTTTGCGCAATCACTTGCGGTAAACCGCGTTTGAAATCCGCTCGGGTTAAGTCGCCGAATAACATAAAAAACTCCTCCGTTTTTGACCGCACTTTGCGGCGGTTAGAGGGCGAGTGTAATACGCAAAAGCGGAAAGAACAAGTATTTGCAAATAAAATTACCAATCGCGCTAAAAGGCGAGTATAATATGCCAGTTTTGTTTTCCGTATTAGCGTGCGGCTACTAAAAAGGCGTTCGGATTCGCATTCAAGTGCGGTCGATTTTGAGCGCGTTTTTAATAGTCGCAATTTGGAAGATGAAACGCTTAACTTATTTATTTTAAAAGGAAAAAAGTGTGAATCCGATTGTAAAACAATTTAAATACGGTCAACATACCGTAACGCTGGAAACGGGCGCCATTGCGCGTCAGGCTACTGCCGCAGTAATGGCGAGCATGGACGATACAACGGTCTTTGTTACCGTCGTGGCTAAAAAAGACGTGAAAGAAGGGCAGGATTTCTTCCCGTTAACCGTGAATTACCAGGAACGTACTTATGCGGCGGGTAAAATCCCCGGCGGTTTCTTCAAACGTGAAGGCCGTCCTTCCGAAGGCGAAACTTTAATTGCGCGTTTAATCGACCGTCCGATTCGTCCGTTGTTCCCGGAAGGTTTCCTGAACGAAATTCAAATCGTCGCAACCGTGGTTTCCGTGAATCCGCAAATCACGCCGGATTTAGTGGCGATGATCGGTGCTTCCGCCGCGCTTTCATTATCCGGCGTACCGTTTAACGGTCCTATCGGTGCAGCGCGCGTCGGTTTTATCAACGATCAGTTCGTATTAAACCCGACCATGGCGGAACAAAAACAAAGCCGTTTGGATTTAGTGGTTGCCGGTACGGACAAAGCCGTGTTAATGGTGGAATCCGAAGCGGATATTTTAACCGAAGAACAAATGCTGGCGGCGGTGGTGTTCGGTCATCAACAACAACAGGTTGTGGTTGAAGCCATTAAAGAGTTCTCGAAAGAAGCGGGTAAACCGCGTTGGGATTGGGTTGCGCCTGAACCGGACACGGCATTAATCAACAAAGTGAAAGAGATTGCCGAAAGCCGTTTAGGCGATGCTTACCGCATCACGGAAAAACAAGTGCGTTACGAACAAATCGACGCCATCAAAGCGGACGTGATTGCGCAAATTACTGCGGAAAACGAAGAAGTAAGCGAAGGAAAAATCGTTGATATTTTCACCGCACTTGAAAGCCAAATCGTGCGCGGACGTATTATTGCCGGCGAACCGCGTATTGACGGTCGTACCGTTGATACCGTGCGCGCTTTGGACATTTGCACCGGCGTGTTACCGCGGACTCACGGTTCCGCCATTTTCACCCGCGGTGAAACTCAGGCTCTGGCTGTGGCAACATTGGGTACCGAACGTGACGCACAAATTATCGATGAATTAACCGGCGAACGCGCGGATCATTTCTTATTCCACTATAACTTCCCTCCGTATTCCGTGGGTGAAACCGGTATGATCGGCTCACCGAAACGTCGCGAAATCGGTCACGGCCGTTTAGCGAAGCGCGGTGTGGCGGCCGTTATGCCAAGTATTACCGAATTTCCGTATGTGGTGCGCGTAGTTTCCGAAATCACCGAATCTAACGGTTCTTCTTCCATGGCTTCCGTATGCGGCGCTTCGCTTGCCTTAATGGATGCCGGCGTGCCGATTAAATCCGCAGTGGCGGGTATCGCTATGGGCTTAGTGAAAGAAGAAGACAAATTCGTCGTACTTTCGGATATCTTAGGTGATGAAGACCACTTAGGCGATATGGACTTCAAAGTGGCGGGGACTCGCACCGGTGTGACCGCACTGCAAATGGATATCAAAATTGAAGGGATTACTCCGGAAATTATGCAAATCGCCTTGAATCAGGCGAAAAGTGCGCGTATGCATATTTTAGGCGTGATGGAACAAGCGATTCCGGCGCCGCGCGCAGAAATTTCCGAATATGCGCCGCGCATTTACACTATGAAAATTGATCCGAAGAAAATCAAAGACGTGATTGGTAAAGGCGGGGCGACCATTCGCGCATTAACCGAAGAAACCGGCACGTCTATCGATATCGACGATGACGGTACGGTGAAAATCGCCGCTGTTGACGGTAACGCAGTAAAAACCGTGATGGCGCGTATTGAAGATATTACCGCCGAAGTGGAAGCGGGGGCGGTTTACCAAGGAAAAGTGACCCGTCTTGCGGATTTCGGCGCTTTCGTGGCTATCCTCGGTAACAAAGAAGGTTTGGTCCATATTTCTCAAATTGCGGAAGAGCGCGTTGAGAAAGTGACCGATTACCTGTCTGTCGGTCAGGAGGTCACCGTGAAAGTGGTGGAAATCGATCGTCAGGGTCGTATCCGTTTAACAATGAAGGATTTAGCGCCAAAAGCGGGAACAGCAGACGCGCAAAACGACTTCGTTGAAGAATAATTTGTAAAATTCGACCGCACTTTGGTAATTTAAGGCAAAGTGCGGTTGTATTTTCGAATTTTTTATCCTAAGGCATTTCTTAAATGGCACATCTGAAACGGTTTCTAAACATCGGGTTATTTATTCCAGGTTTATTCGTTTTGTTGCTTGCGGGCTGTACAAGCGGCAGCGGGGTTTTCGTGTCTAAAAATAAGATTGTGTTGGCGGAACAATATCCTAATGTGCATTTTGAACAGGAAGTGATGATTGCGCGTATCAGCCAAATGCTGATTATAGGACAAATGTCGCAGGATGAACGCGCCGATTTACATTTTGAGCGCGGCGTACTTTACGATAGTTTGGGGCTTTGGGGCATGGCTCGTTACGATTTCACCCAAGCTCTCGCACTGCAACCGAAAATGGCGGCGGTGTACAATTATCTGGGCTTATATTCGTTGTTGGATGAAGATTATGACAGCGCATTGGAAGCGTTCAATGTGGTGTTGGAATTGGATCCCGATTATGAGTACGGCTATTTAAATCGTGGTTTGGATTTTTATTACACAGGGCGTTATAACCTTGCCGAACAGGATTTTCATCGTTTTTATCAAGCGAATAACCAGGATCCTTATCGGGCGTTATGGATTTATTTGAACGAGCTGAAATTCAAACCGAACGAAGCCAAACAGAATTTAGTAAAACGGGCGCCAACCCTTTCGACTGAATATTGGGGAACCTTTATCGTCCAATACTATTTGGGCAAGCTTTCCGAGCAGGATTTATTAGACAGAGCAAAAGTCTTTGTTGATCCGCAATCCCCAGAATATGCGGAAATTCTGACGGAAACCTACTTTTATCTAGCAAAACAAAAACTCAATACGGGCAATTTGGACGAAGCGGAAACCTTGTTCAAATTGGCGGTGGCAAATCAGGTGTATAATTTTGTTGAGTATCGTTTTGCGTTGTTTGAGCTGGATAAGCTGAAAAAAGCGGATGCCGGTGAACAAACGGAACCGATGTTGGACCGAAGAAAAACGGCCAATATTATCGCGGATTAAATCCATTCGTTATATTTCGCGATAAAGTGCGGTAGAAAAAAACAAAATTTTGGGCGTTGACGCAATCAACGAGCATGAGCTATGACGCGATGTTTAATCTCGCGACGTATCTTTGAAACCTTTTGCGGTGTGCAATCGCAAATTTATACACATGAAAGCCGATTGAGCTTTCCTTACATATAATCTGAGTATTTTAATGACTGAAACTAAAATTACCTTTGGCGACTTAGGTCTGCCTGACTTTATCCTTTCCGCTGTTTCTGAAATGGGGTTTGAATCTCCGTCTCCTATCCAACAAGCTTGTATCCCGCACCTTTTGGAGGGGCGCGACGTGCTGGGAATGGCACAAACCGGCAGCGGTAAAACCGCCGCTTTCTCTTTACCTTTACTGGCGCAAATCGATAGTAACGAAAAATATCCTCAAATGCTGGTGATGGCACCGACGCGCGAACTTGCCATTCAAGTGGCGGAAGCCTGCGAACAATTCAGCAAAAATGCGAAAGGCATTCATATTGTCACCCTTTACGGCGGACAACGTTATGACATCCAACTTCGTGCTTTACGCCAGGGCGCACAAGTGGTAGTGGGAACGCCGGGGCGTATTCTGGACCATATCAAGCGCGGTACGCTGGATCTTTCTGCCTTGAAATTCATTGTGTTGGATGAAGCGGACGAAATGCTACGTATGGGTTTTATCGATGATGTGGAAACCGTGATGGCGGAATTGCCGGCACAACATCAAACGGCGCTGTTCTCCGCTACTATGCCGGAACCGATTCGCCGTATCACCAAACGTTTTATGACCAATCCGCAGGAAGTGCGAATTCAGTCAACCCAACGTACCAATCCGGATATCGCTCAAAGTTGCTGGTATGTGCGCGGTTATCGTAAAAATGACGCCTTATTGCGTTTCCTTGAAGTGGAAGATTTTGATGCCGCTATTATTTTTACCCGTACTAAAACGGGAACATTGGATGTAACGGAATTATTGGACAAACACGGTTTTCGTGCCGCCGCATTAAACGGCGATATGACTCAGCAAGCGCGCGAACAAACGCTTGACCGTTTACGCAACGGCAGCCTGGATATTTTGGTTGCGACGGATGTCGCCGCCCGCGGTTTGGATGTGGAACGCATTAGCCTGGTGGTGAACTACGATATTCCGCTGGATGCCGAATCTTATGTGCACCGTATCGGACGTACCGGCCGTGCAGGTCGTTCGGGCAGCGCCATTTTGTTTGTGGAACCGCGCGAGCGTCGTTTGTTGGGCAACATCGAACGTTTGATGAAAAAGCCTATCGATGAAGTGGAATTACCGAATCACGAACGTTTGCAGGCTTGTCGTCGTGCTAAATTTGTGGCGAAAATCACTAAACAGCTTGAACATCATGATCTGGAAAAATATCGCAGTCTGTTGGAAGATTTGTTTACTGCGGATCAGGATCAGGAAGATATCGCCGCCGCGATGTTAATGCTGCTGCAAGGCAAACAAAAACTGATTCTGCCGCCGGATGCACCAATGCCGAAACGCAGCGAACGCCGCGAGCGCGCTCAACGTTCCGAACGTTCGGATGAGCGACGCGGTTACGGCGCGCCGAAAGCCATGGATTTATACCGTATCGAAGTCGGTCGTTCCGACGGTGTGGAAGTGCGTCATATCGTCGGCGCGATTGCCAATGAAGGCGATATTAACAGCCGCCATATCGGCCACATCAAATTATTTGACGACTATTCGACAATCGAGTTACCGCAAGGCATGCCGAAAGAATTACTGCGTCATTTCGAAAAAACGCGGGTGCTGAATAAACAAATGCAGATGTCTTTTGTTCGCGCGGTACAAAGCGAAGAGCGTGCGGAACGTTCCGAACATCGTGGCGGCAGAAGCGGCGGTAATGATCGTTTTGATGATCGCGGCGAACGTCGTTTTAATGAACGCGGTTTTAAAGGTGACCGTAAAAAATTCAGTGAAAAATTTGACCGCACTTTTAAAGAAAGCGGCCGCAAAGAATTTCGCGGAAAGAGCTTTAAAGGCAGTCGTCACAGTTAAGCGCAAGGCATAAAAGAAAAAAGGGCGTTCGCTCCTTTCTATGCCGTTACTGACAAAACCACCTTTCAGAAGGTGGTTTTTTTATAATTAACGACGTAATTCCGATTCGTTTTCCTGCAAACGAATTTTGCCGTAAGTTTCGGTTAAATCCGGGCTGAAATTGATTTTTTTCAGTTCGGGCACAACGCTGGATTTCACCAGCATACGCAACGGCTGGAACTGCATGTTACACATATAAAGTTGTTGATGAGGCAGCATATGTTGTACAAATCGCGTTAAGGCGTGAATTCCCCCGGTATCCAACACGTTTACCGCTTCGCATTGCAGCACGATATGTTTGATTTCATGGTCCGTATGAACGGTCTTATCATGTAGTTCTGCAAACAGATTGTCCGCCGCAGCGAAGAATAACGGACCGCTGATTCGGTAAACCAGCACATCGGTTAAATCGTCGGGATGCGGCATTTCGATAGATTTGGTCATTTCGGCAATGGTTCGGATAAAAAGTAAACTTGCCAGCAGAACGCCCACGGAAATAGCGATAACCATGTCGAAAACCACAGTCAGCAGGATACAGATCACTAATACGGCAATTTCGTTTTTACCGGAACGACGTACCAAAGAAATGATATTGTGAATATCCGCCATATTCCATGCGACCATTAACAGTAACGCCGCCATCGAGGCTAATGGTAGATAAGATAAGGCTTTGGCGAAGATGAGCAAGGATAAAAGCACTAAAATACCGTGAACGATACTGGCGATAGGCGAAACTGCACCGGCTTTAACGTTTGCCGCCGAACGGGCAATCGCCGCGGTTGCCGTAATTCCGCCTAAAAACGGCGATACGATGTTTCCGATTCCCTGTGCCAGCAATTCGTTATTGGAATGGTGTTTGGTGTCCGTCATGTTATCCAGCACGACCGCGCATAATAAGGATTCGATGGCACCGAGAACCGCCATGGAAAACGCCGCCGGTAGCAATGCCTGTAAAGCGGCGAAATCCCAATTAATCACTTCGCCTTGTGCGTTGGGAATATTCCACGGCAACGTGAATTGCGGTAATACGTTCGGAATGCCGTTACCCACGGTGCCGTCCGATAACGTGTAAGTGAAAGCGGAGCCGATGGTGGCGACGTTCATACCGTAATAACTTAAAATTAACGCTAAAATCGTGCCCACGATTACCGCCGGCAAATGTCCCGGAATCGGCAAACGCAAACGACGCCATTGAGTTAACACAAAAAGCGTGACGATTCCTACGGCGGTATCCGACCAACTGATTGTAGGCAGTTCGGTGAAAATGGTTTGCACTTTGTCAATGTAATGAGAAGGCATCGACGGAATGGTTAAACCGAGAAAATCTTTAATCTGCAACGTGGCGATGGTGATCCCAATCCCGCAGGTAAAACCCAGGGTGACGGGTAACGGAATATATTCGATTAAGCGCCCCAACCGAAATAGCGCCATAATAATCAAAATGAGACCGGAAAGCAGGGTTGCCATTAATAAACCGCTTAAACCGAATTGTTGGGTGATCGGATATAAAATCACCACAAATGCGGCGGTCGGTCCCGAAATGTTGAAACGGGATCCGCCGGTGACGGCGATTAAAATACCCGCGACAATGGCGGTATATAACCCGTGTTGCGGCGGCACTCCGCTGGCGATGGCCAACGCCATAGAAAGCGGAATGGCAATCACGCCGACGGTGAGACCCGCAATGACGTCTCTAATCAAATGTTGTTTGGTGTAACCCGCGCGGAAGCTGTCTTTTAACGCGCTAAAAGGTTTCACGGCCAGAAAAGCGTTTTTGGTTAAAAACCATTTATTTAGCATAGTGATTCCTGAAGGAGAAAAAAAGTGCGGTTATTTTACTCTCAATTTTTTAAAAAATGCATGAGTTAGCGCAATAAATTTTAAAAAAGACTGGACGGAAAGCCGATAAATTCTTATAATCTCGCCCGCTTTGTTGCTGTTAAGTATTTTACTTAATGCAAAACGGCGATAAAGCGACAATAAACAGAATGAATTCTGTGTTCAAGATGGTGAGATGTCCGAGTGGTTGAAGGAGCACGCCTGGAAAGCGTGTATACGGGAAACTGTATCGGGGGTTCGAATCCCCCTCTCACCGCCATCCGATATTAATTCTATTCATCTTTATTCCGAAATTCTTTCATTTGTTTCCGCTTGAAATCTTCTTTATATTCACTATCATTCCGGTTTCATTTTAAACGAAGCAACTGAGATTCTTGGGTTCCCTCACCCCAGGTTTTAACAAAAAGGATTTGTCATGACACATAATGCTATCATTGTTACTCGTCAGCAAAAGCGTAATGCATTGATTCTGCTGGCTTTATTTCATATTTTTATTATTGCGGCAAGCAACTATCTGGTGCAGATTCCGTTTGAAATCCGTTTACCGTTGACGGCGTTGGGCGCGGCTGAGGATTTCAGCTTTCACAGCACCTGGGGAACCTTAACGTTTCCGTTTATCTTTCTGGCGACGGATTTAACCGTGCGGGTGTTCGGCGCCGCATTGGCGCGACGCATTATCTTTGCGGTGATGTTTCCCGCCCTGGCGGTCAGTTACGGCGTTTCCACCTTGTTTTCGGACAGCCAGTATCAAGGGCTGCAGGCGTTATCGACGTTCAACGGTTTTGTATTCCGCATCGCCGTCGCCAGTTTCAGCGCCTATGTGTTCGGGCAGTTACTGGACGTATTGGTATTTAATCGCCTACGCCGGCTTAAAACCTGGTGGATTGCGCCCGGCAGCTCGATGATTTTCGGTTCTATGGCGGATACCTTTATATTTTTTGCCGTGGCGTTTTATGCCAGTACCGATCCGTTTATGGCGGAACATTGGATGGAATTGGGTTTTGTGGATTATTTATTTAAATTATTTGTGGGCGTTATGCTGTTTGTACCGGCTTACGGCGTGGTGCTGAATTTTATTTTGCGCAGGATTTTGTAGCGGATTCAATCGAGTCGGTTTATTGCGTAAGTGCGGTCAAAAAATGTTGAGTTTTTTGACCGCACTTTTAACTCTAATCACAATCAAGGAACCAAGATGAATTTAAGAGAGAAAATTGACGACAGCCCGATGTCCGGTTATCAGTGGATGATTGTAATCATGGCGGCGATTATGAATTTGCTTGACGGCTTCGATGTGCTGGCGCTGGCGTTTACGGCGACCAATATTCGCAACGAATTCGGTTTAAGCGGCGAACAGCTCGGATATTTGCTGAGTGCGGGTTTATTCGGCATGACCGCAGGCTCGTTGTTTTTGGCGCCGGTGGCGGATAAAATCGGACGCCGTCCGTTGTTGCTGATCGCCGTTGCGTTGTCCGCCGCGGGGATGTTGGGATCGGCGTTTATTCAGTCTCATCATGCCTTAGCATTCTGGCGCGTGGTCACGGGTTTGGGCGTTGGCGGCATTCTGGTGGGCACGAACGTATTGACCAGTGAATATTCTTCCCGTAAATGGCGCAGTTTCGCCATCAGCGTGTACGCCGCCGGTTTTGGCGTCGGCGCGGTGTTGGGCGGCATGTTCGCCGTGACATTGCAGGCGGAATACGGCTGGCGTTCGGTTTATTTGGCCGGATTTGCGCTCACGGCGTTGTGTCTGGCGGCATTAATGGTTTGGTTGCCGGAATCCATCGATTTCCTGATGTCGAAGCAACCGCCGAATGCCTGGGTTCGGTTAAATAACATTGCGAAGAAAATCGGCTTGGCGGGTGAATGGTCATTGCCTGAAAAACCCGTTGCGCCGGTGCATAAATTGCCGATAAGCCAACTATTCAACGGGCGATATCGCCGTTCTACCGGGTTAATTTGGCTAGCGTTTTTTGCCGTTATGTTCAGTTTTTATTTTGTCAGCTCATGGACGCCGGCCTTGCTGAAAGAAGCGGGGATGACTACGGAACAAAGCGTTAGCGTAGGCATGATGATTTCTTTGGGCGGAACCTGCGGTTCTTTATTTTACGGCTTGCTCGCCAGTCGTTGGTCGGCGCGTAAGGTGTTGATTTTGTTTACTTTGTTATCCGCCGTATTGGTTGTCGTTTTTATTCTGTCCGCTTCCGTTTTATGGTTGGCCATGCTGTTCGGCGTGTTGCTGGGTGCGTTGATGAACGGTTGTATCAGCGGGCTTTACACCCTTAATCCGAGCATTTATGCCGCAGACATTCGCAGCACGGGCGTGGGTTGGGCAATCGGCGTCGGGCGAATCGGTGCCATTCTGGCGCCGATTACTGCCGGCGCGCTACTGGATGCCGGTTGGGAAAAGCAAAGCCTATACGAAGCCGTTGCCTTGGTGTTGTTGGTTTCAACGATAGCGTTGGCGTTATTGAAGACTCGCACGGTCGTGAAATCGGTTTCGTAAAAAAACTTGTCATTTTTTATGCGTAATCGCCAGTGCGATTACTTATGGCTTCGCCACCGTTGGCAAAGCCAACGTTCAAAAAGCGTTGCTTTTTGTGACCGCACTTTTCTGTCGCAAAGGCGGCGTTCAAGCGAGTAAGAGGCGGTTTTATTCGCTTGTGTTGACGTTTTTCCGTTAAATGTCGTCCGCGCATTTGTCCGCGGACTTTTGCATAGCGGAACGGTAAACCGCCAGCTTTTGCGCTAAAAACGCTTGATGTTCCGCTAATTCTTGCTGTTTTCGGATGAGATTTTCGCGATGGGCGAGCAGAATTTCATAACGTTGGGGAATGGTGGCATCGCCCATGTGGCGCAATCGGGCGTATTCTTTAATTTGCGCCAGGGGCACGCCCATTTCCTTCAGGCGAAGAATAAATCCCACCCATTCCGCATCGCGGTTGCCGTAACAACGATAGCCGTTTGAATCCCGTTCGGGCATTAACAGTCCTTCTTTTTCGTAATAACGTAAGGTGTCGGTAGATAACCCGGTTTTCGCCGAAAATGCTTTAATTTGCATAAAAAAATCCTTGCCTTGGAGTGAAGTCCATAGTTTACCCTGCTTGGGTCATTTCATAAACAAGTAAGGAGAAAATTATGCTAAATGATCAAAAGTTAATGAAGCGCGGATTAGCGAAATTACGGGAAATCGACGGCGGACAAGGCGACCAAGTCATGCATGCGTTGGCGGATATTGCGCCGGATTTGGGAAAATATATTATTGCCTTTGGTTTCGGTGAAATTTATAACCGTCCGCAACTGGATTCATCACAGCGGGAATTGATTACTTTAGCCGCGTTAACGGCGCAGGGCGGTTGTGAAAAGCAATTACAGGTGCATATTCATGCGGCGCTGAACGTAGGTATCAAGGAAGAGCAGATTATTGAAACGTTCATTCATTGCGTGCCTTATTTAGGTTTTCCGAAAGCGTTGAATGCGGTATTTACGGCGAAAACGGTATTTGCTGAAAAGCGGGGAGAAAAATAACGCGAAAGGAAAAAAGATTGTGGAAAGCGCGGCGGCTTTCCACAAAATATTGAAAAAATTACTTCATTTTTTCGTTGGTTAACGGTTTGCCTTTAAATTCACCGGTTAACGAATTCAGGAAGGAAACGAGATCGTCGAGTTCCGCATCCGAGAAATCTTTATTGCTTTGATAATGTCCCATAATGCGAACCGCTTCTTTCAGGTCTTTTGCCGTCGCGTCATGCAGATAAGGCGCGGTTAAGGCCACGTTACGCAGCGTCGGCACTTTGAAGCGGTGCATGTCGTAAGGATCCTGAGTTTCGGCGAAACGTCCTTTGTCCGCATCGGTCAATTCGGTGCCGCGGGCTTTGAAATAATCGTCGTAAACGCCCATATATTCAAAGGATTGCCCGCCCATTGCGGTACCGGTGTGGCAGGTATCGCATTTTGCATTTTTGAATAATTCGTAACCGCGTTTTTGTTGATCGTTTAAGGCGTTTTGTTCGCCTTTTAAGTAACGGTCGAAAGCGCTGTTCGGGGTAATCAGTGTTTTTTCAAATTCGCCGATAGCTTCCGTCACGGTCGCTTGGGTCAGTTCAGGGAACACCGATAAAAATTCTTTTTTGAACGCTTCATCCTGATCCAAACGGGCAATAATCTCGTTCCAGTCTTTCGAACCCATTTCCACCGGATTAGTCGGCGGACCGCCGGCTTGATCCGCTAAGGTTTTCGCGCGACCGTCCCAGAACTGCCATTTATGAAACGCCGCATTGAAAACCGTCGGGGCGTTAATTCCGCCTTTTTTACCTTCGATTCCTTCGGAAACCGGTAAATTATCCACGCCGGCACGTTCTAATTGGTGACAGGTATGACATTGAATCGAACCGTCGCCGGATAAACGTCCGTCGAAATACAATTTTTCACCCAACGCCACTTTGCGCGAATCCGTCGGAATGGCGTCCGGAATAGGTTGTATCAAACGGCTCGCATCCGTTCCGCTCGTGTTCTGAGGCAGAAAATGCGCTTCACGTTGTTGTTTAATCCAATCCAGCACCACTTGTTTTTCATCTTCGTCAGGACGATTTCCCCAGTGAACGTGCAGGAATTTCACTTCCGGCATTTCATCGTTGCGCAGCACTTGTTCCAGCTTGGCTAAATCCGCTTCGGACAATTTGCTTGGATCATTCATGCCTTCGAACATCCGATCCAAACGAAAACTGCGCAAGCCTTTACTGATATCTTCCGCCATTAACTGTTTGGCGACCGGAAAATCGGCGTAGCCCGGCAGTTCCGCGCTCGGCGCGTGGCAATATTGACAGCCGTTGTCAAACATCACTTTGGCGACAGGTTTAAACTGCGCCGGCACGTTCGTTGCGGCATACAACTTTTCCGATTGCGATTTATCGAAAAAGTGCGCATAGCCGACCATCGAAAAATATCCCGCTGCGGCAATGCCCACTGCGGATAATAAGTATTTTTTCATAGCGTCACTCCGATGTCATAAAAAGTCCTATGAATTATCCTATAAATTGTAGGGTTTTTGTTGATTTAAAAATCTATTGAATTGATAAGGGAAAACGATAAACAAAACGAATGGCAAAGGGAAAAGTGCGGGCAAAAAACGTTAAATTTTTTGCCCGCACTTAATCAAGATTTAATCGGCAATCCGCACTAATTCGCGAATCAGCGCGGTGGCGTAGCTGCCGGCGGGCAGGAAAAACCGCAGCCGCAATCCCGTCGGTTCGAATTGCCAGCTGAAATTTTGCGGTTGCATTAACAGCGGACGGCGCGCCGGTTTCAGCCCTTCCCGTTTCATTAACGCCTGCAACGCCTGATGTTGCGCTACTACCTGATTTTCCAGCGCGTCGGCGGGTTGCGGTCTATCGCCGATAAGCGGTGCGGTGAGCAAAATATCGTGATTTTCCAGCCGCGTCTGCAACGCATTTAAATTTTCCTTTTCATCCGCCTGAAACCAGCTGTTGGAACCGGCGAGCTGCAGAATGTCGTTCGGCATTATCTGAGTGGCGAGTCCCATTTGCAGGCGGTTGGAGACCACCAGATTAAACACTTCGCTGCGTGCCGCGGAAAGATAAAAACCGCGTTTTTTACGATCCTTCACCTGTATTTCGCCGTTGGCCCAGCGCATGGCTTCGGTTAAATTGTGTCCGTCCCGGCCAAACCGCTGTTCGGCGAAATAATTGGGAAAACCCAGTTGTTTCACCAGATTCAAACGACGGTTAAGTTCATCCGTGGCGACGGCATCGCGCAGCAAAATATCGAAATGATTTCCCTGCAAACTGCCGATACGAATTTTACGATTGTGCCGCGTAACTTCCAGAATTTCGACGCCTTCAATGCGGCATTGGTCGAAATCCGGCGTGGGTTTGCCGGGCATTTGCAGGCTGAACCATTGTTCGGTGACGGCGTGGCGATCTTTCAAACCGGCGTAACTCATATGGCGGACGGAAATGTTGCAGAATTTGGCTAATTGTTCGCCCGCCCAGATTGTGTTGGCGTCGGTTTTGCGGATTTTTACCGCCACGAATTCGCCGTCGCCGGACAACGGATAACCCAGTTCTTCCCGTACGATAAAATCGGCGGGTTGTTGTTTTAAATGAGCGATCTGTTCCGGCGCGGTTTGTAAATAGGCTAAATCTGACATTTTGCGGTTCTGTTTTATCAATTGATTTTGGGGAAAATTATAACGAAATTGACCGCACTTTGAAGATAAATTTGCGCTAAATCTTGCGTCTGTCGATTGAGTTTAACGCCCTTTTGATGTAAACTACGCTCCCGTCTTGATACATCATATCAACTCTTTTTTACCCCCAACATTTTAGGTTCTTATATGGCTACCAATTATATTTTTGTCACAGGCGGTGTGGTTTCATCATTAGGTAAAGGCATTGCGGCGGCGTCTTTGGCGGCGTTGCTTGAAGCGCGCGGTTTGAACGTTACCATTATGAAACTTGACCCGTACATCAACGTCGATCCGGGCACTATGAGCCCGACTCAGCACGGCGAAGTGTTTGTCACGCAAGACGGCGCGGAAACCGATTTGGATTTGGGTCACTATGAACGTTTTATCCGAACCAAAATGACCAAACGCAACAATTTCACCACCGGCAAAATTTACTCCGAAGTGTTGCGCAAAGAGCGTCGCGGCGATTATTTGGGCGCGACTATTCAAGTGATCCCTCACATTACCAACGAAATCAAAGCGCGCGTGATTGACGGCGCGGCGGGTCATGATGTGGCGATTATTGAAGTGGGCGGAACGGTTGGCGACATCGAATCTTTGCCGTTCCTTGAAGCGTTGCGTCAGTTGGCGGTTCAGGTGGGACGCGAACGCACGATTTTCATGCACTTAACTTTGGTGCCGTATATTCCGACGGCGGGCGAAGTAAAAACCAAGCCGACTCAGCATTCCGTCAAAGAATTGTTGTCTATCGGTATTCAGCCTGACGTGTTGGTTTGTCGTTCGGATCGCATGATTCCGGCAAATGAACGCTCGAAAATCGCGTTGTTCTGTAATGTGCCGGAAAAAGCGGTGATTTCTTTAAAAGACGTGGAATCCATTTATCAGATTCCGGCGTTATTGCAATCTCAGGGTTTGGATGAATTCGTGTGCAACCGTTTCCGTTTGGAAGCCAAACCAGCGGATTTATCGGAATGGGAACAGGTGCTTTATCGCCAGGCTAATCCGACGGGCGAAGTAACAATCGGCATGGTAGGGAAATATGTGGAATTGCCGGACGCCTACAAATCCGTCAATGAAGCGTTAAAACATGCGGGATTAACCAACCGTTTAACCGTTCATATCAAATACATTGATTCGCAGGATGTGGAAACCAAAGGTACGGATATTCTGAAAGGTTTGGACGGAATTTTGGTGCCGGGCGGCTTCGGTTATCGCGGTGTGGAAGGCAAAATTTTAACCGCGCAGTATGCCCGCGAAAACAACGTTCCTTATCTTGGTATTTGTTTGGGGATGCAAACCGCATTAATCGAATATGCGCGTAACGTTGCCGGCATGAAAGACGCCAATTCCTCGGAATTCGTGAAAGATTGCCCGTATCCGGTGATCGGCTTGATTACCGAATGGCAGGATGCGGACGGCAATGTGGAACAACGTTCCGAAAGCTCGGATTTAGGCGGTACCATGCGTTTAGGCGCGCAAAAATGTCATTTGGTCGAAGGTTCGAAAGCCCGTGAATTATACGGCAAAGAAACCATTGAAGAGCGTCACCGCCACCGTTATGAAGTGAACAATAAACTGTTACCGCAGATTGAAGCGGCGGGGCTAAGCATAACAGGCCTAAGTGCGGACAGAAAATTGGTAGAAATTATCGAAGTTCCGAATCACCCGTGGTTTGTGGCTTGCCAGTTCCATCCGGAATTTACCTCCACGCCGCGCGACGGTCATCCGTTGTTCGCCGGATTCGTGAAAGCGGCGAAGGAAAATCAGAAAAAAGCCTAATATGTGTTTGTTAAGCAACATATAACGGAATTTTAACTTATTTTTATTTTAAGGCTGTCAGGCAGTATTGTTTGGCAGTTTTTTATTTATATAAGACTTACACTTGGGAACAGAGGAAGTTGGGGGAAATAATGAATGTAACATCTGTAAAACGCATTCATCAATCGGATTGGACTTCTTACGGTATTCGCTTTTTACGAGCAAGAGATCTTGTTGCGCTTTCTAAAAATGAGACACTTGATGATCCGCTATATATTTCTAAAAAGAAATATGACGAATATTCTGAAATATCAGGGAAAGTAAAAATAGGTGATTTGTTAGTTACAGGTGTAGGAACAATTGGTATCCCTATGCTGATAGAAAACCTAGAACCACTCTATTTTAAAGATGGGAATATAATTTGGTTTCAAAATGAAAACAAAATAGATGGAAAATTTTTATATTATTCATTTACCAATAACACTATTCAAAAATTCATAACTGATGTTGCAGGAGTTGGTACTGTTGGAACATATACAATTGCCAATGGAAAATTAACACCAATAACCTTACCGACCGATGAAGAAGAACAACAAAAAATCGGCACATTTTTCACCGCACTTGATCGCTACATCACCATTCATCAGCGTAAGTGAAATATATCATAGGAGAGATATTATGCATGAAATAAACTTAAACCAAGAGCTATTTTATCAATACTATTCACGCTGGATTCATATGTACAAAGAGGGGGCGATTAGAAAAGTCACCATGGCGAAGTATCTAATGACATTAGAGTGGCTAAAAAAATTGATTCCAAATCTCTTATTGCGTGATCTTAATCGCATAACTTATCAACAATTACTCAATGATTATGCCTGTTATCACGAAAGGCAGACCACGATGGATTTTCATCATCAGCTTAAAGGCGCAATTCTTGATGCCGTAGATGAAGGACTTTTATCAAGAGATCCCACGAGAAAAGCGATTATCAAAGGTCGTCCACCACGTTTAAAAAAAACAAAATATCTAAACCAATTCGAGCTACATACGTTAATTACGCAATTAAATTTAACGAAAGAAATCAATTGGGATTGGTTTATCTTGTTAATTGCTAAAACCGGCATGCGTTTTTCTGAGTGCTTGGCATTAACACCAAAAGATTTTGATTTTGCTCATCAAACACTGACGATTAACAAAACTTGGAATTATAAAGAGGGTGGCGGTTTTCAGCCTACGAAAAATCGTTCATCAATACGAAAAATTCCCCTTGACTGGCAAACCATTATTCAATTTGCAGAATTGATTAAACATAAGCCTGAAGAACAACCTATTTTCGTACGTAAAAAAATTTTTAATTCTACAGTGAATGATATTCTTATTCGTCGCTGTAAAAAAGCCAATATCCCAATTATTTCACTACATGGTTTACGACATACGCATGCGTCATTGTTGTTATTCGCTGGTGTGTCTATTGCAAGTGTGGCAAGACGTTTAGGGCATTCAAATATGACGACCACACAAAAAACCTATTTGCACATTATTCAAGAATTGGAAAACCGAGATATTGATATTGTAATGCGTTCCTTATCAAATCTAAGCTAATTTAGAGCTACATCACTTACGCTGATGAATGGTGATGTAGCGATCAAGTGCGGTGAAAAATGCGCCGATTTTTTGTTGTTCTTGGAATTGGGGAATTTTTACATCAATATTATGAATTGTTGAACTAGTTAAACTAGGAACTCCGGTTGATGTGTCATAATTCTTCCATTTAATTATTTGAAATAAGTCATAAACAAATAATCCAGAAATATTTTTCTTTAGTTCAGAATAAAATAGAGTATCAACAGTCCAAAAAGGAGTGTTCATATAATATGGCTTATCGATAGTGCCTTTCCTGCCAATCAATACACTTTCTTTATCATAAAGAGCAACATTCGTTCTTCCAATTTCCCCTCCTGTTGCCAATATAGGATAAATACCATTGGGATCTTCAACATTCTTTTGTGACATACCACTTTTTATTTTTAGGATTTCCCCCAACTTCCTCTGTTCCCAAGCGTGAGTTTTTTTTCTCAAAAGTGCGGTAAAATTACGCAAATTTTTTATAAAAAAAGAGGCTTTCGCCCCTTTTATCTCTTTCCTTGTTATGGAAGTTCAATTCCCAGTAATTTTAACTGTTCGTTGATTTCTTTTTCTAATTGCTCGATTTCTTGATTATCTTGCTGAAGTTGTTTTAACACCTCGTTAATATCAATTTTTTCCTCTTCTTCGAAGGTGTCCACATAGCGCGGAATGTTGAGGTTATAGTCATTCTCAATGATTTCTTCAAGGGAGGCGACATAAGCATATTTATCCACATTTTGACGGGCTTGGTAAGTGTCAATAATTTTTTGTACATGCTCGTCTGTTAAGCGGTTTTGATTTTTGCCTTTTTCAAAATCTTGGCTGGCATCAATAAACAAAATATCTTTATTCTTACGGTTCTTTTTAAAAACCAAAATCGTGGTTGGGATACTTGTGCCGTAGAATAAATTCGCGGGCAAACCAATCACCGCATCTAAATAGTTTCCTTGTGCATTGGTAGCGTTATCGCCAATCAATGCTTTACGGATTTTACCTTCTGCTGCACCACGGAAAAGTACCCCATGCGGCAAGACAATCGCCATGGTGCCATGCTCGCCTAAGTGATATAGACTATGCAAAATAAAGGCATAATCGGCTTTTGAAGCAGGTGCTAACGCACCAAAAGGTTGGAAACGGGCATCTTTTAATTTACGCTCGTGATTGTCCCAATTGGCGGAATACGGCGGATTTGCCACCACAGCATCGAAACGACATAAGGGTTGATCAATTCCTTGAGCATCAAGTCCTTCAGGCCAGTCGCTTTCTAAGGTATCCGCATTGGATAGGGTCATATTTTTATAAGATACGCCGTGCATCATTAAATTCATGCGTGCCAAGTTGTACGTTGTGGTGTTCAGCTCTTGTCCGTAATATTTAATAGGTTTTGATTTTGGCAACTCGTTCCCCACCGTCAGCAATAAAGAGCCTGATCCCATCGTTGGGTCGTAAACAAGAAACGTCTCTTGGTTATCCGCCACATCCAGGGTCACTAATTTCGCCAAAATTTTTGAAACTTGGTGCGGCGTATAAAATTCGCCGCCTTTTTTGCCTGCATTTGCCGCAAATTGCCCGATCAAATATTCATAAATTTCACCAAGAATATCCCGACCGTCATCATCTTTATATTCAATCTCATCCACCAATTTCACAATATTGCCTAAAGATTTAGCGCGTTCGTTGGTGGAATTTCCTAAGCGAGAATCCCCTAAGTTCAAATCGTTAAAGACACCACGGAAATCTACCACCGCATCTTCATTTAAATTAGCATTTTGGTTGAAGTTATCAAATAAGGCTTGATAATCACTCGGCATCACTTCGGCATTATGAATTTTCTGCATTAACGAATCCCAAGTATCTTCAGGGTTAATGGCATAACCGAGGCTGGCTGAAATATCTTCCAAATAATCTTGTAATTCTTCGCCCGTAGCTTGAGCCAAATAAGCGTCATTCACACTTTGTGAAGGCTCCATTTCTAAAATATGATTATCAACCAAATATTGTTCTTGGTGTTTGGATAAATATCGATAAAACATAAAGGCAAGAATATAGTTTTTATATTCTGAAGCGTCCATCGTGCCACGCAGTTCATTTGCCATTGCCCAAAGTTTATTGGTAATTGTTTGTACATTACTCATTTTTGATTCCTTTATTAAAAAAATTCTGTATTTTGTGACCGCACTTTAAATTAGTTTATTCGGCTTGTTCGTAATAATAAGATTGTTCAATCCCTTTCAAGAAAATTTCACGATCATCAATGCGATCCGTTAAGGCATTTTGTAATAAAAAGCGAATTTCCAAATCGTTCACCGGGCTCCGTTCCATCGCTTGAAAATACAACTTTTTATCCACTTTCCGCCAATCCACGACCTTTTTGAGGTTTTTCTTAAAAATCAAATCCAACCAAATACGCGTAGAACGACCATTTCCTTCTAAAAAGGGATGGATAATATTCATTTCAACATATTTCTCAATAATTTGTTCAAAGGTGGATTCAGGCATTTTTTCCACCGCACTTAACGCCGGTTTTAAATAAAGTGCGTTGGCAAAGCGAAAATGCCCTTTGGAAATATTTAATTCGCGAATTTCGCCAGCAAAATCATAAAGCCCTTGAAATAAATAACGATGAATATCTTGCAAGCCTTTCGTCGTCCCGACTTCTAAGCGATGAATATCGCCTGAGTCATAAAGTCGATAGGCATTTTCTTTGCTTAAGCGATCAATTTCTTGTGTATATTCAATGGAATAGCTCATCTTCGCCCCTTATTAAACAAACATCTGTTGCAACAACGATTTTTTCAATTTTTGCATATTTTCCAACTTACGCTGATGAATGGTGATGTAGCGATCAAGTGCGGTGAAAAATGTGCCGATTTTTTGTTGTTCTTCCAAAGAACTAGAAATACTAATATTAATTTCTAAGAAATCTTTCTTACTCATTACTCTATTTCTACCAGCTCCACCAGGTGAAATAAGCTCTAATTGAGTTTTAAATTCTTTTTTTGAAACCAAATATTTAAGGAATTGAATATCTGATTTATCATTTGTTCTATATGTAGGAAAACGATGAGATACCACCAAACCATCATCTTCTTTGGTTGCAACTGCTATTGCATGTTCCCAAGCAAAAGTAATATTTACTATTAAGTCACCTTCTTTTACAACGTACACATTTTCCATTGCAACTTTATCAGGCTCATCAACGAATTGATGGAATGTTCCTTTTGCATGAGATCTAACGGATATTCTCGTATATGGTTTAGTTGGTTTTGGAATTTCTCTTACTATTAGATTTATCACATCCCCCAACTTCCTCTGTTCCCAAGCGTAAGTAAATTCGGGAAAACGAATTTCCGGAAATTCTTGATCATTTTTCGGGAACATTTTTTGCAACAAACCAGCCTTTAATTTTTTCACGTTCTCTAACTTACGCTGATGAATGGTGATGTAGCGATCAAGTGCGGTGAAAAATGTGCCGATTTTTTGTTGTTCTTGGATTTGTGGTATGTTCACATCAAATTCTGAAAAAATAGAAATCCAATGTCGTTCATGATTTGAAGGTGTGTACTTTATATTTCTTAACACGTTAAAAATAAACATTGGATTAAATTCAGAATTTCTTACACTCAAAATTTTCATTGCAGAACTTTTAATTTTGAATGGAAAATCAACAAGATGTGATGATGTTGTAAAATCATCAAAAATTACAACTGGCTTTTGCTCAGTGGCGTTTTTTACACCCTGAGTTTCATTTGTATAACCTAAAATAAATGATTGCCCAGCAGTCAAAACAGGTATGGAATAAGTATCATCATAATCAGTGCTTTTAACGATATATTTTGTTGGTTGTTCATACTCTAATAACTCCCCCAACTTCCTCTGTTCCCAAGCGTAAGTAAATTCGGGAAATCGTAATTTCGGTACAAGTTTTTTTTCGTTATTCATTTGTTTTTCCTTAAATAGGGTTAAAAGTGCGGTTTTTGGGGGTAAAAATTGCATTTAAAACGTAAAAGATATGTTATTATTACGCACAACATGACTGACGCCTCTGCTTTTGTACGCGTCAGTTCTCATTTTCACCTTTAGCTATGCCTTGATTTTCATTTTAGCTCTCCCCCACAAACTCATCTGCAAGTTCGTAAATGGCATTACGTAACTGATTGCGGTATTTCATTTTTGTCAGTTTTTTTACATCATCATTCTGTGCAAGTTCGGGATAAGTGAGACCTGTTTGTTTGATTAAATCCGTAAGCTGATCATTATCATCTAAATCTTTTTGTTGGAATTGATGTTTAGCAAAAAGTTGACGAAGTTGGGCGTTGGTAATTACTTCCGTTAATCCCCATTGGAGGCGGAAATCCAAAAATTGTTGATCTTGGCTGGCGTTATTGGCTTGTTCTACAATGGAAACGCCATTTTTTTTGAACACATCTTTTAGTTTAAAAACACCTTTCATAATCGCTTTTGCCGCACGGCTAATACGTTGTGCAAAACTGCGATCTTCCAAGCCGTTGGCAAATTTTTCCAGTTCTTTTTCTGTTTCTTTAGCTTTTTCCGTTTCGCCTGCTTGTACTTGTGCCAACAAGGTGGAAATTAATTCGGTTAAGTAATCGTAATTAATTTCCACATCTTTGACGTGGGTCATTTGCAGTTCAATTTGCATAACCGGGACATTTCGGGTTTTTGCCAAATGCAGTTTGAGTTCGTTGGTCAATGTGTTGGTGAGCATACTTTCTTCTTCACTGGTCATGCCGAGTTCGTGAATCAGTTTGTCCGGATTGTCATAATCAAAACCGATGATTTCACCATTTTCATCTTCCGCAGAATATTGCTTGATTTTAGCGATATTGGCAGTATAGGTGCGTAATTGTTCCAACATTTCCCATTTTTTAGTTTCAGATGGCGGCAGTTGGCTAAAGTTATCCGTTATTTCACGGAGATCTTCGACAATACGTTTTGTGTCTTTGAGCAATTCTTCGTATTTAGGGGCGGTAATATTGTCCTTAACATTCGTTATTTTTCGCTCTTCGTCAGATAACTTGGCGGAATCTTTGTTAGCATAAATGGACAACGCCTCATTCATTAACTTTTCGTTATGGGCTGGCCAGCGATAATTGATAATACGCCCCCAAGGTTTTTCTCGCATATCCGCCACGCGATTGGTTCTGGAATAAGCTTGGATCAAACCAGCACCTTTTAAAGTGCGGTCAACATAGAGCGTATTTAATTCAGGGGCGTCAAAGCCTGTGAGCAGCTGATCCACCACAATCACGAGGTCTAAATATTGTTTGTCCGCTGCCGTGCGATTTAAACGGCTGGTGACATCTTGAGTATAAGCCGATACATCAGACATGGTGAAGTTGGTGCCAAATTCGCTATTGTAATGTTGAATTGCCTCGAATAATCCTTGGTTGGTTTCAAGCATTGTGTCGTTATTGCTGGTATTTTGGCTGAACGTTACTGCAACTTTTAGCAAAAACTCACCCTTTTCCGACCGCACTTTATTCATGCGTTGGAACTCGCGGAAATACATCATTGCCATTGGCGTACTGGCTTTGCCGCCGCCCACGTGTGTGGTCAGCAACGCGTTATATCGTCCGCGATTACGTTTGTTATCCCAATTGGAGCGGTTTTTCCAATGCTTGAAAATATCTTCCACCACTAATTTGACGTGTTCTTCATTTTCGTCATAAAAACTTGGTTCAATGCTGTCGTCCATATCTTGTTGCGTGAGATTGGCAATCTTCAAAGCAATTTGATCTTCCGTCCAATGAGGATATTTAAGGCGATAGAATTTCGGCAAATGTTCTTCTTTCATGCTTTTTTCGCTAATCGTGGTTTCAAAATCCACTTTAAAACCCAACACATTACGATCGGCAATCGCCTCTCGAATGGTGTAGGCGTGCAAGAGTTCACCGAAAATATCTTCGGTTCGCAAGCCTTTTGTGGTGTCATCAAACATTGGCGTGCCTGTGTAGCCAATCCACGCAGAATGTTTAAATGCTTTTTGAATCGCAGCAAAATTATCACTACCTGTGGAACGATGAGCTTCGTCCACAATAAACACGATGTTTTTCTCAGGGGCTTTGAAAGAGGCGCGTTTAACCAAGGTATCCAGTTTTTGCACGGAGGTAATAATAATTTGGCTGCCTTTGCTGTGTAATTTGCGGTTTAAATCTGTGGTGTTGTTGGTATCCAGTACGCTACCTAGGCTATCTTCCGTGGCATCAGGATCATAAGCTCGATAGTTTTCGGTGGTTTGGTTAGTCAGTGCAATACGATCCACTAAAAACACCACTTTATCTACTTTCGGCGAACGACTTGCCAGCCAAGCGGTTTTAAAACTCGTGATGGTTTTGCCTGAACCTGTGGTATGCCAAATATAACCGAGTTTATTCAACGCTTGATCGAAATCCGCCTGTTTGAGTTTATCCATCACACGGCGCGTGGCATAAACTTGATAGGGACGCATTACTTTTAGGGCTTGCTTATTCGGCGTGCCGTCCAAAATCATATAGTTAGTCGCCATTTGATGTGCCATAGGAATACTCAACATAGAATCAGCAAAGGCTTTCCAGTGATAAACCGGTTTGTTGTCTGATTGGCGTTGCCAGTTGAAGGCAAAATCCTTATTAAAGCGATCCGCTGTGGTATTCGCCATATATTTCACATTGTTTGGCGTAATCGCAATGAGAATTTGCAATGTTGAAAAGATATCGCTGTATTGGTTTTCCGCGATATATTGGTGCATTTGATTTAAGGCTTCATTAATATCGTGAGTTTCTTTCTTTTCTTCAATTTGAATAATGGGTAAGCCATTAATCAACAACGTGGTATCAAATTGTCGATTTTCTTTTCCTGCAATAATTGCAGGGCGTTTAATTTGATTCACAATTTGATACACCGTATCGCCTGCGCCGATTTGCTTTTGGTCAAATACGGTTAAAAAAACACATGACGATCATCATCTAAATCAATTTCAATTTGTGATACACCGTTTGTACCATAAAGAAATTGCCCTGCGGCATAAGGGGTGGATAAATTAGAAATCGTTCGCTTAACTTGTGCAAATTCCACCGTACTTAGAGGACGTCCTAAGGTTTTTTGATTAAGTTTTTCTAAAATTCGTTTAAAATTTGCCCATAAATCTTCCGTTGTTTTGATAGTTGGTTCATATTGCCAAAGTTTTGTCCGTACCACATAATCAGCACTAGGTTCACCAATTCCATTGTGGGCGAGTGTAATTGTTCCTGTACAAAGATATTCAATTAAGGAGTTTTCAAATTGTAATTCAGGCATTTTATTCATTATTTTGTACTCACTTTTTCTAATTGTTTTAATACCAGTAATTTTTCTAAACGGGCAACTCGCTGTTTGAGATAAGCTAATTTTTGTTGTTTTAGATAGATTTCTCCAATTAAACGCTGTTCAGTTAGACTTGGAAGTTTAGGTAATTTTAATGATTTTAATTGTTTTGTTGTATATTTCATCACTTGAGAACCTTGCAATCCGAAGGTTAATTGCTTTTGAATTACAGGATTTTCATTTAATAAATATACTAAATAATTAGCATCAATCTGGATTTTAGGGACTAGTTTGACGTAATTTTGTGTATATAAGAAACCTTGATGGGCCTCTCTAACGCGCGCTGATTTGCCTGAAATCAGACTAAAAATCACATCTCCCGTTGATAATAAGCTATTAATCGAGTCAAAAGTTCGGATTTTTTTAAATGAGTCCAGATCGTTCGATAAAAATAAATCGTATTCAAGGTTCGCTTGAGAGTAATAGCAATAAATAGGGGCTTGCAGATCAGTTGTTTCAACTATGCGAAACTGTGCTTGCCCACTGCTCATTTCTATAATATCACTTAATAACATAAATGTGCCTTTTATAAATTACGCTGGGTTTATTATGCGATAGAAATATTCTGAAGTAAAGTGATATTTTGTAATTTCTTTAAATTACAAAATTTAAGGATATGGCGTAGTATAGATCAAAATCAAATAAATGTTATTTTTTGCAAGACAAACGAAGTAAATATAGATACTATACACACGTTTATGTACCCATTTTAGATTAACTAAGAGGAAAACAAAAATGGCAAAAATCGTTAAAGTTATCGGCCGTGAAATTATTGACTCACGTGGTAATCCGACTGTTGAAGCTGAAGTTCACTTAGAAGGTGGCTTTGTAGGTTTAGCGGCGGCTCCGTCAGGCGCATCTACCGGTTCCCGCGAAGCGTTGGAATTGCGTGACGGCGACAAATCCCGCTTTTTAGGCAAAGGCGTATTAAAAGCCGTTTCAGCGGTAAACAACGAAATTGCTCAAGCGGTAGTCGGTAAAGACGCATCCAATCAAGCCGAAATCGATCAAATCATGATTGATTTGGACGGTACCGACAACAAATCTAAATTCGGTGCGAACGCAATTTTGGCAGTTTCTTTAGCTACTGCAAAAGCAGCAGCAGCGTCAAAAGGTTTGCCACTGTATGCTTATATTGCAGAATTAAACGGTACGCCGGGTCAATATTCCATGCCGTTACCGATGATGAACATCATCAACGGCGGCGAACACGCAGACAACAACGTTGACATTCAAGAGTTCATGATCCAGCCGGTGGGCGCAAAAACTTTACGTGAAGCCGTACGTATCGGTTCCGAAGTCTTCCACAACCTGGCTAAAGTATTAAAAGCGAAAGGTTACAACACAGCCGTGGGTGACGAAGGCGGCTTCGCGCCTAACCTGGGCTCAAACGCGGAAGCGTTGGCTTGCATCAAAGAAGCCGTTGAGAAAGCGGGTTATGTATTGGGTAAAGACGTTACTTTAGCGATGGACTGCGCGTCTTCCGAATTCTATAACAAAGAAACCGGTAAATACGAAATGAAAGGCGAAGGCCGTTCGTTCACGTCTCAGGAATTTACGCATTATTTGGAAGAATTATGCAAACAATATCCGATCGTGTCTATCGAAGACGGTCAGGATGAATCCGACTGGGAAGGTTTTGCATACCAAACTAAAGTTTTAGGCGACAAAATTCAATTGGTCGGTGACGACTTATTCGTAACCAACACCAAAATTTTGAAAGAAGGTATCGAAAAAGGTATCGCGAACTCAATCTTGATCAAATTCAACCAGATCGGTTCGTTAACCGAAACGTTGGCGGCAATCAAAATGGCTAAAGACGCAGGTTATACCGCGGTGATTTCACACCGTTCAGGTGAAACCGAAGATGCGACTATCGCCGATTTAGCGGTGGGTACTGCAGCCGGTCAAATCAAAACCGGTTCGATGAGCCGTTCGGATCGTGTTGCAAAATACAACCAATTAATCCGTATCGAAGAAGCGTTAGGCGACAAAGCGCCGTTCTTAGGTTTAAAAGCGGTGAAAGGCCAGGCTTAATCGCCGATTGAGTTGAAAAAACTCGTCAAAAATCGCCCGCACTTTTAAAGTGCGGGCGATTTTTCGTTTGTTTTTTGTCGTTAAACGCCCGGTTTGGTAGCGGCTAAAATCGGGTATCGATTATTCATTTCTTCCGCCCAAGCCGCTAATTTCGGGAAGTGCGCGGTCAGATCGTAACCGGTTTTATCGGTGCGGAAATTCCACCAATCGATCAAACAAACGGCGGTGATCGTTCCCATATTTAACTCGTGGCCGAACGGCGCAAGCGCTTGTTCAAGCTGAGTAAAACTTCGTATGTTGCGTTCCGTTAATTGATGATGACGTTCCGTCCACCATTCGTTTTCCGGACGAAGCATTTTTTCCGCGACCATCGGCATAGTATTTTCCATGATGCCGTCAACCAGGTTATGTAACGCCAACACCGCCCAACGGGGTTTACCGCTTTCCGGAATTAACTTCGGACGGTCGCCTTTTTGATCGAGATATTCGCAAATAAGCAGGCTGCCGAAAAGCCAGTTTCCGCAATTACGCTGTAAAGCCGGTATGCGTCCCAGCGGGTTGACTTGGTTATGGGGCGAGTCGGGATCAAAGGATGAGGTAATGCGCAATAATTCCGTTTTGTCTTCAAGTTGCTGATGTTTTAACGTCACTAAGACTTTACGCGCGAACGGGCTTGTTGTGGAATACCAAAGTTTCATATTAACTTCCTTCTGTGACAAATGAATTCGATATAAATACTATCATACAAAATATCGCCTTTCTTCTATGTTACAATATGGGCGAATGATTTTGGTCAAACGTATAGGTTTCAGATGAAAGATGTTTTATTAACCGAACCTTGGCTGGCTTGGGCGATTGAAATTCAAAGCATTGCCCAAAACGGATTGGCGTACGGTAAAAATGTTTATGATATTGAACGTTATGAGCGGTTGCGGGAGCTGGCGGCGGAAATGTTAAGCTATAAAACGGCTCTGCCCGTCGAAAAAGTCCAAAATTTATTTTGCAACGAGCAGGGTTATCAAACGCCGAAAATCGATTCCCGAGCGGCGATTTTTAAAGACGATAAAATTCTGTTGGTGCAGGAAAATTCGGGCTTGTGGTCATTGCCCGGCGGTTGGATTGATGTCACAGAAACCATTCGCAGCAACACGATAAAAGAAGTGCGCGAAGAAGCGGGATTAGCGGTCAACCCGCAATTTATCATCGCGATTCACGAACAACATAAGCGGAATTATCCGGCGTTTGCTCATCGGGTGCTGAAAACCTTTGTGATGTGCGAATTGCTCGGCGGCGAGTTTCGGCCTAACATTGAAACCCTGCAGTCCGCTTATTTCGGCATCGACGAGATTCCCGAAATGGACGGCGAGAAAAATACCGCAGAACAAGTGAAACTGTGCTTTGAAGCGCACCGCAGCACACAATGGATAACGCAATTTGATTAAGGAAAACAAATGTTACATTTAGTATTGGAAGATAAACATTTAATCGGCCAGGCAAAACGCTTCGGCGCACATTCCGTCAAACATGATCATTTGGTGGTGATGTTCGAAGACGACGGTGAAACCGGCTATTTTTACGCCTTAAATACCGAAGAACCGCAACCGGTGGTAGACAGCCTGTTTGTGTACGGCTGTCATGATATTGAAGGCAAACACGAACCGCGCACCTTCCAGATTTGCTGGACGGACGACGGCATGCAGGCGTTTCTGCTGGTGAACGGTTATCCGCACGCTTCCTTTGATTTCGCCCGTTTAGTGGGATTCAATCACAGCAAATATCCGGAGCCGGATTTGAGCAGCATGTGGTCGCACGAACAGATTACCGATAAATTAGTGGCCGAATGGCTGAAATAAACCGAAAAGCTGCCAAAAAACCGTTAAAAAATCGACCGCACTTTTGCCCGATTTCGTTACGGGCTGAAAAGTGCGGTCAAAATTTTGATTGTTTTTTACGCTTATTTTGTTTCAATTGCCGGCCAGACGTTGATGACCGCTTTCACTAAAGTTGCCAGCGGAATGGCAAAGAAAACGCCCCAAAATCCCCACAAACCGCCGAAAATCAGCACGGCGACAATAATAGTGAGCGGATGTAAATTCACCGCTTCGGAAAACAAAAACGGCACCAGCAGATTTCCGTCCAGTAATTGCGAGATAATGTAGGCGGTCATGATGTACCAAAACGTCGCGTGATCACCGAACTGAAAGAACGCCACCAGCGCCACCGGAATGGTGACAATCACCGCGCCCACATAGGGAATCAGTACGGAAATCCCTACCGCCACGGCCAGCAAGAGCGGGTAATTTAACCGGAAAAACAGAAAAATAATGTAAGTCACGACGGCAACGATGGCGATTTCCAATAATTTCCCGCGGATATAATTGGCGATTTGTTGCTGCATTTCCGACCAAACCTGACCGGCAAGAAGACGGTTTTTCGGCAGAAATTTCGCGACGCTGGCAAGCAACGCCTGCTTGTCTTTCAGCATAAAAAACATCATCAACGGCACTAAAAAGGCGTAAATCCCGATGGTGACCAGATTGACGATAGAAATAAGTGAAAATTTGACCGCACTTTCGCCGTATGCCAGCGTTTTTTCCCGGGCGGAACTGAAGAAACTGTCGATTAACTGATAGTCCACCAATTCGGGATAATGTTCGGGCAGCGTGGCCACCCATTCGTGTAACTTATTGAACATATTAGGCAAATCGCTCAATAAGTTGATGGTTTGACCGACCAGGTTCGGCAGCAAACCGAACACCATAATCGCCACCAGACCGATAAAACCGCCGAAAATCAGCGTAATGGCAAGCATGCGGGGAAATTTCAGTCTGGCGATTAAAAAATGAATCGGAATTTCAAGCAGATAGGCCAATACGATGGCAATCAGCAAGGGCGCGATTAAGCCGCTGAAAAAATAAATGGCGATAAAACCGAACAGCAAAATCGCAGCCAGCCCCATGGCCTGGGGATCGCTGAAATTGCGCTGATACCAACTTTTTTAATAGCTCGACCATTAATATTTACCTCATTAGAAATTTTCTCGATTATAAGTTAAAATTACCCCGATTTACATATATAATGACCGCCGTTTATCCACAGGAGGAAACGAAAGTGAAGAAAAAAACTCATAAAAAACCGACCGCACTTGCCGTTTTGGAAGCGCAGGAACAGCCGGTTTACCGCCACCAACGCGGGATCATTCGCGATAATGCGTTGCAGGCGTTATTGCATGATCGCTTGTTCCGTCAGCGTATCGAGAAAAAATTAAAAGGCAAAGGCAGTTACCAACGTAAACCGAAATTCGTTAAAGCTGTTTTCGAAAAGCCCGATGATAAAATGTCTTGCGTCAGAGATTTTATCATCGGGTTTTTCTTAACGAATAAAAATAACATGTTAAATTAGAGGTGAATATGTCGGCAAACACAGAATTATTATTCAGCAATACTTGGAACGTGCGCATTAGCGATCCGGGCGAAGAAGGTGCGCACAGCCACTTTTTCGAAACCGTTTATATTACTTTGGAAGCTCATGTGGACGGCGATAAGGTGCGCTACGAATTTACCCGCAAAGTAGAAAATGAAGTAAAAATTCACCGCACTTTTACGGAATTAAACGAACTTTTCATTTTCCTGGCGGATTATTTGGATCCGGTTTCCTTGGGTAATTTAGGGGTGAAAATCGGGCAGCTTGGTTTGGCGAGAGCTTAAGTTATCCTGAAATTTCCTGCGTAAAATCCTCCTGAAACGGAGGATTTGTGCTATTTAAACCCGCATTTCCAATCAATATCGGATGAGGTTTAGCCGTTTTTATCCTCTTTCCGTTTTGGTTAAAATTCAGCATTTCTAAATAAATGAGAACAATATGGATAAACTCAGAAAATCCTTTTCTATCCTGGTGACGGTAACGTTGCTGTCGGCCTGTAATTTAGTGACTTATCAGCCGGTGGAAACCATCAGTCGGGTGAACGAACGGCAAGGCTATCGTTTGCGTCCGGTGATTACGGAAAATACTCAGGACGGCAATCTGATCGCAGTTATGTTTTCCGGCGGCGGCTCACGGGCGGCGGCATTGGGTTACGGCGTGTTGGAACAATTCAAAAATACGCGGGTGCATCCGACGGCAAAAGGCGTAACTTTATTGGATAACATTGATGTGGTGTACGGCGTGTCCGGCGGTTCCGTGCTGGCAAGTTATTTTGCTTTGGAAGGTCGGGATGTGGTGCCGAAATTCGCCGAGAATTTTCTCAAGAAAAATTTCCAGCGCGAAGTGATCAGCCAGGTTTTCTCGCTGTCCAATTTGCCGCGCTTAACCTCGCCGCAATTCGGACGGGGCGATTTATTGCAGGAACAGCTGAATATCGTTCTTTACCACGGAAAAACTTTTGATGATTTGGATAAACGCCGCAAAGGACCTTTTGCGGTGATTAGCGCAACGGACATGAATACGGGCCTGAAAATGACTTTTACCCAGGATATGTTTGACGGTTTGTGTTTGAACCTGAACGATTTGGAAATTGCCCGTGCGGTGGCGGCATCCAGTTCCGTGCCTTTGGTTTTTGCGCCGCTTACGCTGAATAATCACGGCGGTAATTGTCACTTCACCATGCCGAAAGAATTTATCCTGCGGGAGCAGACGGTAAACGGTTTAATCGTCAAGAATATTGAAGAAACCAAACATATGCTGGCCCAATACCAAAACGTACGGGAAAGACCTTATATCCATTTGGTGGACGGCGGCCTGACCGATAATCTGGGGCTGGCGGGGCTGCTGGATATGTCCGATGTTTTGGGGTTAGAGCAAACATACGAACAAGTGCAGAAACTGAATTTGAAAAATATTGTGGTGATTAACGTGAACGCCCAAAACGAGGTGCAGAACGAAGTGGATAAATCCGCGGATGTTCCGGGCATGGGCGAAGTGATTAATACCATCATCAATGTGCCGATCGACAAAGCCACCCAGAATTCTCTGCGCCGCTTCCGCGAATTTACCGATAACTGGAACCGTTATAAGATGAAAAAAAGCGGTCCTAAAGTGTCGCTGCATTTTGTCGGGTTAAGCATGAAAGATTTGCCGGAAGGCGAATTGAAGAAAAAAGTCCTGAATATCGGCACCTCATTCTATTTACCGAAATCCGATGTGGACGATTTACGGCGGGCGGCGCAAATCCTATTACAAAATTCTGTGGAATATCATGAAGTGTTGAGAACGTTGCAATAATGTCCCGCACGGAAAAGTGCGGTCAAAAATTTATTGATTTTGCGCAATAGATCACAGTTTTTCTCGCGAAATACCCCATGATAGGTAATAAAAAAAGAGGTGCGCTATCTTATAATTCACATACTTAGAATGGGGATTTGGGTATTTTGACAGCAAACATGTTGCCTCGCCGCCAATTTCTGCGAGGAAAATTTCTCGCCGCATTGCAATCGGAAAAAGAGAAAAAACAAGGGTTCAACGGTATTCGTCCGCCTTGGGCGGCGGCTGAGACGCTGTTTACGGCAGATTGTACCCGTTGCGGCGATTGCGTGCGGGCGTGTGAAACTCAGGTTTTGATTGTCGGAGCCGGCGGATTTCCAGAAATCGATTTTTCCCGGGCGGAATGTAACTTTTGCGGGCGTTGTGCGGCGGTGTGCCGACAACCTGTTTTTCGCCCGTCGGACGAACCGGCTTGGACGCATAAAATTGAAATTCTGCCTTCCTGCCTGGCATTGCGGGGCGTGGAGTGCCGTTCTTGCGAAGATAACTGCGAAAGCCGCGCGATCCGCTTTAAACGCGAAATCGGTGGCATCGCCAAGCCGCAAGTGAATTTGCAACATTGCAACGGTTGCGGCGCCTGTTTAAGTGTTTGTCCGGTAAGTGCGGTCAAAATAATTGAAGATTTTTCAACGTTGGATTCGCCGACGGCCCCGAAGGGGTAAGCGATTGCGCATAAAATTTTGAAAGAATTTATAACTGATGAGTGATTTAAATACAAGCGAAAACTGGTATGTGTGCAGCCTGGTGGTGCAAGCCAAACCGGCGAAACTGGAACAAGTGAAAGCGGATATTTTGAACATTCCGCATGCCGAGATTCACGGTGAAAAACCGGAAGAAGGCAAGTTGATCGTGACATTGGAAAGTGATCGGCATTTGGCCTTATCCGATTTAATCGATGAAGTGAAGAATGTGAACGGAGTGATTGTCGTCTCGTTGATTTCGAATTACATGGATGAAGCGTAAATCTATTTTTAATCTAAAACGTGGGAAAAGTTATGGAACTGAATCGTAGAGAGTTTATGAAAGCCAATGCGGCAATCGCCGCTGCCGCTGCCGCCGGAATTGCGATTCCGGTGAAAAACGTGCAGGCTGCGGATGACGGCATCCGCTGGGATAAAGCGCCGTGCCGTTATTGCGGAACCGGTTGTAGCGTGCTGGTGGGAACCAAAGACGGTCGTGTCGTGGCGACGCAGGGCGATCCGGATGCGGAAGTTAACCGCGGGTTGAACTGTATTAAAGGTTATTTCCTGTCAAAAATTATGTATGGTGCCGACCGCGTTCAGACGCCGTTACTGCGCATGAAAGACGGTAAGTTTGATAAAGAAGGAGATTTTACCCCGATTTCCTGGGATCAGGCTTTCACCATTATGGCGGAAAAAATCAAAGATATCCTGAAGAAAAAAGAACCGAATGCCGTCGGCATGTTCTCTTCCGGTCAAACGACGATTTACGAAGGTTATGCCAAAGTGAAATTGTGGAAAGGCGGTTTACGTTCCAACACAATCGACCCGAACGCCCGCCATTGTATGGCGTCCGCCGCGGTGGCGTTTATGCGCACTTTCGGGATGGACGAACCGATGGGTTGTTACAACGACATCGAAAAAACCGACGCATTCGTGCTTTGGGGTTCAAACATGGCGGAAATGCATCCGATTCTGTGGAGCCGTATTTCCGATCGTCGATTATCCAGCGATAAAGTAAAAGTAGTGGTGATGTCCACTTACGAACACCGTTCGTTTGAGCTGGCGGATACGCCGATTATTTTCAAACCGCAGTCTGACTTAGCGATTTTAAACTATATTGCCAACTACATTATTCAAAACGATAAAGTCAACTGGGATTTCGTTAACAAACATACCAAATTCAAACGCGGCGAAACCAATATCGGTTACGGTTTGCGTCCCGAACATCCGTTACAACAAGGTACCAACGCCAAAACCGCGGGTAAAATGTACGATTCCGATTTTGAGGAATTCAAAAAAATCGTTTCCGAATATACCCTGGATAAAGCGCATGAAATTTCCGGGGTGCCGAAAGAGCAATTGGAAGCTTTGGCGAAAATGTATGCCGATCCGGAACAAAACCTGGTTTCTTACTGGACTATGGGCTTCAACCAACACACCCGCGGCGTTTGGGTGAACCACATGATGTACAACGTGCACTTACTCACCGGGAAAATTTCCAAACCGGGTTGCGGACCGTTTTCGTTAACCGGACAACCGTCCGCTTGCGGTACGGCCCGTGAAGTGGGAACTTTCGTTCACCGTTTGCCGGCGGACATGGTGGTCACCAATCCTAAACATGTGGCAAAAACCGAAGAAATCTGGAAATTGCCGGCCGGTACGATTCCGACGGTGCCGGGTTTCCATGCCGTGGCGCAAAGTCGCGCACTAAAAGACGGAAAATTAAACTTCCTGTGGCAGTTGTGCACCAATAATATGCAGGGCGGCCCGAATATTAATCAGGAAATTTTCCCGGGCTGGCGTAATCCGGAAAACTTTATCGTGGTTTCCGATCCTTATCCGTCAACAAGTGCGGTCGCCGCAGACTTAATTTTGCCGACCTGCATGTGGGTGGAAAAAGAAGGCGGCTACGGCAATGCGGAGCGTCGTACTCAGTTATGGCGTCAACAAGTAAAAGGGCCGGGCGAATCTCGTTCCGATTTATGGCAAATCGTCGAATTTTCCAAATATTTCAAAACCGATGAAGTCTGGCCGGAAGAATTGCTGGCGAAAAAACCGGAATATCGCGGCAAAACCCTTTACGAAGTGTTGTATAAAAACGGCGAAGTGGATAAATTCCAGGTACCGACGGACGTTCCGGGTTATATCAATGATGAAGCGGATCACTTCGGTTTCTACTTACAGAAAGGATTATTCGAAGAATATGCGGGCTTCGGTCGCGGACACGGTCACGATTTAGCCCCGTTCGACGTTTATCACCAAGTGCGCGGTTTACGTTGGCCGGTGGTCGACGGCAAAGAAACCTTATGGCGTTACCGTGAAGGTTATGATCCGTATGTGAAAGCGGGCGAAGAAGTCGCGTTCTACGGTTATCCGGATAAAAAAGCGATTATTTTGGGCGTGCCTTATGAAGCGCCGGCGGAAAGTCCGGACGACGAATACGATTTATGGTTATGTACCGGTCGTGTGCTGGAACACTGGCATACCGGCACCATGACCCGTCGCGTACCGGAATTGCATAAAGCGTTCCCGAACAACTTAGTGTGGATGCATCCGACGGACGCGAAGAAACGCGGTTTACGTCACGGAGATAAGGTGAAATTAATTACCCGCCGCGGTGAAATGATTTCTCACCTGGATACCCGCGGTCGTAACAAATGTCCGGAAGGTTTGATCTTTACCACCTTCTTCGACGCCGGTCAGTTAACCAATAAATTAACGTTGGACGCAACGGATCCGATTTCATTCGAAACGGACTATAAAAAATGTGCGGTTAAAGTCGTAAAAGCATAATAAAGTGCGGTCAAAATTTCGCATGTTTTTTTGTGAAACCGACCGCTTGATGGGCGAATTTTAACGCCCCGTAAGTTATCGACATCCGGTGGCGCCTATGAAACGGGTCGCTACTGAAATATAGGAACGCATATGAAATTGGATCCGAACCGTCGCCAGTTCTTAAAGAATGCGACGAGAACCGTAGCAGGCGTTTGCGGTGTCGGTGTTGTCCTCGGATTACAACAACATCAGGCGAATGCCAAAGAAGGTGTGGCGTTGCGGCCGCCGGGCGCATTGCCGGAGAAAGATTTTCTCGCGGCCTGTACCCGTTGCGGTCAGTGCGTGCAGGCTTGCCCTTACGATATGCTGCATCTGGCCAGCCTGCTTTCGCCGATGGAAGCCGGTACGCCTTATTTTGTGGCGCGCGATAAGCCTTGCGAAATGTGTCCGGATATTCCTTGTATGAATGCTTGCCCGAGCGGCGCATTAAGCGAAGAACTGAAAGACATCAATGACGCCCGCATGGGGCTGGCGGTGTTGTTAGACCATGAAACCTGTCTGAACTGGCAAGGCTTGCGCTGTGACGTCTGTTATCGGGTTTGCCCGTTAATTGACAAAGCGATTACCTTAGAAAATATTCATAATGATCGCACACATATCCACGCCAAGTTAATTCCGACCGTGCATTCCGACGCTTGTACGGGTTGTGGTAAGTGCGAGCAGGCGTGTGTGCTGGAAGAAGCGGCAATCAAAGTGTTGCCGATGGATTTAGCGAAAGGTTTGTTGGGCCGTCATTACCGTTTAGGCTGGCAGGAAAAACAAAACGCAGGCAAAGCCTTATTGGAAGAACAACATCCGGACGGTTTGCGTCCGTCTTTGGATGCGCGTATGCCGGAAGGTTTGTCCGAACCGACCTATCAGCATATGAAAGTGAAACCGAATCAGAAAGTTGCGACGCCAAGCCGCGCGGCGGATGATTATGTTCCGCGTTCAACGACGGTGGATGCGCCGGAACATTTCCCGGATTTAGAATTAAATACCAAGGGGGTGAAATAATGGCAGCAACCAAAACAACCCCGAATAAGCCGAAAGACGCCGGGTTGGAAGCCCGTCAAAAGCTTGGCTGGTGGCATGCGTATCGGTTTTTAATTTTACGTCGTTTAAGCCAGTTGAGCGTGATTCTGATGTTTTTGAGCGGACCGCTTTGGAATGTCTGGATTTTAAAAGGCAATTACAGTTCCAGTATGCTGTTTGATACGGTGCCGTTAACGGATCCGTTGATTACGGCGGAAAGCCTGGCGACCGGTTATTTGCCCGAATGGACGACGATTATCGGCGCATTAATTATCGTGCTGTTTTATGCGGTAGTCGCTAGTAAATCGTTCTGCAGCTGGGTTTGTCCGATGAATATGGTGACGGATGCCGCCGCCTGGTTACGCCGTAAGTTGGGGATTCGTCAAACGGCAAAACTTCCGCGTAATTTGCGTTATGTTTTGCTTGTTGTGATTTTGGCGGGAAGCGCCGTTTCCGGCACGTTGCTGTGGGAATGGATTAATCCCGTAGCCGCGCTCGGACGCGTGTTCGTTTTCGGGCTAGGCGCGACCTTATGGTTGGTGGCGATGGTGTTTATATTCGATTTACTGGTCGTGGAGCACGGTTGGTGCGGACACCTTTGCCCAATCGGCGCCGTTTACGGTTTGATTGGCGCGAAAAGTTTGATTAAGGTCAATGTGGTTGATCGCGCCCGTTGCGACCGTTGTATGGATTGCTACAATGTGTGCCCGGAACCTCAGGTGTTACGTTTACCGTTACACGGTTCGGAAACCGACAGTCAAATTATCCTGGAAAAAGATTGTATAACTTGCGGACGTTGTATTGACGTTTGTCCGGAAAATGTTTTTGCTTTTGGTTCCCGTTTCGAGAAACAAGTGCATGTAAAAAATATTAACTAACCTCTTTCAGCAAAGAGAATATAAAAATTCTAAGTTTAACGGAGTGATTTAACGATGAGAAAATATCTCACCCTCATTTTGACCGCACTTGCGGGATTCGCGGTTGCCGAAACGCCGTCGTCAGCTCTGACGATGGAACAAATGCCGGAAAATGTCGCGCCTGCTTACACCAATCCGCAGAAAGACGTAGGCAGTATTCCGACGACGTTCCCAAATCAACCGCCGTTGGTGCCGCACAGTATTCGCGGTTTACAGGTGACGAAGAACGCCAACCAGTGTTTGGGTTGTCATTCGCCTGACGTTTCGCCGACTACGGGGGCACCGCGCGTACCGGAAAGCCATTTCTTAGATCGTGACGGCAAACGTACCGAAGGCACGTCACCGCGCCGTTATTTCTGCTTGCAATGTCACGTTCAACAAACCGACGTAAATCCGATAGTGCAGAATAAATTTGAAACTATCCGTCAAAAGCAGGGTAAATAAGGAGCAAGGCAATGATTAAGAAATTCTGGAACTGGTTCCGTAGCCCGAGCAAAATGGCGGTTGGCGCGGTCATCATTCTTTCCGCTATTGGCGGCATTCTTGCCTGGGGCGGTTTCAATGCGGGATTGGAACACACCAACACGGAAGAATTCTGTTCAAGTTGTCACATGAATGATGTGGTGCCTGAATATCGTCAAACCGTTCACTATTCGAACCGTAGCGGGGTGAAAGCCATTTGTGCGGATTGCCACTTACCGCATGAATTTATTCCGAAATGGACCCGTAAAATTCAGGCCAGCCGCGAAGTGTTCGCATATTTCACCGGCAAAGTGGACACCAAAGAAAAATTTGAAGCGCATCGTTTGGAAATGGCGGAACGCGAATGGGCGCGCATGAAAGCCAATAATTCGCAGGAATGCCGTAATTGCCATAATTTTGAAGATATGGACTTTACTCAACAGAAAACTGTGGCGCAGGAAATGCATGCCGCGGCGGAACAACAGGGTAAAACCTGTATCGATTGCCACAAAGGCATCGCACACAATTTGCCGCACATGGAAAAAGTGCAAAAATCTTTTATTCCGGCGGATATGCTTGAGAAAAAAGACGGCGCTTCAAACGCCAATTAACCGGCAACGATGTGAAAAAACGATAAAAAAATTGACCGCACTTTTGGGCTGCGGTCTTTTTTTGTCCGCCGTTTTCCCCTACACTATGATTTTTCTATGAATAAAAGTGATGAAGGCTTATGCGTTTATTGATTATTACCCTGGCTTTTGTGCTGATGCTATTCCAATATGATTTGTGGTTCGGCAAAAACGGCTATTTGGATTACCAGGAAACTCAGGAAGAAATCGCCGCCCACAAAGAAGAGAACACCAAATTGTCGCAACGTAATCAGGTGATTGCGGCGGAGATCAAGGATTTAAAAGACGGTGTGAACGCTATTCAGGAACGCGCCCGTTTGCAATATGAAATGGTCAAACCGGACGAAACGTTTTATCGCATTACAAAAGAGCACAAATAATGACCGCACTTTCCCGTCAAATTATTGCCGTCGTGCCGGCGGCAGGTGTCGGCAGCCGTATGCAGGCGGATAAACCTAAGCAATATCTGCGAATTCACGGCAAAACCATTTTAGAACATACCGTCGGCGCGCTGTTGTCGTATCCGCCCGTTAAGCGCGTGATTCTGGCGGTTGCCGAAAACGATCCTTATTTTTGTCAATTGCCGCTGGCGCGGGATTCCCGCATTCAAATCGTGTCCGGCGGCGAAACCCGCGCAGAAAGCGTATTAAGCGGGTTAAAAGCCATTGAAAACCCTGAGCGGATTCAGGTGCTGGTGCACGATGCCGCCCGTCCTTGTATTACCCATGAAGATTTGGATAAATTATTATGTGTTACCGATGAAAACGGCGCCATTTTAGCTTTGCCCGCCGTGGATACGATTAAAACGTCCGATATTCGTCAACAGATTATCCGAACGGAAGATCGCAATTTTATCTGGCTGGCGCAAACGCCGCAATTTTTCCGCGCCGAAGTGTTGCTTCGGGCATTAGAACAAGCGTTGGTGCGGGGATTCAACATTACGGACGAGGCCTCCGCCATGGAATTGGCGGGATTCCGACCGCACTTGGTGACCGGACGCAGCGATAATATTAAAATCACTCGCCCGGAAGATTTGGCGCTTGCCGAGTTTTATTTAAGTCAAAAAAATAAAATTAAATAGGATAACGTTATGATTCGAATCGGACATGGTTTTGACGTGCATGCTTTTGGTGAACCGCGACCTTTGATTATCGGCGGGGTGGAAGTGCCGTATCATACGGGATTTATTGCGCACAGTGACGGCGACGTGGCGCTGCACGCGCTGACCGACGCTTTGCTCGGCGCCTTGGCGCTGGGAGATATCGGCAAGTTATTTCCCGATACGGATAGCCGATTCAAAAATATCGACAGCCGGATTTTGCTGCGCGAAGCATTTCGTCAGGTGCGGGAAAAAGGCTATGTCATCGGCAATGTGGATGTGACGATTATTGCCCAAGCGCCGAAAATGCGCCCGCATATTGATGCCATGCGAGCTGTGATTGCGCAAGATTTGCAATGCGGCATCGACCAAGTCAATGTGAAAGCCACCACAACGGAAAAGCTCGGTTTTACCGGACGAAACGAGGGCATTGCGACCGAAGCGATGGCATTGTTAGTGAAAGCTTAGTCTCAATGTTACGATCATTCCGCGATAAAAGATCCGCTCAAAATCAGATTCAATCATCAACGGTTTAAGGAGCGGATTTTTTATCGCTCAGCGGTGCCGTTTGCAGGCGAAAATCGATTTTTGTGATCACCATTCCGCAAAAGTGCGGTCAATATTTGCAAGGTTTTTAAATATTGATAGATTATCTTGCATGAAATCTGTACAATCGCGTCCTAATTTTAACCGGATCCTAAGCCGCAAGGTGTAACAACGAGGCAATCAGATGTCAGAAAAAATCAATTTGATGGATTTAACCCGCCGACAAATGCGCGAGTTTTTTGAGGAGTTGGGCGAAAAGCCGTTTCGGGCGGATCAGCTGGTGAAATGGATTTACCATTTCGGTGAAGACAATTTCGACAATATGACCAATATTAACAAGAAATTGCGTGAAAAACTGAAACAAGTCGCCGAAATCAAGGCTCCGGAAGTGGCGGTAGAGCAACGTTCCGCCGACGGTACCATTAAATGGGCCATGCAAGTCGGCGATCAGCAAGTGGAAACTGTGTATATTCCCGAAGCGGATCGGGCGACATTATGCGTGTCTTCGCAAGTCGGCTGCGCGCTGGCCTGCACTTTCTGTTCGACGGCGCAACAAGGCTTTAACCGGAATTTGACCGTTTCGGAAATTATCGGGCAGGTTTGGCGCGCGTCTAAAATTATCGGTAATTTCGGTGTGACGGGCATTCGTCCAATCACCAATGTGGTGATGATGGGAATGGGCGAACCGCTTTTGAATGTCGCCAATGTGGTGCCGGCGATGGAAATTATGCTGGACGATTTCGCTTACGGGTTATCCAAACGCCGTGTGACGATTTCCACTTCAGGCGTGGTACCGGCCTTGGATAAATTAAGCGGTATGATTGATGTGGCGCTGGCGATTTCTTTACATGCGCCGAATGACGAATTACGCGATGAAATCGTACCGATTAACAAAAAATACAACATTAAAATGTTGATGGACAGCGTAAACCGCTATTTGAGCGTATCCAATGCGAATCACGGAAAAGTGACGATTGAATACGTTTTGCTGGATCATGTAAATGACGGCACCGAGCATGCTCATCAGCTGGCGGAAGTCTTAAAAAATACGCCTTGTAAAATTAATTTGATTCCATGGAATCCGTTCCCGCAAGCGCCTTATGCGAAAAGTTCGAACAGCCGCGTCGATCGTTTTCAGAAAACGCTGATGGAATACGGATTTACCGTGATTGTGCGTAAAACCCGCGGTGACGATATCGATGCGGCATGCGGACAGTTGGCGGGAGAGGTGATTGACCGTACCAAACGTACCGCCCGCAAAAAACAATTTGGTCAGCCTATTGATGTGATCAATCAATAACCCGGATAAAGAGAATAATATGAAACTTTGTAAATTTACACCGCACTTTTTGTTCTCCTTGGTTCTTTGCGCCTGCGTGTCTTCTCCGGCTGCGGATTTTGACAAACGACAGGCGGCGAAATCACGGGTTGAACTGGCGTTGGGTTATCTTGCTCAGAATAATCCGACTCAGGCCAAATTAAATCTGGATAAGGCGTTAAATTATGCGCCGGATTATTATCTGGTGCATTCCGCGCTGGCTTATTTTTATCATCAGCAAGGCAATACCACGCTGGCGGACAACGCGTATCGCAAAGCGATCGCGTTAGATGACGAGCAAGGTGACGTGCATAATAATTATGGCACGTTTTTATGTTCCCAAGGCAAAGCCGAGCAGGGATTTGAACAATTCCGCAAGGCTTTATCCGCCAAATATTATTACAATCAAACGGATACTTACGAAAATCTGGCCATTTGCGCCTATTCCGTGAAAAATCGGGCGGTTTATCAGGAAAGTATTGAAATGCTGCGCAAAGTTTCACCGGCACGGGCGGCGGAGCTGGAATCACTGCATTTCTGATTTTTCTTTTTTCTGTGTAATAACGGTTGCAAAAGACGTTTTTCAACTTTAAACTTTATCAGTTTTATTGCCTTTCATTTCGAAGAAATATTTATGGATACCGAAGAAAAAAACGTTGCAACTCTTGGCGAACAATTCCGTCAGGCTCGTGAAAATTTAGGTCTGTCACTTGAAGCGGCGGCTAAAAAATTAAATTTACGCGCACAAGTGCTTCAATGTATTGAAAATAACGAATTTGCCCAAAAATCCATTCCGGCAACCTTTATGCAAGGGTATGTTCGCAGTTATGCGAAATTGGTTAAATTGCCCGAAAGCGTGTGGAAAGGCACCGTTCCAAGTTTCGGCGAAATCCCGAAAAACGATCTCAGCCGCGCTGCGCGCGTGGATAAAGCCATTAATCCTCATTCTTCTCATAATAACCGTTGGATTGGTTATTTCACGACTATCATTCTTTTATTTGTCGCCGGTATGACCGCGCTTTGGTGGTGGGAAAACTATCAGCAATCGAATAAAGAACGCGAAACCTTGGTACAGAATTATACGCCGATAGAAACGGCGTCCGAGCCGCCAAAAGAACTTTTGCCTGAAGTGCAGGCTCCTGCGGCGCCGGCGGAAGCGTCCGCAGACACGCCGGCGCAGTCCGAACAATCGACAGCCGCCGCGACGCTAACCGATTCGTCCCGGGTTAATGAAACTAATACGCAACCGGCGGTTGAAGCGCCGAATGCTCAAAATAACAACCAAAGTGCGGTCGAAAATTCCGATGTTTTTCAAACGGCGGAACAGCCCGCGGCGGACGGAGATTTGCAAATTGAAATTACTGCGGCAACCAGTTGGATTAGCGTAAAAGACGCCAAACGCAAAGTGCTTGCTCAGAAAGAATATCGTCAGGGTGAAACACTGAATTTTAAAGACGGTGCGCCTTACGCCGTTATCATTGGTGCGCCGGGCAATGTGAAAATTACTTATAAAGGTGAAAATTATCCGCTGAAAGTGGATGGTCGTGTCGCCAAATTTAAACTTCAATAACGATTATGTCAGCATTTAAACCAACCATTAAACGCCGTGAATCCACCAAGATTTACGTCGGTAACGTGCCTGTCGGCGGTGATGCGCCGATTGCCGTTCAATCTATGACTAACGCGCGCACCACCGATGTGGAAGCGACGGTGGCGCAGATTAAAGCGTTAGAACGGGTAGGCGCGGATATTATTCGCGTTTCCGTGCCGACCATGGACGCGGCGGAAGCGTTCAAATTGATTAAACAGCAAGCCAAAGTACCGTTAGTGGCGGATATTCACTTTGATTATCGGATTGCTTTAAAAGTGGCGGAATACGGCGTAGATTGCCTGCGCATTAATCCGGGTAATATCGGTCGGGAAGATCGCATTCGTGCGGTGGTGGATTGCGCCAAAGATAAAAACATTCCTATCCGTATCGGTGTGAATGCCGGCTCACTGGAAAAAGATTTGCAGGAAAAATACGGCGAACCGACTCCGGAAGCCTTGCTGGAAAGCGCATTGCGCCATGTGGAAATTCTGGATCGTTTAAATTTCGATCAATTTAAAGTCAGCGTAAAAGCGTCAGACGTATTTTTAGCGGTCGAGAGTTACCGCTTGCTGGCAAAAGCCATTAAACAACCGCTGCATTTGGGAATTACCGAAGCGGGCGGCGCCCGTGCCGGCGCAGTAAAAAGTGCGGTCGGTTTGGGCATGCTTTTAGCGGAAGGCATCGGCGATACCCTGCGGGTTTCCTTGGCGGCGGATCCGGTGGAAGAAATCAAAGTAGGATTTGATATTCTGAAATCGTTGCGTATCCGTTCCCGCGGTATTAACTTTATTGCCTGCCCGACCTGTTCCCGTCAGGAATTCGATGTAATCGGCACGGTAAATGCTCTTGAACAACGCCTTGAAGACATCACCACACCGATGGATGTATCCATTATCGGTTGTGTGGTGAACGGGCCGGGGGAAGCTCTGGTTTCCGATTTGGGCGTAACCGGCGGCAATAAAAAGAGCGGTTATTATCTGGACGGCGAACGTCAGAAAGAGCGTTTCGACAACGACGACATTGTAAATCAGCTGGAAGCGAAAATCCGAGCAAAAATTGCAATGCGGGAAAACCGAATTGAAGTGGCTTCGGTGGAATAAAAGCCAATCGGTTAAATAACAAAAACAGATACGTTAAACAGAATAGGAAATAGGATAAACGTGGCAAACATTATCAAAGCAATTCGCGGGATGAATGATTGTTCTCCGACTGATTCGCCGTTATGGCAATGGATTGAAGACAAAGTGCGCAATGTGCTGGCGAGTTACGGTTACAGCGAAGTGCGTATGCCGATCGTGGAAAGTACGCCGTTGTTCGCGCGCGCCATCGGTGAAGTTACCGATGTGGTTTCGAAGGAAATGTATACATTCTGGGACAACGACGAACAACTGACGCTTCGTCCGGAGGGCACCGCGGGTTGTGTGCGGGCGGCGATTGAAAACGGCTGGATTTATAATAATGAACAACGTTTGTGGTACATGGGACCGATGTTCCGTCACGAGCGTCCGCAGAAAGGGCGTTACCGCCAGTTTCATCAGGCCGGCGTAGAAATTTTCGGTATCGCCAATCCGGAAATCGATGCGGAACTTATCATTTTAACCGCACGTTTATGGAAAGAGTTAGGTATCGAACAGCATGTTTCGTTGCAATTGAATTCCATCGGTTCCCTGGAAGCGCGCGCCAATTATCGCACGGCGTTAGTGGCGTTTTTGCAAAATCATCAGGCGTTAATGAATGACGAAGAGAAAGATCGTTTGGTGAAAAACCCGCTACGGATTTTAGACAGCAAAAACGCAGCGTTGCAGGAAGTGTTAAACGACGCACCGAAATTATTGGATTATTTGGATGACGAAAGCCGCGAACATTTTGCGCAGCTTTGCGCCTTGCTGGATAATATGGGCGTGAAATATGAAATCAACCCGAAATTGGTGCGAGGACTGGACTATTACAATAAAACCGTATTTGAATGGGTAACCTCCGCCCTCGGCGCACAGGGTACGGTTTGCGGCGGCGGTCGTTACGACGGCTTGGTGGAACAGCTGGGCGGGCATGCCACTCAGGGTGTCGGTTTCGCCATGGGCTTAGAACGTTTGGTTCTGCTGGTTCAAGAGGTCAATAAGAATATTATCGTACCAAGTGCGGTCGATATTTACGTTGTTTTTTCCGGTGAAGGAACCACCTTGGCGGCCTTTAGAATTGCGGAAAAAATCCGCACGGAATTACCGCATTTACGTGTGATGACTCATTGTTCCGGCGGTAAATTCCAAAAACAATTCAAACGGGCGGATAAAGTCGGCGCCAGATTCGCGTTGGTGATCGGTGAAAGCGAAGTGCAGGCCGACCAAGTGGTGGTGAAAGATTTATCAGGTGCGGCCGAACAACAAACGATTTCCGCAGTCGAACTTATTGACTATTTAAAACGTGCATTTTGAGGATTAGAACATGGCTTATACCAGTTTAGAAGAACAAGAAATCAACGAAATTAAATCCTGGTGGAACGAAAACTATAAAAGTTTGATCGCCATTTTAATTATTGCGTTGGCGGGCGTGTTTGGCTGGCGTTACTGGCAGGATCATCAAACGGCGAAAGCTCATGAAATGTCGGCGCTATACGACAAAGTGGTTGCTCATCAGGATGTTGCGGCAAAACAGGCTCAGATTGACGCCTTCGTACAAGACAACGAAAAAACCGGTTATGCCGCGTTGGTATTGCTGGAAAAAGCCAAAGATGCGGTAAACAAACAGGATTTTGCTTCGGCGGCGGAAGCTTTGAAACAGGCGGCATCCCATGCGCCTGAGCCGATTTTAGCGGCAACGGCAAATATGCGTTTAGCGGAAGTGCAGTTCCAGCAGAAAGATTTTGACGGCGCATTAGCCACTCTGGCGCAGGTAAAAGAAAGCGGATTTGCGAATTCTAAAGCCTTACTGACCGGTGAAATTCAGTTAGCGAAAGGCGATAAAGCCGCGGCGAAGGCCAGCTTTGAAGAAGTCCTGAAAAATGCGACGGCGTTAGAGCAGCAAGAAGCGCAAGTGCGGTTAAATAATTTATAGTTTTTTTATAAAAGACTTGGTTGATGCCAGGTCTTTTTTATTGGTAAAACCGATTAAACCGATTCATTCAATCGCTTTGTATTTCTTTGTTTTTTTCGGCAAAATGGCTCAAATTTCACAAAAATAGGAAATCCGTTATGACAAAACATTATGATTATTTAGCTATCGGCGGAGGCAGCGGCGGAATTGCCTCCGTTAACCGTGCGGCAAGCTATGGCAAAAAATGTGCCGTTATTGAAGCCAAACATTTAGGCGGAACCTGTGTAAATGTGGGGTGCGTGCCGAAAAAAGTGATGTTTTACGGCGCACAGATTGCGGAAGCCATTCATCATTACGCGCCGGACTATGGTTTTGACGTCAGTGTAAACCGATTTGATTTCGCCAAATTGGTGGAAAGCCGTCAGGCTTATATCGATCGCATTCATACTTCATACAATAACGTGTTGGCGAAAAATAATGTGGACGTGTTGAACGGTTTTGCCAAATTTGTGGATGCGAAAACCGTTGAAGTGTTTTATGCCGACGGTTCAAGCGAACAAGTCACGGCGGATCATATTCTGATCGCAACCGGCGGACGTCCGACTATTCCTGCGGTAAAAGGCGCGGAATACGGTATTGATTCAAACGGCGTATTTGCTTTAAAAGCGTTACCTAAACGCGTGGCGATTGTCGGTGCGGGTTATATTGCGGTGGAATTGGCGGGCGTCTTCAACAGTTTCAAAACGGAAACCCATTTGTTTGTGCGCAAACATGCGCCGTTGCGTAATCAGGATCCGCTGATTGTAGACACACTGCTGGAAGTATTGGAGCAGGACGGCATTCGGCTGCACACTCAGGCAATCCCTCAGGAAGTGGTGAAAAATGCCGACGGATCTCTTACCTTAAAACTGGAAGACGGATGCGAAACGACGGTGGATTCAGTGGTATGGGCAATCGGTCGTGAACCGACGACCGATGCGATTAATCTGCAAGCGGCCGGCGTGGAAACCAATGCGCGGGGTTTTGTGAAGGTGGACAAATATCAAAACACTAATGTAAAAGGCATTTATGCAGTGGGCGATATTATCGAAGGCGGTATTGAATTAACCCCCGTAGCGGTGGCGGCGGGACGTCGTTTGTCCGAACGTTTGTTTAATCACAAACCGGATGAGCACCTGGATTATAATCTCGTTCCGACCGTAGTGTTCAGCCATCCTCCGATCGGCACCGTAGGCTTAACCGAACCGAAAGCTATCGAGCAATACGGCGCGGAAAATGTGAAAGTTTATAAATCTTCTTTCACGCCGATGTATTCCGCCATTACTCAGCATCGTCAGCCTTGCCGTATGAAACTGGTATGCGCGGGGGCGGATGAAAAAATAGTGGGTTTGCACGGAATCGGTTTCGGCGTCGATGAAATGATTCAAGGATTTGCCGTGGCGATTAAAATGGGAGCGACCAAAGCGGATTTCGACAATACCGTCGCGATTCACCCGACCGGCTCGGAAGAATTTGTCACCATGCGTTAAATCCAATAAAAATAGGCATAGTCGATTATGCCTATTTTTTTATCGATTTTTTGCCAAGTTCGGGATTTATACGAAATTGCAGCCGGTTAATTTCCGGGTGAATACGGCGGAACGTTTGTAACAGTTCCTGCTGACGAAATAAAAATCCCTGCCGCACGACCGCACTTGCCACTTCAATCGTCAGTCCGTCCTCAGAAAAATTTGCGACGCGGTATAATCCGATAAACCGGGAAGGCAAAAGTTGCTGGATATTTTGATTTAATTCATTGATAAACAAACCTTTTTTCATGACTTGCGCAAGGCTTGAGGTATCCAGCAATTCTTTGATATTCATGACTTTTTGATGACGTTTGCTACGTTCCATGCTTGATATTTCTCTCCTAAAGCCCCATCTAAAGGGAAATTTGAATAAATTTACGACATTGTAACGAATTTCCGCTATAATTTGACTACTTTTTTGTGAGAATTCCGAAATGATATTAACCAAAGGCAAACATTATTTTTGGTCGCGATTACTGTTCAGCGTAATTGCGATGTTCGCGCTGCCTCAGGTTCAGATATCGCAACATGCCGAATCGGATAATCACACTTATCAAAATCAGTCCGTTCAACGGCAAATCGCCCGTGCCGCACAGGTTTTGCAACAGAAACAGGCGCAGCAATTTTTTGTCGTATCATCGGCTGAACCGAAAAAACTTCTCGAATTTCGCCCGCACTTTTCGGTGACGGAATTCGCCTTTCACGCACCGATTCGCGGTAGTCCTCGCGTTTAGTTTTCCCGTTAAAAATGTAACAACAAAATGGAATAAACCGCCGTGTTGAAGAGCTATTGCGGTTTATTTCTCAAAATCATAACAGTCAAAAAACAGAGAAAATTATGCTAAGAACTATTGCAACGAAAATTTTTGGTAGCCGTAACGATCGTATTTTGCGTCGTCTGAACAAAATCGTTAAGAAAATTAATGGGTTGGAACCTTCCTTTGAAGCGTTGAGCGATGACGAACTCAAAGCTAAAACCGATGAATTCCGTCAACGTTTAGCCAACGGCGAAACCTTGGAACAGCTGATGCCGGAGGCCTTTGCCACCGTGCGCGAAGCCAGTCGTCGCGTATTGGGCATGCGTCATTTCGACGTACAGTTAGTCGGCGGCATGGTGCTGACCAACCGAAATATCGCGGAAATGCGTACCGGTGAAGGGAAAACCTTAACCGCCACTTTGCCTTGCTATTTGAACGCGCTGACCGGCAAAGGCGTGCACGTGGTCACAGTGAACGATTATTTGGCCCGTCGCGATGCGGAAACCAACCGTCCGTTATTCGAATTTTTAGGTATGACCGTAGCGGTGAATGTGCCGGGGTTGGATCCGGAAGTGAAGCGCGACGCCTATAAAGCGGATATCACTTATGCCACTAACAGCGAATTAGGTTTCGACTATCTGCGGGATAATCTGGCCCATTCGGCGCAGGAACGTTTTCAGCGGCCGCTGCATTACGCGTTAGTGGACGAAGTGGATTCCATTTTAATTGATGAAGCCCGGACTCCGTTGATTATTTCCGGCCCGGCGGCTGACAGTTCCGAACTTTATATCGCTATTAATAAACTGATTCCGTCTCTGGTGGAACAGGAAAAAGAAGACAGCGATGAATTTCAGGGCACCGGCGATTATTCCCTCGATTTGAAAAACAAACAGGCGAATTTAACGGAACGCGGCTTGGAAAAATGCGAAAACTGGTTGGTGGAACAAGGTTTAATGCGGCCGGAAGACAGCCTGTATTCAGCGGCGAATTTGGGTTTGTTCCATCATATTTCGGCGGCGCTGCGCGCTCATACTTTATTCCAGCGCGATGTGGATTATGTCGTGAAAGACGGCGAAATCGTTATTGTGGACGAACATACGGGACGCACTATGGCGGGACGTCGCTGGTCCGACGGTTTACATCAAGCGATTGAAGCCAAAGAGGGTGTGAAAATTCAGGGCGAAAACCAAACCGTTGCTTCAATCACTTATCAGAATTTCTTCCGTTTGTATGAAAAATTGGCCGGGATGACGGGTACGGCGGATACGGAAGCGTTTGAATTTCAACAAATTTATGGATTGGAAACCGTGGTTATTCCGACCAATCGCCCAATGATTCGTGATGACAAAACGGACATTATGTTTGAAAACGAACAGTACAAATTTGATGCCATCATTGAAGACATCAAAGACTGTATTGCCCGTCATCAACCCGTATTAGTGGGGACGGCGTCGATTGAAAAATCCGAATTGTTGTCTGCGGCACTGGATAAAGCGGGTATCGAACATAATGTGTTAAATGCCAAATTCCATGCTCAGGAAGCGGAAATTGTTGCCAATGCGGGATATCCGGGAGCGGTGACCATTGCCACCAACATGGCGGGACGCGGTACGGATATTGTATTGGGCGGTAACTGGAAAGCCGAAGTGGCGAAACTGGAAAATCCGACGGAAGAACAAATTGAAGCGATCAAAGCGGCATGGCAGCAGCGTCATGACGAAGTTATGCAGGCGGGCGGTTTACATATTATCGGAACGGAACGCCACGAATCCCGTCGTATCGACAACCAGCTGCGCGGACGTTCCGGTCGTCAGGGCGATCCGGGCTCGTCCCGTTTTTATCTCTCATTGGATGACGCTTTAATGCGGATTTATCTGAATGAAGGTAAGTTGAACATGATGCGTAAAATGTTCACCACGGCGGGCGAAGCGATGGAATCCAAACTGTTGGCGAAAGTTATTGCTTCTGCGCAGGCGAAAGTGGAAGCTCATAACTTCGACGGACGTAAAAATCTGCTGCAATATGACGATGTGGCGAATGATCAACGCCATGCCATTTATGAACAGCGCAACGCCTTACTGGATAATGAGGATATTTCCGAAACCATTGACGCCATTCGCGAAGACGTATTCAACGCTGTGATTGACGAATACATTCCGCCGCAATCTTTGGAGGAGCAATGGAAAATTCCCGAATTGGAAGAGCGTCTGCGTTCCGACTTTACGTTGGATCTGCCGATTCAGCAATGGTTGGAAGAAGATAATCAGTTACACGAAGACAACTTGCGCGAACGCATTATCGAGGCGGCGAAAGCGGAATATCAACGTAAAGAAGCGCTTGCCGGTTCGGAAAGTATGCGCAGTTTCGAGAAAGGCATTATGCTGCAAACGCTGGATGAACTCTGGAAAGAGCATTTGTCGGCGATGGATTATCTGCGTCAGGGCATTCATTTGCGCGGTTATGCCCAGAAAGATCCGAAACAGGAATACAAAAAAGAGTCGTTCCAAATGTTTACGGAAATGCTGGATGCCTTGAAGTTAAGCGTCATCCGCACCTTAAGCCGCGTACGAGTGCGTACTCAGGAAGAAATGGAAGAGGCGGAACGTCAATATCAGGCGGCGATGGCGGCGCAGCAGCAAGCCCGACAAGCGCAACAAGCGCCGCTTCCGAACGAACGCCCTTCCTCTGATACGGCGCAGGACGAGGCGTTATCGGCAGAGGAAAAAGTGGCCCGCGCTGTCGCGGAACGTCATATCGGACGCAACGAACCCTGTCCGTGCGGTTCCGGTAAAAAATACAAATACTGCCATGGCAGTCGTGCCAAAGATCACGCCTAATCTTTGAATCAAGTGCGGTCAAAAAATGAAACGTTTTTTGACCGCACTTTCACATAAAGGTGAACATAACGATGAACAAAAAAATGGTTTCCGTTGCCGCGGGGATTATTCGCAATGAATTCGGACAAATTTATCTGACCCAGCGTTTGGAAGGGCAGGATTTCGCTCAGTCTCTCGAATTTCCCGGCGGCAAGGTGGATCCGGGCGAAACGCCGGAACAGGCGCTGAAACGGGAATTGGAGGAAGAAATCGGCATTATGGTGCTGGAGCCCTTATTGTATGAGCAATTTCTGTTTGAATATCCCACTAAAATCATTCATTTTTATTTTTATCTGGTGGAAGAATGGGTGGGCGAACCCTTCGGACGGGAAGGACAAGAAGGATTTTGGACCAATCAGCTTGATTTGGACGCCGGGCAGTTTCCGCCGGCAAATTTTAAACTGATTCAACGTTTACTGGCGGAAAGCGAAACGGATTAACGCCATCCGCTTATTCGATGCCGATCAATTTATGGGTTTGCAGACTCAGCTGCCATTTCGGCTTGTTCGCCCGTTGGTTGAGCTTGCCGAGCAAAGTAATGGTTTCGTGCAAATTCATCTTTCCTTCGATTTCGCAAGGTGATAAGTAATAACGGTTCGCCTTGATTTTCCCTTCAATAAATGCGCAAAATTCCAGCACGTCTTCGTCCGCCACAATGCGAACTTCATGAGCGAAAGGAATGCAGCGGGATTGATATTTTTCCCGATACAATCGCTTCGGACTGGCGGCAATATAATCGATTTGAGCCGGTACCGTTTTCAATCCGTTGGTTTCAATGGCTAAAAAATAGCCGTCTTGCTTGAGCTGATCCAGCAACAGCGAAAGGCGAGGCTGAATGGTGGGTTCGCCGCCGGTAATGATAATATTCTTCGCCGAAAACGCCCGCACTTTTTGCAGAATCCGAGCAAAAGTGAAAGGCTTGAATTCGTTATAAGGCGTGTCGCACCAAGGACAGGCTAAATTGCATTTGCCGAAGCGAATAAAAATGGCGGGCATTCCCGTATTGGCGCCTTCTCCCTGCAGGCTTTCGAAAATTTCGACGATCGGATAGTTGATGGTGGAAGCAAGCGGATTCATTCGCGATACTCGCAAAAAGAAGTGGGCGTTTCCCATAAACGGACCGCGGACAACGGCAATTCGGATTTTAGCCGATTGAATATAAAACGCGCCATTTCTTCCGCCGTTGTGCGACTCGGCATGCCGAAAGTTTTGGAATCCAACTCGTTCAACAGAGCGGCGATTTTGCATTCCCGTTCGCTGTTCGTATCGTAAATAAACGCGTGATCCATCGGCGCTAAGATCAGCGTTTTAACAATGTCTTTTAAATCCGCAAAATCCATCACCATTCCTTTTTTCGGCCCTTGTTGATAAAGGTCGCCGCTCACTTCCACCTGTAATTTATAGGTGTGGCCGTGCAGATTCCGGCATTTGCCGTCGTGGCCGTCCAAAATGTGTGCCATATCAAAACTGAATTCTTTGGAGACGCGAAACATGATAGTGTCCTCTATGCCGAAAAAACAGGCGATTTTTCGCCCGCACTTTTGTGCGTTAAATATTCCTGCAACCCTTTTTCGCGCAAAACACAGCTCGGACAAGTGCCGCAACCGCCTTCTACGCCCAGATAGCATGTATGCGTGTGCCGGCGGATGTAATCCAGTGCGCCCAGTTCATCGGCGAGCTGCCAGGTTTGCGCTTTGGTTAAATACATCAGCGGCGTGCGAATATTGAATTGATAATCCATGGCAAGATTTAACGTTACGTTCATGGATTTCACAAAAACGTCGCGGCAGTCGGGATAACCGCTGAAATCGGTTTCGCACACGCCGGTGATAAGCTCCGTGATGCCTTGTCCTTTGGCATAAATGGCGGCGTACAGCAGAAACAGCGCATTGCGTCCGTCCACGAAAGTGTTTGGCATGCCGTTTTCATCCTGTTCGATTTCCCTGTCGGACATCATGGCGTTGGTTGTGATGGTTTTGATGACGGAAGTATCGATCAGCGTTTGTTTTACGCCCAGATCCTGCGCAATCCATTGCGCTTTTTGCAATTCGACGGCGTGGCGTTGGCCGTATTGAAAGGTAACGGCTTCCACGTTATTTACGCCGTAATCCCGGATTGCCTGAATCAGACAAGTGGTGGAATCCTGTCCGCCGGAGAAGATAACAACCGCTTTACGGTTGCCGTTAGGGTTGAGAATATTCATAGATTTCCTTAGTTTTTTTACGTGGGAGGTTCGCGAACCACGATGAAAAGAAAGCGTATTGTAGCGATTTTCGCAAAAACTTGCAAAAACCCACCGCGCTACTATCGAATTCGGGGCTTTTCCGTTAAAATACGTTCAATTTTTACAACAGTAAGGAAAAGTAATTATGCGTTGGCAAGGTCGTGAACGAAGCACTAACATTGAAGATCGTCGCGGTTCAGGCTCAAGCGGCTTGGGCGGCGGTAAAAAAATGGGTGGAATCCTCGGATTCATCGTGCTGTTAATCGGTTCCTATTATGGTGTGGATTTGTCCGGATTGGTCGATTCGTCAGGTATGGGCGGTACGAGCGGAGGTTCGTCCCTCAGTCAGCAGGAAGAAGAGCATTTGGAAGGACTTTCCGCCGTTGTGCTGAAAGATACGGAAAATACCTGGCAAAGCTATTTTACCGCCGGCGGACAACATTATACGCCGCCGACTATGGTTTGGTACAACGGCGGCACGCCGACTTCCTGCGGTACGGGGCAGGCGGCGATGGGGCCGTTCTACTGTCCGAACGATCGCAAGGTATATTTGGATTTGTCGTTTTATAACGATATGAAAAATCAACTTGGTGCCGCCGGCGATACCGCTTTTGCTTACGTCATCGCCCATGAAGTCGGTCATCACGTGCAGAATCTGCTTGGCATTTTACCGAAAGTGACGGCGGCGCAGCAGGCAAAAAGTAGTCAGGCGAACGCGCTTTCCGTCAAACTGGAATTGCAAGCGGACTGTTTCGCCGGCATATGGGGTTATCAAGCGGCAAAAAATAACCTGCTTGAAACCGGTGATTTGGAAGAAGCCTTTAATGCCGCGGAAGCCGTCGGCGACGACCGTCTGCAAAAACGCAGCCAAGGCTACGTGGTTCCGGACAGCTTCACTCACGGCACTTCCGCTCAACGTCTTGCCTGGTTCAAACGCGGTTTACAAAGCGGCGATCCGAAACAGTGCAACACCTTTGCGGAATAAAAAAACTGTTAAAAAAATGACCGCACTTTAGTCGCTAAAGTGCGGTCCGTTTTATCACTGTTTTTTTGACGGCTTATTGTGTTGCCGCAATTTTGCCGTCTTGATAATCCACCGTGACCGGTTTGCTCGGTAATAATTTACCGGACAGGATTTCATTGGCTAACGGATTTTCAATTTCCTGCTGGATTGCCCGTTTTAACGGACGTGCGCCGTAAATCGGGTCGTAACCCACTTCGCTGATGAAATCCAATGCCGCATCGCTGAAGGTGATCTGATAACCGTGTTCCGCCATACGTTTTGCCAAGCGAGCCAATTGAATTTGTGCAATGGCTTTGATGTTTTCTTTGGCTAACGGATGGAATACCACCGTTTCGTCGATACGGTTGATGAATTCCGGACGGAAATGTTGTCCCACCACCGACATCACGATTTCTTTCATGCCTTCGTAACCTAAGCCGCGGTTTTCCTGAATGAGATCGGAGCCCAGGTTAGAGGTCATAATCACCACTGTATTGCGGAAATCGACCGTGCGTCCCTGTCCGTCGGTTAAGCGTCCGTCGTCCAAGACTTGCAATAAAATATTGAACACGTCGTGATGGGCTTTTTCCACTTCATCCAATAAGATGACGGAATACGGACGGCGCCGGACGGCTTCGGTCAAATAACCGCCTTCTTCATAACCGACATAACCCGGAGGCGCACCCACTAAACGCGATACGCTGTGTTTTTCCATAAACTCGGACATATCAATCCGCACCATGGCGTTTTCGTCGTCAAACATAAAGTTGGCCAAGGTCTTACAAAGTTCGGTTTTACCCACCCCGGTCGGACCTAAGAACAGGAAGGAACCAATCGGACGGTTCGGATCGGATAAGCCCGCACGGCTGCGGCGAATGGCATTCGCCACCGCTTCTACCGCTTCGGTTTGTCCTACTACGCGTTTGTGTAATTCCTGTTCCATGCGCAGAAGTTTTTCTTTTTCGCCTTCCATCATTCGGGCGACCGGAATGCCGGTAGCGCGTGAAAGCACTTCGGCGATTTCTTCGTCGGTAACGCGATAACGTAACAGCTTCATTTCCTTACCTTCGGATTTATCCGCGTCGGCCAGTTGTTTTTCCAAGGCCGGAATGGTGCCGTATTGCAATTCGGACATTTTGTTTAAATCGCCGGCACGGCGCGCCTGTTCCAATTTGGTACGCGCATTTTCCAATTCTTCTTTAATATGCTGGGTACCGGAAAGGGCGGCCTTTTCGCTCTTCCATACTTCTTCCAGTTCGGCGTATTCGCGTTCTTTTTCCGTCAGTTCTTTTTCCAGCATTTCCAAACGCTTGCGGCTGGCTTCGTCGTCTTCTTTCTTCAACGCCTGTTGTTCCAGTTTTAACTGGATAATACGGCGTTCCAATTTATCCAGCGGCAACGGTTTACTGTCGATTTCCATTCGGATGCTGGATGCCGCTTCGTCAATTAAGTCGATGGCTTTATCCGGCAACTGGCGATCGGAAATATAACGATGGGAAAGGGTTGCCGCCGCTACAATCGCCGGGTCGGTAATTTCCACGTGATGGTGCAATTCGTAGCGTTCCTGCAAGCCGCGCAAAATCGCAATAGTGTCCTCCACGCTCGGTTCGCCGACAAATACTTTTTGAAAACGACGTTCCAACGCCGCATCTTTTTCAATGTATTGGCGGTATTCGTCTAAGGTTGTGGCGCCGACACAATGCAATTCGCCGCGTGCCAGAGACGGTTTTAGCAGGTTGCCCGCATCCATCGCACCGTCGGTTTTACCGGCGCCGACCATAGTATGGATTTCGTCGATGAATAAAATGACTTTACCTTCTTCCTGCGCCAGTTCTTTCAACACCGCTTTTAAACGTTCTTCGAATTCGCCGCGGTATTTCGCACCGGCGATTAACGCGCCCATATCCAGGGAAAGAACCCGTTTGCCTTTTAACCCTTCCGGCACTTCGCCGTTGACGATACGTTGCGCTAAGCCTTCCACGATAGCGGTTTTACCGACGCCCGGTTCACCGATTAACACCGGGTTATTTTTGGTCCGGCGTTGCAATACCTGAATCGCGCGACGAATTTCATCGTCACGACCGATTACCGGGTCGAGTTTTCCACTTTCCGCCCGTGCGGTTAAGTCGATAGTATATTTTTCAAGAGCCTGACGGCTGTCTTCTGCATTTTGATCGTTCACGCTTTGTCCTCCGCGCACCTGTTTAATGGCGGCCTCTAAATTTTCTTTTTTCGTTCCGCACTTGCGTAATAATTCCGCTAGGCTGCCTTTTTCTTCGAATACGGCGAGTAAGAATATTTCGCTGGAAATAAATTTGTCATTTTGACGCTGTGCGATTTTGTCACACAGATTCAGTAAATTCACCAGCTGACGGGAAATCTGCACGTCCCCGCCGTTGCCGGAAACCTGCGGTAGTTTGTTAATTTCCGCATTTAATTCGCTGCGCAACATTGCGACATTGGCGCCGCTTGCCGTTAAAATCGGTGCGACGGAACCGTCTTGCTGGTTCAAAAGTGCGGTCAATAAATGGACCGGTTCTATAAACTGATTGTCTTTTCCCAGCGCCAGCGATTGCGCTTCGCCTAACGCCTGTTGAAATTTGGTGGTAAATTTATCAATGTTCATGTTTGCTCTCCTGAAAAGATTGAATATTGCGTTCACGTTTAACTAAGTGAGAGCGGAATTTCGGATTTCAAGGGAAAAATGAAAATATTTTATGTTAAATAGAAGAAACCGATAACGAGCGGCTGATGGGTGCAAATAATGATTCGTTATCGGTGAGAACGGGAAATTATGCTAATGCAGGTAAATCAGTCATCATCCAACGAGGTTTAACATCAATTTCCAGGCCGGAAGTTTCACCCGCCTGCAAACGTAAATGCCCCACGTAAGCAATCATGGCGCCGTTATCGGTACAGAATTGCGGAGAAGGGTAGAACGCCTTGCCGCCCAATGAACCCGTTAATTGCGCAAGTCCCTGTCGCAACTGTTTATTGGCGCTGACGCCGCCGGCCACAACCAGCGTTTTGTAGCCGGTCTGTTGTAAAGCCCGTTTACATTTGATTGCCAGGGTTTCCACCACGGCGGTCTGGAATGCGCAGGCAATATCCGCTTTGGTTTGTTCCGTCAGTTCGCCTTCCTGTTTGATTGCCTGGTGAATCGTATTGGCCGCCGCCGTTTTTAAACCGGAAAAACTGAAATCCAAACCCGGACGGTCGGTCATCGGTTTCGGAAAGACAAAACGCCCGGCTGAACCTTTTTCCGCAAAGCGGGAAAGCGCGGCACCGCCCGGATAATCCAATCCTAACAATTTTGCCGTTTTGTCAAAGGCTTCACCGGCGGCATCGTCAATGCTTTCGCCTAGTAATTCGTATTTTCCTACGCCGTCGACCCGAACAAGCTGCGTGTGTCCGCCGGAAACCAGCAACGCGACGAAAGGAAAGTGCGGGCGATTTTCGGGCGATTCTAACATCGGTGCCAGCAAATGCCCTTCCATGTGGTGCACGCCCACCGCCGGCACGTTCCAGGCATATGCCAGCGAGCGGGCAATGGTCGCACCCACAAGTAATGCGCCCACTAATCCCGGCCCGGCGGTATAGGCAATGCCGTCAATCTCCTCGGCGGTAAGATTGGCTTCTTTCAGTGCGGCCCGGATGAGCGGCGCGGTTTTACGGATATGATCGCGCGATGCCAATTCCGGCACGACGCCGCCATAATCCGCGTGCAACGCAATTTGAGTATAAAGCTGGTCGGCGATTAAGCCCCGTTCCGTGTCGTAAATGGCGACGCCCGTTTCATCGCAGGAGGTTTCAATACCTAAAACTTTCATTCGATTCTCTTGTTTCGTTCAAAAAAACTCATGAAAATTCTACCGCACTTTTAGCCGTTTCGCAGTATTTGATTTTTCCGACCGCAGTTTTCTGCGGCATTTTGATTGATTTTGTGAAATTCGTCGATTGAGCGGTTTACGCTTTTGTCGAACTTTGTTAAAATTCCCAATCTAATTGAAACTGATTATCAATTAGATAATTTATTATTTATCTTAAAGGGTTTCTCATGCCGGCATTATTCGAATTTCTCAAAAATTACAGTGATTACATCATCCTCGGCTTGTTAGGTTTGATGAGCTTTATTATGTTATGGTTTGTGATTGAACGTTTTATCTTCTTAAGCAAAGTTAAAGTCGGCACTTATAGCAATATTCACTCGTTGGATATTGATTTAACCCGCCATTTAACCATCGTTTCCACCATCGGCGCCAACGCGCCTTATATCGGTTTGTTGGGAACCGTTATCGGGATTTTGTTAACTTTCTATGATTTGGGCACGTCCGCCGCCGATATTGACGCCGCCGCCATTATGCTGCATTTGTCTTTAGCGTTGAAAGCTACGGCGGTAGGGATTTTGGTCGCGATTCCGTCCATGGTGTTTTACAGCGCATTGGGACGCAAAGTGGATGTACAGCGTTTGAAATGGAAAGCGTTAAACAGCACCAAAAATATCGGCGCGTAGCGGAGTCCGTCCATGAAAAAATTTGACGAAATCAACATCATCCCGTTTATCGACATCATGTTGGTGTTGCTGGCTATCGTACTGATTACGGCCTCTTTTATTTCTCAGGGAAAAATTCAGGTGAATGTCCCGAAAGCGTCGCAAACGGTGGCGTTTAAGTCGGACGATTTGGCGAAATTATTAACCGTGAATGCGGAAGGTAAAATTTTCTTCAACGATAAACCGATAGAACAGGCCGAGTTAGAAAAGGAAATCGCCGGTTGGGATAAAGATCAGAAAGTGACGTTAAAAGTGGATGCGGAATCTTCATTCCAAAATTTCGTTTCGATTACCGATTTAATGGCAAAAAATAACATCAAGAATGTCTCCATTGTGACAGTGAAAGATAAAGGTCAGTAAATGAAAGGCAATTCTTGGCTGGGATTTATAGGTTCGGCGGTTTTCCACGCAGGGCTGGCGGCGGCGTTGTTTGCGGCATTTAAGCAAGATGAAAGCGCCAACGGGCGAAGTGCGGAGGAAATCGCCACTAACATTTCTATGGAAATGCTGATGGCGACGACGGTAGAAAGCCGTCCGCCGGCGGATCCCGAACCGGTAAAAAAGACGGAAGCGGAGCCTGAGAAAAAAGAAACGGTAGCGGATCCGACATTAAAACCGAAACCGGAAAAAGTAAAAGAGAAGCCGAAAGAGAAAGCGAAGGAAAAACCGCCGGAAAAACCGAAAGAAGCGGTGAAAAAACCGGCTAAAGCGGTGGCAAAAGTGACACCGAATCCGTCACCGAAGGCTGTTGCGGCGGATCGTGTTCAGGCAGGCAATGCCAATGTAAATTCGAAGGCGACGGCAATTTCCGCCAATACCAACAGCAATAACGCGAATTTAACCGGCAGCGGAGCGAGTTCGTCGGAAGTGGCGGAATATAAATCCCGCATTCGTCGCGAAATCGAACGACATAAAAAATATTCCCAGCGCGCTCGTATGATGCGGAAACAAGGCGTGGTGGTAGTTGCGTTTTCCATCGGAAACGACGGTTCCGTCAGCGGTGCGCATATTGTGAAATCTTCCGGTAGCGAAGATTTGGACAATTCCGCTGTAGACGCGGTGAATGCGGCGAAATCAGTGGGTCCGAAGCCGGCCGGCATGAGCAGTGCCATTAGCGTGCCGATCAGTTTCAAAATTCAATAGCGTTTTCATTCCTGAAAAATCGGCGTAGAATATAAGTGCGGTCAAAAACGTTTGAATTTTTGACCGCACTTTTTTTGATTAACGGAGTTTTTATGGTTATCGGTCCTTTTATTAATGCGGGCGCCATCGTGTTGGGCGGGGTATTGGGCGCCGTGTTGGGCGGTCGGGTGCCGGAACGGTTGCGGTCCAATTTAACCTTGTTATTCGGGTTGTGCTCCATGGCAATGGGCATTTCCATGGTGGCGAAAGTACACAGCATGCCGGCCATGGTACTTTCCGTGTTGCTTGGCACCATTATCGGCGAATTGCTTTTGTTGGAAAGCGGCATTAATCGTTTGGCGACGGGCGCAAAGGGAATTGTGGAACGCATTTTCCCGGCGAATGACAGCCATCATTCTCATGAAGAATTTTTGCAAAAATTTGTGAGCTTGCTGATTTTGCTGTCTTTCAGCGGAACGGGGATTTTCGGAGCGATGAACGAAGGCATTACCGGTGACGAAAGCATTTTGATTGTGAAAGCTTTTCTGGATTTTTTCACCGCCATTATTTTTGCTACCACGTTAGGCATTTCGGTTTCTACACTGTTTGTACCGCAAATTGCGGTGCAACTGATTCTGGCGTTCAGCGCAACGTTTTTGATTCCCTTGATTACGCCGGAAATGCGGGCGGATTTTGCCGCAACCGGCGGGGTGTTGATGGTGGCGACAGGTTTTCGCATCTGCGGAATGAAGAATTTTCAGGCGGGCAATATGTTGCCGGCATTATTTATCGCCATGCCGATTTCCGCTTTGTGGGCAACGTTCTTTTAAATGTTGACGGTGTAATGCAAAACGGGAACCTGAATTCCCGTTTTTATTTTTGCATTATTTTGTCCGGCTTGCCAGTAATACGCCTGCGGTAACCGCCACGTTTAAGCCGGTTTTAAGCGGATTGGCGATGCTCAAATTTACTACTTCGTCGCCGTTTTGGGCAAAGCCGGAGACATCGCTTTCGCTTAATACGAATACGGTTTTTTCCGTCCATAACAGTTTATTCAGGCTTTTTGTCCGTTTGTCGGCGCTGGTATAAATCACTTGATAACCCGCTTGGCGTAATTGTGCCAATGCCTGTTCCGTATCGTTCGTTTGCAGGATATTGACAAATTCCGCCCCGCCCTCGGCAACCCGCATGGCGTTGGCGGATTGGATCAATTCCGGCTCGGCGGTAATCAGCGCTTTTACGCCGTACACCGCGCAAGTGCGCAGAATTCCGCCGATATTTTGCGGATTGCGTACGTTGTCGAGCAGCACGACAACATCTTGCCGGCGCGTGATATCCAGATAACCTTTCAAGGTGAACGGATGGCGTTTTTTCACCAGCATACAAATGCCGCCGTGATGTTCCGTTCTGCTGACCCGTTCCAATTCCTCACGATCAACCACGTGATACACTTTTTTATTCGCCGCCAGATAGCTGAACATTTCGCCGGTTTTATGCGCGGTTTCCACCGTCGTCCACACGCGAACAATACTTTCCGGACGTTGCGCAAACAAGGTAAAACAGGCGTTTTCACCGAATACCTTCATTTCTTCCGCCCGGTTTTTCTTGATTTTTTCCGGCGCACGAGGCGAAAGCGGACCGGTTTTTTTCTCTTTGGGCTGAGCGCTGACGCCGGTAGATTTGGTCACCACTTTCACCTTGCCTAATTGGGTTTCGGTCACTTGTAATGAGAATTCCGGCGTGCGCGGCGTGCGATTTTCATCACGTTTGCCACTTGATTTCGGAGAAAAGTGCGGTCGATTTTTGTCGAGTTTTTGATCGAAATCGGTATTTTCGCGACGGCGATTCGGCTGGTTTTCCGTCATTCGAGCGGATGAACGCGGTGAACGTCGTTCGCCGACGGAACGTTCTTTAAAGCGGTGTTCTCCGGTAGCGGCTTGAAATTTAGGTTTCTGGAAGTTGCTCATTTGCTGTCCTGTAAGGTCAAAAATTTTAGGCATTATAGCAAAAATATTGTAAACTAACCCATTAATTAAAAGCGCAATTATGGCGTGAACAAAGAAGAATACTATGTTTATTAATCGGATCAATCGAGCAAAACAGCACCTGCGCAGCCTTTCCTATATTCCGCAAGCGGCGGAGGATATTGAGTTTCTGCATAGTGCGGATCAATTTAAACAGACCATTATTGAGTTAATTCGCGGCGCGAAAACTCGTATTTATGTGACCGCACTTTACTGGCAGCTGGATGAAGCCGGTCAGCAGATTTTGGCGGAAATTTATCAGGCGAAAGCCAATAATCCGGATTTGGATGTCAAAATTTTAGTGGATTGGCATCGGGCTCAGCGTAATTTGCTGGGCGAAGCAAAAGGCATCACGAATGCGGATTGGTACAGCGAAGAACGCGCTAAACACGGAAATGACGCCATGTTTTTCGGCGTGCCGGTGAACGGACGCGAAGTTTTCGGCGTGCTGCACATTAAAGGTTTCGTGTTCGACGATACCGTTCTTTACAGCGGTGCCAGTATTAATAACGTATATCTGAATCAGCTCGGCAAATATCGTTACGATCGCTATCAAAAAATTAAAAATGGCCCTTTGGCGGATTCGTTGGTTCGGTTTATTCGGCAATATTTTCTGAATGCTGATTCCGTTTATGCGCTAGACGACGCCGGCCGGCCTAAAACGCGGGAAATTAAATCTCAGATTAAGGCGTTTCGTAAGCAGCTGAAATTGGCGCAATACAAGGTTGAGCCCTCAAATGCGGCGGCATACGGCGAAGAATTGATGATTGCTCCTTTATTCGGGCTGGGCACAAAGTACAATGTGTTGAACCGAACAATTCAGGATTTATTCGTTTTAGTTCAGGAACGGCTGACGATTTGTACGCCGTATTTTAATTTCCCGCGCACCTTACAAGTGAAAATCCGGGATTTGTTAAACGACGGTAAGAAAGTGGAAATTATTGTCGGCGATAAAACTGCGAACGATTTTTATATTCCGCCAAGCCAGCAATTCCGTATGGCGGGCGCTTTGCCTTATTTATACGAACGCAATTTGCGCGCTTTTTGTAAGAAGTTCGAGCAGGATTTGACAAGCGGGCGGTTAACGGTACGTTTATGGAAAGACGGCGATAATTCTTATCATTTAAAAGGTATTTGGGTGGATGACCAATACATTTTACTGACCGGCAATAATTTGAACCCGCGCGCATGGCGTTTGGATGCTGAAAACGGTTTGTTGATTCAGGATCCTAAACGGGTGTTACAAGCGCAGGTACAAGCGGAGTTAAATGAAATTCGTCAGCATACGAGCGAGGTAAAACATTATTCCGAATTGGAACAAATGGAACAATATCCGCACGCCGTTCAGCGTTTGCTTAAGCGATTCTCTCGCGTAAAAGCCGATCAAATCGTGAAATGGATTTTATAAGCGTTACGGTAAAAAACGAACAAAGGAAAAGTGTTAGAGTTTTGCCGAAATCCGTGCTTAAGAAATCTGTTTTTTAGTCGTCGGTTTCGATAAGCCGGAGCCGGCGGCAATCGGAATGTGCCGTTAGTGTCGGGTATTCGGTTTTTTAACGGAATTATCCGAACTTTTCTAGACTTCACGTCAATATTTCTCTATAATCGACCGCACTTTTGAATCCGTATTCAACCGCCCCCATAGCTCAGCGGTCAGAGCAGACGACTCATAATCGTTTGGTCGCTGGTTCAAACCCAGCTGGGGGCACCATTTGTAGATTGATTGGCCAAAAGTGAGAATTTCCCTTTGACTATTTCTGACTCACAAGGTAATATTCACGCCCTATGCAAAAGGTAAGACTACCCTTAACTGTTGATCCGGTTAAAGACGCTCAGCGCAGATTAGATTATGTCGGTTATTATGCCGCGAATCAGCTTGGTCGTCTGGCGGAATCAGTAGGAAAAGTGCTCAGCGATGCACAGGTGACGTTATCGTTTTTCATTGATCCGCAAAAATTGGTGGTAATGAAAGGGCATGCGGAAGTTGACGTAGAATTAGAATGTCAGCGCTGTAATTCTCCTTTCGTTCAAAAGCTGGAATGTGATTTCTGTTACAGTCCGGTATCTGATTTAGATAAGATTGATGAGTTGCCAGAGATTTATGAACCTATTGAGTTCAATGAATTCGGGGAAATAGATTTAATTGGTACGATTGAAGACGAACTAATATTATGTTTGCCTCTTGTACCGATGCATTCATCTGAACACTGTGAAGTGTCCGCGCACGAACAGGTTTTTGGCAAATTGCCTGAAGAATTGGCAAAAAAACCGAACCCGTTCGCTGTATTAGCTAATTTAAAGCAAAAGTAAATTAATTTAGGAGTATGGCCAATGGCTGTTCAACAAAACAAAAAATCTCGTTCACGTCGTGATATGCGTCGTTCACATGATGCGTTAACTACCGCTGCAGTATCAGTAGATAAAGCGAGTGGCGAAACTCATTTGCGTCACCATGTTACTGCTGACGGTTACTACCGTGGTCGTAAAGTAATCAACAAGTAATTCCTTTTCATTAAGGTATTCACTTGAGTCGTCTAACCCTTGCGTTAGATGTGATGGGCGGGGACATTGGTCCCCGTATTACTATCCCAGCATCCTTAAAAGCGTTGGATGATGATCCGATGCTGTCTTTGCTTTTGTTCGGCGATAGCCGACAAATCCAGCCCGAGCTCGATAAAGCTTCCGATAAAATTTCACCAAATATCAGAGAACGTTTGGTGATTCGTCATGTTTCCCATACGATAGAGAATAATCAATCCGTTACCGACGCTTTACGTCATAGCAAAGGTACCTCTATGCGTTTGGCGATTGAAGCCGTACAGCGTGGAGAGGCACAAGGTTGTGCGAGTGGCGGTAACACCGGCGCATTAATGGGATTGGCAAAAGTGATTTTGCAGCCGCTAAAAGGAATTCAGCGTCCGGCTTTGGTTTCAGTATTACCTACTATGGACGGTAATCACTCAGTGATGCTCGACTTGGGGGCGAATATTGATTGCGATGCGGAAAATCTGTACCAATTTGCGCTGATGGGTGCTATTTTCGCCGAGAATCGGTTAAACTTGGTTTTTCCTCGGGTAGCATTACTTAATATCGGAGTGGAAGCGATTAAGGGATATAAATCCATCCGTGAAGCCTCAGAAATGATTAAAAAAAATACCGCACTTAACTATGTCGGATTTATTGAAGGCAATTATTTGTTGAACGGCGTAGCCGATGTGATTGTCAGCGACGGGTTCGCCGGTAATGTGGCGTTAAAAACCCTGGAAGGTGCGGCGCAAAATGTGATCGGATTATTAAAAGGTCGTTCCCGTAATGACCTGTTGAAGCCACTGTTCGGTTGGTTAATGAAAATCCTGTTTCGGGAAAGTTATCAACGGCTACGCAGTATTAATCCGGAGCAATATAACGGAGCGTCTTTAATCGGATTAACCTCAGTGGTGGTGAAAAGTCACGGTAGCGCCAATATCAATGCCTTCACTAACGCGATTAAAGATGCCGCATTACAAGTGCGTCAACAAATTCCGCAAAAAATTTTAGATGGTTTAAATAAGTAAAATAATTGTAATAACGAGAATGTTATGAATAGCAGAATTTTAGCAACCGGTAGTTATTTACCGACCCGAGTTCGTACTAATGCCGACTTGGAAAAGATGGTCGAGACTTCCGACGAATGGATTGTTACCCGTTCGGGGATTCGTGAGCGTCGTCTTGCCGCAGAGCATGAGACTGTCGCCACCATGGGGTTTGAAGCGGCGAAGAAAGCATTGGAAACCGCTAAAATTGATCCGAATGAGATCGAACTTGTTATAGTGGGTACGACTAGCAGCTCTCATGCGTATCCGAGCGCGGCTTGCCAGATTCAAGGTATGCTTAATATTGATGATGCTATTTCTTTTGATTTGGCGGCCGCTTGTACGGGATTTGTTTACGCGTTAAGCGTTGCGGATCAATTCATTCGTGCGGGAAAGGTGAAAAAAGCGCTGGTTATCGGTTCGGATCTAAACTCTCGTAATCTTGACGAGACCGACCGTAGTACTGTAATTTTATTTGGCGACGGTGCCGGTGCGGTAATTTTAGAAGCCAGCGAAGAAGAGGGCATTATTTCTACTCATTTGCATGCTACCGCTGATAAACATGACGTGTTGGTGCTTCCTCACGCGCAGCGTGATGACGAGAAATCGGGTTATATCTCAATGCAAGGTAATGAAACCTTCAAATTAGCCGTGCGTGAATTGGCAAATGTCGTGGAGGAAACACTGGTAGCCAATAATTTAGATAAAAAAGATATAGATTGGCTGGTTCCTCATCAGGCTAATTTGCGAATTATCTCCGCAACTGTGAAAAAATTGGATATGACGCTTGAACAAGCCGTGGTGACATTGGATAAATATGCCAATACCAGTGCGGCTTCCGTGCCGATTTCCTTAGACGAAGCGGTGCGCGACGGAAGAATCCGACGCGGTCAGTTGTTATTATTAGAAGCTTTTGGCGGCGGCTGGACTTGGGGATCGGCCTTAGTACGTTTCTAAATCAGCGGATCTTTATATTGGTGCGGTTTAACGTGTGAAGGCACGCACCATTTCAGCATTAAAAAGGATACAAAATGAAAAAATTTGCAATGGTATTTCCCGGACAGGGATCTCAATCCGTCGGTATGTTAGCCGAACTGGCAGAACAATTTCCGGTTGTGACTGAAACCTTTAAACAAGCATCGGATGTATTGGGTTATGATTTATGGGCGTTAACGCAACAAGGCCCGGCGGAAGAATTAAACAAAACATGGCAAACTCAGCCCGCACTTTTGGCCGCCTCCGTGGCGATTTACCGCGTTTGGCAACAACAATATCCGGATTTAAAACCGGAAGTCATGGCGGGTCATAGTCTGGGCGAGTATTCGGCGTTAGTTTGTGCCGGAGTGATTGATTTCGAAGACGCCATTCAATTAGTAGAATTGCGCGGCAAATTAATGCAGCAAGCTGTACCGGAAGGCGCGGGTGCGATGTATGCCATTATTGGTCTGGACAATGAAACTATCATTAATGCCTGTAAAACCGCAGAACAAGGCGAAGTGGTTTCTGCCGTAAACTTTAATTCGCCGGGACAAGTTGTTATCGCGGGCAGTAAAGATGCGGTGGAACGAGCGGCGGCAGCTTGTAAAGAAGCCGGTGCGAAACGTGCACTGCCGTTATCTGTCAGCGTGCCGTCTCATTGCGCCCTAATGAAACCGGCGGCGGATCAACTTGCCGTTTCATTGGAAAGCGTTGCGGTAAAAGCGCCGTCAATTGCGGTGATCAATAACGTCGATGTGAAAACCGAAAACGGCGCGGATGCGATTCGTACCGCATTAGTTCGCCAACTTTACAGCCCTGTGCGTTGGACGGAAACCGTCGAAAAAATGGCGGCTCAGGGGATTGAGGTGTTGCTCGAAATGGGCCCTGGCAAAGTATTAACTGGGTTAACCGGTCGTATCGTGAAAGAACTTTCCGCTCAGGCGGTTAATGATGTGAAATCATTAGAAGCGGCGAAGGAATTACTGGCGTAATTTGCAGATGGGGCGTTAGCCCGTTAATGATTCAAATAAATGGCGGGTGATCAACCCGCTCCAGCAAAGAAGGAAAACGGACATGCAAGGTAAAATCGCATTAGTGACGGGCGCAACCCGCGGCATTGGTAAGGCTATTGCAGAGGAGTTAGCGTCAAAAGGTGCATTTGTTATCGGTACGGCGACTTCCGAAAAAGGTGCCGAAACCATTTCCGCTTATTTAGGCGAACGGGGCAGAGGCTTAGTGTTAAATGTTGCCGACAGTAATTCCATTGATTCCGTGTTAGAACAAATCAAGAAAGAACATGGCGATATCGATATTTTAGTCAATAATGCCGGCATTACCCGTGATAACCTGTTAATGCGCATGAAAGACGACGAATGGTTCGATATTATCCAAACGAATCTGACTTCCGTTTATTATCTTTCGAAAGCCATGTTACGTTCTATGATGAAAAAGCGTTTTGGTCGTATTATTACTATTGGTTCCGTTGTGGGCTCAATGGGAAATCCGGGCCAAGCCAACTATTGTGCGGCAAAAGCAGGTTTAATCGGTTTCAGCAAAGGTTTAGCGAAAGAAGTGGCGTCACGCGGCATTACGGTCAACGTGGTTGCTCCGGGCTTTATCGCGACGGATATGACGGATGTTTTAACGGATGAACAAAAATCCGGTATTTTGGCCAATGTGCCGGCGGGACGTTTAGGTGAACCGAAAGATATTGCCAAAGCCGTTGCATTTTTAGCTTCTGATGATGCAGGCTATGTCACCGGTACGACATTGCACGTAAATGGTGGGTTATACATGGCGTAACCCGAAAAATTCCAGTGAAAGCATAGCCAAAATGAAAGGGATTTGTTAGAATCGTGCAAAATATGTAATTCGGTTACGTATAGTCGGTTTTATTTAATCGGTGTTTTGAAAAAGTGCGGTCAAATTTTTTGTGGTTTTACCACTGAAAGAAATGGCTTGCAACTTTTGAAAAAATGCATACACTATTAACTCTATCGCATTGTGCGAGAACTACAATAGGAAACAAAAATGAGCATTGAAGAACGCGTAAAAAAAATCATTGTTGAACAACTTGGCGTTAAAGAAGACGAAGTAAAATCTGAAGCTTCATTCATTGAAGACTTAGGTGCGGACTCTTTAGACACTGTTGAATTAGTAATGGCTTTAGAAGAAGAATTCGATATCGAAATTCCTGATGAAGAAGCTGAAAAAATTACGACAGTTCAATCAGCGATTGATTACGTTCAAAACAATCAATAATTTCGAAATTAAGGCGACGGTTAAGTCGCCTTAATTATTTTTATTTCAACATTTCTGCCTATTTTCGTTTCATTAGTTCGCTTTTAACATTTTATTAACTTCCTTTTTTCCCCTCTCAAATAAAATATTTTTAATTTGTTGACTTAGAACAAAGATTGATTAAATACCATTTATTGAGTAGTGCAATTAATGCTAGGATTGGCACACCTTAAATTGGTAATAATGATATTTGGAGTGTATATGGATTTTTTGATAAATCTAAGTGAAGGTACGCAATTCACAATTCAACTTGCGATTGTGCTTATCTGTTTGTTTTATGGTGCAAGAAAAGGCGGTATTGCACTTGGGATGTTAGGCGGCGTCGGTTTAATCGTTTTGGTATTCGGTTTCGGGATTGAACCGGGTAAACCTGCGATTGATGTGATGCTGACAATTTTGGCCGTGGTGGTCACTTCGGCAACATTGCAGGCCAGCGGCGGTTTGGATGTAATGTTACAAATTGCTGAAAAAATGTTACGTCGCAATCCTAAATATGTGAGTATTCTTGCGCCGTTTGTTACTTGCTTTTTGACCATTCTTTGCGGTACGGGTCATGTTGTTTATACTATGTTGCCAATCATTTATGATATTGCGATTAAAAATAACATTCGTCCTGAACGCCCGATGGCGGCAAGTTCTATTGCCTCTCAAATGGGGATTATCGCTTCTCCGGTTTCCGTCGCCGTGGTGACGTTAACCGCTTTCTTAGTGAATGCCAAAACACCGTTAGCCGGATTCGACGGTTATCTTGATTTATTGAAAGTCACCGTACCTTCAACACTTTGCGGTATTTTAGCGATCGGTATTTTCAGTTGGTTCCGCGGTAAAGATTTAGACAAAGACGAAGTATTCCAAGAAAAGCTGAAAGATCCCGAATTCAAAAAATACGTTTATGGCGACAGCGCTTCTTTATTAGGTAAAAAACTGCCTCAATCAAGCTGGAATGCCATGTGGATCTTCTTTGGTGCGATTTTAGTGGTTGCGCTGTTAGGTTATTTTAAAGATTTGCGCCCGGCTTTCGATAAACCGGTACCGGCTCAGGTTGTTGAAATTGTATCCGCCGATCAAACGGTGAAAAGCATCAACGTAAAAGACGGTAAAATTGTCGCGACGGCGCAGGACGGCAAAGTAGCGATTGACGTGAAAGAAAATAAAGGTAAAGCTAAAACCGCTTATAATGCGATTGAAATTTATGATGATAAAGGCGTGTTAACGCAAACCTTATCCGTACAGGATAATAACGTGGTGATCACCGCGGGCGATCAATCGGAAACCATTGCTAACGCCTCAATTGCGTTGAAAGATACCATGAAGAAGAAAACTAACCTCAGCATGGTTAATGTCATTCAAATTTTCATGTTATTGGCCGGTGCATTAATTGTTATCTTCACGAAAACCGATCCGGGTAAAATCAGTAAAAATGAAATTTTCCGCTCCGGTATGATTGCGTTAGTGGCCGTATTCGGTATTTCCTGGATGGCGGAAACCATGTTTACGGTTCACACGCCAATGATGAAAGCCGCGCTTGGTGATGTGGTGAAAGCGCATCCTTGGACTTATGCCGTGATGTTGTTATTGATTTCTAAATTCGTAAACTCACAGGCGGCGGCGTTAGTGGCGTTCGTTCCGTTGGCGTTAAGTATCGGTGTGGAACCGGCCGTTATTCTTGCATTCGCTTCCGCTTGCTACGGTTACTACATTTTGCCGACTTACCCGAGCGACTTGGCGGCAATCCAATTTGACCGCTCCGGCACGACCCATATCGGTAAATTTGTGATTAACCACAGTTTCATCATGGTCGGTTTAATCGGTGTGGTTACGGCATGTATTTTCGGTTATCTCTTCACAATGATGTACGGTTACCTTTAATCGATAGCGAACAATAAAAGAAAAGTGCGGTCAAATTTGGCCGCATTTTTTATGTTTGACGTTTCCCGTCTCGACGGAAAATTTTATGGGAAAAGTGCGGTCGGATTTTTGTGAGTTTTTTGAGAAAAATGCGCAAATCGAATGATGATTTGCGCGGAATGAGGTTAAGCTTCGATCAAGCCGGATTTCACCAGAAAATTGTATATTCCGTCTTGTTCGATGTGATCCGTCACATAATCCGCCACGTCTTTCAGTTGCGGGTGCGCATTCCCCATTGCTACGCCGACACCGACGGTGTTAAGCATTTCGAGATCGTTTAAACCGTCACCAAACGCCATCACGTTATCCATGGACAAACCCAAATAATCAACCACGGCGCGAATTCCCCGCGCTTTGGAACCTTCCGCATCAAATAAGTCGACAGAATCCTTGTCCCAACGCACTACGCGCAATCCGTCTAAAATTTGCGCATCCGCAATCAGCTGATCCTGCGTTTCATCATAAAACGGCAGTAACTGGAAGACTTCATTGGATTTAAAGTAATCTTTATCCACAATATAATCCCGCAGAATAGGATCCAATGCCGATTTTTGTTGCGGAGTGATGCCGGAAACCGCAATTTTTTTATCGGAAACAAAAGCATATTCAATGCCGTGGGCGTCAAAAAAGTCCACCAGAACCTGAATTTTTGCGGTGGGAATGGTGTGTTTTTCAATGAAATGATCTTTATAAACCGCTAATTGCCCGTTCATAGTGACAAACAAATCGATCGGTTCCTGCGCAAGCAACGCCCGGAGTTTTAACGGCAAGCTGCAACGGGAACGTCCCGTGGCAATGGCGGGAATAATGCCGTTGGCTTTCAATTTCCGGATTGCGGGTAAAACCGAATCGGGCAAGTAATCTTTGTGTTTAACGATAAGGGTTTCGTCAATATCGAAAAAGACGATTTTAATTTTGTCACGCAGGTTCGGTACCATCATAACGGCCTCGGAAAACGGATAAATGTAGTCAAAAAATTTTCCGCAATTTTACACTATTTTGACAGGGTTTAGGCAAGAGAATGAGGGGCATTGTTTGCAGGAAATTTATTTAACTCAATGGAATTGCCGCTAAATCCGTATTTTTTGAAATAGGCCGAAGATCTATTTTTGTTACGAAATTGCAACAAATTTGACCGCACTTATGCTAGGATGACGTTCCGTTTGATTGTTCGTTTTGGGAGGGAATTTTGCAATTTTTACAGCGTTTTTTAAAATTGGAATCGGCGCCGGGTATTCTATTATTCATTTTTGCCGTTTTGGCGATGATGTTGGCCAATTCGCCGTTAAAATCCCATTATTTTGATTTTCTGGATATTCCTATTGCCATACGGGTGAGTAGTTTTGAAATCAATAAAACCTTAATTCACTGGGTGAACGATGGCTTCATGGCGGTGTTTTTTGTGTTGGTGGGCATGGAAGTGAAACGGGAAATGGCGGAAGGTTCGCTGGCAAGCTATCGACAAGCGATTTTCCCGGCGTTGGCCGCCGTGGGCGGCATGATCGTGCCGGCATTAATTTATGCTTTTATTACCCATTCTCACGCGGAACTGGCAAACGGTTGGGCGATTCCGATGGCGACCGACATTGCTTTTGCCCTGGGAATTATCGGGTTGCTCGGTTCGCGCGTTCCGTTGCCACTCAAAGTGTTTTTGCTGGCGCTTGCCATTATTGACGACTTAGGCGCCATTGTGGTGATTGCGCTGTTTTACTCGGAAGAATTAAGCATGCCGGCGCTCACGGTCGCCGTCTTCGCTATTGCCGGCTTGTTAACGTTAAATCGTTTGAGAATGGGACATCTGTGCGGTTATTTGCTGTTTGGCACCATTTTATGGGCGTCCGTGTTGAAATCCGGCGTACACGCTACATTGGCGGGAGTGATCATCGGTTTTTGCATTCCGTTGAAAGATCGCGAAGGCAATAGTCCGTTACATATTTTTGAACATGCGATGGCGCCTTGGTGTTCTTTTTTCATTTTACCGTTGTTTGCTTTCGCCAATGCGGGGGTATTTCTGGGTAGTGTAGATTGTAGTCTGGTTTTATCCGCTCTGCCGATGGGCATTGCGTTAGGTTTATTGATCGGTAAACCTTTAGGCGTATTCGGATTCAGTTTTCTGGCGGTGAAATCGGGGCTGGCAAAATTACCGGAAGGCACGAATTTCAAACAGATTTTTGCCATAGCCGTTTTATGCGGTATCGGCTTTACAATGTCTATGTTCCTGGCCAGTCTGGCCTTTGAAGGCGAGAGTGACAGCGCGGTGAATACTCTTTCTCGCCTGGGAATTTTACTGGGATCTTCTGTTTCCGCTCTTATCGGTTATCTGATACTGAAAGCCGTTACCCAACCGGTGAAAGATTAATGTTGATAAAAAACACGAGTGCGAGGCTCGTGTTTTTTAATATTTATTTGATCTATTACATCCGTTTTCAAACAGAAAAGTTTATAATAACTTTTTTATTTTTGGATTTAGCATGTCTTATTATACATTGTGGGTGATAGCTTTCGGGCTGTCCATGGACGCATTTGCGGTTTCCGTCGGTAAAGGTCTCACGTTAACGGATTTCTGCCTGAAATTTGCGTTAAAAATTGCCTTCTGTTTCGGGATGTTCCAGGCGTTGATGCCGCTGCTGGGATATTACGTGGGCTCGCATTTCAGCAATTACATTACCGAATTCGATCATTGGATTGCCTTTGTGTTGCTGTGTGTAATCGGCATCAATATGATCAAAGAATCTTTCAGTGAGGAAGACGGCGACGACGACCCGTTCGATTTCAGTTGGCGTCATTTAATCATGTTGGGCGTGGCAACCAGCATTGATGCGCTTGCCATGGGCATTTCCTTTGCTTTTTTGAACGTGAATGTATGGCAGGCGGCGGCCGTGATCGGGCTCACCACGGCGCTGCTTTCCGTATTCGGTTTGAAAGCGGGACATTGGCTCGGCGACAGAATCCGCAAACAGGCGGAATTGTTAGGCGGCGCGGTTTTGATCGCAATGGGGATAAAAGTGTTGATTGAACACCAGGTTTGGGGTTAAAAAACAGGTCGGAAATCGACCGCACTTTAACGGCGTTTTAATTTGTGTGCCCAAAGTGCGGTCAAAAAAATCGAAGTTTTTTTGAAGTCGGCTTGCCGGATTCACTCCGCCGAGGAGCAAATTTATTTACAACAAGGCGGGTGAATTTTTAATCGTTTTGATGACGTTTCACCAATTGGGTCCAGTTGTAATAACCGTAAATGGAATTACAGAAGTACATGATATACATCACCAACAGCGGCAGACTGGTGTCGCCCGTTTTGGCATACATGCCGATCCATAATGCGATGGTGAGTGCGTTCACGATAATCCATAACGCCCATTGTTCGCGATAACGCAACATCATCAGCACCTGCGCCACAATGGACACCACAACGGTAACGCCGTCCAGCTCCGGAAATGCGCTATTCAAACGGGTTAGCAGCTTAATGTAGCTATAAGTGCCGACTAACACCACGGCAATGACGATTAACCATTGTTTGAAGTTCAGCGCTTTGGCGATGACTTCCTCCACGCCGTCGCTATTCACCGTATTTTTGTTGGTCATATGTTTACGCCACAAATAAAAACCGATAAATTGAACCGGTACATATACCAGCAAATTCAGCTGCATTTCGCCGTAAAGCCCGAAAGTGTACGAGGTGTACGCGTAAAGAGAGACGCTGATGAGCCCGAACAAATAGTTGCTGATCTTGCCTTTTCCTACAAATACCACACATAAAATTCCCGTGATGGCGGCGATGGTGGCAATCCAGCCGTCGGGTTGAATGGCGAAAATAACCAGTTGAATAGTCAGGAAAAAGCACAGCCATAAGGCTTCGAATTTGGTCCAGCCGCCGAAAAATTCGTCTTTCAGTTTTGCGGTCAAGCTCATAACAGGCTCCTTGAAAATGAGGTAGGAATAAAAATCGATTGATTTTTGCACCGCACTTTTTTTATGTCAAGGATAAATTATATTTTTTGAAATTTAATTTGATTTTATCGATTATTTGTAAAGCATATTATACATAAAAGGGCGGTTTGATTTTTCCGGAAGACTCGCTAAAATAGCCGCCTTTTTGATATTTAACAGGTGAAATTTTATGCCGTTTGCAATCGGTCAGCGTTGGATAAGCGAAAGCGAGAATAATCTGGGATTGGGAATGATCACCGAGGTGAACAGCCGCACGGTGACGATCTTCTTCCCCGCCGCCGACGAAACGCGGATTTATGCCGCGGACGGCGCGCCGCTGACCCGCGTGCTGTTTAATGCGGGCGACACGGTCACTCACCGGCAAGGCTGGCAAGCGCAAGTGATAGAAATTACGGTCAATAATTTGACCGCACTTTATCTGGTTAAACGGCTGGATAACGGTGCAGAAGCGGTGCTGAAAGAAATGGAGCTCGCTCATCAAATCAGCTTCAGCAAACCGCAGGATCGCCTGTTCGGCGCGCAAATTGATCGTAGCGACCGTTTTGCCTTGCGTTATCAGGCGTTATTGCATCAACAGGCGCAGTTTCAATCGCCTTTGCGCGGGTTGCGCGGCATTCGGGCGGGATTAATTCCCCATCAGCTGCATATTGCGAAAGAAGTGGGGCAACGCCTTCATCCGCGCGTATTGCTGGCAGACGAAGTGGGGTTGGGGAAAACCATTGAAGCGGGCATGATTTTGCAGCAACAAATTTTCGCCGGGCGGGCGGACAGAGTGCTGATTATTGTGCCGGAAACCTTGCAACATCAATGGCTGCTGGAAATGTTGCGTCGTTTCAATTTGCATTTTTCCTTGTTTGACGAAGAACGGGCGGCGGATTTTGCCGCGACGGAGGAGCAGGACGAACGCAATCCTTTCGACAGTGAAAACCTGATTATTTGTTCGCTGGATTGGCTGATTTCCCAGCCTAAACGCGGGGAACAGGCATTGCGGACGCAATTCGATTTACTGATTGTCGACGAAGCGCATCACTTGGCATGGACGCCGGAAGCCGTCAGTCCGGAATATCGGCTGGTCGAAGGCTTGGCGAAACGGATTCCATCCGTCCTGTTGCTAACGGCGACACCGGAACAATTAGGCCTGCAAAGCCATTTCGCGCGTTTAAAATTATTGGATGCGGATCGTTTTTATGATTACGATGCGTTTGTTGCCGAACAACGGCATTATCGGCCGGTAGCGGAGGCGGTGCAAACCCTGTTGGCGGAGAAACCGTTAAGTGCGGCGGAAAAAAACGCGATTTCCGATTTATTGGCGGAACAGGATGCGGAGCCGCTGTTTAACGCGTTGGACAGCCGGAATGAAACGGAAAAAGCCTTGGCTCGTCAGGAACTGATCAGCAGTTTGATTGATCGCCACGGCACCAGCCGCGTGCTGTTCCGCAATACGCGCCGAGGCGTGAAAGGTTTTCCGCGCCGGGTTTATCACCAAATCAATCTGGTGCCGCCGGAACAATATATTCAAGCGAGCTGTTTGCCGGGAGAAAATCCGGAACCTTTGTTTGGCAATAAGGAACAGGAAAACAAATGGTGGAATTTCGATCCGCGCGTGGAATGGTTGATCACTTTTTTGAAAAATCAGCGTCATGAAAAAGTGCTGGTGATTTGCCGGCAAGCTCAAACGGCGGTTCAGCTGGAACAGGCGTTGCGCGAAAAAGAAGGTCTTCGCAGCGCGGTTTTCCACGAAAATTTATCCGTTATTGAGCGGGATCGGGCCGCCGCTTATTTTGCCGATCAGGAAAACGGTGCGCAGGTTTTGTTAAGTTCCGCTATCGGTTCCGAAGGGCGAAACTTTCAGTTTGCCTGCCGTTTGGTGTTGTTTAATTTGCCGGAAAACCCGGATTTATTGGAACAATGTATCGGGCGTCTGGATCGTATCGGGCAGCAGCGGGATGTTCAAATTTACGCGCTCTGTTTCGCGGATTCACCGCAAAGGGTGCTGGCGGATTGGTATCATCAAGGGTTAAATGCGTTTGAAGAAACCTGTCCGATGGGCGCGGCGTTATTTGAAAAGTGCGGGCAAAAATTGCGAAGTTTTTTGCAGCATCCTACCGAATCGGCGGGCTTTGATAGGTTCCTGAAGGAAACTGAGAAGCTGCGTTTGCAGCTGAAAAGGGAATTGGAAGAGGGTCGCGATCGGTTGTTGGAACTGAATTCAAACGGCGGTGACGAGGCGCAACGGCTGGCCGAGGCGATTCGGGCGGAAGATTACGATACCGAGTTGGTAAATTTCACCCTGAATCTGTTTGATGTTATCGGCGTGGAACAAGAGGATTCGGGCGAAAAATCCATTGTGATTACACCGACGGGCACCATGTTGGTGCCGGATTTTCCTGGGCTGAAGGAAGACGGTGTGACGGTAACTTTTGATCGCGAGCTGGCATTAGCCCGGGAAGAACTGGAATTTTTAACCTGGGATCATCCGATGTTGCGTAACGGTATTGATTTGGTGGTTTCCGGCGATATCGGTAAAACGGCGGCGTCATTGTTGATTAATGACAAATTACCACCCGGCACGTTGCTGCTGGAATTGATTTACGTGGTGGAGAGTCAGGCGCCGAAAGGCTTGCAGCTTAACCGTTTCTTGCCGCCTACGCCGCTACGTTTGTTGTTGGATGGTAAAGGTCGGGATTTGGCGGCGCAAGTGAGTTTTAGTCGGTTGGAAAAACAGTTGAAGCCAATGGATAAACATGTGGCGAATAAAATGGTGAAAATGATCCGTCCGAATATCGAAAAAATGCTGGTCATGGCGGAGCAACAGGTTGCCGAACGGGCAAAAACGGTGATTGCAGCGGCGCAACAACAGGCGGATTCGGCGTTAAGCCATGAGCTTAATCGCCTGAACGGACTGAAAAGTGTCAATAAAAATATTCGTCAGGATGAAATTGACGGCCTGGAAACGCTGCGCATCCAATCTTTGGCGGCACTGGCTAAGGCAAATTGGCGGCTGGACAGCTTACGCGTGATCGTGAGCAACAAATCGTGATTTTTTGATTTTATTGTCTTGGCCGGGATTTTCGTCATCTTGGGAAAGTTGCGTTAAACGCTTTTTAAATTCATATGGCTTCTATTTTTATTCAAAAAAATTAAAAATTCTTATATTTTCATCGTTTGATTGAGGGTTTTAATTAGAAAAAATCAAAAAAACAGGTGAAAACTGAAGAATCTTTAATGTCGCATAATTTTATTTCTCAGGGTATTGCAACCGTTTGCTTAAATCTGATATATGTAGCAACACGTCGGCGAAATATTTTGCGCTTCGCCGGCGTAAACACAACATAATCCGATTAAAAGCGCTTATCATGGAGTGCATCCTATGAAAAAATTATTTAAACTCTCTCTTGTCGCCGGCATTGCTTTAGCATCGCTAAATGTTCATGCCGAAGAAAAATTCATCACCATCGGAACCGGCGGTCAAACCGGCGTGTATTATGTGGTGGGTCAGTCTATTTGTCAGTTAGTGAATCGTGATACGGCGAAAACCGGTGTGAAATGTAATGCGCCTTCAACCGGTGCTTCCGTGGCGAATCTGAACGCCATTGCCGATCATCAAATGGATATGGGAATTGCCCAATCCGACTGGCAATATCATGCCTATAACGGTTCAAGTTCTTTTGAAGGTAAGAAAAACGAAAAATTACGTGCCATTTTCTCACTTCATCCGGAACCGTTTACATTAATGGTGCGTGATGATTCCGGTATCAAATCTTTTGACGATTTGAAAGGCAAACGTGTGAATGTGGGCGATCCGGGCTCGGGCACGCGCGCCACTATGAATGTTATTCTGGCGGCTAAAGGCTGGACGGATAAGGATTTCAAAGTGGCTTCCGAATTAAAACCGGCGGAAATGGCCTCTGTCATGTGTGATAACAATCTGGACGCGATTACCTATAATGTGGGCCATCCGAACGGGGCGCTGAAAGAAGCGGCGGCTTCCTGCGATTCTCATTTGGTGCCGGTAACGGGCGAGGCTATCGATAAACTGGTGGCGGATCATTCTTACTATGCGAAAGCCGTGATTCCGGGCGGATTATACAAAGGCACGGACAATCCGGTGGAAACTTTCGGGGTGTATGCGACATTGGTGACCTCTGAAGATGTGGATGCGGATAAAGTTTACGCGGTAGTGAAAGCGGTGTTCGATAATTTTGACCGTTTCAAACGTTTACATCCGGCTTTTGCCAACCTGAAACAGGAAGAGATGATCACCAACGCCTTATCCGCACCTTTGCATGAAGGCGCCGTCCGTTATTACAAGGAACGTGGCTGGATTAAATAAAAAACTTTCGTTTTTTTTACCGCACTTTTTCTTGATTTCGGCGCGCTGTGCGTAGGTATCAACGTAAAAGTGCGGTCGTTTTTTTTGTTATTTTTTTCTCCTTGTCGCTCGAATCGGTTGCGGGGAGTGTTACTTGGAAGGAACCCGTCTATGTCAGCAGATATGTCAGCCAAAAAATCGATTGATTATGATGATTTACAGGACATGGTGGCGTCAAATGATGCCGGGGGGCGCACGCCTCGCGGTTTTGCCAAAAAACTCATTGTTGTCACTGCCATTCTGTGGTCCGTTTTTCAACTTTATTACACCTCGCCGCTGCCTTATTGGTTGCAGGAAGTGTTAACCCATCAGGGATGGGATATTAATGTGGTGGTGGACGACACCAAAGCGCGTTCTATTCATCTGGCGTTTGCTTTGTTTCTCGCATATCTGTCGTTTCCGGCCTTCGCCACTTCGCCTAAGCAGCATATTCCGACGCTCGATTGGATTCTGGCGGTGGGCGGCGCATTTTTAGGGGCGTATTATCTGTTTTTTTATGAAGGATTAGTGAAACGTTTCGGTGCGCCGAATCTGCAGGATATTATTGCGGGCTGTTGCGGCGTGTTGTTATTGCTGGAAGCGACCCGTCGCAGTTTGGGCTTGCCGTTGGTGGTCATCGCTGTCGTGTTTTTATTGTATAACTTTTTCGGCCAATATTTGCCGACGGATTGGATTATCAGCCATCGTTCCGGCTCGCTGTCTCAAATTGTGAACCAGCAATGGATTACTACGGAAGGCGTGTTCGGAGTGGCATTAGGGGTTTCGACCAAATACGTGTTCCTGTTCGTGTTGTTCGGCGCATTGCTGGATAAAGCGGGCGCCGGCAATTATTTTATTAAAACCGCCTTTGCTTATCTCGGACATTTAAGCGGCGGCCCGGCGAAAGCGGCGGTCGTCTCTTCCGCCTTAACCGGCTTGGTTTCGGGTTCTTCCATTGCCAATGTGGTGACGACCGGGACCTTCACGATTCCGATGATGAAACGTGTGGGCTTTACGCCGGAAAAAGCGGGCGCCGTTGAAGTCGCTTCTTCGGTAAACGGTCAGCTTATGCCGCCGGTCATGGGCGCCGCCGCCTTCCTGATGATCGAATACGTCAATATGCCTTACAGCGAATTGATCGTTCATGCCTTTTTGCCGGCGCTTATTTCGTATATCGCCTTGGTTTATATCGTCCATATTGAAGCCTGCAAAATGGGGCTGAAAGGCCTGCCGAGAACCGATCCGCCAAAACCTCTGCTGATGGTGCTGATTCGTGTGCTGGCGTCGTTTCTGGTGATTTGCGTAACCTATTTTATTCTCGAATTTTGCTTAGGCTGGATTAAACGTGTGGCGCCCGATTTTTCGTTCCTGATTGTCAGCGTCTTATTATTTGCGGCATATTTATTGCTGATTCGCCGTGTGACCCGCTTTCCGGATTTAGAACCGGATGATCCGAATGCCAAAATCGCCGTCTTGCCGTCCGTGAAGCCGACGGTTAATGCCGGTTTGCATTATTTGCTGCCGGTGGTGGTGTTAATGTGGTGTCTGATGATTGAACGTATGTCTCCGGGTTTGTCTGCGTTCTGGGGGACTTTGGCGTTGGGGATGATTTTACTGACGCAACGTCCGCTGCTCAGCTTGTTCCGAAAAAATCACGAAAATCTGCCCGCACTTTTCCGTCAGGGGCTGCGAGAATTGATTGACGGTTTGGAAGCCGGCGCGCGAAATATGATCGGGATCGGTATTGCCACCGCGACCGCCGGTATTATCGTCGGTTCGGTGTCGCTGACGGGATTCGGCGTACAGCTGGCTGGCATCATCGAATATCTGTCCATGGGCAATATTTTGTTGATGTTGATTTTGGTGGCGATATTCAGTTTGATTCTCGGAATGGGATTGCCGACCACGGCGAACTATATCGTGGTGTCTTCGCTGATGGCGTTGGTGATTATTGAAGTGGGGAAACAAAACGGGCTCATCGTGCCGCTTATCGCCGTGCATATGTTCGTTTTCTATTTCGGGATTATGGCGGACGTCACGCCGCCGGTGGGGTTGGCGTCCTTTGCCGCTGCGGCAATTTCGGGCGGCAGTCCGATTAAAACCGGGGTGGAAGCCTTTTATTACAGCCTGCGTACCGCTATTTTACCGTTCCTGTTCATCTTCAATACGGATTTATTGCTGATTGATGTGGGCTGGGCGAAAGGCATATTGATTTTCGTCGTGGCGGTTATTGGGATTATGGCCTTTACCGCCGCCAGCATGGGGTATTTCTTCCGTTTCAACAAACGTTGGGAAACTCTGTTGCTGTTATTTGCCGCGTTTACGTTGTTCCGTCCGGGATATTTCATGCAGTATATTTCGCCGACGGAGCGGTATATCGAACCGGCGAAACTGGTGCAGGAAATCGGGCAAACGCCGGTGGGACAAAATCTCACCATTAAAGTGGCGGGTGTAAATCCTTACGGCAAGCCTATCGAATTTTATTCGCAACTTAGCGTTCCGGAAGGAAAAACAAGTGAAGAACGCTTGGAAAATCTTGGCTTAACCTTGCTGGATACCGGAGAAAAAATTGAAATTAACGGAGTTGAAACGCCAAAAATCCTGATTGATAATGTCACCCTCGATTCGCCTGCGGCCAAAGCCGGTCTGAATTGGGATCAAACCGTTATCGAAGTGGCGGTGCCGCAAAATTCTTTAGCGAAAGAATGGATGTTTATTCCCGCTTTGTTATTGATTGCGGGCATTGTCTGGAATCAGCGCCGTCGTCCGGAATAGGAGCCGAATATGTATAAAAATTTATTGATTGCCATTGATTTAAATAACCTTGATAGCGCGAAATATGTGGTGGACACTTGTTTGAAACTGACGGCGCACGAGGAGAATCCCGTATATCGGGTGGTGACGATTATCGAGCCGATGGACGACAGTTTTATTTCCGCTTTTTTGCCGAAAAATTTTGATAAATCGGTGGTGGAAGAAGCCAACAAGGCGCTGCATACTTTTACGGAAGCCAGTTTTCCGAAAGGTGCGAAAGTGCAACATATTGTAGCGCACGGCACGATTTACGAAGAAATCAATCGTATTGCGGAAGAGAAAAACGTGGATCTTATCGTGATGCTTGCCAGCAGCAAACCCAACGCTGCGGGCCTAAGCACCAATACGGTGAAAGTGGCGCGATTCTCGGATAAGCCGATATTGGTTTTGCGGTGATCCAAGTGCGGTCAAAAATTCTTTCGTTTTTTTGACCGCACTTTTACTGATTTTCATCAAGCGTTTCCCGATAAGCGCAGTTTAAGAAGGACGTATTCATGAAAAAATTCGCGAAGTTTACCCTGTGGACGGGATTGTTGTTAGCGGCGTCGGTGCAGGCGAAAGACGCTGTGACGATCGGCACGGGCGGGCAAACGGGCGTTTATTATGTGGCGGGGCAGTCCATTTGCCAGTTGGTGAATCGTTACGACGATTTGGTCTGTAAAGCCCCCTCTACCGGCGCTTCATTAGCCAATTTGGACGCCATCGCCGATCAATCTCTGGATATGGGCATTGTGCAATCGGATTGGCAATATCACGCCTATCACGGTTCGGATGTCTTTGCCGGCAGAGCTAATCCGAAATTGCGCGCGGTGTTTTCCTTGCATGCGGAACCTTTTACCGTGATGGCGCGAGACGATGCTAAAATCACCGCTTTTGACGACATCAAAGGCAAACGGATAAATATCGGTGATGCGGGTTCAGGAACACGCGCCACGATGAATGTGATTATGCAGGCGAAAGGCTGGACGAACGATGACTTCCGCATGGTAACGGAATTGCAGCCGAGCGAACTTGCCGGCGTGATTTGTCGTAATTATCTGGATGTCATTACTTACAGCGCGGGCAATCCGAACGGCACTTTTAAAGAGGCTGCCAACGAATGTGAAACTCATTTAGTGCCGGTAACCGGTGCGGAAATTGATAAATTGGTGGCGGAATATCCTTATTATGCCAAAGCGGTTATTCCGGCTAACACCTATAAAGGAACGGATAATCCGGTGGAAACTTTCGGGGTTTACGCCACGTTGGTGACATCGGAAGAGGTGCCGGCGGACAAAGTGTATGCCGTGGTAAAAGCGGTTTTTGACAATTTCGATCGTTTCAAACGCACTCACCCGGCGTTTGCTCACCTCAGCAAGGAAGAGATGATTCGCAATGCTTTGTCGGCGCCGTTACATGAGGGCGCGGCGCGTTATTATCGCGAACAGGGTTGGCTAAAATAATTCTGACGGTATAATGTCAGGCATTTTGTGGTCGCAATCGTGTTTTTTCGTCGGAAAAAACACGATTTTACTTTTTTATTATTATGGCATTAATTGAATACAATCCGCCCCAAACGCCCTATTTGAACGTTGTTTATCACGATAATCACATGCTTGTGCTGAACAAACCCAGCGGGTTGTTGTCCGTACCGGGCAATCAGCCGCAGTATTATGACAGCGCCATGAGCCGCGTGAAAGAAAAATACGGATTTTGCGAACCCGCTCACCGCCTGGATATGGCAACCAGCGGTATTATTCTGTTCGCCATGAGCAAACTGGCGGACAGCGAGCTGAAACGTCAGTTTCGCGAACGGCAAACGAAAAAATTTTATCAGGCGTTGGTGTGGGGACATGTTAGACCGGACAGCGGCACAGTGAATTTGCCGCTGATTTGCGATTGGGAAAACCGTCCGCGCCAGCGCATTGATTTCAATTCGGGCAAAAGTGCGGTCACAAAATTTGAAGTTTTAGAACGTTTGCCGAATAACAGCACGCGGGTGAAGTTAACGCCGATTACCGGCCGTTCCCACCAATTACGCTTACATATGCTGGCGTTAGGACATCCTATTTTAGGCGACAAGTTCTATGCTCATCCGCAGGCGAAAGCCATGGCGCCGCGTTTGTATCTGCATGCGGAAAGCTTAACCGTTAATCATCCCGTTACGGGAGAATCCATGAGCTTTCATTGCCCGGCGGATTTTTAATCAAAACCGCGTAGGCGAATTAAAAACCTAATTGCCGCAGTTGCGCAATAACCGCGTCCGCCTGAATTTCCGCCATCAAATTCGGTGTTTTCAGTTTGGTCGCCCAAGGCAGTTCTGAGGAAGGTCTGCCGAATTCCTTGCGGGCATTTTGTTCGTAAACGGACACCACGTTCGCCAAGTTATGATAAGGTCCGGTGCGCCAAGGGTTATGATACGCGTATAAACCGATAACCGGCGTGCCCGTCATGGTGGCAATGTGTGCCGGCCCGCTATCTGGCGCGATAACCGCATCCGCTTGTGCGATCAGCGCGACCAATTCCGCTAAACTGGTTTTTCCGCAAGCGTTTGTCGGCTGAAAATCGCAAAGTGCGGTAATTTTTTCCATCATTTTTAGTTCGCGAGGCGCCGCCGAACCGCAAAGTACGACGTGCATGTTGCGGGAATGGGCATAATTCGCTACCGTCGCATAGCCTTCCGGCGACCAGTCTTTTTCCGCTTTGCTTGAACAAGGGGCGATAACCAGATTTTTCTGATTTGCGCTTAAAAACGACCGCACTTTTTCATTGGCTTGCGGCGGCAAGGTTAACGACCAGCGCGGGGCGAACGGCGGCACGCCGATTTCCTGCGCGAAGGCCATAAACCCGTCGAGCACATGAGGATTCTGCGGATCCTGAATTCGATGATTAACAAAGAATTTTTGTCCTTCCCGGCTGCGTTTTTCGCCGAAACCGATTTTATATTTGGCTTTAATACCTAGGGACAGCACAGAGGCCCGCACTGCGGTTTGCATATTGAGCAATGCGTCAAATCGTTGATTTTTCAGTTTTTTCCATAAATCCAACAGGCCTTTCCAACCGCTTTTCTTATCGTACACTTCAAAATGAATGCCCGTTGACACGGCGGATAACAAAGCGTTTTCCGCTTTTCCGACGATCCAGGTTATTTCGCATTTCGGATAGAACCGTTGAATTTCCTGTACTACGGCTAAAGCGTGGGTAACGTCGCCGATAGCGGAAAGGCGCAGGATACAAAGGGATTCGGGCGGCTTATCGGAACTGAATAACGGTTTGTGAGGCATAAGGCTTCCTAATATTTTGCGGTTGCCGGTTATTTTAAAGTAGAATAGCACGATATGCTACAAGGAGTTGAAAATGCTCGAAGTTCGACAAAACCATTGTTTTTATCTGTTTAACTGGGATGAACCTTATGAAGAACAGAGTCGTTTTTTTCGCCCGAATTCTGGCGCGAACAGGATCGTATTCTGGGTTCGGCACAGGGGCGGGGAACCACGTGGTTTTTGCGGACGGCCGATTTGTTCGGCGTGAATGCCGCGTTGCGTCATTATTATCGCGGCGGCTTCTGGGGCAAAATCAATAAAGATCGTTATACTTTCACCTCGTTGGAACGAACTCGCAGTTTTGCGGAATTCCGTTTGTTGCAGCGTCTTCATCAGGCGGGGTTGCCGGTGCCGAAGCCGTTGGCGGCGAAAGTGGAAAAACTGCCTTTAGGCGGATACCGGGCGGATATTCTGACGGAAAAGATCGAAAATGCCCAAGATTTGACCGCACTTTTGCAAACGCAAACTTTGTCGGACGCTGCATGGCGCCAAATTGGCGGGCTGATTCGTCGTTTACATGATTTACAAATCTGTCATACGGATTTAAACGCGCATAATATTTTGGTGCAACAGTCTGGAGCGCAGGAAAAATATTGGCTGTTGGATTTCGATAAGTGCGGTCAAAAATCGGGAGATTTTTGGAAAGCGCAAAATCTGGCGCGCTTGAAACGTTCTTTTTGGAAGGAAACGGCACGGATGGGAATTCGTTTCACGGAGGAAAACTGGGTGATGTTGCTGCAAGGTTACGGAATTAAATCCTTGCAGGCATAAAAAACTCTACCGCTAGGGTAGAGTCTTGAAATCCGTCAGATCGAAGATTAGCCGTTAACTTCGTCTTTTAATGCTTTACCTGCTACGAATGCAGGCGCTTTAGATGCGGCGATTTTGATTTCGGCACCGGTTTGCGGGTTACGACCGACACGCGCTTTACGTGCGTTCACTTTGAATGTACCAAAGCCGATTAATTGTACTGCTTCGCCTTTTTTCAAGCTTGCAGTGATTGCGTTTAAAGTTGCTTCTAATGCTGCTTTTGCATCTTTTTTCGTTAAGCTTGCCGCACTTGCAATAGCATCAATTAAATCCGTTTTGTTCATAAATGAGTACCTTCTTTATTGTATTTGAACTTAGTTCTTTACCTGGTGGGGTAAAGTCTTAACATTAAGTTATAACTGTTGAACAGCATGCATAGCTTAATCTAACTTTTCCAGAAAGCAAAGCGTAATTATGCAATTTTTTGTAAATTTTTAGATTTCAATCCCAATATTTGAAACTCCGGTCGTCCGGATTTCATTTTTCAGGTCTAAAATTACGCTAATATTGCGTTCTTCGCATTCGTTTAAAGTCCGATAGATTTGCCATTGCACATCCAACTCGTCTGTAATTTCGACCGCATTTTTTAAATCTTGTTCATTAAAATTTCGATTTTCTTGCGTTTCCAACACTGTAATGACGGTTTGAATGGAAAGCTGACTGACGCGAACCGCATGTTCCAGACAGAAGCCCGCAATCAGACCGTGCAGCAGTTCGGATAAGGCTTCGCAGGCATCTAATGCGGGCACTACGCCGAAGAATTCATAATCGTTGACATCGGGAATAATATTCTCCAGCTTTTCCAGTTGGTTTTCGAAATTAATTTTGGCGCCTTTCACGGTGAGAGATTCCCACACCAGATTCAAAATATTTTGATAAATCTTGGCATTTTCCGCTTGTTCGGTAACCTGGCAGAACAGCTGATAATTCGGATACATCCGTTCGCACAGGCACGCCATGAACGTGAGATGCTGCCAGGTTTCAAAATGTTCCAGCCGTTTGTGAATCGGATTTCTCATAGCGCGTCCTTATTTATGATAGGCTTTGGAATATGCATGAACGGCATCCACGAAAATTTTCGGGTTTTCCACCGGTACATCCTGATGAATGCCGTGTCCCAGATTGAACACATGTCCGCTGCCGTTGCCAAAATCCGCTAAAATAGACCGCACTTCCTGTTGGATACGTTTCGGCTGCGCATATAAAACCGAAGGATCCATATTGCCCTGCAGCGCCACTTTGTGGCCGATTCTGGTTTTTGCTTCCGCTAAGTTGACCGTCCAATCCACACCGACGGCGTCACAACCGCTGTTTGCGATTTGTTCCAACCACAAACCGCCGCCTTTGGTGAAAAGGGTAACCGGCACTTTGCGCCCTTCGTTTTCGCGGATTAAACCGGCGACGATTTTCTGCATATATTGCAGGGAAAAATCAAGATAATCGCGATGCGCCAACACGCCACCCCAGGTGTCGAACACCATCACCGCTTGCGCGCCGGCCTTAATTTGGGCGTTCAGATATAAAATTACCGCTTCGCTGACTTTCTCCAGTAATTTATGCAAGGTTTGCGGATCGCTGTACATCATTTTTTTGATTTTGGTGAAGGTTTTGCTGGAGCCGCCTTCTACCATGTAAGTGGCTAATGTCCACGGGCTGCCGGAAAAGCCGATTAACGGCACTTCGCCGTGCAGTTCGCGACGAATGGTACGCACCGCGTTCATCACGTATTGTAATTCCGTTTCGGGATCCGGAATCGGCAGGTTTTTCACCATTGCCGCATTTTCGACGGGACGGGCGAATTTCGGCCCTTCGCCTGCACCGAAGCTTAAACCGAGTCCCATGGCGTCCGGCACGGTTAAAATATCGGAAAACAAAATAGCGGCGTCCAGATCGTAACGGCGCAGCGGTTGCAGCGTGACTTCACAGGCTAACTCCGCATTGCGGCATAAAGACATAAAATCGCCCGCCTGTGCGCGGGTGGCTTTATATTCCGGCAGATAACGTCCCGCCTGGCGCATCATCCATACCGGCGTGCAATCTACCGGTTCGCGCAATAGGGCGCGGAGGTAACGATCGTTTTTTAATCGGCTCATGCTGTTTCCTTAAAAAATCTTCAAAAAACTGACCGCACTTTGCGGTAAAGCGCGGTCATTATAAAGGGAATTTCGAGGGTTTGCGATCTTATTCTTTTATTTCCGCCCGGCGGCAGATGTTTAAGGTCGCGTGGATTAATTTTAACGCGATCGTGCCTTCCGGCGGCAGTTCGGGCAAGGGTTGATCGCAATGGAACCAGCGGGCGTCATGCAGTTCTTCTTTCTGCAAACGGATTTCTCCGCTGTCGTAATCCGCCAGAAATCCCACCATTTGCGAATTCGGGAACGCCCAGGGCTGGCTGCCGAAATAACGAATGTTTTTCACTTTCAGCCCGGTTTCCTCAAACACTTCCCGTTCCACCGTTTGTTCAAAACTTTCGCCGATTTCGACAAAACCCGCTAACGTGGTGTACATGCCGGTGCCGCCGTTTTTCGGCATGTGGCGGATATGGTTTGCCAGCAGAATTTCTTTGCCTTTGCGCACCGCTACGATAATGGACGGGCAAATCACGGGATAACTGCGATAACCGCAAGCCTGACATTGCACCGCCCATTCGTCGCTCGCCATTTCGGTTTTGTGTCCGCATTTGCCGCAACGTCGATGGGTTTTCAGAAAATAATTCAGTTCCACGCCGCGGTTAAGCAGATAGAATTTTTCTTCGGAAAGGCGCAACAGCGCGCGCAAAGCCGTCCATTCCCGTTGTTCGGCGGGATCTTCTTCCACCACAAATAAGGGATGTCCGTCCCATTCGCCGATTCGGGCGGCGTGGCGATGAGTTAAATTTAACGATTCTGCGGTGCCGAAAGGCAGATTATTGTCGGGAAAATAAATGTTCTGATCCACGTGAATCAGCCAGAATCCGCAGTCCCGGGTTTGAATTGCGTTCATAAAATCCTCATAAAACTGACCGCACTTTTGAAGTGAGTGTGGGTAAACGGGCGTTTATTTTTCGTAAAAGGTTGTGACGAACGTTCAATTTTGTCAACGGTTCGCAGGGATTTTACGGAAAATAAACAAGTTCGTTTATTATAGTCCTATTTTTATTCCGACTGAATCCTTTCAAATTTATTGGTGCTTAATTTTTAAATAAATATTATAATTGTTAAAATTTTGTTTAATTTGTCTTGATAGGAAACTTTATGAAAAACATTGTCATTGTCGGAGGCGGCGCCGGCGGGTTAGAGCTGGCGACTTTTTTAGGACATAAACTGGGGCGTAAATCCCGCGCCAACGTCACCTTGGTGGATCGCAACCAAACTCACCTGTGGAAGCCGTTATTGCACGAAGTGGCCACCGGCGTGCTGGATGCGGAAACCGATGCGGTGAGCTATCGTGCGCACGCTTATAATCACGGCTTTCATTTTGAACAGGGTTCGATTAATCGAATCGATCGCACCAATAAATATGTAGAACTGGAGCCCGTGTACGGACAGGACGGCGATATGATTGTGGTGGCGCGCCGTATTCCTTACGATTATTTAGTGTTGGCCATCGGCAGTAAATCCAACGATTTCAAAACCAAAGGCGTGGCGGAAAACTGTATTTTCCTGGATGCGCCGGATCAGGCATTGCGTTTTCAGCATAAAATGCTGGAGCTGTTTCTGAAGTTTTCCGAAAATAACGCCCTGGCGGAAATCGGCGAAGACGACAGCAAGCAGTCTTTAGTGCAGGAAGATAAAGTCAATATCGCTATCGTAGGCGGCGGCGCGACCGGCGTGGAATTGTCCGCCGAGTTATTCAACGCCACTCAGCATTTGTCTTCTTACGGTTACGGCAAAATCGACGCCGGACATTTGCGCGTAACCCTGATTGAAGCGGGCGATCGTTTATTACCCGCTTTGCCGCAGCGAATTTCGGATTCGGTGCGCAAGGAGCTGGAAGAGCTGGGCGTTACGGTGAAAACCGGCACCATGATCACGGAAGCCACTAAAAACGGTTTGCTGACCAAAGACGGCGAAGAAATCAAAGCCGATTTAATGGTATGGGCGGCGGGTGTGCGCGTTTCCACCGTTACTCAGCGATTTGACGGTTTGGAATTGAACCGCATTAACCAAATCTGCATCAAAAACAGCTTGCAGACCACGGTGGACGACAGCATTTTCGCCATCGGCGATTGTGCGTATTTATTGCAAAAAGACGGTACGCCGGTGCCGCCGCGCGGTCAAGCGGCGAATCAGATGGCGACGGTATGCGGGCAGAATATTGTGGCGCTGTTTGAGAATAAACCTTTGAAGGATTTCAGTTATTTCGATAAAGGTTCGCTGGTGTCGTTATCCAAATTTACCGCGTTGGGCAATATTACTACGGGCAAGAAAACCTCCATGACCATCGAAGGCCGTTTGGCGCGTTTAGCCTATATTTCCTTGTATCGTCTGCATCAGCAAAAATTACACGGTTGCTTTAAAACCGGATTAATCATTCTTATCGGGCGTTTGAATCGTTTCATCCGACCGTCGTTGAAGCTGTATTAATCCGTCGCGAAAACCGACCGCACTTTTAAATTTAAAATGTAAAAAGTGCGGTCAAATTTTTGCTAATTTCTTGACGAATAAGGCTTTCGGGCGTATTATGCGCTCGATTTTTCTACTAGAGGACACACACTTTGGACAGTCACAGTCGATACCGACTTAAATTTTTTATATAAACTGTCGCCCGTCTTTTGACTTATCGGCGACAAGTTCGCGGATAAGCCTTTCCGCCTTAATTGGTATCCTTTTATTCGTTTTGCCGCCGCTATGTCGCCGGAAAAATGAGTTTTGTTCACTTTGTTTGTTCATACCGTTCCTGAAAGGAGTATGACAAAATGATTAACGCATTTGCACTTGAAAATGCACGCCTTACCCGTTTGGATGAAGAGAATATTGCCCTTGATACGGCAATTTGGCTGGATTTGGTCGAACCGACGCCGGAAGAGCGTGAAGAATTGCAGGAAGGTCTGGGACAAAGCCTGGCTTCGTTTTTGGAATTGGAAGACATTGAGGCGTCAGCCCGTTTTTTTGAGGACGAAGACGGTTTGCACCTGCACTCGTTTTTTTATTGCGAAGACGAAGATGATTACGCGGATTTGGCTTCCGTGGCGTTTACTATTCGCGACGGACGTTTATTCACCCTGCGTGATCGCGAATTGCCGGCTTTTCGTTTATATCGCATGCGTTCGCGCTATCAGCGTTTGGACGAATGTAATGCCTATGAAGTGCTGCTGGATTTGTTCGAAACCAAAATCGAGCAGCTGGCGGATGTGATTGAAACCGGTTATGCGGATTTGGAAAAATTAAGCCGCGTGATTTTAGACGGTAAACAGGGCGAAGCCTTTGATGAAGCGTTAACCACGTTGACGGAACAGGAAGATACCAGTTCCAAAGTGCGTTTGTGTCTGATGGATACGCAACGCGCGTTGAGTTTCCTGGTGCGCAAAACCCGTCTGCCGGCGAATCAGTTGGAGCAGGCGCGCGAAATTTTGCGCGACATCGAATCCCTGCAACCGCATAACGAATCGCTGTTCCAGAAAGTGAATTTCCTGATGCAGGCGGCAATGGGTTACATCAACATCGAGCAGAACAAAATCATGAAATTTTTCTCGGTGGTGTCCGTGATGTTTCTGCCGGCGACGTTGGTGGCGTCCACTTACGGCATGAACTTTGATTTTATGCCGGAATTGCATTTTAAATACGGTTATCCGATGGCGATCGGGTTAATGATAGCCGCCGCACTGGCGCCGTATCTTTATTTCAAACGTAAAGGCTGGCTGTAATTCGACGTGCGGTCACAAAATGAACGTTGGCTTTGCCGACGGTCCCTTGGGGAGCAATCTTTTTAAGGATTGCGAATAAAAACTTCATGATTTTTGCCCGCACTTTGCTTGAATTTTGCGGATTCCGCCTCCATTTACCGCATTAAAGTTTAGAAAAAGGAACGTTATGCAATTGAATTCCCTTCAATATTTATTGAATACCGCCATCGGTATTTACAGCCTGATCGTGATGTTGCGCATGTGGATGCAATACAGTCAGGCGGATTTTTATCATCCTATTTCGCAAGCCGTGGTGAAATGGACGGATCCGGCGCTGAACCCGCTGCGCAAAACGTTTAAAGCGCGCAAAGGCATTGATATTGCCGCGTTGGTGTTCGTTTTTGTGCTGGGTATGGTGAAATTGCCGTTGTTGCTGATTCTGGGCGGCGATTGGACGATGGATTTCATCACCAATAATCTGCTCGCCCTGTTGTTGCTCGGCGTGCTGAGTATTGTTCGCGCATTCGGCGAAATGATTTTATACGTCATTTTTATCAGCGCGATTCTCAGCTGGTTCCGCCGCGGTAATGATCCGCTCAGCTATCTGTTGTATCAGCTGGGCGAGCCCGTGCTGGCGCCGATTCGCCGCCTGTTGCCGAAAACCGGCATGATCGACTTTTCGCCGATGGTGCTGGCGTTTATTCTGTTCTGGCTGAACCGCGTGCTGTGGGATCTTGCGCCAACCATCTGGCAATGGGCGTAAAACGGGCATAAAGTGCGGTCAAAAAATGAAAGGTTTTTTGAGTTCATGAACGCAGTAGAACAAACCGAACAAGGCATTCGTTTACGCATTCTGTTGCAGCCGAAAGCCAGCAAAGACGCGATTATCGGTTTGCACGACGAGGAGCTGAAAATTGCTATTACGGCGCCTCCCGTCGACGGTGCGGCGAATGCGTATTTGATGAAATATCTCGGCAAAGCCTTTAAGGTGCCGAAAAGCGCCATTCAACTGGAAAAAGGCGAACTCAACCGCCACAAACAAGTGTTTATTCCCGCGCCTAAAGCGATTCCCGAAGTGGTGCGGCAGTTATTGGAAAATCTTTGAAAAAGCATCATGACGATGCTTTTTTGTTATAATTCGAACGAATTTTTACTCTCAATCGCCTGTAGGCGATTGCTCGCTCCTTCGGAGCCGTTGGCAGAGCCAACGTTCAAAATACTAAAGTATTTTTTGACCGCACTTTTATTGCGTTTTCGTTGTTTGCGGGCGGATAACTCGGCGGGAACTATTTTTTAAGAAGGTATTAATGAAAGAAACGATTGTAGCGCAGGCCACACCTATCGGACGCGGCGGTGTCGGTATTCTGCGGGTCTCCGGCCCGTTGGCGAACGAGGTGGCGAAAGCCGTTGTGGGGAAAGAATTGAAACCGCGACTGGCCAATTATCTGCCGTTTCAAGATACAGACGGCACCACGCTTGATCAGGGCATCGCGCTGTTTTTTCAATCGCCGAATTCCTTCACCGGTGAGGACGTGTTGGAACTGCAGGGGCACGGCGGGCAAGTGGTGCTGGATTTGCTGCTTAAGCGTATTTTGCAGGTAAACGGTGTGCGTTTAGCGCGTCCGGGCGAATTTTCCGAACAGGCGTTTTTAAACGATAAACTGGATTTGGCGCAGGCGGAAGCCATTGCGGATTTAATTGACGCCAGTTCCGAACAGGCGGCGCGTTCGGCATTGAAATCGCTGCAGGGGGAATTTTCTAATAAAGTCAATCAGTTAACCGATAGCGTTATTTATTTGCGCACTTACGTGGAAGCGGCCATTGATTTTCCCGATGAAGAAATTGATTTTCTGGCAGACGGCAAAATCGAAGGGCATTTGAACGAGATTATCGCGCAGTTGGAACGCGTACGAGCCGAAGCCAAACAAGGTTCCATTTTACGCGAAGGGATGAAAGTGGTGATTGCGGGGCGGCCGAATGCCGGCAAATCCAGTTTATTAAATGCGCTGGCGGGACGTGAAGCGGCGATCGTTACGGATATCGCCGGTACAACGCGCGACGTGTTGCGCGAACATATTCATATCGACGGCATGCCTTTGCATATTATTGATACGGCCGGTTTGCGCGATGCCACGGATGAAGTGGAGCGCATCGGCATTACGCGGGCGTGGAATGAAATCGAACAAGCGGATCGCGTGTTGCTAATGCTGGACGGCTCGGATCCGGACAGCCAACAGCCGGCTAAAGTGCGGTCGGAATTTTTAGCAAAATTGCCGCCGCATATCCCGGTTACGATTATTCGCAACAAAACGGATTTAACCGGTGAAGGCGAAGGTATTTCGCAGGAAAACGGTTTTACGGTAATTCGTTTGTCTGCTCAAACCCGACAAGGCATGGATTTATTGCGCGAGCATTTAAAGCAATCTATGGGCTACCAAACCGGCAACGAAGGCGGTTTTCTGGCGCGGCGGCGGCATCTGGAGGCCTTAGAAAAAGCCGCGTACCATTTGCAGCAAGGGCATGTTCAACTGACGGAATTTCACGCCGGCGAGCTGTTGGCGGAAGAGCTGCGCATGGTGCAATCCCATCTCAGTGAAATTACCGGACAATTTACTTCCGACGACTTGCTGAGCAATATTTTCAGTTCGTTCTGTATCGGCAAATAACGGATGACCAAGAACAAAACGGACGACTCGCGGTTGCACCGACGCGTTGTCCGTTTTTTATCTACTGTGTCTAAAGATGGAAATTGACCTGCCGGAACCGACGGACTTGTTCCCACAAGCGTTCAATTAGCTTAAACCATAAGACTGTGCTGAAGCGGATGAATGCGCTGAACGTTCATTTCATCGTGCGCCGGAAAAGATACGGAAAACGCGGGCGTCGTATATTGCGTCGATTTACTGAATCGTGATTTCAGCGCGACGGAACTCAATCAAAAACGGATTTAAGGCCTGAGCCCTGCACAATACAGAGCTCAGTACTTAGTTAAATAACCTGTCCAACTTTTGGGGTGTAGCGCACTTTTAGGTTTGAAAATAAAAGTGCGGTCGAATTTTAGACAGTTTTTTTTGCGGTTTTTACAAATCGTCGATGACCAAATAAATTTTCGCCACCGGGCCGTGCACGCCGACGACTTTGATCAGTTCGATATCCGCGGTGGAGCTCGGACCGGCAATAATATTAATGCAGGACGGCATGCGTTCGCCGTTTTGCGCTTTTTCATGCAGCACTTGGGCGAGTTGCGCCACGCGCGGCAAAACGGTGCTTTTGCGTACGACCACAATGGATTTTTCCGGCAACAGACTGACGGCGCGGCCGCGGTCTTTTTCCGAAAACAGCACAATGCCGCCGGTTTCGGTTAAGCCGTATTCGGCGTAAACGATACCGATATTGGCTTTTTCCGCCTGCGTCAGATTGTCGCCTGCCGCTTCCGGCGTCCAAATATGAGTGGAATAGCGGTTTTGTACCGCTTGCGTGATTCCTAGCGCGGTTAATCTTTCGTCATTGTTGATCACCAGTTCGCCGCCGCCGTATTTTTCACATAGTTCAAGAATTTTTTCCGCGGCATCGGCTTCCGTTGCTTCCGCCACATCCACCATCATAACTTTGGCGAAATCCATAAACGCCTGACAGCGTTCGGCCTGAGTTAATTCGGTCAGTCGGGTTGCGGCGTAATTATTTACCGGCGACGGCATCGGTTCGGCCTTGGTTTGGCGCGGACGCCCCATGCGTTGCGCCAGTTTGTCCAGAAACGTGTCACGATTTTGAATAGTCATTAATTTTTCTCCCGATTTGCAAACCATGAACGGAAACTTTCGCCTTCAGGTTGCGGTAAATCCCGTGCTTTTGTCCATTCGGCCAGCGCGCCCGCCCGAATCGGCGCTTTGCCGTTTTTAATAAATCTGCCGGCGAGTTTTGCGCCGATTTTTACGCTACTGTCCCAAATAGCGGGGTGAGCGTTGGCAAAATTGAAGCCTTTGATGGAAAGGCGTTCCGTCAGTGGTGTCATGCCGCTTTGGGCAATGTTCTCGCGATGGCGTAGAATTAATTGCGCCAGCGGAATTTTGACCGGGCAAACGCTGTTGCAGCCGGAACAAAGCGAGCAGGCGTATGGTAATTCTTTAAAGTCCTGGTAACCGCCCAATAACGGGGAAATAACCGCACCGATCGGACCGGGATAAATGGAACCGTAACCGTGACCGCCGATTTGACGATATGCCGGACAAGTGTTTAAACAGGCGCCGCAACGGATACAGCGAAGCACTTCTTTAAATTCGCTTTCGAGAATTTTTGAACGACCGTTATCTACGATGACTAAATGGAAATCTTCCGGTCCGTCGGTTTCGCCCTCAAGACGCGGACCCGTCAGCCAAGTATTATAGCCCGTTAATTTAGCGCCGACTGCGCTGCGGCAAAGCATGGTAATCAATACGTCCACTTCTTTGAAAGTCGGTGCAATTCGTTCCATTCCCATCACGGCGATATGGGTTTTCGGCACCGTGGTGGCTAAACGCAAATTGCCTTCGTTCGTCACTAAACAGAGGGAACCCGTTTCCGCCACTGCGAAGTTACAACCGCTGATACCGATGTCCGCCTCCAGGAAATCCCGACGAATCACTTTACGTATGAATGCCGTCATTTCTTCCGGTGTTTCGGTGCCTTGATAGCCTAATTTTTCCTGTAAATCTTTACGGATTTGGTGACGGTCTTTATGGATGGCCGGCACCACGATGTGAGAAGGTTTGTCATCGGCGATTTGTAGTAGATATTCGCCTAAATCGGTTTCCACCACTTTAATGCCTTCCGCTTCCAATACGTGGTTCATCCCGATTTCTTCCGTTACCATGGATTTGGATTTCACGATTTTTTTGGCATTTTTTTCGAGGGCTATTTTGCGGATATAATCCGTGGCTTCTTCTGCGGTTTCGGCGAAGAAAACGTGCCCGCCGTTTTGCGAGACTTTTTCGCTTAATTGGTATAAATAAGCGTCTAAATTTGCCAATACGTGATTACGAATCTGTTTTGCCGCATCACGCCATTCTTCCCAATGACCGAGTTCATCCACCATTTTCTGACGGTTTGCGCCGATAGTTTCCTGTGCCTTAACGACGGCCCGACGCATAATTTCGTTATGAACCTGCCGTTCAACACGCTCTTTGAATGGGAGTTCGCTGGTTTTTAATGACATTTTAATTCTCTCCCTTTTCATTCTGCATTAATACTTCGGCGATATGCATAACTTTTACTTTTTTACCTTCACGGCTTAAACGTCCTGCAATGTTCATTAAACAGCTGACGTCTGCGCCTACTAAATAATCCGGTTCCGCTTCGCTGATATTCATCACTTTTTCCGTTACCATTTCGCCGGAAATTTCCGCCATTTTAACCGAGAAAGTGCCGCCGAAACCGCAACATGTCTGTTGATTGTGAATCGGAAGTAACTGTAAACCTTTTACGTTCTGTAACAAGGTTAGCGGTTCCCGTACAATGCCGAGTTTACGGGTCAGGCTGCAGGAAGGATGATAAACCGCTTTACCGGTTAAGGTAGCGCCGACATTTTCAACTTTCAGAACGTTAACGATGAAATCGGTGATGTCGTAGAAACGATCAGCCACTTTTTGTGCGCGTACCGCCCAATCCGGTTCGCCGAACCGTTCGAAATATTCGGGATAATTTTTAACGGCGTAAACGCAGGAACCCGCCGGCGCCACGATTGGATAGTCGTTCACTTCAAAGGTTTCCACCAGATTTTTCATGCCGGGAATCGCTTGTTTGGCATAACCGCTGTTGATAGCGGGTTGGCCGCAACATCCCTGTTTTTCAAGAAACACGACATTGCAGCCGAGTTTTTCCAGCAGAAGCACCGAATGCTTACCGACACCGCTTTTGACGATATCCGCAATACAGGTGACATAAAAATTGACGTTCATATTCACTCCAAAAAATAAATCGGCACACAGACGTTGTGCCGAGAAAATAACGTGTCGTTACAGGTTAAAGAATAACGGAATAACAAACAATGCGACCAGCGCGGCAATGACACCGTAAATAAACATCGGAACCACGGTGTGTTTGATGATGCTACCTTCCTGATTATCAATATTCAATACGGAAGATACGGCTACGATATTATTGATACAAACCATATTACCCATTGCGCCGCCCACGGATTGTAAAGCAAGAATCAGTGCGGTGGATAATCCGGTAAGTTCTGCGGTAGAAAGTTGTACGCTACCGAAGGTCAGATTGGAAACCGTATTGGAACCGGAGAAGAACGCGCCGACCGCGCCAAGGTAAGAAGAAAACAACGTCCAATGTTCGCCGGTGGTTTCCGCAAATGTTTTACCGATGGTTTTCACCATGGAACCGTCTCCGCCGACCAACATTAAATTTACCATAATTAATGCTCCGACCAACGCAATAAACGGGTTTTTACTTTGACGCAAACTGACGGCAAAGATTTCGCGGGTTTGACGGAATGACATAGAAAATAGCGGAACGGCGATTAATACGGTGATCACAAACGGAATCAGTGCAGGAACATAAAGCAGTTTATAGCTGGCGCTGACCGGAGTATCAAAAATATTTTTTAATGAGAAGACTAAACCGCGGCTGACTTCGAAATCGCCTAATGAACCGATTCGGGTAACAAACCAGGTTGTGGTATCGTTCATCCAGGCTTTGAACGGTAATTGCTGGATACGAGTAATAATTAAAATGGCGATAAGCATAGCGGTCGGCAACAGCGCTTTTGCCACCTGGCTGCCGGATACCGCTTTGCCGTCCAAAGTGTTTTCCACTTTTGCCAATCCGATGCCTCGATTGGCAGCAATAACAGAAATCAACAAACCGATGGCGCCGCCGACCAGAGCAGGAAATTCATAATTGATTTGAGCAATTAGGAAATAAGGAATAACGCAAGCAAAAACGCTAAGATAGATAAAGCCGATGTTTTGGCGGATTTCTTTCCAGCTTACTAAAACGCGTAATGCCAACAGCGGAATGACGAAAGCGGCAAAACTGTGGATTAATGCGGTCATAGAGCCGACTTGCAGAATTTGATCTTCGGCCAATTTCAGCGGACCGAAACCGAACCAGGTCGGTGTTCCCACCGCGCCGAAAGATACCGGCACCGAGTTCATAATTAAGGCTAAAATTGCCACTTTAATCGGATTAAAGCCCAATCCGACCAAAATAGGCGCGGCGATGGCCGCCGGCGTACCGAAGCCGCTGGCGCCTTCAATCATAAAGGCAAAAGCCCAACCGATAATCATTAATTGCGCAACCGGATTCGGATTGATGTTGCCCAGCCAGCGACGCAAAATATTGGTGGCGCCTGACATTTCGGAGAATTTGTTAAACAGAATTGCGCCGAAAATAACCGTAATCGGGGTTTGTACGGCAACGATACTGGCGGTGACATTGGCGCTGATCGTCGCGATGTCGGTGCCGAAATAGGCCAGATGAATCATCAGAACGACAACCGCAATCCAGGGCAAAGCCACATAAGACGGTAATGCGTTACGTTTTACCATCAGGTAAATTAATAAAATAATGGGAAAAATACTAAGAGCAAATGCCATGATCAGATCCTTTTTTTAAAATACTGGTGGCATTGTATTGAAAAAATGTTAAAAAAATAGCTTGAATTTGTAAAATTTTGATGAGGATCACAAAATTTTTTGTAACATTTATGCCATATCACTCTATCGAGGTAGGTTTTGCTCTGCCGACCGTTAAAGTGCGGTCAAAAAATCCACAGTTTTTTTCGGGGTAACGACATCACCGGGCAAATGTTCGCCACGCTATATTGTCTCGCATCATTTTTACGCTTTTTCCGTATTCATTAACCAGCGGTGCAGATGCAATTCCACAATATCAATCAGATGTTTTAAAAAAGCGGTATCCTGTCCCTGATAAAATTGTGTGGCATCGCGCGAAGTAAATAACAACAAGGCGTTGGCGTGATGATGGTTGCCGCTGATTCCGAGCAGGCAGCAGGCGAGAGAACCGACCGGCAATTCTTCCGGCAGAAACAGCAGACTTTTTTCTTTGCCGGATAATTCGCCCAGGTAAATTTTTTTCAATCCCATGCGTTCCAACCGAATGATTTCAAAGGCTTTTCTGTCCACCCAATGTTGTTCGGGCACGTCGTCGGTTTTCATCCAGCTATCCCGAAACAGTAAAATCTTGGCTTGCTGTAAATCGTATTGTTGCGCCCAATCATTAATTTTTTGTACGCCGTCGAGGAAATGTTCGGTATGGGATAATTGCTGTTGCAACGGCATTAATCCTAGAAAAATATCCTGCTCGCGGTGCGCAAGCCGTCCGAAAATCGCCAGTTCCCGTTCCAGTTCTTTAATCCGTTCCCGTTGGCGTTCCAGCTGCATTTCCACCAATGACAGCGTGCCTTTTTGCCGATGAGGAATCTGTAACGTATCCAGCAATTCCAGGTGACGGACGAAAAAGTGCGGGTGATTTTTCAGGTATTTTACGATTTGTTGTTCCGTTTCGTTCATTTGAGATAAAAATACCGAGTTTTCACTCGGTATTCCTTTAAAGTTTGATAGCTCCGTCATAGACATGAGTGGCGTCGCCGGTCATATAGAGCGGATGACCTTCACCCTCCCATTCGATCGTAAGTGAACCGCCGGGCAAATCCACTTGTACCGGCGAATCAAGCAGACCCTGCATGATTCCGACCGCCGCCGCCGCACAGGCACCACTGCCGCAGGCTTGGGTTTCGCCCGCACCGCGCTCGTACACGCGAAGTTTAATGTGATGACGATCAATCACTTGCATGAATCCCGCATTGACACGTTCCGGAAAACGTTCGTGGTTTTCCAGTAACGGACCTAATTGGGCGACATTTGCCGTTTCGATATCTTCCACCTGAACCACACAATGCGGGTTTCCCATAGACACCGCACCGCATAATACCGTTTGAATCTCTGTGCGGAGAATGTAGTTTTTTTCGAATTTATTAGCGTTAAACGGAATTTTAGCCGGTTCCCAAATCGGTTCGCCCATGTTGACGCGAATCATGCCGTCGTCTTTAACGGTGAGCACCATTCTGCCTTTTGCCGTGCTGACGGCAATGTCTTTTTTATTGGTCAGACCTTTCAATGTGACAAAACGGGCGAAACAACGGGCACCGTTGCCGCATTGCGCCACTTCGCTGCCGTCCGCATTAAAAATGCGGTAATGGAAATCCAAATCCGGATCATAAGGCGGTTCCACCAGTAAAAGCTGGTCGAAACCGATACCACGATGACGATCGGCGAGTTTTTTTATCACTTCTTCCGGAAAGAAGACGTTTTGCGTTACGGCGTCCACCACGACAAAGTCGTTGCCGAGTCCGTGCATTTTGGAAAATTGCATTTTTCCGTCCTGAATCAAAAATAAGATGTTTCGCATTATAGTGCGCGATTGAATCGGAGTAAATACGCGTTCGGTCGCAAAAGAAAATGACAGCAATAGGGGGTTATGCTATATTTCATGCAATTTTATAAGCGGTAAAGTGCGGGCAAAAAACGTAACGTTTTTTCGCATCGTTTTGACCGGCGATGAACGCTCTGTTCGGAGATTGTCAATAAATTTAATAATTTTGAATAAAATGAAAGAACTGGATTCAAATAACATCCCAAAACACGTGGCTATCATTATGGACGGCAACGGACGTTGGGCCAAGCAACAGGGCAAAATTCGGGTTTTCGGGCATTCCAACGGTGTGAAAGCCGTGCGTCGTTCCGTTTCTTATGCGCTGCGTAGCGGCGTGCAGGTGCTGACTTTGTATGCGTTCAGCAGTGAAAACTGGAACCGTCCCGAAGCCGAAGTATCCGCGCTGATGGCATTGTTTATGCAGGCGCTGGATCGTGAAGTCAAAAAACTGCATAAAAACAACATCAAATTGCAGGTGTTGGGCGATAAATCGGGCTTCAGTGAGAAACTGCAGGAAAAAATCGAGAAAGCGGAAAAATTAACGGAAAATAATACGGCGTTGATCGTGAATATTGCGGCGAATTACGGCGGTTGCTGGGATATCGTGCAGGCGGCGAAAAAATTGGCGGCGCAGGTTAAGGAAGGAACGCTGGAAGTCGACCAGATCACGGAAGAACTTTTCCAGCGAAACTTGGTCACAGAAGAGCAGCCTGCGGTGGATTTGCTGATTCGGACCAGCGGCGAACAACGCATCAGTAACTTTTTACTTTGGCAGATTGCTTATGCGGAACTTTATTTTTCCGATGTGCTTTGGCCGGATTTTAACGAAAAAGAATTTAATCATGCAATTTTTGCATTTCAACAACGTGAACGCCGTTTTGGCGGTTCAGAATAAAGGAGCCAGACTTTGCTAAAAGAACGTGTTTTATCGGCGATTGTATTGATTGCCATCGTTTGTGCCGCATTATTCCTTTTTTCCCCTTTTTATTTTGCTCTGACCTTAGGCGCGGTAGTGGCCCTCGGCGTGTGGGAGTGGACGCAGTTTCCGCGTTTTAATCACAGTGTTTGGCGTTTTTCTTTAACGGCGATTGCTTCGGCTTTTTTATTTTTATGGATTTACAGCCAAGCGTCCTATTTGAACGCCGGAAAAGTGTTTGCCGGTTATGCGCAACCGATTTTGTTGTTTGCCGTCATTTGGTGGTTTGCGGCGTTTTTCTTGGTGATCGGTTATCCGAAATCCGCCGCAATTTGGCGAAAATCCGTGATTTTGCAGCTGCTTTTCGCTTTTCTTACTTTAGTCCCGTTTTTGGTCGGTGTGTTGAAATTACGTTTGGATCAATACACCGCCGACAGCATTCACGGTATTCAATTATTACTGTACGTCTTTGTTTTGGTGTGGGCGGCGGACAGCGGCGCTTATTTCGCCGGTCGGAAATTCGGTAAACATAAACTGGCGCCGAAAGTCTCGCCGGGCAAAACCTGGCAGGGCGTTATCGGCGGATTAATCACCGCTTGTATTTTGGCGGCGTTATTTATTCATTTTGCCGGCGACAGTTTATTTAGTCACGGAACGTTGCCAAGTTTGACCGCACTTTCGGTGGCAACGGTTGCCGTGTCCGTCTTGGGCGATTTAACCGAAAGCATGTTTAAACGGGAAAGCGGCATTAAAGACAGCGGCAATTTAATTCCGGGACATGGCGGGGTGCTGGACCGAATCGATAGCCTGACGGCGGCAACGCCGTTCTTTGCCTATTTTTATTTCTTTGTTTTATAAGGCAATATAATGTCATTTTTGTGGTCATTGGTTTCATTTATTATCGCCGTCTGTGTACTCGTGTTTGTACACGAGTACGGGCATTTCTGGGCGGCACGAAAGTGCGGTGTAAAAGTTCATCGTTTTTCCATCGGCTTCGGCAAAGTCTTGTGGCGGCGGGTGGATAAACTTGGCACGGAATTTGCCGTGTCCGCTATTCCTTTGGGCGGGTACGTGAAAATGCTGGATGAGCGTAATGAAGAGGTTCCGGTCGAACTGAAACCGCAATCCTTTAATGGCAAAACCGTGTTGCAGCGCGCATTTATTATTGCCGCCGGTCCGCTGGCGAATTTCCTGTTCGCCGTTTTGGCTTACTGGATTATTTATGCGGTGGGTATTCCCGCGGTGAAACCGGTTATTGCCAAGATTGAACCGAATTCCGTTGCCGCCGCGGCGCAGCTTCAACCCGACAGCCAAATTCTTGCGGTAGACGGTGAAGACGCGCCGGATTGGGAAACCGTCAATATGCTGCTGGCAAGTAAATTAGGCAATGATTCCGTCATTTTAACCTTAACGCCTTTCGGTGAAGATCAGCCTCGGGACAAAGTGCTGAATTTGCAGAATTGGTCGTTTAATCCTGAAAAAGAATCCGCTTTTCGTGCCTTAGGTATTCAACCCGTCGCGAGTAAAGCCGGCAATGTGTTATCGAGTGTGGTCAGCGGTTCGCCGGCGGAACGGGCCGGATTAAAAGTCGGTGACGTATTATTGCAACAGGACGGCTCGCCGGTGGTCTGGTCTGATTTGGTGGCACAAATTCAAAAAGGAAACCCGATCTCTTTGCTGATTGAGCGCCAGGGCGAACGCCATACTATTTCTTTTACTCCTGTGGAAAAAGACGGCAAATATTTTGCCGGTATCGCGCCGACCTTTGAACCGGTTAATGAAAAGTACCGTACCGAATTAAAATATGATATTCTTGAGGCGCTTAAAAAAGGCGTTGAAAAGACCGCGCAACTATCTTGGTTAACGATTAAAGTGATCGGTAAATTATTTACCGGCGATCTATCGTTGAATAATCTTAGCGGGCCGATTTCCATCGCGCAGGGAGCGGGCATGTCGGCCAGTATCGGTTTGGTCTATTTCCTGAGTTTTATGGCGTTAATCAGTGTGAATCTCGGCATTATGAATCTGTTCCCGTTACCGGTACTGGACGGCGGACATTTGGTTTTTCTGGCGGTCGAAGGTATTAAAGGTAAGCCCGTTTCAGAAAAAATACAGGATTTTTGTTACCGAATCGGAGCAGCGTTGCTTTTAATGCTGACCGTATTTGCTTTATTTAACGATTTCTTACGTTTATAAAAAAACGTGAAAAAATATAACCGCACTTTATAGGTGATTTAAACAATGAAAAAACTTTTAGTAGCTAGTTTGTTATTCGGCTCTGCCAGTGCGTATGCGGCGCCATTCGTTGTGCAGGATATTCGGATTGATGGCGTGCAATCGGGTGCGGAAGGGAAAGTCCTTGCGGGATTGCCGGTGCAAGTGGGGAAACGGGTAACGGATTCCGATATTGCAAATGTGGTAAAAACGCTTTATTCGCGCGGTTATGATAATGTGCAGGCGAGTCGTGAGGGCAACACTTTGCTTATTTCCGTGACGCAACAGCCGGTTATTGCGGATGTCACGGTTTCCGGTAACGATTCAATTCCTACCGAAGCGCTGAAAGAAAATTTAGATAACAACGGTTTGAAAGCCGGCGAAGTGCTTAATCGCGAAAAACTGAATGCTTTTGCTAAAAGTCTAGAAGATCATTATTACTCAACCGGTCGTTATAACGCGAAAGTTGAACCTGTGGTGAATAACCTGCCGAATAACCGCGCAGAAGTCAAATTACAGGTGACGGAAAACGATGTGGCGAAGTTAAAGGAAATTACTTTCGACGGCAATAACGCTTTTGACAGCGATACCTTACGCGAACAGATGGAATTAAGCGAAGATGCGTGGTATAAGCTATTCGGTGCAAAATTCACCACTGAAGATATGAACAAAGATCTTCAGACGTTAACGGAGTATTACCAAAATCGCGGTTATGCGAAAGCCCGTGTGACGCCGGATGTCAAATTAAATGACGAAAAAACGGAAGTTCGTCTCGGTTTAAAAGTGGAAGAAGGTGATCGTTATACGCTGAAAAGCGCGCGAATTGTCGGTGATGTGGGCGGTATGCAGAATGAATTGCAACCGCTGGTTAACAGCCTGCATCTCAATGAAGAGTTGCGCCGCAATGAAATTGTTGATGTTGAGCAAAATATTAAAAATAAATTGGCGGAACAGGGTTACGCCATGGCGCAGGTGAATATCAGTCCTTCTTTGGATGAAGAAAACAAAACGGCGGATATTACTTATGTGGTGGATGCCGGACGCCGTTATTCCGTGCGTCAGATTCGTTTTGAAGGCAATACCGTCAGTGCGGACAGCACATTGCGTCAGGAAATGCGTCAGCAGGAAGGAACGTGGTTATCCTCCCAGTTGGTGGAATTGGGGAAAACCCGTTTAGATCGCACCGGCTTTTATGAAACCGTAGAATACCGCAATGAGCCGGTGAAAGGTTCGGATGATGAAGTAGACGTTATCTATAAAGTGAAAGAGCGTAATACGGGCAGCATTAACTTCGGTATCGGTTACGGTACGGAAAGCGGTTTAAGTTATCAAGCCAGCATTAAACAGGATAACTTCCTGGGCATGGGATCATCTATCAGTCTGGGCGGTTCCCGCAATGACTACGGTACCAGCGTGGATTTGGCCTATAACGAACCTTATTTCACCAAAGACGGTGTCAGTCTGGGCGGAAATGTGTTCTATCAAACCTACGATAACTCGGACACGGACGATAATGTGGCATCCTATAAACGTAAAACTTACGGGTTAAATCTAACGCTCGGTTTCCCGGTTAACGAAAATAATGCCTATTATATCGGTGCGGGTTACGCCTATAATAAATTAAGCAATATTAGTCCGGAATATACCCGTAATTTATATCGTGAATCCATGGGTTATGACGGATGGGAATTTAAATCCCATGACTATACGGTTTCCGCAGGTTGGAATTACAATAGCTTAAACCGCGGTTATTTCCCTACCAAAGGGGTGAAAGCTACCGTCGGCGGAACCGTGACTGTCCCAGGTTCGGATAATAAATTCTATAAATTAAGCGCGGAAGCTACCGGTTATTATCCGTTAAACCGTGAACATTCATGGGTGCTTTCCGGTCGTGCGTCAGCCGCCTATGCCAACGGATTCAACGGCAAACGTTTACCGTTCTATCAAAACTATAACTTGGGCGGTATCGGTACGATCCGCGGTTTCTCTTACGGCGGTTTCGGTCCGCAAGCGATTTACGCGGATAAAAACGGTGACTACAATCTTGTTAACGACGATGTGGTGGGCGGTAACGCCATGGCTACGGCAAGCGTGGAATTAATCGTGCCGACACCGTTTGTTGCCGAGAAAAACCAAAACAGCGTACGTACTTCATTGTTTGTCGATGCGGGCAGTTTGTGGAATACCAAATGGAGCGATGCGGATAAAGCAAGATTCCCGACGCTGCCGGATTACGGTGATCCGTCACGTATTCGTGCGTCCGCCGGTGTAGCGTTCCAATGGCAATCGCCGATTGGTCCGCTGGTGTTCTCCTATGCCAAACCAATCAAAAAATATGATGAAGACGACGTAGAACAATTCCAATTCAGTATTGGCGGTTCGTTCTAATTCCGATGAACTAATTGAAGGTTTATCAGTCGAAATAAATATCCGTGTTCATTGTGAAACGGACACGAAATTAATTAACAATCAACCAAGGAAATTTATACAATGAAAACTGTCGTAAAAGCCACCGCACTTTCTTTAGCTTTAGCATTCGCCTCTTCCGCTGCCGTTGCGGCTGAAAATATCGCCTTCTTAAATGCCGGCGTAGTTTTCCAGAACCATCCGGATCGCGCAGCCATCGCTAAAAAATTAGACGACCAATTTAAAGGTGAAGCCGACAAATTAGCGGCGAGCAAAAAAGCAATCGATGCCAAAATCGCCGCGCTACAAAAAGAAGCGAAAGATTTACGTAGCGCAGACATCAAAAAACGTGAAGATGAAATTAACAAGTTAATGCGCGAACAAGATGCTAAAGCTCGTAAATTCCAACAAAAAACACAACAGGTTGAACGTGAAGAAACCGCTAAACTGTTAGAATCCATCCAGAAAGCCACTAACAATTTCGCAAAAGAAAAAGGCTATACCTATGTACTTGACGCCAATTCAGTGATTTATGCGGCGGACGGCAAAGATATTACCGAGGACGTATTAACGGCCGTAGGCGGTAAGTTACCGGCGGAACCGAAAGACGGCAAACCGGCGGAAGCGCCTAAAGCGGAATAATCGGTAAAAGGAAACTTCCGAATGCGTTCCTATTCCTTACAAGAATTAGCAAACCAAATCGGCGGGGCCATTCGTGGCAACGCCGATGTCGTTGTTAATAGTATCGCTCCTTTGGATAAAGCCGCTGGCGAACATTTAACCTTTATTTCCAATGTCAAATACCGTCCGTATTTGTCTCAGGCGCAGGCGGGCATTCTGGTGGTTTCGCCGGCCGACGTGGAATTTTGCGCCGACGACGCTAATCTGATTATTGTAGAAAATCCTTATGTGGCTTATGCCCGTTTGGCGCAATATATGGATAGCACTCCGAAAGCGGCGGTCAATATTGCGCCAAGTGCGGTCATTTCTGAGACCGTTTTATTGGGGCAGAACGTGTCGATTGGCGCCAATGCGGTGATCGAAGCCGGCGCGGTAATCGGCGATAACGCCGTTATCGGTGCGGGTTGCTTTATCGGGCAGAATGCCAAAATCGGTCGCAACACTCAGCTTTGGGCGAATGTCAGTATTTACCATGAAGTGGAAATCGGCGAGGATTGTCTGGTGCAATCCGGCGCGGTGATTGGCAGCGACGGTTTCGGTTATGCCAACGAGCGCGGTCAATGGATTAAGATCCCGCAAACCGGACGCGTAATTATCGGCAATCGTGTGGAAATCGGCGCCTGCACCTGTATCGATCGCGGTGCGTTGGATGATACCGTGATTGAAGATAACGTGATTATCGACAACCTTTGCCAAATCGCTCATAACGTGCATATCGGCACGGGAACGGCGGTTGCCGGCGGCGTTATTATGGCGGGCAGTTTAACCGTCGGTCGTTATTGCCAAATCGGCGGTGCAAGCGTGATTAACGGACACATGGAAATTTGCGATCAGGCCATTGTTACCGGCATGAGCATGGTGATGCGCCCGATCGACAAACCGGGCATTTATTCTTCCGGTATCCCGTTGCAACCGAATAAAGAATGGCGCAAAACCGCGGCGTTAACCATGGACATTGATAAAATGAACAAACGGTTAAAGGCGGTTGAGAAAAAACTCGCCGAATAACGGTTAAAAAAACTTATCAATTTTTGCCCGCACTTTTCGGTACGTTTTGCTTATTCTGCGCGCGAAATCGGATTTGTTCTTATGCGGTAGTCAGGCGAATGTCAGCTTGCCGTAATTGGTTAACTGTTTCGCTTGATAATGCGCGGTCTGTAATAATATCCGTTAATTCGCCGAGTTTTGCCGCGCAGAATAATGAAAATTTGCCGTATTTGCTGCTGTCGGCAACTAATATGCGTCTTGTGGCATTGTGTAAAAGCGATTTTTTCAGCGCCGCTTTTTCTTCCGTCGGCGCGGTAATTCCTTTTTCTAATGACCAAGAGTTACAGCTTACAAAGGTAAAATCCGGGTTAACGTCCTGTAAAAATGAGATGCTTTGGTTGCCGATGCAAGATTGGCTGCTGCTGTCGATACGCCCGCCGGTCATGGTCACTTCAATTTGTTTATATTCGGAAAGTAGCAGCGCAATATGCAGATCCGTCGTAATAACCCGCAACGGGAGATGGGTAATTTTTTTCGCTATACATAATGTGGTTGTTCCGGCGTCTAAAACCACTGAATCGCCTGCTGTGATCAATGATACCGCATAATCTGCAATTCGTTCTTTTTCAATAATTTGGCGAGATTGTTTTTCGTTAGTGGTGGGTTGAAACGGAATAAACTGATTGAGCGCTACGCCGCCGTGAGTGCGAATAATCGAGCCTTTCTCATCCAACTTAATTAAATCTCGGCGGATGGTTGCCGGCGATGAATTAGTGACTTTAACAAGCTGCTCCACGGTTGCGATATTGTGGCTTTTCAGGTAAAGCATGATTGTTTCGTGGCGATCGTTTGGCATATGACATTCCTTATCGGCTTTATATTTTAAATGGATAATTATGTTTTCGATGTAAAGAGTATAGCGCAAAAATCCGTTGAATTATCGATGATTTTTATTACATCGTAGTTTATAAAAAACGCCGGCATTTTGCCGGCGTTATATGATCAGATAATTTCTTTGGGAACTTTAAACACCGCTTTGCGTACGGTGGCGGGCGCTTTAACCATGCATAACGCTTGATGAGGTTCGCCGGGATAAAAGGTAACGAAGTCGCCGGCGCGCAACAAAATGCCGTTGGTTAGCACGGGATTATTTAAAATATATAAATCCGGCTTTTTTTCGACCGCACTTTGACCGATTGCGTTAGTTAAGCTGTAATTAATGATTTCTTCACCTTCCAAAATTAACTGAATATCAAGATAATTTTCGTGGAATTCCGTGTGCCGGTTTTCTGCGGGCGAGGTTTGTGAGTCGCCAACGTTACAAAACCATTTCGCACCTTCCGGCTGATATTTGCCGTCAGGCAATGCTTGCAATTTTTCTAGGCTAAATTCCGGGTGAGATAAAATATCGTAAAGTGATTTAGGTAATGTTGCCAAATCCAGGATTTTCATATTTCCGGCAATCATAAGATCCTCCCGTTAGAGAAAAGCATGCCGTTTCATGAATGACATGCCTGATAATTAAGTTAAGCGTTTTTAACCCAGGATTCGTCAATGCATACGTATTTAATCGCCATTCGGTAGAATGTGTAGGCAATATGTAGTTTGCCGTCCGGGCCTTGTTTAATACTTGGATAAGAAAGTTCGCGGTTAAGCTGTTCTCTTGAGTTATTGGACATACAATAACCGTCACCTTCATCCAGATTACGAATATAAGGCCAGGTTTTGCCGTTGTCCGTGGAAATTGCCAATGACATTGGTGCGCGCGGCGCGCCCCAAAATGCATTGCGTTGTCCTTCAACCAATTCCGCTTCTTTTTTCTGTTCTTTGCTTTCGTCTTCAATTTCATCATAAAGAGAAAGACGACGTTCCTTGGCGTCTTTTGCACTTGAATTATTGAATACTAAGGCAATATCACCGTTAGCAAGCACATCGGCCTGAATGGAGGCATTGTTATTCGGCAATGGCAGCGCTTTAGGTTCTGACCAGGTTTCGCCATTATCAAATGAACGGCTTTCATAGATAAAGTCTGCCCAACGACTGCGATAAAGCGCATATAAACTGCCGTCTTTGAGTTTTAACACATTCATATGAACACAGCCCGTACTGTTGGGAACATCGATGGAACGCCATGTTTTTCCTTTATCGCTTGAAATCATGACCGCACTGGTGTCGTAACTGCCGACCCATTTTTCGCCCGGACGTGCAATACAATAGAACACGGGAAGTAACCAGTTGCCGTTATCTAATACAACAATTGGCTGGCGAATAAATATGCCTTTGTTCGGATCTTCCAGTAACACTTCAATCGGCCCCCAGGTTTCGCCGAAGTCCGTTGATTTACGGTAACGAACGATTGCCGTATCCTGATTACCTGAAATCTGAGCGGTATACAAAATCCATAGAATATTGTCAGGATCTAAGAAAAAGACAGGATTTTGTTCCGAGCGAGTCGGATCGTCGGAAAGTTTTACCGCCGGCGTCCAGGTATCGGCACCTTTTTTTAAGCGTGAGAAATAGGCCGAAATATCAGAAATCCCTTCCTGCGTTCCGCCAAACCAAGTGCAGAGCAAATCACCGTTTGGTAATGGCAGTAAGTTAGCCGCATGATTTTGCACACATTCTGTTGGCAAGTAGGCGTCTTTACGCGCGCTATCGTTTGGATTAACGACAACCTTACCCGATAAATCTAATTTAATTATTTCTTCAGTCATTTTGTTTCTCCTATTAAACCGGAAATAGAATCAGTGCGCCTGCCGTAAGAGCCAGTAAACGAATAAAGTATTGCGGAATGGTGAATTTCCAGAATTCGATCATGGTATATTTCCCCGTTCCCATAATTAATGCGGGCATACCGTCCACAGGGAGAAAGTGACCGCACCAGCCCGAGATAACGATTGCGGTTGCTGCAGCGGTCGGATTGAATCCAAGTTGTAAGCAGGTCGCGATAGCCAATGGTGCAAACACATATACGGTACCGATGGTCGAGCCCGTTAAAGTTGCTAATAGACTGGTTAAAATACAGAAAGTGAAAACCAGCAGGAATGGATTGATATTAGAACCGAGCATATCGGCTACGGATTTACCGACCATTTCTGTCAGCCCTGTGCTTCCTAGTGCGTCAGCAACCCCAATAACCCCGGCAGACATAAGAATGATAGGTGCGCTAATGGCATTTCTTATTTCTGTGAAGTTCAATACACCGGCCAAGAATATCGGTAGCACTGCAAGACCGGTTATGGCGTAACCCGCATCACCAATGTAACTTTGCGCAACCATACCAATAACTGCAAGAACAAAGGAGGAATAAGTGACTAGTTCTTGTTTTTTTGTAAGCTGGGTTTTGTGTTCTTCCGCTAAATTATCACTGTATTCGCCGGTAGTAGAAATGGGATGTTCCGGTAAAATCTTGTAGGCTAATAATGACCACGCCAAGAAACTGAGTGAGAGAATTAAATTAACGATTGAAAATTCAACTAAGTTAACATTAGTCGCAGCTCCTGCCGCTTCCAATACCGCAATTGTAATACCATATTGTAAAGCGGTATTAAACGGCGCAAGTGGATGGTTAGCCGCAAAACCGGCCGGCATCAATACTTTAGAGGGCGCAAGTGCTTTGTTTTCCGGTAATGCAGACAAAAGCCCGATAACCAACACATAATAAGCTGTTGAGCCCATACCAAAAAGACTTGTTCCCAGCATAACGACTACAACCAGAAGAGTATATGCTTTAAAACCGCCTTTTTTTGCCATATTGAATATAGCCGTTTTAAATGTGGTGATAAAACTGGTCTTTTGCAAGGCTGCGATAATAGCCATAAACGCTGCAAGCATCATAATGGTTGAGTTAGCAAAACCACCAAAAGCAACTTTAATATCAACCACTCCTGTTACTACGAGCAACAGGCAGGCAATGAGCGGAGGTACGCCGAAAGGCAGTTTGTCTCTCATGATTAAAATAATCATTAAAATCGTAATTGCTAACGCAATAATCATTGGGGTTGTCATAAGTCACCTCCACTATGGCGCTTTGGATTAATAGGAAAATGATGAGGATTAGATAATTTTTCTATAAATTTCAATAATATCCGTTTTAGTCATCACTTTCGGATTGTTATCAAGTAAGCGTTTTACCGTCAAAGCCGCATCAGCAAGCTCACTCAAGGTCTCTTCCGTGATACCGACAGATTTCAAATCACATTTAATGTTTAAATCACGAATTAATGCATAAAATTCATCAATCAATTTTTCTGCCGCTTGATGTTGCGTACAACCCTGTACATCTAAGCCCATCGCTTTCGCGAGATTGGCAAATTTTGCTTCACAGGCATCAAGGTTGAATTTCATCACATCGGGCAATAGAATCGCATTCGATAATCCGTGCGGAATATGGTATTTACCTCCTAACGGATAAGATAATGCGTGAATGGCTACGGTGCTTGACGTGGCAATAGATGCGCCGCCGAAATAAGAACCGAGTAACATATTTTCGCGCGCTTGCAGATTTTTACCGTCACGATAAGCGGTACGAATGCTGCGCCCGATTAATTCCACCGCTTTTAGGGCGAAGGTATCGCTGAACGGACTTGCTTTCTTGGAGATGTAGCATTCCACGGCGTGACAAAGCGCATCAATCCCCGTATTGGCGGTGATATGCGGTGGTAGACCGACGGTCATTGCGGGATCTAGAATGACGCAATTCGGCAGCATTTTTTCATCTACGATACCCACTTTTAATTCACGTTCGGGAATAAGCACGATTGCGTTTGGCGTAGCTTCAGAGCCCGTACCGGATGTGGTTGGTACCATAACGGTTGGAATGCCGCGGTTTTTGAATTTTGTTTTACCGTCCGCAACATCTTGCAGTTCAACATTATTATTGAGCAACATCGCGACGAGTTTCGCAGTATCCATTGCGCTGCCGCCGCCAATACCAATCACCATTTGAGCATTAGTATTTTGGGCATGCCGGTAAATTTGATTAACTTGTTCCAATGGCGGTTCGGGCGGCGTATCGTTAATTACTTGTACGTTAATACCCGCGTTTTCAAGAATTGCTTTAGGCTCGTTGATTAAACCTGCGGCGAACACGCCGGGATCGGTAATAATAACGACATTTTCGGCGTTGTAGCTTTTTACGATATCGGCAATTTGTTGAATACTGCCGGCACCGCCAATGATTTTATTGGTATGAAATAAAGAATAAGTTGACATAAATGATTACCAAGTGAATTTTCGATTAATCGTATAGTTTAAATACGTCTTGTAATGCTTGATCGATGACTGTATTTGCACAGTTTGAAGGTTCGCGCGCAGGGCCTACGTTGTGACCGCGTAAAAGTGCGGCACGTTTTACCACAGAATTTGGATTGCCCATTTGCATAACATTGCGGAATGCCCGGATTTTTTTCTGCGCTTCATTCGCTTTCTCAAAATCACCTTGTTTCCAATATTCGTAAATAGACACCATGAGTTCGGGAAACACATTGGCACAACCGCTAATGGCGCCCGTACCGCCGGCGAGCAACGTCCAAAGGATTAATGAATCGCTGCCCGCCATAACGTTAATATTAGGAACGGTATTTTCGATGTATTTCAATGTGTTATCGAAATTACCGCTGCTGTCTTTAATACCAATAATATTGCTGTTTTCTTCGGCAAGTTTTTTCACCGTTTTATAGTCGATATTATTGCCTGAGCGTGCCGGAATGTTGTACATCAAAACAGGAGCATTAACGCTTTTCGCGACGGAATTAAAATGACGATATAAATCGTCCTGGCTAACGGCAACAAAGTATGGTGAAATCACAGAAAGCACGTCTACTCCGAGATCTAACACTTTCTTCGAGAATTCAACGGTTTCTTTCGTCGTAATACAACCGGTGCCGGCATAAACCGGAACCCGACCGTTTACCGCTTCAACGGCGGTTTTTATAATCTCCAGTTTTTCGTTTTGATTGAAAGCGTAGAATTCGCCGTTAGTTCCCAATGGAAAAATGCCGTGAATACCGGCTTGTATAAGATAATCAATAAATTCTTTGTAGGCTTCCGGATTAAATTTTTCGTTCTCATCCAGTGCGGTGAGTACTGGTGCGACAACGCCTTCAGGTTTAAACATAATGAACTCCTTTTTTATTGATTTTCATATTTGATATTGGCCATTTTGGCACCAAGGTATAACGCCTCGGTCATACTGCGACTGTCGGCAATACCTTGACCTGCAATCTGGAATGCGGTCCCGTGATCAACCGAAGTACGGATAAACGGTAAACCGGTCGTAACGTTAACCCCGCTGTCGAAACCGATGAGTTTTAACGGAATATGACCTTGGTCGTGATACATCACAACCACCATATCGAACTCATCCAGGTTCGCCGCTCGATGGAAAACGGTATCCGGCGGAATCGGTCCTACCGCATTAATTCCTTTCGCTTGCGCTTCCAGAACCGCCGGTAAAATTTCTTCTTCATCTTCCGTACCAAATAAACCGTGCTCGCCCGCATGCGCATTAAAACCCGCTACGGCAATACGCGGTTGTTTGAAACCGAGCATTTTGGTGTATTCCTGGGCCAGTTCGATGACGGTTAAAACGCGCTCTTTTTTGATTAAATCGCAAGCTTGGCGCATTGACACATGAGTAGTGACATGAATCACATTTAATTTTTCGCTGGTAAGCATCATCGAAAAATCTTCGGTATGGCTGAGTTGAGCGAGAATTTCCGTATGCCCAGGAAACATTTTGCCACCCGCGTGCAGCGCTTCTTTGTTTAAAGGTGCGGTCACAATTGCGTGGATTTTTCCTTTCAGGGTTAAATCAACCGCACGTTCGATAAATTCATAAGCGGCTTTTCCCGCGCGGGCGTCTACTTTTGAAAACGGCAAGTCGGCAGGGAGGTTATCTAAATCAATGACATCAATGTAACCGAATTCACTTTGATAATGATCGAGATCGTCAACTTTACGCAGTTTAAGATTGGATTTAACGATAGGTAATGCGCGTTGCATAATTTTGAAATCGCCGATAACAACGGGATGCGCTAAGTCGTAAATTCGTTTATCTTCTAACGCTTTGACGATTACTTCAGGTCCGATACCCGCGGCATCGCCCATTGTGATACCTAAAATCGGTTTCATTGGATACTCCTTAATTCTCTGTAATTTCAATAAAACTTGTTGTGAATCGAAGCGTAAAATCTGATTTTTGTTAATATGTTTCGCTTTATGGCGCAAAAATGATCTTCTTATTTGATTTTGAGCATTTTCAATCTGATTGAACACGTTATTCGATTCGCCGGTATATTGGGAATTATTGATGAGTATAGCGTTTATTTTCCGAGTAAGTTGTGATCTGAATCACAGTTTTATGATTTATTTAAATCTTATGATTTTATTTAATCATTTTGATATGGCCCGAAAAATACCGTAACGACGATCTGACAGGCGATATTTGAAGAAAATAAATCACGGATATTTTTGTCCGTCGGTTTGAATTTATGAAGAGGATGCAAGCTTGAACGGAGAATCCGAGAAATCCGTAAACAGCCGAAATTAACCCTGGTCAATCTTATTCTAAGCTTGTAAAATAACCGACTAATTTTATCTATTACATTCTTAATGAATTCAGAAAATGACACAGAAATTACATATTAAAACCTGGGGCTGTCAGATGAATGAGTATGACAGCGCTAAAATTGCCGATTTATTGTTCAGCACTCACGGACTGGAATTGACGGAAGATGCGGAACAGGCGGACGTGCTGCTGTTAAATACCTGTTCGATTCGTGAAAAAGCACAGGAAAAAGTTTTTTCCCAATTAGGTCGTTGGAAAACCTGGAAAAACGAAAAGCCGGGTTTAATCATCGGTGTGGGCGGTTGCGTTGCATCACAGGAAGGCGAGCATATTCGCGAACGCGCGCCCTTCGTAGATATTATTTTCGGGCCGCAAACCTTACACCGTTTGCCTGAAATGATTAATCAGATTCGAGGCGGTAAAAGTTCGGTGGTGGACGTCAGTTTCCCGGAAATCGAAAAATTCGATTGCCTGCCCGAGCCGAAAGCGGAAGGTCCGACTGCATTCGTTTCGATTATGGAAGGCTGTAATAAATATTGCACCTATTGTGTCGTGCCTTATACCCGCGGGGAAGAAGTCAGCCGTCCGCTGGACGACGTTTTGTTTGAAGTGGCGCAGTTGGCGGAACAGGGCGTGCGCGAAATCAATCTGTTAGGACAAAATGTAAACGCCTATCGCGGCCCGACGCACGACGGCGGCATTTGTACTTTTGCCGAATTATTGCGTTTAGTGGCTTCTATCGACGGTATTGACCGCCTGCGTTTCACCACCAGTCATCCGATTGAATTCACCGACGATATTATTGAGGTTTACGCGGACACGCCCGAATTGGTCAGTTTCCTGCATTTACCGGTGCAGGCGGGTTCCGATCGTATTCTGACCATGATGAAACGCGGTCATACGGCGTTGGAATATAAGTCCATTATCCGTAAATTACGCAAAGTTCGTCCGGATATTCAAATCAGTTCGGATTTCATCGTCGGCTTCCCGGGAGAAACCAATGCGGAATTTGAGCAAACCATGAATCTGATTGCCGATGTGAATTTCGACATGAGTTTCAGCTTTGTGTATTCCGCCCGTCCGGGCACGCCGGCGGCAGACATGCCGGACGACGTGAGCGAAGAAGAGAAAAAACAGCGTCTGTATTTGCTTCAGCAACGGATCAATAATCAGGCGGCGAAATTCAGCCGCGCAATGCTTGGCACCGAACAGCGCGTGCTGGTGGAAGGCCCGTCGAAGAAAGACATTATGGAATTGACTGGTCGCACCGAAAACAACCGCATTGTGAATTTCAAAGGCACGCCGGATATGATTGGCAAATTTGTCGATATTAAAATTACCGACGTGTTTACCAATTCCCTGCGCGGCGATGTGGTACGTACCGAAGATGAAATGGGATTACGGGTGGAGCAATCGCCGCAATCGGTGATCGAACGCACTCGTAAAGAAGACGAATTGGGCGTCGGCAAATACGTGGCGTAATTTTCGCATAAAAAACCTTTCATTTTTTGACCGCACTTTGACGTAAAGTGCGGTCGTTTTTTATGGCGATTTGTTATAAAACATAGCGAAGCATTATTTCTTATTCATATTAGCGCCTCGTATAATGATTCAATCGAAATCCTGACAAATTTATCATAATGAACTGGCAATATATTTGGAACGCCGTCCCGAGATTTATCGACGCAACCCTGCTGACGCTGAATTTATCCCTTTGGAGCATTATTCTGTCGATGATTATCGGCATGTTTTGCGCGGTGGCGCTTGTGTATAAAATCCGCGGATTGCAAGGGTTCGTGAAAGCTTATATTGAGCTTTCGCGTAACACGCCGCTGCTGATTCAGGTATTTTTTCTTTATTTCGGGTTATCGAAAATTGGTATCAAACTGGACGGCTTCACCTGCGGAATAATCGGACTGGCTTTTTTGGGCGGCAGTTATATGGCAGAAGCCTTCCGAGCCGGGCTGGAAGCGGTTTCCAAAGGACAAATCGAAAGTGCGCTGAGTTTGGGATTGACCTCGCGGCAGGCGTTTCGTTACGTGATTTTCCCGCAGGCATTCGCTATTTCAACGCCCGCTATCGGCGCCAACTGCCTGTTTCTCATGAAAGAAACCTCGGTGATCAGCGCCATTGCGGTGGCGGAATTAATGTTTCTGGCGAAAGATATAATCGGTATGGATTATAAAACCAACGAAGCCTTGTTTTTGCTGGTGGTGTTTTATTTGATTATTTTATTGCCGGTTTCCGTTTATATCCGTTATTTGGAGCGCCGTTTACGCCGTGCAAAATATGGAGCGTAACATGGGATTGGGCATTCTTTTTCAAGGTTCGAATTTCGAGCGTTTGCTCGGCGGACTCGGCGTGACGGCGGAAATCGCGTTTGTCTCGGTTTTCTTCGCCTGTATTCTCGGCGTGTTATTGGGCATAGTGATGACAAGCCGCAACAAAATTATCCGCTTTTTGTGTCGGTTTTATTTGGAAGTGGTACGCATCATCCCGCTGCTGGTGCTGTTATTTTTAGTTTATTTCGGCTTCGCCAAGTGGTTTAACGCCCATTTGGACGGCGTTTTGGTCTGTATTGTCGTTTTTGTCTTCTGGGGCGCGGCGGAAATGGGCGATTTGGTACGCGGCGCCTTAACGTCCATTGAAAAACATCAGGTTGAAGCGGCTTACGCGCTGGGTTTAAGCAAAATGCAGACTTTTATTTATATTTTGCTGCCGCAAAGTTTAAAACGCGTGACGCCGGGCGCGATCAATCTGTTCACCCGTATGGTGAAAACCAGTTCGCTGGCGATGTTAATCGGTGTATTGGAAGTCATTAAAGTAGGACAACAGATTATTGAAACCTCTCTGTTTACGGATCCGTCGGCGGCGCTGTGGATTTACGGAGTCATTTTCGTACTGTATTTTGTGATTTGTTATCCGTTATCGTTATTTTCAAAATATTTGGAAAGCCGTTGGGAAAATTAGAAATTATGGCATTGCTTGAAATTAAAAATTTAGTCAAAAACTACGGCGAAGTGACCGCACTTAACGGCATTGATTTATCCGTGAGAAAAGGCGAAGTCGTGGTGATTCTGGGGCCGTCCGGCTGCGGCAAAAGTACATTATTGCGTTGCATTAACGGCTTAGAGGAAATCAAAAGCGGCGAATTGACGTTGCAAAACTACGGCAAACTGGGCAAAGACATTTCCTGGGTAGAGGCGCGTCAGCATATCGGCATGGTCTTTCAGAGCTACGAATTGTTTTCCCATATGTCGGTGATCGATAACATTTTGCTCGGTCCGATGAAAGTACAAAAACGCAAACGGGAAGAAGTGGAAAAGCAGGCCGATGAATTGCTGAAACGGGTCGGCCTGTACGATCGTAAAAACGCTTATCCGCGCGAATTGTCCGGCGGTCAGAAACAGCGTATCGCCATTGTGCGTTCTTTATGCATGAACCCTGAAATTATGTTGTTCGACGAAGTCACCGCCGCGCTGGATCCCGAAATGGTGCGCGAAGTGCTGGATGTGATTTTGAATCTGGCGAAAGAAGGCATGACCATGTTGATCGTTACCCACGAAATGGGCTTCGCCCGCCAGGTGGCGGATCGAATTGTGTTTATGGACAAGGGCGAAATCATCGAACAGGACATTCCCGAATATTTCTTTACTAACCCGAAAACGGATCGCGCAAAAGCCTTTCTGAACATTTTAAATTACGAGTCAAGAGGAACAGACTATGAACAAAACATTTAAAAAATTGACCGCACTTTTTGCTTCGCTATTGCTGGCTGCGGGCATCTCGGCATGCAACGATAAGAACGACGCGCAATCGGCAAACGCTGATGCGACAAAAGCCTCCGCGCTGGAACGGATTAAGCGGGCGGACAAAATCCGCATCGGCGTATTCAGCGACAAACCGCCGTTCGGTTATGTGGACAAAGACGGCAAAAATCAGGGATTTGATGTGGAAATCGCCAAAGCCTTAACCAAAGATTTGCTGGGCGATGAGAGCAAAGTGGAATTCGTGTTGGTGGAAGCGGCAAACCGCGCGGAATATCTGCTTTCTAACAAAGTGGACATCACGTTGGCTAATTTCACGGTTACGCCTGCTCGCCAGGAAGTGGTGGATTTCGCCAAACCTTACATGAAAGTGGCGTTGGGCGTGGTATCAAAAGACGGCGCCGTGATTACCGATGTGAAACAATTGGAAGGCAAAACTTTATTGGTGAACAAAGGCACTACCGCGGACGCTTATTTCAGCAAAAATTTCCCGCAAATCAAATTGTTGAAATTCGAACAAAACACCGAAACATTCGAAGCTTTGCGTGACGGTCGCGGCGACGCCCTTGCTCATGACAACGCGTTATTGTTCGCCTGGGTGAAAGAAAATCCGGGTTTCACCGTCGGTATAAAAGAATTGGGCGACATTGACTTTATCGCCGGCGCCGTGCGTAAAGAAGACAAAGATTTGCTGGAATGGTTAAACGCCGAAACGGAAAAACTGGGTAAAGAAGGGGTATTACAGCAGGCGTACGATAAGGTATTAGCACCGATTTACGGCGACAGCATTAAAGCCTCGGATATTGTGGTTGAATATAAGTAGTTGATCTTAAAAGCAAAAAAGTGCGGTCAAATTTGACCGCACTTTTTTAACTGTGGCGAAATTATCCGATCGGTGGTACAGTAGGGATATTTGTACAGTTCGCGTATTTCGCGTAAAGCCTGTTTGGCATGGAAGGATACTTATGAATTTACGGCATATTATTAAACAAAATCATCTTGAATTATTATTCCGGCAGGGCCATTTCGGGCTGGAAAAAGAAAGTCAGCGCGCCCATCGCGACGGCTCGGTGGTAACCTCTGAACATCCGAAGGCGTTTGGTAAGCGATCTTTTCATCCGTACATACAAACGGATTTTGCGGAAAGCCAGCTTGAACTGATTACGCCGCCGAATAAGAAACTGGAAGATACCTTTCGCTGGCTACAAACCATTCATGAAGTGGTATTACGCACATTACCGGAAGACGAATTCATTTTTCCCATGAGCATGCCAGCCGGATTGCCGCCGGAAAAGGACATTAAAGTCGCTCAACTGGAAAATCCCGAAGATGTGGCGTATCGCGAACATTTGGTGGAATCCTACGGCGCTTACAAGCAAATGGTGAGCGGCATTCATTATAATTTCCAGCTTGATCCGGCGCTGATTGACGCATTATTTCATGCGCAAAATGAATATCAGAACGCAGTGGAATTTCAGAATAATTTATATCTGAAAATGGCAAAAAATTTCCTGCGTTATCAATGGATTTTACTCTATTTGTTATCCGCTACGCCGACGGCGGAAGCGAATTATTTCAAAGCGGGTTCGCCGCTGAAACCGAATCAATATGTGCGCAGTTTGCGTTCCAGCCAATACGGCTACGTGAATGCGCCTGAAATTGTGGTGTCTTTCGACAGCATTCCTAAATATGTGGAAACCCTGGAACATTGGGTGAATTCGGGCAAGTTGGTTGCGGAAAAAGAATTTTATTCCAACGTGCGTTTGCGCGGAGCGAAAAAGGCCCGGGAATTCCTGCATACCGGGATTCAATATCTGGAATTCCGCTTATTCGATTTGAATCCGTTCGAACCGTACGGCATGAATTTGCGCGATGCGAAATTCGTTCATTATTTTATTCTGCTGATGATTTGGCTGGAGGAAACCGCGGATCAGGCCGGCGTGGAATTAGGCAAGGCGCGTTTGATGGAAGTGGCGTTTGAAGATCCTCGCCGGGAAACGGCTTATCGCGCCGAGGGCGAACAGATTCTAAACGCCTTAATCGACATGTTAAAAGACATCGGCACCGATGAAAGTGCGGTGGAAATTGCGCAAGAAAAACTCACGCAGTTTGCCCGTCCGGAACAAACTTTGTGCGCTCGTTTAGTTGCCGCCATTGAACAAGCCGGCGGTTATCAAAAACTGGGCGCGGAACTGGCGCAACGTCATAAAGCGCAGGCGTTTGAACGTTTTTATGCCTTAACCGCTTTCGACAATATGGAATTATCCACCCAAGCTTTAATGTTTGATGCGATTCAAAAAGGGCTGGAAATGGAAATTCTGGATGAAAACGATCAGTTCCTGCGCCTGCAGTTTGGCGAGCATTTCGAATATGTGAAAAACGGTAATATGACAAGCCGTGACAGCTATATTTCACCGCTTATCATGGAAAACAAAGTGGTGACTAAAAAAGTACTGGAAAAAGCCGGTTTCAACGTGCCGAAAAGTTTGGAATTTACCGGTATCGAACAAGCGGTTGCCAGTTACGGTCTGTTTGAAGGGCGCCCCGTGGTGATTAAGCCGAAATCCACCAATTACGGTTTGGGCATCACTATTTTCCAACAGGGCGTGCATGATCGCGAGGATTTCGCCAAAGCCGTTGAAATCGCTTTCCGTGAAGACAAAGAAATCATGGTGGAAGATTATTTAAGCGGCACCGAATACCGATTTTTCGTGTTGGGCGATCAAACCCTTGCCGTGTTGCTGCGCGTACCGGCCAACGTAGTGGGTGACGGCGTGCATACGGTGTCGGAATTGGTGGCGGCCAAAAACAATCATCCGTTACGCGGCGATGGCAGCCGAACACCGCTGAAAAAGATTGCGTTGGGCGATATTGAACGGTTGCAGCTGAAAGAACAGGGTCTTACGGTTGACAGCATTCCCGCCAAAGGACAAATCGTGCAGCTGCGGGCAAATTCCAATATCAGCACCGGCGGCGACAGTATCGACATGACGGATGAAATGCATCCGAGCTATAAAACGCTTGCGGTGGGCATTACCAAAGCCATGGGCGCGGCGGTGTGCGGCGTTGATTTGATCATTCCTGATCTGAAAAAGCCGGCCGAGCCGAATTTGCAGTCCTGGGGCGTAATTGAAGCCAATTTCAATCCGATGATGATGATGCATATTTTCCCGTATCAAGGCAAATCCAGACGGTTAACGCAGGATGTGATCAACATGCTGTTTCCGGAATTACCGTCTTAATGGCGCAAAAAACGCGCAATACAGGAAAAAGTGCGGGCGATTTTTGAGGAGTTTTTTAAAACACTGGAAAAATCGCCCGCACTTTTCTACAATAACGCATGCACCAAGCGGGCGATCCCGATATCAATTAAGGACATAAACTTGACAACGCCACAGCAAGAAGAATTTACGCTCTCTCCCGAAGATAATCACCGGCTTCAAGCGCTTTGCGGAGCGTTCGACGATAATCTCAAACTCATTGAAAAAGAATTTAATCTCCGCATTTCCCGCCGGAATTTCCATTTCGGCATTCAATCCGCCGACCAACCGACAAAGCCTCATCACGCCAAACTGATTCAAAATGCAGCGAAATTGATTCAGCATTTGTATGCGGAAACGGCACCGGTGCGCGGCAAAATTAAAGAGTTGGATCTTAATGATATTCATCTTGCGATTCAGGAAAGCCGCATGTTAAGTCAGACAACGGAAGACGAGTGCGCGGAAAGCAAGGTATACGGCACCACGATTAAAACCAAACGCGGGTTGATTAAACCGCGCGGTAAAAATCAAATTGAATATCTGCATAATATTTTAACCCACGATATCAGTTTCGGTATCGGGCCGGCGGGCACCGGCAAGACTTTTCTCGCCGTAGCGGCGGCGGTGGAAGCCTTGGAACGCCAGGAAATCCGCCGTATTTTGTTAACTCGTCCCGCCGTGGAAGCTGGCGAAAAACTGGGCTTTCTGCCGGGCGATCTGGGCTCCAAAATCGAACCTTATTTGCGCCCCTTATACGACGCCTTGTTCGAAATGCTCGGTTTTGAACGGGTGGAAAAGCTGATGGAACGTAATGTCATTGAAATTGCGCCGCTTGCTTATATGCGCGGTCGTACGTTGAACGACAGTTTTATTATTCTCGACGAAAGCCAAAATACCACTGTCGAACAAATGAAAATGTTCCTGACCCGAATTGGGTTTAATTCCAAAGCGGTGATTACCGGCGACGTAACCCAAGTGGACTTACCGCGCAGCCAGAAATCGGGCTTAAAACACGCCGTCGAAGTGTTATCTGAAGTGAAAGAATTAAGCTTTAATTACTTCGACAGCCAGGACATCGTTCGTCATCCGGTCGTCGCCAAAGTGGTTCAGGCCTACGAAAAATGGGAAGCGGAAGACGAAGCGCGTAAGCAGAAACTTGCCGAACAGCGAAAAATAGAAAAGAAAAAAGAAAATGACATATTTTAATAAACCTAAAAAAGTAAATTGGGATTTAAAGTTGATAAAACCTAGCTATAAAGCAAAAATATATTTTTCTAACAGTGAAAGATGGCAGTTTTCTAGCTCGGCAACTGTAAAGATTTTAGGTGTTGACCAGAAAAATTCCCTTGTTACATTTGATTTTTCTAAACGAGAAGATGAAGAATATATTTTAGATTCAAATATTGAACCTAATTCCGGGTATAGAATTTGTACTGAAAAGTTTAATATAGTTACTCTTCCTTTCAGTTATTTGGCTGATGTTGTGGAGGAATTGTATTAATGAAGAACGTTATAATTGATTTACAAATCGTAGCTGAAAATCAAGAAAATCTGCCGACTCTCGAACAGATTACCGTTTGGGCGACGCGCGCCGTTCGGGCGGAAGCGGTTGAGCCGGAAATTACCGTTCGTATTGTGGACGAAGCGGAAAGTCACCATTTAAATTTGACTTATCGCGGCAAAGATCGCCCGACCAACGTGTTGTCTTTTCCCTTTGAATGTCCCGACGAAGTGGAATTGCCGCTGCTCGGCGATTTGGTCATTTGCCGTCAGGTTGTGGAACGGGAAGCGGAAGAGCAGGGCAAACCGTTATTGGCGCACTGGGCGCACATGGTGGTGCACGGCAGCCTGCATTTGCTCGGTTACGATCACATTGAAGAAGACGAAGCCGTCGAGATGGAAAGCCTGGAAACGAAAATTATGACGGAGCTGGGCTTTGCCGATCCTTATTCTTACGACGAAGTATGATGCAGCCGCGCCGTTTAACGTTAAAATTCGATCAAAATCCACCGCACTTTCCGCAAAATTTAAAGGAAAGTGCGGTCGTTTTATCGCCTGAAAATTTTAGTCAGGCCAAAAACCTGCTGGGGCGAGAATTTGATTGGATTTTGTATGACGGTCGAGCCGCGTTGAATTTAGACGCCCTGGCAATGGCGGTCGGCACGTTAAAAGCCGGCGGCGAACTGGTTTTATGGCTGGACAAAAACCGGCAAACGGATTCGGACAGCCGGCGTTGGTCGGGAGTGGAACAAGGGATTGCGACGCCGAATTTTGATCGTCATTTTTATCATTTGCTTGAACCGTTTCGCAAAGACATATTGTATGCGTATCCTCCTGAATGCGACGCAGAGCGGAACGAATTGCCGCTCCGGGCGACGAATCGGCAATCGGCAATCATCAATCAAATTCTGCGGCAAAAATCCGATCTTTATATTATCAGCGCCAAACGCGGACGGGGAAAATCGGCATTGGCGGGTTTTCTGGTAAAAAAACTTCGTGAAGCGGGCAACCCGACCCTGCGCTTAACTGCGCCGAATAAAAGTGCGGTCAAAATTTTGCAAGATTTTGCAGGCGAAGCGCCGAATTTTATCGCGCCTGACGATTTGATCCGGCAAATCAACGACGATCCCAGCCGATTCGCCGAAGATTGGCTGTTTATCGATGAAGCGGCGATGTTGCCGTTGTCGTCGTTATTTCAATTGATTTCCACCTTTAAGCATATTGTCATCACGACGACCGTTCACAGTTACGAAGGAACGGGCCGAGGATTTTTGCTGAAATTCCTGGCCAATCTTCACCGCACTTTTCAGCATTTTCAGTTAACCCGCCCCATGCGTTGGCGTGAAGATGACAGGCTGGAGCCTTTTATCGACGAATTGTTGCTGCTGGAATGCGAAGATAATCTTGTGCAGCCGGGTTTTTCGCCGCAAAGTGCGGTCAAAATTCGACAAGTTTTTCAGTCTGAAATCGTTGCCCGCATTCGGGATTTTTACGGTTTGCTGACTTTGGCGCATTACCGCACTTCGCCGTTGGATTTGCGTCGTTTGTTTGATGCGCCGAAACAGCGGTTTTGGCTGGCGGAAACGGATTCCGCCTTACTGGGCGGCATGTGGCTGGTGGAGGAGGGTTTGCAGGACGAACGGTTGATCCGGGATATTTGCGCGGGTTTGCGTCGTCCTAAAGGAAATTTGGCGGCGCAGAAATTGGCTCAGCAACAGAATGATTCCGCTTTTATTGCGCTGAATTCTTTGCGCATTTCGCGAATTGCGGTACAACCCGCCTGGCAACGGCAAGGTTTAGGACGCCGATTGGTCGCGCACTTGCTGCAAAATTGTGCGGCAGATTTTGTTTCCGTCAGTTTTGGTTATACGCCGGAATTGGCGGTTTTTTGGCAAAAGTGCGGGTTTATTTTGGTGCATTTGGGGGAAAGTCGGGAAGCGAGCAGCGGTTGTTATTCGGCGATTGCGTTGAAAGGAATTTCGGTTGCCGGGCTGGCATTGGTTCGGCGTGCGGAACTGGATTTTAAACGGAATTTTTCGCTCGGTTTTCATCCTTTGCGCGCGGATTTTGATTTTCCGCCGTGCTGGCAATATGGTCCGCAGGATGAAGTGCATCTGAAAAACTTCGCGGAAAATCACCGCACTTTAGCGGCAACGGTGCCGGCGATTCGTCGTAAGTTGGCTTTGTCGGAGGCCTCGGATTATCCGATTCTGGCTGATTTTTGCCGCCGGGAACAAGCGGATGTCGTACGCTGGAACGGCAAAAAGAACTGGCTTGTGCAATGTCGGCGGGAAGTGAAAAAAATGTTGAATTTTTGTTAGTTCATTCATAATATAAACCCGTTATCACAGCGGGAGGCGGGAATGAGCGAACAAAAAACATCACAAAACTGGTTTAAGTCTTTAGTGGAGAAATATGACCGATTTTGTCGCGAACTCGGGCTGGATTCGGGCGCTTGCCGTAGTTGTACGCCGATTGTCAAGACCGATGAACAGGGAAATATAATTAAAAACCCGCCGAAACAGACAAAATAATTTGAATAAGATCACATTTTTGATTTTTCCGTTCAAGGATCGTCAAAATCTCATTTACTTCTTTTTAACCACTTCATACAATATGCCCGGTTTTTTTATTTATCTAAGGATATTTGTATGTTGTGGTTTTTTATTTGCGTAGCGATTTTACTTTTGGGCTATTGGCTTTACAGTAAAGTCGTCGAAAGAATCTTTGTGATTAATCCGGAACGTAAAACGCCGGCCTATTCCATGGGCGACGGAGTGGATTACGTGCCGATGTCTAAAAATAAAATCTGGCTGATTCAATTATTGAATATTGCTGGAACCGGGCCGATTTTCGGGCCGATTTTGGGGGCGTTATACGGACCGGTGGCAATGCTGTGGATTGTTTTCGGCTGCGTTTTTGCCGGAGCGGTGCACGATTATTTCAGCGGTATGCTGAGTATTCGTAACGGCGGCGCCAACATTCCTTTCCTGGCGGGGAAATATCTCGGTCGTCCGGCAAAACATTTTATGAACTTCATTGCGATTTTACTGCTTCTGTTAGTAGGCGTGGTGTTCGTAGCAAGTCCGGCGTCATTATTAACCAATATTACCAACGATTTAATGACATCCGGCGGTGTCGGAGCAGCGGCGGTGAATGATGAAGCCGGTGCCAGCAATACCAATATTCTGATGATATGGACCGCCATCATCTTTATTTATTACATCCTGGCGACATTGGTGCCGATTGACAAAATTATCGGCCGAATTTATCCGATTTTCGGCGGCTTATTAATGTTTATGACGTTAGGAATGCTATTCGGTTTATTTTTTGAAGGGATTCCGCTTTTCCGTACGATTACGACGGAATTAGGTCATGATGTGACGCTGGCGGATTTCTTTGCCAATTTACATCCGAAGGAAGGCACTCCGCTTTGGCCGTTATTGTTTGTTACCATTGCCTGTGGCGCGGTTTCCGGTTTTCATGCCACTCAATCCCCGTTGATGGCGCGTTGTACCCAAAATGAAAAAGAAGGTCGCTTCATTTTCTACGGTGCAATGATTGGTGAAGGCGTGATTGCGTTAATTTGGTGTATGGTCGGTTTAAGTTTTTATGACGACCAGGCGTCTTTACTGGAAGCTTTGAAAGGTACGCCTTCTAAAGTGGTTTATGATTCGGCCATCGGTATGCTCGGTGTATTTGGCGGCATTTTAGCGGTATTAGGCGTGGTGGTATTACCAATCACATCCGGCGACACCGCATTCCGTGCGGCACGTTTGTTAATCGCGGATTTCTTCAAATTCGAACAACGTTCACTGATAAAACGTTTGACGATTGCCATTCCGTTATTCGCTATCGGCTTCTGGGTATCTACCGTGGACTTCCAGGTATTATGGCGTTACTTCGGTTGGGCGAACCAAACCACGGCGATGGTGATGTTATGGACGGCTTCCGCTTATTTATTCCGTCACCAAAAATTCCACTGGATCACAACGATCCCGGCAATTTTCATGACTTTGGTTTGTTCCACTTATATCGCCAATGCCCCAATCGGATTCGGTTTGTCTTATGACGTGTCCGTTTGGGTCGGCGTGGCAACCACTGCGGTGGCGCTGATTTCTTTCCTTGTGTTCTTAAAACCGATTCCGAAAGATCAACAGGAAAACGATTAACTTCGTAAAAAACTTCTTCAAAATTGACCGCACTTTATGCAAATAAAGTGCGGTTTTTTTGTCCGTAATTTTTCTACGGATTTTTCTTTTTTCCGTATTAATCGCTTGCAACTTCATCAATCAATCTATAGAATGGCAAATAAGTGGTAAAAAGTGGCGTTTTGTGGAGATATTTGGATTTTATCTGCAAAAACAGCGCAAAAAGTTAACTTGGCGAGATTTTTGAGGTACCCATGTTCCGTGGAGCTTCGGCGATAAATTTAGATGCAAAGGGACGTTTAGCGATCCCGACGCGTTATCGTCCCGAGATCCTGGATCAAAATCAAGGTCAACTGGTTTGTACCGTTGACATCCGCCAGCCTTGCTTGCTGCTTTATCCTTTATCCGAATGGGAAATGATTGAACAAAAGTTGTTATCACTGGCAAATTTTGATCCGGCTTTGCGTAGTTTGCAACGGGTTATGTTAGGGTACGCTACCGAATGTGCGCTAGACAGCGCGGGGCGGATTCTGCTGAGCGAGCCGTTACGCCAACGGGCAAAATTAGAAAAAAATATTATGTTGGTGGGACAACTCAATAAATTCGAGATTTGGTCGGAATCCGAATGGAACGCCCAAATTGAACAGGACATGGTATTAGGATCCAGCGCTGAATTCGCCTTGTCCGACGCATTAAAAACGCTGTCATTATAAATTCAACAACAGCGGCACTAGCAAACTAGCGTGATAGCTAGATAAAAAAGATAAACGGCGAGTTATCGCCGCTTTATCTCATCTGACGTTCATTAATGAGTTCGTCATTCGATTTTTAAAATTCATTTTATTTTGTGGTTTATTTATGAGCGAGCGCAATACTTTTTCTCATCCTGAACACGCCACTGTTTTACTTCATGAAGCAGTGCAGGGTTTAGCGTTGAAAGATCAAGGTATTTACATTGACGCCACCTTCGGGCGCGGCGGTCATTCGCGCTTAATCCTCTCCAAACTTTCTCCGAACGGGCGTCTTATCGGCGTCGATCGCGATCCTCGGGCCGTCGCCGAAGCCAAAAAAATTCAAGATTCGCGTTTTCAAATTGAACACAACAGTTTCTCTGCAATTCCCGAAATTTGCGAAAAATACGGGTTAATCGGCAAAATTGACGGCATTTTACTTGATCTCGGCGTGTCTTCACCGCAACTGGACGACGCAGAACGCGGTTTTAGTTTTATGAAAGACGGACCGCTGGACATGCGAATGGACACCACTAAAGGTTTGTCCGCGGCGGAATGGCTGGCGCAAGTGAACGAAGATGACTTAGCCTGGGTGCTCAAAACCTTCGGTGAAGAACGTTTTGCCAAACGCATTGCCGCCGCGATCGTGAATTACAATAAAAGTGCGGTAGAAAAAAACGAAGAAATTCTTCACCGCACTTTACAGCTGGCGGAACTGATTTCCAATGCCGTACCTTTCAAGGACAAACACAAACATCCGGCAACCCGCTCTTTTCAGGCAATCCGTATTTTTATCAATTCCGAATTGGAAGAACTGGAAAGTGTTTTGCAATCGGCGCTGACCGTTTTGGCGCCGCAAGGTCGTTTATCCGTCATCAGCTTTCATTCGCTGGAAGATCGAATGGTGAAACGTTTCATGCGTAAACAAAGCCGGGGTGAACAGCTTCCGAAAGGCTTGCCGTTGCGTGAAGACCAGATTCAACGTCATTGCACATTAAGAACGATCGGCAAATCCATCCGGCCCGGTGAACGGGAAATTGCCATGAATCCCCGTTCACGCAGTGCCGTGTTAAGAATAGCGGAGAAATTATGATGTCTGATCAACCGTTATTAAACAGTGAACGTTATCCGTTGCAGGATTTAATTATTCAGGATTTATGCGAACTGAATAAAACCGTTATCGCATTGATTTTAGCGATAACCTGTACCGCTATCGGCACGGTTTGGATTACTCATCAAACACGTATGCTGGTGGCGGAGAAAGGCGAATTAGTGTTTGAAAAACAAGCACTTGAGAATGAATTTGTTAATTTGAAACTGGAAGAAACTACACTAAGCGACAACACCCGCATTGAAGCGATCTCGACGGTGAAACTAGGAATGAAACGTGTAGAACCTGAACAAGAAGTGGTGATTTTAGAATAATGGTCAAATTTAATTCAACACGACAACGTACCAATCCTAAAAAAACGGTGAAAAAACCGGCGGTTTCTTCATCCGTGGGCAGCGGTGCGAAACTGAATAAGCCGAAGGTAACCTTTGAAAAGAGTTTCTTGAAAGCGCGTTATCATTGGGTGGTGGGTTTCGTTTGTTTCGGTCTTTTTGCGTTAATTGCGCGCGCGGCTTTCGTACAGACGATCAATGTGGAAACCTTCAGCAACGAAGCGGATAAACGTTCGTTACGTACGTTAACAATCGAATCGGCCCGCGGTTCGATTTTAGACCGCAACGGACAAATGCTTTCGGTGAGCGTGCCGATGCATGCGATTACTATCGATCCGAAAGTGATTCTGGACGAACATTCTCTGGACGATCGCGAGCGCTGGACCGCTTTAGCGGACAGTTTGGGTTTGCGATATAAAGATATTGCGGCAAAAATTCAGGCGAAACCTCGTTCCCGCTTCGAATATCTTGCCCGTCAGGTACCGCCGAGCGTTGCCGACTATGTGAAAAAATTAAAAATCCCCGGCGTGATGTTAGTGAGCGATTTCCGCCGTTTCTATCCTCGCGCGGAGGAAACCGCTCATTTAATCGGTTTTACCGATGTGGACAATAAAGGGATTGAGGGAATTGAAAAGAGCTTTAACTCATTATTACTCGGTAAATCCGGTTCGCGTACTTATCGCAAAGATAAACAGGGTAAAATCGTCGAAGAAATCGCCGATATTAAAAAATACGAAGCGCACAATGTGACGTTGAGTATCGATGAAAAATTGCAGTCTATGGTTTATCGCGAAATTAAACGCGCGGTGGCGGAAAATAACGCAACGTCCGGTACCGCCGTCTTGGTTGACGTACGTACGGGCGAAGTGTTGGCAATGGTTAACGCACCTTCCTATAATCCGAACAAACGTACCGGCGTATCGGAAGATTTAATGCGTAACAAAGCGGTTACCGATACTTTTGAACCGGGTTCTACGGTAAAACCTTTCGTCGTTTTGACCGCACTTCAACGCGGCGCCGTACATCGCGGCGAAATCATCAACACCGGGCCTTTGGTATTGAACGGTCATGAAATTAAAGACGTTGCGCCGCGCAATCAGCAAACGCTGGATGAAATTCTGGAAAACTCCTCAAACCGCGGGGTCAGCCGGCTTGCCTTGCGCATGCCGCCTTCCGCGTTAATGGAAACTTACCAAAACGCCGGTTTAGGAAAATCGACGGATTTGGGTTTAGGCGGCGAACAGGCGGGATATTTAAACGCAAATCGTAAACGTTGGGCGGATATCGAGCGCGCAAACGTTGCCTACGGTTACGGTATTAATGCGACGCCGTTGCAAATCGCCCGCGCTTATGTCACTTTAGGCAGCTTCGGCATTTACCGCCCGTTATCCATTACCAAAGTGGATCCGCCGGTGATTGGCAACCGCGTTTTTTCTGAAAAAATTACCCGTGATGTAGTTGGCATGATGGAAAAAGTGGCGATTAAAAACAAACGCGCCATGGTAGACGGTTATCGCGTCGCTATCAAAACCGGTACGGCGAAAAAATTGGAAAAAGGCCGTTATGTCGATAAATACATGGCTTACACCGCAGGACTTGCGCCGGCAACGGATCCGCGTTTCGCTTTGGTGATTTTAATTGATGATCCGAAAGCCGGACAATATTACGGCGGCGCCGTGTCCGCACCGGTATTTTCCAGCATTATGGGTTATGCTTTGCGAGCCTATAACATTACGCCGGATGCCGAGCCTTCCGAGCAAAATGCGAAAATCACAAGACGCGTGGTGCGTTTGAGTCAACAACCTAAACTGGATTCGCAACAATCACCGATGCAGCAACAAAATTAATAAAAAACGATGAAAAATTTGACCGCACTTTTGGGGCTTAACCGCCCCGAATTAGAAGGTATTCAACTTACGGAAATGTGTTTAGACAGCCGATCGATTAAGACTGGCTGTCTTTTCGTTGCAATAAAAGGCCACAATGTTGACGGCAGACGGTTTATTTCTGCCGCGATCGAGCGCAATGCCGCGGCGGTTTTGGCGGAATGCGAGGATGCGCGCGAACATTTGCAACTGCGTTTCGAACGCAATATTCCCGTCATTTCTTATTTCAATCTTCCCGAACATTTATCGGAAATCGCCGATAAATTTTACGACAGTCCGTCTCAACGCCTGCAGTTAATCGGTGTGACCGGCACGAACGGCAAAACGACCGTTTCCCAGTTATTGGCGCAATGGGCGCAGATTTTAGGGAAGACGCCCGCCGTGATGGGAACGATCGGAAACGGTTTGCTGGGACAGGTTCGTCCCGCCGCCAACACGACCGGTTCGGCCATTGAAGTTCAATCCTCATTAGCGAATTTTATCGAACAGGGCGCGGATTTTGCCGCCATTGAAGTGTCTTCCCACGGTTTGGTGCAAAAACGAATTGAGGCGTTAAAATTTGCAGCGGTGGTTTTCACCAATTTAAGCCGTGATCATTTGGATTATCACGGCACCATGGCGGCTTATGCGGACGCTAAAAAGCGTTTGTTCACCGAATTGCCGTCGCAATATCAAATTATCAATGCGGACGATGAAATCGGTCGGGCATGGTTGCAGGAATTGCCGGATGCGGTGGCGGTCAGTTGTGATTCCGATTTTCAACCGCAACAAAAAAACTGGCTGAAATCGACCGCACTTTCCTTCACCGGTCACGGTGCCGAGATTGAATTCGCTTCCGCTTGGGGCGGCGGCAAGTTGGAAAGCCGGCTTATCGGCGCTTTCAATGTGAGCAATTTATTACTTGTGTTGGCAACGTTGCTGGCTTTAGGGTATCCTTTACAGATTTTAATCCGCACGGCTTCGCAACTTCGCGGCGTTTGCGGCCGCATGGAAATGATTACGACGGCCGGTAAACCTACGGTGATGGTGGATTATGCTCATACGCCGGATGCCTTGGAGAAAGCCCTGGCGGCGGCACGCATTCATTGTACGGGCGAACTTTGGTGCATTTTCGGCTGCGGCGGTGATCGCGATAGCGGAAAACGTCCGATGATGGCGAAAGTCGCCGAGCGTTTCGCCGATCGAATTATCATCACCGACGATAATCCCCGCACGGAAGAACCGGCCAAAATTGTGGCGGATATCACCGCCGGCTTTGAACAATTACAAAACGTACAAATTATTCATGCCCGGGAAGCGGCTATCCGCACGGCAATTCAATGTGCGGCGGAAAATGATGTGATTTTAATTGCCGGTAAAGGGCATGAAGATTACCAAATTGTCGGAAAAGAAAAGCATCATTTTTCCGATCAGGAAACAGCAAAGAAATATTTATAAATGATTAGATTACAAACAAAAAAACTGGCGGAAATTCTAAACGGCAGATTGATCGGCGATGGAAATGCGGTGGTCGAGGCCGTGAGCACGGATACGCGTCAGCCGACGCAAAAGGGTTTATTCTTCGCCTTAAAAGGTGAAAAATTTGATGCTCATGATTATTTGCCGTCTGCGGTGGAGCAAGGCAACGCGGCGGTTGTGGTGGATCATGTCTGTGAAATTGACGTTCCACAAATTGTGGTTGCCGATACCCGTTTAGCGCTGGGCCGTTTGGCTCAGTGGTTGAAAGCGGAGCTGAAACCATTAACCGTTGCGATGACCGGTTCTTCCGGCAAAACGACGGTAAAAGAGATGACAGCGTCGATTTTGCAACAGACAGCACGGAAAAGTGCGGTCAAAAATCGTGAAGTTTTTTTTAACGATAATGGCGGGCACGAGCAAACCGATTCCGCCGATGCCGTTTTGTTTACGCAGGGAAATTTCAATAACGATATCGGCGTGCCGTTAACCTTGCTTCGTCTGGAACCGAAACATCGTTTTGCGGTGATTGAACTGGGCGCAAATCACGCCGGCGAAATCGATTACACCACGAAATTAGTGCGTCCTGATGTGGCGTTGATTAATAATATTGCGCCGGCACATTTGGAAGGTTTCGGTTCGCTGGACGGCGTGGCGCGGGCAAAAGGCGAAATTTACCGAGGCTTGCCCGAAGACGGGATTGCGGTGGTGAATTTGGATTGCCATTATTTGCCGTTATGGGGAAAAGAAATCGGCGGACGTCAGGTGCGGTCGTTTTCCGCCGCGAACGGTCGGGCGGATTATTGGGCGGATAACGTTCGGATGACGGAATCCGGTTCCGCTTTCACGTTGCATAGTCCCGCCGGTTCGATTGATATCAATCTGCCGTATTTAGGCGCGCACAATATCGGTAACGCCTTGGCGGCAACGGCGCTGGCTATGAATGTCGGCGCCGAATTGGCGGATGTGAAAGCGGGACTGGAGCAACGTTCGCCGGTGAAAGGACGGTTATTTCCCATTGAACCCTGCAAAAATTTATTATTGCTGGACGATACCTATAACGCCAATGTGGATTCGCTGAAATCGGCAATTGATGTGTTGAAAAATTATAAGGCGTTTCGTATTTTGGCCGTGGGCGATATGGCGGAACTGGGCGAAAACAGCCGGGAATGTCATCAGCAGGTGGCGGATTATGCCAAAGCGGCGAATTTGGATTGCGTTGCCAGTTTCGGGCGGAAATCCGCTGTCATTGCCCAGGCCTGTCGCGGGATTCATTTCACCGATAAAACCGGAATGGCGCATTATTTAGCCGAACTCATTGATGATAAATTGAAGAATAATCAACAGGTTGTGGTGTTGGCAAAAGGATCGCGCAGTCAAAAAATGGAAGATGTGATTGCAATTTTAAAGCAAAAATTTGAAGGATAATCAAAAAATGTTAGTTTGGCTTGCCTCTTTTTTAGAACAGTATTTTAGTAGTTTTCATGTGATTTCTTACTTGACTGTGCGCGCCGTTTTGTCGCTGCTGACCGCTTTGTTATTGTCGCTTTGGATTGGTCCGAAAATGATCCGTCGTTTGCAGATTTTTAAATTCGGTCAGGAAGTGCGTAATGACGGGCCGGAAAGCCATTTTCAGAAGCGCGGTACGCCGACTATGGGCGGTATTATGATCCTTGCTACGATTACCGTCAGTTCATTGCTGTGGAGCGATTTGTCCAATCCGTATATCTGGTGCAGTTTGTTCGTATTATTGGGCTATGGCGCCATCGGCTTTGTGGATGATTACCGCAAAATCAAATATAAAAATACCGATGGTTTGATTGCCCGCTGGAAATATTTTTGGTTATCCGCCGTGGCGTTCGTCGCCGTGTTTGCCATGTATATGATCGGTAAAGATACCGATGCGACGCGCTTAGTGGTGCCGTTCTTTAAAGATATTATGCCGCAGTTGGGACTGTTTTACATTGTGCTGGCTTATTTCGTAATTGTCGGTACCAGTAACGCCGTGAATTTAACCGACGGTTTAGACGGTTTGGCCATTATGCCGACGGTTTTTGTCGCCGGCGCATTTGCGATTATCGCCTGGGCGACGGGGAACGTTGAAATTTCTAAATATCTTTATATTCCTTATGTCAGTCACACTTCCGAACTGGTGATTTTCTGTACGGCTATTGTCGGTGCCGGCTTGGGATTTCTGTGGTTCAATACTTATCCCGCACAAGTCTTTATGGGCGATGTGGGCTCTTTGGCACTGGGCGGCGCATTAGGCACCATTGCCGTTTTGGTTCGTCAGGAATTTCTGTTGGTGATCATGGGCGGCGTGTTCGTAATGGAAACCGTGTCGGTTATCTTACAGGTGGGTTCCTACAAATTACGTAAAAAACGTATTTTCCGCATGGCGCCGATTCATCATCATTACGAACTTAAAGGTTGGCCGGAACCGCGCGTGATTATCCGTTTCTGGATTATTTCATTGATGCTGGTATTACTGGGATTGGTTACGCTTAAACTCCGTTAGAACATCGTTAGACTAATTACCCTTAGGATATTTCCACATGGCAGAATATAAAAATAAAAAAGTCACCGTCATCGGATTAGGTAAAACAGGATTGTCCTGTGTCGATTTTTTGCTGAAAAAACAAGCGGATGTGCGCGTTATTGATACGCGGGAAAATCCGGCCGGGGCGGAAAAACTGAGTCCGAATATCCCGTTGCACAAGGGCGGTTTGAATCAGGATTGGCTGAACGCCAGCGATATGATTGTCATCAGCCCCGGTTTGGCGGTAAAAACGCCGGAAATTCAGACCGCACTTTCCGTCGGCGTGGAAGTGATCGGCGACATTGAGCTGTTTTGCCGCGAAGCCAACGAACAGGGAAAACCCGTGGTGGCGATTACCGGTTCAAACGGCAAAAGCACCGTGACGGCGTTGGTGACGGAAATGGCGAAAGCGGGCGGTTTACGCGTGGGAATGGGCGGCAATATCGGTATTCCGGCGCTGTCTTTATTAGAGACGGAATGCGATCTGTATGTGCTGGAATTATCCAGTTTCCAGCTGGAAACCACATTCAGCCTGAAGGCTGCGGCGGCAACGGTGTTAAATGTCACGGAAGATCATATGAACCGTTATGCGGATTTGGAAGATTACCGTCAGGCAAAACTGAAAATTTATCTGAACGCCGAAACCGCCGTGATCAATGCGGAAGATTCGTTAACTAAAGAAGATAATAAACAGAGCGCCAAACGGCAGCTCAGCTTCGGTGAAAATCATGCGGATTATTGGCTGAAAACGGAAAACGGTCGGCAATATTTAATGGCGCGGCAAGAGGTGATTCTGCCGTGCAGTGAAGTGAAAATTTCCGGTCGTCATAATTATATGAACGCATTGGCGTCGATTGCTCTGGCTCAGTCTGTCGGGGTAAAAACTCACGGAATTTTGACCGCACTTCGCACTTTCAGCGGCTTGGATCACCGTTTTCAGTTGGCTCATTTCGCCGACGGCGTGCGCTGGGTTAACGATTCTAAAGCGACTAATGTAGGCAGCACCGTGGCGGCGTTAACCGGTTTACATTTGGAAGGCAATTTACATTTATTGCTGGGCGGCGACGGTAAAGGCGCCGATTTCAGCGAATTGGAAAAATTGATTAATAAACCCGGAATTTTCTGTTACTGTTTCGGGCGGGACGGCGCGACACTGGCGAAGTTGTCGAATCAAAGCCGCTTGTTTGAAACCATGGAACAAGCCGTTAACGCAGTGCGACCTGCGTTAAAACCCGGCGATATGGTGTTGTTATCGCCGGCTTGCGCCAGCCTGGATCAGTTTGCTTCATTTGAAAAACGTGGGGAAGAATTCACGCGTTTAGCTAAATTATAGGATTGATGCGCGAATGCCATTTTTAACGAAATTCAAAGAAAATATGCAGCGTTGGACTACCATTACGCCGAGCAATCTGCTGTATGATCGCACGTTGTTGTGGTTATTCGTGATTTTGCTGTTTATCGGCTTTATTATGGTGACGTCCGCTTCAATTCCCGTAGGGACGCGAATTGAAAATAATCCTTTTCATTTTGCCGTTCGTGATGCGTTATATGTTTTTTTATCGTTTGTCACGTTTTATATTTTTCTGAAAATTCCGATGGAAAAATGGGAAGAGCGCTATTTTCTGGTGTTTCTTATTGCTATTGTGTTGCTGCTGGCGGTTGCGATTCCGGGAATTGGGAAAACCATTAACGGCGCGCGCCGTTGGATTCCTATCGGTATTTTTAATTTTCAGCCGGCGGAATTCGCTAAATTAGCGCTCATTTGTTTTCTTTCCAGTTATTTTACCCGCCGTTATGACGAAGTGCGGTCAAAAAAACTCAGTGCATTCAAGCCGTTGCTGGTGATGGGCTTATTCGGTGTGTTGTTATTGTTGCAGCCGGATTTGGGTAGTACGGTGGTGCTGTTTGTTATCACTTTCGGTTTGTTATTCATTGCCGGCGCTCACATCATGCAGTTCGTGGGATTAATCGGTATCGGCGCGTTTTTATTCGTCGTGCTGGTGCTGTCTTCCGCTTATCGTATGAAGCGGATTACCGGTTTTATGGATCCGTTCAAAGACCCTTACGGCACCGGGTTTCAACTTTCAAATTCGTTAATGGCTTTCGGACGCGGCGAATTTAGCGGCGAAGGCTTGGGGAATTCCATTCAGAAATTGGAATATTTGCCGGAAGCCCATACGGACTTTGTGATGGCGGTAGTGGGCGAAGAATTCGGTTTCTTAGGTATCGCGGTTATCGTATTTTTACTTTCCGCGTTGGTGTTCCGTGCAATGAAAATCGGCCGCGAGTCTTTGCAGTTGGAACAACGCTTTAAAGGCTTTTTTGCTTTCGGTATCAGCTTTTGGATTTTCTTTCAGGGATTCGTTAATTTAGGTATGGCGTTAGGGTTGTTACCGACCAAAGGCTTAACTTTCCCGCTGGTCAGTTATGGTGGTTCCAGTTTAATCATTATGACAATCAGTATTGCGGTGTTGATTCGAATCGATCATGAGAACCGCTTAATGCACGGCGGACATGCACGCTTACGAGATGATTAAACTTAAAAGAGATAACCATGAATAAAAAATTATTGGTAATGGCTGGCGGTACTGGCGGACACGTATTCCCAGCCATTGCTGTAGCACAACAACTACAACAACAGGGTTGGGAAGTTCAATGGCTTGGCACGGCGGACAGAATGGAAGCTCAGCTGGTGCCGAAACACGGGATTAAAATTAATTTTATTCAGATTTCCGGTTTGCGCGGTAAAGGCTTGTTCGCATTGCTTAAAGCGCCCTTTGCCATATTTCGTGCGGTGCTACAGGCGCGTAAAATTATTAAACAATATCAACCTCATGCGGTGCTCGGTATGGGCGGATACGTTTCCGGTCCGGGCGGAATTGCGGCGAAATTATGCGGCGTGCCCATTATTTTGCATGAACAAAATGCGGTGGCGGGCTTAACTAACGTTTGGTTGTCAAAAATAGCCAAACGCACGCTACAGGCGTTTCCGAGCGCATTTCCTCAGGCGGAAGTGGTCGGCAATCCGGTGCGTCAATCTTTATACGCGGAACCGTTGCCGGAACAGCGTTATGCCGAACGCACAGGAAAATTGCGCCTGCTGGTGGTGGGCGGAAGCCAGGGCGCGCGCGTGTTAAATCAAAATGTGCCGCCGATGGTCGCCCGTTTAACCGATAAACTGGATGTACGTCATCAAGTGGGCGCCGGAAATGTGGAAAATGTGACCGCACTTTACCAAAAACTGGGTGTGGACACGAAAAGTGCGGTCAAAATTACGGAGTTTTTTGACGATATGGCCGCCGCCTACGCTTGGGCGGATTTAGTGATTTGCCGTTCGGGGGCGTTAACGGTGTGCGAGCTGGCCGCCGTCGGCACGCCTGCTATTTTTGTTCCGTTTCAGCATAAAGATCGTCAGCAATTCCTCAATGCAAAATATCTGGCCGATGTCGGCGCGGCAAAAATTGTCGAGCAGGCTGACCTAAGCCCCGAAGTTTTGGTAAACTTAGTGGATAATTTGGATCGCGCAATTTTGTGCGAGATGGCGATGAAGGCGAAGTCCATGGCAACGCCGTTAGCGGCGAAGCGCGTCGCGGATGTAATTATTGAAAATGCTAATTAAAACAATGAGATAAATATAATGAAGAAAAGACAGGATAAAATCAGACAAATGGTGCCGGGTATGCGTCGTGTGCGTCAGATTCACTTTGTGGGAATCGGCGGCGCGGGAATGGGCGGTATTGCCGAAGTACTTTTAAATGAGGGCTACGATATTACCGGTTCCGATATTGCAGAAAATGCCGTGACTAGCCGTTTGTCTTCTCTGGGCGCCAAAATTTTTATCGGGCATGCGGCCTCAAACGTTGAAAAAGCCAGCGTCGTGGTGGTATCGAGTGCCATTAAACCCGATAATGTTGAAGTGGTTGCCGCTCATGAGAAACGGATTCCTGTTATTCAGCGCGCGCAAATGTTGGCGGAACTTATGCGTTTCCGTCACGGCATCGCCATTGCCGGCACGCACGGTAAAACCACTACCACGGCAATGATTTCGATGATTTATACCCAGGCGGGGCTGGATCCTACTTTTGTCAACGGCGGACTGGTTAAATCGGCGGGAACCAACGCTTATCTCGGTGCGAGCCGTTATTTGATTGCAGAAGCGGACGAAAGCGACGCATCGTTTCTGCATTTACAGCCGATGGTATCCGTGGTGACAAATATCGAGCCGGATCATATGGATACTTACCATGGCGACTTTGATGAAATGAAACGTACTTATGTGAACTTTTTGCATAATTTGCCGTTCTATGGTTTAGCCGTGATGTGTGCGGACGACGCCGTATTAATGGAATTAGTACCGCAAGTTGGGCGCCAGGTGATTACTTACGGTTTCAGCGATAAAGCCGATTATCGTATTGAAAATTATGAACAAACCGGCTTTCAAGGACATTATGACGTGATTACGCCGACAGGCGAACGCATTCATATTTTGTTAAATGTGCCCGGTAAGCATAATGCGCTGAACGCCACGGCGGCGTTGATTGTGGCAAAAGAAGAAGGCATTGAAAACGAAGCGATTTTAGCCGCACTTGCGGATTTCCAGGGCGCGGGACGTCGTTTCGATCAGCTTGGCGAATTTATTCGTCCGAATGGCAAAGTCATGTTAGTGGATGATTACGGACATCATCCTACGGAAGTAGGCGTAACGATTCAGGCGGCGCGTTCGGGCTGGGAAAATAAACGCGTGGTGATGGTTTTTCAACCGCACCGTTACAGTCGTACCCGTGATCTGTTTGATGATTTTGTCCGCGTGCTTTCGCAGGTGGATGTGCTTATTTTGTTGGACGTGTATCCGGCGGGCGAACAACCGATTGCGGGAGCGGATAGCCGTTCCTTGGCGCGTTCAATTCGTAATTTAGGTAAAGTGGATCCGATTTTTGTCGCGGATCACGCGCAATTATCGGAAGTGATTGATCAGATTATTCAGGACGGCGATTTAATTTTGGCGCAAGGCGCGGGAAATGTCAGTCGTTTGTCCCGTAATTTGGTGGAACATTGGACGAGAGCGTAACGCCGGCGACGCGGAATTCTCCGCGCTTTAAGATAACCCGTAATCATGTGGCATAAACCGAGGGTTTATGCGGAGTTTGGACAGAAAGAATGAAACCATTAAAACAACAAAAAATTGCCGTATTATTAGGCGGAACCGCATCGGAACGAGAAGTGTCGTTAAATTCCGGAGCAGCGGTATTGGAAGCGTTGCGTTCGCAAGGATACGACGCGCATCCGGTAGATCCGAAAGAAACATCCGTCGCCCGTTTGAAAGAACAGGGATTTGATCGCGCCTTTAATATTTTACACGGACGCGGCGGCGAAGACGGCGTGATTCAGGGCGTATTGGAACAAATCGAATTGCCGTATACCGGTTGCGGCGTGATGACTTCCGCATTAACGATGGACAAAATGCGTACCAAAATGTTGTGGAAAGGCTTCGGTTTGCCGATTGCCGATATGGAAATTGTGACAAAATCGACCGCACTTTCCTTGGATCCGCAAGCCGTTGTGTCGCGTTTAGGCTTGCCGTTAATGGTGAAACCGTCGCGCGAAGGGTCAAGTGTCGGGTTAACCAAAGTGGATTCGGCGGATAAATTAAAAAGTGCGGTCGATTTTGCCTTAGAATTTGACGATATTGTTTTGATTGAAGAATGGTTATCCGGCGATGAATTAACCGTTCCCGTACTAGGCGGTGAAGTGTTGCCGGCGGTGCAAATTGTGCCGGAAGGCGAATTTTACGATTATAATGCGAAATATATTTCCGATAATACCCAATACATTTGTCCGATGCCGATGAGCGACGAGCGGTGGGAAGAATTGAAAAATCTGGTAAAACGCGCTTATGATGCGGTGGGATGTCGCGGTTGGAGCCGCATTGACGTTATGACGGATGCAAAAGGCAATTTCCGCCTGGTTGAAGTGAATACCACGCCGGGCATGACAAGTCACAGCTTGTTCCCGAAATCGGCGGCGACAGTGGGTTATTCCTTCGAAAAACTGGTTGAGAAAATTTTGGAGCTTAGCGTTTAATGGCAGTGATCAAACGCAAAAACACGGTAAAAAAAGCAAGGACTCATGATTTTAAGGCGCGCAGCCTGATTCAAGTGAAGCCCTTGCTTGTGTTATTATGCGTTGGCATATTGTATTATGCATATTCAAATTGGCAGAATTGGTTGGAAAAATTAGACGATAAACCGATCAGTTCTTTTGCTTTATTGGGTACGCCGAAATTTACCACGAATGCCGATGTGCGCGATCTTATTATTAAGATGGGCGACTTAAAAGGCTTTTTCGGGCAGGATGTGGATAAAGTACGCGAGCAAATTCAGTCTATGCCCTGGGTGAAAGGCGCAGTGGTACGTAAAATCTGGCCGGACAGACTGAGTATTTTTGTGTCCGAATATACACCGATTGCCTATTGGAATGACGATCGGTTTCTTTCCAGTGACGGCGCGGTGTTTAAATTGCCGTTAGAAAAATTGAAACAAAAAGATATGCCGCGTTTATTCGGGCCGGATTATCAAAGCGCAGTGGTGTGGGATGCCTGGAATAAAATTTTTAACGAACTAAAAACGAAAAATTTAAATTTAAAATCCGTTGCAATTGATGAACGCGGTTCTTGGGATATTACATTGGATAACGATATTACCTTAAAATTGGGACGTGGCGAATGGAAATCGAAAATTGATCGGTTTGTCACGATTTATCCGCAAATTGAAGTACCTGAAAATAAACGTATTAATTATGTGGATTTGCGTTATAAAGTCGGGGCGGCAGTGAATTTTATAGAGATAAATTAGGCGAAGTAACATGGCAAAAATTGTGGAATCAAAAACTATCGTTGGGTTAGAAGTAGGCACGACCAAAGTGGTTGCGGTAGTCGGTGAAGTACTACCCGATGGTGTGGTGAATGTGTTGGGAGTGGGCAGTAGTCCGTCGAAAGGCATTGATAAAGGAAGTATTACGGATTTATCCGCCGTGGTGAGTTCTATTCAACGCGCCATTGAAAATGCGGAATCGGTGGCGGATTGCCAGATTGTATCCGTGACATTGGCCATCACCGGCGAACATATTCAGAGTTTCAACGAAAGCGGCTTTGTGCCTATTGCCAACGGCGAAGTGACGCAAGATGAAATTGATTCCGCCATGCACACGGCAAGTTCGGTCAAACTGCCTGACGGTTTGTCGTTATTACATGTTATTCCGCAAGAATTTGCCGTAGATAAGCAACACAATATAAAAAGTCCGCTCGGTTTACAAGGCGTGCGTTTGAAAGCGCAGGCGCATTTGATCGGCTGTCAGCAGGCATGGTTGACCAATTTACAAAAAGCCGTGGAAAGCTGCGGGTTAAAGGTTGATGACGTCGTATTTTCCGGTTTGGCTTCAACTTATTCCGTATTAACCGAAGACGAAAAGGACCTCGGCGTCTGTATGATTGACTTTGGCGGCGGTTCCATGGATATTATGGTTTATACCAACGGTGCGCTGCGTTACAGCAAAGTGGTACCTTACGGCGGTAATGATATTACGGATTTTGTGGCGCAGAGTTTAACGACTTCACGCAATGAAGCGGAGAGTATTAAAATTAATTACGGAAGTGCGGTCAATCCGTCGCAAGAATTAGTTGAACATTTTGCTAAGACGAAGGTCGAAGTAGCAGGACTGGGCGGAACGTCGTCCCGTACATTCACGAAAGCGCAAATTGTTGACGTCACGTCAAAATGTTACGGTGATTTATTAAAAGTTATACAAAACGAGTTGATTAATTTACGCAACGACTTGACCGTAAAAGGTATTAAGCATGATTTGATCGCCGGTGTAGTGTTAACCGGCGGCGGAGCGCAAATGGATGATGTTGCGAAATGCGCAACGGATATTTTCGGTTTACACGTTAGAGTCGGCAGCCCGCTGAATATTACGGGGTTAACCGATTACGTAAATAAACCTCAATATGCTACGGTATTAGGATTATTGCAGTATACTCATCACAATGATGAAGAAACAAAACCTATTTTTGGCAGTGTGAATGACGAAGATAGTATTTTAGGCTCGATTTGGAGTAAAATTAAAAAAATTGGCAATAAAGTGCGGTCAGAATTTTGATATTTTGTAATTTTCATCTACAATAGGAAGAATTTCAGAATAATTTACGTGCTAGCCCTGTTTAGCATTGACGGAGAGTATAAATGTTTGAACCTGTACAATATGATTTTGATGATGAAGTGGGTCGCACGCTGATCAAAGTGGTTGGTGTCGGCGGTGGCGGCGGTAATGCCGTAAACCATATGGTTGAACAAATGGTTCAGCAAGGTGGTGAGTTTGTAGGCGAAAGCATCTATACCAATGATGAACATGGTGAGATTATTTTCTATGCCATCAATACTGACGCCCAGGCGTTACGCAAAAGCAAGGTTCAACAAACGGTTCAAATCGGGGCGGAAACAACCCGCGGTCTTGGTGCCGGTGCAAATCCGAATATCGGCCAAAAAGCGGCAGAAGAAGATAAAGATGCAATTCGTTCAATGTTAGAAGGTGCCGATATGGTATTCATCGCAACGGGTATGGGCGGTGGTACCGGTACAGGGGCGGCACCAATCGTTGCACAGGTTGCGAAAGAATTAGGTATTCTCACCGTAGCGGTCGTGACAAAACCGTTCTCGTTCGAAGGGAAAAAACGGATGTCATTTGCGGAACAAGGCATTAAAGCGCTTTCTCAATATGTTGACTCATTGATTGTGATTCCTAATGAGAAGTTGAAGAAGGTTCTGCCGAAAGGCGCCTCTTTATTGGATGCCTTTGCTGCGGTTAATAATGTATTACGCAATGCGGTAACCGGTATTTCGGATATGATCACAACGCCTGGTATGGTTAACGTGGACTTCGCGGATGTGCGAGCGGTGATGTCCGAAATGGGCCGTGCCATGATGGGAACGGGTATTGCACAAGGTGAAAAAGACAGCGGTCGCGCAGAAAAAGCTGCGAACGAAGCGGTGGCCAGTCCGTTATTGGAAGATGTGGATTTAACCGGTGCGCGCGGTGTTATTGTCAACATTTTATCCGGTCTGGATTTGACTTTAGATGAATATGAAACAATCGGTGATACGATTAAATCGTTTGCTTCGGATGAAGCGACTGTAATTGTGGGTACCAGTCTGAATCCTGAAATGACTGACGAAATTCGCGTTACGATTGTAGCGACGGGTATCGGAGCAAATGAAGAACCGACGGCACAGTTGGCGCCGGTTGCTCGTTCGGTACAGGGCACGACAGCCAACGTTCAATCTGCGGTGGAAAATGTTGCTCAGACGCAATCCGAACCAACCCCGGCTCGTCCGACTCAATTGGGCAATAATAACGATTTATTTAAACCTGCGTTTTTACGCGGAAACAACCAATAATCATGTTAATTCATAATCCTAAAGATTATGTAAGAGAAAATCTATGATTAAACAAAGAACATTAAAACAAAGCATTAAAGTGACAGGTGTCGGTCTGCACAGCGGTAATAAAGTTACCTTAAACTTACGCCCTGCGGCAGCCAATACGGGGGTTGTGTATTGCCGTACAGACTTAAATCCGCCGGTATCGTTCCCGGCGGATGCCAAAGCCGTGCGCGATACGATGCTTTGTACGGCATTAGTGAATGACGAAGGCGTGCGTATTTCGACCGTCGAGCATTTGAATGCAGCGTTGGCGGGTTTAGGCATTGATAACGTTATTATTGAAGTGGATGCGCCTGAAATCCCGATTATGGACGGCAGCGCAAGCCCGTTCGTTTACTTGCTTTTGGACGCAGGTATTGAAGAACAGGATGCGCCGAAGAAATTTATTCGTGTGAAGAAAAAAGTACGTGTTGAAGACGGTGATAAATGGGCGGAAATTTTGCCTTATAATGGTTTCCGTTTGAACTTTACGATTGACTTCAACCATCCGGCAATTACAAAGAATCTGAGCACTTACAGCCTTGATTTTTCAGCGCAGAAATTTGTACAACAAATCAGCCGGGCGCGAACTTTTGCTTTTATGAAAGATATTGAATATCTTCAATCACAGGGTTTGGCGTTGGGCGGAAGTTTAGACAACGCTATCGTGTTGGATAATTATCGCGTCTTAAATGAAGACGGTTTGCGCTTCAAAGACGAATTGGTTCGCCACAAAATGTTAGATTCTATCGGTGACTTGTTCATGTGCGGTTACAACATGATTGGTGAATTTAAAGCCTATAAGTCCGGTCACGGATTAAATAATAAGTTGCTTCGCGCTTTATTAGAAAATCAGGAAGCCTGGGAATTCGCCACATTTGAAGACAAAGAGAAGGTTCCGCAAGGTTATACTGTAGGCGCACAAGTCCTTATTTAATATTGATTAACGAAAAAAGCTATACTGAAAAGTATGGCTTTTTTTATCTGAAGCTCTGTTGGAAAGATTACTATGAAAAAAACTTCATTAATTTTGACCGCACTTTCGTTCTCATTATGTTCAACTGCCGTTATGGCGTATGAGCAAGATAAAACCTATCAGTTTACGATTTTGCATACTAACGATTTACACGGGCATTTCTGGCAAAATGATAAAGGCGAATTCGGATTAGCCGCGCAGAAAACCTTAGTGGATCGCGTTAAAAAAGAAGTGGAAGCAAAGGGTGGCGCGGTGATTGTGCTGAATGCCGGTGATGTGAATACAGGAATTCCCGAATCGGATTTGCAGGATGCGCGTCCGGATTTAGAAGGCATGAATGCCATCGGTTATGAAGCGATGACATTGGGAAACCATGAATTCGACTATCCGCTGCAACTGCTTGATATGCAGGAAAAATGGGCGAAATTCCCGTTTTTAGGCGCTAACGTTTACAATGCGAAAACGGGAAAACCGTTGGTTAAACCTTATATTTTGCTGAATAAAGCCGGATTGAAAGTGGCGGTAGTCGGTCTGACCACGGAAGATACCGCGAAGTTAGGTAATCCGCAGTATATGAGTCTGGTGCGTTTCGATGATCCGACCGCCACCGCGAAGAAAGTGCTGGCGGAATTAAATAAAAATGAGAAACCGGATGTAAAAATCGCTTTGACTCACATGGGTTATTATTATGACGGTCAGTTTGGTTCCAATGCGCCGGGCGATGTGTCGATGGCACGCAATCTGGATAAATCCGCTTTTGATGTGATTGTCGGCGCCCACAGCCATGATACGGTTTGCGTCGATGACAAAGGCGTATGGATTAAAGATTATCGACCGGGGCAGCCTTGTAAGCCGGATTATCAGAACGGAACTTGGATTATGCAGGCCGGAGAATGGGGAAAATTTTTAGGTCGAGCGGATTTCGAATTTAAAAACGGCGTAACTAAATTGGTCAATTACCAGCTGATTCCTGTGAACCTGAAACAGAAAATTAAAACGCCGGACGGAAAAACCGAATACCGCTATTACACCGAAGAAATCCCTCAGGACGCCGAAGTGCTGGCGTTATTAAAAACCTATCAGGACAAGGGCGATAAGCTGCTTAATGTCAAAGTAGGCGAAACCAAAGGGAAACTGGAAGGTGATCGTGCCGTTGTCCGCTTTAAGCAAACCAATCTTGGTCGTCTGGCGGCTGAAGTGCAGCGCCAAAAAACCGGTGCCGATGTCGGCTTAGTGAATTCCGGTGTGGTGCGGGATTCCATCGCCGACGGCAATGTCAGCTATCGCGATATTCTTAAAGTCTTGCCTTTCGGTAATGCGGTCAGTTATGTGGATTTTACCGGCAAAGAACTGCAGGATTATCTGAGCGTCGTGGCGTTAAAAGAAGTGGATTCGGGCGGTTATCCGCAGTTTTCCGGCGATATTAGTATGCTGGTGGATTTCACACATAAAAAAATTCATGACATAAAAATCAAAGGCGAACCTTTGAATATGACCAAAAAATATCGTCTTTCCGTGCCGAATTACAGTGCGGCGGGCGGCGACGGCTATCCGGTGATTACTTCGCATCCGGCTTATGTGGATACCGGGTTTATTGATGCCGATGTAATGAAAGAATATTTCCAGAAAAATTCCCCTATTGATGCGGCGAAATTTGAACCGAAAGGTGAGATTATTTATCGATAACCCTGTGCTATAATCGGCAAAATTTATTTTAAAGGACAATTTATGCCACTTGATTTATCGGAAATTCGCCAACAAATCACCCAAATCGACCGCAGTTTGTTAAAACTGTTGTCGGAACGTCATCGTCTGGCCTTTGAGGTGGCGCGCAGTAAAGAATTAACTCAAAAACCGTTACGCGATGAAGAACGCGAACAGCAGCTGTTGCAGGAATTAATCGCTTTTGCCGAGAATGAAAATTACCAGCTGGAACCGCAATACATTACGCAAATTTTTCAACGAATTATTGAAGATTCGGTGGTGACGCAGCAGGTTTATTTGCAGAATAAACTTAATCGGCAGCGGGAAAGTTCGGTTCATATCGCATTCCTGGGGAAACGCGGTTCTTATTCCAATCTGGCTTCGCGCAGTTATGCAAACCGTTATAGCAAGCAACTGATCGAGCTCAGTTGCAGTTCTTTTGAGCAAATTTTTGAAAAAGTGCGATCGGGCGAAGCGGATTTTGGCATGTTGCCGCTAGAAAATACCACTTCCGGCTCCATTAATGAGGTGTACGATTTGCTTCAGCATACGGATTTATCGTTAGTGGGCGAGTTAGCTTATCCGATTAAGCATTGTGTGTTGGTGACGGAGCAAACCGATCTTGACCGAATCGATACCTTATACAGCCATCCGCAGGTCATTCAGCAATGCAGCCAATTTATTCGCAGCTTGGATCGCGTACATATTGAATATTGCGAAAGCAGTTCCCACGCCATGCAATTGGTGGCAAGCCTGAATAAACCGAATATCGCGGCGTTGGGCAACGAAGACGGGGGAAAATTGTACGGATTGCGCGTGTTGAAAACCGATATCGCGAATCAAGCTAACAATATCACGCGTTTTATTGTGGTAGCGCGCGAACCGCTTTCCGTTTCGCCGCAAATCAGTACAAAAACGCTGTTGTTGATGACAACCGGTCAACAAGCGGGCTCGTTAGTGGATGCGTTATTGGTGTTCAAAAAATATCGGATTAACATGACAAAATTGGAATCCCGCCCGATTTACGGCAAACCTTGGGAAGAAATGTTTTATCTGGAAATTGAAGCGAACATCAACCATCCCGACACCAAACGGGCGTTAGACGAATTGAAGCGATACAGCGCTTTCCTGAAAGTGCTGGGCTGCTATCCGAGCGAAATCGTCAAACCGGTGGATGTGAAGTAACGCCATTCGGATATAAAAAGTGCGGTCAAAAAAACGAAAGAATTTTTGACCGCACTTTTTGATTTAATGTGAAGTTATTAAGCTTTTTTCAAGAACTCGGATTTTAATGAAAACGGTTGACCGTCAATTTTGCAGTCTACGTCGTGATCGCCGTCCACTAAGCGGATGTTTTTCGCTTTGCTGCCTTTTTTCAACACAATGGACGATCCTTTCACTTTCAAATCTTTAATTAAAATGACATCGTCGCCGTCTTGTAATATGTTGCCGTTGCTGTCTTTCCAGATTTTTTCGTCGCTTTCCTGCGCCGTTTCTTCGCCGGACCATTCGTATGCGCAGTCCGGGCAAACAAAATTGATGCTGTCGTGATACACAAATTCACTTTGGCATTTCGGGCATTTAGGCATTTGATCCATGGTTGTTTCCTTATTGCTGTGTAAAATTGAAGGGCGAGTATAACAAAAAACTGTTAAAAAATCGACCGCACTTTTCGCCGCTTGAGACATGATTTATGCTAGCCATTGCGCGTAAAATGTGCTAATTTTTGCTCGTCAATCCGACAGAAATTTTAAATTCCATTATGACAGACGAACACTCGAATAACGTTACTCAATTAGAGCCGACACAGAAAAAATCTTTTTTTGAATCACTTTTCGGTCGTTTTTTTCAAGGCGAACTGAAAAACCGGGAAGAACTGGTGGAAGTGATTCGCGATTCCGAACAAAACGAACTGATCGATCAAGATACCCGCGAAATGATTGAAGGCGTGATGGAAATCGCCGAATTGCGCGTTCGCGATATTATGATTCCTCGCTCGCAAATCGTGTTTATCGACGAGACCCAGGATTTAGAGGGCTGCCTGGATATTATCATCGAAACCGCGCATTCGCGTTTTCCGGTCATTGCCGATGAACGCGATAACGTACGGGGAATTCTGCATGCCAAGGATTTGCTGAAATTTCTGCGTGAAAAGCCGGAAGAATTCGATTTGAAACAGTTGCTGCGCCCGGTGGTGATCGTGCCGGAAAGCAAGCGAGTGGATCGCATGCTGAAGGAATTTCGTTCCGAACGTTTTCACATGGCGATTGTGGTGGATGAATTCGGCGCCATTTCGGGTTTGGTGACCATTGAAGATATTCTGGAACAAATTGTCGGCGATATTGAAGACGAATTCGACGAAGAAGAGATTGTCGCCAATATCCGGCAGTTATCCCGGCATACTTATGCGGTGCGGGCGTTAACGGATATTGATGATTTTAACGCCCAGTTCAATACGCATTTCGCCGATGAGGAAGTAGATACCATCGGCGGCGTAATTATGCAGGCGTTCGGTTATCTGCCGAAACGGGGCGAAGAAATCACCCTGGAAAATGTTCATTTTAAAGTGACTTCCGCCGATAGCCGCCGCATTATTCAATTGCGGGTGACCGTTACGGACGAGTTGACGGGAATCGAAAAGCCGGAAGAAACTCCGGAAGACTAAAAGCAACGGATTTTTTAGACCGTATTTATTATTCGGTTGGTGAATTTGACGGAAATTCAGCAACCGTTTTGTGTTTTATTGGATTTGTATGAAAAATTTATTGCCTTATTTTATTGCGCCGATTTCAGGCGTCCTCGGCGTTTTGGCTTTTTCTCCCTACGATTACTGGATTTGCGCCTATATTTCGCTGCTCGGTTTGTTGTATGCGGCAAAAACATCGAAAAAATCTACCGCACTTTGGGCGGCTTTTTTATGGGGCCTGAGCTTTTTCGCCGTCGGCACCGGCTGGCTGCATGTCAGCATTCACCAATTCGGCGGTTCGCCTTTGTGGTTGAGCTATATTTTAGTGCTGTTGCTGGCGGCGTATTTATCTTTATATCCCGTTTTATTCGCTTATCTGATTCAACGCTTTAAAGTCCGTTCCGTGATGATGTTCCCCGTGCTATGGACGTTCACGGAATTTCTGCGCGGTTGGATATTGACCGGTTTCCCGTGGTTGCAGTTCGGTTACACGCAAATTGATACGCCTTTTGCCGGCATTGCGCCGATTTTTGGCGTCACCGGACTAACGTTTTTTGTGATGTGGGTAAGTGCGGTTGTTTTTACCGTCGTTTCTGCGCTGTTAACTTCGCCGCGTAAAATCAATGTTGCCGTGGCAAACGGCATTTTGCTCTTGATCGTAGCGGGATTGGCTTCGCTCAGTTCAAGCGTGAATTATGTCAAACCGGTTGAAGACAAAGCCATGACCATCACGCTGGCGCAGGGAAATATTGCACAAAATCTGAAGTGGGATCCGGCCTACTTGGATGCCACGCTGAAAATCTACGGACGCCTGATTAGTGAACATCTCGGTAAATCGGATCTGATTATCCTGCCGGAAAGCGCATTGCCGGCATTGGAAAACCGCATTCAGCCGTTTTTTGATGAACTGAAACAGGCGGTGAAAGACAGCAAAACCGAAGTGATGATCGGTTCGGTGTATCAGAATGAGAACAGCGGAAAGCTGTTTAACTCCATTGTGCTGGTGAATGAAGACTATCAGCCGGAAAGCGCGCCGCGTTATAACAAACACCATCTGGTGCCTTTCGGCGAATATGTGCCGCTGGAAACGATATTGCGACCGCTCGGTTCGGTGTTTAATCTGCCGATGTCGGCGTTCCAGCAGGGTAAAGAAATTCAGCCATCCTTGCTGACGAAAGATCGTCGTTTTAACGCGGCGATTTGCTATGAAATTATTTTGGGCGCTCAATTACAGGCTAATCTGAAAAAGGACACGGATTTTCTGTTAACCGTTTCTAATGACGCCTGGTTCGGCGACAGCCACGGACCCTGGCAGCATTTTCAAATGGCGCGAATGCGGGCGTTGGAGTTGGGTAAACCGCTAATCCGCGCCACCAATACGGGCGTGACGGCATTTATTGATGCCCGGGGAAAAATTATCAGCTCGGCGCCGCAATTTGAAGAAACCGCACTAACCGCGCGCATTGCGCCGACGGAAGGGCAAACGCCTTATGCCGCATTAGGCGATAAACCGCTTTATGCGTTGGCATTGTTGTTGCTGGTCATGCACATTTTGGGAGAAGGGATTAAGCGGAAAATGTTAAAAAATATTCAGCACGGGTAAAATGAAAATCCCGAAATCTTTTGCGTTTCGGGATTTTATCATTTGCTTATCGGGCGCGAAAGACGATACGACCTTTGGTTAAATCGTAAGGCGTCATTTCTACCGTCACTTTATCGCCCGTCAGAATGCGGATGTAATTTTTACGCATTTTGCCGGAAATATGAGCCGTTAAAATATGACCGTTTTCAAGTTCCACGCGGAACATAGTGTTCGGCAGGGTTTCTAAAATCGTGCCCTGCATTTCAATACTGTCTTCTTTAGCCATTCGCTATTCAGTCCTTTATTTTAGTAATATGAAGTAAAAACGGCGTGATTATACTCGCTAAACCGTAAGACTGAAAGGATTTTTGTGCGATTTTTCTACAACTATGTTATGTTTAATCACAAAATTTTACGGATAGGCACGAATATGACAATCAAACGACAGGTGATAACCGCCGCCCATTGGGGCGGATTAAAAGTGACGGTGGAAAACGGCATAATTACCCGTTCCGCTACGGCGTTTTCCGCCGAGCCGGAGAATGAGCTGCAAACCGTTGTCGCCGAACAGGTTTACAGTCCGAGCCGGGTGAAATTTCCCATGATCAGAAAAGGATTTTTTGAAGGAAATTCCGACCGCACTTTACGCGGACGGGATCAATGGATTCGCCTATCCTGGCCGCAGGCGTTGGATTGGGTTCACAACGAACTGACGCGCGTACGCCAAAACTATGGCGCCCAGGCTATTTTCGGCGGTTCTTACGGTTGGAAAAGTTCCGGCGCGTTGCATTCCTCGCGAACCTTATTGCAGCGTTATCTCAATCTCACCGGCGGTTTTGTCAACAGTTTCGGCGATTATTCCACCGCCGCGGCGCAGCAAATTCTGCCTTATGTAGTAGGCGGTAACGAAGTTTATCAACAAACTTCCGCTTGGGAAACTGTGCTTGCCCATTCGGAGATTATCGTGTTGTGGGGCGCGAATCCTCTCACGACGCTGCGCAATACCTGGACGGCGACGGATCAGCAGGGTATCGCTTATTTTCAGCAGGCTCAGCAAGCCGGTAAACGGATTATTTGTATCGATCCCGTTCGCTCCCAAAGTTGCGAACGGCTAAAGGCGGAATGGTTGCCGATTCACGCGGGCACCGACGTTGCGTTAATGTTAGCCTTGGCATATACGCTGGCGGAAGAAGCGCTGCTCGATCGCGCCTTTCTGCGCACTCATACCCAAGGTTACGAGATTTTTGAAGCCTATTTACTGGGAAAAACCGACAATCAACCGAAAACCGCGCAATGGGCGAGCCGGATTTGCGGCTTGCCTGCCTCGCAAATTCAGCAGCTTGCCCGCGATTTTTCCCGTCATCGAACTCTATTGATGGCGGGATGGGGCATGCAACGACGAAAATACGGCGAGCAACCGGCATGGATGTTGGTGGTGTTGGCCGCCATGCTGGGGCAAATCGGTTTGCCGGGCTGCGGTTTCAGTTTCAGTCATGTTAACGGTAACGGCGGCGTCGCGCGATCGCAGGCGGGCGTGTTGGGCAAAATCAGTGAAAAACCGACGAATTTTCGCCCGCACTTTACGGCCGCTATTCCCGTTTCGCACTTGACGGATGCCTTGTTACATCCGCATAAAACGATTTCTTTCAACGGCGGCAAAATCACTTATCCCAACATTAAACTGATTTACTGGGCGGGCGGCAATCCGTTGTCGCAGCAGCACGATCTTAATCTTGCGGCGCGAGCCTGGCGGCGACCGGAATGCATTATCGTCAATGAAATCAACTGGACGCCGACCGCAAAAATGGCGGACATTGTGTTGCCGGTCACCACCAGTTTCGAACGCAATGATTTAACCCAGTCCGGCTCTTTTTCCATGCGGCATTTGTTGCCGATGAAGCAAGTGGTGCCGCCGCAATTTGAAGCGAAAAACGATTACGATATTTTTCTTGAACTGGCGAAACGGGCGGGCGTGGCGGAACGGTTTAGCGAAGGTAAAACCGAGTGGGATTGGTTGCGCGAGTTTTATTCGTCGCTGCAAAAGTGCGGTCAAAATTTACCGAGTTTTGACGATTTCTGGCGCGCCAATCAGCCGTTGATTTTTGCCGCCGAAGAATCGGATAAACATTGGGTGAAATATGCGGATTTCCGTCGCGATCCGCAGGCGCATCCGCTCAACACGGCATCCGGCAAAATTGAAATTTATTCGCAAACCGTGGCGGCGATGCGGTATGCCGATTGTCAAGGGCATCCGATGTGGTTTGAACCCGAGGAAAATGCGCAGCATGACGTGCGTTATCCGTTAACCTTGGTGACGCCTCATTCGCCTTATCGTCTGCACAGCCAGCTGGCGCAGACTTCGTTGCGTCGGCATTATGCGTTAAACGGACGCGAGCCGGCCTGGCTCCATCCGATTGACGCCAAAGCCCGCGGAATTTGCCATGGCGATGTGATTTGCATTGAAAGTTCGCGCGGGCGGGTATTGGCCGCCGCTCAGGTGACGGAATCCGTGCGGCAAGGCGTTATCGCGTTGTATCAGGGCTCGTGGTATGACCCGTTAAATCCGGGTGAAACGGAAAATCCGCTATGTAAAAACGGCTGCGCCAATGTGCTCACCTCGGATGAAAGTTCGTCTCAATTATCCCAAGGCAATGCGCCGAACGGTTGTGCCGTTCAGGTGACGAAATTTAGCGGTAAAGCGCCCGAAATAACGGCATTTTTGCCGCCCGATGGCGTTTGAATTGCCGTTCAAACAAAAAACATCGGTATTATGTAGCAGTTGCACAAACATTTAATGTTTTCGTAGGGGCGGGGTTTATCCCCGCCCGAATCTCATTCAAATATCAGGGCTTACGGGCGGGGATAAACCCCGCCCCTACATAAATTTTCCTAAAATTAACTTTTGTGCAACTGCTACATAATACCGAAAAACATCGTTATTTTTGACCGCACTTTTGATCCGCTCCCAAAAGTGCGGTCAAATTTTTCAACGTTTTTTATTTGTTCAATCATACAAAAACGGGGAAAGGATAACGGACAAACTTTGATCTTGATCCTGTTTTTGTTGTTTTCCGGTTGCGCCGAAACGCAGCGACAGAGTACATTACTTCGTGACGTTTACCTATATTAAGGTAGTAAATTTATTTTTATTATACGGAGTGATTTATGGCGAAACGGAAAATTTCACTCATCGGCGGATTGGTGCTGATGGGCTTGGGTGCGGCGGCGGTGTTGGGCGTTCAGAAAACGTTGAAAGCGACCAATTCGACGGAATTTTGTGTCAGTTGCCATTCGATGGAGCACCCTAAGGCGGAATGGGAGGGTTCTGCGCACTTTTCCAATGCCCAAGGCATTCGTGCCGATTGTGCGGATTGTCACGTGCCGCAGGAAAACGGTTTGCATTATTTGAAAGCGAAATTTATTGCGCTGAAAGATTTGTGGTACACCGTGACCGACAAGCTGCCGAACAAACAGGCTTACGAACAACATCGTGCGGAAATGGCGAAAACCGTGTGGGAAGATATGAAAGCCAACGATTCGGAAACTTGTCGCTCCTGTCATAGTTTTGAAGCCATGGAAATTTCCGCTCAGAAACCGGCGGCACAGGATTTCCATACGCAGGCCAAAGAAAACGGACAAACCTGTATTGATTGTCACAAAGGTATCGTTCATTTCTTACCGGAAGATAAAAACGATAACGGCGGCGATACCGAATTGGCAAAACACGGCGGTCAGATTTCCGCTGAAAGCAAGGTGTTGTATGCGTTGGCCGTCAGTACGGCGAAATCCGCTAACGGCGGCGAGGTGCGCTTAATGCCGTTTGCCGAATTAACGGATTGGAAAGCCGAGGGCGAAAATGTGGTGGCAACCCTGCACGGCTGGCAGCAGGCGGGAGCGGAAAGCGTGCTTTATACCGGCTTGGGACAGCGGATTTCCGTTGCGGTATTGGATGACGAAGCGAAAGCCAATCTGCAAGTGAAAAACAAAGTGCATGATTCCGTAACCGATTCGGAATGGTCTGAGGTGATGTTGCCGATTAATGCGCCGAAAAATGCGGTGACTTCCGATATTAATTCGCTCAATGCTTTCGGTAAAAATCTGAATGAAACCCATTGCAGCGGTTGCCATGCGCCGATTGCGGCGGATCATTACACGGCAAATCAATGGATTGGCGTGGTGAATTCCATGAAAGATCGCACTTCGATGACGAAAGAACAGGTGCGCACGCTCACCATTTATCTACAACGCAATGCAAAATAAGGATGGAAAACATGAAAGAAAAAATTAATCAAAAACGTCGCGATTTCTTGAAAACTTCATCTTTAGGTGTGGCGGGCGCAACCTTAGCCGGCGGCAGTTTAACCGCCGGTTTGCTGCAGGCGAAAGAAACGGCGGAGCCACGAACCGTCGTGACGGCCGCTCACTGGGGACCGCTCGGCGTGGTGGTGGAAAACGGCAAAGTGGTGAAATCCGGTGCGGCCATTCCGGCGCCGATTGAAAACGAACTGCAATCCGTGGTGGCGGATCAGCTTTATAGCGAAGCCCGGGTGAAATATCCGATGGTGCGCAAAGGCTATTTAAGGGGAAATGCCGACCGCACTTTGCGCGGGCGGGACGAGTGGGTGCGCGTTTCCTGGGAACAGGCGCTGGATTTAGTAGCAAAGGAAATGAAACGGGTGCGGGAAAAATACGGTGCAACCGGTGTTTTCGCCGGTTCTTACGGTTGGTATAGCTCGGGCGCTTTGCATGCCGCCCGTACGTTGTTGCACCGTTATATGAACGTTACCGGCGGTTTTGTGGGGACGAAAGGAGACTATTCTACCGGCGCCGCGCAGGTCATTATGCCGCACGTGTTGGGGACAATTGAAGTTTACGAGCAGCAAACCAGCTGGGAAGTTTTACTGGAAAGCACCGATATTATTGTGTTATGGGGCGCAAATCCGTTGACCACCATGCGCATTGCCTGGACTTCGACGGATCAAAAAGGAATCGAATATTTCAAAAAATTCAAAGAAACCGGTAAACGGATTATTTGTATCGATCCGGTTCGTAACGAAAGTTGCGAATATCTGGGCGCGGAGTGGATTCCGGTTAACACCGCCACAGATGTGCCTTTGATGTTGGGAATGGCGCATACTTTGGTCAGTGAAGACAAACATGATAAAGCTTTCCTGAAAAAATACACGCGCGGTTATGAGAAATTCGAAGAATATCTGTTGGGAAAAACGGACGGTCAAGTGAAAGACGCCGAATGGGCCAGCCGTATTTCCGGCGTGCCGGCGGAAGTGATTAAAACTTTAGCGCATGATTTCAGCGAGAAACGAACGATGCTGATGGGCGGTTGGGGAATGCAACGCCAACGACACGGCGAACAGGCTCACTGGATGCTGGTAACTTTAGCGTCCATGCTCGGCCAAATCGGTTTACCGGGCGGCGGTTTCGGCTTCAGCTACCATTATTCGAACGGCGGGGTCCCGACGGCAACCGGCGGCGTGCTGGGGTCGATTACGGCGAATCCGTCCGTGGCGGCCGGTGCGAAAACCTGGCTGGATGAAACCTCGCAATATTCTTTTCCGTTGGCGCGTTTAACGGATGCGCTGTTAAATCCCGGGAAAGTGATTCAATATAACGGTTCCGAACTCACTTATCCCGAAATTAAGCTGATTTATTGGTGCGGCGGCAATCCGTACAGCCATCATCAGGATACCAACTTAATGGTGAAAGCCTGGCATAAACCGGACACCATTATCGTTAACGAAGTGAACTGGACGGCGACGGCGCGCATGGCGGATATTGTCTTGCCGGCGACCACCAGTTATGAACGTAACGACTTAACCATGTCTGGCGATTATTCCATGCTGAATATTTTTCCGATGAAGCAGGTTGTGGAGCCGCAATTTGAAGCGAAAAACGATTTTGAGATTTTTACCGAACTGGCAAAACGTGCGGGCGTAGAAGAACAGTTCACCGAAGGTAAAACGGAAATGCAGTGGCTGAGAGAATTCTATCAAACCGCTTTTACCGCAGCGCGTAACGCCCGTGTGACCATGCCGAAATTCGAACGGTTCTGGCAGGAAAATAAACCGATTACCTTTGAAACGTCGGAAAAAGCGAAAAAATGGGTCCGTTATGAAGAATTTCGTGAAGATCCGTTACTGAATCCGTTGGGAACGCCGTCCGGCAAAATTGAGATTTTTTCCGAAACTATCGCCAAGATGAATTATGACGATTGCAAAGGTTACCCGAGTTGGATGGAGCCGGAGGAATACGCCGGCAAGGTTACGGCGGAATATCCGCTCGCGCTGGTCACGCCGCATCCGTATTACCGTTTGCACAGCCAGTTGGCGCACACCTCATTGCGTCAGAAATACGCGGTGAAGGATCGCGAACCGGTGCTGATTCATCCGGACGACGCGAAACCTCGCAATATTGCCGACGGCGATATTGTACGTATTGAAAGCCCTCGCGGGCAAGTGTTGGCGGGAGCGGTCGTGACTGACGGCATCATTAAAGGCACGATCGCTTTACATGAAGGCGCTTGGTATGATCCGTTAAATCCGGGCGAAACGGAAAAACCGTTGTGTAAAAACGGTTGCGCCAACGTGTTAACCCGCGATGAAGGCACGTCGAAACTGGCGCAGGGAAATTCGCCGAATACCTGTATCGTGCAAATCGAGAAATATCGGGGCGAAGCGCCGGAAGTGACGGTATTCAAACAGCCTAAAACGGAAAAACTTTAAAAAAATCGACCGCACTTTTGCTGCGGTCTTTTTTATATTCGAATAAAATTCACTGTAAAGTGCGGTCATTTTTTGGTACATTATGCACAATTTTTTTCAAGCTTAAAATTTAAGCGCGGTTTAATCAAAATTTAATGGAATTCTTATGTTATTTAAAAAAATTCGCGGATTATTTTCAAACGATCTTTCTATTGACCTGGGTACGGCGAATACCTTGATTTACGTGAAAGGGCAGGGCATCGTATTGAATGAGCCCTCAGTGGTGGCGATCCGTCAGGGACGAGGCGGCAATAAAAGTATTGCGGCGGTCGGCAAAGATGCCAAATTAATGTTAGGCCGTACATCGAATAACATCACGGCTATCCGCCCGATGAAAGACGGCGTGATCGCCGATTTCTCAGTCACTGAAAAAATGTTGCAACACTTCATCAAGCAAGTGCATAGCAGCAATTTCCTGCGTCCAAGTCCGCGCGTGGTTATTTGCGTGCCGGCGGGCGCCACTCAAGTGGAGCGCCGCGCGATTAAAGAATCCGCTTTCGGCGCGGGTGCGCGCGAAGTGCATTTGATTGTTGAACCGATGGCGGCGGCAATTGGGGCGAAATTACCGGTTTCTACACCGACCGGTTCAATGGTCATCGATATCGGCGGCGGCACGACGGAAATCGCGGTTATCGCCTTAAACGGCGTGGCTTATTCGTCGTCCGTGCGTATCGGCGGCGACAAATTCGACGAAGCGATTATCGCTTATGTGCGTCGTACCTTCGGCTCGTTAATCGGTGAATCCACGGCGGAACACATCAAACATGCCATCGGTACCGCCTATATTCAGGACGACGATGAAATTTTAGAAATGGAAGTGTTCGGCAGTAATTTGGCGGAAGGTGTGCCGCGCGCTTTCACATTAACTTCGCGCGATGTCCTGGAAGCGATTCAACAACCGCTGGAAGGCATTATCAGAGCAATGCGTACCGCGCTGGAAGAATGTAAACCGGAACATGCGGCGGATATTTATGCGCACGGCATGGTTTTAACCGGCGGCGGCGCGCTGTTGCGTAATATCGATATTTTATTAGCGAAAGAATCGGGCGTGCCGGTTATTATTGCCGATGATCCCTTGACTTGCGTTGCGCGCGGCGGCGGCGAAACGTTGGAAATGATCGATCAATACGGCACGGATATTTTTAGCGAAGACTAACATTTTTCTTATAATAAAAAGTGCGGTTAAATTTGACCGCACTTTTTATCTGTTTATGTTGATTTGATGAAACCTATTTTCAGTAAAACTTCCCCTTTGGGGCTGCGTTTGTTTTTGGCCGTTACGGCATCCATTATGCTGATTCTGACGGACGGGCAGACGAATACTATGATCAAAGTCCGCAGTTTTATGGAAACGGCGGTCGGAGGCTTGTATTATCTCGCCAATACGCCGCGTACGGTGCTGGATAACGTATCGGAAAATCTGGTGGATACCGGCAAACTGCAAATTGAAAATAAAGTGCTGAAAGAACAGTTGCGCGAGAAAAACGCGGATTTGTTGTTGCTGGATCAGCTTAAAGTGGAAAATCAACGTTTGCGTCTGTTGCTCAATTCGCCGTTGCGAACCGACGAATACAAAAAAATCGGAGAAATTCTGACCGCGGAAACGGATCGTTACCGCCAACAAGTCGTGATTAACCAAGGGCGGCAAGAAGGCGCCTATGTGGGGCAGCCGGTAATTGATGAAAAAGGCGTGGTCGGGCAGATTATTTCCGTCGGCGAAAAAAGCAGCCGCGTGTTGCTGATTAGCGACGTAACGCACTCCATTCCCGTTCAGGTTTTACGTAATGACGTGCGAGTAATTGCCAGCGGATCGGGGCGCAGCGATGAGTTAACTTTGGATAATGTACCGCGTTCCGTGGATATTGCGAAAGGCGATTTATTGGTGACTTCGGGCCTGGGCGGCCGTTTCCCCGAAGGTTATCCGGTTGCGGTGGTGGAAAACGTATCACGCGACGGTTCCAATTATTTCGCCACCGTGACGGCAAAACCGTTGGCGTCGCTGGAGCGTTTACGTTACGTATTATTGGTTTGGAGCCATGAAGAAATTCATAAATATCAGGCCAGTTCGCCCGAAGATGTGCGCAATACGGTGCAGCAACGTTTAGCCAATAAGGAACGCGGTGTGGACACTAAAAAAGCCTTGGTGACGGAAGGCAACGAGAATAGCAAGGAAAACGGCGAAAAAGACGATATTGCGATTCCCGAAAATTTACCGGAAATGAACAGTAACGATCATCAGGTTTCGCCTGAAATTCAGGAACACAGAGAAGAAGATTAATGAACGGACGGTTTTTGTTACAGGTAATAGGTCTGGTTGCCGTTTTTGTAGTGGCGCTGGTACTTGAAATTGCGCCCTGGCCGAGCGGTTTCCAAAGCTTTAAACCCTCTTGGTTGATCCTGATTTTAACCTATTGGATTCTGGCGTTGCCGACGACCGTGAATGTAGGAACGGCGTTCGTACTAGGCATTATCTGGGATTTGGTTATCGGTTCCATTTTAGGCGTACATGGTTTAGTGCTTTCCGTTTTTGCCTATTTTGTTGCGCGTTACCATCAAATTCTCAGCAATTTATCCCTTTGGCAGCAAAGTCTACTGATGATGATTGCGGTTTTTGTCATTCGTTTTGGCATTTTCCTGGTGGAAATGTTTATTCACAGCGCCGTTTTTGACTGGAAAGACATTTTCGGCGCCCTGATCACCGGCGCCTTGTGGCCTTGGGGATTTTTACTGCTGCGCAAAGTCGGGCGCAGACTCGGTTTAAACTGAGCGCAATTTAACGGCTTATTGTGTCAATACGAAAAAAATGTTGCCGTTGCGACAGCAATACCGACCGAATGAAAAGGTCATGGAAAAAAGAATAATTACGGCGATAAAAGTGCGGTCAAAAAATCTTGAGTTTTTTGACCGCACTTTTTTAGAACGGAAGATTAACGCAAGAACGCGGGAATTTTTTTCTCATACGCCGCAATCGCGTCTTCATGCTGAAGAGTTAACCCGATGTTGTCCAGGCCTTCCAACAGGCAGTGACGGCGAAATTCGTCCAGCTCGAAATGATAAACTTTTTCGCCGACGGTGACGGTTTTCGCTTCCAAATCCACATGAATTTGTTTGCCCGGGTTGTCCCACACCCAGTGAAAAATTTCGTCCACTTCTGCTTCGCTTAATTTAATCGGCAACATGTGATTGTTTAAGCTGTTGTTGTAGAAAATGTCCGCGAAACTTGGCGCAATCATCACTTTGAAACCATAGTCGGCAAGCGCCCAAGGCGCATGTTCGCGGGATGAACCGCAGCCTAAATTTTTGCGGGCGAGTAAAATGCTGGCGCCCTGATATTGCGGGAAATTCAGCACGAATTCCGGGTTAGGTTGGGTTTCCGCCGCATCTAAATAGCGCCATTCGTGGAATAAATGTTTGCCGAAACCCACGCGGGTGATGGCTTGTAAGAATTGTTTCGGAATAATTGCGTCCGTGTCCACGTTCGCTGCATCCAGCGGAACGACCAAGCCCGAATGTTGTTTTAATCCTGCCATTTTATCTTTATCCTTTTCGCAAGAGCGAACGTTATTCGCTCTCATAGTTATGATTAATTTAATTCGACATGACGAATATCGACGAATTTACCGAACATCGCCGCCGCTGCCGCCATTGCGGGGCTGACCAGGTGAGTGCGACCGTTACGGCCCTGGCGACCTTCAAAGTTGCGGTTTGAGGTGGAGGCGCAACGTTCCCATTCGCCCAAGCGATCGTCATTCATTCCCAAGCACATTGAACAACCCGGATTACGCCATTCCGCACCGGCTTCGATAAAGATTTTGTCCAAACCTTCTTTTTCCGCTTGTTCTTTCACTAAGCCGGAACCCGGAACGACCAGCACGCGTTTTACGTTATCCGCTTTTTTACGGCCTTTCATTACGGCGGCGGCGGCGCGTAAGTCTTCGATACGGGAATTGGTGCAGGAGCCGATAAACACCTGATCGACAGCCACGTTTTTTAGATCGGTATTGGGTTCCAAGCCAATGTAAGCCAGGGCTTTTTCCGCTGACGCTTTGGTGACGGGATCCGCCATCTCCGCCGGATTCGGCACAAGTTGATCGATGGCGATGACTTGTCCCGGGTTGGTTCCCCAGGTCACTTGCGGGGCGATGTCTTTGGCTTCTAACACCACAACTGTGTCGAAATGCGCGTCGTCATCGGATTTTAAGGTTTTCCAGTATTCCACGGCATCGTCCCAGTCTTTGCCTTTCGGCGCATGCGGACGACCTTTCAGGTATGCAAATGTGGTTTCGTCCGGTGCGATTAAACCGGCCTTGGCGCCGAATTCGATTGCCATGTTACATACGGTCATTCGTCCTTCCATCGATAGATCCCGAATCGCTTCACCGCAGAATTCCACCACGTGACCGGTGCCGCCCGCCATGGTCGTTTTGCCGATAATCGCCAAAACGATGTCTTTTGCGGTAATACCCGGGTTAACCTTGCCGCGGACTTCCACTTTCATGTTTTTCGCGCGCGCCTGTTTCAGCGTTTGAGTGGCTAACACATGTTCCACTTCGGAGGTGCCGATTCCGAACGCCAACGCGCCGAATGCGCCGTGAGTCGCGGTGTGCGAGTCGCCGCAAACAATGGTCATGCCCGGCAAGGTTAAGCCTTGTTCGGGCCCCATGACATGCACGATACCCTGTTCTTTGGTATTCATATCGAATAATGAAATGCCAGTGGCTTTACAGTTTTTATCCAATTCTAAAACCTGAATTTTCGCTTGACCTTCAAGTTTGTTGACATCGCGCACTTGGGTTGAAATGCTGTGATCCATGGTGCCGAAGGTTTTGCTCACCTGACGCACCTGACGTCCCGCCACGCGCAAGCCGTCAAATGCTTGCGGCGACGTCACTTCGTGAATCAAATGTCGGTTAATATAAAGAATCGGCGTTTCGCCTTCCGCTTCGTACACCACATGTGCGTCGAACAGTTTTTGGTAGAGTGTTTTGCCCATTTTAGTCTCTCGTTAGATCGTAAATTCGTTGTGAGGGCGTATTTTATTACGCCCGATGCATAAAGTGCGGTCACAAAAAGCAACGCTTTTTGAACGTTGGCTTTGCCAACGGTGGCGAAGCCATAAGTAATCGCATCGGCGATTACGCATAAAATTTTCGCAAGTTTTTTTAAATTGCATTCGCAATCAAAGTTCCCATTTCCGCCGTTGAAACGGGTGTCGAATTATCCGCTAAATCGCTGGTGCGATGGCCCGCCGCTAACACGCTTTGCACCGCATTTTCAATGGCGTCCGCCGCTTCGTTAAGGTTAAAGCTGTAACGTAACATCATGGCGGCGGAAAGAATTTGCGCGATCGGATTCGCAATGCCTTTGCCGGCAATATCCGGTGCGCTGCCGCCTGCCGGTTCGTATAAACCGAATCCTTCTTCATTCAGGCTGGCGGACGGCAACATTCCCATTGAACCGGTAATCATCGCCGCTTCATCGGAAATAATATCGCCGAAAATGTTCGAACAAAGCAACACGTCGAAACTTTCCGGCGCTTTGATTAATTGCATGGTGGCGTTGTCGATATACATGTTTTCAACGGTCACTTGCGGATATTCTTTGGCGATTTCCGCTACGGTTTCGCGCCATAGGATTGAGCTTTGCAGCACGTTCGCTTTGTCTACCGAGGTGACGCGTTTACGGCGTTTCATGGCGGCGTCGAAGGCGGCACGGGCAATGCGTTCGATTTCGTATTTGTAATACACTTCGGTGTCAAACGCTTTGGTTTGCGAACCTTCGCCTTCGCGACCTTTCGGCTGACCGAAGTAGATTCCGCCGGTTAATTCGCGTACCACCACCATATCGAAGCCTTTCGCCGCGATGTCCGCGCGTAGCGGACAGAATTTTTCCAAGCCTTTATAAAGAGTGGCGGGACGAAGATTACAAAACAGTTTGAAATGTTTGCGCAGCGGCAGTAAAGCGCCACGTTCCGGTTGGCGATCCGGCGGCAGATTGGTCCATTTCGGGCCGCCTACGGAACCGAATAAAATGGCGTCGGCCTCATCACAGCCTTTTAACGTTTCCGCCGGCAGCGGTTCGCCTTTCGCATCGATTGCCGCGCCGCCCACCAGGTATTGAGTGAAATTCAGTTTAAAACCGAATTTCGCCTGGACTTTGTCTAAAACCTTAATGGCTTCCGCCATGACTTCGGGCCCGATACCGTCGCCGGGAAGCACCGCTACGTTGTATGTCGACATGTTGTTTTCCTATTGCTGAAAAATGATTAAAATTTTATGCGCAATCGCCGATGCGATTACTTATGGCTTCGTCACCGTTGGCAAAGCCAACGTTCAAAAAGCGTTGCTTTTTGTGACCGCACTTTTAAGTTCCGCGAGCCTTTAACAATTAATGTTTTAAATCCTTGGTTAAATCCGCCACTTTTTGCGAACGGTAAATCGCATTGATGGCATGCACCAGCGCCAGTGCGGAGGATTCGACGATGTCCGTCGCCAAACCTACGCCGTGGAATTTACGTCCCTGATATTCTACCACAATATCCACTTGGCCGAGGGCTTCGGCGCCTTCGCCTTTCGCGGTTAAGTTATAGTGAGACATTTTCAGATCCATGCCCACGATTTGCATAATGGCGTTATACACCGCGTCCACCGGGCCGTTACCGCCGTTGGAGGTTTGGTTAATCCGTTTACCGTCCAGTTCCACCTGCACGAATGCGGAAGCCGGCAGCGTGCTGATGGTTTGCGACGTGATGACGTCTAATTTCAGGCGATCTTCATCACCTTGCTGCATATCGATAAAGGCGAGCGCTTCCAGATCGTAATCGAACACCTGGCCTTTTTTATCGGCAAGTTTCAGGAACGCTTCGTATAGTTTGTCCAAATCGTAATCCTGTTCGGTATAACCCATATCCGCCATATGACCTTTCACCGCTGCACGACCGGAACGGGCGGTTAAGTTTAACTTCTCTTTTTTCAGACCGATGGTTTCGGGCGACATAATTTCGTAAGTATTTTTGTTTTTCAGCATGCCGTCCTGATGAATTCCCGATGAATGGGAGAACGCGTTTTCACCGACGATCGCTTTATTCGGCTGAATCGGCATATTGCAAATCTGGCTTACCATTTGGCTGACGCGGTGAATTTCCTGAGTGTTAATACGCGTATCTACGGCAAATAAGTCCTGACGGGTTTTCATGCTCATCACCACTTCTTCTAAGGCCGTATTGCCTGCGCGTTCGCCGATACCGTTAATCGTACATTCGATTTGGCGCGCGCCGTTCAATACTGCGGTTAAGGAATTGGCGGTCGCCATGCCCAGGTCGTTATGGCAATGCACGGAAACCACGGCTTTGTCGATATTCGGCACGCGATTCATAACCTGATGGATAATATTGCCGTATTCCGTCGGCAGACAGAAACCCACGGTATCCGGAATATTCACCGTGGTTGCGCCCGCATTAATGGCGGCTTCAACGACGCGACAGATATTATCGATACCGGTACGGCCCGCATCTTCACAGGAAAATTCCACGTCGTCGGTATATTGACGGGCGCGTTTCACCGCTGCAATCGCCATTTCCACCACGTCGTCGAAAGAGCGTTTTAATTTGGCTTCTACATGCAAAGCAGAGGTGGCGATAAAGGTATGAATCCGGAAACGTTCCGCCACTTTTAAGGCTTGTGCCGCGGCGTCGATGTCTTTGTTCACCGCCCGGGAAAGCCCGCAAACGATACTGTTTTTCACGTGTTGAGCGATGGTTTGCACGGATTCGAAATCGCCGGCGGACGAAACCGGAAAGCCTACTTCCATCACGTCCACGCCTAAGCGTTCCAAGGCTAAGGCAATCTGCAATTTTTCTTTTACGGTTAAACTTGCTTTTAATGCTTGTTCGCCATCACGCAAGGTGGTGTCGAAAATAATGACGCGATCTTGAGCCATATTGATGTCCTTTTTATATATGAAAAAACCCGCTTAAAGTGCGGGCGAATTTGGAAACGTTTTTTGAATGTTTGCTGCATTTCTCTCGTCCACAACTTAACCGCACAGAGACTGTGATAATCGTAAGTTAAGCAGGAGAGAAACGAAGTAGAACATAGAAAATCCTGTAAATTCCGTTGAATTGCCCTCAATCTTACGGATTTAAACGGCACTGTCAACGGATTTTTTAGATAAATATTTGTTTTTTAATGGATTATGAGGATTTAAATAAAATTAATAAACTAAATTATCTTGTTTATTCAGCATAAAATTCTGAATTGATAAGAAAGCGAAGCGTTTATTCCTGAGTTTTTAAACTTTTACCGATGATCGGCATTTCATCTGAAAAATGAAACTTTCCGCCTGACAACAGAACTCAAATTGCGCTTTCAGGTGAAACCGATGATTCTGCGAAGATATGCGGCTTTGAATAATACAGGGTTCGGTTTCTGCTTCCCGTGCTATGGCGGTGAGCCGGTTAAGCGTTTTCCGCGCCTCTTCTTCCGTGGTAAAAACTTGCTCAAAATCGACCGCACTTTCACTGCCGTCGAGAAATTCCGTGCTTTTCTTTTTAGAACAGCCGCTGTTTTCCAGAATTTTTTGTTGCAAGGTTTGAGCCATGGCGTTTCTCCTGTCGAGTGAGCATATTTTAATTCGTTGTCGTCATTTTTAACCGTTTCAAGTTAACTGGTCGGATTAGTTCTAAATATAACAAATAAATTTGCACCGGATTTCAGCTTTATTTAGAATCCGGCTGTTTTTATTGAACGGATATGATCCAGGGAACTGATTTAATGAATAAAATTTTAACAAAAACGCTGTTTGCTTCGGCGTTAACGCTTTGTGCGGGCGCAGCTAACGCGGCGGCTTTTCAGTTGCAGGAAGTGACGACATCAGGTTTGGGACGCGCTTATGCCGGGGAAGCGGCGATTGCCGATAACGCGGGCGTGGTGGCAACCAATCCGGCGTTAATGACACAATTTAAACGTCCTGAAATTTCAATGGGCGGCATTTGGGTGAATCCGGGTGTGAATATTGAGGGCGAGATCGGTGTGCCGGCTGTGGGATATCGTGTCGACGCCGGTTATTCCGACGCCATTTCAAGTAAATTTTTGCCTAACGCTTATTGGATTTATCCTATTGACGAGAAATTTTCCGTTGGTGGCGGAGCAAATGTGAATTACGGGTTGGCCACCGAATATAACGCGGATTATAACGCCGGGTTAATGGGCGGAACGACGGATTTAACCACTATCAATCTGAATCTGAGCGGCGCATACCGTTTGGATGAGCACTGGAGTTTTGGTCTGGGATTGGATGTGGTTTATGCGGAAGCGAAGCTCTCGCGCCGTGTCGGCGGTTTAGCGCCTTTATTGAATGCCCGTTTGAAGATAGCGGGTCGGTCGGAAACCATTTTGCCGACGGATTTTGTGACGGATTTGAAAGGGGATGACTGGGGCATCGGTTATAATGCCGGCGCAACGTACCAAATCAACCCGAATCATCGCTTCGGTCTGGCTTATCATTCCAAAGTGAAAATTAAATTTGACGGTACGATTGAAAACGATTTGCCTGCCGGTCTGGGCGGGTTAACCAAACATGACGGTTCGGTGGAGTTGAATCTGCCGGATTATTGGGAGTTTTCCGGTTATCATCAATTAACCTCTAACTGGGCGATTCATTACAGCTATAAATTGACCAAGTGGAGTCGCGTACAACGCTTACAGGCTTATACCGACTCCGGCGTTCAGGTTTTTGATAAAACGGAACATTTCGGCGATACTTCCCGTGTGGCTTTCGGTACCACTTATGACGTGAACGATAAGCTAACCTTACGCGCGGGGATTGCCCATGACGAAGGCGCGGCGGGACGTAAATCCTCCATTTCTATCCCGGACACGCATCGTATGTGGTACAGTCTGGGCGCGACCTATCGATTTACGCCGAATCTTTCCGTGGATCTGGCTTACGCCTATGTGCACGGCAAAACCCGCACCTTCACGGAAGTGGAAAACGTACGCGGAATTTCGGTGGAAGGCCGTTATAAAGTGCGTTCACAGGTTAATCTTTACGGTTTGAACTTAAACTATCGTTTCTAATCGATTTCATCTATAATCGGGCGTAAGTTTTTTTACGCCCTTTTTATTTTATGAAACCGATTTATTATTGCTATTTTTCTTCGCCGGTCGGTCGCTTGCTGATGTTGGAACAGGACGGCAAGCTGACCAATCTGGATTGCGAAGCGGAACAGACAACGCCGAATCCGAAATGGATTTTTGATGAAAATCGTCCGCTGTTTGATGAGGTGAAAGCGACGTTAACGCGTTATTTCAACGGCGAAAAAGAAACCTTCGCGCAAATTCCTCTGGCGCCGCAGGGCACCGATTTTCAGCAAGCCGTCTGGACGGCATTGCGGAAAATTCCTTTAGGCGAAACTGCTACTTACGGCGGTCTGGCGCAGGCGCTGGATAACCCGAAAGCCGTGCGTGCCGTAGGCGGAGCGGTAGGCAGCAATCCCATCAGCATTATTATTCCTTGTCATCGAGTGCTGGGCAAAAACCGTCAATTGACCGGTTTCGGCGGCGGATTGCCGGTAAAACGTTTTTTACTGGATTTGGAAGGCGTCGCTTATGTGGACAAAGGCGTGGAATACGTGAAACAGAAATTGTTGAAAAAGTACAAAATCTGAACGACGGATTATCCATGCCGAATAAAAAAACATTCAAAATTTTGACCGCACTTTATGAAAACCGATAGCCCTTCATCCGAAACCGAATTGCTTAATCGTGCAAAATCCATCGCGGGTTTAACCTTGGGTGAACTGGCGACGGAGCTGAATCTTTCCGTGCCGCCGAATCTTAAGCGCAATAAAGGCTGGGTCGGGCAATTACTGGAAATAGCTTTGGGCGCCAAAGCGGGCAGCAAGCCCGAACAGGATTTTTCTCATCTCGGCATCGAACTTAAAACCATTCCTATCGATGCGCAAGGTTATCCTCTGGAAACCACTTTCGTCAGTCTTGCGCCGCTGGTGCAGAATTCAGGCGTTAACTGGGCGCATTCGCACGTTAAGCATAAATTGTCCAAAGTATTATGGATTCCCGTGCAGGGCGAACGGCGGATTCCTTTGGCGGAACGTTATATCGGCGCGCCGGTGTTATGGCAGCCCGATGCGGAACAGGAAAACCGCCTTCGCCGCGATTGGGAGGAACTGATGGATTACATTGTGTTGGGCAAGGTTCATCAGATTAACGCTACGCTGGGCGAAGTGCTGCAGTTGCGCCCGAAAGGCGCTAATAATAAAGCCCGCACCCAAGGTATCGGTCGGAAAGGAGAGGTTATCGAAACTCTGCCGCTGGGCTTTTATTTACGCAAAGAATTTACGGCCGAAATTTTGCAAAATTATTTCGTCGCTTGATTGCATTTTTTAATTAACCCGATATGATCGGCAAATTCAATTTCTTTTAAGGACATATTATGTTTGAGTGGTTTAGTAATCCCGAAGCCTGGATTGCACTTTTCACATTAACCGCACTTGAAATCGTGCTGGGTATCGACAACATTATTTTTATCAGTATTCTGGTGGGGCGTTTGCCGGTGAAGCAGCGCCAATCCGCTCGTGTTATCGGGCTTACGCTTGCTATGTGTACGCGTATTGCATTATTGGTTTCACTCGCTTGGATTATGAAACTGACTCAACCGTTATTTACCGTACTCGGGCAAGAGATCTCAGGTCGGGATTTAATTTTATTGCTCGGAGGGTTGTTCTTAATTGTCAAAAGTACGCATGAAATTCATAATGAAATGATTCCTGAAGACGAAGATGATGAAATTCTCGATAAGAAAAAAGCTCCGAACTATTTCTTCACGCTCATTCAAATTGCTGTTCTTGATATTGTGTTTTCGCTTGATTCCGTTATCACCGCTGTGGGTATGGTAAATAATCTTGAAATAATGATTATCGCCATTATGATTGCCGTCGGTGTGATGATGCTGGCCGCCCGCGCGATAGGCGATTTTGTGGATACCCATCCGACACTTAAGGTTTTGGCATTATCGTTCTTAATTATGATTGGTGTGATGTTGATTGCAGAAAGCCTTGATTTCCATATTCCGAAAGCCTATGTGTACTTCGCAATGACCTTCTCCGTTTGTGTGGAAATGATTAATATCAGAATGCGTTCACGCCTTGTCAAACGCGGCAAGGCTAAAACCGCTGATTTGCTTGACCAACAGGATTAACGCAGTGAATCGTTTACTCTATAACGTAGAAGATAAGCCACCGTTTGGCTTAAGTTTATTACTTGCCGCACAACATTTGTTAGCGGCGCTGGGCGGCATCATTGCGGTGCCTCTGGTTATTGGTAACGTGCTTAAATTGCCGACGGCGGACACCATCACATTAGTGAATGCGGCCTTATTGGTTTCCGGTCTTGTTACCGTTGTCCAATGTCGCGGTTTAGGACCAATCGGTATTCGTTTGCCCAGCGTAATGGGCACGAGCTTCACTTTCGTTGCCGCCGCCTTGGCGATAGGATTCAGCGAATACGGTATTTCGGGGATTCTCGGCGCATCCTTGGTGGGATCGCTGGTGATGATTGTTGGCAGTTTCTTCATGCCGTCGATTCGTAAACTGTTTCCTCCGGTGGTAACGGGAACTGTGGTTATGATGATCGGTTTAAGTCTGATTCCCGTCGCGGTCGATTGGTTTGCCGGCGGTCAGCGCGGCGATGCCGATTACGCGACGCCGGCCAATCTGATGATGGCGACTTTCGTGCTGGTGATTGTTATTGTGTTGGTGCAATGGGGCAAAGGAATTTTCTCTGCGGCGGCCATCGTGATCGGTATGATGACGGGCTATATCGTGGCGTTAGCCTTGGGCTGGGTAAGTTTTGACGGTGTGAAAAACGCCGATATTTTTGCTTTGCCGCAACCGTTACATTTTGGTTTATCCTTCCCGATTTCCGGTATTATCGGCATGTCTATCGCTTATCTGGTGACGATTGTGGAATCCAGCGGTAATTTCCTGGCGTTGGGAAACGCTACACAAACGGAAATTACCGGTAAACATCTGCGCGGAGGCGTATTGGCGGACGGACTGGGTTCCGCCCTGGCCGCAATTATGTCGACCACGCCGTTTTCTTCTTTCTCACAAAATATCGGTGTTATTTCTCTAACCGGCGTGGCCAGCCGTTATGTGGTGGCGTTAACCGGCGTATTATTGGTGTTGGCGGGACTGTTCCCGGTATTCGGTGCGTTAATCGTGTCGATTCCGTTGCCGGTGTTGGGTGGTGCGGGGCTAATGATGTTTGCCATGATTATTGCGGCGGGAATTCAGATGTTGGATACCGTGGAACGCAGCCGTCGTAACGGCTTGATTATCGCGATTTCCATCGGTTGCGGATTAGCCGTCACCACTCGTCCGGAATTATTGGATAAACTTCCGCACTTTTTCAAAGAAGTGTTGGGCTCGGGGATTACGGTGGGTTCGTTGCTTGCCATTATTCTGAATCTGATTTTGCCGGAAGAAAAAACGCATCAGGAATAAAACAAAGAAAAACGCCCGTCGAATAAAATCGGCGGGCGTTTTGTTATTCGGCGGTCACAAATTGGAAGGTGGTACGCTGTTGATAATGTTCTCCCGCTTTCACCATGCCGCCGAATCGTTGCCATTCCGGATGGTTCGGCGTATCGGGTAACGCTTGCGTTTCAAGTGCGATGCCTTGATAATCCTGATAAATGCCGCCCGAACGAGTGGGCGTGCCGGCCAGATAATTTCCGCTGTAAACCTGTAACGCCGGTTGCGACGTACTTATTTTCAACTGTAGCGACCCGTCGGGTGCGGTCAGAATTGCCGCTGTTTTTGTCGCCTCCTCGTTCAGCAGAAACGCGTGATCGTACCCTTTGGTCGCCCGTTGTTCTTCTAGCAAAAAGTCCTGCTTGATCGGTTTGGCACAGCGAAAATCAAAACTGGTTCCCGCCACATTTTTCAACGGCGCATTGGGAATGCCTTCGTTGTCTACGGGTAAAAATTGCGCGGCATTTAACTGTAAAAAGTGATCTCGCACATCGCAGCCGTCGGCGGCGTTGAGTAAGTTGAAATAAGCGTGATTGGTCAAATTGAGCGGCGTATCCCGATCGCTTTGCGCTTCGTAAGTGATCGTCAGTCCGTTGTCATCGTTCAGCTCGTAATGGACACGTGCCTGAACGTTGCCGGGAAAACCTTGATCGCCGTCTTCCGAAAACAGCAAAAAACTCACGAAATTTTGACCGCACTTTTCCGGTGTCCAGCGCCGTTTGTCGAAGCCTGAGCCGCCGTGCAACTGGTGTTTGCCCTGATTGGCCGTTAATACGAATTTTTGACCGTTTAATTCGAAACTGCTATTGGCGATCCGATTGGCGTAGCGTCCGATGCTGGCGCCGAGATAGGCGGTTTGCTGCGGGTAATCTTCCGCTTTGCAACCCAGCAATACTTCCCGTAATTGCCCGTTAACCGGCACTTTGCAGGAAATCCAGCCGGCACCCCAATCCATAATTTGAACCGTCATACCGCCGGCGTTGGTCAGCGTGAATAATTGAAACGGTCGCCCGTCCGGCGCAAGCGCAGCGGTTTTCTCTAACATTGATGAACCCCTTTTGACGCCGTGCACACGTAAAAATCTTCCTTCAGACCGGTTCGTTGTTGGTAATTATCGGCGATGATTTGGCGCACGGCGTCCACTTTTTCCGCCGGCGCCAGGGCAACGATACAGCCGCCGAAACCACCGCCGGTCATGCGTGCGCCGCCGGATTTGCCGATCACGGACTGTGCCAGTTCCACCAGATAATCAATTTCCGGCGTGGTAATTTCAAAATCGTCCCGCATGGAAACATGCGAAGCGTTCATCAATTCGCCCAACCGGGAAATATCTCCGCGATTCAGCGCTTGCGCCGCATCCAGCACCCGCTGATTTTCGGTTACCACATGACGCGCCCGTTTCGCCATTTCGGCATCAAGTGCGGTCAATTCCGTTTCTCTTTTTTGGAATTGCTCGATAGACACGTCGCGCAGCGCTTTCACGCCGAAGAATTTTGCCGCCGCTTCGCATTGTTGACGACGCGTATTGTATTCGCCGGTGACCAAATCGTGTTTTACGTGAGAATTGACAATCATCACCGCGATGTCTTTCGGCATCGGCGTCGGCAAAGTTTCGAGGGATCGGCAGTCAATCATCAGCAGATGCTCCGCCTGACCTAATGCGGAAATAAGCTGATCCATGTTGCCGCAGTTGGCGCCGACGAATCGGTTTTCCGCTTTTTGCCCGATAAGCGCAATATCCGTATTGCTGAGCGGCAATTCGCCCAATAACTGACAGAATTTTCCGACGGCCACTTCCAGTGACGCCGACGAACTCAAGCCGGATGACAACGGCACATTGCCGCTGATAACTAAATCCGCGCCTTGGCGGAATTCGGGGCAGCGTTCCTGAATGAATTTCACCACGCCGCGCACATAACCCGTCCATTTTTTCGCCGGATTCGGCACAATCGGTTGATCCAGCCGGAATTGGTCGCATTCGTTTAAATCCGCCGCATACACGTTGAAAACCTGATCATCCCTTTTGGCGCCGCTGATTGCCGTGCCGTAATTTATAGCACAGGGCATCACAAAACCGTCGTTGTAATCGGTGTGTTCGCCGATGATATTAACGCGCCCGGGAGCATAAACATTAAGGGTCGGCGCTTTGTTGTATTTTTGTTGAAAAAGATGTCGTGATTGTGATTTTGGGTGCATAAAAGTATCCTTTTTTTGACCGCAGTTTGCAGTTGAACTGACTTTCTTTGCTTTGCCAAAGAAAAGCGCCCTCGTTTTGCCTTGTTTTCTGAAAATGATTAAATTTGTAGAAAATCTTGTTTGTTCGAGCACAGCGAGTTTACAAGATTTTCGTTAAGCAAATTTAATCATTTTCAGGCGGCAAAAAGGGAACCGGCTTGTTCATCTAAATTTATAGTTTTTTATTCATTGTAAAAAAACGTTCAAAAATTTGACCGCACTTTTTATTGAAAAACTCTAATGGGCCCCGTCTGAGGTGCCTGATCGACTTGAAATTTTCAGAAAAATAAGTTTGTCTGAGCGTAGCGAGTTTACTTATTTTTCGTGAAGAAAATTTCAATCAAGCGAAGAACAGCACCGAAGTCGGGGTGCACTTTCTTTTGCATACTTTTCTTTGTGCAGGCAAAGAAAAGTATGGCGCCTTTGGCGAAGCAAAGAAAGTAAGAGACTACCGAAGTTGATAATGAACCTCGCTTAACTCCCGTAATCTCGCCGCCGCTTGTTCCGCCGTTAAATCCCGTTGACTTTCGCCGAGCATTTCGTAACCCACCATAAATTTGCGGACTGTCGCCGATCTTAATAGCGGCGGGTAGAAATGAGCGTGCAATTGCCAGTGTTCGTTGTCTTCGCCGTTGAATGGCGCTGCGTGGAAACCCATGGAATAAGGGAAGCTGGTTTCGAACAGATTATCGTATTTCGTAGTCAGTTTTTTCAGAATGACGGCTAAGTCCTGCGCTTGTTCGGCGGATAATTCGGTCAGTCGTTTGACATGAGTTTTAGGCAGCAACAGAGTTTCAAAAGGCCAGACCGCCCAATAAGGCACCAGCGCAAGCCAGTGTTCGGTTTCTACTACGATACGTTCTTTTTGTTCCAGTTCCCGCTTGGCGTAATCCACTAATAAGACGGAACCTTGCTGTTGATAATATTTCCGTTGATTGATATCTTCTCGCGCCACTTCGTTCGGCAAAAAGCTGTTTGCCCAGATTTGTCCGTGGGGATGTGGGTTGGAACAGCCCATTGCGGCGCCTTTGTTTTCAAAAATTTGTACCCAAGGATAAGTTTGTCCGAGTTCCTGTAGCTGTTGCTGCCAAACTTTAATGACTTCATTGATTTCATCAACGGTCAATAAAGGCAGGGTTTTGCTGTGATCCGGAGAAAAACAGATGACTCGGCTTTCGCCGCGGGCGCGCGCGGTGCGGAAAAGCGGATCAATGTTTTCTTCCGGTGCCGGCGTATCCTGCAGCAAAGCGGAAAAATCGTTACGGAAGACGTACGGTTTTCGGTAATCCGGATTCGGTTCACCCGTGATTCGTTTGTTACGCGGACAAAGATAACAGTTTGGATCATGAGTCGGCTTTTGCTCTTCGTTAACTTTTTCCTGCTGACCTTGCCAAGGACGTTTGGCGCGATGAGGAGAAACAAGCACCCATTGATCCGTTAACGGATTATAACGGCGGTGCGGATGTTCCGTCGGGTCGAATAACGTAGTCATTGTACTACTCCTTACAATTTGACTGTAAATGTTAACATTATTGATTATTCAATATTTGAAACGTCACAAGAATACCATAATGAGATTTTGGCTTTGTGATCTGAATCACATTTTCACAAATAGCCGAAAAGGGCAATGTGAAATTGTGAACTTGATCACGGTATTTTAGTTTCTTAACCGCTATATTTCCGCCAGCTGCAGGACGCAGCATTTTTAGGGTTTGTTTATGGGATGAGTTTATGAAAAATAAACGGCTCCTGAAAACAGTGTCGTCGCATAGCCTCAGGCTGGTGAAAAACGCCGTGAAGCATGCCCTACGGATGATTTGATTCTACTAATTGGAGAAGTAGCATTATGAAAAAATTAGGTCTAAGTGCAATTGCATTGGCTGTCGGTCTGGTTGCCGGTATGAGTACCGCTCAAGCCGAAACGAAAATCGGTGTGACCATTTATAAATATGACGATAACTTCATGGCGTTAATGCGTAAAGAAATCAATAAAGAAGCGGAACAATTAAAAGATGTAAAATTATTGATGAATGACTCTCAAAATGCCCAATCCATTCAAAACGACCAAGTGGACGTATTGCTTTCTAAAGGCGTAAAAGCCTTAGCTATCAATTTGGTTGACCCTTCCGCCGCACCGACCATTATCGGTAAAGCGAAACCGGATGATATTCCGGTCGTATTCTTTAATAAAGATCCCGGTGAAAAAGCTTTGGCAAAATACGATAAAGCTTATTATGTGGGAACCGATCCGAAAGAATCCGGCTTAATTCAAGGCGACTTAATCGCCAAACAATGGAAAGCCAATCCGGCGTTAGACTTAAATAAAGACGGTAAGATCCAATATGTATTGTTAAAAGGCGAACCGGGTCATCCGGATGCGGAAGCCCGTACCAAATACGTAATTGAGAAATTAAATGAATTAGGTATTCAAACCGAACAATTATTTATGGATACCGGTATGTGGGATGCCGCAATGGCGAAAGATAAAACCGACGCCTGGTTATCCAGCGCCAGAGCTAACGACATTGAAATGATTATTTCCAATAATGACGGTATGGCAATGGGCGCGTTGGAAGCGGTAAAAGCACACGGTAAGAAATTACCGATTTTCGGGGTAGATGCTTTACCTGAAGTGTTGCAACTGATCAAAAAAGGCGATATTGCGGGTACCGTATTAAATGACGGCGCCGGTCAAGGGAAAGCCGTTGTTCAGTTAGCCAACAACTTAGGACAAGGTAAAGATGCCGCGGAAGGAACCGAGTGGAAAATCGAAAACAAGGTGGTTCGTATCCCTTATGTGGGCGTAGATAAAGACAACTTGTCCGAGTTCTTGAAATAACTGCGATGGGCACGCATTACATCGGATTGTGTGCGTGCCTGATTTTTATAACAATTTGTGGGGTGATGTATGACGGCACAAAGTAATCAGGAAGTGCTACTCACAATGACCAACGTTAGCAAGTCATTTCCTGGGGTAAAAGCCCTGGATCATGCCAATCTCTCCGTAAAATCTCACAGTGTTCACGCCTTAATGGGAGAGAACGGAGCAGGAAAATCAACTTTACTCAAATGCCTGTTCGGGATTTATGCCAAAGATGAAGGTGAAATTTTATTTTTAGGCAAACCCGTTAATTTCAAAACATCAAAAGAAGCCCTGGAAAACGGGATTTCTATGGTGCATCAGGAGTTAAACCTGGTTCGCCAGCGCAGTGTCATGGATAATCTCTGGCTGGGGCGTTATCCGTTAAAAGGCATTTTTGTGGATCACACCAAAATGTATAACGACACCAAGGCGATTTTTGACGAACTGGGCATTGAGGTAGATCCGCGGGAAAAGGTGGCAAATCTTTCCGTTTCTCAAATGCAGATGATCGAGATTGCGAAAGCGTTCTCTTATAACGCCAGAATCGTGATTATGGATGAACCGACTTCATCGCTTTCCGAAAAAGAAGTGGAGCACCTGTTTACCATCATCGAAAAGCTGAAGAACCGCGGTTGCGGTATCATTTATATTTCCCACAAAATGGATGAAATTTTCAAAATTTGTGACGAAATTACCATTCTGCGCGACGGACAATGGGTGAATACCGTCAATGTGAAAGACACCACGATGGAGCAGGTGGTGGCGATGATGGTAGGGCGTGAATTAACCCAACGTTTCCCGGAAAAAACCAATACGCCGAAAGAAGTGATTCTGGAAGTGGAACACTTAACCGCGCTTAATCAACCTTCTATTCAGGATGTCAGCTTCCAACTGCGCAAAGGGGAAATTCTCGGTATTGCCGGTTTGGTGGGCGCCAAACGGACGGATATTGTGGAAACGATTTTCGGTGTGCGGGAACGCCGGAGCGGCACTGTAAAACTACACGGAAAAACAGTGAATAATCGGACCGCACTTGAAGCCATTAATAACGGTTTTGCATTGGTTACCGAAGAACGCCGTTCTACCGGCATTTATGCAAATCTGAGTATCGAATTTAACTCACTGATTTCCAACATGAAATCGTACATGACGAAATGGGGCCTGTTGAGCAATAAGAAAATGAAAAGCGACACCCAATGGGTGATCGACGCCATGAATGTGAAAACTCCGTCGCACCGCACCACTATCGGTTCGCTTTCCGGCGGCAATCAGCAAAAGGTTATCATCGGACGTTGGTTGTTGACTCAACCGGAAATTCTGATGCTGGACGAACCGACCCGCGGCATTGATGTCGGTGCCAAATTCGAGATTTATCAATTAATCATGCAGTTGGCGCAAAAAGATAAAGGCATCATTATGATTTCCTCCGAAATGCCCGAATTATTAGGGATTACCGATCGGATTTTGGTGATGAGCAACGGACGTGTCGCAGGTATCGTAGAAACGGCAAAAACTTCGCAGGAAGAAATTTTGCAACTGGCAGCTAAGTATTTATAGAAGGAACGTTGTATGGCTGGTCAAAAAAATAAAACGTGGGATTTTTTCAAACAAAATGCCATTTATTTCGTGTTACTCGTTTTATTGGGCGTTATTATTGCGCAGGATCCCTCATTTTTGAATCTGATGAACTTCAGTAATATTCTGACTCAATCCTCCGTGCGTTTAATTATTGCATTAGGGATTGCGGGATTATTGGTGGTGCAGGGTACCGACTTGTCCGCTGGTCGCCAGGTCGGGTTGGCGGCGGTCGTCGCCGCGACCATGTTGCAGGCGATGGATAACATGAACCGCGTGTTCCCGGAACTGCCGGAATTGCCGATTTTTGTGGTCATTTTGGTAGTATGCGCCATTGGTGCCGTTATCGGGTTAATCAACGGATTTATCGTTTCCGTATTGAACGTTACGCCGTTTATCGCCACCATGGGCACCATGATTATCGTATACGGTTTCAATTCTTTATACTACGATGCGGTCGGCGGCTCACCGATTGCCGGTTTCAGCGAAAACTTCTCCGCCTTTGCGCAAGGTTTCTTCCGATTCGGTTCGTTCAAACTGTCCTACATCACGATTTACGCCGTTATCGCCACAATCATTATGTGGATTTTATGGAACAAAACCCGCTTCGGTAAAAATATTTTCGCTATCGGCGGTAATCCGGAAGCGGCACGGGTTTCCGGGGTAAACGTCATGCGCAATTTGCTGGTGATTTATACCTTAGCCGGTGTGTTCTATGCTTTCGGCGGTATGCTGGAAGCGGGCCGTATCGGTTCCGCCACCAATAACTTAGGCTTTATGTACGAATTGGATGCCATCGCCGCCTGTGTGGTGGGCGGCGTATCCTTCGCCGGCGGCGTGGGGACAATCATCGGCGTGGTAACCGGGGTATTGATTTTTACCGTGATCAACTACGGTTTAACCTATATCGGCGTTAACCCGTACTGGCAATATATCATCAAAGGCTCGATTATCATTCTGGCGGTGGCTATCGACAGCTTGAAATACGCGAAGAAAAAATAACAAAAAACTCACGAAAAATTGACCGCACTTTTAAAGTGCGGTCGGTTTTTTAACAATTCTTGCGGGTGAGTCAGGGTTAGCCTCTACTCATTTCCCCCGAAATACCGTATAATTCAGAAAATTTTTCTCTTCATTCTTAAAAAATAATTAAGGATCCCATTGTGACAACTGAAAACCGAACTCCAAGAATTATCGAAGCAAAAGAAATTATGACGCTGTTACCGCACCGTTTCCCATTCCTGTTAGTGGATCGCGTTGTGGATTTCCAGGAAGGCGAATGGTTAAAAGCGATTAAAAATATTTCAGTCAATGAACCGTGTTTTACCGGACATTTCCCGAATGAACCGATTTTACCCGGTGTGTTAATTCTTGAAGCGTTGGCGCAGTCTATGGGACTTTTAGCGTTCAAAACCCATGAAATCCAGGGCGGCGAATTATTCTATTTTGCCGGTATCGACGATGCGCGTTTCAAACGTCCGGTATTGCCGGGCGATCAAATGGAACTTTATGTAGAAGTTATTAAAGAACGTCGCGGCATTACGTCTTTCATCGGACGCGCCACCGTAAACGGCGAAGTCGCCTGTGAAGCGAAATTGATGTGCGCCCGTCGCTAGTAAGGAGCCAAAATGATTCATCCAACGGCAAAAATTCACCCTTCTTCCATCGTTGAAGACGGCGCTAAAATCGGCGAAAACGTGGTTATCGGCCCGTTTTGCGTCATCGAGAAAGACGTGGAAATCGGCAAGGGAACGATTTTGTATTCTCACGTCGTGGTGCGCGGTATCACCAAAATCGGCGAAGATAACCAGATTTTCCAGGGCGCAAGCATCGGCGAAATTAATCAGGATTTAAAATATCAGGGCGAAGCCACCCGCACAGTGATCGGTAACCGCAACCGTATTCGCGAAAACGTCACCATTCACCGCGGTACGGCACAAGGCGGCTGGGTGACGAACATCGGTGACGATAATCTGTTCATGGTGAACGCGCATATCGCTCACGATTGTCAAATTAAAAATCGTTGTATTTTAGCCAATAACGCCACCCTGGCGGGGCATGTGGAATTGGATGATTTCGTGATTGTGGGCGGCATGTCGGCAATTCACCAATTCGTTGTCGTTGGCGCACACGTGATGTTGGGCGGCGGTTCGATGGTCAGCCAGGACGTACCGCCTTATGTGATGGCGCAAGGCAACCATGCCCGTCCGTTCGGGGTGAATATCGAAGGTTTAAAACGTCGCGGTTTCGATAAGCCGACGTTACATGCCATTCGTAACGTTTACAAATTGATTTACCGCAGCGGACGCACGCTGGAAGAAGTGATGCCGGAAATCGAAACTTACGCACAAACGGAAAGTGCGGTCAGTTTTTTCTTAGATTTTTTTGCTCGCTCAACCCGCGGTATTATCCGCTAAGCAAAATGACAAAAAATCGGACCGCACTTCGAAAAAAGTGCGGTTATTTTTTAGGAAATTTTTATGGAACAACGGAAGCATCATCATCCTGTCATTGCTTTGGTCGCCGGTGAAGTGTCGGGCGATATTCTGGGCGCCGGTTTAATCCGCGAACTGAAAAATATTTACCCGAATGCGCGATTTATTGGCATTGCGGGACAACAAATGCTGGCGCAGGGCTGTGAAACTTTAGTGGATATGGAAGAAATCGCCGTGATGGGGCTGGCGGAAGTGGTGAAACACCTGCCGCGGCTACTAAAAATCCGCAAGCTGACGGTTGAACGTATGCTGGCGGAAAAGCCCGATATTTTCATCGGCATTGACGCGCCGGATTTTAACCTTTATGTGGAAGGCAAACTGAAAGCGCAGGGAATTAAAACCATTCATTACGTCAGCCCGTCCGTTTGGGCGTGGCGTCAGAAACGGGTTTTCAAGATTGCCAAAGCCACCAATCTGGTGCTGGCGTTTTTGCCTTTCGAAAAAGCCTTTTACGACCGTTTCAACGTGCCTTGCCGTTTTATCGGACACACCATGGCGGATGCCGTTCCGCTGCAACCTAATCGCTCGGAAGCCTGCGAACAGCTGGGTTTAGACGCCGGCGGACGTTATGTGGCAATTTTAGCGGGCAGCCGCAGTTCGGAAGTGGAATTCCTGGCGGAACCTTTTTTGCGAACCGCACAACTGCTGAAAAATACGCATCCCGATATTCAGTTCTTGGTGCCGTTGATTAACGAAAAGCGCCGTCGCCAGTTTGAAGCCGTGAAAGCGCGGGTGGCGCCCGATTTGCCTTTGATTTTATTGAACGGACAGGCGCGTCAGGCAATGATTGCGGCGGACGCGACGTTGCTGGCATCAGGGACGGCGGCATTGGAATGCATGTTGTGTAAATCACCGATGGTGGTAGGATACCGCATGAAACCGTTCACTTATTTTTTAGCTAAACGCCTGGTGAAAACGGATTACGTTTCGCTGCCGAATTTATTGGCGAATGAAATGTTGGTGCCGGAAATGATTCAGGATGATTGCACCCCGCAGAAATTAGCGCAGAAAATGGAAGCTTATTTGGGAGAAAGTGCGGTCAAAAATCGAGAAGTTTTGATCCGGCGTTTCACCGAACTGCATCGTCAAATCCGTTGTAACGCCGATAAACAGGCGGCACAGGCGGTGGCGGATGTGCTGAACGACACGATTTAAAACGGAGAGCAATATGGCGGAATTTGAATATCCGCAGGGATATGAATTGATTGCGGGCGTCGACGAAGTGGGGCGCGGACCGCTAGTGGGCGCCGTGGTGACGGCGGCGGTTATTTTGGATCCGAACAATCCTATTGCAGGGCTGGCGGACAGCAAAAAACTGAGTGAAAAAAAACGGCTTGCTTTAGCGGCGGAAATTAAGGAAAAAGCGCTGGCATGGGCGTTGGGACGAGCGGAAGCGGAAGAAATCGACAAACTGAATATTTTGCACGCCACCATGCTTGCCATGCAACGGGCGGTAAAATCGCTTAAAATTTCACCGCGCTTGGTGTTGGTGGACGGCAACCGCGTGCCGGAACTGGATATGCCGGCACAGGCGATTGTCAAAGGCGACGGCAAAGTGGCGGAAATCAGCGCGGCTTCTATTCTTGCCAAAGTGGCGCGAGATCAGGAAATGGAAGCGCTGGATAAACGGTTTCCCCAATACGAATTCGCCAAGCACAAGGGTTATCCTACCAAAGTTCATCTGGAAAAGCTGGCGCAATTCGGCGCGTTGCCGCAACATCGCCGCAGTTTCGCGCCGGTTCGGAAAGCGATTGAACAATCCAACGAATAAACTGTAAAAATAAGGAAAAATATGACCGCACTTGCTCAAAATAAAACGTTAAAAATCGGCTTGGTTTCCGTATCGGATCGCGCTTCACAAGGCGTTTATGCGGATCAGGGCATTCCCGAGCTGCAGAAATGGCTGGAAGCGGCATTGACGGAGAAATTTGCAGTGGAAACGCGATTAATTCCCGATGAACGGGCGAAAATCGAGCAAACGCTGATCGAATTGGTGGACGAACGGCAATGTCATTTAGTGTTAACCACCGGCGGCACCGGACCGGCGAAACGGGACGTGACGCCGGATGCCACATTGGCGATTGCGGATCGCGAAATGCCGGGATTCGGCGAACAGATGCGTCAAATCAGCCTGCATTTTGTGCCGACCGCCATTTTATCCCGTCAAGTGGGCGCGATTCGCAAAAACACTCTGATTTTAAATCTGCCGGGGCAACCGAAGGCCATTAAGGAAACCTTGGAAGGCGTAAAAGATGCCGACGGCAACACGCTGGTGAAAGGAATTTTTGCCGCCGTGCCTTACTGCCTGCAATTGATTGACGGCATTTATATCGACACCAAACCTGAAGTGATTGAAAGCTTCAGACCGAAATCCGCCCGCCGTTAAAGTGCGGGAGAAATTTACGTTGTTTTTCAACCTGTCAGAAGGAAAGAGAGATGAAAAAAATTGAAGCCATTATAAAGCCGTTTAAACTGGATGATGTCCGAGAAGCCTTGTCCGATATCGGCATCACCGGCATGACGGTAACGGAAGTCCGCGGTTTCGGGCGCCAGAAAGGGCACACGGAACTGTATCGCGGCGCGGAATACATGGTGGACTTTCTGCCGAAAGTCAAGGTGGAAATCATCATTGCGGACGAGCAGCTGGATCAATGTATCGAAACCATTATTGACACGGCGCAAACCGGTAAAATTGGCGACGGTAAAATCTTCGTGTATGATGTGGAACGCGTCATTCGGATTCGCACCGGCGAAGAAAACGAAGAAGCGATTTAATCATACATTTTATAAACGGGAACATGATGATGAAAAAACTTTTTGTTTTATTGGGGATTTTTGCCTTTGCTATGACGGCTTGTGACGGCGGTTCCAATGTGAAAGCCGAAATGGCGCAAATGTCGGTCGCCGTGAATAAGTTAAGCGACGCCGCTTCCGCTCAGGAATTCCATCAGGCGGCGGCAAGTTTACGCGAGGCGTCCGTTCTGTCTATGAATAAAAAACCGTCAAAAATAAAAACCGACGAAGAATTCAAGGATTATCAGGCGGGAATGCAACAATTCATTGAGGCCTTGGACCGAGCGGATAAATTGGCGGATGAGAATTTGGACGAAGCGAAAAAAGCCACGCAGCGCCTGTTCGAACTGAAAGCCGAATATCACAGATTATATAAATAACCCAACCTTTTTATGAACCGCACCAATTGAAAAGTGCGGTTAATTTTTGCGGAGTTTTTTAATGACAAAGCCCTCTTCATTGCTGTTTTATCTGGTTGCCATGGCGTCGCTGGTCATTATTTTTGCCGGCATTAAGCTATCGGCGGAAATCGTGGTGCAGTTTTTATTAGCCTTATTTATTTCGATTATTTGTTCTCCGATAATCAAATTTATGACAAGCCGGCGGGTGCCGCACTGGCTGGCGATTACGCTGCTGTTCGTGCTGATTTCATTGATATTTTTCTTCCTGATTGGGTTGATTAACGGCACGGTGCGGGAATTCAGTCAATCTATGCCGCAATATCGGGAATTAATGTTGGAACGGCTTCATGCCGTTCAGGCGTTGGCGGCGCGTTTTCGCATTCCTTTTGATTTTGACGCTTCCCGCATTCAGCAGCAGTTCGATCCGAATGTGCTGATGAATTTTGCCAGTCGTTTATTGCTGAACTTTTCCAATGTGGTATCGAATGCTTTTGTGCTGATTTTAGTGGTGGTTTTTATGTTGCTGGAAGCGCCTACGGCAAAACGCAAGCTGGCGGTCGCTTTCAGTAGCAATCAGCGTGAACAGAATCGGGAAGAGCAACATCTGGATCGCGTGCTGCAGGGAATTATCAGCTATTTGGGGGTGAAAACGCTGGTCAGTGCGCTGACCGGGTTTTGCGTCTGGTTATTGCTTGAATTGATGGGCGTGCAGTATGCGGTGTTGTGGGCGACATTGAGTTTCCTGTTAAACTATATTCCTAATATCGGTTCCATTATTGCCGCCATGCCGATTATTGTGCAGGCGTTGTTGCTGAACGGTTTTTCCGTGGGATTTGCCGTAGCGGTCGGCGTAATTGCGATTAATATGATAATCGGCAACGTACTGGAACCTAAATTAATGGGCAAGAAATTAGGGTTATCCACTTTGGTGGTGTTTCTTTCCCTTTTATTTTGGGGATGGCTGTTGGGAACCGTCGGCATGTTGCTGTCGGTGCCGTTAACCATGGCGTGCAAAATTGCTTTGGAAGCCAGTCCGAATACGTCGCGTTATGCGGTGTTGCTGGGCGATGAGGTGCCGAACGAGAAAGAATAAGAAAAAACGCTGAATTCGGAATTCAGCGTTTTGTTTAAGCGGTTAACGAAAAATGTCGCGATTTTTGACCGCACTTTTCTTCAATTGGCTGAATAAAATTAAGCCTAACGCGACGGTGTAAAAGCCGAAAATGAAAACCAGCCATTGCGGCATGGTGAAGCTCATGAAAGTCCAGTTAATTTCGCTGCATAGTCCGGTCGGATGGAAGAGCGCCGGGAACCATTTATCCAACGGAAGCGTTTCGGGAAACTGGACGAACATCGGGCATTGATCCCAGGGATTAGGGTGCAGTTGATAACCTACATGTTTGATGGAAAAGAGCAATCCTTTAATTGCTCCCCACAAGCCGACGGCGAGAGCAAGTAAACGGAAAATGAAAAACTGGGGCGCAATGAAACCGATAATTCCGGCGAAAGCAACGCCGAATAGGGCAACCCGTTCGTAAACGCACATGACGCACGGGTTGAGTTTTAAACCGTATTGGAAATAAAGTGCGGTCAATTCCAGGCAGATTGCTGACACAAATAATAGCAACCAGGATGATCGCTCCGTTGAAATACGTTTTAAATAACCGAACATTACGCCTCCTTGTTAATTAGTGACCGAGAACCGAATTTACCGGAATATGCGGCGATGAAATTAATCCGACCTGCGTCAGCCATTGCGTCATGCCGGGCAGGACGAATTCTACCGCCAATAAACCCACAAGGCTTAATACGATAGTGTAAGGCAACGCCATATATACCATGCGTCCGTAGGACAACCGGATTAACGGCGCGATGGACGACGTCAGCAGGAACAGAAACGCCGCCTGACCGTTTGGTGTCGCTACGGACGGTAAATTGGTACCGGTATTGATTGCTACGGAAATCATTTCAAATTGATAAGGTGAAATCGCACCTTCCGTTAATGCATTTTTCGCTTCGTTAATATAAACGGTCGCCACAAAAACGTTGTCGGAAATGGAAGATAATAATCCGTTGAAAATATAGAACAACACTAACTGGGTGGATTCGGAAGCATTCAGAACATAACTGATAACCGGTGCGAATAAGTGCTGATCAATAATTACGGCCACTACGGAAAAAAATACCACCAATAAGGAGAGGAACGGTAAACTTTCCTGGAAGGCTCTGCCGATTGCGTGTTCGTCCGTAATACCGCAATAAGCCGTAGTGAGGATAATTACGGTTAAACCGATTAGACCTACGGAAGCCAAATGGAATGCCAAGCCGAGAATTAACCAGATACCGACGAAAGCCTGTACGCCTAATTTGACGCGATCCTGCGTAGTCATTTGCGCTTCGTGGGCACGGTCGAATTTCGCCAAAACCCCCCATACTTTACGCGGCAGTTTTTCACCGTAGCCGAATAAACGGAATCGCTCTACAATGATACAGGTCAGTATTCCGGAGATTAATGTCAACACCGTGACAGGCGACATACGGAAGAAGAATTCTTTAAATCCCCAACCCGCCTGTTCGGCGATAATCAGATTTTGCGGTTCGCCGACTAATGTCATCACGCCGCCCAATGCGGTACCCACCGCCGCATGCATCATCAGACTACGCAGAAATGCGCGGAATTGTTCCAGGGTTTCCATGTTTTGTTTGATTTTGGCATCATTGCTGATATCGGACGGATCATTAAAGTTGCCGCCGGACGCCACTTTATGGTAAACACCGTAGAAACCCATTGCCACGCTGATGATTACGGCGATCACGGTTAATGCGTCCAGGAAGGCGGAAAGAAATGCGGCGGTTACACAGAACGCCAATGACAGCGCGAGTTTAGAGCGGATTTGCAGTAATAATTTGGTAAAGGCATAAAGCAATAATTGCTTCATGAAGTAGATACCCGCTACCATGAACATTAACAGCAGAATCACTTCGAAATTCGCTAAAAGTTCCGATTTAACGTGTTCGGGGCTGGTCATTCCGATAGTTACCGCTTCTAACGCCAGCATCCCGCCGGGTTGCAACGGATAGCATTTTAATGCCATAACCAGAGTAAAGATGAATTCCGCTACCAGCAGCCAACCGGCGGTAAACGGATGAAACCAAAAGATAAAAGGATTTACAATTAAAAAAGCGCCGATTGTGACTTTATACCAGTTCGGGCTATTCCCTAAAAAGTTATTCATAAACGCTTGAATGTATTTCATCTGTTTGTCCTTAGGAAAATATAGCTTTCATTGTCCTACTGTTTTGTGGATAATAGGCTTACTGTTTTACAGGTAATTACCTAAAATTACCAGTAAAAATTTAATTTATTCTTTTAATTTTTTTGATTTTAAATTTTCCCTTGATATTTATGAACGATTTTGCATCCATTCTAAAAGCGCGCAGTCCTGCAGCGCTTGCCGAAGAATATATTATCAAGAGTATTTGGAATAATACTTTTCCACCCGGCACAGACTTACCGGCTGAACGGGATTTGGCTGAAAAAATAGGGGTTACTCGGACAACATTGCGCGAAGTATTGCAACGTTTGGCTCGTGACGGTTGGTTGCATATTCAACACGGCAAACCGACGCGAGTGAACAATGTTTGGGAAACGTCCGGGTTGAATATTATCGAAGTCTTGATTCGTTTGGACAGCGTACAATCACCGCTGTTAATCGCTAATGTGCTCTCCGCCCGTACCAATCTGGCGACTATTTATATGCCGCGCGCTTTTAAATACTTTCCGACGGAATCGTTTGCGTTGTTTGACAAACTGGATTCTTTAGAAGATACCGCCGAAGCTTACGTTGCATTTGACTACAAAGTTTACCGCGATTTAACTTTCATTTCTAAAAATCCGATTTACGGCTTGGTGTTAAATAGTTTGCGCAATCTGTATATGCGGGTTGGCACCCTGTATTTTTCCAATGCCAAAGCGCGCGCTTTAGCTATGAAATTTTACAAAGAATTGGTGGCGTTGGCGAAAACCGAACAATTTGAGGTGATTCCCGCCTTAATTCGTCAATACGGTAAAGAAAGCGGCGTACTTTATGCAGAAATTCAAGACGATATGACATTGTTAATGAATAAATAAAAACCGGTCGCTCATTTGTATGCCGATTCGGTCTTTAGCGGGAACAAGCGCCGCGTTCAATAATAATGCCGACGTTGCGGGCTTGCTTTACCGCTTCGGGCTTGCTTAATTTCAGCCGCAACCAGGAAATCCGGAATCGTTGTTGAAGCTGTTCCGCCACTTCGTTTGCGACGCGTTCGATTAATAGAAAGGGTTTGGATTGCACATAGTTAATGATGAATTCACTGACTTCCGCATAGTTCAGACAGTCGGCGACATCATCGGTTTCCGCCGCTTTTCGGCTGTCCCACGCCATTTCAAGATCGAAAATCAAACGTTGTTTAATCCGTTGTTCCCAATCATATACGCCGATTTGGGCTAAAACGGTGAGTTCTTCAATAAAAATGCGATCGTTCATTTTGTTGCTTAGAAATTCATGAAAAATTTGGTAGGCGTATGCTACCAAGTTTGGATACAATAAACAAAATTATTCTTCATCTTACAGGAATCATTCGTCATTATGAGCCTTTTCGCCCTTTGTTATATGTTTGCCGCTTATTTACTGGGCTCTATTTCCAGCGCGGTCATTGTTTGTCGCCTTGCCGGCTTGCCGGATCCCCGCCGGCACGGTTCGCATAATCCGGGAGCGACCAATGTGCTACGCATCGGCGGACGTTGGGCGGCGCTTGCCGTATTCGTTTTCGATGTATTAAAAGGCATGATTCCCGTCTGGTGCGGTTATTATTTGGGTTTGACTCAGTTCGAATTAGGCATGGTGGCGTTGGGCGCCTGTCTCGGCCATATTTTTCCGATTTTCTTTAAATTTAAGGGCGGTAAAGGCGTGGCCACCGCATTTGGCGCCATCGCGCCCATTGGTTGGGGCGTTTTAGCCACCATGTTAGGCACCTGGGTTTTGGTATTTGTGATTAGCGGTTATTCTTCTTTAAGCGCGGTGATTTCCGCTTTACTCGTTCCGTTATATGTCTGGTGGTTCCGGCCTGAATTTACTTTTCCCGTTGCGCTTGTTTGCTGTCTGCTTATCTATCGACACCACGAGAATATTCAACGTCTTTGGCGCGGTCAGGAAGATCGCATCTGGGGCAAAAAATCCGATGAAAAATAAGCGAAAATTCGCCCGCACTTTTGCGGTTTATCGCAGTTTTTACATTCACGAATAGCCTGAAATAAAGCGGAAGAGTGTTTATTTTCCGTATCTTATGCTTTTTACGACGCGCGCGTTTTAATTACGTTTTAGTTGATCACTACATACGTACAGAATGTAAAAAAGAGAATCCTTCCATACAAAGGATTCTCTTAACATTTGTGAATTCTATTCTACAATTTTTAGATATAGGTAATTTAAAACGGTTGTTTCTATATCACATTAGGAATGTAAATTATAAAATTCTTTTAAATCAATTAATTAAATATTAAGTTTCCCAGATTGAAGTATGAGTACGTAAAAATAAAGTATAAAAAGACTAAATTTCAGATTTTATTTTTACACAATGTACTTACTATAAAATACCAAACAGATAATATTTGTCCATAAATTCATTGAGTTGATTATGCCATTTTTACACTTATTGACTAATCACGATTAAATCCACCTTATCAGTCAGTAACTTTTCAAAATTTGACACAATATCAATGTTGGGGAACCATGCTAATGCCCGAGTGGTTGAACGCTCAAAAAATTTTATCACGTTAAACCGATGATCATTTTTAAAAAAGGGAACATGGAAAATACGGGTAGAATACCCACTCCCCACAATGACAACATTAATTTTCTTCATATTTGGCTATCCTTAATTAATAAAATTGTGGCGAGTATAAGATCGTTTCTATCTATCCGCCATTTAGGTTATTTATACAGAATATCTAAATAGATTTAACTTTTGACATCTTTTTTCCTAAATAAAATTAACCAAACCAAAAATCTTGTGCTGTAAGCCACTGCAATTAAAATCGCAAAAAAGTCAAAATAAAAGACCGCTTGTGGTTCATCATAATTAAAATAGGCAAAATCCACTTTCAGCAATAAACAGGGTAGTTTTTGCGTAAAAAGATATTTTGGAAACCTTCACGTCCGTCTGGCGTGGTCTGCCAAGTCCGCATAGATTGCCCTGCGCCGTGTAAAAACACCAATGGATAAGGGCGTGGGTTGGTTGGAATTTGGTAGAACACGGTAGCGTGGTCGCCGTGCAAGGTTTGCCCGCCAGCTTGAATAGACGCACTAAATACGTCCATAAAGTTGTTGCTGGTTTTGCCTTTGGCGATTTCAGGTAGCGGCTGATAAGTGCCTTCGCTGGTTTTCACCGTGCCACCCACGGCAAAACTGCCTTGTTGTTCAATAGAAAGCGGCGTAGCGAAACTTTGCACCGCCATCGCACAAGCGGTCAAAATTAGGGATAATTTTGCAGATTTTTTCATTGGATTATTCCTTAAAAGTTATAATTCGGGGCTAATAAGCGTTCCATTGCGGTAAAATAGTCTAATGCCAGTTTCTGCTGAGTAAGACATGGTTGCCATGGAAATTGAGGTAGAAAGCAGTAAAAGTGGAAAAAAGTTTAGATTTTGTTGGTTTCATGATTTGCTCCTTTGGAGTAAAAGTGCGGTCGATTTTTGCAACGTTTTTACAGTTGCGATTTTCTCTATTATAGAGCAGAAAATTTTTTTGATTAGCTAGGAAATATTGAATAGGGTGTTGAGTTATTTTCAATAATAAGCGTGATATGACATGCTATATTTGGGCAAAATGAGAGCTTTAGTCTGTGCAAGAATTTGCCCAAATATTACCGCTTACGCCTTATAAAAAGACATTGTTATTTTTGTCCCTGTTTGATCTGACATAATGCTGACTTCGCCATTGTGGGCATTAACAATAGATTTGGTAATCGCAAGTCCTAAACCTGTGCCATTGTCTTTGGCAGATTGTCGGGTTCGGGACTTTTCAACACGATAAAAACGATTAAATAAATGTGGTAAATCTTCAGCTGGAATGGGTTCGCCTTGATTGTAAACAGATAGAATGAGTTGTTGTTTTTGCTCTTGAATTTCTACCACAATTTCACTTTGGCGATTGGCATATTGTAATGCATTTGAGAGTAGATTACTGATTGCACGGCGTAGCATTAAGGCATTACCGTATAATTCGCCTGAACCTTTTAAAAGCAATTTAACCTGTTTTTCTTCTGCAACAAATTCAAAAAAAGCAAAAAGAGCGGTAATTTCTTGAGAAAGATTAACTAATTGTTTTTCTTTAATATATTGTCCATTTTCATTTTTTGCGAGAAATAGCATATCGGAAATAGTACGAGCAAGTCGTTCTAGTTCTTCGGCATTAGAAGAAAGAATATCAATATATTGTTTGTTTTCTCGTTTTTGACTTAACGTAACTTGCGTTTGGGTCAACATATTATTAATGGGTGTACGGAATTCGTGGGCTAAATCAGATGAAAATACGGATAAACGTTGAAATTCATCATTTAACTTTGCCAACATTTGATTAATACCTTCTACAACGGATTGTAATTCTATGGGAATATCTGTGAGTTCTAATCGAAGATTTAATTTTTTGCCCGTGATTTTATTGGCTAATGCTTGTACTTTTTGGAGTGGTTTAAGTGTACTCCTGACGCTTAAATATCCTAAAATTGAGCCTATTCCACTTAAAATGAGTACAAAAATAACAAAACTGATTTTGATATTTTGCATAAAAAGAAGATGATGTCCTGTCGATGAAAATAAGATACCTTGTAAGACAATTTTATCTAATGTAGTTGCTGAAAATGCGACACCACGCAAAGTATGTGCGTCCTTCTCCCATTCTAATAGCATTGAAATGTCTTGAGTTTGCTGAATATCTTTTTGAATATTGGCGGGAATTGATGAGACATTTTTTGAGTGAGCAAATTCAGCTTGATTATAGTAAATGACTAAATCTGATGTTGAAGTATAGCGAGCGATCTGTTTATTTAAAACGGTCATTAGTTCATCAACGGCTGTATGACTAATTTCTTGTTGAATTAACCGCACTTTATTATTTAACTCGTTTTGATCGAGTTGTTGAAAATGTTGTTCAAGTGCAGAGAAACCGAAAAAACCGAGTAGGCTCAATAGGCTTACCATCACGATAGCAAATAAGGCTGAAAGGCGAAAAGTGAGAGATCGTTTATACATCATCTTCTTCCCTTAGATCTAAAACATATCCCACGCCACGTACTGTGTGAATAAGCTTGGGGATATAACCATCATCAATTTTATTGCGTAAACGACGAATCGCTACATCAATCACATTAGTATCGCTATCAAAATTCATATCCCAAACATGAGAGGCAATGAGCATACGAGGTAATACTTCTCCCTGCCGTTGAATGAGTAGCTCCAGTAAAGCAAATTCTTTGGTAGTTAAATCAATGCGATGACCTGCTCGACTTACTTTCCGTTTCAGTAAATCTAATTCTAAGTCTGCTATTTTTAATGATGTTGTCTGAATCTTTTTTTCTTCATTTGGAATACGGCGAAGTAATGTACGAACGCGCGCCAACAGTTCTGCAAAGGCAAAAGGTTTCACTAAATAATCATCTGCACCTAACTCTAATCCTTTCACTTTATCTTCTACTTGATCTTTTGCAGTCAGTAACAAAATAGGGAATTTTTTCTCAGCCTGACGTAACATTTGTAACACTTGCCAGCCATCTAATTTTGGCAACATTACATCTAAAATGATCAATTGATAATCTTCAGTTAAAGCAAAATGTAAACCATCTACGCCATTGCGTGCGATATCAACCATAAAACCGGCTTCACTTAAACCTTGTTTTAAGTAATCTCCGGCTTTGATTTCATCTTCTACAACTAAAATTTTCACAATGTCTCCTTATGTGTTTCAGAATTATAACAAGTTATTAAATCAAAAAGCGAAGATGACAAAATTGTAATGTTGCCGTCATCTTTATGTTGAGAAAGAAACGATATAGTGTACTTATAAAAATGAATATGCATTTCATCACAAATTCATTTTTTATGTTAGACAATTAATCAAACTTAGGAGTAAAAAAATGATTATGACACATTATATGGAGCTATTAGCTGCCTCGCCTTGGAACCTTATTTTATTTATGGTCATTCCAATGATTATTGGAGAATTGCTTGTTGCAACGGAATTTTTTGCCTTATTCTATAAAGACAACACTAATAATCATTGGAAACATTGGAATAAAATTTTAAGTGTTGTGCTCGGTGTTTATTACACGATTGTAGCCGCTTATGTTGGTTTTATTATCGTACCGACTATTACTGAATGGCGTGGTTGGGTAGATATCGCATCAATTGCATCACTATTATTAGCTACCTTTCCTATTTTTATTATTTTACTCATGGAATTAAAAGTTATTCATAAAAATCTCGTGGATAGTGCAAAAATTAAATTACATGCGGTTTATCTTGTGATTTTCTTATTTGTGAGTCACTTTGCTATGATCTTTGGCATGGCAGATCCTATTTCAGCAGGCTATCAACCCACTACACCAGCAATGACTCATTCAATGCAAATGGATGCTAAACAAATGACAGAAATGCACAACCAAATGATGACGGGCGAAATAACGCCTGAAGAAATGATGAAGATGCATCAAGAAATGAACCCTAATATGAATATGCCGAATACTCAAGGTGGTCATTCAGAACATCATAAATAATAATTCTGATCACATTTTAAAAAATAATAGTGGATGGTACGTTGGCATATCTCTACTACAAGCAGTAGGATTTTGAGAAAAATTTTCAAATGATAGAATTTTTTCAGATTACTTGACCTTAACCCTAGGTCAAGCTTTAACATTGCGCCATTCCATCTCAATAAAAATAAGGACATCTTATGAAATTACATAAATTCACCCGCTCATTGTTGCTTTTAAGTTTAGGGATAACCGCTTGTGCTCAAGCACAAACACTTTCTATGGAAGTGTGGAAAAGCCCGACTTGTGGCTGTTGTAATGAATGGATCAGCTATATGCAGAAAAACGGTTTTGAGATTAAAGTCAACGAAACAGGCAATTATGATGCTCATAAGCGCTTTAACATTAAAAATGAACACGCCTCTTGCCACACGGCAGTGATTGATGGCTATGTGATTGAAGGACATGTACCTGCTGAGGATATCAAACGTTTACTCGCAGAAAAACCCGATGCAATTGGCTTGTCCGCACCTGGCATGCCGATTGGTTCACCAGGTATGGACGGTGAAGCATACGGCGGACGCAAAGATCCTTATGATGTTGTTTTAATTAAGAAAAACGGTGAAAGTGAAGTGTTCAAATCCTATAACCAATAGGGGGGTGAAAGAATGAAACGTCGAGATTTTTTACGTTATGGAATTGGAATTAGCTTAGCCAGTAGCTCGCTTTATAGCCTTGCGAATATGATGAACCACGCACAACATGGCAATATGGCGATGATGCATTCAGTACCTACTGGCCTAATGCCAACTGAGGCAATGCCTTCAGGTTTATCGCTTAATGGGATATTGCCAAAACTTGCTAATCAATCGACTCAAGCAGGGCTATTCAAAGCCACTTTAAAAGCAGAGCCAATTAAAATTCGCCTCGCAGACAATAAAGAAACGGAATTTTGGGCTTATAACGGACAACTACCCGGGCCACAAATTGAAGTATTTGAAGGCGATACCGTAGAAATTGAATTTATCAATCACCTACCACAACCCACAACGGTGCATTGGCACGGTTTAGATGTGCCAAATGAAGCGGATGGTAACCCCATGGATATGATTGAACCACAAGGGAAAAAAATCTATCGCTTTACGCTACCTCAAGGCAGTGCTGGGACATATTGGTACCACCCTCATCCACATGACCATGTTTCCGAACAAGTCTATAAAGGCTTAGCAGGCACTTTCGTTGTTAAAGCGAAAAATGATCCGCTTGCACACCTTCCTGAACAACATTGGGTGATTTCCGATCTGCGTTTAAATGCCGATGGCACCATTCCAGCAAACACGATGTTAGATTGGATGAACGGCCGTGAGGGTGAATTTGTGTTAATCAACGGTCAATATCAGCCCCAGATTCAAGTGAAAACGAATGAACGAATCCGTCTTTGGAATGCCACTAGCGCTCGTTATTTTCGTTTAAACATTCCAGGGGTGAAATGGATTGTGGTGGGTACCGAAGGTGGTTTACTTGAAAAACCTCGCTCGCCTGTTGATGAACTGCTACTTACACCAGCCGAACGCGTTGAAGTGATTATGGTGGGTGAAACGCAAGGAACAGTCAATTTACAAAGCGGTTATTATGATCGCCGTAAGATGATGGTGCAAGAACAGCCTAAAGATATCACTTTAGCCACAATTCAGGTGAAATCAGAACCTGTTCAGTTACCTGAAAGCTTAAGGTCCTTGCCTAACTGGGATGAGCCAAAGCAGGTTCGCCAAATTCGCTTTAGTGAAAAAATGATGAACCATACGAATATGCCAATGATGAATCACGGTACACATCACGCTACTACAACACCAACGGACAACCCTATTCCACCAATGATGAATGGTATGTTCTTAATCAACGGTCAAACCTTTGATATGAACCGTATTGATTTTGTTACCAAATTGAATGAAGTGGAACAGTGGGAAATCTTCAATGAAAGCCATATGGATCATCCATTCCATTTACACGGCACTCAATTTGAAGTAATTCAACATACGTTAAACGGTAAAACCTTTAAGCCAGAAGGCAGAGCGTTAAAAGATGTGGTTAATTTACGCCCTTATGAAAAAGTGATTATTCGCTTTAAGCAAGGACATACTGGGTTGAAAATGTACCATTGCCATATTTTAGAACATGAAAATCTCGGTATGATGGGGATGTTTAAAGTGGAATAGTGGTATCTAACTATAAAAATAGAGGGATTTTCGTGAAAATTTGTAAATTGCGAAAATCCCTCTGCTTGTCATTATTTATTCCAACGGTTTAACAACGCAACAAGTGAGAGCATCACAGGCACTTCAACCAATACACCGATAACAGTGGCTACATATGAACTTATTTAATAACCTATCTGGTAATTCACTTTCCGGTTATATAGATAATATTTTATGGTCTTGATGCTTTAATAAAAGTGAGTATTTTCTTCTCTTGGTTTTTTATGATTTATTTTTACAAAATTTAATTATTGATCTGCCCCCAAAAAGTTAGACTACGTTAATTCAAGGACTGAGTTCTGTATTGCACAGGGCTTAGCCCTTTTAGTCTCACTTGAATACGCTCGTGATTGTAATAATGAATATATTTGTGAATAGTTTGTTCGAGTTGCTCAAATGTTTCAAATCGTTTACCAAAATAACATTCCGTCTTCAATCGCCCGAAAAAGCTTTCCATCGCACTGTTATCCAAGCAATTTCCTTTTCTTGACATACTTTGCACGATGCCATTTTGTTTCAATATCGCCTGATAACCTGCCATCTGATATTGCCATCCTTGGTCGGAATGTAAAATCGGGCTTGCTCCTTGCGGGAGCTTTGCGACAGATTGTTTCATCATTCGCATTATTTGCTCAAAGTTTGGGCTTCGGGCAAGGTCATAGGCGATAATTTCGCCATTAAATAAGTCCTTAATCGGCGAAAGATAAAGTTTTCCTTCCGCACATTTAAACTCGGTAATATCCGTGACGAGCTTTTCATTTGGAGCGTTTGTGTGAAAATCCTGTCGCAATAAATTCTCGGCAATTTTACCCACTTCGCCTTTGTAAGAACGATATTTTCTCTGCTTACATTTTCCTTTTAAATCAAGCTGTTGCATTATCGCTTGCACACGCTTATGGTTAATTGCACCGAACATTTTTCGCAATGCTAACGTAATACGACGATAGCCATAATTGCCGTCATTTTTGCGATAAATCTCAACAATTTCCTGCCTAATTGCCACATTTTTATCAATTTTAAGCTGTAAATGATAAAAGAATGAACAGCGTTTTAAACCTGTCAAATGGAGTAATATTTCCAAGGAAAAATTTACCCTCAACATTTTCATGATGGCTACTTTTTCCGCATTTTTGCTTGGTTGAGTTCCCGCAACTTTTTTAGGTAAGCATTCTCCGCTTCCAGTTCCAAAATCCGATAACGCAAGCGTTCTTCTTCGGTTTTGGGTGGGGGAGGCATTTTCGGGTATTTCGGTTTCATTGCTGGTCGTCCTTTCGGCTTTGGAAATAAGCCGTTTATACCTTGTTTTTCAAAGGCTTGCAACCACTGGCTAATCACCCCTGAATTAGCAATACCAAAATGCAGACAAGCACTTTCTGCAGAAAATTGCCCCTTTTTGACTGCTTGTATGACGGTTAATTTAAATTCTGGGGAATATTTTTGCTTCTTACCCAGTACGGCTAAACTATTGATTCCATTATAGTTATATTGCGAAATCCAACGACGTAGCGTGGAGGCTTTAAGCTGAAATTGCTGGCGAGTGAGTGAGCAATTTTTCCCGTTTTGGAGAAAAAATGCGATCACTTCTTGTTTGAAAGATTGGTTGTATTTCGTCATAAAAAATCTGCACCTTAATCAGTTGGTTTTTAGTCCAACTTTTGGGGTGCAGATCAGACGCTCACTTTGTCGCCGATTTGAAATTCGCCAGCGTCATCGCCCACCGCCACGACCACGCCTGCCCCTGCATAACCCAAAGTCGCAGGGAACACAGGGTCAATCACATACGCCCCTTCCCGATACATCATCTCGGCACGGTTTAGTCCCAAAGCGTGCATTTGGATTTGCACTTCGCCCGATTTTGGGCGGGAATTTGTACATCAACGATTTGCAGGACATCAGGCGAACCTGTTTTTGTAAATTGGATTTGTTTGCTCATTGTTTTGACCTATATTAAAAATGGGCGTATTTTAGCGTTTTAAAATAACAATAAGAATGGCGAAAAATGGGAAGTTGGTTTTTAAAAATGGAAAGATTGGGCGTTTTAGTCCGTCTGAAAAAAATGCCGTCTTAAAAAAGCATCAAAGATGTAGGGTGCAACTTGTTGCACCATTTTCCTGATGAAATATTGGGTTGGTGCAATGACGCACACTGCGAAACTGTTTGAAAAACACAATGCCGTCTGAAAAAGTATTAAAGACCTTTTCAGACGGCATAAAAAACACCGCTTTATCAAAAGCGGTGTTTTTGAGGTCGTTTTGTCATTGGAAGAAGCCTGCGGGGCTGTGGTCTACAACTTGCTTTTGCGCAGCCGCAGTGCGTTGCCGACCACGGATGCCGAGCTTAGGCTCATCGCCAGTGCGGCAATCATCGGCGAGAGCAGCCAGCCGGTAAAGGGGTACAGCACGCCGGCGGCAACGGGAACCCCCAGGCCGTTATATAAGAAGGCAAATAACAGGTTTTCCTTCATATTGCGCACGGTGGCCTCAGACAATTTGCGTGCGGTGGCAATACCCCGCAAATCGCCTTTGACCAGCGTGATTTGCGCACTGCTCATTGCCACATCGGTGCCGGTACCCATTGCGATGCCGACATCGGCTTTGGCCAGTGCGGGGGCATCGTTGATGCCGTCGCCTGCCATTGCGACCACCCGCCCTTCGTTCTGAAGCCGCTCGATCAGTGCCAGTTTGTCGGCGGGCTTGACTTCGCCGTGCACTTCGTCGATGCCCAGTTTTGCGCCCACGGCGTTTGCCGTGGTCAATCCGTCGCCGGTTGCCATAATGATGCGCAGGCCGGCTGCTTTGAGCGAGGCCAATGCTTCGGGGGTGCTGTCTTTTACAGGATCGGAGACGGCAAGCAGTCCCGCAAGATGTCCGTCCGCAGCCAGATATATCACGCTGGCACCTTCACTGCGCAGGGATTCGGCCTGCTCGATCAGTGGTTCGACGCTAAGCCCGTTCTGCTGCATAAACGCCGTGTTGCCCAGTGCCAGCGCACGCCCTTCAACCACGCCGCTCACGCCGATGCCGCTGCCTGAATCAAACTGTTCGGGTTTGCTCAGCTTCAGCTGTTGTGCCCGTGCGGCCTGCACAATGGCGTCGGCCAGAGGGTGTTCGCTGCCCTGATCCAAGCTGGCGGCCAAACGCAGCACTTCTTCGGCGGAAAAGCCTGCTGCCGCAACGGCACGGTCAAAGGCAGGTCGGCCTTCGGTGAGTGTGCCGGTTTTATCAATCACCAAAGTGTCTACTCGCCGCAAGTTTTCGATAGCGGCGGCATCACGGAACAATATGCCCCTGCCTGCCCCGCGTCCTGTGGCGACCATCACCGACATCGGAGTGGCCAGTCCCAGTGCACAGGGGCAGGCGATAATCAAGACCGCAACGGCGTTGATCAACCCGAACACCCAAGACGGTTGCGGGCCGAACACGCCCCAGACAAAGAAAGTGGCAACGGCAACGGCGACAACCGCCAGTACGAAATAGCCTGCCACCCCGTCGGCCATACGCTGCATCGGTGCTTTGGAGCGCTGCGCCTGGGCCACCATCTGGACAATCTGCGAAAGCACGGTTTCCGAACCGATGCGCTCGGAGCGGATGACGAGCGCACCGCCGGTGTTGAGCGTGGCGCCGATGACTTTGTCGCCGGTGGCTTTGCGCACCGGCAGCGGTTCGCCGGTCAGCATCGATTCATCTACCGAGCTTGCGCCCTCAACCACCACGCCATCGACAGGCACTTTTTCGCCGGGGCGCACACGCAGAAGGTCGCCGATGTGGATGTGGCTGAGCGGCACATCTTCTTCAGCACCGCCCGGGCCGATACGCCGTGCGGTTTTGGGCGCCAGTCCGAGCAGGGTCTTGATTGCCGCCGAAGTCTGCGACCGGGCTTTGAGTTCGAGCATCTGGCCGAGCAAGGTCAGCGAGATGATGACGGCCGCCGCCTCAAAATACACGCCGACCCGCCCCATCGATACAAACGATGCCGGAAAGATGCCGGGTGCAGCGGTGGCAACAACGCTGTAAACGAAGGCTGCACCCGTTCCCAGTGCAATCAGCGTCCACATATTGGGACTACGGTTTGCCAGCGACTGCCAACCCCGTGAGAAAAACGGCAGCCCCGCCCACAGCACGATCGGCAGCGACAGCACCAGCTCTATCCAGCTTTGTGCGGCCATATCCATCAGGTTCAGACGCTCGCCGAACATCGCCAGCACCAGCACTGCCGCCGTCAGGGGCAGCGTGTACCAAAAGCGTCGGGAAAAATCACGCAGCTCCGGATTGTCGTCGTCCAATTCAGGCATCAGCGGCTCCAATGCCATACCGCAAAGAGGGCAGTTACCGGGGCGGTCTTGCCGGATTTCCGGATGCATCGGGCAGGTGTAGATGGTGCCGGCCGGCTCGGGCGCGGTGTCCTCGGGTGCAGTAGATACAAGGTATTGCAGTGGGTTCGCTGCGAACTTGCCTTGGCACTTGGCGCTACAGAAATAGTAGGGCCGCCCTTCGTGCGTCAATTTGTGTTCAGACTGCTCCGTAACGGTCATGCCGCACACCGGATCCTTTAGATCCTTTGGCGAGGCTGGCTCGGCAGGGGGGTGACTGCCGTGATGGTGGTGTGAATGTATGTCCATTGCTTACTCCTTGTTGTTGGTGCGCCGTGGCGGCTGCGCATGGTTGCCGTGCCCACCATGGCCGCCGTGGCCGTGCATCAGGTGCATTAGCGGACAGGCGAGCAGCAGCAGGTAGGGCCAATAACCCAGAACATGGCCCCAGTGCTCTCGCAGCAGATAAAAACCAGCGATCACGGCAGCCGTTGCCAGCGCCAGCACTGCCGCCGTCAGGGGCAGCGTGTACCAAAAGCGTCGGGAAAAATTACGCAGCTCCGGATTGTCGTCGTCCAATTCAGGCATCAGCGGCTCCAATGCCATACCGCAAAGAGGGCAGTTGCCGGGGCGGTCTTGCCGGATTTCCGGATGCATCGGGCAGGTGTAGCCCAAAGCAGCCGCTGCATCGGATGGTGTTTGCACAGGGCGGTGCTGTCCGTGTCCGTGTCGGCACTCGTGGTGTTTGGGCGGTTTGTGTGTTTCTTGCTTCATCACAATTTCTCCTGTTGGGTTCATAGGGTCATCACCGGTCGTTTACCGAAAAAGTAGGTACGGATTGGGCCGGTCAGAATGACGGTTTTTTCAGGCTGCCTGCAAATACCGATGCCGTCTGAAAAAGCAGAAGGTTCAGAACATCGCTTGCCGATGTGTCCGACAAGTCGGCATCATCATTTCCTTGGGGCTTGTTTTAAAGGCTGCCTGAAAACCCCAAATGCCGTCTGAAAAAGCCTTAAACCTGTTTTCAGACGACCTCAAAAACACCGCTTTATCAAAAACGGTGTTTTTGCCTTATTACCCCTACTGTTTTAGCCAGTCTTGCATCAGCTTGATTTCAGGTTCTTGGGCTTTGATGATGTCTTGAGCGAGCTTTTTCATTGTTTCGTCTTTGCCGTATTGCAGCTCGATTTTCGCCATCTTGACCGCCCCTTGATGATGCGGAATCATTGCTTTGGCAAAGGCAATATCAGGGTTTGGCTCATTGATTGCCGCCATCATCGCCTCGTGCTGCGCCTTGCCTGCGGCATAGGCCTTGGCGTGCGGGGCTTGCGGGTTTTGGGTTGCGGTGTCTTTACCCGCCAGCCAAGCGTTCATCAGTTCGATTTCACTTTGTTGCCCATCAATAATCGCTTGGGCAAGTTTTCTCATTGTTTCGTCTTTGCCAAATTCAAGCTGTACTTTTGCCATCTCAACTGCTCCGATATGGTGCGGAATCATACCTTTGGCAAAAGCGGTATCAGCATCGGCAAGATTACCCGCTTTGCTCATCTCATCGCCCATCTTGTTCATCATTGCAAGATAGGCTTGGGTATGGGGCGGAGCATTTTGGGTGTCCATCGCCATAGCAGAGTGGTTCATATTGGCGTGGTTCATCTCTGCGTGCCCGTTTTGGTTATTTGAGCAGTCGTGGGTGGTTTGGGTGTAGTTATTGTCGCACGCCATCGAGTGCGTCGGCACTTCGTTTTTGCCGTCGGCAAAAGCGGTTGAAGTCGCCAAAACAACAGCGGCAGCGACAAGATGTACGGCACGGTTTTTGATGAATGTCATTGGATTCTCCTTGTCAAAATGGGCATTGATAACATTGGGCAAATGACAGATTCGCTCAATGTCCATTTCACTATTTGGTTTTACGATTCACACGCACAGCCGTTGCAAGTGCAGTCATCACAAATGCAGGGCTTGCCGTTTTGGCATTGGCAGTCCGGACGGCAGTTTTGCCCCGTGCAAGACTGGCAGCCGCAATGGGCGTGTCGGTTTTGAACAAAATCAGCGTTCATAACAGTTTCTCCGAATGTTAAGTTAAAGTGGATTATCAAAACAAAGTGCTTTTAAGCGATTAAAAGCATTGCTTTTTTGTTTTGATGAGCGTATTATAAAGCCTAACCTTGAGTTAGGGTAAAGGATTATTTTTACGGATTGACAATTTTTTACAAACGCCAAAACTAGGAGCAACAATGAACATCGGTCAAGCGTCCAAAGCCACAGGGCTATCCATCAAGCAAATCCGTGATTATGAAAAGTTGGGTTTGTTATCAAACACTTCACGCACATCATCAGGCTATCGCATTTATGATAATGAGACACTAATCCGCCTAAAATTCATCGCCAAAGCAAGGGGCGTGGGCTTTTCGCTTGCCCAAATTGGCGAGCTTTTGGCACTGCAAGACAATCCATACCGCAAAAGCTGTGAAGTCAAAGCGTTGGCAAATACGCACATTGAATTTTTATCAAATAAAATCAAGGAATTAGAAGAAATGAAAACTGCTCTTGGGGCGTGGTGTGATGCCTGTCGTGGCGATGATATGCCAGAATGTCCGATTTTACAGGGGCTTGGGGGATAGGTTTTTTTTCAGGCAGCCTGAAAGTTATTTTGCAAAATTTAAAAATAAAAACACCGCTTGAACATCAATCCAAACGGTGTTTTAAATTAGCTGACTTTTAATTCCGCCCAAGCCCTTTTGATGATTTCTTGGCTGGCTTGTAACGCCAAAAATGCCAAAACAAACGCCACAATTAAATCAGGATATTTTGATTGAAAAAAATAAACTGCCATACCCGCTAAAATTACCGCCACATTACCAATCGCATCGTTTCGGGAACACACCCACACACTGCGGACATTGCTGTCGCCATCACGAAATTTTAATAATATCAACAATGCCGACACATTGACCAATAACGCCAAAAATCCCACAATGCTCATTTCTGAATAACTGGGCATTTCCCCATAAAACACACGATAAATGGTCGTCATTAAAATAAATAAACCAAAACCGCCCATCGTTAGCCCCTTAACCATAGATGCTTTGGCTCGGTAACTTAACGCCATTGGCAAAACAATCAAACTTATCAAATAATTGGCACTGTCGCCCAAGAAATCCAAACTGTCCGACAACAGCGAAGTTGAACCCGATTTAACCCCCATCACAATTTCCACAAAAAACATTGATAAATTTAATATCAAGACAATCCACAAGGCTTTTTTGTACTTGGGCGATTGATGAATGGGCTGATTTGAACCACAACAATTTTGGCACGCCATTTTTTTGCTCCTGTTTTAAGATAAAATTTGCTATACTATAAACTCCGTAGTCATTACAGGGTCAAGCCAAAATGTCAAAATTTTTTAAAATAAAACAAGCCAGTGAACAAACAGGCGTACATTTGGAAACCATTCGTTATTATGAAAAACAAGGCTTAATCACCCCCACACATCAACAAAATGGCTATCGTGTGTTTGATGACAATCAGTTAGAACAATTACGCTTTATTAAAACTTGCCGTAATATCGGTTTTTCTTTAAGTAACATCAAAACGCTGTTGCAATTACAACAAACGCCTAACAAACAATGCAATGAAATCAATGCACTTGCCGAACAACATTTGGCATATTTGAACGAACAAATCACAGAACTACAACAAGTTAAAACTTTTCTAATGCAATTTGTGGGTTGTGAAAATAAAACGGTTGATAAGTGTCAGATTATTCAAGGTATTAAAGAAAAAGAATAGCGGAATATTTTTCAGGCAGCCTGAAACCTTTTTCCATTATGGGTTTGATTTTGACGGTGGTGTTGCTGTTTGCCTTTCAAACCCAAACCATTATTGCCAATCCCTTGATTATTTTGCTGATTGCCATTCCCTTGCTGGCACAGACTTACGGCATTTTTGCCTTGGCTCACGTTTTGGCAAAATAGCTCAAATTACCACACGAAATTTCCGCCCCTGCGTGCTTGATTGGCACGAGTAATTTTTTTGAATTAGCGGTGGCAATTTCTTTGTTCGGTTTGCACTCGGGGGCGGCATTGGCAACGGTGGTCGGTGTGCTGGTGGAAGTGCCTGTGATGCTCTCGCTAGTGTGGTGGCTTAATCGGCAGGTAACGTCATCTTCTTTGGTGGCAATCACAAAATCCGCCCCTTTCTGTAAAAGCACATCGCCTTTGGCGTGCGTGCGAGACAGAGCAATCACGTTTGCCCCTTGCATTTTGGCGATTTGAATGGCGGCAATGCCTACCGAGCTGGTCGCTCCGCCCAATACAACAAAATCGCCTTTTTGCACCTTGCCAAATTCAATCAAACCGCCGTATGCGGTTACAAACATCATCCAACTTGCCGCAGCTTGTTCCATTGTGAGGTTTTCAGGGTGTTTTACCACAGCGTGAACGGGCATATTTACGATTTCGCCATAAGTGCCGTATTCGGTAAACATAAATGATGGAATTACGCTCACTTTGTCGCCAACGCTGAACTCGCTCACGTCCGTACCAACCGCTGTTACCACGCCTGCACCTTCGTAAACGCATCGTATAGCGATGGTGTTGTTAGTGCTGGTATTATTGTTCAAGGATTTCTTGCAACTGCTTACCATTTTGACCGCACTTCCGCTCTCTATTGGCGGCGCAGCAGTTGGCTTGCTCGCCTACGGTGCAGCGTTGGATATGTCTTCTGTGATCGGCATTTTGATGTTAATGGGCATCGTAACTAAAAACTCCATTTTGCTGGTGGACTTCGTGATAGAAAAACGTCAACAAGGAATGATACGCCATCAAGCCTTAATTCAATCGGGTTCGGAACGTGTCCGCCCGATTTTAATGACCACCATTGCAATGGTAGCGGGAATGATCCCGGCCGTGTTTGCCAGCGGTGCAGGCGCGGCATTTAGAGCACCTATGGCAATCGCTGTCATTTGTGGTTTAATCGCCTCAACCTTGTTGAGCCTAGTATTTGGCCTGTAGTTTATTCCTTAATGGATGACCTCAGAGAATGGCTAGCCCCGAAATTAGCCAAATTAACATCAGTAACACCGGAGGATAGAATCCCAAGAAGAGAAGGATAATCTTTTTGAAAAAATACTGTTTGAAATTTAAATTTCAAACGGTATCTCTTTATCGATGCTGGCGATTAACTGCAATAAGTGGCTTATTTAGCTTATCTTCTGTCATTCCATGCATATATGCATTATACTGCCATACAATGAATTTTTGCTTGTATTGCTCATTGATTTCTTCCAATCGTTGTACTTGAGCCTTTAAATTATTTACTTGTTTTTGCAAATAATCTATCGTTACATTTGGTTGAGGATTAGCTTTAGAGTTTTCTTTTATTCTTTGTTTCCGTGTACTAAAAGCCTTTTGTATATCACTATAATTAGCTAGTGATTGTCTTTCAATGCTTTTAATATTCAATAGTTGTGAAACTTCAGAACAAAGTAAATCCCATGTTAATTTACCCTCCCAAGTATTAATCAACATGATTATATCTTCTAAATTTTCTTCTGTAATAAGAATTTTAGGCATACTATAACTCCATTAGTCTATATAAATCATCGTCTAACTTAGCTGTTTCTTTCTTCTGTATATCTAGATCCATTCCTCTTTCCAACAAAGCTAATTTAATAGGGGAAGGATCATACTCATCAGGCATCCTTAATAAGGAACCATTTGGGATGCTCTCATTTTCTAAGAATTTAATTTTAGTTTTTATGTGAGTTAGTCTCCATCCTAAATTACTTATCCAGCGATCTGCACCAAAAACACCTATTTTATGGTGTTCTTTAGCTTTATTAAATTGTTCGGTTATCTGAGCTTCACGCACCTTTAAGATTTCTAAGGAGTGCTCTAAACCTTTAATACAAACAAGCTCTTTACATGTTTCACAATCTCCATGACGAGAACATGGAGACATTGCATAATCATGTTCACAGATCCCTATTTCTGTTACCGTTGCGATTCCAATTCTATCTTTCCCTAAGTCTTCATAGGTAATAGGAAGATTCAAATGAATTTTATCTAAGATAGAAATATCTTCGGGAATGAGTAAATTCCTAACTGATTCACTTTTTTCTTCTTCTGTTCTGTGATCATAAGCTTTGTTATCTGCAACTCTTGCTCGTCCTGCCCAATTAGCTAAAGTTAACTCATCCATTCCTCCTCGTTCAGCTTTTGTACTTAACCAATGTCTTGCATTGTGTGATGGTAATCTTATGAATTCTCCTTTGGATGTGCCTATACAATGTTTTTCCCATAATGATGTTTTAGGACGAGTTTCAGAATAGCAAAACCTAGCATTAATTTGATTCACCGTTGGTAACACAAAAGAAAAACTTTTAGGGGAAAAGTCATCATGAAATTCATTTTCTCTAAATAATAATAAAGCTTCAGAAACCTTAACATTTTTATGTTTATCAACATAAGGCCAATTATGAAATTTTGATGTATATTTTTTATATAAAAATTTTCCTAACACCTCATAAGTTATAATTCCATCATTTTCACTTATTAAATTTTTAAACCATTTAGTATTAGTGCTATTTTTGTCAATATCTAGTACTTCAACAATTTCACTTTTAGTTAAAGGCTTTTGGTATAAAGAACGGGATGGCGCAGCCTCTTTATTGGATAACATCAATATATTAGGATTTTCTTCTGCAAATTTAGCAACTCCTCTTGCTAAGGAGCCTATACTTGTTAAACGTTTAACTGCTTCAACAACAATATCTTGCATACAGCTAGGAACCCATTTTAATCCCTCTTTACCATTTTTTGCCGGTATCCATCGAATACCTAACTGCTTATTTCCCAAGCTATCATCCTCCCATTCTAAACAATTAATAGATAAAGACATTAACTCTGAACAACGAGATGGAGCAACCATAAGTAGAGCCATAACAGCCGTATAATATTCAGTTTCTTTGTCTAAATTAGGGGCATCATGAAAGAGTTTAGCAACCAGCATCATTTCTTCATCAGTTGGCATTTTACTTGAGCGGTATTCTTTTCCTTTTTCATCTAGTAATATAGTCAAATCTCTAGGGCGTTTGTAAGGACTTTTCCATAAAGGTAGTTGAGGTGTAATTTGATTTTCTCTACAAAAATCAAATAATTTTTGAATTTGATAACCTAATTTATTGACTGATTCCGTACCTTTTTTATATTTTTTTGATACGATATTTTCTACTTCATGAATAACTAAATAGTCAAGCTGAAGTATGTCAGCCTTTCCTTTAATATTGTAGAGAGCCATTTCAACTATACGTAAAGATTCAGTATGTCGGGCTAAATTCCGAATGGGATTTAGAGAATAAGTATAACGAATATAGGCTTTGGCAAATTCAATGAATGGTGCAGCTAATGGCTCATATTTATAAGCTGTAGATTTAATTCTTTCTGTGGAAAAACGAACCTGAACTGGATAAATGCTGAATGTTGTTTTCCATTGGTTGTTTTCCCAGCAATCACTTCCAAAGGTAGTAAGCTGATTTTTACTGAAATTAATAAATTGCTCTAAATTAGATTTAGGATTATTATCTTTCGGAGTAAAAATTAGATTGTTCATAATCAGTGGCTCCCCATAGTTCTTTTCATATCATTGCAAGCTTGAACAACATACTCAACAGCTAGAATAATACGATCTTTGGATGATGCATAATCTATGCTTTTAGTCTGTTTTAAACGTTCTTCCTTTTCCTCATACAACTTATTTAAGATTTGTTGATGAGGACCATCAACGAGCGGTCTAAACTTAGGACATAAATAACAAGTTTCATAGCCAGTTATACAAAAATCATTTGTACCACAAGCACCTATTGTATCTATTCCGTTATTGGTTATTAAAGATGTTGGATCATGCCCCCTTTCGCTTTCATTTAAGTTAGAAATAATTCTACCTGTAAATGCTTGAGCGAGTTTTCCCATTTCAGCACCCATAACACGATCAATGTATTGCACTGTATCAGCTGTATTTTCAGTATAAACTTTAACGTTTTGTGTATCTGTATGATCTAGGAGCTCTGCTATAATCGTTGCCCCAACCCCTTTTCTTCCTAGATTTGTTCCTCTAGTATGGCGAAAACGTCTTGCTGTTACATGAATAATCTCGCCTGTTCGTTCTGAAATTGCTTTTTGGTGAATACAGAATTTTCGTAATGCGTATAGCTCCAACGAAGAAGCAGAATAATGAAAAATATCTTTGTTTAATAATGAAAGATCAAAATTCCTATTTTTGATATTCTTCTTTAAACAATTCCAATCAATAAACATTGGTAATTTCATTTTATAACTAGAAATAAAGGTTTCATCAACCAAACTAAGCAATTTCTTATATTGATATTCTATAAAGTTTAGGAGAATTAAATATAAGTCCTCTGTGATAGCAAGTTTTTTAAATGTTTCTCTGAATAATCCTCCTCTTTTTTTGGCACTAGGGATATTTAGAAAATAATTCCATGTTCCTTGAGAGATTTCCTTTCTTAAATCTTCAAATTTTAAATGGCGTATTTGAATGGGTCTTCTAGCTGTAGATTGAAGTAAGTGAATATATGCATATGTTTCAAATGAAATAAGATCTTCTCTCCAAAGTCTAGCAAGTTCAGCCATTAAAGCCAAAATTTCATTTTCGGTAAATGCTCCTGTATAAGGGCATCTCATTAATACCGATTTACCTTTATCATTTCCACTCAACGTAAAGCTTTCTAGCAATGACACAACAGATTTATCAACTCCATAATAGCCATACTCATGCCATGACAATAAAAAACCCTTTAATGCTCCTAAATACCATTCATGTTCTTTTCCTAGTTTATTTTTCCAATCCAAGATTATTGGCACATTAATGACTTCTAAATTAGTTGAAATTACTAATCGTTGAAATTGTTGATACATGTGATATACGTGATAACTTGAGTATTTTTCGGCATATATTGCTAATGTTTTTCTAAACCCATCTAATGTTTTTTTATTTATATTTAATATGGATTGAGAAAAGTTAATGGTTTTGTCTTTACTTATATGCCAAGAGTTTTCATTTTCATCAAATACATACCCATCTCTTGACTGTCTAAGACGTTTATTCTGATTCATAATTATCAACCTTTTTTTGAAACTGAATCTGAAGATCTAATAATATCTTGTTAGCTTTTTCTCTTATATAACGTTGATTATAAATATTTCCTGATTTCTCGGATGTATGCCCCATAAGATGTTGTCTCATCTTTGCTTCTTTTTCAGGAGAAATAAAATCTTTATGAGAAGAATCATGATTTACATTTTGATTATTTTTATCCACCTTTCGTGAAAAATCTAAGTTCCATTCATGACGAAAAATATGTGGATGAATAATAGAAAATTTAGAATCTATCTTTTTCATCGTTGGTACAATAACATTATCAAAAGAACTGGTACTAATTGGGTTTCCTTGCGTTTTTCCTTTTCGATGGGTTACAAATAAATATGGATGTTTATTAGCGTTAGGAATCTTAGAGCGATAGTTCATAATATAGTCATTGATAAGTTGAGCTATATTTTGTGAAATAGGAAGTCGCCTTTCTTTCGTTTTACTTACAGCTTGCTTCTTCCTTGTGTCAAATTTATCATCATGCGTTCGTCTAATTGTAATTGAGGATTTAGCTGTTCCTATATCAATAAATGGGATTTGAATTGATAATAGCTCTCCTCTTCTAATCCCTAATTCCTTTAATAAGATAAACATCAAATGGTTTCTTTTTCTAATTCCAATATCTTGAAATGGATTATTAGGATTAGAAAAGTTCGCAATAGACATAAACTCATCTAACAATCCATCAGGTAGTTCACTTTCTGGTTTGATAGATAATGTTTTATGATTTTTAGGTCTTGACTCTTTAATTAACGTAATTAGTTTCGTCAATTTTTCAATATATTCATTAGATACATTAATTACTTTAGATAGAAATAATATGTATTCTGAAAGCGTTGTTAGTCTATTATATTGATGACTAAGAGATACGGCAGAATAAATATCAATAAATTGAGTCCTACCTTTCATTAACACACTTTTTTTTGTATTGATTACATTCTTTCGCTTTTTTACATTTATTCTCATATGTTGGATAAGAGATTCTAATTGGTTTTCTGTTAAGAGTGCTTTGTTATGAATTAGATCGCTAATAACAAGATTATTCTGTTTTTCCCAATTCATTACCCACTGTATAGTTCCCAGCTTATTTCTAATTGTGTTTACTGCGGATTGATTACGTAGTTCTACAGTTACCCATAAGGTTGAATAAAAATCAGGGATACCAGTTTTAACATTAACCAATATAGGAAAACGTTCTCCATTTGAAAAAAGGACTGTTTCTAATCTATGCATAATCATTTAATTTACAAAAATATCATATATAAATACTATCAAATTAAAGATGTTGTGTCAAAATTAATGTAAAAAAAGAGAAGTCTTATTTTATAAGGCTTCTCTCTGGTTTCTATGATGTATTTTTACATAATTTCTGTATATGGATTTCAGAACGGAATATCGTCGTCGAAATTATCCATTGGCGGCTCAGGCTGCGGTGCCGCTTTAGGTGCGGTTTGTTGACGAGGTGCCTGTGAACGGGAATATTGCTGCGGCGCGGCATTTTGCGGAGCAAAATCACCGCCTTGGCTGTTACGGCTATCCAACATTTGCATCACATCGCCCTGGATTTCCGTCGTGTAGCGATCCTGACCGTTTTGATCCTGCCACTTACGCGTGCGTAAACGACCTTCAACATAAATTTGCGAACCTTTGCGTAGATATTCACCCACCACTTCTGCTTGACGCCGATAGAATACGATGCGGTGCCATTCCGTCACTTCGCGACGTTCGCCGGTGTTGCGATCGTTCCAGCTTTCGCTGGTTGCCACGCTGATATTGGCGACGGCTTCGCCGTTTGGCATGGTGCGAATTTCAGGATCGTTTCCTAAACGACCAACGATGATAACTTTATTGACGCCTGCCATGATTTTCTCCTAAATATTCTTCTGAAAAGTGCGGTCTATTCTGCCTGAATTTCTAAAAAAGATCTATAAATTTTCACTGAATATTTTAACAGATTTAAAAATATGAGATAATCATTCCAACTTTTTTAGTATTGATTTTAATTGGACGAAAAATGGATCAAATCGACATTCGGGGAGCTCGAACTCATAACTTAAAAAACATCAATCTCACCATTCCCCGCGACAAACTTATCGTCATCACCGGTTTATCCGGTTCGGGAAAATCTTCACTGGCTTTTGATACTTTATACGCGGAAGGACAGCGGCGTTATGTGGAAAGTTTGTCCGCTTATGCCCGCCAGTTTTTATCGTTAATGGAAAAGCCTGACGTGGATAGCATCGAAGGTTTGTCGCCGGCGATTTCCATTGAACAAAAATCCACCTCTCACAATCCTCGTTCTACCGTGGGAACCGTGACGGAAATTCACGATTATCTGCGTTTATTATTCGCTCGCGTGGGCGAACCGCGCTGCCCGCATCACAATGTACCGTTAGCGGCGCAAACCATCTCGCAAATGGTGGATAAAGTACTGAGTCAGCCGGAAGATAGCCGCATGATGTTGCTTGCTCCCGTGGTTAAAGCGCGTAAGGGCGAACATCTCAAAATATTAGAACAGATCGCAGCCCAAGGTTATATTCGCGCCCGAATTGACGGCGAAATCTGTGATTTGTCCGATCCGCCGAAGTTGGAATTACAGAAAAAACATACCATCGAAGTGGTCGTGGACCGTTTCAAAGTGCGGGCGGATTTAGCCACAAGATTGGCGGAATCTTTTGAAACCGCGCTGGAATTATCCGGCGGTACGGCGGTAGTTGCTTCGATGGACGATTCAACGGCGGAAGAATTGATTTTTTCCGCTAATTTTGCTTGTCCGCATTGCGGTTATTCCGTGCCGGAACTGGAACCGCGCCTGTTTTCTTTCAACAACCCCGCCGGCGCCTGTCCGACCTGTGACGGTTTGGGCGTTGAACAATATTTTGATGAAACCCGCGTGGTACAAAATCCGGGAATTTCGTTGGCAAGCGGAGCGGTAAAGGGCTGGGATCGCCGCAATTTTTATTATTACCAAATGATGAAATCCTTGAGTAATCATTACCGCTTTGATCTTGAAGCGCCCTTTGAAAGCCTGCCGAAAAAAATCCGAGACATTGTGCTATACGGTTCGGGTAGTGAAGAAATTGAATTCGTTTATTTGAATGATCGCGGCGACAGCGTGATTCGCCGCCATCCTTTTGAAGGCATTCTGAACAACATGGCGCGCCGTTACAAAGAAACGGAATCCATATCCGTACGGGAAGAACTGGCGAAAAATATCAGCACCCGTCCTTGTAAGGACTGCTGCGGTTCCCGTTTACGACTTGAAGCCCGTCATGTGTACATCGGACAAACCAATCTGCCGGATATCGCGGATATGAGTATCGGCGAGGCTTTAGCGTTTTTTGAAAAAATGGCGTTAGCGGGACAAAAAGCCCGAATCGCTGAAAAAATTTTAAAAGAAATCAAAGAACGTTTATCGTTTCTGGTCAATGTGGGGCTGAATTACCTTTCCCTTTCCCGCTCTGCCGAGACCTTGTCCGGCGGTGAAGCGCAACGTATCCGTTTAGCCAGCCAAATCGGAGCGGGGCTGGTGGGCGTTATGTATGTGCTGGACGAGCCTTCCATCGGCTTGCATCAACGAGACAACGAACGCTTGCTTAACACCTTGATTCATTTACGCAATTTAGGCAACACCGTTATTGTTGTGGAACATGACGAAGACGCCATTCGCGCGGCGGATCATATTATCGATATCGGCCCGGGCGCGGGCGTGCACGGCGGTGAAATCATTGCGCAGGGCAATGCCGAAGAAATTATGGCCAACCCGAATTCCATCACGGGTAAATTCCTGTCGGGGAGAGAAAAAATAGAAATTCCGTCAAAACGGACCGCACTTAATAAGAAAAAAATCCTGCGTTTAAACGGCGCCACAGGAAATAACCTGAAATCCGTCAATCTGGAAATTCCGGTGGGCTTATTCACCTGCATTACGGGCGTATCGGGTTCGGGTAAATCCACGCTGATTAACGATACGTTGTTCCCGTTGGCGCAAAATGCGCTGAACCGCGCGGATAACATTGATTTCGCGCCTTACAAATCCATTGAAGGTTTGGAACATTTCGATAAAGTCATCAACATCGACCAAAGCCCGATCGGACGAACGCCGCGTTCTAACCCGGCGACGTACACCGGTTTATTTACCCCGATCCGCGAATTATTTGCCGGCGTACCGGAATCCCGCGCGCGCGGTTATAACCCGGGGCGCTTCAGTTTTAACGTGCGGGGCGGGCGCTGCGAAGCCTGTCAGGGGGACGGCGTGATCAAAGTGGAAATGCATTTCCTGCCGGACGTTTATGTGCCGTGCGATCAATGTAAAGGCAAACGTTATAACCGTGAAACGCTGGAAATCCGCTACAAAGGCAAAAGCATTCACCAGGTGCTGGACATGACGGTAGAAGAGGCGCGCGAATTTTTTGACGCGATTCCCGCCATTGCGCGTAAATTGCAAACCCTGATGGACGTCGGCTTGTCTTATATTCGTCTCGGACAGTCTTCCACCACGCTTTCCGGCGGTGAAGCGCAACGGGTGAAATTAGCCACCGAATTATCGAAACGCGATACGGGCAAAACTCTTTACGTGCTGGATGAACCGACTACCGGTCTGCATTTTGCCGACATCAAGCAGTTACTGGACGTGTTGCACCGTTTGCGCGATCAGGGCAATACCATCGTGGTGATCGAGCATAATCTGGACGTTATCAAAACCGCCGATTGGATTGTGGATCTCGGTCCCGAAGGCGGTAACGGCGGCGGTGAAATTATCGCAACAGGCACGCCGGAACAAGTGGCGAAAGACCCGCGTTCGCACACCGCGCGCTTCCTGAAACCGATGTTAACCCAGAAATAACCGCTTTGCCCGATACTGAAAAGGATTTTGCAGCGGTCAAATGACGATAAAAAAACATCGCAAAATTTGACCGCACTTTTCTTTCCGAACGCAAGAAAATAGAGAATAAAAAGAGGCAATATTATGCAAAGCAAACCCGCTTTAGAGACGATTTTATCCCATCGTTCCATTCGTAAATTCACGGATCAACCGATTTCCGAGGAGACTTTCGAACGATTAATCGACGCCGCTCGGCGCGCGTCTTCCTCGAATAATTTGCAGTGCGTGACCATTATTCGGGTGAAGGATCCCGCGATTCGCCAAATGTTACGGCAAGCTTCCGGCATGGAATATGTCACCGAATGTGCGGAATTTTTGGTGTTCTGTATTGATTTTCACAAGCATCGGCAGCTTGATCCTGACGCTCAGCTGGATTGGGCGGAAGTCAGTCTCATCGGCGCGGTGGATACGGGAATTATGGCGCAGAACGTGTTGTTGGCGGCGGAATCGCTCGGTTTAGGCGGCGTATATATCGGTGCGTTGCGCAACGGCATTGAAACGGCGGCAAAAGCGTTGAATTTGCCGAAATTCTGCGTGCTGTTAGTCGGAATGTGTCTGGGCTATCCGGCGCAGAATCCGGATTTGAAACCTCGCCTGCCGCGTCAGTTAATGTGTCACGAAAACGGGTATCAACCGCTCGACGAAAACCTTCTGGCGGATTACAACGCCGAAATCGCCGCCTATTATCGGGCGCGCACCGGCGAATCCCAACAATGGCAGGACGCGATTCGCCATTCGTTAGATCACGCCGTGCGTCCGCATATTCTGCCGTTCTTCCAACAACAAGGATTGCTAAAACGTTAATTTTTTCGACCGCACTTCAAAGAAGCAATCCGTTAAAGTGCGGTCGATTTTTCTTGAGTTTTTTCTGCGCAAACCTCAGCTTTAATCTTGCATGATTTATGCGTATAATACCGCATTACTTCGGCTTTAAACTCAAGGAACGGATTTTCACTCAATGCGACTGATTCGAGGCATGCACAATCTGCGGCAAAATTTTGAACGTTGCGCGCTAACCATTGGTAATTTTGACGGCGTGCACCTCGGACATCAGGCCGTGTTGCGTCACTTGCGCGAAAAAGCGAACAGCCTGAATCTGCCGATGGTCGTGATGTTATTCGAACCTCAGCCGCGCGAATATTTTCAGGGCGAACGAGCGCCCGCCCGTTTGATGCGGTTGCGCGATAAATTGCATTATTTGAACGAAGCCGGCGTGGATTTCGTCATCTGCATAAAATTTGACCGCGCTTTTGCGGCGTTAACGGCGGAGGCATTTATCCGCGAATGGCTGGTGCGCAAGCTGAATGTCGGTTTTTTGAGCATCGGCGACGATTTCCGCTTCGGCGCCGACCGGAAAGGAGATTTCGCCTTGTTACAACAAGCCGGTGCGCAATTCGGCTTTACGGTGGAAGACAACAGCACTTTCTATTTGCGCGAACAGCGAATCAGCAGCACGGCAATCCGCACCGCTTTGGCGCAAGACAATCTTGCTTTGGCGGAAAGCCTGCTCGGCCGACCTTATCGCATTTTCGGCAAAGTGGTGCACGGAAAAAAATTAGGGCGCACCATCGGTTTTCCTACGGCGAACATCCGTTTGCAGCGTCAGGTGAATCCGGTTAAAGGCGTGTATGCGGTGAAAGTGCAATGCGAAGCGAGCGTGCGGGGCGAAAAGTGCGGTCGAATTTTTGAAGGAATTGCGAACATCGGTCAGCGCCCGACGGTGGATGGCGTGAAACAGTTGCTCGAAGTGCATCTGTTTGATTTTAATAGTAATTTATACGGTAAAACTATTTCGGTGGAATTTTGTAAAAAAATCCGCGACGAAGTAAAATTTCCATCGGTGGACGCGCTGAAAGCACAAATTCGGCAAGATGCCCTGACAGCGAGAAATTATTTTCAACGGAACGGCTGATTCCGTGATTTTCAACAACAAGATTTTTTATTTACAACGGTACGAAAAATGTCTGAACAAAAAGATTACAAAAATACGTTAAACCTGCCGGAAACGGGGTTTCCGATGCGCGGAGATTTGGCTAAACGCGAGCCTGCGATGTTAAAAAACTGGTATGAAAAAAATCTCTATCAAAAAATCCGCGCTTATTCGAAAGGCAAAAAATCTTTCATTTTGCATGACGGTCCTCCTTATGCCAACGGTGGCATTCATATCGGTCACGCTGTAAATAAAATTTTAAAAGACATAATTATTAAATCCAAAACCGCGCTGGGTTTTGACAGTCCGTATATTCCGGGCTGGGACTGCCACGGCTTGCCGATTGAATTAAAAGTGGAAGCCTTGGTGGGAAAACCGAATCAGAAAATCTCGGCGGCGGAATTTCGCGAAGAATGCCGTAAATACGCGCGTGAACAAGTGGAAGGACAGAAAAAAGATTTCATTCGTTTAGGCGTGTTAGGTGATTGGGATAATCCGTATCTGACCATGAATTTTGATACGGAAGCCAATATCATTCGGGCGTTCGGTAAAGCGGTGGCAAACGGGCATTTGTACAAAGGTTCCAAACCGGTTCACTGGTGTTTGGATTGCGCCTCTTCACTGGCGGAAGCGGAAGTGGAATATGAAGACAGAACTTCACCGTCCATTTATGTGCGTTTTGCCGCGGTCGATGAAAGTGCGGTGGAAAATAAGTTCGTTTTAACGGAAAAAGGACAAGGCAAATTGTCCTCGGTGATTTGGACGACGACGCCTTGGACGTTGCCGTCCAATAAAGCCATTTCCATCAACCCGGAATTGGAATACCAAATCGTGCAATTCGGTGAGGAGCGTTTAATTTTAGCCGCCGAATTAGTAGCAAGCGTTGCGCAGGCGGTTGGCATTGAAAATTGGAAAGTATTGGGATCGGCAAAAGGGTCCGATTTGGAATTACTGCAATTTAAACATCCGTTCTATGATTACAATGTGCCGTTTATTCTGGGCGATCACGTCACCACCGACGGCGGAACGGGATTGGTGCATACCGCACCGGATCACGGTCAGGACGACTATGTGGTTTCCCGCAAATACAATATCGGTATGGCCGGTTTGGTGGGCAACGATGGTAAATTTAATTCGGATGTGAAATTTTTTGCGGGACTTGGCGTGTTTGAGTCTAACGGTAAAGTGCTGGAAAAATTAGAGGAAGTGGGCGCATTACTGAAACTGGGAAAAATCCGCCACAGTTATCCGCATTGCTGGCGTCACAAAACTCCGATTATCTTTCGCGCTACGCCGCAGTGGTTTATCGGTATGGAAACCAAAGGTTTACGCCAACAGGCATTGACTGAAATTAAAAATGTGCGTTGGATTCCGGATTGGGGTCAGGCCCGTATTGAAAAGATGGTGGAAAACCGTCCGGATTGGTGTATTTCTCGTCAGCGTACCTGGGGCGTGCCGGTGGCGTTATTTATTCATAACGAAACCGAACAGCTGCACCCACATACCGTCGAGTTAATCGAAAAAGTGGCGAAACTGGTTGAACAAAAAGGCATTCAGGCCTGGTGGGATCTGGATCCGAAAGATTTACTAGGCGACGATGCCGCACATTACAGCAAAGTGCCGGATACGTTGGACGTTTGGTTTGATTCCGGTTCCACTTATTATTCCGTGGTGAAAAACCGCCCTGAATTTAACGGTAAAGAAGCGGATATGTATCTCGAAGGTTCCGATCAACACCGCGGTTGGTTTATGTCGTCGTTAATGCTTTCCACCGCAACCGATAATAAAGCGCCTTACAAACAAGTGCTGACTCACGGTTTTACGGTGGACGGTCAAGGTCGGAAAATGTCGAAATCCATCGGTAATATCGTAACGCCGCAGGAAGTGATGGATAAATTCGGCGGCGATATTTTACGTTTATGGGTGGCGTCAACGGACTATACCGGCGAAATGACGGTTTCCGATGAGATCTTAAAACGTGCTGCAGACAGTTACCGTCGTATCCGTAATACCGCCCGTTTCTTGCTGGCGAATTTGAACGGTTTTGATCCGAAACGGGATTTGGTGAAACCGGAAGACATGATTTCTCTCGATCGTTGGGCGGTGGATTGTGCATTGCAGGCGCAAAACGAAATTCAAGACGCGTATGATAATTATCAGTTCCATACCGTGGTGCAGCGTTTAATGAAATTCTGTTCTGTCGAAATGGGCTCATTCTATTTAGATATTATCAAAGACCGTCAATACACGACCAAAGCAGACAGTCTTGCTCGTCGCAGTTGTCAAACGGCGTTGTGGCATATTGCGGAAGCCTTGGTACGTTGGATTGCGCCGATTCTTTCCTTCACGGCGGATGAAATCTGGCACTATATTCCGGGTGAGCGCGGTGAATTTGTTTTCACCGAAGAATTTTATGACGGTTTATTCGCTCTGGAAGCCGACGAAGAATTGGATGACGCTTACTGGCAACAAGTGATCACCGTACGTAACGAAGTCAACCGCGTGCTTGAACAAGCCCGTAATGATAAAGTGATCGGCGGCGGCTTGGAAGCGGAAGTCACCATTTTCGCTAACGACGAATACCGCGCATTGCTCAATAAACTGGGCAATGAATTACGTTTTGTAACGATTACGTCAAAAGCCGAAGTGAAAACTTTAGCGGATGCCGATGTATCCGAAGGCGAAGTGCCGGGATTAGCCATCAAAGCTATTCGTTCCGCCAACCACAAATGCCCGCGCTGCTGGCATTATTCGGACAGTAAAGACGCAAACAGCCTGTGTTCGCGCTGTGAAGAAAACGTCAACGGCAACGGTGAAGTGCGTCGGTTTGCGTAATGATGTCACCGGATTTTAAAGCGGATTGATATTTTTGGTAAGGGCGAATCATATTCGCCCTAAATTTCAGGGATTATCTCGGGCGAAGATCATTCGCCCTTACATTATTTAGGTTGCATCAGATGCAAAAAAAATCAGGTTTATCATTTTTATGGTTAAGTGCGGTCGTTTTTTTCATAGATTTACTAACGAAATATATCGTGACGCAAAACTTTGAACTATATGAAAGCGTAAACGTACTGCCGATATTTAATTTAACCTATGCCAGAAATACGGGTGCCGCCTTTAGTTTTCTGGCGGAACACGGCGGTTGGCAGAAATATTTTTTTATTGTGCTGGCGTTGGTGATTTCCGCCGTGTTGGTGTATTTGCTCCGTAAAAACAGTGCGCAGCAGAAATTGCAGAATTCCGCTTACGCCTTAATTATCGGCGGAGCGCTTGCCAATATGGCGGATCGCGCTTATAACGGTTTTGTGGTGGATTTCTTCGATTTTTTCTGGCGGGAATGGCATTATCCCGTGTTTAATGTGGCGGATATCGCCATTTGTGTAGGCGTGGGATTGTTGATTCTGGACAGTTTTAAGAACGGCGAGAAAAAGGCGGACAAGCGATGAAAATTATTTTAGCCAATCCGCGCGGCTTCTGCGCCGGCGTGGATCGCGCCATCAGTATTGTGGAACTTGCCCTTGAAATTCACGGTGCACCGATTTACGTACGTCACGAAGTGGTGCACAATCGTTTTGTCGTGAACGGATTGCGAGAACGCGGCGCCGTCTTTGTGGAAGAATTGGATGAAGTGCCGGACGGCGCGATTGTGATTTTTTCCGCCCACGGCGTGCCGCAGTCGGTGCGTCAGGAAGCGAAGCGCCGCAATCTGAAAGTGTTCGACGCCACTTGCCCGCTGGTAACGAAAGTGCATATGCAGGTGGCGCGCGCCAGTCGTAAAGGAACAAAAGCGATTCTTATCGGTCACGAAGGTCATCCTGAAGTGCAGGGCACCATGGGACAATACGACAATCGCGACGGCGGCATTTTTTTGGTTGAAAACGTGGAAGATATTGCAAAATTGCATTTGCGCGACGGCGATGATTTGACTTTTATGACACAAACGACATTATCCATTGACGATACGGCGGATGTGATTGAAGCGTTAAAACAAAAATATCCCAATATTCAGGGGCCGCGTAAAAACGATATTTGTTATGCCACCACCAACCGCCAACAGGCGGTGCGGGATTTAGCCAAGCAATGCGATTTAGTCATTGTTATCGGGTCGAAAAATTCCTCTAATTCCAACCGTCTGGCGGAACTGGCAAACCGCATGGGCACGCCGGCGAAGCTGCTGGATGACGCGAATGACGTCGATCCGGTCTGGCTCGAAAATGTCGAAACCATCGGTGTGACAGCAGGGGCTTCGGCGCCGGAAGTGCTGGTGCAATCTGTGGTTTCCCGCTTGAGAGAATTGGGCGTGGATACGGTTGAAGAGCTGGAAGGCTGCGAAGAAAATATGTTCTTCGAGGTGCCGAAAGAACTGCGTGTCAACGAAGTGAATGAATAAGGTTTTTGATCGGCGCCTTTATTCGTTTTTCTGAAAAAACGTGTCGATTTTTTACCGCACTTTAAGGGGCGTTGGCGAAAGCCGAACGCCCTTTTATTTTATAAATCGATTATTTTTGCGATCAGGATTCCAAAAGTGCGGTCGGATTGTTGCCGATTTTTGCCGTTCCTTTCAAAGTATGCCCGTTGAAAATACTCAACATAACTTAGAAGGAAAATTTATGAAGGCATTTAAAACATTATTGGCATCCGGTTTGATGACAGGTTTCTTATTAAGCGGTTCCGCGTTGGCGGCGGAACCGGCCGGTGCGGCGGAGCCTGCCGTGAAACAGACGCAAACCGTAACCGAAACGCAAAACGCGGCAAGCGACAAGATCAATATTAACAGCGCAACGGCAAGTGAGATTTCCAAATCCTTAATCGGTATCGGAGCGAAAAAAGCGGAAGCTATTGTGCAATATCGCGAAAAACACGGCAATTTTACCGAGGCGGAACAACTGCTTGAAGTGCAGGGAATCGGTAAAGCGACGCTGGATAAAAACCGGGATCGCCTCACCTTTTAATTTATTCGTTAATCAAATCGGCGGCATAGGAATATGCCGCTTTTTTGTTATAATGTCCGCACGTTTTAGGTGCGAAAAAAGCGGATTTTTCGCGCCAGTGCAAAGAGGATAATTAACATGAAACAGAAAATCGTTTTGGCGACCGGGAATCGGGGCAAAGTCAAGGAAATGGCGGATGTTCTGGCGGATTTCGGCTTTGAAGTGATCGCGCAAACGGATTTAGGCATTGAAAGTCCGGAAGAAACCGGATTAACTTTTGTGGAAAATGCTATTTTGAAAGCCCGTTATGCGGCGAAAGTATCGGGTTTGCCCGCTATCGCGGATGACAGCGGTTTGGTTGTGGCGGCATTAAACGGTGAGCCGGGTTTGTATTCCGCCCGTTATGCGGGCGTGGACGGCGATGAAGCCGATGCCTTGAATCGTCGGAAATTATTACGGAATATGGCGGATATCGCCGACGAACATCGCCGGGCGAAATTCGTCAGTTGTATCGTATTGTTGCGACATGAAACCGATCCGAGCCCGATTATCGCGGAAGGCGAATGTTCGGGCGTGATTATTCGCGAAGAAAAAGGCGATAACGGTTTTGGCTACGACAGTCTGTTTTTCAGCCCGGAAAAAGGCTGTACTTTTGCCGAGTTGGAAACCGTCGAGAAGAAAAAAATCTCGCATCGCGCCCGTGCGCTGGCGGTGTTAAAACAAAAACTTTCAAAATAATCGAATGACAGGATGACAAAATGTTACTAACCACAACAAACAGCGTTGAAGGCAAACAAATCGTTGAATATAAAGAGATTGTGTACGGCGAAGTAGTTGCCGGTGCTAACTTTATTCGCGATTTCTTTGCGAGTTTTACCGATATTTTCGGCGGTCGTTCGCGTTCTTATGAAAGCAAACTCACATCCGCACGTCAGGATGCGATTAACGAAATGGTGACCAATGCTCAGCGTGCGGGAGCGAATGCCGTGGTCGGCGTAGAAGTCAATTATACCTCTATCGGTTCGGGCTCAAAAAGCATGTTTATGATTGTGGCGAGCGGCACGGCGGTCGTGGTGCGGTAATGGCCGAATTGACGCTACCGCCGCTCAGTCTTTACGTGCATATTCCGTGGTGCGTGCAGAAATGTCCTTATTGCGATTTCAATTCTCACGGACAAAAAGGCGAGATTCCCGAACGGGATTATGTGCGTCATCTGTTGGCGGATTTGCGGCAGGATCTGCAACGTTATCGCGACAGTATCCGTAATCGCCCGTTATCTTCGATTTTCATCGGCGGCGGCACTCCGAGCCTGTTTTCCGCAGAAGCTATCCGAACCTTGCTGGCCGGCATTCGAGCGCAAATTCCCTTTTCAGAGGAAATTGAAATTACCCTTGAAGCCAATCCCGGCACGGCGGAGGCCGAACGTTTCCGCGGTTACGTAAATGCCGGCGTCACGCGGCTTTCCGTCGGCATTCAGAGTTTTTCCGACGAAAAACTGAAGGCGTTGGGGCGCATTCACAATTCTGCGGAGGCCAAAAGTGCGGTAGGTTTTGCGCAAGATTTATTCGGGCAAGGGCTGAAAAGTTTTAATCTCGATTTAATGCACGGTTTGCCGAATCAGACGGTGGAACAAGCGTTGGACGATTTGCAGCGGGCCATTGCATTGAATCCGCCGCATTTGTCCTGGTATCAGCTCACCGTCGAACCCAATACGATGTTTGCCTATCGTCCGCCGAAATTGCCCGATGACGATGAATTATGGGATATTTTCGAACAAGGACATCGGCTGCTGACGGCGGCGGGCTATCAACAATATGAAACCTCCGCCTACGCAAAACCGGGTTTTCAATGCCGGCATAATTTGAATTACTGGCGTTTCGGCGATTATCTTGCCGTCGGTTGCGGCGCCCACGGCAAACTGAGTTTCACGGACGGCCGCATTGTGCGTTACAGTAAAACCAAGCACCCGAAAGGCTATTTGCGCGGCGAATATCTTTATGAAGAAAAAAACGTGCCGAAATCCGACCGCACTTTTGAGTTTTTCATGAACCGTTTTCGCCTGCTGGAACCGGTGTCGAAAACGGAATTCGAACAATTTACCGGGTTGTCGCAAAATGCGGTGAAAAATGATATTGTTTGGGCGGCGGAACAAAACTATTTAACGGAAACCGCCCGTAGCTGGCAAATAACCGAGCATGGCAAGCTGTTTTTGAACGAATTACTGGCGCGCTTTTTGCCGGATGATTAGAACGGGTTTTCATTGGCAATAAGCCGAAAGGCTGTCTTTTTATTGCGAATGTTGCAAAGACGGCGATAAAAGACAACGGTAATAAAATTTGTCGGTTAACCTATTGAAAAATGTATGAAATAGGTAAAATAACTAAATTTTTACCGCCGAATAAACGAATTTGTATCAGATTACGCTTGTGTCGCGATCTGTTTGGTATTAGAGTATAGCAATCGTTTGCCTATGAGTAAATAAAGGATAAGTTATGGATCAACTCGAAATGAAAAAAATGGCCGCTCAAGCCGCATTACAATTTGTCCGGCCCGACAGCATTGTAGGCGTCGGCAGCGGTTCCACCGTAAATTGTTTTATTGAAGCGCTGGGGAGCCTGAGAGATCAAATCAAAGGCGCGGTGGCGGCGTCCAAAGCGTCGGAAGAATTGTTACGCAAACAGGGCATCGAAGTGTTCAGCGCCAATGACGTATCGGGTTTGGATATTTATGTGGACGGCGCGGACGAAATCAATCCGCAAAAAATGATGATTAAAGGCGGCGGTGCGGCGTTAACCCGCGAGAAAATCGTGGCGTCGCTGACCAAAAATTTCATCTGCATTGTGGACAGTTCAAAACAGGTGGACGTGCTGGGCTCCACTTTTCCGTTGCCGGTGGAAGTGATTCCCATGGCGCGTTCTCAGGTGGCCCGCAAACTGGTGGCGTTGGGCGGCTCGCCGGAGTGGCGTCAGGGCGTGGTGACGGATAACGGCAATGTCATTCTGGACGTGCACAATTTCCCGATTATGAATCCGGTGGAAATGGAAAAAGAACTGAATAACGTGGCGGGCGTGGTGACAAACGGGATTTTTGCTTTGAATGCGGCCAATACCGTCATCGTCGGCACGGCGGAAGGGGCAAAAATCATCAAATAATCAAAAAACGATGGTAAATTTGACCGCACTTTATAACGAATACAAACACAATTATAAGGAAAAACTATGACAGCGAAAGTCTCTCTGGATAAATCAAAGATTAAGTTCTTACTGTTGGAAGGCGTACATCAAAATGCGCTGGACGTATTACATGCCGCAGGTTATACCAATATTGAATATCACAAAAAAGCGTTGGAGCCGGAGGAATTAAAAGAGGCGATCAAAGATGCGCATTTCATCGGTTTGCGCTCGCGTACCAATTTAACGGCGGACATTCTCGAACATGCGCAAAAACTGATTGCCATCGGCTGTTTTTGTATCGGCACCAACCAAGTGGCGTTAGAGGCCGCTAAAGAAAAAGGCATTCCCGTGTTTAACGCGCCGTTTTCCAACACCCGTTCCGTCGCAGAATTGGTGCTGGCGGAAATCATTTTGTTAATGCGAAATATTCCGAAAGCCAATATGGAAGTGCATCGCGGCGAATGGAATAAATCGGCGGCGGGCTCCCATGAAGTGCGGGGCAAAAAACTCGGGATTATCGGCTACGGCCACATCGGTTCGCAGTTAAGTATTATCGCGGAATCCTTGGGTATGAACGTCTTTTTCTACGACGTGGAAACCAAATTACCGCTGGGAAATGCGCAACAGGTGAATTCTTTGGAAGATCTGCTCGGCAGTTGCGATGTGATTTCGTTGCACGTACCGGAAAACGCTTCCACGAAAAACCTGATGAGCGCGGAACGCATTGCGCAATTAAAACAAGGCAGTATTCTGATTAACGCGGCTCGCGGCACGGTGGTGGATGTTGACGCGTTGGCGGCGGCGCTGGAAGCCGGTAAAGTCCATGGCGCGGCGGTGGACGTATTCCCGAAAGAACCGGCATCCGCGGAGGAAACTTTCGAATCGCCGCTGCGTAAATTCGATAACGTCATTCTGACGCCGCATGTGGGCGGTTCGACCGCCGAGGCGCAGGAAAATATCGGTACGGAAGTGGCGCTGAAATTCGTGAAATATTCGGACAACGGTTCGACCCTGTCCGCCGTGAACTTCCCGGAAGTTTCGTTACCGGAACAAAATACCGGCAAAGCCAAACGCCTGTTGCACATTCATCGCAACAAACCGGGTATCATGAACAAAATCAACCAAGTGTTTGTGGACGCCGGTGTGAATATCGCCGCCCAATTCCTGCAAACGGATCCGTCCATCGGTTACGTGGTGATTGATGTGGAAACGGAAAATACCGACGATTTGTTAACCAAACTAAAAGAAATCGACGGCACCATTCGCGCCCGCGTGTTGTTCTGACGGTTTGAACGAATCCGATTCAAAAAGTGCGGTCAAATTTGACCGCATTTTTTCTTTCTTTGCGGTTCTATGTTAGAATCTTCGAAATTTTAAACTGTGAATTTAGCGATGAAAAAATTTCTATCTTTCGTTCTGACGCTGCTGATGATTGCGGCGGGCGCAGGGCTTTGGGGCTATCATCAAATCCGACAGGTGCTGCAACAACCGATCTCGGCGCAGCCCGATCAGTTATTGACTTTAGAACGGGGCACGACAGGCAAAAAACTGGCCGCTTTGTTTGAGCGGGAAAAATTGCTGGAAGACGCCGCCTGGTTGCCTTGGGCGCTAAAATTTCAACCGAATCTGAATAATGTGAAAGCGGGCACTTATTCCTTAAACGGCGTGGAAACCGTGGAAGCGTTGTTGCAGCTTTTAAATTCGGGTAAAGAAGCGCAATTCAGCATTCGTTTTACTGACGGCGAAACCTGGAAACAGGTGAAAAAATCGTTAGAAAACGCACCGCACTTAAAGCGGGTTTTCGATTATCGGAGCGAAAATCTCGAACGCGAAATTTTTAACGGCTTGGCTGCGGATGACAGCGCATCCGCCATGAATAATATGCTGGCCGGGCAGCAAAAACTGGAAGGCTGGATTTATCCCGATACTTACAATTACGTACCGAATTCCACCGATGCGGCGTTGCTGAAACGGGCGGTGGACAAAATGGCGAAAACGCTGGATAAAGCCTGGGCGGAACGGGATGCGGATTTGCCGCTGGAAACGCCTTATCAAATGCTGATTCTGGCTTCTATTGTGGAAAAAGAAAGCGGATTATTGGCGGAACGCGGAAAAATCGCTTCGGTATTTGTGAATCGCTTGAAAAACAAAATGCGTTTACAAACGGATCCTACCGTTATTTACGGTATGGGCGAAGCCTATGACGGCAATATCCGCAAGAAAGATCTGGAAACGGAAACGGAATACAATACATATTTGATTGAAGGATTACCGCCGACACCGATTGCCAATCCAAGCGAAAGCGCGTTGATGGCGGTTGCGCATCCGGACAAAACGGATTATCTGTATTTTGTGGCGGACGGCATCGGCGGGCATAAATTCAGCCGTAATCTGACCGAACATAATCGGGCGGTGCAGGAATATTTGAAATGGTATCGCGAGAAAAAATAAGAAATTCTTCTCTCATGCCAGGCTGACGCCAAACATGCTTAACTTTTACCGGTGAGCAACGGGCTCACTCTTTAACAGATAGATTTATGAACGGAAAATTCATTGTGCTGGAAGGCCTGGAAGGCGCAGGCAAAACCACGGCGTTACGGACGGTCGTGGAGCAGCTGCGAGCTTTCGGTATTACGGATTTAGTGTTTACCCGCGAACCCGGCGGTACGCCGTTGGCGGAAAAATTGCGTCAGCTGATTAAACACGAAACGGAAGAGCCGGTGACGGATAAAGCGGAGCTTTTAATGTTGTACGCCGCGCGCATTCAGTTGGTGGAAAACGTGATTAAGCCGGCATTGGCGGCGGGCAAATGGGTGATTGGCGATCGCCATGATTTGTCGTCACAAGCGTATCAGGGCGGCGGTCGCGGATTGGATCGCCGTTTCATGCAAACATTGAAAGACTGTGTATTGGGCGATTTCGAACCGGATTTTACTTTGTATCTGGATATTGATCCCGCCGTGGGATTGGCGCGCGCGCGCGGACGCGGCGAATTGGATCGCATTGAACGGGCGGGGTTGGATTTTTTCAATCGCACAAGAACGCGTTATTTGGAGTTGGTTCGCGACAATCCGAAAGCCGTGGTGATTAACGCACAGCAAAATATCGAACAGGTGACGGCGGATATTCAAAGTGCGGTCAAAAAATTCGTAGAATTTCAACATGGTTAATCTTTATCCCTGGCTGGCGCCGATTTATCACAATATCACCGCGGCCTTTAGCCAAGGGCACGGGCATCATGCTTTGTTGTTTAAGGCGGATGAAGGCGTTGGAGCGGAAAATTTAGTGACGGCGACGGCGCGGTTTTTATTATGTCAGGCGTCGCGGAGCGAAGAAAAACCTTGCGGGCGATGTCATGCCTGTCAGTTGTTTCAGGCGGGCAGTCATCCGGATTTTCATGTGCTGGCGCCGATCGATAACAAAGATATCGGCGTGGATCAGGTGCGCGAAATCAATGAAACCGTCGCTCAACACGCGCAGCAGGGCGGGAATAAAGTCGTATATTTACAAGGCGCGGAACGGTTAACGGAAGCGGCGGCCAACGCCTTGCTGAAAACCCTGGAAGAGCCGCGTGCAAATACCTATTTCTTGCTGCAAACGGACGTAAACGCCGCTTTATTGCCGACGATTTACAGCCGTTGCCAGGCCTGGATGGTCGCTTCACCGCCGCAAGATACGGCGTTGGCATGGTTACAGCAACAGCCTGTCGTTGTGCAATCGGCGGCAAAAACGGATGAAATTTTGACCGCACTTCGCGTGAATTACGGGCGTCCGTTATTGGCGCGGGAAACGCTGGCGCAAGGGTTAATCGAAAAACGGCGAGAATTTCTGCGCGCGTTTTGGTTGTTCTATCAACGCCGTTCGCCGTTAGAACTGTTGCCGTTATTTGATAAGTCTTTGATTTTGCAGCAAGTGGAATGGATTGCCGCATTTTTAGCCGATGCGTTAAAGGATAAACTGGAAATCCGGGACGGTTGGATTTGCCTGGATTTGGTTCGCGGTGTGCGTCAATTCAGCGAAAAGCAAAGCGTGCAAGGGTTGCTGGAAGCCAATCGAATTATGCAACAAATGCGTTCGGATTTAACCCGGATTACGGCGGTGAACCAGGAATTGATTTTATTAGACGGATTAACCCGTCTGATTACGGAAGTATTTTGTCCGGAATCGGATTCCGGACGGGCGGATTAAAGGAATGATTATGTTTATTGTCGACAGCCATTGCCATTTGGATGCATTGGATTACGAAAAACGGCATGAAAATGTGGATGACGTGGTAGAAAAAGCGCGGTTGCGCGGCGTACGTCATTTATTGAATATCGGCGTCACGTTAAGCCGTTTTGAAAAACAGCGCGAAATGTTGGCCCATTTGGATAACGTTTCGCTGGCTTGCGGCGTGCATCCGCTGGATTTGGAAGACGAGCCTTATGATCACGCACGTTTGTTGGAATTAGCTTCGCATCCGAAAGTGGTGGCGATTGGCGAAATCGGACTGGATTATTATTACAGCGCGGAAAATAAAGCGAAACAGCAATCGATCTTCGCGCGACAAATTCAGGCGGCAAATACGTTGAATAAGCCCGTGATTGTTCATACCCGTGATGCGGGTGACGATACCATTGCGTTGCTGCGCGAAAATCAGGCGCAAAAATGCGGCGGCGTGATTCATTGTTTCACCGAAACCATGGCGTTCGCCGAAAAAGCTTTGGAGCTGGGATTTTACATTTCCTGTTCCGGCATTGTGACGTTTAAAAATGCGGAAGAGATTCGCGATGTGATTCGCGAAGTGCCGCTGGATCGCCTGTTGGTGGAAACCGATAGTCCGTATCTGGCGCCCGTTCCTTACCGCGGTAAGGAAAATCAACCGGCATATACGCGGGAAGTTTGTGAATATGTGGCGACGTTAAAAGGTCTGTCGGTGCAGGAATTCGCCCGAATTACCGTGGAAAATTTCGAACGTTTATTTAAAATTAAAGTTCATTAATCGTTTACTTTGTCAAGTGCGGTGAAAAATTCCTCTGTTTTTTACCGCACTTGACGGAATTATTTCTCGAGAGGGGATAGAAAATGCGTAAAGCCATCAAATATTTTTTAATCACCGTTGTGGTATTGTTTCATGCCGTGCTGTTTGCGGGCATTCATTTTGTGTTTCCCCATTATGAAACCACGCATGTAACCGGCGTGGAAGTCAAACGGGTGGATAAAGACGGCCCGATCACCAAAGCGAATCCGCAGGACGGTCCGACCCGCGATGTTTACTACATTTATACTCAGCGTACGGATGAAAGCAAACCGACGGTGTATCGCAACGAAGATACCCGTTGGGGCTTCCCGTTCTATTTTAAATTCGATTCCGCTGTGCAGCAGGCGCGCGCTTCCGGCTTTGCCCAAAATAAAAAAATGGTGGAAGTGAAATATTACGGTTGGAATATCGTGATGTTTAACGAGTTCCGCAATGTGATTTCTATGAAAGAAGTGACGGAAGAACAAGGCTCGCATCCGATTTTAAGCTATGTTTTCTATGTGCTCGGTTTGCTGACGATGTTTATTTCCATCCAATTCGTGCGCGGTTGGTTTGATAGCGAAAAAGCATAATGAGAAAGCAGAATGGGATTATTTGAAGCTATCGTCATTATTTTTCTGCTGATTGCCATCAGTGCGGTGATTTCTTCGGCGGAAATTTCCCTTGCCGGTGCGCGGCGCCTGAAATTACAGGCATTGGCAAATGAGGGCAATACAAAAGCCGAACAGGTGCTGAAATTGCAGGAAAAACCGGGACGTTTTATTACGGTGGTGCAAATCGGGCTGAATATGGTTGCCATTTTGTCGGGGGTGATTGGCGAGAGCGCGTTGAATCCTTACATCGCCCATGCGCTGCGTACTTATACCCATTTATCCGACGGCGCGGTGCTGAGTTTAGCTTCCTGGCTGGCGTTCGCGGTGGTCACCTTTTCGTTTATTCTGATTGCGGATTTGATTCCTAAACGCATTGCCATGACTTATCCTGAAGCGGTGGCGTTGCGAACCGTCGGCATTATGCAGGTGTGCATTTTTGTTTTCAGTCCGCTGGTGTGGATTTTCGATACGCTTGCTAACGGTATTTTCCGCTTGTTGCGGATTTCCACCGTGCGCGAAGACAACATGACGTCGGAAGATATTGTAGCGGTGGTGGAAGCGGGCGCGGAATCCGGCGTGTTGAAGGCACAGGAACATTATTTAATCGAAAATATTTTCGACATGCAGCAACGCACCGTCACCTCAACGATGACCACGCGTGAAAACATCGTATTTTTGGACCGCACTTTTGATCGCGCCAAAGTGCTGGAAACCCTGAGTTCCGACAGCCATTCCAAGCTGCCGGTTTGCGACGGCGGGCTGGATAAAATTCTGGGTTATGTGGAATCCCATGATTTGCTGAGTTATTACCTCAAAGGCGAAGACAATATTTCTTTAACGGACGGCCGTTTATTGCGCAAGCCGGTGTTTATTCCCGATACGCTTTCGCTGTATGAAGTGTTGGAATTATTTAAATCCGCCGGTGAGGATTTCGCCGTGATCGTCAATGAATATGCTTTGGTGGTGGGAATTGTGACGTTGAACGACGTCATGAGTATCGTAATGGGCGAACTGGTTTCCAGCGAAGAAGAACAGATTGTGCGACGGGATGAAACTTCATGGCTGATTGACGGTGCGACGCCGCTGGAAGACGTGATGCGCGCGCTGGACATTGAAGCGTTTCCCGATTGGGAAAATTATGAAACCATCGCCGGTTTTATGATGTACATGCTGCGCAAGATTCCGAAAAAGACGGATTTTGTGCTGTACGACAAATACAAGTTTGAAATTATTGACACCGACAATTTTAAAATCGATCAGCTGTTGGTGTCACTGCGAACCGATTTAGAACAATAATATGGCGCGGGTTTCTCCGTGCCGAATTTTTGCCAGAAGGATAATGTGATGACGCAACCCCGTTTTGTTCATCTTCGTACGCACAGCGACTTTTCTATGATTGACGGAATCGCCAAAGTGAAACCGTTAGTGAAAGCCTGCGTGCAGGAAAATATGGTGGCGATGGGGTTAACGGATTTCACCAACTTCTGCGGTTTGGTCAAATTTTACGGCGAAGCCTTGAGTGCCGGCGTGAAGCCGATTGTAGGCGCCGATGTGCTGGTCAAAAGCAAATTGTGCGGCGACGAACGGTTTGAATTAACATTGCTCGCTAAAAATAACGAAGGCTATAAAAATATTACCTTGCTGTTATCCAAAGCCTATCAGCGCGGTTACGACGATTTGCCTTACATCGATCAGGATTGGCTGATTGAGCATAAAGAGGGCGTAATTATTCTGTCGGGCGGGCGCAGAGGAGATATCGGTCAGAAATTGCTGAAAGATAACTTTGCCGATGCGGAAAGTGCGGTCAAATTTTATCAAGAATTTTTCCCGAACCATTTTTATATCAGCCTCGCCCGCGTAGGACATTACGATGAAGAGCGCTATATTCGGACCGCTATGGATTTGGCGAAAAAACATCGAATTCCCTTGGTGGCCACTAACGACGTGGTTTTTCTGAAAACGGAAGATTTTGAAGCGCACGAGATTCGCGTAGCGATTCATGACGGTTACACGTTGGATGATCCGAAGCGGCCGAAATTGTACACATCGCAACAATATTTTCGTTCCGAACAGGAAATGTGCGATCTTTTTGCCGATATTCCCACCGCACTTGAAAATACCTTGCTGATTGCGCAGCGTTGTAATGTGACGATTCGCTTGGGGCAATATTTCCTGCCGCAATTCCCGACCGGCGAATTATCTACGGAAGATTATCTGATTAAACGCGCCAAAGAAGGCCTGGAAGAACGGCTGGAATTTCTGTTTCCCGATCCGAAAGTGCGGTCGGAAAATCGACAGAAATATGACGAGCGGTTGGATACGGAGCTGGGTGTGATTAACCAAATGGGTTTCCCGGGCTACTTCTTGATTGTGATGGAGTTTATCCAATGGTCGAAGGATAACGGCGTGCCGGTAGGGCCGGGGCGCGGTTCGGGCGCGGGTTCTTTGGTGGCGTATGCGTTGAAAATTACCGATTTGGATCCGCTGGAGTTCGATTTACTGTTTGAACGTTTCCTGAATCCGGAACGGGTTTCCATGCCCGATTTTGATGTGGACTTCTGTATGGAAGGACGGGATCGCGTTATTGATCATGTGGCGGAAACTTACGGGCGCGGCGCTGTGTCACAAATTATTACTTTCGGTACTATGGCGGCAAAAGCAGTGATTCGCGATGTGGGACGCGTGTTGGGCCATGCTTATGGCTTTGTTGATCGCATTTCCAAACTGGTTCCTCCGGATCCGGGCATGACCTTGGCGAAAGCTTTCGATATGGAACCGAAATTGCAGGAAGCCTACGACAGCGATGAAGAAGTAAAAGATCTTATCGATATGGCGCGTAAGCTGGAAGGTGTGACGCGAAATGCCGGCAAACACGCCGGCGGTGTGGTGATTTCGCCGACGCTGATTACGGATTTTTCACCGCTCTATTGTGATAGTGAAGGCCGTCATCCGGTCACGCATTTTGATAAAAATGACGTGGAATATGCCGGTTTGGTTAAATTTGACTTTCTGGGTTTGCGTACGTTGACCATCATTAAATGGGCGCTGGAAATGATTAACGCCCGTATGGCGCGGGAAGGTAAGCCTGAAGTCCGTATCGAGAGTATTCCGCTGGATGATCCGGAATCGTTCAAATTGTTGCTGAATGCGGAAACTACCGCCGTGTTCCAGTTGGAATCGCGCGGTATGAAAGATTTGATTAAACGTCTGCAACCGGACTGTTTTGAGGATATTATCGCCTTGGTGGCGTTATTTCGTCCCGGTCCGTTGCAATCCGGTATGGTGGATAATTTTATCGATCGGAAACACGGACGGGAAGAAGTGTCTTATCCCGATGCGGAATATCAGCATATTTCTTTAAAACCGATTCTTGAACCCACTTACGGCATTATTTTATATCAGGAACAGGTGATGCAAATCGCGCAGGTGCTGGCGGGTTATACGCTGGGCGGTGCGGATTTGCTGCGTCGTGCCATGGGTAAGAAAAAACCGGAAGAAATGGCGAAACAACGTTCCGTCTTTGAAGAAGGCGCAATTAAAAACGGCATTGACGGCAAGCTCGCCATGAAAATTTTTGACTTGGTGGAAAAATTCGCGGGCTATGGATTTAATAAATCCCACTCCGCCGCCTATGCGTTGGTTTCCTATCAAACGCTTTGGCTGAAGGCCCATTTCTCGGCGGAATTTATGGCGGCCGTGATGACTTCGGAAATGGATAACACCGATAAAATCGTCGGCTTGTATGACGAATGTTTGCGTATGGGGTTAAAAGTGACGCCGCCGGATATCAATACGGGCAAACACCATTTCAGTGTCAACGATCACGGTGAAATCGTGTACGGTATCGGTGCCATTAAAGGTGTGGGGGAAGGGCCGATCGAAGCCTTGGTAAAAGCCCGCAATGAAGGCGGTATTTTTAAAGATTTATTTGATTTATGCGCGCGGGTGGATTTAAAACAAATTAACCGTCGCACCTTTGAAAGCCTGATTAAATCAGGCGCTTTTGATAAACTGGGACCGCATCGCGCCGCACTGGCCAAGAATCTGGAAGACGCATTACAGTCTTCCAGCCAGTTCGCCAAGGATGAAGCCATGGGACAGGCGGATATGTTCGGCGTGTTGACTGCCGGACATGCGGAAGTCGAACGTAAATATGCCAACACGCCGCGTTGGACGGAAAAACAGATTCTGGACGGCGAACGGGAAACCTTAGGATTATATTTAAGCAGCCACCCGATTAGCCGTTATCTGAAAGAATTGTCTCATTACAGTCCGAATCGGTTGAAAGATTTGGTCCCGAACCAACGGGGCCAGATGAGCACCGCCTGCGGGCTGATTGTCAGTTCCCGTTTTGCGGTAACTAAAAAAGGCAGCCGCCTGGGCATTGCCAGTCTGGATGATCGTTCGGGTCGTTTGGATATTACGCTCTTTGCGGAAGCCTTGGAGAATTACGGCGAAAAACTGCAAAAAGATGCCATCGTAGTCGTTAAGGGGCAGGTAAGTTTCGACGATTTTACCCAAGGATTGCGTATGTCCGTGCGTGAACTGACGACGTTGGACGAAGCCCGTTCTCAATATGCGAAAAGCCTGGCGATAAGCCTGAAACAGGAGCAAATTACAGCGCAGTTTATTCGTGAGTTTAAAACGGCGATCGAACCTTTTAGCGGCGGCACCATGCCAATTAACGTCTATTACGATAGTCCGCAGGGCAGAGCATTGCTTAAACTCGGGGTGCAATGGTACATCAAACCCAGCGATGATCTGCTTGCCGCCTTAGTAGGAATGTTGGGCGAAAGTGCGGTGGAATTAGAGTTTGAATAGAAGCATGTTGCAGTTATCTTTGCCGATTCACCAACTGGACGGGGAAACCTTTGCCAATTTTTACGGCAACAACAATCTGTTGTTGCTGGATTCTTTACGTAAAAATTTCACTCTTCCCCGCCAACAGTTTTTCTATATTTGGGGCGAAGAAGGCTGCGGTAAAAGTCATTTACTGAAAGCGATGACTCACCAATTTTTTGCGGAAAATCGTACCGCACTTTATGTGCCGTTGTCGAAATCCGCTTATTTCTCGCCCGAAGTGCTGGATAATTTAGAACAGCAGGAATTGGTTTGCCTGGACGATTTACAATGCGTCACGGGTGATAAAGAATGGGAAATCGCGGTTTTTGATTTGTTCAATCGCATAAAAGAGCACGGCAATACCTTGCTGGCGGTGAGCGCCAATCAGTCGCCGAACGGTTTACCCGTTCAATTACCGGATCTGGCTTCGCGTTTGCGTTGGGGCGAAATTTATCAGTTGCATCCGCTTGACGATCAGCAGAAAATTACCGCACTTCAACGGAATGCGCATCAACGGGGCATTGATTTGCCGGATGAAACGGCGAATTTTCTGATAAAACGATTGGATCGCAATATGCATAATTTGTTTGGCGTGTTAGATCAGCTGGACAAGGCATCGCTGCAAGCGCAACGCAAGCTCACGATACCTTTTGTGAAAGAAACGTTAGGATTGTAATGACGTTTGCATTCCGTAAAGCGCATTATAAACGCGCTTTTTCACCGCCGAAATCATCCAACAGATTTTCCGTCAGTTTCGCTAATTCGCCCGTCATCAGAATGAAATCCGCATCAAACCGCTGAGCATAATCTTCTTTCAGAATGTCATCATTTTTTTCGCGGATATTATCGGCGAATTTCAGGCGTTTCAAGGTTCCGTCGTCATTCAGGACAAAACTTAAATGATCGTCCCAGTCAAGCGCCAATTTGGTAATAAATTTACCTTTGCCCAAATGAGACAAGATTTCCTCACTGTCCAGAGGCTGATTTTTACAGCGAATTATGCCTTTATCGTCCGCCGCTTTGAGTTCCGCTTCTTCAAGTGCGGTCAAATATTGCGGAGTTTTTCCTTCGGCGATCCAGCTTGTCATCACGTCTGCCGGTTCGTGGGCAAACGCAAGCGGCACCACCGGCAACGAACCCAACGATTTACGCAGTAACGCCAAAGCGTCTTCCGCCCGTTTGCTCGACGCCGCATCCACATAAATTAAATTCGTTTCCGTATTGATCCAAACCGCCGTTTGTTGATTCTTGCTGAATGCACGCGGCAGCAGCACGGACACGACGTCGTCTTTCAACGCCTGTTTTTCGGTTTTCTTTAATTTGCGGTTTTCCTTCTGTTCCAATTCCTCTACGCGGTTGTCCAATTCCCGTTTCACCACATGGCTTGGGATGATTTTTTCTTCTTTATGCGCCACCAACAGAATCTGCTTGTTTACAGAAAAATGCAGCAACGGCGAACCTCGCAACGGTTCCGCCCAACCGAATTTACTCATATCCGACTGTCCGCACGGGTGGTAGGCATTTTGCGCCAGATTCCGCTGCAGCGCTTCCTCAGACCAATCCAAACGTTTTGTCAGACGATAAATCATCACATTTTTAAACCAATACATAATAATCCCTTTTAGAATGGAAAAGTGCGGTCGATTTTAGCATAGTTTTTGTTTTGATAATCTTCCGGCGTACTTATTAATTTGTGTACGGTTCCTTTGTTTTTTATTTTTATCGGAAGAAAATTGGGCAACGGCACTAAAAAAATATTTGAAATAATTCAAATTTGTGCGTTCTTACAATGTTAATTCACGATAAATTGCCTAAACTGCTAATCAAGTTAGGTCACTCATTCTCAGAGGAAATTGCTATGAATCAACAATACGTACCGAACAAATTTTTGCAAAGATTACGCGGCGGTGAGAAGCTGATTGGTTGCTGGAGCGCGCTGGGCAGCCCGATTACGATGGAGGTTCTCGGTTTGGCCGGGTTCGATTGGATTTTATTCGACGGCGAACATGCGCCGAATGACGTGCTGTCGTTTATTCCGCAATTAATGGCGGTGAAAGACAGTTCCAGCATGCCGATTGTACGGGTGCCGACAAACGATCCGGTTATTATTAAACGCGTATTGGATATCGGTTTTTACAATATTTTGGTGCCTTATGTTGAAACCGAAGAAGAAGCGAAAAATGCCGTTGCGGCGACACGTTATCCGCCGGAAGGCATTCGCGGGGTTTCCGTCAGCCACCGCAATAACGGCTATGCCACCATTCCCGATTATTTTAAAGTGATTAACGATAATATCGGTGTGATTGTACAAATTGAAAGTCAGAAAGGGGTCGGCAATGTAGATAAAATCGCCGCTGTGAAAGGTGTTGATTGCGTATTTGTCGGACCGGGCGATTTATCGGCGGCATTGGGTTACTTAGGTCAGCCGAATCATCCTGAAGTTCAGAAAGTGATTCAACATATTTTCGCTACGGCGAAAAAATACGGTAAACCTTGCGGTATTCTGGCGCCTATTGAAGCCGATGCCAGACGTTATCTCGAATGGGGCGCCACTTTTGTTGCCGTGGGAAGCGATTTAGGCGTTTTCCGCAGTGCAACTCAGGCACTAAGTGATAAATATAAAGACTAACGATATTTAACGTAACGTGACTAAGAGAGGAGATTATTATGAAAATCGGATTTATCGGTCTTGGTATTATGGGGAAACCAATGAGTAAAAACCTGATTAAAGCGGGGTATTCATTGGTTGTTTCGGATTTAAACAAATCTTCAGTGGACGAATTGGTTGCCGCTGGTGCGGAAGCCGCTGCGACGGCAAAAGAAGTGGCATCCAAATCGGATATAGTTATTACTATGCTACCGAATTCGCCTCATGTTAAATCGGCTGTTTTGGGCGAAAACGGCGTGCTTGAAGGGGCTAAACCGGGTTTGGTTTTAATTGATATGAGCTCTATTGCGCCGTTGGCAAGTCGGGAGATTTATGCCGAATTAGAGAAAAAAGGGATCGATATGCTTGATGCGCCGGTAAGCGGCGGTGAGCCGAAAGCAATTGACGGTACTTTATCCGTGATGGTCGGCGGTAAAAAAGAAGTCTTTGATAAATATTATGATGTGATGAAAGCCATGGCGGGTTCCGTCGTTTATACCGGTGAAATCGGCGCAGGAAACGTTACTAAACTGGCTAATCAAGTGATTGTGGCGTTGAACATCGCTGCGATGGCGGAAGCATTTATGTTGGCCACTAAAGCCGGCGTAGATCCCGAATTAGTTTATCAGGCGATTCGCGGCGGTTTAGCGGGAAGTACCGTATTGGACGCAAAAGCACCGATGGTATTGGATCGCAATTTCAAACCGGGCTTTCGGATTGACTTACATATCAAAGACTTAGCTAATGCGTTGGATACTTCCCGCAGTGTCGGTGCTAATGTTCCGTTAACTTCCGTGGTTATGGAAATGATGCAGGCATTGCGTTCGGCAGGTGACGATAAATTGGATCACAGTGCGTTGGCTCGCTATTATGAACGTCTGACCGGTACGGAAATCAAACGGTTCTAGCTGTTCTTTAATTGGGGTGTTTACGCACCCCGATTTTGATTGAATTGACCTCATTTAAAATCTAAAATCGCAAAGTCAGCCGTTTGAGGAATATTTACTTTTTTAAATGTGATTATTCGTACGGAGCAAATGGATATGAAAATTGTTATTGCACCTGATTCTTACAAAGAAAGCCTTTCAGCAATGGAAGTGGCGAACACTATTGAACGAGGATTTAAATCTGTTTTTCCCGATGCTGATTATGTAAAGATTCCCGTTGCGGATGGTGGGGAAGGAACGGTGGATACGCTGATTGAGGCGATGAACGGGCGGAAAGTAACATTGAATGTTGTCGGGGCTTTGGGCGGATCACAGCCTGCATTTTTCGGCATTTCGGAGGATAAGCGGACAGCATTTATTGAGGTTGCCGCCGCTTGCGGGCTTGAGCAGGTGCCGTTAGATAAACGAAATCCTCTCATCACTACTACTTATGGCGTCGGCGAGCTGATTCTTGCCGCTTTAGATTTAGGCACTCGACATTTTATTATCGGTTTGGGAGGCAGTGCTACGAATGACGGCGGTGTAGGTATGCTGCAGGCATTAGGCGCAAAATTCCTTGATAATGCCGGTAAATCGTTAGGCTACGGCGGGGCGGAATTATCCCGATTAGATAAGATTGACATTTCCGGTTTGGATTGTCGTTTAAACGATTGTCGCTTTGAGATCGCTTGTGATGTCACCAATCCTTTAGTAGGTGAAAAAGGCGCATCTGCCGTATTCGGTCCGCAAAAAGGCGCAACGCCGGAAATGGTCGGAATCTTGGACATGGCGTTATCTCATTACGGAAATATCATCGAACGGGATTTTGGCATTGCGGTAAAAAATTTAGCCGGCGCCGGTGCGGCCGGCGGATTAGGGGCGGCATTTGCAGCATTTCTGAACGGTTCGTTAAAAAGCGGAATTGGGATTATCGCCAAACTGTTGGATCTTGAAGGTAAAATGCAAAATGCGGATTTGGTTATTACCGGTGAAGGTCGTATTGATTATCAAAGCGTTAACGGTAAAGTCCCGGTAGGCGTTGCCATGACGGCGAAAAAATTTAATCTTCCCGTCATTTGTATTGCCGGCAGTTTAGGCAAGGATGTTCAAGTCGTTTATGATTTCGGCATTGATGCCGTGTTCAGCGTATTAACCAAGGTTTGTACATTGCCCGAAGCGCTTTCCGAAGCGGAGCAAAATTTAGAAATTACGGCGCGCAATATCGCAGTAACCTTAAAAATGAAATTGTCATAAGAGAGAACATGTATGGCGGTTTACCTGTTAGATGAAAAGTTAGCACAAAAAATTGTTCAGCGAACCATGGAGATTATTGATTGTAATATCAACATCATGGATGCTAAGGGCAAAATTATCGCCAGCGGTGATCTGAACCGAATAGGTGAAGTGCATGACGGCGCCTTATTGGCTTTGTCGCAGGGTCGCATTGTAGATATTGATGAAGCGGTGATTCATAGTCTGCACGGTGTCAGACCGGGGGTGAATTTCCCCCTGCGTATTGACGGCGAAATTATCGGCGTCATCGGATTAACCGGCGAGCCTACCAGCTTGAAAGAGTTCGGGAAATTGGTATGTATGACGGCGGAAATGATGCTGGAACAAGCCCGCTTATTCAACGTGCTGGCGCAGGATACCCGTCTGAAAGAAGAACTGATTTTGAATTTAATTAATTCCGATACGGTCACCCAAAGTATGGTGGAATGGGCCAATCGGCTCGGTGTGGATTTATCGGTTCCCCGCGTTGCCTGTATCATTGAAGTGGATAGCGCGGTTTTAGGGATAAACCGGGCGCGGGAAGAACTCCAGAATCTTCAGCAATTATTAAAAGTCCCCGACCGAAATAATCTCATCGCCATTCTTTCCTTAACGGAATTAGTGATTTTAAAACCGGCGTTTAATTCTCTGGGACGTTGGGATCCGTCCTATCAGCTTGAACGCATCAAACAATTGCTGGAACGGGTAAATGAAAACGTCCGAAACAGCATCAGAATTTCCTTGGGCAATTATTTCCCGACGGAAAACGGTATTTCCCTTTCCTATCACACCGCCAAAACCACCTTAAAAATCGGCAAATCCCGACTGCCGAAACAACGGGTTTATAATTATCAGGAGCTTATTTTGCCCGTTTTGCTTAATCAATTAAAAGACGGTTGGCAAAAAGAAGAATTGGAGCGTCCGCTGAAAAAGCTCAAATTAGCGGACAATAATCACGTATTGGTTAAAACCTTATTTGCCTGGTTTGAAAATAATATGCAAACCATTGCCACGGCTAAAGCGCTTTACATACACCGAAATACCCTTGAATATCGGCTGAATAAAATATCCGATTTAACCGGATTGGATTTAAACAGCACGGATGCCCGTTTTCTGCTTTATATGGCGTTACACGTGGTTTCCTAGCCTTTCATTTGCCGCCGAATAACAAAAATGACCGCAAAAGTGCGGTCAAATTTTTGTGAGTTTTTTATCAGGTCACCGGCGCCGGATTAAAAACGGAAAGCTGATTATACAAGCCCCATTTGTCCGACCAGGTTTTCTTGCGACCGCTCGCCACTTCGATGATTTCATGGAAAATACGCCAGCCTACCTGTTCGATGGTTTCTTTCCCCGTCGCAATGGTGCCGGTGTCGATGTCCATTAAATCGAACCAACGCTCGGCAAGATCGGTACGGGTCGCCAATTTAATTACCGGCACCGCTTTAAGGCCGTAAGGCGTTCCCCGCCCGGTGGTAAATAATTGCACCGTGATGCCGGAAGCCAGTTGTTGAGTGCCGCAAACGAAATCGCTGGCGGGCGTTGCCGCATAGATTAAACCCTTTTTGGTCGGGCGTTGGCCCGGTGAAAGTACTTCGACAATGTTGCCAGAACCGGATTTTGCGATGGAACCCAACGCCTTTTCCACCACATTCGCCAACCCGCCTTTTTTATTGCCCGGCGACGGGTTGGCGCTGCGATCCGTTTGACCCATGGCAAGATATTCGTCATACCATTTCATTTCTTCGAGCAATCGTTTTCCGACTTCAACGGTTTCCGCTCTCGGCGTTAATAAGTGAATGGCGTCGCGGACTTCCGTCACTTCGGAGAACATAAAGGTTGCGCCGGCACGAACCAGTAAATCGGCGGCAAAGCCCACCGCCGGATTCGCCGTTACGCCGGAGAACGCGTCACTGCCGCCGCATTGTCCGCCCACGACTAAATCGGAGACCGGGCAGGTTTCGCGCTTGCGTTGATTCAGTTTTTCCAGATGTCGTTTCGCCGTATCGAGAATCGCTTTCACCATGGATTCAAAACCGACATGTCGTTCGTCTTGCAGGCTGGTGACGGTGGCCTCTTCCAATTTAATGGGATAAGTGTCGACCGTGCCTTCCAGCAAGCGTTGCGGCTGCAATTTTTCGCAACCTAATCCGATAACCATAATTTCGCCGCCGAAGTTCGGATTTAACGCAATATTGTGGATGGTTCGAATCGGTACGATAGCGGCGGGCGCATTAATGGCAACGCCGCAACCGTAAAGGTGGGTTAAGCCGACCACGCCGTCAACGTTCGGATAATGGGGCAATAATTCTTTTTCGATAAGATTAACGACATAATCCACCACGCCGGCGACGCAATGTACGCTGGTGGTAATGCCCAGCATATTTTTGGTGCCGACACTGCCGTCTTGATTACGATAACCTTCGAAAGTATAACCTTCCAGCGGTTCGAATTTCGGCGCTTTGCGTGTGGCCAACGGCAGGGTTTCCAGCGGCGGCGCTTTCGGCAGAACCACCAAAGATTCGTCAATCCAGGCGCCTTGTTTGATGTCTTTTACGGCAAAACCGATGATTTCGCCGTAGCGGATAATTTCGCCGTCTTTGGCGATATCCGTGAGCGCGACTTTATGCCCTTGCGGAATATGTTCGATTAAGGTTAAACCGTCATCGAACCGCGTACCGGCGGGTAAGCCGTTGCTGTTCACAATAATGGCGACGTTATCGTCTGAATGCACTTTGATATAAAGCGGTTTTTGTTGCGTTGTCATAACCCATCCCCACAATTTAAATAAATCACTCTTCGACAATGTAATGTATTCCAATGGATAAAACATTATGCAAATGCCTATTTTAAAACCGGATTTGTGGGATTTATTGAAATTTTTACAAGCGGTTTCAGCGTTAAAAGTGCGGGAGAAATTCGTCAAGTTTTTTCAATTTCGCTAAAAATAGGCTTCTGCAAAATTGAAAAAATCTTTAAAAATTTGACCGCACTTTACCTTAATTTTTATTACACAATATCCAAATGCAGGCGAGCCGTCGGACTTGGATAAGCCTTGTTCAGGCGGGAAATTTGCTCCTGGCTTAATTTGAAATCCAAACAGGCGATATTTTCTTTCATGTGTTGTAGCCGGCCGGCTTTCGGAATGGCAATCATATTCGGTTGGGCCAGCGCGAAGGTCAGCAAAACCTGATACGGCGTGCAATTCAGTTCGTCTGCAACGGCATTTACGACGGGGTTTTCGATGAGATTGCGTTGTAATGTTCCCGCCTGCGCCAACGGGCAGTAGGCGATGGTGGGAATGGCGTGTTTGTCCTGATAAGGCTTCAGAACGTATTCAATTCCGCGCGAACCTAAATGAAACAGAACTTCATTCACTTGGCATTGGTCTCCGTTCGGTAACGCCAATAATTCTTCCATATCTTCCAGATCGAAATTAGAGACGCCCCAGGCTTTAATTTTACCTTTGGATTTGAGTTGCTCCAGCGCTTCGACGGTTTCCGCCAGCGGCGTTGAACCGCGCCAATGATACAAATACATGTCCAGATAATCAGTGTTTAATGCCTTCAGCGAAGCGTCGCAGGAACGTTCCATATTGCGTTTGTTCGCATTATTGGGTAACACTTTTGACAGCAGATAAACGGATTCGCGCGCATAAGGCGAAATCGCTTCGCCGACAAGTTGCTCGGAACGGCCGTTGCCGTACATTTCCGCAGTGTCGATAAGGTTAACGCCGTGTTCGATACCGTACCGCAATGCGGCGATTTCTTCCTGACGATAGCGTTCGTTATCGCCCATAAACCAAGTTCCCATACCAAGTGCGGTCAATTTATCGCCGTTTTTTAACGTGATTTTTTTCATGGTGTTGTCTCCTGTAAATAAATTTGCCGACATGCTGTGATGCCGGCAATCAAATTCATGATAGGTGAGTAAATCAGGTTTACATAAACATATCAAAAATCAGCACCAAGGCTAAACAAGAGAATGAGCCGATGAAGGAAACCATTGTTTTGGCCATAAATTGATCTTTGACTTCTTTTAAGCCGTATAAACCGTTGAATACCCAGAATCCGCTGTCATTGAAGTAGCTGAAGGATACGGCGCCGGCACAGGTTGACATAGCGACCAATGTCGGATTTAAGCCTAATTGCGGTACGAGTGGTGCGGCTAAAGTTGCGGCGGTGATCAACGCAACGGTGGCGCTTCCCAGCGCAATACGCATGAGTGCGGCAATAACGAATGGAATCAGAATTCCCGGAATGCCGATAGTCAGCACCGCTTCGCCTAAGGCGTTACCGATACCGGCATCGCGTACGACGTAACCTAACGCTCCGCCGGCACCGGTGATGAATAAAATCATGCCTGTGGATTTTACACCGTCTTCAATGGCTTTGTTGGTTTCCGCTTTAGAAAGACGACGGCCTAAACCGTAAAGGGCAATCAATAGACCGATTATTAAGGCAATGATTGGGTGACCTACGACTTTTAAGAATGCGCCGACAGCGTTTTCGATTTTTAGGAAATCAACGGTCGTGTTTCCTAAAATCAAAATTAAAGGAATGATAATCGGTGCAAATGACAGCCATGCGCCCGGCAGGTTTTTGTCTTTGTAAATTTGTTCGACATTTTCAATGGATTTAATGTATTCTTCTTTGAAGTCTTTACGTTCGAAATCGGTGCCGTCTTCATTAGGAATCTGGTAGATTTTTTTACCGAGCCACTTGGAATACAGAGTAGACATCACTAAGGTCGGTATCGTTAAGATCATCCCCCAAAGAATCATCATTCCCATATCAATATCCAAAATACCGGCAACCGCCAACGGACCCGGAGTCGGCGGAATAAAGACATGCGCCAATTGCAAACCTGTTGCCATTGCCAAACCGAGACCAATCACGCTTTTACCCGTCATTCGGGATAGCGATCTGGCAAGCGGAGTTAAAATAATTAAACCGGAATCGGCAAAGACAGGAATGGCCACCACATAGCCGGTTAAGGCCAACGCCCATTCTTCCTTGGCTTTGCCGATTAATTTGATAATGGAGAACGCCATTTGTTCGGCCGCTCCCGATTTCTCTAAAATCGCGCCCATCATTACGCCGAGACCGATAATAATACCGGTACTGCCCAGCGTACTGCCGAATCCTTTAGTGACCGAACTAATCACTTCGGCAAAAGGCAGTCCGCCTATCAGACCGGTAGTTAACGAGGCGAGAATTAACGCAACAAAAACATGGATTCTTGTCTTCATTGCCAGTATTAACAGAAGCGCAATACCGGTCGCCAGACCGATAAGCATTTGCGACATACTTGCTGCGGTTTCCATTTGTTCACTCCTTTACAGAGAATAAATTTGAATGTGATCTCGAATGAACAAAAATACAGGTTAAATCTTCATCAGACATCTTTTACAGGTTATCTTGAATATTTAACCCGTCTATTGTTTATACAAAATCGGTATTACGCACTTAACGTACTAAGCAAGGTTTTTTGTTATCAAACTTCCAACCCGGAATTAAAAATTGCATTGCCACGGCATCGTCACGAGCGCCTAAACCCATTGATTTGTAAAGTTCGTTGGCTTTCATGACTTGATCCATGTCTAATTCAACGCCGAGCCCCGGTTTTTTCGGCACTTCAACCAATCCGCCTTTAATTTGGAACGGTTCTTTGGTTAAGCGTTGGTTGCCTTCCTGCCAGATCCAATGCGTATCAATGGCGGTAATATGTCCCGGTGCCGCCGCCGCAACATGAGTGAACATGGCCAGTGAAATATCAAAGTGATTATTAGAATGCGAACCCCAGGTTAAACCCCATTCGTGACACATTTGAGCCACGCGGATAGAGCCCTGCATGGTCCAGAAGTGCGGATCCGCTAACGGAATATCCACGGATTGTAATGAGATGGTATGTCCCATTTGTCGCCAGTCCGTTGCGATCATATTGGTTGCGGTCGGCAAACCGGTGGCGCGGCGGAATTCCGCCATAATTTCACGGCCGGAATAACCTTGTTCCGCTCCGCACGGGTCTTCGGCATAAGCCAATACGCCTTTTAATTGTTTACCGATTTTGATGGCTTCATCCAGCGACCACGCGCCGTTCGGGTCAAGAGTGATACGGGCGTTCGGGAAACGTTTTGCCAGCGCGGTGACCGCTTCGGCTTCTTCAAAACCGTCTAACACACCGCCTTTCAGTTTGAAATCGTTGAAACCGTATTTTTCATAGGCGGCTTCGGCTAACCGAACCACGGATTCCGGCGTCATCGCCTCTTCATGACGAATACGATACCAATCGCACGGATCATTTTCCTGGTTTTGGTAAGCGAGGGTTGTTTTCTTGCGATCGCCGATAAAGAATAAATAACCCAGCATTTCCACCGCATCGCGTTGCTGACCGTCGCCCAGTAAGGAAGCTACGGTTACGCCTAAAAATTGACCTAATAAATCCAGCATCGCCGCTTCGATGGCGGTAACTACGTGGATGGTGGTGCGCAGGTCGAAGGTCTGCAAACCGCGTCCGCCGGCATCGCGGTCGTTAAAAGTTTTACGCACCAAATCCATCACGTTTTTGTATTCGCCAAGGGTTTTGCCGATAACCAACGGTTTTGCCTCTTCCAAGGTTTGACGAATTTTTTCGCCGCCGGGCACTTCACCGACGCCGGTATTGCCGCTATTGTCTTTTAAAATCACGATATTACGGGTGAAATAAGGGCTGTGCGCGCCGCTTAAGTTCAATAACATACTGTCGTGACCGGCAACCGGAATCACTTGCATTTCTGTAATAACTGGAGAACTCATAATAAACCTCTTATTGTTTGACCAAATTGGAAGCGCGGAAAAAACTCTGCAAATTTTGACCGCACTTTGACGGATAATCCGCGTTGAAGCCGGACGCTTACGATCCGATTTTCACCCTAGAACACACGGCTTGGGAAATTGCTTGCAGTATATTTAAACCTCGACGTTTTATAATTAGAGAATCTCCCAAATGCGCAATTTATAATCGGCGGATGTTTAGGCATGCGCACAATCAAAAGTGATCTTGATCACAAAATTAAAATGATTTCGGAGAAAAAAGAAATAAAATGAACGCTCGATATGCGAATCAATGACGATTTTCGGTATGACAAAAACTAAAAACCGGCGGTAAAAGTGCGGTCAAAATTTTCATCGTTTTTTGCGGGGTAAGATTTGCCCGCCGCCGCGGCAATTGCGGCGGTGGGATGCGGGTTATAGCAAAATTAAAGAAAGAACGTAAACCGTTAATATTCCGACAATTCCCATAATGAAAGTCAGCATACTTTGAGTGCGATATCCTTGTGGCGGCGTCATTCCGGTGAAATTGGTGACCACCCAGAAATAACTGTCGTTGGCGTGGGAAACGCACATAGCACCGGCGGCGATCGCCATGACGGTTAACGCCGCCGCGATTTCGGTCGTGAGGTTCAGGGCGGTCATCAGAGAATCATCCGCATTGAACATTCCCATAATGGAGGCGGTGGTGATAATGGCGACGGTCGAACTGCCTTGTGCGGTTTTTAAGATTGCCGAAATAATGAACGGGAAGAAAATCCCCGCCGAACTAATGGCCACTGCGTTTTGTTTAATGTATTCCACAAAGCCCGCTTCGGTAATCACTTTGCCTAACACGCCGCCGGCGGCGGTGATGAACAGAATCGGGCCGACGATTTTGAGCGTATCGTTGGTTAAGGTGTCAAATTCGCCGATTTTGCCGGTATTCAGTAGCAAAAAAACGGAGAAAATCACACCGACGGCCAGGGCGATAATCGGATTGCCTAAAAATTGCAGCAAGACGCCTAATTCTCCTTCGATACCCATGATTTTTCCGGTGGAACCGAGCGCCATAAATAAGATAGGCATGAAAATCGGAGCCAGGCTTAAAAAGCCGCTCGGCAGTTTACCGTAATGTTCGAGCAATTCTTCATAGCTTTTACTGATAACTTTGTCGCTTTCAGCTTCATCCAATACAATTTTCGGACCGACGGATTTGGCGAAAAGATAGCTTGCGAACAACACGGGAACGGAAACTACCGCGCCCATCGTCATTACCAGTAAAATATTACCGCTTAATCCCACTGCGCCTGCTGCGGCAATCGGGCCGGGTGTGGGCGGAATGAACACGTGCGAGGTATACAAACCGGCACTTAACGCCACCGCCATGCCCACGGGATTGGCGGCGATTTTTTTATGAATGGCTTCCCGAATCGGATTCAGCACGACGAATCCGCTGTCGCAGAAAACGGGAATGCCCACAACCCAACCCATAATCAGCATGGCGAGTTCGGGGCGTTTTTGTCCGACTACTTTGACCACCATGTCCGCTAATTTCAGGGCGGCGCCGGTTTTTTCCAATACGGTGCCGATAATGGCGCCGAAGATAATTACGATACCGATGCTTTTAAAGGTTCCACTGAAGCCGTCCCCGATCAGGCCGGGAATTCTTGCTAAGCCGATACCCGCCACTAACGCGAGGGCGAGGGAAATGGTCATTAAAGCTAAAAACGGGTGAACTTTGAGCTTTGAAATCAGCAAAATCATAATAATAATGGCAATAACAAAGCAAATAATGAGTGATATACCGGTCATAATGGCTACTCCTTTTTTGCAAAATTCCATTATTATCCTAGGTTCGCACTGGAGGAGTTGCAACCGGCATTTCGGTAAAATGTGAATTGGATCACAATAAAAAACGGCGAAAAACTCGCCGTTTTTTGACCGCACTTTTATTGGAAATCGCTTGAATCAGTCATTGCGGGTGAGCAACCAGCAGTTGTGGATTTGCTTGTTGCGTGCAAAATCCAACGGCAAGGTTTTGGCGGAAATTTCTACGCCGTTTAAGCCTAACCGAGCCAAACCGTCGAAATCCATTTTGAATCCGCGTTTATTGTTGGAGAATACAATGGTGCCGTTCGGACGCAAAATCCGTTTCAGGTTTTCCATCAGTTTGATGTGGTCGCGCTGCACGTCCCAACTGTCTTCCATCCGTTTGGAATTGGAGAAGGTGGGCGGATCCGCAAAAATCAAATCGAACTGTTTATCGCAACGCGCCAGCCATTGCAGACAATCCGCCTGAACCAGTTTATGCCGTTTGCCGTCTATATCGTTCAGAATCAGGTTTTGTTCCGCCCAGTTCAGATAAGTATTCGACATATCCACGGTGGTGGTGGATTTCGCGCCGCCCAGCGCCGCATGCACCGTTGCGGATCCCGTGTAAGCGAACAGATTGAGAAAATCTTTGTCTTTCGCCATTTCGCCTACCATTTTACGGGTTAACCGGTGATCCAAAAATAAACCGGTATCCAAATAATCGGTCAGGTTCACCCAGAGTTTCGCACCGTATTCCGTCACGTAAAAATATTCGCCTTTGTTGGCCAGTTTTTCATATTGATTGCTGCCTTTTTGTTTTTGACGAACTTTTAAAACCAGTTTATTGGTTTCCACGCCGGTGACGGCAAGGGTCGCGCTTACCGCGTCCAATAAGCGTTGGCGGGCTTTGTTTTCATCAATATTTTTCGGTGCCGCATATTCTTGCACCACAATGTGATCACCGTAACGATCCACGGCCAAATTGTAATCGGGTAAATCCGCGTCATACAGGCGATAGGCCTCCAAACCCTGTTGTTTCGCCCATTTTTCAATTTTCTTTATGTTTTTCTGCAAGCGATTGGCGAAATCCGCCGCCACCTCGGCATGGTCGGAAAATGCCGGATTTTCCGCCGCACTTTCATCTCTTTGTTCTAAAGTGCGGTCAGAAATTTGATAGTTTTTTTGCACGCAATCCAACGGGCCGTTTTTCGCCTTAAACTGACGAAAAGAACGCATTCGCAGGCAGTCCAGTAAGCCTTGTTCCGAGCTGAAAACGGAGGCGTTCCAGCCGCCGAATTGTTGTTTCAAGCGTTGCCCGAACACGGAATAAAGAGCGATTAACGCCGGCGTGGTGCCGAGTCGTTCGCCATAAGGCGGATTACACAGCACGGTGCCTTTTTCGCCGTTTGGCAGCGGATTTTTTAACGCCGCGACATCTCCCTGAGCGAACCGGATTAAATGGGCGACTCCCGCATTGCGGGCGTTAGCTTGCGCTTTTTTGAGCACACGATGATCCAAATCGAACCCGTAAAAATGCGGCTGCGGATTTTTCTGCATTTCCGCTTCCGCCAGGGCAACGGCTTGCGCCTTCACCTTTTCCCAGACCGCCTGATTATGTCCTTTCCAGAAATCAAATCCCCAGTGTAATCGGTGTAGCTGCGGCGCGATTTGTGCTTCCATTTGCGCCGCTTCAATCAGCAACGTGCCGGAACCGCACATGGGATCCACTAGAGGCGTGCCTTTTTGCCAGCCGGAACGCAAGACCAACGCCGCCGCTAAGGTTTCCCGTAACGGCGCTTGTCCGCTGTCTTCGCGGTAACCGCGCATATGCAGGGCTTCGCCGCTTAAATCCAGAGAGATGATTAAATCGTCGCGATTCAGATAAGCGTGAATGCGCACATCGGGATGATCTTTATCTACGCTCGGGCGCTCTTTACCGTTACGTTCGAAATAATCCACAATGCCGTCTTTCACTCGCATGGCACCGAATTGACTGTGGCGAATTTCGCGGTTTGTGCCGTTAAAATCGACAAAAAAGCGGGCTTTTTCGTCGAAATAGTTTAACCAGGGCTGGCTGACGACGGTAGAGTAGAGATCCAAATCGCTGTAAATTTTGCTTTGGGTAATGGGCAATAAAATGCGGGAGGCAAGACGCGACCACAATAACGCTTTGTATTGGGTTTCATCGTCTGCGGAAAAATGGACGCCGCCCTGCGCGACGCGGGCGTTTTGCGCGCCGAGTTCGGTCAGTTCGGTTTTCAATAATTCTTCAAAGCCACGGGCACAGGTGGCGAAAAGTGGTTTCATCAGGTTTCTCTGTTCATCAAAAAATTGCCGCGATTATAGCAGGTTTATGCGAGGAAAAGAATGCGATAAAATAGCCGGCGACCGTTATCTTCAGCCTCGTAGCAAAGGTTTTTGTCTGACAGGAATACGGCAAATGAAAAAATGTGTCTTTTTGTGACCGCACTTTTTACTTGCATATTGTTTGATTTGCATATAAATTCATTATTACTGAATAATTATTTATCCATAAGCCCATGCGAAGTACAGAATTAGTCCAATGGTTCCGCCAGTCTACCCCTTATGTGAATATGCATCGCGGTAAGACGTTCGTCATCATGTTGGATGGTGATACCATCGCAAGTGAGAATTTTATCAATATTATCAGTGATATACGTTTGCTGCATAGTTTGGGAATTAAGCTGATTATTGTGTTCGGCGCCAGATTTCAGATTAACGAATTGCTGCTTAAAAATCACATTCAGCCCGTTTATCATAAAAATATCCGGGTGACGGATCCGCGCACGCTGGAATTGGTGAAACAGGCCGCCGGGCGGCTCAATTACGACATTATGTCCCGTCTTTCCATGCGTTTGCCCCATTCGCCGCTGCTGAACGTGGTGAGCAGTAACTTTATTCTGGCGCAGCCTATCGGGGTGGATGACGGCGTAGATTACATGTTAAGCGGCAAACTTCGTCGAATAGAAGTGGAAAATATCAAAAAACAACTGGAAAATGACGCGATCGTGTTAATCGGGCCGGTCGCGCCTTCCGTCACCGGCGAAAGTTTCAATTTGCCTTTCGAAGAAGTGGCGACGCAGGTGGCGATTAAGCTGAAAGCGGAAAAACTCATCGGTTTCAGTAATACCCAAGGAATTTTAGATAAAAACGGCGTGTCCATTTCCGATTTGTTGCCGCAGGAAGCGGCGGATTATCTGCAACAATTCATTGAACGGGATCAATATCACAGTTCGCAGGCGCGTTTCCTGCAGGCGGCGATTGACGTTTGCCGCGCCGGCGTGCACCGTTCCCATTTGCTGAGTTATGAAGAAGACGGCTCGTTATTGCAGGAATTATTTACCCGCGACGGGGTGGGAACGCAGCTTTCCATGGAAAATTCGGAAGATATTCGGATTGCCACGGCGCGCGATATTCCAAGTTTGCTCGAATTGATTCATCCGTTGGAACAACAGGGCGTGTTGGTAAAACGTTCGCGCGAGCAGCTGGAAATGGATATTGAAAAATACACCATTATCGACCGCGACGGCGTCATTATCGCCTGTGCCGCGCTGAATGTGTACGAGGCGGAAAAAATGGCGGAAATGGCGTGCGTTGCCGTGCATCCCGATTACCGCAGCTCTTCCCGCGGCGATATTCTGCTGACGGAAATTCAAAAACGGGCGAGAAATTTGGGGATTGAAAAACTGTTCGTGCTCACCACCCGCACGGTGCATTGGTTCCAGGAACGCGGCTTCCGCATGGCGAACGTGGAAGATTTGCCGAAAGATAAACGCGAGCATTACAACTATCAGCGCCGCTCGAAAATTCTGATTCAGGATTTGCAGGAATCCGGCGAGTAGCAAAATGTAAAAATCCGCCTAATCGGCGGATTTTTGGGATTTTGGGTCGTAAAGTGCGGTCAAAAAAAGCGACGTTTTTTGAACGTTGGCTTTGCCGACGATGGCGAAGTCATAAGTCATCGCACTGGCGATTACGCACAAAAAATTAACGTTTTTTTTAGTCGGTTTGGCGACCACCGCAAAAGGCGAGTCGTCTTTTCAAACGCGACCGTTTTTTACGGGAAAATGATCATCCGTCGTTTTTTCGCAAGGAGACTTCGCCGCCGTTAAACGTCATCCATTCGTTTCCAACCTGCAAACGCAAATGTCCGCGTTCGTCGATTCCTTGTTCAACGCCGGAAATAACCTGTTTTTCTTTGATAATGTTGACTTCGTGCTGGAAAAATGCGTCATTTTGCCGCCATTGTTGTTGAAATTCGGGGGTGATGCCGTGCCGTTCAAATTCCATTAACGCCTGAATTAATTCCTCAAATACCGTAATCAGCAGTAAAGTGCGGTCGATTTTCGGCAAGATTTCCTGTAAATTCGCCCAAGCCTGATCGATTTGATTGGTGTCGCGTAACACGGCGACATTAATGCCTACTCCAATGACCAGATTCAGCCGGCCGTTTTCCGTACCCGCCGTTTCAATCAGAATTCCCGCCAGTTTGCGACCGTGCAGCAGGATGTCGTTCGGCCATTTTAATTTTGCCTGATCGGAACCCAGTTTACAGATTGCCCGGCGAATCGCCATGCCTACCGTCAGGCTTAAACCGTCCACGGATTTGCCGGCGTCCACTTGCCACATCATGCTGAAAATCGCCTGTGCGGCAAACGGCGATTGCCATTGGCGCCCGCGCCGTCCCCGACCGGCGGTTTGGTGTTCCGTTATGCAAATATCTCCTTTGTTGAGGCGGCTCATGTTGGTCAGCAATAAACGATTGGTGGAATCAATCACCGGTACGTACATGATTTTATGACGGGGAAAAACTTGCTGAATTTTGACCGCACTTAACAACGGTGTTTGCGGAATTAATCGCACTTCGCCGAAAGCGGTGTCGATGAGAATGCCCTGTTTCTGCAACGTTTGAATGCGGGCGAGCAATTCCTCGTCGGAACAGGTGAAAAGTGCGGTCAGATTTTCGAAAGAATGAGGCTGGCAGTCCGCCAGAATTTCTAATAATGAAGTCATGTAAATTCCTTACGGCAAACGATTAGCGTTTTTTTATCATAAATTGGGGAAAAGATAAATTTTTCTTGAAAAAACGTTCACAACGGAAAGCAAAATCTGTATAATCCGTCCGCAATATTTTTTAACTTCAACTTTAAATTTAGAGAGAATATTGCAATGTCATTACGTATCAAAACGGAAGCGTTAACCTTCGACGACGTGCTTCTTGTCCCCGCACATTCTACCGTGCTGCCGAATACCGCAGACCTTTCCACTCAATTAACCAAAGAAATTCGTTTAAACATCCCGATGCTTTCCGCCGCGATGGATACGGTAACCGAAGCCAAGCTGGCGATTGCGCTTGCGCAGGAAGGCGGAATCGGATTCATTCACAAAAATATGTCTATCGAACGCCAGGCGGATCGCGTGCGTCGGGTGAAAAAATTTGAAAGCGGTATTGTGTCCGAACCTGTTACGGTTTCTCCCGAATTATCTCTTAACGAACTGGCGCAATTAGTGAAGAAAAACGGTTTCGCCGGTTATCCCGTTATCGATCAAAAGGATAATTTAGTCGGTATTATCACCGCCCGCGATACCCGTTTCGTCAAAGATTTAAACAAAACCGTGGCGGAAGTGATGACGCCGAAAGAAAAACTGGTTACCGTGAAAGAAGGCGCAAAACGCGAAGATATTATCGCTTTAATGCACAGCCATCGGGTGGAAAAAGTGTTAGTGGTTGACGATAACTTCAAATTGAAAGGCATGATTACCGTTAAAGATTTCCAGAAAGCCGAACAAAAACCCAACGCCTGTAAAGATGAATTCGGTCGTTTGCGTGTGGGCGCCGCCGTTGGCGCCGGTCCGGGCAACGAAGAACGAGTGGAAGCTTTAGTTAAAGCGGGCGTGGACGTGTTATTGATCGACTCTTCGCACGGTCATTCGGAAGGCGTGTTGCAACGGGTACGCGAAACCCGCGCCAAATATCCGAATTTGCCGATTATCGCCGGTAATATTGCAACGGCGGAAGGTGCGAGAGCGCTGGCCGAAGCCGGCGCCAGCGCGGTGAAAGTGGGAATCGGACCGGGTTCAATCTGTACTACTCGTATCGTGACCGGCGTGGGTGTGCCGCAAATCACTGCCATTGCGGAAGCCGCAGGCGCTTTAGAAGGCACCGGCATTCCGGTTATCGCCGACGGCGGTATCCGTTTTTCCGGCGATATTGCTAAAGCGATTGCCGCAGGGGCTTCATGCGTGATGGTGGGATCTATGTTCGCCGGTACGGAAGAAGCGCCGGGTGAAATCGAATTGTACCAAGGGCGTTCGTACAAATCATACCGCGGCATGGGCTCATTAGGCGCGATGGCAAAAGGTTCCGCCGACCGTTATTTCCAATCGGACAATGCAGCCGACAAATTGGTGCCGGAAGGGATTGAAGGCCGTATTGCATACAAAGGCTTCTTAAAAGAAATCATTCTGCAACAAATGGGCGGTTTGCGTTCCTGCATGGGCTTAACCGGCTGCGCCACCATCGAAGAACTCCGCACCAAAGCGGAATTCGTCCGCATCAGTGGCGCAGGCATTAAAGAATCGCACGTTCACGACGTAACCATTACCAAAGAAGCGCCGAATTATCGTTTGGGTTAAGCTTCCGAATTAACCTTAGGGTGGGCTTTTAGCCCGCCTTTTTGAGTTTAAAGTGCGGTAGATTTTTGTGAAGTTTTTTGTAAAATTCGGTTGTTTACTTAATAAGATAGAAAGTGCTTATGTTGCAAGCTATTATTTTTGATATGGACGGCGTGATTGTCGATACCGAGTATGTGGAATTCACCCTACAGAAACAATTTATTGCCGACATTCAGGAACATAACCGCCCGATTACACCGGAACAACAATCGGAAGTGGTCGGTAAATCCTTAAGGGAAATCCCGGAAATCGTCAAAAAACTGAGCGGTTCAAGCCTACCGCTGGCAGAGATTCAAACACGCTATCAAGCCTTTTTTAACGATTTATTCAGCAATGTGGATTACCGAACGATTTTTCGATCCGACATTAAACAAATTATCGAGTTTGCCAAAGCACACCGAATTAAACTGGCGGTGGCGTCGTCTTCCGCTTTGTCACATATCAGCAACATTTTGACAGTATGCGGAATTAAAGATGATTTTGATTTGATCGTGACCGGCGACGACTTCGACCGCAGTAAACCCGATCCGGCGATTTATCGCCACACGTTAGATTCATTAGGCGTTTCCGCCGAACACGCTGTTGCCGTAGAAGATTCCTATTACGGCATGCTTGCCGCCAAAGGCGCGGGAGTAACCGTCATCGGCTACGAAGAAAAGCGGATGATAGTCGATCAATCTTTGGCGGATTACATGGGCAAAGATATGTCGGAGATTTTGGCGTTGATTAAAAGGTTACATGCGGCGTAAAGTGCGGTCGAAAATTCAGGCATTTTTTTAGGTGTTATAAATGGACATCAAACTTTTTGAACAAAAAAAGTGCGTTCCGTTTGGGATGAAGAGCAGGAAAAATGGTATTTTTCGATTGTGGATGTGGTTGAGGTTTTAACTGAAAGTCCTAATCCAAGAAATTATTGGAAAGTACTTAAACATAGACTGAATAAGGAAGGAAGCCAGTTGGTTACAGATTGTAACCAACTGAAATTAAGAGCTTCAGACGGAAAATTTTATAAAACTGATGTTGCGGACATACCACAACTGTTACGCCTCATTCAATCCATTCCGTCCCCTAAAGCCGAGCCATTTAAACTTTGGTTGGCGTAAGCGATTAATCCTGCAACCTTTGAAGAAAATCAAGCCTGAACAAGGCGGCAATGTCGCCAAAGTCGCCCGAATGGAGCTGGAAAGCAAAACGGGCAAAAAAGTCGTGAGTGATTTATCGGCGAAGAAGATGATTGCGGGAAGTAAGAAGAAGTTGAAATAACTACATTTTCTCTGAACGGCTTTGCAGTGGATGGATTGAAAGAGGTGTAATTTGCAAAATTTTAATCAATTCTCACCGCTTGTCTCCACTATAAATGACTAAGGAATAAAAAATGAAAGGTCAATGCTTATGCGGTTCAGTAAAGATTACTGTACCTGAAAATAAAAACGTTCATGCTTGCCATTGCGGAACTTGTGTTCGTTGGAACGGTAGTCCGTTATTTTCTTTAAGTTATCAACAAAAATTGGATATTTCAGGTGATGATTTCATCCAATGTTATCAGTCTTCCGAATGGGCGGAACGAGCTTTTTGTAAGAAATGCGGTACGCATTTATACTATCATTTATTAGGTACGGATAATTATGAACTTTCCGCCGGTTTATTCAGTGCGGAAAATGAATTTACCTTAGAGCAGGAAATTTATATTGATTGTAAACCCTCTTTTTATTATTTAGGCAACGATGTTCCTAAATTAACGGAGAAAGAATTTTTAGCAAAGTTAGGCTCGCAATAAGCAGTCAAATTTAATCTGATTTTTACAAAAAATAGAGAAACAAAATGAACAACATCCACAACCACAAAATCTTAATCCTCGACTTCGGTTCCCAATATACCCAGCTGATTGCGCGTCGTGTGCGTGAAATCGGGGTTTACTGTGAACTTTGGGCTTGGGACGTGACGGAACAACAGATCCGTGAATTTAATCCGACCGGGATCATTCTTTCCGGCGGTCCGGAAAGTACTACGGAAGACAACAGTCCGCGTGCGCCGGAATACATATTCAACGCCGGCGTTCCGGTGCTCGGCGTGTGCTACGGCATGCAAACTATGGCGATGCAGCTTGGCGGTCTGACGGAAAATTCCAATCATCGTGAATTCGGTTACGCTTCCGTTTCTCTTGAAAATTCTACCGCACTTTTTGCCCGATTGAATGATGATTTGAATTCGGCGCAGCCCAAACTGGACGTTTGGATGAGCCACGGCGATAAAGTCACCCGTTTACCGGAAGGCTTCCAGGTGACCGGCACCACGTCGACTTGCCCGATTGCCGCCATGTCGGATGAAAGCCGACATTTCTACGGCGTGCAGTTCCACCCGGAAGTGACTCATACTAAAAGCGGTTTGGCCTTATTAACCAACTTTGTGGTAGATATTTGCGGCTGCAGCACGAACTGGACGCCGGAAAATATTATCGAAGACGCCGTAGCGCGCATTAAAGCGCAAGTGGGCGACGATGAAGTGATTTTAGGCTTATCCGGCGGCGTGGATTCTTCGGTAACCGCATTGTTATTACATCGCGCCATCGGTAAAAACTTGCACTGCGTGTTCGTAGACAACGGTTTGTTACGTTTAAACGAAGCCGATCAAGTAATGGAAATGTTCGGTGACAAATTCGGTTTGAACATTATCCGAGTGGATGCCGAAGAGCGTTTCTTAAGCGCGTTAAAAGGTATTGCCGATCCGGAAGCGAAACGCAAAATGATCGGTAAAGTGTTTGTGGACGTGTTTGACGAAGAAGCACACAAACAAACCAGCGTGAAATGGCTGGCGCAAGGCACCATTTATCCCGATGTGATTGAATCTGCAGCCAGTAAAACCGGCAAAGCGCACGTGATCAAATCCCACCACAACGTGGGCGGCTTACCGGACTACATGAAACTCGGCTTGGTGGAACCGCTTCGCGAGTTGTTTAAAGACGAAGTGCGTAAAATCGGTTTGACGCTTGGTTTGCCGGCGGAAATGCTGAATCGTCATCCGTTCCCGGGCCCGGGTTTAGGTGTACGCGTGTTGGGCGAAATCAAGAAAGAATACTGTGATCTACTGCGCAAAGCAGACGCGATTTATATCGAAGAACTTTATAAATCCGGTTGGTATTATAAAGTCAGCCAGGCATTCGCTGTGTTCCTGCCGGTGAAATCCGTCGGCGTAATGGGCGACGGCCGCAAATATGACTGGGTTGTCAGCCTGCGCGCGGTCGAAACCATCGATTTTATGACCGCACATTGGGCGCATTTACCGTATGATTTGCTCGGTAAAATCTCAAACCGCATTATCAACGAAGTAGACGGCATTTCCCGCGTAGTATACGACGTAAGCGGCAAACCGCCTGCGACGATTGAGTGGGAATAATCAATATCTAACCGATAAAGGCGCTGGTTTTTAACGTGCGCCTTTATTTTTTCGCATTCGATTTCTTCTTTGGGTTACTTTTCTGTTTCTGGGGGCCAGCGTAAGCAGCAGCGATCCTAAATATATTCCGACCCCGAACATCAGCCACTCAATTACGCCATAAGCCAGTTTCCAATAGAGGTGATCGACTGATTCTCTCAGTTCTTTATAGAGATAAAATAATACGAAGCTAATGAATAGCCGGAACATAATACGGTTAAAATCACTCAAAGCACTTTTAGCAATATCTTGGAAAAATGATTCGGTAACGGCAACCATAAGCACAAATGTTGCGATCAATGCGCCGACGTAATCGACAAATACTATTAGTATCTCATTAAATTTTTCCGGATAGGTGAAAAATCGTATTAAAAAAAGGATGGCCCAAATTAGACATGATAGCGAGCTTAGCCAATATAACTTTTGTAAGTTTTTATTTACCATGGGTTTAAGCAGCATTGGTTTTATTCCTTATAATGACTTTCATTATTCGGAATCTTAACCCGAAATGTTAATTCGGTGAAATAAAAAACGGCAAGTTCTAAACTTGCCGTTTTTTTGAATTGGATGGCGGAGGAACTGAGATTCGAACTCAGGGAGGGCTCGCACCCTCGCCGGTTTTCAAGACCGGTGCATTCAACCGCTCTGCCATTCCTCCGCGATTTGAGCGTGGTGAATGATACGGATTTAGGCTGTAGCTGTCAAGGGATAATCTTGAAAAAATGCAATTTTATGGTGCTGTCAAAACCGTCAAATTGTCTTTGAAAGCGCTGAAAGCATTTCTCGTTATTTCGCTGTTCCAATTAAACGCGTTTTTAAAAAAACTTTGCTTTTTTTATGCGTAATCGCCAGTGCGATTACTTATGGCTTCGCCACCGTTGGCAAAGCCAACGTTCAAAAAGCGTTGCTTTTTGTGACCGCACTTTTGCTTATTTATTGGCGATAATCACCGCGCGTTTGGGCGCGGGATAGCCTTCGACGGTTTTGCTGTGATCGGCAGGGTCTAAAAAATCAATCAGACTTTCGTTTTCCAGCCAATCGGTTTTTCGCTGTTCATCCGGAGTGGTCACCGCTTCATCCACGCAACGAATATTGCTGAAGCCGGATTTGCCCAACCAGTTGATTAAACAAGCCACCGACGGAATGAAATACACATTTTTCATTTTGGCGTAACGATCCGCCGGCACCAGCACCGTATTTTCGTCGCCGTCGATCACCAAAGTTTCCAGCACCAGTTCGCCGCCTTTACGCAGTTGGTTTTTTAGCTGAGTCAAATGATCCAGCGGTGATTTGCGGTGATACAGCACGCCCATGGAAAACACCGTATCGAACACGCCGAGAGGCTGCATTTCTTCAATGCCTAAAGGAATTAAATTGGCGCGGCGATCGTTATTCAGCAGTTTGCGCACCGCTTCAAACTGACACAGGAACAATTCGGTCGGGTCGATGCCCACCACGGTTTTGGCGCCTTCGCCGACCATACGCCACATGTGATAACCGCTGCCGCAGCCGACGTCTAACACGGTGCGATCCTGCAACGGCGCCAAATGGGGCAGCACCCGCTCCCATTTAAAATCGGAGCGCCATTCGCAGTCCACATGAATGCCGAATAGATGATACGGGCCTTTGCGCCACGGCATCAGCTGTTTCAGATGATGAATAATGCGTTGGCGTTCGCCTTCGGAAAGCGGAAAAGTGCGGGCGGATTTTACAGAGTTTTTGAGATCAATATGATCCGCCGTTAAATCCGGTAAAAAATCCACAATTTTCGCCCATTTGGCATATTCGCCGTGGGTATTTTTTTCCCAGTTTTTCAGCTGTAACGGCAAGGTTTCCAGCCATGCAGACAAATTAGAAGTGGCAATTTGCCGGTAAAAGGGGCGAAAGTCGATCATTGGGCATCCTTATAAGCTTGATTGGCCTGACGGAATCTGTCTTCGATTTGTCGGCTTGGTTTGGGCGATAACAACGACACGATAATAATGCTTAATGTCGCGCAGCCGAAGGCGGGAATCATTTCATAGACATTGTGCCAAACGCTGTCTGCCGGCACCCAGTGTTTCCAGCCGAAAACCACGACGGCGCCCGCCAGCATGCCCGCCATGGCGCCGCTTGAAGTCATGCGCTTCCAGAATAAAGACAGCAGCACGACCGGGCCGAAGGCGCTGCCGAAGCCCGCCCAGGCGAATTCAACCAGTTTCAGTACTTTGTTGTTTTCGTCCTGCGCAATCCAAATGGCAAGCCCCGCGATGGTCAGCACCATAGCGCGTCCTAACCAAACCAGTTCTTTATCGGAGGCGTTCGGACGAATGAAACCTTTATAGAAATCTTCGGTAATGGCGCTGGAAGAAATCAGCAATTGGCAACTGAGAGTGCTCATCACCGCGGCTAAAATAGCGGAGAGTAAAATGCCTGAAATCCAAGGGTTGAACAGCAATTTTGCGAGTTCGATAAAAACCTGTTCGCGTTCCCCGTTAACGGTGCCCGCCAGTTGCGGATTGGCATGGAAATAGGCGATGCCGAAGAAACCGATGCCGATAGCGCCCGATAAACAGAGTATCATCCATATCATGCTGATACGACGGGCTTTATTGAGTGATTTAGCCGAATAAGCCGCCATAAAACGGGCTAAAATATGCGGTTGACCGAAATAACCCAAGCCCCAGGCGGCCAGGCTGCATAAAGCGAGCGGCGTGGTGCCGGTGAATAAGTCGGTGTAGTCTTTTTGAGCGGATTGTTCCGCCTGAGTCATGATAACGGATAAATTATCCCAGCCGCCGATGCTGTAAATGATGAAAACGGGAGTGAGGATCAGGGCGAAAATCATCAATGTCGCCTGAATGGTGTCCGTCCAGCTGACTGCCAGGAAACCGCCGATAAAAGTATACGCAATGGTCGCCAGCGCGCCGTACCAAAGCGCGGTGTGATAATCCATCGAAAACAGATTCTGGAATAATTTGGCGCCGGCCACCACGCCGGACGAGCAATAAATGGTGAAAAAGACCAGAATAATGGTAGCGGATACGATTTTTAATAATTTATGCTCGCTGCCGAAACGGCTGTGAAAATATTCTGGCAAGGTGAGCGCGTTATTATTGAATTCCGTGTGTACGCGTAAACGTCCCGCCACGAAACGCCAGTTGCAGTAGGCGCCAAGGGTTAAACCGATGGCGATCCAGCCTTCAATCAGCCCCGAAGCGTAAACTGCGCCGGGCAATCCCATTAATAACCAACCGGACATATCGGAAGCGCCGGCGGACATGGCGGTGACGAAACTTCCCAAACGGCGGCCGCCCAGAATGTAATCGGAAAGATTCGACGTATAACGGTAGGCGAGCAAGCCGATGGCGATCATGCTCAAAATATAAACACTGAAGGTAATAAGCGTTGGATCAAGTCCAAACATGAAAAACTCCGAAAATTGTGATTTTTATCCGCCGTCCCTGAACGGATGGCTCAACTTTTAGGTCGTTGGAAAGCCGGGCTCAAAAAACGTTGCGTTTTTTGACCGCACTTTACAGGCTGCGAACGGGTGATTTTTTACGCTAAATTTGAGAAAGGTCACATTTTACATGAATTCCGCTTGTTTTTCTATTTTGCTTTTCGTTATCCTAACGGGATTAATTTTAATGTGATTTTTCAGGTAGTTTATGAATGCTGTAGAGTTGTTGGTGAATGTGACGCCGAATGAAACCCGCGTCGCATTAATGGATAATGCGGAATTAAAAGAAGTTCATATCGAACGTCAGGCAAAACGCGGGATTGTCGGCAATATTTATAAAGGCCGAGTGACGCGCGTGCTGCCCGGCATGCAATCGGCGTTTGTGGACATCGGGCTAGACAAAGCGGCGTTTTTACATGCGTCGGATATCGTCAGCTATACCGAATGCGTCGATGAAAACGAACAAAAGCAGTTCGTGGTGAAAGATATTGTGGAACTGGTGCGCGAAGGGCAGGATTTAGTGGTTCAGGTGGTGAAAGATCCGATTAGCACCAAAGGCGCCCGTTTAACCACCGATATTACGCTGCCGTCTCGTTATCTGGTGTTCATGCCGGAAAACAGCCACGTGGGCGTGTCGCAACGTATTGAAAGCGAAGAAGAACGGGCGCGCTTAAAAGCCTTGGTGGAACCTTATTGCGACGAATTGGGCGGCTACATTATCCGTACCGCCGCGGAAGGCGTGACGGAAGCGGAACTAAAACAGGACGCCGATTTCTTAAAACGTGTATGGCGCAAAGTGCTTGAACGTAAAAGCAAATATCCGACCCGTTCCATGATTTACGGCGAACTGGCGTTAGCGCAACGGGTATTGCGGGATTTTATCGGACAGGGTATCGAAAAAATCCGTATCGACTCTAAACTCTGTTTCAGCGAAGTGAAAGAATTCACCGAGGAATTTATGCCGGAACTGACGGACAAGCTGGTGCTGTATTCCGGCAATAATCAGCCGTTGTTTGACGTGTACGGCGTGGAATCGGCAATTAATGCGGCGTTAAATAAACGGGTGAATTTGAAATCGGGCGGTTATCTTATCATCGAACAAACGGAGGCGATGACTACCATCGACATCAACACCGGCGCGTTTGTGGGGCACCGCAATCTGGAAGAAACCATCTTCAACACGAACATTGAAGCCACCAAAGCCATTGCGCAGCAGCTGCAATTACGTAATCTCGGCGGGATTATCATCATCGATTTCATTGACATGCAAACCGACGATCACCGCAATCGCGTGATTCAGTCCTTGGAAGAAGCGCTATCGAAAGATCGCGTCAAAACCAACGTTAACGGTTTTACCCAATTAGGCTTGGTGGAAATGACGCGAAAACGCACGCGCGAAAGTCTGGAACACATTCTTTGCAGCGATTGTCTTGCCTGCCAGGGACGCGGGCACGTCAAAACCGTGGAAACCGTATGTTACGAAATTATGCGTGAAATTATCCGCGTTCATCATTTATTCGCCAGCGAAATTTTTACGGTTTATGCCTCGCCAGCCGTTGCGGATTATCTGATTAACGAAGAAAGCCACGGTTTACTGGCGGAAATCGAAGTCTTTATCGGTAAGCGCGTGCAGGTTAAGCCTGAAGTTTTCTATCACCAGGAACAATTCGACGTGGTGGTGATGTAAACCGAGCGATAATGAAGTTAAAGTGCGGGCGATTTTTTCAATGTTTTTTTAAATTGTGTTAAAATCGCCCGCACTTTTGTATGATTTTTGCCTTCATAAAGCACTGAGAAAAGCGGAAAGTCATCATTTTTTATTTAGAGAAGAATATGTTAGATACCGTCCAAAATTCCCTGCTCACCAACAGCAACCTTTCCTTAACCGATATTCCGAACATTTTTGACTTAATGTCGCACCGTCGTATTGATTACGCGGATCTTTATTTCCAGCTTAGCCAGGATGAAAACTGGGTGCTGGAAGACGGCATTATCAAGGAAGGCGGATTTCATATCGATCGCGGTGTCGGCGTGCGGGCCGTAAGCGGTGAGAAAACCGGTTTTGCTTATTCCGATCAAATCAATCCGGCGAATTTACAGCAATGCGCCAATGCGGTGAAAGGCATCGCCGCGCCGAGCGAGCGACATATTATGCAGCCGGTAAATTTAACGCCAGTGCAGGCCGTTCGGCGTTACGCCGCAATTAATCCGCTGGATACGTTAAGCAAAGAACAGAAAATCGATTTATTGCGCCTGGTTGACCGCACGGCGCGCGCCGAAAGTCAATATGTGACAAAAGTAACCGCAAATTTGACCGCACTTTATGAAGAAATCCTGGTGGCGGCGACAGACGGCACGCTGGCGGCGGACATTCGTCCGTTGGTGCGGTTGTCGATTTCCGTGCTGGTGGAAAAAGACGGCAAACGGGAGCGCGGCAGTGCAGGCGTGGGCGGACGGGTCAGCCTGAATTGGTTCTTCGACGATTTCAACGGCGAAATGCGCGCCCTGTATTTTGCTAAAGAAGCGGTGCGCCAGGCGCTGGTGAATGTCGGTGCCGTCGCCGCGCCTTCCGGTTTAATGCCCGTCGTGCTGGGCGCCGGCTGGCCGGGCGTGTTACTGCACGAAGCGGTGGGACACGGCTTGGAAGGTGATTTCAACCGCAAACAAAGTTCGTTATTCAGCGGCAAAATCGGGCAGTTGGTGACTTCGCCGTTATGCACTATTGTGGACGACGGCACCTTGCCAAATCGTCGCGGCTCCGTGACCGTTGACGACGAAGGCGTACCAAGCCAATGCAATGTGCTGATTAAAGACGGCGTGCTGCAGGGATACATGCAGGACAAAATGAACGCGCGGTTGATGGGAATGCAGCCGACGGGCAACGGTCGTCGCGAAAGTTACGCGCATTTACCGATGCCGCGCATGACGAACACTTATATGCTGGCGGGCGAAAGCCGGTTCGAGGATATTATTGCTTCGGTGGATTACGGTATTTTTGCTCCGCATTTCGGCGGCGGGCAGGTGGACATTACGTCGGGAAAATTCACATTTTCCATGTCGGAAGCCTATCTGATCGAAAAAGGCAAAATCACTAAACCGGTGAAAGGCGCCACCATGATCGGCAACGGTATCGAAGTGATGCAACAGGTTTCTATGGTGGGAAATTCGGCGGAAATTGACCACGGTATCGGCGTATGCGGCAAAGACGGCCAAAGCGTGCCGGTCGGCGTCGGACAACCGGCGTGCAAGATTGAGAAGATTACCGTAGGCGGAACAAATTAAGTTTTTTCTTTTTTCATTGAAGTCGGGGTTCGTTCTTTGGTTACTTTCTTGTATGAGTAAGCCAACACTTTGAATTTTTATTCAAAATAATTGCATAATAAATCAAAAAGGCGTAACCTACAGCCAAATATAATCAGCGAAAAAGGACAATAAAAATGACACAATATCTCCGCAGTAAATTTGATGAGGTGATGATTCCCAACTATAACCCCGCCAATTTTGTGCCGGTAAAAGGCAAAGGAAGCCGAGTGTGGGATCAAAACGGACGGGAATATATCGATTTTACCAGCGGAATTGCAGTGAACGCTTTGGGGCATTGTCCCGATGAAATTGTGGCCGTCTTGAAAGAACAGGGCGAAAAATTGTGGCATTCCAGCAACTGGTTTACCAGCGAGCCGACATTGGCACTCGGTGATAAATTGGTGGCAAATACCTTTGCCGAACGCGTGATGTTTGCCAATTCCGGCGCCGAAGCCAATGAAGCGGCACTGAAACTGGCCCGGCGTTATGCGGTGGATCATTTCGGCTATCAAAAATACAATATTATTTCCTTCAAACAGAGTTTTCACGGCCGCACGTTGTTCACTGTCAGTGTGGGCGGGCAGCCGAAATATTCCGACGGATTCGGCCCGAAACCGGCGGGCATTATTCATGTGCCGTTTAATGATTTGGAGGCAGTAAAAGCGGTTATCGACGATCATACTTGCGCGATTATCGTGGAGCCGATTCAAGGCGAAAGCGGCGTGATTCCGGCGAAAAAAGAATTCTTGCAGGGATTGCGAGCGCTTTGCGACGAATATAACGCGTTGTTGATTTTCGACGAAGTACAAACCGGCGTGGGACGTACCGGGGCGTTCTATGCCTATCAAAAATTTGGCGTAACGCCCGATATTTTAACTTCCGCCAAAGCGTTGGCGAACGGTTTTCCGATCAGCGCCATGATGACCACTGCCGACATTGCGAAAAGTTTTGCGCCGGGCGTGCACGGCACGACATTCGGCGGTAATCCGTTGGCTTGCGCCGTCGGAGCGAAAGTTGTGGATATTATTGCCCGTCCGGAATTCTTAGCGAATGTCAACCGCACTTCCGAGTTTTTTAAGGCTCAGTTATGCCAATTAAACGAACGGTTCGGTTTGTTTACCGATGTGCGCGGCGAAGGCTTGCTGATTGGCGCCGAGCTAGTCGAGCAATATCGCGGCAAAGCGGCCGAGTTTGTAAAAGCCTGCGCCGATCAAGGGTTGATGATTTTGGTTGCCGGCCCGAATGTGTTGCGATTTGCACCGGCACTGAATATTTCGCAGGAAGAAATTGAAGCGGGAATTGGAAGATTGGCAAGCGCATTGGAGACATTCTGATTGTTTGATCGTTAAGTGATGAGTGAGACGACAAAATAACAACGGCCGGGCTGATGCCCGGCTTTATTTTTAATGATTTTCGAATTTTTTAAGCTATTGATAAATAAGAAATTAAATTTTTTTTGTAAAATGTTAGAAAATTTTCAATAAATATATTGACACAAATTTACATTAACCTTACAATTCACCGCGTTTAACGTTGTGATGATGTTAAACGAATATAAGTATTTTATTCATAAAACCCCTTTTTACGCCAGATTCCCTTAGTCTGGCTTTTTTTATACGTGGAATTTAAGACAATACATAAATCGTCATTTTATTGAAGGTTTCCAAAAGCGTGTTTGTAACGGTAATCTTCAAAAAACACTTCATTTTTTATGCGTAATCGCCAGTGCGATTACTTATGCCTTCGCCACCGTTGGCAAAGCCAACGTTCAAAAAGCGTTGCTTTTTGTGACCGCACTTTTCTTTCTTTTTACTGCAATAACTCGATAACGGTAAAATTGTTCTAGTTAAATCCGCTTGTTTTGGTTAGAATTCCTAAAGACTTAATCGTTTCAGGAGGATTTTTATGAATTTCCCGCAAATTGCCCGACAGGTTATTGATAAACTTGGCGGTAAAGAAAATATTGCGACCCTTGCGCATTGTGCGACCCGCTTGCGTTTAACTATTGCTGACGAATCAAAAATAGACAAGGCGGCGATTGAAAACATCGACGGCGTAAAAGGACAGTTTTCCACTTCCGGGCAATATCAAATTATTTTCGGTTCCGGCACGGTGAACAAAGTGCATGCGGAAATGGCGAAAATTATGGGCGGCGAATCTTCCGCTTCGGCACAAGCCGCAGCCGCCAACGTGCCGCAGCAAAATATCGTACAACGCTTAATCAAAGGCTTGTCGGAAATTTTCGTGCCGATTATTCCGGCTATCGTCGCCGGCGGTTTGTTAATGGGGATTGGCAATATTTTTACGGCCAAAGATTTGTTTCAGGAAGGGAAGTCGCTGTTAGATCTTTACCCGCAATATCAAGATCTCGCCTCATTAATCGATACCTTCGCCAACGCACCTTTCGTATTCCTGCCTATTTTACTCGGTTTCACCGCCACCAAAAAATTCGGCGGCAATCCGTATCTGGGCGCTACGCTGGGTATGTTGCTGGTTCATCCCGCATTGACCAATGCTTACGGTTATGCGGAAGCCATACAAAACGGTACACTGCAAAATTGGAATATTCTGGATTTAATCAGTATTGAAAAAGTCGGTTATCAAGGCACGGTGATTCCTGTTTTGATTGCTTCCTGGGTGTTGGCGACATTAGAAAAATTCTTCGTTAAGGTGGTGCCGTCCGTATTAAATAACTTGATTACGCCGTTATTTTCTTTGTTTATCACGGGATTATTGGCGTTTAGCGTGATTGGACCTTTCGGTCGGGAAGCGGGCGAATTGCTGAGTTCCGGCTTAACCTGGCTGTATGATAACCTGGGCTTTATCGGCGGCGGCGTGTTCGGCAGTCTATATGCGCCGATTGTGATTACCGGCATGCACCAAACTTTTATCGCCATTGAAACGCAATTACTGGCAAGCACGGCGGCGACTTTCATTTTCCCGATTGCCGCGATGTCGAACATTGCGCAGGGCGCAGCTTGCCTGGCGGTGGCCGTGCTGAATAAAGACGCGAAAACCCGCGGTCTGGCGGTGCCTTCAGGTATTTCGGCCTTGTTAGGCATTACCGAACCGGCGATGTTCGGGGTGAATTTGCGTTTCCGTTATCCGTTCTATGCCGCGATGGTCGGTTCCGGTTTAGCGGCGGCGTTTATCGCGTATTTTAACGTTAAAGCGACCGCATTAGGCGCCGCCGGTTTGGTGGGAATTGCCTCTATCCGCGCGGGAGACTGGGGCATGTACGCCGTAGGGATGGCGATTTCCTTTACCGTTGCCTTTATTGTGGCGTTAGCGCTGGGCATGCGCGCTAAATCGCAGGCTTAAGCATTTGGCAAGATAAAAAGATAAAAACGCACCGCACGGAATAAAAGTGCGGTGCGTTTTTTGTGAGTTTTTTCGAAGCACAAACGGGTGCCGGCGGTTATTCGTCTAAAGAATAGAAGGTTTTACCGATCTCGATTTTGCCCAAACCTTTGGCTTCGCGCCATTGGTTGGCGTCCCGCAGGGAATAGACGCAGCCGCAATATTCCTGTTTGTAAAATCCTTCTTCTTTGCGAATTCGGTCGGAACGGGCAGAACCGCCGTCTTTACGCCAGTTGAAATCCCAAAAAATGACGTCGTCATAACGGGCGGCGGCGCGGCGGCCGCAGTCGTAAACTTGTTCCTGATTTTTCCAGCGGGAAATTCCGAGGCTGGTGGCGATAACCGGAAAGCCGTTTTCGTGAGCGTAAAGGGCGGTGCGTTCCAGTCGCATGTCGAAACATTTGGTACAACGCGCGCCGCGTTCGGGTTCGTGTTCCAATCCTTTCACCCGTTCAAACCACTGTGCGCGGTCGTAATCCGCATCGATAAACGGAATATTGTTTTTTTCCGCAAAACGTTTGTTTTCTTCTTTCCGGATTAAATATTCTTTATGCGGATGAATATTGGGGTTGTAAAAGAAAATAGTGAATTCCACGTCCGACGCCATTACCGCGGCGATAATTTCACCGGCGCAGGGCGCACAGCAAGTATGCAGCAACAGTTTGCGATGCCCGTTCGGCAATTCGAGCCGAGGACGGACATAAGGTGCATTGGGATCCGGTTTCGGGTTGCGTTTTTTTTGTTTCGGCTCAAATGAATGTGCCGAAGATTGCCCGTTTTGCGTTTTTTCCGAACGGGAAAAAACATCGCATTTTTTTCCCGCACTTTGTGCGGATTGATTGTTTTCCGTCATAATACTTTCCTAAAAAAATAAGGGCGTTTGCACGCCCTGAAATCCTGATTAATAAGTTCGATTTACGGATTGGTAAGCCAGGGAAATCAGCGCTCGTTTATATTCGTTATCCGGCAACGCGTTCAGCGCGTCCACCGCTTTTTGCGCTTCAATTTTTGCGCGCTCCATTGCGTGATCAAGGGATTTATGTTCCGCCATAATGGCAAGCACTTCGCCAATGATTTCCCGTTTGCCGCCTTCTTCAATCGCCGAGCGGATAAGCGCGGCCTGCTCCGGCGTGCCGTGCCGCATGGCGTGGAGCAACGGTAAAGTCGGTTTGCCTTCCGCTAAATCGTCGCCCACGTTTTTGCCCATGGTTTCCGCTTCGGCGCTGTAGTCCAACACGTCGTCCACCAGTTGGAATGCGGTGCCGAGATAGCGTCCGTATTGTTGCAGCGCCGATTCGGTTTTTTCATCCGCATTCGCCACAATCGCCGCCGCCTGAGTGGATACTTCAAACAGACGCGCGGTTTTGCGGTAAATCACTTTCATGTAATTTTCTTCGGTGGTTTCCGGATCATTCACATTCATCAACTGTTGTACTTCGCCTTCCGCCAATACGTTCGTGGCGTCAGACATAATCGTTAACATTTTCAACGAGTTAAGTTTAGCCATCAACTGAAATGCGCGAGTGTAAATGAAGTCGCCCACTAACACGCTGGCGGCGTTACCGAACGCCGCGTTGGCCGTTGCGCGTCCGCGGCGCATATCCGATTCGTCCACCACATCGTCATGCAACAGGCTGGCGGTATGAATAAATTCAATGAAAGCCGCGCACATCGGCATTTGTTCGCCGTCGTAATTCAGTGCGCGCGCCGCCAGTAAGGCGATCATCGGACGAATGCGTTTTCCGCCGCCCTGAATGATATAAAAACCGAGTTGGTTGATTAAAGCGACGTCAGAATTAAGTTGCGCTAAAATTTCCGCGTTCACTTTTTGCATATCCGGCTCGATTAAAGCCTGAATGGCTTTCATGTCCATGAGATGATTTTGTGTTGTCATTATTGCCAATCCATGAATAAATGGGCGTTGATTGATAAAAAGTGCGGTCAAGTTTAACCGATTTTTTGTCATATCTAAAATGAAACCGACGGATTTCACAATTTTTTTATTTTATTACAAAGAAACGCTTGCTATCCCCCATATTTTTCCGTAGAATTTGCGACCTATTTATATGATTTTGACGTGCTATAAACAAAATGACGTTATAAGCACAGTATTAGCGGAGTATTTATGTACGCAGTTTTCCAAAGTGGCGGTAAACAACACCGTGTAAGCGAAGGTCAGGTTGTTCGTTTAGAAAAACTTGAATTAGCAACTGGTGAAACGGTTGAATTCGATTCAGTGTTGATGGTCGTTAACGGTGAAGATGTTAAAATTGGTGCGCCGGTTGTTTCCGGTGCGAAAGTAGTGGCTGAAGTGGTTGCGCAGGGTCGTGGCGATAAAGTAAAAATCGTTAAATTCCGTCGCCGTAAACACAGCCGTAAACAGCAAGGTCATCGTCAGTGGTTCACAGAAGTGAAAATCACTGGGATTCAAGCATAATTTCAGAGGAGATCAAGTAGATGGCAACTAAAAAAGCTGGTGGTTCAACTCGTAACGGTCGTGATTCTGAAGCTAAACGCCTTGGTGTTAAACGTTTCGGTGGCGAATCCGTATTAGCAGGCAGCATTATCGTTCGTCAACGCGGTACGAAATTCCACGCAGGCAGCAATGTTGGTATGGGTCGTGACCATACTTTGTTCGCAACTGCAGACGGTAAAGTAAAATTTGAAGTTAAAGGCGAAAAAAGTCGTAAATACGTCAGTATTGTGACTGAATAATCAAGAAACCTTATAATTTCGGTCGTATAAAATTTAAAATGCCTCACAGTTTTGTGGGGCATTTTTATATTGTGTTAATTAAAGACTATGAATCAGCAACCCGTTTTAGGCTTTATTTTTGCTTTAATTGCGGCCATGGCATGGGGATCGTTGCCCATTGCATTACAAAACGTACTGCGGGTAATGGCTGCGGAAAGCATTGTATGGTACCGCTTTTTCGTGGCGGCTTTTGCCTTGTTTTTATTATTGTCCTGGAAGAAAAAATTGCCGGCTCTTGCGCAATTCAGTCCAAGATATTGGCAATTATCCGTAATTGGCGTGTTGGGACTTGCAGGAAACTTTTTTCTGTTTAATTCTTCTTTGAAGTATATCGAACCTTCCGTTACCCAGATTTTTATTCATTTATCGTCATTTATGATGTTGATTTGCGGCGTTTTTGTGTTTAAAGAAAAATTAGGCGTGCATCAAAAATTGGGTTTGGCGGTTTTAATTTTCGGATTAATTTTATTTTTTAACGATAAATTTGCCGTGTTGTTCGGTGTTAACGCGTATTCTACGGGAATTATGTTGAGTGTAACGGCGGCGGTAGTTTGGGTCGGTTATGGTATGGCGCAGAAATTGATGTCGCGTTCATTCAGCGCTCAGCAAATTTTGCTGATTATGTATGCGGGATGCGTTATTGTGTTTATGCCCTTTGCAAAATTTTCACAAATTGAAGGATTAAGCGGTTTTACTTTAGGTTGTTTCATTTATTGTTGTTTGAATACGCTGATTGGCTACGGCGCTTATGCCGAAGCGTTAAATCGCTGGGACGTTTCGAAAGTCAGCGTAGTGATTACTTTGGTGCCGTTGTTCACGATTTTATTTTCCCACATTTTACATAAAATCAATCCTGAGCATTTTGCTATGCCTCATCTTAATAGCATTAGTTATATTGGGGCGTTTGTTGTAGTATTGGGAGCAATTATCTCGGCGGCGGGATATAAATTGTTCAAGCATAGAAAGGTATAGAAGATGAAATTTATTGATGAAGCTTTGATTCGTATTGAAGCGGGAGACGGCGGTAACGGCTGTGTGAGTTTCCGTCGTGAAAAATTTATTCCGAAAGGCGGCCCTGACGGCGGCGACGGCGGCGACGGCGGCGATGTTTATTTGCTTGCCGACGAAAACCTAAACACCTTAATCGATTACCGTTTTGAGAAACGTTTTGCCGCACAACGCGGCGAAAACGGGCGCAGTTCCGATTGTACGGGGCGGCGCGGGCAGGATATTACGTTACGCGTACCGGTGGGAACCCGTGCGATTGATAACGATACCAAAGAAATTCTGGGGGATTTAACTCGGCACGGCAGTAAATTGCTGGTGGCGAAAGGCGGTTATCACGGATTGGGCAATACCCGTTTTAAATCTTCCGTAAACCGCGCGCCGCGTCAGAAAACCATGGGAACGCCCGGTGAAAAACGCGATCTGCAACTGGAGCTGATGTTGTTGGCGGATGTGGGCATGCTCGGTTTGCCGAATGCCGGAAAATCCACCTTTATTCGCGCGGTTTCCGCAGCAAAACCGAAGGTGGCGGACTATCCGTTTACCACATTGGTGCCGAGTTTAGGCGTGGCGCGTGTCGGTTCCGATCGCAGCTTTGTAGTGGCGGATATTCCCGGTCTAATTGAAAATGCATCCGAAGGCGCAGGGCTCGGCATTCGCTTCCTGAAGCATTTGGAGCGTTGCCGCGTATTGATCCATTTAGTGGATATTGCGCCGATTGATGAAAGCGATCCCGCCGATAATATTGCCGTTATTGAAAACGAGCTGTTTCAATATAGCGAAAAATTGGCGGAGAAGCCGCGCTGGTTGGTGTTCAACAAGATTGATACCATGAGCGACGAAGAAGCGGCGGCGCGCGCGAAAGAGATTGTCGAACGCCTCGGCTATGAGGATGACTATTTCCTGATTTCTGCGGCAACGGGTAAAAATGTGTCTCAATTAACCCATGACATTATGGATTTCCTTGAAGCGCATCCGCGCGAAACGGAACAAGATAAGCCGGCCGACGAAGTGAAATTCAAATGGGACGATTATCATAAACAAGCCGTGGAAAATGCGGTTGAAGACGATGATTTCTGGGACGATTGGTCGGAAGAAGATGACGAAGGCGTGGAAATTATCTACGAACGGGGCGGAAATTAATTCCATGAAACGGAAAAGTGCGGTCAAAAAACGATGAGATTTTTGACCGCACTTTATTGATTTAGTTGAAATTATTTTTCTTTTTTCGGTAACGCCGCATGGGAAGCTTTCAATTCTTTCATGCGGTTTTTTAAATCACGACGCTGTTTAGACAGTTCCGCCGCTTTGATGACGTAATCGTCAACGCGGTTTTCATAGTCGTCGTGCATATTGTTGATAATTGCGCGCACGTCTGCAATGCTCATATCGTCCTGAATGTAATCGGTAAGATTATCTAACAATAACACGCGTTTTTTGTTATCGCGGATTTTGCGTTCGCAATCGCCGATTTCGCGCAATAATTTGTTACGCTGACGATTAATTCGGACGTATTCTAGAACTTCTTGGAAGGATTGTTTGCTCACATTTTCCATAATTTTACTCTCAACAGGTTAAACAAAGATAAGGTAATCTAACGTTTTTTTATTATGCCGTCAAAGTGTTAAAAAAGATTTTGTGGGATAAATCAATTTTTTCCGCGAATTTACCTAAAATTCGTTGCCTAGCCGGGCTCAAGGTGGTAAAAATACCGAGTTATACTCAAAATCAAAAACAATCAGGATGCAAATTATGACACAGGTATTTAATTTCAGCGCGGGACCGGCGATGATGCCGCAAGCGGTTTTAAAAACGGCGCAGGCCGAATTATTAAATTGGCAAAACCAAGGGACTTCCGTCATGGAAGTCAGCCATCGCGGTAAGTATTTTATGGAATTAATCGCGCAGGCGGATAAAGATCTGCGTCAGCTTTTTAAGGTGCCTGATAATTACAAAATTCTTTTCCTGCAAGGCGGCGCCCGCGGCCAATTTGCGGCGGTACCGATGAATTTAATCGGTGCAAAAGGCAAGGCGCTTTATTTGAATAGCGGCCACTGGTCCGCCATGGCGGCGAAAGAAGCGCGTAATTTCTGCGAAATTGATGAAATCAGCATCGCCGAAAAAGACGAAAACGGCGTTATCGGCGTGACTCGTACGGATTTCAGCGACATTGCGGATCAATATGATTACGTGCATTACTGCACTAACGAAACCATTACCGGCGTGCAGATTAAAGAAGTGCCGAATGTGGGCGACGCGGTTTTAGTGGCGGATATGTCTTCGGATATCATGTCGAAACAAATCGACATCAGCAAATTCGGATTAATTTATGCCGGCGCGCAAAAAAATCTGGGACCGGCCGGGATTACCTTAGTGATCGTGCGCGAGGATTTAATCGGTCACGCCCGCCGGGCAACGCCGTCGATTTGGAATTACGAAGTGCAAGCGAACGCCGATTCCATGATCAACACTCCGCCGACGTTTGCGTGGTATTTGTGTTCCCTGGTGTTCCGACATATGTTGGCGGAAGGCGGTATCGATGTTTATACTCGCCGCAACGCAGCGAAAGCCGAATTGCTGTATAACTTCTTGGATCAGAGTAAATTCTACCGCAATTATATTGCAAAACCGAACCGTTCCGTGATGAACGTCACCTTTACCACGGATAACGACGAACTCAACATGAAATTTGTCGCCGAAGCCACTGCCGCCGGCCTGCATGCGCTGAAAGGGCATAAAGTTTTGGGCGGCATGCGCGCGTCCCTGTATAACGCCATGCCGATTGAAGGCGTGCAGGCGTTAATCGAATTTATGAAAAAATTCGAAGCGGAAAACGCATAATCCGGCGCGGGTGAATGACGGTTCACCCGTTTTCAACATTTCGTAACGGGCAATTTGTCCTTTTCATCCTTAAAAGTGCGGTCAAAATTTATGACATTTTTACAACGAGCCAATCAGGGCGTTCAATCGCTTTCTCCTTATCAAGCGGGAAAACCTATTGAAGAACTGGAACGTGAATTAGGCATCAGCAATATCATCAAACTCGCGTCCAACGAAAATCCGTTCGGTTTTCCTGAAAGTGCGAAAAAAGCCATTCGCGAACAACTGGATTCTCTCACTCGTTATCCCGACAGCAACGGTTTCACCCTGAAACAGACGATTGCCGGAAAATTCGGTTTAAAACCGGAACAAATCACCTTGGGTAACGGTTCTAACGATTTAGTGGAATTGTTTGCCCATACGTTCGTTTCAGAACACGACGAAGTGATTTTTTCCAAATATGCGTTTATCGTTTACCCGTTGATTACCCAGGCCATTAACGCCACCGCCCGCGAAATTCCGGCGAAAAACTGGGGACATGATTTAGACGCGTTTTTAGCGGCGATCAACGAAAAAACCAAGTTAATTTATATTTCCAATCCGAACAATCCGACGGGAAATTTCTTAACGCATAACGAAATTGATGAATTTCTGGCAAAAGTGCGGTCGGATATTATTGTGGTTTTGGACGAAGCCTATACCGAATTTACCGCCAAAGACGAACGGGTGGATTCTTTCGCGTTATTGAAAAAATATCCGAATCTGGTGGTGTCTCGCTCTTTGTCCAAAGCCTATGGTTTAGCGGGTTTGCGGATTGGTTATGCGGTAGCGAACGAAGAAATCACCGGTTTATTCAACCGCGTGCGTCAGCCGTTTAATGTGAACAGCCTGGCGTTAGCCGCGGCGGTTGCGGTGTTAAACGACGATGCCTTTGTGGAAAAAGTGGCGGAAAATAACCGTAACGAACTTAAACGTTATGAAGCGTTCTGCCAACAATACGGGTTGAAATATATTCCGTCCAAAGGCAATTTCATTACTATTGATTTTGAACGTCCGGCCGCGCCGATTTATGATGCGTTATTGCATGAAGGCGTCATTGTTCGCCCAATTGCCGGTTACGGTATGCCGAATCATTTGCGCGTGAGCATTGGCTTGCCGCAGGAAAACGATCGTTTGTTTGACGCATTAATTAAGGTTTTGAATTTAAAAGAAATTTAAATATTAATTGTCCTCCGGCATACATTGGCTTATGTATGCCGATTATTTATATTCAGGCACGAATCGCGAGATTCGCGCCCTCATTTTTATAGAAAAGCATGGAAAAAATCACTTTAAATCCAATCAACCGTGTTGAAGGTACGGTTAATTTGCCGGGCTCGAAAAGTTTGTCCAATCGCGCATTATTACTCGCCGCGCTGGCGAAGGGCACCACGAAAGTGACCAATTTACTTGACAGCGATGATGTGCGTCACATGCTCAATGCGCTCAAACAGCTTGGCGTGAATTATACGCTTTCCGATGATAGAACTACGTGCGAAGTGCAGGGGTTAGGCAAAGCTTTCGAATGGCAAAACGGGTTATCGCTTTTTTTAGGCAATGCCGGCACCGCCATGCGGCCGTTAACCGCCGCGTTGTGTTTGGCTAATCCGGGCGACGAAGGCGTTGCCGAAATTGTGCTTACCGGCGAACCGCGCATGAAAGAACGTCCTATCAAACATTTGGTGGATGCATTGTTGCAGGCGGGCGCGGAAGTGGAATATTTGGAACAGGAAGGTTATCCGCCGCTGGCAATCCGCAATAAAGGTCTGCACGGCGGCAAGGTGAAAATCGACGGTTCAATTTCTTCTCAATTTTTGACCGCACTTTTAATGGCGGCGCCTATGTCTTCAGCCGATACCGAAATTGAAATTATCGGTGATTTGGTATCGAAACCTTATATTGATATCACTTTGAATATGATGAAAATTTTCGGTGTTGAGGTGGAAAATCAACATTATCGGCGTTTTATGGTAAAAGGCTGCCAACAATATCAGTCGCCGAACACTTTCTTAGTAGAGGGCGATGCTTCGTCCGCCTCTTATTTTCTGGCTGCGGGCGCTATTAAAGGTTGCGTGAAAGTCACCGGAGTCGGTAAAAACAGCATTCAGGGCGATCGCTTGTTCGCCGACGTATTGGCCGCCATGGGCGCGAAAATTACTTGGGGCGACGATTTTATTCAGGCGGAACAAAGCGAACTTGTGGGAGTGGATATGGATATGAATCACATTCCCGACGCCGCTATGACCATTGCCACCACCGCGCTATTTGCCAAAGGCGAAACCGTGATCCGTAATATTTATAACTGGCGGGTGAAAGAAACCGATCGTTTAACGGCGATGGCGACGGAATTGCGCAAAGTAGGCGCTACGGTGGAAGAAGGAGAGGATTTTATCCGCATTCAGCCTTTGCCGTTAGAGCGATTCCGGCATGCGGAAATCGAAACCTATAATGATCACCGTATGGCGATGTGCTTTGCGTTGATTGCCTTATCCGATACGCCGGTGACGATTTTGGATCCGAAATGTACGGCGAAAACCTTTCCGACATTCTTTGATGAATTTTCAAGAATTTCACAATAATTTGGCCTTAAATCAAGGGAAACGTTAAAAATTTACGCTTTCCCTTAGATTTTATTTGACAAAATAAAAACAAGCCTTTATTTGTATAAGTCATCAAATATTTTCGTTTTTAGTTTTCAGGAGTTATTTATGTCTCATCTTTCTGTTGCAAAATTCGGCGGGACCAGTGTTGCTAATCATGCCGCCATGACGGCGTGTGCAAAAATCGTTATTGCCGATCCCAATACTCGTGTGGTCGTGCTTTCCGCTTCTGCCGGTATCACGAATTTATTAGTGGCGCTGGCGAATGGGGTTGACGCTCAACAACGGGAGAAATTATTAGCTGAAGTTCGTCAAATCCAGGAAAATATTTTAACCGAGTTACAGGATGACAGCTTTGTGCGTCCTGAAATCGAACGCTTGCTGGATAATATCGATTCGTTGGCGGAAGCGGCGAGTTTGGCCACTTCGGCGGCGTTAACGGATGAATTAATCAGTCATGGGGAAATGATGTCCACTCGTCTGTTCGTGGAAGTGTTGCGCGAATTAAATGCGCAATCAACATGGTTAGACGTGCGTTCATTGGTGGCAACCAACAGCAATTTCGGTAAAGCGGCGCCGGATGACGAGCAAACTCAGAAAAACAGCGACAATATTTTAAAACCGTTAATCGACCGCGGTGAGTTGGTGATCACTCAAGGTTTTATCGGACGTGATCCGAACGGCAAAACCACTACGTTAGGTCGCGGCGGTTCGGACTATTCGGCGGCACTGATTGCCGAAGTATTGAATGCCAAAGACGTATTGATCTGGACGGATGTGGCGGGTATTTACACCACGGATCCGCGTATTGTGCCGGCGGCCAAACGTATTGATACCATGAGCTTTGCCGAGGCGGCGGAAATGGCGACTTTCGGGGCGAAAGTCTTGCATCCGGCGACATTACTGCCGGCAGTACGCAGTAACATTCCGGTTTATGTGGGTTCCAGTAAAGCGCCGCAAGACGGCGGCACCTGGGTTACGCGTGATCCGCAGCCGCGTCCGACATTCCGAGCTATTGCGTTGCGTCGCGATCAAACTTTATTAACGCTTTCCAGTTTAAATATGTTGCATGCGCAGGGATTCCTTGCGAATGTGTTCAATATTCTGGCAAAACACAAAATTTCCGTGGACACCATTACGACATCTGAAGTCAGCATTGCGTTAACCCTGGATAAAACCGGTTCGGCTTCTTCCGGAGCGGAATTGTTATCTAACGAATTACTGACCGAATTGAGCGAAGTGTGCACGGTGAAAGTGGATACGGGACTGGCGTTGGTGGCGTTAATCGGTAACGATTTGCATATTGCGGCGGGCGTGGCAAAACGCATATTTAATTCATTGGAACCGTATAACGTGCGAATGATTAGTTACGGCGCCAGCACAAATAACATCTGCATGCTGGTCCACAGTAATCAGGCGGACGATGTCGTGCGGGCGTTACATGCGGAATTATTTGAATAATTTTGTTTAACGTATAGGTAAAGTGCGGTCAAAATTTGAAAGGTTTTTTGAATTACGTCGCAGTTGAACAAAGCTGAAATTGGGGTTGCCGAGCTTGTGGAAGTATAAGTCGTTTCGGCTTTTGTAAAGCGTAAAACTTATGTCTCCATAAGCCCGATAATTTTACTGCACAATAGCGCATTTCTTGGCGATACGGGAAAAAATCCGGCCATCGGCACCCGAAAATTCGCGCGGGAAAATCGGGGCGGTCCCTAAAATTTCAGATCATTATTGACGTGCGGAAATATGCCAAATTCGTGCCGATTTCGTTGTGCGACATCTATCCCGGCGCTCCGGCTGTTGCAGTGGGGCGCCGTTTTAGTCAAGCTCACTCGCCGAATCCCGCGTTTGATGTGAATTAATCCTTCATCGACGATGCGGTGATGTCCAACCATTTAAAAGTGCGGTCAATATTACAGGAGTTTTTCCATGGCAGTTAATAAAGATACCCAATTATGCATTTCTATTTCGGCGCGTCCGAGTAATTTCGGCACAACCTTTCATAATTATTTGTATCAAAAACTCGGCCTGGATTTTATTTATAAAGCGTTTCAGGTGCAGGATGTTGAACACGCCGTGAAAGGCGTGCGGGCGCTTGGGATTCGCGGTTGCGCGGTGTCTATGCCGCACAAAGAAAGCTGTATGCCGTTTGTGGACGAAATTTCGGAATCGGCGGCGGCTATTCAGTCTGTGAATACCATTGTCAATGACAACGGCTATCTAAAAGCCTATAACACGGACTATATCGCAATTTATAAATTAATCGAGAAATATCAATTAGATAACACTAAATCGGTGATTGTTCACGGCAGCGGCGGTATGGCGAAAGCCGTGGTTGCGGCGTTCAAAAATTTGGGTTTTAACCGACTGAAAGTATATGCGCGTAATGCGGAAACGGGCAAAAATCTCGCCGCACTTTATGGTTTTGAATATATTTCAAGTCTTGATCATCAACAGGCGGAGATTTTGGTGAACGTGACGCCAATCGGCATGAAAGGCGGCAAGGACGAATTGACGTTGGCATTCCCCGAGCATCTCATAAAAGCCGCCGAAACGGCATTTGATGTGGTGGCGATGCCGGTAGAAACGCCGTTTATTAAATCGGCGGAACGCTTCGGTAAGCAAGTGATTTCCGGCGCGGAAGTTATTGTGTTGCAAGCCGTGGAGCAATTCGAGCTTTATACCCACCAACGCCCAAGCGATGAGCTTGTCATCGAAGCCGGAAACGTTGCGCGCGAAACCGTCCGGAAATAATTATTCCAATAGTAAAGTGCGGTCAAAAAAACGATCGTTTTTTCGACCGCACTTTTGTTGCTACAGTAGACAAAATTTTGCTCGCATTTTCTTTTGTTTCAAAAAAGTATGCTATTATTCGTTATTATTTTTTATTAAGAGCATTATTCGATTGATGAATTTTCGTTGGAATTTAATTTTAGGCGTGATTGCTTTGGCGTTGTCGGCTTGGTTTTATAGCCTGAACCAAGAAGACGGTTCATTGGCCAATCTCATTAAAAAGCCTGATAGTCCCGAATATATCGGGCAGAAAATGGAGACAACTATTTTTTCGCCGACGGGTCAAAAGCAATATATTGCCAAATCGGATAAAGTGGAATATTACAGTGAAGACGGACATACGGATTTCTTTAATCCTATGGTTTTCGTTTTGGACGATTCCGCTTCCGACAAATCCAAACAAAATGAAACGGATCTGCACCAAAGTTGGAAATTAACTGCGGCAAAAGCAACGTTAACTAAAGATAATATGTTGAATTTAAGCGGGCGGGTAGTCGCGCAGAGTTTATTGCCCGAATCCCGTTTGCAGCGGATAGAAAGCGAACGTGCGACGGTGAATTTAAAGACTCAGGACATCACGTCGAATACGGAAGTGAAAATCAACGGCCAGAATTTTGTCAGTTCGGGCCTGAAACTGGACGGCAATCTTAAACAGCAAGTTGCAACGCTCAAGGAACAAGTGAAAACTCATTATGAAATCAACAAATAAAATTTTATTGGCGACGGTCTTATTGATGACTTCGTTATCCGCTGCCGCGTTGAAAGACGACACCAATAAACCGATTAATATCGATTCCGGCAATCAGGAATTGGATATGGAAAACAGCGTGGTGACTTTCACCGATAATGTCGTCATTACGCAAGGCTCTATTTTAATTAAAGCGAATAAAGTCGTCATTACCCGGCCGCCGGAAAATTCCGGTAAAAAAGAAACGGTGGATGCCTTCGGCTCGCCGGTGACATTTCATCAGATGATGGACGACGGTAAACCCGCCGATGGTAAAGCCGATAAAGTCCATTATGACTTGGGTACGGAATTCCTCACGCTGACGGGAAATGCCGAATTGAAACAGCTGGATAGTAAAATTAACGGCGACGTGATCACTTACGACGTGAAAAAACAACAGCTTAAAGCCACGAGCGGAGCGAAATCCCGCGTGCGCACCGTCTTAATTCCGACGCAGTTAAACGATAAGAAAAAGTAAGGAGACGATGAATGGCCGTTCTTTATGCCGAACATTTAGCAAAAAGTTATAAAGCGCGAAAAGTCGTTTCCGATGTGAGTTTTACCGTGCGTTCCAACGAAATTGTGGGGCTGCTCGGTCCGAACGGTGCCGGGAAAACCACTTCTTTTTATATGGTGGTGGGGTTAGTGCGTCACGATGAAGGTAAAATCCGTATTGATGACGAAGACATCAGTCTGCTACCCATGCATAACCGTGCGCAAAAAGGCGTCGGTTATTTACCGCAGGAAGCGTCGATTTTCCGCCGTTTAAGCGTCTATGATAATTTGATGGCGGTACTTGAAATCCGGAAAGATTTAACCCCGGAACAGCGTCATGATCGCGCGGAGGAATTAATTGAAGAGTTTAATATCGAGCATATCCGTGACAGCTTAGGGCAATCTTTATCCGGCGGTGAGCGTCGTCGGGTGGAAATTGCGCGGGCATTGGCGGCCAATCCTAAATTTATTTTGCTTGACGAACCTTTTGCCGGAGTCGATCCGATTTCGGTTATCGATATCAAAAAAATTATTAAGGATTTGCGGGATCGCGGTTTGGGCGTACTTATTACGGATCATAACGTACGTGAAACCCTGGATGTATGCGAGCGGGCCTACATCGTCAGCGCAGGGAAAATGATCGCAACAGGGACGCCCGCGGAAGTCATGAATAATGACCACGTGAAACAGGTGTATCTCGGTGAGGGATTTAAGCTATAAACCATGAAATTTACCGAATTATTAACGCCCGACAACATCCGTCAGGGCGTTGTTGCTTCTAGCAAAAAAGCGTTATTGGAATTTATCGGACGGATTGTCGGCAAGCAGGTGAATTCGGAACAATTTACCGGCCTGAAGTGTTTTGAAAGTCTGTTCGGTCGTGAAAAAATGGGATGTACTGCAATCGGTAGCGGTGTGGCGATGCCGCGTGCGCGGTTGCCTGTCGGCGACAAACCTATCGCCGTTTTTTTGCAGTTGACGGAACCGATTGATTATGAAGCTCAGGATAAACGCAAAGTGGATCTTATTTTAGCGGTATTAGTTCCGGAAAGCATGTGTTCCCGCTACAGCGCGAATTTATCCGAGTTGTCTGAAAAATTGACCGATAAAAATCTCACCAAAAAACTGCGCGCCGCACAAAGTGCGGAAGAAATTTGGCAAGTTTTTGAATTCGCTGACGCCTATCTGGACGAAAGCGTCAAAGAAGAAGCGGCAACAACAAGCAATTAATTTTAGTGGGCAAGCTATGGAACTCATTATTATCAGTGGACGTTCAGGTGCAGGGAAATCAGTAGCATTGCGAGCGTTGGAAGATATCGGTTATTACTGTGTAGACAATCTGCCTATCGATTTACTGCCTCAATTAGCCGATATTCTCTCGCAAAGTCAGGCTTCTGCGGCAATTAGCCTGGATATCCGCAATTTGCCGAATTCCACTCAGCATCTTGATGAAATTCTGACGGAATTGGGCAATAAGCACCAGATCAAAGTGATCTTTTTAGATGCGGATCGCGGTACGTTGATTCGGCGTTATAGCGATTCCCGCCGGCTTCATCCGTTATCCGTCCAGAACCAGGATTTGAGTCTGGAGGCGGCGATTGATGCGGAACAGATTCAACTTGATCCGTTGATTCAACACGCCAATCTGATTATTGATACGGCGGTGCTTTCTACTCACGAATTGGCGGAACGGTTACGCGAATTTTTGCGCGGTAATTCGGACAAAGAACTGAAAATTGTGGTGGAATCTTTCGGTTTCAAATACGGTTTACCGCTGGATGCCGATTATGTTTTTGACGTTCGTTTTTTGCCGAATCCTCATTGGAATCCGTCACTACGACCAATGACGGGATTGGAACAGCCGGTTATTGATTTTTTGGCTAAATACGAAGAAGTGGCAAATTTCATTTATACCACCCGAAATTATATTGAAACCTGGTTGCCTATGCTGGAACGAAACAATCGTAGCTATTTAACCATTGCGATTGGCTGTACCGGCGGCAAACACCGCTCGGTTTATATTGCACAACAATTGGGGGAGTATTTCCAGGATAAAGGGAAACGTGTAAAGATTCAGCACAGATCCTTAGAAAAGCATAAAAATAAATAGGCTTGCCGTAATTCGTATAACCTCTGATTCTTTAAAAAATCAGAGGGTTATTTTTATGAAGATTATTTGCTTTCGGAAAAATATAAAGAAAACAGTGCAATATAAAATTCAAATATTGATTTAAAATCGGGAGAGAATGGAGGCGTGTCCCGGAGTCGAACCGAGCTACATGGATTTGCAATCCAGTGCATAACCGCTTTGCTAACACGCCATGAAGTTTGGATATAAAAAAACACCTGAACGGTGTCATTTAATCAATGATATTTAAATGGTGCCCGAGGCCAGACTTGAACTGGCACGCCCCGAAAGGCGAGGGATTTTAAATCCCTTGCGTCTACCGATTCCGCCACTCGGGCACAACGCATTTAAAAATTGGAGCGGGAAACGAGGCTCGAACTCGCGACCCCAACCTTGGCAAGGTTGTGCTCTACCAACTGAGCTATTCCCGCTTTATTTCAGCTTGTTGCCGTCAACGGAAGTGCATTCTACGGATTTTCAATTTAGTGTCAACTGATATTTTTAAAAAATACGAAAAACGCGGTTGATTGATTATAAAAAAGGCAATTCGGTCAAAAAGAATATTGGAATCAGGCGGAATATTCCGTCTTTTATCTAACGCGAAAATCTCCTTTAATCCGACCGCACTTTATGCCACAATGTGCGAATCCGTTTTTAATCCGATTAAAAAAGATGTAGGTAAATTGAATGACGAAATATGCTTTAGACACACTTTTGGCGCAAGCCGGTAATCGAACCGATTCCCGCACCGGCGCGGTTTCCGCCCCCATTTTCCTTTCTACAGCTTACGGGCATCAGGGGATCGGCGAAAGTACGGGTTATGACTATACCCGCACCAAAAATCCGACGCGCACCGTTCTGGAAGAAACCATGGCGAAATTAGATGGCGGTGATCGCGGTTTTGCCTTTGCTTCCGGCATGGCGGCAATTCAAGTGTTAATGAGTTTATTTAAAGCGCCGGACGAATGGATTGTGTCCAGTGATGTGTACGGCGGAACATATCGTTTATTGGATTATTGCTATAAAAATAATCATGCGGTGAAACCCGTTTACGTGAACACTGCCTCTACCGATGCAATTGAAGCCGCGATTACGGCAAATACTAAAGCTATTTTTGTGGAAACGCCGTCGAATCCGTTAATGGAAGAATGTGATATCGCCGCCATTTCAAAGGTGGCGAAAAAATATAATTTATTGTTAATCGTAGATAATACTTTCTTAACGCCGGTTTTATTCCGGCCGATGGAGCACGGCGCCGATATTACCGTTTACAGCGGAACCAAATATATTGCGGGTCATAATGACGTGTTGGCCGGTTTGATCGTTGCGAAAGGGCAGGCGCTGTGCGATAAATTGTTCTATATTCAAAACGGCGCGGGCGCCGTGCTTTCACCGTTTGATTCCTGGTTAACCATACGCGGATTGAAAACGTTGTCGTTGCGCGTGAAACGCCATCAGGATAATGCGCGGGAAATTGCAGAATTTTTACATCAACAACCGCAGGTGAAAGATGTACTGTATCCAAATAAAGGCGGCATGTTGTCATTCCGTTTACAGGACGAAAACTGGGTGAACCCGTTTTTAAAAGCCATTCGATTAATCACGTTTGCCGAAAGTCTGGGCGGTACGGAAAGTTTCATTACTTATCCGTCTACGCAAACTCACATGGATATTCCGGAAGCGGAACGAATCGCCCGCGGCGTGACGAATGATTTGCTGCGCTTTTCCGTCGGTTTGGAAGATGTTGAAGACATTAAAGCGGATTTATTGCAGGCCTTGGCACAATTAAAATAAGGTTTCGCAAATTGTAACGATTGATTGACCAAAAGTGCGGTAAAAATTACACTCGTTTTTAGTAAAAAGGGCATAGCTCTTGAAATTAACCCGATTGCTCCCAATATTAGCGGGGAACAATCACATAAAAAGGATAAAAATATGGCAGAAGTATTTCATTCAACCGACGCGTCTTTCGAAACGGACGTGTTAAACGCAGAGGTACCGGTATTATTGGATTTTTGGGCGCCTTGGTGCGGTCCTTGCCGCATGGTCGGTCCGATTTTAGAAGAGTTGGCGGCGGAATTCGGTGACAAAGTAAAAATCGTTAAAATGAATATCGACGAAAATCAAGGTACGCCGGCACAATTCGGCGTGCGCAGTATTCCGACCTTATTGTTGTTTAAAGACGGCAAAGTGGTGGGAACTCAAGTGGGCGCATTGCCAAAAAATCAATTGGCGAATTTTGTTAATCAAGCGCTTTAATCGTACCTTTCTTTCAAAATCCCGGCATAGCCCGGGATTTTTTGTTTATTATAAGATCTGAATCGGCACGCTGAATAACAAAAACGGCGTCAAACGGTTACCGTTTACTCGTCTTGTACTTTCCGCCGGCACAGTCCGGGGTAACGTTTTTGGTTATCCCAGACATGATCGATGATCATTTGGTTTTTGTCATATCTGAGAATATGCAGATTCACGCTTTCACCGGAATTAGAGTTTTCCTTCAGATTTTCAAAGAACAAAGATTCGAATTCCTTTAATTTCGGCTCTTCATCCAGCCGTTTTTCCGTTTGGCTGGGGTGAATGCGGCCGAAAGAATAATCGGTACTGGTTTCCGACAGCACATTATCTTTTAATTGCCAGCGGCCGGTATGCTTGCTTTCGTAAGCAAAATTGTTATGAACAAACAACAAGCCGGTGCCAACGGTAGAACCGTCGGCCTGAAAATCAAGACTGTCCAGCGCTTGAATTTGCAAATCGTCGTAAATGATTTTGCATTGCCATTCGCCGATGATGTCCTGTTTGGAAACGTTCGGATTTTTGCCCGCACTTTCCGCTGCATTCGTGTCGGCATAAACAGGCAGAGTCGCGACGATGGCTAACAGCCATAATATGATTTTTTTGCTCATCTTGATTGCTCCCGTAATTTTTTCAGAACGGCTTTCATTTTTTCGTCCAGCGGCGCATTCAAACGCAATATTTCGCCGTTTTTCGGGTGTTCGAAGCGAATGCTTGCGGCATGTAGAAACAAGCGGTTCAAGCCCAATGCCGCCATATCAGCGTCGAAATTTTTGTCGCCGTATTTATCGTCCATGGCGATAGGATGACCGGCATATTGAGCGTGCACGCGGATTTGATGGGTTCTGCCCGTGACGGGCGAAGCTTTCACCAGCGTGGCGTTAAGATAACGTTCTTCGATAGAAAAATGCGTTTCCGATGGTTTGCCTTGCTCGCTGACTCGCACAATCCGTTCGCCGCTCGATAATTCGTTTTTCAGCAACGGCGCTTTGACGACTTTAACATGAGACTGCCATTGTCCGCGCACTAACGCCAAATAGTCTTTCTGCACGGTTTTAATTCGTAACTGTTCGTGTAAATTGCGTAAAGCGGAACGTTTTTTCGCTACCAGCAAAATGCCCGAAGTATCGCGATCCAGACGATGAACCAGCTCTAAAAAACGGGCTTGCGGACGCAACGCGCGCAATCCCTCGATAACGCCGAAACTCAACCCGCTGCCGCCGTGCACCGCGGTGCCGGAGGGCTTGTTAAGCACCAACAGGCAATCGTCTTCAAAAATAATTTGATGTTCCAGTTGTGCCACTTTATTGAGCTTGGTTGAAACGGGCGCTTGTTCTTTTTCCGAAACGCGCACCGGCGGCACGCGTACGACATCGCCCGCCTGCAGTTTATATTCGGGTTTAATCCGCCCTTTGTTTACGCGCACTTCGCCTTTGCGCAAAATGCGGTAAATCAGACTTTTCGGCACGCCTTTTAAGTTTGCGAGCAAAAAATTGTCTATACGTTGGCCGGCTTCCTCATCGGAAATTTCCAGCATTTTTACGGCGGCGTTAATGACTTTGTCGTTCATATTCATGTTTATTGGTGAAAATCGACCGGATTTTAGCATAAAAACCGCCCGAATTGAACGATTGAAATGTCGGGAGTAAAGCCGAAATGCCTTGCTTAAAACCGCCTTTTCACCCATAATATTACAAATTTTTGTCCGCCTGAAAGTGCGGGCGAAATTTTATCCGTTTTTGTTAGGGCAGACTTAATGCCGATTTGTTGGAAAATAATCGTAAGACATTAATACTTAACAAATTTTATGCAATTAAAGCGCCGCTTCGGCAAGGCTTTTGAAGGTTGCCGACGCTATCAATGCACCCAGCCGGATGACCGTCGGGAAGACGGGCAACGGCGACAAACACGAGGTCGATGGTGACGCGAGCGAAAACAGGATGCGAAACGGGCCGGTAATTCGTTAAGACGACGGTCGCCGGGATTCGCAGTCCGCAGACACTCAAAGTGCGGTCGGTTTTAATTGAGTTTTTTTGACAAAAATAAAAAATAACAGAGAAATTTTTACAAATGAAAAGAATGTTAATTAATGCGACTCAAAAAGAAGAGTTGCGCGTTGCGTTGGTCGACGGCCAGCGTTTATTCGATTTAGATATCGAAAGTCCGGGCCATGAGCAGAAAAAAGCGAACATCTACAAAGGACGCATTACCCGCGTGGAGCCGAGCCTTGAGGCCGCATTTGTGGATTACGGCGCCGAACGCCACGGGTTCCTGCCGTTAAAAGAAATTGCCCGTGAATATTTCCCGGCGGATTATGTTTACAACGGTCGCCCGAACATTAAAGATGTGATTAAAGAAGGGCAGGAAGTGATTGTTCAAGTGAACAAAGAAGAACGCGGCAACAAAGGTGCGGCGTTAACCACTTTCGTTTCCTTGGCGGGCAGCTATTTGGTGATTATGCCGAACAACCCTCGCGCGGGCGGGATTTCCCGTCGCATTGAAGGGGACGAGCGTCTTGAATTAAAAGAGGCGTTAAGTTCGTTAGAAGTGCCGGACGGCGTAGGTTTAATCGTACGTACGGCGGGCGTGGGAAAATCGTCGGAAGAATTGCAATGGGACTTGAAAGTGCTGTTGCATCATTGGGAGGCCATTAAGCAGGTTTCTGAAAGTCGCTCGGCTCCGTTTCTGATTCATCAGGAAAGTGATGTGATTGTTCGCGCGATTCGCGATTATTTGCGTCGCGATATCGGCGAAATTTTAGTAGACAGCCCGAAAGTTTACGAAAAAGCGAAAGCGCACATCAAATTGGTGCGTCCGGATTTCATCAACCGGATTAAACTTTACCAGGGCGAAGTACCGTTATTCAGTCATTATCAAATTGAGTCGCAAATTGAATCCGCATTTCAACGGGAAGTGCGTTTGCCTTCCGGCGGTTCTATTGTGATTGACGCCACCGAAGCGTTAATTGCGATCGACATTAACTCTGCACGTTCGACGCGCGGCGGCGATATTGAAGAAACCGCATTAAATACTAACCTTGAAGCGGCGGATGAAATTGCCCGTCAATTGCGTTTACGCGATCTGGGCGGTTTAGTGGTGATCGATTTCATCGATATGACCCCGGTTCGTCACCAACGCGAAGTGGAAAATCGTATGCGCGAAGCGGTTCGTCAGGACCGGGCTCGCATTCAGATCAGCCGCATTTCCCGTTTTGGTTTGCTGGAAATGTCACGTCAGCGTTTAAGTCCGTCGTTAGGCGAATCGTCCAGCCATGTCTGTCCGCGTTGTCAGGGAACGGGTAAAATCCGCGATAACGAAAGCCTGTCGCTTTCTATTCTGCGCTTGATTGAAGAAGAAGCGTTGAAAGAAAACAGCAAACAGGTTCACTGCATTGTACCGGTACAAATAGCTTCTTATTTACTGAATGAAAAACGTAAGGCTATTCGCAGCATTGAAAAACGCCATAATGTAGACATTGTGGTGGCGCCGAATGAAGCGATGGAAACGCCGCATTTCAGCGTTTTCCGTTTGCGCGACGGCGAAGAAGCGAATGTCTTAAGTTATCACTTGCCGAAACTGCATGAAGCGCAGGACGATGTGTTCGTTGCGGAAGAAAGTTTGGTTTCGCGCAATATTGAAGCGGCGGCCGTGACGGCGGAAAATGTGGCGGAAACGGCTGCGTTGTCTATGACGATTTCTGAAGCCGCGCCGGTTATTGAGCCCAAAAAAGAATCTACGCCGTCTTTATTAGCGCGCATTGTCGCGGCGATTAAAAAACTATTTGCGACGGAAGAGAAGGTTGAACAACAACCGGTTGTGACCCGTAATAATCGTCGTGAACGCAATAACGAACGTCGCAATAACCGTCGTTCGCGTTCGGAACGTAATACGGCGAAAAGTGATGAAGCTTCTGCGGAAAAATCGGAAACTCCGTCACGCGGTGAACGTTCGAATGAACGCAATAGTCGACGCAATGCCCGTCGCAGCAGTTTAGCGGCGGACGCGTTAACAAATGCGGAGACAACGGAAGCGCTTGAAACCGCAGAGGAAAAAGCACCGTCAACCCGTCAACCGAGAGAGCGCCGCGAACGTCGCGATTTACGTAAAAAAGTCCGTATAAACAATGAAACGGCAGAACAACCGACGGTTGAGGAAGTCGCTGTCGTTGCGGAAGAAGTGACGAAAGAGCAACAGCCGACGGAACCGCGCCGCGAGCGTGCTGAACGCAATTCCCGTCGTACGCCGCGCCATTTACGGGCTAATAATTCGCGCCGTCGCCGTAATGACGCCTCGCCGATGCCGTTGTTTGCCGCCGTGGCTTCTCCGGAATTGGCAAGCGGTAAAGTCTGGATTGACGTTGATGCGGTATCGCCGAAGTCGAAAGAATCGACTTTCCTGTCGGTGGACGAATTGCTGGAACAGCAGACGCAAAATGATGAAGTTGAAGTCAGTATGCCGGCTTCCGCTATCGTAGAAGAAACGGAAAATAATGCGCAACCGCTGGGGCTGGTTAGTCAACCGGCGAATGAGGCGGTGGAAAAAATGGTGCAGGAATCGCTTGAACGTTTGAACGAAGAGCAACGTATTCTTGAACGTCAAGCAAAATCCGCTTTCGGCGCGGATGAAGCTATCGTAGAAAAAGAAACCGTAGTTGACGGCACTGTTGCGAATGAAGCGGTGGATGTGCCGGAAATGACGGTAAAAAACGTGCGAAAATTTGACCGCACTTACAGCTTCAACGGGCAGTTAGGAACCATTTCCGCCGTGCACCATACCAAAGCGGACATGACCTTGGCGAAAGCCGCCGATGAAGTGAGTGAGCCGTTTGACATTGTGGAATGGAAAGAAAGCCGCTACTATTTCCACGGCAAAGGTTCGGCGGGTCATCACAGCGCCATCAGCCACGTGTTTAGCGAACCGACAAAAGCTGAAGCGAAATAGATGGATTTCATCCATTAAAAAAAGATCTGACCTTCGGGTTAGATCTTTTTTATTTTTGAAATATCTTAGTGCTGGGATTTCTGATAGAAAATGATAATGAGAAATACCACGGTTAATACGGAATAAACAATCGCCATAAATTCAATGCTTTTGGTGGCGAGTAAATAATGAATAACGGCAAAAAACAATGAGAAATAGACCAGTTTATGCAATGCCAGCCAGTTCTTTCCTAAATGGCGACGGACAAACGGAATGAGACTAATCGGTACGATGAATAAAATCAGTAAACTGAGAAATCCCAGAATCAGATAGGTTCGGCGGCTGATTTCGTGAAAGAAAAGCGACAGGTCGGCGTCTAATTCAAGCAGAAAATAAGATAACAGATGTAACAGCACATAAAATATCGCCCATAATCCTAGGGAACGGTGTAGTACGGATAATGCAGACTGTTTTCCCAATGTAATCAAAATGCGCAATAAGAAAACGGAAAGTAAAATACTGATTGCCGTAAATCCAAGAAAGTGTTGAATTTCTTTTACGGGATCTGCGCCCAAACTTTCGCCGCCGCGATACAATACAAAACTTAGCCATAAGGCGGGCGATAAACAAATCAGATGAATCAGAGAACGTACAAAAAATAACATCAAAAATTCACCTTTAAATCCAACCCTTGATACAAATGAGCGACTTCTTTTTCATATCCGTTGAATGGTAAAGTCGGTTGGCGTTTAACGGAGAATAAACCGCCGGAACCGATAACCCGCTCACTCGCTTGCGACCAGCGCGGATGATCTACTTCAGGATTAACATTCGCGTAAAATCCGTATTCATGGGGCGCGAGCTGATTCCATGTGGTAATCGGTTGTTGTTCGGTTAATCGGATTTTAACAATGGATTTAATACTCTTAAAACCATATTTCCACGGAACCACCAGACGAATCGGCGCGCCGTTTTGCGGCGTTAAGGTTTTGCCGTATAAACCTACGGATAAAATGGTTAACGGGTTCATAGCTTCGGCAAGGGTTAATCCTTCTTTGTAAGGGTAATCCAGACCGCCGCCGAACAGGCTGTTTTTTTGTCCGGGAAGATTAGCGGGATCATATAGGGTTTCGAATGCTACATAGTTGGCTTTGCTCGTCGGTTTGACTTTTTCCAGTAATCGACTTAATTCAAAGCCAATCCAAGGCACGATCATCGACCAGGCTTCCACGCAACGTAACCGGTAAATACGTTCTTCCAAAGGAAATGCAAGTAATTGTGTGAGCGTAAAATTCATGGGTTTTTCCACTTCGCCGCTAATTTCAATCGTCCAAGGATCAGTTTTTAACGCTGAAGCGAATTTCGCCGGTGATGCTTTATCTAATCCGAACTCATAGTAATTGTTATAACCGATAACTTTATTTTCCGGGGTTAGGATTAAATCCGGCTTATTATCCGGTTTGAAGGAAAGTGCGGTACGTTTTTCTTCTGTTTCTGTTGCTATTCCTAAGTTTGGAAAAGCGGCAACGGCGCTCAGAACACTTATACTCTGAATAATTTTCCGTCTTTGTATAAAGAGCTTTTCCGGAGTGACATCCGTTTTGGCGAATTTGTTCATATTGTACCCCTGCCGCATTTTATTTATTTCATGGTCTCGGATTTCATTTCATCATGTTTCATGCCAGATTTCATATCGGATTTCATTTCATCATGTTTCATGCCAGATTTCATATCTGATTTCATTTCGTCATGTTTCATATCCGATTTCATCATTTTATCCTGTTGCATACAATTTGTATCCGTTTTATCCTTGCAATCGGACGCCATGTTGTCCGCCGCCTGGATTTGAAATGTACAAAGTGTTAATGTAGATAAAGCTAAGGTTTTCAATAGGGTAGATTTAGTCATTTTTTCTCTCCTCGAAAGTTTTTGGTAGAATAATCGAAGCGCTTATTCAAGCCGTATCAGTCAGTCCTTGGTACGAATAAGTCACTCTGTTTGAATATGAAAATATGCCATTTCCATGTTTATTAGTCGGGCTATAAGTCCGTTTATTACAAAAATTTTTGCTTCAGGGAATATAAAATGAGCAAAAGCGTGAATCAGAGCATTTCTACCGAACAGATTGAAGACATTCGCGGGCAGATGATGAAATTTGCCCTGTTACAGCTACAAAATTCTGTTATTGCAGAAGATTTAGTGCAGGAAACTTTCTCCGATGCGTTAAAAAATATTGATAGTTTTCAACGAAAATCAGCATTGAAAACATGGATTTTTGCGATCTTAAAAAACAAGATTCTGGATTATTTTCGTTATAAAGAACGGTTCGTTTTAGAGAGTGAGCTTTCTCAGGATGATGAATATTCGCCGAATACTTTTTTTGACGAAAAAGGGCATTGGAAAACGGGATATTATCCGGATGTGCCGAATGTATTATTAGAAACGGAGAATGCAGTATATTCCGAAGAGTTCTGGTTAATTTTCGAAGCCTGTCTGACGCATTTGCCGGCGAAGCAGGCAAGAGTGTTTATGATGCGGGAATTTTTTGAGCTCGGCACGCAGGATATCTGTAATCAGATACAGATTACGGCGAAACATTTTCATGTATTGATGTATCGGGCGCGTTTGCAATTGCAACGTTGTTTATCGATAAAATTGCATGATGATTAAAGGATAGCGTAATAATGATGAAGTTGAATTGTTTGTCCACCACCAAAGCCATTTCCGATGCCCGAGAACGCAGTTTGAGTTTGTCGGAAAAGGCGGGCATGTTTACCCATTTGCTTTATTGTCCTTATTGCCGGGCGTTTAAAATACAATGTGAGAACATGAGCGGTTTAATGCGGGCATTTAAAATGACGGAAAAAACTAATGAAAAATAGACCGCACTTTGCGGGAATTAATATAAAACAGCCCAAGATTTACCATGGGCTGTTGTTTGGTTGAAGTAAAATTATTTCACCTCTTTGAACATAATCTCATCCGGAATAACGGAACCCTGCCAGTAAAGCTCGCTTGCCACTTTTTCCGCTAATTGCAGATAAGCCTGACGGATTTCTTCATTGGAATGAGAAATCACCGTCGGGGTGCCTTTGTCTAAGTCTTCACGCAGGCAAATGTGCAGCGGTAACTGACCCAACACTTTCGAACCGTATTTTTGCGCAATTTTTTCTGCGCCGCCGGTTCCGAAAATCGGTTCGTGGTGTCCGCAGTTGGAACAAATGTGCATGGACATATTTTCCACAATACCCAAAACCGGCACGGAGACTTTTTGGAACATCGTAATGCCTTTCACCGCATCTAACAACGCGATGTCCTGCGGCGTGGTGACCACCACGGCACCGGTGACCGGGATTTGTTGGGATAGCGTTAACTGAATATCACCCGTGCCCGGCGGCATGTCGATGACCAAATAATCCAGCTCGTTCCATAAGGTTTCGTTCAATAGCTGATTAAGCGCACTGCTCGCCATCGGACCGCGCCAAATGGTGGCGTTATCCGCTTCCATCAAATAGCCGATGGAATTGGTTTGTAAACCCTGTACCACGATTGGATTGATATGCTGATTATCCGGCGAGGTCGGGCGTTGATCCGCCGCGCCCAACATATGCGGAATGGACGGACCGTAAATATCCGCATCTAAAATGCCCACTTTGGCGCCTTGCGCCTGTAAAGCCAACGCTAGGTTAACCGTTGTGGTGGATTTGCCCACGCCGCCTTTGCCGGATGTGACGGCGATGATGTTTTTGACGCCTTTTACCGCAGGATGATTATTAGCCCGTTTAAGGGTGGCGATTTGATAATTTAACGCCCATTTGATTTCTTTAGCCTCAGCGGCTGCGCGTAAAGCGTCCGATAATTCGGCTTTGCATTGCTCAAAAGCGGAATTCCACGCGAAAGGCATTTGTAATTCAATGCGCAGCGTGTTGCCGCCTTTTTCGATTTTTTTAACCGCATTTAGCGCAATTAAATCCTGCCGTAAGCTGGAATGTTTGAAATTTTTAATGATTTCAACAAGTTTTGTCTGTTGTTCTGCCGAAAGTGTCGGCGAAAATTGAATGGTCATAATATTTCCTAAAAGTCAGAGTAGATTTCTCGACTATTTAACCATGACAAATTGATTCTGTTAAGTGAAAATGCGGTTCCGGTGGAAAAAATACCGTGCTTAAGGTAAAATCTCCACAATTTTCACAGCAGATTCAGGGTTATAAAAAGAATGTCAAAATCAAACCGTCAAATTCTTGTCACTTGTGCGTTGCCGTATGCCAACGGTCCGATTCATTTAGGTCATATGCTTGAACATATTCAGGCGGATATTTGGGTGCGTTTCCAGCGTATGCGCGGCAATGAAATCTATTTTGTGTGCGCCGACGACGCACACGGCACCCCGATTATGCTGAAAGCTGATCAAATGGGAATTACACCGGAGCAGTTGATAGCCGAGGTGCAAAAAAGCCATTATGCGGATTTTTGCGGTTTTAATATCAGTTTTGATAATTATCATTCCACTCACAGCGAAGAAAACCGTGAATTTTCCGAAATGATTTACAATCGGTTGAAAGAAAACGGTTTCATCAAAACCCGTACCATTTCCCAGTTATTTGATCCGGAAAAAGCTATGTTCCTGCCGGATCGTTTCGTGAAAGGCACTTGTCCGAAATGTAAATCGGAAGATCAATACGGCGACAACTGCGAAGTGTGTTCGGCAACATACAGCCCGACGGAATTAATTAATCCGCGTTCGGTAATATCCGGCGCGACGCCCGTCATCAAAGAAAGCGAACATTTCTTTTTTGACTTGCCGAGTTTTGAAGCGATGCTGAAAGAATGGAACCGTTCCGGCGCCTTGCAATCGGAAGTGGCGAACAAAATGCAGGAATGGTTCGATACCGGCCTGCAACAATGGGATATTTCCCGTGATGCGCCGTACTTCGGCTTCAAAATTCCGGGCACGGAAAACAAATATTTTTACGTTTGGCTGGATGCGCCAATCGGCTATATGGCGTCATTCAAAAACTTATGTAACCGCCGAAATATCGACTTCGATCAATTCTGGAAGCAAGACAGTAACGCGGAACTTTATCATTTTATCGGTAAAGACATCATGTATTTCCACAGTCTTTTTTGGCCGGCGATGCTGGAAGGCGCAAATTTACGTAAACCGAGCAACATTTTCGTACACGGTTATGTGACGGTGAACGGCGAAAAAATGTCCAAATCGCGCGGCACCTTTATTCAGGCGGCAACTTATCTGAAGCATTTGGATCCGGAATGTCTGCGTTATTACTATGCGGCGAAACTCAGCAACCGTATCGACGATTTGGACTTGAATCTGGAGGATTTCGTACAACGGGTCAACACGGATTTGGTCAATAAACTGGTGAATTTAGCGTCGCGTAATGCCGGGTTTATTCAAAAACGTTTTGCCGGAAAATTGGCGGATAAATTGGACGATGAAGCCCTATTCAACGAATTTATCGCACAATCGGAGCAAATCGCCGCTTATTATGAAAACCGTGAATATGCTAAAGCCGTTCGGGAAATTATGGCGTTAACCGACAAAGCCAATAAATATGTGGACGACAAAGCCCCTTGGGTGATTGCGAAAGAAGAAGGGCGTGAGGCCGAATTGCAACGGGTTTGTTCTATGGGCATTCAACTTTTCCGTGTGTTAATGGGCTATTTAAAACCGGTATTGCCTAAATTGGCGGAACGTTCGGAAGCTTTCTTGCAGGCGGAATTAACCTGGGATAACTTGGCGCAACCGTTGTTGGATCACGAAATCGCCGCCTTTAAAGCCTTGTTCAGCCGAGTGGATGTGAAACAGATCGACGCGATGATTGAAGCTTCGAAAGCGGAAAACGCGGCGGTAAATAGCGCGCCGAAAGCTGAAAAAACAGTGAAAAAATCGCCCGCACTTGAGGGCGAATTTGAACCGGTGGAAGCGGAAATCAGCATTGACGACTTTGCCAAAATGGATTTGCGCGTGGCAAAAGTACTCGGCTGTGAAGCCGTGCCGGAAAGCAAAAAACTGCTGAAATTCCAATTGGATCTCGGTTTTGAAACTCGCCAGGTTTTCTCCGGTATTAAAGCCGCTTACGGAAATCCGGACGAATTGGTGGGGCGCTATGTAATTGTGGTGGCAAATCTTGCGCCGCGTAAAATGAAGTTCGGCATATCCGAAGGCATGATTTTATCCGCCGGCAGCGGCGGCGAAGATTTATTCCTGCTTGATGTGGACGCGGGCGTCAAAGCGGGCAGCCGGGTAAAATAAAACACTAAAATTTATGACCGCACTCGGGTTTTGGACATAAAAGTGCGGTCACAAAAAGCGAAGTTTTTTTGATGTGGACGCGGGCGTCAAAGCGGGCAGCCGGGTAAAATAAAACGCTAAAATTTATGACCACACTTGAGTTTTGGACATAAAAGTGCGGTCACAAAAAGCGAAGTTTTTTGGGATGTTGCCCAGCCCAAACGGCTCCGTCAGAAGCGAGCAAATTTATTTATCAAATTGTGAATAATTTTTTATTTACTTCTTAGACGGTTTATTTGCCGGCTAAACTTTTGCTGATTTGCAGGCAGCCTTTCCAGCCCCAGTAAATTCGGTGCTTTTGAATCAAGCCGTTATCGATTTCCATCAATTCCAGAATATCGATTTGTTCGCCGTCGTCCGTTTCCCGCGGGTATTCCCAGACTAAAGTTTTGCCGTCGGTCAGATATTCGCCGGTTCGAAACCATTTCACCAATTCGTTCGGCCGGCGTTTGGTACCTTCGCGAATGAAGCGTTCGATTTCCGTTTTTCCCCGTAAGACGCCATCGGTTTTGTCGTCTAAAATGGCGGGAACCAACGGGCTTTCAAATACGGCGTCTTCGGCATATAACCCGAGCAATCCCTTGGTATTGCGGGATTTTGCGAAGTCGTGCCATTTTTCGAAAATATCCTGAATGGTGTGCATTTTTCCTCCTTATTTTTTGAAAATAAAAAAGCCCATCCGCTGATGAGCTTTAGAAAACAGTCGGATTAGGCTTTGAACGGATCCTGCAGAATGATGGTTTCCACGCGGTCCGGACCGGTTGAAAGAATAGCTATCGGCACGCCGGTGACTTCTTCGATACGTTTCACATAATTGTGTACGGCTACCGGTAATTTATTGTAATCCGTCACGCCGAAGGTATTTTCTTTCCAACCCGGCATACTTTCGTACACCGGTTCCACGCCTTCCCAGTCTTTGGCTGAAAGCGGAGCATAATCCACCACGTTGCCGTTCGGCAATTTGTAGCCGACGCAGATTTTCACTTCGTCAAATCCGTCCAATACGTCTAATTTGGTCATGCAGAAACCGGAAATCGAGTTCACTTGGATTGCGCGACGGATGGCTACGGCATCAAACCAGCCGCAACGGCGCGGACGACCGGTTACCGCGCCGAATTCATTACCTTTGCGGGCAATTTCTGCGCCGACCGTGTCAAATAATTCTGTTGTAAACGGACCGCCGCCCACACGGGTACAATAGGCTTTAATGATACCTAACACGTAATCGATATTGCGCGGTCCGAATCCCGCACCGGTTGCGACGCCGCCGGCCGTGGTGTTGGAGCTGGTGACGAACGGATAGGTGCCGTGATCGATGTCTAACATCGCACCTTGCGCACCTTCGAATAAGATGTTGTCGCCGTTTTTACGGGCGTTGTCCAAAATCGTGCTGATATCGGCCACCATGCCTAAAATAATGTCGGCAATCGCCATGACATCATCTAAAGTTTTTTGATAGTCCACCGGTTCGGCTTTGTAGTATTGGACTAGCTGGAAATTGTAATAATCCAGCACATTTTTCAATTTTGCTGCAAATTTTTCTTTGTCGAATAAATCGCTGACACGCAAACCGCGGCGGGCGACTTTGTCTTCATAAGCCGGACCGATACCGCGACCGGTGGTACCGATTTTGTTGTTACCCAATGCGGCTTCCCGCGCATGATCCATGGCAACGTGATAAGGCATAATTAACGGGCAGGCTTCGGAGATCAGCAAGCGTTCGCGCACTTTCACGCCGCGGCTTTCCAATTCGCCCATTTCCTGCATTAATGCGGACGGCGAAAGCACCACGCCGTTACCGATTAAACAGGTTACGTTATCGTGCAGAATACCGCTCGGAATTAAACGTAATACGGTTTTTTCGCCGTTGATAATTAAGGTGTGACCCGCGTTATGGCCACCTTGATAACGCACGACGTATTTTACGCGATCGGTTAATAAATCAACGATTTTGCCTTTGCCTTCGTCGCCCCACTGAGCGCCGAGGACTACCACACTTTTACCCATAATTTTATCCTGTTGTGTTTGAAAAATGATGTGGGTTACTTTACCTTTTTTTCGCCGAAATCTCAATGTTCAAGCCGGGATTATTTCACGGCAATTACGCGGGGGTAACCGATTGCGATGGATAAAGTGCGGTCGGTTTTGACGACGTTTTTCCGGTTTTCGATAAAGAAGCGCGAAGTCAGCGCCTTTTCGCCCCGATTCAGGAAAATTTCGCATACCGAGCGATCGAAAAAGATCTCGACCTGCTGAAGATTCGGAATTTCACAGTAACGTTGCCCGCCCAGTTTTGCCATCCAATCCGTCTGATCCGTTTGCGAACGATCGATGCACAGCAAGTTGCCGTCATAAGACAGCGTCAGGGTTTGTTGGCGGTCGTTGCTGAAGAAATTAAGGCGGAACGGTTGATTCTCCGCATTGAATTTCAGGTAAGCGCGGTCAAGATCGGGAATTTCTGCTTCACCGGTGAGGCTGACGGAGTCAAGTGCGGTCAGATTTTGATAAATTTCTTCCGCCGGTCGCTGTAACAGACGATTGCTTTCCGCCCGCAATTCGCGCGGCAAGGTGAGCATGGAATGCCATTTGTATTTATCCGTCGGATAGGTGACATCCGGCAAACCAATCCATGCCAGTAAAATCGTGCGATTCGCCGTATTGGCGAAGGTTTGCGGCGCATAGAAATCAAAACCTTGATCCAGCTCCGCGATATGTTCGGCACGGAGCGTTAAGCCGTCTAACTGCCCCAAAGCGTAGGTGGCGTGGTAATTGTTCTGAAATTGATGAGCTTCGCGGGTTTTACCCTGCGGAGACCAGATAAATAAATCCTGATCGTCGATTTTCAGTAAATCGGGACATTCCCACATAAATACGTTTTGATTGTCAAAGGCGGGAATCGCCAGTTCGCCAAGCAGACGCGGACGATCGTCAAGATTATTCATTTCGAACACTACGGCGGTGCCGCTCAGATTTTCCCGTTGCGCCCCGCAAATAAAACGGATTTTGCCGTCATCTGCGAAAAACGGTTTAGGATCGCGAAAATGTTCGGTATAACCCGCGGGGGAATTTTCCATTAACGGGCGTTTGCCGAGCAGATTTCCCGCTTTGTCGAAAACGGCTAAATTCTGGAATGGTACGCGTTGGTTATCGCTCGGACGGCGCGTATTGCCGGTATAAAAACAGGCGATTTTGTCGCCGACCGGCAGCGCGCCGCCGGAATAGCAACCGTGGCTTTCAAATAATTCGTCGGGAATGAGATCCTGAGCCTGACGGTAATGGATAAAATCCGTTGTAGTATAGTGTTTCCAGTGTTTCATGCCGTGTAAGGCGTCGAAAGGAAACCATTGAAAAAATACGTGAAATTTTTCGCCGTCCCAGATTAAACCGTTAGGATCGTTTAGCAAACCTGTGGGCGCGGCAAGGTGATAAACGGGGCGAAAATCTTGATCATTTTCGACCGCACTTTTTACGCGTTCCAGTTCGCCGGCTTGCGCCGCATGTAAAGATTTGTATTTACCGTTATTGAAAATTATCATAAATAAAAAGTAACCGAAATTGTGAGGAAGTTCATTAAATACCGAATGCAAAAAAGGTGAGCCCGAAAGCCCACCCGAAAACTAATTCGCTAAAAATTCGGCAAGTTGTTGCTGATTCGGCAAAGCGGACATCGCGCCTTTCGCCGTACAGGCCAACGCACCGCAGGCATTGGCTTGTCGAATGATAGTTTTGAGCTGTTCCGTATTCGTTTGCCAGTCCGGATTTAACGCCAATCCCGCCAGCAATCCGCCTACAAAGGCGTCGCCGGCGCCGGTGGTGTCTACCGGTTTTAGGGCTTTACCGCTGACGATTTCACGGTGACCGTTAAAATGAAATAATGCGCCGTCTTTACCCATCGTCACGATAATGAGTTTTTCCGGATAAAGTGCGGTGATTTTTTCGAACGCGTCGTCCAAGGTTGCGCTGTCGGTTAGTAAGGTTAATTCTTCTTCCGAAAATTTTAATAAGTCCGCTAAAGCGATCGCCTGATTTACCACCAGTTTCATTTCGGCGACGGATTTCCACAGACTTTCGCGTAAGTTCGGATCGAAAGAGACTTTGCCGCCCGCCTCGCGAATTTTCTGCATTGCGCGGATTGTCGCCGTGCGGCTTGGTTCGTTTAACAAGGCGATAGAGCAGCAGTGCAACCATTCACCCGCCTGAAAGGTCGGTAAATCATGATGGTCTAAGAATTGGTCCGCACTCGGATTCACCATAAAGGTAAAATTGCGCTCGCCGTTATCCAAACCGACTACTACCGTTGACGTGCGATGGTCGGGGTCGAGGTGCATAAAATCCGTATTGACGTTTTCCGCTTTCAGCGTTTGTTGCATAAATTCGCCGAGAGGATCTTTTCCCACGCGCCCGATAAACGCACTCGGCACGCCCAACCGCGCCACGCCTACTGCTACGTTAGCGGGTGCACCGCCGGCGCATTTTAAATAATGTTGCTCGCCGTCAGGAATTAAATCCACCACCGCGTCGCCGAGAACCCAGATTTTGTTTGCCATAAACTTCCCCTTAAAAAAACAGGTAAAAAACTGACCGCACTTTTTGTCTTTTCGCTGTAAAGTGCGGTCAAATTTCGCTTTATTTTACCGTGACACGTGCAAATTTACGCTTACCGACTTGATAAACGAACGTGCCTTGCCGTGCATTTTGACGAACGTCTTCCACTTTTTCGCCGTCGATTTTGACGCCGCCTTGTTGAGCGGAACGTATCGCTTCGGACGTGGAGGCCACAAGACCGGCTTCTTTTAACAGCGTAGCTAAACCGATTTCGCCTTCAAAGGTGAATTCCGGCATTTCGTCCGGTATGGCGCCTTTTTGGAAGCGGTTGATAAATTCCTGTTCCGCAGCCTCTGCCGCCGCTTGATCGTGGAAACGGGCGATTAATTCTTTCGCCAGTAAAATTTTTACATCACGCGGATTTTTGCCGGCTTTCACGTCCGCTTTCAGCCGTTCGATTTCGGTCAACGGACGGAATGACAGCAGGTTGTACCAATCCCACATTAAGTCGTCGGAAATAGACATTACTTTACCGAACATGTCGTTTGGCGCGTCCGTCACGCCGATGTAGTTGCCTAAAGATTTAGACATTTTTTTCTCGCCATCTAAACCTACCAGTAACGGTAAAGTGATGGCGACCTGCGGTTTTTTGCCGGCGGATTTTTGCAGCTCGCGGCCCACTAGCAGATTGAATTTTTGGTCGGTTCCGCCAAGTTCTACGTCGGCCTCTAAAGCGACGGAATCGTAACCCTGCAATAACGGATAAATGAATTCGTGAATTGCGATAGGTTGTTGATTGGAAAAGCGTTTTTTGAAATCGTCACGTTCCAGCATGCGGGCAACGGTATAGTTTGAAGCTAAACGAATCATACCTTCCGTACCTAATTGACCCAACCATTCGGAGTTGAAGACGATACGGGTTTTCTGCGGATCTAAAATTTTGAAGATTTGCTCTTTGTATGTTTCTGCGTTGCGCAATACATCTTCACGGCTGAGCGGCGGCCGAGTGCTGTTTTTGCCGGACGGATCGCCCACCATGCCGGTGAAGTCGCCGATCAGGAAAATTACTTCGTGACCGAAATTCTGGAATTGACGCAATTTATTTAAGACGACGGTGTGGCCAAGATGAATATCCGGCGCGGTCGGGTCGGCTCCGAGTTTTACTTTTAACGGACGGTTTTCTTTTAATTTCTCAATTAAATCCGCTTCGGATAAAATTTCATCAACGCCGCGCTTTAGTTCCGCGAGAACGGTATTCAAATCAGTCATGGGTTTTCCTAATGGAGTAAAAATAATTAGGAGGTTATTATAGTAAATATTGAGGAAATGAAAAGGTTTAAAGCGGAATCCTTAAGTTTTAGGCAAGAAAAAGGCGTTTCCTTGTGGGGGGAGAAACGCCGAAGTTGGAGTGATTATCTATTATTGTTTGAATGGCTCACATGATAATCGTTCTCAAATGTGGTGTCAATACTAAATGAAAATAATTCTCAAATATTTTGCAAATAAACCTCTCAACGTTGTAATTCAAATTTTTTCAGCGCCTGTTCGAATTGGCGACTCACATCAGGATGAACCGGCGTAAATACGGAAGAGCTAATTGCGATAAAAGAACAGACTAAAAATCCGGGAATAATTTCATATAATTGCGCCAGATCGTTCCAGCCTAAATAAGCCATTAACGGTTTCCAGCCGATAACGGTTATTGCGCCGCTAATCATGCCCCATAATGCCGCCTGCGAACTGATGTTACGATTAAATAGGGATAAAATCACGATGGGGCCGAATGCTGCACCGAATCCCGCCCAGGCATAGGACACCAATCCCATCACTTTTGAATCCGGATTCTGGGCAATGCTAATAGCGATAATCGAAATCACGATAACCATTAAGCGTCCGACCCAGACGAGTTCCTGACTGGAAGCCTGTTTACGGATGAAGCCTTTATAAAAGTCTTCGGTAATGGCGGCGGAACACATCAACAGTTGCGCCGACAACGTACTCATTATCGCCGCTAGGATTGCCGATAACACCACGCCCACAAGCCAAGGGTTGAACATGAGTTTGGAGAGTTCAATAAATACTGCCTCCGCATTGCTTAATTCAATATTTTTGGCACTGAAATAAGCTAATCCGAAATAACCGACGGCGACGGCACCGGTTAAGCAGAATAACATCCAGGTAATGCCGATACGGCGGGCCTGATTTAGGGCGGACACTGAGCCAGCCGCCATAAAACGCGCTAAAATGTGCGGTTGTCCGAAATAGCCTAAGCCCCATGCCAGAGCGGAGATAACGCCGATGCCGGAAACATTATGCAGCCAGTTGGAATAAGGGATATGAGTTATTTCGGATTTAGCGGTTAAAGCAAGATTGATTTCTTCCCAGCTTATATTGACTAAAACCATAACCGGTGCAAGCAAGAGTGCAAAAATCATTAAACTTGCCTGAATCGTATCACTCCAGGAAACCGCTAAATATCCGCCGATAAAGGTATATAAAATGGTGGACAAAGCGCCTAGCCAAAGTGCGTAGGAATAATCTAAACCGAGTAGTCCCTGGAAGAGTTTGGCACCGGCTACCACGCCCGAAGCGCAATAAATGGTAAAGAAAAACAAGATTATAGATGACGAAATAATTTTTAACGCCTTTTTATGCTGCGGAAAACGTTGGGCAAAAAATTCCGGCAGGGTTAACGCGTTGTTGTATTGTTCGGTAAATACACGCAATCTTCCGGCAACAATCCGATAATTGAAATAGGCGCCGACGGTTAATCCGACGGCAATCCAGGCTTCACTAAGACCGGACAGAAAAATCGCGCCGGGTAATCCCATCAACAGCCAGCCCGACATATCGGAAGCGCCGGCGGACATGGCGGTGACAAAACTGCCCATTTTGCGGCCGCCGAGAATATAATCGTCAAAATTTTGAGTGGATCGATACGCATAAATTCCAATACCCAAAATAATAACCAAATACAAACCGAAAGTCGTATAAATCTGATAATTGTGCATAAGTCCTCCTTGGCATTATTGCTCTTGAATTGCCATCAATGAAGCGTTTCCGCCCGCGGCAGTGGTGTTTTCACTACGGGAAAATTCGTCGTAAAGCAAAGTTAAATCCTGGCTGTTTTGCCAGTTATAACATTTGAAGATGCTTTGACTGTGTTCGGCGAGCCATTGACGGCGTTTCTTTTCCAATGGCGTGAAGTAAATACCTTTTTGGCATTTACCCAATTCGGTTGAAACGCGAATTTTATCGTTTGTCTGTTTCGCCAAAGGATGAGACGGTTCGACCAAAACGCTGAATCCATTTTCTATCAATTTTTTCACCGCACTTTGTGATTGCGCGAGATCACCGTTCAGGATCGCCACCTCGCAAGGCAGGTAAGCCAAAGTATTTTTTTCGCCGGTAATACCGGGAAGCAATGGTTTTTGATTGCGCAGGCTGACGTCATCGCCGAAACGGCTGTAATAACCGTCCGTGCGAGTGAGACGCTGTAAATAGAATTCGCCGCCGGCTTTCGGTCCGGTGCCCGACAAACCGTGACCGCCGAAAGGTTGCACGCCGACAACCGCACCTACGATATTGCGGTTAATATAGAAATTGCCGCAATTCAGATGTTGTTCCACAAAATCAATTTGTTTATGGATTCGGCTGTGGCATCCGCCGGTTAAGGCATATCCTTTGGCGTTGATTTTTTCGAGCAGTCTTCCCAAATCTTCCTTACGATAACGCACTACATGCAGAATCGGACCGAAAACTTCTTGTTCAATCGCATCGACATTGTCCAGCAGACAAATCGCAGGTGAGACGAAAGTGCCTTGCTGCGGCGTTTCAAGTTCTGCGTAATGAAGCGCGATTTTACGCATTTTCGCTTTATGCGCTTCCAATCGTTGTTTGGCTTCGCGGTCAATCACCGGTCCGATATCGGTAGACAGCAGACTTGGATCGCCCAGACGCAATTCCTGCATGGCTTCCGTGATCATGGCGTAGAATTTATCGGCAATATCTTCTTGTAACAATAAGATACGCAACGCCGAACAGCGTTGACCCGCCGAATCGAAAGCGGAGGAAAGTACATCGGTCACTACCTGTTCCGGCAAAGCGGAAGAATCGACCGTTAAGACGTTTAACCCGCCGGTTTCGGCGATTAAAATCGGATCGTTGTCCGCAGCGGCAAGTTGTTGATTGATAAATTTAGCCACATCGGTGGAACCGGTGAAAACCACGCCGTCAAAAGGCTGTTTAACCAATTCCGCTCCGAGATCGCCCGCGCCTAAAACCAACTGCAACGTGGTCATCGGCACGCCTGCCTGATGCAATAATTTCACCGCGGCATGAGCGATTAACGAAGTTTGTTCGGCCGGTTTGGCAATCACGGAATTACCGGCGGCCAGCGCCGCGGCGATTTGACCGGTGAAAATCGCCAAAGGGAAATTCCAAGGCGAAATACAAAGTACTTTTCCGCGCGGTTCCGCCAGTTTGTCGTGTTCGGCCAGAAAACGAAGCTGTTGTGCATAATAGCGTAGGAAATCTACGGCTTCGCGTAATTCGGAAATCGCGTTCGGCAAGGTTTTCCCCGCCTCCAGCACGGCAAGTTTCATCAGCAAGCCGTAATTTTGTTCGTATAAATCGGCGGCTTTGTTTAAAACTTCCGATTTTTCTCCCGCACTTTTCTCGTTCCATTGACGATTATTCGCCGCATGAAAAACGGCGGCGGTTTTATCAATCGCACAAAATGCCACTTCACCGATTTGCTGGTTTTGATTGGCCGGATTAAAAACCGGATTAAACGGCCGGTCTACATTTTCATCTAAGGCAACCAGTGAAACCCCGGGTTCGACGGACGGCCGATTCAAATCCTGTTCTAAACGCGCTAAGGATAATTCGTTCACCAGATCGATACCTTTAGAGTTTTTGCGATCAGAAAACAGATCCGGCGCGTTCGGTACGGCCTTATTCGGCATGCCCTGTGAATCGCTGTAACGCTTCCAGGGCGGCGTGATTAATTGTTCCGCCGGAATGTCTTCGTTCACCAATTGATGGACGAAAGAAGAGTTCGCACCGTTTTCAAGCAGCCGGCGAACTAAATAAGCCAGCAAGGTCTCATGCGTTCCGATCGGCGCGTAAACGCGTACCTGACGATCGAAATTGGCTTTTCCGACGATATTGTCATACAAGGTTTCTCCCATGCCGTGCAAACATTGGAATTCATAGTTTTTATTCTGCCCCAGTTCATAAATTGTGCATAAACTTTGCACGTTATGGGTGGCGAACTGAGGATAAACGACGTCTTGCGCCGCTAACAGTTTTTTAGCGCAGGCGAGATAGCTGATATCGGTATGGTTTTTCCGAGTATACAGCGGGAAACCGTCCAGCCCGTCGGTTTGCGCCCATTTAATTTCACTGTCCCAATAGGCGCCTTTAACCAGCCGAATCATTAAATAGCCTTGTTTTTCCCGAGCTAAATTAATCAGGTAATCCAACACGAAAGGACAGCGTTTGGAATAGGCTTGTACCACATAACCGATGCCTTTGTAGCCTTTCAGTTCGGGCTCGTCTAATAAACGTTCCAAAATATCCAGCGAAATTTCCAGCCGGCTGGCTTCTTCCGCATCGATATTCACACTGATCTGATATTTTTGCGCCAAAAGAAACATCTGTTTGACTTTCGGATAGAGTTCATTCATGACGCGATCATATTGCGCCCGGCTATAACGGGGATGAATTGCGGATAATTTCACCGAAATGCTGTTCGCGCGGTAAATATCCTGACCGGCGGCATTTTTTCCCACGGTTTCGATAGCGGCAAGATAATCGTTAAAATATCGTTCCGCGTCCGTCTTGGTCATTGCCGCTTCGCCCAGCATATCAAAAGAAAAGCTATATCCTTGGTCAAAACGCGGTTTAATTTTTGCCAACGCCTGTTCAATATTCAGGCCCGTGACGAACTGTTTGCCTAACATACGCATTGCGCGAATGACGGCGTTTCGCATAACCGGCACGGAAAGGCGGGTGAAAAGACGGGTTAAACCGTTGCTTAATTGTTGTTCGTTAAGTTGAAATATTTTTTGCCCGAATAATAAACCGTAGGCGGCGGCATTAATAAAAAAGGACGAGGATTGACCGAGATGTTCTTTCCAATTTCCCTGTTGCAGTTTGTCGTAAATTAATTCGTCACGGGTTTTCTTGTCAGGAATACGTAACAAAGCTTCCGCAAGGCACATTAATGCAATGCCTTCGGCTTCGCCCAAGGAAAATTCTTGCATTAAGGCATCCGCGCCGTATTGGTTTTTCTTGGCTTTACGAATTTTCTGAATAAGCCTCAGGCCATTGTCATGAATGCGCCGCTCTTGCTCATCGGTAAAAGTTAAGGTGGACTGGAGGGCGTCAACGGCGGTTTTTTCGTCAAGACGGTATTGAGCGGTAATCGCCCGGCGAGCCTCAGTGTAAGTTTTTGAGAGATTGAATTGCATATTGTTTCTCCGTTGTGTTGCATAATTGTTAAAATAATAAAAAATAGGAAACAGAAAATAGCTAATGCAGTAAATCACGCTTTTATTGTTCTGTGAGATTTATCACAAAATAAACGGGATAGTCGAGAGGAATTTGGCGGTTATCGGTATTTAACTAAAGTGCGGTAGAAATTTTTAATATTTTTTAGTAAAAATGCCATGGATTTTGATTAAAAATCATTTTTACGGCGTTTTGGCGTGATTAACGTTAAAAAAACTTCGTTTTTTTATGCGTAATCGCCAATGCGATTACTTATGGCTTCGCCACCGTTGGCAAAGCCAACGTTCAAAAAGCGTTGCTTTTTGTGACCGCACTTTTGTCCGAAATTTCGGTGAAACAGAGCTAAAAAGATTCTTTTTTGATTAACGATAACAAGAATAAACAGGCGGAACAGATCACCACCGACGGACCGGCGGCGGTATTGTAGAACGCGGACAGCATTAAGCCCATGGAAACCGCGATCATGCTGACGAAAACGGCGATAATCGCCATCATTTCCGGCGTGCGGGCGAAACGTCTTGCGGTGGCGGCGGGAATGATTAACAGCGAAGTAATGATTAATGCGCCGACGAATTTCATGCTGAGCGCAATGGTTAAGGCGGTGAGAATCATGAGAATAAAGCGCATACGGCGAATGTTAATGCCTTCCACTTGCGCCAGTTCGGGGCTGACCGTGGTGGAAATCAGCGGTTTCCACAGATAAATCAGCACGCTTAACACCAAAATGACGCCGATGGCAATCATCCGCAGATCTTCAAAGGTAACGGCGAGCAGATCGCCGAATAAATATCCCATTAAATCCACGCGCACGTTTTGCAGCAGACCGACGGTCACCACGCCGAGGGAAAGACAGCTGTGGGCAATAATGCCGAGAATGGTGTCCACGGAATATTGCGTATTGCTTTCCAGCCAAACCATAACGACGGCGAGTATGACCGTAAGAATTAAAATGCTGAGGTAGGGATCAATGTTCAGAAAAATCCCCAACGCTACGCCAAGCAAAGCGGAGTGGGCGAGGGTATCGCCGAAATACGCCATTTTACGCCACACCACAAAAGCGCCGAGGGGCGCGGTGATGAAGGAAAGTAAAATTCCGGTTAACCAGGCGGGAAGTAAAATTTCTAACATAATGATTCTCGGTTATTTTTTGGCGGTCATATGTTGCGTACAAGGTTGATTGCTTAAACAACAAATGTCGCCGTGCATATTGTGGCGGTGATTGTGGCGATGCGTGTAAAACGCCACGTTTTGGGAAAACTGATCGCCGAAATGCTGGATGAACGTGGGATCGTTCGATACCGTTTCGGGCGTGCCCGCGCAGCAAATATGACGGTTGATACAGACAACCTCGTTAGTGTCCGCCATCACAATGTGCAGATCGTGAGAAACCATGAGCACTGCGCAATTTAAGGTTTCTCTGGTTTGGTGGATGAGCTGATAAAGTTCCGCCTGTCCGTTAATATCCACGCCTTGAGTCGGTTCGTCCAATACCAGCAGATTCGGTTTGTTCAGCATGGCGCGCGCCAACAACACCCGCTGCATTTCTCCGCCCGAAAGTTTTTGCATGGCGCTTTGCGCCAAATGCGATATGGATAATCGCTCCAGAGCGGTTTGAATATCCGAGGCGCGGATGTTTTTTTTCAGCGATAAAAATTTCCGCACGGTTATCGGCAGGCTGTGATCGAGGTGAATTTTCTGCGGTACGTAACCGATACGCAGATTTTTGTTGTATTTGACGGTGCCGGTTGTGGGCGGCAGTAGCTTCAGCAACACCTTTAATAAAGTGGATTTGCCCGCACCGTTCGGACCGACGATAGTAATCACCGTATTAGGAAAAATTTGTAAATTGATATTTTGTAAAGCGATCTTTTGTCCAAAAACGACACTGATGTTATCCAGTTCAACCAAAGGAACCCGAATGGTGTTGATTTTCATAGCCTGACCCAATTACAAATGAAAGCGTGTAAGAATAGCGCATTTCTTGAAAGATGAAAAGTTTTGCCGGTTTTGACGAATGCTAATTATTTGTCCGTTTAAATAGAAGGGGATTCATGTATAATGAATCTTTCCGTTTTTTCAGTGTCTCAAGACGCACAAATTCAGTTAGTTTTTTTAGGATAATCAACCCGGTGACTCAGCACGTCAAATTAGCCAGAGACAGACGCAGAAGAAAATCACGTATTAAAGCGTTGATTTTCTTCTGTGCAATTGTGTGTATTGTGGCGGGCGGCATTCTGAGTCTGAAAGATACGGTGGAACACAAGCCGGAACAAATGCCGGAAGAAACCGTCTATCAAACCTTACAAAATGAACCGGAAAATAATAAAGACGGCGAAACCGCAGCGGGTAAAGAAGATATCGACGCCACCTCTTATGACGACGAATTATCCGATAAAGACGATGAAGTGGACGAGATAAAAATCAATCCCAACGATTTTGATTTGAGCGAACCTTTACCGGCGGAAGCTCAAAGTGCCATCGACGGCTTACTGGATGCCGTCGATCAGGCGAAACGTATTACCGATCAATTCAACCACAGTGTGGTGCGCGGCGACACGTTGAAAGACGTGTTGGAATTATCCGGTTTGGAAGACGATACCAGTAAAAAATTAATCGCCAGTTACCCGGAATTAAAAAATCTGAAGCCGGGTCAGCAATTGTATTGGATTCTGGATAACGAAAATGATCTGGAATATATGAACTGGTTGGTTTCCGAGAAAGAAGAACGGGTGTATGAGCGTAAAGAAGACGGCAAATTCGTTCGTCAGATTATTGAAAAGAAAAGTATCTGGAAAAAAGAAGTGCTGCGCGGCAGCGTGTCGACTTCTTTCCGTGCAAGTTTACGAAGCCAGGGGTTGGACGGACGCCAAATCAATCAGTTGATTACCGCATTACAATGGCAGTTCAGCATGAATAAGCTGAAAAAAGGCGATGATTTTGCCATTTTGATTTCCCGCGAATATTTGGAAAATAAACTAACCGGACAAGGTAATGTGGAAGCGATTCACATTAAAAGCCAAGGGAAAAGCTATTATGCGATTCAGGCGGAAAACGGTCGTTATTACAGCCGGCAGGGCGAAACGTTGGGGAAAGGATTCTCCCGTTATCCGATTCAGCGTCAGGCGCGGGTGTCTTCGCCGTTTAACCCGAAACGCCGTCATCCGGTGACAAAACGCATTCGACCGCATAAAGGCGTGGATTTCGCGTTGCCGACCGGTACGCCGGTGATTGCGCCGGCAGACGCCATCGTTGAAAAAGTGGCTTATCAGGCAGGCGGCGCCGGTCGCTATATCATCTTGCGCCACGGACGCGAATATCAAACCGTTTATATGCATTTAAGTCGACCGCTTGTGCGCGCGGGACAGTCCGTTAAACGCGGTGAACGGATTGCTTTATCCGGCAATACCGGGATTTCTACCGGCGCCCATTTACATTATGAGTTCCACATTAACGGACGTCCGGTGAATCCGTTGACCGTGAAATTACCGGGCGGCAACAGCGGCATGCAGGATTCGGAACGCCGGGTTTTCCTGGCTCGCGCCAAATCCGTGGAACGCCAGCTTAAATTCTAATTGTGTAGCTTCGGGATTCAGATCAAAGTGCGGGCAAAAAAATGATCGTTTTTTTGCCCGCACTTTTTGCACTTCACATCATGATTCCAACATGCTAACATGAATATAAGAATTATTCGTATTTTGAATTCATGTTAAAGCGTCGCTATCTTTTTTGTCTCCTCGTTTTATTTTCTCTCTTATCTTTATTTATCGGCGTGAGCACGGTAAATCTTGAGGGATTATTGTGCTTAGATACCGAACAATGGTCGATTTTTCTGATTAGCCGTCTGCCGCGTTTGGTGAGTATTTTAATCGCAGGCTCGGCATTAAGCATTTGCGGGCTTGTTATGCAACAACTGAGCCGTAACCGGTTTGTTTCGCCGACGACGGCGGGCACGATGGATTCGGCGCGTTTGGGGATTTTAATCGCGATATTGCTGTTTCCTTCGGCGTCGATGCTGTTGAAAACCGCGATTGCCGTGGCGGTTTCTTTTTTAGGTACGTTGTTATTTATGACGATTTTGGCCCATCTGAAATTCAAAGACGCCATTTTTGTGCCGTTAGTGGGGATTATGTTCGGCAACATTATCAGCTCGATAGCGGCATTTATCGCCTATAAAGAGGATTTGCTGCAAAACCTGTCGGGTTGGCTGCAAGGGGATTTTTCGTTGGTGATGGCGGGGCGTTACGAGCTGTTGTATTTCAGTATTCCCGCTTTACTGGCGGCGTATTTATTCGCCAATCGGTTTTCTATCGTAGGAATGGGACAGGATTTTGCCACGAATCTGGGCCTGAATTACAAACAAGTGATGTATTTAGGCCTGGCGATTGTGGCGACGGTGTCTTCCGTCGTTATTATTTCCGTGGGCGTGATCCCGTTTTTAGGGCTGATTATTCCCAATATGGTGACGCTTTATCTGGGCGATAATCTGAAAAAAGTTTTGTCTCATACCGCGTTACTGGGCGCCGTATTCGTCCTGATATGCGATATTTTCGGACGTTTGATCATTTTCCCTTATGAAATTGCCATTAATACCGTGGTGGGCGTTCTGGGCAGCGGGATTTTTTTGCTTCTTTTATTCAAGCGGTATCGGCATGGTTAATTTGATGAGATCAAAGTGCGGTCAAAAATTGATGAGTTTAGGCATTTTAACCTTAATTGCCGTCGGCCTGTATTTGTTTTACCACTTACCGAATCGCTGGGAATACGCGCTGTATCACCGCAGTTTAAGCTTGCTGGCGATTGTTATTACCGGCGTTGCAATCGCTTTAGCGACCATGATTTTTCAAACCGTGGTGAATAATCGGATTCTGACGCCGAGCATTCTGGGATTGGACAGTTTGTTTTTGTTGATTCAGACAGTAATTATCTTTTTATTCGGTTCCGCTACCCTAATGTCGGTGAACCCGATTGTGCTGTTTTTGGCGTCTACCGCGAGCATGGTATTGTTTGCCGTGGCGTTGTATCACTTTATGTTCAACAAGGAACGGCAGAATATTTTCTTTTTGTTATTGGTGGGAATTATTTTCGGCACGCTGTTTCAGAGCCTGACGACATTTATGGAAGTGTTGATTGATCCGAACGAATTTCAAATTGCGCAGGATATCGGTTTCGCCAGTTTTAACCGCATCAATATTCATATTTTATGGTTGGCGGCGGCAGTGCTGCTGGTCGGCGTTTTGATTACGCTGCGCTATTTATGTTATTTCGATGTTTTGTGCTTAGGACGGGATGTCGCGATTAACCTTGGCGTGCCTTATCAACGTTTAACCAAGCGACTGCTGATTTTGGTCGCCGTATTGGTGTCGGTTTCTACCGCATTGGTCGGGCCGTTGACGTTTTTAGGCTTATTAGTGATGAACCTCACCTTCGAATTTATGCCGACCCATAAACATAAAATACTGATTCCGGCGGCAATGCTGATTTCCGTTATTACGTTGCTTATCGGGCAAGTACTGGTATCGCAGGTGTTCACTTTTAATACGACCTTAAGCATTATTATTAATTTTGTCGGCGGCGTATATTTTATTTATTTACTGTTAAGAACGAGCAGACAATGGCAATAGAACTTCGAGATATTTACAAGCGGTACGGCGATAAAGTGGTGGTGGATAACGTGTCCGTCACTATTCCGCAGGGCAAAATCACCTCGTTTATCGGCCCCAACGGAGCGGGGAAAAGCACCGTATTATCCGTTATGAGCCGCCTGATTTCGCCCGAATCCGGCGATGTGTTGTTGAACGGTCGATCCTTAATGGCGCAAAAGAGCGCTGATATTGCCAAACAATTATCTATTTTGAAGCAATCGAATCACATCAGTTTGCGTTTAACGGTGGAAGATTTGGTGGCGTTCGGCCGTTTTCCTTATTCCAAAGGAAATCTCACAAAAATCGACCGCACTTTTATTGATAACGCTATCGGTTACATGAATTTGGACGAATTTCGTGATCAGTATATTGATAATTTAAGCGGCGGTCAGCGCCAGCGCGCTTATATTGCCATGACGCTGGCGCAGGATACGGATTATATTTTGTTGGACGAACCCTTAAATAATCTGGATATGAAACATTCCGTGCAGATTATGCAAGTGTTGCGCAGGCTGGTATCGGAGCTGGGCAAAACCGTGGTGATTGTGATTCACGACATTAATTTCGCCTCCTGTTATTCGGATTTCATTATTGCCATGAAAAACGGAAAGCTCGTGGAGCAGGGCGCGGTCGAAGATATTATGCAAAGCGACGTATTACAGAAAATTTACGATATGTTCATTCCGATTCAGGAAATAGACGGATATAAAATCGCCACTTATTTTAGACATTCCAATTAACGAAGAAAGGATAGAAAAATGAAAAAAACATTATCAGTTTTAGCAGTCGGTTTGACCGCACTTTGGTCGGTCAATGTTCAGGCGGGTAACATAACGGTGGAAAATTATGCCGGGAAGCAAATCGTGCCGGAAAATCCGCAGAAAGTTGTGGTGCTGGATTTGGGCGCGTTAGACAGTTTACGCGAACTGGGCGTGAAAGATCGGGTGGTAGGCGTGTCAAAAGGCAGCATGCCGGATTATCTGAGTGAATTTTCGGATGACAAATACGCCGATATGGGTTCCCTGGTCGAACCTTCTTTCGAAAATATTAATGAAGCGGAACCGGATTTAATTATCGCCTCGCCGCGCCAGCGTAAAGTGGTTGACCGATTGAAAGAAATCGCACCGGTGTTTTATATCGACAATAATTACACCGATTATTACGCGTCGTTCCAACAAAATATTCTAGCGTTAGGTAAAATTTTCAATCAGGAAAGCGCGGCAAAAGAAAAACTGGCGTTATTGGATAAACGTTTTTCGGCGTTGGAAACCTTAACCAAAAATAAAACGGCGTTAGTGACTTTAGTGAACGAAAGCAAAATCAGCGCTTTCGGCGATAAATCCCGTTATGCATTGGTTTATCAAAAATTCGGTTTTACGCCGATTGACACCAATTTGAGCGGCTCAACCCACGGCAACAGCGTCGGATTTGAGTATGTGGCGGAGAAAAATCCCGATTATTTACTCGTGGTGGATCGCACCGCCGCCATCACGGATAAAGTTAACAATGCGCAAACCGTGCTGAATAACGAAATTATTAACAAAACCAAAGCGGCCCAGAATCACCATATTGTGTATTTGAATGCCGCCAACTGGTATCTTGCTTTCGGCGGTTTGCAATCCATGAATACGATGATTGATGAAATTGCTCATGCCGTTAAGTAATGGAAACGAAAAAGTGCGGTCAAATTTGACCGCACTTTTTTTACTTTTCGGTATTATGTAGCGGTTGCACAAAAGTCAATTTTAGGAAAATTTATGTAGGGGCGGGGTTTATCCCCGCCCGTAAGCCCTGATATTTGAATGAGATTCGGGCGGGGATAAACCCCGCCCCTACGAAAACATTAAATGTTTGTGCAACTGCTACATAATACCGTTACTTTTCCCGAATTACGCTAAAATTTTATCCAGTTCGCGGCTGACCGCTTCAACCGGTTGAGTGCCGTCTAAACGGAAGTACCGAGTGTTGCCCGCTTTGGCTTCAGCCTGGTAATAGTCCACCAACGGTTGGGTGGTGGTGTGATAGACGTTCAAGCGATCTAACACGGTTTCCGGTTTGTCATCCGCGCGGATGATTAACTCTTCGCCGGTGACGTCATCTTTTCCTTCCACTTTCGGCGGATTGTAAACCACATGATACGAACGACCGGAGGCCGGATGCACGCGGCGACCGCTCATACGTTCGACGATCACGTTGTCCGGCACATCGAATTCCAATACGTAGTCAATGCCGATACCGGCGGCTTTTAAAGCGTCGGCTTGCGGAATCGTGCGAGGGAAACCATCTAATAAGAAACCTTTTTCGCAATCCGGTTGTGCGACGCGATCCTGCACCAGGGCAATGATTAAATCATCGGGAACCAACTGTCCTGCATCCATCAGCGTTTTGGCCTGTTTGCCCAATTCCGTGCCGGCTTTGATTGCCGCCCGCAGCATATCGCCCGTTGAAATTTGCGGAATAGCGAATTTGTTCATGATGAATTGCGCTTGCGTGCCTTTGCCCGCTCCCGGCGCACCTAAAAGAATGATTTTCATATTAACCTCATTGTTTCAAATTAACCCGCTTACCTTACCTTTGTTGTAGCCTAAACTCAAGCTTTGAAGGGAAATATTTGGGTTTTATCGACGGTTTTTTGTGTCAGGTCTAAAAAAACGGTGCGTTTGGCTTGTTGTCAGGCGCTGTTTTTTCCGTTCCAGGGCGCCACCCAGTAAAGACAAAGCATGCCGGGAACGGCAAGGAAAAAGCAGAGCCAGAAATAATCGTAATAACCCAGTGCATTAATCCATGCTCCCGCCTGCGTGTTTAAAGTGGCGCGCGGCAGCGCGGACAAACTGGTAAATAGCGCCAGTTGCGTGGCGGTATAAAGCGGGTTGGTTTCCCGCGCCATAAACGCCACGAAGGCGGAGGTGCCTAATCCGACGCCGATATATTCCGCCGCAATCACTAAACTGAGTATAAAAATTTCATAGGTTCCGATTTGTTCGAACGGTCCTTGTTTTGCCAACCAGGCGAAGCCTAAAATCGTGATAATTTGCACCATGCCGAATAACCATAATGCGCGGTTAATGCCGATTTTCAGCATAATAATGCCGCCTGCGATACTGGCGACGACCATCGGCCATAAAGAGGCGTTTTTAGCGACCAGCCCGATTTGGGTTTTGCTGTACCCCATGTCTAAATAAAAAGGTGAAATCAATGCGGTGGCCATGCTGTCGCCTAATTTGTACAGAAAAATGAAGGCGAGAATAGCGAGTGCCGAACAAACGCCTTTACGGCCAAAGAATTCTTTGAACGGTTCCACCACGTTGTCTTTTAAAGTGCGGTGAGAATCGAGCGAGATTTTGGGTTCTTTGCTGAGAAACAAGGTCATAAAAATGCCCGGCAGCATAAACAGCGCAGTGATGATAAAGACGGTTTGCCACGGAAAGTGATCGGACAAAATCAGCGATAAGGAAGCGGGCACCAGGCCTGAAATGCGATAAGCGTTCACATGAATGGAATTGCCTAAACCGAGTTCGTTATCGGACAGAATTTCGCGCCGGTAGGCATCAAGTACCACATCCTGATTAGCGGAAAAAAAAGAGCACAGCGTCGCCAGGGCGGCAATCAGCATTAATCCCTGATTATTATGGGGCGAAATAAAACCGAAAAGCGCCAGAGAAATAATCAGTAAAATCTGGGAAATCAGAATCCAGCCGCGGCGGCGTCCCAGAAAGGGCGGAACGTAACGATCCAGCAACGGCGCCCACAGAAATTTCCAGCTAAAGGGCAGTGTAACGGCGGTAAAATAACCGAGCGTTTCCAAATCCACCTGCTCGGAGCGCAGCCAGACGGGCAGCAGCGAGCTGATAATATAAAACGGTAAACCCGAACTGAATCCCGTAAAAATACAGATAAGCATATTACGGCTGAAAATTTGCGAAGCCAAAGACGGTTTCGGTAAAGCTTGTTGTGACATGTTGATGATTGATGACGAATATTTGATACGCGAAAGCATAACAAATAATGAACGAGAAGTCTTTAAATGAAAAAGTGCGGGCGATTTTTCGAAAGTTTTTTAGCGCACGGTATAACGGGCGTAATTAATACGCCCGGTTTATATCGCATGTGAGCGGCGGATTAACCTTCATAACCTTGCGGATTATTTTTCTGCCAGTTCCAGGTGTCGCGCATCATATCTTCCAACGTGTGTGTGGCGGTCCAACCCAAAACTTCGGCCGCTTTTTTCGGACTCGAATAATAGGAATCGATGTCTCCCGCGCGACGGGCAACCACTTTATAAGGCACTTTGATGTCGTTCACTTTTTCAAACGCTTTCACCATATCCAACACGGAATAACCCACGCCGGTGCCTAAATTGTAGGTGTGTAAACCCGGTTGACCTTGGTGTTTATCAAGCGCTTTTAAGTGACCGACCGCCAGATCCACCACGTGAATGTAGTCGCGCACGCCCGTGCCGTCCGGTGTGTCGTAATCGTCGCCGAATACGGAAAGTTCCGGCAATTTACCGATGGCCACCTGGCTGATAAACGGCATTAAGTTATTCGGAATTCCGTTCGGATCTTCGCCGATTAAGCCGCTTTCATGGGCGCCGACCGGATTGAAGTAACGCAATACGATGGCACTGAATTGCGGGTTAACTTTAACCGTATCGGCAAGAATGCGTTCCACCATGTATTTAGAGGTTGCATAAGGGCTGGTGGTGGCCCCGACGGCGCTTTCTTCCGTAACGGGCACCACTTCCGGCACGCCGTAAACCGTTGCGGTAGAACTGAATACGATGGTATTCACGCCGGCTTTCAGCATTTCTTCCGTTAAAATAATGGAACCGCCTACGTTATTTTCGTAGTAATAAAGCGGCTTTTGTACGCTTTCACCGACAGCTTTTAAACCGGCAAAATGAATGACCGATTCGATTTTGTTTTCGGTAAAGATTTTTTGCAGCATAGCGCGATCCAACACATCGCCTTCGTAAAATTTTACCTGTTTACCCGTAATTTGCGCCACACGGTCCAGAGATTTAGGGGACGCGTTGCAAAGATTGTCTAATACCACGACGTCCTTGCCTGCGTTAAGCAGTTCGACCACGGTATGCGAACCGATGTAACCCGCACCGCCCGTCACTAAAATTGCCATATGTTTTTCCTTTTCTATCGTGTAAAACCGGTGACAAGTATAAAACTTTTGAGCCAGAGGGAAAAGTATTATCCTAAAGTGCGGTCAAAAAACACGCGATTTTTTATTCGCAATCCTTAAAAGGATTGCTCTCCCAAGAGGCCGTTGGCAAAGTCAACGTTTAAAAAAACGATGCTTTTTTTGACCGCACTTTGGCTGGATTTAGCGCGAATCGTTTCCCGAGCTTCTAAACCGTTTTTCGGCGTAAACCTGTTACCGCAATAAAAAAGAACCTCATACTAAGTATGAGGTTCCGAATGATGAGTTGCGATTAGATTGACGCAACGCCCCAAATGGCAACGACAGTGTAAAGTGCCGCTAATCCGTAAAAGATTAAACCGCCCGCCGGGACATGTACTTTAATATCGTGCATGCCGTGGTGGATACGGTGTAAACCCGCCCACGCCGGGAAAATGGTTAGCACTAAAATCACTAACTTGCCGAACCAGTGATGGGCGAATGCGATAATGCCGTCCGGTGAAATAATGCCTAAAGGTAATAAAATCCCCAGGATTAAAATTAATACCGGAAAAGCCAGTCCGCTGACCATGCCGCCTGCACTGAACAATAACCATACAGGTGGCTCATTAGAACGTTTTGGATTTGTATTGATCATTCTTTTGCTCCTTATACGGTTAAATGAAAGCAAGAATTAAGCCGATAACGGAAACAACGGCAAACGCAATTTGCAGCGCTTTTTTGATGACTTCCGCTTTTAAGCCGGTGCTGTTAGACATCACTTCGCCCGTCATAGTAAACAGCGTGAAAGCGTGTAATAACATCGCAGCCAATGAGATGATATTTAAAATCATCACAATCGGATTTTGCATGAAATCGACAAAATCGGTGGCAAAAGTATTATCAGCCAGTGAGAATACGCCGTAAAGCAATACTAAACAGAACCAAACGGTCGGAATCGCGGTTGCTTCACGTACCATATAGAATCGATAAAAATCCCAGCTTTTCCACCAAGTCGGGGTGATTTCACGGACGTATTTATTACGTTTTGTGGTTAATTCGCTCATTGCTTTCCCCTTATGCTTTTGGTTTTAACATTGAGATTAAGAAGTCTTTCGCACTTTCCAGTTTGCCTTGGTTGATCGCCGCGGCCGGATTAACGTGTTTCGGACAAACTTCGGAACACGCTCCCACGAAAGTACAAGTCCATACACCGTTGTCGCCGTTAATAATCGGCATACGTTCGGCTTTACCGTTATCGCGGTTGTCAAGGTTATAACGATGTGCCATGGTTAACGCGGCAGGACCGATAAACTCAGGGTTTAAGCCGAATTGCGGGCAAGCGGCGTAGCATAGACCACAGTTGATACACATTGAGAACTGACGGTATTTTTCCAACTGTTTCGGTGTTTGTTTGGTACGGCTTTTTTGTAATTCCGCCGATTCATGCGGTTGACCGTCCAATTCGGGCATTTTATTGCCGATAATGTACGGTTTAATCGCTTCCAGACTTTCGATGAAATGGCTTAAATCCACCACTAAATCGCGTTCGATAGGGAAGTTTGCCAAGGCTTCGATACGCATATGACCGCTATAATCGCGCAAGAAAGTTTTACATGCCAGTTTAGGAATGTTATTTACCATCATGCCGCAAGAACCGCAGATCGCCATTCGGCAAGACCAGCGGTAAGACAATTCCGGTTCCAGGCGATCTTTAATATAACCCAATGCATCCAACAGAGAAGTTTGGTTGTCATAAGGAACTTGATAAGTTTTTAAGTACGGTTCTTTGTCTGTTTCAGGGTTGTAACGCAAGATTTCTACGTTCATTACTTGATTCGTCATGTTGCGTTCTCCTTATGCGTTTTGGGCTTTAGCCGCTTTTTCTTGAGCTTCGGCTTCCGCGCCGTACACGCGTTTAGCAGGTTGGAATGTGGTAATTTTCACATCGCTGTAGTCGATACGCGGTGCATCGTTGCCGTTGTAGAAGGCAAGCGTATGTTTCAAATAATTCACGTCGTCACGTTCGGTGTAATCTAAACGTTGGTGCGCACCGCGGGATTCTTTACGTTGTAACGCGGAGTTCGCGATAGATTGAGCCACATCTAAGATGTAACCTAATTCTACGGTGTAAAGTACGTTGGTGTTGAACACGCTTGAACGATCCTGAATACGGATGCGTTTATAACGTTCTTTCAATTCGGCAATTTTATTAACCGCAGTTTGCATGCTGGTTTCGTCACGATAAATACCGCAACCTTCTTCCATTGCCGTACCCATTTCTTCACGGATATCCGCCCAGTTTTCGGTACCTTCCTGATTGTAAAGATCTTCCAGACGTTTCACTACGTCGCGAGCTTGCGCATCCACCGCCGCTTGATTAACGGATTGCGCTTCGGTCGCACGCTGTGCGGCGTGTTCACCGGCAACGCGACCTAAAACCACTAATTCGGCAAGGGAGTTAGAACCTAAACGGTTGGCGCCGTGTAAGCCTGAAGACGCACATTCGCCCACAGCAAATAAACCTTTAATACGGGTTTCGCTGTTGAAGTCGATTTCAATACCGCCCATGGTGTAGTGAACCACAGGACGAACAGGAATCGGCTCTTTAACCGGATCCACGCCTTCGTAGGCATTGGCTAATTCGCAAATGAACGGAAGACGTTCGTGTAAATAATCCGCACCCAAATGACGTAAATCCAAGTGCACCACATCAACGCCTTTCGCCGTTTTCAATGTGTTGCCTTTTTTCCATTCCTGCCAGAATGCCTGAGACACTTTATCGCGCGGACCTAATTCCATGTATTTGTTTTGCGGTTTGCCGATCGGAGTTTCCGGGCCTAAACCGTAATCCTGCAAGTAACGGTAACCGTCTTTATTGACTAAAATACCGCCTTCGCCACGGCAACCTTCGGTCATTAAGATACCGGTATTCGGCAAGCCGGTCGGGTGATATTGAACGAATTCCATATCGCGAAGCGGTACGCCGTGACGATACGCCATGGATAAACCGTCACCGGTCACAATACCGCCGTTAGTATTGAATTTGAATGAACGGCAACCGCCACCCGTCGCAATAACAACGGCATTCGCATTAATTTGTACTAACGTGCCTTCCATCATGTTCATGGCAACCATGCCGCGGGCATGACCGTCATCCACTAAAATATCCAACACGAAATGTTCGTCAAAACGTTGAATTTGCGGATATTGGATGGAAGTCTGGAATAACGTATGAAGCATGTGGAAACCGGTTTTATCGGCTGCGAACCAAGTCCGTTCGATCTTCATTCCGCCAAAGCGGCGTACGTTAACGTCACCGTCCGCTTTACGGGACCACGGGCAACCCCAACGTTCCAGTTGAGTCATTTCCACCGGTGAATGTTTAACGAAATATTCTACAACGTCTTGTTCACACAACCAGTCGCCGCCGGCAACAGTGTCTTGGAAGTGTTTGTCATAGCTATCTTCTTCTTTAATAACCGCCGCCGCGCCGCCTTCGGCCGCCACGGTATGGCTACGCATCGGATAAACTTTAGAAACTAATGCAATTTTTAGGTTAGGATTTGCTTCCGCCGCCGCAATCGCCGCGCGTAAACCGCCACCGCCGGCACCCACAATCGCAATATCGACATTAACTGTTTGCACGATATTTTTCTCCAATAATTAAGTAAATAAAACTCAAATTTAAACTGTGTTAATGATTGATCTCATTTTTCACTATCGAGCATTTTGCCACGATTTTATTCAATTTCTACCTCTTTTTAACTATTTCACGAATTAATCTGATATTTTGTGATCTACCTCAAAAAATGAAAAATCCGAGATGAGAAAAGTTTTTATTTAAATGTATTTCAATTGAGTAAACGGTTGCGAACGCCTGTTTGTCAGGCATAAAAAAAGCACCCGATATCGTTGGGTGCTTTAAAATTTTGCCTGATTTGGAAATTAGCGACGTAAATTTAAACGCGTAATAATTTCGGAATATTTCGCTAAATCGGTACGTTTCAGGTAGTCTAATAATTTACGACGACGAGAAACCATGCGCAATAAACCGCGACGACCGTGGTGGTCTTTTTTGTGCTCGGCAAAGTGATCTTGAAGATGGTTGATTTGAGCGGTTAATAATGCGATTTGAACTTCTGACGAACCAGTGTCTTTTGCATCACGACCGAATTCTGCAACGATTGCAGCTTTTTGTTCTACGCTTAGAGACATTTTTTACTCCTAAAAAAAGTAAGTTAACGATACATCGTTCGCCGATCTCTAATTCAGCGACGATAAGGAAGTGTGTATTGTAGCGGTTTAACGGGATTTTGCAACCTATTCTTTACTTTGGTTTTGCTTAAATGCCAGATATTCTTCCAGCACTTCAATGGCGTCCAGACAACGTTGGCGGCGGCGTCGGGTGATGTCGATTTGCTGCTGAATCCGCATTTTTTCGGTTTCCGATTGGGATTGTTTTTGTAAGTCTTTTTGCCCGTTCAGTTTTTCATTTAACGCCTGCAAGGCTTCATAATATTTTATCAAACGTTCGCGCGGCGGCAGTTGTTCCAGTTGCCGACGCTGCTTTTCCCGTTCGTTAAAAACTTGCTTAAAATTGACCGCACTTTTTGCCTGAGGCTTTTCAATAAACGACAATGCGTCGGTCAGCGCGTTATATTGCGCCGATAATTTCTCACTGAGAAAGGCCGTTTGTTCCACATCTTCGGGAGTGAGGCGTGAAATTTGCTCCGCACAATGGCGGATTTCATTCAGATAAAATTCCACCGGTTGAAAATTTTCGGAAAATACCACCGGATCAAATTTTGCGTATAAAATTTCACGCTTAACGGGTTCGTATTGTTGCTGCAACTGAGTGATCAACTGGTGCAGCCGGCTTAAAAGTGCGGTCAGATTTTGCATAGTTTTTCTGCATAAACGAATCCCCCGGCGGACGGGGGATAGGATTATAACGTCATGGCGGCGATCCAACCGAATACCATCAACGGAATGTTGTAGTGGATAAAGGTCGGTACCACACTGTCCCAAATGTGATCGTGCTTACCATCGATATTTAAACCGGAAGTCGGCCCCAGAGTGGAGTCCGACGCCGGCGAACCCGCGTCTCCCAAGGCGGCTGCCACACCGACGATGGAAACCGTGGCGAGCGGTGAAAAACCGACGGCAAGACATAAAGGTACGTAAATGGAAGTAATAATCGGCACGGTGGAGAACGACGAACCGATGCCCATGGTGATGAGCAAACCCACCAACAACATTAAAAATGCGGCAATGCCTTTGTTTTCCGGGCCTAAACCCTGACTGAAGCCGTTGACCAATTCGGTGACGTCGCCGGTTGCGTTGATTACGTTGGCGAAACCCGATGCGGCAATCATCACAAAACCGATCATCGCCATTAAACGCAGGCCTTGCTGGAAAATATCATTACTTTCTTTCAGGCGGAAAACGCCGAAAACCCCGAAAATAATTAAGCCCGCCAGCCCGCCGATAATGGTTGAGCTGGTGAACAGCTGAAGCCCGAAAGTCACGACAATCGCCAGCAGGCTTACCCACACGTGGAAGGGTTTGATGTCGGCGATATGTCGTTCGATTTCGGCTGTGGTCGGCTCTTCGATGTGCACTTGATATTCGCGCGGTTTGCGATAAGTAATGAACACTGCGGTTAATAAGCCTAAAAACATGCCGATAACGGGAATCGTCATCGCCATGGACACTTCGCCGACATTGGTTTGTAAACCCAGTGAGGCGCCCGCTTCGTTAATGTTTTTCACCAGAATGCTTTCGATAAAGATTTTACCGAAACCCACCGGTAAATACATATAAGTGGCGGTTAAACCGAAAGTTAATACGCAAGCTACGGCGCGGCGATCGATTTTTAATCGATTGAAAATGCTTAACAGCGGCGGTACCACGATCGGAATAAAGGCGATGTGCACCGGTAACAGGTTTTGCGAAGAAATCGAAAAGGCCAGCAGTACCGTCAAAATAAAATATTTAAATCCGGTGACGGAATTTCCCGTCGGCGTTTTGCCCAGACGTTTAATCGCTTTGAACGCCAGTAAATCCGTAATACCGGATTTGGAAATCGCTATCGCGAAGGCGCCGAGAATCGCGTAATTCATGGCCACTTCGGCTCCGCCGCCTAAGCCGCCGGTGAAGGTTTCAATGGTTTTGCTAAGACCTAAACCGCCGGTCAATCCTGCGGTTAACGCCGAGATAATGAGCGCGATAACAACATTAATGCGTAACAGGCTTAAAATAAGCAACACGATAATTGAGATAACAACTGCATTGGTTAACATTGTATGTCCTTAGATTTAAAAAGTGCGGTCAAATTTTTCAACGTTTTGGGCGAGATGCGGAAATCCGCCCAACGCTTTCAAATGATTGACCATATAACAAAATAACTCCGCCGTCCGTTCGGTATCGTACAATGCTGAATGCGCCTGTTTGCCGTCAAAGGAAATGTTTGCCGCCTGACAGGCCTTCACCAGCACCGTTTGCCCGAACATCAATCCGCTCAAAGTGGCGGTATCGAAGCTGCCGAAAGGGTGAAACGGATTTCGTTTGATTTTCGTGCGTTCGGCCGCCGCCATCACAAATCCGTGATCGAAGGCGGCGTTATGCGCCACAATAATGGAACGCTGACATTCGGCGTTTTTTTGTCCGCGGCGTACCATTTGAAACAAACCGGTTATCGCTTCCGATTCCGATACGGCAATGGCGTTGCGAATAGGACTTTCTAAATCGATACCGTTGATTTTCATAGATTCGGGATTAATGCCTGCGCCTTCAAAAGGCCGGATATGGCAATGATAGGTTTGATCGGGCGCCAGATCGCCGTTTTCATCCATTTTCAGCGTAATGGCGGCCAGTTCGAGCAAGCCGTCGGTCTGACAATTCAAACCGGCGGTTTCCACATCAATCACCACAGGATAATAACCGCGGAAACGGTTTTTAAGCAAACGATAATCGGGCTGACTTTCCGTTTGCGGTTCCGTTAAATGTTGTTCCGTCAAAATGCGTTTCCTAATCCCGATTTAGCATCTTTATTTTCGATAAATTCGATTTTATAGCCGTCCGGATCTTCCACGAAAGCAATCACCGTGGTGCCGCCTTTTACCGGGCCCGGTTCGCGGGTGACTTTGCCGCCGTGTGATTTTACCGCTTCGCAGGTGGCATAAATATCGTCTACGCCGATGGCGATATGACCGTATGCCGTGCCTAATTCATATTCGCTCACGCCCCAGTTATAAGTCAGTTCGATTACGGCGCTTTTATCTTCGTCGTCATAACCTAAAAACGCTAATGAATATTGATATTCCGGGTTTTCGCTGGTGCGCAGCAAACGCATGCCTAAAACTTCCCGATAGAATTTAACCGAACGGTCTAAATCTCCCACGCGAAGCATTGTGTGTAGAATTCGCATGATTTTCTCCTGATATGTGAAATATAAAAACGCTGGAATTATGCCATAGAATTGTATAGATAAGAAGAGTGTGAGTCGGATCACAAATTCAAATAACTACGATTGAATTTTGTAGTCAGGAAGAGGTGCAGTCGAGACGAGCTTATAAGACAAATAAGGAGTCGTATATATTTGCTTTCTTAAAAGCCTCTTCTCCCATTCCGCGTATTGACGCATCTCGAACAGATGCCGAATATCGTAAATTACGTTGGCGGGTATTTGCTAGCGCTATTGCATACACCTTATTCTATAAACCGAATCAAGCATAAATTATCAATAAAAATGTCCGCACTTTATGTATCAAGTGCGGGCATTTTTTTTCATGTTTTTTATTTATCCGTCATCCATTTATCATAGATTTATTGATTTTATCGTTGTGCTTAAATTAGCGAATTATTTTAACGCGATCATCGATCCGAAGTTAAAACACTGGAACCACAGTTCCACATGAGAAAATCCCACGTTTTTTAACCGCACTTTATGCGTGTTGAGGCTGTCGATTCGCATGACGTTTTCCAATGCCGCGCGTTTTTGGCTGACTTCCAGTTCGCTGTAGCCGTTGGCGCGTTTGAAGGTATGATGTAAATCGATCAGCAGGTTGTTTGTGGTTTCGTCTTCGAAACGGAATTTTTCCGATAAAACCAACAGTCCGCCCGGATTTAATCCGCGATAAATGTTTTCCAGTACGGCTTGCCGATCTTCCGGCGGCAGAAATTGCAGGGTGAAGTTTAAAATCACCATTGAGGCGTTTTCAATGCGGATGTTACGGATGTCGTCGCATAAAATTTCTACCGGAATTTCACTGTGATAAGCGTTGAGATGCTGGCGGGCGCGTTCCGCCATGGGTTGGGAATTATCCACGCCGATAATTTTGACGTTCGCTTGTTTGATATTGCGCCGAGCGGAAAGAGTAGCGGCGCCCCGCGAGCAACCCAAGTCATAAACTTGACTATTAGGCGTGACGAAACGTTCGGCCAGCATGCCGATGGCGGTGATGATATTGGAATAGCCCGGTACGGAACGCTGGATCATATCGGGAAACACTTCCGCCACATTTTCATCAAAAGTAAAATCTCCCAATTTCTCAATCGGGGCGGAAAAAATGGTGTCTTTATTCATAATTCTGGTTATTCGGCTCAAAAGTGCGGTTATTTTAGAAGAAGTTTTGATTTTTTTCAGCTATAATTTGCCGGTTATTTTGTCAGAATAAATTTTAAAGGAAAACAGATATGATGCGTTCTCATTATTGCGGTGCGTTAAACCGCGGCAACATCGGGCAAGAAGTGACGTTAAGCGGTTGGGTTCATCGCCGTCGCGATTTGGGCGGTTTAATTTTTATCGATATGCGTGATCGCGAAGGTATCGTGCAGGTCTGTTTCGATCCGAAATATCAGGAAGCCTTAACCGCCGCCGCTGGTTTGCGCAATGAGTTCTGTATTCAAATTAAAGGCGAAGTGATCGCGCGTCCGGATAATCAAATCAACAAAAATATGGCGACCGGCGAAGTGGAAGTGTTGGCAAAAGCATTGTCCGTTTATAACGCTTCCGATGTGTTACCGCTGGACTTCAACCAAAACAACACCGAAGAACAGCGCTTAAAATACCGTTATTTGGATTTACGCCGTCCGGAAATGGCGCAGCGGTTGAAAAAACGGGCTAAGATCACCAGCTTTGTGCGCCGTTTTATGGATGAACAGGGATTCCTGGATATTGAAACGCCGATGCTGACCAAAGCCACTCCGGAAGGCGCTCGTGACTATTTAGTACCGAGCCGCGTGCATAAAGGTAAATTCTACGCGTTGCCGCAGTCTCCGCAGTTGTTCAAACAGCTGCTAATGATGTCCGGGTTTGATCGCTATTACCAAATCGTTAAATGTTTCCGTGACGAAGATTTACGCGCGGATCGTCAACCCGAATTCACCCAAATCGATGTGGAAACCAGCTTCTTAACCGCACCGGAAGTGCGCGAAATTATGGAAAAAATGATTCACGGTTTATGGTTAAACATAATTAACGTGGATTTAGGCAAATTCCCGGTGATGACATGGGCTGAAGCTATGCAGCGTTTTGGCTCCGACAAACCGGATTTGCGCAATCCGTTGGAAATCACGGATATCGCGGATATCGTGAAAGACGTGGATTTCAAAGTATTCAGCGGCCCGGCAAATGATACAAACGGCCGGGTGGCGGTGATTCGCGTGCCGAACGGTGCAAATATCACCCGCAAACAAATTGACGAATACACTCAATTTGTGGGCATTTACGGTGCAAAAGGCTTGGCGTGGCTGAAAGTGAACGATGTGAATGCCGGTCTTGAAGGCGTGCAAAGCCCGATTGCAAAATTCTTAACGGAAGAAAAAATCAAGGCGATTTTTGACCGCACTTTTGCCCAAACGGGCGATATTTTATTCTTCGGCGCGGACAAATGGCAAATCGCCACCGACGCAATGGGCGCATTACGCCTGAAATTGGGGCGTGATTTGGGTTTAACCCGTTTGGACGAATGGGCGCCGCTGTGGGTGATCGATTTCCCAATGTTTGAACGCGACGAAGAAGGCAATCTTGCCGCCATGCATCATCCGTTCACCTCACCGAAAGATTTCAGTCCGGAACAGCTTGAAGCGGATCCGACAAGTGCGGTGGCGAACGCCTATGATATGGTCATTAACGGCTACGAAGTGGGCGGCGGTTCGGTACGTATATTTGATCCGAAAATGCAGCAAACCGTGTTCCGCATTTTGGGCATTGACGAAGAACAACAACGGGAAAAATTCGGCTTCCTGCTGGACGCTTTAAAATTCGGCACGCCGCCGCATGCGGGTCTGGCCTTCGGTTTAGACCGTCTAACCATGCTGCTCACCGGTACAGACAACATCCGCGACGTTATCGCCTTCCCGAAAACTACCGCGGCGGCCTGTTTAATGACGGAAGCGCCGAGCACGGCGAATCCGCAGGCGTTAGCGGAGCTGGCGATTTCGGTGGTGAAAGCCGAGTAATGTTTTAAGGACGCAATGAATTACAAAAATCCCAATAGCGTTCTGGTTGTCATTTATGCAAAAAATTCGGGCAGAGTTCTCATGCTGCAACGCAAAGACGATCCCGAATTCTGGCAATCGGTAACAGGATCGCTGGCGGAAAAAGAAACGCCGTTTTTGACCGCACTTCGTGAAGTAAAAGAAGAAATTGGCGTAGATATTGTGGCGGAAAATCTTGAACTGGTGGATTGCAATGAATCCGTAGAGTTTGAAATTTTCCCGCATTTTCGGTATAAATACGCGCCGAATGTCACGCATTGCAAAGAACATTGGTTTTTGCTCGAATTGCCCGATGAGCGCGTGCCGAGCTTAACCGAGCATTTATCGTATCAATGGCTTGAAGTCAGTCAAGCGGCGGAATTAACCAAATCGCCGAATAACCGTGAGGCGATTGAGCGATATTTGTTATAGATTCTAACTTAAATTTTGCAGTTTTTGCCGATCTTATTTTTGTATAAGATCGGCGTTTCTATTTTTATATCAGAGTAACGGCGTATTTAACGGGGATTGTTTATACAGCATAAAGGATGGGATTAAGGCCATCAGTAATGCACAGCACAGTATGCTGAAAATATGGTAGCCGTCTTCTACTGTAAAGTGAACCGGCAAGGCAAAACCGCTTTTTAGGCTGAGTTGTGCGGAAATGGTGTAAGCGCAGATGTAACCTATAATGATTCCGAGTATAACCGCTATAACAATCAAGATTAATAATGCTAGCCAGCTTAATAAAAAAATTCGTGAACGAGCCGCCCCAAAAATCCGCCATGCCAGAATTTGTCGTTGTTGCTGTTTCAGGTAGAGCGTTATAATCATCATTAATGCAATGGCTACCAATATTTGTGCGGCAATAGCTACCCATGTCAGTACTGTTTTACCGTCTCCCAGTATCGCATATACTTTTACTAATACTTCTGCAGGGAAGATAGCCTGTGTTTGTGCATTACGGTATTGGCTGCGTAATTGGTAAGCGGCGGAAAAGCTTTTGGGTTTGACAATAATTGCGGAAATTCCTTGTTCTGCATGATCATGAATATCTGTTAATCCGTTAATACTCGTTGGAACGTTTGTATGTACCCGGTGAAGATTATTACGGTTTTCTTCATTATGATGAACATGTGTTTCCCACAGGCTTTCAACCGGGACTAATACGGCATTATCCCAAATGCTGTGATCCATCGGTAAGATGCCGACAACTTCATAATGAATTTCGTTATGACTGTGTCCGCCGCTTTCACCCGCTTGTCCGTGTAAAGGCGTAAAGGTGTCGCCTATTCGGTAACCGGTTTTAGCACCGACTACTGCTTCAAAAGCGCGTTTAAAACTTCTGCCGGTAAGTGTCCGATAATTGCTTTGAATAAAAGTATTACTGGTACCGATGATGGGCATACCCTGAGTGAAGTCACCGAAAACTAGGGGGGCAGCCCATTCCACCCGAGAATCATTTAACAGTGCTGTCAAATTTTCAGTTGCTATCAAAGGTAGCACCGCAGGTTGTAGGAATACGCTGGATAAAATGAGCTGTACATCGCTACCTAAACCGCCGATTACCACATCAAAACGTTCCGCCGCTTTTGCACTACCCTCGCGAAAGGCACGTTCTTGCAGACTGACTGTAATACTTAAGGCTACGGACAGGGCGATTAGTAAAATCGTCATGAAGGTACCGAGTTTATTATTCCTGAAGTTTAGGAAAAGTAATTTTAAATTTAGCATAACGCTTCCTCACGTTCGATTTGTCCATTTGCCAAATAAATTTGACGGGGAAAATGCTCGGCCAAATTTAGATCATGGGTGGTAACGATTAAAGTACATTGTTCCTGTTGCGACAATTGGGGAAGTAATTGTGCAATTATCTTAGCATTTTGTAAGTCGAGGCTGGCGGTTGGCTCGTCGGCTAAGATAATATTGGGTTTTAATAGCAATGCCCGAGCAATCGCAATCCTTTGCATTTCACCGCGGGATAACCGTTCTGCAGGACTGTGAAAACGCGTGAAGCCCATTTGTTCCAACAGCATTTTTGCTCTTTGTTTAATATTATTACTGATTCTCCAATGAGTGAAACTGTAAGGTAGCAATACATTTTCCAAAGCGGATAAACCGCTCGTTAGATAGAATTCCTGTAGTACTATGCCGATATGGGTAAAACGCCATATGTCACGTTTCGCAGCGGAAAGCTGTGTTAAATCCGTATTTCCCCATAATAATTGCCGAGCTTGGATATTAATTAATCCGCTTATTGTATTGAGCAGTGTGGTTTTTCCACAACCGGAAGGACCTAATATCGCGACTTGGCTGCGAGCGGGAATATGTAAATAAGGAATAGATAAAATAGGTAGCGGCAGATTTTCAACCTGAACGTTTAGGTCTTTTATGAATAAATCCATGATGATTCCTTATGAATTCTATTAAAGAGGGGAAAATTCGGCGTCGCGTAATCTCAACTGACTGACAAATCCCGTATCGGGATCGATCCGACTACCGTATTCCAATTTACCTCGGACTTCGATAATAGCGTTGTATTGTACAAAAGTTTGACGCTTTTTCAGGTAAACCACTAAAATGTCTTCCGGCCAATCTGCATCGGATGAACAAAAAGGACAAACGGCCATCGGTGTTTTTGTTAGAACAAAAAATTGTGATTCCGCCTTTAACGGCGGAGCCATAAATCCTCTGATGATGACGGTTTTACCGGATAAGGCCCTAACTTTCTCGCTGAATTGCAAGCCTGTGACAGAATATTTACCGTATAATTGATCAAAGTCGAGAGTGGTATCCGCCCAAGCGGAAAATACCCGTAATGATAATAAGCAGCCCAGAAAAAACGGGCCGCCGATGCGTAAAAGTGCGGTCAATTTTTTTAATATTTTTTTCATTATTTCACTGCAAGTGCGTTAACAATAACTTTAAATAAATCGGAATTTTCCATATAACCGTGAATTTGTTCCGATCCCGGTCCTTGAGCCTGAATTACCATATCATCCACCGCATGTACGCCGGTATCCGTATTTCTCGGCAAATTACCGATGCGCTGCATGGCTCCGGCAACGGTTTTATATTCCTCGTTTGCGACATATTGATTGCTCTCATTTTTTACAGCCGGTACGAATTGTTTGTTCAATTTAGGACGGAATGTTTCGTAATGATCCGGGAAAGATGCAAAAAAGACGGCTAAACGCTTGCTGACATCCCATTTGTCAGGATAACCGTCGGCATTGTTGTCCTGATAATTTGGCCAGCCCGCATATTGATAAACACCGACTTTTTCACGCATATCTTCACCGGCTTTTTCATCATCCACTGTCCCGATAATAGAGATGCCGTGAGTGTGATCGCCGGTAACTAAAATTAGCGTGTCGGGGTGCGATTCCGCAAATTTTTTGGCAATTTCAACGGATTGATCAAGCATAATCGTACTTGCCATTGAACGTTCCCAATCAAGCGAGTGGGCAGCTTTATCTATTAATGCGGATTCCACCACCAGAAAGAAGCCTTCCGGATTTTTTGATAATATGTCTAAGGCGGTCTTTGTCATATCGGTCAAATCTGGTTGATCAGGGAATTTTTTAGTTTCTTCATTAGATAAAAAGCGGCGATCTAATACGCTATTCATATTGCCGGTGTGGAATAAACCAAGCAATTTTCGGTTTTTTTTCATTTCTAGGGATTTCAATTCAGTAGCGTTTGTTACCAGCTCATAGCCGTCCTGACGGAAAATGTCGATAAAGTTTTTATCGTCCTTTCGCTTCGAACCAAGAGTGCTTTGCGGTAAGAAATATGCGGAACCGCCACCTAAAATAACATCGGGATTGACGCTGAACAGCATTTCGGTTATTGCCGCTTTTTCGGCTCGACGTCGGGTATGTGATACGACGGCCGCCGGTGTGGCGTCTTGAATTTCTGCATCAGATACTATCCCGATTGACATTTTAGTTCGGCGTTTAAGCAGTTCAGCCAAGGTTTCTTGTTTAGGATGATTGAAATTGTTTTCCGAACGGCTGGCATACACGCCTAAAGCGTTAACCGCCGACTTATGTCCCGTCATATAAGCACTCATAGTATTTGCGCTGTCTGTCGCAATGGAATCGGTACTGGAAGTGCCAATAAATCCCATGTGCGGTAGACTGTCTATCGCCAGTTTTCCATTGGCTTTACCTTCCGTAACTCCTTTTGATAAAATCCGGGCGCCAGTACGGTGCGCTACGGATAAGCCGTCACCGATAAATAGAATAACATTGTGGGCTTTACGTGTTTTGGGCGTGGCATATATATTCCAGGTTACTTCGTCTTGTTTCCCGTTAAGACTTACCGTTACGCGATAATCGCCGGCGTGTTTTATATGGCTGTCGCGAACCCATAAGGCGGAGACGGGCTTGCCGTCTTCACGGGCAATAAATTCCACTTTTCCGTTGAGTACCTGTTTGAAATCTTTGCCGTTAATTAAAATAGTCGCTTGTTCAGGTTGAATTTCCTGATCAAATTCTACTTTGAAGTCAAATTTACCGCCTTCTACCATAGTTGCCCGATCTATCGGATAAATGACTTGTTGAGCTAAACCGCTAAGCGGAAGGGCGGCGAGAAATAACGGTGTGAGATAACGATATTTCATTTTACTTTCTCCTAAAGTGTGATTACATTTATTGAATTATGGAGAAAGTCTATATCCTAAAAATGACAGTTTTATGACAAAACGATGATGCGAACCAAGAAATTTCAGTAAAATCCGACCGCACTTTTTTCGCGAATACTCGATTAAATTTGAAATTTTCCCGCATTTTCGGTATAAATACGCGCCGAATGTCATGCATTGCAAAGAACATTGGTTTTTATTGGGCTTGCCTTTCGAGTGCGAACCTGATTTAACCGAGCATTTAGCCTATCAATGGCTAGCGCCCGCAAAATCGGCAGAACTGACTAAATCGCCCAACAATGCACAGGCGATTAGAAAGTATTTAATTGATCAAAGTGCGGTCAAAAAATCGTAAGTTTTTAACCGCGTTTTAATGTAACAATGGGTTTCCTTCTTTGCCGCCTAAAAATGGTTTAATTTGTAGAAAAATTTGTACTGTTTGAGTGAAGCGAGTTTACAAATTTTTCGTTAAACAAATTAAAGTATTTTTAGGAAACAAGGCAAAGCAGGGTTGCCTTTCTTTTGGTTACTTTTCTTTGGCAACGCAAAGGAAAGTAACGTAATAATTAAAAAGGAAAATATCAAATGGCAGGACATAGTAAGTGGGCTAATATTAAACACCGCAAGGCGGCGCAAGATGCGCAACGCGGTAAAATCTTTACCAAATTAATTCGTGAATTGGTTACGGCCGCCAAAATCGGCGGCGGTGACGTAGGTTCCAACCCGCGTTTGCGTGCGGCGGTGGATAAAGCCCTTGCCAGCAATATGACGCGCGATACCATCAACCGCGCCATTGAACGCGGTGTGGGCGGCGGTGACGACACTAATATGGAAACTCGCGTGTATGAAGGTTACGGTCCGGGCGGCACGGCGGTGATGGTGGAATGTTTAAGCGATAACGCCAACCGCACCATTTCACAGGTTCGTCCAAGTTTCACCAAATGCGGCGGCAACCTGGGCACGGAAGGTTCGGTAGGCTATTTATTCAACAAAAAAGGCTTGATTATTATTGATGCGGGAGCGGATGAAGACGCCTTAACGGAAGCGGCGATCGAAGCGGGTGCGGAGGATATTCAGCCGCAAGACGACGGTTCTTTTGAAATCTATACCGCTTGGGAAGAATTGGGCGATGTGCGTGACGGCATCGAAAAAGCGGGCTTCAAAATTGCCGAAGCGGAAGTCAGTATGATCCCGACGACAAGCGTGGATTTGGATGCGGAAACCGCACCGAAATTATTGCGCTTAATCGATATGCTGGAAGACTGCGACGATGTCCAAAACGTTTATCATAACGGTGAAATCAGCGATGAAGTGGCGGCCTTGCTGTAATTCAATCGGAAAAACAGGTTGCTTTTTATACGCGATTAAGTAGACTGAAAGCGTTACATATTTGATGTAACGCTTATTTTTATTAAGGAGAGTACATGAAACTTATCAAATTAGTATCCACTCTTTTATCAGTTTCAGTGTTGGCAGCCTGTTCTTTAGCGGAGTCGAACTCTGCAACCGCACCTAACACCGCAGCGAATGTCGAACAGGCAACCCAAAATGCTCAGCAAGAAGCGCAAAATATTGCGCAGAACATTAAAGGTAAAGCGGATGTGCGCGTTGAAAAATTGACCGGTGCCAGTAAATCCGTCGTTTATTCCTGTTTAAACCGGACAACTCTGAGTGCAACTTATTCATTCCAGGGTGATGAAGCCAAAGCCGTTAATTTAGTATTAGGCAAAGGTAAAAATACGCAGCAGATTCCAACTTTGGTACGCGATGAATCTAACCGTGATTTTGTTTCGTTTAAGTCGGACGAGTATCTTTGGAGCGTGGAGAACGGTTTTAATTTAAGCAATGCGACCACTAAAACCGGCGGTAATTTAACCAAAAGAGGGGCTGGAACGGATGAGATCTTAGCCAAACTCTGTAAAGTAAATAGCGCTGCGACTCGCATACTGAATAAATAATTTTACTTTTTATGGACGAGCGGGCCGATAGTCATATATCTGCTCGCTTTTTATTTGATTATGACCATTATTTTAGGCATCGATCCCGGTTCCCGCGTAACGGGATACGGCGTAATCCGTCAGACCGGACGTACATTGGAATATCTTGGCAGCGGGGCAATCCGTACGCAGGTAGAGGATTTACCGACGCGTCTGAAGCGGATTTACGCCGGCGTGACGGAAATTATTACCCAATTTCAGCCGGATATGTTTGCCATTGAGGAAGTGTTTCTGGCGAAAAATCCCAGTTCGGCGTTAAAACTCGGACAAGCGCGCGGCACGGCGATTGTCGCGGCGGTAAACCGGAATCTGCCGGTATTCGAATATGCGGCGCGTTTGGTAAAACAGACGGTGGTCGGCATCGGTTCGGCGGATAAAACCCAAGTGCAGGATATGGTCACCCGCATTCTGAAGTTGTCGGATAAGCCTCAGGCCGATGCGGCGGATGCATTGGCCATTGCCATTACTCACGCTCATTCTATCGGGCATAGTCTGCATGTGGCGGCGAGTGTTAACAGTAAAAAAACTCAGGAAAAATCGCCCGCACTTATGCTTACGCGTTACAGTCGGGGGCGTTTCCGCTTGAAAGTTTAGCTGTTGTTTTATTCAGTTTTATCGGTATAATAGCAAAAATTTTTAAGAAGGAACAAAGATGATCGGCCGTTTGCAGGGAAAATTAATTGAAAAACAACCGCCTGAGATTTTACTGGATGTGCAAGGCGTGGGCTACGAATTATTGCTGCCGATGACCAGCTTCTACAATCTGCCCGACATCGAACAGGAATGCACGTTGTTCACTCATTTAGTAGTGCGCGAAGATGCGCATTTGCTGTTCGGATTCTCCACCAAAACCGACCGCACTTTATTCCGCGAATTAATCAAAACCAACGGCGTCGGTCCCAAACTGGCGTTAGCCATTTTGTCCGCCATGTCGGTGCATGAGTTTGCTTATGCCATTGAACGGGAAGAATTATCCAAGCTGGTGAAAATTCCGGGGGTCGGCAAGAAAACCGCCGAACGTTTATTAGTGGAACTGAAGGGAAAATTCAAAGGCATTCAACAGTCGGATTTCTTCGTGGAAAGCAAACATCTTACCGCGCCGAATATGATGCCGTCCGAAACGGAAACACCGGATGACGAAGCGGTCGCCGCCTTGGTGGCGTTAGGTTATAAACCGGCGGAAGCGGTTAAGATGGTGAAAAAAGTCGCCGACGGCAATTTGACCAGCGAACAATTGATCCGTGAAGCCTTGAAAGCCGCCTTGTAGGAAAAAGAATGATTGAAGCAGATCGTATAATCAGTGCCAGCGCCAAACCGGATGATGAAGCGGTTGATCGCGCTATTCGTCCGAAATTGCTGCGGGACTACGTGGGACAGCCACAAGTGCGGTCGCAAATGGAGATTTTTATTCAAGCGGCAAAATTACGTCAGGATGCGTTGGATCATTTATTGATTTTCGGTCCGCCGGGTTTAGGAAAAACCACGTTAGCCAATATTGTCGCCAATGAAATGGGCGTAAATATCCGTACCACTTCCGGTCCGGTGTTGGAAAAAGCCGGCGATCTGGCGGCAATGCTGACTAATCTTGAGCCTCACGATGTGCTGTTCATTGATGAAATTCACCGTTTGTCACCGGCCATTGAAGAAGTTTTATACCCGGCGATGGAAGACTATCAATTGGATATTATGATTGGTGAAGGACCGGCGGCGCGTTCCATCAAGTTGGATTTGCCGCCGTTTACGTTAATTGGCGCGACAACGAGAGCGGGCTCTTTGACTTCGCCGTTGCGGGATCGTTTCGGCATTGTGCAACGGCTGGAATTCTATTCGGTGGAAGATTTAACCTCGATTGTAACGCGAAGCGCGTCCTGTCTGAATTTAGACATTTCGGATGAAGCTTCCCATGAAGTGGCGCGCCGATCGCGCGGTACGCCGCGAATTGCCAACCGTTTGTTACGGCGTGTGCGTGATTACGCGGATGTGAAGAATAACGGCGCTATTACGCAGGAGATTACAAAATCCGCCCTTTCTATGTTGGATATTGATCAGGCGGGATTTGATTATCTTGATCGAAAACTGTTAAGTTCTATTATTGAACGTTTTGACGGCGGACCGGTCGGGTTAGATAATTTGGCGGCGGCTATCGGTGAAGAACGCGATACTATTGAAGACGTGCTGGAGCCTTATTTGATTCAGCAGGGTTTTTTACAACGAACGCCTCGCGGTCGCATAGCGACTTCGCAAACATATCGTCATTTCGGTTTAGAAAAGTTAGTCGATAACAAATAGTGCGACTGAGCGGATGAAATAAAGGCTTATTCATTGGGTTGAATAAGCCTTTGTTTTTACTAATTATTTGCTTCGGTTTCTTCTACTTTATTCAGACTATTTAATTTAGCCAATCCATGGTCGCAACTTTTTATTTGAGTCGCCACTTCCATTTCAAGAATCTGTTTTTTGCTTTGGTTTAATTTATTTTGGATTTTGTTCAATTGTGTGTGCGTGCCGGGTTGATTTTGAGCATCCGCCAATAATTTATCAGTTGCTTGAAACAGTTTCTGGCATTGCTGCGGAATGGTTTGCGTTTCGGACGCCTGTGCGGAAAACCCGGTAAAAACGAGACCGGCAAAAAGTGCGGTCAAAATGGCATTAATTTTTTGTTTCATGAAAAAATCCTACCTCTTTTTTCTTGCAATAAAGATAAAAATACATAAAGCTGACTGAAAATAACAGATTGTTTAAAAAATGTCTAGTTATTAGACAGCGTTTTAAGAATTAGTTGCAATAAATAGTTGCAAATCTCTTTACAAAACCTATAATTTGCGCCAGATCAATTTTTGGTATTTTGCTTTCTTTGATATTTTTTGATTTTAATGTCAAAAGTGTGATCTAGGTATCATTTCTGCTATTTTTTATCCCTACAAATAGTAGTAGAATGCCGTACTGATTTCGAACTGTTTTTGTGGCGGTTCGGTATATTTAACGGTGTACCGAATAAAGACGGTTCGTGAAGGTTGCTTAATTTTGTGTTGGGCGGTTGGGTGATTACAATGTAATCGTTATGTTAACTTGTAGCATTACAAGGAGTTACGAGATGTTGGATGTTGTTGAACTTTCTCGTTTGCAGTTTGCATTAACTGCGTTATATCACTTTTTGTTCGTGCCGTTGACTTTAGGTTTGTCTTTCCTGCTTGTCGTTATGGAAACCACCTATGTCATCACGGGGAAAGAGATTTATAAAGATATGACAAAATTTTGGGGAAAATTATTCGGTATTAATTTTGCCCTTGGTGTCACAACCGGTATTACGATGGAATTCCAGTTCGGTACTAACTGGTCATATTATTCTCACTATGTAGGCGATATTTTCGGGGCGCCTTTGGCTATCGAAGCATTGCTGGCATTCTTCCTGGAATCGACATTCGTCGGTTTGTTCTTTTTCGGTTGGGATCGTCTTTCAAAAGCTAAACATTTGTTGGCGACATATTGTGTCGCATTCGGTTCCAATTTATCCGCCATGTGGATTTTGGTGGCGAACGGCTGGATGCAAAATCCGGTGGCTTCGGAATTTAACTTTGAAACCATGCGAATGGAAATGACGAGTTTCATGGATTTATGGATGAACCCGGCGGCACAAAGTAAATTCTTACATACCTTATCGGGCGGATATGTAGCGGGCGCGATGTTTGTACTTGCTATCAGTTCTTACTATATTTTAAAAGGTCGCGATTTAGCGTTTGCCAAACGTTCTTTTTCAATTGCCGCAATTTTCGGGTTCATTGCCTCGGTTTCCGTCATAATTATGGGAGACGAATCGGGCTATGACGTAGCAAAAACTCAGCCGGTAAAATTGGCGGCAATGGAAGCGGAATGGCATACTCAGCCTGCTCCAGCCTCCTGGAACGCGATAGCGATTCCGAATCAGGCCGAACGTAAAAATGATTTTGCTATCGAGATTCCGTATCTCGGCGGAATTATTGCGACGCGTTCGTTAGACGGTCAATATTTGGGATTAACCGACTTAGAAGACCGTAACGAACAACGCGTTCGCAACGGTATGACGGCTTACGCTTTACTGGAAGAATTACGCGCACAGAAAAAGGCGGGACAAATTAACGAAGAAACCAAATCTCAATTTTTAAACGTACGGGGCGATTTGGGTTATGGTTTGTTGTTAAAACTCTATACCGATAAAGTGGTGGACGCGACTGATGCGCAGATTAAAGCCGCCGCGGCAGACAGTATTCCTAATGTCGCGCCTGTATTCTGGTCCTTCCGTGTGATGGCGGGAATCGCCGGAGTCTTAATTTTACTGATGTTCGGCGCATTATTGCAGACTTTGCGCGGCAAGCTGGAGAAAAGCGGTTTGTTGCTTAAGGCGTTATTATGGGGTTTACCGTTACCTTGGGTTGCTATCGAATGCGGTTGGTTCCTGGCGGAATACGGACGTCAACCGTGGGCGATTACCGACGTATTACCGGTCGGCGTTGCCAACTCATCACTGGGCGTGGGAGACCTTTGGTTCTCAATCGGTTTAATTTGCGGTTTATATACGATTTTCTTGGTAGTCGAAATGTATTTAATGTTCAAATACGGACGTCTTGGTCCGAGCGCATTAAAAACGGGTCGTTACTACTTCGAGCAATCATCTAAATAAGTAGGAGTGTAGTATGCTTGATTATGAATTTTTACGCTTTATTTGGTGGGTGCTTGTTTGTATTTTGCTCATCGGTTTTGCCATTACCGACGGCTTTGATATGGGCGTAGCGAATTTACTGCCGTTTATCGGTAAAAAAGAAGTCGAAAAACGTATTATGATTAACACCATTGCGCCTCACTGGGACGGTAACCAGGTTTGGTTACTGACTGCCGGCGGTGCGATGTTTGCGGCATGGCCGATTGTGTATGCGACTTCGTTTTCAGGTTTTTATATTGCGATGATTTTAGTCTTGGCGGCGTTATTTTTCCGTCCGTTAGCCTTTGATTACCGCAATAAGAAAGACGACAAAACGTGGCGTAAAACCTGGGACATCGGTTTATTCGTCAGCGGTTTCGTTCCGTCACTGGTTTTCGGTGTGGCGTTCGGTAACTTATTACAAGGCGTACCGTTTGAATTCAACGATTTAATGCAAGTGAAATATACAGGTTCGTTTTTTGAACTGCTCAATCCGTTTGCATTGGTTTGCGGTATCATTAGCTTTGCCATGTTAACGACTCACGGTGCGACTTGGTTACAAATGAAAACCACGGCGGAATTGCGTAATCGCGCAAGAACGGTCAGCCAGGTAGGCGCATTTGTGACCTTGATTACTTTCGTGTTAGCGGGAATTTGGTTGTTATTCAAAGACGGTTTTGTGTTAACCAGCGTGGTCGATCATAATGCGCCGTCTTCACCGTTAGGTAAAACCGTGGCGATTGAAACCGGCGCGTGGTTCAATAACTACAAAGAAATGCCGGTGCTGTTTATTTTGCCTGCGTTGGTTGTGGTTGGCGCGGTGTTAAATATTGTCGCTTCCAAAGCGAATCGTTCGGGTTTTGCTTTCTTCTTTTCGTCGTTAACCATGATCGGCGTAATTTTAAGTTGTGCGACATCAATGTTCCCGTTCATTATGCCGTCCATCACGCATCCGGAAATGAGTTTGCTAATGTGGGATTCAACGTCCAGCGAATTAACATTGAAGATTATGCTTGGTTTGGCGCTGGTATTTGTGGTGTTATCATTGGCTTACACAATTTGGTCATACGTCAAAATGTTCGGTCGTCTTGATGCGGATTTTATTGAAGCGAATAAAAACTCATTGTACTGATTCAGGAGATAATTTATGTTCTATGCAATTTGGTTGGTGGGGATTATCGCTGCCGTTCTAGTGAGTGCGAAAGTCACAGCGAAATTAGATAATAACGGTAAATTGGATTAAAAAACTCTTCAAAATTTGACCGCACTTTAAAAGGGCTTGTTAACAAGCCCTTTTGTCATATTTAAACTATAAAAAATTTTTAAAAATTATCCGTTTTTTTGAGCGGTTAACGCGTGATAATACTTGCGAAAGGTATTTTCTCGTTCTAGAATACGCGGGTTTTTTACTCGATAAATGAAGCGACTAAGGATAGGAAAGGGGATAAGAAAATGGCAGGTGCGGTTTTTCCGTTTCCCGTTCGTGTTTATTATGAAGATACGGACGCCGGAGGGGTTGTTTATCATGCTCGTTACTTACATTTTTATGAACGGGCGCGGACGGAATTTTTACGTGCCTTGAATTTCTCTCAGCAAACTTTGCTTGAAGAACGGAAAATCGCATTTGTTGTGAAATCGATGAAAATCGATTATTGTATTCCGGCAAAGCTTGATGATTTTCTTTTAGTGGAAACGGAAGTGGCGGAAGTAAAAGGCGCGACGATTGTTTTCGCACAATCTTTAAAACGGGACGAAAACGTTTTAAGCACGGCGACGGTGAAAGTCGCCTGTGTAGATTTAGGTAAAATGAAGCCGATTCCGCTTCCGAAAGAGGTTAAGGCGGCATTTTTTGATTAAGTATTTTCTCGGAGTTTTTCAATGACAGCTGAATTGAACTTTTTAGATTTATTTCTAAAGGCAAGTATTGTCGTTCAAATTGTTATTTTAATTTTAATTTCATTTTCCATTGTTTCTTGGGCGATTATTATTCAACGCAGTCGAATTTTGACTCAAGCGCTGAAAGATTCGACGGCGTTTGAGGATCGTTTTTGGTCCGGCGAGGATTTAACCAAACTTTACGACGGTTTATCGAACCGCCGCGATAGCGCGATGTCCGGCAGCGAACAAATTTTCTATGTAGGCTTTAAGGAATTTGCCCGTTTGAAGCAGGTTAACCCGGACGCGCCGGAAGCCATTATCAAAGGAAGTACGCGGGCAATGAACTTAGCGATGAACCGTGAAGTCGAAACATTAGAAAGCCGAATTCCGTTTTTAGCGACCGTGGCGTCGGTAAGCCCGTATATCGGTTTGTTCGGAACCGTATGGGGAATCATGCACGCGTTTATGGCATTAAGTGGTGCCAAACAGGCGACCTTGCAAATGGTTGCGCCGGGTATCGCAGAGGCCCTGATTGCAACGGCAATCGGTTTGTTTGCCGCCATTCCGGCGGTTATGGCATATAACCGTTTAAGTTTACGCGTCAATAAATTAGAGCAAAACTATGGTAACTTCATTGATGAATTTACCACGATTTTACAACGTCAGGTTTTTGCTAAAAATCAATAATAACGATTTTCCGACCGCACTTTTCTAGGTAAAGTGCGGTCAAATTTAGACAAGTTTTAGAGGTTTATATGGCGTACCGCCGTAGTAAAGACAGAAATATTAAATCCGAGATTAACATCGTGCCGTTTTTGGACGTTTTGTTGGTTCTCGTATTAATCTTTATGGCTACCGCACCGATTATCAGCCAAAGCGTACAGGTTGACCTGCCGGATGCGGTACAAAGCCAGGAAGTATCAAACGAAGATAAAGTACCTGTGATTATTGAAGTTTCGGGAGTCGGCCAATATGCCATCTCTATTGCGGGAGAGCGTTCGGAAGGTTTATCCGAAGAAATGGTGACATCCATGACGAAAGCCGAATTCGAGAAAGATCCGAATACGTTATTCTTAATCGGCGGAGCCAGTGACGTGCCTTATGAAGAAGTGATTAAGGCCTTGAACTTACTTCATTTGGCAGGAATTAAATCTGTTGGTTTAATGACCGATCCAATTTAATCAATAGGACAGATTGTGGAAAATAATCAACGAAAAAAAGAAGCCAATGCCTATCTGATTTCGATCGTTTTGCATGTTATCTTGTTTGGATTGTTGATTCTTGGTTCATTGTTTACCCATACGATTGATGTGATGGGCGGCGGTGAAGGCGATGGTGACGTCATGGGAGCCGTAATGGTGGATACCGGATCGGCGGCTCAGGAATGGGGACGAATCCAACAAAAGAAAAAAGGTCAGGCGGCTCAGAAAAAACAACCTGAAACGCCCGAGGCTGTGGTAGAAGAACAGCCGGAGCCTAAGCCGGAACCACAGGAACAGGTTCAGGAAAAACTTGAACAACAGCGCCAGCAAGAACTTGAGCGCCAAAAACAGGCGGCGGAAAAAGCCCGTCAGGAAGCGCAGGAAAAAGCAAAAGAAGAGGCGGAAGCCAAAGCCAAACAAGCGGCTGAGGCAGCGAAACTGAAAAAAGAAGCGGAAGCGAAACGTTTAGCTGCCGCGGCAAAACAAGCGGAAGAAGAAGCAAAAGCCAAGGCGAAGGCGGAACAGGAAGCCAAAGAAAAAGCGGAGGCTAAAGCCGAAAAAGAGGCGAAAGAAAAAGCCGAGAAAGAAGCCAAGGAAAAAGCAGAGAAAGAAGCTAAAGCAAAAGCGGAAAAAGAAGCCAAAGCGAAGGCCGAGAAAGAAGCTAAAGCGAAAGCCGATGCGGAAGCGAAGGCGAAAGCGGCGGCGGAGGCAAAAGCTAAACAAGCCGCTTTAGACGATTTTCTAAATGGCGGTGACATCGGCGGCGGTAGCGCATCTAAAGGCGGGAATGCAAATAAAGGCGGCAGCCAAGGCAGCGGTGCCAGTTTAGGTGCCGGTGACGGCGGTAAAACAGGCGATCAGTATGGCGCATTGATTAAGAAAGAGATTAAACGCCGTTTCTTGAAAGATCCGAGTTTTGCCGGTAAAGTCTGTGATGTTCGTATTAATTTGGGACGTGACGGAACCATTACGGGATATCAACGTGTTTCTGGGCCGGATGATATTTGCGCCGCGGCATTAAGTGCAATCGCGAGAACTAAGAAGGTTCCGCCGGCGCCGACCGATGATATTTTCAATAAATATAAATCGTCTATTATTAGTTTCGATTTGAAATAAGTATTCACTCATAAACCAACATAGGTGGTAAAAATGAAATTGATCGCTCGTTTAATGAGTATGTGTGCTGTATTGTTTTTGGTAATCAATTCAGCCTATGCCGAGGACGAAGTTCGTATTGTTATCGATGAAGGGGTTGAAGGCGCTCGTCCTATCGCTGTCGTTCCGTTTAAATCCAATGGTTCCGTACCTGCCGATGTTGCGGAAATCGTTACTGCAGATTTGCGTAATAGCGGTAAATTCAATCCGATTCCGGTTAATCAAATGCCTCAGCAACCGGGCTCAGCTTCCGAGGTAACGCCGGATGCATGGGCTTCATTAGGAATTGATGCGGTTGTTGTCGGTCAGGTAACGGCATCCGGTAACGGTTATCAAATCGCCTACCAATTAGTAGATACCGTAGGCGCTTCAGGTAATGCGGGTGCGGTATTGGCGCAAAATTCACTTACCGTACAACCGAAATGGATTCGTTGGGGCGCTCATCAGGTCAGTGATGAAGTCTTTGAAAAAATGACAGGTATTAAGGGGGCTTTCCGTACTCGTATCGCTTACGTAGTGCAACGTAATTCCGGTTCCCATGAGCTTCGCATTGCGGATTACGACGGTTTCAATCAATTTGTCGTTGCGCGCAGTTCTCAGCCTATCATGTCGCCGGCATGGTCTCCGGACGGTCAGCGTTTGGCATACGTGTCTTTTGAAAATAAAAAATCTCAGTTAGTGGTGCATAATTTAGGTTCGGGTCAACGCAAAGTGGTTGCGGCATTTCCGGGGCATAACGGTGCGCCTGCATTTTCTCCAGATGGCTCGCGTTTAGCCTTTGCCAATAACCAGGACGGAAAATTAAATATTTATGTAATGAATTCGAATGGCGGACAACCTACGAAATTGACTAGCGGAGCCGGTAACAATACCGAGCCGAGCTGGACGCCTGATGGTCGTATCTTGTTCACGTCCGATAGAAGCGGTTCACCGCAAGTATATTCAATGAGCTCGTCAGGTGGCGGTGCGACATTGATCGGTGGTGGTCGTAGTTATAGCGGCCAGATGAGTTCCGATGGTAAATCGTTAGTAATGATTTCAGGTGACAATGTTGTTAAATACGATACGGCAACAGGTGCATCGGAGGTGTTAAGTTCTACTTTCTTAGACGAAAGTCCGAGCCTCTCACCTAATGGAATTATGATTATCTATAGCTCTACCCAAGGACTAGGAAAGGTGCTACAATTAGTGTCCGCAGACGGACGCTTTAAAGCTCGGTTGCCAGGAAGTGATGGACAAGTCAAATTTCCTGCTTGGTCACCATACTTAACAAAATAAACTCTGAGGAGAAATTTAATGAAATTAGCAAAATTATTGTTAGTTGCGCCAGTATTAGCATTAGCTGCATGTAGTTCATCAGACAACGATGCAAACGCTACAAACGGTGCGAATGCAGGACAACAATTCGGTGGTTACTCTGTTGAAGATTTACAACAACGTTACAACACCGTTTACTTCGCATTCGATAAATATGATATCGAAGGTGAATATCAACAATTGTTAGACGCGCACGCAGCGTACTTAACAGCAACTCCGGCTGCTAAAGTATTAGTTGAAGGTAACGCTGACGAACGTGGTACTCCAGAGTACAACATCGCATTAGGTCAACGTCGTGCGGACGCAGTTAAAAACTACTTAGGTGCTAAAGGCGCTAACAATGTTTCAACTGTTTCTTACGGTGAAGAAAAACCTGCAGTGTTAGGTCACGACGAAGCTGCATACGCGAAAAACCGTCGCGCAGTGTTAGCATACTAATTTAAAATTATTTTTGATTAGTATAAAAAAAACAGGCTCTTATGAGCCTGTTTTGTTTATGGCGAGTAAAAAGTGCGGTCAAAAAAATCGATGTTTTTTTATGGTGCTATATAAAAGTGAAAAACAAATATGGCTATTTTACGATGAGAGAGAATAGTTTTACCTTTTGGTTTAATTGTTGAGTATTCGTTCAATCAAACAAAAAAATGTAAATTTTTGTTGATTATTAAATTTAAATCCGTATTATATCCACCCGTTGCACGACGTAATTAGGGCGTGCCATGAAGTGGGTCGTTAGCTCAGTCGGTAGAGCAGCGGACTTTTAATCCGTTGGTCGAAGGTTCGAATCCTTCACGACCCACCACTTAAAATTCGGTTTATCCATATCAGTACGGGTCGTTAGCTCAGTCGGTAGAGCAGCGGACTTTTAATCCGTTGGTCGAAGGTTCGAATCCTTCACGACCCACCACTTAGAATCTGGTTTACCCATGTCAGCATGGGTCGTTAGCTCAGTCGGTAGAGCAGCGGACTTTTAATCCGTTGGTCGAAGGTTCGAATCCTTCACGACCCACCATCTTTTCCAAGGCAATCGAAAGTTTATGGTTAATTTCTTTTTATTTGCATTAATTGGATTATCGCTTTTAGTTTTTGCATATTTAATCTTTGTCTATATCAGCAAAAAACAATATTTCCGTTTTTTGCTTGTGGTGACATTTATTATCGTTTACACGGCAACTCTGCTTATTTTCCCGAATTTATTTTTACGTTTTTTCCTTTCAGTCGTAAGCTTATTATTGGCAATTAATCAAATCTATTTAACGCATCGCGAGCGCTAATCTTTTTTCCTTACCTTTATTTTAATTTGTGATTTTCATTCCAGAACTAATTCGAGAGACTTGGTTTTTCCGTTTTATTTTTCTAAAGTTCCGTGCAGTAAAGTGCGGGCAAAAAATGCGATGTTTTTTTAGTCGTTAACATAACGGCGAGCGGACGGTCACAAATTTAGGGAAAAGAATGCAATGCGGGCGGCGTTAAAGGGTTTTACTTTGATTGAAATATTGCTGGTCGTTTCAATCCTGAGCTTGTTGGCGCAACTGGCATTTCCCGCCTGGCAAAAAAGTAATGCGCAAATGATTTTAACTAAAGAGCAACAGAAACTTTACTTGTTTTTACGCCGTATTCAGGCGAGAGTTGAGAATTCATCGAATATTTGGCTGATTATTGCGAACCAAAACGCTTCTGGTAATAAGTGGTGTTTTACGGCACAAATTAAAGACGATTATGTTTGTGATTGTTTTTCTCCGGCGTTATGCCCCGAACGGGTTTCCGCACAATTTTATACGCCTTATTTTCCCAAAAAGACGACAATCATCAGCAAACAATATTATCCTTTTGAAATTACAAAATTTAACGGTATCAGGAATACGGCTCTTTCCGGGTGCTTTGTCTTGCAGGCGGATTCCGTCCGAACTCTGTTTTCCTTTTCCAATTTGGGAACGTTGAAGTTGAAGGATTATCAGTCTTTAAGTGCCTGTACGACAGGAAATGAAGAATGAGCGGAATAAAATATCGCGGGCAAACTTTGTTGGCACTGATGTTGAGTCTGGCATTATCGTCGTTTTTATTGTTGGTCGTCCTTTCTTTTTACGGATATATACAACGGCAAAATCATGATATGTTACGTAAATTGCAGTTACAAACCGAATTGCAACGCGTGTTGCAAACACTGGGACGGGATATCCGGCGTGCCGGTTTTCGCGCATTGTCGGAGGGATTGGTTCAAAATAATCTGAGCCTGTTTGAATTGGATGAAACGGGGACCGCCGTCACTATCGGACAATCGACCAATTCGCCGTTAAACAGTTGTGTTTTGTTTTTCTATGACGTGAACGGCAACGGCTGTATCGGTGCGAATAACAAAGGGAAAAGCTGTATGGCGAACGGTAAAAATTCAGCTTCTGAAATCAGTACCGAATTATTTGGCTATCGACTGAACGACAATATGATAGAAAGCCGTCAGACCTATAAAAGTTCAATTAGCCAAACCTGCAAACAGGAAGAATGCCGAAGTTATATTCAACCTGAAGCCTGCAATTCAAGCGGTTGGACGGATTTACTGGATGATAAAACCTATCGCATAACGGCATTAACGTTTGACCGGATTGAACAAGGGCGGGGGATTCAGGTGTATCTGGCGGGGCAGTTTGTGAATTATCCGCAAATTCAATATGAAACCGGCATTGTGATTCCTCTGTTGAATCAGGGAGAATGGCAATGATCAGATTGCGCTATCGAGGTATGATGACACTCGCTTTGCTGGTATTGCTGAGTTCTATTTTATTGATTTTTATGCTGTTTGACGATGATGTGCTGCGTTTGCATTCTTCTTTGACGTCGCAACGGCAAATTTATGTTGCTCATAATATTGATTTGCAACAGCTCAGCCGGCGGCAAAAAGCGACGGCTTGTGCTGAAATACCTTTGGATTCTGCGGAAACGGTTACTCGGATTGCATTTGAACAGCCGCAGTTTGCCGACAGTAACCGCCATTATATTTGGTGTCGGCGGCAGACATTGTTTAAGCAATCGCCTAAGAAGGGGATTAATGAAGGTCAATTCAACGGGATGATTCATGCGGAGTCCCTATCTTTATTTCGTGATAAATTCGAGCCTCCGGACAAGTTACCTCAGGATAAATCGGATCTTCTTTACTGGCTGGACAAAACAAAAACGGAATGGACGATAGAAGGCGATATTTACGGCATCATTATTGCCGAAGGAGATTTGCATATTTCCGGCAAGGGAATAATCCGGGGCGCCGTTATTTCCGGCGGCGCAATCAGTACGGACGAAACGGTTTCCATTGTTTATCGTAAGGCGACGGTGACGAATCTGGTTCAGTTATATAGTCAATGGCAACGCGCGGAGAAAAGCTGGCATGATTTTACCCCTTAATCATTACCGCGGCATGAGTTTGCTGACTTTACTGATTAGTTTAACCTTATTTAGCGGCATTTTTATCTCCGTTAACCAATGGACGGGCTATCAGCGTAAAGCCGCAGTAGAGACCTATCAACGCTATCAAGCGATTCAAATTGCGGAAAATCAGAAACAGCGCCGGTTTTTAGGTTTACCTTGCGAGACTGTCGTTGTGCAGAATCGATTGAGATTTTCCGTCCAATGCACGGATGAGCATGTGATTGTGCGTTATCCGGCGGGAGAATTGCATTTATAGCTTGCAACGAATAAAAATCTTTCAGAAAATGACCGCACTTTTCTTTTTTAAGTTGCTTTAGGTTGCATGGTGTCTGATTTTTTTATTTATCATTCTAACGATCTTGATGTACAGGCGGGAATCTTAATCAGCCTGCTCCGGCAGCGAAGTGCGGATCCTTTTCAGCCGGAAACCATTCTGGTGCAAAGCCCCGGTATGGCGCAATGGCTGCAACTGAAAATTGCGCAGGCGGACGGTATTGCCGCCAATCTGCGTTTCCCCATGCCTGCCAGTTTTATTTGGCAACAATATGCGGATAATCTACCGGATGTAGCGCCACAAAATCCTTTCGGAAAAGACGCCATGACATGGCATTTAATGGCGCTGTTGGAAACGCTTTCTTTGCCGCAGCTTCGCGGATATTGGCAGGTTCCTAAACCGAAGGATCAGGAAAAACGTTATCAGCTTGCCCGTCGAATTGCCGATTTATTCGACCAATATCTGGTATATCGTCCCGATTGGATTGCGGCCTGGGAAAAGGGAGATAACGATTACGTCGAAAATCAGCTGCGTCATGCGCTGGCGGGAAATTCCGCACTATTTGCCCAAATTAAGCAGGATATTCAATGGCAGGGACAGCTCTGGCGCGAATTGGCGGCCGCCGTGCGTCGGCATTCAAACGGTAATGTTGCGCAACATCGTGCCAATCTGCATTTGGCATATCTGAACGTTTTACGAACGGGCAGACCGAAAAATTTGCCGGAACGGATTTTCATTTTTGGCATTTCCGCGTTGCCGAAAGCCTATTTGGACACGTTGCAGGCGATCAGTCAACACAGTCAGGTACATTTATTTTTCAACAATCCGAGTAAACATTACTGGGGCGATTTGGCGGATCCGCATTTCATCCGGAAATTATCTTTGAAAACTTATCGCGATCGTCACAATAATAGAGAAGAAAACTGGCTGTCCGATGCGGAAAAAGTGCGGTTAAAAAATGAAGAGTTTGAGCATTCCGTTGACGATGAATTACTTCAGACCGGACATCCTTTGCTGGCGACCTGGGGAAAACTGGGACGGGATTTTTTCTATCTGTTGAGCGAGCTCGACGCCCAGGAATTCACCGTTTACACACCGCTTGAAGGCATGGATTTGCTGACGCAGGTGAAAAATCGTATTTTGAATCTGGTTCCCGATAAACAACAGCCGTTGCAACTTCAGGAAGCCGATCAGTCCATTGTTTTGCACGCTTGCCACAGCCCTATGCGCGAAGTGGAAGTGCTGCATGATTATCTGCTGCGCCAATTCCAGGCGGACAAGAGTTTAACGCCGAAAGATATTGTAGTGATGGTGGCGGATATTGACCGCTATGCGCCCTATATTCAGGCGGTATTCGGGCAATATCAACGGTATGCGGAAGACAATGCCGGTAAAAAACAACCGGATGAACGTTACATTCCATTTTCCATTTCCGACGGAAAACTGTCGGAAAATGACGTCTTGCTTGCCACCTATTTGTCTTTATTGAGCCTGAAGAACAGCCGGTTTGCCGCGGAAGAAGTGCTGGCGCTGCTGGATGTGCCGGCGATTCGTATGAAATTCGAAATTGCCTTGTCGGATTTAGCGCAAATCCGTCATTGGGTTTCTCAGGTTGAAATCCGTTTCGGGCTGGATAAACGCCAGGGCGCCGCCATGAACAATTACAACGCCTGGCAGGCGGGTTTGGAGCGTTTGTTGCTGGGTTATGCCATGCGGGAAAGCCAGGGCATTTGGCAGGACAGCCTGGGATTCGATCATTCCGACGGATTAAAAGGACAGGTCGTCGGTAATCTGGCGGCGTTTATCGAGCGACTGGCGCAATGGCATCAATTTTTACAGCAACCGCATTCCATTGAAAAATGGCAGCAAAATCTGACCGCACTTTTTACGGATTTCTTCGTTGCCGATGAACAAACGTCGGAGGCGCAGCAATATATTCAGGACGCCGTGCAATCTGTGGCGGAATTGCTGAAAAATATGGATTTCCGGGATGAAATTAGCGCGGAAGTGATGGCGGAAGTGATGACGGAAAAGTTGAACGATAATCCGAACAGCCTGAAATTTTTGGTGGGAAAGGTCAGTTTCTGTACTTTGCTGCCGATGCGCGCCATTCCGTTCCGCGTGGTTTGTTTGCTGGGAATGAATGAAAACGATTATCCACGCCGACACACGCCGAACAGTTTCGACTTAATGCAATATCACCGTCGCAAAGGCGATCGTTCTCGCCGCGATGACGATCGCTATCTGTTTCTGGAAGCTTTGCTGGCGGCGCAGGAGCGGCTTTACATCAGCTATGTAGGGCGTTCGATTACGGATAATCAGCCTCGCCAGCCGTCCGTTGTGGTCAGTCAGCTGCAGGATTACATTAATGATAATTTGACGGATGAGACATTGCGATTGACGGCAAAGGTTCATCCGATGACGATTTTAAGCCCGAAAAACTTCCTCAAAAACGACCGCACTTTTGCGAAAGAATGGCTTCCTCTGCCGCCCGTATCTTGCGCGGACGATAAACGAAACATTCCGCCGATAACAGAAGAAATCACGCAAATTGAACTGGATCAGCTGGTGAAATTTGTTCGTCATCCGGTGAAATATTTTTTTGAAAATCAACTGGGCGTGTATTTTCAAAATGATGACGATTTAATTCCCGATACGGAAAATTTCACGTTAGACGGCTTGGATTTATATCAGATTAAAGACGATTTTTTGACCTATTCCGAAGAAGAACTTTCCGATTATTTCGAGCGGCTCAAAGTGAAAGGCATTTTACCGCGCGGGAATTTCGGTAAAGTTTATGAAGTGCAAATGCGCTCGGAAATGGGCGCGTTTCGTGAAAAAGTGCGGGATTATCTCGCCCAAACGCCGCAAACGCAGGCGGTTGAACTGAATATTGACGGCGTAAAAATTACGGGAAATTTGACCGCACTTTACGGCGATTCCGAACATAAACGGCGCGTCACCTGGCGGGTGGGAAATTTTAACGACGCGTTCGGTCTGGAAAACTGGGTTTATCATTTGGCAAAATGTGCCGCAGGCGAAGCCGCGCCAAGCCTGATGATTTGTCGGGATAAAACCGTTACCCTGGCGCCCCTTGCCGCAGAACGGGCGCTGGTGCAGCTTGGCGTTTACGTAGGCGGCTACATTCGTGGCATGAATCGCATTCAATGTATTCCCACCATAAAAATAGCGGAAGCGTTGAAATGTCAGTCTGCGGACGAATTACGCCGACTGGCGGAAAATGCCGCGCAACCGACGGATTATCACCGCGGGGATCGATACTGGCAACGTTTGCTGTTAACTTTGGATAACCAAGATCTTGCCGATGTGTTACCGGCCTTAGCGGACTGGTTTGCGGAACTCATCGACGCATATGAAAAAGCATAAAAAACACTAGGGATGAAAGCGGTTTTTGGAGTATCATAACCGCTTCATTTTTTAGCAGCTTCAGAGAATTTTATGAGAAAAAAAATTGCATTTAGAGCGTTAACCGTTATTGCCGCTGCGATGTTAGTCGCCTGTTCTTCGGGAAAATCCGCCAAATCGCCTGCTGCGCGGGTTTCGGCGCAGGCTAGTCAGACTGAAATGATGCAGTTCGGTGCGAAATATAAAGGGCGAAATTATAGCGCGATGCCGTTTACCACCGTTTCCCGTATCGACGTGGACGGCAACAGCAGCATTGTGAATCAAGGCGATTTTTTAACTCAAATTTCAAATGTACGTAACTATTCCGATCGAATCGCTTCCGCCTTTGCCGATAATTACAGCAAAATACAGCAATGGGTGGTGTCCGGCGCCAATGTGAACGAACTGACGAATTTCGGTATTCGTCCTCAGATTATGTCGGGAATCGACGGTTTTCAAAACGTATTAATGACGGGTTATTATTCCCCGGTTATTAAAGTGCGGGCTTCCCGCCAGGGCGAATTCCAGCAACCGATTTATGCGTTGCCGGCACAGAAACGCTTTAGTCGGGCGCAGATCTACGCCGGCGCGTTGGAAGGCAAAGGTTTGGAGTTAGCTTACAGTAACTCAATGATTGATAACTTCCTGCTGGGCGTGCAGGGTAGCGGCTTTGTGGATTACGGCAACGGCCGTTTGCAATATCTGGCTTACGCGGGGCAGAACGGTTACCCTTATACGGCGATTGCCCGTTTGTTAGTGGAAGACGGCGAAATTCCGAAAGAAAAAATGTCGGTGCAGGCGATCCGCGAATGGGCGGCGCATAATCCGTCCCGTTTGCAGGGCTTACTGGAACGGAACGAATCTTATGTCTATTTCAAACATGATCCGTCCGGCCAGGTGAAAGGGGCGGCGGGCGTGCCGTTGGTGCCGATGGCGGCGGTAGCTTCGGATAAATATTTGATTCCGATGGGTTCCGTGTTGTTGGTGGAAGTGCCGGAAATCGACAATGCCGGCAATTGGACGGGTGCACATCAGTTAAACTTAATGGTTGCGTTGGATGTGGGCGGAGCCGTGAACAGTCATCACTTTGATTTATATCGCGGCGTAGGAGATGCGGCGGGCCATATTTCCGGTTTATCCAAACATTACGGACGCGTTTGGGTATTGCGTTAAGGTCGAATGATGACAGAACGTATCGATAATTACGAACAGCGATTCGGTGGCATCGGGCGCTTATACGGCCCCGAAGGCTTGGCCCGTTTGCGTCGGACCCATATTTGCGTGATCGGCATCGGCGGCGTCGGTTCCTGGGTGGCGGAAGCGCTTGCCCGTTCCGGTATCGGGCAAATCACCCTGATCGATATGGATGACATTTGCGTCACGAATATTAATCGCCAAATTCACGCTTTAACGGGCGATATCGGCAAACTGAAAACCGAAGTGATGAAAGCGCGGATTCATCGCATTAATCCCGAATGTCAGGTGAATATTATCGACGATTTTCTCACCACGGAAAATTTAGCCGATTACCTGAACCGCGGTTACGATTACGTGATTGACGCCATTGACAGCGTTCGGGTGAAAGCGGCGTTAATCGCCTATTGTAAACGGCAGAAAATCAACGTAATCACTATCGGCGGCGCCGGCGGGCAAACGGATCCGACTCAGATTCGCATCGCGGATTTGAGTAAAACCGTTCAGGATCCGCTTGCCTCAAAAGTGCGGGCGATTTTACGCAAGAATTTTCATTTCAGTCAGAATCCGAAACGCAAGTTCGGCATTGATTGCGTGTTTTCCACTCAACCGCTTATTTTTCCGAAAGCCGGCGAAGGATGTGCGGTTTCGGCCTCCATGAATTGCGCCAACGGGTTCGGTGCGGCAACCATGATTACCGCGACCTTCGGATTTTTCGCGGTTTCCCGCGTGATCGATAAAATTTTAGCCAAGTCAGAATAAAATTCACTGGATTTTTGTGCAAAAAGCGCGTAGTTTATTGCGGTTTTTGAGAATCATTCTTACTTATAGGAGAACCCCATGACTGCATATTCTTTCCGTAAAATCTGGTTGGCCGGCGCCGTGCTGGCCTTTTCCGCCGGTGCGCAAGCCAATATCGTCACTTCGGTAAAACCGCTCGGGTTTATCGCTTCATCTATCGCCGAAGGCGTAACGGACGTGGAGGTTATCGTACCGCCGGGCGCATCGCCTCACGACTATAATCTTAAACCTTCCGACGTACAGAAAATCAACTCCGCGGATTTATTGCTTTGGGTCGGCAAAGACGTGGACGGTTTCCTGGCAAAAACCGTTCATCGGATTGACGGCAACAAAGTGATTGAAATTGCCGAAATGGACGGCGTGGCCGCGCTATTAATCGAATCCGAGCATCATCACCATGAAGGCGAAGAACATGATGCGCACGAACACAGTCATTCCCATAAACACGGACCGCACGACGTTCACGATGACGAGCACCAAGACGAAAACGATTTAAACGTGAACTGGCACGTTTGGTATTCGCCGAAAATCAGCGCAATGGTGGCGACTCAAGTGGCGGAAAAACTGGCGGCGCAATATCCGGATAAAAAAGCGCAGATTGAAAAAAATCTGCAAAATTTTGACCGCACTTTACAGCTTCAGAATGAGAAAATCCGGGCTCAGTTGGAACCGGTGAAAGACCGGGGATTTTATGTTTTCCACGATGCGTACGGTTATTTTAACCAAGCTTACGGGTTGAAACAAAAAGGTGCGTTCACCATTAATCCGCTGGTGGCGCCGGGCGCCAAAACATTGGCGGAGATTAAAGCGGAAATTGCCGAACACCATGTATCCTGTCTGTTTGCCGAACCGCAATTTACCCCGAAAGTGATTGAATCGCTTAGCAAAGGCACGGCGGTGAAAATCGGGCGTTTGGACCCAATGGGCGACAGCGTGAAGTTGGGCAAAGATTCCTACGTAAACTTCTTGCAAAGCACGGCGGACAGCTATTTTCATTGCTTAAGCAAATAAGCTTGACGAGATAAAAAGGCATGCCTCGGCATGCCTTTTCTTTTGCCTTTTGTAGGGGAATTTTTCTTGTTATCATTTGTCAGATAATTTATGAATTTTGACTTCGAATGATTATGTGGAAAAAGGTTTGTTTGCTGTTCGCCCTTTTGTTGGCGGGATTTGCGTTGTCTGTGTCTCATTGGCTGACACCTGTCAGCGTGGCGCAATGGGCAAACCGTTTTCTGGCGCCGAATTTTAAAATTACCCTTTCTTCCTCATGGCATTGGCGGGCGAGCGGCATGGAATTGCCTCATTTATCGGTTTATTCCGAAGCCGCGCAATGTCATCTTGCCGAGGCGGACAATCTGAAACTGAATTGGTGGAATTTGCATCGGCTTTCCGCGGAAAAGCTCAGTTTGGATTATGCCTGTCTGGAAAAATTACCGAGCGATGACGAAAGCAAAACTGTCGTAAATTTGACCGCACTTTGGGGTTGGCTGCCCGAAGGCGAACTGGATATTGAATCTTTTCAGCTACGCAATACCGAAGCTTTATCGGTGCCTGCCGTTCAGCCGTTATTAACCAATCCGCTGCAGCTTACGCTGAAATTTTTGTCGAATAAAGCGACGCTCGCTGCACAGGTACAACAACAAAGTGCGGTCATTTTTCGCTTAGATTCCGAACTTCAACCGCTGTCCGACGGGACTTATTTATTATCGGGCAACGCCGCCTATCAGCCGGAATCCGGACAGTCTTATCTGCTGGAATTCAATACTTCGCTTAATCAGAATTTGCTTACTCCGCCGACGATGGGGGAATTCAGCGGGCATTGGAACGTGCCGGATTTTTCCGTGCCGGAAGGCGAACTCAAGGCGCAATGGAAAGCGCAGGAAGGCATTATCAGCGCCACCAATTTAACGGCGAATAAACCCTTATTGGATGTGCCCGTTCATTTTTCTGCGGAACGGCTGGAAATTAAGAAAGGGCTGGCGTATTGGGATTTTGACGGAGATCAACCGCTCAAAGCCTTTGTGGATTTAACTCTGAATATGCCGAAAGAAGGCTGGTTTCCCATGACGTCGGATGTAGATATTCTGCTGCAATCCTTTGGTAAATTGGGAAAAGGCGAAATGGTGATTTCCGGCGAGAAGGGCGAAATTCGGCCCGATCGCATTTATGTGCCGTTGAAAGGTCGCGGGGACTTGCGTTACGGCAATACCGTGGCTTATACCAATCTGACCTTTAATGCCGGCGGTAATTTTGAGGATCCGCTCATTCATTTTCATCCCGGTTCTATTTTTAAAATGGATAATGAATTTGATGAAACCAAACTGCACGTACGTTTGCCGTTGAACGATATTTTGGTCGGGCGCTTTGGTCTGGAAGGTCGTTTACAGGCGTTGCTACAAGGCAGTACGCCGCAGTTTGACAACATTGATTTAAAGTTGGACGGACAGGCGAGAGAATTCATTGCGGGGCTAAAAACCATTTTTTCTATTCGGGATAAACGTCAGAAGTTAAGACGTATCGAAAATATCGTGTTAAACCGCTGGGATTGGAATGTGCAGGGCGGCGCGGTGTGGAAGGCGCTGAAAACTCCGTTGCAGGTGAAAGGCGTGGGCTTTTGGGAAGGCGATCATATCGAATTGAATATGTTGCATGCCAATTCGGGTAAGGTGAATACTGCCGGGGTGAAAATCCCTAAAATCGAATTGGAATTGAAAGATCGTCTGTGTTGGGATTACACGGAAAATCATTTACGCGGGCTGATGCAGGCGCGTGCCGAATGGGTCGAATTCGATTACGGCGGGCGGTTTATTCGTCCGGTATTCGGCGTGGGTGTGGACGGAAAAAGCATTTCGGATTTTAATTTAGCCGGCGATTTGAAAGCGGGCGCGCTGGGGCCGCTGGATGTGCGAGCGCATTACGGCGATAAAAAAATGGTGGGCAACATCGCCTGGAACGAGCAATCCGCCCGCGTATTCCAACCGCTGTTCCCGAATGCGTGGGAATGGCGCATTCATCAGGGCACGATTAAAGGGGCGACGGATTTTATTATCGATGAAAACGGCGTGTTGATGAACGGTAATCTGAATGTTCGCAACGGGGAAATTTCCCTGCCGGACGGCGAAATCAACGGAATACAGATTCGCTTTCCGTTTCGCTATCATAATTATCAGCTGAGCGCCAATAACAAACCGATTCAAGTGAGCATGCGTTCCATTCGGTTGGGTGCGTTATTGATTGATGATGCGAAAATGGCGGTACAGGGTTACTATCCTTATTCGCGGGCTAAACCGTTTAAATTGCGTAACATTTCCCTGCATGCTTTCGACGGTACGGCGGAAATTCCGAGCTTGAATTTCCCGCAAACGCAGATTTCCGAAGTAAAACTGCACGGCATTGATATGGATAAAGTGCTGGGCATGGCGGATTATCATCATTTAACCCTGAAGGGACGGATTAATGCGACGTTGCCGTTTTGGCTTTATGATCATGCTTGCGTGATTTGTAACGGCACGATTGAACAGGCGGAAACGCTGCATCTTAAATTGGGTAACGAGTTGGTCGCAGGGTTGAAATCCGGCGGTTGGACGGAAAGTATTTTAGTGGACGTGGTTCGGGAAATGAATTTGGAAAGCCTGAACGCTTCCGTCAATCTGGCGCCGAACGGCGTGATGAACCTGAAATCGCAGATTACCGGTTATAATCCGCAAAAGAAGAATCGCAATCCGATTACATTGAATTATAATCATCAGGAAAATATGTACGAATTGTGGCAAATGATCGATTACGGTTCACAATTTGAGCAGAATTTAGAATATCAGTTAAATCAATAGTTATGAAAAAATTATCGAAATTTCGACCGCACTTTTTCTCACGGAGTATCGTTTTTGGGGTTTCCGCTTTGTTGTTCGGCCTGACGGGATTAACCGGCTGCACGCCGACGGTGCAGTTAGAAACGCCTAAAGAAGGCATTACCATTAACATGAACGTGGTGGTGGATCATAATATCAGCGTGAAAATGGATGAAAAAACGCAAGATACGATCGCAGAAGCGGAAACAAAACAACAGGATTAAATATGTTTGAACAGGAACAATGGCAGCCGACGGCCGGCGTGGAAACCTTATTTGCGCGGGCGAAAATTATGCGCAGTATTCGCCAGTTTTTTACCGATCGCGGCGTGCTGGAAGTGGAAACGCCCGTATTAAGCGAATTTGGCGTAACGGACGTGCATCTTTCCACTTTCAGTACGGAATTTATTGCGCCGCAGGCGGGACAGTCCAAAACTCTGTGGTTGAATACCAGTCCGGAATATCATATGAAACGTCTGCTTGCCGCCGGAACGGGCGCGATTTTTCAGCTTTGTCACGTTTTTCGTAACGAAGAAGCGGGCAGCCGCCACAATCCCGAATTTACTATGCTGGAATGGTATCGCCCGCATTTCGACATGTATCGTCTGATTAATGAAGTGGATGATTTATTGCAGCAGATTCTGGATTGCGAACCGGCGGAAATCATGAGTTATCAATTCGCCTTTCAGGAATTTGTCGGCGTGGATCCGCTTTCGGTGGAACGCCCTATTCTGGTTGAATTAGCGCGTAAATATAATTTTATGTGCGATTTGGACGAAGATCGTGATACGTTGTTGCAATTTTTGTTCAGCACCGTGGTGGAACCTAAAATCGGCCGGGAACGTCCGGTCGCCGTATATCACTTTCCGGCGACTCAAGCGGCATTAGCGCAAATCAGTTCGGAAGATCACCGCGTGGCGGAACGTTTTGAGTTTTATTACAAAGGGTTGGAACTGGCGAACGGTTTTCACGAATTGACGGATCATCGCGAGCAATTACGCCGTTTTGAACAGGATAACGCGCAGCGGGCGAAATTAGGCTTACCGCAGCGGGAGATAGATCGCCGTTTGCTCGGCGCCTTACAGGCGGGCGTGCCGAATACCTCGGGCGTGGCGCTGGGCGTGGATCGTTTGATGATGATCGCACTGGATAAAAAACGAATCGAAGAAGTGATGGCATTCGGCATTAATAACGCTTAATTCCGGCGTCAACGAATCAATCGCAAAAGTGCGGTCAAAAAATTAAAGGTTTTTTTACCGCACTTTTGTTTTCGGAAGAGGTTAAGGAATGGAAATCAATTTGTTCCCCGCACGTCCAAAATAAACACTTCGGACTGAGACGCCAGCCGCATCGGCACGCCCCAGAATCCATAGCCCGACGTGACGAAAAAATTCACGCCGTTAATTTGCTTAAAGCCGTAATTCAGCGGATACATCATGTAGGTTAACAGATTCGCCGGAAAAATCTGCCCTTTGTGAGTGTGGCCCGATACCTGAATGTCAATGGGTAAGCGGCTGTGTTCCCATATATCCGTCGGGCGGTGATCCATCAGAAACACCGGTAAACGGGTGTCGACGCCGCGCAGCAATGTTTTTGCACTCGGACGATTCGGCACCAAATCGTCATTGCGCCCGATAATGGTGAATTTCCCGTCTACCTGCACCGCTTCGTCCATTAACAAATGAATCCCGGTTTTACGAACTTCATTTTCAATGCGTTTTTCGTCACCGAAAAAATCGTGATTGCCCAGCGTGGCGTAAACGCCTAGCGGCGCCTGTAATTTAGCTAAATGAGATTGCATTTTTTCCGCCAGATACGCATCGACATTGTCATCCATAATATCGCCGGGCAGTAAAATCAGATCCACTTTTTCCCGTCGGAAAATGTCCGCCAGTTCGTCCATTTGTTTTCCGCCGAAGTATTTGCCGAGATGAAAATCGCTGGCGACACCGATACGTAAAGGTTGCATCGGTTTATCCAGCTGAATTTGATAATGATGCACAACCGGCGTGTAGGCGTTATACAGACTTAGCCCGAACAAACCGATTAATGCCGGAAAATAAAGTATGCGCAGCACATGATTGAGTTTGTCCCGCCTGAACCAAATTTTACCGACATGAAACAGCACAAACGCCATGAAGCCGGTGAGCGCGATGAAATATAAAATCACCAGAATTAAAGCGTTGAGGCGGAAATTATGATACAGCCGGAAGAAAATATTGGACAGAATAAACGCATTGGTGGCGATTCCGAGACAGAGCGAAATCCGGAACAGAGTTTTGGGGCTGAATTTATCCTGCAACAGCCAACGTAAAGTGTAATGAAAAAGAACCAGAAAAACCTGTAATGTCAAAATAATGACGGCAAAAATAATGTAATAACGTGTTTCCAAAATAAATCCTAACTCATACTTTAAAGTTAAACCGATCGAAATAACAATACCGTCTTTCCCGGGATAAAGACGGTATGTTTTTACGATTGAACGAATTGTTCATGATTTTCGACAACAGGTAAAAAGTTTACGTTCACAAAACTTTGATTTTTATGACCGCACTTTACCGGCGTTAAGGTTTATTTGTCCTTATATTTCCGACGGTTAGTCAGTTTAGGCAGCATGTCTTTCGGTGCCATTTCCTGTTCCTGATATTCGAAAACCGGAAAACCCCAACTGAAATAAATGGCAAGCAGGCGGAAAATAAAACCGCCGGTTAAGGTGATTAAAATATTCAGATTTAACGGCACATTGAGGTGCTGTAAACCTATATACAGACAGGCGGTGAGAAAGGCGATCACCGCATAAAGTTCTTTCTGGAAAATCAGCGGAATTCGGTTGCAGAGAATGTCGCGCAATACGCCGCCGAATGCGCCGGTTAAAATAGCGGAAATGCTGGCGACGGTTAAACCGTATCCCATATCAAGCGCCACTTGGGTGCCTAAAATGGAGAACAGGATCAATCCCAAGCCGTCCAATACTAAAAAAATGGTGCGGAAGGAACGGTTGAAATGGCTGATTAAAGGCGCGATTAACACCGTGGCAAAGGCGGTGACCACTACGATGAGAACATATTCGGGATTGGCAATGAAGAAAAGCGGGTAGTGGCCCAGCACGATATCGCGCATGGCGCCGCCGCCCAAGGCCGGCATGAAGGCAATCACCACTACGCCGAAAATATCCATTTTCTCACGCCCGGCGGATAAAGCGCCGGTCATGGCTTCGACAATCAAACCGATAAAAAATAGCACGTCTAACATCATTAACGGGGTTTCTCTTTGATCTTGGTTATCCGGCTTTCGATGAAACCGTCGGCAACTTGCGTTTGCAACGGTTCGTCAAGGCGAACTTGGGAAACGGACGTCACGGCGACACCCTGTCGGTTTTGCGCAATAGCGTAACCGCGGGCGAGCACTTTCAACGGGCTTAATCCGTCCAGTTTTCCGCATAGATTTGCCAGTTTATGCTGTCGCTCGGACAGATTATTTTTAACGGCAAAATTCAGGCGCGCATGCAGCTGTTCCATGTATTGGCGCTGTTTTTGCAATTGATAGGGCAACGGATTTTGCTGCAAACGCACGGAAAGTGCGGTCAATTTTTCGCGATTTTTTTCCATCAAGCGCGCCATTGCCATAGTTAAACGCCGCGCTAATTGCGCCGTATGCTGCGACTGCATATGCAACCGATTTTGCGGATGCCGGTTCTGCAGCCGTAAAATTAAACGTTGTAGGCGCTGATGTTGCAGGCTGATAATCCGATCTAACGCCATATCCAGCCGTTGCCGCTTATAGTTTAATTGTTGCAGCAGTTCGTCCTGATTGCGGCTGACCAGTTCTGCGGCGGCGGAAGGCGTCGGCGCCCGAACGTCGGCGACGAAATCCGCAATAGTCACATCGGTTTCATGCCCCACCGCGCTGATGACGGGCAACGCGGAATGAAAAATCGCACGCGCCACCGCTTCTTCGTTGAAACACCATAAATCTTCCAGCGAACCGCCGCCGCGTCCCACAATCAGCACATCCGTTTCGCGACGGATATTCGCCAGATTGATCATTTCCACAATTTCACCGGCGGCCTCTTTGCCTTGGACGGCGGTGGGGTAAATCACCACCTTCAGATTGGGATCGCGACGTTTTAAAATATGCAGAATATCCTGCAAGGCGGCGCCGGTGGGCGAGGTGATCACACCGACGGTTTTGCAAAAGTGCGGTAGATTTTTCTTCAGATTTTGCGCAAATAAGCCTTCCGCCGCCAGTTTCATTTTGAGCTGTTCGAATTGTTGCTGTAACAATCCTTCGCCAGCCGGATGCATGGATTCGATAATCAGCTGGTAATCGCCGCGCGGTTCATACAGACTGACCGCCGCCCGCACCAACACCTGCATGCCGTTTTGCGGACGAAAACCGACTCGCATATTTTTCATGCGGAACATGGCGGCGCGCACCTGCGAATTTTCATCTTTCAGCGTGAGGTACCAATGGCCGGACGCCGGCTGACTGAAGTTGGAAATTTCGCCTGTCAGCCAGACCAAACCGAGCTGTCCCTCCAGCAGCATTTTGGCCGCATGGTTAAGCTGGGAAACGGAATAAATATTGGCGTTGTTCATCATATCCGAGAGAAAAAAGCACGGCGAAGTGCCGTATTATTCGACGCTAACGGATGTGATTACCACGTCTTCTTTCGGAACGTCCTGGTGGAAACCGGCGTTACCCGTTTTCACGGCTTTGATTTTGTCCACCACGTCCATGCCTTCAACCACTTCGCCGAATACGGCATAGCCCCATTCCTGCACCACTTCGCGTCCGAACATTTCTTTTGCGCGATAATCCAGGAAAGTATTGTCCGCCACATTAATAAAGAATTGCGCGGTGGCCGAATGAGGATCGGAAGTGCGCGCCATGGCGACGGTTCCGCGTTTATTGCTTAAGCGGTTATTGGCTTCGTTTTGGATCGGCGCATTAGTGGCTTTTTCGCGCATGCCGCTTTCCATTCCGCCGCCCTGAATCATAAATCCGTCAATAACGCGGTGGAAAATTGTGTTATTATAGAAGCCCGATTTGCAGTAATCTTCGAAGTTTTTTGCCGTAATCGGCGCTTTGTCGAAATTTAATTGAATTTTGATATCGCCGAAATTGGTATGTAATGTAATCATTAAAAAATTCCTTATAAATTTACTATGGGAAGGTTGGCATTATTTCATAATTTGCGGATTAGTGCTATAAAGTGCGGTCGGATTTCACTGAATTTGTAGATATCAACGATGAAAAAATGTATCTATTGTCAACAAGAAAAAAATGAAAACTGTTTTTCTCTAGAACATGTAATTCCACAATTCCTAGGTGGTGCATTGGTTGCTGATAAATTTAAGACTCATTATGTATGTAAATCATGTAACAATAACTTAGGTTTATTTGTTGATGCATCTTTCGAAAAAGACTGGTTAGTACATAACCATTTGATTACTGAATTTAGTGATTTTTTTGATCCTAAAAATATAACAGGTCTCCCATTAGTTTGTATGGGAATTAGTACAATAAGACCTCCTAAAATGCCAGATAATAATGTATGTGAGTTATATCTAGGTCCATTAGGTGAACAAATATTTTGGATAAGATCTGAGGATGAGCGTTTATATTGGTATGCAGGTGGGAACCCTAGAACGGCAAAAGAAAAATGGACAACTGCATATTTCTTATGTTCTGAAAGAACACGAAAAAATCCTTTGTTATCTTTACTTTCTTTCAAATTAGCATTTGAAAATAAAAAAGTTCGTAAAATCATGTGTACCAAGATCACTGATTGTGACTTAAGACAATTTGGATTTTCAATGCCTGACGAAGTAGACATAGAAAGAATAGAGTTTTTTAAGGATGATTCTAATCGTGGACAATTAAAATATTCAAAAAATATAAAGTATGATCAGCGTTTTATGGCAAAGTTGTCTATTGGTATTCTTCATTGCTTATTTCCAAACTCAATTTTTTCCAATCAATACTTCACTGAAATGTATAGAGGTTTATGGCATAGAGATAATGAAGATTTCCCTGATATTAGAGGATGTTCCGAAGCTGATGATAAACTTAAAGAGCTATTAGGTGTACCATCGGGGATTGCTATATCTATAATGTGTATTGATAATACAATCGCATTAAATTTAAATATTGCTCAAAAACTTCACTGGACAATAAAATGCGGTGATATTGAAGAGTTAAATGAAAAAGACAAGCATATTATAGATGATCAAGGGCGGGTATTCATTATTTATCGAGCTATTAATAAATATATCGAATTATCTATGTTAGAATTCATAATGCATAAAACAAAGAATTGTATAAATCAAGAGTTAAAAGAGATCGAAGATATTCTTCTCAAACGAAAAGATTATTTTAAAAACTTGTAAAGAGAACATAATGCTAAAAATTTTCAACACTCTCACACGCGAAAAAGAAGAATTTAAACCGATTAACCCGAATCGGGTCGGTATGTACGTATGCGGCGTCACCGTTTACGATTTGTGCCATTTCGGGCACGGACGAACCTTTGTATCCTTTGACGTGATTACCCGTTATCTCCGTTTTCTGGGGTATAACCTGCGTTATGTGCGCAACATTACCGATGTGGACGACAAAATCATTAAACGCGCGTTGGAAAACAATGAAACCTGCGATCAGCTGGTTGAACGCATGATTGCGGAAATGCATAAAGATTTTGATGCGCTAAATATTTTGCGACCGGACGTCGAGCCGCGCGCCACCAAACATATTCCCGACATCATTGCCATGGTGGAAGCGTTGCTTCGGCGCGGGCACGCTTATGTGGCGGCGGACGGCGATGTGATGTTCGATGTGCAATCCTTTCGACAATACGGCGCGCTTTCCCGTCAGAATTTAGAACAATTACAAGCCGGCGCGCGGGTGGAAATTAAATCCGTGAAGAAAAATCCGATGGATTTCGTGTTGTGGAAAATGTCGAAGCCGAACGAACCGAGCTGGGATTCGCCTTGGGGGAAAGGCCGTCCGGGCTGGCATATCGAATGTTCGGCGATGAACAGCAAAGAGCTTGGCAACCATTTTGATATTCACGGCGGCGGCTCGGATTTAATGTTTCCGCACCACGAAAACGAAATCGCTCAATCCTGTTGCGCGCATGACGGCGAATACGTGAATTACTGGCTGCATACGGGCATGCTGACGATTAATGAAGAAAAAATGTCCAAATCCCTCAATAATTTCTTCACCATTCGCGATATTTTGACGAAATATGACGCGGAAAGCGTGCGTTATTTCTTTTTAACCGCGCAATACCGCAGTTTGCTGGATTACAGCGAGGAAAATATCGGCCTGGCGCGCAAGGCGCTGGAACGTTTATATACCGCACTGCGCGGTTGTGAAACGGTGGATATTCCGGCGGAAGATCAATATGTAATTGATTTCAAAAATGCCATGGATGACGATTTCAACACGCCGGGCGCGCTAGCCGTATTGTTTGAATTGGCGCGCGAAATCAACAAGTTAAAAACCGAAGATCAAGCTAAAGCGAATCGACTTGCCAGCCGCTTAAAACAGCTTGCAGCCGTGTTAGGCTTATTGGAACAGGATCCGGAAACCTTTTTACAAGGCGATGCGGCGACTGACGAAGTAAGTAAAATCGAAGCGTTAATCAAACGGCGCAACGAGGCGCGCGCCGAGAAAAACTGGGCGGCCGCCGACGCCGCGCGGGACGCTTTGAAAGAGATGGGCGTGGTGCTGGAAGACGGTGCAAACGGCACAACCTGGCGTAAGCTGTAAATTTTGTCGGTTTGCACGTGAAGTGTGGTCAAAAAACGTTGCGATTTTTGACCGCACTTTTTTCGTCCCGTTATTTTATGTAACTTTTTGTTCTAAAAACTCAGGTTGTTTAGATTGAAATTCAGCGGTTTCTGGTGTTAAATCATCATCGGATAACAGGTTTTATTTTTAAGGGATTTTTATGTGCCAATTACTCGGTATGAACTGTAACGTTCCCACTGATATTGTGTTCTCTTTTGAAGGTTTTCGCCGCCGTGCGGGGCTGACCGACACCCATTCCGACGGTTTCGGCATCGCCTTTTTTGAAGGCAAAGGCGTACGTATTTTTCGTGACGAAAAACCCGCCGCCGTTTCACCCATTGCCGATTGCGTTAAGCAGTACAACATTAAATCGCTGAATGTGATCGCCCATATCCGAAAAGCCACGCAGGGCGAAGTCAGCATTGTTAATACTCATCCGTTTATCCGCGAAATCTGGGGAGAAAACTGGGTATTCGCTCATAACGGCAATCTGATAGCGTTGCCTGATTTATCGGGCTGTTATTGCCGTCCTATCGGCTCCACCGATTCCGAAGCGGCATTCTGTTATATTGCGGATCAATTGAAAAAACGTTATTGCCATAAACCGTCGGAAGATGAAATTTTCGCAATCATTCAGGAAATGACGCAGGAATTGGGAAAATACGGCACCTTCAATTTTATTCTTTCCAACGGTGAATGGATGATTGCGCATTGTTCCACCAATCTCCATTACATCACGCGGCGCGCGCCGTTCTGCGAAGTGCAGCGTATTGATGATGACGGCGTGATTGATTTCCGCAATTACACCACGGAAAAAGATAAAGTCACCATTATTACCACTTTTCCGCTGACTAAAAACGAGAACTGGACCAAAATGGAACACGGTGGTTTTGTGTTCTTCAAAGACGGTGAAAAAATCCGTGAAATTATCGGCGTGAAAAAACAACTTGAAGACGACGGCACGCTGGGCGCGGCAGCATGTTGATTTTATCGGGCGAGCAGAGGGTTCGCCCTTTATTTTGCCGTAAAAAAGGGCGCAATGATACGCCCTGAAAATAATGCGATTATTGGTAATGTTGCAATTGCTCACTCATGACGGAGCGTTCAAAAAACTTCGTTTTTTTATGCGTAATCGCCAATGCGGCTACTTATGGCTTCACCACCGTTGGCAAAGCCAACGTTCAAAAAGCGTTGCTTTTTGTGACCGCACTTTAATCGATTTTGTTTTCCGCTTTCGGCAGAATTAAATTCAGAATAATCGCTACAATCGCACAAAGGCTAATGCCTTTGATGGACATGCCGCCCACGTCTACAAACATGCCGCCGATACCGAAGGTCATCACCACGGAAATAATGCAGAGATTACGCGCTTCCGTTACGTCGACTTTACCGCGGATCAGCGTGCTCATGCCCACCACGGCGATAGAGCCGAATACCAGCATCATAATGCCGCCCATCACGATGGTCGGAATGGAGGCGAGGAAGGCGCCCACTTTTCCGCAGAAAGAAATGGCGATTGCCCAGATTGCCGCCCAAGTCATGATATTCGGATTAAAATTACGGGTTAGCATGACGGCGCCGGTCACTTCCGCATAGGTCGTATTGGGCGGGCCGCCCAGCATTGATGCTGCCGTCGTTGCCAGCCCGTCACCCAGTAAGGTGCGGTGCAGCCCCGGTTTTTTCAGGAAATCTTTACCGGTGACGGAGCTAATCGCCATAATGCCGCCCACATGTTCCACCGCCGGCGCAATGGCGATGGGCAGTAAATATAAAATGGCTTCAAGCTTGAATTCCGGGGCGGTAATGTTAGGCAAACTGAACCAAGGCGCGTCGATGACTTTCTGGAAATCGATTAAGCCGAGGAATAAGCATAAAACGTAGCCTACCGCGATGCCGAACATAATCGGGATCAGTTTCATCATGCCTTTACCGAACACCGCTACCAACAGGGTGGTCAGTAATGTGACGAGCGAGACCAGAACGGCGTCGTTATAAGCGTAGGCGCTGCCTTTGCCCACCGCCATATCCACTGCAACGGGCGCTAAACCCATGCCGATAATGATGATCACCGGGCCGACCACAACCGGCGGGAAAATGCGTTCCAGCGCCGCTACGCCGCGCAGTTTCACCAGCGTACTTAATGCCAGATAAACCAATCCGGTACAGGCTAAACCGCCCATGGTGACGGAAATGCCCCAGGTTTGCACGCCGTATTGAATCGGGGCGATAAATGCGAAGGAAGACGCCAGAAAAATCGGCACTTGTTTGCCGGTGCATAATTGGAACAGCAGCGTGCCGACGCCGGCGGTGAGCAACGCCGTATTGGCGTCCAGCCCCGTAATGAGCGGCACCAGCACCAAGGCGCCGAACGCCACGAAAAGCATTTGTAAGCCGACAAAAACTTGCTTGGCGGCGCTTTGTTTCTCTTCAGTTTGAGTTGTCATTAGGTTCTCGCATAGACGAACGCGAACGAAGGTTTCTGTTCGTCAAAAATGTTACAAAAATCGACCGCACTTTTACGGTTCACCCGAAGACGATACGAAAGTGCGGTCACAAAAAGCAACGCTTTTTGAACGTTGGCTTTGCCAACGGTGGCGAAGCCATAAGTAATCGCATTGGCGATTACGCATAAAAAAACGATTATTTTGTACCGAAAATTTTATCGCCCGCGTCGCCCAAACCCGGCACGATATAACCATGTTCGTTTAAATGGCTGTCGATTGACGCGGTGTAAAGTTCAATGTCCGGATGCGCCGCCTCCAACGCTTTAATGCCTTCCGGCGCCGCCACTAAGACTAACACTTTGATTTGTTGGCAACCTTTTTGTTTTAACAGATCGATGGTAGCAATCATGGAACCGCCTGTGGCCAGCATCGGGTCAACCACAATGGCTAAACGTTCTTCCAAATCGCTTGCCAGTTTTTGGAAGTAAGGCACCGGTTCAAGGGTTTCTTCGTTACGGTACATTCCCACTACGCTAATCCGCGCGCTCGGAATATGTTCCAGCACGCCGTCCATCATACCCAGACCCGCGCGTAAAATCGGCACCACGGTGACTTTTTTTCCTTTAATACGATCAATTTCCACATCGCCGCACCAGCCGTCGATAATCACTTTTTCCGTTTCCAGATCCGAGGTGGCTTCGTAGGTTAATAAACTGCCCACTTCCGTAGCCAGCTCGCGGAAATTTTTGGTACTGATGTCCGCTGCGCGCATTAAACCTAATTTATGTTTAACCAGAGGATGTTTCACTTCGACTAATTTCATGGGATCTTCCTTCTTTCTGCAAAAATCGGTTGATTGTAAAGGAATTGACGAGTCACTTCAATGAAGTGCGTCACAATTCCCACAAAAAACGCGGCTAAATTTGACCGCACTTTCGTTATTTATTGGAACCTTCGGGATGCAAACCGATGCCTTGGTGGCGCTCTTTCAATTTGGCGATCACATCTTGCCAGCTCAGTTCTTCATTTTGTAGCAACACGGTTAAGTGATACACCAGATCCGCCGCTTCGGAAACGGTTTCCGCGCGATCTTTCGCCATTGCCGCCAAAACGGTTTCCACCGCTTCTTCGCCCACTTTTTGCGCGATTTTCTTGGTGCCTTTTTGATAAAGTTTCGCCGTGTAAGACGTTTCGGGATCCGCGTTTTTACGTTCGGCAAGTTCGCGCTCCAATTTGGCAAACCACGTCCAATCGCCTTCGGATTGAGTTTCAAACTGATGGAAACAACTTTCTGCGCCCGTGTGGCAAGTCGGGCCGATTGGATTGACTAAAATCAATAAGGTGTCGTTATCGCAATCCAGGCTCATATCCACCACGTTTAAGAAATGCCCCGAAGTTTCCCCTTTCGTCCATAAACGTTGTTTGGTGCGGGAGAAAAATGTCACTTTTTTCTCGGCCAATGTTTTGTCTAATGCTTCTTGGTTCATATAACCAAGCATAAGAACTTCACAGGTTTGGGCGTGTTGGACGATAACCGGAAGCAGGTTATCGACTTTTTGCCAGTTGATGTTTTGTATTTGCATATGTTTCCTAAATCTAACTAATCAGATGATCTTATAGTGGCATGATTTGCTAATCTAACAGCGTTAGAAAGTGATTATTGAATCCCCAAATAGCTTCATAGTGCTTCACCGTATTTTCAGCAGTCATATAACGTTGGAAATTAGTCGTTGTTGCACCTTTTTTCATATATAACTTATAACCCAAATTATGTGCGGCCTGAACCGTCGCTTCAATACAAAACGGTGTTTCGGCACCGCAAATTTCCAAACTGGCGATATTTTCTCTCTTCAACAAAGAATCTAATTCGGTTTGGTAAAATGCACTCGGAGCCTTTTTCTCTACAAAAAAACGTACCTTTATTTACATGCAAATCACTAACAATTTTCCAGTCATGGCTATTTTTTCTTAGCGATTCGTCTGTATGTTGTACAAAAATAATAGGTTTATTTTGTGCGGTATAATTATCAATACGTTGATTGATTAGTTTTACGACATTTTCATAATTGTAAATTTTCTCTTCGCCGAAACAAACGCCATTTTGAAAATCAATGACCAATAGTGCATTTGCTGACATCATTCCTCCTGTTTTTGCGCCCTATACGAGCCGCATGGGGTTATATAATCCTGGCTCTTATCCCTTTATGATATGCAGCCGCAAAACAACGGGATTTAGCCCGGCACGGGGCGGCTAGGTATTTTGAAAAAGCCTCTCTAATTCTGATAAATCATTCTCAGAAAATACCTTTATGCCGTTTTGCCTCAATAATTGGGTCGTTAAACCCTCGCCTTTAATCAAGCGATTGGCAAAATTTCCATCATAAACGTAATGGCTACCGCAAGACGGACTTTTTTCTTTTAAAACTGCTATATTAATATTTTCTGAATTTGCTTTTTGCAAGGTTAAATTAGCTCCTTGCTGAAATTCGCTTAAAACAGAACTGCCGGTAATTGTAATAATATCGCCTTGTCGAATTTCAGCCGGCGGCCTTGGTGTTGGTAACCCAGACATTACTTCAGGGCAGATTAGTACAATCTCAACAGCGTATTTCTCTAATAATTTCACCAAGTTTTCAGCAAAATTATTACCGCCGTTATACTTTACATTCTCGCCAAGCAAACAGGCACTTATCAGAATTTTCTTCATTGCTTAGTTACGAACTTCCACTCCTTCTTTCGCTAGGTATTCCTTCAACTCCCCAATCTCAATAATCCGCTTGTGGAACACACTCGCCGCCAGTGCACCGTCCACATTCGCATCAATAAACGCATCTCTAAAATGTACCATTTCCCCAGCACCGCCTGAGGCAATTAGCGGCACGTAGCAGACTTCACGCACTTTTTTCAGTTGGACTAAATCATAGCCGTTGCGCACGCCGTCTTGGTTCATCATATTCAGCACGATTTCGCCGGCGCCGCATTTTTGCACTTCTTGCACCCAGTCGAGCAGCTGCCAGTTGGTTTGGCGAGTGCGTTTTTCATCGCCCGTATATTGATTCACCCAATACTTGCCTGTTTCTTTCTCAAACCAACTATCAATCCCCACCACAATGGCTTGTACGCCAAAGCGATCCGCAAGGCGGGAAATCAGTTCAGGATCCGCAAGTGCGGGCGAATTTATGGAAATTTTATCGGCGCCGAAGGCAAAAATTTGCTCGGCGTCGTCAATGGTTTTAATGCCGCCTGCTACGCAAAACGGAATATCGATTACTTCCGCCACGCGCTGCACCCAGCTTTTATCAACGGTTCTGCCGTCTGATGAAGCAGTAATATCGTAGAACACCAGTTCGTCCGCCCCTTCTTCCGCATAACGTTTGGCGAGCGGTACGATATCGCCGATAATTTCGTGATTGCGGAACTGTACGCCTTTGACTACTTGTCCGTCACGCACATCTAAACAAGGGATTATCCGTTTTGCCAACATGAAATTGCCTCCGCTACATTAAATTTACCTTCCAACAACGCGCGCCCCACGATCACGCCAGCCACGCCTGTGCCTTTTAATGCTTTAATATCGTCCAATGAGCCGATACCGCCGGACGATTGGAAATTCACATCAGGGTATTTCGCACAAATTTCTTTGTATAAATCCACATTTGACCCCGCCAACGTGCCGTCACGGGAAATATCCGTACATAAAACGTGCTGCAAGCCAACCGATTGGAAATCTTCAATCAGTTCTTCCAGCGAAACACCGCTGTTTTCCTGCCAACCGCTAATCGCAATGATTTTTTGACCGCTTGCATCAATGTTTACGTCCAACGCTAACACAAATTTTTCCGCACCGTATTTGTTAAACCAGCCTTTCACCATTTCACGCTCTTTAACCGCCGTTGAGCCAATCACCACACGGTTCGCTCCCACCGCCAATAAATCCGCTACATCTTGCTCGCTGCGAATACCACCACCCACTTGGATTTTACATTTGGTCGCCGCAATAATTTCGCCGATAAGTGCGGTTTGTCTTTTGGCAGGATCTTTTGCCCCCGTCAAATCCACCAAATGCAACTGCTGTGCGCCTTGCGCAAGGTAGCTGGCAAACTGCTCAATCGGATTGTCGCTATAAGTCGTCTGTTTGGCATAATCGCCTTGGTGCAACCGCACCACCTGCCCATCAATCAAATCAAGGGCAGGGATAATAATAGATTTTTTCATGTTGTGTTTGTTCCTTGTATCTATCCTGCCCCTCGCCCGCTTGCGGGAGAGGGGGGAGAAAATCCGTTAAGGATTTTCGGAGGGAGAGGGGAAATCATTATGAATAGCATCGAATATCACATCTAGCACCATATTTATATCCCTTAAAACCTCGTCATTCCAAAAACGAATTACTGTAAATGCTTGTTCCTCTAAATATGCCGTACGAATACGATCATATTCTATTTGTTCTGCGTGTTGTGAGCCGTCAAGTTCAATAATCAATTTAGGATTAAGTGAAAGAAAATCAGCAATATAATTTCCAACAATTTTTTGTCGATAGATTTAATACCACAAAAACGTTTTGCTCGTAAGTGATACCATAATGCCCATTCAGCTTCTGTCATATCAGAACGTAAGCGTTTTGCATTTTTTCTTAACTGTGTGGTTTCCTTTTCTCTCATAATCCCCTCTCCCTCCGAAAAATGTTTCACATTTTTCTCCACCCTCTCCCGCAAGCAGGCGAGGGGAAGGGTAGTTAAATTCTTGATAATTGTGTTCTCAACGTCCGCTTAAACGCCTCTGCCAACACTCCGCAAGCCAACGCTTTTTCTAGCTCCGCACGCATTGCCTCGGTTGGTTTTTGTGCGGCAAGTTGGTTTAGGTGCATAATGTTCAAATCTGGATACGGGCGTTGCAAGCGGTGGATTTTGTCGCCTTTTTTGCAAACACCGGTTTGAACCACACGCACATACCAACCCGTTAAACCTTGTTCTCGCACGATTTTTTGCGTCTCCGCACACTCAGAATTGAGCGACAACCGCTCACAAGGCTTGCGTGGTTGCGAGACTTCTAAAATCACATCGCCAATTTGATAACGGTCGCCCACACAAACGTTGGTTTCATCCAATTCAGAAACGATAAAATTCTCGCCGTAAATCGCCGTGTTCTTCCAATCGAAATCTTTACCGATAAGTGCGGTCAATTTTTCGAAGGTTTTTTCCGCCATAAAAAACAATGCTTTATCCACACCGCCATGATGGGCTTTCAAGCCCACATCATTGCCTTCTGCGCCTAATTCGTGAACGGTGATTTTATCCACAGGTTGCTTGCGAATGGCGCTTTCTAAAGTAGTTCCGTCCGCAAAAGTCACGTTTTCTACCAAACCGATTTTTAAAGCTAACACTTCCGCCATTAGATATTCTCCACAAAATTTTTCAACAACTGCGCCCCGTTTTTGCCCGAACGTTCAGGGTGGAACTGCACGCCATAAAAGTTTTTGTTCGCAATCGCCGCAGAAAAATCCACGCCATAGTTGCTGGTCGCAATGGTATTTTCATTCGGTAGCACCGCATAACTATGCACAAAATAGAAATGGCTGTCTTGCTCAATGCCGGCAAACAACGGATGATCCGCCGCATAGCGCACACGGTTCCAGCCCATATGCGGCAATGGCAAGCCCGTATTCGGAATTAACTCCGTTTTGCCGTTCATCAGGCGCAAGGTTTCCACATTGCCTTCGGTGGAAAATTCCGTCATCAGCTGCATGCCCAAACAGATGCCAAGCATCGGTTGGGTAGCATTTTGGATGGTTTCAATCAGCTGGCGATCCCGCAGATTTTTCATCGCCGCCATCGCCGTCCCTACGCCCGGTAACAGCAATTTATCCGCCGATTTAATTTTCGCCAAATCACGGCTAATTTCCGCTTGAATCCCCAAACGGTCGAATGCAAATTTTACAGAAGACAGGTTTGCACAGCCTGTGTCGATGATGGTGAGGTGTTGTGTCATAATATTTCCTATAAAACGTTCAAAAAATTGACCGCACTTTTAATAATTTTTGAGGTAAATTAGCTTAAACATCGCTTTATAGAGCCTGCTTAACTAGGCTCATTATATATTCTAAATTTTTACTATCTTCAATAAGTAATTCATAATCACCCGTTCCCCAATGACCTGTTTGAGAAACATCCCGAGCTAAATTTTTAGGATCGTCAAGTTTCCCCGAAACAAGATTAATCCAAAGTTTAAGCGCTTTTTTCTGTAAGTGTATTGCAGCAATATTTCTTTCTGTTTTAAATACCATATACAGCTTTTTAGGTTCAATATTGATATCATTATTTAAATTTAGAATAGCATTTTTAAAAGTCATATATAGATCCTGAATATCTTCGGATTTATCTTTTAAGTGATCTTCTTCACTATACACTTTTAATTCTTTTAGTGTACTAATTTCACCCTTATTTTTTATAGAGTTAATGCTTGGAGAGGCTTTGGATTTTTTTATAGAACTTACATAGATAATACCATCTTCAAATTGTTTTACTGTCCATAACTCAATCGGCAAGTCTTTAAAGTTAGAAGCTTGAATTTGAAAATCGGTAAATGATGATGAAATAAAAATAACTTTAGATTGAGACCAATCTACATCACTTCGTTTTAAATTCTTATTTTTCTTTTCATTATACTCAATAATGAAATCAGCTTTGTACTCCAACATTAAATTAAGGTAAGAAATACCTTGATCTATGACACTGATATTTTGACTGCGTTTATATTCAATAATAACAAAAGAGTTATTTTCCGGATCAAATGCTAATGTATCAATTCTACTATTTTTTATAGTGAATTCACTTGAGATAAAGTGATAGTCTGTAATTTTAGATAAGTTTTTTTCAAATAAATTTTGTAAGTACCTTTCTTTTTCAAAAGGTTTATCATGTAAGAGAGATAATTTACCATTTATATTTTTAAAGATACGCATAAGTTATAGTTCCATTATAATTATTCAACTTTAATATTCTCATTTTTGCAAAATGAACCGATCTTGCTCTTCCACCTTCTGCTCAAAACCCCGTAAGCATATTAGCTTTATCGTTACTTAGCAATAAACGCTCGTACAAATTGCTGTAAATCTGCCGTTCCAACTGACGCGAACTCCAGTTATTTTTCACGCTTTCTGCGATATAAAATTCACGTTTATCCGCATCATCAAGGCGTAATAACATACGATATTGCGTCCAGTTCAATTGTGAACGCAGTGCGTTCACAATTGGAAAAGTACGATAAAACTGACGATACCAATTTAATTGGCGAGAAGAAAACGCACTGCCAAATTCAGGCACAAGTTGCTGAGCCAGCTCTTTAATCAAGTAAGTGCCATAATCCGCCCGATCTTGCCCTTGCTGTTCTTCTTCAAAAATCCGCTTGCCGATATGCCAATACATCAGCACCCGTTGGAAATCCACCGAACGGATAGCGGTTTCACGAGATTGAAGGATGATTTGTTTGATGTCGCTGGTGAGTTGCATTTGGGTTCCTATTTTTCAAAACAAATTTGATTAAAAAAATCAGGCAAAGACAATTAAAATTATTCATTTTTATTAAAAATCTCTACCTGAAAACAACCATTTTTATAACTGTAACTGCAACTATACTGATTATTTTTTAAGTGTTTTCTTATTTTTCCATTGCAGGAGAATTATCGGTTTTACAAACAGCCGCTTTCCCCAAAAAACTTTGCAAAATTTCACCGCACTTTTCTTTATCCGAAACCGTTTGCGTATGGACTTTGGATTCTAGCAGATAATTTCGGAAATTGTTTAAATCTTTCTCGGTATCACAAAAAATGCGATTGCCGCCAGGGCCGACATGGTGATGAACATGGCTTGCGGTGAGAGCGGATAAATTTTTCCGCAGATCATGGTCATTACGGCGACGCCCAGACAGTTCGCCAGGCCGCTGTATAACGATTGCAATTTGACGATCGTATTTTGCGGTTGGCGGGCGATGTAGCGAATCATGGCAATATGCATGACGGCGAAAGTGAGGGCGTGGAACGTTTGCAATAATGTCAGCCAGAGGATGGATGTGGTGCTGCCGTATACGCCCCAGCGGATAACGGCGGCGAGGGTTGCCAGTAACATTAAATGACGCACGGACCAGTCGCCGAATAAGCGTTTGGAAAAGAAAAACAGCAGAATTTCCGCCGTCACGGCGCAGCCCCAAAGCAGGCTGGTGAGTCGGACGGGAATACCGTTTTCGTTCCAATACAATATGCTGTAAACGTAATAACCGGCGTGGGAGCCTTGAATAAGAAAGGCGGCGAGCAACATTCTGGCGTGGTCGGCATTTTTCAGTAACATCCAATAATTTACTGAATTTTCGCCCGTACTTTCCGCTTCGTCGTGGGGTTTAGGATGCGGATTAAGCATTAACAGCAAAGAATAGAACACGAAAAGTGCGGTCAAAATCCAGATAATATTTTGTTCGCCGGTGAAACGGATAAGCTGCCCCACCGCAACCAGGGCGAGAGTAAACGCCAGCGAACCGAGCAGGCGCGCTTTGCCGTAATCCAGTTCCAGCTGTTTTTGCCAGGTGGCGGCAAGGCTGTCGGTTAACGGCATGCCGGCGGCGTTCAACATACTGAAAATGCCGATACTGACGAACAGCCACCAGAAATTTTGTGCCGTCAGCGCCATTATGCAAGTCATGCCCACCATGGACCAGGCGATCAGGCGCAAAGCGGTGAAAAGCTGATGGCTGTGTTTAATCATTCGTCCGAAGAAAAAGCTGCCGATAAAGCGGAAAAAATAGGAAGAAGACAGAATGATGCCGATAAATTGCGGATCGTAAGCGTGGGATTTCACCCACACCGGCAGGTAAGGTACCAGCACGCCGTAGGCAAAAAAATAGCCGAAAAAAGCCAATGCCAGCCAGTTGAACGGAGAGAGTCGCATCAAAATAATTTTTCCATTTCCTGTGAACGGGCAACGCAGGCCTGCATGGCAAGTTGCACGGTTTGCGAGAATTGACGTTCGTTGAACACCACCAGTGCGGCAGCCGTGGTGCCGCCCTTGGACGTGACGTTTTCGCGCAAAACGGTAAGCGGCGTTTGCGGATTTTCAATCGCCATTTTTGCGGCTCCTAAAGCGGATTGCTGAATCAGTTCACGCGCCTGTTGATCGTTTAATCCCATCGCTAATAAAGCTTGCTGCATGGCTTCCATAAACAGGAAAAAATAAGCGGGACTGGAGCCGGAAGCGGCGGTGACGCTGTGCATATCCGATTCGTTTTCCACCCAACAGATTTTTCCCACCGCTTTCAGCAGCGATTCGGCCTGTCGTTTTAATTCGTCGGGCACGGACGGCGGCGCGAACAAGCCGGACATGCCGGCGGAAACCAAGGCGGGCGTATTCGGCATGACGCGAACAATATGGCGAACCGTAGGAAAAAGTGCGGTCAATTTTTTCACTGAAATTGCCGCCATAATGGAAATCAAAAATTTATCGGAAAAATCGACCGCACTTATTGTTTGCGCGAGTGTCGACGCGCCTTGCGGTTTTACGGCAAGCACCACAATTTCCGCCTGTTCGGCGGCGGTTTGTGGATCTTGTGTAACCCGCACGCCTTGAGCCGCGAACAACTCGCGTTTGGCCTGGTTGCGGTCGCAAACGGTAATTTTGTCGGCAGGGTAGCCCTGTTTTAACAAACCGAAGACGATAGCCTGCGCCATATTGCCGCCGCCGATAAAAGAGAGGAATTTGTATGACATGGTTTTCAACCGTTTTTTATTTTCTTAAATGTAGATCACATTCTAATGAAATTTAGAAAAAACTAAACCCTGAGTTTAGTATTCTTTTCTGGATTTATGATAGACTACCGCCCAGATTCGCCAATCGGCTTTAGGAAATAAATGTATGAACGCTTTTTTAAATTTATACCGTAAAACTTTAGCATGGCCGTTGTCTTTTTGGGTGAAAGACAACCCGATTCCCAGTCATCCTATTGAAGAACTGACGCTCAATATCGAGCAACCTATCGTTTATGTTTTGCCTTATACGTCGCAGACTGATTTGGTGGTGTTACGGAAAAACTGCCTCAGCCTGGGCTTGCCGGATCCTTTTCAGGATAACCGTATCGAAGGCAAAGTGCTGCCGCGTTATGTGTTTTTAGACGAAGGACATCAATTTTTTAAATCGAAAGGCGCCAAAAAAGAAACGGAGAAGATTTTCAAAAACTATCTGGAATTGCACCGCACTTTGCCGGATTTGGACGTGCAGGTGGTGCCGGTTTCGGTGTTATGGGGCCGTTCTCCGGGGCGCGAGGACAAAGACTTACCGAAATTGCGTTTGTTGAACGGTTTGCAGAAAACCATCGCGGCGATTTGGTTCGGGCGGGATACTTTCGTGCGTTTTTCCCAAGCCATGTCCATGCGTTACATGGTGAATGAATACGGCGAGGACGAGAAATTAGCGCAAAAACTGCCGCGTATTGCCAAAATGCACTTCGCCAAACAGCGGATTTCGGCAACGGGCCCGCGTTTGCCGAATCGTCAGGCGATGTTTAATAAATTATTGCAACATCCGGCCGTGTTGCAGGCGATCGAAGATGAAGCCCGTACCAAAAATATGTCGAAAGAGAAAGCCCGCAAAGAAGCGAAAAAAATTCTGGATGAAATTGCCGCCGATACCAATTACGGCAGTTTGCGCATTGCGGATCGATTCTTAGGCTGGTTGTGGAATAAGCTTTATCAGGGCATTGAAGTGGAACATGCCGATCGGGTGCGCCGTCTGGCGCTGGAAGGACACGAAATCGTGTACGTGCCTTGTCACCGCAGTCATATCGATTATTTGTTGCTTTCTTATGTGTTGTATCATCAGGGCTTGGTGCCGCCTCATATCGCGGCGGGTATCAATCTGAACTTCTGGCCGGTGGGACGTATTTTCCGAAGCTGGGGCGCCTTTTTTATTCGCCGTACGTTCAAAGGCAATCGCCTGTATTCCACGCTTTTCCGCGAATATTTGGGCGAACTGTTCCATCGCGGGTATTCCGTGGAATATTTTATTGAAGGCGGACGGTCGCGCACCGGGCGTTTGTTAACGCCGAAAACGGGGATGATGTCCATGACGTTACAGGCGTTACAGCAGGGCCAAACCCGTCCGATTTCCATTGTGCCGGTGTATGTGGGATACGAACACGTACTGGAAGTGGATACCTACGCGAAAGAATTACGCGGTGCCGAAAAGGAAAAAGAAAATGCGGGCTTAGTGTTACGGGTAATTAAAAAATTGCGTAATCTCGGACGCGGTTTTGTGAATTTCGGCGAACCGATTACGCTGAACACGTATTTAAATCAACATTTTCCGGAATGGAAAAACGAAGAGCAGGAAGAACGTCCGCTTTGGTTTAACAAAGCGGTGGATTCCATTTCTCATCAAGTGATGGTGAATATCAATAAAGCGGCAGCGGTGAATGCCATGAACTTAACGGGCACCGCTTTGCTGTCTTCCCGCCAACGTGCGTTGTCGCGCGAACAGTTGCTGGAACAGCTGGAAAGCTATCAGCAATATTTACTGAACGTTAGCTATTCCGATGATATTCTGGTTCCTACCGCTCCGCCGAAGGAATTGCTCGATCACGTGCTGGGACTGGACCGCGTAGGAATTCTTATTGAAAAAGACAACTTCGGCGAATTAGTCCGGCTGGAACGTAATCACGCGGTTCTCATGACTTATTATCGCAATAATATTCAACATTTACTCGTGTTGCCGTCTTTGGTGGCGAGTATTGTTCTGCATCACGAATCCATTCAAAAAGACTTGGTGATTGCCGCGGTGGAAAAACTTTATCCGTTTTTAAAAGCCGAGCTTTTCATGCACTTACCGCTAGAAGCGTTGCCTGAAAAAGTGGAACGCATTATTGCGGAACTGCATCGTCAGCAACTGATTAAGCTGAATGAAAACGTGCTGAGTATTAACCGCCCGCGGGTGCGCGCGTTGCAGTTGTGGTCGGCGGGGATGCGTGAAATTTTACAACGCTATTTGATTACGGTTGCCATCCTGTTGCAAAATCCGACCGTTTCACGGGGCATGCTGGAGAAAGAAAGTCAGTCTATCGCGCAACGTTTATCCGTATTACACGGCATTAATTCGCCGGAATTTTTCGATAAAGCGGTGTTTTCTACTTTTATCGCAAGTTTGAAAGACAACGGCTATTTCGATACGGCGGGCGAAGCGGATGTCGCGAAATTGCAAGGCATGGCGGATATTCTTGAACACGTAATTTCCGCAGAAATTAATTTAACCATTAAAAGTGCGGTGGAAACCGCGATGGATTTGGATGATATTGAGAGCGAATAAACGGTGAAAGATTCGGCATTAGTGGAACTTTTTCTTAACGATATTTGGTTGGAAAAAGGGCTGTCTGAAAATACGATTCAATCATACCGGTTGGATTTGACCGCACTTTGTGATTGGCTGTTGGCGCACAATTTGTCGTTAATCTCACTGGATGCCGTGGATTTGCAAGGGTTCTTGGGGCAACGGGTGGAAGCGGGGTATAAAGCCACCAGTACCGCGCGTTTGCTGAGCGCAATGCGAAAATTATTTCAATATCTTTACCGTGAAAATTATCGCACGGACGATCCCTCGGCGACATTGAGTTCGCCCAAATTGCCGGGGCGCTTGCCGAAATATTTAACGGAGCAGCAGGTGAGCGATTTGCTCAGCGTGCCAAGCACCGACATACCGCTGGAATTACGGGATAAAGCGATGCTGGAACTGCTTTACGCCACCGGTTTGCGGGTGACGGAACTGGTTTCTCTGTCCATGGACAACATCAGTTTGTCGCAAGGCGTGGTGCGGGTGATTGGTAAGGGCAATAAAGAGCGCATTGTGCCTATGGGCGAAGAAGCGGCTTATTGGGTGGGAGAATTCATCCGCTACGGGCGTTCGATGTTGCTGAACGGACAAAGTTCGGACGTGGTTTTTCCCAGCAGACGGGCTGTGCAAATGACGCGTCAGACCTTCTGGCACCGCATTAAATATTATGCCGTATTGGCGGATATTGACAGCGACAGCCTGTCACCGCACGTATTGCGGCACGCCTTCGCCACCCATTTGGTGAATCACGGCGCGGATTTGCGCGTAGTGCAAATGTTGCTGGGACACAGCGATTTATCCACCACCCAGATTTACACCCACGTGGCGAAAGAGCGGCTCAAACGTTTGCACGAAAAATTTCATCCGCGCGGCTAACCGTTTTAGAAAATAGAAAAGTGCGGGCAAAAAATTTAACGTTTTTTGCCCGCACTTTTGTTTTTTGCGTCTGATTTTCGGGTTTATAATTAAGCCACGATACCGAATTTTTCTTTCATTAGCGCTTCGAAATCCGTGCAACCGCCAATAGGTTTCTCATCGATAAAAATTTGCGGCACGGTTTCAACCGGTTTGCCGACGGATTTTGATAAATCTTCTTTAGTGATGCCTTCCGCATGAATATCCACGTAGCGATAGTCGAAATCCGCCACTTCGTTTTTCAATTTTTCCGCTAAATTTTTTGCGCGAACGCAATAAGGACAACCTGGACGACCAAAAATCACTGTAAACATAGTTTTCTCCTTGAATGAATTTTCCCGTATTTTACCGATTCGTGATAAAAGAAAAAAGCGGTTTTCGCCGAATAGTCCGATTGATATTTCGTATCAAATTGACGACGAAGATCACAAAACGGGCAAAATGTGAAGATTTTTGACCGCACTTTAGCGTAAGATGTCGGTACAGGCTAAAAAGAGGAGGTACGTCGATGATTATTTATTTACATGGCTTTTCTTCAAGTCACGCCAATGATTACGGAAAACTGATGCAGCTGCGTTATATTGACGAAGACGTGCATTTCGTTAATTACAGCACCATGCATCCCCGGCACGATATGCAGCATTTGCTGCAGGAAGTGCATAAACTGATTTCCCGCAGCCCGGATAAATCACCGCTGATTTGTGGCTTGGGGCTGGGCGGTTACTGGGCCGAACGGATTGGTTTTTTGTGTGGAATTAAACAGGTTCTGTTTAATCCGGATTTGTTTCCGAACGAAACTTTGCAGCATAAAATTGATCGACCGGAAGAATTTGAAGACATCAAAACCAAATGCGTCAGCCATTTCCGCGAGAAAAACAAAGGTCGTTGTCTGGTGTTTCTGGCCAGCCTTGATAACCATATTAACGCCAATCGCACGGCGGACGAACTGGTGCCTTATTACGATATCGTGTGGGATGACATTGAAACCCACGAGTTCGATAAAATCGCTCAGTATGTGCTGGCGATTAGAGATTTCAAAAATAAAGATTGAAAGCCGAGAAAACAACAAGCCCGCATATCGAGGCGGGCTTGTCCGTTAAAACAGCGTTAATAAGGCTTGCACCGGATGTTTGAGCGTTTGCCCTTCAAAGCGTTTTACCTGACTGCGGCAGGAATAACCGGTAGCCAGGCAATATTCGGGATCTTTGCCGGTCAGTTTTTCGCGCCAGGATGCGTCATAAATGGCTTTCGACATGGACTGATTTTGCACTTCGTGTCCGAATACGCCCGCCATACCGCAACAGCCTACATTTTGAATCTGCAGATTTTCGCCGAAGGCAGAGAAAATCAGTTGCCATTCTTTCGGGCTGGTCGGCATAGCCGTAGCTTCCGTACAATGCGGAAATAAATGCCATTCATGACAAGTGCGGTCAGATTTTTGCCATTTTTTTACCGCACTTTGCAGGTGTTCCGACGACAATTGAGAGAGCAGCCATTCATGGGCGGTAAGGACGTGGAAATCGCCGCGGGCGGCGCCCAACACTTCTTTATATTCGTCGCGGTAAGACAACACAATCGCGGGATCCACCCCGACCAGCGGTAAATCCAGTCTGGCCACGCGATTCAGTATTTCCGCCTGATTTCTGGCGGTGCGCGCAAATTGTTTTAAGAAACCTTTAATATGTTGGGCTTTTCCATTCGGCTTGAACGGCAGCAAAACCGGTTGATAGTCCAGTTTCCGGCACAACGCCATAAAATCCGCCACTACTTTGGCGTCATAATAAGACGTCCAAGGATCTTGTACCACCAACAGCATGTTTTCTTTTTCCGCTGCACTCAATTTTTCCAGTTGTTCTAAGGATTTTCCCTGATATCCGATTTCCACCAACTGAGTTTGCAGATTCGGAATGGAAAGTAACGGTAAATCTGTCATGCCGACGGTTTTTTCCACCGCGCTTTGCACGATTTTATTTCTGACAAAAAAATTGAAGAACTGCGGCGCTTTGGCTAAATAAGGTGCGACGGTTTCCAGATTCGCCACCACATAATCTTTTGCCGGCCGCAAGTAACGCTGGTGATAGAAATAAAAGAATTTTGCGCGGAAGCTCGCAACGTCGATTTTGATCGGACATTGACTGGCGCAGGCTTTGCAGGCAAGGCAAGTGTCCATTGCCGCTTTTACTTCGTGGGAAAAATCGTATTCTTCTTTTTTATTGAAGCTGTTTTTTATTTTTTGTACGAATTCGGACAGCTTGACTTCCACATTACGAAAATCCAATTGTTCCGGCGAGACGTTTTCGTTCGCCATTAAACGTAACCATTCGCGTACCATAGCGGCGCGTCCTTTCGGGGAAAATACGCGGTTGCGGCTGACTTTCATGGAAGGGCACATGGTACTGTGAACATCGAAGTTAAAACACAGGCCGTTGCCGTTGCAGTTCATGGCTCCGCTGAATTCTTCGCGTATTTTAATCGGAATTTGGCGATCCTGATCCGCCCGCATCGGCGACAGAATGTCATAAAGCGGCACGTCGGAACCCAGCGCGGAGCAGATTTTGCCCGGATTCAGTCGATTATGCGGGTCGAACAGAAATTTGATGTAACGCAATTCCTGCCATAATTCCGGGGTGAAGAATTTCTCGCCGTAATGGGAACGCACGCCTTTGCCGTGTTCGCCCCAGATTAAACCGCCGTATTTGCGGGTAAGTTCGGCCACTTGATCGGAAATATGTTTAAACAGTTTCACCTGTTCTTTGTCGGTTAAGTCCAACGCGGGGCGAACGTGCAACACGCCGGCGTCCACATGCCCGAACATGCCGTATTGCAAATGGTGCAGGTCAAGTAATTCGCGGAATTCCAGAATATAATCGGCGAGATTTTCCGGCGGCACGCAAGTGTCTTCTACAAAAGCGATAGGTTTTTGGGCGCCTTTGGCGTTGCCCAGTAATCCCACCGCTTTTTTGCGCATAGCGTAAATCCGTTCAATAGAAGCTAAATCCGAAGTGATTTGATAACCGATGATGTTGTCTTCGCCGTTTTTGATTTTTTCGTCTAAAGCGCGGCAAAGTGCGGTCACATTTTGCTGAATTTTTGCATGATCGCCGCCTGCGTATTCCACAATATTCAAACCCAGAATCGGCTTGTCTTCTTCCTCTGTTAACAGGTCTTTGACGGAATGCCATACAATGTCTTCTTTGGCTAGTCCCAATACTTTACTGTCCACGGTTTCCACCGAAAGTGCATTGGCGTTGACCATAAAAGGCGCGTTACGCAGCGCGGCGTTGAAAGAACTGTATTTCACATTGATCAGAGTGCGGAATTGCGGAATCGGCGTTAAATCCAATACGGCTTCGCAAATAAAGGCGAGGGAACCTTCGGAACCGGTCAGAATGCGGGTGAGATTGAATTCCGTTTCGTCCTGATTAAAGACGTTTTTCAGATCATAACCGGTAAGAAAACGGTTGAGTTGCGGCAAGTCGCGGATGATGGTTTGTCGCTTTTCCCGAGTGCGGGTGAAGATTTCTTCATGTAGACGACGACCAAGTGCGGTCAAATTTTGCGGTAAATTTTCGGAAAAGTCGTCGGTTTTGATCGCCCTTGTTTCAAGAATTTCGCCGTTAATCAATACTGCTTTCAAACCGAGCACGTGATCGGAAGTTTTGCCGTATTGCAATGAACCTTGTCCCGATGCGTCGGTGTTAATCATGCCGCCCAAAGTGGCGCGATTACTGGTGGACAGCTCCGGTGCAAAAAATAAGCCGTGCGGTTTCAAATAACGGTTGAGTTGATCTTTCACTACGCCGGCCTGCACCCGAACCCAACGTTCTTTCACGTTCAGCTCGAGAATGCCGTTCATGTGGCGGGATAAATCCACAATAATATTGTTATTCAGCGATTGTCCGTTGGTTCCCGTGCCGCCGCCGCGCGGTGTGAAGGTGAGCGATAAATATTTTTCCTGCTGTCCTAATTTGGTCAGACGCACTACATCCGCCACCGATTTGGGAAATAAAACCGCCTGAGGCAGCATTTGGTATACGCTGTTGTCCGTGGCAAGGCTTAAACGATCCGCATAATTGGACGCGATATCGCCTTCAAAAGCTTGTTTTTTTAAATCGGCTAAAAAATCTACTACTAAAGGCGTAATTTTGGGAATATTTTTTAAACGGGGGAGCATAAATCATCACTCATATAAAAAGAAACTGGTGAGATTTTAGCATAAGGAAAAGCGTAGTGATATTTTTTGCTGGCAGAATTTTGAGGGCGTATTTTGCGCTATTTAATGAATGATCGTTCAGAAATATGGTTCTTTTGCTCAAAAAATAACCAAAAATAAGAAAAAAAAATTGATTTTCTATTTATATGGTAGATAATACGCACACTTTTGAAGCATTTTTGCGTTTTTATCATTTGCTCGAAAATGTGAATCTGCCAAAAGATGTTTGGGGTAAAGTCATCCCTTTCCGAACGGTGTCTTAGATGTGGAATGAAGAAAAAAGTTCACTTTTTTATCAAAAACATTTAAGATAAACACATAATACAGGCAACTGTATTAGGATTTCAGCTATATCAGCTGATAATTTTTTAATTAAGATGACTAAAATTTAAAAGAGGATCATCACAATGAAAAAAACAGCAATCGCATTAGCTATCGCTGGTTTAGCAGCAGCATCAGTTGCGCAAGCAGCTCCACAAGAAAACACATTCTACGCTGGCGCCCGTGTGGGTTGGTCAGCAATGCACCATGGTTTAGAGCGTGCATTCGGTGAAGATGGTTTCAACCGTAACTCTGTAACTTACGGTGTATTCGGTGGTTACCAAATCTTAAACCAAAACAATTTTGGCTTAGCAGCAGAATTAGGTTATGACTACTTTGGTAAAGCCAAAGCATCAGCTCAAGATGACCAAGGCTATCATGTAGCTCATGGTGCAAGCTTTGCATTAAAACCAAGCTATGAAATTTATCCGGATTTAGACGTTTACGGTAAAGTCGGTGTTGCATTAGTTCGCAACATGTACAAAGATGATGTTGGTGAGAAATTCAACAAAACTAAACCTTCTTTAATTTTAGGTGCAGGTGTTGAATACGCAATTCTTCCTGAATTGGCAGCACGTTTAGAATACCAATGGTTAAGCAAAGCAGGTAACTTAGATTCTGCTTTAGAAAAAGCTGGTTACTATGGTGCTGACGCACGTTACAGCCCGGATATCCACTCTGTAACTGCCGGTTTATCTTACCGTTTCGGTCAAGGTGCAGCACCGGTTGCAGCTCCTGAAGTTGTAAACAAAACTTTCACTTTAAACAGTGATGTTACTTTCGCATTCGGTAAATCAACATTAAAACCTGAAGCTTCTACAACATTAGACGGTATCTATAGCGAAATCGCTCAAGTGTCTAATCCGGCAGTAGCGGTTAACGGTTATGCTGACCGTATCGGTAAAGATGCAGCTAACTTAAAACTTTCACAACGTCGTGCTGAAACAGTAGCTAACTACTTAGTTTCTAAAGGTGTTAACTCTAACGCAATTACAGCAACTGGTTACGGTGAAGCAAACCCTGTAACTGGCAACACTTGTGATTCAGTTAAAGGTCGTAAAGCATTAATCGCTTGCTTAGCACCAGACCGTCGTGTTGAAGTTCAAGTTCAAGGTAACAAACAAGCTACTATGTAATTTGGACTTATCTAAGTGATTAGATAAATCAATTTAACAAAGACCTAGACCTCGGTTTAGGTCTTTTGTCATATAAGATTATTTTATCTATAGGAATAGAAAAATGAAAAAATGGTTAGTCGTGATTATTGTTGCAGTCATTGCCGGTTTTATGTTGATGTCGAGCTACAATAGTTTAGTAAAAGCGGAAGAAGAAATCGATTCCGTTTGGGCAAACGTTGAGACGCAATATCAACATCGTTCGGATTTAATTCCGAATTTAGTGAATACCGTAAAAGGTCAGGCAAATTTTGAGAAAGAAACCCTTACCAGCGTAATGGAAGCACGCGCCAAAGCGACTCAAACCAAAATTGATCCGGCGAATTTAACGGAAGAACAATTGGCGCAATTCCAACAAAATCAAAACCAAGTGGGTTCGGCATTGTCCCGTTTGTTGGTGACGGTTGAGAAATATCCCGAATTAAAATCCGGCGAAGCGTTCATGACGTTACAAGCGCAGCTTGAAGGGATGGAAAACCGTATTAATGTTGCGCGTAATAAATTTAACGAGGCGGCAAAAGTCTATAATGCGAAAGTACGGACTTTCCCGACCAAATTAGCTGCAATGATTTTCGGATTCAAAGAAAAACCTTACTTTAAATCCGTATCCGGTGCGGAAAACGCGCCATCCGTTAATTTCCAATAATTGCTGAGAGGTGCGTGATTGCGCACCTTTTTCTTATAAAGCGAGAAAATTATGTCTTTATTTTCCCGAATTCCTTTCGATAAACAGCTCATTGAACGGGCAATTGTCAAATTAGAGCAACAAACTTCTGCCGAATTGCGGGTATATATTGAACGTTATTTGAAAAATATGCCGGTTTTAGACCGCACTTTGCAGGTGTTTGACGAGCTTGAAATGGGCAAAACCCAGGCGCGCAACGCCGTGCTGATTTATATTGCTCATAAAGATCGTCAATGTGCGGTTATCGGCGATATCGGTATTCATCAGTTTGTCGGCAACGAATTCTGGCAACAGACGACGGACGCCATGATTGCCCGATTTAAGCAGGATAACTACACCGATGGCGTGGTAGAGGCGATCCAAAAAATTGCGAAAGAACTGGCGGCACATTACCCGAATCGTCCGGATGATGTGAATGAGTTACCGAACGAGGTGATTATTCATGAATAAATGGTTAAAAAGTGCGGTCATTTTTTGCGTAGTTTTTTTCTCAAGCCTGGCTTCCGCGGTGGATTTCCCGAGTTCGGCGAATCCGTTTCGTTATGTGAACGATTATACTCATACGTTGACGGAAAACGAAAAAAATGCGTTGGAAAACAAGCTGATTCAATACAGCCGGGAAACCAGTTCGCAAATTGCCGTAGTGCTGATTCCGACTACCGGCGAATATGACATTTCTCAATACGCCTTTGAATTGGGAGATAAATGGGGAATCGGTCGTAAAAACGACAATAACGGCGTATTGATGCTGGTTGCGAAAGATGATCGCAAAGTCTTTATTGCCACCGGGCAAGGATTGGAAGGGGCTTTGCCCGATGCTTTTTTGTCACAGGTGATTCGTAAAGTTATGCTGCCGAATTTCCGTCAGGAATTCTATGCAAACGGTATCAGCAAGGCATTGGATTACATCATTGCGGCAAGCAAAGGCGAATTTGCGCCGCAAGCGCAGGAAGAAAATACGGCTGACGAATACATTCCGTTTATCATGATTGCGTTGTTCGTGTTTTTTGTGATTCTGGCGGAATGGAACTGGCGTAGAAAACCTTATATCAGCCCGACGTCAAATCATAACAATTTGCAAAATGCGGCAATTATCGCTTCTATGATTGAAAACAGCCGGCGTAATCGTCGCGGTGGCGGAGGTTTCGGCGGCGGATTCGGAGGCGGATTCGGAGGCGGTTTCGGCGGCGGCTCCGGCGGTGGTTTCGGTGGCGGCGGCTTTGGTGGCGGCGGTGCCGGCGGAAGTTGGTAATACTTTATAAATGCGCTTGGTTTCTCAAAAACTTGTGCTAAAATGACCGCACTTTACCGAATCGTAACAACAAGGAAACAGAATGGAAACATTAGATAAAATCAAAAAGCAAATTGCAGAAAATCCGATTTTAATTTATATGAAAGGCTCGCCGAAATTACCGGCATGCGGTTTCTCCGCTTGCGCAGTGGAAGCGTTAATGAATTGCCAGGTGCCGTTCGGTTACGTGGATATTTTACAACATGCGGATATTCGTGCCGAATTGCCGAAGTTTGCGAATTGGCCGACATTCCCGCAATTATGGGTGGAAGGCGAGTTAATCGGCGGTTGTGATATCGTGCTGGAAATGTACCAGGCGGGTGAATTGCAAACTTTATTGAAGGAAGTGGCGGAACGTCATACCGCGTAACTTCCGATTTGAATGAAAATGGCAGCGAATTAACGCTGCCATTTTTTATGGAAATTGAATCCGTGAAATTATTCGGAGAGTTAACGGTAATAAAAAGCGATGAGAATTCATCGCTTTTTACATGATTAAATTTTGAGAATGCGGAATTAGAACCCTTCTTCAAAATCTTCTTTTTCAACCACTTTAACTTGCATATGCTCGCGTTTCAAACCGAGATCATAGGCGATAGAAATTGCGACGAAGATGGATGAATAAGTACCGAATGCAATACCGATTAATAATGCCAATGAGAAGCTGTAAATCGTCGGACCGCCGAACGCCAATAAGGCGATAACCACGAATAAAGTGGTAACGGACGTCATCATTGTTCTCGATAAGGTTTGCGTTAACGAGATATTAATGATTTCATCGCTTTCCAACCGTCGGATTTTACGGAAGTTCTCACGTACACGGTCGAATACCACGATACTGTCGTTGAGCGAGTAACCCACCACAGATAAAATTGCCGCCACGAAGGTTAAATCCATTTCAATCTGTAAGAAAGAGAAGATGCCCAATGTCACAATCACGTCATGGGCTAAGGCCAGGACACCGCCGGCGCCTAAGCGCCATTCGAACCGTAAAGCGACATAACCTAATAAAAGCACTAATGTGGCGAGCGTGGCATAAACGGCACTTTGCGCCAACTCATCACCCACATTCGGGCCTACGAATTCCACGGATTTGATCGCGATATTGGCATCAAGTGCGGTCATAATTTCTTTGATTTTTGCCCCGATTTGCGCATCGCCGGCGGCTGCCGGCAGACGGATCATGACATCGCTGGTTGAACCGGTGGTTTGCACCAGCGCGCTTTCAATACCGTTTTGATTTAACGTTGCCCGAACTTTGTCAAGATCCGCCGGTTGAGAGAAATGGGTATCGATAACCACACCGCCGGTGAAATCCAGACCCCAGTTAAAACCTTTGGTAAAAATGAAGAAAAAGCAGGTTGCCGTTAATAAAATCGAGAAAAGATAACCCCATTTCCGATATTGCATGAAATGCACTAAGTTGAAGGGCAAACCGACGCCTTTATATTCGTGCTTTTGTTTTATTGAACTCACAATATGTTCTCCGCACTAAATTGATAATTTTTCAACACGTTTGCCGCCGTAAATCCAGTTCACGAGCATGCGTGTGCCCGTAATTGCGGTAAACATGGAAATCGCCACCCCTAACGACAGGGTGATGGCAAAGCCTTTAACCGGGCCTGTACCCACTGCGTACAGAACGATAGAGGTTAAGATTGTGGTTAAGTTGGCATCGAAGATAGATGTCCAGGCGCCGTTATAACCTTCGTGAATGGCTTGTTGAATCGGACGGCCGTTACGAATCTCCTCTTTGATTCGTTCGAAAATCAGCACATTGGCATCCACCGACATCCCCACGGATAAAATAATCCCCGCGATACCCGGCATGGTGAGCGTTGCGCCCGGTAATAACGACATCAAACCGACCACCAGAATCATGTTCGCACATAGCGCCAGGCTTGCGATAAGACCAAACAGTTTGTAATAAGCTAAACAGAATAGGATGACGATAGCCAAACCCCATAGACCGGCTTTCAGCCCTTGTTCCACATTTTGTGCGCCCAGTGACGGCCCAACCGTTCGTTCTTCTACGATCTGAATCGGCGCAATTAACGCACCGGAACGGAGTAATACGGAAAGATTTTGCGCTTCCGCCATGGTGCCGGAACCGGTGATCTGGAAGTTACTGCCGAAACGCCCTTGAATGGTCGCCACACTGATAACTTCTGCGTGTTTTTCTAAAATCACTTTGCCGTTTGCGTCTTTTTTACCGGAATCCTTGTATTCAACGTAGAGGGTCGCCATCGGTTTTTTTAAATTCAGCTTGGTGATTTGCGACATAATATCGCCGCCTTCCGCATCAAGAGTCACGCTGACTTGTGTACCGCCCGTTTGGTTATCGATACCGGCGGAAGAGTTGATAATATGTTCGCCGCCCAGCATGGATTTCTTGAATAACGCCACAGGCGTGCCGTCTTGTTGATATTGAATTTCGGTGTCCGACGGAACAATATTACGGCGCATAGCTTCAGGCGTCACATTGGTATTGACCAAACGGAATTCCAGCGTAGCCGTCGCACCTAGAATTTCTTTGGCGCGCGCCGTGTCTTGAATACCCGGTAATTCAACCACAATACGTTCGGCGCCCTGGCGTTGAATAACGGCTTCCGAAACACCCAGTTCGCCCACACGTTTACGTAAAATGTTGAGATTCTGCTCAATCGCGCTGTCGCGGGCTTCAATTAATGCCGCATCGGACAGTGAAAGGGAGATGGTGTTTTCGTTGGTATCCGTCACGGTTAAGTTCGGATGAGATTTACGCAATAACTGTAATGCCTGGAAACGCTGTTCAGGGTTGACTAAAGTCACTACCGAACTGTAATTTTCGCCGTTTCGTACGCCGGCGTATTGAATTTTTTCTTTGCGCAGTTCGGTTTTAATGCTGTCCTGCAGTTGTTCCTGGCGTTTGCTTAACGCCGTATTCATATCCACTTCCATCAGGAAGCGTACGCCGCCGCGTAAGTCCAGACCCCATTTCATCGGGCTGCCGCCAATGCTGCTTAACCAAGCAGGCGTTGCCGGTGCCAGGTTTAACGCAACGGAATAACCGGTACCGAGTTTTTCAACGATTTTATCTTTGGCTAACAGCTGATCATTAGTGTTTTGAAAACGGGCTAAAATCGAGCCGTTTTCCAATACGATAGATTTGGTGTTAAGTCGGTTATCCGCTAACAGATTTTGCACGTCGGCTAACGTTGTCTCGTTCGCTTCGTGGCCGCGGGTACCGGAAATTTGTACGGCGGGATCTTCACCGTAAATATTTGGAAGGGCATATAAAGCACCAATGGCGATCGTAAAGATCACCATTAGATTCTTCCATAAAGGGAAACGGTTTAACATAAGTTAAATACCTTTTGGAACGGATTAAAGCGTTTTGACTGAACCTTTCGGTAATACGGCCGCAATGTAGTTACGATGAATGGTGATTTCAGTGTCGGCGTTCAATTGAATCACGATTTCATTGCTGCCTTCGGTAATTTTGCTGATTTTACCGACCACACCGCCGGCGGTTAGAACTTCGGTTCCTTTGCTTAATGAAGCCATTAAATTTTTGTGTTCTTTATTCCGTTTTGCTTGCGGACGGTAGATCATAAAATAAAAAATCAAACCGAAAATCACAAAAATCATCAGCATTGACATCGGGCTACCTTGTTGAGCTTCCATGTTTTTTTCCTTTTTGTTAGTAAAATGAATGACAAATAGGCGGTTAAAATAGCATAAAATCGGCGGAATGTGAAAATGATCTTGCGCGGCGAGTAAAAATTTCGTGAAAATCGGCGATAAGATTATTCGTTTTCCCCAGGGCGTTGGTAAAACCGGCGTTCAAAAAACTTCGCTTTTTGTGACCGCACTTTTAAGCCGGATTCCCGTCGCTTAATTTTTGAATCCGCAATTTGAGATGCGCATCCGTATTTTCCAGCAACGTCAACGAACAGTTCTGCTGTTCGCAAAGCAGTTCCATGTCCTGCAAGGCGGTGCTGTGATTCATCAACAACGTGAGGCGGTCGCCGCGCGCTAATTTTGTCAGCGTTTGTTTGGCCATGATAAGCGGCAATGGGCAGAGATATTCGCGAAGATCCGATTGATAATCCATGCGCTAATCCAACTTGGCCCGTTCGAAACCGCAATGATGAAGCCATTCGCGCATAAACAGCAAATGTCCTTTGATTTCTCCCGAATTCGATAAATTATCGGGCATGCTTTGATATCCGGCGGTATATTGGAAAACCCGTTCCAAATGGTCGCGGTAGAGCACGCCTTGCGGGGCGAGCGGGCGCAATAGTTCGTCCTGCACAATCAGCTCCGCTTGCGGCGGAATATATTTCTGCACGGAGGAAATCATATCTTCGATCAGTATAATGGCTTGTTCCCATTCGCATTCGTCCGGGACGTCATGCAGAAATAGTTTTCCGACGCTGACGGGCAAGCTGTAACGATCGGTTTGCGTTGTGATCACCACGTTGTTTTCTTCAATGGAAAGATAAACGGTTTGCTGCATATTGCCTCCGGAAGAAAAGAGTTCATAAAACAAATCTTAGGCGGATGAGCGGGGAATGTCTAGCGGATTGAAAAGTGCGGTAGATTTTTCCACAGTTTTTTAGGGTGAAGCGATACGTCCGGCGGGCTATTTGCGGATTTTTCTGCGTTCCGCCATAATTTTGCCCATGGCGGTTAATTGGTCCGCCGGAATATGTTTTTGTCCTAATTCAAACAAGGGTTCTTCCAGCGCGATATGGCGCGCATAGGCGGCGCGATAATCATCCAGTAGATTTTGTTCGACGTCGGTACGTTTTTCGTCAATCAGTTCCTGCAGTTGAACGCCTAATTGCGCCCAGATTTTGTGAATGCCGACATGTTCCGCTTCAAGCTTCAATATATCGGCTTTGGCTTGCGGTACATAGCGCAAAAGGGCGGGGAAAAAATCCGTTTCTTCGTCTTCGTGGTGCAGCGGTGCGGCGACATTAAAATAGGTAATGATTTGTTTAACGTCATTTTTAACCGCCTGATTTATCCCGTTTTTGGCTAAATAATCCGGCAGCATGCCCAGTTGCCGACAGAAATTCTTTACCCGACCGTGACAGGCAAACAGCATTTCGATAGGTTGCGCCCAACTGGCGGATTGAGCGTGGACGGTCGGTTGGATGTGGATCATATTCATTTCCTCTTAAAATGTTCCGCCCTTCGTTGGTGAAAAGGGCGGAGGAGATCAGGCTTTTTGCAACGGCGGTACGTCTTTGCCTATACGTGCGTAAAATTCCGTCACGAAATCATCAAAACGATCTTGTTCGATAGCGGTGCGGATTTCTGCCATTAAACGTTGATAATAACGCAAATTGTGAATGGTGTTTAAACGCGCGCCCAGAATTTCTCCGCATTTATCCAAATGGTACAAATAAGATTTGGTGTAATGCTTGCAGGTGTAGCAGTCGCAATGCGGATCTAACGGGCTAGTGTCGTCTTTATATTTGGCGTTACGAATTTTCACAATACCGTCGGTGACGAATAAATGTCCGTTCCGAGCGTTGCGGGTCGGCATGACGCAATCGAACATATCAATTCCGCGGCGCACGCCTTCCACTAAGTCTTCCGGTTTGCCTACGCCCATTAAGTAACGGGGTTTGTCCGCCGGTAACAGAGGCGTAGTGAATTCTAAAATACGGTGCATTTCTTCTTTCGGTTCGCCCACTGCCAAGCCGCCGATAGCGTAACCGTCAAAACCGATATTAACCAAGCCTTCGGCGGATATTTTGCGCAATTCTTCGAAAGTTCCGCCTTGTACGATACCGAATAAAGCGTTTTTATTGCCTAATTCGTCGAAGTGCGCACGACTGCGTTGCGCCCAGCGTAACGACATTTCCATGGATTTTTTGGCATAATCGAAAGTCGCCGGGTAAGGCGTACATTCGTCGAAGATCATTACGATATCCGAGCCTAGATCATACTGAATTTCCATGGATTTTTCCGGGGAAAGGAAAATGCGTTCGCCATTAATCGGATTCTGGAATTGTACGCCTTCTTCCGTAATTTTGCGTAATTTGCCTAAGCTGAACACCTGAAAACCGCCGGAATCCGTTAAAATCGGGCGATGCCATTGCATAAAATCATGTAAATCGCCGTGTTTACGCATCACTTCCTGCCCCGGACGCAGCCATAAATGGAAGGTGTTGCCGAGCAGAATTTCCGCACCGGTGGCGCGCACTTCTTCCGGCGTCATGCCTTTCACCGTACCGTAAGTTCCCACCGGCATAAAGGCCGGCGTTTCCACTTTAAATTCCCCTTGCGGGCGTTGGAAAATCAGTCGCCCGCGACGCGCGAGACCGTTGGTTTTGTCGAGTTCGTATTTCATTTTATCCTCTATCAACGAATAAACAGTTCGAAGACCTATTAAAAGAGCGGTATTCTAGCATAGAATTTGAAGAGGCTCATTTTTATCATGATATTTTGGCGTTAAACGGGATTTTTTGTTTTAGTTTGACGAAATACATTAGCAATGCGCGAAGGCTTTAACGGCGGAGTTGATAGGGCTTCTTATCTTTAAAAAAACTTCTGAAAAATCGCCCGCACTTTTCAGTGATAAAACCCTACACCGGAGTGTAGGGTGAGTCGATTAATGATCAATTCGGCCGAATTTGCCGCTGTTGATGTCGTTGAACGCTTGCACGATTTCCTCTCTACTGTTCATCACGAACGGGCCGTAACCGACAACCGGTTCGTTTAACGGCTCACCGCTTAAAATCAGCAGTTTGGCTTCGTTATTGGCTTCAATTTGCACATCGGCGCCGCCTTTTTCGAAGGTCACCAGTTCGCCGCGACGGGCGATTTCGTCACCGTTGAATTGAACGGTGCCGTCCAACACCAACACAATCAGGTTATGGCTTTCCGGCACGGCAAAAGTATGGGTTTTGCCGGCATTCATGCGCACATCCCACATATTGATTGGGCTGAAGGTGGATGCCGCGCCTTGAGTTTCCGCCAAATTGCCGGCGATAATGCGGGCGCTTCCGGCGTTGTCGGCCAGTTCGACGGTCGGAATTTCCGCCGCCGTAATGGCTTGATATTTCGGCGCCGTCATTTTATCTTTCGCCGGTAAATTCACCCAAAGCTGTACCATTTCAAACATTCCTCCCTGTGCGGAGAATTTCTCGGAATGATATTCCTGGTGCATTAAGCCGGAACCTGCGGTCATCCATTGTACATCGCCGGTACCGATGGTTCCGCCGCCGCCATAAGAATCCCGGTGGGATACTTCGCCTTGATAGGCAATGGTGACGGTTTCGAAGCCGCGATGCGGATGTTCGCCCACGCCGCGGAAATCACTTTTGCGACCGCCGTCGAAATAACGCGGCGGGTTGTAGTCCATCAGCAGGAACGGATCAAGATTTTTATCGGTATCGTTATAACTGAACATGGATTGCACTTGGAAACCGTTACCCACCCAATGTTTTGCCGGGGCGGTGTGTACGTTTGCAACCTTTTTCATATTTTGCTCCTTTGTTAATTTTTTATTTGAGCGTTTATCTCTCAAAATTAATACGTATCGGGAATAAATATACAAAATGCGGATTTTTCCGAAAATGAAATACTTATCCCTTGAAATTTTTCGGTAATTCAGGGGCGACCAAACGTTTGAGTAAGGTACCCTGTAAGTCAATATCGCCGAAGCGCGGATGTCGGTTATTCCAGTCCGTCACGGCTTGTTCCAGAGCTTCTTTGCCGTCGGCCACAAAATTCCACCAAATCACCGTCGGATGCGGCAGCGGTTCGCCGCCGAGCAGCATGATATGGGAACCTTGTTCGGCCCAAAGTTGAAGCCCGTCGTCAGCGTTTGCGCAATCGGATAACACCACCAGTTCGTCGGCGCCGTAGCCTTTACCGTTGACTTCGATTTCGCCTTTTAACACCAAGATGCCGTATTCGAATGTCGGTTGGCGCTCGATATTGAAAGACTGCGCTTGTTTAAACTGCATATCGACACCGACTAAAGGGCTGAACTGCGTGGTCGGCGCTTGATGACCAAGATAATTGCCGGTGGTCAGAATATATTGAACGCCGTCTTGTTCCCACTCCGGCAATACGGGATAGTGTTCGAAATTAGGTTCGATTTCCTGATCCATCGGTAACGCAATCCACAATTGTACGGCGTGTAAATCATGCACGCCCTCGGGCGTTTGCTCGGTGTGACTGATACCGCGCTTGTCGCCGGTGCCCGCCGTCATTAAATTGACCTGTTTCGGTCGAATAAGCTGGCGATTGCCGAGACTATCCTGATGCCAGACCTCACCTTGCAGCATCCAAGTGAAGGTTTGCAGATTAGTATGCGGGTGAGAGCCAACCTGTAAGCCCGCAGAATCTTCCGCAAATTCCGCCGGGCCGGCATGATCTAAAAAACACCATGCCCCGACGGTTTTACGCCGGCTCTGAGGCAATAAACGCGCAACGGGGATGCCGCCTACGTCTTTGGTATTGGCGGTTAATTTATCAATACTCATATTTAATCCTTATTCACCCAATTAAAGAACGAAGCGGCAAATTTATCTAAAAATGCGCCGGTGCGCTCGTCAATGTCTAAGCTCGCCTTGCTTAAGTAAATTTCCGGCGTTATCAAAGTGTCGGCGCCGACCGCCTGTAAAATCTGACGCAAATGTACGCCGGCGTTAATGCCGCCGTAAGTGCCGGGAGAGGCGGTGACCACAGCGATTTTTTTATTGGTCCAAAGGTTCTGTCCGAACGGCCGGGTCGCAATATCCAAGATATTTTTTAAAGCCGCAGGGATGCTGCGATTATGCTCCGGCGAGACGATTAATACGGCATCCGCCCGTTTGAGCTGATTACGCACGCGTTCATAAGAGGGAACGACCTGTTCGTCCAAATCCTGGGTATAAAGCGGCAGATCATGGATTTGAATTTCTTCCGCTTGCACATCCGTCGGTGCATTTTTAAGAATGTGCTCGGCGATATGGCGGTTAACGGATTGACGGCTGAGACTGCCGACGATAAAAGCGATGTTGCGCATATAAAGTTCCTGTTGAAACGATTTAAGTTGTCATATTAATAAAGGCAGGATTTCCCCGCCTTTAAATTCATAAATGTTATTTTTGCGTAAGCTTATTATAGCTGGTAATAAGATTACGGTAATCCGGAATATGGCTGGAGAATAACGCGCCCAAGCCTTCGATATCATTGCGCCAGTCGCGGTGTAATTCGCAGGCCGCACCGAACCAGGTCATCAACTGAACGCCCGCCGCTTCCATTCGGCGCCATGCCGAATCGCGGGTTAATTCGTTGAAGGTGCCCGACGCATCGGTAATCACAAAGACGTCATAACCTTCTTCAATCGCGGAAAGCGCGGGGAACGCTACGCACACTTCGGTGACGACGCCGGCGATAATCAATTGTTTTTTGCCGGTTGCTTTTACCGCTTTCACAAAATCTTCGTTATCCCACGCGTTAATGTTGCCCGGGCGAGCGATATAAGGCGCGTCCGGGAAGATTTCTTTCAGTTCCGGAACTAACGGACCGTTCGGACCGTCTTCAAAGCTGGTGGTCAAAATAGTCGGCAGACCGAAATATTTCGCTAAATCGGCGGTGGCCAAGACGTTATTTTTGAATTTGTCCGGATCAATGTCTCGCACTAATGATAATAAGCCGGTTTGATGATCCACCAACAGCATTGCTGCATCATTTTTATCTAAGCGAATGTAAGGTTTTTTGTTTGCCATTTTATGTTTATCCTCATGTCTCGTTTCCGCACAAATGATTACCTAAAAGTGCGGTCGGTTTTTGCGAAGTTTTTTTGTTACTGGCGCTCGGAATCCAGCTGCTCGTGATTATGTTCCACTTCACGGGCTTTCAGATAGCTTTCAATTAATAATTGATATTCCGGGAACACGGCTTCATACGCTTTCGCCCATTCTTCCGCATCCGGACGGTTCCATGTTTGCTGAATTTCGGAACATACCGCGGCGGTATCCATCGGCACGGCACCGGCCTGTACGATACGGGCGAGCGTAATTTCCTGCGCCATTTTTGAATAAGTACCGGAAGCGTCGATCACACAGAACACTTGATAACCTTCCGCAATCGCCGAAATTGCCGGGAACGCCATACATACGCTGGTGATGGTGCCCGCAATAATCAATTGTTTTTTGCCGGTCGCTTTAACGGCGGCGACAAAGTCGGGATTATCCCAGGAATTGATCTGCCCTTTGCGCGCTACATATTGCGCATGCGGAGCGGCCTGGTGAATTTCCGGAATTAACGGACCGTTCGGACCTTGCGGTACGGAAGCGGTAGTAATCACAGGCATTTTCGCCAAGGTGGCGACTTTTGCCAGAGTAACGGCATTGGCGCGCAGTTCGCGCACGTTTAAATCACGTACGGTATTGAACAAACCGCTTTGGTGATCGATAAGCAACATAGCTGCGTTGTTTGGGTCGATTTTAGGGGCGGCGCCGTTGAAATTAGCCGGTTGACTCATAATTCGTTTCCTCATAAAAAATTAAGCTAAAACTAAAATTGATGTCTAAAATTAAGACAAGAGCTATTATAATGATTAACGTTATTGCAACAAGACTGTATTTTGGAACGGTAAGTTGCACTGATGGAACGGAGGAGTAAAGTGAACAATATCGATCTTAATGATATCCGCTTGTTTGTCACCGTTGTGCAGGCGGGCAGTTTAACGAAAGCGGCAAATTTGCTGAATATGCCGAAATCTTATTTAAGCCGCCACTTAACGCGTTTAGAACAGGATTTGGGCACCACGCTAATGGATAGAAGCCGTCAGGGAATCCTGTTAAACGAATTGGGGGAACGGTTTTATTTAAAAGCGCAGGATATGCTGCAAACCGTACAAACGGCGCTCGACAGCGTTCGCAGTAATCTGGAAGCGCCGCACGGTTTGTTAAAGATGTCCGTTTCTACCGAAGTGGGGCGCGGTTTTTTAATGTTTCATTTAGCGGAATACATGCGCCGTTATCCCGATGTGTCGCTGGAAATTCAAATCGACAATCATAAAATCAACTTGATACGGGAAGGCGTCGATATCGCGCTGCGTTTGGGCGATCCGAACAATAACAACGTCGTGGCGCGTAAATTATTCGATATTGAGTTGGGCTTATTCGCTTCAAAGGCGTACCTGGCAAAAGCCGGCATACCGCAAACGCCGCATGAATTGCACGGCCATGATTTATTATATAAATACGACGGTCCTGATTGGCATTTCAGCTATAAGCAACGCAGCGTTCATATTGAAGGCAAAAACAAGCTTTACAGCAACGATTTTAACCTGATTGGTCATATGGTCGGCGAAGATATGGGCATTGCCATGCTGCCTTGTTTTAATAATATGATTCGCCCCGATTGGGTCCGTCTGCTGCCCGAATGGAAAATAGAAAACGTGCCGCTGTATGCCGTGTATTATAAAAACAGAGGCTCGGTTTTAACGGTACGAAGTATGGTGGAATTTTTGTTGCAGAAAAATCCCGCGCTACAATCGTAGTTATCCTTTAGATTGTGGTGCGGGCGAATAAAAGTGCGGGCAAAAAAACGCTTGTTTTTCCGAATTTGAACGGACGGAATATTACGCCGTCCCAGTGACATTCGGGTTTTTCGTAATAAACATCGCATCGCCGTAACTAAAAAATCTATATCGATTTTCCACCGCACTTTTATAGGCGTTCATGGTGTTTTTATAGCCGGCAAAGGCGGAAACCAACATAATCAAGGTGCTTTCCGGCAAGTGGAAGTTGGTAATAAGACAATCGATGACGCGGAATTTTTTGCCCGGATAAATAAAGATTGAGGTATCGGAAAAATAAGGTCCGAGTAAATTCGAGCACCCTTTTTCCTCTGCTGCCAACGCCGCACTTTCGATGGAACGCACGGAAGTGGTGCCGACCGCAATGACACGTTTGCCCGCTTTTTTAGTCGCCAGCACCGCATCCACCGTATCTTGCGGCACTTCCGCATATTCCGCATGCATCCGGTGATCTTCGATGTTATCCACGCGTACGGGCTGGAATGTGCCGGCGCCCACGTGCAGGGTGACAAAAGCGAAATTCACGCCTTTAGCTTTTAATCGCGCCAACAGTTCGTCGTCAAAATGCAGCCCGGCGGTTGGCGCCGCCACCGCGCCGGGAACTTTGTTATAGACGGTTTGATAACGTTCTTGATCCGCCTCTTCATCGGGCCTGTCGATATAAGGCGGCAACGGCATATGCCCGATTTTTTGCAACACATCTAAAAGTGCGGTGGATTTTTCCGCAATTTTTAATTCAAATAAGGCGTCCTGACGACCAATCATCATCACTTTCACGCCCTTGCCTTCGCCCAGTTTGTCTTCGCCTAAAACGAGCTCTACGCCGATTTTCGGCGCTTTGGAGGAACGCACATGCGCGAGAAACGTAGTTTCGGTCAAAATTCGTTCCACCAGAACTTCCACTTTCCCGCCTGAAATTTTACGCCCGTACATGCGGGCGGGAATGACGCGCGTGTTGTTGAACACCAGCAAATCGCCTTCATGAATTAGATCGATGATATCGGAAAAAGTGCGGTGAAAAATTTCGCCGTTTTCGCCGTTCAGCTGCAGCAGTCGGCTGGATGTGCGATCGGGTTTCGGATAACGGGCGATGAGCTCGTTAGGCAGGTCAAAATGGAAATCGGAAAGTAACATATCAAATCTAACGCCGGTACGGGTCGTTTCGCCCGTTGATTTACCATAAAAATGGCGGACGCATAAGTCCACCCCAAAATGCCCGTAGTCTAGTGGTTATTCCGCTTGAGTACAAGTAAAAACCTTTATTTTTCGCTAATTTTTCGCTAAAATCGCGCGGTTAATTTATCGCAAAATGAAATCGCCAAATGACTAAACAAGCCCAATTTTATCTCATCGAAACCGCACGGCCGCAGGGCGAACTTTCCGCCGTCGAAGCGCTGGCCTGCGATTTAGCCGCGCAGGCGTGGCGATTGGGTAAGCGCGTGCTGATTGCCTGCGAAACGGAAGAACAGGCGTTTAGTTTGGATGAAGCCTTATGGCAACGCGATGCGGATGAATTCGTGCCGCATAATTTATCCGGCGAAGTTACCCATTTCGCTACGCCGATCGAAATCAGCTGGATTGGCAAACGCAATGCGCAACGCCGCGATTTATTGATTTCGTTGCAAAATAATGTGCCGGATTTTGCCCGCACGTTTAACCACGTAATTGATTTTGTGCCGGCGGAAGAAGCACAAAAAGTACAAGCCCGCGAGCGTTATAAAATTTACCGCCAACTTGGATTTGCGATGGCGACGGAGAAGGCGTAAATGTGGCAAACAAAAACTTTCCAAAATCTGACCGCACTTGAGCTGTGGAAAATCTACCAGTTACGTGTGGCGGTGTTTGTGGTGGAGCAAAATTGTCCTTATCAGGAAGTGGACGAGTCGGATAAAAGTGCGGTACATTTTTGGCAGGAAATTGACGGCGAGATTCGCGCTTATTGCCGCATTATTGATACGCCTGATTGGGTGAAAATCGGTCGGGTAATTGTGGCGCCGGCAGCACGCGGAACCGGGTTAGGGCGCGAGTTGATGTCGAATGCCGTTGAGACGGTTAAAACCCGGTTTCCAACCAAACCGATTTATGTACAGGCTCAGGCACGCCTGCAGGATTTTTATGCCGCTTTTGGATTTAAAGCGATTTCCGATATTTATTCGGAAGACGGGATACCGCATTTGGATATGGTGTTGGAGAAATAAAATGACCAAGGCTGAAATTTTAGAAAAACAACGTCAGTTAGATAGTTTATTTTCTGCGTGGTTTGAAGATAAAAAAAAGCATGAAATGGTAGTTTATCGCCGTGAAAACGGCGATTTAATTGAGCATTATCCTGACGGCACAATAAAAGTGATTGAATATGCACAATAATTTAGCGATTTTTTATTGCGGAACGAATGGTGCGGGAAAATCTACATTACGTTCATTAAATCAAGACGTTGTGCAGATTGTGATTGATTCCGACCATATCGCAATGCAGATAAATCCGACAAACCCCCGTTTAGCGGATTTAGAAGCAGGTAGAAAAGCGATTGAATTATTTAAGTTTGCGATAAAAAATCAGATTTCATTTTCAATGGAATCCACGCTTTCGGGTAAATCCATTCTACAACGAATGAAAACGGCAAAGGAAAATGACTTTAAAGTTCGTTTAAATTATGTCGGCGTAGATAGCGTAAATATCAACATTGCTCGGGTGCGCGCAAGGGTGTTATCCGGCGGGCATTTTATTGATGAACAAACAATTAAAAATCGTTATACCATTAGTCGGGAACACTTAAACTCAGCTATTTCATTTTGCGATGAAGTCTTCATTTTTGATAACTCAGGCAAATCTCCGAAAGCAATGTTATACATTGAAAATCAGCAAATTACGCAAATTGCTGATGAATTGGTGGATTGGTGTAAGGTGTTGTTAGATGAGCTTTTGGGATTGGGGTTTGAAATTTAAGCGTCACAAAGTTGCTCACTAGGCTCGTGCGTGGTGCAAGCGGCTTGATTTCAGTAAAATTTTGTAAAAATGAAGTCATTGTGTGAGTGAATCTATCCTAATTCACGAAGGCAAAAATTAACCAAAGAACAGAGAAATCCATTTAAATATATGGATACGGATGAACTGTTAAAAGCATTAAAGCTAGATTTAAATAAACTTGAATGGCAACCATTCAGCGGATAACAAAGAGAAAAGATAAATGACAAAAAAACTAGAAATGGCAGATCGTTTCGACGCTTCGGCAGTCGAACAAGCCCTTTATAACCACTGGGAACAGCAAGGATATTTTAGACCTTCTTATGATGCGGGTCGTCCGAGTTATTCCATTGCCATTCCGCCGCCGAATGTGACGGGTTCGTTACATATGGGGCATGCATTCCAGCAAACGTTGATGGATACCTTGATTCGTTATCACCGTATGCAAGGCGATAACACCTTGTGGCAAGCGGGAACCGACCACGCGGGTATTGCCACGCAAATGGTGGTGGAACGTAAAATTGCGGCGGAAGAAGGCAAAACCCGTCATGATTACGGTCGTGAAGCGTTTATCCAAAAAATCTGGGATTGGAAAGCTTATTCGGGCGGCACAATCAGCCAGCAAATGCGTCGTTTAGGGAATTCCATCGACTGGGAACGCGAGCGTTTCACCATGGATGAAGGCTTGTCTGAAGCCGTGAAAGAAGTTTTTGTTCGTTTGCATGAAGAAGGCTTGATTTATCGCGGTAAACGGTTAGTGAACTGGGATCCGAAATTACACACCGCTATTTCCGATCTTGAAGTGGAAAATAAAGAAAGCAAAGGTAGCCTGTGGTATTTCCGTTATCCTTTGGCAAACGGCGCGAAAACCGCAGAAGGCTTGGATTATCTAGTGGTGGCGACTACCCGTCCTGAAACCGTGTTAGGGGATACCGCCGTTGCCGTTCATCCGGAAGATGAACGTTATCAGTCGCTTATCGGCAAAACTGTGGTGTTGCCGTTGGCCAACCGTGAAATTCCGATTGTGGCCGACGAATACGTGGATCGCGAATTCGGTACCGGTGTGGTGAAAATTACGCCGGCGCACGATTTTAACGACTACGAAGTGGGTAAGCGTCATAATTTACCGATGGTAAACGTCATGACGTTTAATGCGGATATTCGCGAAGAACCGGAAATTATCGGCACGGACAGTCAACCGCTCACCACTTACGAAGCGGTGATTCCTGAAGATTATCGCGGCTTGGAACGTTTCGCCGCCCGTAAAAAAATCGTGGCGGATTTTGACGCTTTGGGTTTATTGGAAAAAATTCAACCGCACGATTTGAAAGTGCCTTACGGCGACCGCGGCGGCGTGCCCATTGAGCCGATGCTGACGGATCAATGGTATGTGTCCGTTAAACCGCTGGCGGAAGTGGCGATTAAAGCGGTGGAAGACGGCGAAATCCAATTTGTGCCGAAACAATACGAAAACCTTTATTATTCCTGGATGCGCGACATTCAGGATTGGTGCATTTCCCGCCAACTTTGGTGGGGACACCGTATTCCGGCCTGGTATGACGAGCAAGGCAACGTGTATGTGGGCCGTTCGGAAGATGAAGTGCGGTCAAAAAACGGCTTAAATTCAAGTGTGGCGTTACGCCAGGATGAAGACGTGCTCGACACTTGGTTCTCGTCGGCGTTATGGACGTTCTCAACGCTCGGTTGGCCGCAGCAAACCAAAGAGTTGGCGATGTTCCACCCGACCAGCGTATTAATCACGGGATTTGACATCATCTTCTTCTGGGTGGCGCGTATGATCATGATGACCATGCACTTCATCAAAGACGAAAACGGCAAACCTCAGGTGCCGTTCAAAACCGTTTATGTCACCGGCTTGATTCGTGACGAGCAAGGTCAGAAAATGTCGAAATCTAAGGGCAACGTTATTGATCCGCTGGATATGATCGACGGTATCGATCTTGAATCTTTACTGGCAAAACGCACGGGCAATATGATGCAGCCGCAGCTGGCGGAAAAAATCGCTAAAGCTACGCGCAAAGAGTTCCCCGAAGGCATTCAGCCGCACGGCACGGATGCGTTGCGTTTCACTTTGGCGGCGCTTGCAACCAACGGCCGTGACATCAACTGGGATATGAAACGGCTGGAGGGCTACCGCAATTTCTGTAATAAATTATGGAATGCCAGCCGTTTTGTGTTAACTAACGATAAATTAGATTTATCAAAGCCTGAAGGTCCAATGAAACAGAAAATAGGAATGGGTTGGGTTAAAGAAAAAATCGGAACAGGCTGGTTTACTGAAAATTGGATTGAATACAGCTTGGCAGATCGTTGGATTGAATCTACTTTCAATCGCACTGTTAGCGAGTTCCGTGAAGCGGTAAGCCAATACCGTTTCGACTTGGCGGCAAATACCATTTACGAGTTTACTTGGAATCAATTCTGCGACTGGTATTTGGAATTAACCAAACCGGTGTTTGCCAACGGTACAGATGCACAAAAACGTGGTGCGAGCCAAACTCTTGTGTGTGTACTGGAAAAATTATTGCGTTTAGCTCATCCGCTGATTCCGTTTATTACGGAAGAAATCTGGCAAAAAGTGAAAGATTTCGCTGGCGTGGAAGGCGAAACCATTATGACTCAAGCCTTCCCGACGTTCGATGAAGCTTTGGTGAACGATGACGCCGTCGCGCAAATCAACTGGATTAAAGACGTCATCACCGCCGTGCGTAATATTCGCGCGGAATCTAACATCGCGCCGAGCAAAGGTCTGGATTTATTGCTGCGTAATTTATCCGCGGAAGAACAAAACACGCTGGAAAACAACCGCGCTTTAATGCAGATTATGGCGAAATTAGACAGCGTGAAAGTGCTGGCGCCAAGCGAAGAAGCGCCGCTTTCTGTGGCAAAATTGGTAGGTAACGCCGAGTTGCTGGTGCCAATGGCCGGTTTCATTAATAAGGAAACGGAACTTGCCCGTTTAAATAAGGAAATCGAGAAATTGGTCGGCGAGGTGAAGCGTATCGAAAGCAAGCTCGGCAATGAAGCTTTCGTGGCAAAAGCGCCGGAAGCGGTGATTGCCAAAGAACGTGAGAAAATGCAGGATTATCAAAGCGGTTTGGAAAAACTCAGAGCGCAATATGTGTGCATTGAAAACCTGTAGTTTTAAATAAAATTTAACCAAAGTGCGGTCAAAAAAACGAAAGAATTTTTGACCGCACTTTTATTTTTATTGTTAAAAAATTGTAAACGAATTAGCAAAATTGTGATCTGGCTCTCATTTTTACACGGAATTTTGTGGTCAAATAGTCAAACCTTAACCAAACGGCGGATACCCGATAAGTATCAAAGGCTGGGGAAGGCAATAGTTTTTTAACCGCAACGTTAGCAAAAGGAGAGCGTATATGACAAAAGATCTCAATGTATTTGATAAACATTACGGTTTATTGATTAACGGCGAATGGACCGACGGTTCCGAAGGCAAAACCTTAACGGCACACAATCCGGCCAACGGGGCGGAATTGGCGACTTTTATTGATGCGTCGGATGCCGATGTGGATGCGGCGGTGGCGGCGGCACAGGAAGCCTTTAAATCCTGGCGGCATACCAGTGCGGCGGAACGGGCGGCGATTCTAAATAAAATTGCCGATGTAATCGATGAAAATACGGAATTATTCGCTTTGCAGGAAACTCTGGATAACGGCAAACCGATTCGTGAAACCCGAGCGGCGGATATTCCGTTGGCGGCGGATCATTTCCGTTATTTCGCGGCGGTGATTCGTTCCGAAGAAGGCAGCGCCAATCAATTGGATGACGAAGATTTGTCCCTGATTTTGCGCGAACCGATCGGCGTGGTCGGACAGATTATTCCTTGGAATTTCCCGTTCCTGATGGCGGCATGGAAAATTGCGCCGGCACTGGCGGCGGGTTGCACGGTGGTGATTCACCCGTCTTCTTCCACTTCGTTAAGTCTGCTTTCTTTGGCGCAGAAAATTAATCATTTATTGCCGAAAGGCGTGTTTAACGTGATTACCGGTAAAGGTTCCAAATCCGGTGAATATATGCTGCATCATACGGGCTTTAATAAGCTGGCGTTCACCGGCTCCACCGAAATCGGGCGTAAAATCGGGGTGGCGGCGGCCGAGATGTTGATTCCGTCCACCTTGGAATTAGGCGGTAAATCGGCCAATATTTTCTTCGATGACATGCCGTTCGATAAAGCGCTGGAAGGAGCGCAAAAAGGGATTTTGTTTAATCAGGGGCAAGTCTGCTGCGCCGGTTCGCGGATTTTCGTACAGGAAAACATTTACGATAAATTCATCACTGCGTTAAAAGAGGAATTCAAAAAAGTAAAAGTCGGTTTGCCTTGGGAAGACGATACGCAAATGGGTGCGCAGGTCAACGCCAACCAAATTAAGGTGATCAGCAAATATGTGGATATCGCCAAAGAGGAAGGTTGCGAGGTGATTATCGGCGGCGAAAAAGCGACGGATCCGGTATTGGCGAAAGGCGAATTTTTCCAGCCGACCTTAATTCTGGCGCCGGACAACACCAAACGGGTGGCGCAGGAAGAAATTTTCGGCCCGGTTGCCGTGGTGATTAAGTTCAAAGACGAAGCGGACGTTATTCACATGGCGAACGACAGCGAATACGGATTGGGCGGCGCGGTATGGACCCATAATATTAATCGTGCGCTGCGCGTGGCGCGTGCGCTGGAAACCGGTCGCGTATGGGTGAACTGCTACAACCGTTTACCGGCGGGCGCGCCGTTCGGCGGCTATAAAACTTCCGGTATCGGACGTGAAACCCACAAAATGATGCTGGCGGCTTATACGCAGGTGAAAAATATTTTCATCAGCACGCGTGAAGAACGGGAAGGCATGTATTAACGCGATAAAAGTGCGGGCGATTTTTTCAATGTTTTTCCGGATAATCGCCAAACAGCGTGCCGGTGAACGGAACTCAAAAAAACTTCGTGATTTTTGACCGCACTTTTCCGCCGAAACTTGGCGTGAATTGAAAAATCCCTTTCGTACGAAAGGGATTTTTTCTTTACAACACTAAGTTACCGATTAAGCTGCGGGTTTCTTCCTTCACTTCCGTCAGTTGAACGTTAATAATATCGCCGATTTTATAACGGCGTTCGCCATTAATGTAGAGCGCCAGTTCATCGCTATTCACCTGAATTTCTTCCTTATTCGGGTGAATGGTGGAAGCCGGCACGAACACAGTGGCGCCGTTTTCCAGCAACTGAACCCGTAATCCGCCGCGCATGCAGTCTTGAACTTCGGCCTGGAATTCGGGCTTGCTTTCCACTTTGTCCGCTAAATAACGGCAATATAGCCAATCGGCGATGTCGCGTTCCACCATACGATTTTGCTTACGCGCTTCCTGTAAGCGAGTAAGAATCTCATCGGCGGGTTTCACGCATTCCTGCCCTGCGATGCAGGCTTTAATTAAGCGATGGTTCACCATATCGGAATATTTGCGGATTGGCGAAGTCCAGGTGGCATAGCCGGTTAAGCCTAAACCAAAGTGCGGCGCGATCTCCGATTTAAATTCCGCAAAGGTCAGAAAACGGCGTAAACGGAATTCCAGATAATCGCCTTCGATTGGTTCGATGTCATGCCGCATGCGGCAATAGCCCGCCAAAGTGGCTAAATTTTCCACGGAATAACGCTCGGCGAGTTCCTGCCGATTTTGTTCGTTACTTAGATTCGCCATTAAAAAATGATGAGCGTTCGGCAGGAATTTTTTATCGAATCCTACATGAGTATTGAAAATGCCGGTTTTGGCGTTGTCCGCCAGATAATGCGCGCAGCAAATATTGGCGATAATCATGGATTCTTCCACGATTTGATTGGCAATGCGGCGATATTCCGCCTTGATTTCCTGCACGTGACCGTTATCTGCCAAGACAAAACTGTAATCCGGTTTTTCTTTGAATAATAAACCGTGGGTTTGACGCCAGTTGATTCGTGCTAAGGTGAACTGATGCAACCGGTGAATTTGTTGCTGCGTGGCTGCGTCTTCAGGTTGCCAGGCGCCTTCCGTTTGTTCCAGATAATCGGAAACGCGGTTATAGGCTAATTTGGCCTTAGACTGCACATTAGCCAGCAAAAATTCGGGTTTGCCCTGCAATTCGCCTTGCAAATCGGTTTGCAAACGGCACACCAAAGCGGCGCGGGTTTCATTTTCCATTAACGAACAAAGTTCGTCGGAAAGTTCGCGAGGCAACATGGGAATGTTAAAACCGGGCAAATAATTGGTGAAACAACGTTGACGCGCGTCTTTTTCAATTTGCGAATCAACGGCGATATAAGCGGTCGGATCCGCAATTGCGACGGTCAGCTTCCAACCCGTTTGTTCGCCGTTTTGTTCGAGCGGTTCGATATAAAGCGCGTCATCCATGTCTTGCGTGCTTTCGCTGTCGATGGTCACAAAGTGAAGTGCGGTCAGATTTTCGCGAGTTTTTGTATCGAGCATGTCATAACGATCTTGCCCTTGCACCGGATAACGGGATTGTTGATGACGCGCCAGCGTGACCCACCAAGGCGCGAATTCGTCTTCGGCGCGACAGATAAATTCCACAATTTGCGCATAGAAAAAACGATCATCCCGCAACGGATGGGTTTTTAACTGAGCGACCACCCAATCGCCTTCATGTAATTCTTCTTTTACCGCTTTGGCTTGTGCCGCACCGATAGGCTGATTAATGTTCGGATGATCCACCAGAACTTGCAATTTCTTGTCTTTATTGAACCGCACTTTGGCGATAAAACGGGTTAACATCGGCTCCAGTAATTCTTCCGGTTCCGCCTGTTTTTTATCGCCGACGGTTTCAATGGCGGCTTTGATTTTATCGCCGTGCATCACCTTTTTCATGGCGGGCGGCGCAATAAAAAAGGTTTCTTTGTCCGTTTCCAGGAAACCGTAGGCTTTATCCGTACTTTTCACCACACCTTCAACGTGCGGTTTGCTGTCGTGCAGTTGTTGTTTTAATTGAGAAAGAAGAGGGTTGTTTTGAAACATTTTGCTTTGCTATAACTTTTTGCGATGAGCCTTGCGCCATCGGGCCGGATAAACAAAAAGGCACACGTTAGAAAACGTGCGCCGTTAATCAGATTAAATAAACGAATTACTCTTCACCTAATTCACCCATGGCGGTGATGCTGAAACCGGCGTCAACGTGTAATACTTCACCGGTTACGCCGGAAGCTAAGTCCGAACATAAGAATGCGGCGGAGTTTCCTACATCGTCAATGGTGACGGTGCGGCGTAATGCGGCGGTTTTTTCGAATGCAGAAAGCATTTTTTTGAAATTTTTGATGCCGGAAGCCGCAAGCGTACGGATTGGACCGGCAGAAATGGCGTTGACGCGAATGCCGTCTTTACCTAAATCCGCCGCCATCACGCGGGTTGCCGCTTCAAGAGACGCTTTTGCCAGGCACATAACGTTGTAGTTAGGGATTGCGCGTTCCGCACCTAAATAAGTTAAGGTTACCAATGACGCGTCTTTGTTTAGGAACGGACGTGCGGCCTGCGCCATGGCGACAAAGCTGTATGCGCTGATGTCGTGAGCAATGCGATAACCTTCGCGCGTTGCGGCGTTAACGTAGTCGCCGTCTAATTGATCACCCGGTGCGAATGCAATGGCATGTACAAAACCGTCGAATTTATCCCATTTTTTGTTTAATTCGGCGAAACAGTTGCGAATGCTTTCATCCGTTGCTACGTCTAACGGCAATACGATATCGGCGCCGAATTCTTTAGCGAATTCTTCTACGCGCGGTTGTAATTTATCGTTTAAGTAGGTGAAAGCCAATTCTGCGCCTTGCGCTTTTAAGGCCTTTGCGATGCCGTATGCGATTGAACGGTTGCTGGCAAGACCCGTGACTAAAATTCGTTTACCTGTTAAGAAACCCATGTTGAAATCCTATTTGGTTGTTGAAAAATCGTGGCTAGTATAAAGGAAAATCCGCGTGATTACAAAGCAGATGAGTGAAGTATTGCGACAAACCGCCGGAAAAAACGACAGAAAAATCGCCCGCACTTTACGCTTGTTTCGCAGCAAAAGTGCGGTAGGATTTTAGGCAGGATTATCAATGTCGATGAATTCCGCTTCAAGCTTATATTCCTGCGCCAACCATTCGCCCAACGCCCAAACGCCGTAACGCTCGGTGGCATGATGACCGCAGGCAAAATAATGAATGCCTTGTTCCCGCGCGCTATGTGCGGTTTGTTCGGAAATTTCGCCGCTGATAAACGCATCGCAGCCTTGTGCCGCAGCCAAATCGATGTAACCTTGTCCGCCGCCGGTGCAAATGCCGATTTTGCGGATTAAGTGCGGTGGATTTTGCGACAGTTCTTCCGCATTGCAAACCGTCGGTTTACGCTTAAGAACCCGTTCAATGCGTTGGCTGAAATCCGCCGGAGAAACCGGTTGGGCAAGTTGACCTAATACGGGAATGCTGAACGTATCGGATTCCAGCGGCCGTAAGTTTTCTATGCCTAATAATTTTGCCAACCGGGCGTTGTTGCCTAATTCGGGGTGAACGTCAAGGGGAAGATGGTAAGCGTATAAATTAATATCGTTAACCAATAAGGTTTTGATTCGTTTACCTTTCATGCCGCGGATGCACGGATCTTCGTTTTTCCAAAAATAACCGTGATGCACGATGATCGCATCGGCGTTGCAAGCGACAGCCTTGTCGATTAAGGCTTGACTCGCCGTGACCCCCGTCACGATTTTGTGAATTTCGGCGCGGCCTTCCACCTGTAAACCATTAGGCGCGTAATCGCTGATCGCCGCGATATTGAGTTTTTGATTGAGTAATCGTTCAAGTTCAAACTGATTCATATTTTATTTCCAATGAAAAGCCCAATCGATCGATTGGGCTTGTAAAATTATTTTTTCGGCGCCTGCATAAAGCGGAAGAATTCGCTGTCCGGTTTCAGAATCATCATATTATCCGAGCCGGCGAAGCTGTTTTCATAAGCTTTCAGGCTGCGCACGAAACTATAGAATTCGGGTTCCGAACCAAATGCGTCGGCATAGAGTTTTGCCGCCGTAGCGTCGCCTTCACCGCGTAATTCCTGAGCTTTTTTATTGGCGTTTGCCGTGATGAGAGTTACTTTGCGATCCACATCCGCCTGAATGAACGCCGCTTTTTCTTTACCTTGCGAACGATGTTCGCGGGCGACGGCATCACGTTCCGCGCGCATGCGCTGATAAATGGAAGAAGAAACTTCATCCGGCATATTGATTTGTTTAATCCGCACATCGATTACTTCAATGCCAAGTTCGGCCGTGCTGTCCTGTCCGGAATTCAGCGCTTTTTTCGCCCCTTCCATCAATTCGCCGCGGGTGCCGGATACGATGTCTTTGATGGTGCGGGAACCGGTTTCCGAACGCAGGCGATCGTTTACTTTACGTTTAAGCAAATTGGATGCCTGAGTATAATCGCCGCCGCCGGTTGCGGTATAAAATCTGCCGAAATCGCTGATTCGCCATTTAACATAGGAATCCACTAACAAATCTTTTTTCTCTACCGTCACAAAGCGATCCGCCTGACCGTCGAGGGTTTGAATTCGCGCATCAAGCAATTTTAAGCTGTCAATAAACGGTAATTTGAAATGTAAACCGGGTTCATAAACCACAACTTTGTTATCCGCATCGCGTTGAACCTTGCCGAAGCGCAGCATAATGCCGCGGCTGCCTTCCTGTACCACGATAAGGCTGGAATAAATTACGAGTGCCAACAGGATGACCAGTGGCGTTAAAAATCTACGCATTAGTTAAATCTCCCTTGGCGTTCTCGTTGTGTCGGTTCGACCGGCGCCGGTTGTTTTAAAATCGATTGAGAATTGACCGCACTTTGGCTTGTCGGTTGGTTGGACGGCTGTTCGTTTTGGAACGGCTGAGCGGGTTGCGCGGCCTGTTGTTTGTTACGTAACAGTTGATCCATCGGTAAAACGGCTAAATTATTGCCGCCGTCCATCATCACTTTCGGTGTTTTCGCCATTAAATTTTCCATAGTCTGGATATACAAACGTTCTTTTGTAATGGCGGGAGAAGCCTTAAATTCAGGCAATAAACGTTGGAAACGTTCCACTTCGCCCTGCGCATCCAGCACGATTTGATCTTTATAGGCTGTCGCTTCTTCAATGATTTTCTGAGCATTACCGCGCGCAATTGGCTCACGTTCGCGGGCGTAGGCTTCCGCTTCACGGATATAGCGTTGTTCGTCTTCCTGGGCTTTAATCGCGTCGTCGAAAGCGTCTTTCACTTCTTCCGGCGGACGAGCGGACTGGAAGTTAACGTCAATCACCTCTAACCCCATATCGTACGGTTTAATGATTGAATTCAACGCTTTCCAGGTGTTTTCACGCACTACGGCGCGTCCGGTGGTGAGAATATTGTCCATTGTCATATGACCGACCACATAACGCAGGGCGCTGTCTGTAGCTTGCCCTAAGCTGTCGTCCGCATCCGTGACGCTGAATTTATATTTGGCGGGATCCACGACACGATATTGCACCGTGAGTTCCACTTTCACCATATTTTCGTCCTGAGTCAGCATTGAACCCTGGGTTTTTAATTCGCGTACGCGTTCGACGTTAACCGGAATCACTTGATCAATAAACGTCGGTTTCCAGTTTAAGCCGGGTTGCACAATGGAATGCAATTGTCCGAAACGGGTGACCACGCCGCGCTCGGCTTCTTTTACGGTATAAAAGCCGCTTAATCCCCAAATCACCAGGCCCACGGCGGCCGCAATCGGCAACAGTTTAGCGTAATTTTTCGGATTGAGTTGTTGCGGTGCGGAACCTTTTTTACCGCCGCCTAATTTTTTCAGCAGATTCGCAAACGCTTCTTCCAAATCGGGCGGGGATTGTTCTTGATTGCGCCCTGTCGGCTCGTCATTGGAACCGTTAGCGGGCTTGTTGTCGGACGGTCGGCTTCCTTTGCCGGGCGCCGCCCAAGGATCTTGATCCTGTGCCATTTATTTCTCCGTAGAATGTATCAATAAAATAATGTAAAAACTTTGTAACAGTCTAAACAAATTTAAGGGCGAAGTCTAATGCTATAATGGGGATTCAGAGCGGTTTTTAAAGTGCGGTCGAATTTGACGCTATTTTTTAATTTCTGCATAATAGCCGCCCTAATGAACCGAGAGGAATTTTTATTTATGTCTGAGGAAAAAACTTCGCCGTTTTTGACCGCACTTTGGTCGGCGCTTCCGATAATTTTGCTGTTTTTGCTGGATTATTACGGTTTTATAATTAGCAAACAAACTTACCCCGTTTCTCAATTCGGCGCGGGGATTTTTGTGACGGAAATTTTAGCCTTAATTGTGTTCATCAAAGGGCAAATCTGCAATGGTCAACGAGCCCGTTTGATTAAGGCGAATCGGTATCTCGGCGCGTTTTGGCTGGTGTGGCTGGCATTAAGCTGTTGGATGTTACAGGGCGAAAATTTATTGCCGGTGGGCGTCGCCGTTTTGGGGCTTATGGTGTCGCTGATTATTCGCTTCCGCCAGTTTTTAACGGTCGGTATTTGGTTGTCCGCGCTGGGGATTATCGCTTATCTCGGTTATTTGCTGTCTTGGGATTCGCCCGATTGGTTGCGTTATAACCCTGTTGCGCAAGCGCTGACGGGGGTGATTTTGCTAAATATTCTGCTGGTGGTTTCAAGCAATCGTCTGCAGGGGTTTATGGCATTATTGCCTTTTGCGATGGCAATTTTGCTGGCGGTTAACCTGATATTTACTTTGACGGCGCTGGATACGGAGTTAAACGCTTATCCGGTTTTGTTTTATTTCCTATTGCATTTGGTCATGATGGGAATTGTCGCTTTGCATGTGTTGCGTAAAATCAAGTTTGAATATAATGCGCTGATGATTATGTTGTTCATTGCGGCAAGTTTACCGATCTGGACGATCTTTTTTACGCTTTGAATGAAAACAGTCCATAAAAAATGCACCGGTTCCGGTGCATTTCTTTGGATTATGTTATTGTTTGGCCGCCGCATCGTCTTCCGTGAGGGAAACGACAATTTTGGAACCGTCGCTGAAACTGATTTCGCGCGCAACGATAAGGACGTTAACCTGTTTTTTCGGATCTTTTAATGCGGTTTGCGCTTCTTTCGACATGGATTTGAAATAATCCATGACTTGAATGCTTTTATCCTGCCGGGCGGCAAGCGGTTCTTTGCTGAAATCCGCTATGATATTTTCATTGAACAGAATGGTATTGCCGTCCAGAAACGCCGTCGTCCATTTTACGCTCAGAATCGGTTTGGCACTGATGTTATTAATTTGGTAAGTCACCAAAGATCCCGTTCCTTTATTTTTATCCTGCGCAATCGTCCGCGCTGTGGCGGCAATTTTTACGGACTGATTGAACGCCGCTAATAAAGGATCCTGTTCAGGCGTTTCGTCTTCAATCGGCGTTTCCGGCGCCGTTAAAGGAAGCGCATTACCTTGCTGTTGATTTGCCGGTTGTTGAGCGGGCTGCTGGGGTTGCGGTTTTGCCGTCGCCAGTTTTTCACAAGCGGTCAGCAGTGAAGCGGCAACCAATATGCTGCACAAAATCGCAAGAGGCGTCTTTTTCATAATGTCCCTTCATAGTTGAATAATAAATCGGCGGTTATCATAAGAAATCCCTGCCGGGACGTCAATGAAATCCGCCGAACTTTCGCATGCGATTAATTTATGCGTAATGCGCTATTCGGGATAGTTGCACATAAATTCGTTGGCTTTTTCCACCATTTCTTTCGAACCGACAAAAAACGGCACGCGCTGGTGAAGTGCGGTCGGTTCGATATCTAAAATCCGGTTGTGACCGTCATTGGCTAATCCGCCGGCTTGTTCCGCTAAGAACGCCATCGGATTGCCTTCGTAAAGCAAGCGCAATTTGCCGTTAGGGTAGTTGGTGGCGTTCGGGTAAATATAAATACCGCCTTTTAGCATATTGCGGTGAAAGTCGGAGACCAATGAACCGATATAACGCGAGGTATAAGGACGATTCGTCGCTTTGTCTTCTTCTTGGCAGTATTTAATGTATTTTTTTACGCCCATCGGGAATTTGAGATATTGTCCTTCATTGATGGAATAAATTTTCCCCGTAGGCGGAATTTGCAGGTTTTCATGAGATAAACAGAATACGCCCAGAGACGGATCATAGGTGAAGCCGTTTACGCCGTTACCCGTGGTATAAACCAGCATGGTGGAAGAACCGTAAACCACATAGCCTGCCGCAACCTGTTTGTGACCGGGCTGCATAAAATCTTCTAAGGTCACGGGCGTTCCGACGGGCGTGATTCGGCGGTAAATGGAAAAAATGGTACCGACCGCAACGTTTACATCGATATTGGATGAGCCGTCCAAGGGATCGGTCAGGATGATATAACGGGCGTTGCGGCCGCGTTCCGTATCAAAAGCGACGAAATCGTCTTCTTCTTCCGAAGCAAAACCGGCGACTTCTTCTCGCGCCATTAAAGCGCGTTTAAAAGTATCGTTGGCGAAAACGTCCAGTTTCATCTGACTTTCGCCCTGAACATTCTGATTGCCGGCATAGCCCAGAATGTCATTGGACAAACCGGCGCGGTTAATATCGCGGTGAATAATTTTGGCGACCAAACGAATGGACGATAAAATCCCGGTTAACGCCCCCTTGGCATTTGGGTATTCGGCTTGTTTTTCGACGATAAATTCATCAAGTGTTTTCATTCCGTTTTCCTATAAATGATGAAAAAAGAAAGGGATAACGATAAAAAATTTTCCCTTTCGTTTCTGAGAACATTAATTTAAAAAATAATTCATTTTTTGACCGCACTTTCTGCGATGGACGCGGTCAATGAGTTGGATTATCATAAGCCATACGGGGTTGTTGTAAATAACGAAATTTTAACAATGAGACGCAGATCACATTTTTTGTGCTGTATTTAAAAAATTAAAGAGTTAACGAATGACACAAAAACATATTCATATTTTAGGCGTGTGCGGAACGTTTATGGGAGGCGTTGCCATCATTGCCAAACAAATGGGGTATCAGGTAACGGGCTCGGACATCAATGTTTATCCGCCTATGTCCACTTTTTTAGAGCAAAGCGGTATTAAAATTATTCCGAATTTTGACGTCGAACAATTACAACCCGCACCGGACATGATTCTGGTGGGAAATGCGATGAAACGCGGCAACCCGTGCATTGAATATATGCTTGAAAACCGACTGCCGTTTACTTCGGGTCCCCAATGGCTGCACGATAATTTGCTGCGTAATCGTTGGGTTTTTGCCGTATCCGGCACTCACGGCAAAACCACCACCACGGGCATGTTGAGCTGGATTTTGGATCAAAACGGCCTGGAACCCGGTTTTTTGATCGGCGGCATTTCGGGAAATTTTGGGGTTTCGTCCCGTTTGGGAAACAGCGACTATTTTGTTATTGAGGCGGATGAATATGACACCGCGTTTTTTGATAAACGCTCTAAATTCGTCCATTACAACCCGAAAACTTTAATTATTAATAATATCGGCTTTGATCATGCGGATATTTTTGATGATCTCAAAGCCATTCAACGACAATTTCACCACATGATCCGCACCATGCCGCAAAGCGGCCTTGTGCTTTCTAACGCCGCCGAAACCAGCGCGAAAGAAACGTTGGCGATGGGCTGCTGGTCGGCACAGCAATTCATCGGTGAAGAGCAGGAATGGTACGCAGAACGCATAACTAACGATTGTTCGCAGTTTGCCGTTTTCCATCATGGGGAAAAAGTCGCCGAAGTGACATGGAATATCGTTGGGCAACATAATATACATAATGCGCTTATGGCGATTGCGGCGGCCCATCACGCCGGCGTTTCCATTGAAAATTCCGCCAAGGCGTTGGCCGGCTTTGTGAACGCAAAACGCCGTTTAGAAGTGAAGGGCGAAGTAAACGGCGTCACCGTCTATGATGATTTTGCTCACCATCCGGCAGAAATTCAGGCGACACTGACCGCACTTCGAGATAAAGTCGGCGGCGGAGTCCGCATTTTAGCCGTGCTGGAGCCGCGGTCGAATACCATGAAAATGGGACATCATAAAGATGAAATTGCGCCGGCGTTAGTCAGGGCGGATCACGTTTATCTGCTGCAACCGGACAATATTCCATGGGAAGTGGTGGATATCGCCAATAATTGCATTCAACCGGCAAGCTGTACGGCGGATTTGGATAAACTGGTGGATATGATTGTGGCGGAAGCGCATCCGAGCGATCATATTCTCGTGATGTCAAACGGCAGTTTTGGCGGCATTCATCAGAAATTATTGACTAAACTGGCGCAAAAATCATAAAAAAATCGCCCGCACTTTTAAGATGGTAAAAAGTGCGGTCAAAATTTTGAGAGTTTTTTATCGGTTTGGATGATTTTTAAACGAACGAAAAATATTTTCAAATTTTTGTCAAAAAGCGCTTGCAAAGGCGGCTAAAATCCCTATAATACGCCCCACACAACGACGCGCTGTTGTGAGCTTTGAGAAAAACCTGCGGTGCGTCGTTATTTTTTGCTCTTTAACAATTTATCAGACAATCTGTGTGGGCACCGATAAGATTCGTTTTGAAAAAAAACAGAAGACTTAAGGTGCTGACCAAAGTTAATTCAACGAATAATTTAAGTCAGTATTTTGAGCGATGAAAACTTGAACTGAAGAGTTTGATCATGGCTCAGATTGAACGCTGGCGGCAGGCTTAACACATGCAAGTCGAACGGTAACGGGAAGGAAGCTTGCTTTCTTTGCTGACGAGTGGCGGACGGGTGAGTAATGCTTGGGAATCTGTCTTAGGGAGGGGGATAACGACGGGAAACTGTCGCTAATACCGCGTAATGTCTAAGGACGAAAGGGTGGGACTTTCGGGCCACCTGCCGTAAGATGAGCCCAAGTGGGATTAGGTAGTTGGTGAGGTAAGGGCTCACCAAGCCTTCGATCTCTAGCTGGTCTGAGAGGATGACCAGCCACACTGGAACTGAGACACGGTCCAGACTCCTACGGGAGGCAGCAGTGGGGAATATTGCGCAATGGGGGCAACCCTGACGCAGCCATGCCGCGTGAATGAAGAAGGCCTTCGGGTTGTAAGTTCTTTCGGTGATGAGGAAGGTGGATGTTTTAATAGAGCATACAATTGACGTTAGTCACAGAAGAAGCACCGGCTAACTCCGTGCCAGCAGCCGCGGTAATACGGAGGGTGCGAGCGTTAATCGGAATAACTGGGCGTAAAGGGCACGCAGGCGGACTTTTAAGTGAGGTGTGAAATCCCCGGGCTTAACCTGGGAATTGCATTTCAGACTGGGGGTCTAGAGTACTTTAGGGAGGGGTAGAATTCCACGTGTAGCGGTGAAATGCGTAGAGATGTGGAGGAATACCGAAGGCGAAGGCAGCCCCTTGGGGATGTACTGACGCTCATGTGCGAAAGCGTGGGGAGCAAACAGGATTAGATACCCTGGTAGTCCACGCTGTAAACGCTGTCGATTTGGGGATTGGGCTATAAGCTTGGTGCCCGAAGCTAACGTGATAAATCGACCGCCTGGGGAGTACGGCCGCAAGGTTAAAACTCAAATGAATTGACGGGGGCCCGCACAAGCGGTGGAGCATGTGGTTTAATTCGATGCAACGCGAAGAACCTTACCTACTCTTGACATCCATAGAATCCTGTAGAGATACGGGAGTGCCTTCGGGAGCTATGAGACAGGTGCTGCATGGCTGTCGTCAGCTCGTGTTGTGAAATGTTGGGTTAAGTCCCGCAACGAGCGCAACCCTTATCCTTTGTTGCCAGCGACTTGGTCGGGAACTCAAAGGAGACTGCCGGTGATAAACCGGAGGAAGGTGGGGATGACGTCAAGTCATCATGGCCTTACGAGTAGGGCTACACACGTGCTACAATGGAGCATACAGAGGGAAACGAGCCTGCGAGGGGGAGTGAATCTCAGAAAGTGCGTCGTAGTCCGGATTGGAGTCTGCAACTCGACTCCATGAAGTCGGAATCGCTAGTAATCGCGAATCAGCATGTCGCGGTGAATACGTTCCCGGGCCTTGTACACACCGCCCGTCACACCATGGGAGTGGGTTGTACCAGAAGTAGATAGCTTAACCTTAGGGGGGGGCGTTTACCACGGTATGATTCATGACTGGGGTGAAGTCGTAACAAGGTAACCGTAGGGGAACCTGCGGTTGGATCACCTCCTTACCGAAGACGAAAGATTGGTGCTCACACAGATTGTCTGATAGAAAAACGAGCGAAAAATCGCCCGCACTTTTACTGTCGACTAGGTCCGGCGGAGGAAAGGGAAGTGCGGAGAGGTGAGTAGAGATTGCAGAGAGACAAAGCGAATCCGTCTTTACCTGTTGTCCCCATCGTCTAGAGGCCTAGGACATCGCCCTTTCACGGCGGTAACCGGGGTTCGAATCCCCGTGGGGACGCCAATTAAAGACGATTTCGGCTAGCGAAGGTTAGCGGTTGTCGTATTATTGTTCTTTAAAAAATTGGAAACAAGCTGAAAAACTGAAGAGGCTTTCAAGTAGACGGAAGCGTGATGTGAATTGCGTGGAAGTTGAGATGAAAAGTCTGAGTAGAAGAAATTAAATAACCTATTTAATTTTGAAAAAATCTTGGCTGAACAAAAGCAGTCAAGTGTTTAGTTGAAAAACGGACTTCAAATTGCCCGCACTTTGGATGAGGATGAGTTATTGAAAGGGCGGAAAACATTTGAGGTTGTATAGTTAAGTGACTAAGCGTACAGGGCGGATGCCTTGGCAATCAGAGGCGAAGAAGGACGTGCAAATCTGCGAAAAGCCTGGATGAGTTGATAAGAAGCGAATAATCCGGGATATCCGAATGGGGAAACCCGATGGATGAAGAATCCATCATTTCATTATGAATCCATAGTAATGAAAGGCAAACCGGGAGAACTGAAACATCTCAGTAACCCGAGGAAAAGAAATCAACCGAGATTCCGTCAGTAGCGGCGAGCGAAAGCGGAAGAGCCTGCAAGTGATAGCACAAAGATTAGGAGAATCGACTGGGAAGTTGAGCGACACAGGGTGATAGCCCCGTATCCGAAAATGTTGGTGTGGTACTGAGCTTGCGAGAAGTAGGGCGGGACACGAGAAATCCTGTCTGAAGAAGGGGGGCCCATCCTCCAAGGCTAAATACTCCTGATTGACCGATAGTGAACCAGTACTGTGAAGGAAAGGCGAAAGAACCCCGGTGAGGGGAGTGAAAGAGAACCTGAAACCCTGTACGTACAAGCAGTGGGAGCCTGAAAGGGTGACTGCGTACCTTTTGTATAATGGGTCAGCGACTTATATTGTGTAGCGAGGTTAACCGAATAGGGAAGCCGAAGGGAAACCGAGTCTTAACTGGGCGTAGAGTTGCATGATATAGACCCGAAACCCGGTGAGCTAGCCATGGGCAGGTTGAAGGTTGGGTAACACTAACTGGAGGACCGAACCGACTAATGTTGAAAAATTAGCGGATGACCTGTGGCTGGGGGTGAAAGGCCAATCAAACCGGGAGATAGCTGGTTCTCCCCGAAATCTATTTAGGTAGAGCCTTGAGCGGACACCTTGGGGGGTAGAGCACTGTTTCGGCTAGGGGTCCATCCCGGATTACCAACCCGATGCAAACTACGAATACCGAAGAGTGATACTCAGGAGACACACGGCGGGTGCTAACGTCCGTCGTGGAGAGGGAAACAACCCAGACCGCCAGCTAAGGTCCCCAAGTCTATATTAAGTGGGAAACGAAGTGGGAAGGCTTAGACAGCTAGGATGTTGGCTTAGAAGCAGCCATCATTTAAAGAAAGCGTAATAGCTCACTAGTCGAGTCGGCCTGCGCGGAAGATGTAACGGGGCTCAAATATAGCACCGAAGCTGCGGCATCAATGGAGACATTGTTGGGTAGGGGAGCGTTGTGTAAGCTGAAGAAGGTGAATCGAGAGGTTTGCTGGAGGTATCACAAGTGCGAATGCTGACATAAGTAACGATAAAACGGGTGAAAAAAACCCGTTCGCCGGAAGACCAAGGGTTCCTGTCCAACGTTAATCGGGGCAGGGGTGAGTCGGCCCCTAAGGCGAGGCTGAAAAGCGTAGTCGATGGGAAACGGGTTAATATTCCCGTACTTGGTAAAGCTGCGATGTGGGGACGGAGAAGGTTAGGTAAGCAGACTGTTGGATATGTCTGTTTAAGCTGGTAGTTGGGGTAGGTAGGCAAATCCGCTTATCCATTTTAAACAACGAGAAGTGATGACGAGGCTCTACGGAGCGGAAGTTACCGATACCACGCTTCCAGGAAAAGCCACTAAGCGAAAGGGTTTACTGAACCGTACTATAAACCGACACAGGTGGTCAGGTAGAGAATACTCAGGCGCTTGAGAGAACTCGGGTGAAGGAACTAGGCAAAAATGGCACCGTAACTTCGGGAGAAGGTGCGCTTACGGTACTTGAAGTCCTTAACGGATGGAGGAGAAGTAAGTCGAAGAGACCAGCTGGCTGCAACTGTTTATTAAAAACACAGCACTCTGCAAACACGTAAGTGGACGTATAGGGTGTGATGCCTGCCCGGTGCTGGAAGGTTAATTGATGGCGTAATCGAAAGAGAAGCGCTTGATCGAAGCCCCAGTAAACGGCGGCCGTAACTATAACGGTCCTAAGGTAGCGAAATTCCTTGTCGGGTAAGTTCCGACCTGCACGAATGGCATAATGATGGCCAGGCTGTCTCCACCCGAGACTCAGTGAAATTGAAATCGCCGTGAAGATGCGGTGTACCCGCGGCTAGACGGAAAGACCCCGTGAACCTTTACTATAGCTTGACACGGAACCTTGAATTTTGATGTGTAGGATAGGTGGGAGACAGAGAAGTGCGAACGCCAGTTTGCATGGAGCCGACCTTGAAATACCACCCTTTAAGGTTTGATGTTCTAACGACGAGTGGAAACACGCTCTCGGACAGTGTCTGGTGGGTAGTTTGACTGGGGCGGTCTCCTCCCAAAGAGTAACGGAGGAGCACGAAGGTTTGCTAATGACGGTCGGACATCGTCAGGTTAGTGCAATGGTAAAAGCAAGCTTAACTGCGAGACGGACAAGTCGAGCAGGTGCGAAAGCAGGTCATAGTGATCCGGTGGTTCTGAATGGAAGGGCCATCGCTCAACGGATAAAAGGTACTCCGGGGATAACAGGCTGATACCGCCCAAGAGTTCATATCGACGGCGGTGTTTGGCACCTCGATGTCGGCTCATCACATCCTGGGGCTGAAGTAGGTCCCAAGGGTATGGCTGTTCGCCATTTAAAGTGGTACGCGAGCTGGGTTTAGAACGTCGTGAGACAGTTCGGTCCCTATCTGCCGTGGGCGAAGGAGAATTGAAAGGGGCTGCTCCTAGTACGAGAGGACCGGAGTGGACGCATCCCTGGTGTTCCGGTTGTGTCGCCAGACGCATTGCCGGGTAGCTAAATGCGGGAGAGATAAGTGCTGAAAGCATCTAAGCACGAAACTTGCCTTAAGATGAGTTCTCCCAGTCTATAAGACTGTAAGGGTTGTTTGAGACGAAGACGTAGATAGGCGGGGTGTGTAAGTGTAGTGATATATTGAGCTAACCCGTACTAATTGCCCGAGAGGCTTAACTATACAACGCTCAAGTGTTTTTGGATGGAGGTAGCATCCGGGGCGAAGAGAGGTGGTGAAGTCGAGTGAGAGAGAAACGAGACGGAGCAAGAAGAGACAAACAATACATCAGTGCAGCTTGTTTTGAATTTTAGAGAGAAAGACGCGAAAGCGAAAAGTGCAAAGCGGAAAAGTTAAAAAGCTAAGACGTTAAAAGCGCAAAGTGAAAACGCGAAAGAAAAAACATTGAAAAAATCGCCCGCACTTTGGAGTGTGGGGAGACAGAATTATCCTGGCGGCGAGAGTGCGGAGGTCCCACCTGACCCCATGCCGAACTCAGAAGTGAAACGCCGTAACGCCGATGGTAGTGTGGGAATTTCCCATGTGAGAGTAGGACACCGCCAGGTTTTATTTTAGCGAAGGAAACCCCGGTTCAGAAATGAGCCGGGGTTTTTGTGTTTTAATAAAGAAATTTTAAGAAAGACAGAAAATTGCATTGAATAATTGTTAATTTAAAAATAATTTGAATGCCAAGTTCTATCTGTGATAGTAATATTTCGAACTTTGTTATGTCTTTGTATTTAAAGAATAATCGTTTTGTTTTGATAGACAAATAAACGGTCATGTAATACTAAATCCAATGCTCGACTGAGTACGGTTTTCTCTACGTCACGGCCTGCTTTCATCATCGCTTCGGCCGAGTAAGTATGATCTACATTGATAACGTTTTGCATAATAATCGGGCCTTCATCTAATTCATTATTGATAAAATGTGCGGTGGCACCAATAATTTTCACTCCTCTGTCGTAGGCGCGTTTATATGGATTGGCACCGATAAAGGCCGGCAAGAACGAATGATGAATATTAATTACTCGGTCGGGGTAGCGTGCGACAAATTCAGGATTGAGTACGCGCATATATTTAGCTAATACGATAATATCGGGATTATATTGATCGATGGTTTCCGCCAGTTTTTCATCATGCTCAATACGTGTCAAGCCTTCATGACTTATGCAATGGAACGGGATATCAAAACGTTCAACAAGTGTGCGTAAATTGTCATGATTACCTATAACGGCAGCGATTTCTACATTTAATCCGCCGTAGTAGGTTTTCATTAAAATATCACCAAGGCAATGGGCTTCTTTGGTAACTAAAATAACGATACGTTTGCGGCGATCCGCATTAATCAAACGGCAATTTGTTCCTTTAGGCAAACTAAAATTTAAATCTTCAAGCAATACTTCTTCATTAAAAATACCTTGTAATTCGGTACGCATAAAGAAATGTTTTGTTTCAAAATCTACAAATTCGTTATTGTGTAAAATATTTAATTGATGCTTATAACAAATATTTGTGATTTTGGCGATTAAGCCTTTATCATCAGGGCAGTCTGTAAGTAAAATTTTATTTTCAATCATTGTTTTATTTGTTTTAATTCTTTTTAGGTAAAGGAAAACCCATATATCGAATATATGGGTTTTTAAATTTAATTAAATAGCAAATGAATCGAGTGATTTTCCCGCATTTAATGCATCCTGAATGGCTTTAGGTTTACGACCTTGGCCGGTCCAGGTTTTAGTTTTACCTTGTTCATCAATATATTTATATTTAGCCGGCATAGGTTGACGAACTTTACGGTTTTTTACTTCCGTTGAAGTTAATCCTAATTCAGCTAAACTTATTCCGTTTTCTTTAAGTTCTTCTTTATATTTTTCAATTAATGCCTGACGGGCTTTTTGTTCTGCAATTAATGCCGCATCTTCTTCACGTTTTTCGGTAATAACCTGTGTCAGTTTTTTTAATGCTTCTTCCGATTTTTCTAAACCTAACTCATTTACGGCGGCGCGCAGTGTACGGATATTATTTAAACCTTTGCTAAAAGACATAGTATTCTCCAGAATAAATTGATATGAATGTGTCGTTGTAATCTAGAATAATAATAAGAATATTATTTAAAGTAAATTATTTTTTCCTTTATATAAGAAATTAAGGTTTTTTTCGGTTGGTTTTTTTGTGATCTTGTTGTAATCTTCTTGCTTTGTCTTTTGTTTAAAATCGCACTAGGGAATTATATGGAAATCGCTGATTTTTCTACGTCAATCTGGTCAATTTTGCCACCGATTCTCGCATTGAGTTTAGCCATTTTGACACGTAAAGTATTACTATCGCTTAGCATCGGTATTGCTGTGGGGGCTTTGATGTTGGCTAACGGTAATATAGGTATGGCAATAAGTTATTTGGCGGATCGGATTTTAGCGTTGGTTTACAGTGTGGAAGATCATGCATTAAACGACGGCAATCTTAATATTATTTTATTCTTATTATTGCTCGGAATTTTGACCGCACTTTTAAGCGTATCCGGCAGTAATCAGGCTTTTGCCGAGTGGGCGCAAAAGCATATAAAAGATCGTCGCAGCGCCAAAATCATGGCGGCTTGTTTGGTTTTTGTGACTTTTATCGATGACTATTTTCATAGTCTGGCGGTAGGGGCGATTGCCCGTCCGGTAACGGATAAGTTTCGGGTTTCCCGCCCTAAGCTTGCTTATATTTTAGACTCGACGGCCGCGCCGATGTGCGTGATGATGCCGATTTCCAGTTGGGGCGCTTACATTATGACCTTGATTGCCGGTTTACTGGCTGAACATGCAATCAGCGGTTACACGCCGTTCAGTGCGTTTATGGCCATGAGCGCCATGAATTTCTATGCGATTTTCTCTATGGTTATGGTATTTGTTGTGGCCTATTTTTCATTTGATATCGGTCCGATGGCGCGTCATGAGAAATTGGCGCTGGAACAAATGAATCATGAACAAAATACGGCGGCCGAAACGAAAGGGCATGTGCGTAATTTGATTTTGCCGATTCTGGTGCTGATTATCGGCACGGTTTCTATGATGATGTACACGGGTAACCAAGCGCTGAGTGAAAACGGTAAAGCTTTCAGCGTGTTAGGCGCGTTTGAAAATACTTCCGTAGGCATTTCCCTTGTGGTCGGCGGTGTAAGTGCGGTCATTATTTCAACAGTTTTAATTATGCTTGATCGCCTCGTCACACCGTCCGAATACGCTAAATCCTGGTTGGCGGGGATGAAATCAATGTCGGGAGCCATTGCAATTTTATTTTTTGCCTGGACAATCAATAAAGTTGTGGGTGACATGCAGACCGGTAAATATCTTTCAAGCCTGATTTCAGGTAATTTCAATCCCGCATTTTTACCGCCATTATTATTTATTCTTGGTGCGTTAATGGCGTTTTCGACAGGAACAAGTTGGGGAACCTTTGGTATTATGCTGCCTATTGCTGCGGCGATTACGGTAAATGCCGCACCTGAATTGTTTTTGCCTTGCTTGTCTGCCGTAATGGCCGGTGCCGTCTGCGGCGATCATTGTTCTCCGGTTTCCGATACCACTATCCTTTCTTCAACCGGTGCGAAGTGTAATCATATGGATCATGTTACCACACAGTTGCCTTATGCATTGATTGTCGCATTGGCAACCGCCTTAGGTTATTTAATGGTAGGCTTTACTCAATCGGGCGTTTTAGGGTTTGCAACAACCGGTGTGATCTTGTTCATTTTGATTTTGCTGACTAAAAAGCGGTAGCAAATGTGATCTAAATCACATTTTTGAATAAAAAATTTTATTTCATTTATTTTATAAAATGCGGCATAAAGTCGCATTTTTTTATTTTAAATGAATTATTTTTTTATTTAATTCTGAATATTTGGTTTGATTTAGATTTTTATACTTAAAAATTGAAGTTTTTATTTTAAAAATCATTAGACAAAGCGCCTAGAATCAGTAAACTGACGCCATTAATAACCGAAAGTAGAATGGAGAATACGATGAAAAAACTATCAGGCGCAGAAATGGTTGTACAGTCATTGCGCGATCAAGGGGTTAAATATTTATTTGGCTATCCGGGTGGCGCGGTTTTAGACATCTACGATGCAATTCATACCCTTGGCGGCATTGAACATGTGCTTGTACGTCACGAACAGGCGGCGGTTCATATGGCCGACGGTTATGCCCGTTCAACCGGAGAAGTCGGATGCGTCCTGGTAACATCCGGGCCGGGTTCAACCAACGCTGTAACGGGAATTGCCACCGCTTATGCGGATTCTGTTCCGTTAGTGATTATTACCGGTCAGGTTCATTCTCATTTAATCGGAACCGATGCATTCCAGGAGTGCGATACCATCGGCATTACCCGTCCGGTCGTCAAACATAGTTTTATCATTCGTGATCCGGCGGAAATTCCGGCGACCATCAAAAAAGCGTTCTACATCGCTTCAACCGGACGTCCGGGGCCGGTGGTGATTGATATTCCGAAAGATATGGTGAATCCGGCCAATAAGTTTACTTATGAATATCCGAGCGAAATTTCCATGCGTTCTTACAATCCGAACGTTCATGGCCACAAAGGCCAAATCAAAAAAGCGTTAAAAGCCTTACTGGTGGCAAAAAAACCGGTGTTATTTATTGGCGGCGGCGTGATTATTGATAACAGCAGCGAAAAAGTCACGCAATTCGCCAAACAGTTGAATTTACCGGTAACCTCTTCTTTAATGGGGTTAGGCGGTTTTCCGGGTACGGATAAACAATGGCTGGGTATGCTGGGCATGCACGGTACCTTTGAAGCGAACACCGCCATGCATAATGCGGATTTGATTTTAGGCGTGGGCGTTCGTTTTGATGACAGAACCACTAACAATTTGGATAAATATTGTCCGCATGCCAAAGTGATTCATATTGACATTGATCCGACTTCCATTTCGAAAAACGTTCCCGCTTCGATTCCCATCGTCGGCAGCGTAGATAACGTGTTCACCGAATTTTTGTCTCTGTTACAGGATGAAAATCTAGCGAAATCACAATCCGATTTAACCGATTGGTGGAAGCAGATTGACGAATGGAAAGCGAAAAAGTGTCTGGAATTTGACCGCACTTCAACGGAAATTAAGCCGCAAGCCGTCGTTGAAATGATTTACCGTTTGACTAACGGCGATGCTTACGTAGCATCCGACGTGGGGCAACACCAAATGTTCACGGCATTGCATTATCCGTTTGACAAACCGCGTCACTGGATTAATTCGGGCGGCGCCGGCACCATGGGCTTCGGTTTACCGGCGGCTATCGGGGTGAAATTCGCTCATCCGGAAAGCACGGTGGTTTGCGTCACCGGCGACGGTTCCATTCAGATGAATATTCAGGAACTCTCAACGGCAATGCAATACAACATTCCGATTATTATCGTCAGCCTGAATAACCGTTTCCTCGGAATGGTAAAACAGTGGCAGGATCTGATTTATGCCGGCCGTCACTCGCAGGTTTATATGAATTCCTTGCCGGATTTCGCAAAATTAGCGGAGGCTTACGGCCATGTCGGAATTCAAATTAATACGGCCGACGAATTGGAAGAAAAACTTACTCAGGCATTCTCGATTAAAGATCGTCTGGTTTTTGTGGATGTCCGCGTCGACGCAACGGAAAACGTATATCCGATGCAAATTCGTGGCGGTGCCATGGATGAAATGTTATTGGGCAAACCGGAAGCAAAATAAGGAGTACAAAATGCGTAGAATTTTATCTGTATTACTGGAGAACGAAACAGGTGCATTATCTCGTGTTGTCGCCTTATTCTCACAACGTGCGTTTAATATCGAAAGCTTAACGGTTGCGCCGACGGACGATCCGACGCTTTCCCGCATGACGATTGAAGCTTCCGGCGACGAACGGGTGCTGGAGCAGATCGAAAAGCAATTACATAAACTGGTTGATGTGTTTAAAGTGATCAGTTTAAGCGATTGTGATCATGTGGAACGTGAAGTTATGTTGCTGAAGCTACGCGCAACGGGAGCAACGCGTGATGAAATTAAGCGTTTGACCGATATTTTCCGCGGACAAATCGTGGATGTCACCACCAAATCGTACACCATTCAATTAGCCGGAACAAAAGACAAACTGGACGCTTTTGTCAGCGCGGTGAAAGAAGAAACCGGCATTTTGGAAATCGTTCGTTCGGGATTGATCAGCCTTTCTCGCGGCGAAAAAAACATGCTATAATTTTGCACCATTAATTTAGGGGAAATTATTTCCCCTTTCTTTTTTATTTGAGTTATCCTATGGAACAAATAAATAAACAAACAGTAATATTCTATTTTTTATTACTTCTTTACGCTTTACTTTCTAATTATTCTCTGGGTTATCCGCCTAATATTTACGCGGTTGTCGGTAATTTTTTATTATTACTTTTAGCCTTTAACCTGTCTAAATATCTATTTCTTACAGTTTTATTATTTCACAGCTTGATTTGTTCAGTTTATATCCCTGAAGCGATTTTTTACGGTTCGCCATCCGTCGGAATTATTGCGTCATTATTCGAAACCAATGCGCAGGAAAGCTGGGAATATTTGCAATCACTGCCGATTTACAGTTATGTGATTTCACTGTTATTTCTATTATTTGCCATCGGTTTCGCCGTATTTGCCTTGAAAGTAAAACGTTCACCGATGAAGAAGGCCACAGTGATGACATTGATTTGTTTAATAATTGTCGCCGTTCTTTATAAACCCTGGAGTAATTACCATAAAGGCAAAGGATTTCAATTAAGTGATACTCGTGTCTCACTGATTGGTTTTTATTGGGTGAATTATCATTTAATTAAAGATTATCAACGGCAGAAAGTTGAAATGAATGCGGTAAAAAATCAGCAATCAACCTGGGAAATTTCTGCGGTGAATCCTAAATATAAAAATTATGTGGTGATTATCGGGGAAAGTATGCGCGCGGATTATTTGTCTATGTACGGTTACCCGATAGAAACTACCCCGTTTTTAGCCAAAACAACAGGATTAATTATCGACGGCTATATTTCTGCGGCACCGAATACGCAACCTTCATTGGCGAGAACCTTATATCTTTACAAAGAAAATGACACGCAATTCCAGAATAATATTATTACGTTAGCCAAACAGGCCGGTTTTAAAACTTATTGGTTGTCCAATCAAGGATTTTCAGGTGAGTTTGATTCGGTTGCGGCAAGAGTCGGTGCGGGAAGTGATAAACCGCATTTTACCCAATTATCGTCGGATTCAATTAATATCAACGATAAAACGCTCCTTCAAATTTTTAGGACGGAATTGCAGGAAAGCGATGACACGCCAAAACTATTTGTACTTCATTTAATGGGATCTCATCCTTTGTTTTGCCGTCGAATCGATACGGCGCCTTCAATACGATTTAAAAATGACGAAATGTCTTGTTATTTGGAAAGTTTGCGACAAACGGACGCGTTGATTAAGAATGTGGTGGATTTAGTTAAAACGGAAAGTAATAACAATTACAGCCTGATTTATTTTTCCGATCACGGCTTATCTCATCGGGAAAAAGAAAGCGAACAAGGAACATTGCAGGTAGGCAATGAGCATAAAGAAAATTATCAGGTGCCTTTTATTCGTATTTCCAGTGACGATTCGGAACGTAAAATCTTAAAAACGCAACGCTCGGCGTTTAACTTTATTTACGGTTTTGCTCAGTGGCTGGGAATTCAGGAAAAAACGCTCAGCAACGGTTATCAGTTTTTTTCTGAAAAACCTGATGACGTGAAGGTTTTTAATTGGCATCAAAATATCGATTTTAATCAGTTGCCTTCGGATCCGGCTATTATGCAATAGCGCCGGCAGACGAATAAAAACGCCGGTCAAATGAAAAAGTGCGGTCAAAAAATTAAACGTTTTTTGACCGCACTTTTGCCGGAAAATCAGGCTAATGCCGCAAAGGCTTTATCCGCCGCTTTCAGCGTTTGCTCAATATCCGCATCGGAATGCGCAAGAGACATAAAGCCGGCTTCAAAGGCGGAAGGCGCAAGATACACGCCTTGTTCCAGCATCAAATGGAAGAAACGGTTGAATTTTGCGGCGTCACATTTCATGACCTCCTGGAAATTCGTGACTTCCGGCGCATCGGTAAAGAATAAGCCGAACATGCCGCCGACATATTGCGCGATGAAAGGCACATGGTGTTTTTTCGCCAAGGTTTTTAAACCTTCCGCCAGTTTTTGGGTTTTTTCCGTTAATTTTTGTTCGTTGCCCGGTTTGGATAATTCGGTGAGACAGGCCAATCCCGCCGCCATGGCAATCGGATTGCCCGATAAAGTGCCCGCCTGGTAAACCGGGCCGGTCGGCGCGATGAATTCCATAATTTCCCGTTTACCGCCGAACGCGCCGACCGGCATGCCGCCGCCAATAATTTTGCCGAGAGTGGTCAAATCTGGCGTCACGCCGTAATAAGCTTGCGCACCGCCTAATACTACACGGAAACCGGTCATCACTTCATCAATGATAAGCAAGGCGCCGTATTGGTCGCAAAGTTCGCGAACGCCTTGCAGGAAGCCCGGTTTGGGCGGAATGCAATTCATATTGCCGGCTACCGGTTCGATAATTAAACAGGCGATGTCCTGCGGATATTGTTCAAAAGCTTGTTTGACGGAATCCAGATCGTTATAGGTACAAGTCAGCGTGTGTTTGGCGAAATCTTCCGGTACGCCGGGCGAACTTGGTTGTCCGAGGGTTAAGGCGCCGGAACCGGCTTTTACCAGTAAGGAATCGGAATGACCGTGGTAACAGCCTTCAAATTTAATGATTTTATTGCGTCCGGTGTACCCGCGGGCCAGGCGAATTGCCGACATGGTGGCTTCCGTGCCGGAGCTGACCATGCGCACTAATTCGATGGAAGGAATAAGCTTGCAGACGAATTCCGCCAAGGTGATTTCGCTTTCCGTCGGTGCCCCGAAACTCAGTCCGTTCGGCACCGCTTTCAATACGGCGTCAATAATTGCGGGATGATTGTGGCCCAACACCATCGGTCCCCATGAACCGACGTAATCGATGTATTGTTTTCCGTCCGTATCCGTAATATAGGCGCCCGCGGCTTTTTGAATAAAAACCGGCGTTCCGCCGACGCCTTTAAATGCGCGAACCGGCGAGTTTACCCCGCCCGGAATCACTTGTTGGGCGCGTTGAAAAAGTGCGGTCGAATTTGACATAATTTTTCCTATAATCTGAAAAGTAAATGAAGTAAACGGCGCATATTGTACTTGAAAATGATAAAAAATGTTATCGTAAAATAAGGGTTTATGATATGCTTTGAACGTTTTTCGAATAAGAAAATAAGGCATAAAAATGTTGTGGTTTAGTTTTATTTTAACCTTTGTTGTGTCGTTTGCGACCATTGTTGCGGGGCGTCCGGTGGCTGAAAAAATCGGCCTGGTGGATAAACCTAATTATCGCAAACGCCATCAGGGGGCTATTCCGCTGTTAGGCGGCATTTCCCTGTTTATGGGAAATTTATGTTTCTATTTGATGCAATGGGATCAAACCCGATTGCCTTATCTTTATCTGTTTTCCGTCACCGTTTTGCTGATTATCGGTTTGCTGGACGACCGCTTTGATTTAAGCGCCGCGTTACGCGCTTGCGTGCAAGCGGCGTTGTCGGTGTCGATGATTTATTTCGGGCATTTGTCACTGAATAATTTGGGGCAGATTATCGGGCCGTTTCAGGTAACTTTAGGCGGCGTCGGTTTTGTGATTACCGTGTTGGCGACTATCGCCGTGATAAACGCGTTTAATATGATTGACGGGATTGACGGTTTGCTGGGCGGTTTATCCGGTGTCGGTTTTGCCGCCATGGGCATTTTGCTGATTCTCGATGATCAATGGGATTTGGCGATTTGGTGTTTTGCCTTAATTGTGGCGTTAATTCCGTATTCCATGTTTAACCTTTGTATTCCGTTCGGAAAAAAATATAAAATTTTCATGGGAGACAGCGGCAGTACGTTAATCGGGTTTACCATGATTTGGATCCTATTGCTGAGCACGCAAGGCAAAGGGCATCCGATGAATCCGGTGACGGCATTGTGGATTATTGCAATTCCGTTAATCGATATGATTGCGGTGATTTATCGTCGGGTAAGAAAAGGTAAAAGTCCGTTTAAGCCGGATCGTTTGCACGTACATCATTTAATGGTTCGTGCGGGGTTGACGTCACGCCAGGCATTTTTGGTGATCACGCTTTTTGCCGCATTATGCGCAGGTTTCGGGATCCTCGGCGAAGTATATTATTTGAACGAATGGTTTATGTTCGGTGCGTTTATTGTACTTTTTTTCCTGTATCTTTATTCGATTACCCGGGCGTGGCGCGTGACACGTTTTATCCGTCGCATGAAACGCCGGGCTTCACGACGCGTCGGTCGTTAAAAAATTCAAATAAAAACGAGAATTCAGCGCCGAATTCTCGTTTTTTCATTGAGAACAAAAGTTACAGTTTGTCGTGCAATAAAAACTGTAATACGCCGTCCATTCTTAAATGCGGAATGGCTTCTCCTTTTTCTAATTGTCGAGGTTCGAAAGCATCAAATTCAAAGCGTCGGTTTTTCCAGAAATCCGCTTTCGGCAATTTACTCGGTACGCTGCCGGGATAAAGCGTGACCGTCTGTAAATCCTGGCTGCGAACGCCTTGTAACGCCTTGAACGTTTTACCGTTCTCAATCACATTCACCTGAGTGGTGGCGCGAATAGCCGAAATGGCGGAATAGGCGATATCAACGCCTTCGAATTCTGCATGGCGCCCGCCTTCCTGCACTAACTGCCGCATTAAACTGATTAAATTAGGAACTTGATCGCTGGTGATATGATCCGCCTTGGTAGCAATGAACATTAATTTGTCAATGCGCGGCGCAAATAAACGGGAAAGCAGATTGCGTTTGCCGTAATGAAAATTTTTAAATAATTGATGTAAAGCCAATTGCATATCTTCAAAGGCGGCATGGTTGTGATTAAGCGGCGTCAGGCAATCCGCAAGAATGACCTGACGATCGAAATGTGCGAAATAATCTTCATAAAACCGTTTCACCACATGCTTACGGTAATAATCGTAACGTTTTTTTAAAACACCGAAATAACTGGCGGAACCGGCATTTTTCTCCAGGTTTTCCCATTCGGACGCCGTTAAATAATCAAGCGGAAAAAATTGTAAAGCCGGTGCGCCTTCTAACTCGCCGGGCAAAACAAAACGTCCGGGTTGAATGAAATGTAATCCTTGTTGTTTGCAGGCGAGCAGGTAATCCGTATAACTTTCGGCGATAGCGGCTAACGTTTCCTCATTGGCGGTAGCCGAAAGATTCAGTTTTCTCGCCTTTGTCTGCCATGCCTGATTTAATTGCTGACGGGTTGGCGTGGTAAACTGTTGCAGAAATTGCGACCATTGGCGATAGTCCAAATCCAACAGCGGAAGATCCAACAGCCATTCGCCGGGATAATCGAAGATATCCAGATAAAGCGTACCTTTTTCTTTGAGATAGCTGAAAATTCCCTGTCGGCGTTGATAACGAATTGCCAGCCGGGTTTCACTGACGCCGCGGGTGGATTGCGGAAAGTGCGGCGGATTTTGCTCGAGTTCCGCCAGATTGCGTTCATAATCAAAGCGGGGCACGCTGAGATCTAATTGAGGAATGCGTTTCACTCCTAAAATAGTTCCGTTACGCGCACTTTCAAACAGCGGCAGATGGCTGTTATCCGCCTGATTAATATGTAACAACTGATTAATCAGGCTGGTAATGAATGCCGTTTTTCCGCTCCGGCTTAACCCTGTCACAGCCAGTCTTAGGCTGCGATCAAAAGTGCGGTCAAAAATTTGATGAATTTCTTTTTGAATAGTATTAAACATTTTTATTTTTCAAACAGAGCCAAATCCTTTAAACTTTACATAATTTATCACGAATAGTCAGTGTTATGCTTAAGATTTCAATAACTTTGTTGTTTTTTTTAATAACAAGTTTGCCTGTTTTGTCCGCACCGCGGGTGCCCGCCGAGTTAACCGATAACGGGTTGATTTATTGCACTCATGCGACGGGATTTTCCTTTAATCCGCAAACCGCCGATGCGGGAACCAGCATGAATGTGGTCACGGAACAGATTTATAATAAATTATTCGAGATTAAGGCAAACAGTTCGCAAGTGGTGCCGTCTCTGGCGCAGTCGTATAAAATTTCGCCCGACGGGAAAACGATTACCTTGTATTTGCGTCGGGGCGTGAAATTTCATCATACGCCATGGTTTACGCCCAGCCGTGATTTTAATGCCGACGATGTGGTTTTTTCGCTTAATCGTGTATTGGGGCATAACACGTCTTTGCCGGAATTTGAGCTGGAAAAAGAACAAAATATCGCCAATCGTCAATACAGTATTTTCCACGATTTAGCGAAAAAGACGCGTTTCCCTTATTTCGAAAGTATTAAATTAAGTCAGAAAATCAATTATGTGGAAAATGTTGATCCTTATACGGTGCAAATTCATTTATTTGAACCGGATGCTTCAATTTTGTCTCATCTGGCAAGTCAGTATGCGGTGATTTTCTCTCATGAATACGCACTGCAGCTGAATGCGGACGATAACCTGGAGCAGTTGGACACGTTACCGGTCGGTACGGGCGCTTACCAGCTTCAGGAATATTTGCGCGGGCAGTATGTCCGTTTGATGCCGAACCCATATTATTGGCAGAAGCCGGCGAAGATTTCCAATATCATCATTGATTTGTCCACAGATAAAACCGGTCGGATGGCAAAATTTTTTAATAATGAATGTCATATTGCCGCTTTTCCGGAGGTGAGTCAGTTGGGGCTGCTGCAACAAAGCGGCGCACAATTCAAAACGACAATTACCGAGGGGATGAATCTTTCCTTTTTGGCATTTAATTTTTTGCGTCCGGCCATGCAAAATGCGGATCTTCGTCGCGCCATTGCATTGGCGATTAATCGTGAACGTCTGATTAAGCATATTTACTATGATACTGCGGTGGTGGCGAATAACATTATCCCGGCGATATCTTGGGCGGCGGGTAATGACGCCTCGCATTTCGATTATAATTATGATCCGAAAAAAGCGCGGGAAATATTAGCTAATATGCAGGTTCCGCCGTTGGAAATGTGGTCGGTCCAGGAAGAGCAACTGTTCAATCCGGCGCCGATAAAGATGGCTGAAATGATTCGGGCGGATTTGAAAGCGGTGGGGTTGGACGTAAAAGTACGGTTAATTTCACGCAACTTTTTGACGGAAAATCTGCACAATAAAACGGAAGATTACGATTTGATTTTAGCGGGTTGGCTTGCGGGGAGTTTGGATCCGGACAGTTTTTTGCGTCCGATTTTAAGCTGCGGCACCACTAATGAAATATCTAATGTATCAAACTGGTGTTCGGAAAGTTTTGATCAGCTGCTGGATTCGGCGTTAACTCATTCGGATCCTCATGCGCGCGCGGCGGATTATGCAATTGCCCAGCGACAGGTTTTTTCCGAATTACCGATTTTGCCGCTGGCGAATGTTAAACGTATTTTGATTTCGAATACGCGGGTGAATGGCATAGAAGTGACACCGTTCGGGAATATCCATTTCGAAAAATTATCCTTGAAAAAGGAGAGAAAATAATGTTTTTTTCCTTGTTTCGTCGTCTCTTACTGATATTGATTAATTTATTTTTGTTAAGCCTTATCAGTTACGCCATTTTTATGCGGGATCCCGCTAATGCGGTATATGCGGAACCCAGTGTTTATGAAGGCTATAAATCCTATACGTGGAGTTTGTTACGGGGCGATCTGGGTATTACCTATAATGGCGGTGATTCGATTGCCTCTATGATATTCACGGTATTGCCCGCTACTCTTGAACTTTGTTTTGTGGCGATTTTGTTGGCGTTGATCGTAGGCGTTCCCTTAGGATTGCTGGGCGCTTTTCAACAAAATAATATTATCGGTAAAACGATTAGTGCGGTTTCCTCTCTCGGACTTTCCTTGCCGATATTCTGGATTGCTCCGATTTTGTTGTATTTTGCGGCAGTGAATCGTTGGGAAATTTCTGCGGTGGGACAAATGAATTTGTTGTATTCCATTAAGCCGGTTACCGGATTTGCTATTATTGACGTATGGTTTATGGATGTACCGTATCGGCTGAAAGCGATTCAAAACGTGCTGCAGCATTTGGCGTTGCCGAGTATTGTTCTGATGATTTCGCCTACAATGGAAATTACCAAATTTGTCAAACAACGCACGGAATGGGTATTAAAGCAAAATTATATTAAATTTGCCGTTACGCGCGGTTGGTCGATGTTGCGTATTCTGCATGTTTATGTGTTGCGCAATATGTTGCCGTTGTTGATTCCTCAAATTTCCCGTTTGGTGGGGTATGTTCTGGCGTTATGTATGCTGGTGGAAGGCACTTTCGGTTGGCCGGGCATGGGACGTTGGTTAATTGATGCGGTGGCTCAGCAAGACTACAACAGCATTTCTGTCGGCGTGATTGTTATCGGCGTATTTATTATGTCCATTAATCTGATTGCCGGGTTGTGCCTGTTCCTGTTAGATCCGTTTGATAAAAAAGGATGGTCCGGCAGTGTTAGATAAAGAACCTTACGAATTCAGAGAAACGGAAACATTACGACGGATTTGGCTGGCGTTTCGTCGTGATCGTATTGCGTTATTCAGTTTTTATCTTTTTTTGTTGCTAATTTTGACCGCACTTTTCAGTACATTTATTGCGCCTTATGCCAGCGATACGCAATTTATCGGCAAAGAATTAACCCCGCCGTCTTGGGTGGCAAGCGGGGAAGTGGCGTATTTTTTCGGTACGGATGATTTGGGTCGTGATGTTTTCAGCCGAATTATTAATGGCGTGAGCTACACTTTCGGTTCCGCCTTAATCGTGGTGGTTTTTACGGCTTTAATCGGCGGCGGGCTGGGTATTCTGGCCGGGATGTCGCACGGTTTTAAATCCCGCGTGCTGGGGCATTTTCTGGATACTTTTTTATCGGTGCCGATTTTATTAATTTCGATTGTGATTGCCACATTAATGGAGCCCGGTTTATCCAACGCTATGTTGGCAATTTCTTTAGCGTTATTACCGCATTTTATTCATGAAATTTATCAGGCCATTCAACAGGAATTAAAGAAAGATTATATTCTGATGATGAGATTGGACGGTGCACCGAATCGCGTATTGCTGCGCGAAACCATTTTGCCGAATATTATGGTGCGCTATATTCGGGAGATCGTACAAGCGTTTGTGATTGCATTGCTGGAGATTAGCTCGTTAAGTTTTATTTCATTGGGCGCACAACGTCCGACTCCGGAATGGGGAGCGATGATTCGCGATAGTTTAGAGCTTATTTATATTGCGCCCTGGGCGGTAATCTTGCCGGGTATTGCCATTATTTTTGTTCTGTTGATTGTGATCTTAATGGGAAACGGCATCTGCAGAACCCTTGAGCGTTACGGCGAATAGCGCGGAGAAAATATGTTATGGCTTTATTGGATATTCGTAATCTATGCATTGATGTTGAAACTCCGCAAGGGCTGATTCGCATCGTTGATAATGTCAATTTGACCATTAACGAAGGCGAAATTTGCGGTTTAGTCGGAGAATCGGGTTCGGGCAAAAGTATTATTGCAAAGGTGATTTGTAACGCATTTAAGGATAATTGGATTGTTTCGGCGGATCGTTTTCGTTTCGACGAGGTGGAATTACTTAAATTAAGTCCCCATAAACGGCGTAAACTGGTGGGAAAAAATATTTCCATGGTATATCAACATCCGTTGAGTTATTTGGATCCCAGCAAAAAAATCGGTAAACAGATTATACAAACGCTTTCCAACTGGTCTTATAAAGGGCCTTGGTGGAAATGGTTCGGCTGGAAAAAACGACGTGCGGTTGAGTTGTTGCACCGGGTCGGAATTCGTGATCACAAAGATATTATGCACAGTTATCCCGACGAAATTACTGAAGGGGAAGGGCAAAAAGTGATGATTGCGATCGCAGTGGCGAACCAGCCTCGTTTGCTGATTGCCGACGAAGCCACGAATGCATTGGAATCATCCACCCAGCTGCAAATTTTCCGGTTGCTCTCCGGTATGAATCAGAATAACGGGATGACCGTGTTGCTTGCCAGTAATGATATTACCAGCATTACGGAATGGTGTGACAGTTTTGTTGTGTTGTATTGCGGACAGAATGCCGAAAGCGGACCGAAAGAAAGTATTTTGGAAAACCCGCATCATCCTTATACTTCGGCCTTATTGCATGCCATTCCGGATTTTAGTTTGCCTTTGCCGTTGAAAAGTAAGCTGAATACGTTACGCGGCACGGTCCCGTTGCTGGAGCATATGCCGGTAGGCTGCCGATTAGGTCCGCGTTGTCCTTTTGCGCAGAAAAAATGCATTAATAAACCGTTTCCCCGTCGGGTTAAACAGCATGAATTTTCCTGTCATTACCCATTGAATATCCGGGAGAAATCGCTTGCCAAAGAACAGGTAAGCAGCCCGTTAACCTTAAATCTAGAAGCCAAAGCGGAATAAGTATGTCAGCACTTTTACAAGTTAACGCATTGTGCAAATTATTCAAAGAACGAACGTCTTTTTTTGAAAAACGTGAGTTTTATGCGGTAAAAGATATCAGTTTTACGTTAGAACAACAAAAAACACTGGCGATAATCGGCAATAACGGTTCGGGTAAATCGACGTTGGCAAAAATGATCGTGGGGATTACCGAACCTACTTCCGGACAGCTTTTTTTTGACGGAAAACCGTTGACTTTCGGGGACTATCAGTATCGGGCGAAATATATCCGCATGGTTTTTCAGGATCCGAATTTCAGTTTTAATCCGCATTTAAATGTAGGGCAAATTTTAGATGTTCCTCTTCGTCTCACTACAGATTTGGATGAACAAGCGCGAAATAGCCGGATTTTTGATACATTGCGCTTGGTGGGATTATATCCCGATCATGCCAATATCGGCATTAATACTATGTCGGTCAGCCAGAAACAGCGCGTGGCGTTAGCCCAGGCATTGATTTTAAATCCTAAAGTGATTATTGCCGACGATGCCTTAGCCGTTTTAGATGCTTCGGTAAAAACCCAGTTGGTTAACCTCATGCTGGATATTCAGGAAAAACGGGGGATTTCCTATATTTACGTCGGCCAACATTTGGGCATTATTAAGCATATTGCCGATGAAGTGTTGGTTATGGACGAAGGGCAAATGGTAGAGTACGGCAACACTCAAGCCCTGTTTTGTTCACCGCAACACGATACCACTAGACGGCTGGTGGAAGGTTTTTTCGGGCGCGTATTGGATAAAAACTCGTGGCAACCCGCGGATTGGGTAGAATAATTTGAAATATAAACTATCCGAGTAAATGTTTACACAATAAAAAAGCTACCTCAAGGTAGCTTTTTTCATCTGAAGTGCGGTCAATTATTCTTGTGAATTTTCTACCGCACTTTCCGTGTTTTCCGCTTCTTCACCGTCAAATTCGTCATCTTCGGGTTCGGCGATACGTTCCAGACTGACTACGTGTTCGTCTTCGGCGGTGCGAATTAGGCGTACGCCCTGGGTGTTCCGTCCGATAATACTCACTTCGCTGACGCGCGTACGAACCAGCGTGCCGGCGTCGGTGATCAGCATGATTTGATCCACTTCTTCCACTTGTGTCGCGGCAACCACTTTGCCGTTCCGTTCGCTTACTTTAATGGAAATGACGCCTTTGGTATTGCGGGATTTAGTCGGATATTCTTCAAGTTTTGTCCGTTTACCGTAACCGTTTTGGGTGGCGGTGAGAATTTCACCGTCGTTTTTCGGCACCACTAGGGAAACGACTTTATCGATATTTAAATCCAGACATTCTTCCGAATTTTCGTCAGAAATCTCTTCAATTTCTCCCGCACTTTCATCGTCGGACAACTCGTTGGTTAAGGCAAGTTTGATACCGCGTACGCCGGTTGCCGTGCGGCCCATTGCGCGTACGGCGGATTCGGCGAAACGCACCACGCGTCCTTGTGACGAGAACAACATGATTTCATTGGAACCGTCGGTAATATCCACGCCGATCAGTTCGTCTTCATCGCGTAAATTCAAGGCGATAATACCGTTTGAACGCGGACGGCTGAATTCGGTTAACGCGGTTTTCTTCACAATACCGCCTGCGGTCGCCATCAGGACGAATTTATCTTCATCATAGCTTGCCACCGGCAGAATGGCGGTAATTCGTTCGTTTTCTTCCAGCGGAAGGATGTTTACAATCGGACGCCCGCGCGCACCGCGGCTGGCTTCCGGTAATTGGTATACTTTTAACCAATATAAACGCCCGCGACTGGAGAAGCAGAGAATAGTGTCGTGCGTGTTTGCCACCAATAAGCGCTCGATAAAATCGTCTTCTTTCATTTTCGTCGCCGATTTGCCTTTACCGCCCCGGCGTTGCGCTTCATAATCGGTTAACGGCTGATATTTCACATAACCTTCGTGTGAAAGGGTTACCACTACATCTTCCTGCGCGATTAAATCTTCAATATTAATATCGCCTGAAGCGGCGGTAATTTCTGTCCGACGGGCATCATTGAAATTGCTTTTAACCAATTCCAATTCTTCCCGGATGACTTCGCGTAAACGTTCGCTGCTGGTTAAAATATGCAGATATTCACCGATTTGTACCAGAATTTCTTGGTATTCACTGACAATTTTTTCGTGTTCTAAGCCGGTTAAGCGGTGCAGACGCAACTCTAAAATCGCCCGGGCCTGTGTGTCGGAAAGATAATATTGACCGTCACGCACACCGCATTCCGCCGGTAAATCATCGGGACGGGAAACATCCACGCCTGCGGCTTCCAACATTGGTGCGACGTTACCTAAATTCCAGGCGCGCGCTAATAATCCTTCGCGGGCTTCATCCGCGGTTTTTGACGCGCGGATTAACTCGATAACGGGATCGATATTCGCCAGCGCAATGGCTAAACCTTCTAAAATGTGCGCGCGTTCGCGGGATTTGCGCAATTCGTACACGGTACGACGGGTTACCACTTCACGACGGTGTTTAACGAAGGCTTCGATAATTTGTTTTAAATTGAATAACTTCGGTTGACCGTGATCCAACGCCACCATGTTGATCCCGAAAGTCACCTGCATTTGGGTTAGCGCATAAAGGTGATTTAGCACCACTTCGCCGACCGCGTCGCGTTTAATGTCGATTTCAAGGCGGATACCTTCCTTGTTCGACAAATCTAAAATACCCGAAATACCTTCGATTTTTTTCTCACGAATTAATTCGCCGATTTTTTCGACCAATTTCGCTTTATTCACTTGATAAGGAATTTCGGTGACGATAATTTGTTCGCGACCTTTGTCGTTTGTGACGATTTCCGCTTTCGCGCGAACGTAAACTTTACCGCGTCCGGTTTTGTAAGCTTCTTCAATACCTCGGCGACCGTTGATCAATGCCGCCGTCGGGAAATCCGGACCGGGAATAAACTGCATGAGTTCATCAATGCTGATGTCTTCATTGTCGATATACGCCAAACAGCCGTCCATTACTTCGCCTAAATTATGCGGCGGAATATTGGTTGCCATGCCCACGGCAATACCCGAGGAACCGTTCACTAACAGCGCAGGAATTTTGGTCGGCAATACGTCCGGAATCATTTCTTTGCCGTCGTAGTTCGGCGAGAAATCTACGGTTTCTTTGTCTAAATCCGTCAATAATTCCTGGGTGATTTTCTGCATGCGGACTTCGGTATAACGCATTGCCGCCGGCGCGTCACCGTCAATAGAACCAAAGTTACCCTGACCGTCTACCAGCATATAACGTAATGAAAACGGCTGCGCCATACGTACGATCGTGTCATAAACCGCGATGTCGCCGTGCGGGTGATACTTACCGATAACGTCACCCACCACGCGCGCTGATTTTACATAGGCTTTATTGTGCGTATTGCCGCTTTGATCCATTGAGAAAAGTACACGACGGTGAACCGGTTTTAACCCGTCCCGCACGTCAGGCAACGCACGCCCGACAATCACGGACATCGCGTAATCGAGATATGACGATTTCAGTTCGTCTTCGATACTAACCGGCGTGATATCTTGACTTAATTCAGACATTGAAATTTCCTAATTCTGAGATGAAAAAACTGGTCGAATTATAGCACAAATAGGGCATTTTTGCCTAAAGAAAACTCGAAAAGTGCGGTAGGATTTTGCGAAGTTTTTTATATGAAATGAGACAAAATCGCCGTAGAAAAGCGGTGTCTGCGGTTTTAATGGAATGGATGCACTAAAAATATGAGAAAAAAGCCCGGAAATTTTCCGGGCTTTCTGTGAAATCAGTTAAACATCGCAGAAATGGATTCTTCATTACTGATACGACGGATGGCTTCGGAAAGCATGCCGGAAAGGGTTAACACGCGAACTTTGCCGCAAGCTTTGATTTCCGGTGAAAGCGGAATGGTATCGGTCACTACCACTTCGTCTAATGCCGGATTGGCAATATTTTGTGCCGCCGCCCCGGAGAACACCGCATGAGTGGCGTAAGCGAATACGCGTTTTGCTCCGCGTTCTTTTAAAGCTTCCGCCGCTTTTACCAAAGTGCCGCCCGTATCGATCATGTCATCCACCAGAATACAATCTCGACCGGCTACGTCACCGATAATGTGCATAACTTGTGATACGTTGGCTTTAGGACGGCGTTTGTCGATAATCGCCATATCCGTATCGTTCAATAATTTGGCCACGGCGCGGGCGCGAACGACACCGCCGATATCCGGAGAAACCACGATTGGGTTGTCTAAATCGGTTTTTTTCAAAATATCGTGAATTAATACGGGAGAACCGAAGACATTGTCCACCGGCACATCAAAGAAACCTTGAATTTGTTCTGCGTGAAGGTCACAGGTTAACACGCGGTCGACTCCCACGCTGGAAAGGAAATCCGCCACCACTTTGGCGGTGATCGGCACACGGGCCGAACGCACGCGGCGATCCTGACGGGCATAGCCGAAATAAGGAATAACGGCAGTGATACGACCGGCCGACGCGCGACGCAACGCATCAACCATCACAATGAGTTCCATTAAGTTATCGTTGGTCGGTGCACAAGTGGACTGAATGATAAATACGTCGCTACCGCGTACGTTTTCATTGATCTGCACTTGGATTTCGCCATCGCTAAAACGACCTACGGTAGCGTCACCTAAAGAAAGATATAGGCGTTCGGAAATTCGTTTTGCTAGTTCTGGCGTTGCATTACCAGCGAAGAGTTTAATGTCGGGCATTTTTAAATTGAACCTCAAGGTTTGCTGTAAATAAAAAGTAATAGATTGATTTATTTCGAAATTTTGTCTAACCACCGATGCAATGGCGAACGATTACAACCTTTCGCGACAAAACCGGAAACCGAATCGGGTTTCATTTCAAACACGGTTTGGGCGGATTCTTCGTTATCAAATTCCGCAAAAACGCAGGCGCCGGTTCCCGTTAATCTTGACGGAGCATATTTTAGCAACCACGCAAGGGTTTCTTCAACCTCGGGATAACAATTTCGTACAACTTTTTCGCAATCGTTACCGTATTCTTCGCTTAATAACTGTGCTAAAGGACGTTTAGGCGTATTTCGCGGTAAATCCGGGTGGGTAAAAACGGTTGCGGTTGAAACGGCGATATCGGGTTTGAGCACGACAAACCATTTTTCAGGCGGTTCGCAATCGGTTAACTTTTCACCGACGCCTTCGGCAAATGCGGCTTTACCATGAACAAAAACAGGCACGTCGGCACCCAGTTTTACCCCTAAATCCGCCAATTCTGCGAGTGACAAACGGGTTTTCCACAGATAATTTAAGGCAACCAGCGTTGTTGCCGCGTTAGAGGATCCGCCGCCGACTCCGCCGCCTAACGGCAGAACTTTGTCCAGATGAATGTCGGCGCCGAGGCGGCTGCCGGTCTGCTGTTGCAGCATTTTAGCGGCGCGGTAAATTAGATTGTCTTCTTTTTTGACACCGGGTAGTTCCGGATAAAGATGAATTTCACCGTCGGAACGGATGCCGATTTCCAGCCAATCGCCGTAATCTAAAAACTGAAAAAGAGCTTGCAGTTCGTGATAACCGTCATCCCGTTTTCCGTTGATATATAAAAATAGATTCAGTTTGGCCGGGCTGGGAACGCGCAGGGTTTCTCCCGGTCGGTCGGTCGGTTTGAAAAGTGCGGTCGAAAATCGAGAAGTTTTTTTCATGGTAACATCCAATTTTCAATCCGGATTTTTAGGGTTTGATTATTATTTTTCAGCAAAATATCCTGCGGCAGGGCGGGGTTGAGTTCCTGATGATAAACCAGATAATCCGCGGTCCAGGTTACGCCGTCCACCGGATAACTGAAACCGGCCAGATAATGATTTTCTCCCACCTGATAATCGGCTTGTTCGTCGGGCTGACCTTTCAGCCAGGTGGCAAGCTGTTCCAGTGGCACTTCCATACCGACAATTTCACGAATCAGCATTTTGGCGTCCGCTTCCGAACGGCGATTGCCTTTATTGTCGGAAATGGTCATGCCCGAAGGATGTCGTTGCATTGCCAGACTGGTCGTGCTGATGGTGGAATACAATTTTAAGGTGTAATTCTGCGGGTTTTGATATTGCCATTCAAAACGGCTGGAAAAGCGTTCCTGAGCGCTGATATAACCGATTTGTCCTTGTGCGGAATAACGTTGGATCCGCTTGATTCGGCTTAAATGTTGCTGCCAAGTGCGGTCAGATTTTGCGATGGTTTTTATATCGCTCGGGCGGCGTTCGCTGATATCCAGTGACGAACAACCGGTGAAGATAAAGGTCGTTAATAAAACGACAAAAAGAGGTTTAAAACGCATAATGTCCGATACTTTCTTCGTGATCGATTCTTATCATCGGAATCGAAAATAATTCTGGATACAAAAAAAGCACCTCAAGGTGCTGTCTTTATGTTTTCGCTAAATAACGTTAAATGGCGTCGAACCTGGAATTAAACCGGCGCACCCCGAAAGGCGGAAGATTCTAGATGTTGAAAACCAAATAACGCTATTAATAGTTCGGGTTAATTCAGATGATCTAACCGATACACCGTGAATTATCCGTTCACGCACTGTGGATGCCTGTGATCTTACATAAAAAAACCGGTTTGTAAAGCCTGAATGGGGTTTGAAAATACCGATCTGTCAGTCGCCTTTTATGCGTTCGTCATTATCTTTGATGCCGCCGACAGTCGTTTTTTAATAAAAAATTTTGACGATATTTTATTTTTAATTGTTTTTGTTTATAGCTGTCATCAAATTGTCATAATTTTTTTCTACACTGGGTCACGCAATAAATAACACATCATCTTCAAGGAGAATTCGTTATGTTAATGCGTACGATAAAAAAAACCGTCATTCTGGGAACCATCCTCAGCGCGCTGCCTGTTGTTTCTCAGGCTTATAGTATTACGGGCGCCGGCGCTTCGTTTCCTTATCCGATTTATGCCAAGTGGGCGTCGTTGTATGAAAAAGAAACGGGCAATAAGGTTAATTATCAATCTATCGGTTCCGGCGGCGGGCAACAACAGATTATTGCGAAAACCATTGATTTCGGCGCTTCCGATGATCCGATGAAAGCGGATTTATTACAACAACATCAATTACTTCAATTTCCTGCCATTATCGGCGGAACGGTGCCTGTCGTTAATTTGCCGGGAATTAAGTCCGGCGAGCTTAAATTGTCCGGCGACGTATTGGCTCGGATTTATTTAGGCAAAATCACAAAATGGAATGATCCGGCTATCCTGTCGTTAAACCCTTCGCTTCCTCTTCCGGAAAAAAATATTATTGTTATTCATCGCTCCGACGGTTCGGGTACGACTTTCGGTTTCACTAATTACTTATCTAAAGTTTCTTCCGATTGGAAAACGATCGTAGGCGAAGGAAAGTCCGTTAAATGGCCGACGGGACAAGGCGGTAAAGGTAACGAAGGCATTGCGGCCTATGTTCGCCAGATGAAATATACCATTGGTTATGTGGAATATGCTTACGCAAAACAAAATCAGTTGGCCTGGACGGCAATGCAAAATCAAGCCGGTAAAACGGTTCAACCGACGAAAGAAAGTTTCATGGCTGCCGCCGGCAATGCCAAATGGAATGAAAGTGCGGGAATGGGCGTCGTATTAACTAATGAAGCGGGCGAACAATCCTGGCCGATTACCGCCGCCAGTTTCATTCTCATTCATAAAAATAGCGATAAACCGGAAGCGACGCAAAATGTGGTGAAATTCTTTGACTGGGCGTTTACCAAGGGGCAAAGCGCCGCAACGGAATTGGATTATGTTCCGATTCCTGAAACGGTGGTAAAAACCATTCAGGGTAAATGGCAAACCGAATTGAAAAAATAACGAAAAATTTGACCGCACTTTTAAGCAGATTCGTTTAAAAGTGCGGATTCAAAACGAATTATTATAAAGATAGAAAATTTATGCTTAAAGTAACAAGAACATGTCTTAATCATCGATGGATTGAGCCGCTGTTTAAATATACGACTCGATTTTTTGCGCTCTTGGTTTTTCTTTTACTCTCTGCAATTTTAATTTCACTTATTGCGGGAAGTTGGGACAGCATTCAACAATTCGGATGGTCGTTTTTATGGCATGACGAATGGGATCCGGTGCAAAATCAATACGGCGCGCTGGTGCCTATTATCGGTACGGTCATTACTGCGTTGATTGCGCTTGTGATTGCCGTGCCCGTTTCATTCGGCATTGCGGCATTTTTAACCGAACTTGCGCCCGAATGGCTGAAACGTCCGGTCGGTATCGCTATTGAAATGCTTGCTGCGATTCCGTCTATTATCTACGGTATGTGGGGATTATTTGTTTTTGTACCTTTGTTTCAGGAATATATCCAACCGCATTTGATTGAAACGCTGGGTGATTTGCCGGTGTTTGATTTGCTTTTTTCCGGCGCGCCTTTCGGCATCGGTTTATTTTCCGCCGGGTTGATCTTGGCCATTATGATTATTCCCTTCATTTCGTCCGTGATGCGCGATGTATTCAGTGTCGTTCCTCCGATGTTAAAAGAAAGTGCGTACGGATTGGGTTCGACGACATGGGAAGTGATATGGAAAGTCATTTTACCTTATACCAGAACGGGCGTAATCGGCAGTATTATGCTCGGTCTTGGACGGGCGCTAGGTGAAACTATGGCGGTAACGTTTGTGATTGGTAATGCATTCCAGTTGCCGTCTTCATTATTTTCACCTTCCACGTCGATTGCTTCCGCCATTGCCAACGAATTTAATGAAGCGGGAGGATTGCAAAAATCTTCGCTTATAGAATTAGGCTTGTTGCTGTTCTTAATTACTACGACGGTGCTTGCCATTTCGCGTTTAATGATTTTGCGGATGAATAATAGAGAAGGGAAAAAATCATGAAAAGTAATCAAAACTCACGTTTTTATTGGCGAAAGTGCAAAAACAAGCTGATGTTAAGTTTAGCTTATGTCGCGGTTATTTTTGGTTTGTTTTGGCTTTGCTGGATTATTTTCACCTTGGTTACGCGTGGAATTCCGGCGTTATCTCCGGATTTATTTTTACACGAAACTCCCGCACCAAATGAAACGGGCGGACTGATTAATGCTATTTTAGGTTCTTTATTGATGGTTGCGGCCGGCACATTATTAGGAACGCCTATCGGAATATTGGCCGGTACGTATTTGGCGGAATATGGGCGCTATAGCCGTTTTGCCAAAGTGACGCGTTTTTTGAACGATATTTTATTATCGGCGCCTTCTATCATTATTGGTCTGTTTATTTATAGTGTTTATGTCGCGCAACTTAATCATTTTTCAGGTTGGGCCGGTGCTTTTGCGTTAGCGTTATTAATTATTCCGATTGTGGTACGAACAACGGACAGCATGTTGAATTTAGTCCCTAATAATTTACGCGAAGCGGCGGTAGCCCTGGGGTGTCCGCAGTGGCGAGTGATTGTGATGATTTGTTATCGCGCGGCTAAATCGGGCATTTTAACGGGGATATTACTTGCAGTTGCACGTATTGCCGGCGAAACCGCACCATTATTATTTACGGCACTGTCTAATCAGTTTATGTCATGGGATATGAATTCACCGATGGCAAACTTGCCGGTCGTTATTTATCAATATGCGGCAAGTCCTTTTACAGATTGGAATAATCTGGCTTGGGCCGGTGCAACGTTAATTACATTATTCGTGCTGTGTTTAAATATTGCCACGCGCGTTTTCTTTCAACCGAAACAAAAATAAGGTATTTTTATGGTTAGTTTATCGGAAACCAAAATTGCGGTTAATAACTTAAATTTTTATTATGGCGATTTTCATGCATTGAAAAATATAAATTTAAGAATTGCTAAAAACAAAGTAACGGCATTTATTGGGCCTTCAGGTTGTGGAAAATCAACTTTATTACGTACGTTTAATCGTATGTTTGAACTTTATCCTAATCAGCGGGCGACCGGTGAAATTAATTTAGACGGTGAAAATCTATTGACGACGGATACGGATATTGCACTTATCCGGGCAAAGGTTGGGATGGTATTCCAAAAACCGACGCCGTTTCCAATGTCAATTTATGATAACGTGGCCTTTGGTATCCGTTTATTTGAGAAATTATCAAAATCCGAATTGAATGATCGTATAGAATGGGCTTTAACGAAATCCGCGTTATGGAATGAAGTTAAAGATAAGCTGTATCAAAGCGGAGACAGCTTATCCGGCGGTCAGCAGCAACGTTTGTGCATCGCCAGAGGTATCGCGATTAAACCGGATGTTTTATTATTAGACGAACCTTGTTCTGCGCTGGATCCCATATCTACAATGAAAATTGAAGAATTAATTAATGAACTAAAAAACGATTATACGGTGGCGATGGTGACGCATAATATGCAGCAAGCCGCCCGCTGTTCGGATTATACGGCTTTTATGTATTTAGGGGAGTTAGTAGAGTTCGGCGAAACCAAACAGATTTTCGATAAACCGAAAATCCAACGAACCGAAGATTATATCCGCGGCAAAATGGGGTAATGATTAACATAAAAAAACAAAAGTGCGGTAAAAAATAACAGAGTTTTTTTCCGCACTTTTGTGCCTCGGTCATATCAACTATAGGAAAGAACATGACAAAAAAGATCTTAGTCGTTGAGGACGAGAGAGCGATTCGTGAAATGATTGCCTTATTTTTATCACAACAGCATTATGATGTGTTAGAAGCGGAAGATTTTCAAAGTGCAGTTAATAAGTTGAAAGAACATCCTAAACTGATCTTGCTGGATTGGATGTTACCGGGGCGTTCCGGTATTCAATTAATTCAACATCTGAAAAAACAAGAGGAAACCTCTCAGATTCCAATCATTATGCTTACCGCACGAAGTGCGGAAGATGATTGCATTACATGTCTTAACGCCGGCGCGGACGATTATGTTACCAAACCGTTTTCGCCTAAAGTCTTATTGGCCCGTATTGAAGCGGTCTGGCGACGCGCATACGAGCATAACCAAAAATTTATTCAAATAGACGATTTGGTGCTTGATGAAAATGCCGAACGCATATTTTACCAACAGCAAGAAATTAATTTAAGCGGTACGGAATTTAAGCTGCTTCATTTTTTTATGCATCATCCGGAAAAAGTTTATTCGCGGGAACAATTACTTAATTGTATTTGGAAAGATGATTTAGAAATTGAAGAACGCACCGTCGATAGTTATGTCCGTCGTTTACGCCGAAATCTTGAGCCTTATCAATGCGAGCGTTATATACAAACCGTACGGGGAAGTGGTTATAGGTTTTCTAACCATTTCGGGGATTAGTTATGCGGATATTGAATATTCTTGCTGAAATTGTATTTATCATCGGTTTTTCTTTGCTATTTAGTCTCTTCACCGGAGGATTTACTTACTGGTTGATTGCTTTTTTATCATTCACGTTGTTATGGCATCACTTTACGGAGCATCGTTTATTACGAACCCTTCAGCCTAAATATAATCAAAAATTCGCCTTAACCAGTTGGGAAAACGTATCTCAGTCTGTCGCTTATTATCAGCGTATAAATCGAAAAGAAAAGATTAAAAATTTGCGTTTATTATCTAAATTAAACCGTAATATTAATTATTTACCGGATGCCATTATTATTTTCAGCCATGACGGTGTGATTGAATGGTGTAATCAAATATCGCAACAACTTTTTGAATTTTATTGGGATAAAAAAACGCCAAAACAAATTCTAAACGTTATCTTTTATGACGAGTTTAAACATTATTGGCAACAAACCAAGCATAACCGCCCTTTAGTATTACTTACCTATAATCAACGTTATTTAGAAATTCATTTAAATTCTTATGATACGAAACGTTATTTATTAGTCGCCCGCGATATAACGGGAATGATTCGTTTGGTTCATTCAAGACAAACGTTCTTAGCGAATATGAATCATGAGTTGAGAACGCCGTTAACGGTTTTACGGGGCTATTTAGAGATGCTTTCTAACGAAAGTCTTACAGATTTTCAAATGAAAGTCGTACAAACCATGTTAGAACAAAGTCAGCGAATGACATATCTCCTGGAACAACTGAATCAGTTGGCTAAGATAGAAACCTCATCTAATGCCGATCACAATAAATTTAATATGTCAGCATTAATTTTATCTATAAAGAAAGATATGGATATATTAAATCAATCAGGACATCAAATAGAATTTGATATTGAACCGGATATTTATGTATTAGGCGATGAATATCAATTACAAAGCGTTATTACAAATTTAATTCATAATGCGATTAAACATTCCGGTGATAAAAATCTTATACAAGTTCGGTGGCGTTCATGTGAACAAGGGATGAAATTTAGCGTTAAAGATCATGGTATTGGTATTCCGCAACAACATATTGCACATTTAACGGAGCGATTTTATCGCGTGGACGAATCCCGCAGTAATAAAACCGGCGGAAGCGGATTAGGTTTGGCGATTGTGAAACATGCATTAAAACAGCATCATTCACATTTGGATATTGAAAGTCAGGAAGGCGCCGGAAGCTGTTTTTCTTTTATTATCAAACGAAATTTGATCAGTGATGATAAAACGGAATAAATAGAATAAACCTTTATTGAAGAGTTTTATTCCTGCGGGATAGAAGCTATTGTTAATAGGCATTTATTTCGGATGGTTTTAATATTATATAGGGTTAAGAATTATCGGCGAGATAATTAATCCGTTTAGCGTAAGCAAAGTTAAATATCGGGCGGTTACATCTTAGAATTAAGATAAATGATTGGATTTTGAGATGGTGCCCGAGGCCAGACTTGAACTGGCACGCCCCGAAAGGCGAGGGATTTTAAATCCCTTGCGTCTACCGATTCCGCCACTCGGGCACGATGCGTTTAAATCGCATTCAAAAATTGGAGCGGGAAACGAGGCTCGAACTCGCGACCCCAACCTTGGCAAGGTTGTGCTCTACCAACTGAGCTATTCCCGCTTTTGTTTCGGCTTATTGCCGTAACGGATTCGCATTTTACTTATTTTGTTTTGGCTGTCAAACAGAAATTTCAAAAAAAGTCCTAACTGTTTAAAAACAGTACAAGAGCAGGAAATTCCCCTTTCCCCGGAAAATAATTGTATAATTCTCCCATCAAATATCCATTTGAAAGAATGAGGAAAATAAAAAATGACGAAAAATTTGACCGCACTTCAACAGGCGTTGGACAGTACGGTGACAGATACCATCCGATTGACGCAATACAGCCACGGTGCGGGTTGAGGCTGTAAAATTTCGCCTAAGGTGTTAGGGACAATTTTACAAACCCAACTCGAACAATTTGTCGATCCTCATTTGTTAGTCGGTAACGACACGGCCGATGATGCGGCGGTTTACGATATCGGAAACGGCGTAGGCATTATCAGTACTACGGACTTTTTCATGCCGATAGTGGATGATCCCTTCGATTTCGGTCGTATCGCGGCAACCAACGCGATCAGCGATATTTTCGCCATGGGCGGAAAACCGATTATGGCGATTGCCATTCTGGGCTTTCCGATAAAATTATTGCCGGCTGAGGTTGCGCAACGCATTGTGGACGGCGGACGTTTTGCCTGCAAAGAAGCGGGCATTGCTTTGGCCGGCGGACATTCCATTGACGCACCGGAACCGATTTTCGGGTTAGCGGTAACCGGCATGATTAATACGGATAAGGTGAAGAAAAATGCCTCCGCCGAAGCCGGCTGCAAGCTTTATCTGACCAAGCCGTTGGGAATCGGTGTACTGACGACGGCCGAGAAAAAAGGCAAATTAAAAGCAGAGCACAAAGGATTGGCAACAAAAGTGATGTGTCAGATGAATTCGGTCGGTTCGGCGTTTTCCGAAATTGACGGCGTAACGGCGATGACGGATGTCACCGGATTTGGTCTGCTCGGTCATTTGATTGAATTATGCGAAGGTTCTCATTTGAACGCCACTGTGTATATGGATAAAATTCACACCTTGGACGGTGTTTCGGATTACATTGAAAAAGGCTGTGTGCCGGGCGGTACGACGCGTAATTTCGACAGTTACGGACATAAAGTTTCGCCGATGACGGAAACGCAGAAGGCCGTTTTATGCGATCCGCAAACCTCCGGCGGATTGTTGGTGGCGGTGCGCCCCGATAGCGTTGACGCTTTATTGAGCGTTGCGCAACAAGCTAACACGGACGTTTTTGAAATAGGCGAATTGTCGCCGCCGCAGGAAGGTGAAATTGTTGTCACCGTGAAATAACCCGTATTTCCTTCGCAATCAATCGACCGCAGCTTACTGACTGCGGTTTTTCTTTTGCCGGAAAGTCGGTATAATGCCCGCAATTTTTTTAGCCGAGATAAGTAATGAAATTTATAATTAAACTTTTTCCCGAGATCATGATTAAAAGCGACAGCGTTCGCAAACGGTTCATCAAAATTTTAACCAGCAATATCCGTAACGTGTTGGATAAGCATGATGATTCCGTGGCGGTGGTTCGTCATTGGGATTATATTGAAGTGCGGTCAAAACTTGAAGAAAATCGCCCGCACTTAATCGAATTGTTGCAACGTATTCCGGGAATTCACCATTTTCTGGAAGTGGAAGAATGTCCGTTTACGGATTTGCACAATATTTTCGAACAAACGCTGGAACGCATGCGTGATGCGCTTCAAGGCAAAACGTTTTGTGTGCGGGCGAAGCGCCGCGGTAAGCATAGTTTTAGTTCGCTGGAAATCGAACGTTATGTGGGCGGCGGGTTAAATCAGCACATTGAAACGGCGACGGTAAAACTGAAAAATCCCGATGTGACGGTCCGTATCGAAGTGGACGATGACAAATTGTTATTTATTAAAGCGCGTCACGAAGGCATCGGCGGTTATCCTATTGGTACGCAGGAAGACGTGTTGTCGTTGATTTCCGGCGGTTTCGATTCGGGCGTGTCCAGTTATATGCTAATTCGGCGCGGTTCCCGCGTACATTATTGCTTCTTTAATTTAGGCGGAGCGGCTCATGAAATCGGTGTGAAACAAATGGCGTATCACATTTGGCACCGTTACGGCAGTTCGCACAAAGTTCGCTTTATTGCCGTTAATTTTGAAGCCGTAGTCGGCGAGATTTTAGAGAAAATCGATAACGGGCAAATGGGCGTGGTGTTGAAACGGATGATGGTCCGAGCGGCCAGTCAAGTGGCGCGGCGTTTTGCCATTGAGGCCATTGTAACGGGCGAGGCGCTCGGTCAGGTTTCCAGTCAAACCTTAACTAATTTACGCTTGATCGATGAAGCGGCGGACGCTTTAGTATTACGTCCGCTGATTACGCACGATAAAGAACAGATTATCGCCATGGCAAAACAAATCGGCACGGAAGATATTGCGAAATCCATGCCGGAATTTTGCGGCGTGATTTCTAAAAATCCGACGGTAAAAGCGGTGCGTGATCGCATTTTGGCGGAAGAACAGCATTTCGATTTTAATATTCTGGAAAGTGCGGTACAAAATGCCGAATATTTGGATATTCGTCAAATTGCGGAAGAAACGGAAAAAGGCGTGGTAGAAGTTGATGCGGTTTCGGTTTTAGGCGTAAACGACGTAATTTTGGATATTCGCAGTCCGGAAGAAACGGATGAAAATCCGCTGGTATTGGAAGGCCGTCAGATCATTGAATTACCGTTTTATAAGGTTTCGTCACAATTTGGCGAGCTGGATCAAAGCAAAAATTACGTTTTATATTGCGAACGAGGCGTCATGAGCAAATTACAGGCCCTGTATCTGAAAGAAAAAGGCTTTAATAATGTTCAAGTGTTTGTCAAAACGAAATAGCTAAAATTTAAATCCCCCGGCGATAACCGGGGGATTTTTTATGTGCTATTTTACCGCCAGTTCCATCATTTTTATGATCACGTTTACGGCATCGACCATGCCTTCAAGGCTGATTAGCTCATGTTTACTATGAAAGTTGTATCCGCCGGTAAAAATGTTCGGACAGGCTAAGCCTTTTTCAGCAAACCATGCGCCGTCTGTGCCGCCGCGAATCGGTTTATGCACGGGCTCGATATTGCAGGCTTTCATGGCTTTGTCGGCTAAATCAATGGATTGCGGTACGGTTTTGACCACGTCATACATATTTTTGTAAGTGTCGGTCAGCGTGACTTCGGCTTTTTGGCGTAATCCTTTTTCCCGATTAAATTTATCCACTGCCTGTCGGATAAATGCTTTTCGTTGCTCAAATTTATCTATATCGAAATCGCGGATCAAATAATGTAATTCGGCTTTTTCAATATCTCCTGTCAAACGCTGTAAATGGAAAAAACCCGCTTTTCCCTCCGTTTTTTCCGGCACTTCATCGACGGGAAGTAATTGTTGGAAATCGCAGGCTAAAGTGAGTGCGTTAATCAGCTTATCTTTTGCCGAACCCAGATGAATATTGCGTCCGTGAATGGTGACTTTTGCCGTCGCGGCGTTAAAGTTTTCGTATTCCAATTCACCTACTTCGCCGCCGTCGATAGTATATGCCCAATCGCAGGGAAAGGCGTCCCACGGGAAATAATGCATGCCTAAACCGATTTCTTCATCGGGCGTAAAGGCGATTCGGATGTTGCAGTGTGGCAAATTGCGTTTTTTTATTTCCGAAAGTGCGGTCAAAATTTCCGCAATTCCTGCTTTGTTATCGGCGCCGAGCAAGGTTGTGCCGTCGGTAACAATAAGGGTTTTGCCGGTTAACTGATGCAGGAAAGGGTAATATACCGGGCTGATAAATTCATCGCCGATACCTAATGCGATATCGCCGCCGCGATAATTTTTGATGACTTCTGCCTGCACGTTTTTTCCGCTGCATTGGGGCGAGGTGTCGAGATGAGAAATTAAACCGATAGTCGGCGCATGAGCGATGTTGGCCGGTAAGAATGCGGTTAAAATGCCGTGTTTGGTTAACGTGATTTCTTCCAGTTCCAGTTGTTGTAATTCCTGCATTAAATGTTTGGCTAATTTAACTTGTCCTTGCGTGCTGGGCGACGATTTCGCACCGATTTTGGATTGAGTATCAAAGGCGGTGTAGCTTAAAAATCGTTCGAGGAGCTGTTCAGTGAATGACATAATACGGATCTCCATAAAAAATATGGGTTACTGTATCAATTTTGCTCTGGAAATTTCTTGATATACGACAAAGATTTACCGTTATTTCAGGGGAATATGGCTTTTTATTGGGGGATCTTTTATTTTTTGTGGAAAATTCCGCCGAAAACGGATTAATTACTTTTCATTACCGAGGGTTAGCTATATCATATAGCATTTAATTTCTCAGGCGTCTGCAAACAGAATTGTAGGCATGAATTTCATTTAGTTTGTTATGGAGAAAACCAAAGCTAGTGGAACAGACAAGTCAAACTAAACCTATCGTCGAACTGCGTTCTTTAAGAAAAGCATATGGCGATAACACAATTATCAATGATTTTAATCTAACCATTAATAATGGTGAATTTATTACCATTCTCGGTCCGTCAGGTTGCGGTAAAACGACAGTTTTACGTTTAATTGCGGGATTTGAAGAAGCGAATGGCGGACAAATCATCTTGGACGGAGAAGATGTAACGAACATTCCGGCGGAACAACGTCATGTGAATACGGTGTTCCAAAGTTATGCATTGTTCCCGCATATGACGATTTTTGATAATGTGGCATTTGGTTTACGCATGCAGAAAGTGCCTGAGAGTGAAATCAAAACTCGCGTGCTCGAAGCCTTACGTATGGTTCAACTGGAAGAAATGGCCGATCGCAAGCCGGCGCAGCTTTCGGGCGGTCAACAACAGCGTATCGCTATCGCACGGGCTGTGGTGAACAAACCGAAAGTTTTGTTACTGGATGAGTCGTTATCCGCATTGGATTACAAATTACGTAAGCAAATGCAGAATGAGCTGAAATCGTTGCAACGTCAGTTAGGCATTACCTTTATTTTCGTGACGCATGATCAGGAAGAAGCCTTGACTATGTCTGATCGTATTATTGTATTGCGTAAAGGAAATATTGAACAAGACGGTTCGCCGCGTGAGATTTATGAAGAACCGCGTAATTTATTCGTGGCGAAATTTATTGGCGAAATCAATATTTTTGAGGCGACGGTGATTGAACGTATCGATGAGCAACGCGTGCGCGCAAATGTCGAAGGTCGAATTTGCGATATTTATGTTGCTCAGCCGGTGCAACCGAACCAAAAACTGAAAGTATTGCTTCGCCCGGAAGACGTGTTGCTTGAAGAATTAGATGAAAACGAGAAATCCAGCGCGATTATCGGTCATATTCGTGAACGTAACTATAAAGGGATGACGCTGGAGTCTACAGTAGAACTTGAGCACAACGGTAAAATGGTGCTTGTCAGTGAATTCTTTAATGAAGACGACCCGAATATCGATCACTCATTAGATCAAAAAGTGGCGGTCACTTGGATTGAAAAATGGGAAGTGGTATTGAATGATGAAAATGACAACCAATAAATTCCAGAAAATTACTGTTGGTATCATCTTCGCCTGGCTGATTTTCTTTGTATTTGCACCGAATTTTTTGGTGTTTATTGTCAGCTTTTTAAGCAAAGATGTCAGTAATTTTTATGCGTTACCATTCACCTTTGAAAACTACGCTCGTCTGTTCGAGCCGCTTTACGGAACGGTGGTGTGGAATTCACTGTACATGTCGGTTATTGCAACCGTACTTTGTTTGGTGATTGGTTATCCTTTTGCCTTTATCATGACGAAAATCAACGAAAAATATCGTCCGTTTCTAATGTTTTTGCTGGTCCTTCCGTTCTGGACAAACTCATTGATCCGTATTTACGGGATGAAAGTGTTTTTAGGTGTGAAAGGTATTTTGAACGAGGTCTTGCTTTCGCTCGGGCTGATTAACGAACCGATTCGTATTTTGAATACGGAAGTGGCTGTGATCATCGGGCTGGTATATTTGTTACTGCCGTTTATGATTTTGCCCTTGTATTCCGCCATTGAAAAATTGGATCTGCGTTTACTGGAAGCCGCAAAAGACTTAGGCGCAAATGCATTTCAGCGCTTCGTGAGAATCATTATCCCGTTGACTATGCCCGGTATCGTTTCCGGTTGCCTGTTAGTGTTATTGCCGGCAATGGGCATGTTCTACGTGGCGGATTTACTGGGCGGCGCGAAAGTATTATTGGTGGGTAACGTCATTAAGAGCGAGTTCTTGGTATCCCGCAACTGGCCGTTCGGTGCCGCAATCAGTATCGGATTAACCATTCTGATGGCATTGTTGATTTTCGTTTATTACAAAGCGAATAAATTACTGAATAAGAAAGTGGAGTTAGAATAATGAATCGTATGCTACGTAATTTCTTTATGTTTGTGGTGTACGCCTATTTGTACATTCCTATTTTTATTCTGGTAGGCAATTCCTTTAACGGCGACCGCTACGGATTAAGTTGGAAAGGCTTCAGCTGGAACTGGTATGAACGTTTGTTTAATAACGATACCTTAATTCAGGCGGCGGTTCATTCCGTTGTGATTGCTTTTGTCGGCGCCACGTTGGCCACTATTATCGGCAGTTTAACGGCGATTGCTCTTTATCGTTATAAATTCCGCGGTAAACAGGCGGTAAGCGGCATGTTATTTGTCGTGATGATGTCGCCGGATATCGTGATGGCGGTGTCTTTACTGGCATTGTTTATGATTGTCGGTATTTCATTGGGTTTCTGGTCATTATTGTTGGCACACGTAACTTTCTGTTTACCTTATGTGGTGGTCAGCGTTTTTTCACGTTTAAAAGGTTTCGATATTCGAATGCTTGAAGCGGCGCGCGATTTGGGCGCGAGTGAGATTACGATTCTGCGCAAAATCATTTTACCGTTGGCCTTGCCGGCAATCGTGTCCGGCTGGCTGTTAAGTTTTACCCTTTCATTGGATGATGTTGTCGTATCTTCTTTTGTGAGCGGAGCAAGTTACGAAATTTTGCCGTTGAAGATTTATTCATTGGTAAAAACCGGAGTGACGCCTGAAGTTAATGCACTGGCAACCATTATGATCGTATTGTCGCTGGTTCTGGTGATGGTTGGTCAATTAATCGGACGTAAGCACAAAGCCTAAAAAAACTTCGTCTGGACAAACCGCACTTTTATCCATAAAATAGCGCCCGACCGGTAAGCTAGAAACTAGCCTAAAGTCAGGCGTTTTTTTATGTCTTTATATAAGAAAGACGGATACTCTTAACGTAATCATTGGAGAAAATCTAAATGAAAAAATTAGCAGGTCTTTTCGCAGCTAGTTTGGTTGCGGTTGCGGTGACAGGCTGTAATGATAAAGACAGCAAAGCGGCCGTTGCGAACGACACGCAGGCTTCAGGCGACAACGTTGTTAATCTTTACACTTGGACCGAATATGTACCGGACGGTTTATTAGACGAATTTACCAAGGAAACGGGCATTAAAGTAAACGTTTCCAGCCTTGAATCAAACGAAACCATGTACGCCAAAGTCAAATTGCAGACGAAAGGCGACGATAGTTACGACGTTATTGCGCCGTCTAACTACTTTGTGTCTAAAATGGCACGCGAAGGCATGTTAAAAGAATTGGATCACAGCAAATTACCGGTGATTGCCGAGCTTGATCCGAACTGGTTGAATAAACCTTACGACGAAGGCAATAAATACAGCCTGCCGCAATTATTAGGCGCGCCGGGTATCGCATTTAACGTGAATACTTATAAAGGTTCGGATTTCACTTCCTGGGGCGATTTGTGGAAACCCGAATATGCCGGCAAAGTCCAATTATTGGATGATGCGCGCGAAGTTTTCAATATCGCATTGGTGAAATTGGGTCTGGATCCGAACACGACCAAGCCGGATGAAATCAAAGCGGCTTACGAAGAATTATTGAAATTGCGTCCTAACGTTCTTTCATTTAATTCCGATAATCCGGCGAATTCATTCATCGCGGGCGAAGTGGAATTAGGACAGTTATGGAATGGTTCCGTGCGCATTGCGAAGAAAGAAGCGCCGAATACCATCGACATGGTGTTCCCGAAAGAAGGTCCGGTGTTGTGGGTGGATACGTTAGCCATCCCGGCAAATGCAAAACACCCGGATGCGGCGCATAAATTAATCAACTATTTATTAAGCGCAAAAGTCGCGGAAAAATTAACCCTTGAAATCGGTTATCCGACTTCCAACTTAAAAGCCAAAGAAAAATTACCGACCGAAATCACTCAGGATCCGGCAATTTATCCGACGGAGGAAGTCTTGAAAAATGCCCATTGGCAGGATGATGTGGGTGAAGCCGTGGAGCTTTACGAAAAATATTATCAAGAGTTAAAAGCGGCAAAATAATCGCACGTTCGGTAATGGCATGACCGATACGGCGGAAATTAATCTGTAAGCCGAAATAAAAAGTGCGGGAGAAAAAACGATCGTTTTTTTGACCGCACTTTTTTGTTTTAGCCGTTTACGGTAATAATTTCGCCAATAGGGCGGCGGTAAACTGTTCCGGTTGTTCCACCATCGGGCTGTGTCCACTGTTTTTAATAATGGTCATCGAAGTTTGCGGGAACTGTTTGGCTATGAGGATCCAAGGGTCTATTGGTGTGATAAGATCATGATCGCCCCAAATAAAATCGATGGGAATTGTCATATTCCGTAATACTGTGGGGACATCGTATTTGCGACTAAAAAATAACCAACGAACAATATTACGGAAAATCTTTTCCGTGCCAAATAAATATTTTACTTCGGCTACGGCATGCGGTGGGATTTTGCTTTGATCATAAAATATGCGCGAACCAAGCAACGTAGTATATTCGTCTTTACCGCTTTTTAGTTCGTCAAGCGATACGCCGGCTTCCATTTCGAGTTGTCCCGGTGCGCCGCTCATTACTATCCCTTTAACGCGTCCTTTTCGTTGAGAGGCATAATGTAATGCGATTAAGGCTCTAAGGGAGTTGCCGACTAAATATATGGGAGTTGAACAGTTTTCGGTAATAGCGTCCAGTTCTTTAAATGCTTTTTGTTGGCTGCCTTCAAAGGCGACGGGGATGGGATCGGTGAATACGAAAGTTTTAAATCCTTGAGATGTGATATTTTGAACGACGGTGTCCCAAATCCATCCGCCGACAAATAATCCGGGCAAGAAAATAATGGGTTCTCCGTTTCCTTTTGTTTTATACGGCATAATGTGTTTCTCCTTAATTCTGATTACAATATAATCAATTATTGGTTATATTGCAAACAGAGATTGTTATTTAAATTTAAGAAAAATGGTTCAAATACGAATACTTGAACCATTTCAGCATTGAATTTAAGGATGAACACAGTCGACTATTCTTACCAGCCTCCCCCCAAAGCTTTATATAAACTTACTAAATTTTTCGCCCGATTTAGGCGAATCTGGATGAGTTGGTTTTGGTAATCCAGGGCATTCAGGCGTTCGGTGAGAGCGTTATCCAGATTTTTGTCGCCGTATTTAAACAGTTTTTCGGCATTGGCGGCGGAAACCTGCGCTTTTTTGACCGCACTTTGCTGCAATTCCGCCTGACGGTTTAAGGCATATTGCGCTTGATAGGCGTTGTCCACATCCGCCAGCGATTGAATCAGCGTTTTATCGTATTGCAGTAACGCGGTTTTCAGGCGCGCATCCGCCGCATCAATGTTGGCCTGAATGCGCCCGTTGGTGAAAATCGGTACGCTGAATCCGCCGCTGAGCAATCCCGCCCAGCCTTTTAATTCGGAAATATCGGAATTCACTTCAATACGACCGGTTCCACCCATAAACTGAATATCGAATCTCGGATAAAGATCCGCTTTGGCGCTGGCTAATTTGGCCGCCGCGGCCTGAATTTGCGCCCGATTGATGCGTAAGTCCGGACGGCGATCAAGCAAATCACTCGGCATTACGCCGGCAGGCGGATTAGGCAACGAGACCAGCGGATCGCCATTTTTGTCGATCTGGAATCCTTGCGGCGTTTGTCCGGTTAACACCGCAATAGCGCGTTCGTTGGCGGCGATTTGGCTGTTCAGCGTGGCTTGCTGCGCCTGTACCGCGGTGAGGCGGTTTTCCACTTGTAACACGTCGTTAGCGTTGGCTTGTCCCGCATTAAATCTGCCTTGAGCGTAATTTTTGAGCCGGCTTAACACGGAAAGGGACTGATTCAGTACGGCATTTTGCTGTTGTAATGCGAAAATATTGAAATAGTTTTCGGCAATTTGTCCGGCAATCAGCATTTGGGTGGCGTAAATCTGATTTTGCACTGCGATTTCGCTGGCTTTGGCGGCGTCGGCATCACTGCGTTTTTTGCCGAAGAAATCCAGCTCCCAGCTTACCACGATGCCGGCGTATTGATTATTGCCCGATGTGGTGTTGTTTTCACCCGTTAACGGGCTGTTAATTATGTGAGAGCGCGTGCCGCCCGCCCGTCCTTCGCCGGAAACTTTCGGACCTTTATCCGCTTCGGTGTAAGCCGTATTGGCTTGCGCTTCGGCTAAGCGGCTGCGCGCCATGGCAATGTCGAGATTGTTGCGCAGTCCTTGCTCGATCAGCCGGCTGAGTTGCGGATCATGCCATTGTCGCCACCATTGGCTGATGTCGGCGGAACCGCTGCCTTTGCCGGTTTGTTCGAAGCCGGCGGGCAGCTTGATTTGCGAATTTAAATCCACATCGGTGTGAGCGCAGGCGATTAACGTCACCGCCGCGGCAATAAGTGAAAATTTATGAATGAATTGCATAAATAACCTCAACGTAAATCAGGTTTTTAAAATCCGATATTGCATATTTTCCGGCAAAGACGGTTTTTGCCGGATAGTCAAAAAACAATGAAAAAACCGACCGCACTTTTATCCCTGTTTAGACAACATTGTCTTAAATTGCATCAGCGCGACGGCTAAAAATAATGCGCCCAATGCCGCCATTTTTGCTAAATCGTCCCAAACCATACTCAGATTCGCTCCTCTAAATAATACGTCTTTTGCGTAAGAACCTAAAATCGTGGTAGGAGAAAACTGGGTTAAATATTGCGCTAATGGCGGCATATTTTCCAAGGGAGACATGGTGCCCGACAACATATACATTACAAGATAAACCGGTAGGCAAAGCAGACCGAATTGCGGCATAGTGGGGGCAAAAACCGCCAGTAAAATTCCCAGCGAAGCGATGGAAAAAATAAAAATAACCACGCCTAAGCTGAATAATCCGATGGATGCATTGGTAATAGGAATAGCCAGGTAGCGCTGTACGACAAATTTAAGCGACAACATAGCGACAACAAACAGAACCAAGCCGTTCGCCAATACTTTGGCTACAGCAATTTCGCTGGAGCGAACGGGCATTACCAGTAAATGTTCTATTGTGCCGCGTTCCCGTTCGCGGATAACCGCCGCACCGACCAATAACATTGTGAGCAGATTTAAATTCCCCACTACTTGAATTGCGCCCATAAACCATTTACTGGAATAATTCGGGTTATACAGTACGTTGACCGCCGTTTTTATCGGCATAGGCGCATTAGCCGTTTTGAGAAAACGGTTTAATTCGCCGGTGAAAATCTGAGTGATATAGGATGAACCGATACTTGCTTGCGTCATCGCCGTAGCATCAATCAAAATTTGAATCCGGGGATTACGACCGGCCAGAATATCTCGCTGATAATTCGGCGGAATATCGACGATAAAGGTAAAATTGCCATTATCCATTAAATCGTCGATTTGCTCTTGTCGGATTTGCTCGACTTTTTTGAAATAAGGATTGAGCAGGGCGTCTTTCAGCCGATAGGAAAGCGCGGAATGATCATGATCGACAATTCCGAGGGACGCGTTTTTTACTTCTGTCGTCGGAAGATTGGCGACACTGATTAAAGCAATGGTAAACATATATATGATTAAAACCAGCAAGGTGAGATCACTAAACAGGCTTTTAAATTCTTTAGCGGAGAGAAAAAGGACATTTTTAAACCAGCGTAACATGTTATTTCTCCTGTTTTTTTAAGAAAAAGACAGCAAGGCTGATATATATAATATAAATCGCCGTCAGCTGAATATAGTTAGGAGTTAACTCTGCAAAACTTAATCCTTTGGTAAAACCGCCTAAACTGATATTTTGAAACCATGCTCCCGGAAATATTTTAGATACGAAGGCTAAATGTTTATCCAGTGCGGAAGTAGGATAGAATATTCCTGCAAGATTGATCGCCGGCACAATACTGATAATTGCCGTCGCAAAGATTGCCGCTACTTGTGATTTCACAAAAGTTGAAACGAATAATCCGAATGCCGTTGAAGCGCAGATCCCAATCAGGCAGCCGAAGAACATTGCCAATGCTGATCCTTTAATGGGGACACCGAAGATTAAAATGGATACGCCTACCAACAACAGATAACTGAGAAAGGATAAGAGAATATAAGGTAACTGTTTTCCCAGCAGAAATTGGAATTTGGAAGCCGGTGAGCCATATAAATTCATAATTGAGCCGATTTCCCGTTCGCGTACTACACCAAGTGCGGTCATCATGGCGGGAATTAAAACCATTGCCAGCATAATGATACTTGGTGTGATTGCGTAAATGCTTTTGAAATCCTGATTGTAGATAAAACGGGCTTCGGTAACAGTATTAACGGATATGTTAAATCCCTGTTCTTTCAACGCTTCGGTCATATATTGACGAATTACGCCGGAGGCGGAACCGTTCAGATTTTCTGCCACGGAAGGAAACGCCCCATCAATAAACAGACCTACTTCAGGCTGTTGACCGCTCAACATTTTTTTGCCGAAATCAATAGGAATTTCAATTACCAGCTTAATTTCACCGGTCTGTAAAGCCGGTTTGATTTCATCTACCGAATACAGATCCGCCTGTCGGATAAAATAGGGAGAACCGCTAAAATATTCTACAAATTTGCGGCTTTCGGAACTGTTATCGTGATCCAACACCTTGAAATTTGACGGATTAATATCAAAGGATATACTGCCCGCCATTGCCAGCAACATAATGATAGGCCCGCAAAAAGCAAAAAATAATCGGATATTATCCCGCAATAGCTCTTTGCCTTCGCGTACGGCAAAGGTCCACACCAACGACCACCAGGCGAACAGGCCGGTAGTCGGTTGAAAAACTTCCGAAATTTCGCCCGCACTTTTATCGATGTTTTCCTGCGGCGCGGTGATATCATCCGCCTGTTCTTCCAAATAAAGAATAAAGGCGTCTTCCAGAGTCGGCGCATTTTTGCCAATGCGTAGCTCTTCCGGCGTTCCCACACCCAGCACGCGGCCGCGGTGCATAAAGGAAATGCGGTCGCAGCGGGCGGCTTCGTTCATAAAGTGAGTGGTGACGAAAATGGTAATGCGATCTTCGCGGGAAAGCTTGATTAAATATTCCCAGAACATATCCCGTGCGGCAGGATCCACGCCCGAAGTGGGTTCGTCCAAAATCAGTACTTCCGGTTTGTGCAAACAGGCGGCGGCAAGTTGTAAACGCTGACGGATCCCTAACGGTAGGGAAGAGGGTTTTTCATCGGCAAGATCGAGCAGATCGAATTGTTTCATGGCGGAATTAACTGCGGTGTCCCATTGCGCGGAGGGGATTTGAAACAGTTTGGCGTGCAATTTCAGGTTTTCGGATACGGTTAATTCTTCGTATAAAGAAAAAGCCTGCGACATATATCCCACTCGTTTGCGCGTGTCGATGTTGCCGGCGTCAACCGGTTGTCCCAGCAGGGTTGCCGTGCCTTCGGTAGGATCGAGCAAACCGGTGAGCATTTTCATGGTAGTGGATTTACCGCAGCCGTTGGAACCTAAAAAACCGAAAATTTCCCCTTTGGGAATGGTGAAACTGACGTGATCCACGGAAACGAAATCACCGAATTTTTTGGTTAACCCTTTCGCGATAATGACGGGCGGTTCGCCGGCTTTTACTTCAAAAGGCGGAATCACTAAGCCGTTTTCCGTACCGCGTTTTTCCGGCGGTAATAATTTGACATAGGCTTGTTCCAGATTATCGCTTTGAGTTTCCGCGATGACTTCTTGAGTCGGTTTATCCGCAATCAGCTTACCGTCATCCATAGCCAGCACGTGTTCGAAATTTTCCGCTTCATCGATATAGGCGGTGGCGACGATTACCGTCATATTCGGCGTTTCCCGGCGAAGATCCGCCACTAATTGCCAGAATTGGCGTCGGGAAAGAGGATCCACCCCGGTCGTAGGTTCGTCTAAAATCAATAAATCCGGACTGTGCACCAAAGCGCAACAGAGACTGAGTTTTTGTTTCATCCCGCCCGATAATTTTCCGGCCGGTCGGGCGGCGAAGGGTGCCAACCCGGTAGCTTTCAGCAAGCGCTCGATACGGGCTTTGCGGTATTGTTTCGGTAAACCGAACAGACGGGCGTGGAAGTCCACATTGTCGTAAATGGATAAAGTCAGGTAGAGATTTTTACCCAACCCTTGCGGCATAAAAGCGATTTGGTGAGACAGCGATTCCCGTGCTTTTTTATCCGCCAGATTTTTACCAAACACCTTGACCGTGCCGGATTGAATGATTTTGGTGCCGGCGATCACGGAAAGCAACGTGGATTTGCCCACTCCGTCGGGACCGATTAAGCCCACGGTTCTGCCTTGTGGAATCTGCAGATTGATGTGCGAAAGTGCGGTCGTTTTTCCGTAAGAATGGACCAGATTTTCAACCGACACTGCCAAGGTCGTTTCTGTCATTATTGGTTACCTGCGGGTAATTTTACGGCAAGTTGTTCGGACCATTCGGCATCCGGCGCGTATTTCACATAACCTACCGCCGTCATACCGCCTTTTAAGAAACGTTCGTATTGCTGAGCGATTTCCTGCGGTACCTGCAATTTCACTTTGAACATTAATTTTGCCCGTTCTTCCGTGGTCTCGACGGATTTCGGAGTGAATTGCGCGTTGTTGGAAACGAAGGTAATTTTGGCCGGGAACACCGCATCCACACCGTCCAATATGATACGGGCGTCATCTCCGATTTTAACCTGATTCATTTGGTGAGAGGTTAAGAACACGTTAATGTAAGTGTCGGTAGGATCCAACAGACTGATAACTTTGCCTCCGACCCCAAGCACGTTGCCCACTTCGGCAATTTGATATTCCACCCAACCGGCTTTCGGCGCTTTAATCAGCATATCGCTGTTTTGCGATTGCGCCTGATCCAATTGTGCCTGGGCCTGATTCACCGCCGCATCCGCTTCCGCTTTGGCGGCTTTTGCGGTGTTTAGCGCCGCCAGCGCCGCCCGGTAATTCGCCTGACGACGATCCAATTCGCTGGCGGAAACCAGATTTTCACGGCGCAATTTTTGCGCATTGTCCAAATCCAGTTTCGCTACTTTGAGTTGTTGTTGTTGGGAATCGATTTGCGCAACGGCCCGCGCAACGGCTTCCTGTGCCCGTTGTTTTTGCGCATTCGCCGCATCTACTTGAGTTTGTGAAATGCTGGAAGACAGACGGGCGAGATTTTGCTCGGGTTGCACTTCATCGCCTTCCTGCACGTAAATTTCTTCTACTCGTCCCGAATACAGCGTGGCGATATCTAAACGTTTCAGCTCCAAACGACCGTTAACGGCGGCAATGCCGGGCAGATCTTCGGTTTTTAATTTTCCGTTATACCAAACGGCGCCGCCTGCAAGGGCCGCCGCCACGAGCGCGGCAACGATAAATTTTGCTTTCATAATTATTCCTTATGCTTACTCAAGCCAAGCGAACCAATGAGATTAATATGAGATTATTATATTGTGTCGTATTTTCACTTCAACCGACAAAAAGCAACAAAGTGTTGCTTAATTTTAGTTGCTCGGTTACAGTGTGAAAAATTCAAAAGAGAAGCAATGATGAAAAAACAAGACATTCGGGTGGAAAAAACGCTGCACAAAATCCGAACGGCATTCTTAGATTTGCTGGATGAAAAGGAATTCGAACAGATCACGGTGCAGGATATTCTGAACAAAGCGAAAATCAATCGTTCCACATTTTACAAATATTACATGAACAAAAATGAAGTGGCGTTAGCCTTAGTGAGCGAATTGAAGCTGATTTTCGGTTCCGACTTGGAGCAGCGTTTCACCATTTCGACCCTGGAATTTGCCAAACTGATGCGACCGGTGTTTTTGGCGAATCAGGATTTGGTGCGTAAAATCAGCAAAATCCGCACACCCAAAATTCATTTTCTGGAAGATTTGCGGGAAATGGTGAAAATGGCGTATGTGAAACATCAACGTCATTGTTCCGATTTTTCGCTGGAAGAGCTTAATTTTCAAGGACATTTGTTCGGCACCATATCCTTAACCGTGTTGCAGTATTTTATCGAACACGACATTGAACTGTTTGAAACCCGAGCCGTAATAGAAAATATTACGGAAGTGTTTAATTTATTGATTATTAAGGATAAAGACGAGTAAAATTCGCCTTTTTCGTCCATAACGATTTTCTCATAAACCAATGAAACGATTATTTTTATTTTTAACCTTAATTTTGACCGCACTTTCGGCGCAAGCGGGATTGTTCGGCGCCGCCGAATCGCGTTTTTTGCCGGCCGACGACGCTTTTCAATTTTCATCGGAACAGCGGGATAATCGGCTTACGCTAAACTGGCAAATCGCCGAGGATTATTATTTATACCGCAAAGAAATTCGGCTGCGCGGGAAAAACGTCACATTGGGCGAAACGGATTTTCCGCAGGGTAAAGTTCATCAGGACGAATTTTTCGGCGAAACGGAAATTTATATGAATCAACTGGTGCTAACCGTGCCGTTGCAGGATGCGACGGACAATGCCGAAGTTGAAGTGACCTATCAGGGCTGCACCAAAGGATTTTGTTATCCGCCGGAAACTCAAACCGTGGCGTTGACGAAGCCGGCGGACGGAAAAAGTGCGGTCAAAAAAACAGATGAAAATTTGACCGCACTTTTAAACGGCGCGAGCGAGCAGGATCAATTGGCGGCGCGTCTGTTTCGGTCGAAATATGCGGTGTTCTGGTTTTTTCTGTTGGGATTGGGCCTGGCGTTTACTCCTTGCGTGTTGCCGATGTTGCCGTTACTGTCCGCTGCGGTCGTCGGACGAGGACAGCGTCCGAACGGCCGGCGCGCTTTTTGCGCTGAGTTTCGTTTATGTGCAGGGAATGGCGCTGACTTACACCTTGCTCGGATTGATTGTCGCGGCAATCGGGCTGCCGTTTCAGGTGGCGTTGCAAAGCCCGGCGGTATTGATTACTTTGTCCGCGCTGTTTGCGCTGCTGGCGGCGTCTATGTTCGGCGCGTTCAATTTGCAACTGCCGGCAAGCTGGCAGACGAAGCTTACTCAAATCAGCCAAAACCGGCAATCCGGCGCCTTCGGCAGCGTATTTGTGATGGGCATGCTGGCGGGATTGGTGGCGTCGCCTTGCACTTCCGCGCCGCTTTCCGGCGCGTTGCTGTATGTGGCGCAGTCGGGAGATTTGGTCACCGGCGCCGTTACGCTTTATTTATTGGCGCTGGGCATGGGCGTGCCGCTAATTCTGATTACTCTGTTCGGCAATCAAATTCTGCCGAAATCCGGCGCCTGGACGAACCGGGTGAAAGAGCTGTTCGGCTTTATTTTATTGCTGCTGCCGGTGATTCTGCTTGAACGCGTATTTCCCGATTGGTCTGTGCCGCTATGGGCGGTGTGGACGATTGCTTTCTGCTGCTGGCTGGCGTCCGAATATTATTGGCTCGGATTGCTGGTTTCGCTGGCGGCGTTTTTTGCCGTACATGAGTTTCATCATGACGAATCGACGGAAAGTGCGGTCAAAAAATCCGCTGTTTTTCGCCCGCACTTTACCCGAATCGACAGTTATAACGAGTTGCAACAAGCCTTGGCGGCAAATCCGAAAGCGATAGCCATGCTGGATTTATATGCGGATTGGTGCGTCGCCTGCAAAGAATTTGAAAAATATACGTTTCCCGCTTCTGAGGTGCAAAAAGCGTTTGAAAACGTTCTGTTGTTACAAGCGGATATGACCAAAAACAGCGCGGAAAATACGGAATTAATGAAACGATTGAATGTGATGGGACTGCCGACCATTATTTTCTTTGAGCAATCGGGCAGGGAAATTCAGGGCGCGCGCGTCACCGGTTTTATGGAAGCTCAACCTTTTGCGGATTGGGTTAACGGATTAACAAAATAGAAGAGGACAAAATATGACAGCACAAAGCGGTATTTTATTGGAACATTGCAAAGCGGGCATTTATTTGGAAGCGGATATTACGGATTTCGCCGCAATTCCGCAGGCGTGCCGCGATTTTTGCGCGCGTTTGGACGGTTTTCTGGCGCAGTATCCCGACGCCAATTTAGGCGCCGTGCTGGCGTTCGGTCACCAAGCCTGGCGCCGGCTTGCTGGAGCGGATTCGGCGCCGCAACTGAAATCTTTCACCGCTTTAGGCAAAGGCGGTTTAAGTGCGCCGGCAACCCAAAACGATTTGCTGGTGCATATTCAGTCGGATCGTCCCGATGTGAATTTCAGCGTGGCGCAGGCGGCGGTGGCGGCGTTCGGAAGTGCGGTCGAAATTCGCCAGGAAATTCACGGTTTCCGTTGGGTGGAAGAACGGGATTTAACCGGTTTTATCGACGGCACGGAAAATCCGAAGGACGAACAGCGCGCGGCGGTGGCGTTAATTGCGGACGGTGCGGATGCCGGCGGCAGTTACGTATTTACTCAGCGCTGGGAACATGATTTGGATAAATGGGCGAAATTATCCGACGAAAAACAGGAAAGCGTTATCGGGCGCACCAAACCGGACAGCGTGGAACTGGACGATGTGCCGCCGACATCTCACGTCGGACGGGTGGATTTAAAAGAAAACGGCGAAGGCTTGAAAATTTTGCGTCAGAGCCTGCCGTACGGAACGGCGAGCGGCACCAACGGCCTGTTCTTTATTTCCTATTGCGCCCGTTTGCACAATATCGAACAGCAATTATTGAGCATGTTCGGCGAACTCGACGGCAAAACCGACCGATTGCTGGGGTTCACCAAACCGGTCACGGGCAGCTATTATTTTGCGCCGTCTCTGGATATGCTGAAAGCGCTTTAATGCTGAAAAAACAATGAAAAAATCGCCCGCACTTTGCGGGCTTTTTTGATCGGATCCGTAGCATTGCGCAATCGTTTGCGATATAATGCCGCGGATTTTTTATGAAAGCTAACCGTTCTAATCAAAAAGGAAATAACCATGCAAACTCGTCCTATTCGTCAAGCGTTATTAAGCGTGTCTGACAAAACCGGCATTGTGGAATTCGCACAAGGCTTGGTGCAACGCGGCGTTAAATTATTATCAACCGGCGGAACCGCTAAATTACTGGCAGACAGCGGTTTGCCGGTGACCGAAGTGTCCGATTACACCGGTTTCCCGGAAATGATGGACGGTCGGGTGAAAACGCTTCATCCGAAAGTGCACGGCGGAATTTTAGGTCGTCGCGGTACGGACGATGAAGTGATGCAGAAACACGGTATCGAAGCCATCGATATGGTGGTGGTGAATCTTTATCCTTTTGCCCAAACGGTGGCGAAACCGAATTGCACATTGGAAGATGCGGTGGAAAATATCGACATCGGTGGGCCGACTATGGTGCGTTCTGCGGCGAAAAATCACAAAGATGTGGCGATCGTGGTGAATAATTCGGATTTTGATATGGTTTTAGCGGAAATGGATCAGAATCAAAACGGTTTAACTTTGGAAACCCGTTTCGATTTGGCTATTCGTGCGTTTGAACATACCGCGCAATACGATTCCATGATCGCTAATTATTTCGGTCAAATGGTGAAACCTTATTTTGCTGCGGCGGAAGAAGACAAAGAGGCGAAGTGCGGTCAATTTCCGCGGACTTTAAATTTGAACTTCATTCGCAAACAAACCATGCGTTACGGTGAAAACAGCCATCAAAACGCGGCGTTTTACGTAGAGAAAGAAGTGAAGGAAGCCTGCGTTTCCACCGCCAGACAATTACAGGGCAAAGCGCTTTCTTACAATAATATTGCAGATACCGACGCCGCATTGGAATGTGTCAAATCTTTCGATGAGCCGGCTTGTGTGATCGTGAAACACGCGAATCCTTGCGGTGTGGCGTTGGGCAAAGATGCGTTGGAAGCTTATAACCGCGCTTATCAAACCGATCCGACCTCCGCATTCGGCGGCATTATTGCGTTCAACCGCGAATTGGACGAAGCGACCGCGAAGGCTATCGTCGAACGTCAATTCGTGGAAGTGATTATCGCACCGACGGTTTCAGCGGCGGCAGTTGAGGTGGTGAAAGCGAAGAAAAACGTGCGTTTGTTGGAATGCGGCGCATTAAGCAAACCGCAACCTCGCCTGGATATGAAACGCGTGAACGGCGGTTTATTGGTTCAGGACGCCGATTTAGGCGAAGTCACCGTTGACGATTTGGAAGTGGTGAGCAAACGTAAACCGACTCGGCAGGAATTAGAAGACATGCTATTTTGCTGGAAAGTGGCGAAATTCGTGAAATCCAATGCGATTGTTTATGCGAAAAACAACCAAACCATCGGTATCGGCGCAGGTCAAATGAGCCGCGTGTATTCGGCGAAAATTGCGGGCATCAAAGCGCAAGACGAAGGGTTGGAAGTGAAAGGCTGCGTGATGGCGTCGGACGCCTTCTTCCCGTTCCGCGACGGCATTGACGCCGCCGCCGAAGTGGGGATTAAATGTGTCATCCATCCGGGCGGTTCGATGCGTGATCAGGAAGTTATCGATGCGGCGGACGAACACAATATGGTGATGGTATTGACTAAAATGCGTCATTTCCGTCACTAAGAATTGTTACTTTTCTTTGCGTTGCCAAAGAAAAGTAACCAAAAGAAAGGCAACCCTGCTTTGCCTTTTTTCCTAAAAATAGTTTAATTTACTTAACGGAAAATTTGTAAACTCGCTACGCTCAAACAGTACAAATTTTCCTATAAATTAAACCATTTTTAGGCGGCAAAGAAGGGAACCCATTTAGGAAATATCAAAATTTGTTAAAAATTAACCGCGCTTTATGTTCGGTTCAGTCCCCGCCTGAAATGCCTGAGTGACTTGAATTTTCGTTAAAAAATTTCAATAAAGCGAAGGACGGCATTGAAGTCGGGCATGTTTCTTTGGGTTCGTTTTTCTTTGTATAAGCGAAGAAAACGGACAGAAAAATAAGCATTGGATTAAGAAAAAATAAATTAAAGGATACCCAAATATGAACATCCTCATCATCGGTAACGGCGGTCGCGAACATGCACTTGCTTGGAAAGCGGCGCAGTCACCATTAGCGACGAAAGTTTTTGTTGCGCCTGGAAATGCAGGTACGGCATTGGAAAGTGCGGTGGAAAATGTGAACATTTCCGCAACTGATGTTCCCGCCTTAGTGAAATTCGCGCAGGACAATAATATCGGTTTAACCATCGTAGGACCCGAAGCTCCGTTGGTTGTAGGCGTGGTGGATGCTTTTGAGAAAGCGGGTTTAACCATTTTCGGGCCGCGTCAATCCGCCGCGCAGTTGGAAGGTTCCAAAGCTTTTACTAAAGATTTTCTGGCTCGTCATCATATTCCGACAGCGGAATATCAAAATTTCACCGATGTGGAGCAGGCGCTGGCTTATGTGCGTGAAAAAGGTGCACCGATTGTCATTAAAGCGGACGGTTTAGCCGCGGGCAAAGGCGTAATTGTTGCGATGACCTTGAGCGAAGCGGAAGCCGCCGTTAAAGACATGCTTTCCGGCAATGCGTTTGGTGATGCGGGTAGTCGCGTGGTTATCGAAGAATTTTTAGACGGCGAAGAAGCCAGTTTCATCGTGATGGTGGACGGCGAACATGTCGAACCGATGGCAACCTCGCAAGATCACAAACGCGTAGGCGAAGGCGATAAAGGTTTAAACACGGGCGGCATGGGCGCTTATTCGCCGGCGCCGGTAGTCACTCAGGAAATCCACAATCGCGTAATGGAACAGATTATTTACCCGACCGTGCGCGGCATGGCGGCGGAAAATAATGTGTACAAAGGTTTCTTATACGCCGGCTTGATGATCGATAAAAACGGACAACCGAAAGTGATTGAATTCAATTGCCGTTTCGGCGATCCCGAAACCCAACCGATTATGATGCGAATGAAATCGGATTTGGTGGAACTTTGCTTAAAAGCCTGCAAAGGCGAATTGAATCAGATGAAATCGGAATGGGCAACGCAAGCGGCGTTAGGCATTGTGTTAGCCGCCGAAGGTTATCCGGGCGATTATCGCAAAGGCGATGAAATCACCGGCATTCCGGCTCAGGCGACGCCGGGGGAAAAAGTTTTCCTGGCGGGCGTTGCGGAAAAAGACGGCAAGTTCGTCACCAACGGCGGTCGCGTACTTTGTGTGACGGCGCTTGGCGACAGCGTTTTCGAAGCGCAGCAAAAAGCCTTGAAACTTGCCGAACAGGTAAACTGGACGGGGCGTTTCTATCGCCGTGACATCGGTTATCGAGCGGTGGCGAGAGAAAAAAACGTTTAATTTTTTGCCCGCACTTTGAGAAAAAGTGCGGGCAATTTTTTCATTGTTTTTTGTAGCGCGCCGGAATTATTTGCATAAAACACCGGAATTATTTGCATAGGTGCATTAAAAAATCTATGCAAATAAAATTGAATTTTAACGCCTCTTTAAAACTCATTTAAAGGGCATTTTTTTCAGAATTTAAACACCAAATTATCCTCATATTGACCTAAATAGCTTGCGGATGCATTAACCGCTATACGGTGGCAATTATCGAATGAGCGCCAGTTATCCGTCTTGCTCTCAATCATATAATCAATAAAACGAATAAACTCGCTTTTGGTTGAACTGAAAAATATATACGGAGGCTTTGTGAGATTGATTAATTTTAAAAAATCGATTAAATCAAAATAAGTCGCTTGTTTATAACTATCTTGTCGAGTACATAAGTACGGCGGATCCAGTATTAACAACACCTTATCTTTGCCAGCGAATCGAGGTATAAGCGAATCGAAGGATTCGTTGGTTACCGTTATACCCTCAAGATAACCGTCTGCTTCGGGATAATCACTCTTGCGTATACAATGCCAAAAATCACGGTTGAATAACTCCGTAAAATTCCCTACTTGTTGCCCGCTAAACAATAGCCAAGATGATAGACAGTTAAGGTCTTTATATCCATCGAAATTTTGAATTACGTTGATAACCTCTGATTTTAGCGCTTTGGATAAACGCTTATTTTTAGGTGTGGCGTTGTCAACTAAAGCATATAAATCTGCGCGTAGCCGATTAATATCCCCGATGTGTTGCAATCGCTCCGAATATCCGTCAAAGTCATTATAGATAACTGTTGCGGCGGATTTTGTGTTTTTGGCAGTATGGCTCAATAAACCAGATCCGCCAAATACATCCACAATAGTCCAGCCATCACCATTATTGGCTATATGCTGATTTAAGATTTTTCTGAAATGTTGTAGGAACATCCGTTTTTGACCTACAAAAGGTAACGGAGCTTGATTGAATTGTTTGCTTGCCATATAAGATCCTCTTTATGGCACTCCGATACTCTAGGTACTCCGGCACTCGCAAACATTTAGTATTTATTAATTGTCTTACAACGTACACATTTTATTTCTAAAAACTGTACGTTTTTAATTCTCGCTAATAATTTATTGCAACATTTGCAACGAATTTCTTTTAATCCTTGCATATAGTATCCCTTTTGCGGTTTTGATATAATCCGCCCGCCGAGCTCGGTAGGCGGCATATAGCTATATGCAGGTCGTATCTGCGTAGCTGGCATTATTGGTGTTCCCGCACCGATAATGTCGCCGTCTTTATTTGGTAATATCTAATTCGCTTGCACAGTCGGCATAAAAAGAGCCATCTGCATTATGCCAATGCACCGCCGGTAATTCGTCGTCAGTTTGTTCAACAATTAACAACTTACCGAATGGGCTTTGATAAACCACTTCAGCCGTGTTTCCATTACGTAACGTTACTGCACCTTTTGTCGCTTCATAGTGACGTTGTTTGAGCAAATAACCTTCCAGCTCCCATAATTTATCAAAGGCGTTTTTATATGCCATTTGTTCGCCAATCTCGGCATTAAATGTGGCTTCGGATACGCAAGCACTTGTGCCCACAAGCTTAAAGCCATTGCGTAATGTAATGGTACAAATCGTGAGCGTGCCTTGGTGTACGTAATCGGTTTTTTCAATTAAGCCATCTAAATAATTAATGGTTAATTTTTCCATTTTAGTTTCCTTTCTTAAAAATCGTTGCTAATTGATTTGGGCTAAAACGCCAGCCATCTTCACTTTTCATTAACGCATTGAAACACCATTCCGAACAGAAATATTTACTGCGTTTCTCTTTAATTCCAAGCACCACGCCAAGCGCACCCCACCAGTCGTAAGCCATGCCGTTGGTGCGGACGAAATAGGCTCTGATGTCGGCGGGTTTGGCGTTGGGGATAATCACTAAGTCCCATTTGGTTTTGTCCGTTACGTCAATTTGTTTGAGGCGGACGCCGCCGTCCTGGACGGACGAGGAATAGCAATCAAATACGGTATCGTGCGCGTAATGGCTGCTGCCGTTAAACTCGGTGCGCTCAATGACCAACTCGCAATGCGAGTATGGTCCTTTGGTGAAAAATCTTGTGACGGCGTCCGCCAGTGCCTTAAACGGCTCTTTGCGCCATGACCGCTTATTTTTATAAAGCGCCAAATAAACCTGATTAGCCATTGTTGTATGCCTCCACTAAATTATCCATTTGCGCGACAATGTCGTAGTAGATTGCTTGCATTTGCTCGACGTTTAAGCCGTCTTTTTTGAGCTCATATTTGCGCATGCGTTGCGCGGCGAGCTCGTCTTGTAGTTTGGCTAAGCCGGACGCTTGGGTTAGGATTAAATCCGTTGCGGCGACGAGGTCGAGACCTGCCGGCCCGGCGAATCCGGTGATATATCGGCTTGCCTCTCCCGTGTAGCCTGCCGCTTTATAGGCTTCAGCGGCGGCGCGGCGGGCGTTGTACTCCGCCTCAAATCGCGTCCATGTCGCATAAATCCCGGCAGCTTTGGCGTCGATTGCGGCGGTGAGCCGGCTCAATGTCTCGGCGCGGTTTGCGGCGGCAAGTTGCGGACACACCGCCCATTTTGCGCCATCCCACTGGCATAAATCCGATTCAGGTTTAAGTGCGGTCAGATTTTCGGGTATTTTTCCGAGCGCGGTGATTTCCGTTGCGGCGCCGGTGGCGGTGTCGTAATAGGTTTTGCCGCGATAATCATCCACCGCGTCGGCTGCGGATGCATAATAACGCCCATCGGCGGAGCGGGCTCCGGTGATGATGTAGGCTTTGCCGGTTTGTGGTTGCAACTCCGTATCAGCAATCACGCTGTCGTGCGGTATGCTTGGCGTGGAGGCGTCCAGATAGTCGGCGTCGCGTAAGGTGTCGAGTAAGATCTCGCCGGTGTCTGATAATGAATAAATCTGCATAATTAATCCTTAAATACGGGTTGCGGCTAAAAGTGCGACGTTGCGCGGGCGGTTTTCGGCGGCGGTGGGGACTGTTTTCCCGGCATTTAAGACGAGAGATATTTCATTGTATATTGCTGTTTCTCCGCCTCTTACTGAGTATAAATTACCCCCTTGTGGTGCTACCGTCGGACGCCATTCGCTTACAAGCTCAGAGCCGCTCAGTGTTGATCCGGTAGATAGTGATTTAATTAAGTTATTCCATTTAGCCTCGATGTTTCTGATAGCATCCCCCTGCGCTGAGCCCACGGCACGATTACTATCCACATTACGCCCGTCATCCAGCATGCGCAAAAACTCGCCGCGCAGGTCGGCAATGGTGAGGTAGTTGCCGGATATTAAATCCGGATAGACTTCGGCGAGGCGCCAGAATTTATCCTTGTGTAGGTTGGCGTCGTTGCGATATTTGATAATGCCTTCGCGTAGGGTGGTTTTTTGATAATTTAGGACGGCGCCAGTTTCGGGGAGCTGTAACCATTTGCCGATTTTAATCCAGTTGTAAGGCTGTGATTCATCCAGCGTTGCCCATCCTGCCGGGCGGTTGATATCGTCGCGCGGGTCTTTTCCTTTGGCGCCGTCAGGGTGATAGCACTCATACCAGTTGCCGTCAACAAATACCAGCTCACCAGCGGTGTATTTGCGGGTTGGGGAGTAGCCTGTAGATACTGGCGATGAGGCTTCGAAGTAAGCCGCCAAAAGTTCCGCCATTTGGTTTGGGTTTTCTGGGTTAATTGTTCCACCAAACTTTTTAATTACGCCGGCGATTTCGTCTTGTACGGCATTAAGCCACTCAGCGGTTACGATGGTACCTTGTTCCGAGCGTCCATCCCCATTATGGAATCTATTGTCTTGACTGTTAATTAATAACATTATTATTCTCCGTAAATAAAGCTCACAAAGGTATGAGCCGGCTTCAAATCAATAAATAGTGATTCAATTATGTCATCATGGTATTCCGATATTTTTTCGTTTGCGCAACTCATCCCAGCGCGAAAATGTATAATAGATTGTGACCCGTTGACGACATTTACCACCCAATGATAAATAATATCCTCTAATCCCAACCTATCTCCGGCTATATTTAATCCGGCTCTAAATGGCTCTAATTCTGTAATGGTTATTTGATATCCTGCGCTTTTGGCTAAATCTACGAAGTACGAGATGGATAAGCCACCCAAAGAATTGAGCTTAGAAATGATACGAGCAACTCGATACTGGTATGGCATATCCATATCCATATCCATATCCATATCCATATCCAATATGCGTTCCCAGTCTTGGAGCATTGTCAAGCTGGTTTCTGGCGATATAGCATCTTTAATTCGCTCGGCCGACCACTGAATCCTATCAAAAGCGGCACCGTCAACTTGGCACTGCAGCTGAAATTGATTACCTTTAATGTTATAGGATACTGGAGGGTATAACTGTATCAATACACTTTTATGATCTTTCATTTTTTAAGATTCCAGAGTCGATACAGACACATTTCCCAATCTAAACCATTCTATTTTTGTCGTTATGTTCGCGTTTAAATTATTTTTTGGATAATTAATCTTTCTGTCGATTATTTTTGGGGTGTCACTCACTACTGCCTCAAGTTGCGATAGGATCAGATTACTTCCAGGCTCGAACTCGTCAAAAAATTTTGTTAAATTAGTTTTTATAGCATCAACAACATCATCCGTATTTGTTTCAGCCTTGATTTCTATGTCGATGTCTATCTTTACAATATCAGGTTTAACTACATAACTCGATTTAGCGGTAACGGGTCGTACATCATCAATATAAGCTTGACAGGCAGCCAAGGTCTCTTCGCTAACTTCGGTGTTTCCGGCAGTTATAGCAATATCTACTGTACCGTTTCCTCGCCGCAATGGGTACACGTAAGCCCGCTCAACGCCGTCAACTTCTAAGGCCCAGTTGCGATAGTCGTATCTATTACCACCGGCGGCAGGACGGCGAATTTTCTCTAGTAGTCGCTCAAGCAATGCCGCATCAGTTTCGGCATCTGTGCCGCCCACGATATTATTAATCGTTACCTCCGTTCTGATTCCTGCCGGAGCGGCCATAAATTCGGCGGAGGTTGCAGATGTAATGTTCTGACTGGCTCCGGGAGTAAGCGCTCTTACTGCAACTGTCGCAATGCCGCTATCGTCTAATATTACGGTCTCGGTTGTTGCGTAAAATTTATTATCGGTAGTTTTGATTTGTAAGCCTGTCGTAATCACTGCACCAACATTGCCAGTAACTTCAACCCCTTTACCGCTGGCATAAGTAGCTATTTTTCGTCGTAATCCTCTTAAACCGGCATGCTTTTCTAAAAATTCAGAATCTGCCGTATCCGGAAAGAACTGTCTGACAATCCATTTCTGGTGGGCGTACAACCCCTCGGCCGCGCCAGCCAACGCACTCGCGCGCGCATAAGTGTCGCTATCCTCAGATATATCAATTCCGTTGTTTAATGATTGATAATCCCGCAAAATGGTTTGTCGGATTTCATCTAAGGTAGGGGTAATAAACATCGTTTAAATCTCTTTTAAATTAATTCAACATGGTGTTTAAAGTCATAAATTTGGCCGCGATTGTCGGTAACTTTAATCAACAATATTAATGACCCATCATGCGGTTGTTCATGGCTGATTGATATTGCTTTTGCTCGTCCGTCATCAATCAATGGTTGCAATGCCTCTTGCGCATACTGTTCGGCCAACATCCCGTTTTTGGCTAAATCTTTTTCACGTTTAAGCAGATGGAGCAGAGAGCCTACACGCCCATTTGCCCACCAAGAGCCTAACGGGGTAGTTAATCTGATATACACGGCATTTTGCAGTGTACTAATTTGCTTACTTGTGTAGTCGCCGGTAAGCGGGCTGATCTCTCTGTCCATGAGCACATCATAAAGATTAAGGCATAAAAAAAAGAGGTGACTTAGTTCATCACCTCTTTATATTTGGGTTATTTTGGTTTTGATGTCGTCCCTCCAGAGTCTCCCTGATGGACGTGATTAATTAATGATTTTCCGGACGCTTTCACATCGCCTTCGGTGGTAAATCCGCCGCTCTTTTGCGTAATATCACCGTTAAATACGGTTTGACCGTTAATGTGTAACGTATCGCAATTAATATCAATTACCTTGCCCCTTTTAAGGACTATTTGAGCGCCGCTTTGATTGTAAATAGCCGTTTCACCCTTTCCAAGGTTTTTGATGCGATAAGCGCCATGTTCGGTCGCCACTATAACACCATGACTTGTGGCACCGCCGATAGGGATGATAACCGCCTCTGTATTTTCCGGCGGCACCGACGTGAAGCCGAAATGCTGCATTAATTCCACATCTTGTAAGGTTTCGTCGGCCAGTCCGGATACTTGTGCTTTTTGTATTTCATCTTCAGATTTTATTAGGTTTAATTTTCCGCGGAAAACCTGCCGAATTGACTTGTTAAAATCCTGTGTCACCTGCTGAATTTGTCGTGCCAATCGTCTCATTACTCATCTTCCAATACAATTAGATCACCGCGTTGTTTCCGCCGACCTTTTTTACCTTTACGTTTCCGGGCTCTTTCTGATTTCTCGATGTAGGCGTCGGGCGTCCAGATACCGTCTTCTTTGAATCGTAATTCGGTTTTTGTCCCATTTAGTCTTGACAACATAAACCGGCGCCCCATAAGAAAAAATATAGCGTCAATGCCGTATTCTTCACATATCACGTGTACACGTTGTCCTGGTGTCCATAATGTACCGTCTTTAGTCTTATGGTCCGGCACAATGATGGTAAGTGAGAAACTATTAAGTTGACAATCCGATATATATTTTTTCGCCCATTTTTTTAATGCGTCAAGGTTTTCCACGTCCGGCACTACAACGGTTTTAGGCTTATATACAGACACATCTGGGTCTTTATAAACCCATTTCAGATCATTCTGGTTTTTATCTTTTCCCCGTCCGTGACGCTGGGCTAAAAAAGTAATCTCGCTGTATTGTTGAGATATATCGTAAGTTAACATCGCTTCCGTGAAATTGTTTTTATCACCTTTTTTCGCACAATAGAGTGTGGCGACAGGCGACGTAGAGTAATCCGCCCCCCCAACAATTAAAACGCCTTGCGGATCAAACCAACAATGCAGGCCCGCGGAATTGGCGCATTTTGTAATGGCGCTCCAAGCAGTTTCACCGATTTCGATGTCTACTTTATCTAATTCCGGGTTATTTTCGGCTTTCAGGGTAACGTTCTTAATGCCTAATGGCTCGACAATTCGTTTAATCGCAGAAAGTACCGTCATGCCTTTAACGTTAGTAATGGGCGCGGAGCAATCAAGCAAGATACTGGCTTTATCTCGTCCGTTAAGCGTAAATGTACGGTTTGATTTACTGATACCATGACGCGTTGTATCTACAATACCCGTGAGTACCAACTCGCCGTTAATACTCACTTTGGCTTCTTTTCCAGAATAATCGTCCAGTACGGTATTATCGGACGGTGCACCGACCTCGAAACTAAATGCGTCGGCCGGCACTAAGAAATCACTGTCAATATCGTAACTTTTCCAGTTTTTGTGCTGAGCGCCACCTATTTCTACGGTGATTTCATTATAAAAAGGGGCATTATCGTTATTCTGCGTAGCCATTTAATATTTCTCCTTTGGCTATAAAATTAGGCTGCCGAATATGAGGATTTAATCGTAACAACTCGCCCGAACGTGTGTAATCACTGTAAAAGTCATGTGCCATCTGTTGAATTGTCCCATTAAATCTCGCTGTGCGAATAATTAACGGCGGGCGTTGATTGATTGCCGATAATGCCAGTTGCGTGATATCGTGCGCCTGATTTTTAATATTTTCAGCTACTTGATAAGAGTAATTATAGATCTTCGTGTCTTTACTACCCAACGAGTTATTGGTTAAATCATCTTTCTGTAGTTTTCGCACGGCGTTTAGGCTGTCCAGTAAATTTAATCGCACTTTCGTACAAAGATAATCTATTTCATCCGGTGTCATTGTATCAACTTGATCTTCAATTATTGAGGTCGCAATCTTAACCAACGACGCGGAACAGACAAGACGTAGCGCGCATTCCAATGCGTCAACATCCTGGCGTTTAACCAAGTTACGCGCCATTGCTGTTTGCATATTATTTGTATTTGTTCTTTGATTTTTTCCCTTGACTAAATTGCCGGGCAAAACCGTTACTTCGCCAATTTTACGCAAAACTTCGTCGAACCGACTTCTGACACTGAAAATATCGTTCGTTTGCGCCGTCACACGGTCATTGTCGGCAGAATCTCCATAACGTCCCAAAACGTCTCTGTCTTTGACCGCACTTTTTGTAGCAAGCGATTTCAATTCGTCATCTAAAGTGCTTGAGATGGATTTCAAGGTGCTTGTCATTTCAGATTTAAATAGTTTATCTGACGGCAGTGAACCTAATCTATATTTATCGTCTAAACCTAATAAACCTGAAATACCATTAAATGTATCCGTTAATCCCGTCCATGCTCCCAGCATTCTTGATTTTGCGTTAATTCCGCTTGCAATGACTTCCATCATGGCACCATAAAAACCTACTGCATCCGCCACAAACCCTTCAAACTGATTAGCCAGTTTATCAACTTGCGACAAAACGGAATTATTAAAAACAAAAATCGGCTTGGCCGGGGTTGCTTCTTTAAACGTAAGCTCTAGTGTAACATAGTTAACAAACTCGGCTTCATGGTGAAAATTAGCACTTTCACAAATCATATTTTGCAAGCGGCCGCAGATGGGGTGTGTTAATATCGCCGGTTTATTACGTTCGAGTACCTTTAAAAAGCGCTTGAAACTTGCATAATACCCGTCCCCATAAAAAACGGCGGACAACCGCACGGCGCGGGGATTCAGCCCCATGCTTTCCAGATCTGCGCCATTAACAAAAGGATACGAGTGTTCAATTAATGCGCGATTAAAACTATCATCTACATTAAACACTTCGAACGCTACATCACCATACATGGCGTTTTGTACCGGTATAGTCCAGCCGCTCATATCACCCCCGTTTTAACTCATTGTATTGCATTTCTGATACCTGTTCGCCGATAATGCGCCCATCTAATTCGATTGTTATTCGATTTTCGATTTTGTGTTCCTGAGCAGATACCGCACGTTTTAATCCATCGCTGATTGTATTACCAAAAGATCGGATATTCTGCGAAAGCGAATTTTTTAGAGCCTGTGATATCCGTTCTTGAGCCCCGGTCATATCGTTTATTTGTGTTTTCAGATTTTGCCCTTGGGACATTACGCTATTAATATTCGCTTGATTAATAGCAACCCTTGTTCGGTATTGATCTTCTGTTAATGTGCCGTTATCCAGACGAGTTCTGGCAATCTTATTAGATTGCTGTAATGCCGCAATTTGATAGCCGCCATGATAATTAATCGTCGGTGTCGTTTGGTTGGTTTTAGCGTACATTTGCGGAGTGTAGACATAGGTCTGTTTTGTATCACCATCTCGCTTCATACCGTTAACAAACGCATTTTTATATGTCGCTAATCTTTCATCATTAGCGTCGGCTCCTGCTTTATATGTGTCATAACCTTCTGCGGCCAACATTAACCCAGTTACGGCAAGGCCGCCAAATTTAGCTAAGCGACCGCCACCGATACTCTTGATTTTATCGCCCACACCAATAGCGCTGGCACCAACTCCACCCATTTTGCCTTTCAATCCGCCAAGCAATGCCAATGTACCGGCCGCACCAGCCGCCGCCGTACCAAGAGCGGCAATTGCGGTGGACGCGCCAACAAGCGCCGTGGTTAATTCTGGATATTTGTTGGCATAATTTGTCAATGATTCACTGACATCACCTATTTTGTTACTTAACCCTTCAAGGCTTTTCATTTGAGCGAATTCTGCGGCGTTTTTAACGTCATCCACTTTATAATCATTAGTCGCCTTAACCACTTGATGAGAGGTATTTACGGCGCCGGCGGAATTATCAACCTGCGTTCTCACTTCTTTGCCCAAATCTACATTATTGCGGATACCCAGCAACGCCATTAATGCTTGTCTGTCTGATATAATTTCGCCGATTGCCGTACCTTGAACTAGATCAGTCATTTGGTTGATTAACGCGGCACGTTCTGATGTTTTTGCGGTTTTCAATTTGGCCTGTAAAGCTTTATAGTTGTCATCATTTCCAATAACCTTATCCATGATAGACATAAATGCAGTTAAACTATCTTGCCCGGCCGCTTTGTATCGCTCCATTGATTTAATGAAATCAATCCCGTGAGTTTTGCCGTCTTTACCTTTATATTCAAGCTTACTGAATCGCTCGTTTGTATCTTTAGATGAAATTTTTGCGAGCAAATTAACTAAATTATTACCTGCCTCGTCACTTGTACCGGCAGTAACTCGGGCTTGTTGGTTTGCCACAAGCAACGTACGCAATCCATCTAACCCATTGAGGCCGATAGACTTTCCGGCGGCCATTTGCTGCGGTAACCACCGCGCCATGTCCTTAAGTTCGAAATTACCGGCTTGTCCGGCCGCCACCGCCATATCAAGCACCTGCCCGATGTCTTCCTCTTTTATTCCAAATTGTTGCATAGATGAAATTGCGATTTTGGCAATATCTTCCGGGCTGGCACCGGTTGCAACACCCGCCTTCTGCAAGGTTGGCAAGAGATTCATGGCAATTTCGGTTTTAACCGCTCCGGATGCCAATAAAGTATCAATAGTCGATAAAGCGTCTTCCTTCGTTCCGCCGCCGGCTTTAACCGATTTTTCGACCGCATCAAAGAGTTCTTTTTTTCCGCTTATTCGGCCTGTTGCGTCACGGTCTGAGAAAGCTGTGTTTGACACCATCGCGAGTTGTCTGTCAAAAGTCATCTGTCTACGCACCGGTTCGCGGAGATACATTGCACCCGCTGTTACACCAGCCGCAACGCCCGCAATACCACGCCCGATGTTCGCCATTTTTTGGCCGGCGGATAGTTTACTCATTTCGCCGTTTAAGGCTTTGATTTTTGCGGTCATGGCCTCATGTGCCCGACTAAGTTCTCGCCCGGTCGCCATACCGGATGATTTTAATCGGGTATAAGCTTGCTGAGTGCGGGCAATTTCTTGTTGAATTGCTCGTTCGCTTCGCACACCAAGATCTTGTCTGGACGTCGCAGTAGTGCGTGCCATTTGTGAGATCTGACGATAATGCTGTTCTGTGATTTTTGTGGTTTTCTGGATTTCGCGCTGTTCTGTTTGTGCCGTTTTTTTAGCCTGTTGTTCAATGTCCTTTGATGACTTCTTAAGGTTTTCGGACATTGATTTAACGACTTTGCTTGCATAGTCTTTAGCGCGTAATTGCAACGCTAAATCTAGATTCGCTTTACTCATTTTTAAATCCTGTTTAAATCGCGATTAACTAATAAAAAAGGGACCTACGTCCCTTTCTTTCGACGCTTGATAATATAAGTCGTCGTATTATCTTCTTTATTAGGCTTAACACCCTGGCTTTCTAAGTAACTATTAATCCAACTTGCCACTTCGGAATGATTCATTTTCATTACGTCAGCCGGGCTGAATCCTATGCGACTAAGCAAAATCACACAAGCACGATAATTGGCATAAGCCTCTCGAATGCCGTATTTGCGCTTTTTTACTGGTCTGTGCTTTGGTTCGCCCCAGCGTCGATTTGCTTTTTTCGTAAATCGCCTAATAACCCCCAGGCAAGCACATAATCATCCGGACTCAGATTGTCCAACAAAAACTGTGGTGTTAACACATCCCGGTTAATCCCGTCGATTTCGATTTGTTGCGATAAGAAACAGAGCTCGGCGAGCATATTTTCCGCCCGATTGCGGTTGTCCTCATCGGGCAGATTAAGATCATCAATTAAATCTAACGCTTCGCACTCGCCGCCCAATGAAAGCAACTTGACGCTAAAATTATAATGCAGGACACCGTCGTGCATAACCCCCATTAAAAACCGTCCGCGCATGATTATTCCTCGATGCAATCCAGTGCAAATAATTTAACATCCTGCACTTCTTCGTTGTCCACGGTATATTTTTCGCCGACGGATTCCGTAAAACATCCCCGATAAGTCGTACGTTTATCATTTTGTCCTAACGGATATACCGTGACTTTGCCATCTTCAATGTTTTCCCAGTCGATGTTACCTTCCAATGGTACTGCGGCTGTAACGTTCAGCTCCCACAGCTGAATGCCCCGCGCAAAACCTTTAGCTTTACCGGTCGAATTCATGGTTTTAACCAATTTCCGACCTGTTGTCTTAGTTACGTTTAGATCCGTAATTTCAGTTTCAACGCCGTCCACTTCGAGGACGGCAGATCCTACATAAGCTTCTGCCATATTTTATTTCCTATAAAATTAAGTCGATGCGGTTGCGGATGACATGCAGACCGTTAACAACGTCCGCCGGTATAGCAGTATCTAAACCGTTAACATCCACATTTGAGCGTTCAACGATTACATTACCTTTATTGGCATCAATATTTTCAAGTATGTCTGCTTTTTCTAGTCGATACAAAACATCTAGGATTTCCGACCGCACTTTTTGCGGTACATTATTACCTTTACGGCTAGTTAATTTTGACCGAGGGAAGCGCAAGGCAAGACGTTGTTCGATTGCTTTTGCCGTATAATCCATACTCCGGATAGAGGTTAAATCCAACCATGACGGGTCATCCGTATTTGTTGCATTTTTGGTATAAGTCGTAATGGCACGCATAATTTGCACCCGATGATTAACCACCGTAATTGGTGTCAATCCATGAAAAAGGGCTTGGTTAGCTTCATTCCACGTTGGGGTTTGGGTTTCGGCTACTTCTGCAAGTCCTTTAATCTCAAGGGTATTAAGCGGGCGAGCCGGATCTTCTTCACCGGCAATTACCGCGCCATATCCGGCGGCAATTAATGCAACGCTATCGGTCGCACCTTTGTACCATCCTAAAGTTAAGCGTTCGTGATTAAGACCTTCGGTAAAGGTTGATCCAGCGGACATTGTTCCGTTATAACCTAATACACCTAAACCGCGTTTTTTTTCGACTGGCGATGACACGGTTTCCAGGTGTTCGCGTAATGCTTTGGCATTTTTGTTATCGTTGAACGCCGAGATAATAATGTGATAGTGATTGCCGGCTATTGAGGCTAATGCGTCGGCCAAATCAGCATTGGTTTCACCGCCCGTAAATGCTTGTCCGGATAAGCTAATATCCGAGGCGGTATTTTTATATCCCAATGAAATTCCGTTGCCAATTTCGCCTTTGCATTTTGCGGTTAAGGTAATAATGCCGCCTTCGGCTGTAGCGGTTGCCACACCGTCGCTTTCGGCATTGATGACCGCTGCTAATCGCACGGCTAAATTTTCGGCGGTTTCACCCGTTGCGACGGCGATTTGATAGTCAACATTAGCAATTGCCACCGTGATAACGCCTTGAGTGGTTGCCGTACCTACGATAGTGACAGATCCCACCGCCGCAATGCCGGCACTATGATCTTTAAGACCGATCACTGATAATCGGATATAGGGATTATTTTTAATGGCAATGCGTGTCATCAAATGCGCCCAGCTACCATAGCCGAACGCTTCCGCCGATTCAAAATCAGAATATACGCGTAAAGGCGCTGTAAATTCCTGTGCGGATAGCGTAGTCATTGGCGCAATAATCAAAACCTCTTGTTCATTTGTCGGCAAAGAGGATACCGCCATCCGCGTGTTAAATTCCGAATAGACACCCGGGCGACGGATTGACGCGGGGATTTTTTCAAATTCGATAGTCATTATTTATCTTCCTTTTTTGAACGAGTTTCGATTACTTTAATCAAATCACCGTCAGCAATGCGGCGTCGATAATAGGTAGTATCCGGCACATCGACCACCGTTTGTTCGATGTGCGCATAAGGGCGATCTTCGTAGGGAACTTTAACCCCGGGCGTTGCTTTTACTTTCATTGTTTTTCCTCTAAATTAACGGATAATCCGATTTCTGCCGCGCTGGATGGGTCATAGATTCGACCTTTAATGCGCTCAATATACACAGGCTCTGACGTTTCACCTTCGTATTCGTTAAAAATATAATCCGGTGATGATTTATCATCGGTTTTTTCCGGGTATATACCGTCTTCTAACGGCGGTAAGTCGTCAAATACGGCATGGTATTCTATGCTGTAGGCGGTTAACCGACCGGCTTTGACTTTGGCGTGATTAAGTACCGTACGTACCTTAACCGGCAATAGAGGTTTGGCTAATCCCCCCAATGTCTGAGAGTCAAGCAATCGGCGCACAGCAATGATAAGTTGATTCGCGCCTATCTCTCGTTTATCCATGCCGCCTTGCCGACCTGCTACCGCACTACGCAATGAGTTAACTGCAACCAACACCACAAATGTGGCGGTAGACTGGTGGCGCTTCGCGCTTGTTCCCATACGCTCGACGTTTGCCCCGCCGAAACTCACTAATACCCAAGGCAGTCGTGCCGTACCAAGGTTTTCATCGTCGAGTTCACCACTATAGGTTTTAACCGTATTACACAAGTTGCCCAGCCCACGCGCCAGACGGTCAACCATTGCGTTTTCAATCTTTGTTATCACGCCCAAATATCCGATTATTTCCGTTGAAAAATTGTACTGCGCTGTCTGCTGTGGTTTCGCCTGTATCGTCATTTTCCGCATCAATACCGAGCGAAATTTTACCGGTGGCTAAAGATTCCAACTCTTTAAGGCTTAATTTATACCGTTCGATTATTTCGTCTGTAATGGTGACATCCGACATACTGCACAGACGATAACGCGTTAAATCGCAACAAATGCGGGTGAGATTTTGCGGTACGGTGGCAAGCGGTAATTTGTAGCGTGCGCTCAAATAACCGTCAATCTGCGAGCTACTGTCCGATAAAGCGATGTCCAGTACCTCATAATTAATCTCACCTGTGCCGTCTCGGTCGGTTAATTGCAGGGTTTGCACCTCACCGATTCGATATACAAAATCACGACTTTGCGCGTACATATATTATTCTTCCGTCGAAAATACTGTGTCTAACCACGGGTCATCCATCAAGGCATGCAAACGATCTTCGCTTAATGCGTTGATGTCGATTTCTACCGGCTCGATTTTATTAAAACGATAGCCGATGCGACCGTAGCTGTCATGCGGATGATTTGCGCGTAAAGTTACAAATACGCTTTTCGCAACAAAGCCATTTTCGTGTGGAGTTTCTTTGTTTTTTTCATCGTCGACCGGCGGTGTTTCATCTTTCATAGGCGGATTACTTACTGCGTCATTCACGAAATCTTCGGATTTAGCCGATGATGTTGTTTTATTTTCGGTTTTATTTTCGGTTTTCTTTTTAGCCATGATTTGAATCCTCTAAAAATCCCCGCGCGGCGCTACAGTCGCGTTGCGGGGAAGTGGCACCTTAACTGATATAAGGCGACGCTAAAACATCCAATTCATTTTCAAGGATGTTTGTCGTACCGTTAACAATTTTCGTCTTAAAGAGCTCTTTCGCGGCGTTTTCCAAAGATACCGGCACCAAAATCAGGTTAGGACGGATATTGATAGCTTTATTGCCGTTAGCTTTTAAGCCTTTCATTTTTTCAATGATTTTCGTCACGTTTGCTTTGGTTAACGCCGTTTTTTCCACGCGATGGATGTATTGCCAGAAACCAAAACCCGCCGCACCACGCGCTTTCGCGCCCCACAAATATTCATTTTCCATAAATACATGGTCGGATTTATTTGCATCAAACTGCGGGATAATTTCCGGTGCCTGGCGTTTTTGCCAGATTAACGGTTTAACCACGGAATGGACATCTAAAATATAGAATGTCGGTGCGTCGTCATCCGTACCCACGGTTAAATTGCTTTGCGTAGTTTGCGTGCCGGAGCCGTCCACTTCAGAAAATAAAGGATGGTCGGTGTCGAAAAAGTTTTGACCGTCATAACAAATGGTTGATTTGCCTTTTTCCAACAAGCCGAACACTTCTTCATCAGGTAATTGCGCGGCGGATTCACCGGCTAATTGCACCATAGGACGATATAAGCCGACTTGATCGTCGTCGATATCGTCGGCGGAAATACCCACCGTGGATTCAAAGGTTTTATTGGTAATACTGGTGCCTTGCGCTTCCATGTTTTTCACTTGACGGCTACCAATCCATTCACGCATTTTAGGGAACTTACCTAAAAAACCGTAAGTATTGGTTTTAGTGGTAGACGGAATTTCCATCGCCACTTTCTGCCATTGGGGTTCGTAGGACTGCAAGCCAGCCTGAAATTCTTTGCGGAACTGTTCCGTAATAGCGTTTAACACCGCCGGTACTTTAAGTGACATTATTTCGTCTCCTTATGGGTTTTGATAAATTCTTCTTCGGTCATGCCAAGCATTTTCGCCGCACGTTTTTCTTCGGCGGTTAATGCCGCCACATTCTGTTTGTTAGGATCATCTGTCGCCTGATGACCACCCGCCAACGCCTGAATCGGAGTGGCTTTATCCAAATAGCCGGTTAATGCTTCAATGCTCAGGCTTTCAGCCCAATCTTTTAATGCCGGCGCAAGTTTTCCTTGCGACAAGGCCGCTTCAATCAGTGCATCTTTTTTATCTTTATTGATGCCGTTTTTAAGCGCATTAAACTCAGCTTGTAAAGCCGCCACCTGTTCTACTGGCACAAACTTGGCGGGATCAGGTTTGCCGACCTGGGCGGTTAACGCGGCGATGGATTGTTCCTTTTGGGTTAATTCCCCGTACACGTCCAGCAAACCAATTTTGCTGTCACCTTTAGCCGCCGAAAGTGCGGTTACTTTTTCTTTGATTTCCGTTTCTGTTGCTGTTGCTTCCAAGGCAAGTAGCGCACACAAAGCGGCGTGCAGTTCTTTATCCATTACAGGATCCTCTTGTTGATTCAAAAATTGCGCGCTGGCGGCAACTATAGCCTCTTCCATTCCATCTAAAGCGGGATTGTTAGTAAGCGCCGCGTGAAAGATTTTGCGCACATAACCGTCGCGGTCGTACGCAAATACTGCTGAAATATAGCGATACTCGCCGTTTTTAATGTATTCCGCGGCTTTATCCGTCCAGCGCACGTCTGCAAAAACCCCTTGCGGATTAAAATATAGGTATTCCATCCAACCGGCGCTCGGGGCTTCTTTACCGTTTTCTTTTGAGTTTAAGATTTGATGTTCGTAGTCTATTGGTAAGGGGTTAGCCTGACTATTGGCGAGTGCCACTATGTCAGCGCCGTTTGTATCGGTTACATACCATGCCTCCACGTCGGTCGGTCTGCCGTCAACCGCGCGGAATCTGCCATACGGCAAAAGCTGGATGCGTCCATATTTTGCCTTGTTGAGTTCAAAGGCGCAGGCGGCGAGAGTAAGTTTCATTCTGTTTATCCTTAAAATAAATCTTAGGACTGCAGAATAAACAAAACGGGGAAGTAAAAAGAGGTGAGTGCTTTCAGCGGGAAAAATTTATGAAAATTAATGAGAGATAAAAATAGGCGTCTTGCACGCCTAAAATTACTTTAACATAGTTTTACTAACTAAACCAATTTTAAAACCGTTTTAAACGCATTTAAATCGTTTTAAAAAAAATTAATCAATAAATCATGCATTAAACAAGCTAAACGCATTAACGCGCGATTTAGAGGCTATTTTATCAGTTCTCTAAAATAGTCCTGCACATCTTCAAGCATGTCGTTCATATCTTCGTCGGTTAATTGTAAAAACGGGCGCGCCGAAATCTCGGTTGTTTTTCCGCGTCCGGCTTTGCCGCCAAATTGATGTATTGCGGCGTAAGCCACATTAGTACCGACTACCGCGCTGTCGTTATCATAATAACTGGTAATACTGCCCATTAAATTTTCGGAGTCTACGAGCGGCATGCCCTCACGGTATTTTAACCCCTTCCAGGCGGGCCGGCCGCCGACATGGAAGTTCTGCAATACCGCGGATTCCATGGTACCTGCGAGACTCCGCATAAGCGGCGTGCGGTTTTTGGTCTTATTCGTTATTTGATTAAGTAATGCAATAATATCCGAATTATTGATTTCAATTTCAATCAAGTGTATAGTCTCCTAAAAGGCGGTTATCCGAAAAGCGATGAATCTCCCAGATCGCAAGCGATGAGGCGAAATAGACTCGGGACTGTGTGTAGGTGTGGGGAGCCCTACCGGATAACCGTTTCTTTCTCCAGCATTTTACCAATCTCTTTATTTTTAATTTTACGGAACGACAAAATAAAGATTTCCTCGCCTAAAACTTTCAACACCAATACTTTATGCTGCTTAATAAAAATAAACCGGTCTTTAAATTCCGTTGCTTTTAATAAGTGATCAGGCGTATAAATCAAGTCGGGCAAATCAGCGTATTCGGCGGCATCGAAATTTTGACCGTCTCGGCTATTAAATTGTTTAATCATGGTATCGTCGGATAGCCAAACCGTTTTTGTTTCTGAGTTAATCCGCAGTTGGTTGTCAGTTGATATAATCCCGGCCGCAAATTTGAAGTTCTGATTAAGGTTATCGCGTACGGTAACCATTTGTTCCGCAGATAATTTATCCTGCGCACCGATTGTTTCTTTTAAATTTTCTATTTCGGTGCGGAGTTTGGCAAAATTATGCAAAAACTCCTCACCCGTCATTTCCGCTTTGGCAAATTGATGCGCCAGTTTTTCCGGATATAAATCAAGATTCGGGCGATAGGTTAACCGCCCTACATTGTAATCAAACCCCTTATCCGTCATGCGGATTGAGCCGTCGGGCAATTTAAAACCGATAGTTTTTTCGATGTTGCCGGATTTGTCCGCAGGGCGGTTAATCTCCACTAAATGCGTGCTACTATCATCCGGCTTATCCATACCTCGGCGTTTTAAGTCTCGGTCTCCGAGAGCAATCACCGTACAGCGGCAATTAAAGCCGTTCGGCGGGTAGAACGTCGTCCAAAACGGATCATCATAACGATAAATTTTACCGTTTAACGCCATATGTGAGGGGCGAGTACGGTTATCGCCCACGGCGGAATACATCCAATAAGGGCGATTATCCGCGTTATCCATCATGCGTTTATAACGTCCGGCGGAGTAAGCAGCTTGTGTATTTACCCGGTAAATTGTATTCAACCGGCGTGGAGTGCCGAAATATTCCCCGGTTTTCGGGTCGGCGAGCTGTTTGCCGTCAATGCCGCGGCTAACTTTTTTATCATGCGCAAAGACCCAGCCTTTTCGCTCAAACTCCGCCATGATATCCTTTTTCCATTGATGAAAAGGTGTGCCATTTTTGACCGCACTTTCCAGGCTGGCATAAATATCTTTGGTCATATCCAGGCTATCTAAGCGCGCGATGGTGGTTGCCCGGGCCAGTGCGCTGTCGTAGAGCTCTTTTTTAAATACCTTGGATGCAAGCAGTTTTTTCTGATGTAAAAATTCCACCGCCTCTTTGGGCTCAAGCCCGAATAAAAACTTAATAGCGTTCGGCATGGTTTGTTCCCAATAAATCTGCAATAAAGAGGGCGTTAGCAAGGTAAGTTTGGTGCAGGTCGCTTTCTAATTGCGGGTAGATTTCCGCCAGTTTATCGCTTGCCTCATCATAGCTTTCGCAAGCCATTAATGCCGCCACGGCTGTTTGTACAATGGGATCTAACTGTTTATTAAAATCTATATTCGCAAAGGCTTCGTTTAACGCATTATCCAGCACATCTTGCGGATCGTTGCTGTCAGGATTGGTGGTGAGTGCCGCAGACTGGCAACCACAAGGGCAACCTTTGCCGTGATGTAGTCCAGAAAGTGCGGTGGATTTTAAAGCCGTTTTTTCATTTTGAACGTTGTTTAAAACCGTTTTTAAAATCGGTTCATCGTCCTGCGCTTCAGGAATGCCTAATTTTTCTAACGCCCAACTCACAGGGATAGGCAACCCACAACTTACTAATTTCGGTAACGCGTCGGCAAATTGGGTTAAATCCGCGGGTTCTTTTGTATCAAACTCAAAGTGCGGAATGCGGCTTTGGTCGATATTTGGATCGTAGTTAATTTGGCAATATGCCAAAATAATTTGCTGGGTTAGTGTCTGCGCAATTTGCTTTGCGTCACTCACCAATAAATCGCGTCGCACTTCGTTATGCACCTGCCCGAGCGCATTGGTTGAACTTTTGCCGTCCGCGCCACTGGTGAGCGTTTGCCCCAGAATCATGCGCGCAATGGATTTTTCACACCAATCTACCATTTGTAAAAATGGATTAGATTGCCCAGTGCTATTATTTGCCGCATTGTGCAATTCCACATTCATGCTTTCGGGCATAATACCTGCCGCGTTATGCCCAATTTGCGCCAAGGCGCGTAAAAGCGTGCGCTTTTCATCAGGGGTAGCACCGGCGCCGTATTTACCGATACGGATTGGCATGCCATAAAGCTCTAAATACTCGGCGAAATCGTGCACCGAATAGTGCTTAAACATGTAAAGCCATACGAGCGTGCGATATAAGCCTTCACGGGCCAATTGCACGGAGCGCGATTTATGGGTATGTACCACCCAACCAAAGGCGCGCAACGGCTCGCCAGTGGGGTTATCAGGGGTTTTAAGCAATAAATTATCGTCTTTGTCAAGTCTAAACCACGATTGCGGAATATGCTTAAAACGCGCGGGCAACTGTTTGCCGTCTTTCTGCGCCCACGTAATTTCAAGCGCGGAAAAGCCGTGTCCCACCGCATCCATGCAGTCAATCAGCAAGTTGTCTGTGTAGCCAATTTGATTAAATAAGGCTTCCACGTCTGCGGTGATTTGCTCTTCTTGCGGCGTGGCGTCTTTTGGCGCTTTAATCGACCAATCCAACGTTAAAATCGCGCGTTTACGCGTAGCGATATTGGCACCAATATCACCGTCTTGCTCTTCAATGTCCATGTAGAGCTCATGCTGGGCGGTGATGTCGCCATTTTCCGCATATTCCATCAAGGATTTCAATTTGGCAGGCGTAATCTTATGGCTAGGGTGATCCGAAATAATCCGCCCTGCGTCTGTCACTTGTGCTTCTTCGGTCTGCGTGGGCTCAAACATTGCCTTAATTTTGTTTTTGATAGTATCGTAAAATTTCGCCATTTTTAGTGCTTCCATTTGCTTTCGTAGTCGTCAAAATCATCGTCATAACCGCCGTTATCATCGCCCAATGCTTGCCACTCAATCGGTGCGGATGCGCTCACTGCATTGCGCCAGAGCATTTCTAATGCGTCAGGACCATCATCATGATCCGCTTTCGGAAAATGTCTAAGCTGTGTTTCGAGAGTAGATTGTGACCTATGTAATAAAATCAGCCCGTTTGCAATGTGCGGTTGCAAGCTCTCAATACGTAACATTTTGTCGCTGTTTGGTTTTGTTGCAGTGGCTGGCACAGGCTTGCCGCGTGCGGCAGAGCGTTTAATCAACTCTGTTTGTAAAAATTCTTGGAATTGCACCGTCTCCACAAACCAGCGGTGACAGTTATATTGCGTGTGCAAGCGGATCACATCTTCGATGATTAAATCAGGTACGCGTTTTTTAATCTGCGCTTCAACCACGTATAATTTGCCAGTGGCACGGTGATAACCGCCCACTAAAATAGCGCTTGGGTCACGACTTGCGCCCGCTTTGCCCATTGATGGGTCAAGCGCACCAAAGTAAATCAAGTCGTTCGGTAGTTCCGTCCAATACTGGATACTGTTAGCAAAAATGGCATCGTCACCTGAAATCGGATCATTTTGATACTCGGAATCAAATGCCGAATGTCCATCCGATGCGCGGATTTTCATCAGATACAAGATAGGGCGGGCAAGCCATGAGACTATTGCGCCCTTGTCCATTTCTGCTTTGTGTTGCTGATAGAATTGGTCAGATAGCGTGTCATCATCACCGTCTTCAGATAAAAATATATTCTCCCATTCATCCCACAACACCATATTGTCTGGCATGCGCAAAATGGCTTTAAACCGTACTCGTTTCCAGCCTTTGGTGCTTAAAATACGATTTAATACGCTGTCGTAATGCAGGATGGTTCCCACGTAGATTACGTCAAATTTTTCGCCAGCCGCACCGAGTTTTAACACCGCTTTTAAAATCCAATTATGCAATTTATTGCGTTGTTCGGGTGTTTCCACAGATTTATCGTTTTCAATATCATCGAGCACCACTAAATCAGGACGATACGCCCCATGACGTCGACCACGCAATTTTTGTCCTGCACCGACAGCTTCCACTTTCTGATTTTTGCTGGTTAAAATTGCCCCAGCGCGCCACACTTTACCCGGAGTTAATTCCGGAAAATCAATCGCCAAGCGCGGGTTAGATTCGATTTCAACCTTAATTGCTTCCAGCATGCCGTAGGCTTGTTCTTTGGTATCCATCGCGATGATGATGTACTTTTTCAGATCGCACACCATATTCCACAAAGGGAATAATTGGGTACAGATAGTTGATTTTGCTTCACCACGTGGCGCGGCAATGGCTTGCCGAACGGATTTAGTTTTATCCGAAACGAATTGCGGCAACTGCTCAAACAGGTATTCATGTAGTTGGGATTTATGTTCTGATCGCACATAATGCGGAAAATACGATTGCACAAAAAACTCGAACCCGCGAATCGGGTCGAGCACTTTTGCACGTCGTTCTGCAACGGCTTGCGGCGTATCGTCCCACCCCTCAAAGTTGGCTTCGATATTGCGCTGTAAATCCGCGCGCAAGCGTTCGAGTTCTAATTCAAATTCTTTCAACTTCATTGTTTAAAAACCATCCCACGCTTCGATTTTCATATTAATCCAACACTAACGCTAAAAAAATAAACCAGCCCCAACCTTCGCAATCATTGATTGCAAGGGCAAAAGCAAGCAATAAGCAAATCACAGCCATTATTTAAATTCCTTTTGGATTGAGATTTCCAAATCATTCAGCAAGTCCAAAAAATCAGGCAATAAGTGCGGTTTTTGGGTTTTAACCAGATTCGCCATCATTTCAATCACGCGCAGTGCAGTGGCAATCGCACTGGTTTCTGGCAACAGTTTTTTACTGGATGCAGTCATTTTGGCAAAACTGTCAGCAAGAGCACTTAAGGCATCCACTTTCTCTGCCGTGCTTAAATCTTGGTTTTCTTCAAGTTCCGTCATTAAAGTGCGGTATTTAATTAGAAAACCGGCTAGTAACCCTTGCGCAATGTTTTCGAGGCCGCCGCTTGCCATCACTTGCACATCGCGAGCCTTTTCCCAGTTGTCGCCGTCTTTTTCCGCGGCGGTTTTCCAACGTCGCGCCGTGCCGAATGATACGCCCGCTTTTTCCGCCGCCATTTCCAGGCTTAACTGGTCAAAAACGTAATAACGCCGAACGGCATTTTTCGTTTCTACGTCATGCGCCATCGGTTAACCTCCGAATTTCAGGCGAATAAATTCAATGCCGACCGCTACAATGCCGCCACCGATACCGCCGGCTAAAAATGCCTGATTTCGGGATTTCTGGCTGATTTGTTCCAAATCGTCCCGGAATTCCATCATTTGTCGCCGCAAGTCGGCAATTTCTTCATTTTGTTGGTCGACTTTATCGCTGATGTTTTCCGTGATTGCTAAAATCAAATCCAGCTTTTCATTTGCCGATTTTTTCCGATGTTTAGTCATTTATCCGCCTTACTATCCAATTTTTCATTTATCCGTTTCACGTTGGATAAAATCTCATCCAGTTGCCGTTGCAGGCTTCTGGATTCGTGTTGCGCCAACTCTTTGCTTTGATAGCTGCGCTTTACGTCCTTGATTTCGTCTTCAATCTCAGTGATTGTGCCTTGTAACGATTTAAACCACAGCCCGATAAAAAACACTGCAATGCTTATCAAGCCGTTAAAAATCATCATGCCGTTAATTTGGATTTCCATCGTTTTCATCCTTGCAGATTGCGCGGTAGGTATCGTTATGTACCTTAATCTGACGCAGAGTTTCGGTGGTATCCTGGCGGCTTGCCTTAATTAAACCGAATCCTGCGCAAGCCGTATTAGTCACGTAAGTCGCCGGATTTCTGCATGCGCTCAATGAGGCCGCCACGATCAGCGCCAACCATGTTTTCTTCATTTTTTTGTCTCACTTTTGCATTTTTCACTTGAGTTTCCGCCGCGGTTTTGCGGATTTGCAAGTCTGTGTTTGTTTTGGTTAAAGCTTCGATTTCGCGGTAGGCGGATTTAAGCTTAACTAAGCCATAACCTGCCAATAGCGCGACAATGCCCGAAATAATTAATGTCAAATTCATTCTTCACCGCCCTTAGCCGCCTTATAAGCATTTACCGCGCCCTTGGTCGCCACTAAACCGCCGCCGTATCCGGCTAAATATAAAAACAGGTCAGGTACGTAAGCCCGGTCTAAATAGACGCTGTAAATCAGCGTGCCCGCCAAAGTCAAAAAAGTTAGGAATTGCACGGTGGTTGTGGTAGATAAACGCCCGTCGGCATTGCTGATTAAATCTTTTAAGGCCATACTCATACCTTAAGTAAGCGAATCATTAATTGTGTAGCCGGCGTATCTTTACCACGACAGCGATATGACCACGCATTTTTGCTGTAGCGTTTATAAGAGACAGCACGGCGTTGCACTACCTGTGTATTATCGAATCGGAAAAGGTCCGTTAACCATTTAAATAAGCTCATTTTGTCACCTCATCATTGTCTTTAGCTCCGTATCGCAAATTGGCTGCAATACGATTTACCCAGCCTTTCCCATAAATCTGGAAACGGCTTAATTTTGTATAAAACTCAATGCGCTCCGCGTTAAATCGCATGAGTACATCGTTTTCGTCCATCTTTTTAATGGCCGCTAAGCTCATGGTACCAATCACGCCATCATCCGCCACACCAACCGCGCGCTGTAACATACGGCTCGCATTCCCCATGCCATGGTTAATGCAGGCATCAAAAAATTGAAACGCAATTGCCAACGGCATTTTTTCGCATTGGTAGCGTTCCCAAAAGGCTTTACGGTATATTTCGCGCGCTTGGTCGCGGGTGAGGGTTTTCATGCTGCCGGTGTAACCGTTGGCGAGTGCCGTGCGTTTAGTGATTCCCCAGTTGGTTTCGCCGCCGGGGTCGCGCGGATCATTCACATAACCGCCTTCATGTCCTAGGCAACGGTCAAAAATCTGATCAAAGGTTAAAATTTGAGACATAAAAATAGCCCTTAATGCTGTGTTTATCATTAAGGGCTATTCTGTCTGATTTTGAGGGATTTTGAGGGTGGGCGGTGTTCAGCATTAAAACAGGCTTTCTTGTTGTGCCGAGCAATCAACGTTTTTAATGAGCTTCCAACCTGTTCTGTCTGATATTTTGTATTTAGGGCATAGCGTCATCATCGCCACGCGCCCGCTTTTTTTTTCGATTTTTGTCAGATAGTCATAATCCGCTTTAAACTGATAACCTTTCAGCATACGTAACGCCATCTCACAACGCGGCACGTAAACGTGCTCATATCTAAAATAATCGCGTAATTTGACCGCACTTTCCATTCCGATAAGTTCGACGAGGCGAGGGAAATAGACTAAGCCGTCTGTAAACCTAAATGTTACGCCGCCAAACGCCTTAACAATTTTTTCTACATCCGCAAACCCGACAATATCAATCATTTCATGCACAATATCCGGCAATAGTGCGGCTACATCTTTAAGATTGTACTGCGTAGATCCCCCTGTTTAAATCACAATTAAATGTTATTTAAACACGAGATTTCGAAAAGATATTATATAAACAAAAAAACTCCGCACAGGGCGGAGTTTTGAATTAATGTATTTTAAAAATACCGGATATAGATTTTAAAGGGCTTCTGTTTTGCATGGTGCAGCACGCCGTTAACGCGGCGCGTCCAACGCAAAATAAAAACTCCTCTATCATCAGTGTATTCCATATGGAATCTCCTATGATTGAAGAAATTCCTTGAAATAACACAAAACAGTCTATATAATTTTAAACCACTTAACGAAAGTCAAGTGAAAACTATATAAAATTCCTTTGTTTTTCAAGGAATTTTGTGTTATGGCATCACACACGCTTGTCAAATTGTCTGTGATACCGCCTCATTAACCCCTGATAACTACCAATTATTGGGGGTTATCCCATCTTGTGCTTATAAAAAAGAAAAATCACAAGATAAGGGATATCTTACAATAATACAATAAAAAAATCAAGTAATTGATCGCTAAATCCTATCAAACTCTATCTTTGACCACAAAATGAATTCTCATGTAGTATTTTGTCTCAATTTGTATTAATTTGCCAAAGTGTGCGCCTATTCAGATATAAAAAAGACCGCGAAAAGTGCGGTCTTTCAGTTAAATAAGTTTCTTATTTTGTGGCATTAATGGACTTTATCACAGTAATCGCCGTTTCCCATGCCTGTTGATTTTCATTGGCTGCAATTTCTCTACAATCAATAGCTTCGTTGCTGTAATCCGTTGCATCAACTTTGTCCGCATTAACAAACAAAATCACCCGTCTTAACGCACAAGCCGAAATGGGGTTCTTGTCGTGTCCAAACGTTCCATCTTTCATTGCGTAAGCCACATTACGCAATGTTTGGTAATCACCTGTAAGTGCTTTTGCCACTTCTTTTTGCGCTTCTTCGGTCATAGCAAAAGCAGGTAATGTCATCGCGCAAGCTAAGATTGTGATTAATAGTTTTTTCATTTTCAGCTCCTATTTTTAATTCAGTTGTTTATATTATAAATTGTACAATAAAAGACGGATTAACCGTTTTTTTTACTTTGTCTTATATCATATACCGATAACATTTGAATCACTTTTTTCAGTTGCCATGGCTCAAGCCAGTGTACAAAATCTACGCCGAAAGCCTGTTTGGCAATTCTGTCTGCATATTTCTGCGGTTTTTCCTGGTTGCATAAAAGTGCGGTAATTTTTGCCAAATATTTTGCTTTATCTGCCCGTGGCGTTGGGCGTTTTTCGTTGAATTTATTGGTTTTAAAGCGTGCTCCTTGCGCTTTCATTTCTTTCAGGACCAGCTCCAGTTCTGCGTCCGTCATCACACTGCAGCTGTGTTTATCGACGATGTCGAGTAAAAAGATTTTGTATTGATTATCGGTCATCTTTAATTGGGTTTTGCCAATATGGATTTTGGTGATCATCTGTTTGCGTGTTTGGGGTCTCATGTTATTCTCCTTGTTCGTCTTTCCATGCTTTCCACGTTTGGTATTGTGGCATGTGGCTGACTGCGTCTAATCGCCCCATGGCTGCATAACGTTCGATATATTGGATGTCAGCGATGCGTTTCTCTTCGGCTTTTTTGGCTTGTAAGGCTTCGCCTTGCAGTTCGGTGTTGCCTTTTTCGGTTCGCACGGTGGCAAATTGAGGTTTTGCGCCATCGTACACTTTGGCTAAATAGTTATGATTGGTCAGCGCTACAACATTTCGGCTTTCTCTGCGGTTTTTCATCACACCATTGACGGTTTCGCTCAGTGCGTGCGCTAATAATGGACTTGGAGTGTACAGTTCTAACACTTCTTGCATTAATTTTAATGCACGTGAGTTTGATAACGCAGATTTTTCGGGGCGGAATAGGGCGATGTAGCTCACTAAAGCACGGGCGTTGTCGCCGCGTAAATTGGTGATTATTCCCAACATTTCGCGCCCAGCGTCATCTTCCAACAGCGAATCTAAATGCAAATCGCTGTGGCAAATCGGGCAACGGCATAGTTTCATACTTTTAACTCCTTTTTAAACTTGATTTAAAACACATTATTCAGCCCACTTAAACGTGGTTAAATGGACTGTAAATGGGTTTTATTGCTTGGTAATATCAACGCTGAAATTATTTACCAGTTCGCCATTGTCTGTGTGGATATGTTGACGGATTTTTAACGATTTCACGCCCGGTTCATTATCATCAACCCAGTGAATATAATCGGGTAACATAACTTTTACTGCATTTTCAATACCTTCCTTTTGCGCTTCTGCATTGACTTTTTGTTCAAGCTCTTGCATCATTTTTCCTTGTACAAACCAGATTCTAAAATCTTCCAAAAATCGCTCGAACTCTTCATGGTTGAGTTGATAGAAATCGCTTACTTTTTCGAATTTAAATGTCTTATGTTCCATAATTAATATCCTTTATTTACCTTGCATTGCCAAAAATTCGCTCTGTTTTATTTCAATTAAGAATTCCGGTACTTCCGGGAATTCGTCGCCGCCATATTCTTCCGACTTAACGGGGATAGATAGGATAAAATGATTATTTGCTGTGCCGCACACAGACAAATACGCCATGCGATCCCCTAATACCCAACAATTCAGCTTTAATTTACTCAACATAAAGTCGTTGAAGCTTGGATATTTTTGCAATATACCCCCAACCTCCTGTATTTTGGCATTGAACGCTTTACCCGTTTTAGTCCGCTTATTGCCTGTAATACAGAATTTTTCATCGTTGATTTTCTCGATTTTGTAAGTTTTGTCGTTTTTAATTTTCACAAATTCAGGATTGTTAGCGTTGCATACAATGCCGAAAATCCGATTATCAGATCCACGCCAAAATTCATAAAAGGGGATAGTGTCGAAGATGGCATCTAATTTTTTATCCCGTTCTTCGCGTAGATCGTCCCATTCTTTTTTGAGTGACTTAATTGGCTCAACATCAAGTGAGCACTTAAAATATCTAAATTCTGGTCTCATATTTGTACTCCTAATTTAACCGTTTCTTTGCCATTCACACCGTGATTTAGCTTGACTTGTTGACCTTGTTTATAGCCCTCACTTTGTGAGGCGCCATAATCTTTTGCGTTGCCGGCTTCGCGCACGTTTGCTTCGCTCCATTTCGATTTATCAAAAACCGATGATTTATAGTCATCCAGTTTTTGCTTTTCTTCCTGGCTCATGGCAAATCGTTTAACATTGTCATTGACGCCGACCACCCAGCCTTCGCAAAATTTGTCGCCGCGGGCAATTAATGTGCGGCGTTTTAAGTTTTTGTTTTGTTTGGCCAAAAACTCTTTGCGGGCGGCCTGTAATTTGCGATATAGCACGTCAAAACAATATGATGCTATTTCCGGGCGCTCTTCGGCGCCGTAAAAGACCATGTGCATTTTCTTTTCGCCAAAATCTTCGCCCGGATAATAATTAGCGCTATAAGCCTCCACACCAAATGCTTTTCTAATAACGCTTACTAACATATGCACATAACGCGCTGATTTTATGGCGGTTTTTTGCTTGCCGTGGTGTTGGCTAAACTCAACTGTAGCCTGACTAACCCGGTGTTCCGCCATTAATTTCTGCGCCATTTCCAGCGCTTTAGCGGCTTCAAACGGATTGCTGGATTTAGATAGCGCCAGCAGTTTCTTAATTTTTTTGAGTATTTTTTCCATGTTTCAATCCAAATCATCAAGGTCGATTTGCTCGTCGTCAAACTTCCGGATATACCGGACGCTCACCTTTGTTATTTCCCACTCTTCCGATTGGTATCGTCTTATCACAAGATAGACATGATCGTCATCTTCATAGAGCTCCCAATCACTATCCATTGTTTCCGCAATATCCCGTGCCACTAAACCAATTTGATGTTGCGACGAAATAAACGCCTCCCATCGGATCTCATTATTTACGGCTTTTAATACTTCATCCTTCGACGGCTTATGTTCAAAAGCAATATATTCGTATAAATTTCTACTCATACACAACTCAATTCAGCGCCTTTTTAACATTGTTTTTAAGTTTGCGGACGTCCTTTTCCACAAAGGTTAGCAATTTGTTAGCGTCTTCAATGCTATCGTTTAATAGCGTGGTTTTGACGTCATCCAACAACTGCATAATATCGGCGATTTCCGCTACCATATCCTGGCGTTTGGTTAACATCATTTATAGTTCCTCCGCTTCAATAACGTCGTATATTTCGGTGATTTCATGGGGCATTTTGTCAAGCCCCGTTAAATTTAGATCTAGGTCTTGCGCCTCTTCGATGTTGTCGGCGTCCACCGTAAATTCCACCATGCATTCGGCGCGGATAATGTATCTAGGCATGTTGTAACTCCTCACGGCGAGCTTTGTACAAACGATTTTTCCACACGTCCAAAAATTCGGCGTGTTTTCGGCAAAACATTTTTTTAACGGGATTTTTTGCCAGCGGCACCGCACGCTCCCATAGTTGTTGCGCGTAGCTGTAATCGCCCGCGCGCTCGGTTTTAATCGCCAGTAATACCAGCTCTTTATAAGTTTCCATTGGGTCTCCTTGGTGGGGTTAATAGTTAATTTTTTTAATGTCTAATACCTTATATTTTAGGTAGCCATACTCAATATGTGGTAAATGATGGATCATGCATAAATCACCTATTTTTTGTTGTTCAACCGGGATTAGCGCACCTTTCCATATTCCCGACTGGAATGGTTCGGCGGCTATTACTATGCCTTTGATATCTGTTTTAAAGATCAAAAAATCTTGCCCTTTATCCTCAAGCGTGATTTCGTAACCTTCCATAAATATTCTCCTTAGTGGGTGTTGTTAAAACTTATTACTCAGCGCACTGCGCGCAATGCGCTGTAAATAGGTTTTAGTCTTGTTCGTCAAATATCCCGACGGCGATGGTTAATATCGCGCCTAAAATCAGATAAGTGACGGGGTTGGTTAACATGCCGGCGGCTCCTGTTCAAACGGTGTAATCACAAAATCTTCTACGCCGGTTTTAATGGTGACGCCTGCTACGGTGCCGGCGATTTCCGGTTCATTTAGCATGGCTTCCTTATTGATTTCCTCTTTGACGCGGATAAACCGCGTTAGCCCTAAAGTACGGAGGTTATCAATCACGCTTTCCACCCCGCGCACCCCCACTGACGGCGGGCGCTGGCGCCATTGCACCGAGCCCGTGTTAAATTCGATGGTTTTCGTTTTACCAGGCAATAATTCGTCGCGGTTGCTTTCGCACCATGCCTGGATTGCGGACTGTATCGGTTTAATTTGGTCTTGCAATGCCGCCAGCTGTGGCGCGTAACGGTCGGTAATTGCCGCTAACTCATCGTTCTGTTCGGTGGCTTTGCGCTGCAATTCGCGTTGTAATAGTCCGATAGTGGTAATGGCGGATTCCACTTCGTCGCGTGATTGATAGCGGATAACAAAGGTATCCGATTTAATTCTGGTTGCTTTTTTTGCCATGTTAATTTAACTCCCAAGGGTGTGATTTCAGTTCTGCCGATACACTGACTAAACCGTCCTCTTTAATTACTTCAAAACTTTTAATGCCGCGGCTTAATGCCGCGATAATTTCTTCTTTTGTGGCTTTTTGCACAAACATCGCGCAGTGCACGTAAAATTGCTCTTTGTCTGTTGGTTCGATTGTGGTGATCGTTTTCATTATTCAGACCTCTTCCTTTCCTAACTTTATAATGATTAATCTTTTACCTTTGCCGTTGATGGCGCGTTTGTGGTAACACGGCGTACTGCGTACGCGCACGTCTCCCGGTGTAATATTTAATTTTTCTGCTATTTCTTCCGCGGTGCCGTCACCCAAATTATCGTCTCCTCGGTAGACGGCGTAGATTTGGCGATACTTCGGCATGTTTCCTCCTTTTTAATGGATACGGTCTCGTGTGGTTTGCCACATCACTTTGATACCTGCCGCCATAATCTGTAATTGGCGGTATTTACCCGTTTCTCCGCTACCGACTCCGTATTCGATAGCGCGGCCGATGTATTCCAAACGCGCGGCGGCACTGTTGTCTTTGATTTTGATTCTTGGTTTGATACGATTAAATTCGATTTCCTCCACTTCCAGTCCTAGGCTGTTGCACTCGATGATGGCTTTTTGCACTTGTTTTAGTTTCTTATAAGCAAATTTGTTTATGCTATTTAATGGTTTATTCATAGTTTGCTCCTAACTAATCAACATGCCTGCGTAGCTTTGGATCAACTTTTCGTCAATTGGGCGGTTATGCATTTCCGCCACCCGAATTACGCCGCGCATCAGTTTGTTTAATCGGCGCGCGTTGCCGTGGCTGGCTTTAAAAAGTGCGGTCGAAAATTCGCTTGTTCCCAGCCCTTTCTCCGCTAATAGGGCAATATCTTCTTCGCTCAATGCGTTTCCTAAATCGCAGGCGATGCCTACACGGCTATAGAGTTGCGCCAGTTCGCCGTATTTACCTTTCAGGTTAACGATTAAGCGTGGCATACCTGCCAACACTACGCCGCAACCGGTTAAATCGTGGATTCTGCGGATATATTCCAGGCTTTTCGTACTTAACAATTCGGCTTCATCAACGATAATCAGGCGATCCGCCGCAAGTTTTCCGCAAATTCGAGTAAACAATTCGTGGTTTAATCCTGTTTCGTTTAAACCCAACTGCTGGCATAAGGTTTTTAATAACACTTTAGGGCTACAGCTCGGTTCTACTTCGATTAATAGTGTTTCCGGATTGAGTTCTACATATCGTTTTAATGCCTTGGTTTTCCCTAATCCTGCCGCACCGGTTACTACGCTGATTTCGCCTTCGATATGGGCAATCGCCACCGCGTCAAGGCAACGTTCTGCGGCATAAGTGCTGACAAATTCCGAATTAAAACGACGCTCAACCACTTTATCGTTTTGTCGTCCAAGTAACCGCGCTACCGCTTCGTCCACTTCATCCACTTTTCCGGCATAAATGCCTTTTAAATATTGGTTCACAACAGTGACTGACTTACCGATAGCATTCGCTACTTGCTTTTGCGTCATGCCGTTTTGTTGCATATATGCTTGTAGTTTTTCTTTCATTTTTTAACCTACCTTTTTCTGATAACGTTTTAATTCGCTCGGTAACATCGGTATTTCATCCATATCGTCCCAGTTTTGGCGCTTGGCATTAATCCGTAAGCCGTGCAATAACTCCGCGCTTTCGCTGTGTTCAATCGCAATAACAGGATTAAGTTCTGCGTTAATTTCATCCACCTGTTCTTGTTTGAGTTTGAGACGTCGTTGATGACGTTCTTCTCTCGCTTTTTCCACGAATGGCTTCGGAAATGCATCGCGTTTGTTGCCGTTCCAGATGCCGTCGCAGAGGTAAGTGCCGTCGAGTTTGCGAACAATCACTTTTTCTGCGTTGTGAATATCAAAACTCACTGCCACGTCTTCGCCGTCCACTTTAATCAGGGCTTGATTAAAGTAGTCATTGTTAAAGAGTTTTACCCAGCCGCGTTGTGCTTTTCGCACCACTTGCGGTCTAAACATATCGCGGGCTTCTATTGGGGTGACGTAGAGCAATGTCACGCCTTTGAGTAGCTCTTCCCGTTTGCGTAGCGGCGTGGTGCCGATTTCGCGGTGGATATGTTCTTCGTTGTACCAGCGGATGCCTTCTTCCACGGCGTCAATAAACTGTTTCCAACTTGGGAGCTTGCCTTGCGCCCATTTCTGTTTGTCCGTTAACTCGGTGCGTTTTTGGCGGATGGCTTTTTCAAGGCTTATCACGCCTGTGCTGGTTTGGCGCACGGTTTCGCGGTCTGCACCGCCTCCGTGATAGGTGTCAAACTGGCGAGCAATGCGTAATAACAAGGTTTTGTTCACGCGTTCGATAATCCCACGCCCTTGCGGATTGCCAGGAATCCCTGTTTGGTGGTTGATTCCCAAACGAGGCAACATCCCTGTAATATCGCCGTCTAGCACCCAGTTTTTCTCACCGCCCCCGTTATCGGAGTAATAAATTGCGGGTATGCCGTGGCGTTCTACACCGTGGCGGATGGCGTCTGCTACGGCGAGGCAGTTTTCCGCAAGGCTAACCGACCACCCCACAATAAAGCGGCTTGCCGCGTCCATCACTAACGTGACTTCGGGGATAAACGGTCTGCCGTGGTCGGGGTGTGCCACTTTCATTTTCATTGAGTGACCGTCTCCCACCCAGACGTCATTGGCTTTTAATACGCTCCAATCGCGCTTTACATAAGTGTTCATAGCTCTTAGTTCGGCTCCTGTTTTGCGTCCAATTTCTTTTATCAAACGCGGTAATTTTTCTAATCCCCGTCGCACTGTGCTTAGGCTTGGCAGTTGTGCCAGTCTCAGCGGTTGGTCAGCAAAGGCGGCGTGCCAACGTGCGGCGAATTCGTCGTAGGCTTCGGCGATATTCACGCCGTTGGTGTTGCGATACACCGCTAAAAATTCTGGTAACCATTGCAATTCTTCCGCTTTTTTCGCTTGGCGTTGGCTTGGGGCTAAGGCTTTTAAACGGTCCTCGGCATTGTCGGCTTTGTGATAATCAATCACCCACTGATTCAGTGTTCTGACCGATAACACGCGCCCACAACCGTTGCCGTTTTTAGCGTTCGCAGTTTCCACTAAGTCCATTAAATCTGCCGATAATTGACCGCACTTTGCGGATTCACAAAGATAAGTCACCGCTTTAATCCGGCTCATACTTTGCTCAAGCTGGCTGACAGCTGCCACTAATGCCATGCGGGCGTCTGCCACTTCGCGTTGTTTGGTTGTTAAAGAACTTAGGTCAACATCGCGCACCACAGGTAAGCTTGGCTTTTTGTTCACCACCGCAACGGCAAATTTATTGCGGATTTCATCTTGGATTTCTTGGGGTAGGCTGGCGAGTTCGTATTCAACTCCGCCACCACGTCCACCTCGTTTTCTGTAGCTACAATTTTCGCGTTTGAATAATGCCTGAATATTTTTGGGGGCTTGTGGTAAGCTACTTATTCCCATTTCGGCATATTCGTAAACGGAATAATGCGTTTTTAAACTTAAACCTCTCATAAATGATCCTTTTTGTATCTTTTACGGTTAAATTCATTTATGATGCTAAAACTTATTGGTTAAAGTTGGCTTTCTATTACGTTCTGCAAAACGTTCTGCCCAGATAATTTCTGGCGCAATTCCGATTGCATTAGCAACTAGGCGCTCCATTTTTGGATAGGATTTATCAAATACAGTTTTCAAAGTGCTATAACTGACATTTCCTTCGGCTGCTAAAGATCGTAATGTCCAACCACGTTTTTTGAGTTCCGCAAGAATATCGGCTCTATGCCAATTTACTGCGGTTTTTTCATGGCTTTCTAATACACTCATTTAATACTCCTTTTTTGATGTATCTCTTGTGGTGTATATTAGCCGTAATAGTTGTAGCTTGTCAACTATTAATTCACCGTAATAGTTATATTTTTGGAAAATTTATTTCAAATTTGGAATATTCACAACGTAATCAATAACTTAAATAAACTATTACGGCAAGTTTATTTTTATAAAACTCCGTAATAGTTTGTTTTATGTAACTATTACGGCAAAAAAGTTTAAAAAGAGGGTCAAAAATGGCAAATGAAGACAATTTCCCCGAAAGAATTGAATTAGTAATTAATAAACTAAATGGTCCAAGTGAGTTCTCCAGGCAAACAGGTGTAACGTTATCGACAATAACAAGATGGCGCAAAGGCGAAGCTGATCCATCACGCACAAATCTGATAAAGATAGCGGAAGCGGCTAATGTCAACTTAGAATGGCTTGCCACAGGCAAAGGCAGCGCGGACAACACGGCGACGCTGGATGAAAGAACGGATGGAGTGGGCGAGATAACGGCTTATAATTCGCGTAGCGTTGCCAGATATGAAGAGTTTGTGAACCTGTTTGAGTTTATTCCGATGCATAATGATATCGTGGTTTCTGCGGGCGCTGGCGGTTACAACGAAGAAGAGTACGACCCGAATAACGTGTTGGCATTTCGCAAGGACTGGTTGCAATCTAAGGGGGTTAAAGCCAAAAACTGCGAGGTGTATTTCGCCACGGGCGATAGTATGTACCCAACGATTCAAGACAAGGACTTGTTACTCATAGACCATTCGCGCAACATTCTGCAAGACGGCAAAGTATTTGTGATAAACAACGGTGGGCGATTGCTGGTTAAACGCGTACAACTGCAATTTGGCAGCGTTAAGCTTATCAGCGACAATGCAAGCCTGTACGAGCCTGTTATCGTCCCTGAGGCAGAGCTGGACGCGCTTATTGTGCTGGGCGAAGTAATGCACATCGGGCACGACTTGGCATAACAAAAAAAGGGTTAAGCAAACACTTAACCCTTTAAATTTTTGACCGCACTTTTTTAAATTTTAAACCCGTTTTAAAAACTATTTAAAAACTGATCACATCTATGCAAATAAAAGTGCATTTTCTGCCTATTTTTGTTCATTTTTAAACATTTTCTTTTTTTGCATAGCTTCATCCTTTAAAACCCGCCAAAGCCTTATAAATCAAGCCACCAAGCCAATTTTTCCGACCAAATTTTTTTATTTTTATCTATGCAAATATTGTTAGTACCCCACATTTTACGCCGGATTTAACTCCAGCAGATCCCGATGGCACGCGTCTCCCGACGCGTGTCCTTTTCTTGATTTAAGCACACGTCAGGAGACGTGCGCTAGCAACATGTTTCTATCACCGTGACATCGGTTATCGCGCGGTGGCGAGAGAAAAAAACGTTTAATTTTTTGCCCGCACTTTGAGAAAAAGTGCGGGCAATTTTTTCATTGTTTTTACGCCGGATTTAACTCCAGCAGATCCCGATGGCACGCGTCTCCCGACCCACGATGGCGCGCGTCTCCCGACGCGTGCCTTTTTCTTGATTTAAGCACACGTCAGGATACGTGCGCTAGCAACATGTTTCTATCGTCGTGACATCGGTTATCGCGCGGTAGTGAGAGAAAAAAACGTTTAATTTTTTGCCCGCACTTTGAGAAAAAGTGCGGGCAATTTTTTCATTGTTTTTACGCCGGATTTAATTCCAGCAAATACTGAGTGAAACTGCGGATAGTCGGCACCGTGCCGCGGTTTTTGTAGTAGATGACGGAAAGCGGAACGCTCGGCATTTCCCAGTCCGGCAGCACGTTCACCAATTCCGGCATTTGCTCGCCTACGAAAGTCGGCAGCATCCCGATGCCCGTTCCCTGCTGAATAAAATGCGCCGCCAGCAAGTAATCGTTAACCGTTAATTTTCCCGTCGGAATAATCTCGATCCGTTGATTTCCCTGTGTAAGCCGCCACGGCAGCGAAAGCGCGTGCACGACGATTGAGTGGCGGTAAATATCTTGCGGGTTATGAATCGGCTCGTGTTGTTTGAGATATTTGGGGGCGGCGTAGATGCCGAATCGAATATCCAGAAATTTTCGCGCTACGACATTTTCGTTTTCAATGGAACCCACCCGAATGGCGATATCAATGCCGTCCTGAATCATATTGATTTTTTGCGGACTTTGATGAATGTCGAGGCTGACATTCGGATTTTCCGCTAAATAAGCGGGCAAATACGGCGCAATCAGCATGCGCATAATATCGCCGGCAACGGAAATCCGCAGCAGGCCGTTGGGTTTGGTTAAGCTGTCTTGCACGCCGGAAACCGCCTGTTCGGCAAGTTGCAACATTTGCTGCGCTCGTTGGAAAAAAGGCTGGCCTAAATCGTTTAGCGTCACGCCTTTTTTACCGCGATCCATCAATTTTGAACCTAACGCTTGTTCCAATTGTGTCATGCGACGACTTAAACGGGAAATGGGAACGCCCGTCAGTTCCGAAGCAAGGTGCAGACTGCCCGCCTGCACCACGGAAACAAACAAGCGCATATCATCCAGACTGACTTTTTCCATGTGCGGTTCCTTTCGGTTGATGAATATTAACGTGCTTTGACGAATGATAGGTTATCTTTCCGTTTTTGCAATAAAAATCGGCAAAAAAGCAGAATTGTTCAAATAATTGAACGTATCGCTGCGTAGCATAATCAATCGAACAGCTGGTATAAAGCAATAATCAGCGGCATGGTGAAGACGCATAACATCGTCGTGACGCCGTAAATCATACTGGCTTTCTGCGCATTTTTTCCGTACACCAACGCCATTTGCGTCACGGTTGCGGCGGCCGGACTGATGGTGGCGAGGAAGCTAATCATGGCGATGGTTTCACCGTTTTCCACCCAATGAGCGAATCCGCCGATTTTCACCACGAACAGCAAACAAACCGGCACAAAAATCAGACGTAAAAAGGTGACCAGATAAACCCGTTTGGACGACAGAATGGATTTTACCGGAATCGAGGCAATCAGCATGCCGGCGACCAGCATGGCATTCGGACCAATAAAGGAGCCTACGGCGCCAAGCATGCCCGTAATAATCGGCGGCAATTTGATTTGCAGGGCAAACAGCACGGCGCCCACAATAATCGACCAAATATTGATATTTTTTACGATGTTTTTAAGCGGCACGGCACCTTTGCCGCAAATAATCGAACGGCAGTGCGTCCAGAACAGAAAGGTTTGCACCACGATAAAGCAGGTGGCATAAATCACCCATTGCTCGCCGAACATGGACATCACCAAAGGAATGATCAAATTGCCCGAATTGGAATAAATAGACGCCGCATGTTCGATGGGATCCAGCTTCAGCGTCTTTTTCATCACTACGCCTAAAGTGATTAAAATGACGTGCAGAAACACCGCCATGCCCAAGGAAAGCAGTAAGCCTTTCAGTAATTCGGGCGTGTAGTCGATTTGGAACGCTTTTATCATCACCGCCGGGCTAATCACGTATAATCCGATGACGGAAAGCGGGTAACTGTCTTTCGATTGCAGCAGCTTACTTTTCACCAACGCATAGCCGATGAGTACGATAAGCGTCAGCTCGATAATTTTACCGGCAAGAATAAAAGCGATTTCCATCTTATTATCCGTGTTTATAAAAAGTGATTCGTGACTTATATTCTAGAGATAAAGTGCAAATAAAAAAACGTCGGATTCACAAAATTTGCTATAATTATGCAAAAACTTTTTAAAATTTGACCGCACTTTGAGGCCGATATGTCACTTCATTTCAATTCCGTTGCATTATTACTGGTTGTTTTAGCCTTGCTGGGCGTGTTGGGAAATAACAGTTCCATCACCATTTCCGCTACGGTGCTGTTACTTATGCAGCAAACTTTTCTGTCGAAATATATTCCGTTCATGGAAAAATACGGCCTGAATATCGGTGTGATAATTTTGACTATTGGCGTGCTCAGTCCCATTGTGGCGGGCAAAGTGAAAATTCCCGCCTTAATGGAATTATTGCACTGGAAAATGTTTCTCGCCTTGGCCGCCGGCATGTTGGTCGCCTGGCTTGCCGGTCGCGGCGTGCCGCTGATGAGCTCGCAACCTATTTTGTTAACCGGTTTGCTTATCGGCACGATTTTGGGCGTCGGTTTCCTCGGCGGTATTCCGGTGGGGCCGTTAATCGCCGCGGGAATTTTATCCTTATTTCTCGGTAAAGTTTAAGTTATTCAGGCAGGCGATTCGCCTGTCTTGTTGTATTGATTGATTACGAAATATGAAAAAACATCACCATTCCGTCAAAATGACGCCAATTCAGACCGCACTTTTCAGCAAATTGAGCGATATGATGCTTGTGGACAGCCATCGTCTTGCCGCTCGAATCAAGGGGCTGAGCCGAATTAAAACCGAACGGCAGCAACAAACGGTTGCCGCGGAAATCGACGCACAAATTCAGCAAGCGCAATTTCGTCTTGCGCAGCGCAAAAGTGCGGTTAAAAATCCGATAGTTTTTCCGGAAAATCTGCCGGTCAGTCAGCGCAAAGCGGAAATTCAAAAGCTGATTGCGGAAAATCAGGTTGTGGTGATTGCGGGCGAAACGGGTTCGGGCAAAACTACCCAGTTGCCGAAAATGTGTTTGGAGCTCGGGCTTGGTCAGAAAGGCCTTATCGGTCACACTCAGCCGCGTCGTATTGCCGCCCGTTCGGTGGCGGCGCGCATCGCCGAAGAAATGCAAACGGAATTGGGCGGTCTTGTCGGTTATAAAGTTCGGTTTAACGATCAAATCGGCGAGCAGACTCAAATCAAGTTGATGACCGACGGGATTTTACTGGCGGAAATTCAAACCGATCGTTTTCTTAATCAATATGATTGCTTGATTATCGACGAAGCTCACGAACGCAGCCTGAATAATGATTTTATTCTCGGTTATTTGAAACAATTATTGCCGCGCCGCCCGGATTTAAAAGTCGTTATCACTTCCGCAACCATTGATGTGGAGCGATTTTCCAGACATTTCAACAATGCGCCGATTATCGAGGTTTCGGGCAGAACCTATCCGGTGGAAGTGCGTTATCGTCCCGTTGCGGAAGCAGAAGAACAGGATCAGCTACAAGGTATTTTGAATGCGGTGGATGAATTACAGGCGGAAGGTCGCGGCGATATTCTGATTTTTCTAAGCGGTGAGCGGGAAATTCGCGACACGGCCGACGCTTTGGAAAAGCAAAATTTGCGTCATACGGAAATTTTGCCGCTATACGCCCGCTTGTCGGCGCAGGAACAGAATAAAATTTTTCATCCGAGCGGGCTGAACCGTATCGTGTTGGCGACTAACGTGGCGGAAACCTCGCTTACGGTGCCGGGCATTAAATATGTGATCGATCCGGGCACCGCGCGGATTTCCCGTTACAGCTATCGCACCAAAGTTCAGCGTTTGCCGATTGAACCGATTTCCCAGGCTTCCGCCAATCAGCGCAAAGGGCGTTGCGGACGTGTGAGCGAAGGGATTTGTATCCGACTTTATTCGGAAGAGGATTTTAATAACCGTCCGGAATTTACCGATCCGGAAATTCTGCGCACCAATTTGGCTTCCGTCATTTTGCAGATGACTTCGCTCGGTTTGGATGATATTGAATCTTTTCCTTTTGTGGATGCGCCGGATAAACGGCATATTCAGGACGGCATTAAATTGTTGGAAGAATTGGGAGCGATTCGTCGGGAAGAATTACATTCGCCGTTACAAAAGAATCGTTTAACCCAAACAGGTCGTCAATTGGCTCAATTGCCGGTGGATCCTCGCTTGGCCAAAATGCTGATAAGTGCGGTCAATTTAGGCTGTGTTTTGGAAGTGATGATTATTGTCGCCGCGCTTTCCATTCAGGATCCCCGCGAACGTCCGCAGGAAAAACAACAGGTGGCGGACGAAAAACATCGTCGGTTTGCGGACAAAAAATCCGATTTTCTGGCCTTCCTGAATTTGTGGAATTACATTCAAGAACAGCAAAAAGCGCTTGGTAAAAATCAATTTCGCCGATTGTGCCAAAAGGATTTCCTGAATTATTTGCGCATTCGCGAATGGCAGGATATTTATCATCAGATCCGTTTAACCGTGCGCGAAATGGGATTGCCGATTAACGCCGAACCCGCAGAATATCCGCAAATTCATACCGCACTTTTAAGCGGATTGCTTTCTCATATCGGCATGAAAGAGGCGGAAAAACAGCAATATCTTGGTGCCCGTAACGCCCATTTTGCCATTTTTCCCAATTCCGTGTTGTTCAAAAAACAGCCGAAATGGGTGATGGCGGCGGAATTGGTGGAAACCTCCAGACTTTGGGGGCGCATGGCGGCGGAAATTGATCCGGAATGGATTGAACCTCTTGCCGCGCATTTGGTGAAAAAATCTTATTCGGAACCTCGTTGGTCAAAATCCCGCGGGCAGGTGATCGCCGATGAAAAGGTCAGTCTGTACGGCGTGCCGATTGTGGCGAATCGTCCGGTCAATTACGGCGCCATTGATCCGCAAACCAGCCGCGAAATTTTTATTCAATCGGCATTGGTGGAAGGGGATTGGCATACCCGCCATCCGTTCTTTTTTGAAAATCAAAAATTGATTCGCGAAGTGGAAGAATTGGAACACAAATCCCGCCGTCGCGATATTTTGGTGGACGACCGCACTTTATTCGAATTTTATGATTCCCGTATCGGCGCGGACGTGGTATCGCAAAAGCATTTCGACAGCTGGTGGAAAAAGGCCAGTCAGAAAGATCCGGAATTGCTCAATTTTGAAAAATCTTTCCTGATGAAAGAGGATGCGCAAAAAGTCAGTCAGTTGGATTTTCCGAATTTCTGGCATCAAGGCAATCTGAAATTAAAACTCTCTTACCAGTTCGAGCCGGGCACCGACGCGGACGGCGTGACCGTACATATTCCGTTACCGTTACTGAATCAGATTGAAATGCAGGGATTTGACTGGCAGATTCCGGGTTTGCGCCATGAATTGATCGTGGCATTGATTAAAGCGTTGCCGAAATCTCTGCGCCGTAATTTCGTGCCGGCACCCAATTATGCCGACGCTTTTTTAGCCCGTGTAACCAACTTCGACAAACCGTTAACGGAAACGCTGAGCAACGAATTGCGTCGTATGACGGGCGTAAATGTGGACGCGGACGAATGGAAACTCGACCAAATTCCACCGCACTTACGCATCACATTCCGCGTGATTGATGAAAAAGGCAAAAAAATTGCGGAAAGCATGAATTTGGACGAACTGAAATTCAGCTTAAAAGACCGGGTGCAGCAAAGTATTTCCGCAGTGGCGGACGACGGCATTGAGCAATCCGGCATCCATATTTGGAATTTTGACAGCCTGCCGCAATGTTACGAACAGAAAAAACAAGGCTTCACCGTAAAAGCCTTCCCGGCGATTACAGACGAAAAAGAAGCGGTGGGCATTAAATTATTTGAAACGGAATACGAGCAGTCCGTGGCCATGCGGCAAGGCTTGCGCCGCCTGATTTTGCTTAATGTGCCGTCGCCGATTAAATATTTGCACGAAAAACTGCCGAACAAATCCAAACTCGGTCTGTATTTCACGCCGTTCGGCAAAGTGCTGGATTTAATTGACGACTGTATCGCCTGCGGCGTGGATAAACTGATTGCGGATTTCGGCGGTTTTGTCTGGAATGAAACGGATTTTGATAAATTACGAGACTTCGTGCGCGAAAATCTCAACGAAATCACCGTGGATATTGCTCAGCAAGTAGAACGGTTGCTCACGCTCACCTTTGAAATCAACAAACGCCTGAAAGGCAAAATGGATTTCACCATGGCGTTTGCTTTGTCGGATATTAAATCCCAACTGGCGGGCTTAATTTATCCCGGTTTCGTAGAAAAAACCGGCTACGCCCGCCTGCCGGATATTCACCGCTATCTGCAAGCTATCGACAAACGCATGGACAAGCTCGCCCAAGACATTAATCGTGATAGAGCCGCCATGCTCCGCGTCGAACAATGCCAACAAGCCTACCAACAGCTTTTGGCAAAACTGCCAAAATCCAAACCGCATAGTGCAGAAGTGCTGGAGATTCGTTATATGATTGAAGAGTTACGAGTGAGTTTATTTGCCCAGCAGCTAGGGACGAAATATCCGGTTTCGGAGAAGAGGGTGTTGAATTTGATTTTAGACTATTAATTAATATAAATATAAGGTTATATAGTAATGGAAAATTATACAAATCCTAAATTTAAGAGAGAATCTTTTCACTGTCCAAACTGTGGAACATATTCTCATATGCACTGGAATAGATTAATCAATGGATCTTCATGGACTGAATATTATCAATGTATATGTTCATGTTGTAAGAAGAATTCTCTTTGGCGTGCGAATAAAGTAGATCATTTAAATAACCATTATGATGGTGAAATGATATATCCTGATTTTGGATTGGCTCCATTACCCGAAACTGATATGCCTGAAGATGTAAAAGCTGATTATATGGAAGCATCTAGAATTTTTTCTCGTTCTAAGCGTGGAGCTGCTGCATTATTGCGTCTAGCGTTACAAAAGTTATGCAAACATCTAGAGCAAAAGGGAGATAATATCAACGACGATATTCGTTCACTTGCTAAAAACCATGTATTACCAAAACAGGTTATTCAAGTCGCAGATACCTTGAGAATAACAGGAAATAATGCAGTACATCCAGGAACCATGTCTGATGATGACTTTGATGATGTGGCGGGAAAAATGTTTGATTTGCTTAATTTTATTGTTCGTAAAGGCATATCTGAACCAAAACAATTAAATGAGTTGTATTTAAAAATGCCTGAAAATGCTAGAAAAGCTGCTGAAAATGCGGATATTCGTAATGCAAATAAATAGGTAATTTTACGACGGTGCTCATCTCCCGACGCGTACCTTTTCAACTCAAGCACGCGTCGGGAGACGCGCGCTATTAATCGATATGCCAGCTTCAACTAAAGTGCGGTGAAAAATTTAGATGTTTTTATTAGATTGACAGAGGAACAATCCTACCTTACATATAGTTCGTGTAATGCTTACATAATTCCTGGTCTGAGATGCCCGAGCGACTTGAAATTTTTAGGAAAATAAGTTTGTTTGAGCGAAGCGAGTTTACTTATTTTCCGTAAAGAAAATTTCAACCAAGCGAAGAAAAGCGTCGAAGTCGGGGTGTGTTTCTTTTGGTTCGTTTTCTTTGCACAAGCAAAGAAAATGAACGGATCAAAGTGCGGTCAAAAAACCCCGATGGTGCGCGTCTCCTGACGCGTACCTTTTCAATTCAAGCACGCGTCGGGAGACGCGCGCTAGCAATCGTGATACCAGCTTCAACTAAAGTGCGGTCGAAAAATGATGAGTTTTTTGACCGTACTTTTTTATCTTAATTCCACATGAATTGATTTGCTAACCCCCTACGCCAAGCCCCCGATGGTGCGTGTCTCCCGACGCGTACCTTTTCAACTCAAGCACGCGTCGGGAGACGCGCGCTATCAATCGTGATGCCAGCTTCAACCAAAGTGCGGTCGAAAAATGATGAGTTTTTTAACCGCACTTTCTCTATCTTAACTCCACATAAACCGACTTTCCCAACCCTAACGCCAATCGCCGTAAAAATTCTAAAGACGGATTGTGATTGCCTGATTCAAAACGGCTGATGGCACTTTGTGCGATGCCTGTTTTTTCTGCTAAAGCTTTTTGGGTTAAATGCTGTTCTTGGCGTAATTTGATGATTTGGCGGATTAATTCATATTGCGGAGTAAGTAAATCATATTCCGCTTTAACCGCCGGATCTTGAAGTTGTTGCTGTTTAAATGTTTCAAATTTCATGGCATATTTCTCGCTTGATAATCTTGCTTGTATTCAAGGGCTTTAGCTAATTCTGACGCCGATGTTTTTTGCATTTTTTTGATGAAACCGTTAGTAATAACGATGTTTTTTCCTTGCATAAAGAAATAAAATATTCTTGCTGCGTTATTTGATTGTGTTACGCGTAGTTCAAATAATCCGTTTCCCATTGATTTGGAATAGGGCATTGATAACCTGTTACCAAATTCTGCTAATAAATCCAGATCATGCAAGGCTTTTGCTTTAAGTTTAGGTTGTAATTCATCAATAAAATCAGCTATAGGACAGTTTCCCGTTCTTCCTCCCCGATGGCGCGCGTCTCCCGACGCGTGCCTTTTCAACTCAAGCACGCGTCGGGAGACGCGCGCTATTAATCGATATGCCAGCCTCAACTAAAGTACGGTGAAAAATTTAGATGTTTTTATTAGATTGACAGAGGAACAATCCTACCTTACATATAGTTCGTGTAATGCTTACATAATTCCCCGTCTGAGACGCCCGAGCGACTTGAAATTTTTAGGAAAATAAGTTTGTTTGAGCGAAGCGAGTTTACTTATTTTCCGTAAAGAAAATTTCAACCAAGCGAAGAAAAGCGTCGAAGTCGGGGTGTGTTTCTTTTGGTTCGTTTTCTTTGCACAAGCAAAGTTTAAGTTTAGGTTGTAATGCATCAATAAAATCAGCTATAGGACAGTTTCCCGTTCTTGTTTTATAGAATAGCAAATTCCACATAATCCTTCCTCAATATAACATATATGTAATATTTTGTAAGATTTATTGTATGGAAAATAAGAAAAATATTTATTTATAAATTTAGGATTTGGAATCGATAGCATAAAAAAATCAAAAGTGCGGGCAAAAAACATCACGATTTTTGCCCGCACTTTTGTTGTTAGAGGACAATTGAACCGACGACGGAGATACCGAAACCGACCAACCCGATTAAGGTTTCCTGAACCGTCCAGGTTTTGAACATGGTTTTGGTGTCAATTTCCAGGAAACGGCTGACCAGCCAGAAACCGCTGTCGTTGACGTGCGCCAGTACGGTGGCGCCGGATGCGATGGAAATCACGATAAAGCATAAATCGAATTCGCTTAATCCCGTTGAGGCGGCAACCATCGGCGCCACTAAAGCGGAGGTGGTGGTAATTGCCACGGTGGCCGAACCTTGCGCCACGCGTAATGCGGTGGAAATCAGGAATGCGGCGACGATAATCGGCATGCCGGTGTCGGCCAGCATGGCGGCTAACACGTCACCGATGCCGCTGGCGCGCAATACGCCGCCGAACATGCCGCCGGCGCCGGTTACTAACACGATGGCGCAAATCGGACCTAATGCGTTATCGCAGATTCTTTCGATTTGTTCCACGCTGCGTTGTTCTTTCAATAACAGAATGGTCACTAATAATGTGATAAGTAAGGCGACCGGGGTTTTGCCCAGTAAACGCAAGGTTTCCACCCATAATGCGGAACCGTCGACAATTTTCATCACGGATAGCGTATTCAATACGGTGTCGAACATGATCAGGCAGAGCGGCAGCAGCAAAATGAACAGCACTTTTCTGAAACTCGGTGGATTGAGAACGGCGGTTTCGTTAATTGGTACGTTATTTAGAAAGGTTTTCGGTAAATCCAAATGGAATTTTCGGCCCAGGAAAGTCCCGTATAAATAAGCCGCGAAATACCAGGTCGGAATCGCAACAATTAAGGCGACAATCAACAATAACCCGATGTTTGCGCCTAAAATATCACCGGCGGCAACCGGACCGGGATGCGGCGGCAGGAAAGCGTGGGTGACGGCAAATGCACCGGCGGCCGGGAAGGCGTAACGAAACAGGGAGCCGCCAAACTGTTTTGCCACACTCAAAATAATTGGCAACATAACGACTAGGCCCGCATCAAAGAAAATCGGGAAGCCGAACAGGAATGAGGCGACACCCAAGGCGAACGGTGCTCTTTGTTCACCGAATTTATTAATTAAGGAATCCGCTAGCACTTTGGCGCCGCCGGTAATTTCAAGTAAGCGACCGATCATGGCGCCTAAACCTACCAATAAGGCGACCGAGGCCAGGGTGTTTCCGAATCCACTGAGTAATGTCGGCAAAATTTTGTTAATCGGCATTCCGGTGGCAAGAGCGGTTAATAAACTTACTAAAACCAGGGCGACAAATGCATGCACTCTGAATTTCATAATGAGAATCAGCAGAAGTGCGATAGAGGCAACTAAAATAAAAATCAACATGATGATGCTCCTTATACCGCCGCTAACATGCCGCCGTCCACGAACAATAGATGTCCGTTAACGAAGTCTGAAGCTTTGGCGGATAAAAATACGGCGGCACCGATGAGTTCTTTCGGATCGCCCCAGCGCGCGGCGGGCGTACGTTTACACAACCATTCGCTGAATTCTTTATTTTCTACCAGGGGTTTGGTGAGTTCGGTGGCGAAATAGCCCGGTGCGATACCGTTCACCTGAATGTTGTAACGGGCGAGTTCCACACACATGCCGCGGGTTAACATTTTCACCGCGCCTTTGGAGGCGGCGTAAGGCGTGATAGTATCGCGCCCCAATTCGCTTTGCATGGAACCGATGTTGATAATTTTGCCCCGATTGCGTTTTACCATATAACGGGCAACCGTCTGTGAAACGATAAACACGGCTTTTTGGTTGACTTTTACGATATCGTCGAAATCCTTTTCCGGAAATTCGCAGAACGGGTGGCGACGCTGAATGCCGGCATTATTGATGAGTACGTCAATCGGACCAATGTCTTTTTCAATGTGAGCAATGGCTTGCTGCACCGCTTGGGAATCGGTAACGTCAAACGCGACGGCATAAGCCTTGAAGCCTTGTGCGTTTAATTCGTCGGCAACCTGCTGCGCTTTTTCCTGATTGGTACCGTTAATAATGACTTCGGCACCGTGTTCGGCAACGCCTTGCGCAAGCAAACGACCGATACCGCGGGTGGAGCCGGTGATGAGAATATGTTTATTGTTTAGTGAAAATAAATCGCTCATATTGTATTCCTTATTCGAAACTGAGTTGAACTTTTGCCGTTTCATCTTTGTTTGCCGCCGCTTTCAGCGCGTCTTCAAGCTGACGGAAACCGAATACTTTTGAAAGTAACGGCAACGGATTTACTTTACCTGTACTGAGCCATTCCACAGAAGTATTGAATTCCTCAATAAATCGGAAGGAACCTTTCCAGCTGATTTCTTTCGCGATCAACGTCATCATATTGAATTCGGGAATTGCGCCGCCCATGCCTACTTGAATCAATTTTCCGCGCGCTTTAGTGATAGCGAGACAGCGTTCGAGGGAAGACGGATGGCCGGAAACTTCAAAAGACACATCAAAATAGCCTTTGTGTTCGGCGTAAGCGGAGAAATCATCGTTTAGCGCGTGTAACGCTTTATCGGCGCCCATTTTCAAAGCCAAATCCAGACAGCGTCGGCTCATATCCGCACACACGATTTCCGCCGCGCCCAACGCTTTCACTGAAGCGACGACCAGGCAACCGATTGGCCCGACGCCGGAAATAAAGACTTTTTTGCCGGTTAAATCGCCCGCCTGTTTGGCGGCGTGAATGGTAACGGCTAAGGGTTCGGCAAATGCCATGACATCGTCGGAGGCCTCCTGCGGATAATCGATACATTGTGCGTTATCCACCACTTTGTATTGCGTGAAACCGCCGTCCACATGCGGATTGTACATAGCGCTGCCGAAAAAACGCATGGTTTCGCATTGATTGGTTTCACCGGACAAGCAATATTTGCATTTCAGGCAAGGCTTGCTCGGATTGATGGCGACTTTTTGCCCTGCATACAGTTTCGGATCGTTGGTTTTGACGACTTTACCGATCACTTCATGACCTAAAATCATCGGATGTTTAACTTCAAAATTACCGACTTTACCGTGCTGATAATAATGCAAATCGGAACCGCAAATGCCCCCGCGGGTGATTTGCACTAAGGTTTGGTCCCGACTGCTTTCATCGTAATCAATGTGCTGTGTCACGACATCCACATCATTTTTGCCTTTAACAACACAAGAAAGGATTTCGATTTTCATAAGATTCTCCTTGTTTTATTGTTACTAGTAACATATCTATTTTTATAAAAAGAGTAAATTAATAAAGTGTAAAACTGTGATCCACTTCAAATTATTTTGATAACTTGGTTATAATGCAGGCAAACATGAAAATTTATTGTGATGTTGATCACAAAAATAGATGTTACTGGTAACGAAAGGATGTTTTTTTGATATGGTAAATAAAAAATAACGGAGAAATGAACATGTCGAAAGGTAAAAGTTTTATTTTGATGGGCGTATCCAGCACGGGGAAAACTTCGGTCGGCACGGAAGTGGCGCGCCGTTTAGGCATTAAACTGATTGACGGTGACGATTTGCACCCGCGCGCCAACATTATAAAAATGGGCGAAGGTCATCCTTTAAACGATGACGACCGTCGGCCTTGGTTGGAACGGATTCGTGACGCCGCATTCAGCTTGGAACACAAAAGCGAAGTGGGCATTATTGTGTGTTCGGCGCTGAAGAAAAAATACCGCGATCTCATTCGCGACGGTAACGACAGCGTAAAATTTCTGTTTTTGCACGGCAGTTTCGATTTAATCCTTGAACGCATGCGCCGGCGTAAAGGCCATTATATGAAAGAAGAAATGCTGAAAAGTCAGTTTGAAACGCTGGAAGTCCCGCAAGCGGACGAGCCGGACGTGATTCCCATTGATGTCAGCGGCAGCTTCGAAGACGTGGTGGAAAAATGCGTTCGAGCGCTAAAACCTTATCTGTAAAAAACGGAAAAGTGCGGTCAAAAAATGCAACGTTTTTTTGATCGCCCCGGTTCACTGCTCTGTCCTGACATATTCTTTTAACGTCTGAATAAACGCCCGCGCCGCACGGGATAAATAGCGCCCTTTGCGGTATACCGCGATAACGGTTCGGGCGGCTTTCGTATCTAAAGCGCAATAGCAGGGTTCGTGTTCGAAATGATTGGTCCGGATTAAAGTTTCCGGTAGTAACGTAACGCCGATACCGGCGCCCGCTAAAGCTTGGGCGGTCGTCATGCTGTCGGTTTCAAAAATCACATTTGGGGTAAAACCCGCTTCATTACATAAATTCAGTAGCATTTGATGCAGTTTATGGCTTTTGTTCATTTGAATAAAAGGTGTATCACACAAATCCGCCAAATGAATATGCGGTGTATAGGTATGATCGCCGGCAATTAATTTTAACCTTTCCGCGATGGGGTGGGTCGGTGGCAATGCCAATAACATGCGTTCTTCAAATAATATTTCATAATCGAATAACTTTTCATCAATCGGTAGCAGAGAAATGGAAATGTCCGTTTCGCCGGTTAGGGCAAGCTCTTCCAGATTACGGGTATTGTCTTCTTTTAAAAATACTTCGATATCGGGATAAGTTTTGCGAAATTGCGGTAGCAACTGCGACATTAAATAAGCGCTTCTGAAAGGGGATGAGCCCACGGTTACTCGACCTTTTTTTATCTTCAACACATCATCAACCCTCTGTTCGAATTGATTTTGCAAATCCATCACCGCTTTGGCATGTTCTACATAGAGTTTACCGATGTAGGTGAGTTTTAACGGTGAAGTGGAGCGATCAAAAATCGGCGCGCCGATTTGTTCTTCCACTTTCTGAACAAACTGACTGAGAGACGGTTGCGAGATAAACAGTTTTTTGGCTGCACTTGAAAAATTACGTTCTTCGACAACTTTCAGTACGTATCGGTATTGTTTGAATGTCATGGCTCACCTATAGGTTTTTTATTATATATACCATATAAAAAATCGTATTAGACTTATTATAATCAGATTATATAGGATACTCCACATGAAAAGTGTGGTTTTACATTAATCAGTAAAGAGGAGTGATTCTATGATGACTAAAGAAGAAGGCGTTCGTTATCTCACCGATACGATCGCCAAATTCGTCGGATATACGGGAAAAGTTTTGCCTGACGATGTAACGGCGAAACTGAAAGAACTACGCGAAAAAGAGCAGGAACAATTACCTAAGATTATTTACGGCGCCATGTTTCGTAATCAGGATTTGGCGGCGAAATTAAATCGTCCGAGTTGTCAGGACACCGGTGTTATTCAGTTTTTCGTCAAGTGCGGTGCAAATTTCCCTTATATCGGCGAACTGGAAGCGTTGTTAAAAGAAGCGGTCATTCAGGCAACCAAAGAAGCGCCGCTACGTCATAACAGCGTAGAAACTTTTGATGAATACAACACCGGCAAAAATGTCGGCAAAGGAACGCCGAGCGTGTTCTGGGAAATCGTACCGGACAGCGACGAATTGGAACTGGATACCTATATGGCGGGCGGCGGTTGTTCATTACCGGGGCAAGCCAAAGTTTTAATGCCGGGAGAAGGCTATGAAGGCGTAACCAAATTTGTATTGGATGTCATGACCAGCTACGGTTTGAATGCTTGCCCGCCGCTATTGGTCGGCGTGGGTATCGCCACGTCGGTGGAAACCGCTGCGGTACAATCCAAAAAAGCCTTATTCCGTCCGCTGGGTGAACGCAATCCGAATGAACGCGCCGCTTATATGGAACAATTACTGGAAGACGGCATCAACAGCATCGGACTTGGTCCGCAAGGATTAAAAGGCAAAATGTCCGTACTCGGCGTGAATATCGAAAATACCGCACGTCATCCTTCCGTTATCGGTGTCAGCGTAAACGTCGGCTGTTGGTCACACCGTAAAGGCCACATTATTTTTGATAAAGATCTTAACTACCGCATTACTTCACATTCGGGGGTGACATTATGAGCGACAAAAAAATTCTGACCACGCCGATTAAGGCGGAAGATTTGGCCGATATTAATATCGGCGACATTATCTATTTGAACGGTTATATCGTCACTTGCCGCGATGTGGCGCATCGTCGTCTTATTAATGAAAAACGTCCCTTGCCGGTAGATGTGAAAGATGGCGCAATTTTACATGCCGGTCCGATTATCCGTGCGCTCGGTGACGATAAATACGAAATGGTATCGGTCGGACCGACCACCAGTATGCGCATGGAAAAATTCGAGAAAGAATTTATTCGTCAAACCGGTGTAAAACTCATTGTCGGCAAAGGCGGAATGGGTAGCGGTACCATGGAAGGCTGTCGTGATTATAAAGCGCTGCATTGCGTTTTCCCTGCCGGCTGCGCCGTTCTGGCGGCGGAATGCGTGGAAGAAATTGAAGACGCGCAATGGAAAGATCTCGGTATGCCAGAAACCTTGTGGGTTTGTCGGGTGAAAGAGTTCGGTCCTTTGATTGTGTCTATTGATACTCATGGACGGAATATTTTCGAAGAGAACAAAATTGAGTTTAACAAGAAAAAAGACGCGGCCATTGAAGAAATCTGCAAACATGTGGACTTCATCAAATGAGTAAATTTAAACCGCCCCGTGTAATTGTTATGCGGGGTGTTTTGTATCCAACATTTTAGGAGGATATATGAGTGCAAGCTCTATCACTCTGCTATTTCTGCTGTTTGCGATTATCATGTTTGTATGGGAAAAAATTCCTTTGGCCTTAACAGCGATGATTGTATGTATCGGTTTGGTTGTAACCGGTGTACTGGAACCTAAAACTGCATTTTTAGGTTTTATCGACAGTAATGTCATTTTATTTGTTGCCATGTTTATTATAGGTGGCGCCTTATTTGAAACGGGGATGGCGAATAAAATAGGCGGATTGGTCAGTCGGTCTGCCAAGACCGAAAGACAATTAACCGTGACCTTAATGTTAATCACAGGTTTGATGTCCGGATTTTTATCCAATACGGGCACCGCGGCTATTTTAATTCCGGTTGTGATCGGTATTGCCACACGTTCCGGTTTTGCCCGCTCAAGATTGTTGATGCCCTTGGTTTTCGCAGCGGCTATGGGCGGAAATCTTTCTTTAATCGGCGCGCCCGGTAATTTGATTGCTCAAGGGGTATTGGAGCAGAACGGTATGAAATTCGGTTTTTTCGAATATGCCAAAGTCGGTTTGCCGATTTTACTTACCGGTATTATTTATTTCGTATTAATCGGGTATAAATTTTTGCCTGGAAAGGAAAATCTCAGTATTGAAGATTCCATTTACAGCGGGAAAACACATGATTACGACTCCGTTCCGAAGTGGAAACAAAATCTGTCTCTGATTACGTTGGTTATTACATTGCTGGCAATGGTATTTGAAGACGTTATCGGCGTGAAACTCTATATTTCTGCCTGTGTCGGCGCAATATTATTGGTGACTGCCCGCGTTATCACTGAGAAACAGGCGTATCAGTCCATTGATTCACAGGTTATCTTTTTATTCGGTGGAACACTAGCTTTGGCTGCGGCATTAAAAGAGACGGGAGCCGGAGCAGAAATTGCCGGTACCATTATCGGTCTGTTAGGCAGTAATCCCAGTCCCTTTGCATTGTTGGTAACGGTTTTCGTATTAAGTTGTATTCTGACTAATTTTATGTCGAACACCGCAACTACCGCATTATTAGCGCCGATTTGTTTGTCTATCGCCAATCAACTTGGTGCCGATCCGCGAGCGGTATTAATGGCGACGGTAATCGGCGCATCCTGTGCTTATGCTACGCCTATAGGCATGCCGGCAAATACAATGATACTTTCCATAGGCGGTTATAAGTTTATGGATTATGTCAAAGCAGGTTTACCGTTAATCGTAGTTTCAACCGTGGTATCGCTGATTTTATTACCGCTGTTTTTCCCATTTTATCCGTAATATTCGGGCAATAACGGTATCGAAACAAAAAGTGCGGTCAAAAAATGTAACGTTTTTTGACCGCACTTTTATAGTGATTACAACGTTTCGCCCAAATGAATATCATAACCCAAATTTATCACGGCGCTGCGATAGGGAATGCCGTTAATGCGGTTAAGTAATTCCTGCGCGGCGATTTGCCCGATTTCGAAACGCGGCGTAATCACGGTGGCAAGTTGCGGCGTGATGGATTGCCCCACGTCGTGTCCGTGGAAACCGGCAATGCCGATTTGTTGCGGCACGCCAATGCCGAGCCGTTGACATTCGAACAAAGCGCCGATGGCCAAATCGTCATTGGTGCAGAAAATGCCGTCCATGGACGGATATTGTTTTATCGCCTGTTGCAATAATTCGCTCCCCAGGCTAAAAGAAGAATGCGCTTGTGTACTGATGGTGTGCGGCGTTAATCCGTGTTTTTTCATGGCGTTTTCATAGCCCGTTTGTTTCAGTTTGGTGCGTTTGTCCATTCGTACCGCAAAATACACAATATTCTGGTGTCCGCGCAGAATCATGGTTTCCACCATGGCTTGCGCCGCGCTGACGTTATCGAATCCCACCGCCTGATATTTGCTTATTTCGCCGGTATCCATAATCTGAATCACGGGAATGTCGGCGATTTCCAGCATTTTCTGGGTTCGTTCGGTGTGAATGTTTTCCGACAGAATCACGCCGTCTACGTTGTAAGACAGCAGGCTTTCCAACCGTTTTTCTTCTTTTTCGATACTATAACCGAAGTGCGCCAGCATGGTTTGATAACCGGCGCTATCGGTGACTTGTTCAATACCGCGAATAACGTTGGCAAACACCGCATTGGTGAGCGATGGAACCAGTACGCCGATAGCGCCGCTTTTCGCTTTGGAAAGTATATTCGGCGCTTTATTCGGAATATAACTGAAGCTCTCGATCGCTTCGGCGATGCGGATTTGGGTTTCCGGCGCCACCGTGTCGGGGTTGCGCAAAAAACGGCTTACCGTCATTTTGGTGATACCGAGATGGTCGGCAATATCTTGCAGGGTCGGGCGTTTGGTTTTGGTCATAATTGGGGCTTAAACGATTTTCCATTTTCCGTTAGTATAACGAAATTTTCGCTCAGAACAAAAGTGCGGTAGAATTTTTGTCCGGATTTTCATCTGTTTTGCCCGGTTAATCCCGCAAGATAACGTCGGGTTATATTTTCATTCAAACGGCAGTGCGGTATAATTGCGACGTTTTTCTTGCAGAAGGCGTAGCTTATGAGTCAACTTTTTTATATTCATCCCGAAAATCCGCAGCCGCGATTGATTAATCAAGCCGTGGATATTTTGCGTAACGGCGGTGTGATTGTATATCCGACGGATTCGGGCTATGCCTTAGGTTGCATGATGGGCGATAAACACGCCATGGATCGCATCGTGGCGATTCGCCACTTGCCGGAAGGGCACAATTTTACCCTGGTGTGCAGCGATTTGTCGGAGCTTTCCCATTACGCCAAGGTGAGCAATGTGGCGTATCGATTGATTAAAAACAACACGCCGGGGCGTTACACTTTCATTCTGACTGCAACCAAAGAATTGCCGCGCCGTTTGATGACATCGAAACGCAAAACCATCGGATTGCGCGTTCCGGACAATCAAATTGCGTTAGATCTGCTGAAAACATTGGGCGAACCGATTTTGTCCTGTTCGCTGATGTTGCCGAATGAAGATCACATCACGCAGTCCGATCCGGAAGAAATCCGCGATCGGTTGGAGCGTCAGGTGGAATTAATCATTCACGGCGGCTATTTAGGGCAGCAACCGACCACCGTGGTGGATTTAACCGAAGAAACGCCGGTGATCCTGCGTGAAGGCAGCGGTTCCGTCGAACCTTTTATTTAACTTTTATTCATCCGCCTGCCGCGGAATTTAACTAAAGCAGGCGTCGACGCTTGTGAAAGCGACAAGGAACAATTATGAAATTTCAATCCCATTCTCGTCAAAAACAATCGGAAAATCGACCGCACTTTAAACGTCACGATAATGCCGATGAATCCCGTTCTGTAAGGTATCGCGAAGAAGGTTATGCACCGCGTCACAAAGTTGCCGGCAGCAATAAGACAACAGGCATGAACGCTAAAAGTGCGGGCAAAAAATCCGACGAAATTCAGTCGTTCGAGCGTAAACCGTTGCCGATGCGAAAACCTAAACCGGCTCATCCCGTTGAACGAAAAGCCGTCGCCGGCGAAAAACTGCAAAAAGTGCTGGCCCGTGCGGGACGAGGTTCTCGTCGTGAAATCGAAGGAATTATCGCAGAGGGACGAGTGAGTGTGGACGGCAAAATCGCCAGTTTAGGCGATCGCGTGATTTTGCATTCCGGCCTGAAAATTCGCATTGACGGACATTTGGTGAATTTAACCGGCGTGCAAAAAGACATATGCCGCGTGTTAATGTATTACAAACCGGAAGGCGAATTGTGCACCCGCCATGATCCCGAAGGCCGCGCCACGGTATTCGATCGCCTGCCGCGCTTAACCGGCTCCCGCTGGATCGCGGTGGGACGGTTGGATATTAACACTTCCGGTCTATTATTATTCACCACGGACGGAGAGCTGGCAAACCGCCTGATGCACCCGAGCCGGGAAGTGGAACGGGAATATTCCGTGCGCGTATTCGGCGATGTGGACGACGCCATGCTGGCGCGTTTGCAAAAAGGCGTGCAGCTGGAAGACGGTCCGGCGAATTTCACCGCGATTAAATCGGCGGGCGGTACGGGAATGAATCAATGGTTTGACGTCACCTTAATGGAAGGCCGCAACCGCGAAGTGCGTCGCTTGTGGGAAAGCCAGGGAATTCAGGTCAGCCGTTTGATTCGGATCCGCTACGGCAATATTAAATTAATGAAAGGATTGCCGCGCGGCGGCTGGCAGGAAATGGATCTGGAAAACGTCAATTATTTGCGCGAACTGGTAGGCTTGCCGCCGGAAACGGAAACCAAGCTGGATGTGATGCAACCGAACCGTCGGGCGAGAACCGGACAAATCCGTCGAGCCGTGAAGCGCTATTCCGATACGGCAAGACGTTATAAAAAGTAAAAGTGCGGTCAAAAAAACACAAGTTTTTCGGGCGATACTTTGTCCGTTAATATTGATGAATCAACGTAGAGAATTTTTATGAAGATCCAACAATTGCGTTATGTGGTTGAAATTGTAAATCAAAATCTGAACGTGACGGAAGCGGCAAACGCGCTGTATACGTCTCAGCCCGGCATCAGCAAACAGGTGCGCCTGTTGGAAGAAGAGCTGGGGCTGGAGATTTTTGAGCGTAACGGCAAGCACATTAAAGCGGTGACGCCGGCGGGCAAAAAAATTGTCGCCATTGCCCGCGAGTTGCTGGTAAAAACGCAGGCAATCCGCGCTATCGCCGACGAATATACTCAGCCGAATCACGGCGTATTGCGTATTGCCACCACCAACACGCAGGCGCGTTATATGTTGCCAGCGGTGATCGAAAAATTTTCGAAGCAATATCCGGATGTCAGTTTGCATGTGCATCAGGGTTCGCCGAATCAGCTTTATGACGCGTTATTATCCGGCGAAGTGGATTTTGCTATCACGACGGAAGCGCAATATTTGTTCGACGATGTGATTTTACTGCCGTGTTATAAATGGAATCGTTCCATTGTGGTGAAGCCTGATCATCCGCTGACTAAAGTGAAGAACGTGACGATTGCGGAACTCAGTAAATATCCGCTGGTCACTTATACGTTCGGGTTTACCGGCGTATCGGATTTGGATTATGCCTTTAATAACGCCGGTTTGTTGCCGAATATCGTGTTTACGGCAACGGATGCGGACGTGATTAAAACCTATGTCCGGCTGGGTTTAGGCGTGGGAATTATTGCCTCCATGGCGCACACGGAAGCGGATACGGATTTGGTGGCGATTGACGCCAGCCATTTATTTAAGTCCAGCACCACTCAAATCGCGTTTAAACACAGTACTTTTCTGCGCAATTATATGTATGATTTTATTCAATATTTTTCGCCGCACTTAACTAAATCGAAAGTGGAGCAGGCGGAACAGGCACGCGATAACGGCGATGTGCAAAAACTGTTTGAAGGGATTGTATTGGAAGAAAAGTAGATAATTCGAAGTGTTTATTTGTAAAAGTGCGGTCAAAAATGACCGCATTTTTTTATCCATCCAATTTTATAATCTATTTCGTTTCAATTTCATCCAGCAGATAGCTCTTCGCCGCTTTGAGATATTGCAACATTGACCAGATAGTCAGAATTGCCGCCACATAGAGCAAAATGATGGCAAGAATTTCCATGGCTTGATTATAACGCCAGAGCAGTCCGCCGAGAGCCAGCATTTGCGCAGTGGTTTTAACTTTACCAATCCAGGACACGGCGACGGTGGTACGGCTGCCGATTTCCGCCATCCATTCGCGTAATGCGGAAATAATAATTTCGCGGGAAATCATGATGATCGCGGGAATGGTGATCCAGAAGGCATGGTAATATTCCACCACGAGCACTAACGCGGCGGCGACAATTACTTTATCGGCAACGGGATCCAAAAAGGCGCCGAAACGGGTGGTTTGTTTCCATTTGCGGGCAAGATAACCGTCGAACCAATCGGTGATCGAAGCGATGAAAAATATCGCCGTCGCCGCAAAAGGCGACCAGGTTACCGGTAAATAAAACGCAATGATAAAAAACGGAATCAACACCACTCGAAACAAGGTGAGAAAGGTCGGAAAGTTCAGTTTCATAGTAATACTCTGCCTAGAGTAGAAAGTTGGAATTATTGTAAACGATATTTTGTCCGTTGAGAATGCTATTTAAATATCTTTACGAAAAAGCACGCAATTATGCGTGCTTTCGGGGAACGGAAGATTATTCCACTTTGACAATCCAACCTTCGGGCGCCGGCTTGTCACCAAACTGAATACCGGTTAATTCGTCGTAAAGTTTACGAGTGATTGGGCCGACTTCCGTCTCGGAATAGAATACGTGGAAATCGCCTTTATGCTGAATACCGCCTACCGGTGTGATAACCGCGGCCGTACCGCAAGCGCCGGCTTCCGTAAATTGATCAAGTCGGTCGATGTAAACGTCGCCTTCCACGGTTTCCATGCCTAAACGTTCTTTTGCCAGATAAAGCAGAGAATATTTAGTGATACTCGGCAGAATAGATTCGGATTTCGGCGTTACAAATTTATTGTCTTTAGTGATGCCGAAGAAGTTTGCGGCGCCCACTTCTTCAATTTTGGTATGCGTTTTCGGATCCAGATAAATGGCATCGGCAAATTTACGGGTTGCGGTGCCTTCTTCCGTTGCCAGTTCATGCGGAAGCAAACTTGCCGCATAGTTACCGCCGACTTTCACACCGCCCGTACCCATCGGCGCTGCGCGGTCGTAATCGGTGGTAATAAAGTTGGAAGGCGCCAGACCGCCTTTAAAATAAGCGCCGACCGGACAGCAGAATACGGAGAAAATGTATTCCGGTGCCGCTTTCACCCCGATATTTTCTCCCACACCGATTAAGAACGGACGCAAATAAAGCGTGGCGCCGGAACCGTAAGGACCTAACCATTCCTGATTGGCTTTCACCACTTCTTTACATGCCCGGACAAATAATTCGGTGGGAACCGGCGCCATTAACAGACGTTCTGCGGTTTTTTGCATGCGTTCCGCATTGGCTTGAGGACGGAAAAGATTGATAGAACCGTCTTTACAACGGTAGGCTTTTAAACCTTCAAAGCATTGTTGACCGTAATGGAGTGCGGTGGAACCTTCATGGATGTGAAGCATATTGTCTGTGGTGAGCTTGCCTTCATCCCATTTTCCGTCTTTCCAGTGTGCGATAAAACGATAATCGGTTTTAATATAAGAGAATCCGAGATTATTCCAATCAAGATCTTTCATGATATTTATCCTTTTTTATTACTTATTATTTGATAACGACCTGGCAAATATACGCCAATCTCGGCGGATTGAAAACAATTATTTGTGATTTCAGCGGAAAGAAAATATGGTAGAATTTCGACATAAAAAAACACCGCACTTTTTTGAAATCTCAGTGCGGTGTCAAATAACCTAAAATTAGGTAGTAAAATATACAGGAAGTTAATTAAGTAATTAATAGAAGGATTAATTACTTCTGTTTGGTTACCCAAACAATATGCAAACACAACATAATACTTAACTAAAAGATTCAACTCTTAATCAATTAAGGAATTACCAGTCATTAAGTATGGGCGCATTATAGAAAAGGAAATCGGAGCGGACAACCTAGAAATATTTATTTGACGGATTAAAAAAACTAATCCATGGGAATTTTCATTTATTATATAACAAAAGAATACTGTAGGGAAGAATTATGTTTAAACGATTGCCTCCCTTGAATTCACTGAAAGCATTTGAAAGTGCGGCAAGAAATTTAAGTTTTACCAAAGCGGCGGAAGAGCTTTTTGTGACACAAGCCGCCGTGAGTCATCAAATCAAATTGTTGGAGGATTTTTTGGGGGTTCCGCTTTTTGTGCGGAAAAGTCGGGCGTTGGAGTTGACGGAAAAAGGGGAACAGTACTTTACCGAAATTGCCCTTTTATTGCATAAATTGTTGGAGTGCACGCAAAAAATAATGGCGCAAAATCGACCGCACTTAACCATCAGTGTGCCGCAAACTTTCGGCATGCATTGGTTGGTGCCGCATCTCGCCAACTTTCACGAACGTTATCCGAACATTGATGTGCGCATTAAAGCGGCGGAACAAGACGACGGTTTGTTGAGTAACGATGTGGATATTGCCATTTATTACGGACGCGGGAACTGGGATAATCTCAAGGCCGAACTGCTTTCGCAGGAGCAAGTGGTGATGTTGGCGTCACCGCAGTTGCTTGCCGTTAATCCGGTGGATTCGCCCGCAGATTTGAATAAACATCAGCTTATTCATGTGCACACTCGGGAAAACTGGCAAAATATGGCGCATTATCTCAAACTTGACAACCTCGACACTCAGCAAGGCGTTGTTTTCAGCCATACGTTTATGGGATTACAGGCGGCCAGGCTGGGGCAGGGAATCGTGCTCGCCAACCGGATCCTGGCATTGCAGGAAATCAAGAACGGAAATTTACAAATTGTGATGCCGACTCAACTGCAGGATTCCAAAGCCTTTTATGTGGTGAACGCGCAGGCAAAAACAGATGATCAACCTATTGTGACATTCCGCGAATGGATTGTGCAGGAAATGAAAAACAAATATGAATAAACTGGCTTTATATTGTCGTATCGGTTTTGAAAAAGAAACGGCGGCGGAAATCACGGAAAAAGCCGCCGAACAAGGCGTATTCGGTTTTGCCCGGGTGAAGGAAAATTCGGGTTATGTCATTTTTGAATGTTATCAGCCGGGTGAGGCGGATCGTCTTGCCCGTGAAATTCCCTTTACTCAATTGATTTTTGCCCGCCAAATGATAGTGGTTTCCGATTTATTACAGGATTTGCCGCTAACGGATCGCATTACGCCGATCGTGCAAAAATATCAGGAAATTTCACCGCACTTGAGCCTGCGGCAAAGTACCGAACTTTGGGTGGAAACCGCGGACACCAACGAAGCAAAAGAATTATCCGCTTTTTGCCGCAAATTTACCGTACCTTTGCGCCAGGAATTGAAAAAACAAGGCTGGCTGAATTTTAAATCAATCAAAAGCGGCATTACTCTGCATTGCCTGTTTGTGCAGTCCGACGCCTGCTACGCGGGCTATTCTTACAACCGTAATCATTCGCCTTATTTTATGGGCATTCCCCGCTTGAAATTTCCCCCGGAAGCGCCGAGCCGTTCCACGTTAAAACTGGAAGAAGCGATTCTAACCTTTATTCCCCGTGAAGAAGAAAGCAAACGTCTGAGCGAAGGTATGATCGGCGTGGATTTAGGCGCTTGCCCGGGTGGTTGGAGCTATCAGTTGGTTAAGCGAGGTTTATTCGTCTATGCGGTGGATCACGGCAAAATGGCGGCAAGTTTGCACGATACGGGACGAATTGAACATTGCCCGGAAGACGGTTTTAAATTTCAGCCGCCGAAGCGAAAAAAAGCGGATTGGCTGGTGTGTGACATGGTGGAGCAGCCGAGCCGAATCGTGGCGTTAATCGGAAAATGGTTAGTGAACGAATGGTGCCGCGAAACGATCTTCAACTTAAAACTGCCGATGAAAAAGCGTTATGCGGAAGTGCGGTTGTGTTTACAAAAACTGGCGGAACAATTGACACAAAACGGTTTCGGATTTCAGATACAAGCCAAACATTTGTATCATGATCGCGAAGAGATTACCGTACATGTCCGCACCCGGCGGCATTGAGATCCGCGAAAAGTGCGGTCAAAAAATTAAACGTTTTTTGACCGCACTTTTTTATACGTTAAATGTTCATTTGCTGGAATAAATTCAATTTATCCGGCACCAGATAAACCTGTTCGTTGAGCTGATAATTGGCGCTGTTATAAGCGTTTTTGGTGAGAATCACCTCAATGGGTTGTTCGCTTTGCGCGCTTTCGATTTCAATGCGAACGATGAAACCGATGGCATTGATGTGGGTAATTTTACCTGTGGCCAGCGCATTTTCGGGAGAACGTGACAGGGTGAGTTCATAAGGCCGAATATAAGCCGTAGCCGATTGATTATTCACGGGTTTTGTTGTGTTCGTATGCGTGTTAATGTGATGGGAAAATTCGCCCACTACCAGTTTCCCTTCGTCAATATGCCCGTGGAACACGTTGACGTCGCCGACAAACTGAGTGACAAACGGCGTTTGCGGCGCGTGATAAATCTGATTCGGCTCGTCGATTTGTTCGATTTGTCCTTTATTCATCACCACAATTCGATCGGACACATCCAGCGCTTCGTCCTGATCATGAGTCACAAAAATACTGGTGACGTTCAATTCCTGATGCAAATCGCGCAACCAGCGGCGCAGGGTTTTGCGCACCTGCGCATCCAACGCGCCGAAAGGTTCGTCCAATAACAAGACTTTAGGTTGAACCGCCAGAGAACGCGCCAGCGCAACGCGTTGCCGTTGTCCGCCGGAAAGTTGGTTCGGATAAGCTTGCGCCAGCCATTCCAGCTCAATCAGCTTTAAAAGTGCGGTCACTTTTTCGTGAATTTTTGCTTCGCTCGGACGGATTTTGCGCGGTTTCACCCGCAGCCCGAAAGCGATGTTGTCAAACACCGTCATATTTTGAAACAGCGCATAATTCTGAAACACAAAACCCACGCCGCGATCTTTTGCCGACAAGTTAGTGACGTCCCGCTCTTCAAACAAAATACGTCCGCTGTCCGCAAATTCCAGACCGGCAATAATACGTAATAATGTGGTTTTGCCGCAACCGCTGGGGCCTAACAGCGATGTCAGTTGGTTCTGCCGGAATTGCAAATTAATATTTTTTAAGGCATGGAAACTGCCAAAATGTTTTTCTAAATTTTCAATGCGGATTGACATTTTGTTTCCTTAACTGAATGAAATACGGTGATTGCGCTAGGCCGTACGGCTGTGTAAAGATTTTTCCACTTTACGCTGTTGCAGCCGGCCGAGCAAAGTCTGGCATCCCAGCGTGAGCAACGCTAACGCGGCGAGTAAGCTGGCGCAGGCGAAAGCGGCGATAAACTGATATTCGTTGTAGCTGATTTCCACATACAGCGGAATCGTGTTGGTTAAGCCGCGAATATGGCCGGATACCACGCTTACCGCGCCGAATTCTCCCATGGCGCGGGCGTTGCTAAGAATTACGCCATAAATTAACGCCCATTTTATTTTCGGCAAGGTGACGGTGAAAAATAATGTCCAGGTGTTCGCTCCGAGAATCAGCGCCGCCTGTTCTTCGCTGTTGCCTTGCGCCGTCATGGTCGGAATCAGGGATTTTACGATTAACGGAAAGGTGACGAATAAGGTGACGATAACAATGCTCGGCATCGCGAACACAATGCGGAAACCGTGATCGATAAACCATTTGCCTACTAAACCGTCCAGACCGAACAGTAATAAAAACATCAATCCCACAACCACCGGCGAAATGGAAAACGGCAGGTCTAAAAGTGCGGTCAAAAACGCTTTACCTTTGAAATTGAAATAGGCGATGGTCCATGCCATAACCACGCCGATAAACATATTCACCGGTAGCACAATCAACGCCACTTTCACGGTTAACCAAATCGCGGCGAGAGCCTCTTCGCTGCCGATTGCCTGCATGAACAGCGTAAAACCCTGGGCCAAAGCGTAATAAAATACGGTGAACAGCGGCGCCAATAAAATCACCGCAAAGAAAAGAAAGCCGAGGGCGATCAGGCTCCATTTTTGCCAGTTGGCTTTCTCCCGGGTTTTTGACCGAATAGTCGAATTGTTCATTATTTCACCTGCATCATTTTCTTACCGATTTGCCATTGAGCGACATTAATCAGAAAAATCAAGAGGAAAGAAATGCCGATCATCAGCAATGCCACCACGGACGCGCCCCGCACGTCGTAAAGATCCAGTTTTGACATAATAATCAGCGGCGCAATTTCCGAGACCAACGGCACATTACCGGCAATAAAAATCACGGAACCGTATTCACCGAGAGAACGGGCGAATCCCATCCCGGCGCCGCTGATAATGGCGGGCGCCAGAGCGGGAATAATCACGCGGGTCAGCGTTATCCGTTTATTGGCGCCTAAAATATCGGCGGCTTCTTCATAAGCGGGATCCAGGCTTTCCAACACGGGTTGAATGGCGCGCACTACAAAAGGCAGGCTGACAAAAATTAAAGCGACGGCAATGCCGAACGGAGTATAAGCGATTTGAACGCCGATTTTTGCAAGCCATCCGCCGAATAATCCCGTAGGCGCGTAAAGCGAAGCCAGCGCAATACCCGCTACCGCCGTCGGCAGCGCAAAGGGCAGGTCAATCAGGGCGTTCATCAGTTTTTTGCCCCAAAAATCGTAACGCACCAGAATCCAGGCTAACAAAAAACCGAAAACCAGGTTCACCACGGTTGCGAAAAAGGCCATTTTAAATGACAGCAAAATTGACGCGACAACGCGCTCGCTGCTGACAATCGCCCAAATGTCCGTGCCGCCGAGTTGTAATGCCGTGGCGATCAATAATCCCAAAGGTAGCAGAATCATGGAAAACAACCACAGAAGGGTAATCGTCATCCCACGTTTAAAAAAAGGTAAAACAGTCCGCATAAGTTTGCATACTCCATAAATTGCACAAAAAAATAACCGCACTTTATGCCGGATGCAAAGAACTAAAATTTATTTCTTATAACCAAAGATAATATTTAATCGCTTTCTTTTGTTCTCTATATTCCGTTTCATTCTAAGAAATAAATTTTTGTTATTTTTGAATCGGAAAAATTTGTTTTATAAATTCCACCACGACGAGTAAGGCTATGGCGAAACATCAAGGTGAACAGGAAGCGGAGGAAGCAAAATGAAGAAAATGATTGCAGTTTTTCTTGTGATTTTAGCTGTGGTTGCCGTTTCCGCCGATAGGTCCCCAAACTCGGATAAACAGGATAAAAAAGTGCTGCTGAATGTGGCTTACGATGTTATTCGCGATTTTTATAAAGCCTACAACGCCGATTTTCAGCAACAGCATCCGCAAATTGCGATTTCTCAATCTCACGGCGGCGCCAGCAAGCAGGCGCTGAGTGTGGCAAGCGGGTTGCCGGCGGATGTGGTGACGCTTACTCAGGCGAACGATATTGAAATGCTGGTGGAAAAAGGATTGGTCGCGGAAAACTGGCAATCCGCGTTGCCCAATCATGCGACGCCTTTTGGTTCCGTTATGGTGTTTTTGGTACGCAAAGGCAATCCGAAAGGCATTCGGGATTGGGCGGATTTAGCCCGTGAAGACGTCAGCACGATTTTCGCCAATCCGAAAACTTCCGCCAACGGACGTTACGCCTATTTAGCGGCGCTGGCTTATGCGAAACGGCAGTTCGGCAATGAACGGCAGGCGTATCGGTTTATCGAAAAGATGTTACGCAATGTGCCGGTGTTGGAAGCGGGCGGGCGCGGCGCGACCATTTCTTTCACTCAGCGTAATTTAGGCGATGTGCTGATTGCGCCGGAAAACGAGGCCGCACTTGCCGCGCAAAGTTTAGGGCGGGACAGTTTCGAAGTGGTTTATCCCGGACTGACCGCTTACACTCCCGTGCTGGTGGCGGAAGTGAATCAAAATACCAAGCTTAACGGCACTCATGAGCAGGTTCGGGCTTATTTGCAGGGATTGTGGTCGGAAGAAGCGCAGCAACTGGCGGCAAAAAATTATTTTCGCCCGAGCGATAAAAAAACATTGCAAAATTTGACCGCACTTTTCCCTGAAATTGAAACTTTTGACGTAAACGACATCTTCGGCGACTGGGCGACCATCAACCGCGTTCATTTTGCCGACAACGCACTGTTTGACCGACTTTATATTCACGCTCAGCAACAAAAAGGAACGAACTAAATGCATTATTTTCCCGTCTTTGCCGATCTGAACAACCGTCCCGTATTAGTGGTGGGTGGCGGCGCAGTTGCTGCGCGTAAAGTGAATTTATTATTGAAAGCCAATGCCCAAGTGCGCATCGCGGCGCAAAAACTGAACGCAGAATTGACCGCACTTTTTGAGCAGGAACGCATTATCTGGATTGCCAAATCCTTCAGCGCCGAACAGGTTCGCAACGTGTTTTTAGTGATTGCCGCCACCGACGACGAGCAACTGAATGAACGAGTATTCCGCGTGGCGGAAAGCCAACAGAAATTGGTTAACGTGGTGGATGATCAGACGCGCTGTAGCTTTATTTTTCCGTCCATTATCGATCGCAGCCCGATTCAGGTGGCTATTTCCAGCGGCGGTTCGGCGCCGGTGCTGGCCCGATTGTTACGGGAAAAATTAGAAGCCTTATTGCCGCAGCATTTGGGCGCAATGGCGGAGATTTCCGGCAAATGGCGTCATAAAGTAAAAACCAAACTGAAAACCGTGACCGAGCGGCGTCGTTTTTGGGAAAGTCTGTTCAACGGCAGATTCAGCCAGTTGCTGAAAAACCGTCAAACGGAAGCGGCGAAAAAAGAATTGGAATTACAACTGGATAAGGATTACCGCGGCGGTTTCGTTTCGCTGGTGGGCGCCGGTCCGGGCGATGCCGGTTTGCTGACGCTGAAAGGCTTGCAGGAAATCCAGCAGGCGGATGTAGTGTTATACGACGCCTTGGTTTCCGAAGACATTTTAGAATTAGTGCGGCGCGACGCGGAATTGGTATTCGTAGGCAAACGGGCGCAAGGCAAACAAGTGACGCAGGAACACACTAATCGGCTATTGGTGGATTACGCCAAGCAGGGCAAGCGCGTGGTGCGTTTGAAAGGCGGCGATCCTTTCGTATTCGGTCGCGGCGGTGAAGAATTGGAAGTCTTGGCGCAGCAACATATTCCGTTTTCCGTGGTGCCCGGTATTACGGCGGCAATCGGCGCCACCGCTTACGCGGGCATTCCGCTGACTCACCGCGATTACGCGCAAAGTGCGGTGTTTGTCACCGGTCACCGCAAAGCGGACGCCTCGGATATTGAATGGCAGACTTTGGCGCGCGGCAATCAAACGCTGGTGATTTATATGGGCACGCTGAAAGCTAAAGATATCGCCGAACGGTTATGCCAATTCGGGCGCGCAGGCTCGACGCCGGTGGCGGTGATTTCGCAGGGCACTCAGGAAACGCAAACCACGCAAACCGGCACCTTGGAAAATTTGGCGGAAATTGCCGAACATGCGCCAACGCCGGCGTTGATCGTGGTGGGCGAAGTGGTGGCGCTGCATAAAAAACTTGCCTGGTTCGGCGAACAAAAACTCGCGCAAAAACGACCGCACTTTACCTTGGACAGCTTGCGTATTGAACGCGTGGCGTAGAGCATTCACGCTCGTTCGTCGATATACCGATAAGCATTTTAACCGCGGGCGAACAAGTCCGCGTGACGACAGATTGATTTCAGTTTAAAAGTGGGAAAACAATGATTATTAGACCAAGTTTTTGGCAAATACCTCAGCCGACGGAAGCGAATTACGCCGCACTGGCTGAAAAAGAACGGATTTTGGCACAGCGTATTCACGACATTGCCGACAGCCATCAACATGCCAAATTTGCCAGCAGTCTGGCGGCGGAAGATATGGTGATTACCGATGTGATTGCTAAAAACAATGCAAAAATTACGGTATTTACTTTGCAAACCGGCCGTTTAAACCCGGAAACGCTGGCTTTGGCGGAAACGGTAAAAAATACTTATCCCGACTTGGATTTTCAACTCTTTCATCCCGATCCCGCGGCGGCGGAAAAATATGATCGCGAAAAGGGCAGATTCGCATTCTATGAAAGCGTGGAATTGCGCCGCGAATGTTGCCGTATCCGCAAAATCGAACCGTTAAACCGTGCATTGAAAGACGCCGACTGCTGGCTGACCGGACAACGCCGCGAGCAGTCCGTTACCCGCACGGAATTAGCTTTTCACGAACAGGACGCCGGTCGCGGTATCGACAAGTACAATCCGATTTTCGACTGGCATGAAATCGACGTATGGGCATACATTCTGAAACACAATATTCCTTACAACGAACTGTATAAACAAGGCTATCCGAGTATCGGCTGCGAACCTTGCACCAAGCCGGTCAAACAAGGCGAAGACATCCGCGCCGGCCGCTGGTGGTGGGAAAGCAAAAACAGCAAAGAATGCGGGCTGCATAAATAGTGAAAATTTTGACCGCACTTTTGTGCCGTTGACGATTCCCGCGCTGAAAGGCCCGAGCGGCTTGAAATGTTTAGGAGAATAAGTTTGTCGGAGGGTAGCGGGTTTACTTATTTTTCGTGAAAAGAAACGGTGAAGTCGGCGATGTGTTTCTTTTGCCTGCTTCCCTTTTTAAAGCAAAGTAGGCCGCCGGCGGCGCAAAGGATTTCAATTTAATAAAAATAAAAGGATTAACGATGACAACGCAAAACAAAATCGAAAACGGGCATCTTGACTGGTTGGAAGCCGAATCGATCTACATTATTCGTGAAGTGGTGGCCGAATGCAGCAATCCGGCGCTGCTGTTTTCCGGCGGTAAAGATTCCGTGGTGTTGCTGGCGCTCGCCCGTAAGGCTTTTCAGTTGGAAGGTCGCGATTTGGTGCTGCCGTTCCCGTTGGTGCACATCGACACCGGCCATAATTATCCGGAAGTGATTCGGTTCCGCGATGAACAAGTCAAAAAACTGAATGCGCGCCTGGTGGTGGGGCATGTGGAGGATTCCATCGCCAAAGGCACCGTGGTGTTGCGTAAAGAAACCGATTCCCGTAATGCGGCTCAGGCGGTGACATTGCTCGAAACCATTGAAGCCAACGGTTTTGACGCCTTAATGGGCGGCGCTCGTCGCGACGAAGAAAAAGCCCGCGCCAAAGAACGTATTTTTTCCTTCCGCGACGAATTTGGTCAATGGGATCCGAAAGCGCAACGTCCGGAATTATGGTCGCTTTATAACGGCAAAATGCACAAAGGCGAGAATATGCGGGTATTCCCGATTTCCAACTGGACGGAACTCGACATTTGGCAATATATCGAACGTGAAAATCTGGAATTACCGCCGATTTATTACGCGCACGAACGCGAGGTGGTGGAACGCAACGGCCTGTTGGTGCCGGTGACGCCGTTAACGCCGAAACAACCGGGCGACGAAAGCAAAGTGGTGTCCGTGCGTTTCCGCACCGTCGGCGACATCAGCTGCACCTGCCCGGTGGCAAGCACGGCCGCCACGCCGGCAGAGATTATTAAAGAAACCGCCGTCGCCGAAATTTCGGAACGCAGCGCCACCCGGATGGACGATCGCGCCAGCGAAGCGGCAATGGAACAACGCAAAAAACAGGGTTATTTCTAACAATCTCAGGATTGATTAATTCACTGACAGAACCGTTAAAAGTGCGGTCGATTTTTTAAGAGTTTTTTGGGTGAGCCGGAAGTTCACCTCACAAGGAATAAGATAATATGAGCAACCTAAATCAATATGCACCTCTTCGCTTCATCACCGCCGGCAGCGTGGACGACGGCAAAAGTACCCTAATCGGCCGTTTGTTATACGACAGCAAAGCGTTGCTGAGCGACCAATTACTCAGCCTGAACAAATCCAAAAATAACGGCGAAGTGATTGATTTTTCTATCTTAACCGACGGACTGGAAGCGGAACGCGAACAAGGCATTACCATTGACGTCGCGTATCGTTATTTTTCCACGGCAAAACGTAAATTTATCATCGCCGACACGCCGGGACACGAGCAATACACCCGCAATATGGTCACGGGCGCCTCAACCGCCAATGCGGCGGTGGTGTTAATCGATGCGACGCAACTGGATTTCAGCCGTCCGGAAGTGGAATTGCTGCCGCAGACGAAACGCCATTCCGCCATTCTCAAACATTTGCGCTGCCCGCACGTGATTGTCGCGGTAAACAAAATGGATTTATTGAATTTTGACGAAAGCAAATTCAATGCGATTACCCGGGCTTACGACAAATTAGCGCAGCAACTCGGTTTAAAAGCGGTGTTATTCGTGCCGGTTTCCGCCTTGCAGGGCGACAATATCGTGCATAAAAGCGAGCGCACGCCTTGGTATCGGGGCGAGCCGTTATTAGCCATATTAGAAAGCTTACCGACCGACGACGAGCAATCGGAAAAAGCGGAGGATTTTCATTTTCCGGTGCAATTCGTATTACGTTTAGACCAGGACAAAGCGGACGATTTCCGCGGTTATCAAGGTCGTATCGAAGCGGGCGAAATCCGGGTCGGCGCGAAAATTCGTATCGAGCCGAACGGTTTGGAAAGCCGCGTGACGGAAATTTATTCGCCGAACGGTTTGGTGCAAAGCGCCAAAGTAGGCGAGCAGGTCACTATTCGCCTGGCGGACGATATTGACATTTCCCGCGGCGACACCTTCGTTGCGGCGAATTCAACGACGATTTCAAGCAAACAATTAACCGCTACCGTTTGTTGGTTCGACCAACGCCCGCTTAACCCGGCGCGTAAATATTTGCTCAAACAAGGTACGCAAACCGTGTTCGCTAAAGTGAGCGAAGTGGAGCAAATTTTAGATCTGAAAACTTTGCTCAACAGCAGAGAGGCGGATCAGGTAAAAATGAACGACATCGCTCAGGTTCGCATCAGTTTACAAAAACCGATCACCGCCACCACTTACGCGCAAAATAAAGCGGCCGGCGCATTTATCTTAATCGACGAGGCAACTTATCACACGGTTGCCGGCGGTATGATTTTAGAAAACTAAGCAAAAATCGCCCGCACTTTTGTAAGTATTTTGACGAATTTTTTGGTTCATTTTCTTTGCGCGAGCAAAAAATGAACAGTAAACCGAAACACATTGTGGGGAATACACCAATATGCCAAACACAACCAATCCTTTACCGCCGGAAACCGAACAGTTGCTGGCAAAGCTTAATCCGATTCAGCTGGCGTGGCTTTCCGGCTATGCCTGGGCGAAAGCGCAGGGCGCCGGCGCCGAAAGTGCGGTCAATTTTGACCAAGTTTTTGATGCACCGACGGCAGAGCCGTTAAAAGTCACGGTGCTTTCCGCCTCGCAAACCGGCAATGCTAAATCCGTGGCTAATAAGCTGGCGGACCGTCTGAAAGCGGAAGGCATCAATGTCAACCGCGTCTCGTTGACCGATTACAAAGCGAAAAATATCGCCGACGAAAAGCTGGTTTTATTGGTTTCCTCTACGCAGGGCGAAGGCGAAGCGCCGGAAGAAGGCGTGGTATTGCTGAAGCTGCTGAACGGCAAAAAAGCGCCGAAATTAGAGGGTTTGCAATTTGCCGTTTTAGGGTTGGGCGACAGTTCCTACCCGAATTTCTGTCAGGCGGGCAAAGATTTTGACAGCCGTTTCGCCGCCTTGGGCGGCAGCCGTTTATTGGAAGTCGGCCTGGCGGATTTGGATTTCCGGGCAACGGCGGATAAATGGATAGACGACATTACGGCTATCGTGAAAGAAAAAGCCGCCGCCTCTCCGTCAACGCCGGTCGGCGCCTCTTCGTCCGGCACGGCAAAACCTGCGGTCGAATCTCAATATAACAAGGATAATCCGTTTCCGGCGATATTAATGACGAATCAGCGCATTACGGATAAAAGTTCGGAAAAAGACGTACGTCATTTGGAATTCGATCTTTCCGGCTCGGGCCTGACTTATCAGCCCGGTGACGTGTTAGGCGTCTATTTTGAAAACGATCCGGCGCTGGCGGCGGAAATTCTGGCGGCGGTCGGGTTGAAAGGAGACGAAGAAGTCACCGTAGACGGAAATTTATTCGATATTTCTACCGCACTTCAAACCAAACTGGAACTGACGCAAAACACGCCGGCTTTTGTAAAAGGTTATGCGGAACTTGCCGATAATGCGGCGTTGAATGCTATTGTAGAGGACGCCGAAAAATTGCAGGCGTTGGTGCAAAGTACGCCGATTGTGGATGTGTTGAACGAATTTCCGGCAACGGTGGCGCCGGAGGCGTTGGTGAATTTATTGCGTCCGATTACGCCGCGTTTGTATTCCATTTCTTCATCGCCGGCGGAAGTGGGCGAAGAAGTGCATTTAAGCGTGGGCGTCGTACGTTTCGAACATAACGGCAAAGTCCGTTCCGGCGGGGCGTCGGGTTATTTGGCGGATCGCGTGGAAGAAGACGGTCAGGTTCGGGTTTTTGTGGAACATAACGATAATTTCCGTTTGCCGCAGGATCACGGTAAACCGATTATTATGATCGGTTCCGGCACCGGTATTGCGCCGTTCCGGGCTTTCCTGCAACAACGTGCGGCGGACGAGGCGGACGGTAAAAACTGGCTGATTTTCGGCAATCAGCACTTTGCCCTTGATTTCTTATATCAGGCGGAATGGCTGCAATTCGCCAAAGACGGTTTCCTGAATAAATACAGCTTCGCCTGGTCGCGGGATCAAAAAGAAAAAATCTACGTACAGCATAAAATTCGGGAAAATGCCGCCGATATTTGGCAATGGATTCAGGACGGCGCCTACATTTACGTATGTGGCGATGCCGGCCGAATGGCGAAAGACGTGGATAAAGCCTTATTAGACGTCATTGCGCAACAAGGCAAGTTAAGTGCGGAAGAGGCGGAAGAATTCCTCGACGGTTTACGCGAAGACAAGCGTTATCAACGAGACGTGTATTAGTTTGGAGACGTTGGCGCGTCAAACAATGCGCAGTTAAAAAAATGAATTTGGTGGGACGGGCCCGTCCTACGAAAGGATGATCAAATTTCGGAGTGAAAACATGACAGATTCAACTAAACAAAAAGGCTTGGAATGGAAAGCGCAGCCGCTTTCCGATAACGAACGGCTGAAAGCCGAAAGTAATTTTTTACGCGGTACTATTCTGGATGATTTGGAAGACGGACTTACCGGCGGATTTAAAGGCGATAATTTCCAGATGATTCGTTTCCATGGCATGTATGAACAGGATGATCGCGATATTCGTGCGGAACGTATGGATGAAAAACTGGAACCGCGCAAATTTATGTTATTGCGTTGCCGTTTGCCCGGCGGAATTATTAAGCCGGCACAATGGATTGAGATTGATAAATTTGCTCGGGATAACAACTATTATCAGTCGATTCGTTTGACTAACCGCCAGACATTCCAGTATCACGGCGTACCGAAAACCAAACTGCAGGAAATGCACCGGTTGCTGCATAAATTGGGTTTGGATTCGATTGCCACGGCGTCGGATATGAACCGTAACGTATTGTGTTCTTCCAATCCTATTGAATCGGAATTGCATCAGGAAGCCTATGAATGGGCGAAGAAAATTTCCGAACATTTATTACCGCGAACCAACGGTTATTTAGACGTGTGGATTGCAGGCAAAAAAGTGCAGAGTTCCGATAGTTTCTTAGGTCAGGAAGACGAGCCGATTTTAGGGAAAACTTATCTGCCGCGTAAATATAAAACGGCGGTGGTATTGCCGCCGCTCAATGATGTGGACGTATACGGTAACGACATGAATTTTGTCGGTATTCAGGATGAAGCGGGCAAGCTTATCGGCTTTAACGTGCTGGTGGGCAGCGGTCTTTCCTTTGAACACGGTAATACCAAAACCTACCCGAATATTGCGTTGGAATTGGGTTATATTCCGGTTGAGCAAACGTTGAAAGCAGCGGAATGTATTGTTACCACTCAGCGAGATTTCGGAAATCGTGCGGACCGCAAAAATGCGCGCTTGCGTTACACCGTGCAAAATATGACGTTAGACGGTTTTCGTGAGGAAGTAGAACGTCGCATGGGCTTTAAATTCGAACCGATTCGTCCTTTCAAATTTACCGAACGCGGCGATCGTATCGGCTGGGTGAAAGGTATTGATAACAAATGGCACTTAACCTGTTTCATTGAAAGCGGACGTATTACGGACAAACCGGACAGACCGTTGATGACCGGTATGCTGGAACTAGCCAAAGTACATAAAGGTGATTTCCGCATTACCGCGAACCAAAATATCATCATTGCCAATGTGGCGGAAGAAGACAAACAGAAAATCGAAGATATCGCCCGTCAGTACGGATTAATGGGCAATATCACCAAATTGCGTGAAAATTCCATGTCTTGCGTGTCCTTTCCGACTTGTCCGTTGGCTATGGCGGAATCGGAACGGGCACTACCGGAATTTATCGATGAACTGGATAAAATTATGGCGAAACACAATGTGGCGGACGATTATGTCGTGACCCGCATTACCGGCTGCCCGAACGGTTGCGGACGAGCGATGCTGGCGGAAATCGGTTTGGTGGGTAAAGCTATCGGTCGTTATAATTTGCATATCGGCGGCGACCGCCCGGGAACCCGCATTCCGCGTATGTACAAAGAAAACATCACGTTGCCTGAAATTTTGGCGGAATTAGACGGTTTAATCGGGCGCTGGGCGACGGAACGCAAACCTAACGAAGGTTTTGGCGATTTCGTCATTCGTGCCGGCATTATCAAGCCGGTCGTCAATGCCGTGGTGGATTTCTGGGATGCGAATTTAATTCCGACGGTTTCGGCTTAAGAAAACATTTTCTGATGAAGCGGTTGTCGGAAGGCGCACTTTATCAGCAAAAATGAAGTTGTGAATACCGGTTAAATCAAGGAGCGAATGCGGATATAACGGCATTTGCTCCTTGTTTTTTATCGGAATCACAAATCAATGAGCGGATGAAAATTTTTAGCGTTCTGTATGAGAATAATTCACCTTAAAAATCATAATTTTGGTATAGAATTCGGGACGTCATTTCAAAAATTTTTATTTTTAAGGAACCGTTATGCAGAAAGCGCTTAGTATTATATCTGTCTCGTTAATCGCTTCCGGAGCTGTCGCTGCGGAACAGACAACCGATTTATCCCCCATAAACGTCTATTCCGCTTACGCCGCACCGGTAAATCAGGATCAAACCGCCTCATCCGTGACCGTACTCAGCGAAAAAGATTTTGATAACCGCAATGCAACTTACGTAAGCGACGCCTTAAAGACCGTGCCGGGAGTGGCGTTCAGTGCGTCGGGCGGACGCGGAACCTTATCTAATTTCTATTTGCGCGGGGCGGATGCCAACCATACTTCAGTAATTATTGACGGCGTAAAAATGAATCCCGTCACCGGTTACGGATTTGATTTCGGCGGATTGAGTCTGAGTAACATCGAACGCATCGAAATTTTGCGCGGCGAGCAGTCCGCACTTTGGGGCAGCGATGCTATGGGCGGAGTGATTTATATCACGACCAAAACCGGATTGTATAAAGATAAACCGTTCAATATTGATTTTGATTTAGGCACCGGATCGCATCGTACGCGAGATGCATCCGCAACGTTATCCGGTTATAACGACGGTTTTTATTATGCGATTCATGGAGATAGCCATCGCACGCAGGGAATTTCGGCCTATAGTTCGGACACTTTCCGTTATATTGCGGAAAACGGCGCGAAAATTACGTCGGGAGGCGCCGTTGAGAAAGATAAATTTCATCGCGATAACGCTTCGGTTCGGTTAGGTTATGATGCGAGCGACAAAGGCGTTGAGATTTTAGCCGTGCATTCGACCCAATCCGCTCATTATGACAATAGCCTTGTGGGCGAAACCTTGTTTGACGATTTTACCCGCACCCGTGAAACCACTTTAAAATTAAGCGGTTATCTTGGCGGTGAGGATGAATTATTCAAGCAAAAAGCCGGCGTAAGCCATATCAAAACCGACAGCGATACCTTCGGCGCATGGATGAGTGCTTATCATGCGAAGAAATTAAATGCGAATTATCAGTTAGACGTTAATTTCGATCGCGAAGGTGCAATTAAACAAGGCTTAAGTCTTTTAACCGAATATCAGAAATCAAAATACGATTCGACGTCTTATTTAAATGAGAAAAGCTTAACGGAAAAAAGCGTGGCGACGGAATATCGTTTGTTCGCCGAAGATGAACACAGCTTAACGTTAAGCGGTCGTTATACCGACAGCTCGGAATACAAAGACGCGTTCACCGGACGCGTTGCCGGCGCCTATCGTTTATCGCCTAATTTCAAGGTGCACGCCAGCTTCGGTTCGGCGATTCAAAATCCGACAATGACCGAATACTACGGTTACGACGGCAAGTATTTGGCGAATCCCGATTTGCAAGCGGAAAAAAGCCGCGGCGGCGATGCGGGTTTGCTCATTGAATCCAAGGATAAACGCCACAGTCTTGATGTGACTTATTTCGGGCGTCAGGTGAAAAACTTTATCGGCACCGAATCCGTTGCGCCTTATGTTTACCGCGCGGTTAACGTGGACGGCACGACCAAAATTAAAGGCGTCGAAGTGACGTATAACGGCAAATTAACGGACGCCTTCACCGCTTATGCCAATTATACTTATATGCAAACCAAAGACAGCAAAGGTTTGACGTTGATTCGTCGCCCGAAACACACGGCAAATGCGGGAATTGCATATCAAATCACCGAACAATGGGGCGCCGATGCCAATATTGCTTACGTAGGCAAACGTTTTGACAGCTACTATGACGAATTCACTTATTTGTCGTCACGCGTCAAATTGCCGTCGTATACTTTATTAAATCTTGGCGTGAATTATCAACTTACGGAAAATTTGAACGTATATGTCAATCTAAACAATGTGTTTGATAAAAAATACGAACATACCGTGGGTTACGGTCAAGAGGGCCGTCATATTTACGTCGGTTTAAAAGGCGGTTTTTAATCTTGGGGCGGGGCGATTCCCGCCGGTTTTGTCACCTATAATTATTTAATGCAAAAAACCTTTAAATTTTTATGCGTAATCGCCGGTGCGATTACTTATGGCTTCGCCACCGTTGGCAAAGCCAACGTTCAAAAAGCGTTGCTTTTTGTGACCGCACTTTTGTTGCCAAGTACGGTTTATGCTCAGGAACAGTTTGTTTCTCTCACGCTTTGCAGCGATCGCTTGCTGGCGGAACTCGCTCGACCCGAGCAAATTGCGGCAATGTCGCCTTATTCTAAAAATCCTTTGATGATGTTGGATAAATTCAATCGGGATAAGCCCGTGCTTGAGCCGGAGTTAAGCCAATTATTGCCGTATTTGGATAAAACCGTGCTGATTAACGAATATTTTTATCCGCAACTGACGGCGGATCTTAAAAAATCGGGCGTAAGGATTATTCCGATTAACGACAGCCCGCAAACGCCCGCACAACTGTTCGAACTGATTTCACAGCTTGGCAAATTGACGGATAATCAAGCCAAAGCGGAGCAATTTATTACAACTCTAAAATCGCAAAATACTAATTTAAATCAACCGCTTACCGATACGTTGATTTTATCCGAAACGGGCGTGGCGGACACGCGGCAACCCAACTATCAAACGTTATTGCAATTACTCGGTTTAACTCCGTTGAAAACGCCCTTAACGCCGCAGAATTTTTCCCTCGAAAAAGTGCTGTTAAGCCAGCCGAACGTGCTGATTTCATTAACGGATAAGCAAGGTTACAACGAACGGGCGGAGCTGTTTTCTCATCCGTTATGGAAAAAACTCTTTAAAAATCGCCCGCACTTTGAGCTTCCGATGAAATATACTTATTGCTTTGATCACGGCATTTGGCAAGGGGCGGAGGCGATTTATCGACAGTCAAAGGAAAAAAATGAGTAAAATCATTAAATTAAACAGCACACTTTTTGTTCTATTGATCTTCATTATCAGCTTGGCAAGTTGCCATGATCTTGGCCATTTTTCCGCATTGAAAAATGCCGAAGGCATCATCACCGATATGCGCCCGTTGGTGTTATGGGACATTCGTTTGCCGCGTATTTTACTGGCTGTTCTGACGGGCGCGAGTTTGGCGGTGGCGGGCAATGCGATGCAGGGGATTTTTCAAAATCTGCTGGCAAGCCCGGGATTGCTCGGCAGTGCGAACGGCGCGACGACGGCGAGTGTTTTTATTCTGTACTATTTTTCCGTGCCTTTTACCTTTTTACTGATTGGCGGGGTGCTGGGGGCGTTATTGAGCTTCCTGCTGGTGTATCTGATTGCCAAAAATCACGGCACAACCATGATGATTTTAAGCGGAGTGGCGGTCAATATGTTGCTCGGTTCAGCGATTGCGTTGTTGCTGTCGAATGCCGAAAGCCCTTGGGCGTTGGCGGAACTTTACCGTTGGCTGCAAGGCTCGCTAATGTGGGCGAAGTTAGATACCTTATTGATTTCATTACCGATTATGCTGCTCGGCTTATTCTGTCTTTATCAACAACGGCGCTATCTGGATTTGCTCACTTTCGGCGAAGAAACCGCCGGTACAATGGGCGTTGATCCGAAACGCAGCTTTTTTATCACGACTCTCGGCGTGGCGTTATTGGTCGGCGCCACCATTCCACAAACGGGAACCATCGGATTTATCGGCTTAATCGCTCCGCACTTGGCGCGTATTCTCCTGAAAAAGCGTCCTTCTCAGCTTTATCTTACAAGCGGGCTGATTGGGGCATTAATTTTACTGATTGCCGATCTTTGCATTTTGTATTTGCCGTTTTTTGCCCATATTTATGTGGGCACGCTTACGGCAATTATCGGCGCGCCGTTTTTGATTTGGATTTTATTGACGCAACAACGGAGAATGGCAAATGATTAAACTGGAAAACGTCAGCTTTTCATTCGGTTTATCCAATGTCAGTTGCCGAATTCCACAAGGCAAACTCATTGGTATTATGGGCGCAAACGGAGCGGGAAAATCCACTTTATTGAAAGGTATTGCCGGGATCTTGCCGCCTGCAAGCGGTGAGATTTGGCTCGAACATTGCAAATTATCGGAAATGAGCGCCAAACAGAAAAGCGAACGGCTGGCGTACTTCGCTCAAAATACCCGAATTCATTGGGATTTGTCGGTTTATGACGTCATCGCGCTCGGTTTGCCAACGCCAACGAAGGACGAATCGGTAAAAGTGCGGTCGATTTCCGCGCAGTTTTTTCTTTCACATTTACTCGAAAAACCGTTCCGACAACTTTCAGGCGGCGAACAAGCTCGCGTGCAACTGGCTCGTTGTTGTATTAAGCAAGCCCCGTTATTGCTTGCCGATGAACCCATTGCGTCGCTCGATCCCTATTATCAAATCGATATGATGGAACGGCTTAAATCTCTCACGCCGCAGAAAACCTGCGTGGTCGCCATTCATCATCTGGATTTAGCTTATCGCTTTTGCGATGAAATTATTTTGTTGGAGAAAGGAAAAATCCTCGCCAACGGCGCAACACAAGCGGTGTTAAATGCAGAAAATCTTGCCAGGGCCTTTGGCGTGAAAGTTAAAATGGATCAGGCAAAGAGAGAAATTTTTACTATCGAGAAAATGACTTAAATATAAACTGAAAACAGCCGTTCGATTTTCTGTCAAACGGCTGTTTTAATTTCAGCCTTGTTTAACTTTCCCGACAATCCAGCCAAGGCATCCGCATTCCCTGATGATTTTTGTAATAAACCGAACTGTGTTCGTGCGCAACTAAATCAATATAATCACCTTGAATCGGGCGATATGAGCGATATGTGACTTCAAAACGGGAAGCTTGCGCATTAAGCGCTTTGTTTTCAATGTGATCAAACGGCCGGGCTTTGTCGCCGTCTAACTGGAAATAGATTCCAAAGTTATCCTTCATGCGGCTTTCTCGCGAAAGCGGAAAATAGGTAGATAAATAAGAATCTGCGCCCGTTTCAAAATTTGTACAAGTGTAATAATAACGTTTGTAGTTTGCGGCGTTTTGTAATTCTGCAGGACTAATATCATCCTTTAAATAGCCCGTTTTCACCGGCACGGTCGGTTTAGGCGCACAGGCGAATAGCGCGGTAAGGGTTGATGTCAATAAAATAAGTTTTAGTTTGTTCATAATTAAAATTCCGAGAAATATAGGAAAATAGAGTGGTGCTATGATAGCGTAAATTATAGGGAGTGTAGAAGTTAAAAAAATTTATCTGTGCTATTGAACTTGTTTGGTTGTGCTTTATTTTACAAATAACCCACGGCTTATGTCGTAGGTTATACGTGGTGTTGCTCCGCCGGAGCAAGCTGGGTTTTCGTGCCGGAGGCATGATAGATGCTTAAGCTAGGAAGCGAAACATGGGCGAGGCTCTCGCAGTCAGTCAAAATAAACTCTGCTGCCCGGCTAAAAATTCAGGTGTGTCTTTCACTTGAAATCCATAGTTCGCCAAATAGCCTTTCAAACTCTCGATATTGTAGAAAGAATGGCTGTTGGTGGTGTTTTGAAAGTAAAGGTAAAGCTGATCAAATTCCGCTTTTTGCTGATTTAACAATGCCGCTAGTTGCTGTAATTCGATTTCGCTATAACGGTAATCGTGGCGTTCTTGTGCCGATTGCGCTTTCCACCAATGGGGATTGCGACCGTGCAATCGCAGATAAGCGGTACGTTGGTTTGCATAAAACCGAAAGGCAGGCAAACCGATATTCTGCGGATAATCCACATTGCACCAAATCAGATTTTCTTTGCTGTGAAAATAGTCCAGCACCGATTGCGTATGCCAACTGGCGTGGCGAAATTCAATGGCAAGGGGATAATCACTAAACCACGACACCAGTTCCGCAAGATAGTAACGGTTTGCGTGCTGACGCTCAAAACTGGTTGGGAATTGCACGAATAAATTGGCTAAACAATGATTATCACGCAATGGTTGCAATGTGTCCAAAAACGCCTGTGTTTGCTCGGCAGTGGCGGTACGTTTATGACTAAAATCTTGATGCAGTTTCACCGAAAATTTTAACCGCCCTTCCGCCTTTTCTAACATACCTTGTACAGCCTTATAGCCAATCGGGGCGTGATAGGTGCTGTTGATCTCAACGGTGTCGTAATGCTGACCGTAAACCGACAAAAAATCCGATTTATCCGTCCCAAACGGATAGAGCGTACCGACTAAATCCGTATCGCTATAACCGCCCGTGCCGATGTAGATGTGGGGTGTGTGCATTGGTTTAATATCTTGTTTTTAGTTGTAGTTTGCAAAATGTTGAGTAAATGTAACCGCTTGTGAGGGGATTGTCGAATGGAAATGTAAGTTATATAGAGTTGGAAGTTTACTTCCATTTCAACATCATTCTTAAATTATTGGAAGTTGATTTCCAATTTAAGGATTTTTTCTCCAAAATTGGAAACACGCTTCCATTTTGTAGGGGCGGGGTTTACTCGCTTCGCTCGCTACTTCGTAGCCGTTGGCAAAGCCAACGTTCAAACGCAAGCGTTTGTATCCCCGCCCATATCTATTGATAAAAACGATCCAAATGCCATTGCAATGGATTATGTTCAATATATTCCCAAATTCTCAAAAAATCTTCATCATTGCGAATAATATGCTCATAAAAACTGCGTTGCCATAATGGTTCATAAGTCTGGTTATTCATCATCTCTCGATATTTTTTAGCCGTAATACCTTTCAATTTCCGAACCAAATTTGAAAGTAAAACACAGTCTTGATTAAACCAAATGAAATGTATGTGATTTGGCATAATAACATAGTGAGAAAACTCACTTTTGGGATAATCTTTTAATAAAGCATTTAAGGTTTCATCTATCATCATTCCAATTTCATTTAAGTGCATTTTTTCATTAGCAATATGCCCAAAAAGACAATTTCTGTTTTTGGTACAGATTGTGACGAAATAGCAGCCGTATTGAGAATAATCATAATGTGGTAGTCGCATATTATTGCGACGTTTAGGTAAGGTGTTTTTCATATTTTCTCAATATTTTAGTTTTCGGGCGGGGATAAATCCCGCCCATACGAAAATTTATTAAAATTGGAGTTTGAGCAACGGCTACATATATCGTATCTTTCACTATTTTTATTTAAGTAATAAGTTTTTCTTGTAAATTTTTCAATAAATGTAACCGCTTGTAGGGATATTGTCGAATGGAAATGTGAGATTTTTCGATGAAGATCGCAAAATGAGGGTACTTGTAAATAACCCACAGCTCACGCCGTGGGTTATGCATAATGTTGCTCCGCTGGAGCTAGTTAGGTTTTCGTGCCAGCGGCTCTATACTATGCTTAACTTAGGAAAAAACTAGGGGATTAATGCACAGATTAGTGTAGTTCTTGTGCGGAAAGTTACTGGAAGTTTTGCAAATTGAGTGTAATATAAGCTACATAACTATTCTAATGTAAGGTCAATCATGAATGAACATATTTTTAAATCATTAAATGAGATTCATAAAGTTCTTGAATCTTATAGCATAGAAAGAGCAAAAACAGAATTATATGACGCTAATCGTTTTAATCCTTTTCAGTTCATAGAAACAGATGAAAATGGCTTATCTCGTATTCTTGCTTTTTTTCTTGATCCAATCGAAACACACGGTCAGCAAGACTTATTTCTCAATACATTTTTAAAATATTTAAAGTTACACCAGTTTTTATCTTATGACCATATTGTTGTTACTTGTGAAAAACTAACTAAAACAAAAAGAAGGCATGATATTTTTATTGAAGGTTGGTTAAATAGTGAAAGACAATGGGTTGTTTCTATTGAAAATAAATTGAAAGATGCTAAAGATCAAGGAGAACAATTATCAGATTATCACAAGGATTTAATAACTTATAAGGTTCCATTTTTCTTAATTTATCTGCCACCATTTAAACGCCAACCAACTAAAGAATCTATTTCGGAAGATGAATGGAAAAAATTAAATGATGAGCATAAAGCGACCGTATTAGGAACCAAAGACATTATTAAATGGCTAAATCAAACTCCAATTCTAGCTCCTAATATTAATAATTTCTGTAATGATTTTAAACAGTTTTTAAAGGGAAAAATTATGAGAGAAGTAAATAATAATGATGATTTTCTAGATAAAATAATACAAACTCCTAATTGGCTTAGCACCGCAATTTCTCTAATTGAAAACTCTGAAAACTTATATGAACGGTTAGATGTTTTATTAATTCAACAACTTCAAAAAGAACTAGAAGATAAATGTCCTGAAATAGTTAGCCGGGGATGGAAATTTAATACATCAGGGCATTCAATGGGATTTTATTTAGATAAGGGGGATATAGAAAAGCAATCTTGGGGAATAGGAATAGAATTTGATTCGGCTAACTGTAAAGATGCCTTCTATGGTGTTTGGGCTCATAAATTTGCTTTATCGAAAGAGAAGTATGAGCAACTAAATTCGATATTTAAATATGATGGATTCAAGAATACTGAACATTGGCTTTATTGGAAATGGTGTGACGATAATCTTAAAAATTGGAACGCAGAAACATGGAGAAAAGTTACAACAGGAGAATTAGCTAACAAAATTTTTGAATTATTCCACCCATTTATAATTGATATTAAAAATCATCTTAATGAATTAGAACAATTACCATGTAAGTAGAGGAAATAGCCGTTATTCTTAAGTAACGGCTATTTTTCTATAAGATTACCTACTTCATCGCCACTCCCAACCACTTCACCATCTCTCTCTCATTCCACCCCTTACGTTTCGCATAATCCACAGCCTGATCTTCATCAATTCGCCCAAGAGTGAAATAATTACTTGCAGGGTGGGTGAAATACCAACCGCAGACACTTGCTGCCGGCCACATTGCGTAGCTTTCGGTGAGTTTCATTCCGATGCGTTGTTCCACTTCCAGCAAATCCCAGATGATCTGTTTTTCCGTGTGTTCTGGGCAGCTTGGGTAGCCTGGGGCTGGGCGGATGCCGATGTATTCTTCACGGATTAGGCGGTCGTTGTCTAAGCTTTCATCGGTGTAGCCCCAGACTTTGGTGCGGAGTTCAAAGTGCAGGTATTCCGCCATTGCTTCGGCTAAACGGTCGCCGACCGCTTGGAGCAAGATGGCGTTGTAGTCGTCCCCTGCGGCTTTGTAGCCTTCCACTAAGTCGTGTTCTTCAATCCCTGCACAGACGGCGAACATACCGAACCAGTCCTGTTTGCCGCTGACTTTGCTTGCGATAAAGTCGCTCAAGCAAAGGTTGTACGGGCTTTTGCTGTTTTTGCCGCGTTCGCTTTGTTGGCGGAGGTTATAGACTTTGCCTGCCACTAAAGTGCGGTCGGAATTTTGATAGATTTCAATATCATCGCCTACGCTGTTGGCTGGGAAAATGCCCATAATGCCGCTTGGGTTGAGCTTGTGATTTTGCTCTAATTCGTCCAACACTTTTTGCGCATCGTTCCACACTCGGCGTGCTTCTTCTCCGCCTTCAGAGTAGTCGAAGGCGTCAGGATAACCGCCCATTAAGCCCCATAAACGGAAGAACGGCGACCAGTCGATAAATTTCCGTAAGGTCGCAATCGGTACGTTTTTATATTCCACAATGCCTGTTTGTTTTGGCGTTGGCACTTGGTAATCCGCCCATTCGCCACTGAACGCATCAAAGGCATTTTTGCGTGCCTCTTCAATCGGCAACTGCTTGCGTGGGGCTTTTTTGTTGGCAAAAGCCTCTTGAATTTGCTCGTACTCTTTTTTCATTCGTTCCCACAGTTCCGCTTTGGTATCCGGGTTCATCAATGCCGCACAAACTGTTACCGCACGAGAGGCATTGGTGGTGTAAATTACTTCGTGTTTATATTTCGGATAAAGTTTAATCGCTGTATGCTCTTTGGAGGTGGTTGCTCCGCCGATAATGACAGGAATATTCAAATTCAAGCGGTTCATTTCGCCTAAGAAGTATTCCATTTCGTCAAGGGACGGCGTGATCAAACCGCTTAAGCCGATGATGTCCGCTTTTTCGTCAATCGCCGTTTGAATGATTTTATCCGCAGGCACCATTACGCCTAAGTCGATCACTTCAAAGTTATTACATTGCAACACCACGCTCACAATATTTTTGCCGATGTCGTGCACGTCGCCTTTTACGGTGGCAATCACCACTTTACCGCTGGACGAGCCTTTTTGCTTGGTGGCGTTGATAAACGGTTCTAAATAGGCGACCGACTGCTTCATCACGCGAGCGGATTTCACCACTTGCGGTAGGAACATTTTGCCGTCACCGAACAAATCGCCCACCACGTCCATACCGTCCATTAGCGGTCCTTCGATCACTTCGAGCGGTGTCGGGAATTTTTGGCGCGCCTCTTCGGTATCTTCAATAATATAGTTGGTGATCCCTTTCACGAGAGCGTGTTTCAAACGTTCTTCCACCGCCCAAGTACGCCATTCAGCAACGCCGCTATCTTCACTGTTACTAGCGGTCACATTTCGGTATTTTTCTGCAATATCTAACAGGCGATCGGTGGCATCAGGACGGCGATTTAGCACCGCATCTTCAATCACATCACGCAATTCAGGATCGAGATCATCATAAATCGCCAGTTGCCCTGCGTTCACGATCCCCATATCCATACCTTGCTTAATAGCGTGGTAAAGGAATACGGCGTGAATAGCCTCACGCATCACATTATTACCACGGAACGAGAAGGACACATTCGACACACCGCCCGAAATTTTGGCGTGCGGTAGGCTACGTTTAATGCGACCTGTGGCATTGATAAAGTCCACGCCGTAGTTATTGTGTTCTTCAATCCCTGTACCGATGGCAAAAATATTCGGGTCGAAAATAATATCTTCAGGCGGAAAGCCCACTTGATTAACCAAAATATCGTAAGCACGAGTACAGATTTCTACTTTTCGTTCTTCGGTGTCCGCTTGCCCCACTTCGTCAAACGCCATCACGACCACCGCCGCACCATAACGGCGAACCAGTTTTGCTTGGTGAATAAATTTTTCTTCGCCTTCTTTAAGGGAAATGGAGTTTACAATTCCCTTACCTTGCACCGATTGCAAGCCAGCTTCAATCACTTCCCACTTGGACGAGTCAATCATCACAGGCACTTTTGCCGCATCAGGTTCGGTCGCCATAATGTTAAGGAAACGGGTCATACATTTTTGCGAGTCGAGCAAGGCTTCGTCCATATTCACGTCAATCACTTGCGCACCGTTTTCCACCTGATCGATAGCAATTTCAATGGCTTCGCTAAATTTCTCTTCTTTAATCAAACGCTTAAACTTCGCCGAACCTGTTACGTTATTGCGTTCGCCCACGTTTACAAACAGGCTTTCATCATCAATGTTTAACGGCTCAAGCCCAGACAAACGCATTGCGGTTTTGATTTCAGGCAAGGCACGAGGTTTAATTCCAGCCACTACGTCCGCAAAGGCTTTGATATGTTCAGGTGTAGTTCCGCAACAGCCACCCACGATATTTAAGAAACCGCTTTCCGCCCACTCTTTGATGTGCTCCGCCATCTCTTCCGCCCCCAAATCGTAGCCGCCAAAGGCATTCGGTAAGCCGGCGTTCGGGTGAACGGACACATAGGTTTCGCAGATTTTCGACATCACTTCCACATAAGGACGCAACTCTTTCGGCCCTAAGGCACAGTTCAAACCAAAACTGAGCGGTTTTGCGTGGCGGAGTGAGTTGTAAAAAGCTTCGGTAGTTTGCCCCGAAAGGGTACGCCCGGAGGCATCGGTAATGGTTCCCGAAATCATAATCGGCAATACCACGCCCAGTTCTTCAAATACTTGGTCAATGGCAAAAGCAGCGGCTTTGGCGTTCAAGGTATCGAAGATGGTTTCGATCATAATAATGTCCGAACCACCTTCAATTAAGCCGCGAGTTGCTTCCGCATAGGCATCGACCAATTCCATAAAAGTAATGTTACGAAAACCGGGATCGTTCACATTTGGCGAAATCGAGGCTGTGCGGTTGGTTGGACCAAGAATACCTGCCACAAAACGTGGTTTTTCAGGGGTGCTGTATTTATCCGCCGCAATACGAGCCAGTTTTGCCCCTGCAAAATTTAGCTCATAAGCGACCGCTTGTAAGTCGTAATCCGCTTGCGCAATAGTGGTGGAACTGAACGTATTGGTTTCAATAATATCCGCCCCCGCTTCAAGGTATTTCTCGTGAATAGACGAAATCACTAAAGGTTGGGTCAGGGTGAGAAGATCGTTGTTGCCGCGTAGATCAATTTTAGAATGTTTAAAACGCTCGCCACGGAAATCCGCTTCGGTCAGTTTAAATTGTTGGATCATCGTCCCCATCGCACCGTCTAAAATCAGAATACGTTTGGAAAGAGCATGTTGAAGAATTGAGGTTGTGTCTGTCACGGTAAGTTCCATTCGTTAAATTTGAGAAAATAAGATGGATAATAGGGAGAGGCTATATTGATGTCAACGTTTTAAGAATATTAATTTTATTCATAATAAAATGAAATTTATCGTCTTGCTTTTCATTTAAATGCCTTTTAAAGTATCACCACTATTGAAATCACAAAAAGCAGAAAGGAATGCTTTATGAGCTATGCAAAAGAAATCGATCATTTAAATCACTCACTTGCAGAATTAAACGGAAATATCAACGTATCTTTTGAATTTTTTCCGGCAAAAAATGAGAACATGGAAACCATGTTATGGGATTCTATTCATCGACTTGCACCGTTAAAGCCCAAGTTTGTTTCGGTAACCTACGGCGCCAATTCCGGTGAGCGGGATCGCACCCATTCCATTGTAAAACGCATACGAAACGAAACGGGACTGATTGCGGCCCCGCACTTAACGGGGATTGACGCCACGCCGGATGAGTTGCGGGAAATTGCTCGGGATTATTGGGATAACGGCATCCGAAATATCGTCGCCCTTCGCGGTGATATTCCGGCCGGCTATACAAAACCGCCTTTTTATGCATTGGATTTGGTGAAATTATTGAAAGAAGTGGCGGATTTCGATATTTCCGTAGCCGCTTATCCGGAAGTGCATCCTGAAGCGAAATCCGCCCAAGCGGATTTGATTTATTTAAAACAAAAAGTGGAAGCCGGCGCCAACCGGGCAATTACTCAATTTTTCTTTGATGTAGACAGCTATTTACGTTTTCGCGATCGCTGCGTTGCGGTGGGGATTGAAGTAGAAATCGTACCGGGAATTCTGCCGGTGACGAATTTCAAGCAGTTACAAAAAATGGCAACGCTCACCAATGTGAAAATTCCGGGCTGGATGAATAAAATGTATGAAGGGCTGGATAACGACCAGACGACCAGAAATCTGGTGGCGGCAAGTATCGCCATGGATATGGTGAAAATTTTATCGAAAGAAGGCGTGAAGGATTTTCACTTTTATACATTAAACCGCTCGGAGCTGACTTACGCCATTTGTCATACGCTAGGCGTGCGACCGGCTTCGTAAAAGACAGTGAAAAAACGTTGCATTTTTTGACCGCACTTTGGCGTGTAAACCGTTAAAGTGCGGTCAATTTTTTGATTGTTTTCACAAAAAGAACGGCTTTAAACCGTTCTTTGTGTGCGAGTAACTCATTCTTTTTTCAGCAAAAATACACCGTGTTTTGCCAAATGAACGAAGCTTTGAGTCATATCGGGGTCAAAACCGTCCGGACGAGCGTTAATTAACAGGTTGCGGCCGCCCCAATCGGCGACGACTTCCCAGTGGTTGCCCATATAAACCGCCGATTTTATAGTGCAGCCCTGGCTTGCTTCGCCTTCCGTTTTTAAGCTGACGGCTTCGGGACGAATACCGACCAGGCAATCGCCTTCCGCCACGTTAAATTGTTCCGCTTGCGGTAATTCGAATTGATAGCCGTTAACGGTGACTTTGCCTTGAGCCAGTTTGCCGTCAAAAATGCTGCTTTCGCCCATGAAGTTGGCTAAGAATAAGGAATTCGGACGCAAATAGAGTTCTTTCGCCGGCGCTTTTTGCATGATTTTGCCTTTATGCATAACGATAACCTCGTCGGATACGGCGAAGGCTTCGGTTTGATCGTGAGTAACATAAAGGGAAGTAATGCCCAGTTGTTGCTGTAATTCGCGGATTTTTTCCCGCATGGAACGGCGCAAATTGGCGTCCAGATTGCTCAGCGGTTCGTCGAATAACAGCACTTTCGGTTTTAACACCAAAGCGCGGGCCAAGGCAACGCGTTGTTGCTGGCCGCCCGAAATCTGATCGACGAACCGATCTTCAAAACCGGCTAAATCCACTAATTCCAACGCTTCTTTCACTCGTTTTTTCCGTTCTTCCGCGCCGATATTTTGCATTCGTAAGCCGTAGCCCACGTTATCGCCGATGGACATGTGCGGGAAAAGGGCGTAGGACTGGAACACGATACAGATATCGCGGTTTTGAATGGAGGATTTGGTCACATCTTCGCCGTCAATGAAAATTTGTCCCGACGTCGGATTTTCCAGGCCGGCGACCAGCCGCAGAATGGTGGTTTTACCGCAACCGGAAGGGCCGAGCAATGTCACCATGGTGCCGCGTTTAATGGTTAAATCCAGATTATCGATCACCACCGATTTACCGAATGATTTGGTGATATTTTTTAAAACTAAGAAATCATCATTTTTTGTTGTCATAATTTGGTACTGCCTGTGTAGAGTGCGTTTTAGCGTATCAATTTTTATTTCGTAGGGCGTATCACGACGCCCAATCAAGTTATTCACCGGAGCGTACGCGGTACGCCCGTTAAAGTGCGGTCAAAATTTAATTCATTTTTTTCGCTTTCGAACGTGAAATGCGTGTGTCGCCCACAATCCAGTCGAAGAGCAGAATGATCGCCATCATGACGATAATCAGGATTGAACCGTAAGCGATAGCAACGCCGTATTCGCCGTCTTCCACGCGGTTTAAAATGTAGGCGGTGGCGACGCGGGTGTCCGCCGTCACCAGGAAGATAATGGCGCTCACGGTTGTCATGGCACGCACGAAACTGGTGACCAAGGCGGACAATAATGCCGGTTTTAACAATGGAAACACGATAAACCAAATGGTTTTAAACGAACTGCCTTTCAGTGAAAGGGACGCCTCATCAAGAGATTTATCCAGTTGTCCCAAACCGGCGATGGCGGCGCGCATACCGATTGGCAAATCACGCATTACCATGGAAATAATAATGATGATACCGGTACCGGTAATGTACATCGGCGCATTGTTAAAAGCCAAAATGTAAGACACCCCGGCGACGGTCCCCGGCACGGCAAAACAGAGCATGGTCAAAAATTCCAATGTTTTTTTGCCCTGGAAATCTTTACGCACCACAATATAAGCAATCAGCAGGCCGAAAAGTGCGGTCAGCGGTGCGGCAATTCCTGCGTAAAGCATAGTGTTTAACAGCGATGGCCATGCACCGTCACTTAAGCCTTGTCCGAACATCAGTTCATAGTTGCGGGTCGTTAAGGTGTAATCCACGCCCCAGTTCACCGTGAAGCTGCCGTAGAAAATACTGCCGTACAACGCAATGTTGAAAACCACCCAGAAGGCGAGCATGGCGATGATGGTCCATTTTAAGCCGCCCGGCAGATCCTGTACGTCGCCGCGGTAAGATTTTCCCGAAACCGTGACGTAAGAACGGTTACCAATCCACATATATTGCACCACGAAAATCAGCAAGGAGAAGATCAGTAATATTGAACCTAAGGTGCTTGCAGAGGCGTAATCAAGTTGTGAGCCGGCGATATAGAAATAGATTTGGGTGGCGATCACATCGAAGCTGCCGCCTAAAACCAACGGGTTACTGAAGTCTGCAAGCGATTGCACAAACACGATTAAAAACGAGTTTGCCAAAGCGGGACGGAGCAGAGGGAAAATAATGTTATAGAACGTTTGATAACGGTTTGCCCGTAAAGTGTAAGAGGCTTCTTCAATAGACGGATGAATCGATTTCAAGGCGCCGTCTAAAATCATAAAGGAAATGGGCGCAAAAGCGAGAATCTGCGCAATAGCGATACCGTTAAAGCCGTAGAGCCAGTTTTGATTGGTGAAACCGAAATGATTAGATAAAAACTCGGTGACATAACCCGAACGACCAAGCATTAAGGTTACGCCTAAACCCACAACGAACGGCGGCGTCACAATAGGCAAAATCGAGAAAATTTTACCGATAAACGCCGTGCGTTTTGCGATTCGGGTGGTGTAAAGCGCAAAGGCTAAACCGAAAATCGTGGAAACGATGCCCACAAAGCCGGATAGCGCGAGCGAGTTGGTAATTACCCGGATAATATAGCTTTGGCTTAAAATGCGTAATACTTGCTGCGGCGCGAAGGTGTCGCCGTCATAGAACATGGAAATTAAGATCGCGACGGTCGGGTATACGATAAAGAAGAAAATCAACAAAATAATCGACAACAATGACGCGATAATGAATTTATCTCCTTGCATCACTTTAAGTTTTGCCAGTGCGAAAGTCGCAAGTGCAGTCAGGGTGACAATTAAAACGATGACCGAATAACCCATCGACACTTTGTAAACGGTGGCGGTGACAAAGGCGAATAATACGCTGAAGATCACTAAGCCCAGTTCCGCTTTAGCTTGCGCGGCGACGGACAATCCAAGGCGCGGCGTGAGTAAAAAGCCGAGTAACGGCAGAAACCATAAAATGGTCAGATTAAGTGAAGACCAACCCATGGCATCGTAAAATTCGTCGGAGGTGCTTTCCAACAAACCGTAATCAAGAGCCTGAGACGGCAAGATTAAAAAGGCAAGAACGGATAATAATATCCAGAAATTTGCCGTTTGGGTAAAAGGCGTTTTTGCGGAATTCATACAACCTCGCAATTTTTAGAGTAATAATAGACGTATTGCTACGCCGGACAGTTTAAAGTGCGGTCAAAAAATGAAGCGTTTTTCAATTATTTTGCCAGTTTCACCTCATCCACCCATTTGGTAATCAAGCGTTTGCGCAAATCGCTCGAACCGTATTTATCAAAATCATAGTTGATTAAATTGATGGATTTAAAATCTAACGCATAAGGCGATTGTTTCGCTTGGCTATTGGTTAAAATCTGGTGAGTTTCACCTTTTTGCCAGGAAAGTTCCTGTGCTTCTTTCGATAATGCCCAATCCACAAATTTTTTCGCGTTTTCAAGGTTGCGCGCACCTTTAATAATACTTATGCCGCCAATTTCATAACCCGTGCCTTCGCAGGGTACGACCAGTTCGACAGGCGCGCCTTTCTCTTTTTCCAGAGAATGTTCGTGCAGGAAACCGATTCCGATTGAAGCTTCGCCGCGCGCGGTGTTACGCGTTGCCGTATTGCCCGACTTGGTGTATTGCGACACATTTCTGTGTAATTTTTTCAAATACGCATAGGCTTCATCTTCGCCCCAAAGCTGTATGAAAGTGGCAAGCGCCGTGTAAGCCGTGCCGGAACTTTGCGGATCCGCCGCTTGAATTTCATTTTTCAAACGCGGATCCGTTAAATCTTTCCAGCATTTCGGTACCGGAATATTGAGTTTTGCCAAGCGTTCGGTATTCACGCCGAAGCCTAACACGCCTAAATAAATTGCGGAAGAATAATTTCCTTTTACTTTGGCGGGATCCTTCAGTTCATCGGGAATATATTGCAAATTCGGCGATTTATAAGGCACGAGCAAGCCCATTTCACCGGCCTGGCTATGCGGATCCAGCGTGCCACCATACCACACGTCGCCCTGCGGATTGGCTTTTTCGGCATCAATTTTAGCTAAAATCGAGCCTGTGCCGCCGCGGATAAAACTGGTTTTAATGCCGGTTTTTTTCTCAAAAGCCAGCGTTTCCTGTTCACACATCGTATTTTGAGCGGAACAATAAACCACCAAACGTCCGCTATCGGCGGAGGCTTTCTGACTGAACGCTAAAGATCCTAATAAAATCGTTGAAAGCGATAAAGCTATTTTTGAGATTTTCATAGGTTTCCTTTTAAATTTAATGGGAAATTGAACCGCACTTTAGATCAAAGTGCGGTCAAAAAATGAAGCGTTTTTTCAATTATTTTGCCAGTTTCACTTCCTGAACCCATTTTTCGATTAGGCGTTTGCGTTCGTCCGCAGAACCGTATTTCTCAAAATCGTAATTGATGAGTTTCAGTTTGGTCGGATCAAACGCCGTCGGCGATTGTTTCGCTTTGGTATTGGTTAAAGTTTGGTGTGAATTGCCTTTCTGCCATGTCACTTCCTGACCTTCGGCGGAAAGCACGTAATCGACGAATAATTTGGCGTTATCCAAATTACGAGCACCTTTGATAATACTTAAACCGCCCAATTCATAGCCCGTTCCTTCGCACGGCACCACCATTTCAATCGGCGCACCGGCTTTTTTCTGCACCGCATAATCGTGCAGGAAGCCGATACCTACGGTAGCTTCGCCGCGCGCCGTACTGTTAGACGGAGTGATTCCCGATTTCGTATATTGCGAAATATTCGGATGTAATTCTTTGAAATATTTGAAGGTGGCGTCTTCCCCCCAAAGTTGTACGAAAGTGGCGATTGCTACATAAGCGGTGCCGGAACTTTGCGGGTCGGCAATTTGGATTTCGTTTTTGAAACGCGGATCCGTTAAGTCTTTCCAGCATTTCGGCACCTCTTTGATGCCTAATTTGGCTAAACGTTCGGTATTTATGCCAAAGCCCAAAATTCCCATGTAAATAGCGGAGGCGTAATTGCCTTTTATTTTGGCGGGATCTTGGAAATTCGGCATGATGTTATCGATTTCTTTCGAACGGTAAGGCTGTAGCAAACCTAATTCGGCCGCTTGCGCCTGAGGATCGAAAGTTCCGCCGTACCACACATCCGCCTGCGGATTATTCTTTTCCGCTTCGATTTTGGCGAAAGTGCTGCCGGAACCGTTGCGGATGAAAGCGGTTTTCACGTCATATTTTTGTTCAAAAGATTTGGTTACCGCTTCACACATTTCATTGGTGGCGCTGCAATAAACCGTCAGGCGGCCTTTGGCTTCGGCGTGAACGGAAAACATTAAACCGGCGCCTAAAAGTGCGGTGGAAACGGCGAGAGAAAGTTTTTGATATTTCATATAAACTCCGACTTTGAGTGAATTCGAATAAAAGTTGGCGCTATATTATAGGATTTCGAAAATAAATACCGTGAACTAGCTCACAAAAATTGATTTAAAGTGCGGTCAAATTTCGAGTAGAATATTGCTCATTAATTTTTCCATTTGAATGAATGATTCTCATGAAACCCATATTCCTTGAACTTCGTCATTTAAAAACCTTGCTGGCATTGAAAGAAACGGGCTCCGTTTCTTCGGCGGCGCAACGGATTTACCTGACTCAATCCGCGCTTTCCCATCAAATCAAAGCCTTGGAAGATCAATACGGTTTGCCGCTGTTCGAACGCAAAAGCAATCCGTTACGGTTTACCGCCGCCGGTGATCGGTTGATTCAGCTTGCCAATGATATTTTGCCGAAAGTGGTAGCGGCGGAACGGGATTTGTCGCGGGTAAAGCAGGGTGAAGCGGGGGAATTGCGCATCGCGGTGGAATGTCATACCTGTTTTGATTGGCTGATGCCGGCGATGGACAGTTTTCGTCAGCATTGGCCGCTGGTGGAATTGGACATCGTATCGGGTTTTCATACCGATACGGTGGGATTGCTGTTAACCAACCGGGCGGATTGGGCGGTGGTGTCGGAAATCGAAGAAAATGACGATATTGTGCATAAACCGTTGTTTTCCTATGAGATGGTGGGGCTTTGTGCGAAAGATCATCCGCTGGCAAATAAAGAAGTGTGGGAAGCGGAGGATTTTGCCGAGCAAACCTGGATTACTTATCCCGTACCCGACGATATGCTGGATTTGTTACGCAAAGTGCTGAAACCGGCGGGTATTACGCCGCAACGGCGCACCAGCGAACTGACTATTGCCATTATTCAACTGGTGGCCAGTAAACGCGGCGTCGCGGCACTGCCGTTTTGGGCGGCCAAGCCCTATTTGGATCGCGGCTATGTCGTGGCGCGTAAGATTACCCGCCAAGGGTTGCAAAGCGATCTTTATTGCGCCTACCGAAAAGAAGATGCGGAAAGCGCTTATCTTGACGATTTTTATGAAACCGTAAAAACGCAAAGTTTTTCAACTTTACCGGGTTTGTCTGTTTTGGAGCGGTAATGGCAAATCGATCACAAATTTTTGCCGCGGCGAAAGCGGCATTCCCTTATTCTCTGCCGATGTTGGCGGGCTTTTTATTTCTCGGCATTTCCTACGGCGTGTATATGCAGGCGCTGGGTTTTGGCGTGCTGTTTCCTTTGTTTATGGCGGCGCTGATTTATGCCGGTTCGGTGGAATTTATCGTCGCCACCGCTTTGGTTGCGCCCTTTGCGCCTGTCAGCACTTTGCTAGTGACCTTAATGGTAAGCGGTCGACAGGTTTTTTACGGTATTTCCATGCTGGAAAAATACGGTGCGTACGTGGGTAAAAAACGTTGGTATTTAATTGCCGCTCTGGTGGACGAAGCCTTTTCTCTGAATTACATGGCAACCGTTCCAACCGGCATCGACAGAGGCTGGTATTACTTTTTTGTCAGTTTATATCTGCATATTTACTGGATTTCCGGCGCAGTGCTGGGCAATGTGTTCGGTAATATCCTGCCGGTTAATCTACAAGGCGTCGAATTTGCCATGACGGCGTTATTTATCGTGATTTTTGCGGAAAACTGGATGAAAGAAAAAGTGCACGACAGTTCGTGGCTGGGATTGGGAATTACTCTGTTTTTCCTGGTTACGGCGGGAAAAGAGCATTTCTTAATTCCGACTTTGTTTACGATTCTGGCGGTGCTGACGCTCAGACGCAACAAACTGGAAAATAAAATCATTCGTTTGGAAAAGGTGGAATAAATGACATTAAGCCAACAAATTATCACCATTGCGATGGGCGTTATCGGCGTGCATTTTTGCCGTTTACTGCCTTTTTGGATTTTTCCGGCAAATCGTCCCATTCCTCATTATATTCGTTATTTGGGCAAAGTTTTGCCGGCCGCTATGTTCGGCATGCTGGTGATTTATTGTTTTAAGGATATCGATCTGTTCACGGGCTATCACGGCATGCCGAATTTTATCGCAGGCGCGGTAACCTTAGCCTTGCATTTGTGGAAGAAAAATATGTTTCTTTCCATGGCGGCGGGCACGATTTTGTATATGATTTTAGTGCAGCAAGTGTTTGTGGCGGCGTAAAGTGCGGTCAAATTTTGCGATGTTTTTTTACGCTATAAAAATAAATATATAATTGATTCAAAAGAAAATTTCATTTTTCCTACCTAGATCAAGTAATTTCTTGTTTTATGCTTGCTCATCCTTATGGGCTCTTTTACAATAGATTCAATTTTCGTTTACCGAGCTTGTGTGCCTAAGTTCTTCCGAACAGTCGGAGCGGAATAAGGCAGCAACGCCAGCGATGCGGTTTATCGCTCAGGGATCCGTTGGAAACAATTGGTCCTACCGATTTTTGTAAAGGTATTCAATGCAATCTATTCCTGTTAAAAACGCGGGCGAACGCCTTGTGGATGCGTTCCGGCGTACCTATTATTATCTGCGTTTGTCGATTACGGACGTGTGCAATTTCCGTTGTAATTACTGTCTACCCGACGGTTATCGACCGTCGTCCGAGCGCGATAAATTTCTGACTGTGGACGAAATCCGTCGGCTGGTATCCGCCTTTGCGACAATGGGCGCGCAGAAAGTCCGGATTACCGGCGGCGAACCGACGTTGCGTAAAGATTTCCTTAAAATTGTGGAAAATATCACCGCACTTGACGGTATTCAGAAAGTCGCGCTGACGACCAACGGTTATCGTATGGCGAAAGACGTCGACGCCTGGAAAAGCGCGGGGATTTCTTCTATTAATGTCAGCGTGGACAGCCTTGATCCGCGCATGTTTTATCAAATTACCGGCGAGAATAAATTTGCTGAAGTGATGCGCGGTATCGATCGCGCTTTCGAAGTCGGTTATCGCAAAATCAAAGTGAATTCCGTGCTGATGAAAGATCTTAACGAACGTGAGTTCGCCAAGTTTCTGGCATGGGTGAAAACTCGCCCGATTCAAATGCGCTTTATCGAGTTAATGCAAACCGGTGAAATGGACGCGTTTTTCCGTCGTCATCATCTTTCCGGACAAATGTTGGCGGAAAAGCTTATTCTTGACGGCTGGCAGTTGCAACAAAAAGGCTTAACCGACGGACCGGCAAAAGTTTTCCGGCATCCGGATTATGTCGGCGAAATCGGTTTAATCATGCCGTACGAACCGAATTTTTGTGCGAGTTGCAACCGTCTGCGCGTATCGGCGAAAGGAAAATTGCATCTTTGTTTGTTTGGTGAGGAAGGCATCGATTTGCGTAATTTGTTACAACGTGATGATCAGCAATCCCTTTTACAGGCAAGTTTATTCGCAGCGTTACAGGGTAAACGGGAACATCATTTTCTTCATCAGGGCGACAGCGGCGTGCGTAAAAATTTATCAACAATCGGTGGTTAACGGACAACATGACAGAATTTACTCATATTAATCAGAACGGCGAAGCAAACATGGTGGATGTGTCGGGCAAACAGGACACGGTTCGCGAAGCGCGTGCGGAAGCCTTTATCAGCATGAATGCGGAAACGTTGCAAATGATCATTGCGGGCAATCATCATAAAGGCGATGTTTTTGCCACCGCCCGAATCGCCGGCATTCAGGCGGCTAAACGAACCTGGGAATTGATCCCGTTGTGCCATCCGTTATTGTTGTCAAAAATCGAAGTAAATTTGACCGCACTTCCCGAAACTCATCAGGTTCGCATTGAAAGTCTGTGCAAACTGACGGGTAAAACCGGTGTGGAAATGGAAGCTTTAACTGCGGCCAGCGTGGCGGCGTTAACCATTTACGACATGTGCAAAGCCGTGCAAAAAGATATGGTGATTTCACAGGTACGCTTGCTTGAAAAGTGCGGTGGAAAATCGGGACATTTTATTGCGGCATAAGGATTCGGCATGATTAAAGTGTTATTTTTTGCGCAAACCCGCGAGATTATCGGAGTCGCATCCACGGAAGTGAGCGATGAATTCCAAACCGCCGAGCAAATTCGCCGACATCTCGCCGCACAGGGCGAGCGTTGGGCGTTGGCTTTGCAAGCGGGGAAACTGCTGGTGGCGGTGAATCAAACGCTCGTACCTTTGGAAAGTGCGGTCAAATCCGGCGATGAAATTGCTTTTTTCCCGCCGGTGACTGGAGGCTGATATGTCAGACGTTCGTATTGCGGTGCAGGAAGCGGAATTCGACCAAAACGCCGAATATCGTTGGTTGTCGGAAAACCGTTCCGTGGGCGCCGCCACGATTTTTGTGGGTAAAGTGCGCGAGATGAATTTGGGCGATGAAGTGACAAGTTTGTACCTTGAGCATTATCCCGCCATGACGGAAAAAGCTTTACGCGAAATTGTCGAAGAAGCCAGACAACGTTGGGAGCTTCAACGGATTTCCGTCATTCACCGCGTGGGTTTGCTGCAAACCGGCGACGAAATTGTATTGGTGGGCGTAAGTTCCGCTCATCGCGCTAATGCTTATGCCGCCAACGAGTTTATTATGGATTATCTGAAAACCCGCGCGCCGTTTTGGAAGAAAGAACAGACCAACCAAGGCGAGCGTTGGATCGAAAGCCGGGACAGTGATCATCAGGCGGCGGATAAATGGTAACTGTAAAGGCAAATTGGAAAAGGGCGTAATATTACGCCCTTTTTGATGGAAATTAATGGCGATATCCCAGCCACATGGCGATAAGTAACGCCGCAAGTGCGAGGATAAAATCAAATGCTCTGGCTTGCTGCGTTTTTTTGCTGAAGAATTTCGCGGCACCGAGCGCATAAACCACGAAACATAGCAGTTTTTCAACCATCCAGATTTCAAATCCGTAAATGAAAGCAAGCACAAGACCGCTTACTAATAGAACGGTATCCGATAAGTGCGGTAGAATTTTTAACAGTTTTTTGGCGCGCCAGTCTTTGCCGGCGAATTGCATGGCGCCGCGAATGATTAATAAAAACAGCGTCAAAAACGCAAAAACAATGTGAAATTGGACAAGGACAGACATCATCACTCTCTTAGTTATTGGGTTAAATTGTAAAGTTATTTCGGCTATTGCGCCATATTTTTCACGGTTTTCAAAAAGCCTTTCGCCGTACTAAAGACATCCGTTTTGTTTTGGGCGGTTAAAATCAGATCGGACATTTCGCGAAATGCGCCTTTTCCGCCGCCGAGTGTCAGCACGTAATCGGCATGTTGTTTTACGTATTGGGGCGCATCGTTAACGGCAAATGCGACGCCGCATACCGCAAATGCCGGCAAATCTACACTATCGTCGCCGATATAGGCGGTTTGTTCCGCCGTGACGCCCGCTTGTTTTATTAGCTCCAAACAGGCGCTTTCTTTTTCCAGTTTACCGAGATAAGCCAGTTTAATACCTAAATCTTCGATGCGACGTTGTAAAATAGGCGATGAACGTCCCGATAATACGGCGACCTGAATGCCTTGTTCCATCAGCATGCGGATGCCTAATCCGTCGCGTACGTGGAAACTTTTAATCGCTTCGCCGTGGGCGTCGTAGTGGAGTTGACCGTCGGTCAGAACGCCGTCTACATCGGTAATCACAAATTTGATTTTTTGCAGTTTATTTTGCATTTATTTATTCCGAAAAAAGTAAAAAGAGCGAATACGCTCCGAATGAAAATATCCGTTACGATGAAAATTCCACCAATCCTACAACCTGATTCTCATCGTTCACAACCACCAATGAATGGATTTTTTTCTCTTTCATGAAAGATTCGGCGGCGGATAAGAATTCGTTTTGGTGGATGGTTTTCGGATTACGCGTCATTAAGTCTCCGGCGGATTTATGCAAAGTTTGCGCGCCGTTTGCCGTTAGCGCGCGTCGAATGTCTCCGTCGGTAATAATGCCTTTCAGGGTTTGTTGTTGCATAACTAACGCCACGCCCATTCTGCCTTCGTTCATGACGGTTAAGCAGTCGGTAAAACCAGTGGTTTCGGTTACCACGGGCAGCCGGGTTTGCATTTGATCTTTCACCCGGCACAACAAACGACGACCAAGGGAACCGCCCGGATGGAATTTGGCGAAATCAATCGGTTTGAAATTGCGCGCATGAATTAACGCCACGGTTAACGCATCGCCCAAAGCCAGCGTGACTAAGGCGGAAGTCGTCGGTGCAAGATTGTTCGGACAGGCTTCACGTTCAACGGAAATGTCTAAAATAAAATCCGCATGTTTTCCCAGCGTCGAATTTGGGTTGCTGGTCAAGGCGACAATTTTATTGCCGAAATTTTTTAAGCTGGGAATGAGTTTGTTCACTTCGTCGCTTTCGCCGCTGTAAGAAATGAGAATAACCACGTCGATGGGTTTCAGCATGCCCAGATCGCCGTGGAAGGCTTCCGTCGGATGCAGAAAGAAACTCGGCGTGCCGGTGGAAGCGAGACTGGCGACGATTTTTTTGCCGATTAATCCGGATTTTCCGACTCCGCTGACGGCGACGCGTCCTTCGCAGCCAAGAACGAGATTTACCACGGCATCAAAAGTGCGGTCTAAATTTTGGCTTAATTTTGCCAGTGCCTGTTCTTCAATGGCAAGGGTTTCGCGCGCATTTTGCAAATAATCCATCTGATGTCCTTATAAGATTGCGAATGCTTGCAGGGGAATCCCGGCGCCTAAAACTTAACAAGTTGAAGCGCGCGCGATACATCCTGCAAATGGACGTGCGGTTAAATAAAGTGCGGTCATTTTACAGCAACTTTTGATTTCGCTCTAGCATAAAATCCGCTATACTACGCGCCGAGTTGGTCAGACAATCGCTGGTTTATTGAAGCCCTTAGTACCCTAAGGTTAGCCTGAAAAGGTGATAAGCGGGACAAATAGACGAGAGGAAAGTCCGGGCTACATAGGGCAGAGTGCCGGATAACGTCCGGGAGGCGCGAGCCTACGACAAGTGCAACAGAGAGCAGACCGCCTTTTCTTTGAAAAGGTAAGGGTGAAAGGGTGCGGTAAGAGCGCACCGCGCGGGTGGTAACATTCCGCGGCAGGGTAAACTCCACTCGTAGCAAGACCAAATAGGAACTCAATGAGTGTGCCCGCTCAGAGTTCGGGTAGGTTGCTTGAGCGGCGAAGTAATTCGTCGCCTAGAGGAATGATTGTCCGCGACAGAACCCGGCTTACCGACCAACTCACATTATTCACGAAATAACGGCGAGTCGATTGACCCGCCGTTATGCTTTTAGCCGAATATTTCCGTTGTGGAATTATTTTTGTTGAGTTAAAAATTCCGCGATATTTTTCATATCCGATTCGCTCAACCGTTCTTTCACGCTGTTGCCGGCGCCTTGAATTTCACCGCTTTTTCGCTTGGACAGCGCCGTTACGATTTGTTCCGCCGTAAAATGGCGGATAACGGCGGATTGGCCCATGGCGGGCTTTTCGCCTTGTTTACCGTGACAAGTGGCGCATTGCTGTTTATAGATGCGTTCGCCTTTTTTTAGATCCGCATTATTATCCGCCTGTACCGCAAGAGGCAGCGCGTAAAGTGCGGTCAAAATTAGCCGAGTTTTTTTCATGTTAACCTTTAAATAATTTTTGTAACGTTTCTTCGGGGATGAGTCCTTCGTATTTTGCCTGAATGTTTCCTTCGGGCGAAATGACGAAGCTAGTTGGCGTGCCCGTTACGCCATAGCGTTCGCCGGTGATTTTCAATTGATCTTTTAATACCGGTAAGCGAATTTTTTGTTTGGTGAGCAACGATTGGATGTCCGCGTTTTCGCCGTCGATGTTGATGGCCACAATTTCCACTTTTCCCGGATATTCGCCCGCCATTTTTTCTAATGTTTTCAGTTCCGCCACACAGACACCGCAAGTGCCGGACCAGAAACTCATCAGTAGCGTTTTGCCGCGGAATCGATTTAATTCCGCTTGGTTGCCTTGTAAATCGAACGCAGCAATATCGGGCGCTTTTTTTCCGATTTCCGCGGTTTGCTCTTTGCAGCCGAATAAAACAACGGAAAAAACGACCGCACTTAGAACAGCGAGTAAAGTATTAATGCGCATTGCGTTCTTCCTTGACAAATTTACCGTGGTGAAAATAAATGATCCGATCCGCTAATTCGCCCAGTTCCGGATTGTGCGTGACCATCACGATAGTTCGCCCTTGTTTATTGAGATCCTGCAGTAATTTGAGCACTAGCGCTTCGTTTTGTTCGTCCAGATTTCCGGTGGGTTCGTCGGCAAAAATCACCGGCGGCTGGTTGACTAATGCCCGGGCGATGCAAACCCGTTGCTGTTCACCGCCGGAAAGCTGGCTGGGACGGTGCGACACGCGTTCTCCCAGTCCCACTTGTTCAAGTACGGCGCGCGCCGCCTGTTCATCGATAACGCTGTGATAATGCTGTGCCAGCATCACGTTTTCCAATGCGGTTAAATAGGGAATCAGGTGGAATTGCTGGAACACCAGTCCGATTTTTTCGGCACGGAAGCGTTGGCGTCCCGTTTCGTCAAGCTGCGCCGCATCTATGCCGTCCAAAATTACTTTGCCTTCGGTTGCGGTGTCCAAACCCGACAGAATATTCATTAAGGTGGTTTTTCCCGAACCGGATGCGCCCATAATGGCGACAAATTCCCCTTTTTTGATTTGAATATTGATGTCTTCCAATGCGGTGACGGCTCCGAATCGTTTATACAAATGTTGGGTTTCAATAACGTAATTTGACAAAATTATTCCCCTTTTAATACGTTCGCCGTTTTTACGTTGAGCGCACGTTTAGTTGGTACGATAACGGCAATAAATGCCACAATCAGCGATAATGTCACGGTGAGCGGAATCACCGGCAAACGCATATCAATGCTGGCTTTGAATACGGTTAGCCCCAGAATTTGGGCTAAAATATAGCCGATAATCAGCCCTGTCACAATGGCAAAAAGCGCGATAATCAGGGTTTCCGTGCCGATTTGTGTGATGATATCGCGCCGTTTTGCGCCCAATGCTTTTTGCAACGCGAATTCCTTGGCGCGTTCACCCACAATGGCGATTAAAGTGGTGTTTACGCAAAGCGTGGCCAGTACTAAAATAACGGCGGAAATGAGCCCCATTAACCCTTTGATTTTGTTTAGAATCTGTCCTTCGCTGGCAGAAACTTTACGAATCGGACGAATGTCGAGATTCGGGTATTGTTGCCGAAGTAATTGAGCAAATTCATCCGCTTGTCCCTGATCGTTTTTAACAATGAGCAACGCATTGCTGGCTAAGCCGTCTTTCTCCAGCCAATTCTGCGCCAATTCAAGATTGACAATCAACATGCTGTCAGTGACATCGCCGGATTCGACAATCCCTTTAATTCTTAGGCTGTATTTTTCCATTGAATTTTTTGTCAGGGTGATTTTATCGCCTACTTTTAAATTTAATCGTTCGGCCAGTTTTTTGCCGATCATCGCGTTACGATCATCAAACCCGATCTCAATCCGGGAACCGGTGATTTGCCAGTAAGGCGTTAAGGCTTTAAGTTGGTCGAATTGCACGCCCATTATGACCACTTTTTCCAAATCCGCCCGTGCTACGCCGTATAGATAGCTGCTGCCCGCCGAAATCAAACCTGTCGGCGCCTGATTGATAATGTCGTCCACCTGTTTAGTTTCGATTAATCCTGTATCTTCCGCGCCGATATAGAAATTTGCGCCGAAAGTACGTAATTCCTGTGACATTTTGCTGTTAATATCAAAATATACCGCAGACATGGCCGTGACGATGGCGGCTCCAACGGTGAGCGCGGCGAAAATAATCAGCACGCGGTTTAGGCGTAGCCGCAACGCTCTTAATACTAAACGCCAGAACATTTTTCGTTTATTAGCGACCATATAAAACTTCCACCGGATATAATTTTGCGATGCGATGCGCCGGGAACCAAGTGCCGATGAGTGCGATTAACACGGCGAGAACCAATACGCAAGGCACAACGATCCAGGCAAAATCAAGCGGCGCCCCGAACAGGCTGACGCCGATGAATTTTGCCAGCCCCCAACCTGCAATACAACCTAAAATACCGCCGATTAATCCGCTTATTACCGCTTCGCAATAAAACAATAAGGTAATTTGCCATTGATAAGCGCCCAGCGCTTTCATTAAACCGATTTCTTTACCGCGTTCGATAATGGTGGTTGTCATTAAGGAAGCAATTCCCATAGCAGCGGCAATTAATGCGGCAACCGTTACAACCGTAAGTAACAGCTGGATTTTGCCGATTACCGCACCTTCCGAAGCGGCTACTTGCCAGATTGGTCGCACAACGGCGCCGGAAATGGCTTCTTCCAGTTGATGGGAAATGGATGATACGTAAGCCGTGCAGTACCAACGATCGTATTCTTCCGCATCCAGCCCGTCCACATTGGCGCGCGCTTTGCGGGATAATTCGTTTTCCGGGACGGTCAGGGCGGAAATTTTAACAGATTGCACTTTGCCCGGCAGATTCACCAGATTTTGTAACGCGCTTAACGGTATCAGAATTTGTTGTTCTTCCGGACCGCCGGTCGAAACGATTCCTTTAATTTCTACGCTCAAGCTGTTATCCGTTTCGCTCGTTTTATAATTTAGCGGGATCCGATCGCCGATTTTCCATTTTTCACTGCGCGCCAGCTGTTCGCCCAGTAGCGCGGGAACGATTTCCGGTAAATGATCGGTTTCATCGTTCACCCATTCGCCTTGAACTTTCCAGTACGGACTGATAATTTTTTGTCCTGTGTGATAATCGTCTTCATCCGGCACGGCAATGTGGTGATCAAAAAAAGTGCCCGTAACGGTAACCACTTTATCGCCCGATTTGACATTTGCCGTTAATTGCGGAGCGAAGCCGACGATATTATTCCGCCAGAAAATATCCTTAATATTCGGCAGCTCTTTTTCGTCGATGAAATCCTGAGTTTCCAACGATGTGAAGTTATTCTCCGAATCCGATATTTCCGGCAGAATCGCGTTGCCGGCGGGTTCGACCAGAATGTTGGCGCCGTAAGATTTCAGTTCTTTCGCCATTTTGTCGCCGATGTCGATGGAAACGGCGAGCAGGGCGGAAACCAATCCTGAAGCAAGGAAAATCGTGATAACGGCGAGTAATTTACGTCTTATCCCGTTTTTCCATGATTGCAATAACATACGGGCTAACATTATTGGTTCTCCGTTTTCGGTAAGTAATTTTCCGGATTATCACGGAACAGATTCAAATTTTTCTCGCTGGTGAAGAAATAGGTTTTGTTATCGAGATTATATTTAAATTCCGTTTTCGTGTTCGTCAGTTTTTCACCGTTTACCGGATCCGTCACTTGAATTTCAATTACGGTGGAGAATAAATTCAACCCGGCTTCCAATGAAGTGCGGTCGATAATGACGTCGTTTTTGTCCTGTTTCCAGTCGTCAATCGGTACCGGATTGCACCCGCCCGGTTTGCCGATGGAAGGAATAAACATCCGCACGCCGCAACCTACGCATTCCACCTGTCCGTCGTGCATAACGTAGCCTTGGTCGCCGCACAGCAGGCAGGCGTCAAATACGGCGGCGAGGCTTAAACCGTCCGGTTTACGGTTAATAATAAAGAAACGGACCGCTTTGCCGTCGTCCGCCACCCACATGAATCGGTGCAACTGACCGTCTTTCACCTGTTGAACGGGAATGCGGATTTGATCGTCGGCATTTAATTTCACCGGAATAGATTCGGATAACTGCGGTGGTCGAGACGCGACTTTGTCCCAATAAAGCTGGCCGCTTAACATGATAATCAGGCAGAACGCTCCCCACCGGATGGTGCGGGAGGAATGCCGCGCCAATGCCATTTTTTTACGTTTTTCGATAGCCTGGGATTCCGCTTTTACCCGCATCAGGCGCGGCAGATGAATTTTTACGGCAAACAGAATCAGGCTGACGGCTAACAACGTGACGACGGCATAATTAAGATAATTGGTGATTTTACCGGTTTTTGCCACGAAACTGAGGCGTGCCTTGGTGAGTTCGATGACCTGCAATTTCATGAGGCTGAGCAAAATTTCGCCCGCAAGCGGAATAATCACAAGCAGCGCGATTAGCGCCATGAATACCGCGTAAAGTGCGGTCAGTTTTTGCTCAGTTTTTGTTTGCCGGATAAGAAAAAATAACCAGGCGGCCAAAAAAGCACAAAAAATCACGCCGAAAACGACCGCACTTATATTCAGAATAAAATCCGTATTAATCACATCGGTGCCGGTGATGGCGGAAATATTCGGATTTCGCGCCCATTGAAGACTTGCCAGCGTGATGAGCAGGACGTGCCAGAATGCGAGCAGCCGTTGAGAACGGAAAAAACAGCTGAGGATAAAAAGCAAAACGGCACCGATAATCGTGCTGTTCAAACTTAAGTTAATTATTTGGGTGACCGGTAAATAGGGTGCGAGAAGTATTCCTAAGGCGAAACCTATCAGCGTTAGGCGGGTGAGCAATTTAATCTTTGGCTTCTCAAATGCGGACCAACCGCAACTGAGCAATAACGCGATCGGCAATAAAATTTGGAGCAGCGAAGTAAAAAAATACGTCATAATGCAGTAAACCGGAATAAATTAAGATGAACGACGAGAATAGAAAGTCAGGCGGGCAATCCCCGCCTGAAAATTATTTTTTGTCTAAGCCGGCAAATTTGAATTCATAATTGACGTCAAACGGTTTCCACCAGCGACCGACACCGGTGTCGTCGTCGGTATGGCGATGCATCCCGGCTTTTGACGGCGGCTCAATATGATAGGTTAATTTGTAGTTCCCCGCGCCCATCATTTTAATGTTTGCGCCGTAGTGCGGACCATCGCTTGCCACCATCGGCATAAACGAACCTTCCTGTTTTTCATTGGTGTCGGTATTAACCAACGTATAGCTGATCGTCAGATACGGCATCCATTCGCCGTCGCCGAAACCGTTTTTATTCCCTTTGGTGGCGTGAATGTCCGCTTCCAAATGGATATCGGATTTCGCAGCCGGTAAGCCCATGCCGCGCGGTTCCATGTCGATAGGTTGCAGGTAAACCGCCGCAATTTCCATTTCATTGATCGTTTGCGCTTCGCCAATCGGATATTCCTTGAATGCGTGAGCGCTTGTTGCAGCAAGCATACCGGCAAGTGTGGCCGTTAAGAGTGTTTTTTTCATGTCGTTTTTTCCTGTGTTGTGGTTAATTTTCGTCGTAAAGCAAACCCAGCGAACCTGCAAGCCGAAACTGCGTGAAAAGTGCGGTCGATTTTTTCATTGTTTTTTTTCATTTTCAGTATTTTTGCTCACCTGGGTTTTCATATAAAACAGAGCAAAAACGGCGGCCAGAATCAATAAGCCTTGCGGAATCAGGGTTTCCACGTAAGGATAAATGCCTAGCCAGGTAATTTCCGGCACGTGATTGACTAAGGTCGGTTCAAACAGTTTTCCTTCGATCAATTCCAATACGCTTTTGCCGGCAAATACGAATGCCATCAGATACATAAATCCGCCGGTGAACATGAAGAACGGTTTAAGCGGCAATTTCACCACGCTGTAACGCATAATCAGGTAACAAACGGCAAGAATCACCACGCCGACGGCGAAACCGGCAAAAAGATAGAAATAACTGACCGCACTTTGTGCATCGCTGGCCAGGGCGTAATAAAACAGGACGGTTTCGGCGCCTTCGCGGTAAACTGCTAAGAAGCTGGTCAGCCATAATCCGATAAGCGATCCTGTGGTTAATGCGGTGCTGAGCTTACCTTCCAGATAACGCTTCCAGTTTTGCGCTTCCACTTTGGAAAGCAGCCAGTAACTCATGCCGAACAGCATAAATACCGCAATAATCATGGTGAAACCTTCAAGTAATTCCCGGTTCTGACCGGAGTTCTCGAAGATCATTTGGAATAAATACGCCGTGACTACGCTTGCCGCCAGCGCAACATAAACGGAGTTGCGGATGGTCGGCAATTTGTCCTGATGATTGTTTTTCACCAAATACGCCACGATCGCCGCCACAATTAACAAAGCCTCCAATCCTTCACGGGTGATAATCAGCAAACTGTACAGGAACATTGTCCAGTCGCTTTGATTTTCGCCTTGTAATGTGGCGACCGCGCTGGCAAGATCCCGGCTTAAACCATCGGCTTGAGCCTGTAATTTTTCCGCGTTTTCATTGGCTTTCATCAGACTGACCATGCGAGTGAAATAGGCTTCCAATTGGGTTTTAAAATTGCTGTCGCGGGAACCGATTTTATTTTCCATGCCCGTTGCTTCGAACACGTCAAAATAGGTATCTTGCACGGAAAGAATGGCTTTTTTGGCGTCGCCGTCCTGATAGATTTGAATCGCCTGACGAATTCGATTATTGATTTCGGCGGTGACTTTTGACCAATCCTGAGAATCTTGCTGATTTTCCGTCGCACTTTGTTCAGAAGGCTGCTTCTGGCTATCGCGGGTTGTTGGCAGATTCGGCAGTTGTTCTTCAATGGTTTGCAGCAACTGCGTGCTTTGATAGCCCAAAGCATTGATTTGGTCCGGCTGTTCGCTCAGGCGGATTAAATCGTAGAATTGTTGGTTAATCTCGGCGGAAAGGTTGGCGCCGCGATTATGCCGGATAGACATTTCCATTTCGGAATTTTTGAAACCGTCATATTGCGCTTGCTGAATGAATTTTTTGGCATCGCCGAATTTATTTTGCTGATAGGCTTCAATGGCTTGAGCCAGTAAATCGTCAATGGTTTTGAAGCTTTGTTGCCAGTAAGGCAGAATGTCCTGATTGTCGTAAGCGCCGTGTTGTGCTTCGGCGTTCAACCGATGGCCTTCCGCCAGCGAAGGCAAAACCGCGTCCAGTTCGCTTTTTAGCCAGTCGATGCGCGCTTGAATTTCCGCCTGCGGTTTGTTATCGCCGATCATTTTGCGTATTTCGCCAAAAGCGGTTTCCATTTGGTAACTTTTTTGTGCGGAAAAGTTAATTCGAATCGGTCCTTCTAAGTTTTCAAACACTTCAAAATAAGCGGATTGCACTTCGGTTTTGGCTTCGTCAGCCTGATTTTGCTGATAGAGTTGTGCCGTTTTATCCAGGCGTGATTTTATGTCGTCCGCCCAGGCTTGATAGTCCGCTGCAAAAATCGGATGAGCGAAAAGCGAGCAGAATAATATGAAAATAAATCGAAGATAACGCATAAATGTAAATAAAATTGATTCTCAATTGATTGTTGATTATGAAATTTTAATCTTTACATTTCAAGCGTAAATTTAAAAAAATATGACATAGCTCAAATTTTTCCTGAAAGAATTATGAATTTATGTGCGGTACGTCACAAAATTAAAGATTGGTATTTGCAAATAATCGGGAAAATCCGTATTCTCGACGCATAAAAAAACAGAGCTATAAAAACTAAATAGTCATCTTATTATTTGCTTTCCGAGTAGAGCCTTGATCCAAGGCTCTTTTTTTTCGTTTGTCGTTTGGCGGGGGCGAAAAACATCAAAAAAATCGACCGCACTTTGAAGCGGTTTGACTTCGAAAGTGCGGTCGGATTTTTGCAAGTTTTTTGATTAAGCCTGCGTTGCCTGAATGGCGGTTAAGGCGATAGTGTAAACGATGTCGTCCACTAACGCGCCGCGAGACAAGTCGTTCACCGGTTTGCGCATGCCTTGCAGCATAGGCCCGATGGAAACCAGATCCGCAGAACGTTGTACCGCTTTATAAGTGGTGTTACCGGTATTCAAATCCGGGAACACGAATACCGTCGCTTTACCGGCTACCGGAGAGTTAGGCGCTTTGGATTTTGCCACATCCGCCATGACGGCGGCGTCGTATTGTAACGGACCGTCAATCAGTAAGTCAGGACGTTTTTCCTGCGCGATACGGGTCGCTTCTTTCACTTTTTCAACATCCGCGCCGGCGCCTGAAGTCCCGGTTGAGTAAGAGATCATGGCCACTTTCGGATCGATACCGAAGGCTTTGGCGGAATCGGCAGACTGAATGGCGATTTCCGCTAACTGTTCCGCCGTCGGATCCGGATTTACCGCACAGTCGCCGTATACCAACACTTGATCCGGTAATAACATGAAGAAAATTGAAGAAACGATAGAGCTGCCCGGTGCGGTTTTGATGATTTGCATCGGTGGGCGAATGGTGTTTGCCGTGGTATGTACGGCGCCTGACACTAAGCCGTCCACTTCGTCGGCTTCCAGCATCATGGTGCCTAATACTACGTTATCTTCCAATTGTTCGCGTGCCGCTTCTTCGGTCATGCCTTTCGCTTTACGCAATTCCACCAAACGCGCCACATAGTTTTCACGCACGCTTGCCGGATCGATAATGGTAATGCCTTTATTTAAGCTTACGCCTTGCGCCGAAGCGACGCGTTTTACGTCTTCCGGATTGGCTAACAATACGCAGTCCGCAATACCGCGTTCGGCGCAAAGTGCCGCCGCTTTAATGGTACGCGGTTCGTCGCCTTCAGGTAAGACGATACGTTTTTTCGCCGCACGAGCTAATTCGGTTAATTGATAGCGGAAAGCCGGCGGCGATAAACGGCGCACGCGAGCGGAAGTGCCGGCGATTTGATGGATGAATTCCGCATCGAATTGTCGGCTGGTGTATTCTTTGATATTTTCGATACGGATTTTGTCGTCCACCGGCACTTCAAGATTGAAGCTTTGCAAACTTAATGCGGTTTGCCATGTGTTACCTTCGATACGGAAAATAGGTAAGCCGGTGGTTTCAAAAGCGCGTTGACATAATTTATTGATTTCGTTATCAATTTTGTAGCCACCGGTTAATAAAATACCGCCCAATTCAATACCGTTGGTCACCGCTAATGCGGCTGCCGCCAATACGTCGGCACGGTCGGCGGAGGTGACTAATAAGTCGCCCGCATGGAAATGTTCTACCATGTGATGCAGAGAACGGGCACAGAATGTAATGCCGCGGAGACGACGGGTTTTCATTTCTCCTTCATTAAGGATAGTGGCACCTAAGTGTTTTACTAAATCGATCACGCGGGTCGCCACCAAATCGGCGGACCACGGAATACAGGCCAGTACTTTAATCGGGCTTTTTTCGAACAGTTTAAACACTTCATTCGAATTGTTATGGCTGTGTTGGAACGAATCGAAAATTTCGGTTAAATCAGGACGGGTACGACCGGATTCGTCAACCGGTGCGTTGAATTTATTGATTACCACGCCTAATAAGTTCGGATTGTTTTTGCCGCCGAACAATGAAGCGGAAGCTTCCACGCGTTCTTTTAATTGAGCCGGTGTTTCCGTGCTTGGCGCCGCCACTAAAATAATTTCCGCATCAAGTGCCTGGGCGATTTCGTAGTTAATGCTATTGGCATAGCTGTGTTTGCGGTTAGGGATTAAACCTTCAACAATAATGATTTCGTTATTTTTGCTTAATTCCTGATGTGCCGCAACGATGGTTTCCAGCAAGACATCTGTTTGATTTTGACCGATCAGATTTTCCGCCACACTTAACATAATCGGTTCGGCCGTTTCAAGTTGTGTGCTGGTACGAACGATTGAGGTCGTGCGGTCGATTTTGTCCTCACCCGTACTTGGTTGGGAAATCGGTTTCATAAAACCGATTTTTGCGCCTTTTTGTTCAAGCGCGCGGATTAATCCGAGACTGACACTGGTTAAGCCAACGCCACCGCTGATAGGGATAAGAATGAATGTACGTGACATAAGATTTCCTTAATAAAAGCGAAACTGCCGAGCGAGTCGGCAGTTTATTATTTACACATTAGAAACAAAGACGAGCGGTATCTTGCGCGATAACCAATTCTTCATTTGTCGGGATCACCATTGCGATTGGCGTATTGTCTGCGGTGATAATACCTTCGTTACCGAAACGGGCAGCCAGATTTTTGTCGTGATCTAATTGATAACCGAATAATTTCAAGTGATTCAAGGTGATTTCACGCACATGAGCGGAGTTTTCACCGATACCGCCGGTAAATACGATGGCGTCTAAACGTTCACCGATTACCGCCATATAAGAACCGATGTATTTTGCTAAACGATAGCAGTAAACGTCCATTGCGCGTCTTGCGGGTACGCGTAATGATTCGTCTTCGCTGTCATAGTTGTCTTCCGCAAAACGGCAGTCGCTGGTGACTTCCGTTAAACCTAAAATACCGGATTTTTTGGTTAAAGTCGTGTTGATTTCTTCCACTGACATACCCAATGTATCATGCATATAGAACATAATTGCCGGATCGATATCACCGCAGCGGGTACCCATTACAATACCTTCCAACGGCGTTAAACCCATTGAAGTGTCAATACATTGACCGTGACGAATTGCGGAAACGGAACCGCCGTTACCCAAGTGACAGGTAATCACGTTCACTTTATCTTCCGCTACGCCCAAACGTTTTGCCGCTTCGCGACTGACAAAATAGTGGCTGGTACCGTGTGCGCCGTAACGACGAACGCCGTGTTCTTTATATAAAGAATAAGGAAGGGCGTATAAGAACGCTTCTTCAGGCATAGTTTGATGGAACGCCGTATCGAAAACCACCACGTTTTTTTCTTTTAAGTGCGGGAAAATTTTGAAGGCTTCTTTAATGCCGATTAAGTGAGCAGGATTATGTAACGGTGCGAATTGAATGGCATCTTCGATACCTTTCACCACTTCATCCGTTACGATAACGGAAGAGGTAAATTTCTCACCGCCGTGAACGATGCGGTGACCGATTGCTACGATACTTTCCTGAAGAGACGGATCTAACGGGAAGATATTTTTAACGATAAAGTTTAACGCTTCACTGTGTGCGGCGCCTGCTCCTAAATCCGCATTGCCTTTTTCACCGTGCAATTTCCATTTGATACGCGCTTCCGGAAGATAGAACGCTTCGGCTAAACCTGATAATTTTTCCTCGCCGGATACGGGATCTAAGATAGCAAATTTGAGAGATGAGCTACCACAGTTAAGAATTAAAACTAATTTTGACATAAATTAACCTATCTTGTGGGTTGGAGTGGAATAGTTCACTAAATAACCAGCGAACGACTAAAAGTCATAACGCCTATAGAATACACTTTTCGCGCTATAAAATAAATTGCCGGGCGAAGAAAAAACACGATCTTTGTCAAAAAAGTTGAAGATTTCAATATTTTTGATAAAGACGAAAATCCTTTGACGGATACAAATTTGAATGCCGAGAATCCCATCCGGCGTTTAAAGTGCGGGCGAATTTTTCACTGTTTTTTGCGCGATAATCGCGTGTATTTTTATATTCAATATCATTCGAATAGACCGCTTAGACGGCAATTTTATATCTATTTTTCACTCGGCGCATTGCCAAAATATCGCTTAAATTCCCGGCTGAACTGGCTCGGGCTTTCGTAGCCGACCTGAAAAGCGGCAGTGGAAACGGGTAAGTTTTCCTGGCAAATTAATCGCTTGGCTTCCATCAGACGGAGCGATTTTTGGTATTGTAACGGTGAAAGCGTGGTGTGTTTTTTGAAATGGTCATGAAAGCCCGAAAGCGACATGCCGCACAGCTTTGCAAGAGTGTTTACCTGCACGGTTTCACGAAAATGGGTTTGCAAATATTGCGTCGCTTTCGCGATTTTTTGCGTGTTGGAATCAAAACTGACCATTTGTTTAAGCTTGTCGCTTTGTTCGCCGGTGAGCAAACGATAGTAAATTTCCTGTTGGATAAGCGGTGCAAGAAAATCAATATCATTTGGATTTTCGTGCAAGAGTAATAGACGTTCAAAAGCGTTTTCCAGTTTGCTGTCTAAATGCCAGCGTCCGAAAGCGGTTGAATTTTGCGGAACATTGGCGAAAAGTGCGGTCTGTTCCAGCAGAATTTTGTTGACCGTTTGCAAATCGATTTTCATAGACATCACCACAAACGGCTCTGCCGGCGTAGCTTTAGTAATTTTACCGCTCATCGGCACATTTACCGGGCAGAACATAAAATGCCGGTTATCGAACAGATAGCATTGCGCGCCCAGTTTCACTTCACGCGCGCCTTTAATCACAATACAAATGCTCGGTTCCTGAATCACGTTTTCATATTGAAAGGGAAGATCGGAATGATGAATCACCAGCCCTTTTACTGGCGAATGATAGGTTTGATTGTGCGGAATTACATTGAGTAATCGCTTAAAATTTTGTTCTGAAATCATAATGTTTAGAGAAATAGGCAAGATATTTGCAGAAATGATATAGCGCATCATTTCAGAAATCAATATACTAACAACCATTCCGATACGGAACAAAATCAATCAACCCAAAACAGGAGCTTATTATGGCAAACTCAAAGCAAATTGAAATCTTAAAAAGTCTAGCAAAAGCGTGGTTTGGGAGTTCTCAACAACACAGCATTCACGCAGAAATTATCCGTCAGCAAGGCTTTCCTAAATTAGCCGACAAAATGCAGACGGAAGCGGAAGACGAATGGAAAGAAGCGCAACGTGTAAACGTTCGTTTAATTGAACTTGGTGGCACGCCTGTGGTGGCGATAGATGATTACCCTGTGATTGCCGACATTCGTGAGCAGTTAGAATATGATTACAATGAAGGCGTGAAAGGTATGGCGGAATTAAATGCCATGCTTGCTGAATTTGCCGATGACTATATTACTCGCCGTATGATTGAAGAATTTATTGTGGACGAGCAGGAACATACCAATTGGTTGGCGGAACACATCGGCTTAATCGAAAAAATCGGTTACCAGAATTATTTGATTCAACAAATGTAATTTCAACAAAATTTAAGAGAAAAAGGCAAGACCAATGAAAGCATTTGATAAATCATTCTTACACAACCCGTTTAAAAAAGCGGTAATGCAACACCAAGTTCAGTTAGGTTTTGGCGTGGTTTCAGGCTCGGCGACCAATGCGGAAATCGTGGCGGGTTCTGGCTATGACTTTATTTGGCTAGACGGCGAACACGGTCCGAACACGATTGAAACCATTATTGAGCAAGCTCGAGCGATTGCCGCTTATGACAGCCATGTTGTTGTGCGTCCGCTTGTAAGCGACCGTGCGTTAATCAAACAATTGTTAGACGCAGGTATTCAGTCGATTATCGCACCAATGGTGGAATCAGGTGAACAAGCGAAATATGTGGCGGAATCAATGTATTACCCAGCGCGTGGTAAGCGTGGTTTCGGTGCGCCTGCCGTGCGTGCAGGGCGCTGGGCGAGATTGCCTGAATACATCAAACACGCAGAAGATGAGCTCTTCCTTGCAGTACAAATCGAGAGCAAATTAGGCGTGCAAAATGTAGAAGAAATCACTAAAACCGAAGGGGTTGATGCAGTGTTCTTAGGCCCTGCGGATTTGGCGGTGGATATGGGATATTACGGCGATTTCTCAGGCGAAGAAATGCAAGCAACCATCAAAAAATTGATTACCGATATTCGCAGCTTTGGCAAACCAGTCGGCACCATCGCAGGCAGCCCTGACGAGGCCAAACGTTATATCGAATGGGGCGCGAGCTTTGTAGTCGTGGGAGCGGATACGGTATTCCTTGCTCATGCGGCGGATAGTATGTTAGAAGCGTGCAGCTATTTGAAAAAATAATCGCATTGCAAGGGGAGAGTCCTTCATTTTTTGCAAATTTTGGAGAAATAGGCAGATATTTTAGAGAAACAGGCTACTGTTTTCAGACGGCATTTCGTTAAAATACCTGCATTCCAACTCAATCATAAAAGGAGAGCATTATGAAAATTTTTTACAAAACATCGGCAACGGCAACAGGCGGACGTGACGGACGTACTCAAGTGGATGACGGTTCAATCGGTTTTGATTTGGTCAGTTTCCAAAACGAAAGCGGTAAAGTCGGAACCAATCCGGAGCAACTTTTCGCCATGGGTTATGCCGCCTGCTTTGACAGTGCAATGAACCATGTAGCGCCAAGTTTAGGCTTAAAACCGACTTCATCAAGCACAACGGTGGGCGTGGGCATCGGTCAAAAAGCTGACGGCGCATTCAGTTTGGATTTAGACATCACCATTACAGTGGCGGGCTTGAGCCTGGAAGATGCGAAAAAGCTCATTGAGAAAGCGCACGAAGTTTGCCCGTATTCCAACGCGACCCGCGGCAATGTGGACGTGCGTTTGCATGTGAATGTGGTACAAACCTTTGATTTGTAATTGAAACAATGCCATCTGAAAAACAAATTCAGATGGCATTTTGTCTATATGATTAACGGGTAGGTGGTTAGATTTTCCTAAAAATTTGCAAAAATTGACTGCTCTTTATCTATCAACAGAGAGGGCACAGTAATAAAAACTCATTAGTGATTTCAGGTTATAGCAATTTATCGCATTTAACCGCAAATGCATGCATTCTTAAACGCTTAGAATGTAAAAATTGTCAATGTGCAAGTGCAAAGCAGATGATCACGCCGACCGTTTAATCCAACAAATTCAAAGCTTGTAATATAAAAAGGATAGAACAATATGATTACCTTATATAATCTCGAAAATTCTCGTTCGCAACGTATTGCGTGGTTGCTGGAAGAGCTGGAAATTCCGTACGAAGTGCAAGAGTTTAAACGTGATCCCGAAACCAAACTTGCCCCACAGACCTTGCGTGATATTCACCCATTAGGCAAATCGCCATTGATTTCAGATAACGGCGTCGTTGTTGCAGAAAGCGGTGCGATTGTTGAATATATTTTGGCTCGCTACGGTCACGGACGCTTACAGCCTGAAATCAGTTCGCCTGACTATGCGCAATATCTACAATGGATTCATTATGCGGAAGGCTCGGCAATGGGGGCTTTTGTAATGAAATATATTGTGGAAGGTAAAGCCGTGGCATACTGCCAATCGCAATTCGATTTGCACATCAACTACATCGAAAATAGCTTGAACAGCAAGAAATGGTTCCTTGGCGATACCTTTACTGCCGCTGATATTATGATGTCGTTTGTACTTCAATTTTCGTTACTCTTCATAGAAAAAGACCAATTCCCGAATATTCGCCGTTTCGTTAGCCAAGTGGAAAGCCACCCAAGCTACCGCAAAGCCTGCGAACGAGTGGGCGACGTGCATTTGGGTTAAGTAATAATATAACAAGCGGTCAAATTTGCTGAAAATTTTGCACAAACGCTCGCGTTTGAACGTTGGCTTTGCCAACGGCTCCGAAGGAGCGAGCGAAGCGAGTAATTTCTGACCGCTCTTTAGGAGAAAATGATGATTACCTTACATTATCTCAAACAATCCTGTTCGCACCGCATTGTGTGGTTGCTTGAAGCCTTAGGTTTAGATTATGAACTTAAAATTTACGATCGTAATCCGGACAATTCAATGGCACCGGCAGAATTAAAAGCGCAACATCCGCTCGGCAAAGCTCCCGTGTTGCAAGACGGCGATTTAGTGTTGGCAGAAGGCAATGCGATTATTCAGCATTTGCTTGATCGTTATGACGATGAAAACCGTTTCACGCCGGTGCATAAAACCGATGAATATTCAAATTATGTTTATTGGCTTGGCGTGTCGGCTTCAATCTTTTCGGCGAACTTACTCGCGTTGCTTACCAAGCGCGGCGACTTCGGCGATTTTGCGCAATATGCGGCGGCGCAAACGCCGTTATACTTCAATCACGTGGAACAAACCCTTGAAGGGAAAACATGGATCGTCGGCGACCAACTTACGGGTGCGGATTTCTCCCTTTGCTTTCCGTTGCAATGGGGCTTGAACTACGTAAACAAAGCCGATTATCCGAACATCGTGCGTTATCTTGAGCAAGTGGAAAATCACCCGGCTTATTTGAAAGCGAACGAAAAAACCAGTGGCGGTTTGGATTTAAGCAAGTTTTGATATCCGCGACAAAAAACATTCAAAAAATCGCCCGCACTTTTAGTTACCATTTTTAATTTTGGTTAAGTGCTCCGATTATCGCTTGTCCTAAGCTTAGCCCGCCGTCGCCCATAGGGAATTGGCGGGCGCTGAGCACGGTGAATTCGGCGAGATTTTCTTTTAACAGACGCCGTAATAGCTGATTATGCATCACACCGCCGCTGAGAACGATGGTTTGGCAACCTAATTTCCGGGCTTGTCGGCGGGCCAAATCCGCAAAACCTTGTGCCAACGCAAAATGGAAAGCGAAGGCTTTATCCGCGTTTTCGCTTTCGTCCTGAAGCCAGCTTTCCCAAAAAACCGTTAAATCTAATTGGTCATTTTTAACCGGCATGAATAAGCGGATATGTTTTGCCGCCTCTGCGCCGGATAATCGTGCGAGCGCAGACTGCGACGCCAAAGCTTCCAATTGGCAGGCGGCTTCGCCTTCCCAGCTTAATTTTTCAGGGGCAAGATTTAAACTGTAGCTGACGGCGTCAAATAAGCGTCCGGCGGAGGAAATCGGCGGCGAATTAATTTGCCGTTCGATAGCTTTGGCGAGCAGTTGCCAGTCGTACCGGGCGCAGGTTTGGGCGGCGATTTCTAGCCAGTTAGGCACAAATTGATGCAAATGCGCCAGCCAGTTGCGCCACGGCTGAGTGGCCGCCAAATCCCCGCCGGGCAGCGCAACCGCCGGCAACCCGCCGAGATGACGACATTCCGCACCATTCACATAGAGGCATTCGCCGCCCCACAGTTGCCCGTTTTCGCCCATGCCGATACCGTCTAAGGCTAAGCCGATAACGGGCTGGTCGCAATGATGTTCCGCCGTAACTGCGGCAATATGAGCGTGATGGTGCAACACTTCTACCCAGGGAACACCGAGTTTTTCCGCTAAGTCTTTGCCCGTATGGGCGGAAAAATAGCCGTTATGCGCGTCCACCGCGATTTTGTCCGGTTTAAATTGGTAAATCTGTTGGAACAGCGCTAAATTCTGCGCTAATTGTGACCGCACTTTTTCGTTGGCGGTATCGCCGATGTGTTGACTAACCACCGCTTTATCGCCTTTCAGCAGGCAGAAGGTGTTTTTTAAATCGGAACCCAAAGCCAGAATATGTTGAGTGTTATTGATATTCAACTGAATTTCGTCGGGCACATAACCGCGCGCGCGGCGTAGGGTTTCCGTGCCGTCGAATGCCGCGCGAACCAGGCTGTCGTCGGCGCGTTGCAGAATATCGCGGTTATGACAGAGAAAAAACTCTGCAAAATCTTTTAAAAATTTGACCGCACTTTCATTATCCAGCACCGGCGGTTCGCCGCTCTGGTTGGCGGAAGTCATCACCAGCGGGCGATTTACTTCACGCAGTAGCAAATGCTGAAGCGGATTGCTTGGCAACATAACGCCGATTTCGTTGAGTTTCGGCGCGATAAGCGAACAGATTTGCGGTACTTTATGTTTTTTCAGGAGCACAATGGGCGCGGCGGCGGACGTCAGTAAACGTATTTCTTCGGGATTCGGATCCCGCAGGCTGTTTAAGTCGGACACCATAATCGCCAGCGGTTTGCTCGGGCGGCGTTTGCGTTTGCGTAATAATTCGACCGCCTGTTGATTGGTGGCGTCACAGGCTAAATGAAATCCGCCTACGCCTTTGACCGCAACGATTTTGCCTTGTTTTAGCGCCGTTGCCGTTTGCCGTAAGGCGGCGTCGCGCTCGGCAATGACGGTTTCGGCGTTTTGTAACCAAATGTGCGGGCCGCAGTCCGGGCAGGCATTGGGTTGGGCGTGAAAACGACGATCGGCGGGATCCCGGTATTCCGTCGCACAAGCGGAACAAAGCGGGAAATCCGACATCGCCGTATTCGGGCGATCGTAAGGAATGGCGCGAATAATGGTAAAACGCGGTCCGCAGTGGGTGCAGTTAATAAAAGGATAACGGAAACGGCGATCGTGTTTATCGAACAATTCCGCCACACAGGCGGGACAGGTGGCGGCGTCGGGCACGATTTGGGTGTCCATGGCGTTATTTTGGCTTTCACGAATGGAAAAACCGTGAAAGTGCGGTGAAATTTTCCACTGTTTTTTATGTTGTTGAATATCGCTGATGGCGGCAAGGGGCGGCAATTCTTTCCGTAAATCCTGCAGAAAACGGGCGAGTTTTTCATCATCGGTTTCCATTAACCGAATGAGTACGCCTTGTCCGTCGTTATTGACGTCGCCGGTTAAACGATGTTTGTTGGCAAGTCGCCACACAAAGGGGCGAAAACCGACGCCTTGCACTTTGCCTTTTATGCGCAATGCTATTCCGTTTACACTTTTCGAATTTTTACCGTCCATGATTTAGCCCCATAAAATACGAATGATTTTTATCTTAAATATTTTTGTAACATTGGTTACATAATTTTAACTCTATGATATTCAAAGAAATTATTTTTTCATGAAGGAATATGGAAAAAATAGAAATTTTATGATCTCAATCAAGAAAAAATTTATTTCATATTTCCCCTGTTCGGCGGCAGGCGTATCCTTATAAAAAACATGGTTATTGCGAGTTCGTGCAATCATTTTTTATCTTTTTAATTTGTTTCAATGGGAGATAGCGTATGAACCGTTTTGTTATCGGTGATCCGAAAGATTGTATCGGTTGTAATACCTGTATGGCGGCGTGTAGCGAAGTTCATAAGGCATTCGGATTACAATCTTTTCCCCGGCTTCAAGTTATGCGTAATGATGATATCACCGTTCCTATCCTTTGTCGTCATTGTGACGATGCGCCTTGTGCGACCGTATGTCCCGTGCATGCAATTACCCATAAGAACGACAGTATTCAACTTAACGAAAGTTTGTGTATCGGCTGCAAATTATGCGGCATTGCCTGTCCGTTCGGCGCGATTACGCAACACGGCAGCGGACCGATTGATGCGCCGACGCATTATGAAAACTTCAGTTTTGAACAGTCTGTAGCGCGTGATGTCCGTTTAGCGCCGGACAATACCAATGTGCACAATATGCTGGCATGGCAGCCGGGCGTGAAGGCTGTCGCGATTAAATGTGATCTTTGTTATTTCCGCCCGGAAGGTCCCGCCTGCGTACAAACCTGTCCGACCAAGACTTTATTTGTGATTAGCGATGAAAGTATCGCGCAGGCAAATCAACATAAACGTGAAATGGCGATGGTGAATTCACCGGCAATTCCACGCTAAATTTTCAGTTTTATTCAGGAGTGACGTTATGAGTACGGTTAATTGGCTCATCGCGGCTTTGTCGGTTTATGTGATTGGCGCTTTTGTTTCGCTTTGTTTCAGTAGACGGGAACAAGCTTCCGTGAATATCGCCGGCGTATCCGGCATGATTGGCGGTGCGCTCGGTATGGCGGCTGTGGCGCCGGTGCTGGCCAGCAATGAAACCGCATTCGCTTTATTCCAGACTCCCTTTGCTTTTGCGCCTTATTCCATCCGGATTGACGGATTGGCGGCGTTTATGGTGTGTGTCATTTCCTTATTGGTGATTGTCACATCCTTATATTCTTTTGCTTATGTACGGGAATATAAAGGTAAAGGTGCGAAGTCGATGGGGTTCTTTATGAACCTGTTTATCGCGTCGATGATTGCGTTGGTAACCGCGGATAACGCCTTTTTCTTTTTGGTGTTCTTTGAAATGATGTCTTTGGCGTCTTATTTTTTAGTGCTTACCGAACAGGATGAGAACGCCACGAATGCGGGTTTACTTTATTTCTTTATCGCCCATGCGGGTTCCGTGTTGATTATGATCGCCTTTTTCATTTTTTACTGCTATGCGGGCAGTTTTGAATTTTCGGCGTTTCGTCAAACGGAACTTTCCCCAGCGCTATCTTTTACGGTGTTTATTCTGGCGTTTTTAGGATTCGGCGCCAAGGCGGGGATGATTCCCTTACATGGTTGGTTGCCGAAAGCTCACCCGGCGGCACCTTCCCATGCGTCCGCGTTAATGTCCGGCGTGATGGTGAAAATCGGGATTTTCGGGATTATTAAAGTTGGTATCGATTTGCTGGGTGCCGAGAATCTTTGGTTCGGCGTGATTGTATTAGCGTTCGGTGCCGTTTCTTCCGTCTTGGGTGTGCTTTATGCCTTGGCGGAGCATGATATCAAACGGCTGTTGGCTTATCACACGGTGGAAAATGTCGGCATTATCATGATGGGCGTCGGCGTCGGCATGATTGGCATTGCGGTGAAAAATCCGGTGCTTGCCGTTGTCGGTTTGCTCGGCGGTTTATATCACTTGTTAAATCACGCCGTGTTTAAGGGATTGTTATTCTTAGGTGCGGGTTCAATTATGTACCGTTTGCACACGAAAGATATGGATAAAATGGGCGGATTAAGCAAGCTGATGCCTTATACCGCGTTAACCTTTCTGATCGGCACCATGGCGATTTCCGCTTTGCCGCCGTTTAACGGTTTTGTCAGCGAATGGTTCACTTATCAATCTTTATTCGGTTTAAGTCAACACGGCAATATCGTGCTGAAAATTGCCGGTCCGGCGGCGATTATTATGCTTGCTTTAACCGGTGCCTTGGCAGCGTTATGTTTCGTGAAGGTTTACGGAATCAGCTTCGGCGGCGCGCCGCGAAGCGAGGCCGCCGCCAATGCGCGCGAAGTTCCGTTGCCGATGGTGGTTGCCATGGCGTTGTTGGCGATTCTTTGCGTGCTGCTGGGAATAGGCGCTTCTGTGGTGACGCCAATAATTGCCGGAATTTCGACCGCACTTTCCGGTGCGGAGAGCTTTGCTTTGGCGGAAAACGGCATCGTCGTATCCGATTCGGCGCCGTACACCGCGTTATCCATGCCGATGATTACGATTATGCTGATCGCCTTTACTGCCGTTCCATTCGCTTATTATGCGATGACGAAAGGGCATCGTTTGGCGGATCGGGCGAAAGGCAATCCTTGGGCGTGCGGTTATGCTTATGAATCCGATATGGCGATATCCGCCGGCGGCTTTACCCGTCCGTTACGGATAATGTTCAAACCGCTTTATACCATTCGTAAGACCTTTGATCCCGCACCGCTCGGTCAAAAAGTCATTAACGGTGCGATTAAGGGCGCCACCGAGGCGGAACCGTTCTGGGAAGAAAAAGTGACCATGCCGATTGCCCGTTTCATTCCCTGGATAGCGGATCGCATTCGGTGGTTACAGGGCGGCGATTTCAGAGTTTATTGCCTGTATTTCGTGATTGCCTTAGTGGCGTTACTTGCCGTTGCGGCGACGATGTAAAGGAGGAGAATATGATTCATTTACCAGCAGAAGTCGCCACCTCCGGCGGAATGTTTTTTCTCGGTATCGCGCAAGCCCTGATTTTATTATTGCTGGCGCCGCTTTTTTCCGGCATTTCCCGTTTTATCCGCGCCCGTATTCAGTCTCGCCGCGGCGCAGGAATTTTGCAGGATTATCGTGATATTGCGAAATTAATGACACGGCAAAATATTCTGCCCGATAATGCGGGGATGGTGTCAAAAGTGATGCCTTATGTGTTGATTGGTTCCGTGTCGGTGGTCGCCATGAGTTTGCCGTTGTTCGTTTTGGCTTCTCCTTTTGGGGCGGGCGGCGATTTGATTACCGCGATTTATTTATTCGCGCTTTTCCGTTTCTTCTTTTCTATCGCCGGGTTGGATAGCAACAGTACCTTTTCCGGTTTGGGCGCCGGCCGTGAAGTAACGCTCGGGGTGTTGGCGGAACCGATCTTAATGTTAAGTTTGTTGGTGATCGCGCTGATTGCGGGCTCCACTAATTTCGGCGTAATATCCGCCGTATTGGGCACTCAAACCTGGAGTTATCCGGTGTCGACAGCCGTGGCGCTGATTGCCGCGGCGTTTGCCGTTTTTATTGAAATGGGCAAAATTCCCTTCGATTTGGCGGAAGCGGAGCAGGAATTGCAGGAAGGTCCGTTGACGGAATATTCGGGACCTGCGCTGGCTTTGATCAAAATCGGTTTAAGCCTGAAATCCATGGTAGTCGCCGCGATTGTGGCGGCGGTTCTGCTGCCGTTCGGCGCCGCTCGGGAATATTCCTTAAGTGCGGTCGTTTTTGGCGCAGTTTTTTTCTTCCTGAAATTACTGATTATTTATATTTTGGCATGCGTGTTTGAAAATACATTGGCGCGTACCCGTTTCATGATGGCGGGGCATTTGACGGTCGTGGGCTTTGGTATTTCCATTCTGGCTTTTATGTTTTATGTAATTGGGATGTAGGAGGATGAAATGGAAAATTTAGCCTTACTGACCATTATTCTTCCTTTTGTCGGCGCGGTTTGGGTCGGATTGGTGAAAAACGAATCGCTGTTTCCGAAGCTCGCCGTGGTTTTTGCCGCACTGGCTACCGTCGGCGCGTTATGCGTGGCGCAGCAATGGCATAGCGCCGCCGTTGCGGTTTTGCATTATCCGTTAATTCGTTTCGGTAATACGGAAATCTTCGGTGTCACCTTTGATGCGGTAAGCACTCTAATCGGCTTTGCCGTTGTGGGATTGGGGCTGTTAATCGTATTGTATTCGAACGGTTATTTAACGGTTAAAAATAAAGAGCATGCCCATGCGCCGTTGCCGCGTTTCTATGCGTTTTTACTGGTGTTTATCGGCGCTATGGCGGGAGTGGTGTATTCATCCACTTTGCTCGGACAATTATTGTTCTTTGAAATTACCGGAGCCTGTTCCTGGGCGCTGATCAGTTATTATCAAACGCCGAAAGCGCAATCGTCTGCGATGAAAGCGTTGATTATCACGCATATCGGCGCAATCGGTTTGTATCTTGCCGCCGCCTTTCTGTTCAGCAAAGCCGGCACTTTTGAAATTACGGCATTAGAACGGCTTGATCCGGCAAGTAAAACCGTCGTGCTGTTTGGTGTGTTATTCGCCGCCTGGGGAAAATCCGCTCAGTTTCCGATGCAGATTTGGTTGCCGAATGCCATGGAAGCGCCGACACCGGTGAGCGCCTATCTGCATGCGGCATCTATGGTGAAAGTGGGCGTGTATATTTTTGCCCGTGCCGTTATGTCGGCAGGCGAAGTGCCTGAAATCGTGGGCGAAGTGGGATTGATAATGGCCATGCTGACATTAGTTTACGGCTTTTTGATGTATTTGCCGCAAACGGATTTAAAACGTTTATTGGCGTATTCCACCATTACTCAACTGGCTTATATTTTTATCGGCTTATCGCTTTTTGCATTGGGTTCCAAATTGGCGTTGGTCGCCGCCGTCGCTTATATTTTCAACCATGCGTTTGCGAAAAGTTTGTTCTTTTTGGTTGCCGGTAGCCTGGCTTATGCAACCGGTACTCGTTCTATGCCGCGTTTGCAGGGTGTGATTCAAAAAATGCCGCTGGTGGGCGTCGGATTCGGGATCGCCGCGTTAGCTATCGCCGGCGTGCCGCCGTTTAACGGTTTCTTTAGTAAATTCCCGCTCTTTGCCGCCGGTTTTGAGTTAGGCAAAAGCCAGGGTTGGATTACGGCGATGATGATTATCGCTTTAATGGAAAGCGTGGCGACTTTTGTGTGGTTGCTGTACAAATTCGGTCAATGCGTGTTGGGCAAGCCGTCCGAAGATGTGGTTAACGCACAACCGTTAACCTTCTCGATGAATCTGGTATTGGTGATTTTAATGGTGATGTCCGTTTGCTCCGCTTTTATTGCCGCTTATTGGCTTGAAACTCCATGGTTAACCCAATTATAAGGAGAGGATTATGTTGATGATTAATACGTTAGCAGGTTTGTTGATCCTGACTTCTCTTGCCGTGATTGCGGCAAAAACTGCGAAAAAATCGTCCGCACTTTATGCCGTGCAATCCTTGGTTTTAGTGGCTTTGTTTGTATTTTTGGCACAGGAATTAAACGCGCACGAATTGTATATGTGGTCGGTCTCCGCTTTCGTTACCAAAGTGCTTTTAGTGCCGGCCATTTTAATTTTCGCCGTCCGCAAATTAGATGAAAACACTGTTCCCGCTTCCATGAATGCGGCCTGGTTAATTCCTATTGCCACCGCGATTGTGGTGGTTTGCTACATGGCGACAAATGCCGTTCAGCTGCCGTTGGCGGAACATTTAAAACCGGCGCTTTCCGTTTCTTTGAGCCATTTTCTGTTGGGATTAACTTGCATTGTGACGCAGCGCAACATGATGAAACAGGTGTTCGGTTATTGTTTGATGGAAAACGGTTCCCATTTAACTTTGGCGTTATTGGCGAATAAAGCGCCGGAACTGGTGGAAATCGGTATTGCGACGGATGCGATTTTTGCCGTGATGATTATGGTGATTTTGGTGAATAAAATTTACCGCACTTTGCATACTTTGGATGCAAAACAGTTAACGGAATTACGGGGGTAAGGTATGGAATGGATTAATGCCTTATTAGCGGTTCCCTTTATAGTGGGCGTGGCGTTCTTTTTTCTTACTCATATGAAAACGGCTTCATTTTCGACCGCACTTCATGTGACGGGATTAGGCTTGATGTTAATTTGTTCCCTGCATGTGGTGGCGGCCGTATTGGAAAGCGGGCGGATTGAAACATGGAATCATTGGATTTATGTGGACAGCTTATCCGCCGTGTTTGTGGGATTAATCGGTATCGTCGGCACCTTGGCGGGCGTTTATTCCATCGGTTATATGAATACGGAACTGAAAGAAGGGCATATCGATTATCGCAGCTATGTTTATTATCACGCTTTTTTGCATCTGTTTTTCGGTTCAATGCTGGTTGCGGTAACAACTAATAATGTGATTTTAATGTGGGTTGCTATTGAGTTAACCACGCTGACTTCCGCATTTTTGGTCGGCATTTACGGACACCGAACTTCACTGGAAGCGGCGTGGAAGTACATTATTATTTGTTCCGTCGGTGTGGCGTTCGGTTTGTACGGCACGATTTTAACCTTTTCAAATGCCAACGCGGTATTGCACGATTCCTCACAGGCGATTTTCTGGTCGGTGATTAACGGGCAGGCGGCAAATCTGAATCCGCACTTAATGTATCTGGCTTTTGCCTTTATTGTGGTGGGTTTCGGTACCAAGTGCGGTCTGTTTCCGATGCATACCTGGCTGCCTGACGCGCATAGTGAGGCTCCGAGTCCGGCAAGTGCGGTGTTGTCTGCGGTATTATTGAATTGCGCCATGCTGATTGTGTTGCGCTATTTCATTTTAACCGCGAAAGCCGTGGGATTTGACTATCCGCAAGCTTTGTTGTTGGTATTCGGTTTGCTTTCGACCGGTGTATCTTCGTTCTTTATCATTATGCAACATGATATTAAACGTAAACTGGCGTACCACAGTATCGAAAATATGGGGTTAATCAGCTTCGCTTTCGGATTGGGCGGTCCTATCGGCATGTTTGCCGGTTTGTTGCACACCATTACGCATAGTTTGGCGAAAGCGCTGTTGTTTTGTGCTTCCGGTAATATTTTATTGAAATATCGTTCCCGCGATATTTATTACGTCAGCGGAATGTGGAAAGTGATGCCCTGGACGGCGGTTTTATTTGCCGGCGGTGCTTTAGCATTAGGCGGCGTTCCGCCCTTCGGGATGTTTGTGAGTGAATTTGCCATTGTGGTGGCGGGCATTACGGCGGGGAAAACCTGGTGGGTGATTTTCTGTCTGATTTTCTTAACCATTGCATTATCCGGCTTGACAATAATGCTGCTGAAAACCGTATTGGGTAAACCGACGGAAGGTGTCGAAGTCGGTGAAGGCAGTCGATTATCCGTCGCCGTCATAGCGGTTTATCTGTTGTTATTGTTCGCTATCGGTATTTATATTGCGGATCCGCTTTCTCAGCTTTTACAAAATTCGGTAGGCATCATTCTTGGTCAGGATAATGTTTCTTTCGGTGATATGTTGTTATTGCCTTGGCAAACGTTGCAATAATAAAAATGAGCGGTAGAAAGGCAATAGTTTGACAGGAGGAAAAATGGAATTAACAAAAAATACCTCAGTGAATTTATCTCGGGCGTTAGGTAAAAATTATCTTGAAGCCGTGAAACAGAAATTCCCCGATACTATTCTGGATGAAGAATGGTCAACGGAAAATCAGGTGACGATTACCATTAAAACCAATATGTTGCCTGATGTGGTGGAATATCTTTATTACCAACACGAAGGCTGGCTGCCGGTGGCGTTCGGTAATGACGAGCGTAGTATCAACGGGCATTATGCCGTCTATTACGTGCTTTCTATGGAAGGTGCGGTGAAATCTTTTGTCATCGTAAAAGCCTTGGTCGAACCTGCCGACATGGAATTTCCGTCGGTAACGCCGAAAGTTAAAGCGGCCGTGTGGGCGGAACGGGAAATGTTCGATATGTACGGTTTAAAGGCCGTTGGTTTACCGGATCAGCGTCGTTTAGTTTTGCCTGATGACTGGCCGGAAGATTTATATCCGTTACGCAAAGACGCCATGGATTATCGCCTGCGCCCGGATCCGACAGGTGCGACGGAAACCTATGAGTTTATTAATGAAAAAGGGGAAGCGCGCATTGTGCCTATCGGTCCGTTGCATATTACTTCCGACGAACCGGGGCATTTCCGTTTGTTTGTGGACGGCGAAGACATTATTGACGCGGATTATCGTCTGTTTTATGTGCACCGCGGTATGGAAAAATTGGCTGAAACCCGTATGGATTACGATCAGGTAACATTCTTAGCGGATCGGGTATGCGGGATTTGCGGTTTCACTCATAGTGTGGCTTATGCCAATTCTGTGGAAAACGCTCTTGGCATTCAGATCCCAAAACGCGCCGAGTGGATTCGCGCCGTTTTGCTGGAAGTGGAACGTTTGCACAGCCATTTGTTAAATCTCGGCTTATCCAGCCACTTTACCGGTTTTGATACGGGTTTTATGCAGTTTTTCCGGGTGCGTGAAAAATCCATGACATTAGCGGAAGTGTTAACCGGCGCCCGCAAAACTTACGGTATCAATCTTATCGGCGGCGTGCGACGGGATATGCTGAAACATCAGCGGGAACAATGCCGCAAATTAATCGGCGAAATGCGTGAAGAAGTCAAAAATCTGACGGATATTTTATTGAATACGCCGAATATGAAACAACGTACTCAAGGTATCGGCGTGCTGGATCCTCAGATCGCGCGGGATTTCAGTCCTGTCGGTCCGATGGTGCGGGCAAGCGGATATGCTCGTGACGTGCGTAAAGTACATCCTTTCTCCGGCTACGGCGACATTCCGTTTAACCTGCATACGGAAACCGACGGCGACGTCCTGTCTCGAGTGAAAGTGCGGATTAACGAAGTCTTTGAATCCATGAATATCATTGATTATATGGTGGATAATTTACCGGGAGGCGATTTGTTGACGGAAGGATTTAACTACACGCCGGGCCGTTTTGCTTTAGGCATTACCGAAGCACCGCGCGGTGAGGATATTCACTGGTCTATGTTGGGAAATAACCAAAAACTGTTCCGCTGGCGTTGCCGGGCGGCGACTTATGCCAACTGGCCGACTTTACGTTATATGCTGCGCGGCAATACGGTTTCCGACGCGCCGTTGATTATCGGCAGCCTCGATCCTTGTTATTCCTGCACCGATCGCGTCACGGTCGTGGATGTACGCAAACGTAAAGCGAAAACCGTCGCTTACAAAGAGATCGAACGTTACGGCGTAGAACGTAAAAATTCGCCGTTAAAATAGGGAGCGTGGATTATGTTTAAATTATTGAAAACCGTGTTTAAAGCGGGCGATTCCACAACCAAATATCCGTTCAAACCCTACGAAGTGGATCCCGATTTTCGCGGCAAACCGGAACTGAATTCCGATCAATGTATCGTGTGCGGCGCCTGCACCATTGCCTGTCCGGCGAATGCGTTAACTTTGCGCACTGATCCGGAAAAAGGCGAACGCATCTGGTCGCTGTTTCTGGGACGCTGCATTTTCTGCGGGCGTTGCGAAGAAGTTTGTCCGACCAAGGCGATTCGGTTATCGCAGGATTTTGAATTATCGGTAAAAAACAAACAGGATTTGTTTCAGGAAACCGGTTTTGCCACCGCCGCTTGCCAACAGTGTCATCGTCCGTTCACTTCTTATAAGGAACTGAATTATGCCATTGAACTGCTGAAACAGCAGGCGGACGATCCGTCGAAACTGAAGGACAAATTGCAGATATTGCACACTTGCCCGGATTGCAAGCGACAAAACAGTTTAACCAAAACGGCCGATATGGAAGCGCACATGAATCTGCCGTTATTGGCTTATCAGGACAAAAAAACAACGTTAAATTTGACCGCACTTCAACCCGCAGAGCCGTCGTCCATGAAAAGTGCGGTGAAAAATTCGAATGTTTTTTCCGATTCTTCGGTAAATTCGATTGTCCGGTGAAACAGGAGAGCAGTATGAACACACAAATTCCGATGCCGGTAAACGGTATTTCCACGCCTTTCGCCGTGGATGAAAATATCGCGCAAATGAAACAAACCCTGTTGAAAAATATTCAGCGTTCGGCCTATGTTTACCGCGTGGACTGCGGCGGTTGCAACGGATGTGAAATCGAGATTTTCAGTACCATTACACCGGTGTTTGATGCGGAACGGTTTGGCATCAAAGTGGTGGCGTCGCCTCGTCATGCGGATATTTTATTGTTCACCGGCGCGGTGACGCGGGCAATGCGTACGCCGGCAATGCGCGCTTATCAGGCGTCGCCGGATCCGAAAATCTGTATTTCTTACGGAGCCTGCGGTTGCGGCGGCGGGATCTTCCATGATCTGTATTGCACCTGGGGCGGCACGGATCAAATCGTTCCCGTGGATGTGTACATTCCGGGCTGTCCGCCGACACCGGCGGCGACCATTTATGGTTTCGCCATGGCGTTAGGTTTGCTGGAACAAAAACTGAAAGGCAAACAGGAAATTGCCGATCCCCATGCCGAGGCAAAAGTTCGTTTTCCGACCATTCCTTACGATTTACGGGTAACGCTGGAACGTGAAGCGCGGCGTCTGGCGGGCTATCGTCAGGGCGGCGATATAGCGGATAAATTTATGGCGATGATGAGCGAACAGGATCCGGAGCCTTTCGGCGTGCGCATCGGAAAATTTCTGGAACGGGAAGCGGATCCGCGCCTGAGCGAAATCATCAGCCGTTTGCATGCGATCAGTCTGCCTTTTTCCGGTTAAGCGATAATCTTGCCGAGCGTATTGTTTACAGTGCTCCGTTCAAAAGCTATGATGAATAAAACGGGCGTTTTAATTCAAAAATAAGGAGAGCAATATGGCAAATTTAGTGAATAAAACGGCATTGGTGACAGGCGGCGGCACGGGCATCGGACGGGCAATCGCCAAACGCATGGCGAAAGACGGCGCCAATGTGGTGATTATCGGGCGAAATGAAGAAACGCTGGAAGAAAGTGCGGAACAACACGAAAATATCACTTATATCGTCGCCGATGTGCTGAAATCCGAGGATATAGCCCGCGTTCTGACGGAAATTCAGGAGGAATTCGGTAAGCTTGATATTGTGGTGAACAACGCGGGTATTGCGCCGATGATACCTATCGAAAAAATAAACTTAGCGGATTTTGACCGCACTTTTGCCTTAAATGTCCGTGCGGTGATTGATGTGACGGCGCAGGTAATTCCTTATTTAAAAGCCAGCAAAGGCAATATCGTCAATATTACCTCGGGATTGGTGCATAATCCGATGCCGGGAAACGGTATTTATACCGCAAGCAAAGCGGCCGTGCTAAGTTTAACCCGTACTTGGGCGAAAGAACTGGCGCCTTACGGTATTCGGGTGAACAGCGTATCGGCGGGCGTAACCAGCACGTTGATACATAATGGATTAGGATTCGACGAAGAACAAAAGGAAGCGTACCGACAGGCGGTAAGCAAAGCCGTGCCATTAGGGCGTTTTGCCGAGCCGGATGAAATTTCGCCGGTTGTGGCGTTTTTGGCGTCCGAACACGCTCGTTACGTAACCGGAGCGGATTATCGCGTTGACGGCGGATTCGGTATTTAATCCGATCTTTTTAAGACTAAACCGCTTACAGGCAAGACTGAAGCGGTTTTGTTTATGAAATCGTTTCATTATGAAAATGATTAAAAAGAATTCGGCACATCATTGAAAATATTCATAAGATGATAGATGATAACGACGATATTTAGTCGGAAATTTAGTTCAATCAGAAGGACTTTTTATGCAATTTGAAACGCAGTGTTTACATGCTGGTTACAGTCCGAAATCGGGCGAACCGCGGGTTCAGCCTATAGTGCAGAGCACCACTTACACCTATGACAGCGCAGAGGAAATCGGTGATTTGTTTGATTTGAAAGCCGCCGGTTATTTCTACACCCGTTTGGCGAATCCGACTACCAACGCCGCCGAAGAAAAGTTAGCGGCGCTGGAAGGCGGAGTAGGCGCGTTATGCACTTCATCCGGACAGGCGGCCACCTTTTATGCCTTGTTGAATATTTTGGAATCGGGCGATCATTTTATCGCGTCCACTTCCATTTATGGCGGTACTTATAATTTATTCGCGCATACCTTCAAAAAAATGGGCATTCAGGTTTCCTTTGTGGATCAAACATTGCCGTTGGAAGTGCTGGAAAAAGCGATTCGGTCGAATACCAAAGCGGTGTTCGGCGAAACTATTGCCAACCCTGAATTGCGGGTATTGGATATTGAAAAATTTGCCCGATTGGCTCAAAAGGCACAGGCGCCGTTGATTATCGACAACACCTTTGCGACGCCGTATTTCTGTCGGCCTTTTGAATTCGGCGCCAATATCGTCGTACATAGCACCACCAAATATTTAGACGGTCATGCCGTTGCCATGGGCGGAGCGGTGATTGACGGCGGTAATTTTGATTGGCATAACGGCAAATTCCCGGCGTTTACTCTGCCAGATGAGTCCTATCACGGTTTGATTTATACGGAAACATTCGGTGTGGCGGCATATATTGTGAAAGCCCGGGTGCAATTAATGCGCGATTTGGGCGCCACGCCGGCGCCGCAAAACAGCTTTTTGCTGAATTTAGGTATGGAAACCTTACCGTTGCGCATGAAAGCCCATTATGAAAATGCGCTGGAAGTGGCTAAATTTCTGGAAACGCAACCGCAGGTCAGCAGCGTGAATTATCCGGCGTTGGAAAGTTCGCCCGATTATGAGTTAAAACAAAAATATACGCCGAACGGGCTTTGCGGCGTGATTTCTTTTGAAATCAAAGGCGGACGGGAAGCGGCGTCAAAATGGCTGAATGGGTTAAAGCTGATTTCCCGGGAAGTTCATGTGGCGGATATTCGCACCTGTGCGCTGCATCCGGCGACATCCACGCATCGTCAGATGAATGAAGAAGAACTGGCGAAAATCAATGTGTCAGCCGGGCTGGTGCGTTTGTCCGTCGGTATTGAAAACGTGCGGGATATTTTGGCGGATATTGAACAGGCGTTTAACGCGATTTAATCGGAGTTTAAGCGCCGTAAAACGGGTTAGCGCCGGTGTTAACCCGTTTTTTTCGCTTAAAGTGCGGTCAAAATTTCGATCATTTCGTCAATGGCGGCGCATAAACGATCGCGATCATGGCGATAAACGACATCGTCGGCATTCAGCTTGCGCGCCAGAACCCGAATATTCAGCGGATGATAATTTTCGGCATATTGAGGTGTCGTGATCACGCCGTCGATAATGTTTTTTCCCATAACCCGATGAATCCACTGAATACGCTCTCCGAGCGATAATGCTGCCGCAGGGCTGCGTTCGATGCCGAGATTATCGATAAAAATTTTCTTTGCGCGGCTGCTTATCAGCGCCTGAATAATTTCGGGAATCAACAGTGTGGGCATAATGCTGGTTAAAAAACTGCCGGGGCCGAATAGAATCACTTCCGCTTGCTGAATGGCGGATACCGCTTCCGGCGTGGCTTCAACAACGGGATCAAGAAAAACCGAATCCGGCACTTCGTTGATCAGTTTATCGATGGCGACCTCGCCGATAATTTTTTCGCCGGAAGCCAAGACGGCGCCGAGATCCACCGGTTGTTCGGACATGGGAATCAAATAGGATTTCACCCGCAAAAAGTTACGAATCAGGTTGATGGCTTCGGTGGGGCGAATTTCCATATCTTCCAGCGCTTTCAGAATCAGATTGCCGAGATTGTGCCCCGCCAGCTCGCCTTGTCCGCTGAATCGGTATTCGAATACTTTTGAAGCGGTGGTAGGTTTGGCGATAATCTGATTCAGGCAGTTACGCAAATCGCCCCATGCGATACCGCCGTGCTGGCGGCGGATGCGTCCGGTGGAACCGCCGTTATCGGTGGTGGTGACAATGCCGGTGAGCCGTTCTTTCATGAAACTTAATGCGGACATAACGCGGCCCAAACCGTGCCCGCCGCCGATGGCGACAATATGTTGCGTGCCGTCTAAATGATGATGTTGTTCGGACATAAGCATACCTATCAATAAATGCTGTCGCATATTACCCTTATTTACTTCCAAAGTGGAAAAAAATATCAAAAAATTTACCGCACTTTTGTTTAATCGGTTAAAGTGCGGTCAAAATTACACGGATTTTCGTTGCGATAACAGCCAGTCACGGACGGGCGCGATGGAATAGGCGTATTTCCACGTATTCATATGTCCCGCGCCCGGATTGCCCGGCTTTTCTCCGTCGGCAAAAACCGATCCTTTACGGAACGCCACAAAATAAACATTGGCATCGGCGGCGGTTAATTGATCATAAGCCTGTTGAAATTCTTCCTGTGACCAGCGAGCATCCCAAACCGCTCGCGCCACTTTGGCGCCTTGCTTTTCCAATTCCTGAGTGAGGGCGGTTTGAGTGGGAAAAGCTTTGTTGTCATCTTCGGAAACGGTAATCCATAATTTGTTTTTCGCCATCGGCGCGACTTTAGCCGGATCCCATTGGCAGGCAACCAAATAACTTGCCGCAAAGAAATCCGGATATCGGATATTCATGGCGATAGCCAGCATTCCGCCGCCGGATTGTCCGGTGGCGTAAAGTTGCGAGGTATCGATGTTATATTGCGTTGCTAAATATTTGATTAAATTAATGATGGCATCCAGATAATCGGATGTTTGACCGTCGTCATCCGCCACGATTTCGTCAAACGCCGGCGCCAGCACAAAAGCGGGATATTGCGTTTGTACCGCCGGCGAAGCCCAGACGACGGCGCCCAATCCCTGATACAGCGGCGCTTTGGTTTTCTTGCCCGTAATGCCGGCGTCATGCATAAAAAGTACCAGCGGATAGGATTCTTTAAACTGATAATTTTTCGGCACGAACAGGTTATATTTTACGGTTTTACCGGTTGCGGGATCCTGCCGGCTTTCCTGTTTGAAATCGTCCGCGATAGCCGTTCGGTTTTCGTCGGTAGCGAACATTCGCCCGTTTATGATAACCGAACCGTTAACCGACTTCATTTCCGGCGAATTATCGGTTTTTTCGCCGGCTTTAAATTTAGCCGGACGGGAAGGCGGATTTTTTTGCAGTAAATTTGCCGTTTCATCCTGCGGATCTAAATTCAGGATCACAAATTTTCCTTCGTTTTTTGCACCGTTTTCCAATGAATCCGTAACATAAAGCCCGAGCACTTTACGGTTCTGCACCAAAAAACGATAACGAGGCAAATCGGCGGCTTGCAGCGGTTTGTTATATTGAATCGCCACGCCAACCCATTTGGCGCCGTCGCCGTAAATTTGATTCAATGCGATAAGTTTTTCCGGCGTATTTTCTTCATCGGCAAGCACAATTTTGGGCAACGTTATCGCCAAAACCGTTCCGCCGGCGAGAGTTAAAAAAGTTCGACGGGAAGTCATTTTTGTTCCTTAATCAGCGTTTCTATCTGTTGTAATCCGTTCAGGCGAGTTGAACTCAGACGTTGAGCGATGCCGAGTTCGCGGAAAAAGTCTGAAAAATGGAAATTATCCAGTTGTTTGACCGTTTTACCGTTCACTTCGTTCATTAAAATTACCAGCAAACCGTTCATAATCCGCGCTTCGCTGTAGGCGGAAAGGGTTAAAGTGCGGTCGGAATTTCGCATGATTTTTGCCCATAGATTGACCTCGCAGCCTGAAATCGGCGTGTAATTTTCCAAATCTTCAGGTTTCGTGAGCGTTTTACCGAGCCGAATCAGCAGGCGGTATTTGTCTTCCCAGTTTTGAGCGTTCAATAATGATTGTTTAATATTCATGATCTTTTGTTTTGACCGTTAAGACAGTAAATCCAAGGCTTTATCCAAGGCGCGGAAGAATTGTTCCAGTTCCTCAAATGTGTTGTAAGGAGCGAAACTTAAGCGTAATGTCGCAGGCACTCCGAGCCGGGTTAAATAAGGCATGGCGCAGTGGACGCCGGTGCGCAGAGCGATTTGCTGTTCCGCCAGCAAAGTGGCTAAATCGGAACAGGCTATGCCATCAAACACAAAGCTGACCACCGAACTTGGCGCGGGCGAAGCGAACAGGTGACAATTCGGGTATTTTTTTAACCGCACTTTTGCCTGTTCCGCCAGTGCGACGGCATGCCTTTCCGCCGCTTCAAAATCCCATTGCTGCAACCATTCCAACACCGCATTAAAACCGATAACGCCCGCAATATTCGGTGTGCCGGCTTCCAGCCGATAAGGTAAATCGGCGAAACGAATTTCCTGCTTGGAAGCAAAGGCTACCATTTTTCCGCCGTATTGCAGGGGTTGGAGCAGTTCAAGTGCGGTCGGTTTTCCGGTTAAAATTCCGATTCCGTTTGGGCCGTAAATTTTATGCGCGGAAAAGGCGAGGTAATCCGCATCGAGCGCTTGCAAATCAATTTTGATATGGCTGATTGCCTGTGCGGCATCCACTAAAACCAGCGCTTGACTGTATCGGCGGATTAAACGGATTAAATGCGCTACCGGCTGTTCCGTGCCCGTTACGTTGGAAACGAAATTGAGCGCAACCAGTTTTGTGCGCGGATTTAACGCTTTGATTAAGGCGTTTTCGTCGATAAGCCATTGATCCGAAATCGGTAAAATCTGAATTTTTGCACCGCACTTTTTGGCAATTTCGTGCCAGGTGACAAAATTAGCGTGATGATCCGCTTCACTGATAATAATTTCGTCATCGGGCCGAAGATGCGGGATTAATCCGTTGGCAACCGTGTTAATGGCTTGCGTGGTGCCGGATGTCCAGATAACCGCCCGTTCCGATTCCGCATGAATCAACCGTTTAACCCGCGTGCGAGCCTGTTCGAAAAGCGCGGTTTGTTTTGCGTCATATTGACTGCGGTGAACGGAGCCTGCGGATTGATAAAAGGCGACGGTGGCGTCGATTAAACATTGCGGTTTTAAGGTGGTTGCCGCGTTGTCAAAATAAACCACCGCCTCTGTTTGCGTAAAGTAAGGAAACTGGCGACGGAATTGTTGTACGTCAAACATTATTTTTTCTTCTCTTGGTTCGGGTGACGGAATTGAGCGGGCGGAACCGGGCGGGGATCCCGCCATAAGCCGATTCTTGCGCGTTGCGCTTGTTGTTGGGCGTCGAAATAAACGGGATCTTTCACATATCCTTCATATGCCCATGCCATGCCCAGTCGTACCATTTTCAGATTAATATTTTCCTGTTGCACATTATAAACCGTTGCCAGTAAGCGATGATAACGATCATATCCCGAAATACGCAATGTTACCTGTTTTTTATGTACCAGCCGTCCTAACGTTAGTCGGGATTGCTTGCCGAAAGGCTGTGCGGGTTCAGGCGCATCGATTTCATCCAAACGGACTTTGAGCTGTTTATGATTATTCGTAAGGCAGGTTAGGGTGTCGCCGTCAGAAATTTTGACCACCCGACAGGATAAAGTGCGGTCGGCTTTTACGTTAAATGTTAAAAAAATGAGCAATAAAGCGATAAAAATGGCTCTTTTCCGCATAATGTTAGTTTATATCAAGTTTTTATACCCATTAAAGGTAACAATTTAACAAAAAGAGTGTAAAATAATTTCGCAAATTTTCAAAAAAAATTGAGTTATTTATGTTTGAAAAATATGATTTACCGAAAAAAGCGGCGGAACTTGCCCGCTCGCTCATTATTTTATACGCAATGCTGTTTCTTGGCGAGTGGATTACTCGACTTATTCCTCTCGGTATTCCCGGCAGTATTATCGGCTTATTGCTATTGTTTTTAGGATTAACTACTCGGATTATTAAAGTTCAGTGGATTTTTTTCGGCGCCGGTTTGTTGATTCGTTATATGGCGGTGTTATTTGTACCGGTGAGCGTCGGCATTATGAAATATTCCGATTTGCTGGTTTCGCAGGCAAAGGCTTTGGTTATTCCGAACGTAGTGAGCTCTTTAACCACTTTAATCGTTGTGGGATTAGTAGGGGATTATTTATTTTCTTTAAACTCTTTCAAAAAGCTACGCAAAAAAGTGATTAAAAAACGTCTTAAGGAGCAGCCATGATTATTCTGTTTTCTTTGTTGACCATCGCCGCTTTCTTTGTGGCGTTGCAAATTAATAAACGCCTGAAATCCATGTTGTTGAATACTTTTGTACTGACGGTGTTGATTTTAGTCGGAATTTTGCTGGCGACTGATGTACCTTACGATACTTATATGAAGGGCAATGCGCCGTTAAATAATTTGTTGGGCGTTAGTGTGGTGGCGTTGGCACTGCCGTTATATGAACAGCTCCATCAAATCGCTGCGCGCTGGCAAGCCGTGCTGCTTACGACATTGTTGGCGTCCGTATTGGCGATGGTATCCGGTGCGGGGGCGGCGATGTTGTTGGGCGCCAATCCCGAAATTGTGGCGACGGTAATTTCTAAATCCGTCACCACGCCGATTGCCATGGAAGTGTCGAAACATTTGGGCGGCGTACCGGCTGTGGCGGCCGTAGGCGTGATTTTGGCCGGTTTGCAGGGTTCCATGTTCGGTTATCTGATTATGAAAAAATTACGGATTAAAAATCACGAAGCCATCGGCCTGGCGGTGGGTTCCATGTCTCACGCGCTGGGCACAGTCAGCCTGATGGAAGTGGATCCGCGGGCGGGCAGTTACAGTTCAATTTCACTAGTGCTTTGTGGTATTATCAGCTCATTATTGGCGCCTTTAGTCTTCAATTTGATTTATTTCAGCTTATGATATTGTCCGTGAATCCCACTTGGCTTGAGCGTTTTCAGGTCGATCAGCCGAGAGAAAAAGATCATCGACCTCCTTTTCGCCGCGATCGTGCGCGCATTCTGCACAGCGCGGCGTTTCGTTGTTTACAGGCAAAAACGCAGATTCATGCGGTCGGCGAGAACGATTTTTATCGCACTCGGTTAACTCATTCGTTGGAAGTGGCGCAAATCGGCAGCAGTCTGACTTCTCAATTGCGCTTCGCCGAAGCTTACACAAAGCTTGCGACGCAGTTAAATTGTAACGGCGAAGCGCTGGAACGTTCACTCAAACCTTTATTGCCGACCAATGATCTGATTGAAACCCTTTGTTTCGCTCATGATATCGGGCATCCGCCTTTTGGACACGGCGGGGAAACTGCGCTGAACGCGATGATGCGTAACGCCGGCGGCTTTGAAGGCAACGCTCAGACTTTCCGCATTGTGACCAAATTGGAACCTTACACGGAAAAAGCGGGCATGAATTTAACCCGCCGCACCATTCTGGGACTGGTGAAATATCCCGCCATTTTAGATGAGGCTTCACCGCAATATGCGCAGCTGGATTTACCGTATCCTACGGATTTGAGCCATTTACGTCAGGTTGATTGGCGACCGAGCAAAGGATTGTATCGCGATGATTTAGCCATGATGAATTGGTTATTGGCGCCGCTGTCCGATTCCGATCGTCGTTTATTCACTTCGTTCCGAAAAGTGCGGTCAAATTTTCAAGAGTTTTTGAAAACCTCTTATAAATCCTTGGATTGCAGCATTATGGAGCTGGCCGATGACATTGCTTACGGTGTGCATGATTTGGAAGATGCCGTGGTGGTGGGGCTGATAACCCAAAATCAGTGGCAAGTCGCTTATGACGAGCTGAAAAATTGCGCTTCCGACTGGATGCGGAAAAATGTGGATAAGCTGACGCAGAAGCTGTTTTCCGATTATCATTATGAACGTAAAAACGCCATTGGCGCGCTGGTTAATTATTTTATTACTCATGTACGTTGGAAAATGACGGCGGAATTCGATGATCCGCTGCTGCGCTACAACGCCGAATTGCCGGACGATGTAATTTGCGTGCTGAATATTTTTAAAGATTTCGTATTCAAATATGTGATTCGCGATGTGGAAACGCAGCGCATTGAATTTCGCGGGCAGCGTATTTTAACGGAAATGTTTCAGATTTTTGACAGCGACCCGGAACGCCTGTTGCCGCGTAATACGGTAAAACGTTGGCAGAATGCGGAATTAGCGGGGCGCAAACGGATTATTTGCGATTATATCGCCGGGATGTCTGACGCTTATGCTTTGCGGGTTCATCGCCAGCTTTCGTAATTGGCTTCGTGTTATCGGCGTTTTTTCCGTCGTGCGGGCAGAATCTGTTGAAGATAAGGTTTGAGTTCGGGAAATTGGAACTGAAATCCCGCCCGTAATAATTTTTCGGGGTACGCATTTTGGCTGTCGAGCAGCAAACAGGCGCGCTCGCCAAACAATATTCGTAACAAGCAAGCCGGTGCGACGGCAAAATGCGGCCGGTTTAATTGTGTGCCTAAAAGATGATTGAATTCGGCGTTGTTAACCAAATTCGGTGCGGCAAGATTGAACGCGCCGCGACAATTCGGGGTTCGCAAAAGAAAATCAATGGCTCGAATCATATCGGGTAAGGCAATCCACGGCATAATCTGTTTTCCGTTTCCCAATCTGCCGCCGAATCCCCATCGGTAAACCGGCAAAACTTTTCCCAGCATTCCTCCGGAAGTGGCCAAAGGCATGCCGGTTCGCAGCAGACAAACCCGCGTTTTTTCCTGATCTTTCACTTGATTTGCCGCTTGCTCCCACTGTACGCAAAGTTGTCCGGTGAAACTTTCACTTGGCGCCTCGGATTCGGTGATAACGCGCTGTCCCTTGTCGCCGTAATAACCCGTAGCGGAGGCGGAAATAAAACAACGGGGCGGTTCGGTGCTGCGATTGATAAGTGCGGTCAGTTTTTCGGTTAAATTTAAACGGCTTTGGCGGATAAGCGTTTTTTGTTTACCCGTCCAACGATGATTAAAAATGGGTTCGCCGGCAAGATTAACGACGGCGTCAAATTGATTGAAGTGCGAAAAAACATCAAGAGAATCGACCGCACTTATGCGATGCTGAAAGCGTCGTTCGGCATTTTGCGGGTTGCGGCTGAGCAGGGTGATTTGGTGATCGGTCAGCCATTGATTGATTAACGCTTGTCCGATAAATCCCGTACCGCCGGTAATAAAAATCTTCATCAGAGTGAGTTTTCAAATAAGCGTTTTACGTTTTCCATCAATTTATCAATAGAAGTGCCGGTTGTCGGCGTGATGAAAATCGTATCGTCGCCCGCAATGGTGCCGAGAATGCCCTCCGCTTTGCCGACGGAATCCAGTAAGCGAGCGATTAATTGTGCCGCGCCGGGACTGGTTTTGACCACGATTAACAGTTGATTGTGATCAATATCCAGCACTAAATTTTTCAGCGGGCTGCTGGTATTGGGCACGCTCATTTCGCTCGGCAGGCAATAAACCATTTCCATGCGGGTATTGCGGGTGCGAACGGCACCGAATTTGGTGAGCATGCGGGAAACTTTGGATTGATTGATATTGTTGAATCCCATTTCCTGTAATGCGGTAACGATTTCGCTTTGTGAACCGAAACGTTCCTGTGCGAGTAAATCTTTAAAAACCTGCAGTAGATTGTCTGTTTTGTTATCCGTCATCATAATGATAAATATGTGTGGTTTATGGAAAATTTTTGCATAAATTCTGCATAAAAATTCAGAATTAATCAATAAAAATTTAAATTTAAAATAATTTGAGCGTTTTCGAAAAATAAATGCCGAAAACTTGTCTTAGATCGTGAAATTAGACGATTATTTATTTGAGTTTCGTTTCTTTTCTTCGTAGAATCTACTGAGTTAAAGTTATTACTATTATCAAGGAGCATATCATGAAAGTAACCCTATTAGGCGCCGGCGGCGGTATCGGTCAACCTCTCTCGTTGTTATTAAAATTGAACCTTCCGGCTGAGAGCGAATTAAGTTTATATGATGTCGCGCCAATGACTCCGGGCGTGGCGAAAGATGTTAGTCATATTCCGACCTCAGTGAATGTGGAAGGTTTCGGCGGCGATGATCCGTCCGAAGCATTAAAAGGCGCGGACATCGTATTAATTTGCGCAGGTGTTGCGCGCAAACCCGGCATGACGCGTGCGGATTTGTTTAATGTCAATGCCGGAATTATCCAAAGCTTGGTGGAAAAAGCAGCTCAGGTTTGCCCTAAAGCCTGCATTTGTATTATTACCAATCCGGTGAATTCGACGATTCCGATTGCGGCGGAAGTATTGAAAAAAGCCGGTGTGTATGACAAACGAAAATTATTCGGTATTACCACGCTGGATGTTATTCGTTCCGAGAAATTTATTGTGCAAGCGAAGAATATCGAGATCAACCGTAACGATATTTCTGTTATCGGCGGTCACTCGGGCGTGACGATTTTGCCTTTATTATCACAGATTCCGCATGTGGAATTCACAGAACAGGAATTGAAAGATTTAACCTATCGCATCCAAAATGCAGGAACCGAAGTGGTAGAAGCTAAAGCCGGCGCCGGTTCGGCAACGCTTTCTATGGCGTATGCGGCAATGCGTTTTGCGGTTTCAATGGCGCGTGCACTGAAAGGTGAGGTGATCACGGAATGCGCCTATATTGAAGGTGACGGTAAGTTTGCCCGTTTCTTTGCTCAGCCGGTTCGTTTAGGTAAAAACGGGGTGGAAGAAATTCTACCGTTAGGTACGCTAAGCGCATTTGAGCAGGAAGCGCTTGATGCGATGTTACCGACTTTAAAAGCCGATATTGAAAACGGTGTGAAATTTGTCGCAGGTGAATAATTAGCTTACGCTAATCGGAAAAAATTAAACAAGGACTAAATACCGCGTAATGGATTTAGTCCTTTTTTCGGCTTAAATATTGGAAATAATGGCAATGATTGGGGGATTAAAAAAGGTTAACGTATTATGCCGTTAACCTTTTGAAGAGCCGATTATTTTACTTTATTCGGTGGTTTCGTCTTTTGGCGGTTTAATCGCCAGTAAATTACATTTGAGTTTACTGATGACATGTTCCGCGGTATTACCCAATAATGCGGCGGAGAAGCCGGTACGTCCCACAGTGCCGAGTACGACCAATTCCGCACCGAGTTCTTCGGCAACTTCAGGAATTACCTCTTCCGGGAAGCCTTCACGTACATGAGTATGATCTTCATCTATACCATATTTTTGGCGTAAAGCTTTCATGTTCAATAAATATTGTCCGCGGATGCCGTTAATATATTCTCTGGTATGGAATTCCGGTAAGTCGATCGCCATATTGATTGGTGTCGGCGGGTAGGCACTGACTAAATGGATATTTCCGCGTTCCAAAGTATCGGCTAAATCGGTGCTCAGATTGACCAGATAATGATTAAATTGTTCGTGATAATCTTCGTCACCGGATACATTCACCGCTACGAGAATACGACGCTGATGTTTCCAGTCTCCGTCGCGCACCATTAACATAGGGGCCGGGCATTTACGCAACAACTGCCAATCTACCGGCGTAAAGAAAATAGAGGCCATACTCTCTTCTTCTTTGGTATATTTCACGACCAAATCGTATTGATTTTTTTCGAACTCTTCCGCGATAGCTTCCGCTTCATTGTTGTTCCAAACGACTAAGGTTTTGAATTCAATCATTGGGTCCGCATATTTTTCAATATAATGCTGAATTTCTTGCTGACGCTGAGTAATTACGCCTTGATGCATTTCATTGCGTTCTTCGGATGAAAGCAACGCTGACATTTCATAAGATAAATCATAAACTGCAAGGAATAGCGTAATTTTTACTGATTGCTCGCTTTTTTGTTCTTTCGCTAGGCGAACGGCACGAGCCAAGCCGTATTGTTTTTCATTTTCAGGATTCAGAACGACGAGTATATTATTAAATTTCATAATGTTCTCCTTTCTTAATTGTTATGACTAGCATAGAACAGAGATGCCGTAAGGACAAGAATAATGAGTCAAAAATGTGACCTAGTGCAAATTTTTGACAAAAAAATTGCCGCTTCTCGCTGAAACGGCAATAGATTGAATTACGGGACAAATTTAATTTTTGTTCGGTTTGACCCCGAAATTTCCAGTAAAGCATTTAAGTTATTGATAGTAATGTATTTTCCCTGGACGGAGAGAATGCCCAATTTTTGAAAACGGCCCAGTAAACGACTAATCGTTTCAACGGTCAAACCAAGATAATTGCCGATATCGCCGCGCGTCATGGTTAAACGGAATTCGCGGGATGAAAAACCGCGGGCGGAGTAACGTTTGGACAGATTATAGATAAAAGCGGCTAAACGTTCTTCCGCATTCATTTTGGAAAGTAAAAGGATCATTTCCTGATCACTTTGAATTTCGCTGCTCATTAAGCGCATCATTTGCTGGCGTAATTTCGGCATTTTGCCGGTTAGATCATCCAAAATATCGTAAGGAATTTCGCATACCATGGCGGTTTCCAGAGCTTGGGCGAAGCTCGGATGACGTGCGTTCGTGATAGCGTCAAATCCGACTAAATCGCCCGGCAGATGAAAAGAAGTGATTTGTTCTTCGCCGGTTTCGCTGATGGTATAAGTTTTGATGGTTCCGGAACGGATAGCGTAAAGAGAGGTGAGTTCATCACCGGCTTTGAAAAGAACCTGCGATTTTTGAATGGGTTTTTTGCGCTCGATAATGTTGTCGAGCTGATCAAGCTCATGTTCGTTAAGAGTGAAAGGAATACAAAGTTGGCTGATACTGCAATCCTGGCAGTGAATGGCGCAACCGCCGGATTGTATACGACGACCTGCTTTGGTTTCGTTAGCTAAATTTGTCATGTGTTCCTCAATAACTAAAAACGCATAAAATGTAATAAAATTGATCTAACGCAACAAATAATAGCATTATTTGTTAAAATTAAGAAGAAATAAATCAAAAACTCAGAGGGTAAAATCATGCCGGCAGAAAAATTAACCAAACGTCGATTTTTCCAAATTCTCATTATGTTGGGAATTCTGGTTTTCGTTTTTTTATACCGAACCTATCAGCATTCCGAATCGCCGAATCGGAAATCTCATCACAGCGAGCCGGCTGAGCGGACGAAAAGTGCGGGCGATTTTGAGCCTGTTTTTGAAAAACAACAATAAAAAAGGAGAGCACAATGATGCTCTCCGTTTTTCATCAGTCTAGTCGGCGTTTGATAAATTGCCTAAATCTTTGTCGATAAGGAATAAGGATTTGCCTTCTTCGCCTAAGATGTTGAATTTATCTAAAATACCGCCGAATAATTTTTCTTCTTCGTGTTGTTCACCCACGAACCATTGCAAGTGATTGAATGCGGAATAATCTTTTTCTTCGAAAGTTGCCGTCACTAATTCATTGATTTTACGAGTGATTAATTTTTCGTGTTCAAAGGTTAATTCGATAACCTGACGCAATGATTTGTATTCGGCCGCCGGTGCTTCAATGGCTTCAATACGCACTTCCGCGCCGGTTTCATTCAGGTAAGTGAACAGTTTGCGCATATGCTGCATTTCTTCCGCCGCATGTTCGCGCAGGAATTTTGCCGCTCCCACAAAACCTTTGTGTTCGCACCAGGCGCTCATTTGCAAATAAAGGTTGGAAGAATAAAACTCAAGATTCATTTGAGCGTTTAACAGTTTTACAACATTTGTCGATAACATTTTCATTCTCCCGCTTATAATTTTGCTAAATCATTGTCGATGAAATATAAAGAACGACCGTCTTCACCCATGATGTTGAATTTATCCAGAATGCTACCGAATAATTTTTCTTCTTCGTGTTGTTCCGCCACATACCATTGCAGGAAATTGAACGTAGAGTAATCTTTATGGGCGAAAGTGACTTCCACTAACTCATTGATTTTGGAGGTGACTAATTTTTCGTGTGCCATTGTCACTTCGAACACTTCTTTTAATGAACCGTATTCATAACGCGGCGCCTCGATTTTACCTAAAAGCGGTAAACCGCCGGTTTCGCTCACATAGGAGAATAATTTTTGCATGTGTTCCATTTCTTCGTCGGCGTGACGAAGTAAAAATGCCGCCGCACCGGTATATCCTTTGTGTTCGCACCAGGCGCTCATTTGCAGATAAATGTTGGATGAATAAAATTCTAAATTGATTTGTTCGTTCAATTTAGCGGTAATTGCTTGGTTTAACATGTTTGTTTCCTCAATAAAATAATGCAGATGACATTGTCATAAAGTCGCGGCTATTTTAACCAAATTATAACATTCGTCAAGTGTTGTTTTTTGTAACCCATTAATTTATTTGAATTTTTTAATGTAAATCATTCTTGTTTATCAAGCCGGTGGCGGGCGCAATTCCGCGCAAAATCGCAAAAAAGTATGGTGTTTTTATGCCGCAAAATCGCTTATTCGATTTTTCGTGCTCAATCTTCGTTGGCAGGTAACGGTCAAAAAACTTCGCTTTTTTTGACCGCACTTATAACGCCAGAACCAGCACGCCGCTGCAAATTAATAAAGAACCGATCACCAATTTTAAACTGACGGCTTCACCCAACAGCACCACGCCTAATACGATGGCGATCACCACGCTGAGTTTATCAATCGGCGCCACCCAGGAAGCGGGGGCGAGTTGCAAAGCGCGATAATAACAAAGCCAGGATAACCCGGTTGCAACGCCGGAAAGAATCAGAAATGTGAGGGGTTTGGCGGCGATATGTTGGGGCAGTTGCCATTCGTTACGGGCGGTGATGATGGCGCCGATAACGAAGAAAATCACGATGGTGCGGATAAAAGTGGCAAGATTGCTGTTCATACCTTCCACGCCGAGTTTTCCGAGAATGGCCGTTAAACCGGCAAAAAATGCCGAGCCGAACGCGAAAATAAGCCAGTTCATGAATTTCTCCTGTTTCCTGTTAAAGTTTTGGTTATAATGCAGCTAAATTTTATTCAAGGGAAGATTATGGAACAAATAAATATCGAAATCGCTTATGCTTACCCGCATAATCATTATTTAAAATCTTTCACTTTGGATGCGGGGACGACCGTGCAAACCGCTATTTTGCAGTCGGGCATTTTGAGTCAATATACGGATATCGATTTACGCCGGAATAAAGTAGGTATTTTCGCTCGTCCGGTGAAGTTAACGGATGTGCTGAAAGACGGCGATCGGATTGAAATTTATCGTCCGTTACTGGCGGATCCGAAAGAAATCCGGCGCAAACGTGCGGCTCAGCAGGCGGCGCAACAAAAGGCCAAAATATAAGGATCGCCAATGAGTCAGTTTTGTTTACCCGAATCGATCAGCGCGGAAATTTTTTTGCGGGATTACTGGCAGAAAAGGCCGCTGGTGATGCGTAATGCCTTGCCGGAAATCGTCGGTATGTTCGAGCCGCAAGATATTCTCGAGTTAGCCCGAAGCGAAGAGGTCACCGCCCGTTTGGTACGGCAATATAACGATGATGATTGGCGGGTTAAACTTAGTCCGCTGAATGCCGAGGATTTCGCCGATCTTCCGGAAAAATGGTCGGTATTGGTGCAGAATTTAGAGCAATGGTCGGTGGAATTGGGTGAAATGTGGAACCGTTTCGGTTTTATTCCTCAATGGCAGCGCGACGACATTATGGTGTCTTTTGCGCCTCAGGGCGGTTCCGTGGGAAAACATTACGACGAATATGACGTTTTCTTAGTGCAGGGTTACGGGCAACGCCGTTGGCAACTGGGAAAATGGTGTGATCCGAGTACCGCGTTTAAACCGAATCAACCGATTCGCATTTTTGACGATATGGGCGAATTGGTGTTGGATGAAGTGATGAATCCGGGCGATGTTCTGTATATTCCATCGCGTATGGCGCATTACGGCGTGGCGGAAAGCGATTGTTTAACCTTTTCTTTCGGTTTGCGTTATCCGAATATTTCCGATTTGACGGATAAAATAAACGAGCAGTTTAACCGGCGGGATCCGGAAATTGATTTTTCCGAATTCATGTTGCCGTTGCGCTTAAATCAAAGGAAACAACCGACGGGAAAATTGGGAGAAGCGGAAATCCGACAAATGAAGGCGCAGTTTTTTCAGCGGTTAGCGGATTCGGAATCTTTTGACCGTTTGTTCAGACGGGCGGTTGCCGGCGCCGTGACAACCCGTCGTTATGATTTACTGATATCCGATGAGATGTCGGATCCCGACGAAGTGCGGTCGGAAATGGAGCGGAATTTTGCCCGGTTACAGCAGGATAACAACTGTAAACTGGCTTATCTTACCGCGCCGCTGGAAATTTACGCCAACGGTGAATGGCTGGATGAACTGAACGAATTGGAAAAGGCCGTGTTGAAACGTTTGGCGGACGGGGAAAAGCCGGATTTCACCGCACTAAAATCGTTAACGCAGGAATTGAACGGTTCGCAAGAGGACTTCATCTTATTATTCGACAGTATCTGCAACTGGCTGGATGACGGCTGGGTATTGCTGGCTTAACGAGATAAAGCAAAAGTGCGGGCAAAAAAACACATGAATTTTTGCCCGCACTTTTCGTTTATTCTTTGTAATCTTCTTTGTTGAGATCGTATTTTTTCATGCGCAAATAGAGTTTTTTGCGGGGAATCTGCAAATAAGCGGCGGCATCGTTAATTTTGCCCTGAAAGCGGTCTAACACATCGGCGATAATATTTTTTTCGTACTCTTCAATTAAACTGTCGAGCGATAATTCACTTTGCTTATCTTGCGTGAAATGCAAATTATCGTTCTGTACGGTGATGCCCACTGCGTAAAGTTCCGCCGTATGAATCAGTTGGCTGATATTTCCCAGCCATTGTTGGGACAATAATTGCTTGATGAATGCTTCCGTTATGGCGGGCTTTTTCTTATTCAGTTTATCGCAGGTGACGGCGAGATAATGACGGAACAAGGGCTCAATGTCCGACGTGCGATGAGATAACGGCAGGCATTCGATTTGGGTCAGGGAAAACGAATAAAACAATTCGGGCAATAATTTGGCTTGCGCCAATAATTGTTGCGGGGAATATTGGCTGACGGCAATAATTCGGGCATTTTGGTTGCGTAAAATAAACTGAGCCAGTAATTTTTGCGCCGCATTGGTCAGATATTCAATATTTTTGATAATGAACGTCGTATTTTGCGCGGCGTTTAATTGAGATTGCAATTCTTCGGTATCGCATTCGCCGAGAAGCTCTAGACATTGCTTTTGTGGAAAACGCGTTTTAGCCAATTCGTGCAGATAATGTGCGGTTAAGGTTTTTCCCGTGCCGATTTCACCGAAAATAAAAATGGGTAAATCCGTTTGTGATAATTGCTGTAAACGCCGGCGTAAATTTTTTATCCATTTACTTTGTCCGATAAGATGGGTTTCCAGCTCTTGTTGTTGCCAATGTTTTAACGTTAATTGCGCCTGACGTTGAGTTAACGCCAGATCGATTTGTTGCAGCAAGCGTTCGGGATCCACCGGTTTTTCGATAAAATAAAACGCGCCTTTTTGCATGGCGTCGATCGCCATCGGCACGTCGCCGTGTCCGGTAATTAAAATGACGGGGAGATTTTTATCCTTTTCATGCAACCGTTCAAGCAACTGCCAGCCGGACAATTGCGGCATATAAATATCGCTCACCACCACGCCTTGCCAGTCTTCCGTAATGAGTGGCTCAGCGTCTAACGGATTATTCAATGCGATAATTTCATAGCCTTTTTCATCGCTCTCTAAAGCCAGCAATGCCTGATAAGCCTGCAATACATCCGGATCGTCGTCGATTAACAACACTTGGCTTTTATTTTTCATGATGGTTACCTGTTATTTCTTGAGATATTGGCGGAAATTCTAAAATAATGACCGCACTTTGTTGAAAACTGGAAGCGATATAAAGGTTTCCGTTGAATTGATTCATAATATGGCGACAGATTGTTAATCCTAAGCCCAAACCGACTTCTTTACTGCTGTAAAAAGGTTGTAACAATTTATTGATATTATCGGTTTGCCAACCGATACCGTTATCTTCCACATAAACATAAGTTTTTTGCCGCTCGGAGGTGATTCTTACCGAAATATGCGGTCGGCTTTTACACGCTTCCAACGCATTATTGAATAAATTGACAAAAATCTGTTCCAACAGCAGGTTATTACCCAATATCGTCGCATTTCCCTGAACGGATAAGATCGCGTACAGCGGTTGATGACGCAATTCAAGTAATGACCAGGCTTCGTTAATCACCGTATGCAGATCGATTGGTTGCAGCGGTTCCATTTGATTAGTCCGCTTGGTAAACTGGCGTAAGCCTTTCACAATACGTCCTATTCGTTCCGTTAGTCCGGTAATTTTTGCCGTATAATCCGCCACTTGGCGATAATCTTGCTGTTGCAGCATTTTTTTCAGGCTGAACAGATAGATGGACATCGCATTTAACGGTTGATTAATTTCATGCGCCAACATGGTCATGGTTTGCCCGACCACCGCGAGTTTTGCCGTTTGAATTAATTCGTTTTGCGTATCTTGCAAATTTTGTTGAATAATTCGTCGTTCCTGCAAAATTTCGGTATGCTTTTTTAACAATCTATTGATTTCGGAAATTTCGTCATTACCGATGATTTGAATAGGCGGATCTTCTTTTCCTTGGTTTAATAATTTAACGGATTCGATTAATTCTTCAAAACGTTTGGTTAAATGCTTTTGTAAATAAAAACGATTAAACAGCCAAATAAATAATAAAATAATCATTAAAGACATCAAAATAATCATTCCGCTGATTTCCGTTTGTGTTTTTAAATGACTATTCAGTATGCTAAATTTATCTTTTGTTTTCGATAAGATTTTATTGGTTAGATTACGGGTGGCATACAATATTTTTTCCTGATGCGAAGCAATATTATTCAGAGATTGCTGATGGTTATTTATATTGGTAATTAACAGATCTAATTCTTCTCCAGGTTTAGTAATATTAACCAGAGTTTCTACCATTTGTTGTAAAGTCGCCAGACTGGCTTTATTGGGTTTTATTTGTTCATTTAAATAAATATTCAGGATAATATTTTTCAGATTCTGATATTCTTCACTAATGTTTTGTTGTTCCAATGAATAAATAAATTGTGTGATTTCATTTTTTATTTGTTCTTCCATATTTTTTAATTTGGTCATGCTTTGTAATTCATCTTGTAGATTCAGCATTAAAGTCTTTCGCGCGCGTTCGCCCGGCTCGGTAAAGTTAATTTGCTGCCAGTTTAATTCTTGTCCTAATGCCACAATTTCATTATTAAAATCGTCATGTAACCATTGAATTTTAGTAAATAATTCCTGTTTCTTTTGCTCGATATAAAAATATTGCGAAATATTATTGTCTATTTGACCGATTAACGATTTTAAATCGGATATGTTTTGGGAAAGTATTATTTGGTTATCAGGCTCGGTTAATGCTAAAGCGTTTTTTTCAATTTCGATTAATTGCAGATTAAGTTGTTTAAACATAGTTTGACGAGCCGGATTATTTTTTACGGCGGCAAAACGATCCAATTCATTGATAAAAGAATTGACATTGTCATCTAATTTTAATGCTAAGTTCGTTTTAGGAAAGTAATCGTTTAAAATATAATTAACCTGTTTATGTTGCTGATACCATGAAATTAAACTGACGGCGCCGATAATACAGGTAAATAATAATCCCATATTTAAAGCGTTTTTCAGAGTTTTAATAATGCCGGATTTATTCACTGTTATTCTTCCTCAATTTGGCTTAATACCCGATTAATTTGTTGTTGAAAGAATATTGCCCATTGTTTTTCCTGTTGAACGGCAAAACCGCGATCATTTTTTAATCGGGATAAGTAAATTTCGTCACCGGCTTGTTTTTCGTCAACGGGAATCGTTGTTAAAATTTGGCGAAGTGCGGTCAGTTTTTTGTTTGTTTTTTTCTCTTTTGCATGAATTAGCGCCCAGGCTTCTTTTAATTGAGTTAAGCGAAAAGTAATGGCGATATCGAATAATTTTTCGACTAAATATTGGCGAGCCAGTAATAAATCGTAATCCAATAAAGGTTCCGCTAATAATTTCTGTTGTTGCGCGTATAAACGGTCATTTTTCGGTAAATCTACAACAGGATATTTGGCGAAACGGTGTTCGGCGACGATTTTTTGTCCTTTGTCCGAAAGCAGATAGCTAATAAAGTTTTGTGCGTCTTCAATATTTCGGCTGTTTTTATGGATAGCAATAAATGTCGGCGAAATAACGGAACGCGGAAAATAAACAAATCCTACCCGGGGATCGTCGTGAGTATAAGTCGTATAGGTGTCGATACTTAATCCTGCCGCGGCTAATCCCATTCGAACCTTTTCCGCCACGTTAAAACTCCGGGATGAAATTAAAGAAACATTACTTGCCAGCGTGAGAAAATCCTGCCATCCCTGCCGCCAACCGCGTTGTTGTAGCAACATTTCCAACATGATGTGATTGGTCCCTGAACGAGAGGGTGAGCTGATTAATAACTTATTAAAATAGTTTGAATTCATCAGGCTGTCCCAGTCCGTAGGCGCGGGTAAATTCAGCGTTTTTAAGAGTTCTTTGTGGTAAAAAATGCCATAACCGGAAAAAGCGACGGCGGTCGTGGTGGTTGCCAGGCTTTTAGGCACCCAATGATGATTTTTCTGTAATTTTTCCGGCAAGATCAATAAACGATGGGAATTCTGTAAATGCTGAAACAGAAAAGGCGAGGAGCTTAAAATTAAATCCACATCTTCCGTATTGGGCTGCGCTAATAACCGGCTTAATGAATTCACGGTGCGATTCATTAATCTAATCTTTTTTTCCGGATAGGTTGCCTGCCATTGTTGGGCAATATAATCGGTGGTATCGGGCGAAAATGAGGTGGCGATGACTAATTCTTTCGCCTTAACGGGAAGACAAATATTGAAAAGAAAAATAAGCGTTAACCAAAATTTTTTCATTTTCTTATCCTTTTTTGTGATTCGGATCACAAAAGTGAAATTTTTTAAAAAATACCAAAATCTGCAATTAACCTGATTTTGTCCCAATTAACGGGAAATTTATTTACGCGGATTACAGACAATTGATTTTGTGTCGTTTTTGACACGCGATTCTATTTAAAAGAGATAAATTTGACTTAAAAATCAATGTATTGCCTTTTATTCTGAGCATATTAACATACCACCGAATTTCTAAAATTAGAAATGAAAATCTTCTATCCTCAATTTATTTCATGGGAGTGACATTATGATTTCCTTTTTAGCCTCGAAGCCGGGCCGACCTGTTCCGGATGCGGAGATTCGTCAACGTTATAATCGGTTACGCTGGCACGCGTTATTCGGTATTTTTATCGGTTATACCGCTTATTATATTCTGCGTAATAACTTTTTACTTTCTTCGCCGGAATTAATCAGTGATTTCGGATTTACCAAAAAAGATATCGGTTTTATTTCCGGAACAATGCTGGTGGTTTACGGTTTAAGTAAAGGCTTTATGTCGGCATTTGCAGATAACTCCAATCCGAAACATTTCATGATTTTCGGTTTAGTCATGTCCGGATTGGTTAACTTAATGATGGGATTCAGCGCATCGTTCTGGGCATTCCTGTTTCTATGTGTTTTAAACGGTATTTTTCAGGGAATGGGCGCCGGACCGGCCTATGTGGTGTTGGCAAACTGGTTTCCGCGTAAATCCCGCGGAGTGATTACGGCGATATTTAATGTTTCCCATAATGTGGGAGGCGGTTTGGTGGCGCCGATTGCGGGGGCGAGTATTGCGTGGCTGGGCAGCGAACATTGGCAGGCCGCGCACTTTATCGTACCAACCGCCATTGCCACTATTATTGCGCTGATCTTTTATATTTTCGGTGCAGGTCGTACTTATAATGAAGGTTTGCCGCCGACCACTAAAATCCTCGGTACCGAACAGGATGAGTTAATCGTAACCAAATCCGAAGAGGTGAAATTAACTACCTGGGAAATTTTCCGCGATTACATCATGAAAGACATTAATGTATGGTTTGTCTCTTTTATCGACGTATTCACCTATATGATTCGTTTCGGCGTGTTGACCTGGTTACCGCTTTACTTATTGGAAACCAAAGGTTTTACCAAAGGACAAATGGCAACAGCGTTCGCTATTTTCGAATGGGCGGCGATTCCTTCCACATTACTGGCCGGTTGGCTGACCGACACCTACTTTAAAGGGCGCCGCATGCCGTTGGCCATTATCACGTTAACCGGAGTCGGTATCGCAATGTTTGTCTATTGGGGCGGTAACGATCTGTTAACCGTTACTATCGGCGCGGGGATTATCGGTTGCTTGATTTATGTTCCGATGTTTCTGTCTTCGCTGCAAACCATTGAATTGGTTCCGTCGTTTGCCGCCGGTTCGGCCACCGGTTTGCGCGGCTTATTAAGCTATATTTTAGGCAGTTTCTCCGGTACGGCATTGTTCGGTATTTGGGCGGAACATTTCGGTTGGGACGCCGGCTTCTATCTTTTACTGTTCGCCGTATGCGGTTGTATTTTCTGCTGTTATATGACTCACTTAGGCGTATTGCGATTAGAGAAGAAAAGAAAAATTGTCAATATCAAATAAAGAATGACGCATAAAAAAACGACCTTAAAGGTCGTTTTTTTATTCAAAGTGCGGTCAAAAATTCGTTCGTTTTTTTGACCGCACTTTTTGTTTCTGACGCTCAGGATCAATTCAACCAGAACAGATAACCGATCGTTGCAATCACAAAAATACTGATAATATTCAGCACGAAACCGGCTTTGACCATTTCGTTCTGTTTTATGACGCCGATCCCGAATACGATAGCGTTCGGCGGGGTTGCGACGGGTAGCATAAAGGCGCAGGATGCTCCTAAACCGATGATTAAGGCTAATCCGAGTTCCGGCATGCCTAATGCTTGTGCGATGGAAATGAAGATCGGAACAAGCAATGCGGCGCTGGCGGTGTTACTGGTAAATTCGGTTAAGAAGATAATAAAGGCGGCAACGATTAAACCGATGAGGTAAAAATGTCCGTCCTGGATTAAAAATACAATACCGTCCGCCATGATTTTGCTGGCTCCGGAGTTTTTCAGCACTTCGCTTAAGGTTAAACCGCCGCCGAATAAAAGCAAAACGCCCCATTCCGTGTTGTCCTGAATCTGTTTCCAGGAGGCGACGCCCGCTACGGCGATGAGCACCGCCGCCAGCATGGCCACTACGCTGTCAAAGCTTCCCACTTTTTTAGGTAATCCTAATAATTCGGAGAAAATCGGATTAAGTTGTGAGCTGAAAATCCAGCAGAGCGCCACAAAAGTAAAAATTAATAAGGTTTTCCAGCGGTCGGCGTTCATTTCTACCCGTTCGAATTTTTGTTCGAAACGGAAGTTTAAGCGCGGTTTGAACACAATAAATAAGGCGCCGATCATAAGCGGCATTAAAATTATCATTATCGGCAAACCGTACCACAACCAATCGGAGAACGTCAGATGCAATTGGGAGGCGACGATAGCGTTCGGCGGACTGCCTACAAGCGTTCCCATGCCGCCGATACTGGCGCTATAGGCAATACCGAGCAGAACGAACACGTAAGTATTGTGTTCCCGTTCTTTATCAAGCTGGCTTAACACGCCCATGGCAAGCGGTAACATCATAGCGGCGGTGGCCGTGTTGCTGATCCACATGGATAAAAATGCGGTAGCGAGGAATAAATAAATGATCGCCACCAGTAAATTACCCCGGGCCAACGCCATGATCCGGTTGGCAATCAGTTGATCCAGTTTTTGAATATGTAATGCCGTAGCTAAGGCGAAACCGCCGAAGAATAGGAAAATCGTCGGATCGGCGAAAGCGACCAAGGCTTCTTTGGTGCTGACTAATCCCAGCCCGATTGCCAATAAGGGGACCAATAATGCCGTGACGCTCACATGCAAGGTTTCGGTTAGCCAAAGAACGGCGACAAAAGCCAGTAAGGCGAGTCCTTTATTGGCTTTGGCATCGAAAGGTAACCATTTGAGTAAGGCGGCAAACAGTAAAATGTCCAGACAAAGGATAACGGTTTTAGGATTAAATCGTGATTTAAGTTCCGGCGTGATATTCATATCTCGCTCCTTAGTTAACAATGTAGAATAATTAGCGTAGTCGTTAACATCGTAGAGTAGTTAAGTCCGAGCGTTACCCTATTGTGTTTTTAACAAAAATACAACAAAAAATTTTCAAATTTGTGACGAACATCAAAATATTTTGTGAAATACTATGGTTAAATTTTAAAAAATTTTTTTCTCTGTATAATGCGCATATTGCAATCGCATAAGGAAGTTATATGCCGAATAATCCGTCTCATTCATTTCAGCAATGGCTAAGCCAAACCGCGCTGGGCGGCGCAAATCAATCTTATATTGAAGCGCTTTACGAGGATTATCTCCAAGATCCGAATAACGTCGATGACAGTTGGCGCAGCATTTTTAATTCTTTCCCAAAATCGCCCGCACTTTCGCAGGAACAGCCGCATTCGCCGGTTCGCGATTATTTCAGACGTCTTGCCCGGGACAATACTCAGTCGGGTACAACCGTTGTAGTGGATCCGAAAGTCAGTGCGCAATTGGTCAAAGTGTTGCAATGGGTGAACGGGCACCGTAACCGCGGTCACCTGGACGCCAATCTGGATCCGTTAAAACTTTGGGAACGCATGCCGTCGCCGACCTTGGATTACAAATTTTACGGTTTTACCGACGCGGATTTAGACAAAGAATTCGATATCGGCGGTTATGTGTATAACCGTGAAAAAATCACTTTGCGTGAATTGGAATATAACCTGAAAAACACCTATTGCGGCACTTTAGGCTTCGAATTTATGCATGTAAACGATTTGGAAGCGCGCACCTGGTTACAACGCAAAGCGGAAAATTTATTGAACACGCCGCTGTTTAGCCGTGATGAAAAAATTCAATTCTTGGAAGAATTAACCGCCGCGGACGGTCTGGAGCGTTATCTCGGCGCGAAATTCCCGGGGGCTAAACGTTTTTCGCTGGAAGGCAGTGACGGTTATATTCCGTTGATGAAAGAAATTATTCGCCACAGCGGCAAAAACGGCGTGAAAGAAATCGTGTTCGGCATGGCGCACCGCGGACGGTTGAATATGCTGGTGAACGTATTGGGTAAACAGCCCGCCCGTTTATTTGACGAATTTGCCGGCAAACATTCGGGTGATCGCACCGGTGACGTCAAATATCATCAGGGTTATTCCTCCGATTTCATGACGGAAGGCGGCGTGGTGCATTTGGCTCTGGCGTTTAACCCGTCTCATTTGGAAATTGTGAGTCCGGTCGTCATCGGTTCCGTGCGTGCCCGGCAAAAACGACTGGGCGACGAAACCAAAGATCGGGTCTTGCCGGTCACCGTGCACGGAGATTCCGCCGTTATCGGGCAAGGTGTCGTACAGGAAACCTTAAATATGTCGGCAACCCGCGGTTATAACGTAGGCGGCACCATCCGCGTGGTGATTAACAACCAAATCGGATTTACCACTTCCAACACTAAAGATACCCGTTCTACGGAATACTGCACCGACATCGCTAAAATGATTGAAGCGCCGGTGATTCATGTGAACGGTGACGATCCGGAAGCTATCGCTTATGCCGCGCGTATGGCGGTGGAATTTCGTATGCGGTTTAAACGGGATATTTTTATCGATCTGGTGTCTTATCGCCGCCACGGACATAACGAAGCGGACGAACCTTTAGCCACTCAGCCCGTAATGTACAAGCTTATTAAGAAACATCCGTCACCGCGCAAAGTGTATGCGGATCGTTTGGTCAACGAAGGCGTGATTAACGAATCCGACGCTATCGAATTAATGAATAATTATCGCGACGCCCTGGATGAAGGCGGTTGTGTGGTGAAAGAATGGCGCGAAATGGATATGTCATCGGCGCAATGGTATAAATTCCTCGGTGCCGATAACGGCGGATTGGAAGCGGAATATAACGGACAGTTTGATCCGGTCCGGTTTAAAGCGTTAGCAGAACGCGCCTGCGAATATCCGGAAAATCACCCGATTCATCCGCGCGTGGAAAAAGTGTATGACGATCGTAAACTGATGGCGGCGGGTGAAAAACCGCTGGATTGGGGCATGGCGGAAATTATGGCCTACGCCACTTTGCTTGCCGACGGTCACCATGTGCGCATTTCCGGTGAAGATTCCGGCCGCGGCACTTTCTTCCACCGTCAGGCGGTACTGCATAACCAAAACGAACGCAAGGCTTACATCCCGCTGATGCATTTGCAACCTCAACAAGGCCGCTTCGAAGTATGGGATTCCGTGCTTTCGGAAGAAGCGGTGCTGGCGTTTGAATACGGCTACGCCGCGACGGATCCCAACACCTTAACCATTTGGGAAGCGCAATTCGGCGATTTCGCCAATGGCGCGCAAGTGGTGATTGATCAATTTATCAGCTCGGGCGAACAAAAATGGGGCAGAATGTGCGGTTTAGTCATGTTGCTGCCGCACGGTTACGAAGGACAAGGCCCGGAACATTCGTCCGCCCGGCTGGAACGTTACTTACAACTTTGCGCTCAGCAAAACATACAGGTTTGCGTGCCTTCTACGCCAAGCCAGATTTATCATTTATTACGCCGCCAAATGTTGCGCGCCGAACGCCGTCCGTTAATCGTCATTTCGCCGAAATCTTTGTTACGCCATCCGCTGGTGGTGTCGCAAACGGAGGAATTCGTTAACGGCACCTTCCACCGCGTAATTGACGAAATTGACGACATCAAACCGGAAAACGTTAAACGGGTGATTTTCTGCGCCGGCAAAGTGTATTACGATTTGCTGGAAGAACGGCGTAAAAAACAACAAAACGACATCGCAATCATCCGTATCGAGCAGCTTTATCCGTATCCGCACGGAGAAGTGCGGGAGATTTTGGCGAAGTTTTTTCATGTGAAGGATTTTATTTGGTGTCAGGAAGAACCGCTTAATCAGGGCGCGTGGTATTCCAGCCAGCATAATTTCCGCGCCGATTTGCCGGACGGCGCCGCCCTGAATTACGTGGGGCGCCCCGCTTCCGCCTCGCCGGCGGTGGGTTACGGCGCACTGCATAACGCCCAGCAACGTACATTAATTACAGAAGCATTAACATTTTAACGAATTGAATGAAGGAACATAGCATGAGTTATTTTGATATTATCACGCCCGATTTACCCGAATCCGTTGCCGATGCGACGGTAGTAAAATGGCATAAAGCGGTGGGCGACAGCGTTAAACGCGATGACATTTTAGTGGAAGTGGAAACGGATAAAGTGGTGCTGGAAGTGCCGGCATTAGACAGCGGCGTGCTGGAAAGCATTGAACAGCCCGAAGGGGCGACGGTGGTCAGCAAACAACCGTTGGGACGCGTGGCGAAAGGCGAAACCGTGGTGGCGCCGGTTTCCGCTCAATCGTTACAAACCGAACTGCGTCCGGCACCGGATCATCATGATTCGCTGGGGCCTTCCGTGCGGCGTTTGGTGGGCGAACACGATTTAAATCCGCAGGACATTCCCGGTTCCGGCAAACACGGTCGCATTACCCGTGAAGACGTGGTGCAGGCGTTGGCAAGCAAAGAAACGCAATCGCCGGTTAGTCAAAGTGCGGTCAAAAATTCGTTAGAATTTCGCGGCGAACAGCGGGTGCCGATGACGCGTCTGCGCAAACGCATCGCGGAACGTTTGCTGGAAGTTAAAAACAGCACGGCAATGTTAACCACCTTCAACGAAGTGGACATGCAGCCGATTATGCAGTTACGCAAAAAATACGGCGAACAATTCGAAAAACAACATGATGTGCGCCTCGGTTTTATGTCCTTTTATGTAAAAGCGGTGGTGGAAGCGCTGAAACGTTATCCGGTCATCAATGCCACAATTGACGGCGACGATATTCTGTATCACAACTATTTTGACATCAGCATCGCGGTATCCACCCCGCGCGGACTGGTGACACCGGTGTTGCGCGATTGCGATAAAATGAGCATGGCGGAGATCGAAAAACAAATCAAAGTGCTGGCGGAAAAAGGCCGCGACGGCAAACTCACCGTAGAAGATTTGACCGGCGGCAACTTTACCATCACCAACGGCGGCGTATTCGGTTCTCTGATGTCCACTCCGATTATCAATCCGCCGCAAAGTGCCATTTTGGGCATGCATGCGATTAAAGATCGTCCGGTAGCGGTGGATGGTCAGGTAGTGATTCGTCCGATGATGTATCTGGCGTTGTCTTACGATCACCGTTTAATCGACGGCAAAGACAGCGTTCGTTTTTTGGTGACGATTAAAGATCTACTGGAAGATCCCGCAAGATTGTTGTTGGAAATTTGACGGAAGATGACGATAACTAACCGCACTGAAAAGTGCGGTTAATTTTTGGTCGATTTTTAGCGCCCGTTTGGCTAGCTTGATGAAAAATCATTTTAATGAAAAAACCAATCCTGAATTCCCGTTTTCCCCTTAAAAAAAGACGCGTCACCGTGTAGAATATCGCCATTAAATTTAAAAAGGACAAAACATGAATTTACACGAATACCAATCTAAACAAATCTTCGCGCAATACGGTTTGCCCGTTAGCGAAGGTTATCCTTGTGAAACGGTGGAGCAGGCGTTGGACGCGATTAAAAAGCTGGGCGGCGATCAATGGGTGGCAAAATGTCAGGTGCATGCCGGCGGTCGCGGCAAAGCGGGCGGCGTAAAAGTGGTGAAATCCGATTCTGAAGTGCGGGCGTTTTTTGAACAGTTTTTAGGCAAACGATTGGTGACTTTCCAGACGGACGCCAATGGTCAGCCCGTCAATACCATTTATCTGGAAGCCTGTGCCGAGGTGAAAAAGGAATTGTATGTAGGCGTGGCGATCGATCGCGCCAATCATCGTATTCTGTTCATGGCGTCGACGGAAGGCGGCGTCAATATTGAAGAAGTGGCGGAAAAAACGCCTCATTTGCTGCATAAAGCGACGATTGATCCGTTTATCGGACCGCAACCTTTTCAGGGGCGCGAACTGGCGTGTAAATTAGGGTTAAGCGGCAAACAGATTCACCAATTCGCCCATATTTTTTGTCAGCTCGGTAAAATGTTTATCGAGAAAGATTTAAGCCTGGTGGAAATCAACCCGTTGGTGATTTTGCAGAATGGCGATCTGCATTGTCTGGACGCCAAAATCGTGGCGGACGGTAACGCCTTATATCGCCATGCCGATCTGAAATCCTTGCAGGATCCGAGCCAGGAGGATCCGCGCGAAGCGGAAGCGGAGGCGTTGGGATTGAATTACGTGGCGTTGGACGGCAACATAGGTTGCATGGTTAACGGTGCGGGCTTGGCAATGGGAACCATGGACATCATTAAGTTGCAGGGCGGCTTACCGGCCAATTTTCTTGATGTCGGCGGCAGCGCAACCAAAGAACGAGTGGCCGGCGCGTTTAAAATCATTCTTTCCGACACCCATGTCAAAGCTATTTTAGTGAATATTTTTGGCGGTATCGTACGTTGCGATTTAATCGCCGAAGGCATTGCGGCGGCAGTGAACGAAGTAGGCGTTGCGGTGCCAGTTGTGGTGCGGTTGGAAGGCAATAATGCGGAACGCGGACGAGAAATTCTAGCCCAAAGCGGATTAAACATTCTTGCCGCCGAAAGCTTAAAAGATGCAGCTGTTCAGGCTGTAAACGCAGCCAAATAGGAGAACGGCATGTCAATTTTAATCAATAAAGACACCAAAGTAATTTGCCAGGGATTTACCGGCGGACAAGGCACTTTCCACAGCGAACAGGCATTGGCGTACGGCACGCAACTGGTAGGCGGCACCAGTCCTGGGAAAGGCGGAACGACGCACTTAGGATTGCCGGTGTTTGATACGGTGCGAGAAGCCGTGAATAAAACCGGCGCCACCGCCAGCGTGATTTACGTACCGGCGCCGTTCTGTAAAGATGCGATTCTGGAAGCGATTGACGCCGGCATTCGGCTGATTGTCTGTATCACCGAAGGCATTCCTACCTTGGATATGCTGCAAGTGAAAGAAAAATTAAACGAAACCGGCGTGGTGATGATTGGCCCGAACTGCCCGGGCGTGATTACGCCGGATGAATGTAAAATCGGTATTATGCCGGCGAACATTCATAAAAAAGGATGTGTCGGCATCGTTTCCCGTTCCGGCACTCTGACTTATGAAGCGGTCAAACAAACTATGGACGAAGGATTCGGGCAATCCACCTGTGTCGGCATCGGCGGCGATCCGATTCCCGGTTCAAGCTTCATTGACATTTTGCAACGTTTTGAGGAGGATCCGGAAACCGAAGCCATCGTGATGATCGGCGAAATCGGCGGCTCGGCGGAGGAAGAAGCGGCGGATTTCATCAAACGTCATATCACCAAACCGGTGGTCAGCTACATTGCCGGTATCACCGCGCCGAAGGGCAAACGCATGGGACATGCCGGCGCCATCATCAGCGGCGGCAAAGGCACGGCGGACGAAAAAATCAAAGCCCTGCAAGACGCCGGCGTCACCACGGTGCAAAGCCTGGCGGATATCGGTTCGGCGTTAAGAAATATTTTGGGTTAATTTAACGAAAAGTGCGGTCAATTTTGACTGCATTTTTTTACAGATAGATTGACGAAGTGAATTTTCTGTCTAAAATAGCGTAATAATTTTTCGAATGAAGGAATGAATCGTGTTTAAAAAAATTATTTTGTCCGCTGCCGTGTTAGCGATGTTGGGCTGCGGTTCGACGCAATCGACAATTCCTGCGGAATATGCGGGCGCGGCCTATGAATTATCCGACGCGGACGCACAAAAATGGGCGTTTTCCGCAAAACAGGCGGAACAATGCATTTATCCGAACTTGACTCGGATTCAGCATGATCACTTTCAAAAAGAGGATAGCTATATTTATTCTCAATACGTATTTTTCTATCCGTTGGAAGACATTATCGGCGAAGATCACGTGAAAATGATTCAAAACGACAAAAAATCCATGGATTATGCAACCTATCAGTTTAAGAAATATAAATCTAAAACGCCGGTAGAAGCATTGGAGCCGCCTCAGTGTAAGACCTTGCAAACTAAGGCGCGGGAAGATTTGGCCGTGGTGAAAGGTCAGCATATTTCCGGCATGGTGGAAGAGAAAAATGCGGATGGCAAAAACATTGCCACCGAGGAAAACAAATTCTTTTTTGACATTATCAAATGGGGATCGGCGCTGTTGTTATAGCCGGTCGCCGGATAAACGGGAAAAGTGCGGTCAAATTTGACCGCACTTTTTGTTTAACCATTTGCCGAATGTTCAATTTGACGCACAATTAATTGCGCCATCATGTCGATATGTTTCGGCGCGTCATTTAACGCCGGGATGTAGCGATAGCTTTTCCCGCCGTTCGCCAGAAACAAGTCGCGGTTGGTTTCGGCGATTTCTTCCAGCGTTTCCAGACAATCGCAGGCAAATCCCGGGCTGATGACGGCGACTTTTTCAATGCCTTGTGTGGCGGCGTTCCGCAGAAAACGGTCGGCATAGGGCTGCAGCCATTCTTCGCGCCCGAAACGGGATTGAAACACCATGTTCCATTGCGTTTCCGCTAAACCTAATTTATCCGCTACGGCAAGGGTGGTTTGGCGGCAATGTTCGCGATAATAATCGCCTTCCCGTTCATAACGCAGCGGAATGCCGTGATAGGAAAACAGCAAAAACTCGTCATTTTTTAACCGCACTTTAATACTTTCCGTCAGCGCATTGATGTAGTTTTCATCCAAATGATAGGAATGAATGAAGGAAAACGGCAGCATTTTGCGACTGCTTTTCAGGGCTTGCGCAAAGGCGTCGAATGCCGCTGCCGTCGTGGTGCTGCTGTATTGCGGATAAAGCGGCAGCACCACGATTCGATCAACACGGGCGTTCAGCAGATTTTCGAGCGCCTGTTGAACGCTCGGATTGCCGTAGGTCATGCCGATTTCTACTTGCGCGTCGATTCCCAGCGCTTGCAAACGAGCCTGTAACGCGGTTTTTTGCGCATTGGAATAAACCAGCAACGGTGAGCCTTGTTCCGTCCAAACGGACTGGTAATTATGGCGAATTCGGCGAGAACGCGACGGCAAAATAATGCCTTTCAGCAACGGCAGCCATTTCCAGCGCGGTAAATCCACAATCCGCGGATCCGTTAAGAATTGTTCCAGATAGCGGGAAATGGCTTTGGCCGTGGGTTCATCCGGCGTGCCCAGGTTAATCAGCAGAACGCCCGGTTTTATATTGTGTAAATCAGCCATGTTGTATCACTGAAAGCGTTAAACGCGATACGCAGCAGAGTTTATTCTGCTGATCGCGGAGGTGAATATCCCAAACCTGCAACTGTTTGCCTAAGCGAACGGGCGTGGCGCGAGCCGTAACTTCACCGGATTTCACCGGACGTAAATGACTGGCGTTGATCTCAATGCCTGCCGCCGCCTGATTTTCGTCCGCGCACAGCCAGCCCGCCATGGAGCCTACGCTTTCCGCCAAGGCGGCCGATACGCCGCCGTGTAATAAACCGAAAGGTTGCGTCGTGCGTTGATCGACGGACATGACGGCTTCTAACCAATCGTCGCCGAAAGCGGTGAACCGAATGCCAAGATGGGAAACGGCGCAATTGCGATTGAGTTGATTAAGTTGTTCAAGAGTGAAAGTTTTTTTCCAGATTTGCATGATTAATTCATCTAAAGTGTCGCTAAAATGATTTGTTCGGGATCTATCGTCATCCAAATTTTATCGCCGACGTAGTAATCGCTATTCCGGGTCGTAGTTGCCCATTCCGTCTGTCCCACGGTTAATAAAATTTCGTCCTCATCGCCGAGATTTTGCACGGATTTGATCGTTGCCGCCAATAAGTTATCCGTGAAGTTTTCCGGTTTAGTTTTCGATAGCTGAATCCAGGGCGCTTTAATCATTAACATCACTTCTTTGTGTAAAACAAGCTGCAAACGGACCGCACTTTTTTCCGTAACGGAAACGAAAAGCGGTTGCTCGATGCCGTCGATTTTAATAGCAGTAAGGCAATGTAAATCTTTTACCTGCAGGGAAGTAATGCGTCCCGGAAACTGATTGCGTGCGCTGCTTTGTAGTGAAAATTTGGCAAAGGCCGATAACAGGCTGTCTAGCGGAATGGTTTCGTCCTGCAGAACGGTAAATGCTTTCTGCTGAGTTTTTTCCAATAAATCATAGAGTTGCAATAATCTTTCGGCATACGCGGTCAGATTGGTGCCGCCGCCGTGACGGCCGCCGGTGTTGCGCTCTAACAGCGGTTTCGGGCTGATTTCATTCATCGCCGCCAAATGATCCCACGCGCTTTTATAACTCACATTGGCGTTTTTGGCCGCCTGATTGATGGAACCGCATTGCTGAATTTCTTTCAGCAGCCGAATCCGTTTAGGATCAACAAAAAGCTGTTGCTGCAATTTGATGGTAAGAAGAATTTCTGTGTTAAGCATGCGTCATCCTGCAAATATTCCGATGAGGATTATTTTACGGGGAATCCGCACTTTTTTATAGCTTTTATTTGTAGTTAAGTTGTATAATTTATTACATATATTCTTAAATATATAACGATAGAAAAGGAAAAAACTATGCAGTTGAAAAATAAGCTAAAAACAGTTGTCGTATTAATCGGTTGTGCGTTGTTTACTCTAATCGCGGAAGCCAAAGTCACCGTGTTTGCTGCCGCCTCAATGACAAACGCTTTGCAGGAAGTGGCGGACAGCTACAAAAAGGCGCATCCGCAGGAGGATATTGTGTTTTCTTTCGCTTCCTCTTCTGTGCTGGCCCGCCAAATCGGCGAAGGGGCGCCGGCGGACATTTTTGTATCGGCGGATCAGAAATGGATGGATTTTCTGGCGGAAAAACAAGCCATTGAAAAACAAACCCGCGTCAATTTGGTGACCAATCGGTTAGTTATGATTGCGCCGAAAAACAGCAATTTGACGAGCGTGAATTTAACCGATAAACAATGGCAGCAGGAATTGAATGGTTCTTTTTTGGCGGTGGGCGATCCTGATCATGTGCCGGCGGGCCTATACGCGAAAGCGGCATTTACTTATCTGAATCAATGGGATGACATCAACAAAAAGCTAGCCCGTGCGGATAACGTACGTAAAGCGTTGTTATTGGTGGAAAAAGAGGAGAGCCCGCTGGGCGTGGTTTATGCCACCGATGCGGCGGCCAGTCGGAAAGTGAAAGTGGTGGCGACATTTCCGGCCGAATCTCACCCGCCGGTGGAATATCCTGCGGCTGTGGTGAAAGGTCGTGATAACGCGGACAATCAGGCTTTTTTCCAATATCTGACATCGCCGGAATCTAAACAAATTTTTGAAAAATACGGCTTCACCGCAAAATAAGTGCGGTCAAAATTTGTTGTATTTTTTATCATAAAAGGCGAATTCATCATTCGCCTTGGTTCGTAAAAAACAATGAAATTTTTTACCGCACTTTTACGTTTTTTCGGCTTTCATTCGCATTGCCCGTAAGAAAATGACGACGCCAATCCACACCAGAACATAACCGATTAAACGATCCGTCGATAATTCTTCGCCCAGCAGCAGAAAACCGCAAAGGAATTGCAGAGAAGGCGAAATGTATTGCAGCATACCGAGCAATGACATGGAAATCTGGCGGGCGCCCATGGCAAACCATAGCAACGGAATGGTGGTGGCCGCGCCGGAACCCAGCAACACCGCAAGTTGTAAACCGTCTAATTGGCTGAAAACCAAGGTATTTTGTGCGGCGCAGAATCCCAAATAAGCCAAGGCAAAAGGGGAAAGCAACAGGGTTTCCAGCGCCAACCCCGCTAAGGCTTCCATCGGCGCCAGTTTGCGGATTAAGGCGTAAAAACCGAAACTGCCCGCCAGCAGCAACGCCACCCACGGAATTTGTCCCGCCGGAACGGCCAACCACAAAATGCCGGCGCTCGCTGAGGCGAGCGCCAGAAGTTGGGCTTTATTTAATTTTTCTTTGAAGACCAACCAGCCGAGAAATACGTTAAATAACGGGTTTATAAAATAACCGAGGCTAGCGTCCAAAACATGTCGGTTGACCAGCGCCCATAAATAAACCAGCCAGTTAACGGCAATCAGAAACGCCGAAGTGAAGAATACGGCTAAAATGCGCGGCTGTCTGAACGCATGCAGCACGGCTTTGCCTTGTTTGAACACAAACAATAAAAAAATCGCAAACACCGCCGACCAAACAATCCGCTGCGCCAGAATTTGATCCGCCGGCATGGCGGAATGATTGAGCGGATACCAATAGAGCGGAAACGTTCCCCAGGTTGCATAGCATAAAAAGGCGTAATGCCAGCCTTTAAGTTTAATGTTAAATGCCATATTTTTCCTTGATCGGAAAAGCGAATCCGTTCTTTCAAAAGCGGATTCGCGCTAAATGATGTTACAGCAGGATTTGTCCGGAACGGACAGGATGCATCGGTTTACCGAAATCTTCACTGATCCGCGTTATTCTGTCAACCGATTCTTCCGCGCGGAAAAATAGAACGCGGCGAACACAAAAGTGCGGGCGATTTTTTCGTTATTTTTTCTTTACGTCATTGTGCATTCTGTGCAGTTTTTGCTTATAGGCGTAACTGCCCCACAAAACATAGGCTAACGCCTGTTTTTTCATTTCATCGGGAATTTGGATTGGTTCCAAACCGAGCTTCGATTTATCATATAGATAACCTTGAATTTCTTTGTTTTGTTGCAAAATAGCAAGCCGTTTATTACCGTCAATTTCACGCATGTAACCGAAGGTTTTGTCATACTGCATTAACGCACGATTAGGGTTTTCGGCTTTGGTCAAATCATAACCGAGCATCGGGTAATCGCCGCTGATTCCCGCCAGCGAAAGTAATGTAGTAGGCATATCGATTTGGCTGACTAAGCGGGAATCACGTTTGGGCGGAATATTTTCACCTAAAATTAAAGCGGGAATATGGAAATTATTGACCGGCACGAATGAGGCGCCGCCTACGCGCGAATCATGATCGGCAATAACCAAGAAAACGGTATCTTGCCAATAATTGGATTTTTTAGCCAAATCAAAAAAATGCCCTAATGCGTAATCCGCATATTTTGCCGCGTTATTACGGGTTTCCTGCGGCTGTTCGTATAATTCGATTTTACCGGCCGGAAAATCAAAAGGATCGTGATTGCTTGACGTAAACACCAAACTGAAAAACGGTTGCCCGTTCTGCTGAAGTGCGGTGAATTTTTCATGCGCTTTATTGAATAAATCTTCGTCGCTGACGCCCCAAGTGCTGGTAAATGACGGATTCACGTAATCTTTTTGATCGATAATTTCCTGAAAACCGTTACCGTAAAAAAAGCTTGCCATATTATCGAAATGTTTTTCGCCGCCGTAAATAAACGCGGTGTGATAGCCTTGTTTGCCAAGCAATTCTGCGATCGTGAAAAAGCCTTGCTGGCTGCCGGTCAGTTTGACCACCGCGCGGGCGGGCGTCGGCGTGAAACCCGACGTGACGGCTTCAATGCCGCGCACGGAACGTGTTCCGGTGGCATAAAGGTTATCAAACAACCAACCTTCCTCGGCCAGTTTGTCAAAATAAGGCGAAAGCGGTTTACCGCCAAGGGTGCCGATAAATTGTGCGCCCAAACTTTCTTCCAGAATAATCACGATATTCTTAGGTTTGCTGCGATAGCTCGCCTGATTGCGCGTTAAAGTTGGCAAATCGGGAGAAATATAATCGCTAGCCGGGCGTTGACGGGCGGCTTTAAGCGTTTTTACTACCTCATCCAGAGACATTTTGCCGTAAATTTCGGAAGATTGATCTTCATCTTTCATTTGCTGAACGGCAAACAAAACCGAATAGCCGGAATTGAGCACCAGAGAATTGACTAAGGGATCGGAAGAAAAGGCGACCATGGCAGGATTTATGCCGCGGTGTTGCAAACTCGAGCGAGCGCCTAAAAACATAAGACTGCCGATAATCAAGAAAACGACAGGACGCCGTTTCCAGGAAAAAGTATACAAATTCTGGCTTACTTTCTTCGCGAGCTTCCAAAATGCCCAAGCGCTTAGCGCCGTTAAAACCGGTGTTAAAATCAGTGCGACTAAATGGCCGTTGGTAAGCATGTTAAACACTTCTTTCGGGTAGATTAAGTATTCAACGAAAAGGCGGTTGGGGCGAGTATCGTAAGTATCAATAAACGCAGGCGTGGCAATCTCCATAAACGCAATGAAAGTACTCAATGCGGTTAAGCCGAAACGCACAATGAAATTAGCCCATTTTCCTAATGTATTATTACCGCCCAGGAATATTGCAATAATGACAAGCGGGGCAAACAACCAACAGAGCGAAGAGATATCAATACGAATTCCTTGCAGCGCCATTGGCAACCAACCATTGACCGCTTCTACACGTTCTTGTTGCCATAATCCCAAAAGAATTCGGCTGGCGGATAAAAGAAGCAGGTTTGTTATAAAAAAGATAAAAATAGGGTAAGTTGGCCCAAGTTGTCGTTTAAACATAATGTTTCCTAAAAATCATGGATGTTCATAAATTAGCATCGTAGAATTAGCATAAAATTAGCCCTGTTACAGGCGATTCAAATAGTTTCTTCCTAACGCATTCATTTGACGTAAAATCCAGGTCTGTCTGCGTTTTACCCACGGACCGGGAGCGTTGACTTTGTAAACAATCGGATTAGGCAAAACGGCAACCAGTAGCGCCGCTTCCGAAGGCGTCAGATTCTGGGCGGATTTTCTGAAGTAATAGCGACTGGCGGCTTCAACGCCGAAAATACCGTTGCCGAATTCGGCGATGTTCAAATAGACTTCAAGAATACGTTTTTTCGACCAAAGTAATTCCAGCGATAAGGTGACCGGCACTTCCAGACTTTTGCGTAACCAGCTTTGACCGTGCCATAAATACAGATTTTTGGCGGTTTGCTGGCTGATGGTGGAAGCACCGCGAATGCGCTTGGAGGTTTCGTTGTGTTTGAATGCTTTTTCGATGGCAAGCCAATCAAAACCCCAATGGGTCGGGAAGTTTTGATCTTCCGCCGCAATGACGGCAAGTTGTATGTTCGGGGAAATTTTATCCAGATTAACCCAATCGTAACGGACGTCGTAATCAAAATCGAGCCGAATTAAACGGCTGATTTTTTGTTGCGCGATGTAAGCGGAAAAAGGAATGGGGAGAAAACGGAAAAGCAGGGTGACGACAAAAAATGTCAACAAAAAACATAAGAAAAATCGCCCGCACTTTCTTTGGGCCAGACTTTTTCCTAATCGGAAGAACGTGCGGAGAATGGTTAAACTGAACAGTTTATGGCTGCGTTTTGGCATCGACTTGCTCTTTCACCCAGGCCAGAAAGTCGGGATCCATCATTTTCAACATATTGGAACCGCGTGTAATGGTTGCCGCACTGGTACTCAGATTTTGCTGAATTTCCCGCTGCGGCACGTTTTTATCCAATAGTTGCGCCACAATTTGCAGACGCAAGCCCACCGCATCTCGTTCGTCCGGAGTAAGCAAAAGCGTCAGAAATTCCTGTTCTTTGCCTTCTTCAAATGCCGTACGCAGTGTTTCGATAAAGGTGTTCCAATGATCCATATTGCGGCTGATGTACATAGCAGTCTCCGATTACACTATTAAACTAGTGCAATTAGTATAACCGATCCGATTCTTCTTTTGAAAATAATTGTTGCGGTTGCGCCTGCAAAATTTGGTAATAACTGTCGTAAGTCAAGACGTTTTGCACATAACCGCGGGTTTCAAAAAACGGAATCGACGCGACAAATTCTGCCATAGACAAACGGTTATTGGCTTTTGCCAGCCATTTATCCACGCGTTCCGCCCCGGCATTATAAGCGGCGGCGATAAGAATACGATTGTCGCCGTATTTGTTTTGTAATTCCTGTAAATGCGCCGTGCCGAGCATAATATTGTTAAACGGCTCAAATAACTGACTTTCATTGTTATACGGCAACTGCGCGCGGGTGGCGGTCAGTTTTGCCGTGGCCGGTAAGAGCTGCATTAAACCGCGGGCATTGGCGGAAGACACGACATTCGGACGCCATGCGCTTTCCTGTCGGGCGATCGCCATGGCGAAAGTGCGGTGGATTTTTTTGCCGTTTAAGTGCAAATCAAACAAGTCGGGATAAGCGTTAGGCAGACGCAGGCTGACATAATCCCAGGCCTTCGCCTGAATGGTGGCTTCTACGCTTAAATCATACCAACCTTGTTTTTCCGCATATTGAGCCAGGCGCAGTTTTTGTTCGAAGGATGCCGCATCCATCAAGGTTTTCCATTCGCTGTACATGCTGGCGGTGTTATTCAACGCCCGCAATTCCGCAATTCTTGCCAACGGTGCGGCAAATTCCTGTTCCACTTTAGCGAGAGGATTTTGCCCTTCCGTTGTGGATTCGCGCAAGGTTTCCATCGTCGGTTTATACGGCTGACCCAATTCGTAAGCCGCAAGCATGCCGTAGAATCCGCGGGTTTTGGAAAGTGCGGTCAAAATTTGTTTAGATTTTTCGGCATCGCTGTTTTTAGCCAGCCAATATTGCCATTCGTCTTTTTGGCGAGTGGATTCCGATAATAAATTTAACCAGTCCGCAGTGGCGGTTTTTTCGCGAATCGCCATACGGATACGGCGTTCGGTTAATTTTTCGTCTTTTAGAGTCGGCAACTGTTGATCGCGCCAGGCTTTGAATTCGGCGTTTTCGCTGTCGAAGAACTGCGCCAGATAAAGTTTTTTCCAGTCGTTCACCTGAGATGGGGTCAATTCAAAACTTTTTGCCCAGGTTTCAAATTTTTCAAAATATTTTGCCGGATCTTTAACCTGTTCTTCCGTTAAGGTTTTTACGTAAGCGGGAAATATCGCCAATAAAACGCGTTTTTCCAACGGTTTGTTCGGAATAATATCAATATAAAAACGGTTGTCTTCATCCGTCAGTTTTTGCGGAGAAGCGAGTAGCGCACGCAAATCCGCCACCCAGCGTTGATTTTTTTCGTCTTTAAGCTGATTTTGTAAATGGCTAAGCAGGGTTCCGTTACCTTGTTCGAATGCCATCACGGCGCGCTGGCGGGCGAGTTCCGGCGTTAAACCGCCCTGTTCGTGCCATTGGTTTAACAGCGCATCGCACTGACTCGGCAAACTGCTGCCTGTCAGCCACAATACGGTGAGATCTTCCTGAGGCAATTTAGGTGTAAGTGCGGGCGATTTTTCATTCGTTTTTTCGTTTGTTTTATCCTGACTGTTCGGTAACGAATTGGCTTTTGCCTGTACCAGAATACATTGAGAACCCATATCCAGCGGCAAATTGGCGCCGTTGGCCAGAATCGTTTGCCAGTCTTGTTTTTCCTGCAACGAGCGGACCCATTCTTTTTTCAGACGATTGGCAAACGGCAAAGTCGGATTGGCTTGTTGATAAGCTTCAATATCGGAAAGACTGAGGTTGTCTTTATCGGCGTTAAGCAGTTGATATTGAGCATAAGGATAAAGCGGATAATCTTTGATTTGTGCAAGCAGGATTTTGGCTAAATTCCGAGTCGGTTCACTTTGGGAAATGGAAAGCAGCTCACCGATTTTTTGGTAGGTAGCGCGTTGCTGTGTTAAATCGGCGCCGGCGGAAAATGAAATAACGGACGTCAACAGGGCAACGGATAAAGTAGAAAGCTTCATATTTTTCCTAGTAGTTTAAATGTACGGTCAAGTTTAGTATAATCCCACAGATTTTAGTTATCTCAGTTCAATTAGACAACAGGTTTTTTGTGAGTTCATTTTTATTTCCAACGTTTCAGTCCATGTACGGCAGGGAGCGGCGCTTAGGTAAGCGGATTCGCTCTTTTTTTCGTTATTATTTTTATACGCAACGTTATAAAGCCGAAATTCGGGAATTTTTGCAATATTTGCAACAGCATCCGCAATGGCAGCCTGTGTTTGAGCAAAACGGATATCGTTTTAATGCATTGCTGGCGAAATTTTGTGATCGTCGTTTTTCGGCGCAGGAACGGTTATCCGCTATAAAATATACTTTTGACGGCGCGGAGCAACATTGGGGCAATGAAATTTGCCGTCGTTTAGTGACACGGCAAAGTCTATTGCTGGCGCAATTAACCGAGGATTGGGGCGCGTATCTGAATATTAACGCCATTGATCCGTTCGAGGGTTTTTTTTCGCTTAACATTAAAAATCTCGACGGGCGTTCGGTATATGACGCCTCATTCACCTTTTTGCCGGATAATCGGATTCTGATTGCCTCGGTGCAAGGACCGAAAGGCGAAGATGCGCAGGAATGGGTGAAAACGGCGACCAAACAATTACACGGCGTGCGTCCGATGTACATGATTGTGAACGTGTTTAAATCCTTGGCGGAGGCGCTGGATTGCGAGTTGCTCGGTATCGCCCATAAAAATCAGGCGAAATATCGTTGGAACGATCATTCCAAGTTATTGTTCAATTATGATGAATTCTGGCGGGAAAACGAAGGTGAGCCGAATGAACAGGGATATTGGCGTTTGCCGTTGGAAATTGAACGTAAACCGTTGGAAGAGATTCAAAGCAAAAAGCGTTCCATGTACCGTAAGCGTTACGACATGTTTGATGATATGCGGCAGTCCGTGCGGGCTTTTTTTCATAAATAGGATGTGATGATGACGAATATGGTGATTACGGTTGACGGTCCGAGCGGCGCGGGTAAAGGCACGCTTTGTTATGCGTTGGCGGAAAAATTGGGTTTTGCGCTGTTGGACAGCGGCGCCATTTATCGCGTAACGGCTTTGGCGGCGCTGAAAACTCAGGAACAAGGCAAAAGTGCGGTCAAATTAGACGATGAATTTGCGTTGGCGGAATTAGCCCGAAATCTGAAGATTCAATTTTTACCGACAAACGGGGAAGTGCAGATTCTTTTAAACGGCGAAAACGTCAGCCGGCAAATCCGTACTCAGGAAGTGGCGGATGCGGCGTCCAAAGTTGCCGTCTTTCCTGCCGTGCGAGCCGCATTATTACGGCTTCAGCAAGATTTCTCCAAACAAGGAAAAGGGCTGATTGCCGACGGCCGCGACATGGGAACGGTGGTGTTTCCGAATGCTCAAGTGAAACTGTTTTTAGACGCCAGCGCGGAAGAACGTGCAAAAAGACGATATAAACAGTTGCAAAGTAAAGGGATTGATGGTAACTTTGCGCAGATTTTAGCCGAGATTAAAGAACGGGATTTTCGTGATAGAAATCGCCCGGTTGCGCCGCTTAAACCCGCCGATGACGCGTTACTGCTCGACAGTACGGAACTCAGCATTGAAGAAGTGATTGCGCAGGCGTTAAAATATATCGAATCCAAAACGGCTTAATTATTTTTAACCGGTTTATTCACGGAAGAATAAACATTATTACCAACCCCACTTATGACGGATTGTGAGTGGACGTTATTAACCCAAAGAAAGAAGATTAAATATGTCAGAATCTTTTGCTCAACTATTTGAAGAATCACTACAAAACCTTGAAACTCAACGTTTAGGTTCTATCATCAACGGTACTGTCGTTGCTATCGAAAAAGGCTTTGTATACGTAGACGCAGGTTTAAAATCCGAAGCGCGCATTCCGGCTGAAGAATTCACCAACGCTCAAGGCGAAATTGACGTTAAAGTCGGCGACGTTGTTAACGTTGCGTTGGACGCCGTTGAAGACGGTTACGGTGAAACTAAACTTTCCCGTGAAAAAGCGGTACGTCACGAGTCTTGGATCGAATTAGAAAAAGCGTTTGAAGCGCAGGCAAACGTTGTTGGTTTAATCAACGGTAAAGTGAAAGGTGGCTTCACAGTTGAGTTAAACGGTGTTCGCGCATTCTTACCGGGTTCATTAGTTGATACGCGTCCGAGCCGTGATGCCGATCACCTATTAGGTAAAGAATTAGAATTCAAAGTTATCAAATTAGACCAAAAACGTAACAACGTGGTTGTTTCACGTCGTGCGGTAATCGAATCGGAAAGTTCGGCGGATCGCGATGAAGTATTAGCGAACTTAGCTGAAGGCGCCGAAGTAAAAGGTATCGTTAAAAACTTGACCGAATACGGTGCATTCGTTGATTTAGGCGGCGTTGACGGTTTATTACACATCACGGATATGGCTTGGAAACGTGTTAAACACCCAAGCGAAATCGTGAACGTAGGCGATGAAATTACCGTTAAAGTATTAAAATTTGACAAAGAACGTACGCGCGTATCTTTAGGCTTAAAACAATTAGGCCAGGATCCATGGGTAGCGATTGCTGAAAATCATCCTGTCGGTAGCAAATTAACCGGTAAAGTGACTAACTTAACCGATTACGGTTGTTTTGTTGAAATTTTAGACGGCGTTGAAGGTTTGGTTCACGTATCCGAAATGGATTGGACAAACAAAAACATCCATCCTTCAAAAGTTGTAAGCTTAGGTGATACCGTTGAAGTGATGGTATTAGAAATCGACGAAGAACGTCGTCGTATTTCTTTAGGCTTGAAACAATGCAAACCGAATCCGTGGTTGCAATTTGCGGAAACTCACAACAAAGGTGACAAAGTTTCAGGTAAAATCAAATCCATTACCGATTTCGGTATCTTTATCGGTCTTGAAGGCGGTATCGACGGTTTAGTTCACTTATCCGATATTTCCTGGAATGTTCAAGGTGAAGAAGCCGTTCGTAACTACAAAAAAGGCGATGAAGTCGAAGCCGTTGTTTTACAGGTTGATTCGGCTAAAGAACGTATCTCTTTAGGTATCAAACAACTGGAAGATGATCCGTTCAATAACTTCGTATCAGTTAATAAAAAAGGTGCGGTATTGTCCGCCACTGTAGTTGAAGCTGATGCGAAAGGCGCTAAAGTTGAATTAGCGGGCGGTGTTGAAGGTTATATCCGTGCGGCGGATTTAACGGATGAAGTGGCCGCAGGCGACGTTATTGAAGCGAAATTCACCGGCGTTGACCGTAAAGCACGTATTGTTCACTTATCAGTGAAAGCGAAAGATCAAGCGGAAGAAGCCGCCGCACTTGCAAGCGTGAACAGCAAACAAGAAGAAGTTGCTATTCCTAACGCAATGGCAGCCGCTTTCCAAGCTGCAAAGGGTGAATAAGTTTATTCCTTCCCTTAATTAACTTGAAACCGGTGGGTTTCGGCCCATCGGTTATTCCATGTTTACCAGTGAAACAACGTGATTTTTTATGGTTAACTTTAGAAAAGTGCGGTCAAAAATGACGTTGTTTTATTAAACAAAGGATAAGAGGCGATGACTAAGTCTGAATTAATCGAAGTATTAGCGAGAAAAAATCCCTCAATTTCAATGAAGATTGTCGAAAGTTCAGTGAAAGAAATACTGGAGCAAATGTCAGGTTCTTTAGAAAATAGCGATCGCATTGAAATTCGCGGCTTTGGCAGTTTTTCATTACATTTTCGTCAACCGCGTTTAGGGCGTAATCCTAAAACCGGCGAAAGTGTGAAGTTGGACGCAAAATGCGTTCCGCATTTTAAAGCCGGTAAAGAGTTGAAAGAACGGGTTGATTTTAAAGTTTAATACGGCACTCAATTTGTGAAATTCATCATGAAACGACACCTCGGGTGTCGTTTTTTATATTTATTTTTGGCATAATGTAATCGCTTTATCTGTAGGAGAGGGCAGTATGATTAAATATATTTTCGGTTTTATTATTGTATTGGCAATTGTGTTGGTGGCGATTACTGTCGGAGCGAATAACGATCAGGTTATTACATTCAATTATGTTTTTGCGCAAAGTGATTTTAAACTTTCAACGCTTGTCGCCATTCTTTTTGGTTTGGGGTTGATTTTGGGCTGGCTTATTACCGGTATTTTTTATCTCCGGTTAAAATTTAAAAATATGGCTTTAACCCGTCAAACTAAACGTTTAACGCAGCAAATTAACGAATTAACAACCAGTCTCAATAAGGCTGCCGAATAATGATTGAATTACTCTTCCTGTTATTACCGATTGCTGCCGCTTACGGTTGGTACATGGGGCATCGCAGTGCTAAAAAAGATCAGGAAGACATCAGTAATAAACTTTCGCGCGATTATGTGACGGGGGTAAATTTTCTTTTATCCAATCAAACGGAAAAAGCCGTGGATTTGTTTTTGGATATGCTGCAAAAACAGGAAGCGGAAAATGAAATTGAAAAAAGCTCTCAATTTGAAGCCGAACTAACATTAGGAAATCTGTTTCGTTCCCGCGGTGAGGTGGATCGCGCTTTACGTATTCACCAAGCCCTTGACCAGAGCCCCGATTATTCTTTTGAGCAGAAATTATTGGCAAAGCAGCAACTGATTCGGGATTTTATGTCCGTCGGTTTTTTCGATCGTGCGGAAGCGCTCTGTATCGTGCTGATTGATGAACCGGAGTTTGCCGAAGGCGCATTGCAGCAGCTTTCCGTGATTTATCAAAAAACCAAAGAATGGAAAAAAGCCGTTAATGTGGCGGAAAAATTGGCTAAAATTTCGCCTCAGGATGACAATATCGAGTTGGCGCAATTCTATTGCGAATACGCCTGCACGTTATCGGCGAACGGTAAGGAAGATAAACAAGCCTTATTGCAGCAGGCTTTACAGGTTTCGCCAAGTTGTGTGCGCGCTTCGATTTTGTTAGGTAAAGAATTCATGGCTCGCGAAGATTATCAAAGTGCGGTCAAAATTTTTGAAAATGTTCTGAACCAGAATGCTGATTTCGTCGGTGAAATTTTATCGGTATTGAAAGAATGTTATACCCGTTTGGGACAACTGGATAATTTTGAATTGTTTCTTATTCGGGCAAGTCAAACGGGCAATGCCGATGTGGATTTGGCGTTAGCGGATTTAATTGAGAAAAAAGACAGTCGAATCGCGGCGCAGAACAAAGTTTATAACCAGCTTAAACAACATCCCGGCATGGTGCTATATCATCGTTTTATTCAGTATCAGATTGACGATGCGGAGGCCGGACGGGCGAAAGACAGCCTGGTGTTATTGCATAAAATGGTGGGGGAGCGGATCAGACAAGGGTTCAGTTACCGTTGTATCAACTGCGGATATCAAAGTCATAAACTGATGTGGTGTTGCCCTTCCTGCCGTCAATGGGAAAAAATCAAACCTAATAAAGGTATTTAAGTTTAACGTATTTTTACTACAAGGAAACCAAAAATGGACAGCAAAATTATTGTTGCGTTAGATTACGAAACGGAAGCGGAAGCATTGAATCTGGTTGATCAAATCGATCCAAGCCTTTGCCGGTTAAAAGTGGGTAAAGAAATGTTCACCACTTTGGGAACGAATTTTGTGAAACAATTACAGGAACGAAAATTTGACGTATTTTTGGATTTAAAATTCCATGATATTCCTAATACGGTTGCGCGCGCGGTACGTTCTGCGGCGGATTTAGGCGTGTGGATGGTGGATTTGCATGCCAGCGGCGGTTTACGCATGATGGAAGAAGCAAAAAATATTCTTGAACCGTACGGCAAAGATGCGCCGCTCCTGATCGGCGTTACCGTGTTAACCAGCATGGAAGATCTGGATTTGTTGCAGATTGGAATTAACGCCTCGCCGATGGAACAAGTTATTCGCTTAGCGCATTTAACGCAGCGTGCCGGTTTGGACGGCGTGGTTTGTTCGCCGCAGGAAGTGGAAATTTTACGCAGAAATCTTGGTCCGGATTTCAAACTGGTGACACCGGGGATTCGCCCTGTGGGAGCCGAATTCGGCGATCAACGCCGTGTCATGACGCCGTCGGCCGCCGTGCGTTCGGGATCCGATTATTTGGTGATTGGACGCCCGATTACTCAGGCGGAAAATCCGGCGGAAGTGCTGCGTTCCATTAACGCTTCTTTAACCAATATCTGATTTCAGAACTGATGAATACATTGGTTTATTCCACGGAAAGCGGCCGCATTAAGCCGGAGAAACCACAAACCGTGCGCCCGAAAGGGGACGGTATTGTGCGAATTCATCGGCAAACCAGCGGTCGAAAAGGGGCGGGCGTGAGTTTGATCGCCGGATTGGATCTGACCGACGATGAATTAAAAAAGCTGGCAGCCGAACTGAAAAAACGTTGCGGATGCGGCGGTTCCGTCAAAGACGGCAACATTGAAATTCAGGGCGAAAAACGTGAATTGCTGAAACAGCTGCTGGAACAAAAGGGCTTCACTGTGAAATTAGCCGGCGGTTAGAACAAAAGTGCGGGCGATTTTCGTCGAGTTTTTTACGGCGTGAATAGAGATTTAAAACACAAAAAAGCCGTCTGAGTTAACGCTCAGACGGCTTTCTTTTTAAGGCTTAATATTATTTCGCCCAAACGACCACATCTTCCTGCGGACGGCGGGCTTTCTGTGCGATCTCTTGCGTACGATAACCGAAGGTGACCGCAACGGATACGCCCCATTCTTTCGGATCGAACAAACCGGCTTCGGATAATACGCGGTTCATTTCCGCGTAATTGAATCCTTCAATCGGACAGGAATCAATGCCGACCATAGCCGCGCCGGTTATCATATTGCCCAAAGCAATGTAAGTTTGTTTGCTGCATCAATCGAACAAGGCGCGTTCGTTATCCAGCGTTTTCATATCGTTGGCTTGGAAATCTTTGTATTTTTTCAATGTGGCTTCGATGGCATCCTGCTCGGTGACGCCGCGACGTTTGATGCCTTCCAACATAAATTCAGTGTCGTAGCGGGCATTTTTCTTGGCCAGAATCACGACAATGTGGCTTGCGGTGTCCAAGCTTGTTGCCATTCCCCAGGAGAACGGTTTAATCGCTTCACGTAATTTCGGATCTTGCAGCACAATGAATTTCCAAGGTTCACTGCCCACGGAACTTGGCGATAAACGTCCGAGTTCTAGAATAAAATTGAAATCCTGATCGCTGATTTTACGGTTTGCGTCGTAATAACGGCAGGATTTGCGGTTTTTAAATGCGGATAAAACTTGTTCTGTGGTTAAAATAGTCATAAAAAAATCCTTACTTTTCTGATGAAACCTTTGATCATTATAAAAGGTTTGTCTTGCTAATTATAGCCAATAATCGGAAAAGTGCGGTCAAAAAATACGATGTTTTTTTATTATTCCCACAGCTCAATCAACTCCATCTGCACCGGTGCAAGAAAGCTTTTTTGCGAACTTTGCCGCACCACGTCGGTTTCGCCCAAATGTCCGAGCAACAATGCCGAATCCGGATCGTGATATTTTTGCATTTCGCGGGCTTTTGCCGGACTTTGGTTGGCGTAACAATATTTGCAACCGCTGGGGCAGCTGTCGTATGCGCTGATGTCGCGGGTTTCGATGCAACCGCAATATTGACGTGATCCTTGGTGTTTCAACGTTTTGAAATTCACTCCGTTGGCGCGCCCGAGAATGTCGAGTGTCATGCAACAAGGCGAATTAGTAGCGTTTAACGAGGGTAAACTGAAATTTGCTGTGGATTGGATCTTACCGTTTATGCCGCGTAAAATGTTACTCAAAGCATCGCGTAAAGCGATGGAAAAAGCCGATAAGGAGGCAATATGCAGGCGGTGATCATCGGCGCCACGGGCGCAACGGGGCAGGAGCTCGTTCAACAGTTATTGGACAATCCGGATTATTCGCAAGTGACCGTTTTTGTGCGCAGAGCAATGTCGTTGCAACATCCTAAACTGACGGTGGAAGTGATTGATTTTGACCGGCCGCAAACGTGGTTACACAAGGTGCGTGGCGACGTTCTGTTTTCTTGTTTGGGCACCACGCTCAAAGCCGCAGGCAGCAAGGCGGCGCAATGGAAAATCGACTATCAGTACCAATACGATGTTGCCAACATTGCACGTCAAAACGGCGTGCCGCGTTGTGTGCTGGTGTCATCGGGCTATGCGGACAGTCGCTCTCGTTTCTTCTATACGCAAATGAAAGGGCAGCTCGAGCAAGACATCACGCAACTGGGTTTTCCGCAATTGCTGATCTTCCGACCGCCGTCGCTGATTCGCCCGAATACCGACCGTGTCGGCGAACGCTGGGCGATTAGAGTGTTAAACGGGCTGAATAAAATCGGCTTGTTGCAAGACATGAAACCGATGCCGACCGCCGTGCTGGCCAGCGCGTTAATTCAAGCGGTCAAACAGAAACCGCTTGGGACTTTTATTTTTGAAAGTGCGGAGATTTGGGAATTAGCGAAATAAGCATCACATCCCGTGAAGAAAATAAGTGGTCGGAGCGAAGGGAAATTTGCAAATGGCAAAATGTTGTTTGAATCCGACCGCTTGTCTCACCCCTTACTCCGCAAAATTCCCGTTAAATTCTCTTCCAACCAGTCGACTAAATCCGCCAGTTTTGTTCCCGCTTCTTTGCCGTAGTCGGTCAGCGAATATTCCACATGCGGCGGGACGGTGTTATAGGATTTGCGAATCAGCATGCCGTCTTGTTCCAACTGTTGCAGCGTTTGGGTCAGCATCCGCTCGCTCACGCCTTCAATTTCTTTACGGATTTCGCTGAAACGTCTGGTGCCTTTCATCAATACGATCATCACCAACACGCCCCAGCGATTGGTCAGGTGCTGCAAGATCTGTCTGGAAGGGCAATTTGCCGCTAACACATAGCCTCGTCCGGCTAAATCAGAAAATTTTTCCATTTTTATTTCCTTTAGTTTCAATCGGTTAAAAAATATTTTCAAACTTACATTTTTGTAAGTACTTTTTAAAAGTAAGCTATGTGAATATACTACGCCACATCAGCGAGATTGGCAATCTTAATCAGCTGAACAGAGAGGAACTTAAACGTTTTACGGTGGCAGGAAAGTCGTTTGAAATAAGGTAAAGTGCGGTCAAATTTTGATAGGTTTTTTTATTTGCGGATTTTTTCAGAATTTCACCGATTACATGGTTTCGTTGTCATAGCATATTGATAAAAAAAGCCGTCTGATACATTTGCAGACGGCTTTTTATCCGGTGTGATTATTTCAATTTCGCTTTAAAGAATTGTTCAAATTTATCAAACGGAATTTTGTTGGCTTGATTGTCGTATAAATCCACATGAGTGGCGTTTGGTACGATATACAGCTCTTTATCTTTGCTGCCTAAGGCTTTAAACGCATCTTCCGAGAAATAACGCGAATGGGCTTTTTCGCCGTGAACCAATAAAGCGGGGGCGCGTAATTCATCCGCCCGTTGCAAAATCGGCATATTGATGAATGCAATCGGTGTTGTGGTTGTCCACGCACCGGTTGAACCGACACTACGCGGGTGGTAGCCGCGTTTGGTTTTGTAGAAATCGACATAATCCGCCACGAATTTTGGTGTATCCGCATTAAGCGCGCTGACTTCGGGCAATACAGGCGTATCACTGGTGTTGGCGTAGTCTTTTTCCTGTGCTTCCCAACGGGCGTTGTTCAAATCTTGTTTCATTTTATAACGGGCATCGGCGTCCACGCTATCGTTGTAACCTTTTGCCATTACGCGCGTCATATCGTACATGGTACTGGTGGCAACGGCTTTAATGCGGGTATCGGCTGTTGCGGCATTTAAAGCGAAACCGCCCCAACCGCACACGCCTAACACGCCAATTTTTTCACGATCGACCTTTTCAAGCGAACCCAAGAAATCTACTGCGGCACTAAAATCTTCGGTATTGATTTCAGGCGAAGCCGAATTGCGAGGCAGGCCCGAACTTTCGCCGGTAAAGGAACCGTCAAACGCCAGCGTAACAAAACCGCGTTCCGCCAAAGTTTGCGCGTATAAGCCCGAAACTTGCTCTTTCACTGCGCCGAACGGACCGCCCACCGCAATGGCCGGCAATTTACCTTGGGCATTTTTCGGCATATACAAATCTGCCGCTAAAGTAATGCCGTAGCGGTTTTTGAAGGTGACTTTACGGTGTTCCACTTTATCGCTTTTCGGGAACACTTTGTCCCATTCTTGGGTTAATTGAATGTGTTGCGCAGGGACGTCTATCGCTGTCGCTGAAGTCATTTCTGCCATAACTGCTCCTGAAAATAGGGTTGAACCGAGGAATAATGCGGTGGTTAGGGTTTTGAGTTGCATGTTGAGTTTCATTGTTTTATCCTTTGTTTCGTTTTGATATAAAAAATTATAGGAAACAAAGTGCTTGGCAACAATCAATAAAATAAGAATAGACTATTGCTAAAATAAGAATTATAAGCGCCGAATTTCTCGCAAAATATTGCCAATCAAAAATAGCGGAGAAAACCGTTGAACCGCTGGCTTAAACGCATTAAACACGGCATGAGGGCAGGTGTTTCTTTAGCTTTACTAAATTCTCTTTCTACTGAAATAGCTTTATTCCGTTCGTCCATTTAATAGGAAAAGAAAAAACAATGAAAAAATCGCCCGCACTTTTTGTCGGACACGGCAATCCGATGAATGCGTTGGATCCGCAGAACATCTTTAACCAAGGTTTTCAACAGATTACCTCAACCTTTGAGAAACCGAAGTTGATTTTATGTATTTCCGCCCATTGGTATAGCGCAAAATTGCAAGTGATGGGCGCGGAGAATCCGCCGATGATTTACGATTTTCACGGCTTTCCGCCGGAATTAAGCGAGATTGTGTATCCGGCGAAAGGCGATCCGGCATTTGCTCGACACATTCAAACGTTGCTTGCGCCCGAACAGGTGGAAATTAATCCGACCCGTGGTTTTGATCACGGCGCTTGGGCGGTGTTGAAATATCTTTATCCGCAGGCGGATATTCCCGTGGTTCAGCTTAGTTTGGATCGCACTAAATCGCCGCAATGGCATTATGAATTGGCGAAAAAATTACGTCCGTTACGCGAACAAGGCGTGTTGATTTTAGGCAGCGGTGATATTGTGCATAATTTAAGAGCGATCAGTTGGGAGCATATCGATCAAGTGGGCGCAGGCTACGATTGGGCGTATCAGTTCAGAGATGAAATCAATCAAGCCATGCATGAACATAACGATGAGGCGTTAATCCATTTTGAGCAGTTTGGCGAAAGCGCTACGCTTTCCGTGCCAACGCCAGACCATTATTTGCCACTGCTTTATGTGATGGCGCAACGTGATGAAAATGATGAGATTACCTTGTTTAATGACGAACTGATCGCCGGTTCGTTAAGTATGACATCGGTGTTGGTTCGGGCGAAAAGTTAGTGGCGAGCCGATAAAGTGCGGTCGAATTTCGGCGAGTTTTTTTATTGGCAAAAACTTCTTAAAATCTGACCGCACTTTTAGCTTTCAATCAGCCTGAAACCGTTTTTGCCACTGTTTCGGGCTGATGTGATGTTTCGCTTTAAAATGCTGACGAAAGGCGGTGGCGGAATGAAAGCCGATTTGGTGGGCGATTTCTTCAATGCCGAGCTTGGTGCTTTCTAACAATTCTCGTCCTTTTTGTAACCGCACTTCAATCAGCCATTCGGTCAATGCCATTCCCGTTGCTTTGCGGAAATGGCGGGTAAAGGTGCTACGGCTCATCATGAGCTTTTCGGCGAGTGTGTCAATGGAATAATCTACGTTTAGGTTGGCTCGCATAATGTCTAACCATTCGTTGATGTTTTCATTGGCTGTTTTGCGAGTGATGGGCTGTTCAATAAATTGTGCTTGTCCGCCTTCCCGATGGGGTGAGATGACCAACAAACGTGCCAGTTGATTGGCAATTTTTACCCCATATTGGCGGCGAACAATCGCGAGGCAACAATCCAATCCTGCCGCTGTGCCTGCGGAGGTGATGATGTTTTCATCTTCAATATAAATGGCGCTGCAATCTAATTTCACTTGCGGAAAACGCTGTCTGAAATCCGCTTCGCCCAGCCAGTGCGTGGTGGCTTTTTTGCCGTTCAACAAACCTGCATAGGCAAGGGGATAAGCGCCGTAACACAATCCTACAACGGTCGCACCACGCCGTGCCGCTTGCTGCAATGCCTGCGTTAAGGCGGCAGACGGCATTTGTTCCGACTTGTCCCAACCGATCATCACAACCAAATCCGCTTGTTCCAACAAACTCAAATCGCCGTCTGCCTGAATAATCGCTGGCTTGGATTGGGTAACCGCCGGATTTTCTGCGACCACTTTCACGTTAAATAGCGGCTTGCCGTCAATTTCGGCGGAAAACACCATATAAGGCACGGAAAAATGAAAAGGGCTAAATTGGGGATAAAGCACTAAGGCAACGGTTGGAATAGACATCTTTTTTACTCGCTAAATGAATTTGACCCGATTTTTACGATTTTTGAATAATAAGTCAATGTTTTTCATTTCTCATTGGTTTCATAATACCTCCATCGCAAACAAGCGGTTTAATTTATCTTATTTTTTACAAAAGGAAACAGAATGAAACTGAAATCTCTTATTTTTGCTTTAATGGCAACCACCGTTGCAACCACGGCTAATGCTGAAATTAGCTATCAACATATCTGTAACGCCACCGCTAAAATTGAAATGGCAGGCAGCACGTTTTTGGTCGATCCTTATCTTGCACCGAAAGGCAGTTACGCAGGCTTTGAAGGCACCATCAACAGCCAAAAACGTAATCCGTTGATTGATATGAAAGAACCCGTAGAAAAAGTGCTTGAAGGCGTAGATGCCGTGATTGTTACCCACACCCACGCCGACCACTGGGATGAATACGCACAAAAAGTGTTACCGAAAACCTTACCGATTTTCGTACAAAATGCAGGCGATGCACAAATTATCCGTTCACAAGGTTTTAAAGATGTACGTGTAGTCGGCAAAAATACCGAATTTAACCAGGTGAAATTAAGCAAAACAGGCGGACAACACGGCACGGATCAAATGTATGCTATTCCGCAGCTAGCTGAATTAGCAGGCGAGGCAATGGGCGTGGTGATGCAAGCAGACGGCGAAAAAACACTGTATATCGTAGGCGACACCATTTGGAATGAAGATGTGGATTTTGCACTCAACCGCTATAAACCTGAAGTCATTGTAATGAATACAGGCTACGCTCAACTACAAGGTTTTTCAGACAGCATTATTATGGGGAAAGCCGATGTTGCCAAAGCTCGCCAAGCCGCCCCGAAAGCTGACATCATTACCGTGCATATGGACGCCGTCAATCACGCTGCCGTTACTTCTGATGAAATGCGAAAATTTGTGAAAGAAAATAAATTAAGCAAAGTCGCTGTGCCGAAAGAAGGGGAAGTGTTGAAATATTAAGAAAGTGCGGTGGGATTTTCACAAGATTTTGCGATCTGCATCGAAAAAATGTCCTTTTCCCCTTTGCCAGCATTGCAAATGGCATTAGACTAAGCGGAATTTCAGTTAAGGAGTTTGTATGACCAAATCGGAAATGGTTTCTTCGGTGGCGGAATATCTCACCTTTATGATCGCCACAGGCGAGAGCCAAGTCAATGCCATTTATGCGGACGAAAATGTCTGGTTGAGCCAAAAAATGATGGGGCAGCTTTATGATATAGAGCCGCATACGATAACCTATCATCTGCAAAAAATATTTTCAGACAATGAGTTATCTGAAAATTCAGTTACTCGAAAATTTCGAGTAACTGCCGATGACGGTAAAAATTACCAGACCAAACACTATAATCTTTCGGCGATTATCGCCGTGGGCTATAAAGTTAATTCTGAGCGAGCGGTGCAATTTCGCAAGTGGGCGACAGAAATTATCCAAACCTACACCATCAAAGGCTTTGCGATGGACGATGAGCGGTTGAAAAATGACGGCACTCGTTTAGGCAAAAAGTATTTTGAAGAACAACTTGCCCGTATCCGAGAAATTCGCCTGTCGGAACGCAAGTTTTACCAAAAAATCACCGATATTTATGCGACTTCCATTGATTACGACCGCACCGCTACAGCGACCAAACGCTTTTTTGCCACAGTGCAAAACAAGTTACATTGGGCAATTCACGGTCATACCGCCGCAGAATTGATTGTGGAACGAGCAAACGCTAGCAAGCCGAATATGGGCTTAGCCACTTGGAAAGACGCACCACAGGGCAAAATTTATCCTTTTGATGTAGTAGTGGCGAAAAATTATTTATCTGATAATGAGCTGGCTCAACTACAACGCTTGGTGTCCGCTTATTTGGATATGGCGGAAGATATGGCGTTACGCCAAATCCCGATGACAATGCAAGATTGGGAAACCAGGCTCAACCGCTTTTTAGACGCCACCGACAGAGCCGTATTACAAGACGCTGGCAAAGTTACCGCCGAAATCGCCAAAGCCCACGCCTTGAGCGAGTTTGAAAAATATCGTGTTATTCAAGACCAACATTTTGAAAGCGATTTTGACAGATTATTGAAAGGGGAAGAATAAAAGAGCGGTGGGATTTTCACGAGGTTTTGCGTTTGGTAAAAATGTTGGAAGATCCCACCGCTTTTATTTTTAGGCCGCCTGTTTACCTTGCTATAATGTTCGTTCTTATTCTCAAGGAGCCACAATGCAAGTTTTTAATCCGCAGTCGCTTGTTTGGACGAGAGAGCCGCAAGCCTATGAAATATCAGAAAATAAAATCACGATCACCACAATGCCACATACGGATTTGTGGCAACGCACTTATTATCACTTCCAAAATGACAATGCACCTGTATTGCAAATGCAAACCGATGAACGCTATTTTAGTTTTGTAGTAAAAACGGATTTTTCAGGCAGTCATCAACGCTTTGACCAGTGCGGTATCGTGTTATATCTAGATAGCGAAAATTGGTTGAAAGCTTCGGTCGAGTATGAAAATGAGCAATTCCAACATCTTGGTAGCGTGGTAACCAATCACGGCTATTCTGATTGGGCTACGGTGGAAATTGCTACAGATATTAAATCAATGTGGTTTCGTTTAAGTCGCCGTGAAAGCGATTATTGCTTGGAATGTTCGTATGACGGTGTGCATTTTCAACAAATGCGGATTTGTCATTTACATAAAGGTAACGAGCGTATTCGCTTTGGTGTGTATGCTTGCTCGCCCGAAAATTCTTCGTTCACGGCGGTCTTTACGGATATGGCATTAACCGAATGTCAATGGCAAGCCCATAATGGACAACAGCCTGATTAAACTACATAAAGTGCGGTTAGATTTTCACGAGATTTTGTGAAAACGACCGCTTAGCTTTTCAGCCAGCCTGAAAACCATCTTTCATCTAGGCATAAAACCATCATAAATAAAACTAAATAATCCGTCCGAAATGCATTTCATCTGCTTTTAAGCGTTTCATATCTTTAAGTGGCGGTTCGCCAAACATTCGTGCATATTCTCGGTTGAATTGATTGGGGCTTTCATAGCCGACTTCCAATGCCGCTCGGGTTGCATCAAAATTTTCTTTGAACATTAAACGGCGTGCGTTTTGTAAACGCAATTCTTTTTGGTATTGCAATGGGCTTTTTCCCGTGATTTTTTTAAAATGCTGACGAAGTGAAGAGCTACCGATAAATACCATTTCTGCTAAATCATCCATATTGATTTTTTCTGTGTAGTGTTCGTTAAAATAGGCAATAATTTGTTGCCGCGCGCGATAAATTTACCCCATCTAGCGCGATAAATTAATTTTTTATTTATTGCATATACTGAAATTTAATTACAAAAAACGCCCTTTCGGACGTTTTTCTCACTTTTAGATAAATTCGATTCATATGAATCCACCACATCCGCGCCGTTAAACAGCTGCACAATAACCCTGCATTGACCTGAACGCTTGTTTATAATAAACCTCCAACCTTTATTTCATTGATATAAAGCATTAAAACACTACTCGGAACAAAAATATTTTCTGCCCCTAATTAACGTCAACCACATCCAACGGGCTTTTTGCGTCTGCGTAAAATGAACCGTCGGCATTGTGCCAATGGGTCGGCGGTAATGGCTTTGAGTGTTTGCGGGGCAAGCCGGGTAATGGGGTCGCGCTCAAATTGTTGTAATTGATAAGGAATACCTAACTCTTCTAATAACCAAACGCTGCGATGTGAACGTGATTGAGCAAGTGTATAAAGTGTAATCATAAAAATCTTTCCAATATTTAAGTAAGTTTGTCAAAGGAATAGCGAATTAGACTAATTTCACGCCCGCCAATAATTCTAACGACACATTCCACAAACGCGCGGCAAGTGTCGCATCAATCGCCCAAGGGGCAACTTGTGATATGCCTTCAAAGCGATTTTCACGGTTGGCTTGGGTCATGACTTCGGCTTCATTGCAATCGGCAAAATAACGTCCGCTTACGCCTTCCAATAAAGGCGATACGGCTGCCCATACCGATGTCGCCGCGCCTTGTTGTGGCGTTTTGCGATATTGTTCGGGTACTTTTAATCCGCCAATATGACGTTGTAAATTTGTGGCAATAATTCCCGGTGCCGCGACATTGACGGTAATGTTGTCTGTTGCCCAACGTTTTGCCGCTTCAACGGCAAATAATGCATTGGCACTTTTGGATTGACCGTAAGCACTAAATGGATCGTAGGGACGAATTTCATAATGAATATCTTCAAATACAACAGGACTTAATTGATGAGAAGCAGAACTGAGTGATACAACCCTTGCGCCTTCCTGTTTTAGTGCCGAATGTAATCCTAAACTTAAAGCAAAATGTCCCATGTAATTGGTAGCAAATTGGCATTCCCAACCTTGGGCGTTATGGCTTTCGGGGATTGCCATCACACCGGCATTATTAATCAAAATATGTAATGCGCCTTGCCAGTTGCTTACCAAACTTTGTACGCTGTTTTGGTCGGCTAAATCCAAAGGCAATACAAAAATTTGATTGTTACCTGTTTCTTGGCGTAATTGGTTGGAGACTTGTTCGCCGACTTCGGTATTACGGACGGCTAAATACACTTCTGCCCCCACCGTTGCCAAAGCACGCGCGGTTTCCATACCAATGCCTGACGCTGCACCTGTGATTAAGGCACGTTTGCCTGCCAAATCCAAATTCTGCACAATTTCAAGGGCGGTGGTATCTTTGCCAAATGGTGAGAGAATACGATGAGTCATTTGCTTTCCTTTAAAATCATATTATCAATAACATTTATTTTAAGGAATGGCTTGGCAAGTGCGATAATACAATTGTCTCGGTTTCTTGCCTGATTTTATTTATTTTAAGCCAAATAAGTTTTCAGGCAGCCTGAAAGGATAAAAAGATAAAACGCTGTTCTCAATAGTAGAGAACAGCGTTTTTTAAATCTATCATCAATGCGTATCAAATGGGCGATACTGCACAGGAATCCAACGATACCCCTTACCGTCTTGTTCCATTTTAATATGTCCCAAACCGGGGAATGGCAAATGTGCTCCCGCTACCAATAATTTGCGCTTAGCAATTTTCGGCAACATTGCCAAGCGTGTTTGGCGTGCGGCTTCGGCATTGGCATCAAATTCAATTGCTACTTCAGGGTGTGGCATTTGTACGGCATGATTGTGCATTAAATCACCCCAAATTAAGATACTTTCACCTTTTGATGTGAACTCAAATCCGCTATGCCCTGCTGTATGTCCAAATAAAGCAATAGATTTCACGTTAGGGAACACTTCATCGCCTGCGTTGTAAAACTTCACTTTATTTGCTTCGCTATAAGGAGCAACGGCAGAACGTGCTAATTGAACAAAAGGCTGAATTTCAGCAGGTAATTTATCGATTGGCGTATCTAGCCAAAAGGCTTTTTCTTGGTTCGGCAAATACACAGTAGCATTTTTAAAGACGCGTTTGCCATTTTTCACAATACCGTTAATATGGTCTGCGTGCATATGCGTAGGCAAAATAATGTCAATTTGGCTAGGTTTATAACCAGAGGCTTTCAGGCTTTCAATTAAACGTCCTTGTTTATCCAAGAAAATGGGGGCTTGTACTTCACCTTTACCGGCGTCCACCAAAATTAGATTACTGCCTGTATTGACCAAAAAGCCGATAATCGTGCCTTCCATACCACCCAAATGGGTGCGTGGGGTAAATTCACCGTCAATTAAAGCGTTTAACCCATCAATGCTTAAATTGGTGTGTTGTGCCATTAAAGACGCGTCTAAATTCCCTACACCGTCATATAAAGCGGTGATTTCAAAATCGCCGACCATGTAGCGAAAATAACCGGCTACTTGTGTTTTTTGCATTTTTACGGCATTGGTGGGCGGTGTATAAGTGGCAGATGAGTGAGCGTGAGCAGTTAAGGCGGATAAGCTCAAAGTTACACTTAATATGACAGTTAAAAGTGATTTTTTCATATTATATTTCCTATAAATAATGAATTATTTTTTGTAAATTAAATCTTTGGTTTTTTGTGGTATCAACTCACTGGTTACAACCATGGGCGCAATTTTATAAAATTCTTTTGGTAGTTTTAAATCATCAATTGTGGTTTCATCAATTGCTAACGATACGTCATTCTCATGACCGCTTTGAATTTTATTTTTTGTATCAGGGTCAATTAATACCATTGTGGCACTTGAGGCAATATCGGCATAGTCCATTACAGCTTCCAAAATTTTGTCTGGATGCGTTAGGTCGCCAGAAGCAAGCAATAATGCTCTACCGTTAAGTTGAGTTTTGATGATTTGATTGATTGGTTGACCCATATAAATACCTGCTTTTGCACTAGCAGCGAAACTACGCACGCCAGATTGTGATACATTGAAATAGTCCACGCCAATTTGTGCAATTTGATTAATCAAATACAATGCTTCATCAAAAGTAAAGCCATTACCTTCACGATGAATTTCTTCGGGTGAAATGCGATAACCTAAAATAAAATCAGGTTTGGCGTGTTCTTTGATGACTGCTTGAATACGTTTGACTACTTCCAAAGCAAATCTTGCACGGTTTGCAAGACTACCGCCCCATTGGTCATCGCGTATATTGGAAACTGATGAAAAAAATTGATGAATCAAATAACGATTTGCCCCATGAATCTCTATACCGTCAAAACCAGCCTCAATCACACGTTTGGCAGCGGCAGCAAATTCATCTAAAGTTGTTTTAATTTGTGATTCAGTCATACCAGTAACGGGATAATCCAAAAATGGATATTCTTTCGTACTGGCACTGTATGCTACACCTTTGTCCTTATAGGTAAAATTGGCACGATAACCCGCATGGAATAGTTGCACTATCGCACGATTACCTTTAGCTTTCATGATATTGGCTAATTTCTTCCAACCATTAAGCAATTCATCTTGATGTAGCTTTAAGCCGTTACCATAAGCATCACTATATTCTGATACAGCGGTTGCTCCTGTAATTAATAGGCTGCCTGAATCATTTCTGCGTTCCCAATAGGCAAGGTCATCATCGCCAATTTCTCCATTCAATTGCGAACCAACCACTACCATTGGTCCCATTGCAAAACGGCTGTTGATGGTTGCACCGTTAGGAAAGGTAACAGTTTCAAATAATCGTTTAAATTTAGGGTTCATTTTTCTCTCCAAATGAGCGTAAGTAGGTATTTGATTTTATATCAAATTAAAAGAATAAATGCATTTTACTCATTGTTTTTGCACAATAAAAGGGATAAAATACCCAACGATGTTTATTTATGCACAATCCCCATGAATTTAAATTTAGACTGGAACGATATTCACTATTTCTTATTATTGGTTGAAAATCAAACGCTAACCGCTACCGCCAATGTGTTAAATGTAGAACACAGCACCGTTTCACGCCGAATTGAACGGCTAGAAAAAGAACTGAATGTGCATTTATTTAACCGCATTCACAAACGCTATTTACTGACCGATGACGGCAAACGCCTATATACCGAAGCCAAAAAATTGCAATTTAACGTCCGTCAGTTCGCCCAAACCGCCCAAGACAGTCGCCAAGCGATGACGGAAGTATTATTGTCTGTACCGCCTTTTGTGTCGCATGAATTGATTGCCCCCTTACTAAGAGAGTTTTATCAAAAATTTAACCATATTCGTTTGGTTTTGATTGGCGATTTGGCATTAAGCAGTTTGCATGACCGTCAAGCCGATATTGCTCTGCGAATTGTGTTGCCCGAACAACATGATTTAGTGGCAAAACGTTTGTTTGATGTGCATTATCGCTGGTATGCTCATACGGATTATTTAGCCCAAGCATCTGAAAATACGTGGCAATTTCTCGGGTTAAACCTAAACGGTACGCAGCTGCAATGGGTGGAACAACAACTTGCAGATAAATGTGTGCGTTTTGCGTGTAATGATTTTGGCGTGATGAAATCGGCGATTATGCAAAAATTGGGGATTGGCTTATTGCCTGATGTGTTGGGCGATAGAGTTGGACTGGTACGTATAGCTAATATGGCGGTTTTGACTACGTCTATGTATTTGATTATGCACCAAGATGTCCGCAAAACACCGCCTGTGCGAGCGGTGGCTGATTTTTTGGTGGAAAAGTTGGGGGAATAAGGTTGTTGAAATAAGTAGGCTGCCTGAAAATTCATATTAAAAAACGCTGTTCTCAATATTTGAAAACGGCGTTTTATCTTTTTCAGGCTGCCTGAACAACTATCTCAATCCCTTACTCTGCACATTTTGCCAATTCGTATTTTGGCTAATTTCCGCATTGTTCCCGACAAATATTTGTTTGGCTTGGCTGGTACATTAGATGAATGGATACGACGCGGACGTGTGCAAACGGCTGATGAAATGGCGGATAAGGTGCGGTTTGAATTACAAAAAAATGGGGAGAATTGGGATATTCCCAAAACAGATAAATAGATTTTGGGCTGCCTGAAACCACGTTTCACAAAAAAACGCTGTTTTCTTGGAATGGGAAAACAGCGTTTTTTAGCCAAACAATCTTATTTCACGTTTGCCAATAATTCTAATGACACTTCCCACAAACGCTCGGCAATCGCAGGGTCAATCGCCCAAGGAGCAACCAAGGACATTTCTTCATATCGGTTGCCACAGGTTTTGGTCAATATTTCGGCTTCGTTGCAGTCGGCAAAATAACGTCCGCTTACGCCGTCCAATAAAGGCGATACGGCTGCCAAAACCGATGTTGCTGCACCTTGCTCGGGGGTTTGCCGCCCCAAAGCATAATATCGCCCGCTTCAATGCGACCGACCGCTTGGTCGTTGCGGCTTAAGGCTTTTGGCAATTCGGCAAATTTTTCATTGCTTAAGTGATCCTGCATTTCCAGAGTTAAAGGCAAAAGTGCGGTCAATTCTTGGGCGGCTTTTGTGTCGGCTAATTCTGCGCTGAACGTAGATTGTCCAATAGTAATGTTCATCATATTTCCTTGATATTTAACAGTGTTTTCGGCTGCTGTAGCGGTGTTTTGGAACATAAAGATCGAAAGCAGCAAGCCGAGTAGTCCTGGTTTTTGCATTGGTTGTTACCTTAAAAAGTCGTTAATCAATCATTTGAATGACTTTGGCAGGAATGCCCGCCACAATCGCATTATCGGGAACATCCTTGCTGACCACCGCACCTGCGGCAACAATGGCATTTTCGCCAACGGTTACCCCCGGTAAAATCGTGGCGTTTGCACCAATCCAGCAGTTTTTCTTTAAGTGAACAGGTTTGAGAATTAAGCCTCGGCGTTGTGTTGGATTAGTCGGGTGATTGACGGTCAAAATGCTGGCTTTCGGACCGATTAGCACCTTATCTTCAATGGTAATACCACCCAAATCGGTAAACATCACATTGCTGTTAATAAATATCTCTTTTCCAAAGCGAATATGGCTACCGAAATCCGAATACACAGGTAGGCTAATCACGACACTTTCATCAATTTTTTGTCCTGATATTTCGCTAAAAACCGACCGCACTTCTTCAGGCGAATGATAGCCACTGTTTAGCGTTGCCAGTTTTGGCGCATTTTGCTCAACGATGCGATGAATTTCTGCAAAAATCGGACTGTCGGCTAAAATCGGTTGGTTAAGGGGAAATGCGTGGATCATTTATTGCTCCTATTTTTTATGGGGTAATTTCACTTTTATGGTACAGACACCGCTTTTGAACCAAACACCACAGGATGGGTTTCAATCATTTTGCGTGACATAATCATCTCTTTTGCACCATTAAGCCACGCTTGAAAATGGGGTGAGGCACGGTGGGCTTGATAGGCGGTTTCATCGGCATAGGCTTCTACGACATAAAATTTGTTCGGGTCGTTTTTGTCGGTCATTACATACATTCCCAACACACCTTGCTCGGTATTGACCGATTGACGAATATTGTGTTTGCCTAATTCGGTGAATTGTTCCACGCTTTCGGGGCGGATTTGCATTTCAAAAATGCGGATAATGGGTTCTGCTTGGGTTGATAAACTCATTGTTAGTCCTAATAAAAAAGCCCATTTTTTCATTGTGTTATACCTATAAATTCTGTAAAAGTGCGGTAAGTTTTTTAAAAGTTTTCGATATTATATCGTTTTTGCACAAAATCATTCGTAGGGACAAAAGATATTTTGCCCCTACAATATAGGAATTTACCAAGGTTGAGTAGTCGGGCCCAGTGTGAATTCAGAGATATTGGTATCTTCGGGTTGGTTTAACGCAAATGCCACCACGTTTGCCACACGTTCAGCGGGGATTTCGTAAGTGTCATATAAACCACGCATTGCTTCAGCCATTTCAGGGTTAGTAATGCCTGCTACCAATTCGGATTGTACTGCCGCAGGGTAAATGGTTGCGGTGCGAATGTTTGTGCCGGCTTGTGCGCTTTCCATTCGTAAGCCTTCCATAATCGCTTTAACCGCCCATTTCGTGCCGCAATAGACGGCGCAACCCGGGTAAACTTTTAAGCCGGCAACGGAAGAAGTCGCTAAAATATGCCCTGATTTTTGTGCTTCAAAAGTCGGTAACACGGCAGCAATTCCGTTGAGTACACCTTTAATATTCACATCAACCATCGCATTCCAATTATCCGTTTCAAGCGCAGAAAGTGGTGAATTTGGCATCAATCCGGCATTTAAGAAAATTGCATCTACTTTGCCGAAAGCGGATTTGGCTAGCGCGACTAAGGCTTGATTGTCTTCCGCTTTGACTACATCGGTAACACGATACACCGCTTCGCCACCGTTGGCCTTAATATTGTTTACGATGGTTTGTAATTTATCTTCACGGCGTGCGCCCAGCACTAATTTCGCCCCTGTTTGCGCCAGTTTATAAGCGGTGGCTTCACCAATACCGCTACTTGCACCGGTAATAATCACGACTTTGTTTTCAATGTTGTTCATTTTATGCTCCTTGAAATTGTTGAATATTTTCCGCCACCATTGCCGCTTTAAATTCACGGATTTGGTAATCGGCTAAGTTAGGGTAATAAATATCTTCTGCTAGAATATTTTCCAACCGTTCACGGCTTTCTGTCTGGGCAATAATCACGCCGGCACGTTCTTTATCTAAATAAGGCCCGAGTAACAAAAAATTGCCTTGTTGGAAGTATTTGGCAAACCACGCACGATGTGCGTCAAGTTGTTTAGCTTGTTCTTCTTCAGATAACGTTGAATTTTTTAATGAAATATCAATTAAATACATTATTTTTCTCCAATTAATTCATTGATGGTTTGAATAAGTTGCTCGGCATATTTACGGGCTGTTTGTTTTTGCTCAGCGATTTTTTCTTCGTTACGCCCCACATAACTCACACCGTTCAAATAGCTGATATTCTGTAAATCTAATTGGCATAACGCCGCAATACTTTCAAAAGGGGCAACCAATTGCGCCATTGTGTGTTTCATCACAGCATCTTCTTGATAAGCCACTTCGGGTGCGCCGGTTGTGATGGAAATCACTAATTTTTTACCGCCTAATTTCGCCGTTGAACCGTGAGCGAAACCGTGTAAAAACACTTCGTCCAGCCATTTTTTCATCAAAGCCGGCATTGAATACCAGTGAAACGGAAATTGCCACACAATCACATCGGCATTGAGCAAGGCTTGTTGCTCGGCAGCGACATCAATTTGTTCGGTGGGATAAAGTGAGTCTAATCGGCGAATTTCTGCGGAATTCAGCCCGCTTGCCAAGCTGTCGATAATGGTTTTGTTTGCAATGGATTGCGATAAATTCGGATGTCCTGAAATCACTAATACTTTTTTCATGTTGTTTTCCTGTTGACTATTGATGTGAACATTGTAAGAAGATGATGGTTGCATTACAATCAATAAAACCAGAATTCACTTTTCTTTAAAAGAGAATAATCAAATGAACAAACTCGATGCGATTAAATATTTTTGCCTTGCCAGCGAAACGCTGAATTTTCGGGAAACGGCAATGCAGTTGGCGGTTTCGCCGTCGGTGGTGACTCGTGTGATTGCGGAATTAGAACAGGAATTGGGCGAGCAGCTGTTTAAGCGAAATACGCGCCAAATTCGCCTGACCAGTTTTGGCGAGCAGTTTTTGATTAAGGCAAAGCAACTGCTGGCGGACACCGATAATCTGTTCAAACTCGGCAAGCAACAAACGGATGAAATGGCAGGCGTGGTGCGGATTACCTTTCCCCGTTGGCGTGAAAATGACAACATTTTGGACGAACTTCTGACCGCACTTGCACCTTATCCGCAGCTGGTGATTGATTGGCGTGAGGATATGACCAAATTTGATGCGGTGGAACATCGCATTGATATTGGCTTGCGTATCGGGCCTGAACCGAACCCGAATTTTATTGTGCGGAAAATTGCCGATTTACAAGATTGGATTGTCGCTTCGCCGAAATTACTGGAACGATTGAGAACGCCGAAAAATTTAGATGACTTGCAGCGCAATTTCCCCTTTTCCTTGCCGATCAACGTAGAAACAGGGCGAGCGTGGGATTTAGCGATGAATGACGAGCAAAAACTGCTACCGAGAGAGGTGCTTTTTTACAGCACCGACCCCGAGTGCGAGCTAAAAGCGGTGCTGCGTGGCAACGTGGTGGGCTTTATCAGCGAACTGTTCTGCAAACCGTATTTTGAGCGTGGCGAGTTAGTGAAGTTATTTCCTGAATTGCCGATTGATAAATGGCAACTGTATTTGTATCGCCCGTATCAAACCATCACATCGCCACGAGTGCTGTTTGTGTTTGACCGCTTAACGGAGATTTTGAAAAAGCGTTATACATAAAAGTGCGGTCAAATTTTTAAAAGTTTTTTTGCCGATTTGATCGCTTGTTCTCTGTCTTTTCTAATAAAAAAGCATTTTAAATTCCTTAAAAATCAATAAATTATAGAATAATTCCAAATCTTACATTTTTGTAAGTACTTCCATAAAATAAGTTAAAAGTCTATACTACTTTCAAATAACTTACTTTTTGGAAGTAAAACAAAATGCTGTTTATTTTATTACTTATTTTGAGCGTTATCTTTATTTTCGTTATCCGCCAAAAACCACGCTTACTGCATTTCGGTACGTTTCGTTTTGCCAAAACTATTTGGCATAATCAGCGGCGTTTTTATCTTGAAGAAGTAGCGTTTGAAAATCGGCAGCAAGCTATTCACGGTTATTTTCAGCTTGCGCCCGCTTTGCAAAATTATGGCAAGGTGCAAGAAACGGAGTACGATTTTTTTGATTTTTATTCGCTGGTGTTGCGGTTTGACGACTGCACGATGAAACTGGTGCGGCGCTTGGATAATGTGCGTTTAATCAAAAGCGAAACGCCGATGTCCATTGCCGAATTTGAACAACAGATTGCCGACATTGCTTATCGGGAGGTTTAAAATGTTACAACAAGCCAAACAACGTATTGAACAGGCGGATTTTATTGTGATTGGTGCTGGGGCAGGCTTTTCCGCAGCGGCAGGTTTAACGTACAGCGGCGAACGGTTTACCCGACGTTTTCAGCCGTTTATCCAGCGTTACGGTATGCAGGATATGTATTCGGCGGCGTTCTATCCCTTTGAAACGGAAGAAGAAAAATGGGCGTATTGGGCGGAGCATATTTGGGCGAACCGTTTTGAGCCGCCGGCGTTACCCTTGTATCAACAGCTTTTTGCTTTGGTCAAAAACAAAAACTATTTTGTGATTACCACCAACGTGGACAGCCAGTTTGCCAAAGCAGGCTTTGACCCGGACAAAATTTTTGAAGTGCAAGGCAATTACGGCGAGTTGCAATGCGCCAAGCCGTGCCATTCGCAGGTTTACGACAACGAAACGTTGGTGCAAAAATGGCGTTCGCAACAAAAAAATTGTCAAATTCCTACCGCACTTGTGCCGAAATGTCCGGTATGCGGCGGCAAAATGGCAATGCATTTACGCAGCGATCATCATTTTGTCGAACCGGAACAATGGCACGCCGCTCAACAGCGTTATGCGGAATTTGCCGAGCAAGCCATGCAAGGCAACAGCGTGTATCTGGAGCTCGGGGTCGGCTTTAACACGCCGAGCATTATTCGTTATCCTTTTGAACAGATGACCTACCGCAATCCGCAGGCAACGCTGATCCGCTTAAATCGAGATCACCCCGAAGGTTTTACGGAAACGGCGAAACAGACAATCGCTTTGACCCAAGATCCGAACGAGATTTTAAGCCATTGGTTGCAGGAGTAAAAATGAACAATAAATTGGATTACCTTATTCATTATCTCGATCCGACGATTGATATTCCTAAATCTGTAAAGGAAAAACGTCAACTGTTGCGGGCCTTGATGAACATTCGTCCGCCACAAGCGGAAACGGCGGAATTTTTGGCGTTGCAAGATCAGCTGTTACAGCAAGAAGTGGCGGAAAAAGGCGTGGTGTCGCTGGCGGATTTAACGCCTATTCAACCGCAGATTTACCTATGGCAAGGCGACATTACAAGGCTCAAAGTCGGGGCGATTGTGAATGCGGCAAACAGCCAGCTGCTCGGTTGTTTTCACCCTTTGCACGCTTGTATCGACAACGCCATTCACTCGCAGGCAGGCGTGCAACTTCGTCTTGCTTGTGCGGAATTGATGGCAAAACAAGGGCATTTAGAACCCACAGGGCAAGCAAAAATCACCCCGGCGTTTAACTTGCCGTCCGATTACGTTTTGCACACTGTGGGGCCGATTATCAGCGGTGCGTTATCGGCAAAAGATTACGAACTGCTCGCCAGCTGCTATCGTTCCTGCCTAGAACTCGCCCGACAGCACGGCATTGAGAGCGTCGCCTTTTGTTGTATCAGCACCGGCGAATTTCGCTTTCCCAACCAACCTGCCGCCGAAATCGCTGTACGAACCGTCAAAGCCTTTTTAGCCGATAACCCGCAAATGAAAGTGGTGTTTAATGTGTTTAAAGATGTGGATTGGGAGATTTATCGGGGGTTGTTGGGGTAGGTAATAAAAAGAGAGGTTGATTTGCAAAAAGTTTTGCTAATTTGACCGCTTGATTATTGGTGATTTTACATTCTAAAAATTGAATATTATAATAATCAAAATTAAATAAATTGGTAAATATAATGCTCAATAAATCAAAGTCCGCCATTGTTTTTCCCGCTTATCAACAAGCCTTAAATCAGCTTGGGGAAAACATCAAACTTGCCTGTAAACGCCGTAAATATACGCAAACCCTGCTTTCTGAACGCACAGGATTAAGCCGTTTAACCATTCGCAAAATTACCCAAGGCGATCCGACCGTTTCTATCGGGCATTACACAGCTGTGTTGGGCGTGTTAGGCTTGGTTGATGATTGGAAATTGGTGGCACAAGATGATGAGCTTGGTAGAAAATTGCAGGATATTGCCTTGTTGAAGGGGAAGAAATAGATGCAGGTTTATGTGTTTGCCGATTGGATTGGGCTTGACGAACCGACCTTAGTAGGAACGCTCAATGCAGATAAAATCAAAGGAAAAGAGCATTTCCGTTTTGCCTATGATGAACATTGGCTTAAGACTTCTGCTCAACAAATCGATCCTGATTTACATCTGTTTCGTGGCGAGCAACACAGCCAAAACACGCAGAATTTTCGGATTTTCTTAGATAGTTGCCCTGATCGTTGGGGGCGATTATTAATGAAACGCCGCGAGGCATTTAAGGCAAATCAAGAGCAACGCCGACCTAATCAATTGGGGGAAATTGATTATTTGCTTGGTGTACACGACACCAATCGTATGGGTGCATTACGTTTTAAAACCGATTTAAACGGCGATTTTCTCGATAATCAAAGCCAATTTGCGACACCGCCAATTTCATCATTACGCGAGCTGGAATATGCCTCATTGCAAGTTGAACAAGATAATACGCAAGATAATGATTACCTAAAATGGCTTTCAATGTTGATTGCACCAGGCTCATCATTGGGCGGAGCTAGACCGAAAGCCTCTGTGATAGACGAAAATCAACAGCTTTGGATTGCCAAATTTCCCAGCCGTTATGATGATTATGATATCGGGGCTTGGGAATTTGTTGCCTATCGCTTGGCTTTACAAGCAGGCATTCAAATGGCGGAATGCCGTATCGAACGTTTTAATCAGCCCTTCCACACTTTTTTAACCAAACGGTTTGACCGCCTTGGCACGCAACGGCTGCATTTTACTTCGGCATTGACACAACTAGGCTATTATGACGGCGATTATGAGGCAAGTTATTTGGAAATTGCCCAGTTTCTCACACAACAAGGGGCAAACACCAAAGCAGATCTTGCTCAACTTTGGCGGCGTTTAGTGTTTAACATTGCGATTTCAAATAGCGATGATCATCTGCGTAATCACGGTTTTTTGATGGCGGATAACGGCTGGCGGCTTTCCCCTGCTTACGATTTAAACCCCGTACCTTATGCTCAAGGCTTACATTTAAACATCACCGACAGCGACAACCGCCTTGATTTTCGTTTGGCTTTTGAGGTAGCAAATTTCTTACAACTTACGCCAAAACAAGCGAATGAGATTTATCAAGACGTTATAGAAAGCGTGAAACATTGGCAAACCATTGCAACTGAAATTGGCATTAGTCGAGCAGAGCAGGAACGAATGAAAGGGGCATTTAGGTTGGAATAGGGTAAAGAGCGGTCGAGTTTTCACAAGATTTTGCAATCCGCAAAAAAATTCAGAAAACCCGACCGCTTGTTTAGTTAATCCCCTGTTCCAGCAACATTCCCACTGCAATGACAATCATTAAAAGCCCTGAAATACGGCTAATTGTTTTGGCAATCGTTGGGCGGTGGCGGAGGGTGATACCTGCGCCGATACCGACAAAAGGATAAATCAGCAAGCAGTTGAGAATATGGATCACGCCCAATAATACCGTTTGACTTGCCATTGACCAATCGGATTGCAAGGTTAAAAATTGCGGTACGATAGCTAAAAACATCAGTAACACTTTCGGGTTCAAACCGCTGACGGCAATGCCTTTGAAGAGCCATTTTCGCCCTAAACTTTGTGATAATGTGGTTTCACCGACAGTGGCTGGGGTTCGCACGATTTGTACGCCGATCCAAATTAAATACGCTGCTCCTATCCAATTCAGTAAGTGCAATAACGGCGGATAAGAGGCGATAACCACGCCTAAGCCCGCAGCGACTAATAAAATCACCAGTAAATACCCCAACAACATTCCGCATAGTGCAGGCAATACTCGCTTTTGCAAACCTGCAGAAATCAAATACGCCCAATCTAAACCCGGTACGCAGGTTAATGAAAGCGATAACGTCCAAAATCCAAATAACGTGCTGTCCATACATCGTCCTAAAGTAGTTTGAAATTGGGTAAAATTGTACTGATTTTGGGTTGGAAAGTGTTTGCAAAAGTTGCTAAACTTTGGCTTATTTTTAGAAGGAAATTGCGTATGGATAGAATAGATAAGAAAATTATTGCGAAATTGCAGAAAAATGGGCGAATTTCCTTAACGGAGCTTTGTGAAAAAGTTGGGATCAGTCTGTCGCCTTGCCAACGCCGTGTTAAGCAGTTGGAACAAGACGGCGTTATTTTAGATTATCAGGCAAATATCAGTCCGCAAGCGGTAGGGCTAAATTTTTCTGCCATTGTGTTTGCCGTACTGAAAGATGGTAGCCAAGATAGCATTACAGCCTTTGAAAATGCGTTATCGGACATTCCTGAAATTATCCAAGCTCAACGGCTATTCGGCGAACACGACTATATTTTGCACATTGTTACTACGGAGCTTGGGGCATTTCAAAAGTTATATGATCAACGCTTGTCTAACTTGCCGTCCATTCATCGCTTGACTTCGACTTTAGTAATGAAAGAAATTTTACAACGCAGAGCTTTGCCGATTTAAGAAAAAGAGCGGTCAGATTTTCACAAAATTTTGCGATTGGCAAAAATGTTGGAAAATCCCACCGCTTGTAAGGTGCGTTAGCAAACGCACCCTACTTTTCAGACAGCTCTATTCCCCAAAAGCCGTTTTGAGCAATGCTAACACCGCATTGATTTTAGCCGATTGCGTGCGATGGGAAGTGACGGCATAAATCTGATGTTGGGGCATTGGGTGGTTGGGAAACAGTTGAATGAGCTCGCCTTTTTGTACATATTTTGCCGCTTCGCCTGAAAGTTGAAAAGTTAAACCGCAACCTGATAATGCTAGCGTTCGGGCGGATGAAATTGAGCTGCATTGAATAACTTTTTCAGCGGAAAAATCGCCTAATGCCAAGCTGTGAAAGGCGGTGTTAAATGCGGTTTCACTGAATTTGATCCATTTTGCTTGTGCTAAATCCTTTAGCTGGCTAATCGGGTTTTGCTGCAAATAATCGGGTGAGGCGTAAATGCCGAGCTGCCAAACCGTTAAAAGACGAGCGATTAACGGGCTGTCGGGCGGCAATGCTACGGCACGAATAGCAATATCTACCGCGTTTTCCATTAAATTCACCACGTTATCATCAGGCAAAAAATGCAAACAAATTTGCGGATATTGTTTGGCTAATTGTCGTAAAAAGTACTGAACAGCTAGGCTGTCTAAAAATCCCGTTGGTAGGCTTAAACGCACGTCCCCTTTAAACTCCGTTTGTAAATGAGCTAGTTGCAATTGGGTTTGCTGCAAGGTTTGTTGAATTTGTTGCGCTCCTTTCAGCAAGATTTCCCCTTCAAGAGTGGGATTTAGCTGTCTGGTGGTTCGATTGAGCAATTTCATTGCGTAATGCTTTTCTAATTGGCGTAAATGTTGGCTGATTGCCGAAGCACTTATGCCCAAATGTTTTGCCGCTGCCGACATACTGCCGCTTTCCATTACCTGTGCAAAAATCAACATCGCTTTAACGCTATCCATTTTTCCGCCTTATTGTTAAGTTTTACTTCAAAGTGTAATAAGAAAAGGTGGTATTATCAAATAAATTCTGCAAGATATAATAGCCGTGTTCACATCATTTCTTTGGAGATAAAAAAATGAGCAATATCATTACATTATTAAATGAACGTCACGCAACACGTCAATTTAACGCCGATGTTAAAATCAGCCAAGCGGAACTCACCGAACTGATCGCTGCTGCCAGCCGTGCACCGAGTGGCTTTAACAGCCAGCCTTGGAAAGTGATTGCTTTAACGGAGCAGTCACAAAAAGAAAAGCTGTTTCCGTTAGCCTTCAATCAAGCACAAATTTTGAGTGCATCGGCAGTGCTTATTGTGTTGGCGGATCGCCGTGCTTATCAACAAACTGCTATTGAACAGCTGAATAACACACAAGTGGAACAAGGATTTTTACCGCCGGAATTAAAAGAGCAAATGATTGGAATGGCAACGGGCTTTTATGCGGCACAAAATCAAGAGCAGACCGAGAAATTCTTAGGCTTAGATGTGGGATTATTCGCAATGAGCTTAATGTTAGTGGCACAAGAAAAAGGTTGGAATACCAGCCCGATGATTGGTTATATGCGTGATGCCGTGCGGGAAGCCTTTGAGATTTCAGCAGATTTTGAAGATATTTTATTGATTGCGATTGGCAAACAAACGCAAGCACCTTATCCGAGTTATCGTTATTCGACAGAAGCTGTCATCAGTTGGAATAAAAGCCCGAAATAATCAGGGAAAAATAAAGTAAGAGAGGGTATAAAAAAGTTTTTTTTGCAAGTGAAAACTCGCTCAAAATCTACCGCACTTTTTGCCGTTTAATCAATGTGATGCTGGTGATGTGATAAAAACTAAGCAAAGCAGGATTAGAGCAATACCTAACCAACCTTGTGAAGTTAAGCGTTCATTGACCACCAATACGGCAAGTAATGCCGCCACAACGGGTTCAAACAGCGTAATCGTAATGGCGGTGCTGGCGTTAATGCGAGCCAAACCGTAGCCAAAGCAAAGGTAACCTAAAAACATTGGAACGGTTGCCATATACAAACCGACGGCAAAATTATTCCACGACGCCAATAACGGCGCGCCGGTCCACAATAAGATGGGTAAAAGAAATACGGCGCCCAAGCCAAATGTTGCGCCCATCGCCGCTTTCGCACCGATATGTTGCAACATCAATTTACGCGCCGTCCACGAATAAAGGGCGTAAGTAAAACCCGCGATTAAGCCTAATCCCAAGCCGAGCAAGGTATGATTTCCGCTATTCTGATGCTGTTCTGAAGCCGAAAGTAATGCCATTCCGATAATACCCAACACAGCCCCGATGAGCCAACGCAGAGACAGTTTTTGTTTATCAAAAATGAATTCGAGCAAAGCAGAAAGTAATGGCGCGGAACCAATGGTGACAACCGTACCGATGGTAATGCCCGCCAATCGCATTGAGCCGTAGAAAGCCAACGGATAGAGGGCAACAGCCAATGCCCCGACAATTAAATAGCGGCGATGACAAGCTAAATTTGAACGATAAACGGTAATTTGCCGAAAAGCGAATAAGGCTTGCAAAAAACCGCCGCCACCCATTGCCACCGCACCGATGGCCATCGCTGAAACCTCAGGGGCGAAAGCGGCCGCCGTGCCTGTGGTTCCCCATAATGTTGCGGCAATGAATACCGCCAATAATCCGCTAAATGAAGATGTGATGCCTGTCATATTTGTCCCTTAGAATGCAACGGTGAGATTTTATCAGAGGAAATCGGAAAATGAAAATACCGAAAAAGTGCGGGAAGATTTCGGCACGTTTTTTCATTTTCAGCATTGGGCGGAAATTCCACCGTTTTTTTGACGGTTTTGAAAAAATCCAAAAATTAATCATTTATAAATCAATGAGTTAAAAAATATTTTAAAACTTACATTTTTGTAAGTACTTTTAAAAAGTAAGTTTTGAATATATACTGCGACACATCAGCCAATCGGCAATCTTAATCAACTTAACAAAAGGAAAACAACATGAAAAAAATCGCAGTCATCGGTGCAACAGGTTATGTGGGTAGCGCAGTGGTCGCAGAATTGGCAAGTCGTGGTCATCAGGTAACGGCGTTTGCGCGCAATATTGACAAAGTGGCAAAAGCGGACAACGTAAAAGCGGTCAGTTTTGATGTGAATGCGGCCAATTTTGCTGAGCAGTTAAAAGGGTTTGACGCAGTGGTCAGCGCGTTTAATCCGGGTTGGACAAACCCGAATATCGCCGAAGATTTCACCCGCGGCGCCAATTCGATTATCGCAGCGGCAAAAGCGGCGCAAGTGCCTTATTTATTGGTGGTCGGCGGTGCGGGCAGTTTGTATGTTGCCCCGAACGTACAACTGATTGACACCGATGCCTTCCCGAAAGAAATTTTTGCCGGTGCCAATGCGGCGCGTAATTTGCTTAATGATTTGCGTGATCGTCGTGATGTCAATTGGGCGTTTATTTCTCCGCCGGCATTATTAGGTGCCGACGCGGGATTTAGCGAAGATCGCACGGGCGAATACCGTTTAGGCGGCGACGATTTGCTGATGGACGGCGATGCGCCGGCGGGGATCAGCGTGGCGGATTTAGCCATTGCCATTGCTGATGACGCGGAAAAACAGGCACACTTGTTTAAGCGTTTTACGGTGGCGAAAAAGTAGTTTGAAATAACGTAAAGTGCAGTCGAATTTGCAACAGTTTTTGCAAAGGCGACCGCCTGTATCACGCCACTTCCACCCGTTTCCCAATATCTTTCAATTTCGACAATTCTTCCACTAATCTTGGTGCGTCATCTAGGCTGATGGCGAAAGTCCAGAGATAAGTAATCACCGCATAAATATGCCCGGCGGTCACGCCTTGTTTGAGGGTGAGTAGCGTGAGCGTGATGCCGAATAGCACCGCCATGGCGATGCCGATGGCGAGAAAGCTTAACGCTTCACGGTTGGAAATCAGGACACGCAATTTTTCCACCAAGCCGTAATGTTTCATCAGTTCGCGATTTTGGGCACGTTTGACGCAATCCACTTCTTTTTCAAGGCGGTTGTTGAGTTTGAAGTAGAGCAGGTCGTTCACTTTAACATAACGCGGCAAAATCAAGCCGAAACAGACGACAATCGCTAATGCCACCACGCCCGACCAAAATTCGATTAACAGCAACATTGCCACTGCGCCTAAAATGGAAAAAATCGAGGTGATCAGTGTCGGCAAATGATGTTCAAAGAAATTCACAAATTCACGGGACAATGCCACGCGAGCACTGGTGGTCGAGGTGTCAATGCCTTTAATCCGTTGATTGAGAATCACCGGTACGGCAAGTTCCGTGTAAATGCGAGTGAACGCACGTGTGTCCACCGCACGGCGCGCCGAGCCTACGCTCCAAATAATCAAGACCGTTAAAGCATAAGCCAGTGCGGAAACCAGTTGCCCGTTTAACACCGCATTCACCGCAAAACTGCCTACCAGCGGATAGGTTAGCAACAAAATATTCTCTGCCGCCACCAAACCGAAAGTCGCCAGTAAGCGTTTTTTATGTTGTTTGGCAATGTACTTTAAGGTTTTTGCCATTGTCGGTTGTGTGTTTACATTCATTCTTTTTCTATTTCTGTTAAGTCAATTTGTTGGCGACAGGTTGCGCAAAATTCCGTCATCAGTGAGAACAGTTGTTCGGTTTTTTTCTTGCCGAAAAGGGCAAAGGTTTTTTCGCTGAGTTGGTTGGTTGCCGTCCACACCGGTTCTGCCTGCGCCTTGCCGGTTTCGGTTAAACGCATGATTTTTTCCCGTTTATCCACCGCACTTTCGCTAAACTCAATCCAGCCTTTTTCTTTGTATTCCTTACAAATGTTGAACACCGTCTGTTTCGGCAAATGCCATTCGTCACAAATAAACTTTTGCGTACATTGCCCGTTTTCTGCAGAAGCCAGCGAATACAACACCGCATAATGGTTATAACCCAGACCGAGCTTATTAATCCATGCGTCCATTGTGGCGTCCATTTCGCTGATTTGCTGACCTAATTTATCGAAGTTGCTCATGTTTTTTGTCCTAAAAATGACTATGTAAGTGCGGTTATTTTAGCGAAAGAAAATTAAAAGGCAAGTAAATTAGTCTTAAAAATTACTTGATTTGGTCTTGAATATAACTATAATGCGACAAAAATTAGTCATTTATGGGACTTAAAATGAAAAAAGTTTTATTCGTCGGTCTATTAAGCTTTTTGCTCATCGCTTGCCAAGACCAAAACGCCGAATCAACGGAAAGCAGTTTGATGAAAGTAAATGTGGTTCAGGTGCAACCTGCCGCATTAATGCAGACGTTGCGTCTTTCGGGTTCGATTACGGCGAAAGAAGACGTTGCTGTCGGAACGGCATTGCTTGGTTTACAAATTCAAACGGTCAATGTAGAAGTGGGTGATACGGTTAAAAAAGGGCAAATTTTAGCTACCTTGGAAGCGAGTAATGTGAATCGCAGTTGCGTCAAAATGATGCAAATTTGCAGCGAGCTAAGGCAAATTTGGCTTCGCAGCAATCCACTTTAATCGAAGCGGAAGCCACGCTGAAACGTTATCAAACCTTGATGAAAAGCAATGCTATAAGCCGTCAGGAGTTGGAACAGCAACAGGCGAAAGCCCGTGTGGCACGCGCCGCGGTTCAGGTGGCAAATGCGGAAATCGCTCAGGTTCAGGCACAGCTTGACGACAGCCGTCATCAACGTAAAAAAGCCGAGGTACTTGCCCCGGCAGACGGCATTATCACGCAACGCAATGCCGAAGTGGGTAATTTAACGGACAACAACGCCTTGTTTCATCTTGCACGAAATGGCGAGTTGGAGGCCACCGTTGAAGCCAGTGCGGAAGAGTTGTCTTTGCTCAAAACGGGCTTGCAGACGGAAGTTCAAGTGCTTGACCAAACGACAAGCGGTCAAATTCGCTTGCTTTCTTCCCAAATCGACCAGACAAGTCGTACAGGCAAAGTGCGTATTCAGCTGCAAAACCCAGCTCAAATCACGCTCGGCACACCAGCCTTAGCCTTAATCAGGCTGCCTGAAATGCGGGCAAACACAACCTTGCCTTTAAGTGCGGTCAATTTTAACGCTGACGGAACCGCCTTTGTAATGATGGTCAATCGCAATAAACAAATAGAACGCCGCCCGATTAGCTTAGGCGAAGTCAATCAAGGCACGGCGGAAATCCTATCAGGCTTGAAAGTGGGCGAGCAAGTGTTGCAAAAGGCTGGTGCATTGATGAACGAAGGGGATCGGGTTGAGGTGGTTGTGAAAGAGTAACTTTATGAAACATGTTGGTTATAGCCATAAACATCTTTTTGAGATCGTTTTTTAAAAAAACGGTGAGATTTTGGATAAATTTTGTTAACTTCCTTCCAAAATCTCACTATTTATTTTTTCAGGCTGCCTGAATATGAATACTGCAAGCTTCTATCATTAATTCTCGTAACCAACGATATGCTGGATCACGATGAGTGCGTTCGTGCCAAATCAGCGTTTTGGTAAAACCTTGAATAGCAAGGGGCGGTTCAAACAGTTTGAGTTGCGGCAGGTTGCTGACCAATCGTTTGGGTACAACGGCGAGCAAATCGCTTTGCGCCAATAGGTCGGGCAGTACGATAAAATTTTGTACCGATAAACTCACGTTTCGGCTTAACCCCAATTTGGCTAGTGCGTCATCGGTTACACCGCTGAAACTGCCGCCGTGATAGGACACCAACGCTTGTTCCAGTTGGCAAAATTGTTCTAGTGATAAACTATTTTGTTTGGCAATCGGGTGATCGTGGCGGACGGCGCACACATATTGCTCGTCATACAAGGCTTTAGCGTGAATATCGGGGGCGTGGAAATCGGGCGTTACCAGTGCAAAATCAAGTAATCGTTGTTCTAATTGATGTTGTACCGCACTTTCGTTAATTGCCAGCACCGCCACTTTGATCTTCGGCGCACGTTGTTTCAATACACGCAAAAACGGCACGATTACCGCGCGCATCGCATAATCGGTGCAGGCAATACGAATGGTCATTTCCGCCGTTTGCGGATCAAACGCCTGTGGCTTGAGTAACTGTTCCGCATCAGAAAGCAGTTGTTTAATCGGTTGAGCCAATACCAACGCTCGATTGGTCGGCACGACGCCACGTTGCACACGCACAAATAGCGGATCGTCAAAACTTTCCCGCAAACGAACCAAAATACCGCTCATTGCTGGTTGGGTAATCGCCAGCCGTTCTGCCGCTTTGCTCACGTTTTTCTCGTCCATCAACACGTCAAAGGCTTTCAACAAATTTAAATCTAAGGTGCGTAGGTCTTTCATTTTGGCTCCGTACAAGCGGTGAGATTTGCTTTCTTTTTTGCAAGTATCATTTTTACGTATATTAAATATCATTTTTCGCGTTTGGACAATATAACAGAACTTTTCTAAAATCACCTCACGTTAAGCGATTTAACGAATGTTTAATTAAATCAATAAGAGGAATTCAAAGTGACATATTCACAACCAGCAATTATTTGGCCGGAAAAATATACCCCGGGCGAAACCGATAACTACGTTTCTAATGAAGTGATTATTAAAGGCTTGAGCGTAGCGGAAGTGTGGCAATATCTGATTGACACCAAAGCATGGACGACTTATTACAATAATGCGGAAAATATTGTGGTAGGCGACGGTTCAACCACACAACTTTCTGCAGGGGCGGCTTTTGTGTTTGATACCTTCGGTTTTCACGTTACGTCTAAAGTGGAAGAATTTGAACCGGCAAAAAACGGCAATCCTGCTCGTTTGGCGTGGTCGGGAACCTTCGGCGAAGGCGATGATTTCAGTGATGTGTATCACGCTTGGCTGTTGGAAGATTTGCCGAACAACCGTGTACGAGTGCTAACCGAAGAAAGCCAAATCGGTAAACTGGCAAAAGGCTTGGCGGAAACCGTGCCAAATCCGATGGTAAACGGACACCAAGCATGGTTGGACGGTTTGACAAAAAGTGCGAAAAACAAAACAGCCTATTAGTGAGTAAAAGTGCGGTGGGATTTGGGGAGATTTTTCAATTGCAAAAAATTCAGAAAATCCCACCGCTTTCTTTTCCACCTCCCAAACCTCCCACTTGAAATAAGTCTTAAAATTTACTAAAATTCTCATAAATTAGTAATTTTAAGGACTTTTATGAACTTCAAAATCTCATCTTGGGCTATTCGTCATCCTATCCCGATTATTGTGTTGTTTTTGCTTTTAACCGCGCTTGGTATTCGAGCTTTTCAAGCCTTGCCGATTAATGCGGATCCGGATATGCGGTTTCCGATGGTGAATATTACGGTAACGCAGACGGGAGCGTCAGCAGATGAATTGGAAAATACTGTTACTCGCCGTGTGGAAGATGCGGTGGCGGGAATGGCTGGGGTGCGGCATATTACTTCGACCATTACCGAAGGTTCATCGGTCACGACGGTGGAATTTCGGTTGGAAACGGACACGGATCGGGCGGTGAATGATGTGCGAAATGCTATTACGCAAATTCGTGGCAATTTGCCGCAAAACATTGATAACCCCGTGGTGGAGCGAATGGATACGGAAGGCGGTGCTTTGGGCTATTATGCGGTGCAGTCGCCGAATATGAACCAAACGGAGCTGTCTTGGTTTATTGATGATGCGGTGAGCCGTGAGTTGTTGGCGGTCAATGGCGTGCAGCAAGTGAAACGACTTGGCGGTGAGAAACGTGAAGTGCGTGTGGCGTTGCAATCGGCAAAGCTCAATGCATTGGGCATTACCGCCGAACAGGTGAGCCAGCAGTTGGCACAAACCAATGCCAATGTGCCTGCCGGGCGTGTGCAATGGTTTGACCAAGAGCAATCCATTCGTGTGGTGGGCAGTCAGCCAAGTTTGGCGGATTTGGCAAATTTGCCCATTGCGTTAAGCGATTATCGTAAAGTCAAATTGGCGGAGTTGGCGACAATTAGCGACAGCCACGCCGATGTTCGCAGCCGTACGCGTTTGAATGGGCGTGAAGTGTTGGGGTTTCAGGTATTTCGTTCCAAAGGGTCAAGCGATACGGCGGTGGAAAAAGGTGTTCAGCAAGCGTTGCAAACGTTGGCAGCCAATTATCCCGATATTCAGATTACAGAAGTGCATAATTCGGTGAATACCACCAAAGAGAACTACGATGTGGCGATTTCTACGCTGTTGGAAGGGGCGGCATTGACGGTATTGGTGGTGTGGCTGTTTTTGCGAAATTGGCGTGCAACTTTGGTGGCGGCGATTGCCTTGCCGCTTTCGATTTTGCCTGCCTTTTGGATAATGAAACTGCTTGGCTATACGCTCAATAGCATTTCGCTGTTAGCCATTACTTTGGTGATTGGGATTTTGGTGGACGATGCCATTGTTGAGATTGAAAATATTGAAACTCACATTCATCAAGGTAAACGACCGTTTCGGGCTGCCTTAGATGCGTCTGATGCCATAGGTTTGGCGGTGGTGGCGATTACGGCAAGTATTGTGGCGGTGTTTTTGCCTGTGAGTTTTATTGACGGTATGACAGGGCAGTATTTCGGGCAGTTTGGCATTACCGTTGCGGCGGCAGTATTGAGTTCCTTGCTGGTGGCTCGCTTGGCAACGCCTTTATTGGCCGCCTATTTGTTGCAACCGACAGCGGCTAAAACGTCTGTAATAACTTCTTCAAGCAAGCTGAAACAAGGCTACTTAACGCTGTTAGCAAAAGCCTTACATTTTCGCAAAACCACATTATTGCTCGGCAGTGTGTTTTTAGTGGCATCAGCACTGATTTTGCCACAGTTGCCCACAGGCTTTGTGCCGAAAGGCGACACGGGAATGAGCCAGTTAGACGTTACGTTACCGCCAAGCAGCACGCTGGCACAAACCGATGAAATCTTGCAAAAAATTGACCGCACTATTCGCCAATATGACGAAGTGGCGTTGGTGTTTACCACCGCAGGTTCCGGCGAAATCAACAAGGGCGAAGTGCTTATTCGCCTGAAACCCCACCAAGTGCGGTCGATTTCGCAAAAGGAATTTGAAGACAAATTGCGAGAAACCTTGAAACAATTTGCGGACGTGCGGATTACTTTCCGCAACGAAATGGCGGCACGAGATGTGTCGATTTTGCTGACTGGCAATGATCCTGTCAAACTTCAGCAGACGGCAAACGAGCTGAAACAGCAAATGCAAGGTTTATCTAGTGTTGAAAATGTGCAGATTAATGCACCGCTGATGAAACCCGAAGTGCAAGTCAAATTGCGTGCGGACGAAGCGGCAAAAGCAGGTGTCAGCCCACAAGCGGTGGGAAATTCGCTACAAATTGCCACGCTGGGCAGCACAGACGGCAATGCGGCACGCTTTAATTTGCCCGACCGTCAAATCCCGATTCGGGTTACGTTGGCGGAAAACGAACGCAACCAGCCCGAAGTCATTCGCCAACTGCGAGTGGCAAGCAGCAATGGCGGCACAGTGCCATTGAATACCGTTGCCGATATTCAATTTGGGGCTGGTTCGGCAAGTTTAGAGCGTTTTGATCGTGAACGCCGTATTGCGGTGGAAGCGGATTTAGCCTTAGGGCAAACCATCGGCACCGCATTATCGCAAATCAACGGGCTACCGATAATGCAAAACCTGCCTGACGGCGTGCGTGTGCCGTCATCGGGCGATGCGGAAATGATGGACGAAATGTTCGGCCAATTCAGCTTTGCAATGGCGGCTGGCGTGGTGATGGTATTGTTGGTGTTGGTGCTGTTGTTCAAGGACTTCTTGAAACCGCTTACCATTTTGACCGCACTTCCGCTGTCCATCGGCGGTGCGGCAGTCGGCTTGCTCGCCTACGGTGCGGCATTGGATATGTCCTCTGTCATCGGCATTTTGATGTTAATGGGCATCGTAACCAAAAACTCTATTTTGCTGGTGGACTTCGTGATTGAAAAACGCCAACAAGGAATGGCTCGCCATCAAGCCTTAATTCAATCGGGCTCGGAACGTGTCCGCCCGATTTTAATGACCACCATTGCAATGGTCGCAGGTATGGTTCCCGCCGTGTTCGCCAGCGGCGCAGCTGCAGCATTCCGCGCCCCAATGGCCGTTGCCGTGATTTTCGGCTTAACTGCCTCCACGCTGTTGAGTTTGGTGTTTGTGCCCGTGGTTTATTTGCTGATGGATGATTTCCGCAACTGGTTAGCCCCTAAACTAGCCAAATTGACATCAGTCACGGCGGAAGAAAGGGCGAAAGCGGAGTGATAGCATGAAAAGTGCGGTAGGATTTTGAGAAGTTTTTTCAGTTTGCAAATTTCTTTTCAAATCCTACCGCTTACCACGCTTTCCCTTCAAAACTCTCCACCAAAAAATCAATCAATTTTCTCACGGCGAGCGGGAGTTTGTCTCTTGACGGATACATCGCGTAAATGCTGAATGTCGACAGTTGCCAGTCAGTTAGGACAGCTTGCAGTTTGCCCTGTTGCAGTTCGATTTCCAGCATATATTTCGGCAACATCGCAATGCCGTTGCCGTCCAGTACGGAGTTGAGCAAGGCTTGGGTGTCGTTGGTGGTGAAACGGCTGTTTAGGTCGAGCAACACTTCCCGTTTTCCTTTAGTACATTTCCACGCTTTACGGTTGATATTTTGGTGGGAAAGGTAATGATGTTGATAGAGATCGTCGGGCTGTTTCGGTGTGCCGAATTGTGCCAAATAATCGGGCGTTGCCACCAGCAAAGAATGGCAATCGGCAAGTTTTCGGGCGATAAAATTCGGGTCGGGCGTGTTGGTAATCCGAATGGCAAGATCGATTCGCTCGCTGATTAAATCCATTTGCTGATCACTCAGAAAAAGCTGGATATTCAATTTCGGGTGCAACTGCAAAAAGCGATTGACCGTTTTCACCAAATGATAAGCCCCGAACGTTTGGCTGCTGGTTACACGCAACACGCCGCGTAATTCGCCCTGTTGTGCCATCATTTCTTGTTCCATTTCTGCGGTCAAATTTGCAATTTTTTGGCAGAAAAGCACCGCTTGTTCGCCCGCTTCCGTCAAAGCAACTTTGCGAGTGGAACGCTGAAACAGCCGTGCGTTCAGCCATTCTTCCATCAAGGCGACATAACGGCTAATCATCGGTTTAGAAATCTCTAACTGCTCTGCGGTGGCGGTAAAACTGCCTGTTTCGGCAACGGTCAGAAAGACCTTGATTGCGGTGAGTTTGTCCATATTTATCCTTTTGTTTCTTAATTAGAAACAATTATATTCTAAAATCGCTATTTTTCTCTCTTTTTATTTCATTAAAATGCACACCATCAACAGCCATCAAGCTGAATGTATAACCCAACAAAAGGAAAACAAAATGAAAAAATCTCTTTTACTTTTAACCGCACTTTTCTCTTCAACCGTTGCAATGGCACAAACTACGCCGGAGCAAAACAAAGCGAACGCATTGGCGTTTTATGAAATGGCATTCAATCAGCACAAAGTGCAAGAGGCAACCGATAAATATATCGGCAAAGAGTATTTACAGCACAACCCAACGGTGGCGGACGGTGGCAAGGCTTTCGTGGATGCGTTTGTGCCGTTTTTAAAAGCGAACCCAAAATCACGCGCAGAAATTAAACGTGTGATGGCGGACGGCGATTTAGTGATGTTGCACGTCCACAGCCAATTAAACGATGAAGATCGTGGCGAGGCAGTGGTGGATATTTTCCGTTTCGATGAAAACGGTAAAATCGTAGAGCATTGGGACGTGATCCAAGCGGTGCCTGAAAAAACAGAAAGCGGACGTGGGATGTTCTAGTGACAATCTACTACCTGTTCGACCCGCTTTGCGGTTGGTGCTATGGGGCATCAGCGACATTGCAAAAACTCAATGAAATCTACCCGCTTACGCTCACGCCAACAGGTTTGTTTTACCAAAGTGGTGCGGATTTTGCCCGTTATGCGTGGAGCAACGACCAACGGATTGAACGCTTAACGGGGCAGCCGTTTAGTCAGGCGTATTTGGAAAACGTGTTGCAAGGGCAGGGTGATTTTGATTCGGCAAACAGCTTACTGGCTTTAACGGCGGTGCAACAAATTGCCCCTGAAAAAGAGTTTGCCACATTGGCAGCCTTGCAGACGGCACGTTATGTGGATGGTTTGGATAATGCGGATTTCACGGTGATTGAACAGGTGTTGCATAAACTCAATCTTAGCCAAGCTGTGCTATTGCTTACCGAACAATCGACAAGAGTAGTGTTAGCACAGCGTCTTCAATTCAGGCAACAGCTCGCTAACCATTGTGGTGTGCAAGGCGTACCGCAGTTGATTGTGGAAAAAGATGAACGGCTACATATCGTGCCGAGTCAGTTGTTGTATGGGGACGTTCAAGAGTTGAAGGATTACTTGCAGGGCTTATAAAGCGGTATTATGTAGCATAAACATTTATGTTTTCGTAGGGGCGGGGGTTATCCCCGCCCGAATATTAATAATTGTTTATGGGCGGGGATAACCCCCGCCCCTACATATACCTTATAAAAGCACAAACCTTATTCAGCGACTTTCAATAATTCATTTGCCGCTAAAATACCTAACGCATTTGAGGCTAAAGGACTGTCGCCAGTTAAGAGTTTTCGGTCTTGATGAACTTGACCGCTAATGCCTTCGTTCATTACTTTTACGCCTAACTGTATCAGTTTTTCCGCCAAGAGCCATTGCAATTTGCCCGGCATATAGCCAATTTCAATATTCGCCCCTTCGTCTAAGGCATCAGGGAAAACGCAAATTTCATAATCTTTGAACGGATAATTTTCCACATTTTCGTCCGCTGCAGCCGCTAATAATGCTGCTGGCCCGTGGCAAAGTGTGATGATATGTTTATCTTGTGCTAATGCCCAGTTTAATACCGATTTCACTTCACGGCTGAATGGAATAGCGTGTAAAGCTGCGTGTCCGCCCGGAATAAATACCGCTAAATACGGCGAGTTTTCAGCTGTAACATCGGCCAAAATATCCGCCAGTTTGCTTGGGTTTTGTAATTTCGGTAGGTAAGTGTGATACAAATCCATTACCGCTTTATCTTCCGTTGGCATAGCCCACATTTCTAATTTCACCGCATTACCCGATAAGGTTGCTACATCAATTTCAAAACCAGCGTGATGAATATGCAACATTGGCAACAAGGTTTCTATTGGGTGGTTACCTGTTGAGAACAGTTTGCCATTTTTCATTTCTAAATAACGTTCATCAGAGGCAATCATCAAAACTTTATGTTTTTTGCCTTGATAGGCTTTTTCAAATTTAAAACCGTCAAAGTCCGATACTTTGGTGGTGTAAAGGCTTAACGAATAATCCGATGGAAAAAACGCATTGTGTTCTGCACGGTCTGGAACGGGTTGTTTGTTTAATTCTGTCATAAAATTCTCCTAAAATAAGCATACGTAAAATGCGAATGCCTGTGCATTTTAATCAGAGTATTATCCAAATAAAATTCATAATTTAGGAATTGATTGTCTTTAAAAATGGAATAATATGGGTGAATAGGTCGTGTTAGGCTACTTTTGTAAATTAGCACCAAAATCCAACCGCTTACTCAAAATCTCTCTTAACAGTTCAAACACTTTCACAATTCGTAAAGGGGTAACCGTTTGATATGGGCGGTAAAGGTAGATTTGCCACGGTTGTTTTGGTATATCGGGGAAAAGCTCCACGAGTTCTCCGCTGTCCAAATAAGGCTGGCAAAATATATCTAATAATTGTGCACAAACTTGCCCTGATAGGGTGGCTTGCAGTTCGCTTGTCATGTCGTTACTGATAAATTTGGGGGCAAGTGGTGTGATGGTATGCTCGGCATTGATTTGCCATTGCCAAATGCGCCCTTGCAATGCATTAAACATCGCTGCCAGTGGATAACGTTTAGCCAAATCGGTGAGATCTGCAGGCATTCCCAATTTTTCGATTAAGGTTGGCGAGGCAACAATCTTTTCTTCTACGGTGGCTAGATGATGCGCAATCCAATCCGGTTCGGGCTTTTGACAAATGCGAATACCCATATCAATTTGATTATCCACCGCTTTTAATGAGGTTAAATCCACACGCCAATCAATGGCTAAGTTAGGATAGGGCGCAATGGCTTGCAATAAGTCCGCTAAAATTTGTGTGTGATGAGGCAGTGGAGGCACGGTAATCCGCACCGAGCCTTGAATAGCTTGTTGGTTAGTTTTGGCGAAGCTGAATAAACGCGCCTCTTCATTTAAAAATTGTCGTGCCTCCACTAAAAATTGCTGACCAAATTCGGTAAGCTGGACATTACGGGTGTTGCGTTTGAATAGCGGTTCGCCCAAGGTATTTTCCAGCTCTGCAATGGTTCGGCTAATAACTTGCGGCGATACAGATAAACGTACCGCCGTTTCACGAAAGTTTAGAGTTTCGCTTGCCATACAAAAGTAACGTAACGCATCCAGTTTATTCATATTATTCCATTTTTTGAGATAGAGAATATCTTTATTAGTAATTTTATCAAGATAATAATCGGGCTACAATGTTGTGCATTTCACAAAGAGAACAATCTAATGCAAAATCAAAATTCTGTTTCAAAAAAAATAACATTCGGTTTCTTACTCGCCGGACTTTATAATTTAACGGGTATTTTAGTTCCGACAAAATGCTTTACGGATCAAACTATTGCCGCTATTGACCCCGTAGTATTCTCTTGGTTAGGGCAAGTGGGTATTATTTTATGGGGGCTGGCGTATTTGTCCGTTTCTACTCGTTATCATCAAGTGCCCAAACTGATTTTGGTGTTTTTTATCGAAAAATGGGTGTATGTGGCGGCGTGGGCATATTGGCTGATGAATAACGGCGATACTTTGGCAAATCTCTGGAGTGAAAACCTATTTTTAGGTATTTTCTTCGCTATTTATGGCGCAGGCGATTTTTTATTTGCCCTCTTTTTCGGTTATGTGTTTATTAAGAAGACGTAGAAAATAAGCATTTGATGGATTACTTACGATTGACGCAAAAAGCAGCCGAATAAAATGCCAGTCTAGTAACTCGGTTTATTGAATCCGACATTACAGCCAAAGTTGCAGCCCTATCGGATACAAGTATCCGACCTATCCACTAGGACTGCCCCAAATATTTCCAGACTGCCTGCAAGCAGTTGAATTTTCCTAAAAATTTGCAAATTTGGGGGGAAATCCGACCGCTTGTAACTTTTGCTTTCAGGTAACCTAAAAAGGGTGCTCAATTTCACCATCTATCACATCGGCAAGTTTGCGGCGTAGTGAATAGGGGCGCGGTGCGGCATAGCCCAATCGGAGCAAAATCACGGGCAATGTGTTAAGCGACAGAGCCTGTGCCATATTTTCTGCTATTTGGCGTTCCTCGCAGGGCTGGTTGAGATAGGAATGGGCGATATTTTGTGCGGTGGCGGCGAGCAAAAAACGTTGCAAAGTACGCCCCAAATTTATCCAATGGGGAATGCCGTTTTGTTCTAGGGTAAACAGGGCAAAATGGGATGCATGGTTGATTTGTTGTTGGCAGGATTTGTGCTGCGGTGCTTCGCGCATGGCAAACGACATGGCGATTTCGGCAAGCCAACGTGGTACATTCGGCGCACCAAAAGTGGCATAACTTAATCCATCGCGCGTGCTGTCTTGATGTTTTTTGTTGTAGCGCAACCATGTTTTGAGTTCTTGCTTAAATGCCGGATTTTTCATTTGCAAGGTATTGGCTTGTAAGATGTGATGCCCGATTTGAGTGTAAGACGGCGTGCCGTTGGCATATAAAAAAATCTGCACCCCTGCTTCGCTAGGCGTTTGCTGCAACTGGGCAATAACGTCATCAGGAATGCGTTGGGCGGAATAGAGGCTGCGGTTGGTTTGGCGGCGCGTGATTTGGGTGGCGAGCGGATTGCTCGGGATGTCTTGTCGGGTGAGTTGAATACGGATATTGCCAGTGGTTTCATCGCTGTGAACTTGGGTGGCATAACCCTGTTCGCTGGCGGCTAATACGAGATTTTCAGCAGCGCACCCCAAACTGATAAAAAGTTCGCGATTGTCGCTATCCACCACGGGCAAAGCGCGGCGCAAGTCGGGCGCAATGCAAATGGCGTCGCCTTGTATGCTAAACCGCCATGGTTGGGTGTTGTGCCCAGACGGAGCGTGTATGGCTTGAGTGATGAGTGGAAGAAATGAGTGAGTGGGCATAGTGAGCCTCCGTTTTATGAAGTTTCAAGCAGCCTGAAACCTATCAATTAATAGCCCGCAAAAGGTGTGAATCGGTTAGTATGTTTGTCTGTTTTCAAGCAACCTGCATCTTACAATACATCTTTCAGATCTGTAATGCCACTGAAATCCCAATCTATCGGGCGGATTGGCGATCATGAGGATTGCACCACTGTCCAGTCGTCAGCTTCTTTTGGGAACACTTCCACACAATTGTAAAAAGTGTTCAGCAAATTGGTGTCAAGCGGGTGTATTATTTCAGCTAAATGAACAAGCGGTAAGATTTCAGGATCATTTTGCAAAAGCAAAAACTCGCTGAAATCCTACCGCACTTTTTATTTACGAGGGAAAACCCGGGTTAGTCTTTTTCAACGGGGATCCATAATTCCATTTTATACTGTTCATTATGAATATCCGTCCCGGAATACACTTCAAAATCCGGTTTACCGGAATGCTTGTAACCGCTTTCGGGGAAAAAGACTTCCGTCACATACTTCCAGCCTTTGTGAATGGATTGAGGCACCGCGCCGACTAATTCGACGACGGCGTATTCCGCTTCCGGAATCGCCACGACTTGTAAGCCTAATTTTTCCGCTGAGGCTTCGTTGCCGTTTTCAACGTGATAACAGGCTAAATAGTTAATCGAATTGCACTGTTCCACATCGTAACACATGCCGTAGCATTGCCCGCTGCCGAGGGCTTTTAAGTCGGCTTCGTCAACGGTACGGTATAATTTTTCCCAAATGCCCGCACATTCTGCCGAGGAAACGGATTTTGCGCCGATTCCGGCGACGGTAAACGCGGCTTTCTTTTGAATGGATATGTTCATTTTTGATCCTCCGGTAATACTTAATGATAGTTGTACGCGGGAAACGATATTGAATCGTTCGCCCTTCCGAACAGAAGAAGGAGAACAACCATGAAACTTCTTAAACGCCAAGCCGAATGAATCGGGTGATTCATAGCCGTAATCCAAGGCAATATCAATGATTTTGTCATCGGTTTCGCGCAATCGAATCGCGGCTTCGGTCAGTTTTCGGCGGCGAAGATATTCCGATAACGTCATCTCCGTCAATATGGAAAATAATCGACTGAACATGGCGAAAGAATATCCGGACAATCGTGTGATTTCTTTTTCATCCGGTTCTTGGGATAACGATTTTTCCAGATAATCGACGGTTCGATTAAACGCGCGGATCATATTCATCTTGCTTCCTCTCCTGTCCGATATAGCTTAGCGAGATTTAAACGGATAAACCCTATATCCGTTGTACCATTGGGATGGTGTTTTAAACAATTTTTAATTTTAACGATATGCAAACGTTTGCCCGTTCTTAAAGTTTTATATTGGCTTTTTGCAGTTAATAAATAATTGATAAAAATCAAAAAAATATAATTTTTGTGGGGTAATATGGTGCCAATGGCTCGCACAGAAACGTCTTCTGTAGCGGACAAACATTCTCTTGCTCACTAACTTAATGAAAGGAAATGATAAAATGCGAAATAAAATAGCCGCCATAACCGACCACACGCTTTTAAAACCGGAAGCCACCGAATCGGATATTCGCCAATTAATCGATACCGCGGTTCGTTTGGGAACTTATTCGATCTGTATTTCACCTTCGCTATTACCGGTTAGCGTGCCGGATTCGTTGAAAGTAGCAACGGTGGTCGGTTTCCCTTCAGGTGCGATGAAAGCGGAAATTAAAGCGGCCGAAACCGCTCGGGCGGTTGCCGACGGTGCGGACGAAATTGATATGGTTATCAATTTGGCATTGGCGTTAACAGGTCAATTTGACGCGTTGGAAGCGGAAATCCGTGCGGTTCGATTCGCTTGTCCGGGAAAAGTGCTGAAAGTGATTTTAGAAACCGCCGTTTTAGACGATGAAACCATTATTGCGGCTTGCCTGGCTGCTGAAGCGGCCGGTGCGGATTTTGTCAAAACTTCAACGGGCTTTCACCCTGCAGGCGGCGCAACGGTTCATGCGGTTAAATTAATGGCGGACACGGTTGGCGGACGTTTGGGCGTTAAAGCTTCCGGCGGCATTCGTACCGGGGCGGATGCTTTGGCAATGATTGAAGCGGGCGCGACGCGTTTGGGTTTGAGCGCAACAGCCAAAATCGTTGAGGAAGCATAAACGATAACTTGCGCTTTTCGTATTTAATTCTATCGCTGATTGTTCAAACTGTCTGAAAGGTAAGCCTTCGGCTTTAACCGTTGTAATTTTCACGGGATTGAAAATGCTGAAATCAACGTGATTCATAAAAGAAAATTTGTGGCCGGACGGCTTAACAAGAAGCGCGAAGAATAAAACGGCGTATTAGCAGGCATAAAAGTGCGGTCGGATTTTCAACAGTTTTTTCAAAATCCGCCGCGCTGGTGGTTTCATTTATCGTCGTTTCCCTGTTTGTCCGCTTTTCAACAGACCTGAGATTCAAAAAAAACTTTCGTTTTTTTGACCGCACTTTACGTGCGAAGAAGTGATAAACCAACAGATTGTGACGAAGTTCACAAAATCAAATTTCCGTTTTTTATTTATATTGACAGTGATTTCCTTCCGAGAGTACTTTTAATTTAACTTGTTGTACTGTAAGGAAAATAACATGGCAAAACTGGAAGTCAGAAATATCACAAAAAAATTCGGCGATTTTTATGCGGCCAATAATATTTCTTTCACCGCAGAAGAAGGGGAATTTGTGACGTTGCTTGGTCCCAGCGGTTGCGGCAAAACGTCATTGCTGAAATTGATTGCGGGATTTCATGTCGCCGATGAAGGCGATATTCTGATTGGCGGTAAAAACGTTAATGAAGTGCCGCCGGAAAAACGCAATACCGCCATGTGTTTTCAGTCTTATGCATTATTTCCTCATCTCAATGTTTCTCACAATATCTGTTACGGTTTGAAACAGCGTAATATTGCCGTCGAAGAACAAAAACGGCGGTTAGACGTGGTGATTAAACAAATGGATTTGGAAATTCACCGGTTGAAATTGCCCAATGAATTATCCGGCGGGCAGCAGCAGCGTGTTGCGTTGGCGCGGGCGATGGTGACGCGTCCGGATGTGATTTTGTTCGATGAACCTTTGTCAAATCTGGATGCAAAATTGCGGGAAAGCGTGCGATTCGAAATTAAGCAGCTTTCTAAGCAATATAAACTGACCAGTATTTATGTGACTCATGATCAGGCGGAAGCCTTGACGATGTCGGATAAAATTATTGTGTTAAATAAAGGCGCTATCGAGCAAATCGGTACGCCGCAGGAAATCTATCATCAACCGATTAATCGTTTTGTTGCGGACTTTATCGGCGTGGCCAATATCGCGGAAGCGAAAGTGCAAAATATCGGTGAAAATCTCTATTCCGTTCAATCCGTATTCGGCGATTTGACCGTTTATTCGGAAAAACGGCCGCAATCGGAGCATATTTATATTTGTTTCCGACCGGAAGATATTGAGCCCGTCGGCGCGGATTCCCAACAGGAAAATGTTCTGACGGTGGATGTGCTTCAAACGGCGTTTATGGGCAATATTACCGAAGTTCAGGCGATGATCGGCAGAGAAGCGAGTTCTCAGAAAGTGCGTTTGCAACTGACCAAAGCGCCGAAACCGAATGCAGATAATACTTTCTCGTTTGCTATTCCGCGTACTGCCGTTAAGTTTCTGGAGTCCGTCAAATGAAAAGCATCAAACAAGACGTAAAAGCCTGGTTGTTGCTTTGCACCGGACTGGGCACCATTTTATTTTTAATGGGTTCGACGTTTTTTATTGTCGTAACACAAAGCCTGGGTTTATACAACATGGGTGGCGAGGAAAGCGGTTTTACCTTGGAATATTGGCAGGACGTGTTGTCGGATTCGGTTTTTCAGAGCGCTTATCTTTATTCTGTTAAGGTATCGTTATTAGGCGCGTTGTTTTCTATCATCGTTTCTTATCCGATTGCATTGTGGTTACGCAACGAATTACCCGCAAAAGTGACGATTGTCACCATTCTGCGCGCGCCGATGTTAGTGCCGGGTTTAGTTGCCGCGTTTCTGTTCGTCAATATGATTTCTTATCACGGTATTTTGAATGAAGCTTTAGTGTTTTTAGGCATTTGGGATGAACCTAAAACTTTACAGAACGATGAATTCGGTTGGGGCGTCGTGATTCTGCAAATGTGGAAAAACATTCCTTTTGCGCTGATTCTTATCGGCGGAGCGGTGAATTCCTTAAAAACGGATTTGTTGGATGCGGCGGCAAATTTGGGTTCCAATGCCTGGCAACGGTTCCGTTATGTGATTTTTCCGCTTACGCTAAGTGCGGTACAGGTTTCTTTTATTTTAATCTTTATCGGCGCGCTGGGCGATTTTGCGTTTTACAGCATTGCCGGTCCGAGAAGTACTTATTCTTTGGCGCGACTGATGCAAATGTCCGCCTATGAATTTGAAGAATGGAACCAAAGTGCCGTGATGGCGATGATGATTATGCTGACATCCGCCTTTGTCACTGTGTTGGTTTCGATGATTATCAAACCGTTAGCGGTGAAACGGGGAGACATCAAATGAGTTCAGTGAAAATTACCACTAAAAACGGCAAATTAATCGCCCGGATTTCTTTAGTATTTTTTGTTCTGGTTAATTTTATCTGGTTGTTTTTACCGTTTTTGATGGCGGGGTTGTGGTCCCTGGTGGATCCGGCCAAACCTTGGAGCTATCCGGATATTTTGCCGCAATCGCTTTCTTTGGAGCGCTGGAAAATCGTATGGCAAACCACGTCTTTGCCTGACGCCATGTTTAACAGTTACACCATCGCGCCGACGGTTGCCTTAGTCGCTATTTTACTGGCGTTGCCGACTTCCTATGCATTCGGGCGAATGGAATTTCGCGGTAAAAAAATCGCAGAATTGCTGACGCTTATTCCGTTGGTTATTCCCGGGATGATTATCGCGTTATTTTTCAGCCGTATGTTGCTGGATTTAAACATTAACAATCCGTTTATCGGTATTGTTATCGGGCACGTGGTTTTGACTTTGCCTTACGCCATTCGTATTTTATCGGCGGGTTTTTCATCGGTTCCGCAGGATTTAATTGACGCCAGCCGGGATCTGGGCGCTTCCGGACTGACCGTATTCAAAGACGTGTATATGCCGATGTTGAAACCGAGTTTTCTGGCATCGATCATCTTCTGTCTGGTAAAAAGTATTGAGGAATTTGCCATTTCCTTTGTGGTGGGCTCGCCGGATTTTATTACGGTGCCGACCATACTTTATTCGTTCCTCGGTTATTCGTTTATCCGACCGAATGCCGCTGTCGTTTCTATTATTCTTTTAGTGCCGAATATCATTCTTATGATGATTATTGAACGGTTATTAAAAGGGAATTATCTTTCACAATCTACGGGAAAAGCATAATTTTCATCGTGAATTAAGGAGTTATTTATGCGTAAAATTTTTACCAAATTATTTTCGGCGACCGTTGTTGCTTTCGCATTTTCAACTGCGGTGCAGGCTGAAGATTTAAGCGGAAAATCCTGGGCGGATATTGAAGCTCAGGCAAAGCGGGAAGGGAAAGTAACGGTTAGCGTGTGGTATTTGCAGCCTCAATTCCGCGGATTTGTCAAAGAATTCGAAAATAAATACGGCATTAAGGTCAAAGTGCCGGAAGGAACTCAGGACGGTAATATCAACAAATTGATTGCGGAAAAAAATCTGGAAAAAGGCAAAATGGACGTGATCGCGCTTAATGCCGATCGCGTCGCGAATGTGGCCAATAGAGACATTCTGATAAGTTTAAAACAATTGCCGAATTTTGAAAAATTGAACCATTTTCTGCAAGGTGTGGAGTTAGGCGAAACTTCCGTCGGCTATTGGGGAAACCAAACCGGTTTCGCTTATGATCCGTTGCGAATTAAAGAAAACGAGCTGCCGCAAAGCTGGCAGGATGTGGAAAAATACATTCGGGAAAATCCGAAAAAATTCGGTTATTCGGATCCTAACGGCGGCAGTTCCGGTAATGCGTTTATTCAACGCGCTTTAGTCTATGTGAATGGCGATTACGACTATCGCACGGAGAAAATTGACGAAGGACAAATTGCCGCATGGAAAAAAACATGGGCATGGTTTAATGAACGTAAAGATGCATTGATTCGTACCGCTTCAAACGCCGACAGTCTGACTCGTTTAAACGATGGTGAGTTAATCATCGTTTCGGCGTGGCAAGATCATTTATTCAGTCTGCAAAAACAAGGGGCGATAACGGAGCGGTTAAAATTTTATGTGCCCGAATTCGGCATGCCGGGCGGCGGTAACGTGCTGACGATTGCGAAAAATGCGCCGAATCCAGCCGCATCTCTGCTTTTTGTGCATTGGATTACCTCACCGGAAACGCAACGGAAGTTAAGTCAGGAATTCGGGGTGAGACCGTTGGATAGTGAATCCGGTAAAAAAGATACTTTATTCTTCTCAACTCCGTGGCGGAAAGCGGAAATGGAATATTTCACCAAAGAAGTGATTTCCAGATAACGCATCTTTTTAAGAAATCTCACCAAAATCTCCATAGGCATGGAGATTTTTTATTGTCCGGCATTGGCATTATTCTGGTATCATTTGCGAAACGATTGACGGCGAGTCATTTATTCGTTGCACGTAACGGCAGGCTCGGCGGCCTAATTTAAAAAACGAGTGAAAAAACGACCGCACTTTTCACTTGTTCGGCGGTAAAAGTGCGGGCAAATTTAAGGAAGTTTTTTTGATGGATAACGCATTACTACAATGGATATCAACGAGCGGGCGTTTACTGGGCGCCGTTTTTTATTATGAACCGGCGGATAAGCGGGTTCAGCCCGTTTTGGATTTTTTCCGTCGGACGGATTGGACAAAAGATTGGGCGAATATAGATCATCCCGCATTAATTAACGGCTTAACCGAAAAAGGCGCGCAACGGGATTTGTCCCAGGATTATCAGGATTTGTTTATCGGCCCGAACGCATTGCCGGCGCCGCCGTGGGGATCGGTATATCTGGATAAAGAATCGGTGATTTTCGGCGATTCCTTGTTGGCGTTACGTGATTTTTTAATCGCGCATCGAATTGAATTTATTCAAACTCAAAACGAACCGGAAGATCATTTGGGATTAATGTTTATGCTCGCCGCTTATTTGGCGGAAACCAAGCCGGAATTATTGGCGGAATTTCTGAGCACGCATTTTCTTACCTGGGCGTATCGTTGCCTGGATTTAATGGCGGAGCAAACGGATTATCCTTTTTATCAGGCAATGGCATTGCTTGCCCGGAAAACGCTGAAAGATTGGCAGCAACGGCTTGCGCTTCAGGTTGACGCGCCGCAACTTTATCGGTAACGGCCGGATAAGGGCGATTATGCAAGGAAAAAACGAGCAATATTATAAGGCGTATTTAAGTTACAACCGCATTTCCCGTCGGAGCTTGCTGCGCGGCGTTTTTCATCCGCTAGAACGGGCGGAGCGATCCCGCGAATCCCGTTTGGCGCCGCGTCCGCCTTTTGCCGCCGAGGAAAATTTATTTCTGGCCGCCTGTAACGGTTGCGGCGAGTGTGTGGACGCCTGTCCTTATAATTTAATTCGTCTTTCGGGGCAAAAAGCCGTGCTTGAACTGGATTATGCCGCCTGCGATTTATGCGGAAAATGTGCGGAAAGCTGTGCCACGCACGCGCTGCATCCCGCCTTTAAAAAAGATACGGAATTTCGCCCGCACTTTTTGGAAAATTGCTTGTTGAAGCAAAATCAAGACTGTACTCTTTGTCAGGACAGCTGCCCGCAGCAGGCGATTTCCGCCGATTTACAAGTGAATCATGACCTTTGTAACGGTTGCGGCGAATGCAAATTAAGCTGTTTTGTTTCGGCGATTCAACTGACGCTAACGAATTAATCGATTTTTCCGCCTCACAAAAGAAGTGCTTTGCAATCCGCTTCGCTGTGCGCTTCTTCCATCACCAAATCCTGTAAAAAATGTCGGATTTCATTTAGACGCGCGATTTTTTCTTCCACAGTGGCTAACTGGCGCACAATCATTTGATCCGCAATACCGTGTTGGTGCGGATGATTTTTAATGTGGTTGAGCTGTTTGATTTCTTCCACGGAAAATCCCAATGAACGGCAGGTTTTAATAAAGCGGAGCAGTATCAAGGCGGCTTCGTCATAACAGCGATAACCGTTGGCCTGCCGTTTCGGAGTCGGCAAGACGCCGGTTTTTTCGTAATAACGAATGGTTTCCGGATGAATTCCGCTTTGTTTACTGAGTTCGTTGACCGTCATATTTTCTCCGCATAAAAAAGCTTGACCCTGTAGTCGCTACGACCTTTATATTGTAGCTCAAGTTAAAATTTCCGACAATGCGAGGTCGCTATGGCTCATCAACATCATTGCACAGAACATCATGAACAGGCTCATCACAATCACATTCCGCAGGATCGCAAAATTCTGGCCTGGAGTTTTGCCGTTATCAGCGGTTACATGGTGGTGGAATTTGTCGGCGGCTGGTTGTTTAACAGCCTGACGCTGATGGCGGATGCCGGACACATGGCAAACGACAGTTTGTCTCTGCTTGTTGCGCTGATCGCGTTGTTTTTATCCGAACGAAAACAGGCGTGGTTTGCGCTGCTTAATGCCGCTTCATTGATTGTGGTGGCGGTGCTGATTCTGGCGGAAGCCGTTCAACGCTGGCAGGCGCCGCCTGAAATCAGGGCGCTGCCTATGCTCGGCATCGCGGTTATCGGGTTATTGGTGAATGTGCTGGTGGCGTGGATTATGTTAAAAAGCAATCAGGAAAATCTTAATGTGAAAGCGGCATATTTGCATGTGCTGGCGGATTTGTTCGGTTCCGTGGTTGCCATTTTTGCGGGGCTGAGCGCCTATTTTCTCGGCTGGCAATGGGTGGATGTGGCGGCCAGTGCGCTATTAAGTCTGTTCATTTTGCGAAGCGGCGTCAGCGTGATGCGGGAAGTGTTGACGACGTTTAAATAAGGTCGGAAAGCGGAAAAGTGCAGTATTGTGTAGCAGTTGCACAAAAGTCAATTTTAGGAAAATTTATGTAGGGGCGGGGTTTATCCCCGCCCGAATCTCATTCAAATATCAGGGCTTACGGGCGGGGATAAACCCCGCCCCTACGGAAACATTAAATGTTTGTGCAACTGCTACTACATAATACCGGAAAAGTGCGGGAGAATTTTGCGTTGTTTTTTGCCGCACTTTCAGCCGATAGCGCTCAAAGTGCGGTCGATTTTTCGCAAGTTTTTTAACCCAACAAACGTTGTACCAAGGCGGTATAAATCTTCACGCCGGTTAGCAATTGTTTTTCGTCGAAGTCGAATTCCGCTTCGTGGTGTCCGGCGGTGCGATCGGCGCCGAGGATGAAATAAACGGCTTTACCGCCGTGTTCCTGCACCCGTCGGCCTAAAATCGTGGCATCTTCGCTGGCATTAAAGGCATAGTCTGCGTTGGTGTTGTGCACTTCGGGTTGTGCCAACGCGATTTCTTCCACTAATTTGACCAGTTCGGGATCATTATTCATATCCACCGCTTCGCCCATAATTTCCGTTTCATAGCCGACATCAAATCCGATCGCGATGCCTTGCGCAATTTGCATGACCTGATCCGCCATATATTGATTGATGGCTTTATTTTCACCGCGTACTTCCAGCTGGATTTGCGCGCTGGCAGGAATGACGTTGCGACCTTCGCCCGCTTTCAGCACGCCGACGTTAATCCGCGTCATGCCTTCGCCGTGGCGGGCAATGCCGTGCAGTTGAGTTACGGCGTGGGCGGCGGCCAACAGGGCGTTACGGCCCAAATGCGGCGCGGCGCCGGCGTGCGCCGGTTTGCCTTTATAGCGGATATCGATTTTTGTCGTAGAAAGAAAGTTCTTCGGATTGGAAATCACTGTGCCGCTGTCAGCGCAAAAACCGATATGCGAACCGGCGAAATAATCGGCGTCGTCAATTACGCCGCTGGCCGCAATGGCCGCCGCACCGCGCACGCCTTCTTCCGCCGGCTGGAACACGATTTTCACTTTGCCGTTGAGCTTATCTTTATTTTGCGACAGCCAAAGCGCCGTGCCTAAGCCGATGGTGATGTGCCCATCATGCCCGCAGGCGTGCATAAAGCCGTCGTTAAGGGAACGGAAGCCGAGTTGATTCGGAATGTGCTGCGGATTTTGGGTTTCGCTGACATTGACGCAATCAATATCAAAACGCAATGCCACGGTTTTGCCCGCTCTGCCCGTATCCAGCACGGCAACGCAGCCGGTGTAGCCGTCCATTTTGTCCAGCCATTTTTGCTTGGCGCCGTATGCCAGCGCATTGGCTAAGCCTTGTTCTACCACGGCGGATTGGCGTCCGCGTACAAAATCTTCATTGATAATTTGTTTGCCCAGCAGAATTTCAAAGCCCATTTGTTCCAGATAGTCGGCGATGCGGGAAGTCGTCCAGAATTCGGACCAGCCGATTTCGGGGAAACGGTGGAATTCGCGGCGCCATTCTGTAAGTTGGGATAAATCAACGTTCATCAGAGACTCCTTAAATAAAAAATATGATAAAAATCGACCGCACTTTTGAAAAGTGCGGTGCGTTTTTGCGTTGTTTTATAACATAAATAACGCAAGGAATAAGACGGCGAGCACCATGCCCGGCGCGGTGCGTTTCACCATTTCGACCGGACTGACCATGGCCAAACCGGCGCACACGATGGTTACGCCCGCAATCGGTGAGGCGGTACGTCCGATAGCGCCTGCGATTGCCGCCGCCATACCGAGGTTAAGGTGAGTATAGCCGAGTTCAATGGCGTGCGGCGTCACCGCGGTGTTAAACGCAATCGCCGCCGCATCGCCGGAACCTGTCACCAAGCCCATCAGGAACGGGCCGATAGTGGCGCCCCAACGCACGAATTCGTTGGATTGTTTGAGGAATTCAATGGCGGAATCAATGGCACCGGTGGATTTCAAGCCTGCCACGAACACGCTGGCGGCAATGATAATGCCTAACACGTTGGCGTAGGCGCTGCCCATACCGTTAAAGAATTCTTCGGTGATTTTCGCCGGTGAAATGCGGGTGACGATAATGCCGTAAATGGCGCCGATTAGCATTGCTTGCGGCACGCCCATTTTCGTCCACGCCAACCAGGATACGTCTTTTTGCAATGAAGTTCCGCCGATAACCAGGATCACTAACGGGACTAACGGCGCTAAGGCAAATAGCGGGTTCACTTTGGCAAATTGGGTTTCGGATTCTTTGTTTTCGTTCAAATAGGCTTGTTTGTGTTCTTCCCCGTAATCTTTAAATAAAATCGCCAGCAAGGTGAGCATAACCGCTCCGATGGCGCCGGCGATCATGGTATAAGGCGCGTGGGAAAGGTTGACTTCGGCGATGGTTAAACCGGACATTTCGCTGATCATCGCCGAGTGAGAAGAGCCCGGGCTCATCATGGAACCGAAGGTTCCCGCCAAAATTGCCGCCCCTGCCGTGGCAGGACGCACGCCGGCACTTTTTAACACCGGTATCAAGGTGGCGCCCACTGCCGCCGCACAGCCTGCCGCGGAAGGAATCGCGATGTTGATAAAGAAAGTGATGACGGTTGCAATCGGGATTAAAAAGAATTTTAACCCGCTTAAGGGTTTGGTCAGCAAATGCACCAAGTGGGTATCGCATTGGGTATATTTCATGACGTAAGCAAAGCCCATACTGGAACAGATCGCCATAATTAATCCGCCGGTGGTCATGGATTTGGCAAAGGCGTCTAACGCGCCCATCGGATTGAGGGTGAGAATGGACATTAGTAAACCGACACCGATTAACACGGTGCGGGTTTCATATTTTTTTATCAATAAATATACGGTAGCGATAATGCCTAAAATGGCTATCAAAGAGTTTAATTCGGTCATAATTATTTTCCTTAATAATGAAATGTCGTCTCGGCGGCAAGGGTGTCCATTGACATTTTGCCGCTGAATCTTAAAACGGCCCGTTCGCCCAACACGCGGGCTTGATCGCCCTGAATATGTAAAGCCGTGCCTTCCGGCAAGGCGTATACAAGTGCGGTCGGATTAACGGTTAAAAATTCTTGCAAACGCTCTTCACGACTTTCGCCGTTGTGACCTTGCATTTTGCCGGAGATAAAGTGCGGATTGATTTGATTCGGAAACAGATTTAACGCATTGAAGGACGGCGGATAAGTAATCGGCATATCGTTGGTGGTCATAATGGAGCGGCCCGCCGCGACCGCACCGGCGCTCCAACCGAAATAAGGCGTGCCGGCATTCACCTTGGCTCGAATCGGTTCCAACAAGTGATTATCGTACAAGCCTTTCAACAAACAGAATGTATTGCCGCCGCCGATAGCAATGACATCCGCTCGTTCGATAATCTCCGCGTGTCTGGCACCTCGGTGAACGGAAATAATCTCCATATTCAATGCGCTCAACACCTGCCGCACTTTTTGCTCGTATTCGTCATAGGATTGACGAACACCCGCATAAGGCACAAAAGCGATGCTTTTGCCTTGATAAGCGGATAAAAATTGCCGCAACCAGGGAATAGTGTGAATTAAATAATCCGTATCCTTATATTTCGAACTACTCATAAGTAACATATTTTTCATATTTTAGTCCTTATTTTAGTGTTATTTTGTTGTAATGTAGGGCAAAGTTATTATGCAAGTTAACGCCCGAAAGGTGAAAAAGAAGATGTTATTTCCGTGATAAAGGTCACAAAATTAATTGAATAAGGAGGAGTCGTATGTCAATTAATCTGCCGCGCGTGCAGTCCATCCTGGAAAAATTAGCCTCAATTTCGTCCGAAACGGGAGAATTAACCCGTTTAGCGTTCAGCCGTGAAGATGAAGAGGCGCATCATTATGTGATTGAATTATGTCGTCAATATGATTTGGATGTGCGCCGTGATGAAATCGGTAATTTGTTTATTCGTAAAGCGGGAATCGAAGATCATCTGCCTGCAGTGGCGTTCGGTTCTCATATCGATACCGTTGTCAATGCGGGCAAGTTTGACGGCCCTTTAGGTTCGGTCGCGGGGCTGGAAATCTTGTTTCGGTTATGCGAACAAGGCGTGCAAACCCGCTATCCGCTGGAGTTGATCATTTTTACCTGCGAAGAATCCAGCCGCTTTAATTATGCGACTTTAGGCAGCAAAGTGATGTGCGGTATCGCTGATCAGGAAAGTTTAAGCAAACTGCGCGATAAACAGGGCAAGGGTTTAGAAGAAGCTTTGGCGGGAATCGGATTGGATTTTGCCAAGGTGAATCAAGCCAAACGTAAAGCGGAAGAATTTAAATGCTTTTTTGAACTGCATATTGAGCAAGGTCCGCGTTTGGAAAAGGAAAATAAAACCATCGGCGTGGTAACGGGCATTGCCGCGCCGATTCGCAGTGTCGTCAAAATCAACGGGCAGGCGGATCATTCCGGCGCCACCGCAATGCATTATCGCCACGATGCGCTGTTAGGCGGTGCGGAACTGGCGCTGGCAATCGAACGGGCGGCGATTGAAGCGGGACATTCCACCGTTGCCACCGTCGGTAATCTGACGGCAAAACCGGGCGTGATGAACGTGGTGCCGGGCTATTGCGAATTGCTGGTGGATATTCGCGGCATTCACACGCAAGCCCGCGAATCGGTGTTCAACGCATTGCAACAACAAATCGAACAAGTCGCCGCCAAACGAGGTTTATCGATTGAATTGCAACTGATTTCCAAAGATCAACCGATTTTATTGCCCGAGCAAATGGTGCGCCAAATCAGTCGGGCGGCGCAAGACTTAGGATATCGCTATGAAATTATGCCGAGCGGCGCCGGACATGACGCCATGCATATGGCGACACTGTGTCCGACCGGTATGATTTTCGTGCCGTCCAAAAACGGCATCAGCCACAATCCGCTCGAATTCACTTCATGGGACGACATTGAAGCGGGCATCAATGTGTTACAAAAAGTGGTGTTGGAACAGGCGGAAGCGGCGGATTAAAAATTAACCGCTGTTTTTTATCAAAAAACGTTTAAATTTTTGACCGCACTTTTTATTGGCGACGAAGAATCGGCGTATAATCGGCGACAGATATTTCATTCGCTCACCGGATTCGGCGTAAATTTGAGGACATCGACATGGCGACTAAGGTAATTTTCTATTTGTTAAATCAACGTTTTGTGGAAAATGAAAGCAAAATCCCCGAAGAAGCGAAAGACGTAATGTATTATTCGTTAGCTATCGGGCATCATGTGGGCGTGATTGATTGCTTTAAAAAATTGATCACGGCGGATTATGACGATTATCGCCAATTTGTGAATTGCTTTCCCGAAAACGGTGAAGCGCGCCGCAAGCTGGCGGGATTAATGAAATTCGGCGAAATCGTCATCGACAGCAGCCATGTGAATTTACTGGCGCGGGCGTTGGACGAAATTAAGCCGAATTTGACCGCACTTCATCGCGAATGGGCGGAAATTTTACTGGACACGCTGGCCTCCATTCAGCGCGAACCGGTGATGTATGTGATGGTAAAACGGAGAGACGAATAATGGCGGCGAAGAATGTGGTGCTCACAGTGGGCAACAGCATGATGGGCGACGACGGCGCCGGTCCGTTGCTGTATCAACTGCTCCGAGATAATCCGATTGACGGTTGGGAAGCGGTGGACGGCGGTTCTGCTCCGGAAAATGCGGTCCATGTGGTGCGCGCGTTGCAACCGGAAAAGCTACTGATTGTGGATGCTACGGACATGGAGTTGGAAGCGGGCGCGCTGAAAATTGTGGATAAAACGTTAATCGGCGAGATGTTTTTTATGAGCACTCACAATATGCCGTTGAATTTTTTAATCGAGCAATTAGAGCAGGATATTCCGCATATTATTTTTGTAGGCGTTCAGCCGGATTTGGTGTCTTTTATGTTTCCGATTTCGGAAAAAGTGAAAAGTGCGGTAGAAAATTTGTACGTTTTATTGAAAGAAAATCGTCTGCATGAAATCGAATCGCTTTAAGGTTTAAATTGAAAAAACTTTGCGTTAAATCAAAAAGCCTACGATTTGTGGGTGAATGGTTCGAATTTAAGCGTATGATAACTTTTGTCGGCTAATCATTTTGAGTGATTAACTTATTGTTAACATTAAGCAGTAACAAGGACATCGCTATGAAAAAAGTTATCACGGTTTGTCCGTATTGCGCTTCGGGTTGTAAGATCAATTTGTTGGTCGAAAACAACAAAATCGTAGGAGCCGAAGGCGCGAACGGAAGAACCAATGAAGGCGAACTTTGCCTTAAAGGATATTTTGGTTGGGACTTTGTTCACGATACTAAAATTTTAACTCCCCGTCTGACTCAACCGATGATTCGCTATAAAAGAGGCGAAGCGTTTACGCCGGTAAGTTGGGACGAAGCCATTTCTTACACCGCCAAACGCCTTTCTGAAATCAAAGACAAATACGGCAATGAATCCATTATGGTAACGGGTTCTTCCCGCGGACCGGGCAACGAAGTGAATTATGTGATGCAGAAATTCGCTCGTGCGGTGTTAGGAAATAACAATATCGACTGTTGTGCGCGCGTTTGACACGGCCCTTCTGTAACAGGTCTGCTCAAATCGGTCGGAAACGGCGCAATGTCTAATTCAATCGTTGAGATTGAAGACACCAAATGTGTATTTATCTTCGGTTATAACGCTTCGACTTCTCACCCGATTGTGGCGAGACGGATTAATCACGCCAAAGCAAAAGGTGCGAAAATCATCGTTTGTGACCCGCGTAAAATCGAAACCGCGCGTATTGCGGATATTTATGCGCCGCTCAATAATGCAAGTAACGTCGCATTTTTAAATGCTATGATGAATGTGATCATTGAAGAAGGCTTGCAAGATCAAAAATTCATTGACGAACACACGGAAAAGTTCGATGAATTTCGTGAAATCATTCAATCTTACACGCCGGAATCCACTCAACACATCACGGGTATTGAACCTGAAATGTTGCGTGAAATCGCCCGCACTTACGCTAAAGCGGAAACCGCAACCATTCTTTGGGGCATGGGCGTATGTCAGTTCAAACAGGGTGTAGAAACCGTGCGCGCTCTAGCAAGTCTTGCCATGCTGACGGGTAATCTGGGTAAACCGAATGTGGGCGTGAATCCGGTGCGCGGTCAAAATAACGTACAAGGCGCGTGCGACATGGGCGCACTGTTCAACACGTTACCGGGCTATCAACGCTTGGATGATCCGGTCGCCATGGCGAAATTCGCCAAAGCATACGGCATTCCCGCGATGAATCCGAAACCGGGTGTTCCGTTGAGTGAAGTACCGGAAGCCATTATGGAAGATAAAATCAAAGCTTTCTATATTATGGGCGAAGATACTTTGCAAACCGAGCCGGATATCAATGCGGTGAAAAAAGCCTTCGAAAAAGTAGAATTTCTGATTGTGCAGGATATTTTTATGACGCAAACGGCGGCGGAGGCGGACGTGTTATTGCCGGCGACATCCTGCGCCGAACACGAAGGGGTGTACAGCGCGGCGGACCGGGGTTTCCAACGTTTCTACAAAGCGGTGGAACCCGTCGGCAATGTGAAAGACGACTGGCAAATCATCAGCGAAATCGCGACGGCCATGGGTTATCCGATGCACTACAATAACACCAAAGAAATTTGGGATGAATTGCGTTCGTTATGTGATTTGTACAAAGGCGCCACTTACGAAAAAATGGAAGGGTTAGGTTATATTCAATGGCCTTGTACCGATGAAGGCCCTGAAGATCAGGGCACCAGCTATTTGTATAAAAACCAGATTTTTGACCGTCCGAACGGTAAAGCGGAATTTTTCGCCTGCGATTGGGAACCGCCGATGGAATCGTTAACGGAGGAATTCCCGTTGATTCTTTCCACCGTGCGTGAAGTCGGGCATTATTCCTGCCGTTCCATGACCGGAAACTGCCGCGCATTAGCCGCGCTTGCGGATGAGCCGGGATATGTTCAGATGAACGATCAGGACGCAAAAGAACTGGGCATTAAAAATCACGATTTGGTTTGGATTTCTTCATCGCGCGGAAAAGTGATTTCCCGTGCGGATGTGAGCAGCCGTACCAATAAAGGCGCTTGTTACATGACTTATCAATGGTGGATTGGTAAATGTAACGAATTGACCGCGGAACATTTGAATCCGGGTTCCAGAACGCCGGAATACAAATACAGCGCGGTGCGTATCGATAAAATCGAGGATCAACGTTGGGCGGAACAATATGTTGTTAACGAATACACCAAGTTAAAAACTCGCTTAAAAGAGACCGCACTTGCGGTTTAACGTTAGTCTTCGGTCGATTAGCGGGCGAGCTTTTATGTTCGCCCGTTTTTTTAACGACGGATTAAGAGCTGTTAATTCATTTATTTAGCTATTTGCTCCGATTGTAAATTTGGTTATAATCTGGCTGCTTAACCGCATATCATTAATATATCGCAAGTTTTGTGTATAGGAAATGAGCAAATCAAATTGTTTGTCGCACTCAATTTCAGTTTTTTCATCATATACCTTTCTTGCAAATCGTTAACTTTTCTTAGGATTTAAGAATCTATGTTAGAGATTTGGCAACAATTCAAACAAAACTATCTGATTAAATATTGGAATCCCGTCGCTGCCGTAATCGCAGCCGGATTGATTTCCGCCTATTATTTCGGCGTGACCGGCACTTATTGGGCGGTTACCGGCGAATTTACCCGCTGGGGCGGACACATGCTGCAAGCTTTGGGCGTGGACGTCACGGAATGGAGTTACTACAAAATTATCGGCATGGACGGTACGGTGTTTACGCGTATTGACGGCGTGATGATTTTGGGGATGTTTGCCGGCTGTATTTCGGCGGCGCTATGGGCGAATAACATCAAATGGCGCAATCAGCCGCATAAACGCCGTATTTTTCAGGCGTTGGTCGGCGGTGCGTTGGCGGGATTCGGCGCGCGTCTGGCGATGGGTTGTAATCTGGCTTCATTGTTTACCGGTATTCCGCAGTTTTCCGTACACGCTTGGTTTTTTACTATTGCCACCGCGGTAGGAACGTATTTCGGGGTTAAATTTACCCTGTTGCCGATGTTTCGGGTGAAATTGCAGCTGAAAAAAGGGGCGGCAAAACTGGATGAAACGGATCCGAAACGGGCGTCCCGTCGTTTTCGGCTTGGTATGCTGGTTTTCTTCGCTTATTTTATCGCTTCGCTGTATGTGATGCAGTCTTCCGTCAAATTGGGATTTGCCATGTTGTGCGGACTGGCGTTCGGTTTATTGATTGAGCGGGCACAAATTTGTTTCACTTCCGCCTTCCGGGATTTGTGGGTAACCGGACGGGCATATATGGCGAAAGCGATCATTTTCGGCATTCTCGCCGGTACCATCGGCGTATTTTCCTATATTCAGCTTGGTGTGCCTGCAAAAATCATGTGGGCGGGGCCGAACGCAATTATCGGCGGATTATTGTTCGGCTTCGGCATCGTACTGGCCGGCGGTTGCGAAACGGGTTGGATGTATCGCTCAATGGAAGGGCAAGTGCATTTTATATGGGTCGGTGTCGGCAATGTGGCCGGTTCGACGCTGCTGGCATATTTATGGGACGATATTGCGCCGGTATTGGCACTGGATTATGAAAAACTTAATTTACTGAAAGAATTCGGTCCGGTGGGCGGATTGCTGGTGAATTATGCGTTATTGATCGCTTGCCTAATTGCCGTGCTGTGGTGGGAAAAACGTTTCTTAGCCAAAGCAAAAGCCAAAATTGCCAACACATCAATAAATTTAACTTAACCGAGAGGAGAACTTACTATGGCGTTTACCGTTGTACAGAAATTGGATAAAGATCCGCGGGAGATTACTCCTGATTACACGTTGGACACTTTGGGCGAACCTTGTCCTTATCCGGCAATCGTCATGCTGGAAACCATGCCGCAATTGCAAAAAGGCGAAATTCTGGAATTGCTAAGCGATTGCGCTCAATCGATCAATAATATTCCGATCGATACTAAAAATCACGGCTATACCTTACTGAGCGTGGAACAGGACGGCACGAAATTACGTTACTTGATCCAGCGCTAAACAAATCGGAGAGCGGATTATAGGTTTTCACCTTGGCTGTCTATCAAGGCTATTTGACGGCCATTTCCTTAATTCGGAATTCGGTGCCGCTTTGGCGTTGCAAATGTACGCCTTGACAACGCGGGCAGCAATCCTGATAAGCCGTGACTTCCACTTCCTGCTGGCATTGCCAGCACCATGCGCGCACGGGAAGATGAACGAAATGCAGGCGGCAATGCTCGGCAACCGTATCTTTGCGCATAATTTCAAAGCAAAATTCCAACGCACTTTGTTCCACGCAGGATAACGCGCCGATTTCCAGCCAAATATCCGTAACTTCACGAAAACCGTGCTGCCGGTGTTGTTGCTCGATAATTTCCATGATGTTTTGAGTAAGAGACATTTCGTGCATAAAATCTCCTTAAAATCGCCCGCACTTTTTGTATAAAGTGCGGGCGATTTTTGATGAGTTTTTTTATCCTTTGTGCTTCATCGCCGGGAATAAAATGACATCACGAATGGACGGCGCGTTGGCGAAAAGCATGGCCAGGCGGTCGATTCCCAAGCCTTCGCCCGCCGTTGGCGGCAGACCGTGTTCCAGTGCGGTTACGAAGTCGTCGTCTTTGAACATGGCTTCATCGTCGCCCGCATCTTTCGCCGCTACTTGCGCGTCGAAACGTTCCGCCTGATCTTCCGCATCGTTTAATTCCGAAAAGCCGTTACCGATTTCGCGACCGCCGATAAATAATTCGAAACGATCGGTCACCTCCGGATTTTCGTCGTTACGACGCGCCAGAGGCGAAATTTCCGCCGGATGCGCCGTTAAGAAAGTCGGTTGAATCAAATGATGTTCTGCCACTTCTTCAAAAATCGCATTGACGATCGAACCTAATCCCCAGGATTTCTGGATTTCGATGCCGAGTTTGGTCGCCGCCGCTTTGGCGCGCTCGAAATTGTATAAATCTTCTTTGACGATACCTTTTTCCGCGCCGTATTTGAGTACGGCATCGTGCATGGTGATGCGTTCGAAAGGTTTGCCGAAATCGAATTCGTATTCGCCGTAAGGCACGATTGTGGTGCCTAAAATATCAACGGCTAATTTGCGTAATAATTCTTCGGTGTTATCCATTAAATCGTGGTAATCCGCATAGGCCTGATAGTATTCGATCATGGTGAATTCAGGGTTATGACGTACGGAAACTCCTTCGTTGCGGAAGTTGCGGTTAAGTTCGAACACCCGTTCAAAACCGCCCACCACTAAACGTTTTAAGTAAAGTTCCGGGGCGATACGCAAGTACATATTGATGTCCAGCGCGTTATGGTGCGTCACGAACGGACGCGCCGCCGCACCGCCCGGAATCACTTGCAGCATCGGGGTTTCCACTTCGATAAAGCCTTTACCGATGAAGTATTCGCGAATGCCTGCGATGACTTTTGAACGAATCACAAAAGTGCGGCGGGATTCTTCGTTAGAAATTAAGTCCAGATAGCGTTGGCGATAGCGGGTTTCCTGGTCGCTTAAGCCGTGGAATTTATCCGGCAACGGGCGAAGGGCTTTGGTTAATAATTGTACTTCATGCGCTTTTACGGTGAGTTCGTTGGTTTTGGTTTTGAATAAGGTACCTTTGATTCCCACAATGTCGCCTAAGTCCCAGTTTTTTACATCTTCCGCATAAACGCCTTCGGGGAGGTTGTCACGGGCCACATAAAGCTGGATTTTACCGCTCATATCCTGAATAGTGATGAATGTGGCTTTGCCCATGGTACGACGGGTCATAATACGACCGGCAACGGCGACATGAAGATCTTTTTCTTTTAATTGTTCGCCGTCCGTTTCATCGTATTGGTTATGTAAATCCTGCGCTAGCGCATCACGGCGGAAAGTGTTCGGAAAGGCGTTACCTTTGGCGCGCAATGCCGCCAATTTTTCGCGACGGACCGCCATTTCACCGTGAAAATCTAATTCTGTATTTTGTTGTTCTGACATTTTTGGTTACCTTGTATTGATAGCGGGCTTGCCGCCCCGCCGTTTACATTTTTTAAATATTTGATCGAATTGAGATAGAGTAGTGGGCGGATTGATCCGCCCTGCGGCTACAAGCCCGCTTTCAAACTGGCTTCGATGAAACGATCCAAATCGCCGTCCAACACCGCTTGAGTATTGCGATTTTCTACGCCCGTACGCAAATCCTTTATGCGGGAATCGTCCAGCACGTAAGAACGGATTTGGCTGCCCCAGCCGATGTCGGATTTAGAATCTTCCAGGGCTTGTTTATCGGCGTTTTTCTTTTGCAATTCCATTTCGTACAGTTTGGCTTTCAACTGTTTCATACATTGATCTTTGTTTTTGTGCTGAGAACGATCGTTTTGACATTGCACCACAATACCGCTTGGAATATGGGTAATTCGCACCGCACTTTCGGTTCGGTTGACGTGCTGACCGCCGGCGCCGGAGGCGCGATATACGTCGATACGCAAATCCGCGGGATTGATTTCGATATCAATATCATCGTCAATTTCGGGATAAACGAAAGCCGCCGCAAAAGAAGTATGGCGTCGATTGTTGCTGTCAAACGGCGATTTACGCACTAAACGGTGAATACCCGTTTCGGTGCGCAGCCAGCCGAACGCATATTCGCCCGATATTTTCACCGTCGCGGATTTTAACCCCGCCACGTCGCCGTCGGACACTTCCATCAATTCGGTTTTAAAGCCTTTGCTTTCCGCCCAGCGCAAGTACATCCGCAACAACATTTCCGTCCAGTCCTGCGCTTCCGTACCGCCGGAGCCCGCCTGCAGATCCACGTAACAATCGCAGGCGTCATGCTCGCCGCTGAACATGCGACGGAATTCTAATTTGGCTAACTGTTGTTCCAATTCGTCTAATTCGGCGACGGCTTCGTTAAAGGTTTCTTCATCTTCGCCTTCAACGGCTAACTCCAACAGACCGTCCACATCTTCCAGCCCTTGATCGAGCTTTTTAATGGTATCCACAACCGCTTCTAAGGAAGAACGTTCCTTACCCAAAGCCTGCGCTTTTTCCGGCTCGTTCCATACATCCGGTTGTTCCAGTTCGGCATTGACTTCCTCTAAACGTTCGACTTTAGCGTCGAAGTCAAAGATACCCCCTAAGCACATCGGTGCGGGAGGCTAAGTCTGCAATTTTGTGTTTTACAGGATTAATTTCAAACATTGTCTTGATTTCACTGAGAAAAATAAGGCGTGATTATAGGCTATTTCAGGCGTTTTTTCTACACTGTTTGTGGTTTAAATCGCGGATATTGATGAATCTTTCCTTGTACAATTATGCAATCCCGTTATAATTCGGGAATTTATTCAGGCGGATTCAGGCACAAAACAGGAAACGAATCATGGGAAAAACTTCATTTTTTTTGACCGCACTTTCGGCGGTGACGCTGTCCGTCAATGCGATGGCGGACGACGCGGCAATTCACAAAAATCTGAAAAAATTAGGCGCGAAACAAATTGAGATTAAACCTTCGCCGATCAAAGGGTTAAAAGCCGTAAATACGGAAGAAGGAATGTTATACGTCAGCGAAGACGGCAAATACGTATTGCAGGGAAAATTGTTCGAATTAACCGATAAAGGACCGGTGGACGTGACGGCGAAATCCCTGATGGGTACGCTGGAAAGCTACAAAAACAGCATGATTGTTTATCCGGCTAAACAGGAAAAACACGTGGTGACGGTTTTTTTCGACACGTCATGCGTATATTGTCGCAAAATGCATGAACAGGTTAAAGAATACAATGACTTAGGCATTACCGTCCGTTATTTGGCGTTCCCGCGCGGCGGCATGGATGAAAACGCGCACAGAATGGAAGCGGTTTTTACCGCGCCGGATAAGATTCAGGCGTTTAATGACGCAGAAAACGGTAATTTTCCTAAACAGCTGAAAATGCCGGATGTGGTGAAAAAGCATTATGAGTTGGGCGTGAAAATGGGCGTACGCGGTACGCCGAGTATCGTTACCGCAAGCGGCGAATTAATCGGGGGATATTTGCCGCCCGCGCAGTTGCTGGCGGCACTGAAAGAATAGCCCTTACCGCCTTTGGCTTGAAAAAAAGTCAGCACCGCCTATAATGGGCGAGAGACAGTTCTTTTTTGCTGTGGTATGAAAGGGAAGGTTTTTCCGTTTGATAAAATTTCGGCGGAACAATCTTAGGTATGCAGCATTGTGAATAGAAGATTGAGAAAAGCTGTTGGATTCAACGGCTTTTTGTTTTAAGAGTTATAACCATTCGTGAAAAAAATTATTCAACGACGTCCATTGCCGAACGGGATATCCGTTTGTAGCGATCCTTTGCTGGATCGGCTTTACCGTTCCCGTCATATCCAAAACGCACAAGAATTGGACCGCACTTTAGCCTCTATGCTGAACCCGAATTTGCTGTCCGGCATGGAAAGTGCGGTCAATTTATTAACAGAATTTCAACAACGCAAGATTGTGATTGTCGGTGATTTCGATGCCGACGGCGCCACCAGTACGGCATTGACGGTATTGGCTTTGCGCAGTCTGGGTTTCGCCGATGTTCATTTTTTAATTCCAAACCGTTTTGAACAAGGCTACGGGCTCAGTGTTGCGGTGGCGGAAATGGCGGTGCGACAGGGCGCCGAATTGGTTATTACCGTGGATAACGGCGTGTCTTCCCATGAAGGCGTGGATTATTTAAAACGGCACGGCGTAAAAGTGCTGATAACCGATCACCATTTACCGCCGGAAACTTTGCCCGCCGCCGATGTGATTGTGAATCCGAATCTGAACGGTTGCACATTTCCGTCTAAATCGCTGGCGGGTGTCGGCGTGGCGTTTTATGTCATGCTGGCGTTGCGCACTAAGTTACGGGAAATGGGACAATTTGATAGCAAAACTCAGCCGAATTTCACGGAACTTCTGGATATTGTGGCATTGGGCACTATCGCCGATGTGGTGCCGTTGGATCAGAATAACCGCATTTTAGCCTATCAAGGCTTGGCCAGAATTCGGGCGCAACGTTGTCGTTACGGCATTCAGGCATTGGTGGAAGTGGCGAATAAAGACATCCGTCAACTGACGGCCGGTGATTTGGGCTATTCCATTGCTCCGCGCTTAAATGCGGCGGGACGGTTAGATAATATGTCCATCGGTGTCGAATTATTGCTGGCGGACTCCATGGAACAGGCGCGCGCTTTGGCGTTAGAGCTGGACGATTTAAATCAAACCCGCAAAGAAATCGAGCAAGGCATGAAGCAGGAAGCGCTGGATATTTGCCGAAATCTGACCGCACTTCGGCAGGAATTACCGCTTGGTGTCGTGCTGTATCAGGCGGATTGGCATCAGGGAGTATTGGGGATTCTGGCTTCGCGTATTAAAGATCAGTTTCACCGTCCCGTGATTGCTTTCGCGCAGGATAGCGACGGCGTATTGAAAGGCTCCGCCCGATCGGTGGACGGCGTGCATATGCGAGATTTGCTTGAACGCGTTCACAGTCGCCATCCCGATATGCTTCTGAAATTCGGCGGACATGCCATGGCGGCGGGATTAAGCATTCGCGAACCGTTATTTGAGCGCTTCCAGCAGGTTTTCAATGAAGTCGTGACAGAATGGCTCGGCGATGACGAACTAAAAGGTACGCTGTGGACGGACGGTGAATTAACGCCGCCGCAATTGAGTATCCAAACCGCCGAAATATTGCGTGCCGCCGGCCCTTGGGGACAGGCTTTTCCGGAACCGGTGTTTGACGGTGAATTTAAAATTCTCCAGCAACGGCTGGTAGGGGAGCGGCATCTCAAAATGTTGGTGGAACCTGCGCAAGGCGGGCAATTATTGGACGCCATTGCCTTTAATATCGATACTCGCAGTTATCCCGACCTTTCGGTGCATGCGGCAAAATTGGTTTATAAATTGGATATTAACGAATTCCGCGGTAATCGCGACGTGCAGTTGCTGGTGGATTATATCGAACCCGTGGCGAATGAGTTTAACGGAGCAAATCAGGCGAAATAAACGATGAAGTTCTGGCGTTATTTTTTATTGCTGTTATTGATTCCAACCGCCTTTGCCAAAAATGCGGCGGAGTCTTCTCGTCTTGAAAATCCGCGCTTTAAGGACGGAAAAGATTATTTTTCCTACAGTTCGCCGGTTAAAATTGATGAAAAAACGGACAATAAAATTTTAGTGCAGTCTTTTTTTGATTACGATTGCCGAAATTGTTCCGACGTTCAGGATGTATTGGAACTTTACGCCCAACTTAATTCGAACAGCGTCATGGTAAAAAATTACCCGGTTGCGTTACCGAAAGCGCAGTTTTCGGCGCGTACCTTTTATAGCCTTCAGGCGGTTGGTCGGGAAGATGTGGCGGACAGTCTGTTGCTGGAGACTTCCGATAAGCAAATGTACAATAAATTATCAAAAATGGATAATTTATTGAAATGGCTGGAAAAAAAAGGTGTGGACGGGCGAACGTTCAAAGAAATGTATAATTCGCCGGAAATTGCCGCCGCCCTGAACGATATGGTGGAAATGACGGAAAAATACGGCGTGTTCACCTATCCTTTTGTGGTGATTCAAGGGAAATATGCCTTAACGAACAGTACTTTATATAATGACGATTACACCTTTGCGGTGATGGATTATTTAATCAAAGAATTAACGAGAGAAAAAGCGGAATGAAAATAGGGATTGTCGGTGCCATGGCACAGGAAGTGGAAATTTTAGCCGGTTTAATGACCGATAGAACCGCAACTAAAGTGGGAAGTGCGGTCATTTTTGAAGGCAAAATTGAGGGAAAATCCGTGGCATTGTTACAGTCCGGAATCGGCAAAGTTGCGGCTGCAATCGGTACGACCGCATTGTTACAGGGTTTCCGCCCCGATGTGATTATCAATACCGGTTCTGCCGGCGGCGTGGCTCAGGGATTGAAAGTAGGCGATATTGTGATTTCCACGGAAACCGCTTACCACGACGCGGATGTGACGGCGTTCGGTTATGCCAAAGGGCAGTTGCCTGCTTGTCCCGCCACCTTCAAATCGAACGAAAAATTGACCGCACTTGCCGAAAAAATCGCGCAAAAACAAGGGCATAATGTGAAAAAAGGGTTAATTTGTTCCGGCGATAGCTTTATTGCCGGCGGTGAACGCTTAGCGCAGATTAAAGCGGATTTTCCGCAAGTGACGGCAGTAGAAATGGAAGCGGCGGCGATCGCCCATGTTTGCCATGTTTTCGGCGTGCCTTTTGTGGTGGTTCGGGCCATTTCCGATGCGGGTGACGGCGAAGCCGGCATGTCCTTTGAAGAATTTTTGCCCGTTGCCGCCAAACAGTCTTCCGACATGGTTTTGGGGATGTTGGCGGAACTGGAATAGCGGCCGGTTTATCAAAACCAAAGCCTGTTGTATTTTAATGATTAAAATAGAAAAATCACCGCCTTAGGTTATGTAAGTGCGGTGATTTTTTGTTGAGTTTTTTAGCTGAAGATTAAGCCAGCGAGGCAACCATCACGGCTTTAATGGTGTGCATACGGTTTTCCGCTTGCTCGAAGGCAATATTCATCGGGCTTTCGAATACGTTTTCCGTCACTTCGATGCCATTTGCCAGCGCCGGATATTTTGCCGCAATTTCCTGTCCCACTGTAGTTTCGCAATTATGGAACGCCGGTAAACAATGCATAAATTTCACGTTAGGATTGCCCGTGCGTTTCATCAATTCCGGCGTCACCTGATACGGCATCAGTAAATCGATACGTTCGCCCCAGGCTTCAATCGGTTCGCCCATGGACACCCAAATATCGGTGTGCACAAAATCCACGCCGCGTACCGCGCGGTCAATATCTTCCGTCACGGTAATGCGCGCGCCGGTTTCTTCGGCAAATTCCCGGCACATCGCAACCAAATTGTCTTCCGGTAACAAAGCTTTCGGTGCGCAAATGCGTACGTCCATGCCTAATTTTGCGCCGATTAACAGCAAGGAATTTCCCATATTGTTACGGGCGTCGCCAATGTACACGTAACTGATTTCATTCAGCGGTTTGGTGCTGTGTTCAAGCATGGTTAACACGTCCGCCAGCATTTGAGTCGGGTGGAATTCGTCGGTCAAACCGTTAAATACCGGCACGCCGGAATATTTGGCTAAATCGTTCACAATTTGCTGGCTGAAGCCGCGATATTCGATGGCGTCGTATAAACGACCCAACACGCGCGCAGTGTCTTTAATGCTTTCTTTATGTCCGATTTGGGAAGAAACGGGATCGAGATAGGTCACGTTCGCGCCCTGATCATAGGCCGCAACTTCAAAGGAACAGCGGGTGCGGGTTGAGGTTTTTTCGAAGATCAGCGCAATATTTTTGCCTTTCAGGCGCGGTTGTTCCGTACCGCTGTATTTGGCCTGTTTTAAATCCCGCGCCAAGTCAAGCAGAAACTGAATTTCGCGGGGCGTATGATGAACTAAGCTTAATAAATGACGGTTTTTTAAATTGAATGGCATTGCGTTTGCTCCTTGTATTGAATATGAACGATATCTTATCGTTTTTGCCGAAGGGATTAAAGCGAAAAGTGCGGTCGAAATTTTAAACGTTTTTTAGCGCAAAAAACTTCTTAAATTTTGACCGCACTTTTATTGAGCGGCATTTATCGTTGTAAAGCGAGCGCCCGAACGGTACGGGCGATATCCGCAGATTGGCTGATGGCGGAAATCACCGCAACGCCGTCCGCGCCGGAATCTCGCACGTCCGATGCGTTCATTTCATTGATACCACCAATGGCAACGCAGGGCTTTGTCACGCCGAGTCGGCGAACCTGGCGAATGCATTCCAAACCGACAATCGGCGCATGATCCGCTTTAGATTGGGTGGCAAAAATCGGCCCGATACCGAAATAGTCGATATCCGGACGATCTTTATTGGCCACCGCCTGTTCTAACGTATTGATGGATAAGCCGATAATGGGTTTATAAGCGGCGCGGGCTAAAATGCTTTCCACCGGCGTATCTTTTTGCCCAACATGAATGCCGTCCGCCTGAATGGACAAAGCCAGTTCAATATCGTCGTTGATAATGAAGGGAACGTTAAATTGTCGACATAATTGCTGACATTGTCGTGCAAGCCGGCGTTTTAACGGCGGATCTTGCGCCAGCGAATTTGTACCTTTTTCGCGGAACTGAAAGCAAGTGATGCCCGCCTTTAACGCCCGCTGCAGAATATTGAGCAAATTTTCTGCCGGCGAACCGGTTAAATGGCGGCAATCTTGCGTTCCGGCAATAAAGTAAACGGGCAGCATGGATCTGATGTTATTCATCTTGATAGCCCCAATGGTTTGTCGGTCCGTGTCCGTGACCGATGTTTAACGAATGGCCGATAGCGGCGGAAATGTAGTCTTTCGCTATGCGGACGGCTTGTTCTATGCCTTTGCCTTTTGCCGTTTCCGCAGCGATACAGGCGGAAAATGTACAGCCCGTGCCGTGGGTATGTCGGGTATCAATGCGCGGGGATTCCAGCACGAAATGATTTTGCGGCGAAAAAAACCAATCTTTACACCGCACGCTTTGCGAATTTTCAAGATGACCGCCTTTAATGATCACCGTTTTCGCGCCCAGTTCGTGTAAAATTTCTGCGGCATCGAAAACGGCCTGTTCGTTTCGGATTTTGATGCCGGTAATGATTTCCGCTTCAGGAATATTCGGCGTGATGACATGCGCTTTGGGAATCAACCGTTTTTTTAAAGTCGTTACGGCGTTTCGTTGTAACAACGGCGAACCGTCTTTGGCAACCATAACGGGATCCAAAATGATATTCGGCAACGAATATTGTTCTAAGCCTTCCGCTACACAGTCGATGATCTCGGCATTGCCCAGCATACCTATTTTCACTGCGGAAAGGGTGAAATCTTCCGCCACTGCTTTTAGCTGAGCCTGAATGATCGCCCGCGGAACGGGATGAATCGCGAAAACGCCCAAGGTGTTTTGTGCGGTAACGGCGGTAATGACGGAAGTACCGAATACGCCGCGCATTTGGAAAGTTTTGAGATCCGCCTGAATACCGGCGCCGCCGCCACTGTCGGAACCGGCAATAGTCAGAACTTGCGGTATGGTCATATTTTGCTCCTTATATTTCACTGATTCGCGCTTTATCGGCAAGTTGGAGCATATCAATTGTCCCTAACCGATCGATGAAATTTACTGCAAAAGTGCCGGTTTCACGGCTCAGATCCTGAGCGGCAAGTTCACCGGCGACGGCGTACACCGCGCAGGCTTCAATGCAGGCGGCAAAATAATCGGCGGGTTGCGCAACGCCTAAAAATGCACCGATTACGGCGCCCAACAAGCATCCCGACCCTGTCACTTTCCGAAATAACGTCGTACCGTTTTGAATTTGGCGAACATTTCTCCCGTCACTAATAAAATCAATTTCACCGCTTAAAGCGGTAACACATCGATATTTTTGTGCAACGGTTTTCGCAAGACGACTTAAATCGGCAGCATCGCCGCCGGTTACGGCATCGACGCCTTTTCCTTGCCAGTTTATTCCGGCCAGAAAAGCGATTTCCGCCGCATTCCCGCGGATTACGGCAAAATTAATTTCGGCCAGCAGTTGTTTGATGATTTTTTGCCGAAAGGCGGTGGCTCCGACGCCTACGGGATCTAATACGACGGGCACACCCGCTTTGTTTGCGGCCTTGCCTGCAATCAGCATGGCTTTGACATCGGCTTCGTTGATTGTGCCGATATTAATCAATAGCGCTTGAGCGAAATTCTGAATTTCAGTAATTTCTTCCGGCGTAACGGACATAAAAGGCGAAGCGCCCAATGCCAGCAAACCGTTGGCGGAAAAATTGGTGACTACAAGATTGGTCATGCAGTGAACAAGCGGTGTTTGGCTGCGAACAAGAGGTAAATAATGGGATTGCATAGCGTTTCCTTTTGTATTCAAAATGAAATTGACCGGCAATCTGGGGGAAAGGAAAAATTGATTTAATGGAAGGCGGCAGGCGATTCTGCCGGAAATCCGACCTTAGAAGGTTGCAATTAGTTTCCTACGCCAGTATTAGCTGTGTCAGGTTCACGGGTATTATCTCAGCCGCAAAATGCAGCACCCCGACTAATGGCGCTCAGTTTAATCCGATTTGAGCGAAAAGGCAAAACGACTTGTAAAAATTGTGAGACGGCTCACAAAAACAATGAAAAATTTGACCGCACTTTTACGTTACTCATCGCTTATCAAATCAATTTCCTGCTTTAAGCCGTAAGGCATATGGCGCGGGCCTCGCACTGCGGAAACGCCGAATTCCGCCATTTTGGCGCGGGGAATCAATGTTTTGTCGTATTCTTTTAAGCAGCGAATTTTCATCACCCGTTTTATTTGCAAATGATCATGCCGTCGGCGATACGGAATGTTTACCTCCAACACCAAACATTTGTAACGGATTGCCGCCGTCGGCGCGGTGACATAAATATACACAATGTCGTCCGGCGCCACATTATTGCTTTGTTTCCAAAGAATTTCGCCGCCTTCGCGCAGATCTTTTTCCACATCATAATATTTCGGGTTGGCGGGCACGATCCATTCCGTATAACGGGCGATACCGAGCCGTTTTTTGGTTTGCCGGGTGGCGGTTAAATCGAAGCTGGCGTTTAGTAAAAAGAAAATTGTGTCATTATCCACCGAACCGTCGAGGCGGACGGTCAGCCAATGGGATTTATTCATGTGATAGGCGGGCAGAAAGCCGTCCTGGGCGAGGAATGTGCTGAGAATTTCCGGCGAGCATTTTACGTTCATGACATCGATGGCCTCCGTTCCCGCCAGTCCCAGTTTGGCTTTCGGCACGTTCATGACAATGGCGTACCATTTGCGATTATCCTGATGGCGCAAAACCGCGTAATCGGGATAGGTTTTCCATAAATATTCCGGCTGCGAACCGTATTGTGTCAGCACATAGTCGAATATTTGCCGTGTTAGACTTTTGTTTGCCATGTTTGCCTCCGTAACCGATTACGACAATAATATTTTACGCCTAAAAAACAAAAGTGCGGTCAAATTTAACCGCACTTTTTGAGGAAACGTATTATTTTTCCAGAAACAACGCCGCCGCACCGCGTACGCCGCCGGAATCGCCGTATTTGGCTTTTTTAATGGTCGGCACGTTGGCGCTGCGCATTAAATGGCGCGGCAGCGCTTTCGGCAGCGCTTCGTAGAGATAATCGAAGTTGGATAAACCGCCGCCGAGCACAATTAAATGGGGATCCAACACGGTGATAATGTTTCCGATGGAAATTGCCGCCAATTCTACAAAAAGTTCGACAAATTCGACCGCACTTTTATCGCCTGCGTAAAAATTATCGATAATTTCTTTGGCGGATAAAGCTTCGCCTTGCAGATCGCGATACAGCATTTCGAAGCCGCGGCCGGAAAGATAGGTGTCTAAACAGGCTTTGTTGCCGCAACCGCATTCGTAAATCGGCGCTTTATCCCAACCGAGCAGTTTCAGCGCGTGATAATTCAACTGAATATGGCCCAATTCGCCCGCCATGCCGATATTGCCCGAGTGAACTTTGCCGTTGAACACCAAACCGCCGCCGAAACCGGTGCCGAGAATTAATCCTAACACGAAAGGATATTGTTGATTTTCTTCGTCCCAGGCCTCGGACAAGGCGAAGCAGTTGGCGTCGTTTTCCGCCCGAACTTCGCGTCCCAATCGTTCGGACAGATCTTTTAAAATCGGTTTGTTATCGGCGATACGAATATTGGTGATTTCCGCGATGCCGGTTTCGCGATTGACGAAACCCGGCAAACCTAAGCCCACGGAACCTTTGCAACCGAATTTGGCATCGGCCTTTTGTACCAGATTCACAATGGCGGACAACCAGTCTTCATAGCTTTCCTGCGGGGTCGGCACGCGTTCGCTGTATTGTTTTTCCAATTTGTCATTGAATACGGCGAGTTCGATTTTTGTACCGCCGATATCAAATCCGTATAACATACATCTCTCCTTATATAAAAAACTTTGAAAATTTTAACCGCACTTTCCGTTTTATTCTTTGACGAAGATCGCTTTTTTTCGTAAATACCAGAAAATGCTGCAATTAATTATCCAGGCAATCAAGGTGCTGACCAACAGATCGATAGGATGGTGCATGCCGAGGCGTAAACGGCTGACAAGCATTAATAACGCCCACAGAAAGGTTCCCGCCACTAAGAGTTTGGAGGTGGATTTGCATCGACCGTAAATTTCCGTGAAACCGACCGCCAGTAACAGCCAGGTGACGGCAAAAATAGTATGACCGGAAGGGAAAGAGTAGCCGGTTTCGTTTTCGCGGTGACGGCTTAACCAATCCGGGGTTTCCGGTTTGTCGGCATAGAATTGATTCACCAGCACTTCCCGCTGTTGACGCGGGTGATCATAGAAATATTCCGCGGAAACGCCGGATTTTTCCGTAAGTTCGATAATAAACGGACGGGGTTCGGCAAAAACGGATTTGGAAACGCTTTTAATGCCTTGGGTGACGCAGGTGGCGAGCGCCATCACAACGACCGCCAGAATCCACTTTTGACGGGTCGGGAAAATTGGAGCGAAAAGCAACGCAAACACAGCGCAAGTGATGACGGCATAAGGCGAACTGCCGGTTTCCGTCAGCCAATAAAGAAAATGATCAAATTGCGTAAGATGAGCGTCTCCGGCCCATTTCCAGGAAAAAATCCATACAAAAATTGGCACAAGACAGAGTAAAAACGTATATAATGACAGGCGTTTTAACATAAATACAGCTCCTAATGATGACGTCTTAATCAAATTCGGCATTCTATCATTAGTGCGGCAAAATCAGAATAAGGAATTTATTTATGGCAAAAATTCAGCGTGTGACTGAAGCCACTTTACCCACGGAATTCGGTATTTTTAAAATTGTGGGATTTGAATTTCCCGACACTAAAAAAGAACATGTGGCTTTGGTCATGGGCGACGTGGAAGACGGACAACCCGTGCTGGCGCGCATTCATTCCGAATGTTTAACCGGCGACGCTTTACACAGTTTGAAATGCGATTGCGGTTTTCAGCTTGCCAGCGCTTTGCGCCAAATCAGCCAGGAAGGTCGCGGTGTGTTGGTTTATCATCGTGAAGAAGGGCGCGGTATCGGATTAATTAACAAAATCCGCGCTTATGCCTTGCAGGATCAGGGAATGGATACCATTGAAGCGAATCTGGCGCTCGGTTTTAAAGCGGACGAACGCAATTTTTCCGTGTGTGCCGATATTTTTGAGCAGTTGGGCGTGAAAGCGGTGCGGTTGCTGACCAATAATCCGGCGAAAATCGAAACCATGAAAGCGGCGGGAATCAATGTGGTGGAAAGAGTGCCGTTGAACGTAGGCGAAAATCGCTATAACGTGGGTTATCTTGATACCAAAGCCAAGAAAATGGGGCATTACATCGTACATAATAACGAAAAACATTTTTTGGATTGCCCGCATTGTCAAGCGGAAATTCCCGCTGATGAGTAGGGAATTGATCTCGGTCAATTCTATCCGACGGGGTTAGTGCTATGCTAACTCCGTTTTTGTTTTTACAATTTTATAACAACGTTCATAACGTGGGAGAGCATTATGTGTACGACCTGTGGTTGTGGTCACCCGGATCAAGTTCGAATAGGCGAATTGCCTCATTCGCACGACCATTCGCATGAGCAAAGTGCGGTCAAATTACCGAACTTTTCACATTCACATTTTCATTCGACCGAGCCGGACGAACATCAAAAACGATTGCTTAAGGTCGAGCAGGACGTGTTGGGAGAAAATAACCGACTGGCGGAGATGAATCGTCAATTATTTGAAAAAAATCATATTCTGACCTTAAATCTGGTTTCCAGTCCGGGTTCCGGCAAAACCACGCTGTTAACCGCCACTTTAAACGCGTTAAAAAACGACCGCACTTGTTACGTAATTGAAGGCGATCAGCAAACGGAAAACGATGCCGAACGCATCCGCGAAACCGGTGTGCCGGCAATTCAAGTGAATACGGGAAAAGGTTGTCATTTGGACGCCAAAATGATTGCCGATGCGCTGGTGAAATTAAAACCGCAGGCGGATTCCGTTCTGTTTATCGAAAACGTGGGCAATTTGGTGTGTCCTTCCGAATTTGATTTGGGCGAAAAAACCAAAGTGGTGATTTTATCCGTGACGGAAGGCGAAGACAAACCGTTGAAATATCCGCATATGTTTGCGGCGTCCGGTTTGATGATTTTAAGCAAAATCGATCTGTTGCCATATCTGAAATTCGACGTGGACAAATGCATCGAAAACGCCAAACGCATTAATCCGAATATCGAAGTGATTCGGCTTTCATCCGTCACCGGCGAAGGCATGCAGAATTGGCTGAACTGGTTAGGCAGAAATTAACATGCGGTTTGTTGATGAATTCCGCGATCCGGAACTGGCCGCAAGTCTGGTACAACGGCTGAAAAAACTCATGAAAAATTTACCGCACTTTACGGCGGAAAATCCGTTGTATTTAATGGAAGTCTGCGGCGGTCATACCCATACGATCTTCAAATTCGGGCTGGATCGTTTGTTGCCGCCGTCCGTTGAATTTATTCACGGCCCCGGTTGCCCGGTTTGCGTGTTGCCGATGGGACGGATTGACGTTTGCATTGAAATCGCGGAAAAACCGAATGTGATTTTCTGTACCTTCGGCGACGCTATGCGGGTGAAAGGACGCAAAGGTTCGTTGCTGGAAGCCAAAGGGCGAGGCGCGGACGTTCGTATTGTGTATTCGCCGTTGGACGCTTTAACTCTGGCGCGGAATAATTCGGATAAACAAGTGGTGTTTTTTTCCCTGGGTTTTGAAACTACCATGCCAAGTACGGCAGTCACGCTGCAACAGGCAAAAAAACAGGACGTACGGAATTTTCGTATTGTGTGTCAGAACATCACGATTATTCCGACTCTGCGCAGTCTGCTGTCGCAGGATCAAATCAAAATAGACGGATTTATCGCGCCGGGACATGTCAGCATGGTGATTGGTTCGCAACCTTATCAAACGTTGTGCGACCAATTTCATAAACCTTTTGTTATTACCGGTTTCGAACCGCTGGACATTTTGCAATCTATCGTGATGTTGGTGCAGCAATTTGCGGACGGACGTTGCGAAGTAGAGAATCAGTACAAACGTATCGTGCATGAGAACGGTAATGCTTTGGCGCAACGCGCCATAGCGGAGGTTTTTCAACCGAAAGCCCGTAGCGAATGGCGCGGATTGGGCGAAATCGAAGAATCGGGCGTGGAATTGACGCCGGCATATCGTCAATTTGATGCGGAAATTTATTTTCACAGTCAGCCCCAACGCGTGGCGGACGATCCCGATTCCCGCTGCGGCGATGTGCTGACGGGCAAATGCAAACCCGCCGATTGTCCGTTGTTCGGGACGGGCTGTAATCCTGATAACGCTTACGGCGCATTAATGGTGTCTTCCGAAGGCGCCTGTGCGGCATATTATCAATACCGCCGGGAATAAGCGCCCGCCGGGTTAAAATAAAGGTTGATGAGGCATACGAAAGGTATGCCTCAATGGTTTCAATTTTATTGCAGTCAATCACAAAAGGATTCTTATGACTGATTTTATCACCATGGCGCACGGCAACGGCGGTGCGGCAATGCAAAAACTGATCCGGGAATATTTTTTCGACGCGTTTAACAATCCCATTCTCGCGCAAGGAGAAGATCAAGCCCGCATTCCTTTAAATGAACTGACAAAGTGCGGTCAAAAATTAGCGTTTTCTACCGACAGTTTCGTTATCGATCCGATTTTTTTCCCCGGCGGCAATATCGGTAAATTAGCGGTTTGCGGCACGGCGAATGACATCGCCGTGGGCGGCGCGGTGCCAAAATATTTATCCTGCGGATTTATTTTGGAAGAAGGTTTGCCGTTGAGTGAATTGAAAACCATCATTCAGGCTATGGCGGAAACCTGTCAAAAAGCCGGCATTCAGGTGGTAACGGGCGATACCAAAGTGGTGCAAAAAGGCGCCGTGGATAAAATTTTCATCAATACCGGCGGCATTGGCGTGATTCCCGACAATCTTGACTGGGGCGCTCACCGCATTGAAGCGGGCGATCAAATTATCATCAGCGGCACCATCGGCGATCACGGCGCGACGATTTTAAACTTACGGGAAAATCTCGGCATTCAGACGGCCTTGCAAAGCGATTGCGCCGTGCTGACGCCGTTAATTGATCTGCTTCGTCCGATTGACGGAATAAAAGCCGTGCGCGATGCCACGCGCGGTGGCGTGAATGCCGTGTTGCACGAATATGCGCAAGCTCGAGACCTGGGCATGCGCATTGAAGAAGCGGCGTTACCGATTCGCAGCGAAGTTCGCGGAATCTGTGAAATTCTGGGGCTGGAAGCGTTAAATTTCGCCAACGAAGGGAAGTTGGTGATTATTGCCAAAGCTGAAAAAACAGCGGAAATTCTGACCGCACTTCACAGCCATCAATTAGGCCAAAATGCCGCCCTCATCGGCGAGGTGACCGAAGACAAAAAAGTGCGTTTGGCGGGAATTTTCGGACAAAGCCGTTTACTGGATTTACCCACCAATGAACCGTTGCCGAGAATTTGTTAAGATTTCATTAAAATCTGCGTCGCCATCCGTCGAAAGCATACCGGCTTTGAGACGCAGATAAAAAAGTGCGGTCAGTTTTTTCATTGTTTTTGTGATTATTTTGTTGGCATGTTCGTCAATTTAGCGACGGGGTTGAGGAATATTAAAGGTTCGTCGCCGATATTTTTCAAGGCATGAGATTGCCCCGGCCGGGCGATGGTAATGTCGCCGGCTTCTACCGCCGTTTCTTTACCGTTTCCGTCAGTAAATAACCCTTTGCCGGATACGATAATGTAAACGTCTTCGTTGTCATTGTGTTTGTGCAAACCGATTGACGCTCCTTTCGGCAGGGTAAGCCAGCCGATTTCTTTGAACGCATCCCGACTGTCTGTTTGGTGGCGAGTGAAAGCGAAATCTCCTAACAATTCGCCTTCGCCGCCTGCGGTTTTCTCACGATTCCATTTAAGCAAATCCGCTTTTTTGTACACCTGAACGGCGCGATCCAACTTGACGTCGTTTGCACCGTTTGCTTCCGCCGCAGCAAAACGGACGAAGCCGGCGGCAATCACAGCGATTAAATATAAAGATATTTTATTTTTCATATGAGCCTCCTGCGGGCGTTGGAATAACATTTTTCGATCAAAGTGCGGGCAAAATTTTCATTGTTTTTTCGACGGAGAATAAAAAAGAGCCGATAAAATACCCGCTCTTTTTCTCTTGATTTGATTAGCGTTCCGCTTTAAACAGACCGGAAGAACCTTCCGAATAATCCCGCGGCTGATGATCTTTCTCAACGGCGGCGGTGGATTTATCGGAATTCATAAAACTTTGCAGGAACAATCCTTTAGTTTTGGCATCCGGCATTAATTCGTCGGAAGATTTCGCCATATGACGGTAAATTTTTTGATAATCCTGTGCCAGCACTTTAAATAAATCGGCGCTTTCCGCAAAATGTTTTTCCAGCAATTCTTCCTGTTTTTGCAGGGCGGATTTGGTTTGTTGCAATTCGCTTTCGGTTTGCGCCTGTTTTTTAATCGAACCTTTGGTGAGGCGCAAAATGAGATAAGTGATAACGATTCCCACAGCAAGTCCGATGCCTGCGGCCAGCCACATTTCAGTCGTCCAGGTTTGCATAAATGCCTCCTTTTTTATTTTTGTTTTATCATAACGGGAAAATCGGCGTTTGTCTTGTCTGACTTGTGGGTTATTTGCGGTAGATCACATTTCCGCCGAATGAAACGTAAACCGCCCGAACTTATACGGTAAATTTCCGCTAAAGTGCGGGCGATTTTTTCACGATTTTTTTATCGTTTTTTTAATCAATAGGCGGAATATAAGTGCCGTCGGCGATGGCGTCTTTAATCCGATCAGCTTCCGCTAACACCAAATCCAGCAACGCTTTCACGTCTTCCAGCGTGGCAATCGGGCTTAAAGTCGTCATTTTCAGCGATTGTTTATCGCCGACTTTAGTGACGCCGATATTGGCTTCGCCGCGGGCGAACAGCTCATCCGCCACATTTTGGTTTAACGCATCCAGCCATTGCGTCGGATAACCTTTCGGATTTACCCGGAACAGCACCGCGGCAAATTGAGTCGGAACCAGCATTTCCAAGCCTTCGGCGGCGTGAATGTAGGCTTCCACTTGTTTGGTCAGTTTTACGCCGTGATCAATCATTGACGCGTACAAATCTTCGCCTAAAGCTTCCAGCGTGAACCATAATTTTAAGGCGTCGAAGCGACGGGTGGTTTGCAGTGATTTAGATACCAGATTCGGTACGCCGTGTTGTTCGTCGTATTCGGAGTTCAGGTAATCCGCTTTGTAGTCGATGAAACGATAGTTCGCCGGATCTTTCAATAAAAACGCACCGCAGGAAATAGTTTGGAAGAAATGCTTATGAAAATCCAGCGTGACGGAATCGGTGAGTTCGATACCGTCTAGCAAACGGCGATAATCTTTTGATAACAACAAAGCGCCGCCCCAGGCCGCGTCCGCGTGTAACCAGGCTTTGTGTCGGTCGGCCAGTTTGCGGATGGCTTTCAAATCATCAATGGCGCCTGCATCGGTGGTGCCTGCGGTTGCCACGATACAAGCCGTGATTTTGTCTTCCGCTTTAAGCTGATTCAGCGTTTTTTCAAGCTCGGCGATATCCATTTGTGCGTTGGCATTGGTCGGCACCGTGACGACGGATTGAAAGCCCATGCCCATCATCGCCATATTTTTTTGTACGGAGAAATGGGCGTTTTCAGAGCAAACCACTTTGATTTTTTTCAGTGCGTCTGCCGGCAAACCGTCGCGTTGAACGGACCATTCGGAGCCGTCGGCATTCTTCCAGTTGTTAGCCACCGCCCAATCGCGCGCGAGTAACACGCCCATCAGGTTGGATTGGGTGCCGCCCGAAGTAAATACGCCTGAGGTGCCTTTACCATAGCCGACTTTTTGACGAAGCCAGTCGATTAAATGCTCTTCCATAATGGAACCGGCCGGGCTTTGATCCCAGGAATCCATGGATTGATTGGTCGCATTGATTAACACTTCCGCAATTTGGCTGGTCACCATAGTCGGGCAGTGTAAATGGGCGAGCGAATGCGGATGGTGCACTTTCAAACTCGGATTCAAAAAGATTTCCACCAAATGATCCAGCGATTTTTTTATGCCCAGGCCGTCTTTGCTTGGGTTAAAACCGCCGATAGTCGCGCGTAATTCTTTGATTGAACCGCCGGTGTACATTTTTTCGTTTTTAAGCCAGTGGGAAACCGCTTTTACCGCGTCCTTCATCGCCGTTTCATAATCCGCGACGGATTGCGGATCTCTGCAAAAAAGCGATTGTCTGTGTTTTGAAATATCTGCCATATTATAGAATTCCGTATTTCGGTCGCAGGCGTTTATCAGCCTGCCGATTCATAATAAAAGGCGAGCCGGCAAGCCCGCCCGCAACAATGACAAGCGGCCGGATTTCCCCAAAAAACTTGCGAAAATTCGACCGCACTTTTAATTAACCGCGCACCGCTTTAAGCGCATCCGCCACGGATTGTTTGAAGCGTTTGATAAATTCTTCGCATTCCGCCTGATTAATGTTTACCGCGCAGAGAATTCGCACCACATTACCGTTGCGTCCGCCGCGTTCCAACAATAATTTATTGTTAAAACAGGCTTTTTGAATCGCCACCGCTAATTCGGCGTCCTGCGGATAGGCGCCGGTGTTGTCTGCGGGCTTGCGTTCGTCCACAATGTCGATCCCCATCATCAAACCGCGGCCGCGCACATTGCCAATGCAAGGAAATTCCCGGCTTAATTCGCGCAATGCGGCGGTTAAATATTCACCGCGTTCCCGGGCGTTTTGCGCCAGATTTTCTTTACGCATGATTTTCAGCGAAGCGTAACCCGTCGCCATGGCTAATTGATTGCCGCGGAACGTTCCGGTGTGACCGGCGGGCTGCCAGGCGTCAAATTCTTTACGAATGGCTAAAACCGCTAACGGCAGGCTGCCGCCAATCGCTTTGGACATCACCACAATATCCGGCTCGATACCGGCATGTTCAAAGGCGAACATTTTACCGCTGCGGCAGAAACCGGCCTGGACTTCGTCCACAATCATCAAAATACCGTGTTTTTGCGTGACTTCACGGACTTTTTGTAAGAATGAAACAGGCGCCGGCACGACGCCGCCTTCACCTTGAATGGCTTCTAAGATGACGGCGGCCGGTTTAACCATGCCGCTTTCTACGTCTTCGATAAAGTTTTCGAAATAGCGTTCAACCGCTTTGGCACCCGCTTCGCCGCCGATACCGAACGGACAGCGGTATTCGTGCGGATACGGCATAAATTGCACGCCCGGCATGAGGTTTTGCACGGCATTTTTGGCGCCTAAATTACCGGTTAATGATAAGGCGCCGTGAGTCATGCCGTGGAAACCGCCCGAGAAAGCGATGATATTACCGCGGCCGGTATAGGTTTTGGCTAATTTGATTGCCGCTTCGTTGGCATCGGCGCCGGACGGGCCGGTGAATTGTAAAATATACTGATCTTTCGGGAAGAACGATAATAATTCCTCCGTGAAAGCGTCTTTCAACGGTGTGGTTAAATCCAGGGTATGCAACGGCAAACCGCTGTCTAACACGTCTTTAATGGATTGCATTAACACCGGGTGATTATGACCTAATGCTAATGTTCCTGCGCCGGCTAAAAAGTCGAGATATTCGTTGCCTTCAACGTCCGTAACCCAGCAACCCTGTGCTTTGGCATAAGCAAAAGGAAGTTTGCGCGGATAACTGCGAACGTTGGATTCCATTGCATCCTGGCGATCTAAGAAATGTTGATTGGAAGCAAGAACGGCTTGAACTGGCGTGATAATTGTCATTTAATATAAACCTTCTACGAGAGGTGAAAAAAATAAGTCGGGTGCCTTGCGGGAAGCCTAAGCTTTCTGTAAAAACAGACGCCATGGGGCATTTGACTCGCTACTTATTAAAAAAAGCGTTTCAGCTTTTTTATCTTTCCCCAACAGGACGTTGGATGAGATAGTTTTTAAAGTGCGGTCGAAATTGACCGCATTTTTTAAACGGCTATATCATAGCGACTTTTAGGGGAAAGGAAAGCGTTTTTTGATTTTTTACGTTAATACGGCGTCGATTTCACCCTTCACGGCGATAAAAGAAAAATTTTGCAGAAAACTACTTGCCAGTGGTTCAAATCCCCGATACAATGCGCGCCGTATATCGCTTCGGTGGTGGAATTGGTAGACACGCTGTCTTCAGGTGGCAGTGTCCTCAGGATGTGCGAGTTCGAGTCTCGCCCGAAGCACCACAAAATAAAAGCCGGCTTATTTGAGCACGGCTTTTTTCTTTTCTTATTTCTATAAATATCAATAAGTTATAGATAACTCTAAATTAACCAACCTTTCTTTTCACTTCGTCCGGATTGTTATTTTTTATCTATTTTTATATATTGTTATCGGTCAATTACGCCAATTTTACGCTTTAATTTTTATTTTTTACGCCAACCGGAGAAATTATGTCGACAATCAGAAAACGTGGCGACAAATATCGCTGCGAAGTATATAAAAACGGTGTTCGCCGATCAAAAACATTCTGCATTTTTGTCGAATTGTTTATTTTATGGCTGGCATTCGTCCGCCGTTTTATGTATAATCACGCGACCCTGTGAACGGTGCGGTTTTCCCGCCGCCCGTTATTTTGTCGAGATCACACTCGAAGGGGTGCTGATTAAGATCATGGTTGTACTCGTGAGAGTACTGGGTATTAATATCAAATATTGGTAATTAAATTAATGAAAACTTTTGTAGCAAAACCGGAAACGGTTAAACGTGACTGGTATGTAGTAGATGCGACAGGTAAAACGTTAGGTCGTTTAGCAACCGAATTAGCGCGTCGTCTTCGTGGTAAACATAAAGCCGAGTACACTCCGCACGTAGATACCGGTGATTACATCATCGTGATCAATGCGGACAAAGTCGCGGTAACGGGGCGTAAAGAAACCGATAAAGTTTACTACTGGCACACAGGCTATGTAGGCGGCATCAAACAAGCGACTTTTAAAGAAATGATTGCTCGCCGTCCGGAAGCGGTGATTGAGATTGCGGTTAAAGGTATGTTGCCGAAAGGTCCGTTAGGCCGTGCAATGTTCCGCAAACTGAAAGTATACGCAGGTTCACAGCATGAACACGCTGCGCAACAACCACAAGTTTTAGATATCTAATCACGGAGCAGAAAAATGACAGCAGCAAATCAAAACTACGGCACAGGTCGCCGCAAAAGCTCTTCAGCTCGTGTATTTATCAAACCGGGCAATGGTAACATCACCATTAACCAACGTTCTTTAGAGGTGTACTTCGGTCGTGAAACTTCTCGAATGATCGTTCGTCAACCTTTAGAATTAGTTGAATTAACTGATAAATTAGACCTTTACATCACTGTTAAAGGTGGTGGTATTTCAGGTCAGGCAGGCGCGATCCGTCACGGTATCACGCGTGCGTTAATGGAATATGATGAGTCTTTACGTCCGGCGCTGCGCGCAGCAGGTTTCGTTACTCGCGACGCCCGTCGTGTTGAACGTAAAAAAGTGGGCTTGCACAAAGCACGTCGTCGCCCGCAATACTCAAAACGTTAATTTTATATTACGTTTGTATTTCAAGAAATTGCAGTCCGGAAGGGCTGCAATTTTTTTATATTTAATTCAGGATAAATTCAAAAATAACTTGGATAACTTGGAAATCAATCGGTAGTTTATGCTAAAATAGCAAGATATTTTTTACCTGATTTCAGAACAGCCGGAGAGAGGCTGTTAACTTATTTTTATATCGTCAGCGGAGGAATAAATGACCAGTGCGGCAAATAAACGTTCAATAATGACTCTTTTTTCTAATAAATCGGATATTTATTGCCATCAAGTGCGTATTGTCTTAGCGGAAAAAGGTGTCGCTTATGAGACGGAAAATGTCGATCCCCAAGCTGTATCGGAAGAATTAATGGAATTGAACCCGTACGGCTCACTGCCTACATTGGTTGATCGCGACCTGGTGCTTTATAATTCGCGCATTATTATGGAATATCTGGACGAACGTTTCCCGCATCCGCCGTTAATGCCGGTTTATCCGGTTGATCGCGGTAAAAAACGGTTGTTAACGATGCGTATTGAACAGGATTGGTATCCGACGCTTGAAAAAGCGGAAAACGGCACGGCGGCGGAACGTGCGGAAGCATTAAAACAACTAAAAGAAGAATTTCTGGCAATCGCTCCGATTTTTAATCAATATTCCTATTTTATGAATGATGAATTTAGTTTGGTTGATTGCTACATTGCGCCGTTACTTTGGAAATTAAAAGAAATGGGCGTGGAGTTTACCGGCGCCGGTAGTAAGGCGTTGAAAGGTTATATGGAGCGTATCTTCACCCGCGATTCTTTCATGCAATCTATCGGCAGCGTCGCCCCTAAAAATTTAATGGATGACAAATAATGGAATTTAAATCTTCGCCGAAACGCCCTTATTTATTACGCGCCTATTACGATTGGTTGCTGGATAACGGATTTACGCCTTATCTTGTGGTTGACGCCACTTATTATGGTGTGGATGTGCCGCAGGAATATGTTAAAGACGGGCAAATTGTGTTGAATCTTTCGGAAGGCGCGGTGGGCAATCTGGCGCTCGGCAATGACACCATTGAATTCAGCGCGCGTTTCCAGGGAATTCCCCGTAATTTATATATTCCCATGGGTGCGGCGATTGCGATCTATGCCCGTGAAAACGGTGACGGCGTGATGTTTGAACCGGAACCGATTTATGACGAATTGGATAAAACGCAGCTTACACCGGTGAAAAGTGCGGAAGAAAAATCGAAAGAAAAATCCGTAGCGAAAAAAACGTCATCGGATAAAAAGTCCGCATCGCATTTGCGTATTATTAAATAATCTAGTTGCGGATTAAAATAAAAAGAGGCGTTTGCCTCTTTATTTTTATGTAAACAACTGTTTCCAAACCTGTTGGATAAATGACCGCACTTCCGAAAATTCGGAAGCGGGCACAACAGACGGTTCACCGAGCAGATTCAAATGGTGAATTCGGTTGCGCAGACTGGTATAACAGTCTTTCAGGTTTTCCGCCATATCCAACGACATCACATTGTTGCTTGCCATCACATCAAAAATTCGGACATTATCCGACCAATAAGCCAGATCAACATTTTGCGGCGCATTGGCAAGCACCAGATATTGCGCGATAAATTCAATATCGGTAATGCCGCCCGCATCGGTTTTAATATTGAAACGGGTTTTATCCGTATTCGCCAAATGTAAATACATTTTTTCGCGCATTTCCCGTACATCGGTTTTGAGCTTATCCAAATCGCGGGCGGCCGACAGCACTTCCCGACGAATGCGGTTAAATTCCCGGCGCAGATTCGGTTCGCCGTAAACCGCTCGGGCGCGAACCAACGCCTGGGTTTCCCATGTCCAGGCATCATTATGTTGATAATGCTCGAAAGCTTTCAGCGAACTGCATAATACGCCGGCTTCGCCGGAAGGACGCAGGCGCATATCGACTTCGTACAAAATCCCCGCACTGGTTTTCATGCTGAAAATACTGACAACTTTCTGGGTAAGACGAAGATAGAATTGGTTAATATCGATTTGTTTTTTGCCTCCGACCGTATAGCCTTCGCGACCATCGTACAGACAAACCAGATCCAAATCGGATTTATATCCCAACTCAATGCCGCCGAGTTTGCCGTATCCGATCACCAAAAATCCTTTTTCGCCCGTCGCCAAATGTTCCGGTACCCCGAACCGCGTTGTCATTTGCTGCCAGGCCAGATTAACCACCGCCGCAATAATGGCTTCCGCCAGATAAGTGAGGTGATCGCTGACTTTCATCACCGGCAGCGCACCTAAAATATCCGCGGCGGCAACACGCAACAAGGTCGTTTGTTTGAACTGACGCAGAGCATTGATGTATTGTTCTTCGTCATCTTCAGGCAGACGCAGCAAATATTGTTGCAATTCGGCCGGATAATTTTCGAATGACGGTAAATCCAGCAATGCTTTACGATCCAATAATTCGTCCAATAAAATCGGATGGCGTGCCATTTGTTCGGCGATCATTTGTGACTGCGCGCAAAGTTCAATCAACTGCTCTAAAGCTTGCGGGTTTTCCTGTAATAATTCCAGATAAGTGGTGCGTGTGACAATTTTTTCCACGATATTTAAAATCCGCGGCAACAAGACGCGATATGAGGAATGGGCAAAAATTTGCGACAGCAAGTAAGGCAGCCATTGGCTTAAGACTTCCCGACCGCGCGTGCCGATGGGGCGGCGTGCCAGACTGTCCTTGAACTGAATCAGCTTTTCACAGATTTCCTCTGTCTCGCTTTCCGGAATTTGATTTTCCGCCAGTATCGTCATGATTTCATTATTGTCGATTTCTAAAAAGTCCACCCAATCACTGTTTTGTGTATTGGATTCCGTATCGTTTTCATCACCGATTAATTGATTAAAAACCGACCGCACTTTTTGCTGTTGTTCCTGCAAAACGGTATAAAAACTTTGCCAATCGCGGATGGGATAGCGCACAACGGTAGCCTGTCGGTTTTCATCCCATCGGGTGAATTCCGCCGTTGCCGCAATCAAACGTTGGCGATCCGTTTCTTCCGTCGGCAATAATTGAGTTTGTTTATCGTCGATTGCCTGTAACACATTTTCCACTCGCCGTAAGAACAAATAGGCCTGGGTTAAATCCTGACGTTGTTGCGCGGTTAATAATTGTAGTTTTTCGATTTCAGGCAATAGATTTAATAAAGCGTGCTGTTGCAGCGCCACTTCCCGTCCGCCGCGGATAAGCTGGAAAACCTGCACGATAAATTCGATCTCGCGAATGCCGCCCGCGCCTAATTTGATGTTATCCGCTAATCCGCGCCGGCGAACTTCTCGTTCAATTTTGCCTTTCATTTCGCGTAATGACTGAATCACGCTGAAATCGATGTAACGGCGGTAAATGAACGGACGTAACATTTGACGCAGAGCGTTGACATTCGGATCCGCCTCATCTGCGCCTAAAATTCTGCCTTTGATCATGGCGTAACGTTCCCAATCCCGCCCTTGTTCCTGATAATAAGTTTCCATGGCGGCAAAACTTAAGGCCAGCGCGCCGCTGTCACCGAAAGGTCGAAGACGCATATCGGTGCGGTAAACGAAACCATCGGCGGTGAATTGATCCAAGGCGTTAATTAAACGTTGTCCGAGGCGGGTAAAAAAGCGTTGATTATCCACCGAACGGCGCGCGCCCTGGGTTTCGCCGTTTTCCGGATAGGTGAAAATTAAATCGATATCGGAAGAAAAATTCAGCTCGAATCCGCCCAATTTTCCCATACCTAAAATATAAAGTCGTTGCGGATGACCGTGTTGATCCGTCGGCGTACCCATTTCCGAACAGGCTTGCGCGTAAAGCCAGTCTCGCGCGCCGATAATCAGACTTTCCGCCAGCTGAGACAAGCGAATAAAAATTTCTTCCACCGTTCCGCGATTCAGGCTTTGGCATAAACTGAGTTTCGCCATTTCTCGATTACGGAACCGGCGCAAAACGCGATAAAGCTGTTCTTCCGTTTCCGTCTGCGCCAGCAAGGCCGATAAGCGTTCGGAATATTTTTCGCAATCCGCCAAAGTGGGAAGCGTTTGCCAGCATTCGGCTAAAAAGTGCGGTTGATTTTGCCACACTTTTTCCACGAAATCCGACATGGCAATGGCTTGCAGCATGAGCGGAGTATTGACGTTTCGGGCGGCAAAATTCGCCGGAAACTGTTCGGGAAAACGTTCGGTTAAGCCCGCGGCGAGTCGATTGAGTGAAGGTTCGAAAACGGAAAGTGAAAGCATAAGAATTTCTTAAAAAGCAAAAAAGACGTTCCGGGATTGTAACGGATCGGAAAAGTGCGGTCAAAAAATCGCATGTTTTTTTATGAACGGCGAACAATAAAAAGCCTCAACGAACATTGAGGCTTTAAAACGATTAACCGATAACTTTCGGCAAATAACCCATATCGATTAAGAACGGCACGTTCATGATGAGCAAGCCGAGAATCAGGGCGAGTAATAACGTGATGTTGCCGCCTTTTACCCGATAAGGCAAATCGGGATAACGTTTACGCACCATCCACGCCATGCCCACCGGCAATATTAAGCCGTAGAAAGTGAACATTTGACCGGCCAAAGCTAACACGGCTAAAAAATCGCGATAGAATAAGGCGAAAAAGAGCGTCGGCAGGAAGGTGAACATGCCTAAGGCGATACGCCCCGCATGAATATTGACCCGTTGAAGTAAGTCGTCCAGGCAATCGAACAGGGCTAATGCAACGCCTAAAAACGAGGTTGCTAAAGCGAATAATGAGAACAAACGCACGGACCAACCGATCATTTCACTGCCGGTGATTTGGGTGACGGCAATAACCAGACCGCCTAAAGTCGGATCGTTATTCAGAATTTGGATGAATTCCGTTTGGCTTAGAACGCCGTGGGTCGCCATTTGCCATAAAATATAAACAAATAAAGGTAATGCCGTACCGCCCAGAATGGCAATGCGCAGGCGTTTGATGTCACCTTCGAGATAACTGTTAATGCTTGGAATAACCACATGAAAGCCGAAAGACGTGAAGAAATACGGGCTGGCCGAAATTAATAAAGCTTTATCTAACGGTAGGGCCATCAGGTTTTCCATGGTTACTTTCGGCAGCATGAAGAACAGCAGCACTACTAATGCCGCCAGTTTAGCAATAAACAGCATGCGGGTTGCCAGATCCACTTTACCGGTTCCGGCGATGATAAAAATACCGAAGAAAACCGTGAAAATAATGGAAATTTCCTGTCCGTATTCCCGTAAAGAAGGCAGAACGGTCGAAATCAAATCGCTGCTCATCAACACGTAAACGGTTAAGATTGCAAACATAAATACCACAAGTGCGACCGTTGCCAGGGCGCGACCGGCCATGCCGAAATATTGTTCTGCCAGTGTGGCGATCCCGGCATCGCGACGTTCCGCTTTTTGATAGACTTCAACAAAAAGCAGCGCACTGTAAGCAAGTAACGCCCATAGAATCACTAGCAGCAACAAGGTGAGACCGAAGCCCATTCCCGCCGAAGTCAGCGGCATTGATACCATGCCCGCGCCGATGGTGGTGCCTGCAACAATCAAGGCGCTACCAAAAGTTTTATTACGCATAAAGCGGTTCCTTATAGAGTGTTAAAGTGCGGTTATTTTAGCTGGAATTTTTTAAGTTGTAACCTTAATTTTACAGGCTTGGCAATAATCTTTGCCGGAAACGCGCCGCCGCGAAGATAACTGCTGATAGAGCCATTTTTTTATGATAGAATCCAGCCCTAATTGTCCCATTTGAGAAAAAAGGAAAGAATATGAAGATTTTAGAAGGTAAATTAGCCGCACCGACAGCCAAAATCGCCGTGGTGGTTGCGCGTTTCAATCATTTCATTAACGACAGTTTGGTGGAAGGCGCCGTTGATGCGTTAAAACGCGTGGGCGAAGTGAAAGACGAAAACATTACCTTAGTAAAAGTGCCGGGCGCATACGAATTACCTCTGGCCGTACGCCGTTTGGCGGAAACGAAAAAATTCGACGCGATTGTAGCCTTAGGCACCGTGATTCGCGGCGGCACGGCGCATTTCGAATACGTAGCGGGTGAAGCCAGCAGCGGATTGGGCAACGTTTCGCTGAATTCCGATATTCCGGTGGCGTTCGGTGTGCTTACCACCGAAAACATCGAACAAGCGATTGAGCGCGCCGGCACCAAAGCGGGTAACAAAGGCGCGGAAGCAGCAATGGTTGCGCTAGAAATGGTGAACCTGTTAAATCAAATCAAAACGGCATAAACATGACAGAACAAAAGAAAAAATCTTCACCGCGTCGCCGGGCGCGCGAATGTGCCGTTCAGGCGTTATATTCCTGGGCGGTATCTAATAACGACGCGGCGGAAGTAGAATTAAATTTTATCGCCGAGCAGGACATAAAAGGTGCGGATGTGCCTTATTTTCGTAAATTATTCCGTAATACGGTCGCTTACTTAGAGCCGATTGACGCCACAATCGCGCCGTTTTTAGATCGTGCCGCAGACGAACTGACACCCATTGAAAAAGCCGTGTTGCGTTTGGCAACTTACGAACTGAAATACGAACCGGATGTGCCTTACAAAGTGGCTATCAACGAAGCCATTGAGGTGGCAAAAACCTTCGGTGCGGAAGACAGCCATAAATATATCAACGGTGTGTTAGACCGAATCGCGCCGGCGCTCGGTCGTAAATAACCAATATTCGTAAAGCGGGCTTCCGGCCCGCTATTTTTATATAAGCCTTGGCAACCCGTTTCAGAGATTCAAGGGCTTGCCAGCGGTAATTTCATTGAGAAATCTATGCCTTCGGAATTTAATCTTATTCGTCAGTTTTTTGAACGACCGCAATCCGTGCGGCGCGATGATGTGGTGTTGTCCATCGGTGACGATTGCGCCATGTTAACCGTCCCGGCGGGCAAAACGCTGGTGGTGACGACGGATACCATGGTGGAAAATTCGCATTTTTATCCGAATATTGCTCCCTATGATTTGGGTTATAAAGCGGTGGCGACGAATTTGAGCGATTTGGCGGCAATGGGGGCGGAGCCGGCCTGGGTTTCACTGGCGTTAACGTTGCCGCGTGCCGATGAAACTTGGTTGTCGGAGTTTTCGCGCGGGATGTTTGAACTGTTAAGCGCCCGACAGGTGCAACTGATAGGCGGCGATACGACTCATGGTGCGGTGTTAAGCGTGACCATTACGGCGCACGGATTTGTGGAAAAATCGACTGCACTTTGCCGTCATCAGGCGCGGGAAGGCGACGAAATTTATGTGTCCGGCACGTTGGGAGACGGATTGGCCGGTTTTCATTTACTTTCCGATTTGTTTCACGAACGCAAAAGTGCGGGAGATTTTTGCGAAGAATTTTTGATTCGCCGAAATCTTCATCCGACGCCTCGAATTCAATTAGGACAAGCATTGGCGCGGTATCGGATTTCCCGCTGCGCTTTGGATTTGTCGGACGGCTTAGTGGGCGATCTCGGACATATTTTAGAACGCAGCCGGCTAAGCGCCATCTTGGAGCTGGATGCTTTGCCTTGTTCCGACGCCTTGATACGCTTATACGGGAGAGAGCAGGCGGAGCGGTTGGCATTGCAGGGCGGCGAAGATTATGAATTATGTTTTACTTTGTCGCCGGATAAAAAGCCGTTGCTGGAACAATACGCCCAGGAATTTGATGTGCCGGTCACTTGCATTGGTCGCATTGTCGCCGCAAACGAGGAAAAACCTATTCAATTTCGGCGCCAAGGCCAAAATATTGAATTGCAGATTTCAAGTTTTGAACATCTTTTCTGATTTTCATCATCTGAAATTTGAGCGAGTAGGCGTTTGAAAGCCTATTCGCTTTGTAGTAGTATGAAACGCAATGCTTTTCACCGATATTTCTTATGACAGATTCTAATCATCCTTTATCACGCGTTCGTTTAACCAATCCCGTTCATTTGCTGGCCTTGGGTTTCGGAACCGGCTTGATTCGTAAGGCGCCCGGCACCTGGGGCAGTGCGGCGGGAGCGATGATAGGCGTAATTTTATTACACTTCTTAACACCAAATTCTTTCTTAATTTTGACCGCACTTTCTTTCGTTTTAGGGTGTTATATTTGCCAAAGAACCGCAGAGGATATGGGCGTGCACGATCACGGTTCCATCGTGTGGGATGAATTTGTCGGCATCTGGCTTTGTTTGCTGGCGGTGCCGACATTAAGTTGGTATTGGGTGGCGGCGGCATTTGCGGTTTTTCGTTTTTTCGATATTCTGAAGCCTTATCCCATCCGAATTTTTGACCAAAAACTGGAAAGCGGCTTCGGTATTATGATCGACGATATACTGGCGGCGGTTTATGCTATGATTGTGTTACGATTGATTGCCGGGGTGGTAATGTAACTTATGTGGGCGGTATTGTTAGTGAATTTAGTGGGGCTTGCCAGCCCCGGACCGGATTTTTTCTATGTGAGCCGTAAAGCCGCTTCGGATACGACGCCTAATGCTATTGCCGGCGCCGCCGGAATTGGTATCGGCGTTTGGTTTTGGGCGACTATTGCGGTTTTCGGGTTATCCGTGCTGAATGATATTACGCCTTTATCCAGTTATATCATTATGTGTTTGGGCGGCGCTTATTTGGCTTATTCCGGCATTAAAATGTTGCAAATCACTCAAAATACCTCGCTTCAGCTCAATGGCAATCGCTATGAACAGCGTACGAATCTGGTGAAAGAAATCGGCAAAGGGTTAATGATAAATTTGAGTAACGGTAAAGTGGTGGTGTTTTTTACCAGTGTTTTATCCGGTTTTGCCGCGCAGATTAATTCACCGCTGGAAAGTTATGTTGTGATTTTTCTGCTCGGTGTCGAGACTTTTCTGTATTTCTGCTTGATTGCTTTTTTCTTTTCCCGCAAGTTGGTGCGTGATTTTTATACAAAATATACCCGATATATTGATAACTTTGCCGGCGTGATTTTTTTATTATTCGGCGCTGACTTAATTTATCAGGGGATTGTCAGTATTTTTAGTCATCTGTAATTAGAAGGAAACAAAACATGGCATTAAGAATTGGTGTAGTAGGCGCCGGCGGTCGCATGGGACGTCAGCTTATTCAGGCGGTACAGACTGCGGACGGCGTAGAACTGGGGGCGGCGTTTGAACGTAAAGGTTCGACATTGATTGGTTCCGATGCCGGTGAATTGGCGGGAATCGGTCATATCGGCGTTAGCGTGGAGGAAAACCTTGCGGCCTGTGCCGATAATTTCGACGTATTGATTGATTTTACTCGTCCGGAAGGATCCCTTGAACATTTGGCGTGCTGCGTAGAAAAAGGCAAAAACGTGATTTTGGGTACTACCGGTTTCGATGATACCGGTAAAGCGGCGATTCAGGCGGCGGCGGAGAAGATCGGGATTGTATTTGCCTCCAATTACAGCGTAGGCGTGAATTTAGTGTTCAAACTGTTGGAAAAAGCGGCGAAAGTGATGGGAGATTATTGCGATATCGAAATTATCGAGGCTCACCATCGTCATAAAGTGGATGCGCCTTCCGGTACGGCTTTATCCATGGGTGAACATATCGCCAAAACCCTTGGTCGCGATTTAAAAACCCACGGCGTGTTCTGTCGCGAAGGAATAACCGGTGAACGTAAACGTGATGAAATCGGTTTTTCCACTATTCGTGCGGCGGACGTAGTGGGAGAACACACGGTTTGGTTTGCAGATATCGGTGAGCGGGTGGAAATTGCGCATAAGGCTTCCAGTCGTATGACTTTCGCGAATGGTGCCGTGCGGGCGGCGAAATGGATTGCCGATAAAAAACAAGGTCTGTTTGATATGACGGACGTATTGGATTTAAATAATCTCTAACAAATCAAATAAAATGTTAAATGCTATTTAAATTTATAATGAGGTATGCTAAATTTATCTCGCTATTAAGGAAAATAGCGTAAAACGACACAAAGGAATGCCGGCGGTATTCCTTTTTTATTTGATTAGCAAACACAGAGAATTTATATGGAAAGTTCAACTCCTATCCCAAAAATTGAGGTGAAACTCAACTTTAAATGGCAGGGATTATTGATTGCCATTATTGTCGGTCTTGTCATTTGGGCGATTCCGACGCCTGAAGGATTAAGCTCCAGAGCCTGGGGAATGCTGGCGTTATTCGTCGCAACGATTGTTGCCATTATCGCCAAAGCCATGCCAATGGGCGCCGCTACTTTAGTGGCATTAGTCATTAGCGGATTAACCGGATTAACGCCGATTTCAGCCAAGCAGGGCGATGTCGGCATGTTATCCGGTTTTTCTAACGGCACCATTTGGTTAATCGGTATTGCCATGTTTTTATCCCGTGCGGTGATTAAAACCGGATTGGGTAAACGTATTGCATTATATTTCGTTGCTCGTTTCGGTAAAAAAATGATGGGAGTCGCTTACGGTATGGCGCTTGCCGATGTGGTTATCGGCCCTGGTATTCCGTCCGCTTCCGCACGCGGCGGCGGTATTATGTATCCGATTATGCAATCTATCGCCGATGCTTACGACTCCAAACCCGGCCCGACGGCAAGACGGGCGGGCGCATTTTTAGCCATTGCCGTTTCGCAAATCGATACCATTGTCTGTACCATGTTTTTAACCGCGATGGCGGGAAATCCGCTGATTGCGGAGCTGGCTCAATCGCAAGGCGTGACTATTTCATGGATGACATGGTTTTTGGGCGCTATTGTTCCGGGCATTGTCTGCTTGATTGCGTTGCCTTATTTTGTGTATCTCATTTACCCGCCGGAATTAAAAGATACGCCGAAAATGGCGGAAATGGCGCGTGAAGAGTTGAAAAATATGGGGCCGATGAGCCAAGCGGAATGGATTCTCGCGTTAGACTTTATTTTGTTGCTGTTTCTTTGGACGGTCGGAGATCTGGCTTTCCATATTTCGGCGACGGTTTCCGCTTTCATCGGTTTAGTGATTTTACTGTTAACCAACATTATGAGCTGGAAAAATATCGTATCGGAAACCACGGCGTGGGATACCATGTTCTGGTTTGCCGTATTGGTGATGATGGCGAATGCGCTCAATAAATATGGCGCGATTGCGTGGATTTCGAACCATATTTCTTCATCCGTCGGCTCGTTGGATTGGCCTATCGCTTTTTCCGTTTTAGTGCTGGTGTATTTTTACACCCGTTATTTCTTCGCTTCTGCGATGGCGCATATTTCCGCAATGTACCTGGCATTTGTAGCCGCCGCTATTGCGGTAGGCACGCCGCCGATGATCGCCGCCATCGGATTAGGTTACACATCAACCTTATCCATGAGCTTGACGCAATACGCAGGCGGCCCGGGACCGGCGTTATTCGGCTCCGGCTATAACACGACGGGCCAATGGTGGGGTGTGAGTTTTGTGGTTTCGCTGCTATCTTTGGCCATTTGGTTTGGCGTAGGCGGCGCTTGGATGAAGGTGCTCGGCTGGTGGTAAAACTATAATTCCAATTCCACATCGGATTCCAACTGACAGCAACAGAGCAAAATCTCATCCGAATTCAAAAAGGCGAGGGGCGTTTCTTTATAAGATACCTTGCCTTTTTTGATTTTGGTGCGACAGGAACCGCAATAACCCGAGCGGCACTGATATTCATGCCGCACATTGTTCGCTTCCAGGGTTTCCAGCAGAGAAGTGCGATTGGAATGCGAAAGGGTGAGATTTGTTTGCGTCAGATGAACGCTGTAGATTTTCATATGTTCTAAAACGATAAAGTGCGGTCAAAAAAACGTTTAATTTTTTCACCGCACTTTTTAAATTACAGATCGAAATCGCCGAAATCCTCGGTATCCACTTTTGAATCGATTTGTCCGACAAGATAAGAACTGACTTCCACTTCCTGCGGCGCCACCTGAACGTTGTCGGACACCAGCCAGGCGTTAATCCACGGAATCGGGTTGGAACGCGCTTCAAACGGCAACGGCAGCCCTACCGCCTGCATACGAATGTTGGTGATGTATTCTACGTACTGCACCAAAATGTCCTTATTTAACCCGATCATCGAGCCGTCTTTGAACAAATAATCCGCCCAGGCTTTTTCCTGTTCCGCCGCCGCAACGAACAAATCGTAGGCTTCCTGTTTGCATTCTTCCGCAATTTCCGCCATTTCCGGATCGTCCTGACCGGCCGCCATAATGTTCAAAATATGTTGGGTGCCGGTTAAATGTAAGGCTTCGTCGCGGGCGATAAATTTAATGATTTTCGCATTGCCTTCCATTAACTGGCGTTCGGCAAAGGCGAAAGAGCAGGCGAATGACACATAGAAGCGAATGGCTTCTAATGCGTTGACGCTCATTAAGCACAGGTATAACCGTTTTTTCAGATGGCGCAGAGTGACAACGCATTCTTTGCCGTCCACCTGATAAACGCCTTCGCCGTATAAACCGTAAAGCTGGCTGTCGCGGATTAAATCGTCGTAATAAGCGGAAATGTCTTTCGCCCGTTTGATGATTTCTTTGTTGGTGACAATATCGTCAAAAACGATACTCGGATCATTCACAATGTTGCGGATAATGTGCGTGTAGGAACGGCTGTGAATGGTTTCGCTGAACGTCCAGGTTTCGATCCAGGTTTCCAGTTCGGGAATGGACACCAACGGCAGCAACGCCACGTTCGGACTGCGTCCTTGAATGGAATCCAATAAGGTTTGATATTTTAAGTTACTGATAAAAATATGTTTTTCATGTTCCGGCAAGGCGGCGTAGTCGATGCGATCCTGCGACACGTCCACTTCTTCCGGGCGCCAAAAGAAGGACAGTTGTTTTTCAATCAGTTTTTCGAAGGTTTCGTATTTTTGTTGATCGTAGCGGGCGACGTTAACGTTTTGCCCGAAAAACATAGGTTCAAGAAGTTGATCGTTTTTATTTTGGGAGAAAGTTGTATATGCCATTGATTGCTACCTTAAATGCAAAAAAATTGTCCGAGTATTTTACTTGAGTTTTAGGCAAATAGGAAGGCGAAGAACAGATCAAAAAGGCGAACGGACAATCCGTTCGCCAAAAAACTATCGAAAATTTGACCGCACTTTTATGCCGTCAGGAACGGGTTGCCGCTTTCATATCGCGCACAAATTGTGCCAGTTGCCGCAAACAGGCTTGATGATCATCCAGATTTCTTTCAATAATTTTCACCGTCGCGGAACCGGAAATCGCACCGGCGGCGCCCAATTTCAAGGCGTCTTTAACCTGTTCCGGTTTGGCGATACCGAATCCTTGCAGAATCGGCGCGGCGTGATGAGCTTTTAACTGTTCTACCAAGCTGTCCAGATTTGCGGCGTGAGATTGATTTTCCGCACTGGTTACGCCCGCACGGGAAACCAGATAGGTGTAGCCTTCACTGTGCGCAGCCACGCCGGCGACGGTTTTTTCATCGGCATTCGGCGGACAGATGAAAACCGGTTGAATTCCGTGTTTTTTGGCCGCGACAACATAATCTTCGCAGGCAAGCAACGGAATATCCGCCACCAAGACGGCATCTACCCCGACTTGCGAGCAAAGTTGATAGAATTTATCCAAAGTTTGCGCATAAATTAAGTTGGCGCAAAGCAATAAACTGATAGGCATTTCCGGATATTTTTCCCGCACTTTGGCCAGTAATTGAAAACTTTGCGCCGTGCTGCAACCGGCTTGTAATGCGCGATTGTTGGCGGCTTGAATAACCGGGCCGTCCAACAGCGGATCGGAAAACGGAAAACCCAGTTCAAGGGCGTCGGCGCCGTTATCCGCCAAGGTGCAGATGATGTCGAAAGAGCGGTCGAAATCGGGGTCGCAAAGGGTGACGAAAGGAACAAAACCGCCTTCATTTTTAGCTTCTAACCGAGCAAATAAAGTATCGAAACGGGACATTACAGTTCTCCTTTTGCGCGTAAAATTTTGTCGACGGTAAAAATATCTTTATCGCCGCGACCGGATAAATTCACCACCAGCAATTGTTTTTTTTCGGGATTCGCTTTAATCATTTTTAACGCCTGAGCCAGGGCATGGGCGCTTTCCAACGCCGGAATAATGCCTTCGTGTTTGGCTAATTCCTGAAATGCGGCAAGGGCTTCATCGTCGGTAATACTTGGATACTCCGCCCGTCCGATGGCATTCAGATAAGCGTGTTGAGGGCCGACGGACGGGAAGTCCAATCCGGCGGAAATGCTGTAGGATTCTTCAATTTGCCCGTCGTCGGTTTGCATAATCGGGGATTTCATACCGAAATAAATTCCGGTTTTACCGTGTCCCAACGGCGCGCCGTGTTCACCGGTTTCAATGCCTTTGCCCGCCGGTTCTACGCCGATTAGCCGTACGTTCGGCTCATCGATAAAATCCGTAAACATACCGATGGCGTTTGAACCGCCGCCCACCGCGGCAATTACCGCATCGGGCAAACGACCTTCGCTTTCCAGAATCTGGCGTTTGGTTTCTTCGCCAATCATTTTTTGAAATTCGCGCACAATGGTCGGGAAAGGGTGCGGACCTGCCGCCGTTCCCAGTAAATAGTGGGTGTTTTCGTAATTGGCGGACCAGTCGCGCATGGCTTCGCAGCATGCGTCTTTCAATGAACAGGAACCTTTTTCCACCGGTACGACTTCCGCACCCATCAAACGCATACGAAAGACGTTCGGCGATTGGCGTTCCACATCTTTTGCGCCCATATACACGCGGCAAGGAATATCCAGCATCGCGCAGGCCAGTGCGGTTGCGACACCGTGCTGACCGGCGCCGGTTTCTGCGATAATGCGCGTTTTTCCCATACGTTTGGCCAGTAAAATTTGGCCCAGAACCTGATTAGTTTTATGCGCGCCGCCATGCAGTAAATCTTCCCGTTTCAGATAAAGTTTGGTTTTTGTGCCTTTGGTGAGATTGCGGCAAAGCGTTAATGCCGTTGGGCGCCCTGCATAGTTTTTGAGCAGGTTTTGAAATTCCTGTTGAAAATCCGGATCGTCTTTGGCCTCTACAAAGGCTTTTTCCAGCTGTTGCAGTACGGGAACCAGAATTTCGGGTACATACATTCCGCCGAATTCGCCGAAATAGGGATTTAAAATCGTGTCTGACATAATCAATCCTTTCGTAAATTATTTATGTTGCTATACTAGTTAACTAGTACAAAAAAGTAAAGGGGTTTTTTGAGGAAATTTGTATGAAATAAAAGTGCGGTCAAAATTCATGAAGTTTTTTGACCGCACTTAAAAGCGAAATTAAACGAAATCAGATTTTACAAGCGCCGCCGGCACAACCGTCATCCATATCTTCCTGCGCGTCTTCCGCGCCGTCGCGGGTGTTTTGGTAATACAGGGTTTTCAAACCGTATTTGTAGGCGGTGAGTAAATCTTTCAGTAAGATTTTCATCGGCACTTTGCCGTCATCAAATCGTTGCGGATCATAATTGGTATTGGCGGAAATCGCTTGGTCGACGAATTTCTGCATGATTCCCACCAAATGCAAATAACCGTCCATGTTCGGCATGTCCCACAATAATTCGTAGTTTTCGCCGAGCGTTTCGTAATCCGGCACCACTTGTTTTAAAATGCCGTCTTTTGAGGCCTTGACGCTGATGTGTCCGCGCGGCGGCTCGATGCCGTTGGTGGCATTGGAAATTTGCGAAGAGGTTTCCGACGGCATTAACGCCGTTAGAGTTGAGTTGCGTAAACCGTATTTTTGAATATCCGCACGCAGGCTTTCCCAGTCGTAATGCAACGGTTCGTTGGTTAAACCGTCCACATCTTTTTTGTAAGTATCGATCGGCAGAATGCCTTGCGCATAACGAGTTTCGTGGAACAATTCGCATTTGCCTTGTTCTTTGGCTAGGTTCATGGATGCTTTCAGTAGATAATATTGAATCGCTTCAAAGGTGCGATGGGTTAACGCATTCGCGCTGCCGTTGGAATAACGCACGTTATTTTTCGCCAAATAATAAGCGTAGTTAATTACCCCGATACCCAGAGAACGACGGCCTAAAGAACTGCGGCGAGCGGCGGCGACAGGGTAGTCTTGATAATCCAATAACGCGTCTAAAGCGCGAACGGCTAAATCGGCAAGGTTATCCAATTCGTCCAGATTTTCCAGTTTGCCTAAGTTAAAGGCGGAAAGCGTACATAACGCGATTTCTCCTTGTTCGTCGTTAATATTTTGTAACGGTTTTGTCGGCAATGCGATTTCCAGGCATAAATTGGACTGGCGTACCGGTGCAACTGTCGGATCAAACGGCGAATGGGTGTTGGTGTGATCTACGTTGTGGATGTAAATACGGCCGGTTGAAGCGCGTTCCTGCATCAATAAAGAAAACAGCTCAATGGCTTTTACACTGCGTTTGCGAATCGCAGGATCCTGTTCGTATTGAACGTAAAGCCGTTCGAATTTTTCTTGATCGGCAAAAAAGGCTTCGTAAAGTCCCGGAACGTCGGAAGGGCTGAACAGCGTAATGTCACCGCCTTTAATCAGGCGTTGGTACATTAGTTTGTTAAGTTGAACGCCGTAATCCATGTGACGAACACGGTTGTCTTCCACACCGCGGTTATTTTTCAGGACTAGTAAACTTTCCACTTCCAAATGCCAAATCGGGTAGTAAACCGTCGCCGCACCACCGCGAACGCCGCCCTGAGAACAGGATTTTACGGCGGTTTGGAAATATTTGTAGAATGGAATACAGCCTGTATGGAAGGCTTCGCCGTTACGAATCGGGCTGCCCAGCGCGCGGATTTGCCCCGCGTTAATGCCGATGCCGGCCCGTTGAGAAACGTATTTTACGATAGCGGATGCGGTGGCATTGATGGAATCCAAACTGTCGCCGCATTCGATTAATACGCACGAACTGAACTGGCGTGTCGGCGTACGCACACCCGCCATAATCGGCGTCGGTAATGAAATTTTAAATGTGGATGTGGCGTCATAAAAGCGACGCACATAATCCAAACGAGTTGCTTTCGGATATTGGGAAAACAGGCTTGCCGCCACAAGTATGTACAAAAATTGTGCGGATTCATAAATTTCGCCGGTCACACGGTTTTGTACCAGATATTTTCCTTCCAGTTGTTTCGTGGCGGCATAAGAGAAATTCATATCGCGCCAGTGATCCAGGAAATCATTCATTTGATCCCATTCTTCGCGGCTGTAATCGGTGAGTAACGCTTGATCGTATTTGCCCATTTCCACCAGTTTTTTTACGTGATCGTACAAATGCGGCGGTTCAAACTGACCGAATGCTTTTTTACGCAAATGAAAAACGGAAAGGCGCGCGGCTAAATATTGATAATCCGGCGCGTCTTTGCTGATTAAATCGGCGGCGGATTTAATGATGGTTTCATGAATGTCGGCGGTACGGATACCCTCATAAAATTGGATGTGCGAACGTAATTCCACTTGAGAAACCGACACGTTATGCAAACCTTCGGCAGCCCAAGTAATAACGCGATGAAGTTTATCCAAATTTAAAGGTTCTTGTTTACCGTTACGCTTGGTGACCATCAATGTTTTATTCATAAAAATTACCTGCTAAACACAATATATAGATTAATTTTGAAATTGCGCTACAAGATAGTGGGTTAGGCGATAAATTTCAAGCGGTAAATTTTCGTATGAAATATTGACAGAAAATAACTTGTTATCAGTAAAGGAAAAATATTTTTTATTCATTATCTTTTTATAAAACGCAAAAGTGCGGTCAAAAAATGACATGTTTTTTGGTGCGAACCAAATTTTTTTGCGATCAAGATCAAAGTTTTAATACTCGATTCAGCATTTTAAAAAAGGGGGTGTTATACTCGAACGGGTTTTGGGTCTAATATTTAAGGATTGAATATGAAGTTAGATGAATTAGCGAAATTGGCGGGCGTTTCCCGCACAACCGCCAGTTATGTGGTGAACGGAAAAGCGAAACAATATCGGGTAAGCGAAAAAACCATTGAACGTGTGCAGGCGTTAGTTAAAAAATATGACTTTAAACCTAATCCGATGGCGGCGGGATTGCGTGCCGGACGGACAAATACGATCGGTTTGATTATTCCTGATTTTGAAAATATCAGCTACGCAAAAATTGCTAATTGTCTGGAAACGCGTTATCGCGAACAAGGGTATCAACTTCTTATGACTTGTTCAAATGATAAACCGGAAAACGAAATGCAATGCGCCAAGCAGCTTTTCATTCGACAGGTCGATGCGTTAATTGTGTCTACCAGTTTGCCTTCGGATTCGGATTTTTATCAGAAAACCGACGTGCCGGTGATTGGTTTTGATCGTCAGATTAATGCGGAAAATGTTGCTAATATTCATGCCGATGACGTACAGGACGCCAAGCGACTGGCGCTGGATTTTTTGAACCGGCAAGCCTATGGCCGCATTCTGTTTTTAGGGGCGTTACCGGAATTGTCGATGAGCCGGGAACGGGAACAAGGATTCTGCGAAGCGTTAAAAGAAAAAAATATTTCCATGAATTCGGTGGATTTCGTTTATGCGGCGGCATTTAATAAAACGGAATCCGCCGCGGCGTTTAAAGATTTTTTAGCCCAACACGACTTGCCGGATGCTATTTTCACTACATCGCTCACTCTGTTGCAAGGAGTTCTTGCTTCATTTGTTAATTCGCATCGTGCCATTCCTGAGCAATTGGTGATTGCGACTTTTGGTGAAAGTGAAATTTTAGGATTATTACGTAATCCGGTGATTGCCAGTGTGCAAAATTATGAAGCTATTGTGGATTCGTTACTTGCGTTGACGTTGAAGAAATTGCAGGAAAATAAAAGAACGCTTCCTTCGACAGATTCTTTGCGACGGGCATTGCATTATTATCATTGGTAGAATCAGCGGCGTATGGACAAATTATTAATTTAATCGGCGTATCTCACGACACGCCGTCGATTTTAAGTACGGAACTAACCGAAATGTTCCAATCCGTACTGATATAAAGCATTTTTCTTGTAACCGTATAGTTCCGCTACAATTGCCGCCGCTTTTTTTAGCGGTAATTCCCGGCTGATTAACTGCAGCGCTTTTAATGCCTGCCCGTCGAATTCAATATTTTCCGATTTTGGTTTTCCCTCAATAATCAGTACCATTTCGCCTTTGGTTCGATTGGGATCTTCACCGAGCCATTGACGTAACCGACTTATTATGTCCCCGGAAATAGTTTCCCAGGTTTTCGTAATTTCACGCGCCAATACGGCATAACGTTCCCCGCCGAATACAAATTCTACGTCTTCTAACGTTTCTAAAATGCGATGTGTGCTTTCATAGAAAATCAAGGTTCGGGATTCTTCCGCCAGGTTTTGTAGTTTATCTCGGCGCGCTTTCGATTTTGCCGGTAAAAAACCTTCAAAACAAAAACGATCCGAAGCAATGCCTGACGCGCATAATGCCGTAATTGCCGCGCAGGCGCCGGGTAACGGTACGACCCGGATACCGGCCTGCCGACATTGACGCACCACATGAAATCCGGGATCGCTGATTAACGGCGTGCCTGCGTCTGAAATCAAGGCAATGTGAACTCCTTGCTGTAATTTTTCCACCAATAACGCCGCTTTTTGTTGTTCGTTATGATCGTGTAAGGCAAAAAACGGTTTTTTTATACCGTAATGACTTAATAATAAACCGCTGTGGCGCGTATCTTCCGCCGCAATTAGGTCCACTTGGGCAAAAACGTCCAGTGCGCGCCGGGTAATATCTTGTAAATTCCCGATAGGGGTGGCGACAATATATAAAATCCCTGATGAATTATGCATTTTCTCTCTTCTTTTATTTGATTTTAATCGGTGGGCGAAGTAAGATCCGAGTAATTTTTACGACTGACGGAGTTATTATGTCTATTCTATTACAAGGCGCGAAATTTAAGAAACGTTTAATGCCGCTTTTATTTCCGATGATGCTGGCCGGCTGTACAAATTTCTTCGGTAGCAGCTTTACTAACGTTTTAAAAAACGACGCCAATGCCAGTTCCGATTTTTATATGAATAAAATTGAACAAACTCAGGAAATTGAAGACAAACAGACTTATACATTGTTAGCCGCCCGCGTCATGGTGACTGAAAATAAGGTACCTCAGGCCGAAGCGTTATTGGCCGAGTTAAAAGATTTGACACCGGAACAACAGCTGGATAAATCAATCGTTGAGGCCCATATTTCAGCGATTAAAAATAAAAATTCACTTGCCGCCGAGCAGTTGAAAGCCATTGATTTGACCAAGCTTAGTGCGTCACAAAAATCTCGTTATTATGAAGTGGCGGCGCGTATAGCGGAAAATAAACGTGAAATTATTGAAGCCGTAAAAGCCCGTATTCAGAAAGATTACAATTTAACCGACGTTCAAAGAAAACAGGAAAATATTGACCGCACTTGGGCGTTATTGCGTTCCGCCAATAAAGGTACGATTAACAATACGTCCGCCAAGGGTAACGTAGCGTTAGCGGGTTGGTTGGCTTTAGCAAAAGCATATAACGATAACATGAGTCAACCGGCGCAATTAAACAAAGCTTTAGAAGACTGGAAAGCGTCTTATCCGAATCATAGCGCCGCTTATATGTTGCCGACCGAACTTAGAAGCGTATCGAATTTTCAACAAACCCAATTAAACAAAGTAACTTTATTGTTGCCGTTAAGCGGTGACGCCAGTTTAATTGGTAGTACGGTTAAAGCCGGGTTTGACGATTCGCGCGGCGCTGATACCAGCATGCAGGTAGAGACTATCGATACTATCGCAACACCGATACAGGATGCCTTGTCTCAAGCTAAACAAGGAGGCTCGTCCGCAATCGTCGGTCCGTTATTAAAACCTAATGTGGATGCGGTTATTAACAATGCTAGTGCGGTGCAAGGTATGGACGTATTGGCATTAAATTCGACTCATAACAGCCGTGCGATTAACCAAATGTGCTATTACGGTTTATCACCGGAAGACGAAGCGGAATCCGCAGCGGATAAAATGTGGAACGATAATATTCGCGAACCGTTAGTGCTGGTTCCTCAGTCTGATCTGGGACAGCGTACGGCTTCCGCCTTTAATGTACGCTGGCAACAACTTGCCGCAACGGATGCCAATATCGTGTTCTTCAGATCAACCGATGACGTTTCCGTTGCTTTACAAAGTGGGGCGGCTCAAGCGGCAAAAGCCGTATATGTGGTCGCTACAGACAGTGAATTGGTGGACATTAAATCAACCATTGATAATGCCAACAAAGATTTGCAGATTTATGCCAGCTCGCGTAGCAATACATCCAACAGTACGCCGGAATATCGTTTACAAATGAACGGTGTGAAATTTAGCGACATTCCGTTCTTTAAAGAATCGGATTCAAGCCAATATCAAAAAATCTTACAAGCCACCAATGGTGATTACAGTCTGATGCGTTTGTATGCAATGGGTGCGGATGCTTGGTTATTAATCAACAAATTCAATGAATTACGCCAAGTTCCGGGATATTCCGTCAGTGGTTTAACCGGTACCTTGAGTGCAGGTCCGAATTGCAATATCGAACGTAGCATGACGTGGTATCAATACCAGGATGGCAACGTTGTACCGTTAAATTAATCAGATGTTTAAAACTACCCGTGAAAAAGGGGCGAGCTTTGAGCAACAAGCTCGCCTTTTTTTAGAACAACAAGGTTTGCGTTTTATTGCTGCCAATCAGCATTTTAAATGTGGCGAATTAGATCTTATTATGGCTGACGGCGAAACCTATGTCTTTGTGGAAGTCCGTCAGCGTAAAAGCGCATTATTCGGTTCCGCCGTGGAAAGCGTGGATTGGCGCAAACAGCAAAAATGGTTAGATGCCGCCAGTATGTGGTTGGCTCAATTGAATTTGAGTCTGGAAGATGCCGATTGTCGTTTCGATTTGGTTGCTTTCGGTCGCACTGTCGCCGATATTGAATGGATTCCCAATTTTTTAGATTAATATCATGTTAGAAAAAATTAAGGCGTTGTACGCCGATAGTATTCAAACGCAAATTTCCGCCTCTGACGCTTTACCGGTTTCAATTCAAAAAGCCGTCAATTTACTGGTTTCTTCTTTATTGCGCGGGAATAAAATTATTGTGTGCGGGCACGGACGATCTTATGCCAATGCGCAGCTCTTAGTCGCCAATCTGCTTAATCGTTATGAAATGGAACGCCCGAGTTTTCCTTCGGTATTATTGAGTTTGGATAGTGCGGTCGGTTCCGCTATCGTTTTGGATAACCAGCTTACCACTCTTTATCAGCGTCAATTTAATGCCGTAGCCCAACAAGGCGATGTGCTGATTGTGCTTTCACCTGACGGCAATGAAGACGTTATTTTAGATGTGATGGATTGTGCCTCGACCAAAGATGTGGCAATCATCGCGCTAACCGGGATGAATAACGGTTATTTTCAGGGATTGTTAAGCGAAAACGATGTGGAAATTCAGGTACCGGCACAAAAAGAAAGCCGAATTCTGGAAAGTCATCTTTTCATTATTAATGCGTTATGCGAGTTAATTGATTATTCATTATTTAATCAAAATTAACTAAAAATTGACCGCACTTGAAATTTTGGGTATTCATCCCTATTTAGCAACTAATCATTTTAAAATTTGCAGATTACTTTATGGGAAGAAAACGTTCGGCGAGTTCGAGCCGTTGGTTAAACGAACATTTTAAAGATCCTTTTGTCCAAAAAGCGCATAAACAAAAACTGCGTTCACGAGCTTACTTTAAACTGGATGAAATTCAACATACGGATCGTTTGTTCAAACCGGGGATGACGGTGGTCGATCTTGGCGCCGCACCGGGTGGCTGGTCGCAATATGCCGTTACTCAAATAGGTTCAAAAGGAAAGATTATTGCCTGCGACATTTTAGAAATGGATCCGATTGTGGGTGTGGATTTTCTGCAAGGTGATTTCCGCGATGAAAACGTGCTTGCCGCTTTGCTGGAACGTGTTGGTGAAGCAAAAGTCGATGTCGTGATGTCAGACATGGCCCCAAACTTCAGTGGCATGCCTTCGGTAGATATTCCGCGAGCTATGTATTTGGTCGAATTGGCTTTGGATATGTGTAAACAGGTTCTCGCCGAGAACGGCAGTTTTGTGGTAAAAGTCTTTCAGGGGGAAGGATTTGATGAATATTTGCGTGAAATCCGCTCTCTGTTTAAAGTTGTGAAAGTGCGGAAACCGGAAGCGTCCCGCGGACGTTCCCGAGAAGTCTATATAGTGGCAACAGGTTATAAATATTAATTATTACATTGATTATTTTATTCCTTGCCTAAATTCGTGTAAGCTATTAACAAATTTTTAACTAACTATATGGGGTAAAACCTTGAACGATATGGTCAAAAACCTTGTCCTGTGGGTTGTTGTCGCCGTGATTATGATGACAGCATACCAAGGATTTAACTCGGATTCGAGTAATCGGATTGATTACACGACATTTATGACGGATGTGGAAAACCAGCAGGTTTCCCAAACCAAATTTAATGAAATCGGTGAAATTTTTGTTACCAAAAAAGACGGTTCCAAATATACCACCGTATTACCGACACCGTTAGAAGATCGTCAATTGCTCAACGATTTATTAAAACAAAAAGTAAAAGTAGACGGCGCATTACCTGAACAACGCGGTTTCTTGTCACAGTTGTTTATTTCCTGGTTCCCGATGTTGTTCCTTGTCGGGGTATGGTTCTTCTTTATGCGTCAAATGCAGGGCGGGGGCGGCAAAGCAATGAGCTTTGGGAAAAGCCGTGCAAAAATGTTAACCAAGGACCAAATTAAAGTTACTTTTGCCGATGTTGCCGGTTGCGATGAAGCAAAAGAGGAAGTAGGTGAAATTGTTGAATTTTTACGGGATCCGGGTAAATTTCAGAAATTAGGCGGTAAAATTCCGAAAGGTATTTTGATGGTCGGTCCTCCGGGAACGGGTAAAACCTTAATTGCCAAAGCCATTGCCGGTGAAGCTAAAGTGCCGTTTTTCACGATTTCCGGTTCAGATTTTGTTGAAATGTTCGTCGGTGTAGGGGCTTCCCGTGTACGCGATATGTTCGAACAGGCCAAGAAAAATGCACCTTGTTTAATTTTTATCGATGAAATCGATGCCGTCGGTCGTCAACGGGGAGCCGGTTTAGGCGGCGGACATGATGAGCGCGAACAAACTTTAAACCAAATGCTGGTTGAAATGGACGGTTTTGAAGGTAAAGAAGGCGTTATTGTGATTGCGGCGACCAACCGTCCGGACGTTTTGGATCCCGCATTAACGCGCCCGGGGCGTTTCGACCGTCAGGTGACCGTGGGTTTACCGGATGTACGCGGCCGCGAACAAATTTTAAAAGTACACATGCGTAAAGTACCGATTGGCGATGATGTCGATGCTATGACATTAGCGCGCGGCACGCCGGGTTATTCCGGTGCGGATTTGGCGAACCTGGTGAACGAAGCCGCATTATTTGCGGCACGTACAAATAAACGTGTCGTTACCATGCTGGAATTTGAAAAAGCCAAAGATAAAATCAACATGGGACCTGAACGTCGTTCAATGATTATGACGGACAAGCAAAAAGAAAGTACGGCGTATCATGAAGCGGGCCACGCTATTGTAGGTTATCTCGTACCGGAACATGATCCGGTGCATAAAGTCACGATTATTCCGCGCGGACGAGCTTTAGGCGTAACTTTCTTTTTACCGGAAGGTGACCAAATCAGTATCAGCCAAAAGCAACTGGAAAGTAAGCTTTCGACTTTGTATGCGGGTCGCCTGGCGGAAGAATTAATTTACGGTGAAGAAAATATTTCCACCGGTGCGTCAAATGACATTAAAGTGGCAACTAATATCGCACGTAATATGGTGACTCAGTGGGGCTTCTCCGACAAGCTTGGTCCGATTCTTTATGCCGAAGATGAAGGCGAGGTGTTTTTAGGTCGTTCCATGGCAAAAGCCAAACACATGTCCGATGAAACCGCGCATGTGATTGACGAAGAAGTCCGCGCCGTGGTGACGCGCAACTATGAACGCGCAAGACAGCTGTTAATTGATAATATGGATATTCTTCATGCGATGAAAGATGCGCTGGTGAAGTATGAAACCATCGAAGAAGAGCAGATTAAACAATTAATGAACCGTAAACCGGTTACGCCGCCGGAGGGTTGGAACGAATCTTCTCGCAATCCTCACGCGACCGAAGCGGAAACGGAAGATCATAATGCTGAAAGTGCGGTCAAAAAAAGCGATGAATTTGAGAATTCGGATTCAGACAACAAATCGGCATAAATAAGAAACGACAGGATAAATCAGAAAGGGAGTGAAAGCTCCCTTCTTTTTCGCTATAATCACGCCGATTTTATAATTGAAAAGAATTTAGGATTATTTATGATATTAACAACCAAACAAAAACAATACCTGAAAGGCTTGGCGCATCATTTGAATCCGGTCGTCATGCTGGGTGGCAACGGGTTAACGGAAGGCGTGTTGGCGGAAATCGACAATGCGTTAAATCACCACGAATTAATTAAAGTGAAAGTGGCGGGCGCGGATCGCGATACAAAACAGTTGATTATTAATGCGATTGTACGTGAGACTCATGCGGCAGAGGTGCAAACTATCGGGCATGTTCTGGTGCTTTATCGTCCGAGTGATGAACCTAAAATTCTATTGCCTCGTAAATAATTCAATTCATATAAATCAAAACGGCGAGTATTTTTACTCGCCGTTTTGATTAAATATAATTCACCTCAATAATATCGAATTCTACCGTACCGCCCGGGGTTACAATGTTCACCGTATCGTCCACTTCTTTACCGACCAAACCGCGTGCAATGGGTGAATTCACCGAAATTAAACCGGCTTTGATATCGGCTTCGTCATCGCCGACGATTCGGTAGGTTACTTCCTCATCCGTATCCACATTCACTAACACTACGGTGGAACCGAAAATGACTTTGCCGTTATTGGGTATTTTGGTGACATCGATAATTTGACTGTTTGACAGTTTACTTTCGATTTCCTGAATACGACCTTCACAAAAACCTTGTTGCTCGCGAGCGGCGTGGTATTCGGCATTTTCTTTTAAATCGCCGTGTTCGCGGGCCTCGGCGATAGCTTTAATAATTTCAGGACGACGAGTATTCTTCAAAAAGTTCAATTCTTCACGTAATTGTTCCGCACCGCGGACAGTCATGGGAATTTGTTTCATTGCGATTTCTTTCCTTTTTAAGGTAAAACAAAACCACGACATTGCATGACAATGCCGCAGTAGATCAAAATAATAAGATGAAATTGAGAAAATTTATTTACTCAATTTGATTCGGGGTCTATTATTGTTCGCCTGAAAAAAAATAGCAACAGTCTCCTTTTTGAATATGTTTGGTTTTACAAAAAAATTTCTTATTTCAACACTCTTCTTTATCGGTACGGCCTCAGCCCAAGTGGATGTGCAAGCGTTAAGCAAGGAACTGCCGCAAGGCGCCAGTTTAGGATTTGTGGCCAAGAATCTGCACAGCGGCGAAATTATTGCGGATTACAACGCATCGACCTTTATGTTGCCCGCAAGCACTCAAAAGACCTTCACCGCCTTGGCGGCGAAACTGGTTTTGGGCGACCAATTCCAATTCACCACCAGTTTACTTAGCAACAGCGAAGTTCAAAACGCTGCCTTGACGGGCGATTTAATTGTGAAATTTACCGGTGATCCGGATTTAACCACAGGACAACTTTACAATTTATTAGCTCAGCTGAAAAAACACAATATCAATAAAATTAATGGCGATTTGATTTTGGATACATCGGTATTTGCCAGCCACGATCGCGGTTCCGGTTGGATCTGGAACGATTTGGTCATGTGTTTTAATTCTCCGCCTGCCGCTGCGAATTTGGATAACAACTGCTTTTACGTGGATTTAGATGCAAATCAGCCTGTGGGTGAGAATGTTAAATTCAATGTGCCGTCGCAGTATCCGATTCAGGTATTCGGACAGGTTAAAGTGGTCAATGCCAACGAAGCGCCTTATTGCCAGCTAGACGCTGTCGTGCATGATAATAACCGTTATCAGATAAAAGGCTGTATTGCCCGCCAAAGTAAACCGTTCGGGCTGAGTTTTGCGGTGCAAGATCCGGATGCTTATGCCGCCGCAATCGTGCAACGTCAATTGAAACAACTCGGTATTCAGTTTTCCGGACAGGTAAAAATACCGCACCAGCCGCAAACCGGTACGGTTTTGGCGCAACATCTGTCTAAACCTTTACCGGATTTGTTGAAAAAAATGATGAAGAAATCCGATAACCAAATTGCGGATGCGTTATTTCGTACTGCGGCGTATGAAACTTTTAAACGTCCGGCCTCTTTCCAATTAGGCGCCATGGCGTTGAAACGCGTGTTATCCGGTCAGGCAGGTATTAATTTCGGTCATTCCATTGTGGCGGACGGTTCCGGTTTATCCCGTCACAATCTGATTGATCCCAATACGATGCTGCAGGCTTTAGAATATATGGCAAAAAACGAGGATAAGTTGCATTTGCTGGAAACGTTTCCTATTGCCGGCGTAGACGGAACAATCAGCGGGCGCGGCGGTCTCATTCAGGCGCCGTTAGTCAAAAACGTGCTGGCGAAAACCGGTTCGTTGAAAGGCGTGTATAATCTGGCGGGATTTATGACCAATGCACGGGGTGAGAAAATTGCTTTTGTTCAGTTTATTAACGGTTATTCTACCGGCGAATTGGAAAATAAAACCAAACGCGCACCACTCGTCAGTTTTGAGAACAAACTTTACAACGCGCTTTACGCCGAATAACCGATAACGCTGAAATAGCGGCGTCACCGATAAAAGTGCGGTCGATTTTGACCGCATTTTTTTATTGTTTATTTATCTGGGTCAACGGTAATAGATATCCCGACGTTCCCGTTCTTCCCGCTCGGAGCGACGTTCGGCTTTATGCACTTGCTCATTCGCCCGACGTCTTGCCTCCGCGGCGCGTCGTTCCGGACCGTAGTAATCTCTGCGGGAATCTCTGTCTCGCGGATCATAATGTCTGTCATAACGCTCCCGTTCATGATATCCGTCACCATAATAACCGCCGTCTATGATACAGGCGGTTAGCGACAAGGTTGAAACCGAAAGTGCGGTCAAAAAAAGTAATTTTTTCATAATGTTACCCCTGAAATAAAAATCATGTAGGCGAAAAACTTTCCTCCTACGTTGCTATTAGACTAAAAAGAATTTAAAAAATTCTGAAGCGGTTTTTATAACGGAATAGCAGTGAAAAATACCAATAAAATCGGCGGCGCAATATTGGTGACGAAACCAAAACTAATGGCCAACGGCACCACCTCTAATCCGCCCGAACGCTGAATGACGGGCAGAGTACAATCTAACGCGGTTGCGCCCGCCAACCCCACTGCGGTAGAACGGTAATGATACATAAAAAAAGGAATCATAAAGAGGCTGAAAATTTCCCGGCTGAGATCGTTAAAAAAAGCGATACTGCCGAAAATCGGCCCCCAAGCATCGTTGATCACTACGCTCGACAAGGAATACCAGCCTAAGCCCGAGGAAATGGCCAGTCCCTGCGTAATTGGCAGTTGCAACCAGAATGCGGCGATCACACCGCCGCATAAAGACGTGGCAATCATAATGACGCCGGTGTAAATGCCTCGTTTATTGAACAGCACTTCCTTTAATGAAATTCCGTTATTGCGTAATTGAATACCGACGAAAAAAATGAGCAATACGAGCACATAAGTGCCGGCTCCTAAGGGCAGGACAAAAAGGGTTTTCCCAAAAAATCCCGCCATAAAACCGATGATCACCATGGCGCATAGTTTGGCGCTGTCCATCAGTAATTTCCAACGGGGCGGCAAGTTGCCGCCTAAATGTTTTAACGGTGCGGGCCGGCATTTATCGTAAGCGATTAACCCGATAATATTACAAAGCATAATATTGAACGAAAAGACTAATGCCGACCAACCGATAACGGGCAGTTTTTGCATCACGTCATCCAGCTGGCCGAGGGATACCCCCATTACAAACAGAATAATATAGAGTAAAATCATGACGAGACGATTTATCGTTTGCAAAAACGGTCTGTTGTCGGATTTTATCAAATAACCTAAAATCATCGGCACAAGCACGATCAATAAACCTTCAAACATGGCGGAATTCCCTGTGAATTACGTTCGGAAAAGAAGGTAGTATAGCAGGAAAATTATGTATTTACGTCAATGTGATCTCGTTGGTTTCCGAGGCATTAACCGACTTTCCATTCATCTGCGCCCGCACATGGTTCTCATCGGGGAAAACGCTTGGGGGAAATCCAGTTTATTAGCGGCATTAAGCTTAATTTTGAACAATAAAAATCAGCTTTACCGCTTCACGCCGGAAGATTTTCATCACGAAGAAAATACGCCTGCCATCACACTTTTATTTACTTTCAGCGAGCGGGACATTAAAGAAAATACGGATGATAAAAATCATTTGTTTCAAAAGGTTTTTGTTCCTCATGAAGACGGATTCGATCGTATTTATTTTCGGGTGGCGGGCGAAATGGTGCAAAATCAAGTGATCACCACCTATTCTTTTTTAGATGAAAGCGGCGAACCGATTTCTCTTAACAATGCGGAAGAAGTGGCGTTATCTCTGATTTGCCGCCATCCGATTTATCGTTTTCGAGACGCCCGTTTAAATCCGACGCGGAATCTGTTGAATCCGCAAACTATGCGGGCAAGATATGAATCGGAAGATCTTCAGTTCCAGGCGGTGGGATTAGTGTTGCAACATTATTTTATGTCTTCGTGTCAAAACGATGCATTGGCGCAAAAAATGTTGTTGGAACCGACCGCACTTTGGGACGAATTAAAACTGTTGTGTCAGCGGTTAAAACAGGATGAAACCCGGGAGTTACGCACTCGCCTGGTGGAGTTTCTGCAAACCCTGTTTGTCGGCGAAAAGCCGGTGCAAATGAGTAAACATCATCGTCCGGTGTTATTGTTTGAAGATCCCGAAGCCCGTTTGCATCCGCGTATGATCGCCATTTTATGGGAATTAATGCAATATTTGCCGATTCAACGCATCACCACTACCAATTCGGTAGAGCTGGTCTCGCAGGCGGAATTACAGAATATTTGCCGCCTGGTGCGTTATACGGATCGCACCAAATCTTATCAGTTGTACCGCCACGATTTGGGTAAAGAAGATTTGCGCCGGTTAACTTTTCATATTCACCATAACCGTAGCCTGGCGTTGTTTTCGCGCACCTGGATTTTAGTGGAAGGGGAAACGGAAGTGTGGATTCTGACGGAATTGGCTAAATTGCTGGACATCAATTTGAGTATGGAAGGTATCCGCATTGTGGAATTCGCTCAGTCGGGATTACGCCCGCTGATCAAGTACGCCAAAGCCATGGGCATCGAGTGGTACGTGCTGACGGACGGCGACGATGCGGGGCGCAAATACAGCGAAGTCGCCCACAGTTTGTTGGAAGAAGATGAAATGACCTCGCAGCGCATCACCACGTTGCCTAAACTGGATATCGAGCATTTCTTTTATACCGAAGGGTTTGAAAACGTGTTTATCCGATTGGCCCGTTGGGAACAACAAGGACGTTATCTGCCGATGCGGAAAATTATTCAGCGCGCCATTCAGCGCACATCCAAACCGGATCTCGCCATTGCCTTATCGGCGGAAATAGAGAAACGCGGCAGCCAGTCCGTTCCGTTATTATTCAAACGGTTATTTTCCAAAGTGCTGAATTTAACGCGAACTCAATAATTATTTGTTCATTTATACAGTTTGTTATGCTAAAGTGCGGTCAAAAATCTTAGCGTTTTTTGACCGCACTTTTATGTTTAACTCATCGTTTCAGCGCAAAATTATTCACATTGATATGGACTGTTTTTATGCCGCCGTAGAAATGCGGGAAGATCCGTCCTTAATTGGAAAACCCGTTGCCGTCGGCGGTCACAGCCGTCAACGGGGCGTATTGACGACCTGCAATTACGAAGCCCGAAAATTCGGTTGTCGCAGCGCCATGCCCACCGCACAGGCGATAAAACTGTGCCCGAATTTGATTGTGCTGCCCGTGCGCATGGCGTTGTATAAACAAGTATCACAGCAAATTCACCAAATTTTTCATCGTTATACCGAAATTATCGAACCGCTTTCCCTGGACGAAGCTTATCTGGATGTGACGGATTGCGAAAAATGTTCGGGTTCCGCCACCTGGATTGCACGGGAAATCCGTCAGGCGATTTTTGATGAATTGCATCTGACGGCCTCCGCGGGTATTGCTCCGTTGAAATTTCTGGCCAAAATTGCCTCCGATCAGAACAAACCTAACGGACAGTTTGTGATTAAGCCGGAAAACGTGGCGGAATTTGTCCGCACTTTGCCGTTGTCTAAAATCCCCGGCGTGGGAAAGGTGACATCGGAGCTGTTGTCGGAAATGGGATTACAAACCTGTGAAGATGTTCAGCGCGCCGGCTTGCCAATTTTATTAAATCGATTCGGAAAAATAGGAAAACGGATTTGGGATTTCAGCCGCGGTATTGACGATCGAGAGATTCAATCTCATCGCGAGCGAAAATCCGTGGGCGTGGAAAGAACCCTGTCACAAAATATTTTTACGCCGGAGCAAGGGCTGGCGATCCTTGATAGTCTCTATCCCGAGCTCATGCGGCGCATGTTACGGGCGAAGCCGGATATTCCTTTATCGCGTTACCGAAAAATGGGGGTGAAACTGAAATTTGACGATTTTCAGGTCACCACGTTGGAGAAAAGTGCGGTGGAATTTCGGCAAGAAACTTTTGCCGATTTATTAAACCGAATATGGCTGCGCAGTCAAGGACGAAGCGTTCGATTGGTCGGATTACATGTCACTGTCCCCGAAGAGGGGAAGAGCGGACAAATGAGTTTATGGTAGAATGCCGGCAAAATCAGTTGCCATCACGGAGCGAAATTATGCAACAGAATTCGGAAACCCATACGCTGGACGATATTATTGCGATTTTTAACGGTTGCTTTGAAAAGGAATTTAATACCAAACTGGTAAAAGGCGGCGATGAACCGATTTACATTCCGGCGGAACATAAAACTCCGGGTTATGATGTGTTGCCTTACCATACCATTTATTTTGCCCGCGGCTTTTACAGCAGTGCCTTGCATGAGATTTCTCACTGGCTGGTGGCCGGTGCGGAACGCCGCAAATTAGAGGATTTCGGCTATTGGTATGAACCGGACGGGCGCTCGCCGGAACGGCAGCGGGAATTTGAAAAAGTGGAAGTCAAACCGCAGGCTATCGAATGGATATTGGCAACCGCCGCCAATTTCCGTTATTTCGCCAGTGCGGATAATTTGAACGGCAACCCCGGCGATATTGCGCCTTTCAAACAAGCGGTTTATGCCCAGGTTAAAACCTACGCGGAAAAAGGGCTGCCGCAACGGGCGGAGAAATTGCGTCGTGCATTGAGCGAATTTTATGGCACGGAAGACGGCATTAATTTAACGAAATTCGACATCTCCCGCATTTAGCTCACGGCTATAAATTCAACGGAAAAATCAGGATTGAAAAAGCATATGAAAAAATTAACATTGGCGCTGTCGGCAGTAATTGCTTTGACTGCGATTTGGACGGGCGGCGCCTGGTACACCGGAAAAGTTGCCGAAGCGGAATTTCAATCTCAAATGCAGCGGGCGAATACGGAAATCGCTAAAGCATTGTCGGCAAATGATGTGCGGATTCAGGTGAAAATGGATAATGTTCGTTTTCAGCGCGGCTGGTTTGCTTCCGAAGTCAGTTACGATATGGTGGTCGAGTTGCCCGACGAAAAAGTATCGGTGCCGTTTAACGGCGCGCTTTACCACGGTCCGTTGCCGTTAAATCAAATTAAACGATTCGATTTTGCACCGGCAATTTTTTCGTCGGAACTGGAAATCGCCCGCAATGACGTAACCAAAGATTGGTTTGCCTCGGAACAATCGCCGCTCAAGAATGCCTTTACGCTCAGCTACGGACAGCGTTTAAAAGGAAAAACCGAGGCCAATCTGCATGACGCTAAACTGGGAGAAGGCGAATATTTCACCTTAAATTTATCCGGTCGATATGAACTGGATAAAAACGGTAATAACAGCAAGGCTAATATTGAGGTTAAAGAATTTACCCGGAAAGGTATCAAGCCTAATGCCACGCCGGAAGAAGTGGCGGAATACATTATTCAGCTGAAAAATGCAGAGTTGGCGGTGGAAACCGGAGAGCGTTCCGCGGAGTTGCCGAATGTGTTCGATTTGAATTACCAATTCAAGGCGGACGAAATCCATCTGTCGGGACAAACGCAGCAGGATGAAGGCGTGCCGATCACCGTTAAAAATGCAAAATTCGATTTTTTTGCGAAAGTGAAGGATTCCGTGGTGAATTACCGCATCGACAATAATGCGGATTCTTTGCATTATGACGAAATTAATCTGGGAAAATTAATCAATCATTGGGAATTCAATCATCTTGATGCGAAAGCCATGAATACGCTTATCAGCGAAGCGCAAGCCTATCCGGACAAAACCTTATCGCCGGTGGCGGAGACGGCTTTATCCACCATAATCAAACATCAGCCGCAGTTGAAAATCGATCCGATGTTGCTGATACGCGAACAAGGCAATTTGGAAATGAAAGCGAATGTAGCGTTGGCGGAAATTGATTTGACGCATTTGTCGCAAAGTAATGTGCTCGGCATTTTTAGTGCGTTGAACTGGACGGTTGACGTAAACAAAGCGGCGTTGAAAGATTTGTTATCCGCTATCGCACAGAAACAAGATAATTTGCCGAAAAACGAGGCGGATAAGCAAGCGGACGCCTTGCTGAGCGATTTCATCATGCAGGCGAAAAATAATAATTTCCTGACGGAAGATGAAACCTCGCTGAAACTGGTGTTGAATCTGGAAAAAGACGGATTGCATTTTAACGGCACGAAACTATCGGAAAAAGAAGTGCAAATGCTTTTATTTGCATTGATGATGAATTTGGAACAGTAATTGCGCATGCAATCAACCTGTTTATAGGTAAAGTGCGGTCAAAAAAACACAAGAATTTTTGCCCGCACTTTTTATTTTTTGCATTCGATGAAAGTTTGAAAAGTATGCCTGAAATTCGCGTAAGGTCAAAAAACATAATATGTAAGCCCGCCGCACAGTCACATATCTTTTCGCTTGCATGATTTATGTAAATACTATAATATTCGTCCGATTTTGCTTGTATCGAACAAGCCGCAAAGACTTCTGCTTAGCAGATAAATACGGTAAAACTTACTAGAAGGAATATGGCTATTAAACCTGTAAAACGTGTTCAGACAAATCGCGCTCATCGTCTTAATGATGAAATTCGCGGCGTAAAAGAGGTTCGCTTAACGGATGAAAATGGTGAACAAATTGGTATCGTGTCAATTCAAGACGCGTTGAATCGCGCGGAAGAAGCTGAGTTAGACTTAGTGGAAATCAGTCCGAATGCCGAACCGCCGGTCTGCCGTATTATGAACTATGGTAAGTTTATTTACGAAAAAGAAAAAGCCGCAAAAGAGCAGAAGAAAAAACAAAAAGTCGTGCAAGTGAAGGAAATTAAATTCCGTCCGGGCACGGATGAAGGCGATTACCAGGTCAAACTTCGCAGTATTTTCCGTTTCCTGGAAGACGGCGATAAGGTTAAAATCACGGTGCGTTTCCGTGGTCGCGAAATGGCGCATCAGGATATCGGTTTAGACGTGTTGGAACGCGTAAAACAGGATACGTCCGAAATCGCCATGGTTGAATCCGCACCGGGCAAATTGGAAGGTCGCCAAGCCGTTATGGTTATTGCACCGAAGAAAAAATAAGATTCCCTTGCATAAGACGGACGAATTCTGTAAAATTCGTCCGTTTTTTCATATCGGAAAAACAAAGTGATCAACAGGCCCAATTTCGCAGCCTGATTCGCTTTTACGGCATTTATGCCAACATGAGAGATGAGCAGCGCTTCAAAGTAAAAGTGCGGTCAAAAATCACCGCGTTTTTCGCCTGATTATCAAGTTTTCACAAACAATGCGGAGTTTTTAAACAATGCCTAAAATTAAAACTGTACGTGGTGCCGCTAAGCGTTTCAAAAAAACAGCTTCCGGCGGTTTCAAACGTAAACAATCTCACTTACGTCATATTTTGACTAAGAAAACCACTAAACGTAAACGTCACTTACGTCATAAATCCATGGTTGCAAAAGCGGACAACGTTTTAGTCGTCGCCTGCTTGCCATACGTATAAACCTTAGCGGTTTATCGAAGTTTAAGCCGACGTACGTCAAGTGAATTTTAGTTATTAATAGATAGTAGGAGATTAAATAATGGCTCGTGTAAAACGTGGTGTTATTGCAAGAGCACGCCATAAGAAAGTTCTTAAGGCTGCTAAAGGTTATTATGGTGCACGTTCACGCGTTTATCGCGTTGCGTTCCAGGCGGTGATTAAAGCCGGTCAATACGCTTATCGCGACCGTCGTCAACGTAAACGTCAATTCCGTCAATTATGGATTGCGCGTATCAACGCTGCGGCACGTCAAAACGGTTTGTCTTACAGCAAATTCATCAACGGCTTGAAAAAAGCGTCTGTTGAAATCGATCGTAAGATTCTTGCTGACATCGCTGTGTTCGATAAAGTTGCATTTGCAGCTTTAGTTGAAAAAGCAAAATCTGCTCTTTAATTGTTAAAGAATAGAGAAATTAGGACGCTAAAAAGCGTCCTTTTTTATGCGGAACACATAATTTTTGTGATCTACTTTGCATTTTTAACCTTTGCCGATTGCCAAAGTAAGCGAAATCTTAGATGATTGAACCGACATGAAGAACAAGGCGAAAGCCTTGCAGTGTTGTAATTAGACCAAGAGAGGTATCGTATGGAAATTGGTGTGGTTAAATGGTTTAATAATGCGAAAGGTTTCGGCTTTATTAATGCGGAAGGTAGCGATGAGGACATTTTCGCCCATTTTTCCGTGATAGAAATGGATGGCTATCGTTCTTTAAAAGCGGGGCAAAAAGTAAATTTTGAGGTGATTCGAGGCGATAAAGGTTCACATGCGACTAAAATTATTCCTATTGTCGAATAATTAATAACTTCGCCCCAATGAATTAAAAGTTCGTTTAATCAGAAAAATATCAAAGTGCGGTGGATTTTCGGCATGTTTTTTTAGTGAGGGTAGCAGGGCACAGAAAAATGGTATGGCAGATAAAATAGTTGTTAATTTGCCGGAAACCGTGCTTGCCGCACTCAAAAAACTGTTAAAAACCAGCGTACTTTTGCTTTCTGATTCATTATTCCGGCGCAATCATTTCTTTCATTTCCGTCTGAATACGGCTGATAATATCAGTGGGAAGTACGACATGGCGACTTTCGGCCAAACCTTGGGCGATATGGCTGTGCAGGTAAACGGCACTGCAAACGGCTTGTCGGTAATGGTGCGGGAACTGTGCGATGAATCCCGCCAGCATGCCGGCCAAAGTGTCGCCCATACCGCCGGTTGCCATGGCGGGCGTGCCGACGTTAATGCGTTGAGGTTCGCTGCCGGCAAGATAAAGTTCGGTGCCGTGTTTTTTCAGGACAACATCAATCCCCAGTCGCTTGACTGCGGTTTGATTGCTAATTTCCGTTTGTTGCAAAGGCGCCAGGCCGGATAATCGTTCCCATTCTTTTTGATGCGGTGTCGCCAATGTTTTCAATGCAGTCGGTGATTGAGGATTTCGGGCGAAAAGCGTGATGGCGTCGCCGTCTAAAATCAATTTCTGATGATCGGCGATATTCATCAAAACGGTTTGCAACAGTCGGACCGATATTGTTTCCAGCCCCAACCCGCAGCCAATCAGAATGACATCCGCACCTTTGATTTTACTTATCAGCAAATCGTTATTTTCCCAGTTCAGCACCATGGCTTCAGGCAGCCGGCAGTGAAGAGCGGTGTGGTTGACTTCATCTGTCGCCACCGTGGTCAGCCCGGCGCCGGAACAAACCGCCGCCTGAGCCGCCAGCATAATCGCTCCGCCCATATTGCGATTGCCGCCGATTAACAGCAGGCGGCCGTAGTCGCCTTTATGCGAGATCGCTTTGCGTGGCGGAAGCCGGTGGGCGAGCTCGTTAAATGTCAGCATTTTCATTATTTTTTCCTTACGAAAAGTGTTGAACGAGGGAAGCGGACGATTATCTTTTTCATCAATAAATTTCTGATATTTCAATCGATTACATTTGCAGCAAGACAACTTTCCAACGACCGCGACATGTAAAAGTGCGGTCGATTTTTTCAACGTTTTTTGCAGGATTTCATTGAAACATATTTGCTTTTTCAAGGATTGTCGAACGGTTTGGCGACCTATTCAAAGCAATGGCGATATTCCAGCAATTGAGCTTTGGTTAAACTGAAAACGCCAACGCCGCCGTTTGTTAATTCCAGCCAGTTAAACGGCACTTCCGGATATTGCTCCATGAGATGAACCATGCTGTTTCCCACTTCGCAGACCAATACGCCGTCATCCGTTAGGTAATCGGCGGCTTGTGCCAGAATTCTTTTGGTGATGTCCAGCCCGTCCGCGCCGGAACCCAACGCTAATTCAGGTTCGTGATGAAATTCTTCCGGCATATCGCTTAAATCTTCCAAATCTACATAAGGCGGGTTGGTGACGATTAAATCGTATTGATCCTGCGGCAGGTTTTCAAATAAATCCGATTGTAACGGAAAGACGCGGTTGAGCATATTGTGACGTTCAATATTAATTTCCGCCACGTTCAACGCATCAAAAGACAAATCCACCGCATCTACTTCGGCTTGCGGAAAAACATCGGCACAGGCGATGGCGATACAACCGCTGCCCGTACACAAATCCAGAATGCGTTTCGGCACATGAGATAACAAACCGTTAAAATGCGATTGAATCAACGCGCTGATTGGCGAGCGAGGAATAATAACGCGTTCATCTACGTAAAATTCCAATCCGCAAAACCACGCGCTGTTAACCAAATAGGCCACCGGAATGCGCTTGGCTAACCGTTCGGCGACCAAGCCGACGATCAGCTGCTTTTCCGACGGTGTTAAATTGGTATCAAACAGTTCGTTAGGCAAATCCATCGGTAGATTCAGGCCTGCAAGTACCAACTGTAAACTTTCATCCCAAGCGTTGTCCTGTCCGTGCCCGTAATAAATGTCGGAGCGGTTAAAATTGCTGTATGTCCAGCGCAGATAATCCTTCAACGTATGCAGATTAGCCGGCACATCGTCCGCTTCGATTAAATCCAGTAAATCTTGGTTAAATGTTTCCATCGGTCGTCACCTTGTGAGTAAAATTCAGAGGGATTATATGCTAAAATCCGTTTCGGATTCCACCAAAGAGGAAAAGAATGTTAAAGGAAGAGGATATCGCCCTGTTCAGAGAAAATATTCGGGGCACTAAAAAATTTAAACAGAATACTTTTGTGACGTCGCGCAAGGTTAATACGAAGAAAAAATCCGAAGTGCGGGAAATCAGAGAAAAGCAGGATACGCTTTTTTATTTTTCTGACGAATATGAACCGCTGTTAGACGAAGAAAGTGCGGTCAAATATTTGCGAGAAAATGAAGATAGTTATTTATTGAAACAGTTGCGTCGCGGTGATTTTTCGCCGGAGCTGTTTTTGGATTTGCACGGATTGACGCGCGAACAGGCGAAGCAAGAGCTTGCTGCATTATTGCAGGCATGCGTGGATGAACATGTTTATTGTGCAAGTATTATGACGGGATACGGCACCTTTACCCTGAAAAAACAAATTCCGCGCTGGCTGGTGCAACATCCTCGGGTACGTGCATTGCACCAGGCACCGAAAGAATGGGGCGGCGATGCGGCGATTTTAATTTTAGTCGAGGTTTAATCGTATAAACTTGGCGCGGTTTTATCGGGGCGCGTTTTAAACCGACGATGAAGCCACATATATTGTTCAACGCCTTTCATAATTTCTTTTTCCACGACCTGATTCATTCTGAGCGCCACATCATGCGGATCAGCTAAATCCGAAAAATCCACGGCCGGTGAAATGCTGACGGTATAGCCGGAGCCGTCCGCATTACGCAAAGGGGCGAAAGGAACTACTTTGGCATTGGGTACCGCATGAAGTAAAAAGTAGGAACCCGTGGTGGTGGCTGCGTCGGGCACAGCGAAAAACGGTACGAAAACGGCATTCTTATGACCGTAATCGTGATCCGGCGCGTACCAAATGGTTTCGCCGCGTTTTAGGGCTTTCACCATTCCGCGCAAGTCTTTGCGATCCAGCATATCTTTATTGGAACGTAGCCGTCCCCAAACCTGTAACCAGTTAAACAGCGGATTATCATTAGGACGATATACGCCGATTCCCTGATGGTGAATCCCTACGATCCGCGCCCCTAATTCCAGCGTTAAAAAATGTACGCCGACAAATATAATTCCGTTATTTCCTTGATTTTTAAGGTGTTCCAAGCCTTCGATTTTTGACCATTTACGTATACGGCGATCCGACCAAAACCACGCCATGCCGGTTTCGATAATGGCCATTCCCACGGAATTCAGATTTTCCTGCAGAATTTGTTCGCGTTGTTGTAGCGGCATATCGGGAAACGCCAGTTCAAGATTGCGCCGCGCTATTTTAGCCCGCCGTTTTCCCACTTTGAGTTTTGAAAATAACCAACCGAGTCCCAATCCGATTTTACGCAGAATCGGGTAAGGCAGACAGAGAATCAGCCAAAACAGTCCCACGGCAAGCCAGAATCCCCAGTGTTTTGGGAGCAGATAGGATTTTTCGAATTGTGGTAGATGATTTTTCGTCATAATCGATTAAATTTCACTTAATGACGGCTGTCCGTGAATTTATGGAACATCCGGGCCGCGTAATACAAATGGAAGAAAAGTGCGGTTAGTTTAACGTAAATTTTACTAAATTTTAAGCCAAAGCCTTTCCGCCTGTGTTAAAATCGCGCGTAAATTTTTGAAAAGCAAAAAAGGATTCGAAAATGGCGCAGTATTCAGCACAATTTCCGCATGCAAAAGTTTTGGTGTTAGGCGATGTTATGCTTGATCGTTACTGGTTTGGTGCGACCGACAGGATTTCACCGGAAGCGCCGGTGCCGGTGGTGCGCGTGAAAGCAAACGAAGAACGGGCGGGAGGCGCCGCCAACGTTGCGATGAATATCGCTTCTTTAAATGTGCCGGTACGGTTGCTCGGTTTAACCGGAAACGATGAGGCGGGCGACGCATTAACCGCCTTGCTTGAAAATCAGAAAATTCATTGTGATTTCGTGAAACTGGATTCCCATCCGACAATTACCAAGCTGCGCATTTTATCTCGTCATCAGCAACTGTTGCGCCTTGATTTTGAAGAGAATTTTAATAATGTACATAGCGATCATCTGCTTGTTAAATTGAAAAGTGCGGTCAAAAATATCGGTGCTTTGATATTGTCGGATTACGGCAAAGGTACACTGAACGATGTGCAGCATATGATTCAAATTGCCCGTCAGGCAAATGTTCCGGTGTTGATTGATCCGAAAGGTACGGATTTCGAACGTTATCGCGGCGCGACCTTATTAACGCCGAATATGTCGGAATTTGAAGCGGTGGCGGGAACATGTCAATCCGATGAGGACATCGTAAAAAAAGGCTTAAAAATGATTGCCGATTACGATTTAACGGCGTTATTAGTCACTCGTTCGGAAAAAGGTATGACCTTGCTGCGTCCGAATCAACCGGCTTTCCATTTGCCGACCGAAGCGAAAGAAGTCTATGACGTGACGGGCGCGGGCGATACTGTGATTTCCGTGCTGGCAACGGCGCTGGCGGACGGTCGTTCTTTCGAAGAAGCCTGTTATTTGGCGAATGTGGCGGCCGGTATCGTGGTGGGCAAATTGGGTACCTCTACGGTTTCTACCGTCGAATTGGAAAATGCGATTCACGGGCGTACCGCCACCGGTTTCGGTATTATGTCGGAAGCCGAGTTGAAAAGTGCGGTTAAATTGGCGAAAGATCGCGGCGAAAAGGTTGTGATGACCAACGGTTGTTTCGATATTTTACATCCGGGACATGTTTCTTATTTGGAAAATGCCCGCAAGTTAGGCGATCGTTTAATTGTGGCAGTGAATACCGACGCGTCGGTGAAACGTTTGAAAGGCGAAACCCGCCCGATTAACGATTTGGCAAGCCGCATGGCGGTATTGGCGGGATTATCTTCCGTGGACTGGCTGGTTGCCTTTGATGAGGATACGCCGCAACGGTTAATCGCGGAAATTTTGCCGGATTTATTGGTGAAAGGCGGGGATTATAAACCGGAAGAAATTGCCGGTTCCAAAGAAGTTTGGGCAAACGGAGGCGACGTATTGGTACTGAATTTTGAAAACGGTTGTTCAACCAGTAATGTGATTAAAAAAATTCAGAAATTGAAAGATTAACTGTGAAAAAGCCCGATATTTAATTTCCAGGCCTTTTCACGGGAGCAACATAGAAAAAGGCAAGATTTTCATCTTGCCTTTATTTTTTAGACATTCCGTATTTTAGAATTTCGGCGAATAATAACCGCCCATTGAACTATAAATCGCGTTTTCGTTCTGAATGACGCTATATTTAGCGTTCAGAATGGATATTTGCGAGGTTTTTTCCGTATTCGCCGCATTTAACCATTCGCGTAATTCGGATACGCCCGCGTTATAACGGTTTTGATAATATTGCGTGATACGTTTATCGTAATCATATTTTCGCTGTAAATTCGAGAAGTTTTGTACCGCTTGATTGTAGGCGAAATAATTGGTATCCACTTCGTTTAACGCAGTAGTGATACCTTGTTCGTAATTTACCCGCGCGGTTTCGTAAGCAGCTTCCGAAATTTTAACGTTCCATCTTACGTGATTCCAATCCAGGAACGGCAAGCTGATTCCCAATGTTCCCGCTGCGGTCGGATTATCAAAGGCGTTGCTGACTTTGTTGTTGCTTGAAGACATAGAACCGCCGAGCGAAACGGTCGGGAACCAGGATTTCTGCATAGCTTTGGCGTCTTTAAACGCGCTGCTCAAACGGAACAAATAACCTTTCACGTCCGGACGATTGGCGATAGTAGATACCGGCACGTTTAAATTCACAGTGGTGGTTTTCACATCCAGAATATGAGGGAAATTGATGTTCAACGGCGCATTCGGTTTTAAATTTAATAAATTGCGTAATGTTTGTTCCGCCGTTTTACGCTGCGTTTGATAGGAAATTAAATTATTACGCGCGGTTAAGACAGCTTGTTGCGCCTGATCCGTGCTGGCGCGATCTTCTACGCCCTGATTCAAACGGTTTTGCATAATGCTGTTAATGCGTCCGTAATAATCAATGCTGTCGTTTGTAGCGGCGATGGCGTCATTCAGATAAGCAATCTGGTAATAAGTCACAACCACGGAATTAATCAGCGATAAACGGGTGGCTTCCAAATCCTGTTGGGTCGCTTTGTAAGTCCATTCGCCCGCGTCCGCCGCATCCGCCAAACGACGCCATAAATCCAGCGTATAACTCACATTTAAAGAACCGCCGTGGCTGATGGTGGAATTCGCGCCGGTGTCTGTTCGGCGGGAAGCGGAAGAGGAGGTGGAACCGCTGAAACTCGGGACTAAATCCGCACCCAATAAATTCGCCTGATAAAGTGCGGAATTCACGGAAATCGCCGCTTTCGCCAAGTCTTTATTGTTTAACAATGCCTGTTCTACCACGCGGTTTAATTGTGCGTCATTGTAGAGCGACCACCAGTTTTCTTTAATATTGTATTGATTGGTAATCTCTTCGTATTGTTTGTAATCGTCTTGGCTTGCTTGGTAGCTGTCATTGATATTGGCGCAGCCGACCAACGCCGTTGAAAGGAGAACGCTGAAAGCAATTTTATTCAGTTTTAACATGGATATTTCCTTATAAAAGTGGGAAAGTGCGGTCAAAAATTAGCGAGTTTTTTGACCGCACTTCAGGCAATCTGTTTATTAATGAACGTTCGTTCAGTCGTGGCGTATTGTAACAGAATTTTTTCATTTTGCTACTATTCACGCGCTAAAGCCGTAATCGGATCGAGTTGAGCGGCTTTTTTCGCCGGCATATAACCGAATACGACACCGATTAAGGTCGAGAACAACACCGCCGCTACAATGGAAAACGTGGAAAACGACATAGTGAAATCCGTCATAAAGATATTGAATAAGCTACCGATAATGAGAGAAAGCAAAATGCCGGATACGCCGCCGATCATACAAATCAGTACGGCTTCGATTAGAAACTGCTGCAAAATATTGCTTTTACGCGCTCCGATGGCCATACGTACGCCGATTTCCTTGGTGCGTTCCGTCACCGACACCAACATGATATTCATCACCCCGATGCCGCCGACAATAAGGGAAATAAAGGCGATGGAGGAAATCAGTAATTTCATGGTGCCGGTGGTGCTTTCAATCGTCTGTTTAATCGTATCGCTGTTCATAATGAAAAAGTCTTTCTTGCCGTGGCGGACAATCAGGTAATCGGTCAGACTTTTTTCAGCGACGGTTGTGTTGACGTTATCCGCAATTTTCACGGTGATAGAACCGATTTTTGTTCCCCCTGTCACTTTATTCATTACCGTCGTATAAGGCGCGTAAATATTTAGCGAGCTGCTTGCCTGACTCATTTGACGATCCGTCACAACACCGATAATTCGGAAAGGGCGTTTGGCAAACATGACAATTTTGCCCAAGGGATTTTCATTCGGAAAAATCGATTTTTTTGAGCTTTCGTCCAACAAAGCGACTTGCGCATTTTCGTTGATTTCCTGTTGAGTAATGGAACGTCCCATCACAAGTTTCATGCCTTCCACATCGAAATATTGCTCGCCGATACCGCGCAGGTTAGTGGAGGTGAAAGATTGATTGCCGTAAATCAATAAACCGGTGGAGGAACTGTTCGGCGTGACACTTATCACATAACTTTGTTTAGCCAATGCATTGGCGTCGTTTACCGTTAAATTCTGCATTTGATCCGCCCGCCGATCGCCAAATCCCGTCCCGTTAAAAATGGTCATGGTGTTTGTACCTAACCCGCTGATATTAGACAGAATTTTTTGTTGCGAACCGTTTCCTAGCGCCACGACGGACACCACTGAGGTGATCCCGATAATGATGCCCAGCATGGTCAGCAGAGAACGCATTTTGTGAGCGATAATGGCGCTCACCGACATCCGGAACGCTTCAATCAGCTGATCTTTACTGAAACCGAAGCGGGATTTAGAAACTTTAATATTTTCGACCGCACTTTTTACCGGCGATTTCTGGTTGTCGCCGATAATTTCTCCGTCTTTAATTTCAATGACGCGATTGGCACTTGCCGCAATGTGGCGGTCGTGAGTAACCATAATAATGGTGTGTCCTTCGTCATGCAGTTGACGCAAAATCTGCATCACGTTTTCGCCGCTGGCGGAATCCAATGCGCCGGTAGGTTCGTCCGCAAGAATAATTTCACCGCCGTTCATTAGCGCGCGGGCGATACTGACGCGTTGCTGCTGACCGCCCGAAAGCTGGCTCGGTTTGTTTTGTTCTTTGCCGTCTAATCCAAGTTTTTCTAGCAATTCCTCCGCATGAGATAGACGTTCGGCTTGAGATTTTCCGGCATAAATCGCAGGTAAAGCCACGTTTTCCTGAGCCGTGAGGGCGGACAGCAGGTTATAACGCTGGAAAATGAAGCCGAATTTCTGGCTACGCAAATCGGAAAGCTGATCGGCCGTCAGTTCCACGGTTTCTTTACCGTCGATTTTATAAGAACCGCTGGTTGCCGTGTCCAAACAGCCGATGATGTTCATCAGAGTGGATTTTCCGGAACCTGATTGTCCGATAATCGCGACAAAATCGCCTTTTTCAATGCTAAGGGAAATGTTTTTCAAAACATGAACACGATTTTCACCTTCACCAAAATAGCGATTAAGGTCTTTTATTTCGATAATATTCATAAAATTTTTACCGCACTTTGGATTGCATTAGAACATACGCGGACCGCGATTCATTGTGCCGACTTTTTCACCGGCGGCGACTTGTGACACGATCACTTTTTCACCTTCGTTTAAACCGGATTTAATTTCCGTTTGAAAATCATTTTGCACGCCGATCGTCACTTCGCGTTCTTCCGCTTGATTTTTATCATTCAAAATATTCACGAAATATTTGTTGTCTCGCTTCTGCAATGCCATATTGGAGACAAGCAACACGTTTTGAACATTTGCAATTTTTATCGTATTTTCCGTGGTCATGCCAATGCGTAGGACGCCGTCGGTGTTATCCACTTCCATATTGGCATAATAATAAACCGCCGATGTTGAAGAGGATGAGGATGAACTGCTGCTTGAGCTTGAACTTGAAGAGGTTGAACTGGCGTCCGTGCTGTCTGTGGTCGCGGGATCGATACTGTTGATTGTCGCGTGGTATTTGGTTGAGCTGTCGGACAAAATAGTAAATTCCACTTCCTGCCCCGCTTTGACTTTAGTAATGTCGCCTTCCGAAATTTCAGGCTTGATTAACATTTTTTGCAAGTCCGCCACGGTGACGATGGTTGGTGTGGTTTGATTGGCGTTGACCGTTTGACCTTCGGAAATCGGGGTCGAAATTACCGTTCCGTCGATAGGCGAGGTAATTTTAGTATAACCCACATTGGTTTCCGCCGTATTTACCTCGATTTCCGCTTGTTTGATGGATTCTTTTAACGCGTCGATTTCCGCAATCGCGGCGTCCAGCGTATTTTTAGCGCTGTTCACGTCATCCAAAGAAGCGGCTTGTAATTTGTATAGTTTCGATAAGCGGTTATAGCTCGATTGCGCCACGCTGTAAGCGGTTTGTTTCGCTTTCAACTGCGCCTGATAACTCGCCAGTGCCGCTTTGGCCGTATTTAAGCTGTTCACTTGAGTGGTGGAATCAATATCGGCGATCATATCGCCTTTTTTCACTTCCTGACCCAATTTCACATACAGTTTAGTAATTTTACCGGAAACCTGCGCACCGACATCCACTTCATTCGAGCTTTCAATCGATCCCGATGCCACAACGGATTTTTCTATATTGCCGCGCTGAACGTCTTCGGTAAGAAAAGTCGGACCGTTTTCTCCGCCGGACATAAAAAAGTACGCACCGCTTGCAGTAACGACGAGTAAAATTGCGATGATTAAGTTTTTTTTCTTCATGATTATTTCCAATATATCCGTAAAACTCGGGCAGAGTATAAAAATAAAAACTTAAGAGATTCTTAAGCATTGGCGGCTAAATCGTTTTTATGACCATTATTCCGAAGGATTGTTCGGAGAATATGAAAAGTGCGGTAAATTTTAGCATAGTTTTTTCCGGAATATACGTGATATTTTTTTGATTTCATTGGGCTTTCTCAGCATAATGAACGGACATTCAGGGAGTGACGATGAAAATATTGGCAATATTATCGGCGGCTTTATACGCCTCAAGTGCGGTCGCTTTTTCCGTTATTTTGGACACGGGCCACACCGAAAAACATTACGGTGCCGTCAGTCCGTTCAATAAGACGGAATTCAGCTATAACCAAGCCATGGTGACGACGCTACAACGTCACATTTTAGCCCGGAAGCTTGATGTCGAACTGGTGCCGAATACGCAGCCGGATTTAACTTTGCAGCAGCGCATGCTTTACGGAAACAAAACGGATTTGTTCGTATCCATTCATCATGATTCGTTTCCGCCGGAATTGAACGCACAACGTGAAAATTTGTCCGGTTTTTCGGTTTTTGTGTCGCAAAAAAATCCGAATTATCCGCAAAGTCTGAATTGCGCAAGAGCGGTAGCGACCCGCTTAATTCAGGCGGGCGAGCGCCGTTCCCGTTATCATGAATCGGATATTGAAGGCGAACGAAAAACCTTGCTTGATGAACGCGGCGTCTATCGCTACGATGAGTTGGCGGTATTGAAAAACGCCCGTTCGCCCGCCATCCTGATTGAAATCGGCGTGATTGCCAATCCGTCGGAAGCGAAACGGTTGGAACGGACGGCCGTTAAAGAGCAAATCGCAAAAGCGATCAGTCTTGGCATTGCCGATTGTATAAAAACTCATTAAAAATCGCCCGCACTTTAAATTCTGCCGTAAAACCTGTAGAATACGCGGCATTTCAACGACCTATTTTTTATTACCAAGAAACAGTTATGCCAACAGAAAATATCACATTAGCAAACGAGGCGGGAAAAGAGGCGACTCCGACCAATTTTATCCGCCAGATTATTGACGAAGATCTTGCCAGCGGCAAGCATCACAACGTTTATACCCGTTTCCCGCCGGAACCGAACGGTTATCTGCATATCGGACATGCGAAATCAATCTGTTTGAACTTTGGGGTCGCGCAAGATTATCACGGCAAGTGTAATCTGCGTTTCGACGACACCAATCCGGTTAAAGAAGATGTGGAATATGTGGATTCCATCAAACGGGACGTGGAATGGCTAGGATTTGAATGGGAAGGTAAACCGCGTTATGCCTCGGATTATTTTGATCAGCTTTACGGTTATGCCGTCGAATTAATCAAGAAAGGTTTGGCTTATGTAGACGAGCTTTCGCCGGAAGAAATCCGTGAATATCGCGGCACTTTAACCGAGCCGGGGAAAAACAGCCCTTATCGCGAACGCGATGTAGAAGAAAATTTGGCGTTATTCGAAAAAATGCGTAACGGCGAATTTGCGGAAGGCAAAGCCTGTTTACGGGCGAAAATCGATATGGCGTCGCCGTTTATGGTGATGCGTGATCCGGTGCTTTACCGGGTAAAATTTGCCAGCCATCATCAAACCGGCGATAAATGGTGTATTTATCCGTTGTATGATTTTACCCACTGCATTTCGGACGCCATTGAGCGGATTACCCATTCGCTTTGTACGCTGGAATTTCAGGACAATCGCCGTTTGTACGATTGGGTGCTGGAACATATTTCTATCGAACGTCCGTTACCGCATCAGTATGAATTTTCACGTTTGAACCTGGAAGGCACATTGACATCCAAACGTAAGTTATTGAAGTTAGTGGAAGAAGGTGTGGTTGACGGTTGGGATGATCCGCGCATGCCGACTATTTCCGGCTTACGCCGTCGCGGTTATACGCCGGCGTCGTTGCGTGAATTCTGCCGGCGTATCGGCGTGACCAAGCAAGATAACGTAGTGGAGTTCAGTGCGCTGGAAAGTTGTATTCGCGACGATTTAAACACGCATGCGCCGCGCGCCATGGCGGTGATTAATCCGTTAAAAATCGTGATTGAAAATCTTGAAGCGCCGGAAACGCTGACGATGCCTAATCACCCGAATCGTGAAGAAATGGGAACCCGTCAGGTTCAGTTAACAAAAGAGCTTTACATCGATCAGTCGGATTTCCGTGAAGAAGCGAACAAACAGTATAAACGTTTGGTGTTGGGCAAAGAAGTTCGCCTGCGCAACGCGTATATCATCAAAGCGGAACGAGTGGAAAAAGATGCGGAAGGTAACGTCGTTTGCGTATATTGTAGTTATGATCCGGAAACCCTCGGTAAAAATCCGGCCGACGGGCGCAAAGTGAAAGGCGTGATTCAGTGGGTTTCCGCCACGGATTCTCTGCCGGCGGAATTCCGCCAATATGCCCGTTTATTCACCATGGCGAATCCGGGCGCGGAAGAAGATATTATCGCTGCAATTAATCCGCAATCATTGGTGGTGAAACAGGGATTTGTGGAAAAAAACGTGGCGAACGCCGAGCCCGAAAAAGCATACCAATTCGAACGGGAGGGCTATTATTGCGCGGACAGCAAAGACAGCCGTCCGGGACATTTGGTGTTCAACCTGACCGTTAGTTTAAAAGAGGGGTTTTAAGATGAAAAAACTGATTTTGTTAGTGGTGACGGCTGCATTTATTGCCGCTTGTTCGCAACCGAAAGATATTTATATCAACGGTTCGGAAGGTTCCCATTCCGGCTTAAAATATAACAAAGCCGATAAGTCTTTTGACTTAAACCGTTAATAAATATGGAAAAAGTGCGGTCGAAAAATGTCACGTTTTTTGACCGCACTTTGTTTTATCTCAAATTTAATTTGTTCCGAACATATCATGCAGCAAAAAATAAACGTAGAGTCGGAATTCTGGAAACATAAGTCTCTGCAAGAGATGAACGACGCGGAATGGGAAGCCTTGTGCGACGGTTGCGGAAAATGTTGTTACCGCAAGTTTATCGAAGGTCGCGGCAAACGGAAAAAACTCTATTACACCCGAATTGCCTGCAATTTGCTGGATCTGAAAAGCGGTCGCTGCGGCGATTATGCCAATCGTTTTAAACTCGAACGGGACTGTACTAAGCTGACTAAAAAGAACCTGCCGGATTTCGGTTGGTTGCCGGCAACCTGCGCTTACCGCTTACTTTATGAAGGTAAAGCTTTATTCGATTGGCATCCTTTAATTTCCAACGATGAACGCTCGGTAGAACGAGCAGGAATGTTAATTGAAAACGGCATTCACGAAGAAGATGTGATTGACTGGTTTGAATTTGTGATTGATGAAGATCACAAAACTGCCTAAAAACCATTGTATTTATCGGTTGCTTGGTTAAAATGTGATTAATTCGTTTTTACGGGGCAACGCTATGATGATTTCTCAACAGCAAAAAAATCTGGCGGAACAAGCGGGAATTGCCGTTTCTCACTATTCCATTGATGGGGAATTGATTCATGCTTCGCCTGAAACGATTAATTATTTCACCGCACTTTTGCAGCCGGCTAAAAAATCGTCGCAAGCTAACACGGATGGTGTTTGGATTGCTATGGCGAACACCGATTTTGAGGTGGATTTACCCCGATTTTTCTCTGAGCTTCCGGTCAAGTTAAATTATCAGCTTTTTGACGAACATCATTTCTGCGTACGGAAAGCCGAAGTTGTTCAGGGTGCGACAACGCTTTCCTTTTCCGCGCTGACCGCCGGTTATTACCGGCTTCATCTGATTGGCGCGGAGCAATCTCTGCGAATTTGTCTATTAATTTCTCCGCTTCAAGTTTATCAACCGCTTCATTTACAAACCGACAAAGTTAGGGGAATTTCCGTTCAGCTTTACAGTTTACGTTCCGAACGAAATTGGGGCATAAGCGGTTTCGCCGATTTGCGTTATCTGATTGAAAGTGCGGTCAAATTTGGCGCAGATTTTGTAGGGATTAATCCGTTGCATCAGCTTTATACGGCGGTGCCGGAATTTACAAATTTTCAAGTTTTAACGGACGATACTCTGCAACAGAAATATGACGACCGAGTAGAGGATAAACAGGCTTTATTGGACACTTTGCACCGTGACGGTGATTTGCCGCCGAATTATGAGGGTGATGCACGATCATTTAGACGAGGTGATTCATCGGTATCTGGCGGAAGGAGAAAGCCGCTTAATCGGGGTTCAATTAGAAAATTTAATTGGGCAGGAGGTTTCCTTTAATTTACAGGGGACATCGAAGGAATATCCGAACTGGCGCAGGAAACTTGCCGTCCCCTTGGAACAGATTTTCACTGATGAACGGATTCGGCGTTTGTTTTCCGTTATTCATCGTAACAGACAATCAAAATAGAGAACATTATTATGACAATATTCGTAACACAAGACACCATTAACGCCTTTTTTGACGGGCGTCACGCCGATCCGTTCGCCGTATTGGGCATGCACGAAACCGATAACGGTATTGAAGTCCGCGCCTTATTGCCGGATGCCGGACAAGTTGTCGTAATTGATAAAGAAACCCAGGATGAAGTCTGCGAATTATCTCGTATTGACGAACGGGGATTTTTCGCCGGCGTTATGCCGCAACGGGACAGTTTTTTTAATTATCAGTTGCAGGTATCCTGGGGAAAAGATGTTCTTCGGATTGAAGATCCGTACCGTTTTCATCCGATGATTCAGGAACTGGATAACTGGTTATTGGCGGAAGGTTCTCATTTACGTCCTTATGAAGTGTTAGGCGCGCATTTTATGGAATGCGACCGCGTATCCGGCGTGAATTTCCGTTTGTGGGCGCCGAACGCCAAGCGGGTTTCCGTGGTGGGCGATTTCAATTATTGGGACGGTCGCCGCCATCCGATGCGTTTCCATCAGGCCAGCGGCGTATGGGAGCTGTTTATTCCGAAAGTGGCGCTGGGCGATTTATATAAATTTGAATTGCTGGACAGCAATAATCGTTTGCGGTTGAAATCGGATCCTTATGCTTTCGCGGCGCAGCTCCGCCCGGATACCGCTTCACAAGTCAGCGGATTGCCTGAAATTCAACAGGAGATGACGGAAGCCCGACGTAAAGCCAATCAGGTTGATCAGCCGATTTCCATTTATGAAGTTCACCTCGGTTCATGGCGTCGTAATTTGGCCAATAATTTCTGGTTAACTTATGATGAAATTGCCGACGAACTGATTCCTTATGTGAAAGAAATGGGCTTTACTCATATTGAATTGTTGCCGGTTTCCGAATTTCCGTTCGACGGTTCATGGGGATATCAGCCAATCGGATTATATGCGCCGACCAGCCGTTTCGGTACGCCGGAAGCCTTTAAACGCTTTATTGATAAAGCGCATGCCGCCGGAATTAACGTCATTCTCGACTGGGTGCCTGGACATTTCCCGAGCGATACGCACGGTTTGGCGACGTTTGACGGCACGGCATTATACGAGCATGCGGATCCGAGAGAAGGCTATCATCAGGACTGGAACACGTTAATTTATAATTACGGACGCAATGAAGTAAAAAATTATTTGTCCGGAAACGCACTTTATTGGGTGGAACGGTTCGGATTGGACGGTATTCGGGTGGATGCGGTGGCGTCAATGATTTACCGCGACTACAGTCGTCGCGACGGCGAATGGATTCCGAATCAATACGGCGGACGGGAAAATCTGGAAGCCATCGAATTCTTAAAACATACCAACTATATTTTAGGAACCGAACATCCCGGCGTGATGAATGTCGCGGAAGAGTCCACCGCATTTGCAGGCGTGACGCTACCGCCGGAAAACGGCGGTTTAGGTTTCAATTTCAAATGGAACATGGGCTGGATGAACGATACGTTATCCTACATGAAACTGGATCCGATTTATCGTCAATACAACCACGACAAACTGACTTTCGGTATGTTGTATCAATACAGCGAAAATTTTGTGCTACCGTTATCACATGACGAAGTGGTACACGGAAAATGTTCGCTGCTGGATAAAATGCCGGGCGATACATGGCAGAAATTCGCCAATTTGCGGGCTTATTACGGTTATATGTGGGCGTATCCGGGTAAAAAATTACTGTTCATGGGAAATGAATTTGCGCAAGGCCGGGAATGGAATTATCAGGAAAGTCTGGATTGGTATCTGCTGGACGAATTCCACGGCGGCGGCTGGCATAGCGGTGTGCAGCGTTTGGTTCGGGATTTGAATAAAACTTATAAAAAACAGACCGCACTTTACCAGCTCGATACCAAACCTGAAGGATTCGAATGGTTAGTTGTGGACGACTCGCAAAATTCCGTGTTTGTCTTCGAACGTCGCAGCGCTAAAGGCGAACCGATTATCGTCGTCAGTAACTTTACGCCGGTTCCGCGGGAAAACTATCGCTTCGGCGTGAACGTCGCGGGCAGCTATGAAGAAATCTTAAATACGGATGCCGATATTTACAAAGGTTCCGGTTTGGGGAATGCCGGCGTGATTGATAGCGAAAATATCGAAAGCCACGGCAAAGCGCAGTCCATTTCCATTATGGTGCCGCCTTTGGCAACGATCTATCTTAAACTAAAGTCCGCCCGTAAGGCCGCTTCTCCCAGAAAAGTGAGCAAGAAAAAAGCGGAAGATAGTGCCGAAACCGCTGTGAAAAACGCGTCTGCGTCAAAATCCGCTAAGGTCAGCGCGGCGAAAGCCACCAAATCTACCGAGACAAAATCGGTTAAAGCCGGGGCTAAATCAGCCGGAGCTAAGGCGACAACGAAAAAATCTGCGGATAAAGCTGCTACAAAAGCGGCGACAGCGAAAACGGTCGCCACAAAAAAAGTGACCAAAGCGGCAAGCGCGGCAGCAAAAACGACGGTAAAGAAAACTAAACAAAAAGAGAATGCATAAAGATAAAAGGCGGGCGAAAGCTCGCCTTTTTTCAGTATGAAGGAGAAATGAGATGGAGACTCAGAAAGGTGCGCCTTACCCGCTTGGCGCCACACCGAAGAAAATTAAAAATCAATGGGGCGTGAATTTTGCCTTATTTTCGGCGCAGGCAAGAGCGGTGGAGTTATGTTTGTTTGATCGGTTTGATCATGAATTGCGCTTTTCGGTTCTGGAAAAGACCAACGATATTTTCCATATTTGGATTCCCGGTGTGCCGATGGGAACGAAATACGGCTACCGAATTTACGGGCAGCATGAATATGTGGTGAATTTTGACCGCACTTTGAGCAATCCGAATAAGTTGATGCTGGATCCTTATGCTAAGGCGGTGGTCGGAAAACCGGATTTAAGTACCGCTGAAAAGCGGTCGTGGTTCGTTTTAAACGATACCCGCGATAATGCCCGGTTTGCGCCGAAATCCGTGGTGATTGACGGTGCCTTCAAATGGGGCCGAGATCGCTTTCCGCGTACGCCTTGGGCAAAAACGGTGATTTATGAGTTGCATGTGAAAGGATTCACGCAGTTGCAAAAGAATTTGCCGAAACATATTCGAGGCACTTATGCGGGGTTGTCGCATCCTTCGACGCTTGCCTATTTGAAATCTCTGGGCGTGACGGCAGTGGAACTGTTACCGGTGAATTATATGCTGGACGAACCGCATTTGCAGGAAAAGGGATTAGTGAATTACTGGGGATACAATCCGTTGGCAATGTTTGCCGTTGAGCCCCGTTATGCCGCCACGAATGATCCGCTGAACGAATTCAAAACCATGGTGAAAGCGATGCACAAAGCGGGTATCGAAGTCATTCTGGATGTGGTGTTTAACCATTCCGCCGAGTCGGAGAAATTTTATCCGGCGTTCAGTCAGCGAGGAATCGATGACAATAATTATTATTGGCATGATGCTCAGGGCAATTATCTGAATTGGACCGGCTGCGGCAACATGCTGAATTTATCTTCGCCGCATACTCGGCGTTGGGTGATAGACTGCTTGAAATATTGGGTGGAAGAATGCCACATCGACGGATTCCGCTTTGATCTGGCATCGGTATTAGGCCGAGATTCGCCCGAATTTAACCCTAAAGCCGCATTGTTCGCCGAAATTTCTGACGAACCGAGTTTGCATCAGACAAAATTTATTGCGGAACCCTGGGATGTTGGTCCCGCCGGCTATCAATTGGGGAATTTCCCGCCGTTTTTTGCAGAATGGAATGATCGTTATCGTGATGACGTCACAAAATTCTGGTTATGGAAAAACGGTGATGTGGGAACGATGGCTTCCCGAGCGGCCGGTTCCAGCGATATTTTTAAGCGAGACGGGCGCTTACCGCACAGTTCAGTGAATTTTATTACCGCACACGACGGTTTTACCTTGCGCGATTTGGTCAGTTATAACTACAAACACAATGAAGCCAACGGAGAAAATAATCGTGACGGGCGGAATAACAATTTCAGCTATAACCACGGTTACGAAGGGGATGTTAATCATTTATTCGGCAGTGAACGAAAAACTATTGAAAATCACCGTTATTTGAGTTCCGGCGCTTTACTGTGTTCGCTGTTGCTATCCAACGGTACGCCGATGTTGCTGGCGGGCGACGAAATCGGGCATAGCCAATTCGGTAATAACAACGCTTATTGTCAGGATAACGAAACCACGTGGATCGATTGGTCAAAACAGGATGTGCGTTTATTGAATCTGACGAGGGAAGTCATTGCTTTGCGTAAGCAAATTCAAAGCCTGCAAAATGACGCCTGGTGGGACGGTAAAAACGTGCAATGGCTGACGGATGCGGGACAGCCGATGACAGTGATGGATTGGCATAATCAGGGCAGAAAATCTTTACAGATTATGTTGGATGAAAAATGGCTGTTTTTATTGAACGGAAAATCGGAATTGCAGGTATTCCGCCTTCCGCCGGGAAAATGGCAGGTTAGAACGGGAAATTATTTGGAGAAAAGTCAGGGAAAACTGGTGATGAGCGATCTGGGTTTTTGCGTTCTGTCCCGACATTAAAAGCGTTTTTCGGGAAGTAAACCGATTTTAACCGCACGATCAAAAAATAACTGATTTTTTGACCGCACTTTTCCGACTAATGTTCAATTATGTGATCTACCTCATGGTTTATTTTTAACGGGGGGATATAATGAAGACATTGCAAACGATTGCTTTGTTTGCAAAAAGTCGTAATTACGCTGAATACTAAATCGTTTCACGTTGATTGTTGTTAGTTGATTTGTAGTTGCCTGTTAATGTTCTATACATGGGAGAATAAATATGAGCAAAGTAATAACAAAGTATGATTTGGTAAGTGATACCTTAGTGTTAATTTTAGCAGGCGGACGGGGTTCTCGACTTCATGAATTAACGGATAAACGTGCAAAGCCGGCGCTGTATTTTGGCGGAAACCGCAGAATTATTGACTTTGCTTTGTCTAACTGTATCAATTCCGGTTTGAACCGAATCGGTGTGATTACGCAATATGCGGCACACTCGTTATTGCGTCATTTACAGACCGGTTGGTCATTTTTACCGCAGGAACGCGGCGAATTCGTGGACATGTTACCGGCGCGTCAACAAATTGACGATAATACTTGGTATCGCGGCACGGCGGATTCGGTCTATCAAAACATGGCTATCATTAAAAACCATTATCAACCGAAATATGTGTTGATTCTGGCGGGCGACCATATTTACAAAATGGATTATTCGCAAATGATTCTGGATCACGTAAACAGCGGCGCGAAATGTACCGTCGGTTGTATCGAAGTGCCGCGCGAATCCGCTAAAGAATTCGGTGTGATGGCGGTAAATGAAAACTTAAAAGTCAAAGCTTTCGTAGAAAAACCGGCTGATCCGCCGGCGATGATCGGTAAACCGAATTCCTCATTGGCTTCTATGGGGATTTATGTGTTTAATGCGGATTATTTGTATGAAACGCTGGAACGCACGGTGAACAGCCCGCAAACTTCTCACGATTTCGGTAAAGATATTATGCCGATGGCGTTGCAGGATGAGGTGCTTTACGCGCATCCGTTTGATCGTTCCTGCATGGGACGTAACACCGAAGGTGAAATTTACTGGCGTGATGTGGGTACCCTGGACAGTTACTGGCAATCTAATATCGATTTGGTGTCAAAAGAACCTCAATTGGACATTTATGATCAAACCTGGCCGATTCGCGGTAATCCGGTGCAGGCTTATCCGTCTAAGTTCTTCTATGACGATCCGGCTTGCAAGCAAGTGGATAATTCATTAATTGCCGGCGGTTGCGTCATTACCAACGCGTCTATCAGCTATTCGGTGCTGTTCGACAATATTCACGTGAACGAAGGAACGTTAATTGACGAGAGCGTGATTCTGCCTCAGGTGAAAGTCGGCAAAAATTGTATTCTGAAACGCTGTATTGTTGATCGCCACGTCCAGATTCCGGACGGCATGCAAATCGGTGTCAACCCGGAAGAAGACAGCAAACATTTCCGTATCAGTTCTAAAGGAATTGTCTTAGTTACGGGAAAAATGTTACAGAAAATGCAAGGTGAATCGGTTAAATCAGAAGATGATTTAGACTAAATAAATCATTGCGGTGTACATCATGTGCACCGCATCTTTATCGGAAAGTAAAAGTATGAAAATATTACATGTTTGTTCTGAATTTTATCCTTTATTAAAAACCGGCGGTCTTGCCGATGTGGTGGGCGCATTGCCCGCCGCACAAAAAGAGATTGGGGATGACGCACGAATTTTAATTCCGGCTTATCCCGCAATTTGGCGCGGCATTCCCGATACCGTAGTGGTTGCGGAGTTCGATAATTTCGCCGGTCATGTCACTTTACGTTACGGAATTTATAACGGCATCGGCGTTTATTTAATCGACGCTCCGCATTTATACGCCCGCGAAGGCAACCCGTATCATGATCAATGGTATAACGATTATGCGGATAACTATAAACGCTTCGGGTTGTTGGGATGGGTCGCTTCGGAATTGGCGTTAGGGTTGGATTTCTGGTGGCAGGCGGAAGTCGTGCACGCTCATGACTGGCATGCGGGCTTGGCAAGCGCCTATCTGGCAGCGAAAGGACATCCGGCGAAATCCGTGTTCACCGTCCATAATTTAGCTTACCAAGGCAAATTCGCCGCTCGCCATTTAACCGAATTAGGCTTGCCGCCGGATATGTTTAGTATTAACGGGCTGGAATTGTACGGTGAAATTTCTTATTTGAAAGCGGGATTATTTTATTCCGATATGGTCACCGCCGTTAGCCCGACATACGCGAAAGAAATTACCACTTCGGAATTCGGCTACGGTTTACAGGGATTGCTTTCGACTTTAGATCATCAAGGTCGCCTGGCTGGCGTGTTAAACGGTGTGGACGACAGTATTTGGCACCCGAATAACGACCCCTATATTCAGCATCATTACAAGTTGAAAAACATGGGCGGCAAAGCGAAAAACAAAGCGCAATTGCAGGAACGCTTTAATTTGCCGCAAAATCCGGATACGCCGGTATTTGTGATGATTACCCGTTTAACCGAACAAAAAGGCGTGGATTTACTGCTGCAATGCGCGGATGAAATCGTGAATCAAGGCGGACAGCTGATGATTCTGGGTTCCGGCGCGCCTCATTTACAGGATTGGGTAAACTGGCTGGCGTCACAATATCCCGATAATGTGGGTGTTTGGATTGGTTACGACGAACCGCTTTCTCATTTAATGGTTGCTGGCGGTGACGTAATTCTGGTGCCAAGTCGCTTTGAACCTTGCGGTTTAACGCAACTTTACGGCTTGAAATACGGCACGTTGCCACTGGTTCGTCGCACCGGCGGATTAGCGGATACCGTAGTGGATTGTACGGCGGAAAATATCAAAGAGCGCCGCGCCACCGGTTTCGTCTTTGAGGATGCGCATCCCGAAGCGTTACGCCATTGCATTCAACGGGCGTTCTCATTATGGAGCAAGCAACGCACTTGGTTTGCGGTGCGTACCGTCGCCATGGAGCAGGACTTCAGCTGGCAGGTAGCGGCGCATCGTTATCACGAATTGTACAGTAAAATCTGATGTTTTTTTGACCGCACTTAAAAAAAAGAGTAAAGTGCGGTCGTTTTTATTCTTGTTTTTTTATTTTTCAGAAGGAATGTTTTATGTTGGATAAAGTAACGGATCTGGAGTTTATCTATGATAGACCGCAAGAAACGGTGGAATCCTTTAAAAAGTCTGTGGTGTATAAATTGGTTTTCGCCATCGGACGTTCGCCTCAGGAAGCCAGTGAACGCGATTGGCTGAACGCTTTAATGCTCACCATCCGTGATTTGGTTACCGAAGGTTGGATCGATACGGCGACAAAATTCAGAGCGAAAGATACCCGTCGCGTATATTATCTTTCCATGGAATTTCTGCTCGGGCGCATTCTTTCCAATGCCTTGTTGTCCGAAGGCATTTACGATATTGCCAAAGAAGCGCTAAAAGAACTGGATATCAACTTAGAAGATTTACTGGAAAAAGAAGTGGATCCGGGCTTGGGTAACGGCGGTTTAGGCCGCTTGGCCGCTTGCTTTATGGATTCCATTGCCACCTTGAGTTTGCCTGGCATGGGTTACGGTATTCGTTATGAATACGGCATGTTCAAACAGTCCATCGAAAACGGTCAGCAAGTGGAAAAACCGGATGCCTGGCTGGAAAAAGGGGCGCCTTGGGAATTTGTGCGTCCGTCAAAACGTCATAAAATCCGTTTCGGCGGCAGCATTTATTTCGAAGGCAAAAAATGTATTTGGAAGCCGTCGGAAGAAATCACTGCGTTGGCTTACGACACCATTATTCCGGGCTATGATACGAAATCCGCCAGCACGCTTCGTTTATGGAATGCACACGCAGCGGATGTATTTAACTTGGAAGAATTTAATAAAGGGGATTATTTTGGCGCCATTGCGGATCGTTCCTCAATTGAAAACGTTTCCCGCGTGTTGTATCCGAACGATTCCACTTGGGCCGGACGCGAACTGAGATTGCGTCAGGAATATTTCTTAGTTTCCGCTTCGTTGCAGGATATCGTTAAACGTCACAAACGAACTCACGGCACATTGGATAATTTAGCGGAAGAAGTGGCGATTCATTTGAACGATACCCATCCTGCATTAGCCATTCCGGATTTAATGTGCATATTGGTGGACGACGAAGGTTTCTCCTGGAAAAAAGCCTGGGAAATGACCCGCCGGATTTTCTCCTATACCTGTCATACTTTGATGTCCGAAGCGTTGGAAACCTGGCCGGTGGACATGATGAGCAAAATTCTGCCTCGTCATTTACAAATGATTTTCGAAATTAACGATTATTTCCTTGAATATGTGAAAACCTACGTCACGACCGATATGGATTTTATCCGTCGCGTTTCACTGGTGGAAGAAGGCGATCAACGTAAAGTCAGAATGGGCTGGTTGTCTGTCGTCGGTTCTCATAAGGTTAACGGTGTGGCGGAAATTCATTCTCAGTTGATGGTGGATTCCACTTTTGCCGACTTCACCAAAATTTATCCGGAACGCTTTACCAACGTCACAAACGGGGTTACTCCGCGCCGTTGGATTGCCGTTGCCAACCCGAAATTAGCGGCATTATTCGACGAATACATCGGTTTGGGCTGGCGTAAAGATTTAAGTGAGTTGGCAAATTTAAAAGAACATTTTATCGATCCTAAACTGAAAACCCGTTTAGCCGAAATTAAATTCTCCAACAAACAAAAACTGGCGAAATACATCATGCGTAAACTCGGTATCGAAGTGAATCCGCACGCCTTATTTGATGTACAAATCAAACGTATTCACGAATACAAACGCCAAATGTTGAACGTGTTGCACATTATCACCCGTTATAATCACATTCTGGAAAATCCTGAAAAAGATTGGGTTCCACGCGTGTTTATTCTGGCGGGTAAAGCGGCGTCTTCTTATTACATGGCGAAACAAACCATTCGACTGATTAACGATGTGGCCGAAATCATCAATAACGACGAACGAATTCGCGGACTGCTTAAAGTGGTATTTATCCCGAATTACAGCGTCAGCCTGGCTGAACTGATCATTCCGGCGGCGGATATTTCCGAACAAATTTCTTTGGCGGGCACGGAAGCTTCCGGTACCAGTAACATGAAATTCGCGCTGAACGGTGCGCTAACTTTGGGTACGCTGGACGGCGCCAACGTAGAAATTTTGGATAACGTAGGAAAAGACAACATCTTTATTTTCGGTAATACCGTGGAACAGGTAGAGGAGTTACGTCGTAACGGCTACCATCCGATGGATTATTATTCTAATGATGAGGATTTACGTCTTGCCATTAACCAAATCGTATCGGGACATTTCTCACCGAAAGAACCGACCCGTTATAATCCGGTAGGCAGTTCCGCGCAGGCGCAAGATTATTATCAAACACTGGCGGATTTCCGCAGTTATGTGGATACGCAAGCGTTAGTGGATGAAAAATACAAAGATCAGGATGCCTGGGTGATGAGTTCGATGCACAATATTGCCAATATGGGCTTCTTCTCATCGGATCGAACCATTCAGGAATATGCGGAAAGAATCTGGCGTATCAAACCGCTTGATATCGATTAATCCGCCGTAATTCGGCTAAAGTGCGGTCAAAATTTGATAAATTTTTTGACCGCACTTTTATTTTTGGCTATGCTCAGCTTCCGGTTTAGTTATTTTAGATTTTATGAAAGGCAGAAGTATGCGCCACAATCCCGATTATTTTTATCTGAAAATGGAAGAACATTTCCTTTACGTTCCTTATTACAACCATCAACGCCGAATTCGCGTGCTGTTGCCGAAAAATTATCACAATGAACCCGATAATTATTATCCCGTGTTGTATATGCACGACGGACAAAATGTGTTTTACAGCAAAGAATCCTATTCCGGTTATTCGTGGAAAGTGATTCCGACGCTTAAACGCCATAAAGAATTTCCGAAGATGATTGTGGTGGGAATTGATAATGCGGAAGGCGCGCGTTTAGACGAATACGCGCCCTGGCAAACGGATGTGGGATACACGGAGGAAGCCCGTCGTGCGGGCGGCATGGGTTATGAATACGGCGAATGGGTGGTGAATGAGGTGAAATCTTTTATCGATCACCATTACCGCACGAAATCCGATCGCACAAACACCTTATTGGCCGGCAGTTCCATGGGCGGTATCATCACCGCTTATATGGGCGCGGCTTATCCGCAGGTTTTCGGCCATTTGGGCGTATTTTCACTGGCTTCATGGTTTAATGAGCCGGCATTTTTAGATTTTATGCACCGTCATCCTATTGCCCGGGACAGCCGGGTTTTCATTCAGGTGGGAACCAACGAAGGAGACGAAGCGGATTCTCAATTTATTTCCAATATGAATCAGGCTTATATAGATTGCACTTTGCGTTATTATCAATCGCTATTGCGGACGGGGCATCCGCTGGACAATATTCGGTTAAAAATTATGGCAAACGAAATTCACCATGAAAAATACTGGGCGGATCACTTTTCGGAATTTTTAGCGTTCTCGTTGATGGGAAGATAAAAAAGCTAAAAGTGCGGTCAAAATATTTAACGTTTTTTTGGCCTTGCTGACTTCGATAAAAAAGCGCAATCATTGGTTATGCTGCGCTTTTTTCCGATTAGATGATTCCCTGTTCTTCCAGTTTGCTCAGGAAAAACGGCATTTGAACCCGCCACCAAGGCCAGTCGTGATCCACATCATTTCCCCAGAAATCAAACCAGGCCGGAATGCTTTTGGCTTCAAACGCTTCTTTCAAACGCGCGGTATCGGAAATATGATCCGCTTCCCAGGCGCCTTGCCCCACGGCAATAATGTAATGATTCTGGCGATAACGTTGCAGGAACCAGTTATCGTTTTGCCCCCACAGATTGTCAATCGGCGAATTAAAGTAAACCGCTTGGTCGCCGCCGAATTCGCCGGTGAAGAAGCGCGCGTCGTACACACCGCTTAATGCAATGACCGTATCGAATAGATCGGGATGACGTAGGCCAAAATTAACGGAATGGAAGGCGCCCATGCTGCAACCGGTGGCAATCATTGTGCCGTTCCATTGGGATTCGTGACGAATTAACGGCACCAATTCATGTACGATATAACGATCGTAAGCGTTATGAGCTAGCGCCATATCATGCCCGGATTTCCAGGTGGCCAGCCAGGATTCTTTATCATAAGAATCCGGCGTATAAAATTTGATTAACCCGCGATCGATAAAGCTGCGGCAGGCATCAATCATGCCGAAATTGGCATATTCGTTCTGATTTCCGCCGGATGACGGAAACACAACAACCGGTTTTCCTGCGTGACCATATACATTAAAGTACATTTCACGGCCTAATTCGCTGCTCCAATGGTTTCTTCTTTCAAAATGCATAATTTTTCCTTTTACGGGTAGATTAGTCGCTCACCGTTTATAGGTTTTTTAACGGTTATTGCTTTGCTTGTGCAAATCGCACGATTTCACGTAATTGTTCCATGGTTTCGGTACGCGCCAGAATACCGTGTTCGCCCATCACTTTGGCAAAAACTCCCGGTACGGTTTGCACGCTGATGATGTTGTCACCGAATTTTTGGCAAACTTCATCGATGGAGTTCACATAATTCTGGTTGGCTTTGCGTGAAATATATACCACATTCCAAGGATGGGTGATGTTTGCGTAGAATTTATTTTCCGTGACAACATGGGCGTATTCAAGGAATACGTCAAAATCGTTGGCGTAGTTCCACATGTCAATGGTTAACCCGCCCGGCGGACGACAGTTGATTTCAAGCGGTAACAATTCGCCCGTTTTTTTCACGCGGAAAAATTCGAAATGGAAGAAACGTTCGCGCACCTTAAAGGCTTCCACACATTTTTTGCCTAATTCCACCAGTTCCGGGGAAATTTCCCGCGGCACGTAATAGAACATATCGCCGTCTTTTTCTACGGTGTCCAGCACCGCTTCGGAATATTCGAGACTGGAATGGAAGACGATGTTGCCGTCGTGATCCACCAGACCGTCGAAGGTGACAATGTCACCGTCGATGAATTCTTCCATGATGTATTCGATATTCGGATTTTTGTAGCCAAAAAAGTCTTCTAATTCGACCGCACTTTTAATTTTATAAGTATCGCTGGCGCCTACGCCGGAATTCGGCTTAATGATAACCGGAAATTTCAGACTTTTCGCCAGTTTACGGGCGTCATCGTCATCGCCGAACACGCGGCCTTGCGCCACTTTCAAGCCGGTTTTGCGGAAAATTTCTTTCATTTGCGCTTTGGTTTTGATAGCAAGCATGTCGTCGTTTTTATAGCCGAAAACATTGAAATCGGTGCGCAGTTTGGCGTCGAGTTCCAGCCAGTATTCGTTGTGGGATTCGATGCGGTCGATGCGTCCGTATTTGTGAGCGAAGTAGCCGACGGCGCGGTAAACCTGATCGTAGTCTTCCATATTATCCACACGATAATATTCGGTGAGCGAAGCTTTTAAGTTGTCACTGAGTTGATCATAAGGGGTGTCGGCAATGCCCAATGTATTAATCCCGCATTCTTTCATTCGAGTGGCAAAGGTTTCGAAATTGGTTGGAAAGTGGGGAGAAATCATCACAAAGTTAAGAGATTTGCTCATAAGCTGGTTCTCCGGTTGGTAAAAAAATCATCAATGATTTGATTCTAAGCGAAAATCGGTATTTTTTAAACGATTTTCTAGCTAAAAAACGCGCAATTTTCCAATTAAAAAATTTTAATGCGTTTTTAATAAGAAATAGGTTAGAATAAGCGACGCAAACGATTTACATCCGTCTCTTTTATTTAGAAGGAAAATACACATGTTAGAAAAGAAAACCATTGCGGAATTTGACCCGGTTTTATGGGACGCCATGCAAAATGAAGTGCGTCGTCAGGAAGAACATATTGAATTGATCGCATCGGAAAACTATGTCACGCCGGCGGTCATGGAAGCGCAGGGTTCTCAATTGACCAATAAATATGCCGAAGGCTATCCGGGCAAACGTTACTACGGTGGTTGCGAATATGTTGATATTGTGGAACAGTTAGCCATTGATCGGGCTAAAACCTTATTCGGTGCGGAATATGCCAACGTACAGCCCCATTCGGGTTCACAAGCCAATGCCGCCGTATACGGCGCCTTATTAAATGCGGGCGACACCATTTTAGGGATGGATCTGGCGCACGGCGGCCATTTAACTCACGGTGCAAAAGTGAGTTTTTCCGGTAAAATTTACAATTCCGTCCTTTATGGTATCACTTCGGACGGTTTGATTGATTATGCCGATGTTCGTGCAAAAGCGTTAGAAAACAAACCGAAAATGATTGTTGCCGGTTTTTCCGCTTATTCTCAGGTGGTCGATTGGGCCAAAATGCGTGAAATCGCCGATGAAGTAGGAGCCTATCTGTTTGTGGATATGGCGCACGTGGCCGGTTTAATTGCCGCAGGTTTATACCCGAATCCGTTGCCGCATGCCCATGTGGTTACCACTACCACTCATAAAACCTTGGCAGGACCGCGCGGCGGTTTGATTTTATCCGCCTGCGGCGACGAAGAGATCTATAAAAAATTAAACAGTGCCGTTTTCCCGGCGAACCAAGGCGGTCCGTTAATGCATGTGATTGCGGCGAAAGCGGTATGCTTCAAAGAAGCGTTGGATCCGTCTTTCAAAGCGTATCAGGCACAAGTTCTGAAAAACGCCAAAGCCATGGTGGAAGTGTTTAAACAGCGCGGTTTCGATGTGGTTTCTAACGGCACCGAAAACCATTTGTTCCTGGTCAGTTTCATCAAACAGGGGTTAACCGGTAAACAAGCGGATGCCGCGTTAGGTGCCGCCAATATTACGGTGAATAAAAACTCTGTACCGAACGATCCGCAAAAACCGTTTGTGACTTCCGGTATCCGTGTCGGTTCGCCGTCAATCACTCGTCGCGGGTTTACCGAAACGGATGCGGCAACCTTAGCCGGTTGGATGTGCGACGTATTGGAAAGCATCGGCAAAGACAATCACGAACAAGTCATTGCCGATACCAAAGCCAAAGTGTTAGACATCTGTAAACGTTTACCGGTTTACGGCAACTAATGTTTTATTGGACGTTAATCCTTTATACGGCGGCGGTGAATATCGCCGCTTATTTATTAATACGTTCGGATAAACAACGTGCCGTTAATAAAGAATGGCGCGTGCCCGAATACGTCTTTTTTCTGCTGTGCTTCGTGGGCGGCTTTATCGGCGTGCATTTAGCCATGCAACATTATCGTCACAAAACCCGGCATTGGAAGTTTAAAGCGGCGGTGTTGATAAGTGCGGTAGGATTTTTGATCGTTTTTCCGTTTTATTTTCTGTTTGTTTAAAATTTTCCCTCTCTTCATTTTTTCTTAAGGTTTCCTTGTTTTAATATGTCCGGCAAAAGCAATAATCCTATTGCTTACGGATGTTCTTTAAGGAGGATCACCATGAAAAAAGCCAATTTAGTTTCAATTCTAAGCTTATCTTTGATTGGCGCCGCCGTTTTTGCTTATGCCGCAGAACCTCAACCGGGATTTGCCAATTTAACGGATCAATCGACGAGCGAAAAAGTGGAAATGCCGGCGACTAACGATATGAATGCCGCCGGATTGCCGCCGCGCGCGCAATATATGAGAAACGGATTACCTTGCGATCGGAACTGCCAACGGGATTTTAGAATGGGCCATCCGATGCGGGGATCCTATCATCGCGGCATGATGCCGAATAATTATTGCATGCAAGAAGGTTTTGCCAATTCGGATTGGAGCGGTTTCTACGCATCTAACGAACCGACAAAAGTGGCGGATGCGGAAAAATGGCAAGATGATCAGCTCATCATGCTGGAAGGCAATATCGTTAAACAAACGGGCAGAAAATATTTCGTATTTAAAGACGCTTCGGGCGAATTGACGCTGGAAATTCCGCGTCGCGCATGGCGTGACGTCGTCACACCGAAGGATAAGGTCCGCATTACGGCCGGCGTGGAAAAATCCTGGGGTAAAACCGAAGTGCTGGCGCTCAGTGTCGAATCGGCGGACGAAACCAAACCGGCCAAAAGCCAATAATTCAATGAAAGAAAGCGGCAGTCATGTCGCTTTTTTGTTAAACTGATTGGTACGAAACGAATATCGGATAAAAGTGCGGTCAAAAAAATGAGAGTTTTATTAATTGAAGATGACCCGTTAATCGGAAACGGATTAAATATCGGGCTGACCAAGTCGGGCTTTTCCGTGGATTGGTTTACGGACGGTAAAACCGGCTTAGAAGCGGCAAAATCCGCGCCTTACGATGCAGTTGTCCTGGATTTGACTTTGCCTAAAATGGACGGTCTGGCGATATTACAGCAATGGCGGCGCGACGGTCTTGATGTTCCCGTATTGATTTTAACGGCGCGCGACACCTTAGACGAACGGGTAAACGGTTTACAAATGGGCGCGGACGATTATTTGTGCAAGCCTTTTGCCTTGGCCGAAGTGGTGGCGCGGCTGCAAGCGTTGATTCGGCGCCGTTACGGACAAAGTAATCCGATTATCGAGCACAGTTTGGTTAAGTTTGATCCGAACAATCACCGCGTCACATTACGGGATGAAGAGGTTTTTCTTACCACCCGCGAATATAAATTGCTCGAATTATTTATGCTGAATAAAGAACGCGTATTAAGCCGTTCTTTTATTGAAGAAAAACTGTATAACTGGGATGAAGACATCAGCAGTAATGCGCTGGAAGTGCATATGTATAATTTGCGCAAAAAATTGGGTAAGCAATTTATCCGCACGGTACACGGTGTGGGTTATGCCTTAGGAAAAAACGATGAAACTGCTGAAAATGCGTAGTTTACGCTTCCGTTTGATTGTCATTTTATCGTTGGCGGCGCTGATTATTTGGTCGCTGGCGACAGCGATCGCCTGGTTTCAGGCGAAAAACGAAGTCAACGAAGTATTTGATGCGCAGCAGATTTTATTTGCTAAACGGTTAGCTTCTTCCGATCTGGGCGGAATGCTGTTGGATCGGCAGTTTCGCCACCGACATCGCGACGGATATCGGGTAAGACCGAAAAGTTACGATGATGATGCGCTGGCTTTTGCTATTTTTACTCGTCACGGACAGTTTATTGCCGGGGATGACGCCAAAGGCGATAACATTCAGTTTGCGCCGCGGCCGGGGTTTACCCTGGCTAAACCTCGCGGTGAAAATGATTTATGGCGCATTTTCTGGTTGCCGTCGGATAACGGACGATTGATGATTGCCGTCGGGCAGAAAATCGATTACCGCAACGAAATCGTACAAGACATGGTTTTCGGACAAATGTGGGTATGGATTGCCGGTTTGCCGTTGTTAATTGCGTTGATTGTTTTTCTGATTACCAAAGAACTGAAAGCGTTAAAACGCGTAGGAGACGAAATGCGTAAGCGTTCGCCCGAATCGCAAACGCAGCTTTCCACGCAAAACGTACCGAATGAAATTTTGCCGTTAGTCAACGGGTTGAATCAGTTTTTCAGCCGCACTTCCAATATGTTGCTGCGCGAACGCCGTTTTACTTCCGATGCCGCTCACGAATTACGCAGTCCGCTGGCCGGATTGCGCATTCAGGCGGAAATCGCACAAATGGCGGAAGATGATGAAAAATTGCGGGAAGACGCGCTGCGTAACCTGACCGGCGGCATCGATCGCGCCACACAGCTTATCGAACAATTACTGACGTTGTCCCGGTTGGACAATTTACAGCAACTTGATAATCTGGAAGATATTCATTGGGAACAACTGATTCCATCGCTGATTGGCGAGCTGTATTTCAGTGCGGAAAAACGGCGGATGAATTTATCTTTCGAACTCGTGGAAACGCCGGCCGTTCAGAAAGGACAACCTTTGTTGTTATCTCTGATGTTACGCAATGTAATTGATAACGCGATGAAATATTGTCCCGAAGGAACGGATATCAAAGTGCGGTTAAAAAAAACGGAGATTTTGGTGGAAGACAACGGCGGCGGTGTGGATGAAGAAGATCTAGGCAAACTCGGACAGCGTTTTTATCGTCCGGCGGGACAGAATGAAAAGGGCAGCGGTTTAGGTTTATCCATCGTATTCCGCATCGCCGAGTTACATCGCATAAAAGTGCGGTTAGAAAATCGAAAGAATTTACAGGGAAAACGCGAAGGTTTACGCGTGGTATTTTCACTTTAGTAGTATGACAAAAGGCGGGAATATGAGTTTGGCTCACCATCCTGCCTTTTAATTTATGCTTTTTACCGATTACACTTCGGCACGTACGCGCGGAAACAGAATATTATTTTCCAGATGCGTGTGTTCCATTAAATCGTCAATAAAGGTTGAAATACCGGCATAAAGCGCACGCCACGTGGCACAGGCGTCTGCCGGAGCCGTAACATTATTGGTTAAGGCTTTCAGCGTTTCCAGTTGATCGCCCGCTTCCGCGTGTTCCGCTTCCATCACGCGAATCGGCATGGTCGCCATAGCATAATTTCCTGCGCAAATCATTGGAAAAAGAATTTGTTCTTCCTTCATCATGTGTTGGCTTAAGTGATCGTAAAGCGCCTGTAATTCCGCCATGACGCCCGTCGGACAATCGTCGCGTTCCGCATGTACACGTTCTACGGTTTCGGCTAAGCGGATGAGTTCCGGTAATTGTGCGCGATGGCGTTCATGAAAACGCGCCACGATAAAGCGGGTGAATTCATCGTAACTTGCTGTCGTCCAGTCTTTTTCCGGTGTTGCCGCGTTTTGTCGTAACTCGAGAAGTTTCGCTTCAATTTCAGCAAGATTCAGGTTTTTTTGTTGTACGGCGGCGGATAATTCTTCCGCACCGCCACAACAAAAGTCTAAATCATATTCGCGGAAAAGTTGGGTGGCGCCGGGAATGGCTACGGCGATTTCGCCTAATTTTTGATGTGCAAAAGACATGATAATTTCCTCAAATTTTATCGGGTTTTAAATCTGATTAAAATAGTAAGGTATTGGGCAAAAATTGCAATCGTTTTTTATTACTCATTTCAGGGTAGTGATTTTCCAAGGTGAGCTGAAAAATAAAAAATGCCGCGACGGTTCCGCGGCAAAATGGAGAAAGAAAGCAAAATTATACGTCATATGCGCCCATTACGACCGCCTGAGCTAAAATGTGCCCTTGCATAGCAAAATGCAGATCATTGAAACGGAAACCTTGAGCTAAATCCAAATCCGTGTCTAACGCATAGACAATAATTTCATAACGGTGCAGACAATTAGGCGGCGCCATACCGCCATAGGCGGAAGCTTCTTCAATGCTGAATCCGCCCAGTTTACTTGCCCAGGAATTGGCGCCTTGTATAAAATCCGTCGCCGTTTGGCTTTCATTTTCGCTGACGGAAGTACGGTGAAGATTGGCAATTAGCCAGTGAATCCAGACAAAACCGCTGGCGGTAATCGCATCTTTATCTTCCATAACGACAACGAAAGATTTAGTGCCTTCCGGTGCATCGGTAATTTCAAACGGAACGGAATAACTCGGCATACCGTTCGGCGTGAATTGATTGCCGCGTTTGCCGTATTTATCTTCAAATGCGCCTTTTACAATAGCTGAACTTGTTACTTTCATAGACTTTTCCTCATGTAAATTGCCGGATCAATCATATCGTAAATTCGCCGGATATTTGTTAAACTAAGTCAAATTTTTCTCGTTTTTTAAGGAATTTTTATGCATTGCCCATTTTGTTCGACGGAAGAAACAAAAGTGATTGACAGCCGGCTGGTGTCGGAAGGTTATCAGGTGCGCCGACGCCGCGAATGTACGAACTGCCATGAACGTTTCACCACCTTCGAAACTGCGGAATTAGTTATCCCGAAAATTGTGAAAACCGATGGCTCGCGCGAGCCTTTCAATGAAGACAAATTGCGACACAGCATTCAGCAGGCGGTAGGCAAACGCCCGGTCAGCGAAGATGATGTGGAAAAGGCCGTCAGCCATATTATTCATCAATTGCAAACTACCGGTGAGCGAGAAGTGCCGAGTAAATTAGTGGGTAATTTGGTAATGGACGAATTAAAAAAACTGGATAAAGTTGCCTACATTCGCTTTGCCTCGGTTTATCTCAGTTTTGAAAATATTAATGAATTCACCAAAGAAATTGAGAAATTAAAGAAGAGTCAAAAATGACAGCATTTACCTGGCAAGATCAGACTTATATGCAGCTTGCCCTTGATTTAGCCCGCCAAGGACGCTTTACCGCCACACCCAATCCGGTCGTAGGATGTGTTTTAGTTAAAGACGATAAAATTGTAGGAAAAGGTTTTCATTTCCGCGCCGGCGAACCCCATGCTGAAGTGATGGCAATGCGAGATGCCGGCGAAAACGCCAAAGGCGCCACGGCTTATGTCACGTTAGAACCCTGTTCTCACTACGGGCGTACACCGCCTTGTGCGCAAGGGTTAATTCAGGCGGGCGTGACAAAAGTGATTGCCGCCATGCAGGATCCTAATCCGCAGGTGGCGGGCAAAGGTTTACAAATGTTGCGGAATGCCGGCATTGAAAGTGCGGTCGGATTATTGGAAGAAAAAGCCGAAAACATTAATCGGGGATTTTTGAAACGCATGCGGACGGGAAAACCGTTCGTACAGCTAAAACTGGCCATGAGCCTGGACGGGCGGACAGCCATGGCGAACGGCGAAAGTAAATGGATTACCGGCGAAATCGCCCGTGCGGACGTACAGGAAGGGCGCGCGCAGGCGTCGGCGATTTTATCCACCGCCGAAACCGTGCTCGCCGATAATCCGCAGTTAAATGTGCGTTGGGAACAGTTGCCGCAAGAGGTTCAGGCGGAATATTCGCCGGCGGATTTACGTCAGCCGGTTAGAGTGATTTTAGATCGCCGACATCGGGTGCGGCCGGATCACCGGCTTTTTCAGATTGAATCGCCGGTTTGGTTGGTCAGTGAAAACGCGCGGGATATGTCGGCATTTCCGACATTTTGCGAACACATTCGATTAAAAACAACGGAAAATTCTCCCGCACTTTTTGCGCTTATGCAGGAATTAGGCCGCCGTCAGATCAATACGCTTTGGGTGGAAGCGGGGGCAACCCTGGCCGGCGCATTAATCGAACAAAATCTGGCGGATGAATTGATTATTTATATCGCACCGAAATTGCTCGGTGAGCAAGCTCGCGGGCTATGCAAACTGCCTCATGTGACCCGTCTTGCCGACGCACCACAATGGACGTTACAAAGTGCGGTCAAAATCGGCGAAGATTTAAAAACCGTTTATACAAGGAAATCAGTATGATAAAAAAATTATTACAATCGGCTTTAATCGGCTTGGTTTGCGCCGGTTTAATTTTATTTGTTCTCCCCCGATTCACCGGCGGTTCGCCGATGCAATTAAACGGCGAAGTGGTGTCTTTCAAAGAGGCCGTGCGCATTGCCTCGCCCGCCGTGGTGAATGTGTATAACCAATCTTTCAGCAGCGAAGCCAATCTGGATGCCGGTGACGTCACCACCAATAACCTGGGTTCAGGCGTGATTATGTCGAAAGACGGTTATATTTTAACCAATAAACATGTGATTCAAAGTGCGGATCAAATTATCATCGCGTTGCAAGACGGACGCGCTTTTGAAGCGAATTTAATCGGAGCGGACAGTCTGACTGATTTGGCGGTGCTTAAAGTGCGGGCCGATGATTTAATGACTATTCCGCAAAATCCCGATCGGCCGGTCCATGTGGGAGATGTGGCGTTAGCCATCGGCAATCCTTATAACTTAGGGCAGAGCGTTTCACAGGGCATTATCAGCGCCACCGGACGTAACGCGATTGGCGAAACCGTCGGCCGTCAGAATTTTATCCAAACGGACGCTTCGATTAATCGCGGCAATTCCGGCGGCGCGCTGATTAACTCACTGGGTGAATTGGTGGGGATCAGCACGTTGAGTATCGGCAAAAATCCGAATGACATTGCGGAAGGCTTGAATTTCGCCATTCCCATCAGTGTTGCCAATGATGTGATGCACAAAATCATCCGCGACGGCCGGGTCATTCGCGGTTATTTGGGCATCAGCACCAATATTCTTTACAGCAACGGACAAGAACGCGATTTCGGCAAAGGAATTTTAGTAGAAAATATTAAAGCCGGTTCACCGGCCGCCAAAGCAGGAATCCGCCCGGGCGATTTAATTCTTAAATACGGTGATGCGGATATTGAATCGCCGGCGCAGATGATGGAGTTAATCAGTAACACCCGCCCGAATACAACGGTAAATCTTATTGTTTCCCGCTTGGATAAAATTCTTGAACTGCCTGTTGTTATTGAGGAATATCCCGAAAATTAATTCTTTTTATAAATAAATGACAGAATTTGAGATTGATTTGATACAGCGTTGAAAAAATGTGATAGAATTCGTTCCACTGAAATTCAAGTCTCTCTTGGGTCGTTAGCTTAGTGGTAGAGCAGCGGACTCTTAATCCGTCGGTCGAGCGTTCGAATCGCTCACGACCCACCAACATACAAAAGTGCGGGCAAAAATTCTTTCGTTTTTTTGCCCGCACTTTTTTGTGAAATTATGCTTTTGGCGTTAATTTTCATTGTTTATCCATTTTTCCATTCAAGCTAATAAGCGCGTGTTGAAAGATTTTTCTCTGCGAACGTTATATACTGAAATTCCTCCGCAGAATGAATCGGAATAAGGAGATTAAGATGAAACAACCAAAAATAGTGGTGCTGACCGGCGCGGGAATTTCGGCAGAATCGGGGATTCGCACCTTTCGGGCGGCAGACGGTTTGTGGGAAAACCATAAAGTGGATGATGTCGCGACACCCGAAGGTTTTCTGCGCAATCCGACTTTAGTACAGAATTTTTATAATGAACGACGGAGAAAGCTTTTTGATCCGGCTGTGAAACCGAATGCGGCGCATCTTGCCTTAGCCGAATTGGAACGGGCGGCAGGCGATAATTTTCTCTTGGTGACGCAAAATGTGGATAACTTGCATGAGCGGGCCGGATCGAAAAATTTAATTCATATGCACGGCGATTTATTGACCGTACGCTGTGAATGGTCGGGGAAAACCTATCATTGGGAACGGGATGTGACGGAACAGGATCGTTGCGATTGTTGTTCGCCGCCTCATCGTTTACGTCCGCATATTGTTTGGTTCGGCGAAATGCCGTTAGAAATGGACCGAATTTACGCCGCACTTTCCGAATGCGATTATTTTATCGCTATCGGTACGTCCGGCAATGTTTATCCGGCGGCGGGATTTGTGCAGGAAGCCAATCGTTTCGGAGCGCAAACCATAGAATTAAATCTGGAGCCCAGTTTGACGCGTTCGCAGTTTTCACGGCAAAAATACGGGAAAGCGACGGAAATCGTGCCGATATTCGTGAATGAGCTGCTGGCGGAATTATCTTAAAATCAACCATAAAAAAACCGCTATCAACAGGATAGCGGCGAATCTTAAAATTAAGAAAATTTAAAAAAGACAACTGATATTTCTCAATAGCAGTGCACTAGCAATATCTCAGACTCGTCCAATAAATAATAGTTCAAGATTTTTTCAACAAATTGTAAAAAAATGTCGGATTTTTTCTTCAATGCCTTTTTCGTCCAGTCCCAAATCCGCCAGAATCTCTTGTTGTGAGCCTTGAGGAATGAAGAAATCGGGCAATCCGAGCTGTAAAAGTGCGGTCGATTTTTGATGAGAATTTAGCACTTCCGCCACTGCGGAACCCGCGCCGCCCTGAATGGCGTTTTCTTCCAACGTCACAATCAGCTCATGGTTTTGGGCTACGGTTAAAATGCGCTTTTCATCAATCGGTTTCACAAACCGCATATCCACCACTGTCGCATCTAATTTTTCGGCGACGTGAATTGCCGAAGAAAGCAGCGTTCCAAAGTTTAAGATTGCGATTTTTTTACCTTCACGAATCAATTTTGACTGACCGATCACTAATTCCTGTAACGGTTCCAGTTCCACACCGACGGCATTGCCGCGAGGGTAACGCACCGCCGCCGGTTTTCCGCAACGATAACCGGTATACAGCATTTGACGGCATTCATTTTCGTTGCTCGGCGTCATAATGATTAAATTCGGTACGCAACGCATAAAACTGATATCAAATGCGCCTTGATGGGTTTGCCCGTCCGCCCCCACAACGCCTGCGCGATCGATGGCGAACAGAACGGGAAGATTCTGAATCGCCACATCATGAATCAGCTGATCATAAGCGCGTTGCAAAAAGGTGGAATAAATCGCCACTACCGGTTTATAACCGCCGATGGCCAAACCCGCCGCAAAGGTTACGGCATGCTGTTCGGCAATGGCAACGTCGAAATATTGTTCCGGGAAACGTTTGGAAAATCCCACCATGCCGGAACCTTCACACATCGCCGGTGTGACGCCCACGATATATGGATCTTGTTCCGCCATTTCGCATAACCAATCCCCGAAAATTTTCGAATAGGTCGGTGTTGTGCCGGATGTGGGCAATTCGCCGCAAATCGGATCAAATTTCGGTACGCCGTGGAAACGAACCGGGTCTTTTTCCGCCGGCGCGTAGCCTTTTCCTTTTTTAGTCCGAACATGCAGGAATTGCGGCCCTTTTAATTCGCGCATATTGCTAAGGGTGGCAACCAATTCCTCGATGTTGTGACCGTCAATCGGTCCGATGTAGTTAAAACCGAGTTCTTCGAACAAGGTACTTTCGGGCGAGAACATCACGCCTTTCATGTGTTCTTCGGTTTTCTTCATGAAATTTTTTACGGTCGGGACTTTGTCCAGAATCTTTTTACTGCCGTCGCGCACCGTAGAGTAGAACGATCCGGAAAATAAGCGAGCAAGATGAGTATTCAACGCGCCGACATTTTTTGAAATCGACATTTCGTTGTCGTTGAGAATAACCAGCATATCAGTATGTAATGCGCCGGCGTGATTCAGCGCTTCAAACGCCATACCTGCGGTAATCGCGCCGTCACCGATTACGCACACGGTTTTGCGTCCGGCGTTTTCCTTTTGCGCGGCGACGGCAATGCCTAATCCGGCACTGATCGAGGTTGACGAGTGGCCGACGCTTAACACGTCAAATTCGCTTTCTTCGCGCCACGGGAACGGATGAAGCCCGTCTTTCTGGCGAATAGTCGACATTTTGTCGCGGCGTCCCGTCAGAATTTTATGAGGATAAGCCTGATGTCCCACATCCCAGATTAATTGGTCGAAAGGTGTTTTATAAACGTAATGCAAGGCGACGGTTAATTCCACACATCCCAGTCCGGAAGCCAAATGACCGCTGCTTTGACTGACGGATTCGAGCAAATAAGCCCGTAATTCATCGCAAACCTGCGATAATTGTTCTTTGCCTAAGGTGCGTAAATCGTCCGGCGAATTAATGAAAGAAAGTAAAGGGTATTTCATAATAATTAATTTTTACGATGAACAATAAATTCCGCTAATGCGCGTAATGCCGTGGTATCAAAAGAAATTTCATCTAAATTTTTGACCGCACTTTGATAGAGTTCCTGTGCTTTCTGTTTCGCACCGTCCAATCCGAGCAATTTTGGATAGGTACTTTTATCCAGATTCAAATCGGCGCCCACGGTTTTACCGATTTCCGCCTGATTACCTTCAATATCCAAAATATCGTCCTGCACCTGAAAAGCCAGTCCGATAGCTTCCGCATAACGCTTTAGCCGGCGCGCCAGTTCATGATTTTCATAATGCGGAGAACAAATAAATCCCATCATCAAGGCGGCGGTTAATAATGCGCCGGTTTTATTGCGATGAATGAATTCCAATTCGGCAAGCGTAACTTGTTTGTGTTCCGATATCAAATCCAGACTTTGTCCCAAGCACATGCCCCGAACGCCGGCGGCACGGCTTAATTCCCGCACCAGATTTAACTTTTGTTGTGCGGAAAGTGCGGTAGATTTTTCGATGATTTCAAAGGCAAATGCCTGCAATGCATCACCGGCTAAAATTGCCGTTGAGTGATCAAAAGCAATATGACAGGTAGGTTTACCACGGCGCAGTTCGTCGTTGTCCATTGCCGGCAAATCGTCGTGAATCAACGAATAGGCATGGACGCTTTCAATGGCCGCCGCTGCATGGTCCAAGGCGTTTAAATCCGCACCAAGCATACTTCCCGTAGCGTAAACTAAAAACGGACGAATGCGTTTTCCACCGAGCAATAACCCGTATTTCATCGCTTCCGCCAGTGGCGAACCGGAGGCGTGAATATCGTCGAATTGGGTTTCCATAAACGCATTAATTCGCTGCTGAATTTGTGATAAATTTTGTTGAAAATCGTACATATTATTCGTCCGCGGAATAATCCGTTAAGGGGGCAGTATCACTTTTTTGCAGCAGGATCTGAATCCGCTGTTCCGCCTGTTGTAACCGTTCTTGTCCTTGTTTGGCCAATTTAATGCCGGCTTCAAATTCTTTTAAGGCGGCTTCAAGCGGTAAATCGCCGCTTTCCAATTTGGTTACCACCGCTTCCAGTTGTGTCAGCGCGGATTCAAAATCAAGTTCTACGGGTTTGCGGGCCATATGAAATCCTAAGTCTATACAAAATAGACGTATTCTACTTTATTTTTACTTAAAAGTTAAAAAATATGTATAATAGCCACTTTAGTAATAACTATAGCTGAGTACTGTATTCTTAAAGGATCGTCGTTTGAATAATGTAAATTATGTTATAAGTTTACCGACAGCGGTTTCTCGACGCCAACACATCCAAAACGTATTTCAAAAACAGAATGTGTCGTTTGAATTTTTTGACGCTATTTCGCCTGATGCAGGCTTAGATGCCGCAATGCGTCGTTTTGCCCCGAATTTACAACAAGCGGAACACTTAACGGCAGGTGAAAAAAGCTGTTTTATGAGTCATGTTTCTTTATGGCAGAAATGTCTCGATGAAAATTTGCCTTATATCGCCATTTTTGAAGATGATATTTTGCTGGGCGAAAATGCAAGCGATTTTTTATCCGATTATCAATGGTTTGAAGCGCGTTTTGATTTATCACGGCCGACTATTCTTAAACTGGAAACGGCGTTAGGAAAGACCAATTTTAAACCGTTACCTAAAATAGAAGCTTATCAATCCCGTCAATTTATGCGGTTGACGGTCGGCCGCGCGCATATCGGTATGGCGGGTTATATCATTTCTCATGCCACAGCGAAAGCGTTATTACGCTATGTTAGAACGCGACCGGCGCATACTTTAAAAGCGATTGATTTGATTTTATTTGACGATTTACTGAAAAATCCGGATTTTCAGCTTGTGCAGCTCTATCCGGCGGTTTGTGTGCAGGATTCGTTTTATAATAAAAACAATGTAACGTTATTGAGCAGTCTGGAAATGGAAAGGGCACACCTTAAAAAAGTGCGCCCTTATATCGAACCGAAATCGCTTTTTGATGTTGTTCGGAAAATCGTGACGACGCCGTATCGTAAATATCTTAAACTTCAACGTCGTATTGTGCCTTTTAAATAAATTTATTTTTAGTATACAAACCCCGTTTAAGCCGTTTTCGGATGCGTTTAACAAGCGGTTTGGGTTTCGGTAACGGCATTTGACGTTCGGGCGGCGACAATACCGTCGAGCAACGGAATGCGTCCAATGAAAAACGGTCGTTTATCACTTCGTCGCAATGTTGTAAAAAGAGTTTAACATTTTGTTCGAAACGGCTTTGAAACAGATGATAAATACTGCCTGCGAAAACCGTTCCGATCCCGTAATATCCGTAATTACCTAAACGCCAAATGCCTTCCAACGGCTCCCGCTCGTAATGTGTCGGATATACGGCGCGGTATGGAACGCCTAATTTTTCCGCCCGATAGGCAACTTCTTCCGCTACGTCGGACCGATCATTTAATTTAAACGAAGGAAATCCCATGCGTTTATAGCAATCCGTCGCCATAAAAAAGAAAGCGGGTGATGCGAAAATATGGCTGCCGGGATAAATATGATTGGAAGCCTGAGCCGGCCCCAGAAAAGTGTTATTTTTGTATACGAATTCCGCGGACTGTTCAATAATTTCGCGATTAAGCGGAATACAATCCGGTTCTATAATCGCCACAACATTTTTTGTCGCCCGGCTCATGACGCGATCAAGCCATTCGCCGTGTTCCATATTTTCTTCCGTATAAATTACGTTCAGTCCGAAATGCGCCATCACTTTTTTATGGGCATTTAATACGTCGCGGTTGAAATTATCCCAATGGAAAGAATGAAATTCCACATCGGATAAATCAAATTTTGCCGTCATAGTATTTCCTTAAAATATTTTACTGAGCGGGGAGGTTAATTTCCCGGAACGTCATATTCAATCCGTCGATCATCAATAAGCGACCGCATAAATTCGTGCCGATTTTTAACCGCACTTTGATGGCTTCCAATGCCTGCAATGCGCCGACGACGCCCACAATCGGCGAAATTACGCCGGCTTCTACGCAACTTAAAGCGGTATCGCCGAAAAGCCGGCTTAACCGGCGGTAAGTCGGCGTATGCGGTTCGTAGGTAAAGACGGAAATTTGTCCTTCAAAACGAATTGCCGCCCCGGAAACTAACGGGATTTTTGCCCGTTCGCAACAGCGATCAAGCTGATTTCGGGCATCGACATTATCGGTACAATCCAAAATGACATCAAAGTGCGGTACGATTTCCGATAGTTTTTCTTCACTGAGCAAACCGTTAACGGTCCGAATTTCAACATGAGGATTTAACGCTTCCAACGAAATTCTGGCGGATTCCACTTTCGCCATATCCAGCCGGCTATCGTTATGTAACACTTGCCGTTGCAGATTTGACAAGGTCACCGTATCAAAATCGAGCAGCGTTAAATGTCCCACTCCGGCGGCCGCTAAATATTGGCCGGCGGCGCAACCTAAACCGCCCAGACCGACGATCAGCATGCGGCTGTCTTTTAATTTTTCCTGTCCGTCAAAATCCACCGATTTCAGAATAATTTGACGGTTGTAACGCAATTCTTCTTGATAACTTAACTCAGCCATGGGTTACGCTAATAATTCGTTAAATAATTCAATCGTTACGGTTTCGCCGGCTTCCACATTGCCTCGTTCCCGTTCAAGCACGATAAAACAATTGGATTTCACAAAAGAACTGAACAAATGCGAACCCTGGAAACCTACGGGTTGAACCTGCAACTGTCCGTTTTCGTTGACATGATAAAAACCCCGTTGGAAATCCAAACGCCCCGGTGATTTTTTCAGCTTAGTCGCGGCAACGGCCTGAAGTCGTGCGGGTTGTGAATAAGTTAAGCCGGATAGTTTGGCGATAACGGGTTGAACAAGCTGATAAAACGTGACTAAAGCGGATACCGGATTGCCCGGCAGCCCGCAGAACCACGCATTATTTAAACGGCCGAAGGCAAAAGGTTTACCGGGTTTAATCGCCAGTTTCCAGAAGTTGATTTGTCCGACTTTTTCAAGTACGGTTTTGGTGAAATCCGCTTCGCCCACCGAAACGCCGCCGCTGGTAATCACCAAATCCGCTTGTTCCTGCGCCGTCAGAAAGGCTTTTTCGAATTCGGCTTGATTATCCGGCAAAATACCGAAATCCAATACGTCACAGTGTAACTTTTCCAGCATAAGTTTTACGGCGAATCGGTTGGTATCATAAATTTGCCCTTGCTTTAAAGGTTGTCCGACAGGGACCAGTTCGTCGCCGGTGGACAGCACGGCAACTTTTAACGGCGTAAATACGTCGACTTCTGCAATACCTAACGAAGCGAGCAACGGCAACGACACGGCGTTTAACTTTGTACCGGCTTTTAGCACGACATCACCTTGTTTTACATCTTCACCGATACGGCGAATATTTTGGCCTGATTTAGGCAGAGTAGTGAAGGTTACCGAACCGTCGGCATTCACGTTAACTTCTTCCTGCATAACTACGGCATCGGCACCTTCCGGAATCACGGCGCCGGTCATAATTCTGACCGCAGTTTGCGCTTTCCATTCTCCTTCAAAAGGCTTGCCGGCAAAGGATTTTCCCGCAACGAACAGCGTCATGGATTGCGCTAAATCCGCCAAACGGACGGCATAACCGTCCATTGCCGAATTATCAAAAGAAGGAACGTTAATCGGCGAAATCATATCTTTTGCACAAATTCTATTGGCCGCCTGATGGATGGCAAGGGTTTCCGTTTTTGTCGGGGAAGGTAAGACGGACAGCATTTGTTCTAATGCCTGTTCGAGCGAAAGTAAAGACATAAGCTTATCCTTTTTCCAAAAAATCGGCGCGATCATAACATAAAAGTGCGGTCACAAAAATGATCGTTTTTTAGGAATATGTTCGGTCTTAAAACGGCAAAAAGATTTTATAATCAAGTTTCGTAATTGTGCGAAAAACCAGTATAATAACCGGCAATTTTGACCAATTAGGAATGTTATGAAAGTTATCTCCTTTAACATTAACGGGTTACGCGCCAGACCTCATCAGTTAGAACAAGTTATTGATATTCATCGGCCTGATATTTTAGGGCTACAGGAAATCAAAGTGGCGGACGAGCAATTTCCTTATGAACTTGTAGCGGATTTGGGTTATCACGTTTTTCATTACGGGCAAAAAGGTCATTACGGTGTGGCGTTATTGACTAAGCAGGAACCGAAAGCCGTGCGTCGCGGTTTTCCGACCGACGGCGAAGATGCGCAACGCCGCATTATTATGGCGGATTTTGATACGGATTTCGGCTCCTTAACCGTGATTAACGGCTATTTCCCGCAGGGCGAAAGTCGCGCGCACGAAACCAAATTTCCGGCAAAGGCAAAATTTTATGCGGATTTACGTCGTTATGTGGCGGAGGATTTGCCTTGCGATAACGTAGTGATTATGGGCGATATGAATATCAGTCCGACGGATTTGGATATCGGCATCGGCGAAGAAAACCGTAAACGTTGGCTGCGCACGGGCAAATGTTCGTTTTTACCGGAAGAACGGGAATGGTATCAGCATTTATACGATTTAGGTTTAGAAGATACTTTCCGCAAATTGAATCCGACGGTAAGCGACAAATTCTCATGGTTCGATTATCGTTCCAAAGGCTTTAACGAAAACCGCGGGTTGCGAATCGATCATATTTTGGCCAATACAAAATTAGCGGAACATTGCACGGAAACCGGCATTGACTTAACTATCCGAGGCATGGAAAAACCTTCGGATCATGCACCGATTTGGGCGGTATTTAGCTGATGACTGATACAGAAAAGGAACAAAACTGGCAAACTTATCGTTCATTATTGAATGATAACATTGCGATTTTTACGGCAAACCTTGCCTTATTTACCGCTTACCCGAATCCGCAGTTAAGTTCTGTGGTGCAATTTTCGTTACCTTATCAACAGGATGAAAGCGGATTGCCGACAACGGATGAATATCAAACGCTGATTCGTAAAATTTTTAAGGTATTAACCCAATTATCCGCGTTACCGAATACTTTATTTGCCGGGCATATTTTCAGCGACGGTATGGCGCGTTTGTATTTTTATACCCGGGACAGCGATGCATTTCAGTCCGTCCTGGCACAGTTTGAAGAAGTGGACAATGTAGAAGTGCAGCGTGATGAGGATTGGGATTTGTATTTTGATTTTCTGTTGCCTTCACCCTTAGAAATGAAAATTAATGCGACGGAAGAAGTGATTGAAATGCTGACGCAAAATAATCGTTCGTTAAGCGATACTTATTTGGTGGAGCATAGCTTCCATTTCGATCAGAAAGAAAAAATGCAGGCGTTTATCGAAAAAATGGGATTAAGCGATATTCCGTTTAATCAAATTCAGTATACGGATCAACCCGTGCGTCTTGATGACGAGGATGACGAGGTCTACATATTAAAACTGGAACAGGAACTGACGCTGGATAACAGCGATATTTTCGTTTATGTGGAATCTTTTGAATATCTGGCAAAAGAGTTTTCGGGCGAATATCAGGGATGGGAATGCGACAATTTAGTAGAGGACGCGCAGCTAAATTAACGACCGATTAAACCTTACTGGCATAATGCCGGAAATTGTGGTTTAATACGCTGAATTTTCATTGATTAACAGGTTAAACATGAGCTGGATAGATAAAATTTTTAGCAAAAAGCCGTCTTCGGATTCCCGCCGGGCAAACGTGCCGGAAGGCGTGTGGACGAAATGTACGGCGTGTGAACAGGTTTTATATCGCGATGAGTTAAAACGCCATTTAGAAGTTTGTCCGAAATGCGGTCATCATATGCGCATTGACGCCCGCGAACGTTTGGAATACCTGCTGGACAAAGACAGCATGACGGAAATTGCAGCGGATTTAGAACCGAAAGATATTTTAAAATTTAAAGATTTAAAGAAATATAAAGATCGGCTTTCCGCCGCACAAAAAGATACCGGCGAAAAAGACGCATTGGTTGCGATGTACGGTACATTATACGGCATGCCGATTGTGGCCGCCGCATCAAATTTCGCTTTTATGGGCGGTTCTATGGGTTCCGTAGTCGGAGCAAAATTTGTTCGCGCCGCAGAAAAAGCCATGGAAAATAATTGTCCTTTCGTCTGTTTTTCCGCCTCCGGCGGCGCCCGCATGCAGGAAGCCTTAATTTCCTTAATGCAAATGGCAAAAACCAGCGCCGTACTGGCGAAAATGAAAGAAAAGGGCATACCGTTTATTTCCGTATTGACGGATCCGACTTTGGGCGGCGTATCCGCCAGTTTCGCCATGTTAGGTGATTTAAATATTGCCGAGCCGAAAGCTTTAATCGGTTTTGCCGGTCCGCGCGTTATCGAACAAACCGTACGTGAAAAATTACCGGATGGCTTCCAGCGTGCCGAGTTTTTGTTGGAACACGGCGCCATTGATATGATCGTCAAACGTTCTGAAATGCGTGAAAAACTAGCCAGTATATTGAGCAAGTTAATGAATAAACCGTCACCATTTTTAGAACCTGAAATTATTGCTGACTAGGTAAAATCATGCAACATCATTTAAAAGCCACTTCGCCACTGAACGAGTGGCTTTCTTATTTGGAAAATAGCCACTTTAAAGCTATCGATTTAGGTCTGGAACGGGTTAAAACCGTCGCACAGGAGTTGGATTTATTACGTCCTGCGCCTTATGTCGTGACTGTGGGCGGAACAAACGGCAAGGGAACAACTTGTCGTTTATTGGAAACGATGCTGATTAATGCCGGTTATCGGGTTGGTGTTTATTCGTCACCGCATTTGCTTCGTTATAACGAACGAGTGAGAATCCAAAATCAAGAATTACCGGATTTACAACACGCCGCATCTTTTGCTTTTATTAATGAACACAAAAGTCAATCTCTCACTTATTTTGAATTCAGTACGCTTTCCGCATTGCATTTATTCAAGCAAGCCAAAGTTGACGTGGCAATTTTGGAAGTCGGATTGGGCGGTCGTTTGGACGCCACTAATATTGTGGATGCCGACATGGCGATTATTACCAGCGTCGATATCGATCATGTGGATTTTTTAGGCGATACCCGCGAGAAAATCGGATTCGAAAAAGCCGGTATTTTCCGTGCCGGTAAGTCCGTGATTATCGGAGAACCCGATTGTCCGCACAGCATGCTGGAACAGGCGATGCGACTGAAATGTGCGGTTTCACGTAGAAATGCCGATTGGTCGTTTACACAGCAGGCGGAATCCTGGACATGGCAAAACGTCGATAAAAAAGGTGTTAAAGTGCGGTTAGAAAATTTGCCGTTTTGCGATATTCCGTTGCCCAATGCGGCGACAGCATTAGCAGCCGTTCAAGCGTTGCCTTTTAATATTTCGGAAGCGGTTATCCGTCAATCTTTGCGGGAAGTGGAATTGATCGGACGCTTTCAAACGATTAAATCGACACAATTATCAACCCTTGCGGAATTAACAAACAAGCCTGTAGAGGCTTTACCGCAATTTATCATTGATGTAGGGCACAATCCGCATGCCGCAAAATATTTAAGCGAAAAATTGACCGCACTTCGTTCTCGGATTTCAGGCAAAATTATTGCGGTTTGCGGAATTTTGAAGGATAAAGACGCCGCCGGCGTGCTGACGCCTTTGTTACCGGTTATAGACGAATGGATTTGCGTCACCTTAACGGGCGAACGCGGACAAACAGGGGAGTTGCTAAGTCAAAAACTTCGGACAATCGCCCTTGACGTACGCCCGGAAATCTGCCGTTCGGTGCAAGAGGGAGTAAAAAGTGCGGTCAAAAAATCCCATAAAAATGACGTGGTGATAGTATTCGGTTCCTTTCACACTGTGGGCGAATTTTTACAGTTATTGTGAAAATCGGATAAAATGAAAAGGCGCCATTAAGCGCCTTTTTCATCATTGTAAATGACGGGTATCGTTTACTTTTTCCACGATAAATCGCCCCGAATCCGCTTGTCCGTTTCGAACGTAACGTACGATATTAATCGACGTATTTTTCATCGCTTCGCTTCTGCCGGGATCGCGATGGGTCTGCCAGGTGGCGCCGCCGAATATCGCCATTAATAAACGCACGGTATGCCCGTGAGACACAATTAAAATATTGCCGTTATCATGAATTCGGATAATGTCATCGATGGCTTTCGTGGTGCGGTCGGCTAACTGTTCCCAGGTTTCGCCGCCGTTGGTCAGCGCTCTGTAATTAATCGGATCCGAAACCATTTGTTGGAATTCTTGGGTTTGACGGATTAATTCCACATTAGTGCCTTCCCAAGAACCGAAATAATGTTCGTTTAACCCGTTATGCTGAAAAAGCGGTACGTCCCGTCCGTCTAAAATATGATTGGCGGTATCGATAGTACGTTGCAAACAGCTTGAATAGGCGGCGACAAACGGCACCTTATTTAGCGCCAATCCCGTGAGTTTTGCGCCTTTCACGCCTTCTTCGGTCAGGTCGGAATTGCCCCAACCCTGCATTAAGCCCTGTTCGTTCCAGACCGTTCTGCCGTGACGGATAAGATAAAATCGAATATCTTTTTTCATGACTGTTCCTTATTTTTGTAAATACGATTTTACAGGATTCTTAGCGCAATGAAAATTTAAAAATACTTTGCAACTTTGGCTTAAAAAATTTATCCTAAACAGAAATTTTTTATCGTTTAACGGATGTTTTTATGCACGCGAAAGCTAAATACCGCAAAGATTATAAAACCCCTGATTTCACCGCAACAGATATTTTCCTTGATTTTCAACTCGATCCGCAACACACCGTGGTTACCGCTAAAACCCGGTTCCAACGTCTTAATTCCGAAAGTACAATCCTGCGTTTAGACGGTCACAGTTTCCAATTCGCTTCAATTAAATTTAACGGTAGCGATTTTTCCGCCTATAAACAAGACGGCGAAAGTTTAACTTTGACGTTACCCGAAGAAAGTGCGGAAGATTTTGAACTAGAAATTGTAACAATTCTGGTGCCGGCCGAAAATACTTCATTACAAGGTTTATACCAATCGGGCGCGGGAATTTGTACTCAATGCGAAGCGGAAGGTTTCCGCCAGATTACTTATTCTTTAGACCGCCCGGATGTGCTGGCGCGTTATCAGGTAAAAATTACCGCGGATAAAACCCGTTATCCGATTTTGCTTTCCAACGGAAACCGTATTGCAAGCGGTGAATCGGATAAAGGTCAACATTGGGTGGAATGGCAGGATCCATTCCCGAAACCGAGTTATTTATTTGCATTGGTCGCAGGTGATTTTGATGTGTTGCAAGATGAATTTACCACCCGCAGCGGACGCAAAGTGGCATTGGAGCTTTATGTAGACCGCGGCAATCTGAATCGCGCCGATTGGGCGATGCGAAGCCTGAAAAAAGCCATGAAATGGGATGAGGAACGTTTCGGACTGGAATACGATCTGGATATTTACATGATTGTGGCGGTAGATTTCTTCAATATGGGCGCCATGGAAAATAAAGGTCTGAATATATTCAATTCCAAATATGTGCTTGCCAATGCGCAAACGGCGACAGATGAAGATTATTTAGCGATTGAATCGGTGATCGGACATGAATATTTTCATAACTGGACCGGTAATCGCGTCACTTGCCGGGATTGGTTTCAATTAAGTTTGAAGGAAGGCTTGACAGTGTTCCGCGATCAGGAATTTTCATCGGATACCGGTTCCCGTGCGGTAAATCGCATTAATAACGTCAAATTCCTGCGCACGGCACAATTTGCCGAAGACGCCAGTCCGATGTCTCATCCGATTCGTCCGGAAAAAGTGTTGGAAATGAATAACTTCTATACGATGACCATCTATGAAAAAGGGGCGGAAGTCATTCGTATGATGCACACGTTACTAGGCGAAAAACGCTTCCAACAAGGTATGCAGCTTTATATTGCGGAAAATGACGGTAAAGCTGCCACCTGCGAAGATTTTGTTTCGGCGATGGAACGCGCGTCCGGCGTGAATTTAACGCAATTCCGCCGTTGGTATAGTCAATCCGGTACGCCTAAATTAACGATTTCCGACAGCTACGACGAGAAAAAACATACTTATCAGCTGATTGTTTCGCAACTGACACCGCCGACGGCGGATCAAATGGATAAAGTGAATTTGCACATTCCGTTAAAAATCGCCTTATACGACAAAAGCGGCATTCCGATTACCTTGCTGAACAACGGCGACGTGGTGAGCGATGTCCTGAACGTAACGCAAAAAGAGCAGGTATTTGAATTCCATTCCGTCAGTTCACGTCCCGTGCCGGCGTTATTATGTGATTTTTCGGCGCCGGTGAAGCTGGATTATCATTACAGCACGGAACAACTGATCACCTTATTGAAATTCGCACAAAACGAATTTGTGCGTTGGGACGCGATGCAAATGCTGTTTGCCGCGGAATTGCGCCGCAATTTAACCGCCAGTCAGCAAGGTGAAGATCTCACATTTTCTGCGGAAATTTTGACCGCACTTTCCCACGTGTTGGCCAATTACAAAGAGAATGTGGAACTTACCACGCTGATTCTGACTTTGCCGAAAGAAACGGAATTTGCCGAGCTATTCAAAACCATTGATCCGGACGGCATTGTTGCCGTACGCGATTTTATGCAACGAACTATTGCGGAAAATTTACGATCTCAACTGCTTGAAACCTATAATGCCATTCAGCAGGAAGAATATCGTATCGATATTCGGGACATTGCCTTGCGCAGTTTGAAAAATATTTGCCTGCAATACTTAGCTTTCACGGAAACCGGCAATTTAATTGTCAACAAGCATTATCTGCATGCCAATAACATGACGGACACGCTGGCCGCATTAACGGCCGCAACCAAAGCTCAGCTCGGCTGTCGTGAAAACCTACTGCGCGATTTTGAAGAAAAATGGCAGCATGACGGACTGGTTATGGACAAATGGTTTGCCTTGCAGGCAACCCGTCCGGACAGCAATGTCTTGGAACTGGTGCAGCATCTCATGCTGCATCCGAGTTTCAACTTTAATAATCCGAATCGCTTACGCGCTTTGGTGGCAAGTTTCGCCAACCAAAATTTAAAAGCGTTTCATGCCGCGAACGGTTCGGGTTATCGCTTCCTGACTGACATTTTGATTAAGCTGAACGAAACCAATCCGCAGGTGGCGGCGCGCTTAGTCGAACCGCTTATTCGCTTCAACCGTTATGACAGCCAGCGTCAGACCTTAATGAAACGCGCACTGGAACGTTTAAGCGAAGTGGAAGATCTATCCAAAGATTTATACGAAAAAATTGATAAAGCGTTAAACGCCTGAGCGAACAAATTTTATAGTTAACCGTAAGATATAGAGAAACGTAGAGAACATAAAATGTTATATCCACTTATTCGAAAAGGCATTTTTGCGTTAGAACCTGAAACTGCTCACGATCTGGTGATAAAAGCGTTGCACATAGCGGGCTATCCGCTGTTGAACCGCGCATTGAAAGCGTTGCTTGGTTGCCCGCAGGGAGCGGAAAAAACGGTCATGGGCGTGAAGTTTAAAAACCCTATCGGATTAGCCGCCGGCGCGGATAAAAACGGCGAAGCGATTGACGGTTTCGGCGCCATGGGCTTCGGCTTTATCGAAGTGGGTACCGTTACGCCGTTGGCTCAAGACGGCAATGCCAAACCCCGTCAATTCCGGATTGTGGAAGCGGAAGGAATTATTAATCGCAACGGTTTTAATAATTACGGCATCGATCACCTGATCGAAAATGTCAATAAATCCCATTATGACGGCACCTTGGGAATCAATATCGGTAAAAATAAAATTACCCCCATTGAACACGGCAAAGACGATTATATTTTCTGCCTGAATAAAGCTTACAATTATGCGGATTACATTACGGTGAATATTTCTTCGCCGAATACGCCGGATTTGCGGACTTTACAATACGGTGACGCATTGGAAGATTTGCTGAAAGGTATCAAACAACGGCAAAAAATCCTGGCGGACCAGTACAACAAATATGTTCCTATTGCGTTGAAAATTGCGCCAGATCTCACAGAAGCCGAATTAGTGCAAATCGCCGATACGGTTCGCCGTCATCAAATGGATGGCGTTATTGCGACCAACACCACGGTTTCCCGCGATACCGTGCAAGGCATGAAAAATGCAACGGAAACCGGCGGCTTAAGCGGCAAACCGCTGCAACATAAAAGTACGGAAATCATTCGTCGTTTGCATCAGGAACTGAAAGGCGACATTCCGATTATCGGCAGCGGCGGTATTGACGGCGTGCAAAACGCACGGGAAAAAATGGCAGCTGGCGCCGAATTATTACAGATTTATTCCGGATTGATTTATCACGGTCCCGCATTAGTCAAAGCTTTGGTGCAAGCCATCAAATAGCGTTCGCGCAAAGCAAAAAGTGCGGTCAAATTTCACCGCACTTTTCTGTTATGCGCCATCCTACATCTTAAATTGCCATAATATGACGAAAAAAGTTTACGATCTCCACACCCACAGCACCGCTTCAGACGGAACATTAACACCGACGGAATTGGTTCAACGAGCCGCCGAACAGCAGGTTAGCGTATTGGCGCTGACGGATCACGATAGCGTTTCAGGATTGACGGAAGCCCGAATTGCGGCGAAATCCGCAGGAATCCGGTTGATTAACGGGGTAGAGGTGTCAACGGAATGGGAAAACCGCGGCATTCATATTGTGGGATTAGGATTTGATAAAACTCATCAAAATTTGACCGCACTTTTGCAGCAACAGGCGCAAGTGCGTCATCAACGTGCATTGGAAATCGGGTTAAAGCTGGAAAAAGTCGGCATTCCGAATGCTTTCGACGGCGCAAAAAAACTGGCGGACGGAGAAGTCACCCGCGCGCATTTCGCCCGTTATTTGGTGCAGATAGGCGAAGTGAAAAATGAAGCTCAGGCATTCAAAAAATATCTTGCCCAGGGTAAGCCTTGCTTTGTTAAATCCGGCTGGGCGACGATTCCGCTTGCGATTGAAACTATTCATCAGGCGGGCGGTCTGGCCGTGCTGGCTCACCCTTTGCGTTACACCATGACGAACCGCTGGTTGCGACGTTTAATTGACGAATTCAAACAATGGGGTGGGGACGGCATTGAAGTTTCCGGTTGCGGACAAACGCCGGATCAGCGTCATTTACTGGCGCGTTGGGCAAATGAATTCGGACTGTTAGGCTCCGTCGGTTCGGATTTTCATTTTCCCTGCGGTTGGATTGAAATCGGTAAGTCATTGTTTTTGCCTGAAAACGTCACGCCGATTTGGACGGAATTAAATGAAAAAAGCGGATAAATTTATCCGCTTTGCCAATTTCATCGTACGTTCAGAGATAGCGCACAAATTTGTCCGGATTGACGGGTTTCGGCTCTTTATCCGGTTGACTTTTTGCCGTCCCCAGCATAATCAATGCTATTACTTTATCAGTAGCGCCGCATTCAAAGGCTTGACGCAGAGCAGAGCCGTCCACCCATTTCCCGGTTATCCAGACATTATCAAAACCTAAATTTTGCGCCGCCAGCTGAATGCTGTAAGTCGCACAACCTGCGGTTAACATTTGTTCCCAGGCCGGCACTTTTTCGATAGTTTTATCAATTTTTGCAACGACCGCAATGACCATCGGTTGTCCACAAATTTTTTCCACTTTCGCCGCTTGTTTTTCATCTAAATTCAGCTCTTGCGCAGCCGCTTTTAATAACACTTCAAGCCGTTTCAGTCCTTCGCCTTCGATAACAACAAAGCGATAGGGTTGTAATTTACCGTGATCCGGTGCGCGAAATGCGGCCTGAAATATTTGCGCCAGCTGCTCGGCGTTCGGCGCGGGATGCGTCAGCTTTTTATTCGAACGGCGATGTAGCAATAATTCTAAAGTATCCATTTTGTTTTATCCTAAAAAGTGCGGTGAAAAAATCGAGAGTTTTTTGCGTTAAAATTACGCATTATTTTCACTGAATTATATCTGCCAAAAACGTTTAATGTTATATATCAACGCATTAATTTTATCATAATCAATAAAATCGGCGGCAGTTCGGACAAAAAAGTGCGGTTAAATTTTTAATCGTTTTTGTAAAATACAAGGTTATCAAGTGACGATGTCACAATAATGTTAACTCAATTTAAGCCGTCGTCCGAATGCAGAAAACAGGTGAGTTTTGCTGAAAATATGGTAACATTAACGGCGAATTTTCATTAACTTTTTATAGGAAATACTATGTCAAACTTACAAGCAGTCATTGAAGAAGCGTTTGAACGCCGTGCCGATATTACACCTAAAACGGTGGATGCGGCGACAAGAGCGGCGATTGAAGAAGTGATCGAGGGATTAGACAGCGGTAAATTCCGTGTAGCTGAAAAAATTAACGGCGAATGGGTAACGCATCAATGGCTGAAAAAGGCCGTGTTATTATCATTCCGCATTAATGAGAACGAACTCATTGACGGTGCCGAAACCAAATATTATGACAAAGTACCGTTGAAATTTGCCGGCTATACCGAAGAACGTTTTGCGCAGGAAGGTTTCCGTGTCGTGCCTTCGGCGACAGTGCGCAAAGGTGCGTACATTTCAAAAAATGCGGTTTTAATGCCGTCTTACGTTAACATTGGTGCTTATGTAGGCGAGGGCACCATGGTGGATACTTGGGCAACGGTGGGATCTTGCGCGCAAATCGGTAAAAATGTTCATTTATCAGGCGGTGTGGGTATCGGCGGCGTGTTAGAACCGTTACAAGCCAATCCGACGATTATCGGCGATAACTGTTTTATCGGCGCGCGTTCCGAAGTGGTTGAAGGTGTGATTGTTGAAGACGGCTGTGTGATTTCCATGGGCGTATTTATCGGTCAATCTACTAAAATTTATGATCGCGAAACCGGTGAAATCCATTATGGTCGCGTACCTGCGGGTTCCGTTGTGGTTTCCGGCAGCCTTCCGTCAAAAGACGGCAAATACAGTCTTTATTGCGCGGTCATTGTGAAAAAAGTAGACGCCAAAACACTGGGTAAAGTGGGAATTAACGAATTATTGCGTTCTATCGAAGAATAAATAATCTTCAATTCGAGCAATAAAAACGGCGTAACAGTGAACTTTACGCCGTTTATTATAGTCTAATTTTACGAATATGCTGGTTATAACAAATATCTTGTTATATTTCAGTCAGCTATATTCATCATAATACAATGTCGAAATACTTATATCATTAGATATAATTACTTAAGATTAGGGGAAACAATGAAAAAATCATTATTAGCAACATTGGTGTTGAGCGCTTTATTTGCGGTAACTGCTTGTGATCAAGCAAAAAAAGATAATACTGCCGAAGTGAAAGATGCGGCAACGCAAACAACTCAAGATGTGAATCAAAATATGGCTGATTCAAAAGACACTGTGTCTGAAAAAGCGGGTGAAATGAAAGACGCTGCAATAGATAAAGCCAATGAAATAAAAGATTCTGCGGCAGAAAAAGCCGGCGAAATTAAAGATGCAGCGATGGAAAAAGCGACTGAAATGAAAAATTCAGCCGAAGAAAAAGCCAATGAAATGAAAGATGCCGCAGAAGCTAAAGCCACTGAAATGCGAGAAGCGGCTTCACAAAAAGCAGCAGACGCCGTTTCCGAACAAAATAAAGAAGTTAAAGACACTTCTAAATAATTTTGGCATTAATTCTTTACAAGAAATCCCAAGAGATTATAGAATCCTTGGGATTTTTTATTTTTTCAAGGAATTCTATATGTTATGTGCAATTTATAAAAGTAAAAAGAAAGAAGGGATGTACTTGTATATAGCAAAACGCGATGATTTTTCCGATTTACCAAGTGCATTACGCGAAGCTTTTGGCACACCGGCGTTTGTCATGCTTTTTAATTTAGCCGGCCAAAAAACACTTATAAATGCGGATAACCAGGAAGTGATGGAACAAATTAAACAAAACGGTTTTTATTTGCAAATGCCGTCGCAAGACGATTGGTTATTTACCATTGAAAAGTAAACAACGACGTTGGTAAAAAATTATTTTAAACGGCACCGAAAGGTGCTTTTTTTTGTTACGGGGAAATATCTAATCCCCTGTAACTGAATTCGCATAATGTTTCTTTTATGTTGAGCGCGCGGAACGGTATAATCTCGTTACCGTGTAGCGCGCGTAACATAAAACTACATTGTGCGATTTCAGCCCACACTGTTTTTTTATTCAGAAAGAAAAGTTCGGGAGTTCTGTTACACCCGAACTTTGGTATGGAATTCCATACTTTTTTTGGGTTTTTCTTTATTTTTGTGTATTTTTATACATTATTTTTGCTGTTCTTCGTATATTAAGCTTTCAACTCCGTCTTTCGTATGTTTATCAATTAATACTTCTATTATTTTTGTCCAATTTATAGGTCTTCCTATTCTGTTTCCAACCTCTAATGCTGCTTTTTTTCAAGTTTTTAATTTTCTGTCTTCCCTTACGTTATATACGTATCTTTTCATGTTACCCCCTAATGTGAATTTATTAATTATTGTATTTTTATATATAATGAATTTATTCATTAATACTTGTATTCATTAGTTAAAAGTAGTATATATATATTACATTGTATTAATAAGTTAATGTATTCATTTATTATGAGCTATCATATCGATTGGTTAACATTGGAACAGGATTTTGGCTATCGGATACCCGATACCGTTATCCGTTCCCTTTTTAATTTCGGTATGGTTGGCGTTCATTTGGATACAGGCGAAGTTCAAGAGGGGATTAAAACCCCCGTTTATAGACATAAGGGCAGTTATTGCGACGAAGTCAGTATTCGGATTTCCGGTTCTGTTATTCGCATGGAAGGTAATCCAAGCAGATGGAATAAAACCGAAAATTTACTAGGGTTTACTGATATTGATTCCTGCGTTGCTTGTTTTAATTCAATTCTTTTTTCTTTAAAGCTTCCGCTATTTACTCGTTGCACTGAAATTTTTTATAGACAAGGCAAGGACGGCGAGAAGGTTCAAAAATTTTCTAACGGCGCCATTATTAAGCGTCTCGACATCACAACGAATAAAGCCGTCGGCAAAGGTAATGAACGCACATTTATTAAGGCGTTATCTCAAATGCGTTACCGTAATTCTATCGGGCGTTTGCATACTAACGGTTTAACTGCTGATTGGCTTAGCGACAAGGGTAACGCGAATTTAATTTATCCAAGTTGTTATATCAAGCATGAAGAATTGAAACTGCATTCTTACGAAAAAGTGAAAAATAAATTCGGGGAAAATTCCGAAGAATTTCAATACTTCAAGAAGGTTTTTGATTATTGCGCAGAAAATGGGGTAGTTCGTTTCGAACAAAAGCTTAAATCGCGTTATTTACAGCGTGAAGGGTTGTGTTATTGGGGGTTAAGTGATTTGTCAAAACTGGCCTCTTTACAAGAGGAGTTTATAAACATGCATAAAAAATTAAGCGTAAATAAAATTGAGTTACAGACTATTGCGGAACAGCTCGTTTCTTCCGGCGTTGTCGATACTTTACGCAAGGCTAACACTACAGCTTTTTATGCTATGCAATGGGCAAGCGGTCAAGATTTAATGCTTAAAACAGCCCAATTTAAGATTCATAGAGCGCGTTTAAGAAAAATCGGCATCGATATCGCAAATCCTTGTGATGTTGATAAATTCCAGGCTGTTCAGGTTATATCTTGTGAACAGATTATTGTTAAACCGTTTAAAGCGCCGGATTTTTATCGTTATCCGAGTAATTTGCGGTTGGTAGCTTAAATAATCATGAATAGAGATGATTTTTACTTTTTTTTAAAAAAAGATGAATTTGACAAAATCAAATTGCTGAATGCTTATCATCAAATGAATAACTTTGATAAGGATATTGTTTTAGTTTCATTGATGAAAATTACTCACGATAAATTAAATCAAGATAAATTAAACAAACATAAGGAGAAATAAAAATGCGTACAGGTTTTTATATTGTCGGTAAATTTTTAGGGTTTAAGAAAAGTTCTTTCACAGACCGCGAAACCGGTGTTGTTAAAGATAAATGTACTTTCGGCATCCAGCTTCAGGAGCCTGACGGCTACGGCGGTTATAACACGTTAACCCAGGAGATTAAAATTGATGACCGGGCAATAACTGAAAGCTTGCCGGCGATTGTTGAAAAATTTAATCATAAACAAGTGATGATTCTTGTCTTTCCGCGTGAATGGGCAATGGAAGGTGGGCGTAAGGGTATCACTTACAACTTTAACGAAAATTCAGTCATTGAAGAGGTTAAATAGTGGCTGAACAAGGAATCTTTATTATGGGTAATCTCTGTTCTGGTGATACCTGTAATCAAGTGGTTTTAAATCTTTCTCAGTCTGAAGCCTTTAAACTTTATCAGTCTGTAGAAAGTTTAAAATCGGAATCAGTGGATTATTCTCAGTATTCTGAATTTTTCGCTTTTTCCTTTGGCACTACGCTTTCTTTTTGGCTTTTATCCAGGGTTATAGGCGTAGCTTTAAATTTAATAAAACGTACTTAGGAGTATTTTATGCGTAATCGTATGAAAAAAATTGGTAAATCAGTATTGGCCGGTTCTGCCGTTGCTGTTGCTTCTGCAAGTTCTCAAGCTGCTGATTTAAGTAGCATTGTTTCAAGCGCTGATTTATCAAGCGGTGAAACGGCGATTATCGGTGTTGCCGGTGCATTAGGCGGCTTTTTAGTTGTCGGCTTGGCGGCTCGTTATGTATTAAGCTTCTTGAAACGCGTTTAATTTTCTTGAGCTTTAAAATCGAGCCCCCCTGCGCCCGCAAGTGATGAGGACGCGGGGGGGTTTGATTTTAAAGCGTAGAAAAGAGGGTTTTCTATGGAATTTGTTGTTTCTTCTGTTTATGCATTTGCTTGCGTTTTTCGCAACCCTATCTTTTTATTACGGGCCTTGGGATTAATTTTTAGGGGTTTTCATGTGGGATATCGTCTTTTTTCTGTGGGGAATGTTATGTGCGTACGTTGTTATTCTTGGTTTAAATGGTTGATTTTCTGTTTTCCTTTTTTGTCTTTTTCGGCTTATTCTGCTTTTACTTTAGACTATTCTTCTCTCGGTTTTTTATTTACTAAAAGTTCATTAAATTCTACCTCTGGTTCAATTAGTACTACTTGCGATATATTTTCGGGCCTTAGTGGTCTTGAAAAGTATGCAGTGGGTAACGCGTCTGCTAAACGCGAATATACTCGTATTAAGTTAGTAAATAGTAAATATCTTGTTATTGATTACGGTAATAATGATAGCGGTGTTTCTTCTATTGGGTATTTAGGTAAATGGACTTATGGCGAAACCTACAATCTTGTAGGTAAATTGAAAAAGTGTTTATACAACTCCTCTTATATCTGCTTTAGTTGCTTCTTTTGTCTAAAGGTAATTGTGATATTGCTAACAACATTTTTAGATACTTTTAGCAAATGGAAAAGTTAAGACTGATTCTAATGGCAATTCTTACGTGGGTTTTGGTGATGAAAATGGGGCTTGCGTTATTATGTCTGACGGTTCTTCTCAGTGTGTTTTTAATAAAGAAGAGCTTGATGAGCATGGCAATCCTAAAATTAAGGTCTGCGATAGTAATTTCTGCGATTCTGCAACACTTCAGGAATATGCCGGGTCTACTGATATTGCTAGAGGTAATCAATCACCTTCTGAAAGCGAAAATCCGTCTGTTGATGATTTGCCGTCTTCCGGTGGCGATAGTGGTTCTTCCGGCGGCGGTAGTCATTCTTCTAGCAATTCGAATAATGATAGTGATAGTGAAACTGACCTTAATCCGAGCAATCCTACTTTAGGCGGCCAAGATAATTCAGGTAGCGGAACAGGTACGGTAGATAATAATTCTCCGGCTAATGGTTCCGGCGCCGGTGATGGCGTAGGCACATCTACAGGGAGCGGGACCGGTACCGGTGTGGGTACGGGGTCCGGTAGTGGTTCCGGTAGCGGTGACGGTGAGGGCGAAGGGGAAGGTTCTGAATCTGCCGGCGTTGATTATCCGTCATTGAAGGACTTTAATTTACGTGAATTAATGTCGAAAACCGTTGATAAATTCAAGTCTAAAAAGTTAATGTTCAGGTTTCCGGCTTTTTCCGGTTCTTGTCAGCCTATCAGCATTTCAATTTTTTTAATCAAAGTCGACAAATCACAGTTCATTGCCAGATTTTCGATAGTAATTTTAATGCGATTTCGGCCGTATTTTTAATGATTTGGGCTTTGTTATCACTTCGCATTTTATTATCTGCATAGGTGGCTAAAATGGGCGCGATTATTTCTTTTCTTGCTTCGACTTTGACGGGTCTTCTTTCCTGGCTTTTCAATGTAGCCATACTCAAGTTTATTATTTTCGGTTCGATTTTTGTTCTGATTTCTGAGTTTTTGCCGATTATTATGGATTTGTTTTTGGCTGATTTTGATGAGATTTCCGCATTAATTTCCGGTGTTCCGCCGGAGGTTGGTTATTTCTTGGCGCCTTTTCATGTTGATGTGGGTATTAAGTCCATGATTTCGGCTTATACGGCGCGTTTTATTATTCGTCGTTTGCCTTTTGTGGGGTAGGTTATGGCTATTTCGGCTTATGTTGGTATCCCTCGTAGCGGTAAATCTTATGAGGTTGTTTCGTCGGTTATCATTGAGAATTTTAAGAAAGGGCGTCGGATTGTTACCAATATTGAGGGTATTACTGAGCAGGCTTTAATTGAGTATTGTCAATCTTCTAAAGACGCCAATAGTTTAAATTTAGGGGCACTGATTAAGGTTTCGGATGATGATTGTATTCAGGATAATTTTTTCCCTTATAAGGGGTCGGTTGATACTGTCTGCCAGCCTGGTGATTTAATTTGCATTGATGAGGTCTGGCGGGTTTTTCCTAACGACAACATTAAGCCTAATCACCGGTCTTTTATCGCCGAACACGGTCATTTTACGGACCCCGAAACAGGCGTCTGTTGTGATTTAGTGGTGATTAATCAATCGGTTTCTGGCATTCCTCGCTTTATTAAGGACAGAATTGAAACGACTTATTTAATGAGCCGGTTAGTTGCTTTTAGGCATGCCGAATAGATATCGGGTTAATGTCTATACCGGTTCGAAAATTACTAAATCAAGCTTGGTTGCGCAATACCAGAATAAGTATGACAAGGCTATTTTTAATCTCTATAAGAGCTTTGACGGTTTAAACGGGAAACAATCTGTAATTGATAGCCGTCAGAATTTTTTTAAGTCCGGTACGTTTAAGTTATTGATTTTTTCAATTATTTTTCTTTTTAGCTTAAGTTATTATTTTTTAAGTGATGTTTTTGCTAAAAAATCGAAAAATGAAAAAATTGAGGACGTTAAAACGGCTACGTCCAAGCCGGTAAAATTAACTGGTGAAGAGCAGGCTTTAAAGGCTTTGAATAATTCCGCTACCAGCCTTGAGCCTGAGCGTATTTCGTCGCGTTGGCGAATTTCCGGAGAGATGGAAAAGAATGGTGCGCTTTTTGTCGTCTTAATTGATGATAAAGGTAGTTTAAGGCTAGAGCCCAAGCGGTTTTTTAAAGGTTCCGGCAGGGGGTTAACCGGCGTAATTGGTGGTGAATCGGTAAGTTATTATTCGGGAGTGAAAAAAGATGAATCTGGCAAGATGTTGTTTTAGCTTTTTATTTGTTTTTTTAGCGGGTTGAGTTTTGCAAAATCCCTTGATTTTAAGCTTGATTCGGTGCCGCTTGCCAAAGCGGTGTATATGATTTATGACGAGGTTTTAGAGCGTCCTTACATGCTCAGCCCTCGCCTCGTCGAAGATAGTCGTTTAATCAGTTTTAAAGTGACAAAAGAACAGGATTTCGAACAGTTTATCAAGCGTTATTTTGATAATCTTGACATTAAAATCTATAGCAAAAACGGCGTGGATTATCTCGATTATATCCCGCCTAAGCCGGCGACCATTAAGCGAACGAGCTATGTTTATAGCCCGCAGTTCCGTGATGTGGCATATTTGGCGGAGTTTTTAAAGGGCAATAGTGATGATAAAGGCGCCGTAAGCGCCTCCGGTGATAAACTGGTTTATTACGGCACCCCGGAAGAAATCGCCCGGGCAAAAAATATTTTAAAATCCGTAGATACTCAGGGCCGTGAAGTTGTGGTGACCGGTTATGTTTATGAGGTACAGACCGGTGAAAATGAGGGTAGCGGCATTAATTTATTGGCTAAATTGTTATCCGGTAAGTTGGGTATTAGTATCGGTATTAAGCAAAATTATGAAAATTTTATTACGGTGAATACTGGTAATCTCGATGCAATGATTGAACTTTTCCGGACGGATACCCGCTTCCAGGTTGTCAGTAGTCCGACTTTACGGGTTAAATCCGGCAGTCGTGGAAATTTTTCCGTGGGCTCTGAAGTGCCGACGCTCGGCGATGTCACTTATCAGGATGGGCGTAGTGTTCAGTCTGTTACTTATCGTTCTTCCGGGGTGATTTTCGATATTTTGCCTACTATCAAATCCCATGCGATAGACCTTAAAATTCAGCAGACGCTGTCGAATTTTGTTAAAACTGAGACCGGTGTAAATAACACGCCGACTTTGATTAAACGTGATTTAATTACGGATGTAACGGTTAAAAGCGGTGATGTGATTGTTTTAGGCGGATTAGCCCAGAATAAGGATAATCGTGCTGATACGGGATTTAGCTTTCTTCCTTCGGGCTGGTTTACCGGTAAATCCGCGACAAAAGAAAAAACTGATATTGTGATTTTATTGCAGGTTAAAGAGGTTTGATTTTATTTTTAAAAAGTGCGGTCGATTTCGGCCGCATTTTTTATTGGGGTAAAGGGGGCAAGCCCCCTTTGTATAAATTTCGATTTTTATGTTCAGATGGGCGTTTTCTGCGTGTGGCCAGTGTCAAGGTCTGTTGAGAGTTTTCGCGCCCTGCAAAAAGATAACGGTTTTAATGTTCAGATAAGTTTATTTTTTACCAGGTAAAAATTTACCTGGTAAATTTTTATCCCTGTAACTGAATTCGCATAATGTTTCTTTTATGTTGAGCGCGCGGAACGGTATAATCTCGTTACCGTGTAGCGCGCGTAACATAAAACTACATTGTGCGATTTCAGCCCACACTGTTTTTTTATTCAGAAAGAAAAGTTCGGGAGTTCTGTTACACCCGAACTTTGGTATGGAATTCCATACTTTTTTTGGGTTTTTCTTTATTTTTGTGTATTTTTATACATTATTTTTGCTGTTCTTCGTATATTAAGCTTTCAACTCCGTCTTTCGTATGTTTATCAATTAATACTTCTATTATTTTTGTCCAATTTATAGGTCTTCCTATTCTGTTTCCAACCTCTAATGCTGCTTTTTCAAGTTTTAATTTTCTGTCTTCCCTTACGTTATATACGTATCTTTTCATGTTACCCCCTAATGTGAATTTATTAATTATTGTATTTTATATTTTTTTAATGAATTTATTCATTAATACTTGTATTCATTAGTTAAAAGTAGTATATATATATTACATTGTATTAATAAGTTAATGTATTCATTTATTATGAGCTATCATATCGATTGGTTAACATTGGAACAGGATTTTGGCTATCGGATACCCGATACCGTTATCCGTTCCCTTTTTAATTTCGGTATGGTTGGCGTTCATTTGGATACAGGCGAAGTTCAAGAGGGGATTAAAACCCCCGTTTATAGACATAAGGGCAGTTATTGCGACGAAGTCAGTATTCGGATTTCCGGTTCTGTTATTCGCATGGAAGGTAATCCAAGCAGATGGAATAAAACCGAAAATTTACTAGGGTTTACTGATATTGATTCCTGCGTTGCTTGTTTTTAATTCAATTCTTTTTTTCTTTAAAGCTTCCGCTATTTACTCGTTGCACTGAAATTTTTTTATAGACAAGGCAAGGACGGCGAGAAGGTTCAAAAATTTTTCTAACGGCGCCATTATTAAGCGTCTCGACATCACAACGAATCAAAGCCGTCGGCAAAGGTAATGAACGCACATTTATTAAGGCGTTATCTCAAATGCGTTACCGTAATTCTATCGGGCGTTTGCATACTAACGGTTTAACTGCTGATTGGCTTAGCGACAAGGGTAACGCGAATTTAATTTATCCAAGTTGTTATATCAAGCATGAAGAATTGAAACTGCATTCTTACGAAAAAGTGAAAAATAAATTCGGGGAAAATTCCGAAGAATTTCAATACTTCAAGAAGGTTTTTGATTATTGCGCAGAAAATGGGGTAGTTCGTTTCGAACAAAAGCTTAAATCGCGTTATTTACAGCGTGAAGGGTTGTGTTATTGGGGGTTAAGTGATTTGTCAAAACTGGCCTCTTTACAAGAGGAGTTTATAAACATGCATAAAAAATTAAGCGTAAATAAAATTGAGTTACAGACTATTGCGGAACAGCTCGTTTCTTCCGGCGTTGTCGATACTTTACGCAAGGCTAACACTACAGCTTTTTATGCTATGCAATGGGCAAGCGGTCAAGATTTAATGCTTAAAACAGCCCAATTTAAGATTCATAGAGCGCGTTTAAGAAAAATCGGCATCGATATCGCAAATCCTTGTGATGTTGATAAATTCCAGGCTGTTCAGGTTATATCTTGTGAACAGATTATTGTTAAACCGTTTAAAGCGCCGGATTTTTATCGTTATCCGAGTAATTTGCGGTTGGTAGCTTAAATAATCATGAATAGAGATGATTTTTACTTTTTTTTAAAAAAAGATGAATTTGACAAAATCAAATTGCTGAATGCTTATCATCAAATGAATAACTTTGATAAGGATATTGTTTTAGTTTCATTGATGAAAATTACTCACGATAAATTAAATCAAGATAAATTAAACAAACATAAGGAGAAATAAAAATGCGTACAGGTTTTTATATTGTCGGTAAATTTTTAGGGTTTAAGAAAAGTTCTTTCACAGACCGCGAAACCGGTGTTGTTAAAGATAAATGTACTTTCGGCATCCAGCTTCAGGAGCCTGACGGCTACGGCGGTTATAACACGTTAACCCAGGAGATTAAAATTGATGACCGGGCAATAACTGAAAGCTTGCCGGCGATTGTTGAAAAATTTAATCATAAACAAGTGATGATTCTTGTCTTTCCGCGTGAATGGGCAATGGAAGGTGGGCGTAAGGGTATCACTTACAACTTTAACGAAAATTCAGTCATTGAAGAGGTTAAATAGTGGCTGAACAAGGAATCTTTATTATGGGTAATCTCTGTTCTGGTGATACCTGTAATCAAGTGGTTTTAAATCTTTCTCAGTCTGAAGCCTTTAAACTTTATCAGTCTGTAGAAAGTTTAAAATCGGAATCAGTGGATTATTCTCAGTATTCTGAATTTTTCGCTTTTTCCTTTGGCACTACGCTTTCTTTTTGGCTTTTATCCAGGGTTATAGGCGTAGCTTTAAATTTAATAAAACGTACTTAGGAGTATTTTATGCGTAATCGTATGAAAAATTGGTAAATCAGTATTGGCCGGTTCTGCCGTTGCTGTTGCTTCTGCAAGTTCTCAAGCTGCTGATTTAAGTAGCATTGTTTCAAGCGCTGATTTATCAAGCGGTGAAACGGCGATTATCGGTGTTGCCGGTGCATTAGGCGGCTTTTTAGTTGTCGGCTTGGCGGCTCGTTATGTATTAAGCTTCTTGAAACGCGTTTAATTTTCTTGAGCTTTAAAATCGAGCCCCCCTGCGCCCGCAAGTGATGAGGACGCGGGGGGGTTTGATTTTAAAGCGTAGAAAAGAGGGTTTTCTATGGAATTTGTTGTTTCTTCTGTTTATGCATTTGCTTGCGTTTTTTTCGCAACCTATCTTTTTTATTACGGGCCTTGGGATTAATTTTTAGGGGTTTTCATGTGGGATATCGTCTTTTTTCTGTGGGGAATGTTATGTGCGTACGTTGTTATTCTTGGTTTAAATGGTTGATTTTCTGTTTTCCTTTTTTGTCTTTTTCGGCTTATTCTGCTTTTACTTTAGACTATTCTTCTCTCGGTTTTTTATTTACTAAAAGTTCATTAAATTCTACCTCTGGTTCAATTAGTACTACTTGCGATATATTTTCGGGCCTTAGTGGTCTTGAAAAGTATGCAGTGGGTAACGCGTCTGCTAAACGCGAATATACTCGTATTAAGTTAGTAAATAGTAAATATCTTGTTATTGATTACGGTAATAATGATAGCGGTGTTTCTTCTATTGGGTATTTAGGTAAATGGACTTATGGCGAAACCTACAATCTTGTAGGTAAATTGAAAAGTGTTTATACAACTCCTCTTATATCTGCTTTAGTTGCTTCTTTGTCTAAAGGTAATTGTGATATTGCTAACAACATTTTAGATACTTTAGCAAATGGAAAAGTTAAGACTGATTCTAATGGCAATTCTTACGTGGGTTTTGGTGATGAAAATGGGGCTTGCGTTATTATGTCTGACGGTTCTTCTCAGTGTGTTTTTAATAAAGAAGAGCTTGATGAGCATGGCAATCCTAAAATTAAGGTCTGCGATAGTAATTTCTGCGATTCTGCAACACTTCAGGAATATGCCGGGTCTACTGATATTGCTAGAGGTAATCAATCACCTTCTGAAAGCGAAAATCCGTCTGTTGATGATTTGCCGTCTTCCGGTGGCGATAGTGGTTCTTCCGGCGGCGGTAGTCATTCTTCTAGCAATTCGAATAATGATAGTGATAGTGAAACTGACCTTAATCCGAGCAATCCTACTTTAGGCGGCCAAGATAATTCAGGTAGCGGAACAGGTACGGTAGATAATAATTCTCCGGCTAATGGTTCCGGCGCCGGTGATGGCGTAGGCACATCTACAGGGAGCGGGACCGGTACCGGTGTGGGTACGGGGTCCGGTAGTGGTTCCGGTAGCGGTGACGGTGAGGGCGAAGGGGAAGGTTCTGAATCTGCCGGCGTTGATTATCCGTCATTGAAGGACTTTAATTTACGTGAATTAATGTCGAAAACCGTTGATAAATTCAAGTCTAAAGTTAATGTTCAGGTTTCCGGCTTTTCCGGTTCTTGTCAGCCTATCAGCATTTCAATTTTTAATCAAAGTCGACAAATCACAGTTCATTGCCAGATTTTCGATAGTAATTTTAATGCGATTTCGGCCGTATTTTTAATGATTTGGGCTTTGTTATCACTTCGCATTTTATTATCTGCATAGGTGGCTAAAATGGGCGCGATTATTTCTTTTCTTGCTTCGACTTTGACGGGTCTTCTTTCCTGGCTTTTCAATGTAGCCATACTCAAGTTTATTATTTTCGGTTCGATTTTTGTTCTGATTTCTGAGTTTTTGCCGATTATTATGGATTTGTTTTTGGCTGATTTTGATGAGATTTCCGCATTAATTTCCGGTGTTCCGCCGGAGGTTGGTTATTTCTTGGCGCCTTTTCATGTTGATGTGGGTATTAAGTCCATGATTTCGGCTTATACGGCGCGTTTTATTATTCGTCGTTTGCCTTTTGTGGGGTAGGTTATGGCTATTTCGGCTTATGTTGGTATCCCTCGTAGCGGTAAATCTTATGAGGTTGTTTCGTCGGTTATCATTGAGAATTTTAAGAAAGGGCGTCGGATTGTTACCAATATTGAGGGTATTACTGAGCAGGCTTTAATTGAGTATTGTCAATCTTCTAAAGACGCCAATAGTTTAAATTTAGGGGCACTGATTAAGGTTTCGGATGATGATTGTATTCAGGATAATTTTTTCCCTTATAAGGGGTCGGTTGATACTGTCTGCCAGCCTGGTGATTTAATTTGCATTGATGAGGTCTGGCGGGTTTTTCCTAACGACAACATTAAGCCTAATCACCGGTCTTTTATCGCCGAACACGGTCATTTTACGGACCCCGAAACAGGCGTCTGTTGTGATTTAGTGGTGATTAATCAATCGGTTTCTGGCATTCCTCGCTTTATTAAGGACAGAATTGAAACGACTTATTTAATGAGCCGGTTAGTTGCTTTAGGCATGCCGAATAGATATCGGGTTAATGTCTATACCGGTTCGAAAATTACTAAATCAAGCTTGGTTGCGCAATACCAGAATAAGTATGACAAGGCTATTTTTAATCTCTATAAGAGCTTTGACGGTTTAAACGGGAAACAATCTGTAATTGATAGCCGTCAGAATTTTTTTAAGTCCGGTACGTTTAAGTTATTGATTTTTTCAATTATTTTTCTTTTTAGCTTAAGTTATTATTTTTTAAGTGATGTTTTTGCTAAAAAATCGAAAAATGAAAAAATTGAGGACGTTAAAACGGCTACGTCCAAGCCGGTAAAATTAACTGGTGAAGAGCAGGCTTTAAAGGCTTTGAATAATTCCGCTACCAGCCTTGAGCCTGAGCGTATTTCGTCGCGTTGGCGAATTTCCGGAGAGATGGAAAAGAATGGTGCGCTTTTTGTCGTCTTAATTGATGATAAAGGTAGTTTAAGGCTAGAGCCCAAGCGGTTTTTTAAAGGTTCCGGCAGGGGGTTAACCGGCGTAATTGGTGGTGAATCGGTAAGTTATTATTCGGGAGTGAAAAAAGATGAATCTGGCAAGATGTTGTTTTAGCTTTTTATTTGTTTTTTTAGCGGGTTGAGTTTTGCAAAATCCCTTGATTTTAAGCTTGATTCGGTGCCGCTTGCCAAAGCGGTGTATATGATTTATGACGAGGTTTTAGAGCGTCCTTACATGCTCAGCCCTCGCCTCGTCGAAGATAGTCGTTTAATCAGTTTTAAAGTGACAAAAGAACAGGATTTCGAACAGTTTATCAAGCGTTATTTTGATAATCTTGACATTAAAATCTATAGCAAAAACGGCGTGGATTATCTCGATTATATCCCGCCTAAGCCGGCGACCATTAAGCGAACGAGCTATGTTTATAGCCCGCAGTTCCGTGATGTGGCATATTTGGCGGAGTTTTTAAAGGGCAATAGTGATGATAAAGGCGCCGTAAGCGCCTCCGGTGATAAACTGGTTTATTACGGCACCCCGGAAGAAATCGCCCGGGCAAAAAATATTTTAAAATCCGTAGATACTCAGGGCCGTGAAGTTGTGGTGACCGGTTATGTTTATGAGGTACAGACCGGTGAAAATGAGGGTAGCGGCATTAATTTATTGGCTAAATTGTTATCCGGTAAGTTGGGTATTAGTATCGGTATTAAGCAAAATTATGAAAATTTTATTACGGTGAATACTGGTAATCTCGATGCAATGATTGAACTTTTCCGGACGGATACCCGCTTCCAGGTTGTCAGTAGTCCGACTTTACGGGTTAAATCCGGCAGTCGTGGAAATTTTTCCGTGGGCTCTGAAGTGCCGACGCTCGGCGATGTCACTTATCAGGATGGGCGTAGTGTTCAGTCTGTTACTTATCGTTCTTCCGGGGTGATTTTCGATATTTTGCCTACTATCAAATCCCATGCGATAGACCTTAAAATTCAGCAGACGCTGTCGAATTTTGTTAAAACTGAGACCGGTGTAAATAACACGCCGACTTTGATTAAACGTGATTTAATTACGGATGTAACGGTTAAAAGCGGTGATGTGATTGTTTTAGGCGGATTAGCCCAGAATAAGGATAATCGTGCTGATACGGGATTTAGCTTTCTTCCTTCGGGCTGGTTTACCGGTAAATCCGCGACAAAAGAAAAAACTGATATTGTGATTTTATTGCAGGTTAAAGAGGTTTGATTTTATTTTTAAAAAGTGCGGTCGATTTCGGCCGCATTTTTTATTGGGGTAAAGGGGGCAAGCCCCCTTTGTATAAATTTCGATTTTTATGTTCAGATGGGCGTTTTCTGCGTGTGGCCAGTGTCAAGGTCTGTTGAGAGTTTTCGCGCCCTGCAAAAAGATAACGGTTTTAATGTTCAGATAAGTTTATTTTTTACCAGGTAAAAATTTACCTGGTAAATTTTTATCCCTGTAACTGAATTCGCATAATGTATATTATGTTAAATAATGTATGCATTATATCACGGAAATAAATTTACTATTACTCTCTTATCAATTAACTTTATTTATAAACTGATTGTGCTGATAAATGTGTTTTGATTTTTGAAAAGGAAAATTAGAAAAATAAAAAACGACGGCGTTACACAAAAAATCATTCACTTTTGTGTAATAAAATATCGTCGGATTTTATGCAGATGAATCTGAAGAATTTAGATATTTTTCCAGGTAGAATTAATTTTTTAGCAAGATTTTCCCATAATTAATGGGCAAGTTATCTTGTGGCATTCGGTATCTTCGCGTTCTTCAATTAAATGTAATGCCGCTTGCTCGCCCATAGCATAATGCGGTAATTCTACTGTGGTTAATGGCGGTATGAATAGACGTGCAATGCCGACCATATTGTCATATCCCGTTACGGCAATATCTTCAGGAATACGATATCCGTGACTGAGCAATAGCTGATACGCAACAAACGCAATTCTGTCATTACCACAGACAATCACATCATAATCTAATTTTTTGTGACGTTGTAGCAAATCTATTAGCGGTTTTGCCCCCTCAAAATAATCTTCGCCATCAGCCTGCATAAAATAGTGGCTGATTTTGACCGCACTTTTATCTGTTTCTTCCGCAAAAAATGCTTGTTCAAAGCCTTTTTTACGGGCTTTGGTCGCAATATAATTATGAGGAATATGCAGGAATAGCGGTTTTTTATAACCTTTTTCCACTAATAATTTACCGATTTTGTACTGTCCTTGGTAATCATCAGGAATATAGCTTGCTACGGGTAAATCCTCCGTCACGCAATTTGCTAAAGCTATGGGGAATTGACGCAGTTTTTCTGGAACTTGTACGATTTTTAAGCCGTTACGCGCAATAATGATGCCGTTTGGCCGATGGGAAATAAGTTGTTCCACTGCTTGTTCCATTTCGGCTTCATCATTTTCAAACGTGTTAATGACATATGAATGCCAGCCAAATTTACGGACTGTTTTTTCTATGGCTAATAAAATTTCTACAGAAAACGGTGTGGTCGCAGTACCGAGAGATAACACCCCGATTGTTTTCCCCGTTACTCCCCTAATATTCTGTGCAGCGAAATTGGGGACATAACCAAGTTGATCAATGGCGCGTTTAACGGATTGATAAGTCTTATCTGATAATTTATCGGGATTATTCAGTGCACGCGATACTGTCATCAGCGATACGCCCGCTAATTGGGCCACATCTTTGAGTGATGCCATAAAAACTCTCCTATTTCTGACCGCACTTTTACCCATAATACCTTTTTTCTAAATTTATTGTTAACGTTAACCAAAAAATGTGAACCACTTCACATTTTTATAAATGTTAACGTTAAAATTTGTGATAAATATCACAAAATATGAATTATTTGTTTGTTTAAATTAAATGATAACGTTAACATTAGTTGCAATTTTAGAGAACTCAATAAATGGAGTTAAAAATGGAAAATTCTGCCACTCAAGACTATTATTTATCTAACCGTAATTATTGGCTATTCAGCGGCTATTTTTTCGTGTTTTTCTTTATTATGGCAACCTGCTACCCGTTTCTTGGGATTTGGCTGGGCGATATTAACGGTTTGTCCGGTGAAGATGCCGGAATGGTATTCGCCATGATGTCATTCTTCGCACTCTGTTTTCAGCCTGTATTTGGGTATGTATCGGATAAACTTGGTATCCGAAAACATTTACTGTGGATTTTAGCCATCACACTTGTATTTTACGCACCGTTTTTTATTTATGTGTTTGCGCCCCTGCTCAAAACCAACGTTTGGTTAGGTTCCATTGTAGGCGGGGCGTATATCGGTTTTGTGTTCCAGGCGGGCTCGCCGGCTTCAGAAGCCTATATTGAACGCGTTAGCCGTCGATGTCGGTTTGAATACGGTCGCGCCCGCATGTTTGGAATGTTCGGTTGGGCGATTTGTGCATCAATTGCCGGCAATCTTTACGGTTCCAATCCCAACTATGTGTTTTGGCTCGGTTCGGCGGCATCACTCGTATTGCTACTGTTAATTTTTCTTGCGAAGCCGACGGAAAATTCAACGGCAAAAGTCGTGGAACAGCTTGTCAGCAATAAAAATCCCGTTACGCTAAAGCAAGCAATCATCATTTTCAAGCGTCCTAAATTTTGGGCTTTATTAGCATATGTGGTCGGAGTAGCATGTATTTACGATATTTTCGACCAACAGTTCGGGAATTTCTTTAACACTTTTTTTGCTTCTCATGCAGAAGGCATTCAAATGTTTGGCTATGTTACCACAGCAGGGGAAATGCTAAATGCGCTGATTATGTTCTTTGTACCGCTCGTCATTAATCGTATAGGTGCGAAAAACGCTTTACTCATTGCAGGTTCCATCATGAGCGTTCGTATTATCGGTTCGTCATTCGCTACCGAAGCTTGGCATGTTGTGGTGCTCAAAACTCTGCATATGTTTGAAGTGCCGTTTTATCTCGTGGGTGTATTCAAATACATTGCAAGCACTTTCGAATTACACTTTTCCGCTACTATTTATCTCGTTGCCTGCCATTTCACTAAACAAATAGGCAATATGATTGTATCGCCAATTGTCGGTGCAGGTTATGACTTATACGGCTTTCAACACACCTACTTTATCTTAGGCTGTATAGCTGTTACATTTACCATCATTTCGGCGTTCACGCTTACAGACAAAATGCCGTTCAGCGAACGTTATCAATTACAAAAATGCAACGTGCAATCACGTTAAGGAGTCCAGCATGATTTTACCGCAATACTTTGAAAATCCTGAAATATTACAGGTTAATCGCCAACCTCATCATGCGTATTTTGTGCCGTTTGCAACCAATCAACAACCTGACCAATTAACGCGAGAAACATCGCAATTTTTTACCGCACTTTCCGGTAAAAACTGGGATTTTACTTATTATGACAGCGTGCAGAACTTGCCTGAAAATTTCCTGCATTTGCCGCTGCAAAGTAATATTCCCGTGCCGTCTAACTGGCAAACCCAAGGTTTTGACCGCCATCATTACACCAACATTAACTACCCTTTCCCATTTGATCCGCCTTTCGTACCGAAAAACAATCCTTGCGGGCATTATCGCCACGAATTTGGCTTGACTAAAAATCCTAATAAACGTTATTTGTTAAATTTTGAGGGTGTGGACAGCTGCCAGTTTTTGTATATTAATCAACAACTTGTAGGTTACGGACAAATCAGTCATTGTACGCAGGAATTTGATATTACCAATCAGCTGAATTCGGGCAAAAACGTGTTGGATGTGGTGGTATTGAAATGGTGTGACGGCAGTTATTTGGAAGATCAGGACAAATTTCGCATGTCAGGCATTTTTCGCGACGTTTACTTGTTAGAACGTGATGAAAATTATCTGCAGGATTTCTTTATTAAAAGTGAATTAGTTGATGATTTCAGCCAAGCGAGTTTAACCGTTGAAACCCAATTTTCAGGTGAAAAACAAAAGGTTGAATTTGTGCTTTATGATCCGCAAGGAGCGGAAATTGCACATCAAAGTGCGGTAGATTTTTCACTTGTTTTGGATAACCCGATTTTATGGAATGCCGAAAATCCGCAGCTTTACCGATTAACTATGCAAACAGGCAACGAAATTATCGAGCAAAAAATAGGATTCCGCAAAATTTATGTGGACAATGCCGTACTGAAAATTAACGGTCAGCCGCTTAAATTTAAGGGCGTCAATCGTCACGACAGCGATCCGAAAACAGGCTACGCGATTTCCCGTGAGCAGGCGTTGCTTGATCTTAAATTGATGAAACGGCACAACATCAACGCCATTCGCACTGCGCACTACCCTAATGCGCCTTGGTTCGGCGAGTTGTGCGATCGGTACGGTTTTTATCTGATTGCAGAAAGCGACATCGAAAGTCACGGTGCCAGCATGCTTTATGTGGAAACGCCGGAACAAAGTATTTTTCTGAATAATCAACGAATTAACCGCGACGAACAAATACGGCAGCAAACTATTGATAATTTCTGCTATTTTGCCCGCGCGCCGGAATTTAAAGCGGCGATTTTAGACCGCACGATTGCCAATGTAGAACGGGATAAAAACCGTACTTCCGTAGTGATTTGGTCTCTCGGTAATGAAAGCGGTTACGGCGAGAACTTCGAAGCCGCCGCGGCGTGGATTAAACAACGGGACGCCGGCCGTTTAGTACATTACGAAAGTTCAATTTATCAACACAGCCAACACCAAAACGATTTATCCCATTTAGATTTCTACAGTGAAATGTATCCGGGCACCGAATCTTTAGACACTTATTGCACGGATGCCAAAACCGCCAAACCTTACCTTTTATGCGAATACAGCCACGCCATGGGCAACTCAAACGGTGACGCGGAAGATTATTGGCAAGTATTTGAAAAATATGATAAATCCTGCGGCGGATTTGTCTGGGAATGGTGCGATCACGCTCCGTATCTGCCCGACAATTCCGGACGGATGGGATACGGCGGCGATTTTGGCGACACACCGAATGACGGCAACTTTTGCATGGACGGTTTGGTTTCGCCGCTCCGTATTCCGCACAGCAATCTGTTAGAACTGAAAAACGTCAACCGACCGATTCGCGCCCGTCTCAGCGGCAATCGGATTGAAGTGAAAAATTATTGGGATTTCACGAAATTAGACGAAGCCGTTACGATTCGTTATGCCGTAAAAGAAAACGGCGAAACCGTAGAACAAGGCGAATGTAAAGTAAAATGTGCACCGAAACGGACCGCACTTTTGCCGTTAAGATTGCCGGATTATCGCAGAAAGTTTACCACTTTGGACTTGGAATACATTGCCGCCGCCAAAACCGATTTGCTGGAACCCGACCATTGTTACGGATTCGACCAAATTGTCATTCATGACAAAGATTTGGTTCTACCGAAAATATCTAAAAAATCGCCCGCACTTACGCCTTTTGCGGTGATTGAATCCGCGCGCAGTTTAGCCGTTAAAAATGGGGATTATCATTATATTTTTGATAAAGATCGCGGCATTTTTACCGAAATTCTACAAAAAGGAAAAGCGCTAATCGAGCGACCGCTGGAGTTTAATATCTGGCGTGCGCCGACGGATAACGATCGCTTAATTCGCGAATTATGGCAAAACGCAGGCTACCATCAGGCTTACAGCCGCGCTTATTCTGTGACCTGGCAACAAACGGAAAATGCGGTCGTTATTCAAGCGGTTTTAGCCATGGTTGCCACTTCCAGAAGCCGGATTTTAACCTTGCAGGTGACTTACCGGTTACATCAAAACGGGCAGCTGTCCGTTGAAATTCACGCTGAACGCCCCGCTCATCTGCCATATTTACCGCGTTTCGGTTTACGTTTCTTTCTGCCGAAAACCCGTGCGCAGGCGCAATATTTTGGTTACGGCTCGCAGGAAAGTTATTCGGACAAACACCATTTGGCGCGTTTGGGCAATTATGCGACGAACGCGGCGGAAAATCACACCCATCATCTTAAACCGCAGGAAAACGGCAGCCATTTCGGTTGTCATTACGTTCGCCTGAATAATTTGTGGGTTTCCTCTACCCGCCCGTTCAGCTTCAATATTTCACCCTATACTCAGGAAGAATTAACGGCTAAAGCCCATGATTATGAGTTGACGGAATGCGATTCCACCGTACTTTGCGTGGATTACAAAATGAGCGGCATCGGTTCCAATTCCTGCGGCCCAGCATTAAAACCGCAATATCGCTTGCTGGAAACGGAATTTGACTGCGGTTTTGTTATTTGCTTTGAATAATCATGGGTTGAACCCATAAAAGTGCGGGCGATTTTCGTTGAGTTTTTTGCATAAAAAAACCGTCGTTTCCGGTTACGCCGAAGCAACGGAAACGACGGCTTTATATTTTTCGACGATTACTTTTTCTGCACGCCCACGACTTTAATATCGTTGTTGTGCGCCCGGATAAACGCCTGGGTTTCTTTCATGATCGCCTGCACTCGCGGGTCTTCCCAACGGACGATTTTGTCGTTTTCATCCCGTTTATCCGACCAAATCATCACGCCGTCCGTGTATTTGTAACTAATTTCCAGCATTTGGCGCCAAACTTTCGGGTCGATAAACTGCTTGAAATATCCGCTGTTTTTGGCGGAATAATATTGCGGCCAGATATAGCCGATAATTTTTTTCTTCGGATTGCGGCTTTTAATTTCCTGCACCGTGAGACTGACATCTTTTTCCCAGGTTGTCACGTCGGGATTGACAATATACAGCACCGGATTGGCATAATCCGAAATCGCGCCGGATTGATTGCGGCGTTTATTGAATTCTTTCCATTTATCGTGCGAAACCTGATACGGCGCCTCGCCGCGGTAATGGCGAATAACGCTCAGACTTTCCGTCGGCAAGCCGTAATTACTGATGATTGCATTCGGATTTTCGTGTTTAAAAATATTAAACATCAGTTCAAAATCATGACGCAATTCATCCGGCGACAATAACTGCCCGCCTTTATTGCCAAACCAGGACTCGATATCCGTAGAAATCACGGTGTACCCTTCCGCTCGCGAACGACGCGCCAATTCCATGATTTTTTCCAGATTTAGCACGCCGTGTTTGCGTTTTCCCGTCGGATCCGGCTTCACCAATTCGGATTCGTAAATCAACATCGCTCTTGAAATTTTCTGCGAAGTCAGATCTTTCGGTTTGCCTACATAATCCATCATATCGTAAATGGCGAAATCTTTCGCCGATACGCTCATTACCGCCGCCATCGCGCCTAATGCGACGGTCCATTTAGCTAATTTTTGCATGAATTTACTTTCCTTTTTTACTGTCGTTCTACTCATAGACCCACATTTACCGCATGAGTTCAGAATCAAAATTTCTAGAAATATGAATGAGGTACGAAAAAAGTTTGCGAATTAAAGCGTACAAAGGCAGGCGAACGCCAATGGAATAAAACAGCCGAACGTTGTGAAAATCGGTCAACGGGACAAATAAAAAGTGCGGTCAAAAAACGCGACATTTTTTGACCGCACTTTAGCGCTAAATTAAAGAAAATTATTTGGCGATTTTCGCATCAAGGGATAATTTTCCCGCACCGGTTACGAAAATGAATAAGAATGCCATGGCGAAAAGCACCGCCGGTTCCCCTTGATTCGCAATCGGATTGAAGAAAGTCGCCGCGCTTGCGTGGAACATCAAATACGCTACGGTCATTTGACCGGCTAATAAAAATGCTGACGCGCGAGTGAATAAACCCAAAATGATCAGCGCGCCGCCTACGGTTTCAATCAAGCCGCCTACGCCCATGAGCGAAAGCAACGGCATATCGCCCGTGAGTTTCTGCAAGCCGTGTAACAGAATTAAATAACCGATTACCACGCGGCTAATCAATAAAACCAGAGGGCTTAAAGCTGATGAAAGTTTTTCGAATAAGCTATTCATAAGTTTCCTTGTTAAGTTATGTTAAGTTCGTCGCATATTTTATTTAAATTCAAATTTGCAACAAGATATATTTTTGCAAAATAAATTTGCAAAAATGGAAAGATACTATTTTAAATCGAACAATAAAAATTCCACATCGCTCGATGTTTCGATTTTTGCCCGTTCTTCCGCCCGAATACCGACCGCATCCGATGAGGAAAGCGCAATATCGTTCACCTTCAATTCGCCTTTAACGACTTGCAACCAGTAATTTCTTGCAGAATTAAGTGAAATATCAATCGTTTGATCGGCTTTATATTGATAACGCCAAAGCTTCATATCCTGATAAACCCGGAACGATTCGCCCTCGCCTGTCGGCGAAAGAATCAAGGTTGCGCCTTCTTCATCGGCAAAACGGCGTTGATCATAACGCGGTGCGTTATCTTTGACATTCGGAATAATCCAAATTTGATAAAGATGCAGCATTTCGTCATTCGATGGATTAAATTCCGAATGGGTTACGCCGCTGCCCGCCGACATAAACTGGAATTCGCCGGCGTTAAATTCTTTCACATTGCCCATACTGTCTTTATGCGCAATTCGACCTTCCAGCACATAAGTCAGAATTTCCATATTGTCGTGCGGATGGGTGCCGAATCCCATGGTCGGCGCCACAAAATCTTCGTTAATGACACGCAAATGTGAAAAATGAATGTGCGCCGGGTCATAATAACCCGCGAATGAAAATGTGTGATTAGCTTTTAGCCAGCCGTGATCTGCATAGCCGCGTTCGTTCGCTTTTCTAACTTGTAACATAAATTTTCCTTATTTGTTCTTACGCCCTATTGCGTATGGATGCGCCTATTTTAATTGAAGATAAAATTGCAACAAGTCACAATAATTAAAGATTATGTTGCATAGATGAAAAGATAAATAGAAAAATCAGCCCGGATAAAACCGGGCATAATGTCATTGATTGAACTTAAAACCTTTTCCGGTTTTCACATTTAAGGAGCAAAGAATTCCACCGCTTTACCTATCGCCAAATCCATATGTTTCGGATTCGAAAACGGGTGATCGGCGCCGTCCACCTCGATTAGCTCAATCATATTATTTTCCGCAAAAGCCTGCGATGCGGCGATGTCCACTATTTCATCGGCAGTACCGTGGATGATCAGAATATTCTCCGATTCGTCCAAATATTCATATTGCTGAATGTCGCCTTGTTCCAGCTCGTCCAGAAAATCCTTGCCGATTTTTATTTTGCGCTCGAAACCGAGCATAACTTCCTTGCCCTTCGCCGCTTTGTCGCGCTCATCCTCAGTCATATTGCCTTGAAACGCTTTAAACATTTGTATCGCAGGTGCGCGCAGCGCAATTTTGGTAAACGGATTTTCCCGTTCGGCGATATATTTTAACGTGAGATAACCGCCAAAACTGGCGGCATAAGCATACAGACGTTTGGCATGAAGTTTTTCCTTGGCGTAATTCACCACCAATGATATATAAGTCAAGCACTCCGCGACCGTCAATTTCTTGCGGGCGTCACTGCCGTGCGCCGGAAAATCGAAAGCGATCACCGCGTAGTTTTTGTATTTTGTCGTTAAACGTTCGCCGAATTTGTCGGTAGATTTCAGATCTTTGCTCGAACCGAAACCGTGCAAAATCAGCACGATATTTTCCGCCGCATGGGGATTTTTGTCGTAAAATAATTTGCAGCGAATACTGTGTCCTTGTTCATTAATGTCGAAATTCTTTTCCATTATTTCCTCTCCAAACTATCGTCGGTAGTATAAAACTTGCCGTTCGCTAAATAATGTAAAGTGCTCTTGCCGATATTTGCCGATAAACAAATCGTCATTTGCTGATGATGTTCCGCGGTTAGGATAAGGCGAGTTTTGCCGAAAGGCAAGCGGCCGGGTTTCGTTAAGAGTCGAAAAAAACTTCGCAAAATTTGCCCGCACTTTTTAACCATTTTATGCTTATGTCGATCATTTAACCGATATAAAACCGCATAATTGGTGATTAATTCATCTAAATGACTAGTGTTATCTATAAATTTTATGATCTACATCACAAATTCAATTTGTCTTATTGGACGTGATTTAACAAATCCCCTATGATACGACCGTTCGATTTTCAGATACTCCATAAAGGTTATCTGAGCGTTGAATATTTGACAGTATTGTCATCTCCGTTATGACTTTTATAAGTCGTCTAACCAAAGTATTGAGGAGTATCCATCATATGTTTTTAGGTATTGTTGGTATCTTAATGATTGTGGTCATTGTTTGGGCATTGATTCAATCAAAAACCCATCCGGTGCCGATTTTTGTTATCGTGCCGATTATTGCCGCGCTGATTTGCGGTTTTACCCCAGTAGAAATTTTCGGCTTTATTAAAGACGGCGTGTCGAAAACCTGGTCCACTGCGGTATTGTTCATTTTCTCCATCGTCTATTTCTCTTTGATGGGCGACGTCGGATTATTTGATCCGATGGTAAACTGGCTGGCGAAAAAAGCCGGTAACAATATTATGCTGGTTACCATTGCAACGGCCTTAATTGCGGTTGTCGCCCATTTAGACGGTGCGCTGGCTTCCACTTTATTAATTACCATCCCGGCTATGCTACCGGTTTATAAGAAACTGCATATACGCCCGGTGGTGCTGTTATGTATTATCGGTGCCGCTATGAGTATCATGAACCTGGTGCCGTGGGGCGGTCCGGTCGCACGTGTGGGTGTGGTATTGAATACCGATGTAAACGAATTATGGAAACAATTAATCCCATTGCAAATTGTCGGTTTAGTGATCCTTGTGGTCTTTGCCGGTTATATGGGACTTATCGAAAAACGTCGCGGCGCGGGGCTTAATCCGACAGGCAAAGCGGCGGAACTTGACGAAACCCTGGTGCCGACCGATAGCGGAACCAGCAAAGCCGACTTAGAAGCGATGAAACGTCCGAAATTACTTTGGTTTAATGCGCTATTAACCGCCGTAGTCATCGGTTTGCTCTGCTTCACTAAAATCCCGTTGTACGGCGCGTTCATGTTCGGTTTAGCCGTTGCGTTGATCGTAAACTTCCCGGGCTCCAAAGCACAGGCGAAAGCGATTAAAGTGCATGCGGATACCGCATTAACCATGCCGATGATTTTATTGGCTTCCGGTATTTTCCTTGGTGTCTTGAGCGGTACCAAAATGATGGAAAATATGGCGATGATTTTAATCAGCATCGTACCGAACGCCATCGGCGGTCATCTGCAAGATGTCTTCGGTGTGTTGGGTGTGCCAATCGGCATGTTATTGGGTACGGATTCCTATTTCTTCGGTTTAATGCCGTTAGCTATCGGTGTCGGTGAACAATTCGGCGTCAGCGGTCAGGATATGGCAATGGCGATGTTAATTTCTAAAAACTACGGCGTTCTTGTTACACCGCATGCCGCTACGACATTCTTAGCTTGCGGTTTGGCCGGCGTTGAAATTAAAGATATGCTGAAATTCTGTGCTCCGCGCCTTTGGGTATTGTCTCTTATTTCTTTAGCTTGCGGCGCAGCATTAGGATTGTTTGCGCTATAACCGTAACGACAATATTTCGTATCATGGAAAGTCCCACAATTTTATGGGACTTTTCTTTTTTCTGTGATAGCCTCTCAAAAACAATTAAAAAAACGCCCGCACTTCTCCCCGCAGACACAGCAAATCTCCCCGCAGACACAGCAAAAGTGCGGTCAATTTCCGCATTATTTTTTAATTTACCCAAGGCGAAAAGTAAAACGGTCGAAATTGACGAAGGTTTGCGTTATCCTGTAAACAGGATACAAACAGCAAGGATATGTCATGAAATTTAAAATTGCCGCAGAAATATTTGAAAAACTTCCGCACTTTTGTGCCGGTATCGTAGTGGTGAAAGGATTTGACAACAGTAAGCACTACCCTGAAATCGACATCTTACTGGAACAAGCCGTTGCCGCAGGCGAAAAGCGTTTTGCCGATGTAAAAGTAAAAGAAAGCCCATTGATAACGCCCTATCGTGAGGCTTTCCAAGCCCTTGACATCAATCCAAACAAATTCCAATGTTCTGCCGAAGCCTTGTTCACCCGTATTGCTAAGGGCAAAGGCTTGCCGCATATCAACCCGTTGGTGGATTTAAACAACGCCATTTCTCTAACCTACACCCTGCCGATGGGCACGCATGATTTAGGCATTTCGGAACAGGATATTGAAATGCGTCCGGCAAAAGACGACGACAGTTTTATTCCTTTCGGCGCAACGGAAAGTAAAAGCGTGCCGGCTGGCGAAGTGGTTTATGCGGTGGGAAATCAGGTTCGTACACGCCGTTGGACGTGGCGACAAAGTGAAATCGGTAAAATTGGTACCGATACGACTTATGTATTTTTCCCGATAGACGGGTTTATCGGCGTAAATGACGACACCGTACGACAAGCTGCCTCCACCTTGGCGGATATGTTGAAAAAATTCGGTTCCTGTGAAGTGAAAACGGGTTTTGTGGATAAATCTGCTCCGGAAATGGATTTAACATTGAACGGATAAAACCGAATAAACTGATTTTATAATCTGAGTGAAAAGCATAAAGCGTTGGTCATTATATCAACGCTTTTCTATATTCAGCCGGCTATTATTGCAATATTAGCGGCGGTTTTTAACCAGTAAATCCTGATAACCGCCCTGATTGGTCAGATTGGTATAACCCAATGCTTTAAGCGTTTCCAATGCTAATTCCGAACGGCGTCCCGAGCGACAGTATAAATTAATCGCCGCATTTTTATCCGTTGTCACCTCCTGAATACGCGCCCCGATTTGATCGAACGGCAGATTCACCGCACCGTCGATATGCCCTTTGACAAATTCTTCGGGCGTGCGTACGTCAATCCAAATTTCTTGCACTTTCTCACTGTGTTCTATCGCCGACTGTTGCGTACTTTCCCCGGCTACCGACACGGCAGGTAAATGCCACGCTAATGCCGCCAATAAAACCAAAGTCAGTTTTTTCATAGTTACTCCCCAAATAATTATTGGTGTGCTTATTCTACACATTAAATTTCTTTCGTCATGCAAAATTATCACAGAATTCTAAACGGACAGTTACAGAAGACCATCCGCTTCTTGGAATACGGTCAATTGTATATATCGATTGATACGGTTTGCAAAAGACTGCGCATTCTCTCTAATCAGGTATAAAAAGAAGATCTCAAAAAAATCAAGCTGCTTATATTATGAGAACTCCCAAGCCATGTGATTTCTGAAAAAATTTACAAAATTCCACCATTCTTTTGCAAAGAAGAATTTGTAAGCTTGGTAAAAATGTGATCTTCCTCTCAAATAAATAAAAAATTATATTTTTATATAAAATATTATTGATATATAATTTTTAATATATTATAAAGCCAATATATAATTTTTTATATCTTAGTTCTTATGTCCAACCTTAGCGACTATTTGACCATTACAAAGACTTTTATAAACGAGGAATAGACTATGAAATACCTATGCAAAACCTGCGGAAAACAATATGAGACAGACACAACGCTTTGGAGATGTGAATGCGGTGGAGCGTTCTGGCTAAAAAGGGAAGAAAAAGTCAGCTTTACAAAAGCGGACATTAAAACGAATGAATACAGTATGTGGCGATACGAAAAGGCGTATCCGATGAAAAAATCTGAGCTCGCTGCCACTTTCGGTGAAGGTTTGACACCTTTAACCGAAGAAAATTGGGAAGGAATGAAGGTCTTGCTCAAGAATGATGCACTGATGCCAACTGGATCGTTTAAAGATCGTGGTGTTGTGATGATGATCAATGCACTTGCTGCAAAAGGTGTGACGAAAATTACAGAGGATTCTTCCGGGAATGCAGGTGCTTCTGTCGCTTCTTATGCGGCAAAAGCAGGAATTGAATGCAATGTGTATGTACCTGCAAGTACCTCTGAAGGCAAAGTCACTCAGGTTATCGCTTCAGGTGCGAAGTTGCATAAGATTCCGGGTTTGCGTGACAAAGCGGCAGAAGCCGCACAGTCTGAGGCAGAAGGCGTATATGCAAGTCATAATTGGAATCCTTACTTTGTAGAAGGTGTAAAATCCATGGCTTATGAAATTTGGGAGCAATTGGATTTCACTGTGCCTGATAATATTATCTGCCCGACAGGCAACGGCAGCATTCCTCTCGGTTTGGAACAAGGATTCCAAGAGCTAATGGACAGCGGTGAAATTGATCATCTTCCTAAAATATTTGGCGTTCAACCGGTGAATTGTAATCCAATTTATAGAAAATTCTATGGTGAAAACGATGAGTTCGAAGCTTCGGCAACTATCGCTGAGGGCATCGCACTTAAGTTTTCGAGCCATCGCGATGAAGTAGTAGAAGCGATCAGAAAAACTAACGGTGGAATGCTTTCTGTTAGTGAAGATGAAATTCTTCAAGCATTAAAAAATATCACCAAGAAAGGGTTTTATATTGAGCCTACTTCCTGTGCAACTTGCGGGTGTGACTAAACTGATTCAGGACAACGTCGTTGAACAAGGGCAAAAAACCGTTGTGATAATTTCTGGAAATGGGCTGAAAGCAAGCGAGAAAATTTTTCATTATCTACAACAATAATGAAATTTTGAATGGAGGAATTGGTTATGCCTTACGGTTTAGTCTTTATTATTGGCATCTTAGTTTTGTTGTTCTTTATTGTAAAATTAAAAACAAATGCTTTTATTGGTCTTTTAGCTGCAACATTTACTATTGGTGCCTGCTCAGGTATGCAGCTTACTAAAGTGGTTTCAACGATCAGCGAAGGATTCGGTGGGACGGTAGCGAGTATTGGTCTTGTCATCATTTTTGGCACAATTCTTGGAAAATATCTGGAAGTGACAAACAGCACTGACCGTATGGCGCTTAGCATAGTTGGTGCATTTGGCGAATCTAATACTACGTTGGCGATGGCGATCGCTGGTTATATTATTTCCATTCCAGTTTTTAGCGATTCGGCTATGGTGGTTTTGGCTCCATTAGTGCTAGCTTTGGCTGCGAAAAATAAAAAGCCACGCGTAGCAGTCGCTGCTCTAGGTACTTCCCTTGCGGCAGGGCTACTCTCAACAAATGTATTTTTCCCGCCAACACCAGGTCCATTGGCAGCTGCTGGTATGTTAAATATTGACATTGGTCAGGCTATGCTGTTTGGCGGTTTGGTTGCTATGGTTCGTACGCTGTTTGGGTGGGGATATGCGAAGTTCTACTTAGGTAAAAAAGCAGAAGACTGGTTCACTTATGAGAATCAGGAGATGATAGAAGCAGCCTTCAATATCAATAATAAAAAAGAAAAGACAATGCCAAGTCTTTGGGGGGCGCTCTTTCCTCTACCTCATCCATTAGTTCTTATTCTGTTTAACACCTTCAGTAAAATGATTTTCGGCGGAGATTCACCTGTTGTTGCCATTACCGCTTTTATAGGTGATCCGACTATAGCCCTCGTATTAGGCTGCGTATCCGCAATGATTATTCACAGAAAAGAGCTTAAGCAAGATGGCATTCTTTCTACGCTCTCTTTAGGTATCAAAGAATCAGGGTCTATTGTATTTATTGTTTCTGCTGGAGGGGCACTTGGTAGTGTGTTGAAGGCATCTGGTGTGGGTACTAGCCTTGCGGAAAGTATTGCAAGTCTTCCGATTCCTACCTTGCTTATTCCGTTCTTGATTGGCGCAACAATTAAAATGATCAACGGTTCAGGAACCACCGCACTGATTACTGCTGTAACAATTTGTGAACCGATGGTTGCAGCACTTGGCATTAGCCCGATCATTGTTTTTCTAGCGGCATGTTGCGGTGCGTCTATTTGTTCTCACATTAACGATAGTTTTTTCTGGGTCTACTCTGGGAATTTAGGTATGGATATGAAAACAGGATTAAAAACCCTTAGTATTTCCAATATTGTATCCACAGTCGGTGCGTTAGCCGCAACCTTTATACTCGGTTTGCTCCTATAATTTGAAACCTAGGTACTGGAGGCTTAAAGTCTGAAAAAATTTTATACAAGCGGTGGGATTTTGTGAAAATTTTGCAACATATTCACCGCTCTTTTTTATTTTCACAGAACAGGGCTTCCTACTCAATTATAAAAACCTCTATATGAATATAATAAATTATATAAAAGCATTGCGGTTGCAGGATAAACCTCATAAAATATATAAAATTTTATACGGAGACCCTATGAACCCAATTCTTACCCCCTATATCTCTATGGCGGATATGCTAGTTGAAACCTTTGGCAAAAGCTGTGAAGTGGTTTTGCATGATTTAAATGATCCCGAACATTCCGTGGTGTATGTCGCAGGCAATGTTACCGCTCGTCAAGTTGGACAGAACTTTGAGCATTTAGTGAAGGATGTAATGTTATCCGACAAGCTCAATAATGACTATGTCGCCAACTACTATTTTGAAGCCAAAGGGAAGCTGATTCGTTCATCGACACAGTTGATTTTCGACCAGCATCACCAATTAGTCGGTGCATTATGTATAAATATTGATACCACGCCGATTACCGAGCAAATTGCGTATTTAAATGAATTTTTACCTCAGTTAAATCCGGCCAAACAAGAGGAACAGACGGCGGAATTACCGCTTTCCGATATGGTGGAAAACTTGATGGATAAGATTTTGAACGGGCAATCGCCGACAGCAATGTCGCGCGATGAAAAAATCGAAAAAATCCGTTTTATGGAGCAAAAAGGGCTCTTTTTAATGAAAGGTAGTATTGAGAAAGCCGCCGAAAAATTGGGGGTCAATAAAGTGACCGTTTATAGTTATTTAGACGAAGTAAGAGGAAAACGTTGATGGAAATGATTTTACCCAATCAAAGCAAAGGACATTATTCGCCTGCCGTGAAATCTAACGGAATGCTGTATGTTTCAGGGCAACTTCCCTTTAATGCGGAAGGAAAAATTGTCGGCGATATTGCCGCTCAAACCAAACAGGCGCTTGCCAATTTGACTCAAGTGCTCGCCGCCGCTGGGCTTAGCACAAATGATGTGGTGCAATGCCGCCTGTATATTCCCGATGTGGCGTATTGGGATACGGTCAATCAAGTGTATGCCGATTTCTTCGGTTCGCACAAACCAGCCCGCACCATCGTGCCGTGCGGTAATTTGCATTACAACGCCCTCATTGAAATTGAAGCTACTGCCGAATTTGCTTAGGAGAACGACGATGAAATTTATCTGCAACCAATGCCATCAAACTGCACCAGTTTCCACTCGTGAAGCCAAATGCCAATGCGGCGGATTATGGACGCTGGATTATCAACCGCCTAAATTCAATCTCAACGACATCGACCGTCACGAATGGAGCCAATTCCGTTATCGTAAATTTATGGCTTTGCAAGATGAATCTTGGCGTGATATTTCCCTTGGCGAAGGGATGACTCCGATTGTGCGTTTTGATGAGAATGTCTTATTAAAAATGGATTATTTTATGCCGACGCTTTCTTTTAAAGATCGTGGAGCGACAGTGCTTATTAGCCATTGCAAAGCCATCGGTGTGAATTCTGTGGTACAAGACAGCAGTGGCAACGCAGGCAACAGTGTGGCGGCTTATTGTGCCAAGGCAGGTATTCAATGTGAAATTTTCGTGCCAGAAGGCACATCACCGAAAAAAATTAATATGATTGAAGCCCACGGTGCCAAAGCCAATGTGATTGCAGGCAGTCGTGACCACTGTGCTGACGTGTGCCGTGCCAAAGTGGAAAATGACGGCGTTTACTATGCGAACCACGTTTACAACCCGTTTTTCTATGAAGGCACTAAAACCTATATTTACGAAACCTTCGAACAACTCGGACGTATCCCAAAACATCTCGTAGTTCCAGTCGGAAATGGCACGCTGTTTATTGGTGTGATCAAAGGCTTGGAACATTTATTGGCAAGCGGCATGATAAGCGAAATGCCAACCATCATTGCTCTACAAAGCGAACATTGCGATCCACTCTTACAAGCGGCCAAAAAAGGACAAAAATTTGTAGAAAATGTTGAGGTTAAACCGACCATCGCTGAAGGCATTGCCATCGGGCAACCAATGCGAGCCACGGAAATTTTGACTTACGCGGAAAAATATCCTGTTCGATTCGTGCATGCGCCGGAAGATAAAATTCTGGTGGCCCGTGATATTTTGGCGAAAAAAGGCGTTTATTGCGAACACACCACCGCAGCGAATTATGCAGCTTATTTGCACTATTGCGAACTTTACGGCACTGCCGAAGATTGCTTGATTACGATGTGCGGTGCAGGGCTAAAATCGGATCATTAAAGGAAAAATATGTCAGAAAAAACATTCGAAAATTTGACCGCACTTTTAATACACCATCAAGCCCGTTATCGTGTGGTGGAACACGTCAGTGCAGGAAAATCGGAGGAAGTTGCACAAATTCGCGGCACCGCAATCGGGCAAGGTGCAAAAGCCCTTGTTTGCAAAGTGAAAGGAAATGGCGTGAAACAAGCGGTTTTAGCGGTTTTGCCTGCGGATAAACAAGCGGATTTAAGCAAAATTGCGGAATACCTTGGCGGCACTAAGGCTTCCCTTGCCAGCCCGAAAGAAGTGGACGAACTAACCGATTGCATATTTGGTGCTATTCCGCCGTTTAGTTTCCATCCTGCTCTCAAACTCATCGTCGATCCAAGCTTGCTTGAGCGTTACGACGAACTGGCATTCAATGCCGGCACGTTGGAGCGCTCGGTGATTTTAAATACGCAGGATTATGCTCGAATTGTGGAACCTGATTTGGTAGCTTTTGCGCAAGCAGCTAAATGACTTTATAGCGAACAATTCATATTCAAAAGTGCGGTCAAAAATTCTTATACTTTAACCGCACTTATATTGATTATTCCGTAAAACCGCTAACTATTTATTCACCAAAGAAAGAAATTCTTTACGGGTTTCGCGATCTTCCAAAAAAGCGCCGCCGAAAGCGGAGGTAACGGTATAGCTGTTGCTGTCTTTAATACCGCGGCATTTTACGCAGAAATGGGTGGCTTTCATGTAAACCGCCACATCTTCCGTTTCCAGAATGGTCTGAAACGCCAGTAAAATCTGTTCCGTCAAGCGCTCCTGTACTTGCGGGCGTTGAGCGAAAAATTGGACCACTCGGTTAATTTTAGATAATCCGATAACCCATTTTTTCGGATAATAGGCGACGGAAACCAAACCGTCGATAGTCACGAAATGATGTTCACAGGTGCTGGTTAACGTCACATCGTTCACTAACACCATTTCGCTGACTTTCATGCGATTTTCGATATTGGTAATTTTAGGAAAATTGGCATAATCCAAACCGCTGAAAATTTCATCCACATACATTTTGGCCAAACGAACCGGCGTTTCTTCTAAACTATCGTCCCGTAAATCCAGTCCAATCAGTTCCATCACTTCGCGCATTTTCTGCTGAATGGCGATACGACGTTCGTTTTTATCCTGCCGCAAATCGACCATAGGCGTTTCGATGCCCTTCTCGATTAAAGCGTCCCGGACTTTTTTTGCTTCCGCTGAAATTGTCATTTTAAAATCTCGGTAAAAATAATTGGCGTATTCTAGCAAAATCTCATTGAAGAAAAAACCGGAGACAACAAAGTGCGGTCGGAAAATCAAAAGATTTTTGGCCGATATTTTTCAACACCGGATCAATCCGGAAATCCTGTCTGCGAATGAAGAATAAAATCACATTAGTTTTTGGTAATTCGGTTAATTTAAGGTAAACTACCACACATTTTCAAACCAAATATTGACTCAAAATTTCGGAGATAAAAATGACAAAAATTGCATCGATTGCTGATGTGCTCCAAGGCAAGGTTGCCGTGGGTGAAAAAGTAACCGTTCGCGGTTGGGTGCGCACTCGCCGCGATTCAAAAGCCGGCCTCTCCTTCCTTTCCGTTTACGACGGCTCATGTTTTAACCCTATCCAGGCTATTATCAATAACGACATCGCAAACTATGAAGCCGAAGTTTTACATTTAACCGCCGGCTGTTCCGTGATTGTGACGGGAACGGTGGTCGAATCGCCGGCGCAAGGCCAAGCGGTTGAATTACAGGCTGAAACCGTTGAAGTTACCGGTTGGGTGGAAGATCCGGATACTTACCCGATGGCGGCAAAACGCCATTCTATCGAATATTTGCGCGAAGTGGCGCATTTACGTCCGCGTACCAATATTATCGGTGCCGTTGCCCGTGTTCGTCACTGCTTAGCGCAAGCGATTCACCGTTTTTTCCACGAACAAGGTTTTTATTGGGTGGCAACGCCGCTCATCACGGCGTCGGATACGGAAGGTGCGGGCGAAATGTTCCGCGTTTCCACTTTAGACCTGGAAAACTTACCACGCACACCGGAAGGCAAAGCGGATTTCAGCCAGGACTTCTTCGGCAAAGAAGCGTTTTTAACCGTATCCGGTCAGCTGAACGGTGAAACCTACGCTTGCGCATTAAGCAAAATTTATACTTTCGGCCCGACATTCCGAGCGGAAAACTCAAACACTACCCGCCATCTTGCGGAATTCTGGATGGTAGAACCGGAAATCGCTTTTGCCACGTTGGCCGATAACGCAAAATTAGCGGAAGATATGTTGAAATATGTGTTTAAAGCGGTATTGACGGAACGCCGTGACGATTTGGAATTTTTCGTCAAACACGTGGATAAAGACGTAATTAACCGTTTAGAACACTTCGTTAATTCACCGTTTGCACAAATCGACTATACGGATGCGATCGAGGTGTTATTGAAATCCGGCAAAAAATTCGAATTTCCGGTTTCCTGGGGAATCGACCTGTCTTCGGAACATGAACGCTATTTGGCGGAAGAACACTTTAAATCTCCGGTCGTGGTGAAAAATTATCCGAAAGACATTAAAGCCTTCTATATGCGTTTAAATGACGACGGCAAAACCGTGGCGGCGATGGATGTATTGGCACCGGGAATCGGTGAAATCATCGGCGGTTCGCAACGTGAAGAACGTTTAGACGTGTTAGACAAACGCATGGTTGAAATGGGCTTAAATCCGGAAGATTACTGGTGGTATCGCGATTTGCGCAAATACGGCACGGTGCCGCATTCAGGTTTCGGTTTGGGCTTTGAACGTCTGATTGTTTATGTCACCGGCGTACAAAATATCCGAGATGTCATTCCTTTCCCTCGCTCGCCGCGTAACGCGAATTTCTAATCTTACTAACGCCCCGCTATCGGGGCGTTTTCTGTTGCTATCACGGTGTTCGGATAACAAAAAAACGCGGCCGTTTTTGACCGCACTTTTATTGAATCCGAATTATTTTTTACTGCGTTCAACCCATTTTCCATCGACAAAATCCACAATCCATTTGGTTTGTTTTCCGTTTTTGTCGTCGGACGAAACATATTGTCGCTTTTCTTTACGACTGAAACGGATTAAGGCATCGTTGCCGTCCGGATCTTTCTGAGGCGCATCGGCCAAATATTGTAATTTTTCCGGCAGACGTTCGCGGTATAGCGCCAATTCCGCCACTTTCGCCGGGCGGGACTCCCGTGATTTAGGGAAATTATGAGCGGACATAAACACACCGCTTGCTCCGTCGCGTAAAACAAAATAAGCGTCGGATTTTTCACATTTTAATTCCGGAAAGTGAACAGGTTCTTCTTTAGGCGGCGCCACGTCTCCGTTTTTCAGAATTTTACGGGTATTGTCACAATTCGTACAGGCCATATATTTACCGAACCGTCCCAATTTCAGGTGCATATCCGCGCCACATTTGTCACATTCCACAACCGGGCCGTCATAACCTTTAATTTTAAAAGCGCCTTCTTCCACAAGATAGCCGTCGCAATTCGGATTATTGCCGCAAATATGCAGTTTACGGTGCGAATCCAGAATATAGCTGTCCATAGCCGAACCGCATTTCGGACAACGTTTCCGCGCCATCAATGCTTTGGTCTCGGTTTCACTGTCCAATACGTTAAGCAATTCCGCTTCCGGAATTAAATTCATCGTGGTTTTACAACGTTCCTTCGGCGGCAGGGCATAACCGGTACAACCGAGAAATACGCCGGTGCTGGCGGTTCGAATAGCCATTTTGCGCCCGCAAGTCGGACAGGCAATATCAATCGGCACGATACTGTTCGGCTTCATGCCGCCTTCCAGTTCGTCCAATTCCGCTTTACTTAATTGACCGGAAAAATCTTTAAAAAATTGATTTAATTCCGCCTTCCAGTTTTTCGTGCCGTCGGCAATTTGGTCCAGCATATCTTCCATGCCGGCGGTAAAGTCATAATTCATCAATTCGCCGAAAGACTGATTTAAACGATCGGTAACGATTTCTCCCATTTTTTCCGCATAAAAACGACGGTTTTCCGTGCGCACATAACCGCGTTCCTGAATGGTAGAAATGATGGTGGCATAAGTTGAAGGACGACCTATTCCGCGTTTCTCCAGTTCTTTTACTAATGCGGCTTCCGTAAAACGTGCCGGCGGTTTAGTGAAATGTTGAGTCGGTTGCACATTGTTTAGGGTTAATTTTTCCTGTAACGCGACCGCTGGTAATTCCTGATCCTCCGGATTTTTACCCATTTGCGGCAGAATTTTGGTCCAACCGTCAAAGCGTAAAATACGCCCCTTCGCCTTCAATTCATAATCGCCGGCAGAGACCGTTAATGTCGTGCTGTCATATTGTGCCGCCGGCATCTGGCAAGCGACAAATTGACGCCAGATTAAATCGTACAAACGCTCGGCGTCTTTTTCCATACCGGACAAGTGAGAGGCGGACACGTTCACATCGGAAGGGCGAATCGCTTCGTGAGCTTCCTGCGCATTTTCTTTGCTGGAATAAAAATTCGGTTTTGCCGGCAAATAATTCCCGCCGAAATGCTGTTCGATGTAACCGCGCACCATGCCCAAAGCATCCTGACTCAAATTGGTAGAATCGGTACGCATGTAGGTGATGTAACCCGCTTCATACAAACGTTGCGCCAGCATCATGGTTTTCTTTACGCTGAAGCCGAGTCTTGTGCTGGCAGCTTGCTGTAAAGTTGAAGTAATAAACGGCGGACGCGGGCGGGAAGTGGTCGGTTTGGTTTCCAAATCCGATACGATAAACTCGGATTTAGTTAAAAAATCTACCGCACTTTGTGCCTGCTCCGCATTTTTAGGAGAGAATTTTTTGCCTTTAAAGGCCGTAACGTCAAGGCGAATTGCGGCTTTATGCGCCGTAAATAAATCTGCCGCCACTTCCCAGAATTCTTCCGGTTGGAAGGCTTTAATTTCCCGTTCCCGTTCCACCAATAATTTTACCGCCACGGACTGCACCCGGCCGGCTGACAAACCGCGCGCCACTTTTTTCCACAGTAACGGTGAAACCATAAAACCCACTACGCGGTCGAGAAAGCGGCGGGTTTGTTGGGCGTTTACGCGATCGATATTGAGTTGTTCCGGCTTTTCGAACGCTTGTTTAATCGCGTTTTTGGTAATTTCATTGAATACGACGCGACTGAATCGACTCTCGTCTCCGCCGATAACTTCGCGTAAATGCCAGGCAATCGCTTCCCCTTCTCTATCCAAGTCGGTAGCCAGATAAATATGATCGGCTTTTTTGGCAAGGGATTTCAATTCGGCGACCACTTTTTCTTTGCCGGGAAGAATTTGATAATTGGCTTTCCAATCGTGATAAGGATCCACGCCCATGCGTTTCACCAAGGCGCTTTGTTCTTTTTCCGCTTTGATTCTGGCTTTTTCTTCCGTGCTTAAACCCTTGGTAGAAACCGGTTTGGCTTTTTCTCCCGAAGACGCACCCGCGGTAGGTAAATCGCGGATATGTCCGACACTGGATTTTACAATATAATCATTACCGAGATATTTATTGATGGTTTTTGCTTTGGCCGGTGATTCCACAATAACCAAGGATTTGCTCATAATTATTACCTGATGATTTTTTAGGTCTGTTTAATTGATGTAATCGGGCCGTTCGCTGCGTTTTTTTAGAGAATCACGCGTTTTGCTGAAAATAAACGGCCCCTGATGTCTAATAGTCTTTTTTATATTGCCGAATAATTGATTGTTTGGTCAATCTTTTTTTGATTCGCTCTCTGCAAATGTACAAAGACGCAACAGATTTGAATAAATAATATACTATTCAAACCGTTAAAAGCGGTATTTGGCATTACAGTAATTTTGATGCATACGTATAAACCTGTTGCAATAAATCCAATTTATCTTCATTACCGGTATATTCCATCACCAAATTTTGCATGCGCTGTTCGAAATCCGTTGCCTCTTTTTCCAATTTACGACGACGATATTTTTCCCACTGTAACTGCTCGCTGCGAGTCAGGGTTTTGAAGAAATGGCGGGCGCGATAATGAAAAATTAAATCGGGAATTCGTTTGTCTTCAAAAGTCAGTCCGTGTTCCGCCAGTTTTTCCGGCGGCAGTTGACGCAAAATAGCCAAATTATTTCTATCATTATTACTGAAAAATCCGCTATACAATTCTGTTTCCACATTATCGCTCGGTTCAAATTGGCGTTCTTCGCGAAAAATCTCTTCAATTTTTGACCGCACTTTGGCGGATTGACGTAGTTTTTGTAGATTTTCCAGGCAAAATTGACGGTCAATACCCAGCCGTTCGGCATTTTCCGGCAATAACGTTTTGGCCGGCGCCAGAATCGGACATTTATTGATATGCACCAGTTTTAACGGCACGGGAGATTTACCTTGCGCTTCCAGTTCTTCTTTTTTGGTGTACAATGCCGTTCGTAACTCTTCTACGCTTTTATTGAGGAGATCGTCGATGTTTTGGCTTAAATCGCAGACGATCACCGCATTTTGGTTCACGGGATGCCAAACCACAGGCGCTACCCAACTACAGTTTCCGCGGTAGTTCCCCAGCATGCCGGAAACATGCACCAACGGCGTCATTTCCGCTACATTAATAAGACGTTCGACTTCCCGTTTACCGCGATTTTCAAAGAAATACTGAAATAATTTCGGCTGTTTCCGTTTGATCAATTTCGCCATGGCGATGGTAGCGTATACGTCCGACATGGCATCATGCGCATTTTCATGGGCAATGCCGTTGGCTTGCGTGAGTTTTTCCAGGCGAAAACTCGGCATACCGTCGTCGTCATACGCCCATTCGATGCCCTCAGGACGTAAAGCGTAGCAGGCGCGCACCACGTCCAGCAAATCCCAACGGGAATTGCCGTTTTTCCAACTGTATTCATAAGGATCGATGAAATTGCGATAAAAGGTATAGCGGGTCATTTCATCATCATAACGAATGTTGTTATAACCCATGACGCAAGTATTAGGTCGGCTGAATTCCGCCAATACGGCGGCGGCAAATTCCGGTTCGGGCAAACCTTTTTCATTACATTTCTGCGGTGTGATGCCGGTCACCATCACCGCTTCCGGCGAAGGTAAATAATCGTTGGTTTGCTTGCAATACAGCATGACCGGTTCACCGATGACGTTAAAATCCGCATCGGTACGAATACCGGCAAATTGAGCCGGACGATCGGTGGCCGGATTAATACCGAAACTTTCATAGTCGTAAATGAAAAAGGTGAAATCGCTCATAAAATTTTGTGATAATTTCATAAAAAAATCTGTACCTAAAAAGATACAGATTCTGTTATTAGGTTTTGTTTATTCGGCGGTTTTGTCTTTGATTTCCGTCGTTGCGGCATTATTCATCACGGATTTCACCCCGTTTTTCGCGGCTTCTTGTGAAGAATAATATTGGCTGCGCCCGATTTCTTGGTGATTTTTCGCTTTTAACACGAAATAAGGTTGATCGCTTTTTGTGGTTCTGAATTCAAAATTTGCTTCATCCACACCGTTTTTCCGCACGGATTCAATACCGTTTTCGGCAGAGGCTTTGGCTTTATAAAGCTCACTGGTTAAAATGATCTGGCCGTTTGCCGCAATCAAATTAAACATAAACTGACCGTCTTTCGCCGATTTAAGTTCATACCAACCGAGTGCCATAATGTTTCTCCTTAATTTATGTGGGTAACCCACGCTTAAATCATAGACTTTTTGCCTAAATTTTCAATATGTTGAAGATAATCTAGGCAAATAATTTTTCGCCGTAAAGCAAGAAAATCGCCAAAATACCGAATCCGATGCCGGCGCTATTGATTTTGCTGATACGTTCTTTGAAGAATAACGCCCCAACAACCGCCCCTAAACAAATTACCCCGATGTCCATGCAGGCAAATACAATGGTCGGGTTTTCTTTAAAATGCTGATGAGCATAAATGTAAAATAAAATATTGCCGAAATTAAGGCATCCCAACAACATTCCGGCGACAAAACTCGGCACCGTCCAACAAGTGCGTTTAATTATCAGATAAGAGAATACCAATATGGCCGCCAGGCTGAAAGCAATAAATAAACTGGTTGGAAACGCACCACCCATTAAAGCGATTTTCTTATACAAAATGCCCGACGTTCCCCAAATCAACCACACTCCGCCCAGTGCAAACGCGGCTTTTACCATATTGCCTACCGTCCCCGCCGGTTTGAACAGTAAACAGAACAAAGCTAAAAACGCCACCGCCACGCCGGCAATCCGCAAATCCGTCAGCGTTTCACCAAAAATCACCACCGCAGCAATAATTTGCAGAAACAACGCTAAACGCTGAGCGGCGTCAGTACGCACAATTCCGCCGTATTCGATAGCTTTCGACATCACCATAAATCCCACCGGTAGCAATACGCCTAAAGTAAGAAAAATCGGCTTAGCTTCGCTTTGAATAAAAAATTCGGTAAAACTCAATCCGTTAAAATCCGGACGTAATAGAAAATAACTCAGCGACAACGCCATGATGTAGCCAAAAGCAATCATCTGTTCCGTCACCACATTAAAGCGTTTACACAGTTTAAACAGCACCGAAACCGATACGCTGCAACAAATCGCTAAAACAAGAAAATGCATACAACTTCCTTTTTATTGGCGGCACGTTAAAAGTGCGGTCAAAAATTAACGTATTTTTTCCCGCACTTTTTCGCCTGTTTTTAAGCTGCCGCCCCAAATCCGCGTAATCCGACCACGTGAACATGTTCCTGGTTGCCTGAAATTTTACGTACCAGTTTATAGGTCGTTCCTTTTTCCGGACTGATATTTTCAGGTGCGGCAATCAATAATTGCATATCCAAACGTTCGCATAATTCGAATAATGTGCTGATGGATTTGCCGTCCAGACGCGCCGCTTCGTCCAGGAACAATAAGCGACAAGGCAGAATATCTTTTCCGCGCAGACGCCGGCTTTCCTCTTCCCAGCTTTGTACCACCATAAGCAAAATCGACATCCCCGTACCGATGGCTTCCCCGGTGGATAACGCGCCGCTTTCCGCCCGCAACCAGCCGTCCGCGCCCCGATACACTTCCACTTCCAGATTCAGATAATTACGGTAATCCAGTAATTCTTCACCGATAGTTTGGGCGGTGCGTTGTCCCATGTCGATATGCGGATTCAGGCGTTGATACAACTTCGCGATGGCTTCGGAGAAAGTCATTCGATTGTCCGTAAATAAATCCTGATATTCTTCCTGATCACCGGATAACGCGTCCAGTAACATCGCATGGGTATCGCGAATATCCACCACCAAACGCACGGATTTCACCTGTCCGAAAGCGATATTTTGTAATCCTTGATTGAGCATGCGAATGCGGTTTTGTTCCCGTTGAATGGTTTTACGCATAATATTCGCCACCGATTCGGAACTGATCGCCAGTTTTTGTTCGCGGCCGGTCAGTTCGTCCGTCAAACGGTTGAGCTCGATTTCCATTTGTTCGATTGCGTCAATCGGATCATCGGTTTTAATGATGTCCTGACGGATACGTTCGCGCAAATGTTGATACACGGCAATAAAGAATCGCACTTTATTTTCGGGTTTACGGCTGTCTTCGGAAAGACGCAATGCATCGCGCAGATATTCATTGTCGGCCACGGCCTGACGTAAAGCACCAAGCGCTTTATCCGACATTGAACGCAATTCGTCCGCCGACAAATATGCCAATTCACGACGATTCAGGCGTTTTTCCACATCGCTGTTACGCGACAAACGAGATACTACGCACCAACTTACTTTCGCCGCAACCACAAGTTCCCGCTGCTGTTTATAATCCCGTTCCGCTTTACGAATGCGACGGGTTAAATTCTCCGCTTCGCTTTCAATAAGGGTTAATTGTTTTTCAATGTAAGAACGACGCTGGCGGTTAGCGGAAAGTTGTTGATAAAGTTCGTCTTTACGGATTCTTGCCCGCTCTTCCGCGCCTTCGTCTGCACGCACGCCTAATTCGTTGACTTCGGTTAATAATTCTTTCAATAAATCATTTTTACTGTTGAAAGAACTCTGTAACTGAATAAATACTTGATTATATTGAGCAAATTGCGCCTGTTTTTGACGAAGCTGTTCGCGTTGTGCGTCACGCTGCGCTTGCATTTGCTCCAGACGTACGCGTAGCTGTTCGTTTAATCCGTTGCTTTCAGTTTGCACATTGTCTTCATAACTGAAATGCGCTTTGCGCTGTACTACGTCCGCTAAGGCAAAGGCTTTTTGCTGCGCTTGTTTTTGCATAGCGACGGCTTGGGCAAACTCCTCTTTTAAGCGCTCGTAATTTTCCGGATCGCTTTGCAATGTAGCGGCAATTGGCTCTAATTGTGACAACGTCGCGCCGTGCTGGCGGATGAAAATCTCGTCCTGTTCCGCTAAATCCAATTGTTCGCGGGTTTCGTCGATACGATCCTGCAAACCATCGTCGGCAATCACCGCAAGTTGCGGAATCAATTTATTCAACAGTTGCATTTTTTCTTTTGCCGCATCCAATTTAATTCGGATTTGTTGTTCATCCGTTGAAAGTGCGGTCAATTCTCGCTCGATTTCGTTACGTTCCGCATTAATCTCGCGCATGGTTTCTTCCGGGTTCGGCAGAAACGCTAGGGCTAAATGCAAACCGACAAATTGACTGAGCTGTTGATGTAAACGCTGACATTTTTGCACGTCGAAAGCGCGTTGCGCATAAGCTTCCGCCACTTCGTCACGCTGCGCCTCCAGCTCCGCCAGATGTTTTTCACGGGCGGCACGGCCAAATAACGGGATATCCGGGAATTTGGAATAACGCACTTCGCGATCGGAAACCTGCACCACAACCCCGTGTTCCAGTTCCTGCGCCGCTAACACGCTGTCGTCAAAGGCGGACGGATCACCTTCGATTAAATATAAATCGTCCGGGCAATCTTCCAGTTCGGACAGCTGCGCTTTCACCGCATTCAAATCGCGCACAACAATAGCATGGCGGGCCGGTCCGTAGAGCGCAGAAAAATACGGCGCATCTTCAAAAGGCACGTCATCGTACAGTTCGGACAACAACACACCACCGAATCGTTCCGCCAGCAGGTTCAACCGCGCATCTTCCGAACCGTCCGGCTGGCTTAAACGGGAAATCTGCTCATCCAGTTGCTGACGTTTATGCTCGAGCTGATCGCGTTGAATGGTGAATTCGCGCTCTTTCACTAACTGCGTCTGCATAAAATTCATCACATCCTGACTGTCGTCAAAATGCTCGCCGGACTGCTCTTGCAAACGCTCCAAGGCGGCTTGTGCCATTAACCATGCCGGCGCTTTTGCCGCATGATCATTATAAAGCGCCGTCAGCTGTTCGCGTTTTTGACGCAAAGTCGAACGTTCTTCCACTTGAGCGGACAGTTCTCCGCTTAAATCCTCAATAATGGCTTCATGTTCCGTGTAACATTCTTCCAATTCGTCGGCATCGGTTAAATTCAGTCCTGCGCGTTGATTAAATTCGGTTAATAAACGTACCGCACTTTGTTGTTGTGCATAACGTTGTTCCAGCTCATGCAGTTTTGCCCGCAGTTGCGGAGTCTGCGCCGCCTGCACTTTTTGGGTCGGAAACTCTCGTAATAAGGCTTTAGCGCTTTCCCACGCCGCAGAACGCGGCATTTCACCCGCGATTTTACAAACTAATTGATAAGCTTTATCGAACTGAGATTTTGCCGCTTCGGAAACGGACATTTTCTGTTCCAGTTCCAGCACGCGCTCCGTTAAGGTTTCCGCTTGCGCGGCAAATTCTTCGTGATATTCGTCAACGTTTTTCACCGCTAAATCCGCTAATCCGCACAAAGTTTTAGCTTTTTCCAACGCCTGAATAGCCTGTTGATATTGCAATGCGCGGGTTTGTTGCGCGTCTAAGGCTTGTTGGTAATCGGCTAACTGAGAACGGATTTGATCCACTTCCGTTTCAATCAGCTCAAATTGCGCCTGACTGCTTTCCACTTGTTCGCCGGCGGTTTCCACCACCATTTTTTGTTCTTCCAGCTTTTCCGTCAGTTCGTTTACATCATCTTGATAACGTTCGATTTTTTCCTGATGACGCAAGGCATTCAGCACCAAATTAAGATGATCGGACGCACTTTGGTGATCCACTTCTAAGACTTTTTCGCTTTCCGCCAGCTCGGCGGCTTCACGGCTTAAATCTACCAAACGGTGCTGAGATAAATTCTGTTCCGATTTAGCGTTATACCATTCTTTACGGAAATTTAGCGCGGTTTCGATGTTGCCCCGACGCTCGTTAGCGTTTCGCATGTAATCCGACGCCACATAATTGGTGGTTTCCGTGATCAGATGTTTAAACAAATCGCGATCCGCCTGAGTCATTTTAATGGCATCCAACGTCATACGGTTTTCCCGCAAAGCCGATTCCATATCCTGGAAGGCCTTTCGCACGCCCAGATTTTCCGGCAACAAATAATCGCGCAAGGATTTGGTAATGGCACTGGAAATCCCGCCGTAGAGAGAAGCTTCGATTAATTTGTAGAATTTGCTGCGATCGGACGACGAGCGCAAACGGCGCGGAATAATGCCTAAATCGAACATCATACCGTGATAATCGGCAACGGAATGATATTGCTTGAATTGACCGCCAATTTCGTCGATTTTGTCTTTAATTTCGGTTAAATTTAACACTTTCGCCTGACGTTCGCTGACGGCTTCGGTGAAAAGTGCGGTCGGATTTAACGACAATTCTACGCCCTGAATGCTGAAAGTTTTGAGATCCACTTTCTTATCCCGTCCCGCCACTTGCTGCAGACGAACGCCTACTAAAGTGCGCTGATGACGGGAGTTAATCGTGTCCAGCACGGCATAACAAACGCCTGGGCGCAATTTCCCGTGCAACCCTTTATCACGGGAACCGCCGCTGGCGCCGGCTTCCGTGGTGTTACGGAAATGTAATAAAGTTAAATCCGGAATCAAAGCGGTGACAAAACCCGCCATGGTAGTGGATTTTCCCGCACCGTTACCGCCGGAAAGCGTGGTCACCAGTTCATCCAAATCGAAAGTACGGGCAAAAAAACCGTTCCAGTTAATTAAGGTGAGCGAACGGAATTTGCCGCGCTCGACGCCTGCCGGCACGCTGAACGGCGAAAGTGCGGGAGAATTTTCAATCGTTTTTTCATCGTCCGCCGTTTCCGCCTGTTCTACGACCGCTTCGGTTTCCAGCACATCTTGCTCTAATTCAAAATCCGCCATTATTCCGCTCCTTCTTGATTATCGTCATCTTCAAAATCTTCTTCATTTTCTACCGCACTTTCATCTTCCGCCGCGTTCTTTTCTGCGGCAAGCGATTCAGGCGTTGCCGCTTCCCCGTCGCGGATTAAACGTAATTGCGCTTCGCGCGGATCGTCTCCGGCTCGCACTTCTGCGCCGAAACGGAATACGGATTCAGAAATGGTAAATTTCCCGCTGTTTTGTTCGCCGACCGTATGCAACATCCCCAGCCGGCGCAGGCGTCCGATTGCCGCCCGCACTTTTTCCGCTAATTTCTGCTTATCCAAATCCGAACCGCTGGCGCGCAAATTGATGGCTTTCAGCAATTTCGCCTCGTCCGCCAGATTTAATAATTCATCGTACACTTCCTGTACACTGAAAATGCCCTGTTGCGCCAATCGCTCCGGGCTGAGATACAAATAACACAACACTTTACCGACCAGCATTTCCAGCTCGCTCAATACCGAACGGGCAATCAATGTGGTGGCTTTCGGCCGTAAATAGAAAAAACCTTCCGGCGCGCGAATAAGTTCCACGTTATAGCGACGGTAAAAACCGTCCAGCTCGTTTTGGAAATCCGCCAGAAAGGCGTAGTTGTCAAGATGTTCCTGTCCGATGTGTCTGCCTGAACGCAATTGGCTGTCTACCGCAGGAAACAGCGGATTGGCGATTGCCGCCGCCAATTTGGTTGAAATTAAGTCTTGAAGATTTTCGTTCATAATTATATTTCCGTAAGCGGGCTTACCGGCCCTGCATTCAATTATTTATATTCATCAATTACATTTGCCTGCACTTCCGCGCCGTAATCGTTGATCTCATGCCATTGGGAATACACGCCCGACAAGTCGGCACTCGCCATGCCCAGACGTACCGCCTGATCCACGATAATCCTCGCCACATCGAAATGACGGGAAAGCGGATAATTGTCGAGTTGTTGTTTTAACACCAGGCTTAAATCGATCGGCTGATTATGTTCGCGCTGATGAATCAACAACGCCTGCATGGTTTCGACAATTTGGTCATGCAAGTCGGAAAGCTGTTCATATTCCAATTCTTCCGGCAATTCGCCAAGGGCATCTTCGTCGCGCAAAGCTAATTCTTCGTCGCGTAAATCCACTAATCGTTCCGCCTGCGCCGTCCACAGGAACCAAGGCGCATCGAAATAACCGCGAATGGAATGGCGTAAACGTTGGCTGAACACGCGGTTTTTATCCATATCGATCGCCGTTCGTATAAATTTATGTACGTGGCGGTCATAACCAATCCACAGGTCGATCGCTTGTTGTCCCCAACTGATAATGCGGTCAAGTTTGGACTGTAAATCCACGATAAGTTGATCAATGAAATACAGTTCGCTCTGCCCGATGACACAATCCTGAATACGCAACAATTGCGCCTGTAATTTGTCGCCCGCCGCATTCAGCGTATCCTGCAATTCGCGCAGATTACCGGAAGTTTCGTCCAGCAGACGCTCGCAACTGGCAATAGCGGCCTGCCAGTCTTTGGTCAGCAGTTCGGCGATTTCTTCTTTAATATTCTGTTGATTTTCATCCATGATGCGTTGCGACAAATCAATGCTGTCAAAAATTTCCGCCACGGAATATTTCAACGGAGCAAATACGTTACGACGCCAGTAATATTCGTCTTCTTCCCGTCGCACCGCTTCTTCCGCCGCTTCGGAAGCCCGTTGGATTTCATCGGCAACAATGGCCAACTGCACGGAAAGGCGCAACGCGGAAAATTCACGCTGACGGATATAATAATCGGACACGCCCACGCCCAGCGGTGTCAGCCGATAAATAGACAAGCCTTCGGTGAATTCGCTGCTGAAACGATTAATAAAACGCTGCTTCACCAAATCGTTGATGGCGTTATTGGCGCGGGTGGCGATGTTTTCGGATTGATCGAATTGCTTCGATACGTGACGAAAAATATCCACCAAATCGCTTTCCTGCATTTCGCCGTCAAAGCGTTCGTTGTTATACAACGCAATCGCCAGCAAATAGGACAACCGTTCGGTATTCAGGCTTAACGAGAACTCCCGTTCGCGCGCCCAGGAAACCAGTTCGGGAAGAGTTTGTGATGTTTCGGACATGTCATTATTCTCACAAAACAGAATTTAAATAACAAAAATATTGCCGATTATACAGGAATTCGGAAAGATCTTATAGCTTGATTTTTCACAAAAAACAGGCAAAATTTTGCCCGCACTTTATGCCTTTTCAAATCGCTTTTCTCGCATTTTCTTGGTTGCTTTTTCCGAATAAAACCGTACCATACGCAGGATTTTCATTTTATTGATAAAGAAAAATGCCATGACGGAACAAACGGAAAAAGCTAAAAAACAAATTTATAACCTGAACAAATTACAGAAGCGTTTACGCCGCAACGTAGGCAACGCCATTGCGGATTTCAATATGATTGAAGAAGGCGATAAAGTGATGGTGTGCCTGTCCGGCGGAAAAGACAGCTACACCTTGTTGGACATTTTGTTGAACCTAAAACTCAGCGCGCCGATTCATTTTGATATTGTGGCGGTGAATTTAGATCAAAAACAGCCCGGTTTTCCCGAACATGTTTTGCCGCAATATCTGGAAAGTATCGGCGTCGAATACAAAATCGTGGAAGAAAACACTTACGGCATCGTGAAAGAAAAAATTCCGGAAGGCAAAACCACCTGCTCTCTCTGCTCCCGCTTGCGACGCGGTATTTTATACCGCACGGCGACAGAATTGGGCGCCACCAAAATCGCCTTGGGGCATCACCGCGACGATATGCTGGCGACGCTGTTTTTGAATATGTTTTACGGCGGAAAATTGAAATCCATGCCGCCGAAACTAATCAGTGACGACGGCAAACAAATCGTAATTCGCCCGCTGGCTTACTGTAAAGAAAAAGACATTGAAAAATATGCGATAGCAAAGCAGTTCCCGATTATTCCTTGTAATCTGTGCGGTTCGCAGCCGAATTTACAGCGTCAAGTGGTAAAAGATATGCTGAATACTTGGGATCGGCAGTATCCCGGTCGTCTGGAAACCATGTTTTCCGCCATGCAAAACGTGACGCCATCCCATTTATGCGATGCGAATTTATTCGATTTTAAAAACATTCGTCGAGGACAGCTCTTAGCCGGCGTTGAAGGCGATATCGCTTTTGATAAGGAAGAATTGCCAACGCTTGCGCAATTTGATGAAGATGAATTTTCAGATTTCAGAGAGGAAAATCTGATTCAATTTAAAGAAGTGAATTAATCTTGTTCATCTAAGTGCGGGAAAAAAATGAAAAATTTTCACCGCACTTTTTTACTTCCCGTTTAATCAAACGATCTCTCCCTATTCGGCTCTATTTCTTGGGTTAACACTATATCTTGTAGTTTTATCCGAACGAATATCCACGATACTGTGATAAAGATACCTAATTTGTTGTTGAATTCCTGTTTTGTTCTATATATAGTATAGACCACCTCAAACAAACACTACATATAGGTAACTATTATGACTTCATTCTATGTAATTAAGCGTGACGGATCGCGGTCAAGCTTTGAAATTCAACGTATTATTAATGCCATAAAAAAAGCGGCAAAAGCGGTAGATGTACAGGATGAGCGTTATTATCACCAAATCGGTCAACAGGCTTGTGATGAGATTTTCGAACATTATCAAAACGAAATCGACATCAGCCATATTCAACGTATTGTTGAAAATAAATTGATGGCGAGTTCTTATCCGCAGGTTGCCCGTGCTTACATTGAATATCGTCATGATCGCGATTCTGCGCGTGAAAAACGCAGTAAATTAACCAAAGAAATCGAAGGGTTAATTGAACAAACCAATATGGCGGTGTTAAACGAAAACGCCAACAAAGATTCAAAAGTCATCCCGACTCAACGCGATCTGTTGGCGGGCATCGTCGCGAAACACTATGCCAAGCAATATTTGTTACCTAAAGACGTGGTTGACGCCCATGAACGCGGTGAAATCCACTATCACGATTTAGATTACGCTCCGTTCTTCCCAATGTTCAACTGCATGCTGGTTGATTTAAAAGGCATGCTGACCAAAGGATTCAAAATGGGCAATGCGGAAATCGAGCCGCCGAAATCCATCGGAACCGCAACGGCCGTAACCGCGCAAATTATTGCTCAGGTTGCCAGCCATATTTACGGCGGCACGACCATTAACCGCATTGACGAAGTGTTGGCGCCTTATGTGCAGCTTAGTTACGAAAAACTGCTGAAAATCGCCGAAGAATGGCAAATTCCCGATGCCGAAGGCTTCGCAAAAGCGCGTATTGAAAAAGAATGTTTTGATGCCTTCCAATCGCTCGAATACGAAGTCAATACTCTGCACACCGCAAACGGTCAAACCCCGTTTGTGACATTCGGTTTCGGTTTGGGAACCGGTTGGCAGGAACGTTTAATTCAAAAATCCATTTTACACAACCGTATTCGCGGTTTAGGTAAAAACCATAAAACGCCGGTCTTTCCTAAGCTTGTGTTTACCATAAAGAAAGGGGTTAACCAATCTCCTGCCGACCCTAACTACAATATTAAAAAACTTGCCCTGGAATGTGCCTCAAAACGGATGTACCCGGACATTTTAAATTACGATCAAGTGGTAAAAGTGACAGGGTCGTTCAAAGCGCCGATGGGCTGTCGCAGTTTCTTAGGAAAATACGAAGAAAACGGACAAGAAATTCATGACGGACGGAATAACCTAGGTGTAGTCAGTTTAAATCTGCCGCGCATTGCGCTTGAAGCCAAACATGATGAAAAACGCTTCTTTGAAATTCTCGAACAGCGTTTGGCATTGGCGAAAAAAGCCTTAATGACGCGTATCGCGCGTCTTGAAAATACAAAAGCCCGTGTAGCTCCGATTCTTTATATGGAAGGCGCGTGCGGCGTACGTTTGAAAGCGGACGATAATGTAGCGCAAATTTTCAAAAACGGACGGGCTTCCGTTTCACTGGGTTACATCGGCATTCACGAAACCATTAATGCGCTTTATAACAACGGCCATATCTTCGATGACGAAACGCTGCGCGAAAAAGGTATAAAAATCGTGGAACGGCTGAGTTCCGCCACCAAAGAATGGGCGAAAGAAACCGGTTACGCGTTCAGCCTTTACTCTACGCCGAGTGAAAATTTATGTGACAGATTCTGCCGTTTAGATACCAAACAATTCGGCATTATCGATGGTGTTACGGACAAAGGTTACTACACCAACAGTTATCACCTGGACGTGGAGAAAAAAGTCAATCCGTATGACAAACTGGATTTCGAAATGCCGTATCCGTCATTGGCGAGCGGCGGATTTATTTGTTACGGCGAATATCCGAACATTCAGCACAATCTGAAAGCCTTGGAAGACGTTTGGGATTACAGTTACGACCGCGTACCTTATTACGGCACCAACACACCGATTGACGAATGCTACGAATGCGGTTTCACCGGTGAATTTGAATGTACCAGCAAAGGATTTACCTGTCCGAAATGCGGCAATCATGACAGCGAAAAAGTTTCCGTCACCCGCCGGGTTTGCGGATACCTGGGCAGTCCGGACGCCCGCCCGTTTAATCCGGGCAAGCAGGAAGAAGTGAAACGCCGGGTAAAACACATGTAACTGAACGCACCCTCGATTTTGCCGCTTATTTTTTGAGCAAAATTACCGAACGCAAAACGTTTAAACTCGCGAAAAAGCGTTTCTTAAAAATATCGTTCAAAAAGCCTGTCAAAATCGAGGGAATTTTCTCCGCACTTTGCTTTAAAGTGCGGTCAAATTTTTAAATGTTTTTTTGATTTCTGCTATCGGCTCAACATTTAATTTTTCCATCTAAACAAAATAGCCTCTTTCATTGGGAAGCTATTGATTTAAAAAAGAAAATGAATTACCTCCAATATTATCCCGTTGACATCGTAAACGGCGAAGGTACGCGTTGCACGCTTTTCGTAAGCGGTTGTACCCATGCCTGCAAGGGCTGTTACAACCGGAAAAGCTGGTCGTTCGGCGCCGGCGTGCCCTTTGATCACGCCATGGAAGAGCAAATTATCAAAGATCTCAAAGACACGCGGATTAAACGGCAGGGATTAACGCTGTCCGGCGGCGATCCGCTGCATCCGCGTAACGTCGAAACCTTGCTTCCTTTCGTTCAACGGGTTAAAAGCGAATGTCCCGATAAGGATATTTGGGTTTGGACGGGTTATACGCTGGGAGAATTGGATGATTATCAACGCCAAATGCTACCCTATATCGATGTTTTGATAGACGGAAAATTCATTCAGGAACAAGCCGACCCAAGCCTTGTCTGGCGGGGCTCGGCGAATCAAATCGTACACCGTTTTAAATCGAACGAATTTTAAAAAACTTCCGGTATTATGTAGCAGTTGCACAAAAGTTAATTTTAGGAAAATTTATGTAGGGGCGGGGTTTATCCCCGCCCGTAAGCCCTGATATTTGAATGAGATTCGGGCGGGGATAAACCCCGCCCCTACGAAAACATTAAATGTTTGTGCAACTGCTACATAATACCGAAAACTTCTCAATTTTTGACCGCACTTTTATAGAAATTTCAAGTTATCGACCATTATGCAAACATGGTCAGCGAATTTTGCCAAATCACCGCTTTAATTTCTTCCGCCGGTTCTGTTCTCAACTCACATAACGCCTGAAATATCCGATTAATTCGCTCCGGGCGATTAGGCTGCCCCTGAAACCCGAAAACCGGCATATCCGGGCTGTCCGTTTCCAGTAACAAAGCGTCCAGCGGTAGTTTGGCGATCGTCTGCCGGGTTTTATTCGCCCGCGCATAAGTAATAGTGCCGCCGACACCGATTTTATAGCCTAAATCCACAAACCGCTTGGCTTGCTCATAACTGCCTGAAAAACCGTGCACCACTCCGCATTCCGGCAACCGAACGCGTTTAAGAAAAGCGAAAAGCTGATCGTGAGATTTACGGCTGTGTAAATTTACCGGCAGCCGGAATTGTTTCGCAAACTGTAATTGCGCGTCGAAAAAATCACATTGTTTGCGCCATAATTCCGCCGTCATCAATTCAGGTTTTGCCCGTTCCAGGCCGATTTCCGCCACCGCCGTCAATCTTTCGTGACGTTGTGACAAATAGCCTTCTAATTCATCCAAATCCGACGACTTATGCTCTTTGATATAAAGCGGATGCAATCCCACTCCATAACGTAAATTATCGGGATAAAGTGCGGTCATTTTTTCGATAGTTTTAAAATCCCGCGCCAAAACCGCCGCCACCAGTATTTTCTCTACGCCGGCGGCCTCGGCGTGCCGAACCAGCGACTGCAGCGGTTCGCCGCTGAAATGATGCAGATAATCCAAATGCGTATGCGTATCAAAAAACGGCATGATCTTTCCTTAAAATGAATTTTGCCGAAAGCATAGCATATCGGTCACGGAAAAAGTAGCCGGCAACCTCGGGGCGACAAGGCCATTCGCAGTTTGACGACAATAATATCTCATTGAAAAAAATACGGATTTAAACTAAAATACGCCCTTATTTTTGACAATCGGAAGCTAATATGTCTGAAATCAAATTAATCGTCGGATTAGGCAATCCCGGCGATAAATATGCGGATACCCGCCATAATGCCGGCGAATGGCTGATTGACCGTCTGTCCCGTCGCTTTAATTTCAGTTTGAAAGACGAAGCCAAATTTTTCGGTAAAACGGCTCGCGCGGTGATCGGCGGACAGGAAATTCGCTTTTTAGTCCCGACCACTTTCATGAACTTAAGCGGCAAAGCCATTGGCGCGCTTGCTTCCTTTTATCGCATTCAGCCGGAAGAAATTTTAGTGGCTCACGATGAATTAGACCTTCCGCCCGGCGTGGCGAAAATCAAACAAGGCGGCGGACACGGCGGACATAACGGATTGAAAGACACCATCGCCCAATTAGGCAACAGCAAAAATTTCTATCGTTTACGCGTGGGTATCGGGCATCCCGGCGACAGAAATCTGGTTACTTCATACGTATTAGGCAAACCTTCGCCGGATGATTGGGCATTGATTGACAAAGCGCTGGAGGAAGCCGCCGCTTGTGTGGAAATTCTGCTGAAAGACGGCATCACCAAAGCGACAAACCGCTTAAACGGCTTCAAAGCTTAGCATAATTTTTAATTAACGGCGCGCATGTTAAAGGTTCGCCGAATTGATAACCGAGACCCGCATCACAATGCGCGTCATCATTTTACAACAGGAACAAAAAATGGGATTTAAATGTGGTATCGTCGGTTTGCCGAATGTCGGTAAATCCACTCTTTTCAACGCGTTAACCAAAGCCGGCATTGAAGCGGCAAACTACCCTTTCTGCACCATCGAACCGAATACCGGCGTGGTGCCGATGCCGGATCCGCGTTTAGACGCGCTGGCTGAAATCGTTAAACCCGAACGCGTATTGCCGACCACGATGGAATTCGTGGACATCGCAGGATTGGTGGCGGGCGCCAGTAAAGGCGAAGGTTTGGGCAATAAATTTTTAGCTAACATTCGTGAAACCGACGCGATCGGTCATGTAGTACGTTGTTTTGAAAATGACGACATCGTTCACGTTGCCGGCAAAATCGACCCTGCGGACGATATCGACACCATCAACACGGAATTGGCGTTAGCCGACTTAGACAGCTGCGAACGCGCGATTCAGCGTCTGCAAAAACGCGCCAAAGGCGGCGATAAAGAAGCGAAATTCGAATTGTCCGTGATGGAAAAAATTCTTCCGGTTCTGGAAAACGCCGGCATGATTCGTTCCGTCGGCTTGGATAAAGACGAACTTCAGGCAATTAAGAGTTACAATTTTTTAACCTTAAAACCGACCATGTATATCGCCAACGTCAACGAAGACGGTTTTGAAAACAATCCGTATCTGGATCGCGTACGCGAAATTGCGGAAAAAGAAGGCGCCGTCGTCGTGCCGGTCTGTGCCGCTATCGAATCGGAAATCGCCGAACTCGACGACGAAGAAAAAACCGAGTTTTTACAAGATTTAGGCATTGACGAACCGGGTTTAAACCGCGTCATCCGCGCCGGTTACAAATTGCTTAATCTGCAAACCTATTTTACCGCCGGCGTAAAAGAAGTGCGCGCCTGGACGGTTTCCGTCGGCGCCACCGCACCGAAAGCCGCGGCGGTGATTCACACGGATTTCGAAAAAGGCTTTATCCGCGCCGAAGTCATCGCTTATCAGGATTTCATTGATAACAAAGGCGAAGCGGGCGCCAAAGAAGCCGGCAAATGGCGTTTGGAAGGAAAGGATTACATTGTTCAGGACGGCGATGTTATGCATTTCCGTTTCAACGTCTAAAAACTTTTAAAATTTTGACCGCACTTTGAATGCTTTAAAGTGCGGTTATTTTTAACGTGATTTTTTATGAAACTTAAACTTCCGCCTCCGGTTTTATTTTTGCTCGGCATTGCGCTTATCGCCTGCTTGCCGGCATTTCCGCTGCCCTTTTCGACGGCTGTCCGTATCGGGCTGTGCGGCGCGTTATTGCTGATTGGCACAGTTTTTGCCGCCGCCGGCTTTTTTGCCTTTATGCGACAGAAAACCACGTTAAGCCCGCAATCGCCCGAACGCAGTTCAACGCTGGTAACCGACGGCATTTTCCGGATAAGTCGTAATCCTATGTATCTCAGCCTCGTGATATGGCTTACCGCCTGGGCAATTTGGCGCGAAAGCCCGTTAGGTTTTGTCGTGATCATTCTGTTCGCCCTTTATCTCACTTATTTTCAAATTAAACCCGAAGAACAAGCGCTCGAACGCAAATTCGGTCGCGCTTTTTTACAATACAAGCAATCCGTCAGACGATGGATTTAAGGAAAAATTATGCAAATCACCATTCTCGACGGCGGCATGAGCCGCGAACTTATGCGGTTAAACGCGCCGTTCAAACAGCCGGAATGGTCGGCTCTTTCGCTGTATGAAAAACCTTCCGCCGTGCAACAGGTACATGAAGATTATATCGCCGGCGGGGCCGACGTTATCACCACCAACAGTTACGCGGTGGTGCCGTTCCATATCGGTGAGCAGCGTTTTCATGCGGACGCCAAAATGCTAGCGGATTTGGCCGGTCGGCTGGCTAAAAGTGCGGTCAAAAATTCGAACAAATCCGTAAAAATTGCCGGTTCGCTGCCGCCGATGTTCGGTTCTTACCGAGCGGATCTCATTGAAAAAGACCGTTTTGCGGAAATCGCTCAGCCGATTATCGACGGTTTATCGCCTCATGTGGATATTTGGTTGTGCGAAACTCAAAGCGCCATTATCGAGCCGGTTTCCGTTAAACCGTTATTGCCGAAGGATAATCGTCCGTTGTGGGTGTCTTTTACCTTAACCGATGACGAGCCGACGCCGGAACCGCAGTTGCGTTCGGGCGAAAGCGTCAAAAGTGCGGTGAAAAAGATGATCGAATTAGGCGTGGATGCGATTTTATTTAATTGCTGTCAGCCTGAAGTTATCGAGCGGGCTTTGGATGTCACTCGTCAAATTCTGAGCGAAAATCATGCCGTTCACATTAAAACGGGCGCTTACGCCAATGCTTTTGCGCCGCAGCCGAAAGACGCCACCGCCAACGACGGTTTAGACGAAGTGCGCAAAGATTTAGATCCGCAGGCGTATTTGCGCTGGGCGCAAAAATGGAAAGCGCAAGGCGCATCTATTATCGGCGGTTGTTGCGGTATCGGCGTCGAGCATATTCGGGTTTTGGCCGATAAGCTGAATTCATAAAAAATCATGGAAAAATCGCCCGCACTTTTGCGGTCGGGCATGCAATATAAGGAAATATTATGTCGAATAAAAAAATCGGGTTGCTTTCTTTAACCGCGCTGGTTTTAAGTTCCATGATCGGTTCGGGAATTTTCAGTCTTCCGCAAAATATGGCGGCCGTGGCGGGCGCCGAAGGCATTTCTATCGGCTGGCTGATTACCGGCATCGGCATTATCTTTCTCGGATTGTCGTTTTTCTTTATCTCCCGGCTTCGCCCCGAACTGGACGGTGGCATTTACACCTACGCCCGCGAGGGATTCGGCGATTTAATGGGCTTTATGTCCGCCTGGGGCTATTGGTTATGCGCCACGATCGGCATCGTCGGTTATCTGACCGTGGCGTTTGAAGGCTTAGGCGTATTTACGGACACGGCACAGCAAGTTATTTTCGGACAAGGCAACACCGTTCCGGCCTTTATCGGCGCTTCCGTCATCGTCTGGCTGGTGCATGCGTTAATCGCCAGCGGTATTAAAGAAGCGGCCGCGGTGAATCTGGCGGCAACTTTTGTTAAAGTCGCGCCCTTGGTATTGTTTATTTTGCTCGGATTTTGCTATTTTGACGCAGACGTTTTCAAATCCGACATCAAAGCCACCGCATTGGGTAATAGCGTAAGCGATCAGGTGAAAGATACCATGCTGATTACGCTTTGGGTGTTTACCGGCGTTGAAGGCGCTTCCGTGCTGTCGGCGCACGCCAAAAAACGTACGGATGTGGGCTTGGCGACTGTGTTGGGCATTCTGATCGCGCTGGCGTTATATGTGGCGATCACCGTCCTTTCTTTAGGGATTTTGCCGCGGGAAACCATTGCCGACATGGCGAATCCGTCCATGGGGCCGTTACTCGACGCAATGATGGGCGAAAGCGGCAAAGTGATAATTACCGCTTGCCTGATTGTTTCCGTTTTAGCCTCTTACATCAGCTGGACCATGTATTCTTCGGAAATTCCCTATCGCGGCGCACAAAACGGCGCGTTTCCGCAAATTCTGAATAAATTGAACGATAATGAAGTGCCGATCAATTCTCTCTGGTTTACCGGTTTTATCGTGCAATTCTGTTTAATTCTAGTGCTGGTTTTCGAGCAAAGTTACAACACGTTACTGCTGATTTCCACTTCGATGATTTTGATTCCGTATTTCTTAATCGGCGCTTATTTGTTTAAGTTGTCCTTCCAAACTCACGCCGCCTGGTATGTGAAATTGACGGGTTTTATGGCGTCGCTTTACGGTTTATGGATTGTCTATGCGGCGGGATTGCAATATTTGTTGCTTTCCGTGGTGCTGTATGTACCGGGGATTCTGTTGTATCTCTACTCTAACCACCGCTTCCACGGAAAATTCAACGTTAATGGCTACGAAAAAACGGTGCTGGCGGTCATCTTCTTGATTTTCTGTTATGCGGTTTACCGCTTGCCGAATCTGTTGGCCGCTTAATTTAACGGCGGCAAAACAAAAAGTGCGGTAAAAAAACGTTAAATTTTTTTACCGCACTTTTGTTATCGGTTCGTATTAAATCCGGCGCACCTGCCAAAAAGCTTTACGCCAATAAGGGCTATTCATCGACGAATAAATCACGCCGCCTTTCGTGGATGCATGCAGGAATTTGTCATCTTTCACATAAATTCCCACGTGATAACCGTTCGGTCCTCGTCCCGTTTTGAAAAAGATTAAATCGCCGGTTTGAATTAAATCTTTAGGCACCTTTTTACCGTATTGCGACTGTGCTGTGGTGGTGCGCGGCAGAGAAATATTGAAACGATCCATAAAGGTCGTTCGGGTAAAACCGGAACAATCCACGCCGTCTCTGGTGGTGCCGCCCAACTGATAAGGCGTTCCCGCCCATTCCCGCTGCTGTTCGCTTAGCAGCGTAATCGCCATAATGGGGTCGTCGATTTGCCCTTTGTAATTAATGCCGTCGTATTCTTCCGAAAGCGTGGAACAGGCGTTCAGAAGGCTTAGCACCGCTATTAACATTAATGTTTTTAACCGCTTCACACCCATATTATTCCCTCATGTAAGAATATAAAAGCTACCCATTAACCGGGTAGCCATCCTTAGCCTGCCGTTTAACCTTTCAGTTTTGCTTTTTCTACTCGGGCGCGCAATTTTTGGCCGGGCTTAAACACCACAACCCGACGAGCGGAAACCGGCACATTTTCACCGGTTTTCGGGTTTCGCCCCGGACGGGAGGCTTTATCCCTTAATTCAAAATTACCGAATCCCGATAATTTTACATCATTTCCATCAGCCAACGTCGCCCGAATTTCTTCAAAGAAACTTTCCACCATCGCTTTCGCTTCGGTTTTATTCAGCTCAAGTTTTCGCGTCAGGTTTTCCGCTATTTCGACTTTTGTTAATGTCATAATTAATCTCTCAAAGTTGCATTAAAGCGTTGTTTTAATTCGGCTAATACTGCAGAGATAACACCGTTAATATCTTCTTCGCCCAAGGTTTTTTCCGTGTCCTGAATAGTCAGACTGACAGCCAGGCTCTTCATGCCTTCCGCCACACCGGAACCCTGATAAACGTCAAATAAATTCACTGCTACCAATTTTTCACCGCCGACGGCGCGACATGCATCAATAATATCAATCGCCGGTACGTTATCCGCAACCACTAATGCCAGGTCGCGACGATTCGCCGGGAATTTAGAGATTTCTTTTGCCGTTGCGACATTACGTCGAGAAACTTTTTCAACTAAAATCTCGGCCGCAAATGTTTTACCGTTTAATCCCAATTTTTGCACAATGCTCGGATGAATCTGACCTATGCAGCCGATTTCTTCGTCATCTAACATTAAGACTGCGGATTGCCCCGGATGAAATGCCGGCAAAACTTTTGCTACGAATTTAACTCTATCGCCGATTGCGGTCAAGGATAACAGATTTTCAATATAGCCTTTTAAGTCATAAAAATCAGCCGGTTCGGATTTGGTCGCCCAATGTTCGTTATATTTTGCACCGGTCATCACCGCCGCAAAGACCAACTCCTGGCGAACACCGAATTCCGCCTTGGTATCGGGAATAAAACGTAACCCCGTTTCAAACAAACGCACGCGAGTTTGCTGACGATTTTGATTATACAGCACCGCTTCCAATAAGCCGGTTAATAAAGAAACGCGCATTGCCGACATTTCACTGGAAATCGGATTAGGCAATACCCACGGTTTAACGGACGGATGTAACAAACTTTGGATCTTCGGATCGACAAAGCTATATGTAATCGCCTCATGAAAATCGGCGGACACAAGTGCGGTCTTAATTCGATCGATATCTAAATCCGATTCTTTATGTTCACGCATTTTCAAATGTGCCAACGGCGCATTATTCGGAATGTTGTTATAACCGTAAATGCGAGCCACTTCTTCAATTAAATCTTCTTCGATTTCAATATCGAAACGCCAGCTGGCCGATGTTACCGTCCACATATCGTTTTCATAATGCACGGCAAATCCTAAACGGTGGAAAATATCGGTAACGGTTTCCGTTTCGATATGATGCCCCAATAAAGCATCCAATTTGCTGCGACGTAATTGCACTTCTTTTAATTTAGGCAAATGTTGTTCGCTGACCGCTTCACAAATTTCACCGGCTTCACCGCCGCAAATTTCTAATAAAAGTGCGGTCGCTCTTTCCATTGCTTTACGTTGTAACTGAAAATCCACGCCGCGTTCGAAACGGTGAGAGGCATCGGTATGTAAACCGTATTGGCGGGCGCGACCGGTAATCGCTAACGGAGCAAAAAATGCCGATTCTAAAATCACGTCTTTGGTTTCGGCATTTACGCCGCTTGCCGCTCCACCGAAAATTCCCGCCATTGCTAGCGGACCGTTTTGATCGGCAATAACTAAAGTGTTGCTTTGTAATTTTGCCGTATTACCGTCCAATAGAACGAGTTCTTCGTTCTCTTTCGCCATCCGGACTTGTACCGGTTGCACCACTTTTGTCGCATCAAAAGCATGCATCGGCTGACCTAATTCAAGCAAAATGTAGTTGGTAATATCCACCACCGGATCGATTGAACGAATACCGCAGCGACGAAGTTTTTCTTTCATCCACATCGGTGTCGTCGCTTTCACATTGACATTTTTTACCAAACGCAATAAATAGCGAGGACAAGCTTCCGGTGCGGAGACATTAATGGCAATTTTATCCGAAATAGCCGGCTCAATACGGTCAACGACCGGTTCGTTGACGGACATACGATTTACCACGCCGATTTCCCGCGCCACGCCGGCGATGCTTAAACAATCCGCACGATTCGGCGTCAGGCTGATTTCGATTGCTTTATCATCCAAATCAAGATATTTACGTAAATCACGACCAATCGGCGCATCCGCCGGTAATTCGATAATACCGCTGTGATCTTCCGATATACCTAATTCACTGAAAGAACAAAGCATGCCTTCGGAAGGCTGACCGCGCAATTTCGTTTTTTTAATTTTAAAATTCCCCGGCAACACCGCGCCGTCCATTGCACAGGCAACTTTTAAGCCCTGTCGGCAATTCGGTGCGCCGCATACAATATCCAACAAGCGGTCGCCGCCCACATTAACTTTGGTTACGCGTAACTTATCCGCATCGGGATGTTGTGCACATTCGACAACTTCCCCCACGACCACCCCGCTGAATTCGCCGGCAACCGGTTCTACACCGTCTACTTCCAGACCTAACATGGTAATTTGTTCGCATAATTGCTCTGTGTTAATCGCAGGATTAACCCACTGACGCACCCAATTTTCACTAAATTTCATTCTATTCTCTCTTATTCATTACGGAAGGACTTCAAATTTCAGATTTTTAAAGACCACATTATTAAACTGTACATCGACATGATATTCACCGACAGGATCCTGTTTTCCAAATTCCCAACATTGAACTATCACATCATTTTTAATCTCAGTACGAGGGATTTCAAAAACAGCCTGATAACCTTTGCCGTCCGTATCGGCAATTAATCTGGCATTATCGGCTTCCATGGTAATTTTTGCCGGCGCTTTGATATTTTCAATTAATTGATTGTTTTCCTGAATCTCAACATTTCGCACAACCACACAAAGTTGGCGTTTATCCTTTCTGGAAAAGCGATTGCCTTCCATCGGTTTCGGCTGTGTCGCACTGGCATCCAACACCTGCAAAAATGCGACGGGACGGGTTTCTTCCGATGTTTGCGTATTACCGGAAGCCATTACTGAACCGCTTAAAAAACAGGCGATCAGAGTAATCAACGAATATTGATTCATGGGGAAAAACCCTATTTAAATTGTTTTAAGAAACGCAGGTCATTTTCAAAGAATGAACGTAAATCCGTTACGTTGTAGCGTAACATGGTTAAACGTTCGACCCCCATACCGACGGCAAAACCGCTGTATTCGTTCGGATCAATGCCCACATTGCGTAATACGTTCGGATGTACCATTCCGCAACCCAATACTTCCAACCATTTACCGTTTTTTCCCATAACGTCCACTTCCGCCGAAGGTTCAGTGAAAGGGAAATAAGACGGACGGAAGCGAACCTGTAAATCTTCTTCAAAAAATGCGCGTAAGAAATCATGCAACAATCCTTTTAATTCGGTAAAGTTTGCATTTTTATCCACATACAGCAATTCGATTTGATGGAACATCGGTGTGTGAGTTTGATCGTAATCGTTACGATATACCCGCCCCGGCGCCATAATACGGATTGGGGGCTGCATTTTTTCCATAGTACGAATTTGTACGCCGGAAGTTTGAGTACGCAGTAATAATTCGGGATTAAACCAAAAAGTGTCATGATCCGCGCGCGCCGGATGATGTTTCGGAATGTTTAACGCATCAAAATTATAGTAATCGCTCTCTATTTCGGGACCGCTTTCCACACTGAAACCCAATTCGGAGAAAAACTTCGTCACGCGTCCGATGGTAATAGAAACCGGATGTAATCCGCCCACTTCCACTTTACGTCCCGGCAGGCTGACATCAATGCGTTCCTGTTCTAATTTAGCATTCAGCGCCGCCTGTTCGATTTGCTCTTTTTTCGCATTAAGAATTTCTAATATCGCTTGCTTCGCCTCATTAATTTTCGCGCCCATGGCAGGACGTTCTTCCGGCAAAACATCACGCAAACCTTGCATTAACTGAGTAAAATGTCCTTTTTTACCGAAATATTCCACGCGGAAATTTTCTAAAGCATCAACGCCTCTATCCTGTAATTCGTCAAGTGCCGCCCGGGCTTGTTCTGTAATTTGTTTAAGGTTTTGCATACCTGTCCTTATATCGCCTATGAATTAATCTGAAATGTGCTTAATGATAATACTAACTTATTAAAAAATCACGTATTTTTTATGTGGAAAGTAAAGTTTAGAAAATAAAAAATCCCAAACTGGCAAATTTGGGATTTATAAGAAAGATGGTGCGACTAGCTGGACTCGAACCAGTGACCCCCACCATGTCAAGGTGGTGCTCTAACCAACTGAGCTATAGTCGCAATATTAGGTATTCATTTCGGAAAGTGCGGTCAATTATAACGAGTTTTCTTAGCAAAACAAGTGCTTTTTCGACCGCACTTTTTCAACTGTTAAATTTTTGAACAATTTAACTGTTTTTCACTGCTTCGGCAATTTCCTCCGCCGATTTTTGCGCCAAAACGGCGTCTTCACATTCAACCATCACACGAATTAACGGCTCCGTACCGGATTTACGTAACAAAATACGGCCTTTGCCCGCCAATCGTTGCTCCACTTCCGCTGCAACGGTTTTCACTTTTTCGCTGTTTAACGGATTTTCACCGCCGTCAAAACGAACATTAATTAACACTTGAGGGAATAATTTTACCGCGCCGGTGAGCTCGTGCAGGCTCAATTTATGTTGAGCCATAGCGGTTAATACGGCTAATGAAGCGATAATACCGTCACCGGTGGTGTTTTTATCCAGAATAATAATATGACCTGAATTTTCACCACCCAATTTCCAGCCGTTTTCCTGCATTTTTTCCAATACGTAACGATCACCCACGTTGGCTCGTAAGAACGGGATACCCAGTTGCTTTAAGGCGATTTCAAGGCTCATATTACTCATTAAGGTTCCGACGACCCCGCCTTTTAAGTGACCGGCGCGCAAAGTTTCGCGGGCGATAATATAAAGAATCTGGTCACCGTCCACTTTATTGCCTAAATGATCCACCATCATAATGCGGTCGCCGTCACCGTCGTAAGCCAGCCCTACATCAGCCCCAACTTCCAATACTTTATCCTGCAACGCTTTAATATCCGTTGCGCCGCATTTTTCGTTAATATTTACCCCGTTCGGTTTGGTGCCGATCTCAATAATTTCGGCACCCAATTCGCGTAAGACGCTTGGCGCGATATGATAAGTGGCGCCATGTGCGCAATCCACGACGATTTTATAACCTTCCAGACTTAATGAAGTCGGGAAAGTACTTTTACAGAACTCAATATAACGACCGGCGGCATCATTAATCCGACTGGCTTTCCCCAAATCGGCAGATTCCACGCAATCCATCGGTTGTTCCAGTAAAGCTTCTATGGCTTCTTCCACATCATCCGGCAATTTAGTCCCTTCGGCAGAGAAAAACTTAATTCCGTTATCGTCATAGGGATTATGGGAGGCGGAAATCACCACGCCCGCTTCGGCTCGGAAAGTGCGAGTTAAATAAGCTACCGCGGGTGTCGGCATCGGACCGACAAAGACGGCGGACAAACCGGCTGCCGTCAAACCGGCTTCCAGTGCGGATTCCAGCATATAACCCGAAATACGGGTGTCTTTTCCGATAAGCACTTTTTTAGAGCCGTGAGTTGCCAGCACTTTACCTGCCGCCCAGCCCAATTTTAATGCGAAATCAGGTGTAATCGGAAACGTACCCACTTTACCGCGCACGCCGTCAGTACCGAAATATTTACGTTCTGCCATGTTTTTTATTCCTTATTTAGAAAAAGGTGGAAAACCACCGGTTAAAATTTTAATGTGTTATTTTTGACGATAAAATCCATTATGCATTGACCGTCGCCTGCCAGATTTTCAATGCGTCAGCGGTTTCCGCCACATCGTGAACGCGCAAAATCGTTGCGCCGTTTTGAGCCGCAAGCAATGCGCAGGTCACACTTCCGATAACGCGCCGATCAACGGGTTTATCCAATACCGCACCAATCATGGATTTGCGCGAAAGTCCGGCTAAAACCGGATAACCGTGCACCGCAAAACGGGCGGATTGTTGCAATAATCGGTAATTATGGCCAACGGTTTTACCAAAGCCAAAGCCGACATCCCAAATAATGTTTTCATTCTTTATCCCCGCTTTTAAACAAAGTGCGGTCCGATTTTGCAGAAATTGCAATACCTCTTCCACCACATTGTCATATTGCGGCGCAACCTGCATGGTACGGGGTTGCCCCTGCATGTGCATAATACAGGTCGGCAACGCCAGTTCCGCTGCGGTTTCCAATGCGTTCGGTTCCTGCAGAGCCCGAATATCATTAATCATATCCATCCCTGCTTTCGCCGATTCCCGCATAACCGCCGCTTTTGACGTATCCACCGAAATCCAGCAATCGAAACGTTGACGCACGGCTTCCACAACGGGAATGACGCGATCAATCTCTTCCTGCTCGCTGACTTCGTCCGCCATCGGACGGGTAGACTCACCACCGATATCGATAATTGCCGCCCCTTCATTCAGCATTTTATCTACTTGAACCAGCGCCTTGTCTAAACTGAAAAATTTTCCGCTATCTGAAAAAGAATCCGGTGTAAAATTCAAAATTCCCATAATTTGCGGTTGGGACAAATCTAAGACTTTACCGTTTGCTTGAAGTTTCATTTTTTGCCTTACCTAGATAAACGCATGCCGATTATAACGGAATTCCGCTGTAGGCGCACAAAAATTTGCGTTAAAATGACCGCACTTTTGTTCATTCGGTTTCATTATGCAAGTACATCACAAACCGGCCAATCTTGTTGCCTTCGCTTTTCTGCTGATTGCATTCTTAACCGGCACGGCCTCAGCCTTCCAAATGCCGACGCTCAGCCTGTTTTTATCGCGGGAAATTCAGGTTTCTCCCTTGATGGTGGGCATCTTTTATGCCGTCAATGCGATCATGGGAATCTTGATCAGCCAAATGGTCGCCCGCTATTCCGATAAACAGGACGATCGCCGGAAAATTATCATCGGCTGCTGTTTAATCGCTATTTTCGGCAGTCTTATTTTCGCTTTCAACCGGAATTATTACGTGCTGGCGTTTCTCGGCACCTTCTTTCTGGGATTGGGTTCGTCCTCCAATCCGCAATCTTTCGCGTTCGCCCGCGAATATGCGGAACACAGCCAACGGGAAGCGGTAATGTTCACCACTATTATGCGCACCCAAATTTCACTGGCGTGGATTATCGGTCCGCCGGTTTCGTTCGCTATCGCGCTGAATTGGGGATTTCACTATATGTATCTGGTGGCGGGACTGGCATTTTTACTGTGCGCGCTGTTAACCGCCACCATGTTGCCCAAAATCAGCCGAAAGCAAATCCTGAAAACCGAATCCGCGCCAATCAGCGCACCGACCAATAACCGTCAATCCGTTATTTATTTGTTCACAGCCTGTTTTCTGATGTGGATGTGCAACAGTATGTATATGATTTCTATGCCGTTATACAGCATTCACGAACTGCATTTGCCGGAAAGTCTGGCGGGAACGCTAATGGGAACGGCCGCCGGTCTGGAAATTCCCGTCATGCTGATCGGCGGTTATCTCACTAAGTTTTTCCGAAAAAAGGTCTTAATTTTGACCGCACTTTTATCCGGTTTCGCCTTTAATTTGCTCTTGCTTTTTCTGCATGAAGCCTGGCAACTTGTTGCTCTGCAAGCTTTGAACGCCGTTTTTATCGGCATTATCGCCACGCTCGGCATGGTTTATTTTCAGGACCTTATGCCGCGCCAAATGGGCGCCGCCACCACTTTATTCGGTAATGCGGCAAAAGGCAGTTGGATTTTAGGCGGTCCGCTTGCCGGGCTCATTGCGGAACATTGGGGATACAGTTCAGTATTTTATTTGTCGGTGGTGATTGTGCTGATCAGTTTTTACTGTATGTGGAAAGTCAAATCCGTTTAACGGCGATGACAATCCGTCCGCTTATCAATACAAATGAAATAAAAATACACAAAAATTTCACCGCACTTTAGCGCGGATTTTTAGTAAAACTTAAGCTAATCCCCGAACTATTGATTGAAATCAATACTCCGATGAAAATGATTTCTTACTATAATGCCCTACGTTTTTTAGGGCTTTTGCCCTTTTCCCATTTGTCACTAAGGAGAATATTATGAAATCATTCCGTTTCCTGTTATCCATGAGCATTTTTATCTCACTCCCCCTTTATGCCGCACAGGAACATCATCATTGGGGATATTCAGGGCAAGGTAATCCTGAGAATTGGGGAGAGTTAAGCCAGGAGTTTATTACCTGCAAAATCGGTAAAAATCAATCGCCCGTGAACATTTCGAAATCTATTCCCGTCCAACGTCAGGATTTAAAAATCAGTTATCCGGCACTTTCGCTTAAACTGGAAAACAACGGACACACATTACAGGCATCCAATATTGATCAATCGCCGTCTATCCGTATCGATGACAAAACTTTTATGCTGAAACAATTTCATTTCCATACGCCGAGTGAGCACACATTTAAAGAACAACATTTCCCCATGGAAGCCCATTTTGTTCATCAATCTTCGCAAGGTGAGCTTGCCGTCTTGGCGGTAATTTTTAAGGCGGGAAAAGACAATCCGACATTGGCGCCGATTGTGCGGCAGTCGTTAAAAAGCGGTGAATCCGTTACTCTGCAGCAGCCGTCGGACATTCAGGGGTTATTACCAAAAAAATCCACCCATTTGCGTTTAAACGGTTCGCTGACCACTCCGCCTTGTACCGAAGGGGTCACTTGGGTCATTCTTGAAACGCCGGTTGAAGCCGGCTCGGCGCAAATTCAAGCGATGGAAGCCATGATTGGTCATAACAATCGTCCGGTCCAACCGATCAACTCCCGTTTGATCATTCAAGAAAAATAATTGATTGATAAAAACAAAAGTGCGGTCAAAAAACAACGAAATTTTTGACCGCACTTTTTATATCCTAAGGATTAGTTTAACGCCATGCCTTGAATCGGTTGATTAAACCGTTTGTTGAGCTGTCGTGACCGGTAACGGTTTCATCTCCGGCTAATTCCGGCAGAATGCGGTTCGCCAGTTGTTTGCCCAATTCCACGCCCCATTGGTCGAAGCTGAAGATGTTGAAAATCACGCCTTGCACGAAAATTTTGTGCTCGTACAAGGCAATCAATGCACCCAAGCTGAACGGCGTGATTTCCCGTAACAGGATGGAATTGGTCGGTTTGTTGCCGGTAAAGACTTTAAACGGCACCACATCTTTAACTTCTTCTAAAGTTTTACCTGCTTTCAAAAACTCTTCTTCCACCGTTTCTTTGGTTTTGCCAAATGCCAGCGCTTCCGTTTGAGCAAAGAAGTTAGACAACAGCTTGTTATGGTGATCCGCCAGCGGATTATGGCTTTTCGCCGGTGCGATGAAATCGCAAGGAATTAACGTTGTTCCCTGATGAATTAATTGATAGAACGCGTGTTGGCCGTTGGTTCCCGGCTCGCCCCAAATAATCGGACCGGTTTGATAATTGCCGATGACATTGCCGTTACGATCCACATATTTACCGTTGGATTCCATGTTTCCTTGTTGGAAATAGGCGGCAAAACGGTGTAAATATTGATCGTAAGGCAAAATGGCTTCGGTTTGCGCGCCTTGGAAATTGGTGTTCCATAACCCCACTAATGCAAGTGTGGTCGGAATATTTTGCTCAATCGGCGTATTGCGGAAATGTTTATCCATTTCATGCGCACCGCTTAATAAGGCTTCAAAGTTTTCAAAACCCACGGAAAGGATAATGGAAAGACCGATGGCCGACCATAACGAATAACGTCCGCCGACCCAATCCCAGAAACCGAACATATTGTCGGTGTCGATACCGAATTTTGCCACTTCCGTCCCATTGGTCGAAAGCGCCGCAAAATGTTTCGCCACGTGTTTTTCGTCTTTCGCCGCAGCCAGGAACCAATCACGAGCGGATTTCGCATTAGTCATGGTTTCCTGGGTGGTGAAGGTTTTTGACGCCACTAAAAATAAAGTGGTTTCAGGATTAATTTTCTTGAATACTTCCGCAATATGCGTACCGTCAACATTGGAGACGAAATGCATGGTTAAATGATTTTTATACGGACGCAGCGCTTCGGTCACCATGTAAGGGCCTAAGTCAGAACCGCCGATACCGATATTCACCACATCGGTAATGGCTTTACCGGTGTAGCCTTTCCATTCGCCGGAAATCACTCGTTCGCTGAACGCTTTCATTTTTGCCAGAACTTCATTCACTTCCGGCATCACATCTTTGCCGTCAACCAGCACCGGATTGTTCGAACGGTTGCGAAGTGCGGTATGCAATACGGCACGATTTTCCGTTCTGTTGATTTTTTGTCCGCTGAACATGGCTTCTTTAGCTTCGTCCAAAGCGCATTCCTGCGCTAATTGACGTAATAATTTTAAGGTTTCCCGGGTGATCTTATTTTTAGAATAATCCACCAGAATTTCATCATTGAACGTTAATGAATAATCCGCAAAACGATTGGATTCCTGTTGAAAAAGATCCTGAATCGTCGAGTTCGCCAATTCGGCTTTGTGTTTCTCTAATGCGTTCCATGCCGCTGTTTTCGTCGGATTAATATTTTGCATAGTATTTTCCTTTTCGAGTTGGATTAAATTGAAAACCGGATTTGTCACGATAGTAACATCTTATAGCTTAAACGGATACGGATTTTACCGATAATCTCACGGGCGTTAATCAACATATTCGGTCAATACGCGCGGCGTCAGTTTTGTCATTAACTCATAGCTTAACATGCCCATGTGTTTCGCCACGGTTTCGATGGGCAATTCTTTGCCCCACAGAATGACTTCGTCGCCTACTTTATCCGTACAATCCATTCCTAAATCCACCGTAATCATGTCCATAGAAACCCGTCCTACAATCGGCACGATGCGTCCGTTGACGTACACAGGCGTACCGTCGGGAATATTGCGCGGATAGCCGTCGCCGTAACCAATGGCAATCACGCCGATTTTGGTCTCTTTCTCGCTTACCCAGGTTCCGCCGTATCCGACCGGCTCGCCCGCTTTATGCCGACGGACGGCGATTAACGATGAAGTCAGCGTCATAACCGGAATCAGGCCGAATTCGGAACTCGGCGTATCCGTGGGTGAAACGCCGTACATAATAATGCCGGGACGAATCCATTCAAGGTGAGAATCCGGCCAAAATAAAATACCGCCGGAAGCCGCAATACAACGAGCGCCCGCTTTACCTGCCGTCGCCTGTAAAAAACGGTTCAGCTGGATTTGAGTATAATCGGAATCCAACTCGTCGGCACGGCTGAAATGGCTGACAAAACCTAATTGCGAATCCACATTCGGGCATTTTTTCAGCTCGTCGACATATTCATCCACCTCATCCAGCGCAACGCCCAAACGATGCATGCCCGTATCAACTTTTAACCAAACTTTAACCGGATTCGGTAATTTCGCTTGTTTTAACGCTTCCAACTGTTCTCGGTTATGCACCACGGTTTGAATATTATTCACAGCGATAATCGGCAAATCTTTCGCTGAGAAAAAGCCTTCCAGCAATAAAATCGGCTTAATAATACCTTTTGAACGCAAAGTCAAGGCTTCTTCAATGCGCGCCACGCCGAAACCGTCCACTTGCTCCTCCAGGGTTGACGCTACAAATTCTACGCCGTGTCCGTAGGCGTTGGCTTTGACGATGGCGATCATTTTGCTGTCGGGCGCTTTTTGATGGATTAATTCAAGATTATGTTTCAGAGCGACCGAACTGATTTTGGCTGTTGCTGGTTTCATGTTTTCTTCTGTTTTCATATGGATTAAAGTGCGGTCAAAAAACGATGAATTTTTTCACCGCACTTTTCGTTTCGAAAGTGGTTTTTAATAATTGTCGTCAAAAGGTAAAGCGCCCGCATAGTTGTCAAAGCGCGAATATCGCCCTTGGAAGGTTAAACGTACCCGTCCAATCGGGCCGTTACGCTGTTTACCGATAATAATTTCCGCCACGTTTTTATTTTCTTCCGTGGTTTCGTGATACACCTCGTCGCGGTAAATAAACATAATTAAATCCGCGTCCTGTTCAATGGAACCGGATTCACGCAAATCGGAATTCACCGGGCGTTTATCGGTGCGGTTTTCCAGGGTTCGGTTTAATTGTGACAACGCCACAACGGGTACTTCCAATTCTTTTGCCAGCGCTTTCAGCGAGCGGGAAATTTCGGCGATTTCAAGGGTTCGGTTATCAAATCCCGGCGCCCGCATCAATTGCAGATAATCCACCATAATCAGGCTTAATCCGCCTCGCTCGCGATATACCCGGCGGGCGCGGGAACGTAATTCCGTCGGCGTTAATCCGGCGGAATCATCGATGTACATATTGGATTTTTCACTGAGCAACGCCACGGTGCTGGAAATTTTTGCCCAATCGCCGTCGTCTTCAATTTGCCCCGTACGGATAGCGGTTTGATCTACGCGGGAAAGTGACGCCAAAGTACGCATCATAATTTGATCCGCCGGCATTTCAAGACTAAAAATCAGCACCGGCTTATCGCTTGCCATTGCCGCGTTTTCACACAGATTCATGGCAAAAGTGGTTTTTCCCATGGACGGACGCGCCGCCACAATAATTAAGTCCGACGGTTGCAACCCCGCGGTTTTCTTGTCTAAATCCACAAATCCGGTGGTCACGCCCGTAATCCCGTTATTGCCGGCGCCCATGGCTTTCAGCGTTTCGATTTTGGTGATCGTTCGCTCCAAAATATTGACTACGTTTTCCGGACCTTCATTTTGAGTGGAGCGTTTTTCCGCAATGGTGAACACATCCCGTTCCGCTTCATCGAGAATTTCCTTGACGTCCTTTCCTTTCGGCGAATAAGCGCGCTGGGCGATGTTGTTACTCACCCCGATTAAATCGCGCAGAATCGCTTTTTCCCGTACGATATCGGAATAAGCGTTAATATTCGCCGCACTTGGCGTATTTTTGGATAATTCCGCCAGATAAGCGAATCCGCCCACATCTTCAATAATGCCTTTGTTTTTAAGCGCTTGATCCAACGTCAATAAATCGATAGGTTGATTTTGACGGGTCAGGTTTTCCATTTCCTGGAAAATAATGCGATGGGCCGCAAGATAGAAATCGTCGGCAATTACGCGTTCCACCACATTTTCCCAATGCCGGTTGTTCAGCATAACTGCGCCCAGCACCGCCTGTTCGGCTTCAATGGAATGCGGCGGCATAGCCACTTGCGCGGTTTGTTGATCGCGTTCCTGCGGTAAATATTGTGAAGGTTGACGAGCCATAAATTATCGGATTGGATGAATTGAAAATTACGGGTAATGATACGCTAAATTTAGCGCAAATTTAAGGGCTAAAAAGAAAAAGTGCGGTCAAAAATCTGTAAATTTTTCACCGCACTTTTACTGATGCCGAGTTAACCGTTCACTTTACGTCTTGCCGCGACGGCATCGGAAAGTTGTTGAAGCAACAGTTCCGTATCTTCCCAACCGATACAGGCGTCGGTAATGCTTTGACCGTAAGTCAGTTCTTTGCCGGGTTGTAAATCCTGACGGCCTTCGACCAAATGGCTTTCCACCATGACGCCGAAAATTTGGGTTGAGCCGTTGGCGATTTGCTCGCTCACGTCTTTGCACACGTCCATTTGTTTTTTGAATTGTTTACTGCTGTTGGCGTGGCTGAAATCAATCATGACATGAGGAATGCGCCCGGTTTTCGCGATATTTTTACAGACTGCGGCAACGCTTTCCGCGTCATAATTAGTGCCGCGATCACCACCGCGTAAAATGATGTGACAGTCATTATTTCCTTTGGTGGAAACAATGGCGGAATGTCCGAACTTGGTTACGGACAGAAAATGGTGAGACGCTTCTGCCGCGCCAATCGCGTCTAACGCAATTTTCACGCTTCCGTTCGTGCCGTTTTTGAAACCGACGGCGCAAGACAAGCCGGAAGCCAATTCGCGATGAACCTGAGATTCCGTGGTACGTGCGCCGATTGCGCCCCAGCTCATGAAATCCGCCACATATTGCGGAGTAATCATATCTAAAAACTCGCCGGCGGTCGGTAACCCGAGATCATTAATATCGGACAATAATTTGCGTCCCATGCGCAAACCGTCGTTTAGAGCATAAGTATCGTCCAGATACGGATCGTTAATTAACCCTTTCCAGCCCACCGTGGTGCGCGGTTTTTCAAAGTATACGCGCATGATGATTTCCAGCGTGTTTTTGTATTTATCACGCAACGGTTTTAAACGGTTGGCATATTCCAGCGCCGCCTTGGTGTCATGAATGGAGCAAGGACCAATCACCACAAGCAGGCGGTCGTCCTCGCCATGAATAATTTCATGGGCGTAGCGACGAGCGGTTCTGACGGTTTTAACGGCTTGTTCGCTGGCCGGATATTTTTCCAACAACGCCACCGGCGGCAGTAATTGTTCAATTTTTGCAATGCGGGTGTCATCGTTGGCAATGCGGATTTCGTTTTGTTTTTTAACCATGATAATCAACTCTCTTACGAATCAAATTTATCAGCAATGCAGGATGGTTTGTCTGCGGCATTGCATGATGTGAAAAACCGATTTAAAAAAAATGTTCATTTTTTTGACCGCACTTTTACGGGTGCTATCGTTAAACGTCATCAATGTATCACTTATTTATGCACTAGTAAACTAGTTCAAAGAATTCTCCCTAATATCCGCTTAAAATTTGTGCGGGCTGTAATTTCGCCGCCCGACCGGCGGGATATAAACTGGCAATCAGGCTCAGCACCAATGCCGCCGCTAAAACCAGCACGACATCCTGCCAATGCAATTCGCTCGGTAAGAAATCGACAAAATAAATACCGTCGGATAACAATTTATGGCCGATAAGTTTTTCCAGTCCTTGAATAAGTGCGGTCAGATTTAAGGCAAAAAATATGCCGAGCACGATGCCGATCAAACAACCTTTCATGCCCGCCAGTAAACCGTACCAGATAAAAATGCGTTTAATAAAAGCGCTGTTGGCGCCCAAAGTGCGCATAATGGCGATGTCGCCCGCTTTATCCTTCACCGCCATAATCAATGTGGAAACAATGTTGAAACAGGCTACGCCGATCACCAACACCATAGCGATATACATTACCGTGCGAATCAGTTGAATGTCGCGATACATATAACCGAATTTCGACTGCCAGTTTTGCAGATTCAACAGCTGAGGATAATCATTCAGGGAAGAATAATCCATATCCTGCATGCGGAACGGATTTTGCACTTTTATTTCCACACCCGAAACCTGATTTTCCGTCAATCCTAAAAATGCCTGCGCCTGGGCTTTAGACATTAACGCATAGCTGTGATCAAGCTGACCGTCTAAACGTAAAATACCGCTGACCTGAATGCGTTCGCGGCTGGGTTGCGCCATTTCGTCACCATTGTTCTGCGAAATTAATAAGGTGACCCAATCTCCTTCCTGCACATCCAATTCCCTGGCAATGGCATAACCCAACACTAATCCGCCGTTTTTCTCGAAATTCGTCCATCCGTTATTCAATACGAATTTGCCCAACGAACTGACTTGGTCCTGCGTTTTTTTATCCACGCCCTTTACCTGAACCACTTTCATTTTGGCGCCGTTTTCAATTAATGCGGTAAAAGAAACAAAAGGCGAAACGCCCTGAATCTGCGGCACGGCTTGCAACCGTTTTTCCAGTAAATCCGCGTCTCGAACGCTCTGTTCGTCGGCGGCGGTAATTTCCCCATGAGGAACCACCGCTAAAATCCGGTTATTGAGTTCGCGTTCAAAGCCGTTCATCGCACTCAAACCCAAAATCAGCACCATCACGCCCAAGGCAATGCCCAAGGTGGAAAAAAAGGAAATCAAAGAAACCAATCGATTCTTCTGTTTAGCCCGCTGATAGCGCCAGCTGATAAAAAATGGGGTGTTCATCCGTTATGACTCCGCGCGCAATACGCCGTCCTGCATAATCATGCGACGCTGTAATTTTTCCGCCAGCTGCAAATCATGGGTAACCAATAAAAATGCAATACCTTGTTCTCGGTTAAGTTGTTGAATCAGTTCGAAAATACTTTCCGTGGTTTTGCGATCCAAATTCCCCGTCGGTTCGTCCGCTAACACTAACGCAGGGTTATTCACCAACGCCCGGGCTATCGCCACCCGCTGCCGTTCGCCGCCGGAAAGTGCGGACGGTTTATGAGAAATTCTGTGTGATAATCCCACCGACTGCAGCATTTTTTCAGCGCGATCGCGGGCTTCCGTTTTATTTCGGTTAGCGATCAACATCGGCATTAACACGTTTTCCAATGCGGTAAAATCCGCCATCAAATGATGAAATTGGTACACGAAGCCAAGGTATTGATTGCGCAATTTGGCTAATTGATCCGGCGTCGCTTTTTGTAAGGACTGACCTTTAATGAACACCTCTCCGCCGGTGGGCTGATCAAGCCCGCCCAAAGTGTGTAATAAAGTACTTTTGCCCGACCCCGAACTGCCGACAATCGCTACCAATTCTTTTTCATCCAAAGAAAAAGACACGTCTTTCAGCACTTGGGTTTGAGTCGTGCCTTCGGTGTAATATTTGGTGATATTTTTGCAGTTTAATAATGTATTGTTCATTTTATTTTCTATTTAATCCCAATCGAATTTCGCCGACGGTGGCTGAGTTTTATACATTGGACGGATATTCAAAAACATGTCAATTTTTGACCGCACTTATTCATACCGAAGCGCTTCCGCAGGTTCGACCTTACTTGCGCGATACGCCGGATAAATGGTCGACAATAACGCCAATCCCAAAGAAAATGCGACGATAACCGTCACTTGCGTTATGCTGATTTCCGTCGGTAAAAATACGCCCGTCGGATTGATGAAATTTAAAATCGTATCAAGATTCAAAGTAATAAGTCCGCCTAAAACGGCGCCGATAACGGTTCCGACCGCTCCGACAAGCAAACCCTGTAAGATAAAAATCCAACGCACCTGACGTTTAGTTAAGCCCTGAGTCTGTAAAATAGCGATTTCGCCCTGTTTGTCTATCACCATCAGGCTGAGCGATGTAATGATATTTGACACCGCAACCACGATAATCAGGCTAATCAATAAGCCCATCATATTTTTTTCCATGCGCACCGCCTGGAAAAATTCGCCTTTTTGTGTACGCCAATCGACGATTTTCCATTGATTTTCAGGGAAAATTCGGGGTAATTCGGTAATTTGGAACGGATCTTTTAAGAACAAACGCATGCCCTGCACTTCCTCCGGTTTAATCCGCATTAAACGTCCGATGTCCGCAATATTGGCGAAACTTTCGAAGCCCGACACTTCGTTTTCCGCAAAATAAATCTCGCTTACCCTAAATAAACGCTGCGCCGGCACGCGTCCGAAAGGCGTATATTGACTATTCTCGGTTAACATCAACCGCACTTTATCGCCGATTTCGACCTTTAATTTTTTCGCCAGTTGCGAACCGATAATCAGCTTAAATTCGCCTTCGGGCAGCAGGCTGTCGAATTGCGTTTTATTCAGGTATGACAACAGTTTATCGTCGGTCGGACTTTGCACGCCGATGACTTGTCCGGCGCTGACGCCGTTTACCGTTTGATAAATAACATTGGTGGTGTTAATCAAAGTGACGTTTTGCAGAATATTTTTATTTTCTGACAAATATGCCCGAAACGTTTCATTCCGGTTTTCCTTACGCGGAATGCGCGCTTCGTCCTTTGGCATCACAATCGCATGGGGAATGTCGGACAACACTTGTTTTTTCTGGTACTGTTCCAAACCGTTCATCACCGAAAGCACGATAATCAACGCCATCACGCCCAGCACAATGCCGGCGCTGGCTAAATTCGTGACTAAACGGCCGAAACGATCCGCACTTTTCGCCCGCCAATAACGTAAAGCGATAAAAAGAGAAATGCCTAAATTCATTATTTCCCTGTTCTAAAAAACTCTTCTAAATTTTCCCGCACTTTGTTAACCAAGATCGTCACGGCGCTGTCGGACGCCCAGGCAACATGCGGCGTAACGATTAAATTCGGTAAGATTTTCGCGGCAACCATCAACGGATTATCCTTTTCCGGCGGTTCTTTCGCCAGCACATCCAACGCCGCCCCGGCCAGTTTTCCCGTTTGCAGCGCATCCAATAAAGCCTGTTCATCCACTAAAGGGCCTCGGCCCGTGTTAATCAAAAACGCACTCGGTTTAAAATGTGACAGGGTTTCCCGATTAATCAGGTTTTCAGTTTCCGAAGTTAACGGACAATGCAACGTGACAATATCCGATTGCGCCAACACATCGAAAAACGGCGTGTAACCTTCACGGCAAACGGCGGCGTTTTTATGTTCCGCATAAAGCACACGCATGCCTAAAGCTTCGGCTAATCTTCCGACTTCGGAACCTAAATTGCCTTTGCCGACCACACCCAACGTGGCGCCGCGTATATCTTGCATCGGATAATCGAAATAGCAAAATTGTTTGCTGTTCGCCCATTTGCCTTCCAGCTGATCGCGATACCACAAATGCAGGCTGTGCTTTAAAGAAAAAATCAAACCCAGCACATGTTCCGGCACGGTAACGGAGGAATAACCGGCGACATTTTTTACCACGATACCCAATTCTTTGACCGCCGCCAAATCAATATTGTTCGTTCCCGTCGCCGTTAAGGCAATCAGCTTTAATTGAGGCAATCGTTGTAGTAATTCGCGTTTAAACACCACTTTGCTGGTAATGATAATATCCGCGTCTTTGGCGCGTTCGAACGTCTGTTCCGCCGCAGTCGTTTCATATTCCACCCATTCGTGGGGAAAATCCGGCCGCGGAATGGGCAGGTGCTTAGGCAACGCCGTGCTGTCAAGAAACACGATTTTCATGCTTTTCTCCTTGGCTTCAAGATTGTAGCCGGAATTCGATAAAGGCAAAGTGCGGTCAAAAAAACAGTGAAAATTTTGACCGCACTTTGAGGTTATTTGGAGGTATCTAATTCTGGAAAAGATTTCACTAAGTCGTCAATGGCTTTCATTTGACTGACGAAGCCTTCCAGCGCCGACAACGGCAAGGCTGACGGACCGTCGCATTTCGCGTTGTTCGGATCCGGATGCGCTTCCAAAAATAAGCCGGCAATACCCACCGCCATGCCCGCCCGCGCCAACTCCGTCACCTGTTCGCGACGTCCGCCGGACGCAGCGCCGAACGGATCACGGCATTGCAACGAATGAGTTACGTCAAAAATCACCGGACAGCCTTTTGACACTTTTTTCATTACGCCGAAACCCAGCATATCCACGACCAGATTGTCATAACCGAAATTAGTGCCGCGATCGCATAAAATCACTTTATCGTTACCACATTCTTCGATTTTTTCCACGATATTGCCCATTTGTCCCGGGCTTAAAAATTGCGGTTTTTTCACGTTAATCACGGCGCCGGTTCGTGCCATGGCTTCCACTAAATCCGTTTGACGGGCCAGAAATGCCGGCAGCTGAATCACATCCACAACTTCGGCAATCGGCTGGCATTGATAAATTTCATGTACGTCGGTAATAATTTTCACACCGAAGGTTTCTTTCAAATCCCGGAAGATTTTCAACCCTTCGTCCATGCCGGGGCCGCGGTAAGAATGAATGGACGAACGGTTTGCTTTGTCAAAAGAAGCTTTAAATACATAAGGCACACCGAGTTTATCGGTCACTTCCAGGTATTTTTCGCATACCTGCATTGCCATATCGCGGCTTTCCAATACGTTCATGCCGCCGAACAGCACGAACGGTTTGTCGTTTGCCACATTGATATCGCCGATTTTTACAATTTTATTGGTCATAATTTTTCCTTGGGTAAAAGTGAGCTCGTCACCTTGATTAATTCAACAACTCGCCGCTGATTTCTTTTTTCATTTCCGGCAACTGAGCCATTAACATATAGGCCGTCGGGTCATCCGGGCAGTGCTCCACAAAAAACTGTAAATCTTCCACTGCCGCATGATAGGCGCCCATCTGTGCCAGCACCAATCCGCGATCCCGACGTTCGTACGGATCTTCCGATTTGTTGACTATTTTTTTCCAACGTAACCGGCTTTCAATATATTTCAGCGCCGCAGAATTCAGCTCTTCGCGAATTAAGGTGCTCTTCGCCAACTGGGCAAAACGCTCCGTTAATTCTTTCGGATCGGCAATCGCCAAATCCTCCGCCGTTAATGTCGCGCCGAAACCGAAAGCCCCTTGATACAGCTTTTGTAAATCGTCCCGACTGACATAGTTACCGTTCCACGGATCAATAAATGCCGTTTCACCCTCTACATCCGCCCGCAAAATCAGTTGAGTCGGAAACAATACGGGATAGATCGGTAAATCCAGTTTTTCCGCCAAATACAGCAAAATGCAACCAAGGCTGACGGGCATGCCTTGTTTGGTGCGCAAAACATAGCTTAGGTATAAATTTTCCGCCCGGAAATAGGTTTCGCGATCGCAATAAAATCCCCAATCGCCGTACATTAATTGCAGCAATTTATGAATTTTCTCTTTTACGTTATCCTCGGCGGGAATCGCTTTACGCGCTTTGCGAACCAATCCGCCCATTATGCTCCGAACGGTACGCAAATCGTCACCTTCATCTTCCGTCGTGGTTAAATAAAAGCTTTCCATTTCGCGGTAAAGTACGGTTTTATCGTATTTCATCAATCTTCTTTTATCTTAATTTTGCTAAAGTCACCCGTTCATTGTCGCCATAATCTTTCATCGTTGCAACCTTTTCCCATAAATTCTCAGCAAAAATCGCCCGCACTTTTTCACCTTGTTGCCAACCGTGTTCAAGCAATAACCAACCTTGCGGATTTAAATAATGCGGCGCCCGTTCGATAATATGGCGCAAATCCGCGTACCCCTGATCTTCGGCAATCAAGGCGGACAAAGGTTCAAAGCGCACATCGCCTTGCGTTAAATGTTCGTCTGCCGGATCAATATAAGGCGGATTGCTGACAATCAGATCGAATTTCCCGTTTACATTGTCAAACCACGAACTTTGGTAAAATTCCACATCGTTCAACTGATTACGCACCGCGTTCCGCTGCGCCAACGCCACTGCCTCCGGCATCAAATCTACGCCGAAAATCCGATATTTTTGACCGCGCTTTTTCAACTCTTTTGCCAGCGAAAGCGCAATCGCGCCCGTGCCCGTGCCTAAATCCAAAATCGCCACGCCGTCTTTAGACGGCATGCGCGCCAACGCCTGTTCCACCAATATTTCCGTATCCGGGCGAGGAATCAGCGTATGCGGCGACACTTCTAAATTCAGCGTCCAGAATTCCGTTTCGCCCAAAACATAGGCAATGGGTTCGCCCGCCGCCCGACGGGTTAAAAGTGCGGTCAAATTTTGCAACGTTTTTTCATCCAGTTGCGTATCGGAAAACGCCATAATTTGCGACTTCGATTTTTTCACCGCCGCTTGCAACAGCCAGTTCGCATCGAGTCCGGCATTAAGATGAGGATCGTTTTTCAGATTTTGTGATAAAAATTGGCTTGCATAAGCAAGCCAGTCTGCATAATTCATGGGATTAATCGATTTTAACGACGACGGTTGAAAACATGAGATCCACAAAAGAGCGGCGTTCTTTATTGATAAAGGCGCAAATCGCGCTAAAAATAGTCAGGGAAAGCACGCCTAACACGCATTCAACGCCTTCGCGAAAGATATAGCGATCCAACGGTAACGGCTGATAAGTTGTGTAGTCAATCACTTTAATGCCTAAAAAACGCTTGCCGATTGTTTGTTGATAGGTTTTCATGTACCAAATCTGCAAGGCAAGATAACCGACAACAGCCGCCGCCAATAAAATACCGGTCGGATCGATAGATCCGACGCCGGTAAATACCGCCAGAATGACACTGTTTATCAATGACGCTATCCAGCGTTTAAAACGGCTGGCTAACGGAATATTGCCGTTTATCGTGGTAAACGTCGCGGTAAAAGTTGCGTCTTTTTGGGAATTATCGGGTTTGTCCAATTCAAACGACATAAAAAATTCTCGACATTAAGGTTTCAACGAAGCGAATCCATAAATCCGCCCGCGATGAAACCGGATTAATTACTTTCCGACAACGCCGCCAACTGATCCGCCTGATATTCGGTGATAATCGGTTGAATCAGTTCATCGATTTTGCCGTTCATCACTTCATCCAAACGATAAACCGTGAGGTTAATACGATGATCGGTCACACGACCTTGCGGGTAGTTGTAAGTGCGGATTTTGTCCGAACGGTCGCCGGAACCCAGCAAGTTACGGCGGGTGTCCGCCTGTTCCTGAGCTTGTTTTTCCTGTTCCGCCTGAGCAATGCGCGAAGCCAATACGGACATGGCTTTCGCCTTATTTTTGTGTTGCGAACGTTCGTCCTGACATTCCACTACAATGCCGGTGGGAATATGGGTGATTCGCACGGCGGAATCCGTGGTGTTAACATGCTGACCGCCGGCACCGGACGAACGATAAGTGTCAATCCGTAAATCCGCCGGATTGATTTCCGGCAGTTCGGTTTCCGGCAATTCCGGCATTACCGCCACCGTACAGGCGGAAGTGTGAATTCGTCCCTGGCTTTCGGTTTTCGGTACGCGTTGTACGCGATGACCGCCGGATTCGAATTTTAACTGTCCGTACACGCCTTCGCCAATCACTTTAACAATAATTTCTTTATAACCGCCCTGTTCGCTTTCATTTGCGCTCAGGGTTTCAATGCGCCAGCGTTTGCTTTCCGCATAACGGCTGTACATACGGAATAAATCTCCGGCAAAAATCCCCGCTTCGTCCCCGCCGGTACCGGCGCGGATTTCTAAATAAGCGTTATAGTCGTCATGCGGATCTTTCGGTAATAATAAAATTTGCAACTGCTGTTCAAGCCGTTCGATTTCCGCTTTGTTTTGTTCGATTTCTTCCTGCGCCATATCTTTCATATCAGGATCCTCAAGCAGAAGCTGCGCGTCTTCAATATCCTGATTCAGTTTTTTCCAACGGGTAAACGTGCCGACCACTTCTTCAAGTTGGGCATATTCTTTGGAATAAGCGCGAAATTTATCCTGATCGTTAATGACTGACGCCTCTCCCAATAACGCCTGAAGTTCTTCATGGCGTTCCGCAAGGCTGTCCAATTTGCTGATAATACTGTCTTTCATTGTTATTTTTCGTTTCCGTGGGCAATAAAAAATCGCTGCATTCTAGCATAAAAATCGCGATAAATGCATTGCTTTTCCTTGCGAAGTCCTTTAGATTATCGCCAAATTTTCTACACAGGATGTTACTATGAGAATTATCGTTATGCGCCACGGTGAAGCGGAAATGCTGGCACCTTCCGATAAAGACCGACATTTGACTCAGTTTGGTAAAACCAGTTCCTTTCAGCAAAGTCAATGGTTAAAAACTTGGCTAAATTCTACCGCACTTGATAAAGTCATTGTCAGCCCTTATGCACGCGCGCTGGAAACGTTTGAGCAAATTAATGCCGCCTTCGGACAAAGTTTAACGAGCCGCGCCGAAACCTGGGACGCCATCACGCCTTACGGCAACACGGATTTGGTGCGTAATTATCTGGAAACGCTGGCGGAAGATCAGGAAGACGCCAGCATTTTACTGGTTTCCCACTTACCGCTGGTGGGCGAAATCGTCACGGAATTTTGCGGACGAAACACCGTCAGTTTTCACCCCGCCACCATCGCCTGCATTGACTGGGACGGCGAAACGGGCAAAGTGATTGAAATTAAATATCCTTAATTCGGAATGAATTAATGAAACAAAAGGACGGAATTAACCGTCCTTTTCTGTTTTTATCTTTGAACTTGTTAGTTATGTTCTTGCTGCCGTTTTAATTCCGCTGCGGAATCGGCTTCCGCCAGTACGGTAGCTAAATTGTCACCGCCGGACGCCGAAACGGCAGCCGCAAAGGCACCTTCAACCAGAGGCGCATAGCTGATAACAACGTGCCGCGCCATTTCCGGGTCCAATAAATCTATCGCGGTTTCGGCGCTGAGAATCGCGCTGCCGAGATCCACCAGCACCACGACGCCGTCGGGCGAATAAACATACTCAATCGCCGACATAATGCGGACGGCATCCGTGCCGATAGGATTTTCCGCATCATCAATGCCCGCGGCGACCGCAATTTTACAATCGCCTTGCGTCATTTGATGCAAAATTTCCGCTAATCCCTCGCCTAACTTCGCACTATGAGAAACCAAGACCAAACTGACCATATTATTCTCCTTTCACGGCATCCGCTAAGGCTTTGATGATGAGCATGCTGGACGTCGCGCCCGGATCCGCATGCCCCGCACTGCGTTCGCCCAAATAACTCGCGCGCCCTTTTTTCGCCACTAACGGAATGGTTGCGGTAACGGATTCTTCCGCTTTTTTGACCGCACTTTCAAGCAATGGCACTTCGGGTTGGTTTTTGTTCGCTTCTAATTCGGCGATAACCGGCAACCAAACGTCGCACATGGTTTTGTCGCCTAATTCCGCCCGACCGCGGCTGATAATGCCTTCCACTCCGCTTTTTAATAAGGCGATGAGTTCTTCCGCAGAAACTTCCTCTTTTCCGACCGCACTTTGCGACCCTTTGATGAAAAAAGTGCCGTATAACGGACCGCTGGCGCCGCCCACTTGGGAGAGCAACGTCATGCCCACGGTTTTCAGCACGGTGCCAATATCTTTATCCGCCACCGTGGCGACTTTTTCAGCGGCTTTACTGAAACCGCGCTGCATATTTAAGCCGTGATCGCCGTCACCGATTTCGGTATCAAGCTGCGTCAGATAATCCCGCTGTTCGTTCATCGCCTGCCGACAATTTTCCAGCCATCGTAAAATTTGCGCTTTGCCGATCATACTTATTCTCCCCAACGTAATGCCGGCGTATTGACCGGTGCGTCCCACAACGCCAGGGTTTCGTCATCCGCTTTCAATAAGGTAATCGACACGCCCTGCATATCCAATGATGTGCAATAAGAACCGATTAAATTGCGTTCGATTTTCAACCCGAACGCCGTCGCAATTTGTTCCAACTTATTATAAACGCCGTAAAGTTCGGACAGCGGCACCGACCCCAGATTGTTCACCAAAGCGATAACCCGATCTCCTTTTTGCAAAGCTTGTTTGCTGTCTTGCACTTCATTCCATTGCTGATTTTCCGCATCCCAACGACGCACGGTGCGTTGATAATCGCCGTGAGCAATTAGAGTATCAAACATTTGTTGCACGGTATTATCCAGATTGTCAAAAGTTCGACGTTCAATACCCGGTTCGCCGTGAATTCCCACTCCGAATTCCATTTCGTTTTCAGCCAGCGTAAAGGACGGTTTGCCCGCCGCTGGCACGGTGCACGCAGCTAACGCAATCCCGATGGAATGTCCGTTGTTATTTAATTTATAGCCTAACTCGGCAAGTTGTTGCAGGTTATAACCCTTATCCGCCGCCGCACCCAGCAATTTCTCCAGAATAACGGTATTGGCTACGCCGCGGCGCCCTGCGGTATAAAGACTGTCTTTCACCGCCACATCATCGTCCACCAGCACCGTTGCCACTTTCACGCCGTTATCCGCTAACAATTCCGCCGCCGTTTCAAAATTCAACACGTCGCCGGTATAATTCTTAATCAGCAACAACACGCCTTCACCGCTGTCTACGTTTAATCCGCATTCAAACATTTGATCCGGCGTCGGTGAGGTAAAAATCGCGCCGGGACAAGCGCCGTCAAGCATTCCTTTTCCCACAAATCCTGCGTGCATCGGCTCGTGTCCGCTTCCGCCCCCGGAAATCAATGCCACTTTGCCGCTAACCGGCGCATCGGCGCGACGGACATAAACCGGCTCCGTATTCACAAGCAAATTCGGATGGGATTTGGCTAATCCCTGTAATTGTTCGTCCAGAACCGTTTCCACGGAATTAATGAGTTTTTTCATAGCGCAATCCTTATTGTTGAATGATAATTTACATTATGGTTAATTTAACGGAAACGGCTCAAAATTTTTGTTAGATAGATCACAAATTCAAAAAAATTTGAGTGAAAACGAAAATTTCCGTTTCGATAAAATTAAGGTAAACTACACACAATTTTTATCGATTGAGAAAATGATGTCCGCTATTCATATCGAGCCTGTGAACGAATCCGAAATGGAAAGCCTGTATTCCATTGAAAGTGCCGCTCATTTAGTGCCCTGGTCGTTAGGCACGTTAAAAAACAATACGGGAAGCCGTTATCACAATCTGAAAATTCTCTCGGATGATCGGATTGCGGGCTTTGCCATTTGCCAAACCGTGCTGGATGAAGCCACTTTGTTCAATATCGCCGTTCATCCGGATTTTCAGGGGCAAAAATTAGGTTATGCCTTGCTTAAGGCGTTAATGGAGCAATTACGGGAAAAAGGCATTTTGACCCTGTGGTTAGAAGTGCGGGAAAGTAATCTCCGTGCGATAAAATTGTATGAAAAACTGCATTTCAACGAAGTGGACGTACGCAGAAATTATTATCCGACCCCCGACGGCAAACGGGAAAATGCGATCATTATGGCGGCGTATTTGTAGCCGTTATTTGTCATGAAGCAAAAAAATGCGGTCAAATTTGACCGCACTTTTGTCTGTTTTAAACCAATTAAAATGTTGACGTATCCTGGAACAAACCGACTTTCAAATCCGTCGCCGTATAAATCACTCGGCCGTCCACTTCCACTTCACCGTCCGCCACGCCCATGATTAACTTACGATTGATCACGCGTTTTAAATGAATGCGGTAAGTCACTTTTTTCGCAGTCGGCAACACCTGACCGGTGAATTTCACTTCGCCTACGCCTAAAGCGCGACCTTTGCCTTCGCCGCCAATCCAGCCTAAATAGAAGCCCACCAACTGCCACATGGCATCCAGCCCCAAGCAGCCCGGCATCACCGGATCGCCGATGAAATGACAATCAAAAAAGAATAAATCCGGTTTAATGTCTAATTCCGCTTCCACGTAACCTTTGCCGTAATTTCCGCCGGTTTCGTTCATTTCGACCACGCGATCCATCATCAGCATTGTTGGCGCCGGCAACTGCGGACCTTTCGGCCCGAATAATTCACCGCGACCTGAGGCTAATAAATCTTCGTAAGTGTACGAGCTTTTGTGATTCGGTGTACAGGTGTTTGTCATTTCAATTTTCCCTAATAACAGATAAATAAAGGATACGCCTTGCATATCGTAACGGCGGCATTCTAACAGAGTCCCTCAAAAATAAAAATAGCTAACACGTGTACGCTGAATTGGTCTAACCAGTTACTTTTTACCCAATAATGCGCGCCACAAGCTAAACCGCGGAGAATCCGCATGTAATTCAATACGTTGGTGAATTAAACGCGCTAACGGCTGCTCGTCTTCCGTATAAATTTTATCCGGTTCTTCCACCAAATCCCGCGCAAATAAAATTTTACCGGTCTGATGAACGTCTTCCACCGCCCAAATAAAAAACTGCTGATTTTTGACCGCACTTTGCACGGATTCGCTTAAACTCAGCTGATTAATTGTCGCCGCCGGAATAATGACGCCTTGTTTTCCCGTTAAGCCGCGACGTTCGCAAATAGTGAAAAAGCCTTCAATTTTATCGTTTACGCCGCCTACCGCATGAACCAGACCGAATTGATCAATAGTACCGGTGATGGCGATCGATTGCGGAATAGCCACATCGGACAACGCACTGGTTAACACACAAAATGCCGCCAGAGACGCACTGTCGCCGTTAATTTCGCCGTAAGATTGTTCAAACACCAGAGAAGCGGAAAAAGGCAATTGCGACGGCAACTGTAATATGCCGGCAAGACAACTTTCCGCAATCAGCATGCCTTTGCCGTGAAGATTGCCCGCCAGTTCGCTTTTGCGTTCCACATCAATGATTTCACCGTCACCGAATTTGACTAAACAGCTTATGCGCGAAGGCTCGCCGAAGGATAACGGCGCACCGGCATAATCCACCACGGACAAACCGTTAACCTGCCCGACTTCCTCGCCTTCCGTGGGAATGTAAACCTGCTCGTGCAAAATATCCGCATAGGCTTGTTCGCGCAAAAATCCCTGCTGATATTGAGTTTGCTGAAAAACTCGTTCAAAATCTCCCGCACTTATGCCTTTGTCGCCGGTATTTTTATGCGACAATCCGGCTTTCGTCAGCCAATTTTTCAGCATGGTCGGCGAAATATTGATCAGCTGACGATCTTCGCTTTCCCGCACCAATAACTGATAAAGCTTAATGAGCCCCGCCATATCGGGAACCGGCAAATGCTGCGAAACGGCAAAATCCCGCACATATTTCGCCCATTGACAATGCGCCGTTTCGTCTTCCATGGCGAAATAACTTTCGATTTCCGCATAATCCGCAAATCGGAACAAATCCGGTTCCAGCTCCGAAAACACGGCTAAATCCTCGCGCTGACCCAACAAAATGACTTTCAGCGACAACGGATAACTTGGAATCTCACAAGGCAGCGGTTTAAACGGATGAGCGGAATACCAATCAAACATTTGCGTCTGCAGAATTTGTTTCAGGCGTTGCCACAATTCAAATTTATCTAACAAGGCTGCCAGATTGAGAATCAACACACCGCCGTTCAGCTCGTGCACCAATCCCGCATTTAACTGAATATCCTTGGACATAGGATGAACCCGAATGGCGCCCAATAACCGGTTTTGATCAAAATACAAAGCGGAACCGACGGATTTTTTCGCCGCAAAATTATCCTGCGTCGATTGCGCCGGTTCTGCATGCAGGCGGGCAAAAGAAAAGCTGTCCGCCTGTTCTATGACATAATTTACACCGTGAATTTTCTCACCATCGTCAGAAAACGAATGAGCACCAATAAACCGTTCCAATAACGGCATGTATTCCGCCTGATCATCCGCTTTCAGCACCAGTAAAGTGCGGTCGGAATTTTGCAAGAATTGCGAAAGCGCCGAACTGACGCGGGGCTGCAAATCAAAAAATGTGACGTTGTCTTGAGGCAGTTTATCAATGCATAAAGACGGCGTTAAATCTTGCCAGTTCAGGGCTTGTTCAAATCGGTTCACGTGAGTTCTCTTGTGCTGAATTTTATTGATTGCGCATTATCGCACACATTCCGCCCGCCGTCTAAAAATGACTGGCATATTTTCCCGAAAACCGGTATATTTATCGCAGTTACCACGTCACGAAAGGGACGAAAAATGAAATATCAAAAACTAAAAAACCAGGAAGCGCAATGGAAATGGCGCTATCTCATCAAAAAAAGCCGGGACGGCGAAGCGATTACCCGTTATGAAGAACGCAGCCTGGCGGACGCCAAAGTAAAGGAATTGCTGGATGCGCAGAATTATCCCGAACAAATTGAAAGCTGGATTGCCGAAAATATGGCGGAAAATCTGGTGATCAAGCTGGATCAGGCGATTCGTGCCCGCCGTAAACGTTTCTTCAACGCAGAAAAACAGTCCACGAAGAAAAAATCCATCGATTTGGAATACGGCGTTTGGTCGCGCTTGTCTAAATATTCCCGCAAAATGAATATGACGTTGTCGGAAACCATTTCTTATATGATTGACGAGCGTGAAAGCAAAGCGCTCTACGAATCTCAAATGTCCGCCATGAAAGCCGGTTTAAAAGATTTGTTGAAAAAATAAATCCTCAGTTTTACGCTGAGGATTTTAGTATTCGGGTTAATATAAATACGAACTAATCGCGCGGCAACCATTTGTTGATGGTAGCGTCCAATTCACCGGATTGACGTTCCAAATGGAAGAATTGATCCACATATTCTTTAAAACGAAAATCCCCGTTCGGGACAATCCAACCGTTTTGCGCCGGTTTTAACGGTTTGTCCGGATTGACTCCGCACAACACGCCTTTATGCTCGTGAGATTTCACAATGGCTTCTGCCGCTTCCGTCACGAAAACATCGGCTTTTTTATCGATAATTTGCTGGAAAATCGTCAGATTTTCAGGATTCATAGTTAAATTCGCTTTGGTCAGCACCGTGCGCGCATAATTTTCGTTACTGCCGCCAGGATTTGCTACGATTCTGACTTCCGGACGATTAATTTGTTCCACCGTTTGATATTTATCCACATCTTCACAACGAACCAGCGGAGTTTTACCGTTGGTAAAATACGGCTCGGAAAATAACGCTTTTTGCTGGCGCGCCAGGGTAATGGAAATCCCGCCGACACCGATGTCGCATTTGCCTGCGGTGAAATCATCCATTAACGTTTTCCAGGTGGTTTTTACAATGGTAACCTTGGCATCCAGACTTGCCGCCAGTTTGTCGATGAGATCGTTATCAATCCCTTCAAATTTGCCGTTATTATCAAAACTGAAGGGTTTGTAATCCCCCGGCGAACACACTTTAATTTCTTTGGTCTTAAGAATTTTGCTCAATGTATCCGGCGAGGAACTCTCCGCTTGAGCGGAAGCCGCCAAAAGTGCGGTCAAAAAAACAGCTAAAATGGATTTTTTCATAATGGTATCCTTATCGGTCGTGTTGAATATTGTTTGATAAAAATAAAAAAGGAGTTCAGGCATAATACCCGAACTCCGAATTAAATTACAAGCCTGTTGCCGCCTTGATGCGATCGGCAAACATTCCGACGCTTAACGCATAATAACTGGAGCGGTTCCAGTCTAAAATCGTACGGAAATTATTCGTGACTAAAAATGCCCTGCCCACTTCCTTATCCGGACGCACCAACCACAAATCCGTTGAGGCTAACGCATTGGTTCGCGCCGCGTTAAATCCGTTGATATTCACGCCCATGCTCTGCCATTGACTTAATGAACGGGCTTTGCCTTTTTCCGTGCCGGCAAGAGATAAATCCAGCGGCTGACTTAATGTGACTTCAACGCCCCAAGGCAAATTGCTGTCCCAGCCGACGCTGTGAAGATAATTGGCAATGGAAGCAAACACATCGTATTCGTTACTCCAAATATCTTTCATGCCGTCACCGTCGCCGTCTGCGGCATAATTCAGATACGAACTCGGCATAAATTGGGTTTGTCCCATGGCTCCCGCCCAAGACCCCTGCATTTGCGCGCGGTTCAGATGACCGGCTTCCAGCATTTTCATGGCGTTAATAAATTCTTTGCCGAACAGATTTTCACGACGTCCGTCAAAAGCTAAAGTAGCCAGCACGGAAAGCACGTCATAATCGCCCTGATAATAACCGAAGCTGCTTTCCATACCCCACAACGCTAACAAATATTCCTGTGGCACGCCGTATTGACGGCTGGCGTTTTGCAGCTGGGTGCGAACGTCCCAGTAATTTTCTTCCGCTTTATCCACTTTGGCCCGGGTTAAATGTTTTGCAATATAATTGGTGACGCCGTTGGGATTCGGCGGCAAAGGCGGTTGGTTTTTACGGCGTTCCGCCAGTCCCGCCTGCTTTTGATCCAAACGTACGGCGGCATCAATATAGCGAATATTGTTCTGCTGGCTTAGGACGGCTTTGGACACACCCTGCCCCGCCGCTTTTCGTTTTAAGAAAACCACGTAATCATTGAAGTTATCGAGAGTACGCGGCGCGTTATAGGTTGCGTCCGCGCCTAACGGCGATAAATCCGCCTGAACCATACCGGCGTTACCGTTTGCAGAATGAACGGTTTTAGGATTCGAAGAACCGGAAGAACAGCCGGCAATAACCACACCGGTTAAAAGTGCGGTCAATTTTAACAACGTTTTCATTTTTACTTTCTCATTAATTTATATAGCATTTTAACAACGGAAACCGGCATTAAACGCGGTAAAGTTCGGGCAAGGAACGTCATAAAACCGCTGACGGCACCTTGGATTTTTAGCCGTTGCTTCAACCGATACAGCTTCCATTCGCTTTTCGCGTAAACCCAACCGCGCCGGCGGCTGAACATCGCGTTGCCCGCCGTGCGAGCCAATAACAATACGTCGGGCAGATTTCCGACTTTATGACCCGTGGCAATAATGCGGTTCCACAAATTGTAATCTTCCAGGAACATATGATGCTGATAGCCGCCCACTTCCTGCAATAACGATTTTTTATAGGCTACCGTCATATGGTTAAAAGGCGAACGCATTTGGTTGAATTTCACAATATCCCGATATTCCGTCGGCACGCGACGTTCGGCGATAATGACGTTAGGATCTTCATCAAACTCGGCAATTTGCGTGCTGAACATGACGACGTCAGGATGTTGTTCGATATATTCCACTTGTTTGGCGAAACGTTCCGGTTTGCAAATGTCATCCGTGTCCATGCGGAACAGCCACTCGTTGCGGGCCGCCTTAATCCCTTCGTTTAAGGCTTTTCCCAGGCCGACATTATGCGCCAGCGGCACGGTTTTTAACGGCAATTTAGTCTGAAACTCGTCCAACACCTTTTCCAATTCGGCGGTAATCGGCCCGTCCAAGACTAAAATAATTTCATCCGCCGGCACGGTTTGATCCGCTAAACTTTGCAGGCTGGCGCGTAAATATTCGGGTTTTTCCTTAAAATATAAGGACATCAAAACAGAAAATTTCATATTCATACAAATCTTTTTAAGTTAATCGCCAGCTTAGGCGAAATAAATGTCACGACGGCAATCACCAAATGCTTTAAACTGCGGCTTAATTTGAACATGTCGAAATAATAACCCGCCGCCTTGCGGGATAAATTCATCGCATTCGGATACGCCAGCATATACAGCGAATTCAGCTTGAAATTGTGCGCTTGCTGCGGCGTTTTCACATATCGGCGGCAAATCGCTTCAATGGCTTTTTCCGTGTTTTCGGTATTGGTGGAAACGCTGGAACGTTTGGTATGAAAGGCGCATAAACTCAGCGGTTCGTCCACATACAACGCGTTCAAATCGCTATCGGACACCAATTTCAGCACAAAATCATAATCTTCCAGCGATTTCAAATCCGTCGATAAACCGCCTAACCGAAAAAAGAAGTCTTTTTTGATAGCCATCATCGGCATTCCGCCGATTTTGTTCGCAAGCAGCATATTTTCCAGGCTCAGCGAATCCGGCTGAAACGGCTTGGTGACATAGCTGAAACCTTCGTTCACCATCTCACATTTTGCCGGATGATAAACGAAGTTTGCCGTAGGATTTTCCGTAATGCGCTCGGCTAAAATTTCGCATTTCCGGTCGTCGAAACGATCGTCGTCATCTAAAAATAACAGCCAATCGTGCTGCGCATTTTCCGCACCGATATTACGGCTTTTCGCCGGCCCGCCATTCTGCGCATTACGAATCAGCTTCACCGGAAAAGCAAAAGTGCGGTCAATTTTTATCACGTTTTTTGAACAGTCATCCACCACAATCACTTCAAAATTTTTTACCGTCTGATTTTCCAGACTCGCCAATAAGGCATTCACTTGTGCGTTTCGGTTATAAGACGGAACAATGATACTAAACATCAGCTTCTCTCTAAAATTTTTCCTTTATTGCCGAATAAAGAAACAAACATTAAAAACGTTAACATAATTCCCGGATAGGCATAAGTATCCGCTTTAATATTCAACACGCTTAATAAAAACAAGGTGGATAAAATAAATTTCCAGCTGCCGTTAAACCAGTTATCGGCAATTCGTTTCACAAAATAAGCGGTAAATAAAAAACAGGCCAAAATGTAACCTACGCCGCCATACAATGCCTGACGGATAAAGCCCGAATCGGAGCCGCCGTAATAACTGCGCGCCGTACGCCCCACCACATAGTATTGTCCGTCTCCCATGATTAATTGCTTCACAGTGGGCATAAATAAATGTTTATCCATTAACGTATCCGTGGACGAACTGATGCTGGTTCCGCCGTGAATCAGATTAATCAGCGGCTCCAAAGCATGCGCCACATAAGGATGCGTAGGATACCGATAAGCAAAAAACAAAACCAGCACGGCAAACGCAGCGATAGCGGGGATATAACGCAATCTGAAATACACCGCCAGACTGACCACCGAGAAAATAAAAAAAGTTCTGCCTGAAATTAGTCCGATAGCTAAAATGAGAAACACATAAACCGTATTTAATTTTTCATTTTTTTCGCCGTACGCCAATAAAAAATGCAATAGCATGAGATAAAAAGCGCTAAGCGGAAAAAAAGCGGACGAGGTGAAATTATACAACCGATATTCCTGTTCGGAACCGATGAAACGAGGCAGCTGTCCGCCCATATCCGAATTGGTGCCTAACGCAACGGCGATAAATAAAGGAATTCCCGCCAAAGCAAGGGCGCCCAGGCCTGACTGCACGCCAATGCCGATATTGACATCGCGGATAAATTGCTGTTTTCCCTTCGGATGGCAATAAAATACGTTGTAAATCACAATGCCAAACGCAAAAACCACCAGCGATTTTACATACATACCGATTACGCCGAATTCCGAGGTGCCGTTAATCAGAATCGGAATCACCGATATGCCGATCAGCGCCGCGCAAACCCACAAGCTATCTAAAGGAATGAAAATTTGCCTTGTCTCTTTTTTGTACCATTTGTAGCCCAGCCACAGCAAAGATAAAAAGCCGATCAGCAAACTCATGCGAACCACGTGAAATAGCCACGGATCGTAAAGATAAAATAAATTAATCAATGCAGACATGATAAATTTCTCTTAATCGCCAATAGTTTTTTCAGCGGAAATTTCATCAGTTTTTTCGCCATATTATTATCTAACGAACCGCGTAAAGCCTCCAGATTACTGGTTAAATTCGGGTTTTCAATCGCCATCAGCGGACGCACCACTAAAATATCCAAGCCGAATTGTTGACCGAATAAAATAAAGTCATCCGCCAGCCAATAAGTTGCCGGTAACCGCTGCACTTCCCGCCAAAAACGGCGGCAGGCGGATTTCTTGATTAAATAAGCCACCGTGCCGGCGAAATAATTGCGATACGGATAAGCATAGCGATATTTCGTTTTTCCCACCGGCTTTTGCAAAAAGCCGAAAGTGGTCGGGTAATTGACGGCTAATTCTTTATCATCAAAACTCGGAATTTTGGATTGCCCCACTAAAATAATATCCGCGGTCAGATTTTCCTGTAAAAGTGCGGTCAGATTTTCATTAAAATTTTCCGCAAAAAGCACATCGTCTTCACAGACTAAAACATAATCCCGCTCGTCGATCGCGTCGTCTTCGATCACTTTTTTATACACGTTCAAATGGCTTAACGTACAGCCGATTTCACCTTTTGTGACATCACGGTGATAAGCGTTTTTAAACGCGGCAAAATCAAACGTCTTTTCTAATTCCGCCTGCGATAATCCCATCGTATTAATCGCATTGAAAACTTCGAAATCGGACGTATCGGGCTGAGAAAAGAACAATTCCCGGCGTTGCGCGTCTTTTTCGAGAGAAATTAAGTATTTTTTCATGTTATTTACTTTCCAACGTTACGGAGTTAACCGGATATTTAAAATAATACGCAATCGAAATGGTCAGTCGGGTCAAACTGCCGCCGATAAAGGCATACGCCACGCCATAAAGCTGATAATCTTTTAAGGCATAAAATAAACCGACGAATACGGCGATGGAAATAATTTGTCGGGTAAACAACAACACCTGTTTGCCCTGAATCAGCATATTTTGCGATAACAGCCAGGACAAGCCCGCAATAATCGAATTCAGAATAAACCAAATCAGCACCGGCGCCACTTCCACGTATTTCGTACTGAAAAAGAACCGAATAATCGGTTCCGCCAGTAACGGCGTTAAAATAACGGCGCCCGCGCTCAGTAAAGCGATCACCGCCAATACGGATTTGATCCGGTTTAAATTGTTCAATAATCCGGAATAATAATAATCCGTCAGCATATTGATAAATTTGGTTAATAATGCATCAAAGGCAATACATACGGTGTACAGCCCTAAATAATAATGCCCGAGCCAAATGGCGATTAAATATTTATCGAGGCTGGAGGTCGTGGCGCCGAAAATCTGATACAGATTCTGCTTAAACCAGGTTTTTAAGAAAAAAGTGCGGTCGATTTCACGCAGATTTTCCGTTTTAAGAAAGGATTTTTCGATACGATAAAGATAAAAAAGACAAGCCGCCGCTTGAATAAAACTGAATAAAGTCAACAATTCAATAACGGTTTTTAACGGCTGTTCGCCCAACCATAAATAGGTTATGCCGTAAATTGCCACCAGCAAAACCGGCTGTTGCAGCGTCAGCGCGCGATAAATTTTGAGCCGCGGATCAATTTTACTTTTCTCTAAGGTAATTGTCAGAATCGCGGTTAAAATCACATTAAATACGAATAAAAATTCGAATTGAGTAAAATCGAACAACGCCACGGCAATCAACGCCACCACAACGGCGGCGGCAATAAAGGTCGCAAAATACCGGCGCCAGTTAAGGTAACGTTTATTGCGCATGGACAGCGCCAAAGCAAAGCCCGAGCCGCCGGTCGCAATCGTGACGACATAAGATACCGTGGTAATAAACAGTTGGTGCAAACCGCGATCGTCCACCGACAACATACGTGCCAACACAAAAGAGCTCACCATCGTGAGCCCCATACTCAGAATTGTCACGCCGATCAGCATGATAAAATGACGATTACTTTTCATAGAGTTGAGTATACTCGATATTTTTCGTCCATTGATTGAAATAGCCGGTATTTTTCCCGTAAGAATTATCACAAACCTGATTCGGTAAACCTAACAGACAAGAAAAAATATGACCGTGCAGGCGACTGGTAATCACTTCGTCATAACCAAGGAAAATATCCTGACAACGGGCAATCACGTTTAATGCGTGGCGATACCAAAGCCGGTTAATTATATTTTTCACAAATGCCAGATTGAAACGATTGGCTAATTTGGAAAAACGACTGCACCATAATTCAAATCTGAGATCGCTTGGCAACAAAATATCTTCCCAGTCTTTCACATTGTCCAAATTCGGTAATGTCGCCTGAATTTCGGCTTCAATATGGCTTTTTTCAATGTCCTTACGTAAAAAATAAAGCGTCCGATGCGGATGCTCCCGCCGAGGTTTATTGGGCAACGAACCGTATAACTGGTGCGCCATATCCGGCGATAAATATACATTATCAGAGAAGCGTCCGCCGAATAATTCAAAGGTTTTGCTATCGCGCGCAAACAAATGTAAATCCTGATGACGAGAAAACACTACGGCGGATTTTTCCATTTCCTGCCGACAGGAAAAATGCGCGGTCTGCGGCAATAAAATCACACGATTGTGCGGAAATTCCGTCACAATTTCTTCACGCATTTTCTGAATTAACGGATAAAGATCACCGAAATTTCCGCCGCCGTGGCATAAAATCGTCGTGTTCGGATGGATATGCTTTTTGGCTTCCTGAATATCAAACGCTTGCAGCGAACGTCTTAAGGTAATATTGATTTGATAATCTCTGAAAAACTGCTCGGTACCGGCGTAAATCAGCAAATCGCCCACATTCAGATGAAGCGGATAATCAAAATAAACCACATCATTTTTATCAATGATAAGTTCTTCAATTTTCTGTAATTTTTGCTTTAATTCGACAAGAATCGGATTCATAAACTTCCTTTTAAAAATCGGCGTATTTTAGCACTTCAACTGCCTGTTGGACAGTATTTTAATGATTGAGTTCGTCCCGTTTTTACGGAATAATACGGGCAAATAATTCAACCAAGGCATCGTTATGATTGATATGACAAAACTGATTACCGCGATTATTCTCCCCCCTTTCGACGTGCTCATTTTATTGGTATTAGCCTTTTTTCTCCGGCTGTTCCGTTTCAAAAAACTCGCATTTCTGACCGCACTTTTAAGCGTTATTATTTTGTATGCGTTCAGCATTCCCTATACGGCAGAACGCCTAAATAACAGCCTCACTCAGGAAGATCATTTAACGGCGGACGATTACCGCAAAGCCCAGGCAATTGTGATTTTGGGCGGCGGATTGCGGGACAGCAAAGAACTGTTCAACACTCTCACCGTGCCCGGTTTAGTGCTGGAACGCATGCGTTACGCCGCCTATTTGCATAAAGAAACGGAATTACCGATTCTCATCAGCGGCGCCAGCCCGAACGGCAATTCCGAAGCCAAAGTAATGGGACAGGAATTTTTTACTTTCTTCGGTGTTCAGCCTAAATGGCTGGAAGAACATTCCACCAACACCAAACAAAACGCTCTTTACAGCAAAGAAATTCTGGAACGGGAAAACATTAAGCGCATCGTCCTCGTCACCAATCAATGGCATATGAAACGCGCCAAAATGCTGTTTGAACAACAAGGTTTCGAAGTTTTACCGGCAAGCGTCGGCCCCGGCATTATTCCCGACAGCTATGAACTCAACGCCATGCATTTCATCCCGCAAGCCGGCGCCCTTGCCGCCAACATGCAATTGCTGAAAGAATGGATCGGATATTGGAAAGAACGGTTTTAATCATCCGCTACAAAAAAATGCGGTCAAATTTGACCGCACTTTTCGTTAATCGCATAAATTTACGCTTCGCCCAACAATTTCAATTCGCGTCCGCGCACTTGTTTTTTCAGAATTTCAATGAAATCTTCTACGCTGTAAGCGCCTAAGTCCGCCCCTCTGCGGGTACGTACCGAAACTTTGCCGTCGGCGATTTCTTTATCGCCGCAAACCAACATGTAAGGCACGCGGCGCAAGGTGTGTTCACGCACTTTGAAACCGACTTTTTCGTTACGAAGATCCGCTTTCACACGTAAACCGGCGTCGGAAAGTTGTTTTACCACTTTTTGCACGTATTCCGCCTGGCTGTCGGTAATGTTCATCACCACCGCTTGTACCGGAGCCAGCCATGCCGGGAAGAAGCCGGCGTATTCTTCGGTGATGATACCGATAAAGCGTTCGATCGAACCTAAAATCGCACGGTGAATCATGACCGGCGTGCGACGATCATTATCTTCCGCCACGTAAGACGCATTTAAACGGCCCGGTAATGCGAAGTCTAACTGAATCGTTCCGCATTGCCATTCGCGATCTAAGCAGTCGCGCAACGCAAATTCAATTTTCGGACCGTAAAACGCGCCTTCGCCTTCCTGAATTTCATATTGCAAACCGTTATGCGCCAACGCGTTGGCTAAACCTTGCTCCGCGCGATCCCACATTTCGTCCGCACCGATACGCTTTTCCGGACGGGTGGATAATTTCACCGCGATTTTAGTAAAACCGAAGGTGGTGTACATATCGTAAACCATTTTAATACAACTGGTGACTTCGCTTTCAATTTGATCTTCGGTACAGAAAATATGGGCGTCATCCTGCGTAAATCCGCGTACGCGCATTAAGCCGTGTAAAGAACCGGACGGCTCGTTACGATGACAGGAACCGAATTCCGCCATACGAATAGGCAAATCACGGTAGGATTTCAATCCTTGATTAAAGATTTGTACATGACCCGGACAGTTCATCGGTTTAATGGCGTATTCGCGGTTTTCCGATTGAGTGGTGAACATCAAATCGCCGTAATTCTGCCAGTGACCGGTTTTTTCCCAAAGCACGCGATCCATCATGAACGGACCTTTCACTTCCTGGTAATCGTATTGTTTTAATTTGGTGCGCACAAAGGTTTCCAATTCACGGAAAATCGTCCAGCCGTCGTTGTGCCAGAACACCATACCCGGCGCTTCTTCCTGCATATGGTAAAGATCCAAAGCTTTACCGATTTTACGGTGATCGCGTTTTGCCGCTTCTTCCAAACGGGTTAAATATTCGTTTAACTGTTTTTTATCCGCCCAAGCCGTACCGTAGATACGCTGTAACATTTTGTTTTTGCTATCGCCACGCCAGTACGCACCTGCAACCTTCATTAATTTAAAGTGATGGCAGAAACGCATATTCGGCACATGCGGACCGCGACACATATCGACATATTCCTGATGATGATATAACGCAGGATGATCGTCTTTTGCGATATTTTCATCTAAAATCGCCATTTTGTACGGTTCGCCGCGTTTCTCGAAGGTATCGCGCGCTTCTTGCCAGGTTACGCGTTGTTTTACTACGTCGTAATTCGTTTTCGCCAGTTCGAGCATGCGTTTTTCTAAGGCGTCCAAATCTTCCTGGGTTAATGAACGATCTAAATCCACATCGTAGTAGAAACCGTTTTCGATAGTCGGACCGATTGCCATTTTCACGTCTGGAAATAATTGTTTAATGGCGTGACCAAGCAAGTGCGCGCATGAATGACGAATAATTTCTAAGCCGTCTTCGTCTTTTGCGGTGATGATTTCCAGCGTGCTGTCTTCTCTGATTATATCGCAAGCGTCGCGGCGTTCGCCGTTAACGCGGCCTGCGATGGTGGCTTTGGCAAGTCCTGCGCCGATCGATTGGGCGACTTCAAGAACGGAAACGGAGTTATCGAATTGACGTTGTGAACCGTCGGGTAAAGTAATAATTGGCATGTTGAATCCTTATACAGTGGTCATCCATACGAAAGATGACTTGTGCGTAACAATAAATAAAAAAGGTGCGAAAATGCACCGCACTTTTGCTTTGTACCTACCATGTACAGTAAAAGTGCGGTCGATTTTAGCACAGTTTTTTACGGGATTGAATGTTAAATCGCGCGATTTGTGTAAAGTGGCACCCGGCTTAACGCGGACATTTTCTCAATATAACCTTGAATATTCGGCAACCAGTCGATACCGTTCACACAAGTGAGATTACGCAACATCGGGAAAAGCATAATATCTTCCAACGAAAGTTGCTCGCCGTTGGCTTTGTCTTGCGCTTTCAGCAATTGGCTTAATTCCGGCAAATCCCGATTCAAACGATCAATATATTGCTGGCTGGCGGCAAGATTTTCGGCAAAATCGCCGATAAATTCCGTTTTCTTTTTGGTGAAATAATCCACCGCACTTTGACTGGAAAATTCGCCCAAGCCGAGCTGAACAAAACGCGGCAGCAACAGATGATTGTAATAACCGCCTACCCGCTTCATCCAGGCATCGATTTCCGGACGCACGGTTTCATCAAGGATTTTCTCACCGAAATTTTCATCCGCATATTTAACAATATCCAGACTTTCCGGCATCGCGGTGCCGTCGTCTTTCAGCAAAATCGGCACCACTTTTTTCCCCACCAGCTTTACCGGCGTGGCATCGTCATCATTGGCCAGTATTATCTGTTCGACGGGAAGATTTTTCAGCCCGAAAATCATCCGTGCGCGAACGCAATAAGGACAATGATCATAAATATATAATTTCATAACACCTCCATTCAGCCGAGCTAAACCTCGAAAGTTTGAACTTCGTCACAGATTATTGATAAAAATATTTGTATTATCAAGATAATCTTAATCGACCTGTAGTTTAGGAGGCAATTATGTGGAAATCTGTATCTCAAGTCTTAGCCGATCAACTTGGTGCGTATTACAACATCAAAGAAAAAGACAAAGTGCATACGGGCGAAATGCATGAAGCATGGGTCATCAACGATGGAATCCAACCGGTATTTCTGAAATTGAACGAAAAATCTTACCGCTCCATGTTCCGCGCAGAAGCCGACCAGCTGCAATTGCTTGCCAAAACAAATACGATTCACGTGCCTCAGGTTTACGGCGTCGGTTGTTCACAAAATCACAGCTTTTTATTGCTTGAAGCGTTAAAGCTCGCGCCTGTCACCAAAGAACAATTTGCCGAATTCGGCAAAGCATTAGCCACGTTGCACAAACGGCAAGGCTCCGAACGTTACGGCTTAGATTACGACACCTGGCTTGGCCCCGTCTATCAACCTAACGAATGGCGGGAAAACTGGGCGACATTTTTCTCCGATCAACGTATCGGCTGGCAATTACAAATCTGCAAAGAAAAAGGACTGGATTTCGGTTCTATCAAAGTCATTGTAGATACCATCGCGGCAAAATTAGCCAAACACCGACCGCAGCCGTCGTTATTACACGGCAATTTATGGATTGAAAATGTCGGTTCCGTTGACGGAAAAGTTTATGCCTACGACCCCGCCTGCTATTGGGGAGATCGCGAATGCGACCTGGCTTTCACCGAATTATTCGAACCGTTTCCGGACGAATTCTATGAAAATTATGACCGCACTTTCCCGATTGACGAAAACTACGTAAGCAGAAAACCGGTTTACCAACTTTATTATTTGCTTAATTTCAGCCACCGCTTTAGCGGCCATTACGTCCCGCTGGCAAAACGATTAGTGGAATTATTGTTGGACGATAAAATTTAAGAACGATATCTATAAACACAGATTCCAACACGAATTCTTATTGAAAGTCTAAAAAGATAAAAACAAAGGGCAGTCACCTGCCCTTTTATCATTGCAGTAGAAGCCAAACCTACAGTGATTTCTAGCTGACTTACCTTATAACCGCCTGAAGGCGGCTGCGTAAACAAGAGTGGACGCCTGGCAAAGAGGACACCTGGTTTTAACACACAGCCGCCCGAAGGCGGCTGCATTTATCTTTAACTTCTTTAACCAATTTCAGATCGTTTCAACACACAGCCGCCCGAAGGCGGCTGCATAGTTTCTGCTTCTTCTTGACTATCAACTAACCCGTTTCAACACACAGCCGCCCGAAGGCGGTTGCGCTTTTTCGATTAATTCATCCGGATCCACCCATAATGTTTCAACACACAGCCGCCCGAAGGCGGCTGCCGGCGGATATAGTCAAACCTCAACAGTAACATCCGTCGTTTCAACACACAGCCGCCCGAAGGCGGCTGCCTACCCAGGGCAAAAAACGCTATTGCGCCCTCGATGTTTCAACACACAGCCGCCCGAAGGCGGCTGCCTTTTGTTATTTGATTACTACATAATTTCCTCCGCGTTTCAACACACAGCCGCCTGAAGGCGGCTGCAGAAAATCGAATCAGTGCGTTTTACGCGGATATCGTTTCAACACACAGCCGCCTGAAGGCGGCTGCTTAATAACTTGATTTTTTTTTAAAAAAACCGCCCTGTTTCAACACACAGCCGCCTGAAGGCGGCTGCCCGAGCGAGATTGCGCCGCTTGCCACCTTTTCTAGTTTCAACACACAGCCGCCTGAAGGCGGCTGCGCCATGCCAAGCGCATGTTGCGGCCTCGATACCAGTTTCAACACACAGCCGCCTGAAGGCGGCTGCTCGCAAGAGCCCGCTACGCCCCGGAAACTGTGCGTGTTTCAACACACAGCCGCCTGAAGGCGGCTGCAAATTCAGTTATGAATAATACTACTTTACAAACAGTTTCAACACACAGCCGCCTGAAGGCGGCTGCCGAATATGTGCGCGTGGTTGATAAGGTATGCCGGTTTCAACACACAGCCGCCTGAAGGCGGCTGCACAAAACAGAATAAAAACACAAAAAAATTAAAAAGTTTCAACACACAGCCGCCTGAAGGCGGCTGCATTAACCGCCAATCTGAAAAAAAGGAGTAGGTATGTTTCAACACACAGCCGCCTGAAGGCGGCTGCATTAACCGCCAATCTGAAAAAAGGAGTAGGTATGTTTCAACACACAGCCGCCTGAAGGCGGCTGCACGGCAAGTACCGCAACCCTGACCATCTATGATGGGGTTTCAACACACAGCCGCCTGAAGGCGGCTGCGTTGGCAAAACATACGAGCATGATGGTAAAGTGGTTTCAACACACAGCCGCCTGAAGGCGGCTGCCAAACTGCTTTGACAGACGGTTCTTGGATGACATGTTTCAACACACAGCCGCCTGAAGGCGGCTGCCGCATAAAACTAAAGTTGCTGCAAGCGATTGATTGTTTCAACACACAGCCGCCTGAAGGCGGCTGCCTGCAACGTAAAAACTCTCCGGTTTTAATTTGGCGTTTCAACACACAGCCGCCTGAAGGCGGCTGCATGACACGGCTTTAGTAGGGGCTGTAACAAAATTGTTTCAACACACAGCCGCCTGAAGGCGGCTGCCTATTGACCGCTTGCAACGTGTTGCAGATTAAAAAGTTTCAACACACAGCCGCCTGAAGGCGGCTGCCAAGCTTATTACAAATTAGACCATTTGCCTAAATACGTTTCAACACACAGCCGCCTGAAGGCGGCTGCATCTACTTCTACTAATGTTTTTTGATGACGTCAAGTTTCAACACACAGCCGCCTGAAGGCGGCTGCCTGCCGCAATCCTTTAATCTGCGAGCATAGCGCCCGTTTCAACACACAGCCGCCTGAAGGCGGCTGCAACCGCCGGCAATTATAAAAATTGCGGCAAATGGTTTCAACACACAGCCGCCTGAAGGCGGCTGCTCCGCTTGGTTCGCCACGTCTTGGCACATGGCGTGTTTCAACACACAGCCGCCTGAAGGCGGCTGCGTTCGCCCGAGTCTCCGCGTCCGCCTGATCACAAGGTTTCAACACACAGCCGCCTGAAGGCGGCTGCATTAATTTAGACAGAAAAAACGGCGAAGAATAGCGTTTCAACACACAGCCGCCTGAAGGCGGCTGCGTATGTTGCGCGATCGTCTTTTTAAATCCTTAACAGTTTCAACACACAGCCGCCTGAAGGCGGCTGCGTACTCTTCAACTTTGTAGTCGATATTTTGTGACAGTTTCAACACACAGCCGCCTGAAGGCGGCTGCCAGGTATTTCACGGTAGTGTGACGATAAACGAGACGTTTCAACACACAGCCGCCTTCAGGCGGCTGCCATGACGGCCCTATCGTCCAAATGGCAAATCTTTAGTTTCAACACACAGCCGCCTGAAGGCGGCTGCCACCCCGAAAAATCGTTTAAAATCATCTTGTTACATGTTTCAACACACAGCCGCCTGAAGGCGGCTGCTGGCTACGGTCCTAATAAATTGGTACTACAAAGAGTTTCAACACACAGCCGCCTGAAGGCGGCTGCCGCCGGAAAGGTGTGTATAAATCCGGGACATTTAGTTTCAACACACAGCCGCCTGAAGGCGGCTGCATGCCGCCCGAATCCAAAAATACCAAGACGACAAGTTTCAACACACAGCCGCCTGAAGGCGGCTGCCACAACCCAGGCATAATGCGCCCGCCGCCAAAATGTTTCAACACACAGCCGCCTGAAGGCGGCTGCTGTTTTTTTGGGTTTGAGAGGCAAGTTTGGCCTGTTTCAACACACAGCCGCCTGAAGGCGGCTGCGCGGGCGGCAGATGACTTATGTATCCGATCGCTCAGTTTCAACACACAGCCGCCTGAAGGCGGCTGCACGCCGGCTACCTCGCGCTCCCGCAGGATGGCGAGTTTCAACACACAGCCGCCTGAAGGCGGCTGCCTGCCTCGTCGCTGGCGTACTCGGCAAGCAGCCGGTTTCAACACACAGCCGCCTGAAGGCGGCTGCTCCCTGGGTTTTGAAGCCTTGCGCGATAAGGCTTTGCAGCCCCTAATTCGCCAAGCTTCTACTCAGGAAGTGATGCGAAGTATAACACAGCTCTTTTTGCTATACTTCATTTTTCTAAAGTCCTGATTGTTAAAGAACTTTTTATTATCGCTAACTGCTTGGCTTTTTTTGATAACCACAGGTTAGCGAATTACAAAATCAGCGTATCTTTAAATACGTCTACCGCTTGTTTGGCGCCGTGATGTTCCACTTTATTGCGCCATTTGCTGCCCAAATGATAAAACCGCAAACTATCACATTTAGGATCATAAGTATTGAGAAGTTTCGCCTTTAAAACCACCCATTGATCGGGCGTTACATCGCATTCAAACACGGAATATTGCGCGCGAACGCCATAATCCAGGCAATGTTTTGCAATTCGCCGTAACCTGCCCTCGCCGCCATCCGTTTCAAAAGAGACATCATAGGTAATTAACATCATCATAAATGATCCACTCCAAAAAACTTTAAAAATTTCGCCCGCACTTTACTAATCGTTACCGCATTAAAAACGGCGGATACTCAGCCAAATCACCGCGTAAATGGCGAGCCAATAACATCGCTTGAATGTAAGGCAACAATCCGATTTCTACCTCTTCCTGCAAAAACGGATGCACAATCTTTTCCTGCTTTTTCGCCTGCAAGGTTTGAAACAACAGCTTGCGCGCCTCCGGCTTGATATTCACCGCCCCGCCCGCCTCGGCAACAAAATCCTGCGGCTTAACCTGCCCGCGGTTAATCAGCGACAGTACCAGCCTGTCCGCCCACCACGCACGGAACTCCTCCAGAATATCCTGTGCCAAACTGTCGCGCCCCGGGCGGTCGGCATGCAGGAAACCCACCTGCGGATCCAAACCCACGCCTTGCAGCGCGCCGCTGATGTCCTTGCCCAAAATGCTGTACACAAACGACAGCAGCGCATTCACCCCGTCGCGCGGCGGGCGGCGGTTGCGGCCGTCGAAGGCAAAACCGCTGTTTTCGCGCAGCAAATGGCGGAATACGCCGAAATAACGCGCCGCCGCATCGCCCTCAATCCCGCGGATTAACTCCAAACTTTCCGCTCGCTTCAACTGCTGCAAACTAAAATTCAGCGCCGACACCGCCGCCTGCACCTCCTCCTGATCGCCATGATTGCGCAGCCGCCGCTGCAACACCCGCTTGCCCGACTGAATCTTCGCCGCAATGATATGCCGCGCAATCGGCACGGGATTGTGCTCCGACAGCCGGTATTGCGCCCGCCGCAGCAACACATTGCCGCTCTGCCGCCCCTGAAGCCGCCCCAAGAAACGCCCGTTTTCGGTAAAAAACGCCAGATTCACATTATTTTCGCCGCAAAACCCCATCAAAAACGGCGACACCAGCACATTGCCGAAACAGAAAATATGCCCGATGGAATGCACCGGCAACTGCGCCACCTTTTTGCGCTCCTGCTCCACCACCAGCGTTTCCCGCTCCTTATGCAGATAACTGCCCTGCGTGGTGATATACAGCGTGTTTTGCAGCTTGCGCATGGTTGAAAAACTCCCTTGATTTTGACCGCACTTTTGATTATTTTCAAAACAACCGTTGTTTTCTTAATTTCTAGGCTCGATTTTAAGTTTTACATACATTTGTTCCTGAGTAGCTTCTTCATTAGATCTCATTTCATAGTCAAAAATATCAGGATGTTTCTTGACTAAATCAGTGAATTTCTTGCAGCCATACGTACGCGGGTCAATATCCACTTGTAAACGTTTCCACGTAGATCCAAAAGCAGTTATCGCTACCCATTCACTATCAAATTGTTCAAAAATCTTTCTAATAGTATCTATAGGTAATTCAATGGATTCTGCATGTTGATTATTAGTCGAAACGGATGATATTTTATTAATTTGTGATGTTTTATTAATTTGTGATGTTTTATTGTTAGTATTTAAACTTTCTGATTGGGCAATATCTGTTTGCTTATTATTAGTTGTTTTTAATTCAGGCAATAAATTTTCCACATAGATAAACTGACTGCACGCATTACGGAACGCTTCAGGGGTTTGTTCCTTACCAAAACCATAAACTGTCACGCCCTGTTCTTTTAATCGAATAGCTAGCGCAGTAAAATCACTATCACTAGAGACAATACAAAACCCATCGAAACGGTTGGTATAAAGTAAATCCATTGCATCAATAATCATAAAACCATCAGTAGCATTTTTGCCTTTAGTATAAGCAAATTGCTGCATAGGTTTGATAGCATACTCATTAATAACCGATTTCCATTGCCCGCTATCTCCAACAAAGTTTCCATATATTCGTTTAACAGTTGCTTCTCCAAATTTGGTTGCCTCTTCCAAAATGGCTTTAATTGTTTTTGCTGAGGCATTGTCCGCATCAATCAAAACTGCCAGACGTGCTGATTTCTCCTCTACAACATTAAAACTGGTTTTAATTTTAGACATTTAATTATCCTATTATGTAGTTGTATGAAATTTGATTCATATGGTTAAAGCACCGTTTATTCACTGTCCGGCTCATTGGTAAATAATCTCTCCACATACCCCACCGACCTATCCTTCTCCAATAACTTTGGCTGGCAAACTTCCACCAGCGAGCAGGCTTTGCAGCGTTTGCCGTATACCGGCAGCGGAGTTTGACCGCTTGCCAAGAGTTTGCGCACTTGGGCGATAACGGCCAGCGTTTGCGCTCTAAGGCCGTCTGAAAACACCACCGACACGCGGTGGCGGGTTTGCATATACCACAGCGCACCCTCGGCGATGGTTTGCCCGCTCATCTCCTCCAAACACAGCGCCTGCGCGCAAAGCTGGATTTCGTCGAACGGCTCGGGCTTGGGCTTGCCGCGTTTGTATTCCACCGGTTTCAGGCTGCCTGAAGCCAAATCGTGCTCCACCATATCGATAATGCCGCTGATACCGAGCCGCTGCGCCGACACATGCACGCTGCGCTCGAAGCGTACGCCCTTGCGCGTTTCCGGCTCACCCGAATCCACCCGCTCGTGCAGCGAACGCCCCTGCGCGGTCAGATAGTTCTCCGCCCACGCCTGCTCGTTGTGAATCAGCGCGCATTGGCGTGGGCAGAAGGCGTAGTGTTGCAGGGCGGAGAGGGGAACGGTGGGCAAATCCCGTTCCCCCACGCCTACAAGCGGTGGGTTTTGTGTAGTAATTTGCAAATTTTTCGCCATTAGAAACCGTCAATAATTTCTGGTTTGAGTACTCCGTTTTCTTTAGATAATGAAAGCACCTCTTCTGTTATCAAGCCATGCAATTTTTCAGCCGTAAGATTTTCACGATTTTCTTCAATTAAGTTTCTTAATTGATCGTGCACTTTGGCGGATGAATATTGCCCTGCTTTGCAATTGTGCTCCCACCAAATCAGTTTCAGCACCTGCATGCTACCTTCGGGGCGGGCGGATGAAGCGTCGCCTTCAAACAGTTTGGTGAGCACGGCTTTGATTTTTTCAGCATCGTCATCGGAAAAGCCGGTACGTTCGGCAAGTTGCGGCGACATGGCGCCGAAGGCAACGTAAATGCCGCTGTCGACGCGGTGTTTCATGCCCATGGTGTCGGAGCCGCGTTTACTGCCGTCACCTTCGCCGCTCACGCTTTTGGTAATTTGCGTGCTGGTGATATTGACCGGCTCGACGCTGAATGCCGATTGGATGGTTACGGGGCCACGCACGGCAATCGATACGCCTGCACCTTCATCGCTTTTGCCGAAAGCGAATACTTGGCCGAAACTGCGCACGTCCAGCCATTTTTCGCAGGCTTTTTTGGCGGTTTCGTCTTTGTTGGCTTTTTTACCAAAGGCATCCGCACCCAAGCCGACTTCTTTGTCTTTGGCACGGTTGGCAAGGCTGGTCATACCATCGGTTTTCTTTTCGTCGGATTGGACGAAAATGCTTTCGCCGCTGTCTTGCAGGCGGTCGCGGATTTTGCGCTTTAAGCATACGTCGGTCATTTCGCCGAAGCCTTGGAAGTCGGCGCGTGGGCGGTTGCCGTTTAAGGGGTCGCCGTTGGGGTTGGCATTGGTGACTTTAAGAATCAGGGCGAAGTCGATTTTTTTGGTTAAAGACATTTTGTTTATCTCCATAACGGTTTAACGGGTTTCGGTTTACTCTTGTTCGTCTTGTTCAGACGTGGTGTTTGGGCTGTTGCGGTAAGCCATTCTTTGGCTGTGATAGCCAAGCAGAAATTCGCCGTCCAAAGGCTTATCCAGCGGGCTATTCAATTCGTTAAGTGCGGCCATGATTTCGTCAATCTCTTTTTCCCGATTACGCAAAAAGCCCATATAACGGTTGCTGCGCAGCCGGTTTTTGTAAGGCTCCAGACTCAGTTCGATTTGCAGCCAAGTGCTTAGCGGGCGCACGGCAAAACGCTGCATATAGCGTTCGGCATTGGTTGATCGCTTTTCATCGGCAATCCACAAGGCCGTGCTTTCCAGTTTTTCGCCAACCGCCAGCAGTCTGCCGAATAAATAATCGCGGGAGCGGTTTTCAGTATCTAAGCTCATAAGGTAAGTTCTCCGTTGTGATAAATCATGATGACGGGCGCGCCAGCCTTTGTATAAGGCACAGGCGACGCCAATATTGCGTTGCCATTCCCAATGTTCGCTGCCGTTAGGATTGCAGGCAGCCTGAAAACTTTTTTGCACCAAATCGTAAGGCATCGGCATGTTTTTGCCGCCGGCAATCACGGGCAACAGGCGGGCATAGAGTTGTTTTTTCAGGGTATCGCTCAATGCCTGTCCGTAAACGGCATAACCGATGGCATAAGGCGACGGCGGCAAGAATGCCCAAAGGGTTTGTTTATCGGATTTTTTGCCGTTTGGCTTTTCAATGCTGTGGCGTTGGTACCAAGAAAAATCATCTATCCAAGCGTCCAGATTGGCGAAATAATCGCCAGGCAGAAATTCTTGGTAATAGGTCAAGGCCATGCGCCCCGGCGTGGCGGAGTCGAGCATCAACAGGGAAATCTGCTCATGCTCTTTCAGCGCTTTTTTATAACCGTGTAATTTCTTTTTAATAATGGCGGCGGCTTGTTGCCCGATATTGACCGACCAATCGATACCGCTGCTTTCGTTTTCAGACGGCCTGCTGAGTTCGGCTTCATTTTCAACCGCGCTGGTGTCCACGTTGTCAATATCGAAATAATCGAAGCTATCACGCATCGGCGAAGGGATTTCTTTGCCACTGATTGCCCAAGCAACGGTTACTTGGTCGCCATTGCGGATGCCTTGGCGGCCAATCAGCCAGCGTAATGCGCTGTGTGCTTTGGCGGATACTTCGGTCGATACGCTGGCGGCTTCTTCAGCCGTTTCAAAGCGGCCACGAAAGGTGTAGCCAGAGCTGTCGTTGGACGATATCAATTTGGCTTTATCGCCCGTATGGCGTAGTTTGGCCGGGTGCATGGTGGAAATCGTCGCATCAATACCTTGCACCAGACAAAAACCTTTTTGTGCTGCGCTGCTGCCTAGATAGTCTATCCACGACTGCTGTACGGTTTGATCCGTCCATGTTTCGCTATGCACATCACCTGCAATTTCCACACTCCAGCACACCAATGCCGAGCCGAATTCAATTTCGCCTTTGGTTTTCGGCAATACCGAGAATATCGGCGGGGCATCTCCGTCTGCTTCCCATTTGTTCAAAACTTGGCCGTCCGAATCCAATTGGAAAATGCCTGCCTGAGCCAAATCGGCAACAACCGTACCTTTGCTGACATAATCCAATACCGCTTGCACTTTCGGGTGCTTAAATGCCGAAGCACACCATGCCTGCAACTGCTTTAGGTAGCCGTCAAAATAGGCTTTTTTGGCGCCGCCGTAATCGACATAATCTTTGGCGACGTATTGGATTTTGTCTGCCAACGGGTGGGGGGCTTCGCCGCTGGTTCGGTTTTCCGATGATTCTGTGGCCGGAAGCATAATCGCCATTTTAGGCGGCATTACCCGTGCCGTTTGAAATTCGCCTTGTCCGTTTAGCACGATAACGATATGGGCATTTTGCAAGGTATGGCCGACCGGAGTTAACGGTTCGTCATCGCTGCCCAATGTTTGCCCTGATACAGTTTCATACGTCCGATACAGTTTTTGCATCCAACTCATAATCCCAACTCCTTGGCTTCATCTTCCACCGCCTTCACGTTTTCGCCACGCTTAAACGGTTTTTCAGGTTTCATTTCGCGGATAAAGCGGGTTTTCAGACGGCCAGTATCATCATTTACGCAGGGAAACTCAATCACGCCATGTTGCATATGGGCCTGCCAAAAACGACTGACCAGCTCGTGTTTGCCCGTTTCTTCAGGGTAGCCGAAGCTGTGGAACATCAGCCCGAAATCGAGGTTGTCGATTTCATCGTAAAAGCCTGCTTTGCCGTCCCGACTTGGGCTGCCGAATTCGCACGGCTCCACATAGCCCTGGCAATCGCGTGTACCCAAGAAAATATCCTGCCGCCCGCCGCGCTCCAGCATCCGCTGGGCAATCGCCATATGTTTGCCGAGATTGCGGTCGTCTTTGAGTTCTTCCCAGTATTCGTTCCAAGTAAAATGCGCTTGGACTTGGTATTCCACATCTTGCAAAAAGGTGTAAATCGCCAGCGTATTGCCGCCGTTCCAATCCAAGGGTTTGGTGGATTTGCTTTGGGTGCGAATCGGCTTCATCACACGGATTTTGTCTATGTGCCAGATAATAGTGGGCTTCCAATAAATGCTTTTCAAAATGCCTTTTATCGCTTCATACGTCGGCACTTGATAGCTGAATTTTTCGCCGCCGATTTTGGTTACGGGGTCGGTAAACAACGCCTGCCGCCCCCATACGCGGAAAGTGATTGTGCTGTTCATATTGCTCCTTTTATAAGTCGTAAAACGTCATGCCACCGGTTTCATCCACCGACAAGCCGTATTCATCGATGTAATGCCCGTCTTTCAAATAATAAATGCCCGAACCTGCCTGTACTTCATAGATGGCTTGTTCCCGCTCCAATTTCCGCCACACATTCGGAAACACGTTCACACTGTAGCGCTGTGCTTTGGCCAGAGTGCGATACATTTCTTTCGGATTCCATTCGCCGCAAAGCGAAGCAATTAATTCCCTGCCTTCGCCATACGGCACAATCACTGCGCGGGTCGGCGCATCAATGGCTTGGAAAGCCTGCCCCGCGCTTTTGAATGACTGCATTAAGAGCGGAAACGGCTTGCTTCTTCGATTATTTTTCGCCGCATAAACATTTGAACAATTGTCGGAAAGCCAGTCTAACAGGCTGCCTGAAGTGCTGTTTTTAACCGCATAGTTCATCTCGCCGCTGCGGTTGTAAAAATAGTATTGGAAATACTGCTGCATGGCAGCGGGCTGCAAAATATCCCGCCCTACGAATTCACGCAAAACGCGCTCGGCATGGATTTCCCCTTGATGAATATCGGGCAACACCTGCGCCAAACTCGGCTCTTGCAGATTCAATACATACACCTGCCCTTTGCCGTCTTTTTCACCATGACGATTACAGCGCCCCGCCGCTTGGGCAATGGAATCCAATCCCCCCAAAGCGCGGATCACACACGCCATCGAAATATCCACACCGGCTTCGATTAACTGGGTGCTGATGCAAATCACCGGCTGTTTGTTTTTCAGACGGCCTTTGATTTCATCAAAAATGGCTTTGCGGTGCGCCGAACATTGGTTGGTGCTGAGATGAAACAGGGCTTCGGGCGGCACGTTTTGCTGTTGGCAGTATTGATATAAATCACGCGCCCATTGTTTGGTATTGACGATAAACAGGCAGCTTGAGGCCGTCTGAAACTGCGTCAATAAAAATTCGCCCGCTGCGGCCAGCGACCAACCGCCGGCTTTGGGTTGATAATGGATTTCCACGCGCGATAAGTCGTCGAACAGCTTGTTTAATTGATCGTTTTTACCCATGATTTCGGCATTTTCTGCCAATTTCAATTCGCCGAATTCCGATTTGGGCAGCTTATCCAATAGCGGTTGGGTAGCGGTACATAATATCGCGCTGGATTTACCAAATTGAGTTAACCAGTTCAAGGTATTGCAGAACAAATGCACGCATTTCACCGGCAGGGTTTGGATTTCATCAAAAATCAGCACGCTGCGGGTCATCGGGTGAATATGCCGCGCACCGCGTGTGCCGCCGCCGAACCAGGCATCAAGAAACTGCACCATGGTGGTAAACACAATCGGCTTATCCCAGTTTTCGGCAAGCAACTTGTCCTGCCAGTTTTGTTTTTCGGGATCAAGGTTGGAGTGGTGTTCCAGAACCCAATCTTCGCCGAGAGTTTTGCGTACCGCTTCGGCATTTTGGTCGATGATGGATGTATAGGGAATGATATAGATAATGCGGTCAAGATTGTGCTTTTGCGCATGATGCAAGGCATAGCGCAGGCTCGCCAAAGTTTTACCGCCGCCGGTCGGCACGGTAAGCGTATAAATGCCTTGCGGGTCAGCTGCACGTTTCAGACAGGCATCAGATATCTCGCGACGGATTTGGTCAATCGGGTAGCGGATTTCAAAATTGCCTAAATGGGTTTCCAACTTATCAATCGCTTCCTGCCAATTCGGCTTTTGGGTAAAGCAGCGCAAATCCTTTTGCTCTTCGCGTTCAAAATCTGCACTGTTGATACGGTCGGCATCAATCAGGCAACTGAATAGAAAACGGGTGAGGCAGCCGAGATGGAATTCTTTGATTTTTTCGTTGCTGTCCGGTTGCTTCAAAATGGCTGCAAGCGGCTTTAACAGCAATTTAACCAAATCTTCATTAGCCAAACTTTCTGCCTGCCGCTTGACCGCTTCATCAGAATTTTGCTCGCATTCGGTCAAATGCGTGAGCACATCGTCTTTTGAAAAGCGCTTCAACCAAACCGCTTCGCCTTCAGGGTTCAAACAGTCAATCAACCCCGCCCCGTGATGTGAGGCAATGCATAAGCCCAACATTTGCCCGACCAATTCGCCGATGCCGTTTTGCGCACCAAACTTTTTCAGACGGCTATACACCCATTGCGCGCCTGCCGTGGAGTGGTCAATTTTACTGCCGTTCGGCAGCGTATCTTCCACATCGACATCGGGATTCACGCCTGTGGCCGCTTTGATATATTCCTGAAACGCTTGAGAATATTTGCCAAAATCATGCATTAACCCAAGCAACTCGCCCACTTCAGGTAAATCTAACTTTGCCGCCAATTCGCGGGCAATAGCGGCAGTTTCAGTCAGGTGGGTTTGGACAGCTTGTTGATACTTATCAACTTCTCGAATATGAGCAACGAAAGGTTCATTCATTCAGTTACCTCTGTATACAAGTAAATTGTAAATTTATGTAATGAAATATAATTATAATGTAAATTTATGTATACTGAACAAACGAAATATTTATTAATTTAGATCAATTTTAGTAAGAATCTGATGATTTATTGAGCACCCGAAACGCAAAAAAGTGCGGTAAAAATCAATCGGATTTTTGACCGCACTTGGTAATGCTATTTTTGATTTAATCCCAGGAAATCGCCGACTTCATGCTCTAATTGGCTCATGGCGATTAACGCTTCCTGAGTTTGTTTTGCCTCGTCTTCGTCAATAACGCTCATGGCAAATCCCACATGAACCAGCACCCATTTGCCGAGCAGTTGTTGCGGGCTTTCGTCGCAGATAAGCGAGATATTGACATCACGCTTAACGCCGCATACATCAACGGTGGCAAGCTGGAAAGCATCGTCTCCGATGGCGACGATTTGCCCCGGTACACCTAAACACATAAATTCACCCTCAATTGTAACGGCGTCATTTTATCATCGCCCGCAAAATATTTCGACGATTTAAATCAGGCGGCGTTCGGTTCAGCGGGAAAGATAACGCCATTTTCAGGCAATCGTCGGCAAGTTGAACAGCCTGTTGCGCCGTCAAATTCCGATCTAACGGCGAAGCCAGCGAATGGCTGAGATAATAAGGGATTTGTTGCAATTGGCTGACGGTAAACATCAGCGTTTTGTACGGCAATGCTACGCCGAGTTTGTCCCCTACACTTCTCGATTCCCACTCTTGGTTCGGGCCGGGCAGAATGACTAAACTGAGCATCCACGGCGTAAGCGCCGTGCCAATCCATTGGTTATCCAGCAAAACAAAAGGCGGGCAATAACATGGGATTTCTTCGCGGAAGAACGGAAGCGAATTCATATTCGGGCGCGCACGTTCCATTTCCCTTTGGAAAAGCGCGGCAGGATTCTCCCGGAACCCGTCCGCGCCGGAAAGTGCGGTCAAATTTTGCGATGTTTTTTCGTGTTGATACATAGTGAGTTTTAATGATCCAACGTCGGCAAGCCGTATTCGGTTAAAATGCGGTTAAGTCGAACAAAAACGGCCGGCATGGCGTGTTCCACGGTTTCAGTGAGACCGATGTTCGGTTCCAGAGAATCCGGTTGAACGCCGATTAAGCAAAGATTTTTCGGATATTCGTCCGTAAGCTTTAAGGCGGACAGCACATCACACAGCCCCAGTTGATGCGGCGATATTTTTCGTGAAAAGAAGACGGGAACCTGTTCATCTTTCAGCACCACAATTTCGCCCGGCTTTTTCCCCGCCAGTACGGCGTCGATGACGACGACATAATCGCGATTCGCCAGCGTATCCAGCAATTCCATGCCGCAGGTGCCGCCGTCTACAATATCGTATCGGGCGGAAAAGTGCGGTGAAATTTCCGCGCGTTTTTCCAACGCCTGAACCGCTCGCACACCGACGCCTTCATCGGACAGCAGAATATTGCCGATGCCCAGAATCAACGGTTTCACTACAGCACCTTCACTTCTGTGGTTTCGCCGTTTTCCGTGTTCACCACATGCACGGCGCAAGACATGCAAGGGTCGAAGGAATGAATGGTGCGCACCACTTCCAACGGTTTGGACGGATCCGCAACCGGCGTGCCGATGAGCGATTGTTCGTAAGGTCCCGGCTCGTCATTGTGATTGCGCGGGCCTGAATTCCAGGTGGACGGAACGACCGCCTGGTAATTTTCGATTTTGCCGTCTTTAATTACCACCCAGTGCGACAGCATACCGCGCGGCACTTCACCGAAACCTACGCCTTTAAATTCGCCGCTTTCCGGAATGGCACATTTTAAATAGGCCACAGTGTCGCCTTTGCCGATGTTATCAATCAGCAATTGCCATTGTTGAACCAAAATATCGTTTAACACGGCGCAATGCACGGTACGACCGATAATGCGTCCCAACGTTGAATGCAGCTGTTCCACGCTTAAATTATTGCCGGTTACGGTGTCGTACAACCCTTTTAACTGGCTGAAATGCGCGGTGGTTAATTCGTTTTTCGCCGCCAGGTTAGTCAGCAAATAGGCCAACGGCCCCACTTCCACCACTTTATCGTAGAACGACGGCGCTTTCACCCAGGAATATTTGCCGTTTTCATCCCAACCGGTGTACTTCGGACGGGTCAAACCTTCCCAAGGTTCGAGCGGCTCGTCGTCTTCATACCAGGCGTGTTTGCCGCTTTCTTTGATGCCTTTTACCACGAAATCGCTTTTTTGTTCGTCAATGCGCCGGAAGGTGCTCATATCACCGTCTTCGATATAACCGCCGTTGAGCAGGAATTTAGAATTGTCGGCGTCAATCGGGAATTCCGGCACGGCTAAATAATTACGAGAAGTTTCGCCGTAATTCAGCCATTCAGGATAGTAAGCGGCAATCACCGCGGTGTCCACTTTATACACTTGGTTGATAAAATCGCTGAGGCGATCAATGCAGGATTTTACATACATTAAACGTTCCATATTCAATACCGCCGCTGAATCCAGATTAATCGGGTTGGCTACCCCGCCAATCGCCAGATTTTGGATGTGCGGCGTTTTACCGCCTAATAAAGCCACTACCCGGTTTGCATCACGCTGACATTCCAATGCCTGCAAATAATGCGCAACGGCAATCAGATTGATTTCCGGCGGCAGTTTCATTGCCGGATGACCGAAATAACCGTTAGCAAAAATGCCTAATTGCCCGCTGTCTACCAGTTTTTGGATTTTTTGCTGTACGTTACGGAATTCGTTTTCACTGTTTAACGACCAGGTTGATATGCCTTTCAATATTTCATAGGCTTTGGCCGGATCCGCTTTAAGCGCGGAGGTAATGTCCACCCAGTCCATTGCGGAAAGCTGATAAAAATGCACGATATGGTCGTGAATGCTGTGCGCCGCCAGAATCATGTTGCGGATATATTGTGCGTTCACCGGAACCTTGGCGCCGATAGCGTCTTCTACCGCCCGCACGCTTAAAATGGCATGGACCGTGGTGCAAACGCCGCAGATTCGTTGCATGATCATCCAGGCATCGCGAGGATCCGCGCCTTTTACGATATTTTCCATCCCGCGCCACATGGTTCCTGTTGACCAGGCATTGGTCACGACACCGTTTTCAATTTCGCAATCAATGCGTAAATGCCCTTCGATTCGGGTAATAGGGTCAATAGTAATACGTTTTTTCTCACTCATTTTTATGTTCTCTTATTAGCGGCTTAATTGTTCGCTGCGTGCGATTTTTTGTGCGATAGCTTGTTCCGATTTTTCTTTTTGTGCTTCTTTTAACACCGGAAGAACCGGGAATAATCGAATAATTAAAATATATGCACAGATTTCAATAGACACGAAACCGATTGAAATTAACAATTCCTGTGCGGACGGGAAATATTTATAACCGTTACCCGGATCGTACATGATTAAGGAATAATCCATACGCCATAAAGCGGCGCCCAGCAACATACTTAAGGCAGAGATAAATAACCAGCGTCCGTCGGAACGTTTTTCCCCGAGGAACAGGGTCAGTAACGGCAAGGTCATTAACCAGACTTCCGCCCAGAACATCCAGGCTTCGAATTTAAATAATCCGATAACATAATTCAATTTGTGGTGATAAATCAGTTCACCGAAACGGCAGAGTAAAAATACCGCAATTAAGACCGCACTTACGCGCGTTAACTTGGTGAACAGGTGGCGTTCATCCGGTGTTTTACCTGCTAACCCCGCACGCACCAGCGAACCTTCAAAAATCACAATAGAAAATCCCATGATGAATGCCGTCAGCAAGGAAAATACCGGTAGCATTTCATAACTTTGCCAAGCAGGATGAACTTTATGACCGGCAACAATCATCAATGAGCCCATGGACGATTGGTGCATCATCGGTAACAGCGCACCCAGAGCAATCACGAAAAACATGATTTTATTCAATTTGTTGAATAATTTTTTAAACCCGAAGAAACCTAACCATACGGGGGCGAATTCCAACGTTACCACCAAAATATAGATCGTCATACAAACGGCGGTTTCGAATAAAACAGAATTAGTATTGAATTGCCCCGGCAGGTAAAAATACGGCAAATGCCAGTAGCGCCCCATATCAATAGTAATGGATAAACCGCCCAAACTATAACCGAACAAGCTGGCAAGCAATGCGGGACGAACAAGTGCGTGATATTTTCCTTTATTAAAAATATACACCGCCCAGGCTAACGCCCAGCCGCCGCAGGCAAAGCCTGTCCCCACGAGTAAATCGAAGGCAATCCACAACCCCCAAGGATAACCGCCGTTTAATGCCGTTACCGAACCGATACCGAGGAACATCCGTTTCACAATAAGTATTAAACAAATCAATGCCAACGGGGCAAAAAAGAGAATCGATGCCGTAATCAATTTCCCACCGACAGGACGAACGTTATTCATGGCGGTTCTCCTTATGTTGTTCTTCGTGATCACCTTTCATATTGCGATAAGTGATGAAGGTCAATCCGGCTAATGCCGCTAACGGCAATACCATGCCTCGATAAAGGGTATGTTGTAAATGTGCGGCACGGGCGCCCGTCGCTTCGTTATCCAATGCAGGCAGTCCTAAATTTTCCTGCGGAACGCCGCTGATCACTAAAACCTGTGTACCGCCGCCCTCAAATTCACCATATACATGCTGAACATATTCCGCTACCGTTGTGGTGTTTTTATCCTGGCTATGAATATGCTGACGCGGATAGCCGTATTTTTCTCCGACTTTTAAAGAAAGACGTCGTTTAGCTTCCGCCAGTAAATCCTCACGAGAACCGAAAATCACCGCACCGGTCGGACAAACATGACAACAACCCGGCAATTTTCCCTGATCAATACGTTCCACACCTTTTTGGTTGCATAATTCACATTTGCTGATCTGTCCCAACGGATTGTTGTAATCGTATTGTGGCACGGTAAACGGACAAGCTACCATGCAGTAACGACAACCGGTACAAATGTCGGGATCGTATTGGACGATACCGGTAACCGGATTTTTAGTTAACGCCTGAACCGGACAGACACTGACACAGTTCGGTTCCACACAATGCATACATTGCTTTTTAATATAGGAATAACCGTTTTCCTTTTTATCTTTCTGCGAACCGTCTCCATCGGACCAAATCTGGATTATATTGCGGGTAAACGGCGATAATTTGTCATTGTTCGACCACTGCTGTTCGCCGTCAGGATTGACGGCTGTACCGTTAATATTTTGACATTCCGCCACACAAGCCTGGCAACCGACACAAAGCGTAGCATCGTAAAGCATCCCCAATGCATTGGGAATAACCTTGCTTTCCGGAGCTTCAGCCGCCTGCAAATTAACAACCGGAATAGTGGCGCCTATTCCGCCAAGCAAGCTGTTTTTTTAATAAATTTACGTCTATTCATTTTTTTCACCCGCTTGGTTTTTTATTCATGATTAGCGTTTTTTCGTTCTTCTTCAAGCTCGCGAGCTTTACGTTGATTGCTTAACTCTTTTAACGTCACCACGCTTACCCCCGCCAAAATGGCCGCGGCACCACCTAATAAGGCCACTGCCGTCATTGAAGCGACATTACCCTCTTGGTTACCGACATCCGGTTTATTCACTCTAGGTGTTGGATTTTCTACTGAAGATAATTCAAAAATACCCTTGGTAAAACCGACACCCTTTTCATTACAACCGTAACAAGGGTGACCGATCCCTACCGGCCAGTTATTTCCCCCGACATCGCAGAAATCCAGGCTTGAACAGTTACCATAGGTTTCAGGACCTTTACAACCAAGGTGATATAAACACCAACCGTGACGATGTCCGTAATCACCGTATTCTTTGGCAAAACGGCCCGCATCAAAATGTGGTCTGCGATAACAGTTTTCATGAATAAGGCGATCGTAGGCAAATAGCGGGCGATTTAATTTATCCGTTTCAGGCAATTTTTTATAAGTCATGATATATGCCACGGTTGCCAGAAAATTGTGCGGATTCGGCGGACAGCCCGGAATATTAATCACCGGAACACCCGGTAATACACCGGACAAACTGGTCGCACCCGTCGGATTACCGCCGCTTGAAGGCACACCGCCCCAAGCGGAACAGGACCCGATAGCAATCACCGCTGCAGCATGTTTCGCTGCGTCTTTAATATGTTCAATAATAGGTTTGCCGGCAACCATACAATAAATGCCGCCGTCTTTGACCGGAATGGAACCGTCCACAACCAGAATATATTTCCCTTTATATTGTTCTAAGGCACGGTGTTTATTTTCTTCCGCCTGCTCTCCGAATGCAGCGGACAGCACTTCATGGTATTCCAGCGAAATAAGGTCAAGAACAAGATTTTCGATAGTCGGATGGGTGGCGCGGAGAAGTGATTCGGTACAGCCGGTACATTCTTGTGCGCCAATCCAAATGACCGGCGGACGTTGCGGATTTGTGAGTGCATTAGTCATTTCGGCACTCGCTTTTGAACTTAACCCCATTGTTGCCGCAAGTGCGGTACATAATTTCATAAAATCCCGGCGGGATACCGAATTTAACGCAGATACGAATCCGTCATGTCGTTGCATATATATCACTCCTATTCACGCATAAAAGACGTGGTTAATAGAAGCGTATGCTACGCTTTTAATAAGAAAATACGTTGATTTAAGTCAAGATATAACAACTTTTTTACATAAATATCGCAAATTTTATAACTTATAATTATAAATAGGAATTATTCCTATTTAAGAGATAAAAATAAAAAAATCTGCATTTTACAATTCGGTTTGACCGATTATAAAATGCAGACTTAATTTAATGATTAAACTATTTGTTATAAAGCGGTGTAGGTCCCGTTAAACCGCCGTTCATTTGGCCGCCGACCGCCTGTTTCAACACCGTACCTGAAGATTTAATTTCAACACGACGATTCGGATGCAAACAATCTTTTAACGCTTGTCCGCGTTCATCCTTACAAGCTTTAACCTGATTCGCCTCACCATAACCTTTCGCATCAATCTGCGCCGTCACGCCTTGCTCAATTAAACGGTTTTTAACACGTTCCGCGCGGCGTTGCGATAAATTCAGATTATAAGCTTTAGCGCCTAAACGGTCGGTATAACCGGCAACGAAAACCTCTTTCGCCTTGGAGGATTTCAATTGTTCGGCTACATTGTCCACCACTTTTTTGCCTTCTTCCGTTAACGTTTCCTGATCAAAATTAAACAAGAAATCGGCACTCAGATTAAATGACGAATTACCGTTACAGCCGTTCGGATACCAAAAGAAACTTTGCGCATTCATATTTTTGTCGAACAAAACTTTATACTGACAAATTTTATGTACGCCGTTTTCGCGGTAATTAAAGGCATAATCCCATTCACGAACGCCGTATAATCCTTCGGAAAAATGCGGACGCCCCAACAAGTTGGCGATTTGATCTTTATTCATGCCGCGTTCAACCATTCGCACATTATCCCAATTCGGCCAAGAACCGAACTGCGAACCGTCATGATTAAAACGGGCTTTATCAATTTTCGGCCACACTAAATTAGCCATTGCCTGTTCCGGCGTATCACCGGCCGGTTGACCGTCTTCCGTGATGTCGCTCAAGTTTCCGCATGCGGCTAAAACCATTGCCGCCGTTGTTGATAAAAATAAACGTGATAGTTTCATTTAATTACCCCTTAAGTTAAAAACATTTAGAACATTTAGCGTTTCAAATAAAATTTGCCGGTTAATACTAGCCATAACGCTTTACAAAGTAAACTCAAAAATATTGTTTTACTTAATAAAATATACAAAATCTTTATTTTTTTACATTTAATGTCAATTAATATAAATAATTGTCGATAAAATTAAAAAAACATCCGTTTCGATTCCGACGTCCATTTTAATAACAGGTTTTCCGAACTTTCTTCCACCTGTTTACCCAATTTTTGAATTAAGGATTTTTTCTGTTTAAATTGCAGTTCCAGCACGCTTTTTTCTTTTATTGCCTGCAAAATGACATCGTCACTGGTCGCTATTTCATCAATCAATCCCAGCGCCAAAGCCGGCTGACCGAACCAATGTTCGCCCGTCGCAATTTTTTCCACGTCCAAGTGCGGGCGATTTTGAGCAACAAATTGTTTAAACAAATCATGGGTTTCTTCCAGTTCCTGCTGGAATTTTTGTTTACCTTTTTCCGTATTTTCACCGAATATCGTCACGGTGCGTTTAAATTCACCGGCCGTCATAACATCCACATCCACATCGTGTTTTTTCAGTAAACGGTGAATATTCGGCACCTGCGCCACCACACCGACGGAACCGATAATCGCAAAGGGCGCCGCCACAATTTTATCGGCCACACAGGCCATCATATAACCGCCGCTCGCCGCTACTTTATCCACCGCCGCGGTTAATTTAATTCCCGCTTGTTTCAAACGCGCTAATTGGGAAGCCGCCAGGCCGTAACCGTGCACCAAGCCGCCGGGACTTTCCAACCGTAGCAAAACTTCATCGGTTTCAGGATTCGCTACGGATAAAACGGCGGTAATTTCTTCCCTCAACGCCGCCGTCGCCGAAGCCTGAATATCGCCCTTAAAATTCAATACGTACAAAGTAGGTTTGTGTTCGCGCTTAGCCGTTTCGCCTTTTTTACGTTTCGCTTTTTCCGCATTGGCTTTGGCTTTTTCCGCTTTCTTCTCTTCTTTTTCCGCCTGTTTCAATTCATCCTCGGTCAAATGGAATTGCTGCAATTTTTTCGATATATCGGCATATTCTTTCGATAAATCCGTTATTTTCAGCTCGCCGTAGGAGGCGGGTTGGCGTTGTTTGAATGCAAAAATCATGGCGATAATGCCCGCCACCACTAATAAAATCGTTAAAATTTCCAGAATAAAAATGCCATAGCCCACGGCAATATCAGACCACATAACATCTCCTCGCTATAAATAAAAAAACATGAAAAAAATCGCCCGCACTTTTAACTGCGTAGCCCGATACCGCGGCTAATCAGATAATAGGCAAAACCGTATAATGCCAAAATAAATACCGACAACACGGCAAACGTATAAACCAGCGGCACATCGCTGATGCCGAGAAATCCGTAGCGGAATCCGTTAATCATGTACACAATCGGGTTGAGTTTTGACACCGCCTGCCAGAACGGCGGCAGCAAAGCAATGGAATAAAACACTCCGCCCAAATAGGTTAACGGCGTCAGCACGAAAGTGGGCACAATGCTGATGTCGTCAAAAGAATGTGCGAAAACCGCATTGATTAAGCCGCCTAAGGCAAAGGTTGCCGTGGTAAGTAACAACGTCACAAAAATGACGCTCCAAGCATGAATTTCAAAGGAAACAAATAATAACGACACAATCGTTACCAGCACGCCGATGCAAATGCCGCGCACCATTCCGCCCATCATATAACCTAAAATAATCACATGGGGCGATGTAGGTGAAATCAGCAGCTCTTCCACATTGCGGGCAAATTTTGTACTGTAAAACGACGACGCCACATTGGTAAAAGCGTTTGTCAACGAAGACATCATAATCAGTCCGGGCACAATAAATTGCATGTAGCTAAACCCGCCCATCTCACCGATACGGCTGCCGATCAGCTGTCCGAAAATCACAAAATAGAGCGTCATGGTAATCACCGGCGGTACGATGGTTTGCACCCAAATCCGCATGAAACGACGAATTTCCTTGCGCAGAATGGTACAAAATGCGATCCAGCCTAGTCTCATTGTTCGCCTCCGTTCGGTTTGTTTAACGCCATGCTAATGAATAATTGTTCCAACCGGTTAGATTTATTACGCATGCTGACAACCTGTTTATCCTGCGCGGTTAATTGCGCAAACAAATCGTTCAGGCCTTTTTCCCGATGTACATCCACTTCAATAGATTTTTCATCCAGCCGGCGCACAGGATAACCTTCGATTTGTGACAACGTCCCGTTATCGGCAAAATCCAAAATAAAGGTTTCGATTTCCAGTTTCGCCAATAAGTCTTTCATCGGCATATTCACGACCAATCTGCCCTGCTGAATGATGCCGATATGGCGACACAGCATTTCCGCTTCCTCTAAATAATGGGTGGTGAGAATAATGGTGGTGCCTTGTTCATTCAGCTCACGCAAAAATTGCCACATGGTACGGCGTAGTTCAATATCCACGCCGGCGGTCGGTTCGTCCAGAATCAGTAATTTCGGGTTGTGCATTAAAGCGCGGGCAATCATTAAACGTCGCTTCATTCCGCCGGAAAGGCGCATAGCTTGCTGTTCGCGCTTATCCCACAAATCCAGCTTTTTCAGCCATTTTTCCGCCTGAATTAACGCCGCTTTGCGGGGAATGCCGTAATAACCCGCCTGATTGATCATAATATCCCGCACTTTTTCGAACTGATTAAAATTGAATTCCTGCGGCACTAAACCAATCTTCTGCTTCAATTGAACCGGATCTTTATCTAAATCATAACCGAAAACCTTAACCGTTCCGCCGGTTTTATTTACCAACGAACTGATAATGCCGATAGTCGTAGATTTGCCCGCTCCGTTATGACCAAGCAAGGCATAAAAATCTCCTTCTTCTACGCTGAGATCGATGCCGTGCAACGCCTGCACGCCATTTTTGTAACACTTGGTCAATGCGGCAATTTCTAATGCTTTCATAGTGGATGTCGTCCTTTAAAAATAGGCACGCATAATACTCTTTTTTGCCGAAGTAGGCAAAAATTCCGGCTCGGATTTATTCCGCCGACATAATATAAAAAAACATGCGAAATTTTGCCCGCACTTTTCGTTATTTAATTTCAAAAAAATGTTTTCAATGCTTGACAAATAATTCATGTACTAGTTTAATAGTACAAAATAATTCAGAAGGACAAATTCGCATGTTTCAACCCTATATTCAGGTTTTCACTCAATCCGTGGATTACCACAACGATTTAGCCGCGGTATTTACGACTTTATGCGGCGATAAAACCAACAATTTGTTACTCGAAAGCGCCGAAATTTCCAGCAAAAACAGCTTAAAAAGCCTGCTGTTGGTGAACGCCGCCGTGAAAATTTCCTGTTCCGGACAAACCGTTAACTTCAAAGCATTAACCGATAACGGCGCGGCGGTATTGATTCATTTGCAGGATAAACTAAAAAAACTCGCCAAATTAACGCACATCAGTGATCACGAATTAACCGCTTCCTTCGCGCCCTTGGATCAAAATCTGGACGAAGACACTAAATTACAGGCGGCAACCGTATTTGACGGTTTGCGGCTGGTCAATAATTTGTACGCTCACAGCCAAACGCCGATTTTTCTCGGCGGATTATTCGCCTATGATTTAGTGGCAAATTTCATTCCTATGAACGGCATTGAATTGCAGGACGACGGGCTCAGTTGCCCGGATTACGTGTTCTATCTGGCGGAAAATTTGCTCTGTTTTAACCATCCGATTCAACAGGCGACCTTGCAAACCTTCTGTTTCAGTTCGAAAGAATGTGCCGCGTTGCAACAAAGTGCGGTGGAAATTTCCCGCAAAATGTGCAATTTGCAACCGGTTCCCGCCGTTATCGCGGCGGATACGGATGTCAAAACCAATATCGAAGACGAAAAATTCAAAGATATTATCCGCGCTCTTAAACATCATATTTATATCGGGGATGTGTTTCAAATTGTGCCGTCCCGTCGCTTTTCTCTGCCTTGTCCGAACAGCTTGGCCACCTATCGTAATCTGAAACGGAATAATCCGAGCCCTTATATGTTTTACATGCAGGACGATGAATTCGTGCTGTTTGGCGCGTCGCCGGAAAGCGCCTTGAAATTCAGTGCGGACAACCGCGAACTGCAAATTTACCCGATTGCCGGTTCCCGTCCGCGCGGTTTTGACGCTCAAGGCAATATCGATCCTGAACTGGATGCCCGTTTAGAACTGGAAATGCGTTTGGATCACAAAGAATTGGCGGAACATCTCATGCTGGTAGATCTTGCCCGTAACGACATCGCACGGGTCTGCCAAAGCGGCACTCGTCAGGTAAAAGATCTGATGCAGGTGGACCGTTATTCTCACATCATGCATTTGGTTTCCCGCGTAGTAGGCACGCTTCGCCCCGAACTGGACGCCCTACACGCTTATCAAGCCTGCATGAACATGGGAACCCTTACCGGCGCGCCTAAAATTAAAGCTATGCAGCTGATTTATCAATCAGAAAAACAAAAACGGCACAGTTACGGCGGGGCGGTCGGTTACTTGTCCTCCGACGGCAATTTCGACACTTGTATCGTTATTCGTTCCGCTTTTGTACAAAACGGAATCGCCCATGTGCAAGCCGGTTGCGGCGAGGTGTTGGATTCCGATCCGCAAATGGAAGCGGACGAAACCCGACACAAAGCGCGCGCCGTGTTAAATACCATTATCCAAACCAATCGTCAGGCATAAGGAAATGAAAATGGCCACCATCGTATTTTTAGATAATTTTGACTCCTTCACCTACAATCTGGTGGATCAATTCCGCACTCTCGGACATCAGGTAAAAATCTACCGCAATGACTGCGATTTGGATTTACTGGAGAAAATATGCCGCGAGCCCGACACCATCCTGGCTCTGTCACCCGGCCCGGGCACGCCTGCCGAAGCGGGCAACATGCTGCCGTTAATCCGACGGGTGAAAAATTCGGTCCCCATTATCGGTATTTGCTTAGGTCATCAGGCGTTAATTGAAGCTTTTGGCGGCAAAGTGGTGCATGCGGGCGAAGTATTGCACGGCAAAGTTTCCAAAATTCAGCATGATAATCAAGCCATGTTTGCCGGGCTGCAAAATCCGATGCCGGTCGCCCGTTATCATTCCTTAATGGGCAGCGACTTGCCGGAAGAATTGATTGTTAATGCGAACTACAACGGCATTGTCATGGCGATTCGTCACCGCGATTTACCGATTTGCGCTTTCCAGTTTCATCCGGAAAGCCTGCTGACGGTACAAGGTTCAAAACTGCTGGAACAAAGTATCGATTGGTTATTAGCTCGACAAACACATTAATTTTAACCCGGAATCACTTATAGGATTTCTCGGACTCAGCCCCGTTTGACATGGCTGACTGTCAAAAAAACGTTGCTTTTTTTGACCGCACTTTTCGATAAAAAGGAAGATATTATGCAACTCGACCAAATTCTTGCGACGCTGTTTAACAACCAATCGCTGACACAGGAACAATCCGCCGAATTTTTCCGCGCCGTGGTGAACGGCGAAGTGGCGCCCGAACAGTTATCCGCGGCGCTGATTGCCTTAAAATTACGCGGCGAAACCATCGACGAAATCACCGGCGCCGTCACCGCGCTGTTAGCCGCCGCTCAACCGTTTCCAAGCCCGGATTATCCTTTCGCCGATATTGTAGGTACCGGCGGCGACGGCGCCAACACCATTAATATTTCCACCGCTTCCGCCGTTGTCGCCGCCAGCCTCGGTTTAAAAATCGCCAAACACGGCAACCGCAGTGTCTCCAGTAAAACAGGCGCCAGCGATTTACTTTCCTGCCTGGGCGTAGACATCAACATGAGCGCAGAAAAAGCCCGCCGGGCGCTGGACGAAATCGGTTTGGCCTTTGTGTTCGCACAAAAATATCACACTGGCTTTAAACACGCCGTTCCCGTACGTCAGGCATTAAAAACCCGCACAATTTTCAATATTCTCGGACCGTTGATTAATCCCGCTCACGCCAAACGCCAGCTATTGGGCGTATACAGCCCGGAATTACTGCAACCTTACGCGGAAACCAACGCACGTTTAAATCGCGAACACAGCATTATTGTGCACGGCAGCGGCCTGGACGAAGTCGCCATTCACGGTAAAACTCAAGTGGCGGAATTGCGCGACGGCAAAATCGAATATTACGAGCTGTCTCCGCAAGATTTCGGTTTCAGCGCCAAACCGCTGGAAAGCCTGCGCGGCGGCGAACCGCAGGAAAACGCTCAAATTATCACCGCACTTTTACAAGGTCGCGGCACCGATGAACAAAATCAGGCCGTTGCCATGAATACCGCATTATTGATGAAACTGTTCGGCTATGAGAACATTAAACAAAACGCCGAACAGGTTCTGGCGCAACTCGCCGGCGGGCGCGCTTTTGAAACTTTGGAAAAACTTGCCGCCTATTAATTTGCAGAATAGACAAAATGATTAAATCGTAAGAAAACAGCAGGAAAAAGAATGAAATTAAACACCGCGCCGACCATCCTACAAAAAATCGTGCTCGATAAAATCGAATGGGTGAAAAATAAGAAGGCGGAATTTCCGCTGGAAAGTTTTCAACAAAACATTGAAAAATCCGACCGCAGTTTTTACGACGCTTTGCGCCGAGGTTCTCATCGTCAACCGGCGTTTATTCTTGAATGCAAAAAAGCGTCGCCGTCTAAGGGATTGATTCGCAACGAGTTTAAGCCGGAAGAGATTGCCAATGTTTATAAACATTATGCCACGGCGGTGTCCGTGTTAACGGATGAAAAATATTTTCAGGGCGATTTCCGTTATCTCAAAATTGTCCGTGACATCGTCACTCAACCGGTGTTATGCAAAGATTTTATCATTGACGAATATCAAGTTTACCTTGCCCGTTACAGCCAGGCTGACGCGATTTTGCTGATGCTTTCCGTGGTTGATGACGAAACTTATCAAAAATTAACCGCACTTGCTCATCAACTCGGCATGGGCGTGTTGACGGAAGCCGCGAATGAAGCGGAATTTGAACGTGCGCTGGCATTAAACGCCCAAATTATCGGGGTGAACAACCGCAATCTACACGATTTGACCGTCGATTTGAATCGAGTAAAAAATCTGACGGCAAAATATGCCGCCCAAATTCCCGCCGATGTGCGAATTATCAGCGAATCCGGTATTTACAGCCATCAACAGGTTAAAATGCTGGCAAATTGCGCCCACGGATTTCTTATCGGCAGCAGCTTAATGGGCAGTGACGATTTGAATAATGCGGTGCGGGCCGTGATTTTCGGCGAAAACAAGGTGTGCGGTTTAACCCGCCCGCAGGATGTACAAACCGCCTATGCCAACGGCGCTTTATACGGCGGATTGATTTTTGCCGAAGGTTCGCCGCGGCAGCTTTCATTGCGTCAGGCGCAGGAACTGACAACCGCAGCGCCGTTACGTTTCGTGGCGGTTTTTCAAAATCAAGCCATTGATTTTATTGTGAAAATCGCCTCTCAATTGAAGGTATACGCGGTACAGCTGCACGGTTCGGAAAATAACGCATTTATTACGGAGCTGCGTGCCGTATTGCCGCCGTCCATTCAAATCTGGAAATCGGTTTCGATTGAGGCGGAAACCGGAAATGCCACTAAAAGTGCGGTCCAAAATGACGATGTTTTTTCAGGCAGCGAAGCTTTTACCGAAATTCCGCATGTGAATCGTTACGTTTTGGACAGTAAAATCGGAAACCAGCAAGGCGGCACCGGGAAATCTTTCGATTGGCGTAAAATTCCTGAACGGTTAAAACATAAAATTATGCTGGCGGGCGGTATTTCTTTGGATAATATTGAATCCGCACTGGCGCAGCAATGTCTCGGATTAGACTTAAATTCCGGCGTGGAAAGCAGCAAAGGCGTGAAAGATCCGCAAAAAATCGCCGGGATTTTTCGCCATATTTTGCAATGCTAAGCCGGCTAAACGAACGAAAAAGAAGAGGTTATCCTCTTCTTTTTTTATATACTTTTCTCGCAATTTAAACCCTTTCCAATTTTGCCAGATGGGCAATCAGCCATTTAATCCCTTGCCCCTGAAAAGCGATTTGCAAGCGCGTATTATTGTCCGAGCCTTCCACGTTAATAATCGTCCCTTGCCCGAATTTGGCATGACGCACTTTTTGCCCGGTTTTCCATTCATTATCATCGGCGGTAAAAACTCGTCCGGAATTGACCGCACTTTGTCCTGCCGCGAACCGGTTATAGGCACGGGTTACGGTACCGCGTAACCGCACCGCCTGAACGCATTCCTCCGGTAATTCATTGATAAAACGTGACGGAATATGACGTTCTTCTTTACCATACAAACGACGGCTTTCCGCATAGCAAACGGTCAGCTTTTTCTTCGCGCGGGTTATGCCGACGTAAGCCAAACGGCGTTCCTCTTCCAGGCGACCGGGTTCTTCCACAGACATAAAACTCGGGAAAATGCCCTCTTCCACTCCCACCATAAACACGCGCGGAAATTCCAAACCTTTAGCCGAATGCAACGTCATCATTTGAACGCAAGATTGGTGCGGGCCCGCCTGTTCCTCGCCGGCTTCCAGCGAAGCGTGAGTCAGAAATGCGGTTAAATCGGACATCTCGTCCGCTTCATCCGGCTTGATGAATTCGCGGGCGGCGGACACCAATTCTTCCAGGTTTTCTATCCGCACTTCGCCCTTCTCGCCTTTTTCCTGTTCATACATTTGATACAAACCGGAATGCTTAATCACAAAATCCGTTTGTGCAAACAACGGCATTTCTTCCGTTTCCTGAACCAGAGAATTGATTAACTCTACAAAACGCATTAATGCGGTGGCGGCGCGTCCCGTCAGTTTATTTTCCTGAATGGCGACCTGAGTGGCCTGCCATAAAGTAATCTGACGTTCTCTTGTCAATTGACGCAAAGTTTCCAGCGTCCGATCGCCGATTCCGCGGGTCGGCGTGTTGATCACACGCTCGAACGCCGCATCGTCATAACGATTGTTAACCAGCCGTAAATAGGCCAACGCATCTTTAATTTCCTGACGTTCGAAGAATCGCATGCCGCCGTAAATTCGGTATGGAATCTGCGCGCGGATTAAAGCCTCTTCCAACACGCGGGATTGGCTGTTGCTACGATACAACACCGCACATTCATCCAATTTACCGCCGTCTTCTAACCAGCTTTTAATTTGCGAAGAAACGAATAAGGCTTCGTCCAGTTCATTAAAGGCGGCATAAATACCGACGGGCTCGCCTTTATCGTCTTCCGTCCAAAGATCTTTGCCCAAACGGTTGCTATTATGGGAAATCAATTGGTTGGCGGCCTGTAAAATATTGCCGGTGGACCGATAGTTTTGTTCTAATCGGATAGTTTTCGCCCGTTCAAAATCATCCAGAAATTTTTGAATATTTTCAACCTGTGCGCCGCGCCATCCGTAGATTGACTGGTCATCATCGCCTACGATCATGACATTTCCCGTTTTTCCCGCCAGCAAACGAATCCACTCGTACTGAATTTTATTGGTATCCTGAAACTCATCCACCAGAATTTGTCCGAAACGGCGCTGATAATTTTGCAAAATTAACGGTTTATTCAAAAACAGCTCATAGGCTCGAAGCAAAATTTCGGCGAAATCCACCAAACCGGCTCTGTCGCAGGTATCTTGATAAAGACGATAAATTTTAATCCATTCCTGCTCCTGACGATCGTTCATATCGTCAATCTGTTGCGGCCGTAATCCTTCGTCTTTTTTATTATTAATGTACCAACAGGCTTGTTTCGCCGGATACATTTTTTCATCGTAATTGTGCAGTTTCAGCAAGCGTTTCAGCAAACGCAGCTGATCTTCGCTGTCTAAAATCTGAAAATCCTGCGGCAAGCCGGCATCGGCATAATGGGCGCGCAACACCCGGTGAGCAATGCTGTGAAAAGTTCCCACCCACATACCGAATAACCGGCGGGAAGAATGTAAGGCTAGCGTGGATTCAATCCGCTGACGCATTTCCGCCGCCGCTTTATTGGTGAAGGTTACCGCCATAATGCCGCCTTCGGAAATACCTTCCACCGCAATCAGCCAGGCGATCCGATGAGTAAGCACCCGTGTTTTGCCCGAACCGGCGCCGGCAAGAACTAAATAATTGCCTAAAGGCGCCGCCACCGCTTCACGCTGTTTATCGTTCAATCCATCGAGTAATTCTGAAATATCCATGAACTTATTATTCGTTATCTGTTTAAATTTACATTAGATTATAGAGAGTGCGGATAAATTGTCAATGCGGTAATCCGCCCGTATTTACAAATAATGCCAAACAATTTATAGTACTTTCCGTTAGTCGGGGTGCCGAAAAATCGGCTGAGAAAATACCCGGGAACCTGATACAGTTAGCACTGGCGTAGGAAACTAATTTTTATTTTGCTTTTCCGTTTAGCTGTTGACTTGTTCTGTTTTTATCTGTACGGGAGCAAATCAATGATTCGTTTACATCCATCAAACCACAAAAAAACTCTTCTAAAATCGACCGCACTTTGCCTGCTTTCCGGCTTATCCTTACCAATAACGGCTCAGGCCGAAGGCAAACTGAACATTTATTGCAGCGTACAAAATACCGCTTGCGAGAAAATCAGTCAGGCCTTTGGTGAGAAATACAACGTAAAAACGCAATTCGTCCGCAACAGCACCGGCACCGTGCTGGGTAAAATCAAAACCGAAAAAGACAATCCGCAGGCGGATGTCTGGTACGGCGGCACTCTGGAACCTCATCTGCAAGCGGCGGATCTCGGGTTATTGGAAAAATACCGTTCCCCGAACCAAAAAGACATTATGCCTAAATTCAAAAAATTAATGGATCTGCGGGGCGATTACACTTCCGTGATCTACGTAATGGAATTAGCCATCGGTATCAATACTAAAAAATTGAAAGCGTTAAATATCGAGCCGCCTAAATGCTTCAAGGATTTATTGGAACCCCGCTTCAAAAACCAAATTCAGTACGCAGATCCGCGCGTATCCGGCACGGGTTATTCGTTTATCACCACTTTGGTCGCATTGTGGGGCGAAGATAAAGCCTTTGATTATTTAGCCGAATTAAACAAAAACGTGGCGCAATTTTCCAAAAGCGGATTAGCGACCAACAACCTGGCAACCGGCGAAGTCACGGTGGATATCAGCTTTATGAACGCTTATCTTCACGAACAGGAAAAAGGCGCACCGGTTGAAGGCATTCTACCCTGCGAAGGCATTGGCTATACTTTAGGCGCAACCAGCATTATCAAAGGCGCCAGAAATTTAGATAACGCCAAATTATTCACCGATTGGGCGCTCACGGCGGAAGCGCAGGAACTGCACTGGCGAGAAGCCAATTCCTATCAACTGCCGGCAAACGTTCACGCCAAACTTTATCCCAAGACCCATTTCCCGCCAATCGCCAACTTCATTGAGCTTGATGTGATTCGTTTCGGTTCGGCTCAAGAAAGCAAACGTTTGATTCAGCGCTGGACGGATACTACGTTAAATCAATAATTTTTATTTTATGAAATAATAGCGGCATTCGGTTGATATCGAATGCCGTTATCGCAAAAAAACTCGTCAAAATTTGACCGCACTTTTACTCGTTTTCGACGTCCCGTATCTGTAAACGCTCCGTTCCCGTATAAATTGTAGCGCGCCCCTCGCGGGCAAAGCCGATTAAGGTTAAATCCGTCTCCCGCGCCATGCGAACCGCTAACTCCGTCGCAGCGGAAATGGCGGCTAACATTTCGATTCCGCAGCTTACGGTTTTCTGCACCATTTCATAGCTGGCGCGGCTGGTGGCGAAGACAAAACCTTGCGGTCGACCGTTTTTAGCATGCCAGCCGAGTAATTTATCCAACGCCACATGGCGTCCGACATCCTCCCGAATCGCCAACAATTCACCTTGCGGCGAAAAAAAGGTGGCCGCATGCGTCGAGCCGGTTTGTTTGCCCAATATTTGCGCCTGTTGTAATTTAGCCAAACAGGCGTCCAATAAATTCAGATCAAAACGTAAAGTGCGGGCGGTTTTCGGCAATTTTTTGCTGACTTGTTCCAGCTGCTCCGTTCCGCAAATACCGCAGCCGGTTCGCCCGGTTAAATTGCGGCGCACTTCTTTCAACCGCACAAAACAACGGGTTGCCAATTCAATTTGTACTTCAATTCCGTTGCAATTTTCCGCTATGTCGATGCCGTAAATATCGGCGGGTTTATCAATGATACCTTCCGTTAAGGAAAATCCCACGGCAAAATCCGCTAAATCCGCCGGCGTGCACATCATCACCGCATGCGAAATGCCGTTGTACACTAAAGCTACCGGCACTTCCGACGCCAAAACATCATTTTGGGATTGCAGAATGTTTTTTTCACCGGATTTTTGGAAAAAAGCGATGGGAATAATGGTTGATGAGAGCAAAGTGCGGTCCTTTTTTGTTATGTTTTTTAATTATTCTAGAATGTATTATGTTATTCTACAACCCGAAACTTAGCGGAGGAACGATTGAACGACAAACATCGTTATTCACCGAATTTTTACAGGTTTTTGTTAAAATTTTGACCTATATCACAGAAAATAACGGATATGCGCAAGATTAGTTATAGATTTACTGAGAAAAACTAGGTATTCTTACGCCCATTAATCCAAGTATTTTTTACTTTTGATTAACATTTCCATAACGAATTTTACAACCCATCTCCTCATCCCGGAGTAAGGACTATCTATGCAGATCACAAGACGTAAGTTCTTTAAGGTCTGTGCAGGAGGCATGGCGGGAACATCTGTCGCAGCATTAGGCTTAATGCCGACCGCTGCACTGGCCGCGCCGCGCGAGTATAAACTTTTACGTACAAAAGAAACTCGTCAATCCTGCACATATTGCGCAGTCGGTTGCGGTATGCTGATGTACAGCATGGGCGACGGCGCAATGAATGCCCGCAGTAAATTAATCCATGTGGAAGGCGACCCGGATCATCCGGTCAGTCGCGGCGCGTTGTGCCCGAAAGGCGCAGGCGTTTTGGATTTCGTCAACAGCCCGAACCGAATTCAATATCCCGAATATCGCGCACCGGGTTCCGACAAATGGGAACGCATTTCCTGGCACGACGCCATTCACAGAATCGCTAAATTATTGAAAGACGACCGCGATGCCAACTGGGAATCCGTCAATGCGGAAGGAACGCCGGTTAACCGTTGGCTGACGACAGGTTTCTTAACGGCATCCGCCGCAAGTAACGAAACCGCGTTAATCTCCCAAAAATGGGCGCGGGCATTCGGTTTACTGGTTCTTGACAATCAAGCGAGTACCTGACACGGACCAACGGTAGCAAGTCTTGCTCCATCATTTGGTCGCGGTGCCATGACCAACCACTGGGTTGATATCAAAAATGCGAACGTTGTCGTTGTAATGGGCGGTAACGCAGCTGAGGCGCATCCTGTCGGCTTCCGCTGGGCAATCGAAGCGAAAAAACAAAACGGTGCGAAATTAATGGTAGTTGACCCGCGCTTTAACCGCACGGCTGCTGTCGCAGATTTTTATTCGCCGATTCGCTCGGGTACGGACATTACGCTTTTATTAGGCGTAATCAAATATTTGCTCGATCATGACGCTATTCAGCACGAATATGTCAAACACTATACCAACGCAAGCTTCCTGATTAATGAAGGTTTTGGTTTTGAAGAAGGTTTATTCACCGGCTACGATGAAGCAACACGTAGTTACAATAAATCTACTTGGTCATATCAGTTAGATGAAAACGGCCAGCCGAAACGCGATTTAACCTTGCAAGATCCGCGTTGTGTCATCAATTTACTGAAAAAACACGTCGAACGTTATACCCCGGAAATGGTTGAACGGGTTTGCGGTACGAAACAAAAAGCATTCCTGGAATTTGCCGAAACCATTGCTTCAACGGCGGCAGTTAACCGTACCATGACGATTTTGTACGCCCTAGGTTGGACCCATCATACTGTCGGTGCGCAAAATATCCGTACTATGGCAATTATCCAATTACTTTTAGGTAATATCGGTATGGCCGGCGGCGGTATTAACGCATTGCGCGGGCACTCCAACGTTCAGGGTACGACGGATATGGGCTTATTCCCGTCTATGTTGCCGGGTTATATTCCGTTACCAATCGAAACCGATACTTCATTAGAAAGTTTCTTAAACCGCATTACACCGAAAACAGCGGCCGAAGGTCAGACTAACTATTGGCAAAATACGCCGAAATTTGTGGTGAGTATGCTGAAAGCCTTCTATGGTGAGAACGCAACCAAAGAAAACGAATTCGGCTTCCATAATCTTCCGAAACAATACAAGAAGAAAATGGATCATCTGCAATACATTGATTTAATGGATCAAGGCAAAATCAACGGTTATCTCTGCCAAGGTTATAACCCGTTAGCTTCTTATCCGGATAAAAATAAAATTTCATCCGCATTGCGGAAATTGAAATTCCTGGTTGTGATGGATCCGCTAAAAACCGATACTTCCGAATTCTGGCAAAAACACGGCGAATATAACGACGTTAACCCTGCCGAAATTCAAACCGAAGTATTCCGTTTACCGACGGTCTGTTTTGCGGAAGAAGACGGCTCCATTGCCAATTCCGGTCGTTGGCTGCAATGGCACTGGAAAGCGGCGGAACCGCCAAAAGAAGCGAAACCGGATGTGGATATTCTTTCTGAAATCCGTGAAGTCATGCTTGAAATGTATGAAAAAGAAGGCGGCCCTTCCGTGGATACCATTAAAGCTATGACATGGAATTATCGAAATCCGTTGGAACCAAGACCGCACGAAGCTGCGAAAGAAAATAACGGTTATGCGCTGGAAGATCTTTATGATACGAACGGTAATCTGATCGTGAAGAAAGGCGACTTGCTTTCAGGCTTCGCCCAATTACGCGATGACGGTACTACGTCTTCGGCAAACTGGATTTACTGCGGACAATGGACACCGAAAGGCAACCAAATGGAAAACCGCGATAATTCGGATCCGTCAGGTTTAGGTAATACCCTGGGATGGGCATTTGCATGGCCGGCGAACCGTCGGGTACTTTATAACCGTGCATCGGCGGATTTATCGGGTAAACCGTGGGATCCGAAGCGCCCGTTAATCAAGTGGAACGGTAAAAACTGGAACTATATTGATATCGCGGATTTCGGTACCGCTCCGCCAAATAGTAATGTGACACCGTTTATCATGAACAACGAAGGGGTAAGCCGTTTATTCGCACTGGATAAAATGGTGGACGGTCCGTTCCCGGAACATTACGAACCTATTGAAAGCCCAATCGGTACGAATCCGCTTCATCCGAATGTAATTTCAAACCCTGTGGCGCGTATTTTGGATAACGACAAAGCAAGCTTCGGCGATGCGAGCGAGTTCCCTTATGTGGGCACAACCTACCGCTTAACCGAACACTTCCACTGGTGGACCAAAAACGCCGATCTCAACATGATTGCCCAACCGCAACCATTCGTTGAAATTAGTGAAGATCTGGCTAACGAAAAAGGTATCGCTCAGGGCGACGTGGTGAAAGTAACATCAAAACGCGGTTACATTAAAGCTAAAGCCGTTGTAACTAAACGGATTAAATCCCTTGATGTTGACGGCAAAAAAGTCCACACCATAGGTATTCCGCTCCACGGCGGTTTCATTGCGGACGGTCGTAAAGCTTTCTTACCGAATACGTTGACCAGTCGTGTGGGTGATGCAAACACGCAGACCCCTGAGTTTAAAACATTCTTAGTGAATATTGAAAAAACCACGGAGGCCCTGTAATGTCAACGGTACAAGAACAAAACATTATCAAGCGCTCCGCTACTTCCGGCGTCACTCCGCCGCCGCAAGTCCGCAAAGACGTGGTGGAAGTCGCCAAGCTTATCGATGTTACCACCTGCATCGGCTGTAAAGCCTGTCAGGTCGCCTGTTCCGAATGGAACGATTTGCGCGCGCCGCAGGAAGAATGCGTGGGCGTATATGACAATCCGCGCGATATGAACGCCCAACAATGGACGGTAATGAAGTTCAGCGAAGTGGAAGAAAACGATCGATTGCAATGGCTCATTCGCAAAGACGGTTGCATGCACTGTGCCGAGCCGGGCTGTTTAAAAGCCTGTCCGGCGCCGGGCGCCATTATTCAGTACGCCAACGGTATTGTGGATTTCCAATCGGAAAAATGTATCGGCTGCGGTTACTGTATCGCCGGCTGCCCGTTCAATGTGCCGAAAATGAACGATGAAGACAACCGCGTATACAAATGTACGCTGTGTGTGGATCGCGTGAATGTGGGACAAGAACCGGCCTGCGTCAAAACCTGTCCGACCGGTGCCATTCATTTCGGCTCCAAAGAAGAAATGCTGCATTACGCCGAAACCCGGGTCGCCGATTTAAAATCCCGCGGTTACGACAATGCCGGCATTTACAATCCGCAAGGCGTGGGCGGCACGCATGTGATGTACGTATTGCATCATGCCGACAAACCGGAACTCTATTCCGGCTTACCGAAAGATCCGGAAATTGATGTCACCATCAAACTGTGGAAAGACATATTAAAACCGGTGGCGGCGGTCGCTATGGGCGGTTTAGCGCTGGCCGAAATCGCGCATTATGTCGGTATCGGTCCGAACAACGAAGAAGATGTGGACGACCATCATACCAAATTCGAAGCGTTGGAAGAGGCCGAGAAGAAAGCGAAAACGCGCAAAGGAGGACATCATGAGTAAGCAGGAAAAACTGACCGAAATCACGCCGGATACAAAAATCCTGCGGCATAAATTCCCGGCGCGGGTCGCGCACTGGTTTTTGGTGATTGCCTTTTTCATGACTATGTTCACTGGGGTGGCGTTCTTCTTCCCGGATTTTTCCTGGTTACACGAAATTCTGGGAACGCCGCAACTGGCGCGTGCCGTTCATCCGTTTACGGGCATCATTATGTTCATCGCGTTTATTATTATGGCGTTTATTTACGCTCATCATAATATTCCGGAGAAAAATGACATCCGCTGGGCGAAAGGCATTGTGGAAGTGCTGAAAGGCAACGAGCACGACGTGGCTTACAACGGCAAATACAATCTCGGTCAGAAAATGTTGTTCTGGACGCTGATTCTGGCGATGATAACCTTATTGGTAACCGGCTTAATCATGTGGCGGAAATATTTCTCCGGTTACTTCTCCGTCACCACGCTGCGCATCGCTATTCTGCTCCATGCGGCCAGCGCCTTTGCCCTGTTCACCGGGATTCTGGTACACATGTACATGGCGTTTTGGGTGAAAGGTTCAATCCGCGCCATGGTGGAAGGCTGGGTAACGGTGCGCTGGGCGAAAAAACACCATCCGAAATGGTATCGCGAAGAAGTGCTGCCGGAACTGGAAAAGGAAATCAAGAAAAATACCCAGGCTTAATCCGGGTTGTTCATTCGTAGCCTAAAGTGCGGTCAAAAAATCTTTCAAATTTTGACCGCACTTTTGCGTTATCGAAAGCCTAATAACAATTGCGTACTGCAGAATCAGACAAAATACGCTAAAATCTTTTGCATAAATGCCGATGTCTTGTTGCGCTTCGGCGTCCATTTATTCCGCGGAAAAAAATTATCATTTTTTTGACCGCACTTTTATTCATACGGAAACAATATGGCCATTCGAATTCTTCCCGAAAATGAAATTAAACAGGCGGCAAGTTCATTCCAGAACCCGCCGTTGCTGTTTTCTTCTCCTAAAAACCTTTATGCGCGCCGCGCTCAGCGTTTGCGTCAGTTGGCGGAAAATCATCCGTTCAGAGACTATCTGTTATTCGCCGCGGAGGTGGTCGATGCGCAAAATCTCATCTTGGCGGAAAATCCGTTGGAAAAAACGGAATTCACCTTTAATCAGATTCGTCCTTTAGACGTAGAACATTGGCAACGTCAGGCAAAATGGCGCGAATATTTGACCGCACTTTTAGCCGAAATCAAACCGAACGCCAATGAACAAATGCTCGGCACCATCGATTGGCTGGAAAAAGCCTCTTCCGAAGAACTGGAGCAATTGGCCGATAAGCTTCTGGCGCAGGAATATTCTCAGGTTGCCAGCGATAAAGCGGTGTTTATCTGGGCGGCGCTATCTCTTTATTGGGTACAGTTGACCCAATTCATTCCGCATCACGCCACGTTGGAAAGCGGCGAAGATTTACATACCTGTCCCGTTTGCAATTCGGCGCCCGTCGCCAGCGTGATTCATTTCGGCTCCAACCAGGGTTTGCGCTATTTGCATTGCGCGTTGTGCGAAAGCGAATGGAATGTGGTACGAGCAAAATGCACCATTTGCGATCAATCCGAAAAATTGGAATATTGGGGAATCGATACCGACAAAGAAGCGGTTAAAGCCGAAGCTTGCGGCGATTGCCACAGTTATCTGAAAACCGTCTATCAGGAAAAAGATCCTTATGTCGAGCCCGTCGCCGATGACTTAGCCAGCCTCTTCCTCGACATTGAAATGGAAGAAAAAGACTTTAGTCGCAGCGGCTTGAATCCGTTTATGTTCCCCACCGAATAATTCGCAGGCAAGGCATTTCGCCTTGCTTTTTTTTCGGACTTCATCCTATACTACGAAGCGAAATCCATCATTGCCGAAAAACGGACGGCAACTCAGCATTCTTATTAAGGAAATATTATGACATATCAAGTCATCGCTTTTGATCTTGACGGCACATTATTAAACGGTCAGGGAGAAATTCTGGAAAGCAGCCGAAAAGCGATTCAGCAGGCGCGTGAAAAAGGTCTTAAAATCGTTCTTGTCACCGGACGGCATCACACCGCCGTTAAACCTTATTATCACCAAATGGCGCTTGATACTCCGATTATTTGCTGTAACGGCACCTATATTTATTATCCGGAAACCGATGAAGTCAAATCAGCCAATCCGCTTTCTATGGAACAATGCCATAAAGTGATAGCAATTGCTGATAAATATCAAACCCATTTGCTTATGTACAGCCGTGACGCCATGAATTACACCCGTTTAAATCCGCATATGGAGAAATTCCAGCAATGGGTAATGAGTTGTCCGGAAGCGGTGCGACCGAACGTACGGAAAATTGATAATTTTAACGCACTGATTGATAATCCTGCCGAAAATATCTGGAAGTTCGTAATCAGTTCGCCGGATCGCCGGGCAATGGAAAGTGCGGTCGAAGAATTGCCGGTTTCCGAATTCAGTTGCGAATGGTCATGGATTGATCGCGTCGATGTCGCCAACAACGGCAACAGCAAAGGCGGACGCCTGCTCGAATTGTTGAAACAATGGAATGTCGATCCGCAAAACGTTATTGCCTTCGGTGATAACCACAACGACACCAGCATGCTGAAATCCGTCGGATTGGGCGTTGCTATGGGCAATGCGGACGATGCCGTCAAATCTCAGGCAAAATGCGTTATCGGTTCCAATAACGATGACAGCATCGCTCAATTTATCCGCACAATTATCTAGGAACACTCATGACTAAACAAATCAAAAAACTTGATCCGGACGCCGCCATTGACATCGCCTATGATATTTTTCTTGAAATGGCACCTGAAAATTTAGATCCCGCGGATATTCTCCTGTTTAATATGCAATTTGAAGATCGCGGCGCCGTGGAATTTGTGGAAACGGCGGATAATTGGGATGAGGAAATCGGCGTATTGATTGACCCGGAAGAATATGCCGAAGTTTGGATCGGATTAGTCAATGAAAACGATGAAATGGACGACATTTTCGCAAAATTTTTAATTTCCCATCAAGAAGAAGATCGCGAATATCATATTGTGTGGAAAGAATAGCCAAAACCAATTAATTTACTTGGTTTCCTGAAAAATATTTGCTAAACTGACCGCACTTTTTGGGGCTGATTCTGGATTCGACGGGATTGGCGAAGCCCAAGGTGCACGTCGAGGTGCGGTAGGCCTCGTAAATAAACCGCAAAAAAATAGTCGCAAACGACGAACAATACGCTTTAGCAGCTTAATAACCTGCATTTAGCCTTCGCTCCCTAGCTTCCGCTCGTAAGACGGGGATCAAGCGGAGTCAAACCTAAACGAGATCGTGTGGACGCTCTAGCTTGGAGATCGAAACACTAAATTGAATCAAGCTAGTTTATTCTTCGCGTGTCTGTCCGCAGGGGATAAATGAAACTAAAGACCAGACTAAACGTGTAGTGCTGAAGGTAGAGTAATTTCGGACGCGGGTTCAACTCCCGCCAGCTCCACCAAAACATAGTTCGATAGAGTTCTATCAAATACGGAAAAGCCTTGAAAATAAACGTTTTCAAGGCTTTTTTGTTCCTGTACAGTTTGATTGAAAACAATCTCATTCCACAAAACACTCTAATTTTAGAGTACTCAGACCGCTGATAAACCCGCTTTTATCAGGTTATCTTGTAAAAGTAGGTTTATCAGCTGTCTAAATGGTGGCTTTATTGCCACCATTTTAACGTTTCATTTTTTGATAAAAATTTACAGAATAATACTACCAATTAAAGCGATAGCAAAGCCAACTAGCCCGATTAACGTTTCCATCACTGTCCAAGTTTTTAGAGTGGTTTTCGTATCCATTTCCAAGAAACGGCTAACCAACCAGAAACCGGAATCGTTCACATGAGATAAGGCGGTTGCACCTGAAGCGATAGCAATCACGATAAAACAAAGGTCAAATTGGCTTAATCCTGTTGTCGCAGCAACTGTCGGCGCAATTAAGGCGGCAGTTGTGGTAAGCGCCACCGTTGCGGAACCTTGCGCTACTCGCAAAGCGAGAGAGATAAAGAAAGCCGCGACAATAACCGGCATTCCGGTGTCTGATAACATGCCGGACAATGCCTCACCAATTCCGCTGGCACGTAACACGCCGCCAAACATACCGCCCGCACCGGTCACCAATACGATTGCACAAATCGGACCTAACGCATTATCACAGATTTTTTCAATTTGTTCATAACTGCGTTGCTCTTTTAATAACACAATAGAAACTAACAAAGTAATCAAAAGTGCAACCGGTGTTTTTCCAAGTAAACGCAGCGCCTCAACCCAAGTTTGCGAACCGTCAATCACTTTGGTCACGCTTAAAGTATTTAATCCGGTATCCAATAAAATTAAGCACAATGGTAATAATAAAATGAATAACACTTTACCGAAACTTGGCGGGTTCATGTTCGCCGTTTCATTAATCGGACCGGTATTTAAAAACGCTTTTGGTAATTCAACATGAATTTTTTTACCGGAATATTGACTGAACAAATAAGCGGCAATATACCATGTCGGAATCGCACAAATTAAGCCGACAAGCACGAGTAACCCCATATTAACACCGAGTAAATCACCGGATGCAACCGGACCCGGATGCGGAGGTAAAAAAGCATGCATTACCGCAAAAGCACCGGCGGAAGGAAACGCATAACGCAATACGGAACCACCGAATTGTTTTGCCACACTAAAAATAATCGGCAACATCACCACTAAACCGGCATCAAAGAAAATAGGGAAACCGAATAATAATGAGGCAATCCCTAACGCAAAAGGTGCTCTTTTCTCGCCAAATTTATTGATCAACGTGTCGGCTAATACTTTCGCACCACCGGTAATTTCCAACAAACGACCAATCATAGCGCCTAAACCCACCAACAAGGCGACGGATGCCAGTGTGCTACCAAAGCCACCTAATAAAGTAGGTAAAATTTTATTCACTTCGATACCGGTAACTAAAGCTGTCAGCAAGCTGACTAACGTTAAGGCGACAAAGGCATGAACTCTAAATTTCATGATCAAAACAAGCAAAATAATGACCGCACTTAGTGCAATCAACATCAGCGAAGCTGCGTCACTCATACTTTTTCCTCCGTAATTTAATATGAAAAGTAATTATCGACAACGCAAATGTTACCGATAACAAAAATATTCGCAATTGATTAATGAATAAATTGATCAAATTTGTGACATAGATCACTTAATTTCTAAATTTTAAAACTACCTTGTGCTTTTTTGGGTGATTTTTAATCTATTTATTTTATTTACCACAATAAAATTCCCTTGTTTTGAGAAAAAATGTGATCTTGATCATAAAATCACGATGAAATAGAAATAAAACCTTTACTGTTACCGGTAACAATTTAAAATAGCCTTAGTTTTACTGTTTGGAGAAATATGTATGAGTAACAATAAAGGAAAGAGTTTTATCTTAATGGGCGTATCCAGTACCGGCAAAACCAGTATTGGTACGGAAGTCGCCCGTCGTTTAGGCATGAAACTGATTGATGGCGACGATCTTCATCCAAGAGCCAACATTATAAAAATGGGTTCCGGTCAACCGTTAAATGATCAAGATCGCGCCCCTTGGTTGGAACGTATTCGCGATGCGGCTTTTAGTTTGGAACAAAAATCCGAGCGGGGAATTATTGTTTGTTCGGCGCTAAAAAAACAATATCGCGATTTAATCCGCGATGGTAATGATGTGAAATTTATTTTCTTGCGCGGAGACTTTGACTTGGTGCTTAAACGTATGCAACAACGTGAAGGTCATTATATGAAAGCGGAAATGTTGCGTAGTCAATTTGATACGTTAGAAGTGCCTCAGGCAGATGAAACCGATGTATATCCGATTGATATCGACGCTACTTTTGAGGAAGTTGTAGAACGTTGTGTTCAAGTTATCAAACCGTTACTTGGTTAAGGAGGGAATATGGATGCGCGTATTAAGCAGGTTACCGATAACATATTGGCTCGCAGTCAATCGCTTAGAGCCCAATATCTACAACGAATTGAACAGCAACTGGCACAAGGAAAACAACGCGCCACACTAAGTTGTGGGAATTTAGCCCATACCGTCGCCACCTGTTGTGGTCAAGAAAAGCAAAATATTCTGGATTTTACCAAGATGAATGTGGCGATTATCAACGCCTATAATGATATGGTAAGTGCACATCAACCTTATAAAGATTATCCGGATCAAATTAAATCTGTACTTCTACAATTAGGGCATAGCGCTCAAGTGGCGGGAGCCGTTCCCGCTATGTGTGACGGTATTACACAAGGGCAAGCCGGCATGGATTTGTCTTTGTTTTCTCGAGATCTCATTGCACAAGCCACCGCCATTGGATTAAGCCACAATACCTTTGATGCCACTTTACTACTCGGCATATGCGATAAAATCGCGCCGGGGCAACTGATGGGCGCTTTATCATTCGGACATTTGCCCACCGCATTTGTGCCTAGCGGCCCAATGGGAACCAAAATATCCAATAAATATAAAGTACAGGTGCGCCAACAATATGCGGCCGGTTTAATCGGTAAGGATGAATTGCAAGCGATGGAAAATGATTCTTATCATAGTGTCGGCACCTGTACTTTCTACGGTACGGCAAATACTAATCAATTGGTATTTGAAGCGATGGGATTAATGTTACCGGGTTCGGCTTTTGTCCCGGTAAACAGCAAATTACGCGAAAAATTGACCGCACTTTGTGCCAAACAGATGCTCAAAATCCAATCGTCAGGCAATGATTTCCGTCCGTTAGCGAAAGTGGTGGATGAAAAAAGTTTGGTCAATGGAATTGTCGCGCTTCTCGCATCGGGAGGAAGTACCAATCATACTATTCATTTAATTGCGGTCGCTCGCGCCGCCGGTTTTATCTTAACTTGGCAAGATTTCTCGCAATTATCGGAAGCCGTTCCGCTTTTAACCCGAATTTATCCAAACGGACCGGCCGATATTAATGATTTTCATCAAGCCGGTGGCGTTCCGTTATTAATGAAATTGCTTGCCGAGCGCGGGTTAATTCATTTGGATGCTACGCCGATTTATGGCAGCATGCAGGATTATTGCAAAATTCCGACATTGAAAAACGATGAAATTGTTTATCACCCCATTGGGGACAGCTTAAATCCTGATGTCATTGCACCTCGCGGACAATATTTCAGCCCGCAAGGTGGACTGAAAATGGTTTCCGGTAATTTAGGCAGTGGCGTAATTAAAGTCAGCGCAGTAGAAAAAACGTATCAAAATTTGACCGCACTTGCTTTGGTATTTGAAGATCAAGACGAGGTTGTTCGTGCCTATCAAAACGGGCAGTTAAAACAAGATGCAGTAATTGTCGTGCGTAATAGCGGCCCGGCGGCACGCGGAATGCCGGAATTGCATAAACTTATGCCAATTTTAGGTAATGTGATGGAAGAAGGTTATCGAGTAATGCTGGTAACCGATGGACGTTTATCCGGCGCCTCGGGAAAAGTGCCGTCGATTATCCATATGAGCCCGGAATCAGTGAAAGGCGGACCGTTAGCGTTTATTCAAACCGGTGATATGGTTGAAATTGATGTTGAAAAAGGCACTATTCATTGCCTAGCCGATTTATCACAACGTTCAGCTTATCAACCCGATTTATCCGCCGCCTATTATCATAGTGGACGGGAACTTTTTGCGTTATTTAGAAAAAACGTTTCTTCTGCCCAAGAAGGCGCAACCGTTTTATTTTAATTTGAGGAAAAAATTATGCAGTGGAATTTATCACCCCAAGCGGTTTTTGCCGCTTCTCCCGTTGTACCGGTTATGGTTATCAAAAAATTGGAAGATGCTATTCCCATGGCGAATGCTTTATTGGAGGGAGGAATTTCTGTTTTTGAAATTACATTACGCAGCCCGATTGCCGTTGAAGCCATCAAATTGATCAGCGAAACTTTTCCGCAAGCCTTAGTCGGTGCCGGTACGGTCATTTCAACGGAACAATACGACGAAGTAGTCAAAAATGGAGCAAAATTTGTTATTTCCCCGGGTGCAACCCCAAAATTATTACAACATGCTAAATCTCATTCGACTTGTTTAATTCCGGGAACAGCCACACCGTCGGAAATGATGCAAGCATTGGAATTAGGTTATGATCATCTCAAATTTTTCCCGGCGGAAGCCAATGGCGGGGCGAAAGCGCTTGGCGCCATCTCCGCACCGCTGCCTCAATTGACATTTTGCCCAACCGGAGGAATTTCGGCTAAAAACGTAGCGGAATACCTAGCTTTAAATTGCGTTGCCACTGTGGGCGGTTCATGGATGCTGCCGGCGGAGGCAATTGCAGAAAAAAATTGGTCGAAAATCACGGAATTAAGCCAAAGTGCGGTCAAATTAATTCAAGAATTGCGTCAAAAATAAATGAACAACTAAATAACAATCCGCATATGAAACATGCGGATTGTTATTCCTATACAGTTCGACTGAAAACGATTGCATCCAACAAATTAGATACCTCGCTTAAATTCACTTCAAACATTCCACCAACGCCTTAAACAACGGTGAAAAACTCGCACGGCAATCCACAAGATTATGGATTCAACGCGAAGAATAAGTGGCCTTCCACAAGGAATTAGACATCCTTCAACAAGCGTGGGCACCACTTGCGGAAGGCAAGTTTGAAATTTTCAGCAACCCGATTTTAACCCAAATTGCGCAAAAACATGGCAAATCTGTGGCTCAAGTGGTGTTGCGTTGGTTGAACCAACGTGACGTAGTGATTATTCCAAAATCAGTCAAAGTAGAACGAATGATCGAAAACCGTGAGATTTTTGATTTTACCTTAGACAACGAAGATTTAGCCCAAATTGCCACACTCAACCGTGATGAAATTATCTTCAATCACCGTGATCCAAATATGGTGAAATGGTTGGCGGAGTATCGTGGGTAAGAGAAAAGTGCGGTTGGATTTTTGCAAGTTTTTTGGGGAATTTGACCGCTTGTGAGGTGGTGCCGTCTGAAAATGGGGTTCAGACGGCATCATAATCTAATGATGGTTAATTCTTTTTATTTATTATACCTTTTAAAAGCCCTGCATCTCTGGAAAAATCTTTTATCTTGAAACTATTTAAAATAGATTTTTCAGTTTCAGGAGACCAATAAATTTTCAGGTCTTTTTTGGCTCTCGTAATTGCAGTATAGAAAATGCTGTGCGTAACGAGTTCTTCAACTTCATTTGTAATAACAATTTTTACTGAGTCATATTCCAAACCTTGAGCTTTATGTATAGAAACAGCATAAGCAACCTGAAAAGGAACAAGAGCAGATGAAGAATCAGTATCTTCATCAGTACCAGGATACTGATTAACGCTAAAACCAATAACAGAATTTAAGTTGCTATCAGTTTCTATTAGTTTAAAATCATAAGGTTCGGCATCTATTTCATTAATTTTAACATCAAGCTCTATTTCAAAATATATTGCTCCTTTTTCTTTTTTGATAGATGCTATTTTCCCTTTCATGTTATTGTGAATTAATGGTGCAAATCTTTCAGATTCATTAAATAATATGGGATCTCCAACTTTATACGTATTTACTCCCCAGGTTTCAGGGATATTAGGGTTACTACTTTGTAAAAAGCGATTAATATTATTAATTCCATAAATTCCATCATAATTCAGGCAAAGTATAATTTCATCATTTTTAGTTCTTTCCAAAATACTGTCATCTAAATAAACAGAATAATTATTTTTAACCATTGGTTCTAAGATTGCCATATCTAGTTCTCTAACTCTATTCCAAACAGTTAGTAAATCATTATTATTTGTTCTATATGGTTTTGTAAGCTCTATAATTGATGATTTATTTATAAATTTTCTTAATATATTAAACCAATTACCAAATAATATGGATTCAATCTGAAATACATCTCCAACCAACACCATCAATTTGCATTTAATTTTGGTCAATATAGACTTCATATCTTCATTACTAACAGTACTACACTCATCGATAATTAAAATATCATATTCATTATCTTGATTTCTAGATGATAAAAATCTGGAAATAGTCATAAAATTACAAATTTTAGCAGAAACTTTTCTTTTTAGATTATTAATTGCTGGATTAGTATTTGTTAAATATAACTTTCTATTTTCGCTCCAGAAATGAGATACATGGTTAATAAATGTAGATTTTCCTGTTCCTGCGGCTCCATAAACTAAGGCTATACGGGAATCGCTGAACATACCTTTTAAAAAATTAAGTTTTTCTTCGCAGTCTATTAAATAGCTTCCAGTTTTTATCCATGAATCGATTGATTCAGAATAACCTGAGACTTTTTGTTTCGAGAGTTCTGTGAGTTTTTGTATAACTTCAAGGCAGTCATTTACATACTCATTTATATAAAGATAATTTTTATATTCAATTAATCTTCTTCCAGAGTGCTTATAATAAATTTTATTATTGTATCTCTTCACTAATTCCGGGATATTATTAAATCCCATAATCTCATTTATAGGTGTAAATAGTATTTCTTTTTGTTCTGTATTATTTTTAATTAACCGCGCCAAGAATTCATGCTCTCGTCCCTTATATTCTATGCAATCAAATAAATCATATATTTTAGGGTTATGATTAATCAAAGAAGTAGTAAATGGCATTTCATCAAAAGGAATACATCCCCAATTCAAATATAGATTAGATAATTTAGAGCATGATGAATTATTTAATTGAGATTTAATGATCTTGTTATTCATTCTATGCAATAAATATTTTATCACGTTACCACCATCTTTTTTTGATAAGCACAATTCTCTACAATAATCAAGTATTTTTATAAAATGATCTGTTCTAGCATTAATTAAAACTCTATTTCTAAATGCATCATAATATGGTTCTGATAAGCTTAAAATATCGGTAAGGCTCATTTTAGTTTCTTTTAGTTCTTTCATTAAATTGCTATATTCTATACTAGTTGAACTAATAGGTTGGGCGTTAAATATTTTTGAAAAATTTTTAAATTCACAAGAGCGAATGGATACTTGCCAATTATCAATGATCTTTATCGGCATTTTTTCACCAAAAATATCAATGAATTCTTCTCTTACTCTCAGCTGTACAGAGTAATTATGCAAGATATTTTGTTTTGTAAATGCAATAATCCGATCAAATTTACTGACCTTATCATCAGCAAGAGTGAAAGTTATTTCATAATATATACGGTGATTGATAAAAAATGGTTTTATCTTTTGAATATAATACTTATCTTGGTAATCTAAATAGTTATCCCTATAATTATTTAGATTTATCTTTTCAGATACTTTACTATAAAAGTCATAATGGCTAGCATCAAGATTTAATGGAAAATCATTAATGTTATTCAAAACTTCTAATTCATATCTATCTTTCAAAAAAATCTTTACTTTTAGTAAATATTCATAATATTTTAGCATTAATCGTTCAGAACTATTTTCATCTAATGTGTAATGAGATACAGATTTTTGAAGTAACTCATGAAATTTATAGAGAAAATTAAGATTTCCTTTTGATTTTATATATTCCCAAGCTAACTTCTTGTTATCATAATTATTAGGATCAATATCATGTCCTTGGCTATATATTTTTTGTGATATATATTCTATAAAATTTCTAAGCTGGGCTAATATATTTTGAGATAGCAATCCCCTTTCACTCTCATCAAATCTACTTATATTTTTGCAAATAACTTGATTAGTATCTAAAATTGCTTTATCTATTTTTAACATAATTATTCTCCTTAAGTTAATAATACCTATAAATCTCATTCAACGGCACATTAACAATCCCATCTTAACTCTCAAAAATCGCCTTCAAAAACATCCTCAAACTCAAACACTGCACTCCCTCAAAAGTATTGCCGTCAAATTCGTCCATCGTGACCACATATTTCGGGTAGTTGTCTTGAATTTTGAGCAGGTTGCCGAATTCTCTCTCGAGCGTTTTTTCTTCGTTGATCGTGAGTGTGGCTTGCACATAAATGCGCTCGCCATTTTTCTCTGCCACGAAGTCAATTTCTTGGCTATTTAAACCGCCGATTTTGACATCATAACCTGCGATTTGAAGATGATTGAAAATGCAGTTTTCGAGCAGTTTGCCACGGTCTTGCACTCGATAGCCAATCAGGGCGTTTCGCAAGCCTAAATCTTCAAAATAGTATTTTTCGCCAATCTCAAAAATGCGTTTACCTTCAATATCATAGCGTGGCACTTTGTGGATTAAAAAGGCGTTGGCAAGGTATTCCGCATAATTTTGCACCTGCGTGCTTGAAGTGGTAATTTTCTGCGATTTTAAAAAATCAGAGATTTTTTTAGCGGAAAACAAATTGCCGATATTGCTTGCCAAAAATTGTGTGAGCTGCTCTAAAAATTGCACATTTCGTAACGCATAGCGGTTCACAATATCCCGAATGGCAATAGTGGAATAAATGTTGCGTAAATACTCGAACACAATATTGTCTTGCAGGGGCAGGTCTTTCAAATAAGGCAAACCGCCATATTTCAAAAACAGCGACATCGACTTATCGCTATCGTCCAGTTTCATAAACTCAAGAAATTCAAAATAAGAAAGGGAATGGACATTAATTTCAATGGCTCGCCCGCTCAGGCTACCTGCAATATCCCGTGAAAGCAAATGAGCATTGTTGCCCGTGCAATACAAATCCAATTCGTCATCTAATAAAAGCGAACGCAACGCTTGCTCAAAACCTGTAATTTCTTGAATTTCATCAATAAAAATGTAATTTTTTGACCGCACTTTTTCTGCTCTTGTACAAAATCATTCAGGTTTTCAGCGGTCGCAATGTGGCTAAATGCCAAGTCTTCTTTGTTGATATAAATAATGTGGGCATTTTTATCTGCAGCTTTGATCTCTTGCATAATCTGAAACAACAGATAACTTTTGCCCACACGGCGTTGTCCTGTGAACACTTTAATCAAACTTTTACCGATAAACGGACGCACCGTTTCAAGGTATTTCCGGCGATAAACTAAATCTTTTTTCATATTATTCCCTTCATTTATGCTTGACACTCCCCCCTTAAACCGAAAAAGTTTCAATTATATTTAGAACTATCACAGAACACTTCCAAAATTCCAATTATAAAGTAATTTAATCACAAACAGTAAATTGAGTGAAATGATTAAAAAATAAGCCGGATTGCTTAATTTGAAGATTATCTTTGGTGTCTTTTTCGCTATTTATAACTGCGGGTGAAATAAACCGTTACGGAGCAACAATACTATGCGTAACTCCGTACGTTACTTCGGGGATTTTCAAGTCATTACGACATTTTTATCAACGAAAAACCAAATATCAACCACACTTTTTCAAGCGAAAAAGATTTTTAGGTCATCTAAAAGCAAAACTGCGGTAACGACTTCAAGAGCGTTTAAAACAAGCGGCACAAGCTCGCACTTTAGAAAGCAAAGGCGATGAGCAAATTGCAAAAATGCCAGCTGGATCGTATCGTGATGGTGCCGAATATTATGGAAAAACCCATTTCCATCCAAATTCAACGCCAGCAGTTTATTGGACTTAATGACTTGGGACGCAACCGACCAAGCGGAATTGATTGATCAACCGTTATTGATGATCGCAGGCTCAACCGCCGATACCTGTTATACGACGGAACAAGCCTTTGCGAAAGCCACTGGACTTTTCAAAATTAAGACTTTTATATTCCCCAGCCAAACCGATGCAATAGCCGTTGCCATGGTTCATCCAATCCCGCCTGTATTTCCAGGCGGATTTGCGTTATCGGGTGATGAAACGCCAGTTTTTCCGCATGTAACATTAAACGGGAAACCTGCGTTTTGTCGGCGAATGCACGGTTTTGGTGTAAATCGCCGTACTGCGTATCCCCCAGAATCGGGTGAAAAATATGTTTCATGTGACGGCGAAGTTGGTGCTTGCGGCCGCTATGCGGGATTAAGCGCACCAGGGAATAGCGAGAAGTCTGATATTTTCCCGCCGCCCAAGGCATTTCTGCGGTATTCAGACCGACGTAATCCGTCACCGCGGTTTGCGCTTCTTTTTCTTCCCGGCTGAATTTATCGGCGATTTTATCCCGTTGAATTTTTAACGGATAATCGATCCGATCGGCGCCGTTCAGATACCCTCGGACTACCGCTAAATAGCTTTTTTGCACGGTTTTCCCTTCAAATTGAAGACAAAGTAAATTGGCGATTTCACTATTCAGCGCGAACAATAATACACCGGAAGTAGGACGATCCAGGCGGTGAATAGGAAAAACATGTTGCCCGATTTGATCCCGCAAAGTCTGCATTACGAAGCGGGTTTCTCGGCTGTCCAGCCAACTGCGGTGCACCAGCATGCCGGCGGGTTTGTTGACGGCGACCATATATTCGTCGCGATATAAAATTTCCAGCATTATTGATTTTTCAGTAATCGTTCGATTTCAATGATCGGTTGCAATAACTCCGACAAGCGTTCCTGTTCCTTTAACGCTTCTTCAATATAAGGCGAAATCGCAATCTGCGTCGGCAAAGGATGCTCGCTGTCCAGCAATGCGTGCATGCGCGGAATGAAAATCCATTGCAGCCATTCCGTCGCCGACATGGTGTCGATGGCGAACGGCTGCTCGCTGAGAAAGGCTTCTTCGCCGGGCGGTATGCTTTGCCACAGTGCCAGTTCATGCATAATCGCCTGAAGTGCGGTCAAATTTTGACGTGTTTTTTGTCGAATTGGCATAAATTTTTCCAATGGGTTAAGATGACGGCATTTTAACGAAAATAGTCAAAAAAATGTATCTTATTGAAGTTTTTTTCCGACATCGTTCATCTGACGATTCTCTGGCTAAAGTGCCTTTGATGAATAAAGTGATCGACCAATGGCGTTATAACGGACAGATTATCGGTCGCGAAATTCCCGTCTTTCCGGCGGAACAGGGCACACAAACCGGTTTGGCGGCGCGCGTGATTTGCCCCGAACAATCCAGTTTATTGCCGGAAAACAATAACGTTGAAGTGAATAACGCTTTGGCGCAGGCGGAAAAGTGCGGTCTGTTTTTGGACAGTTTTCAGATTATCGGCGAGGATCTGAATTCCGATATCACTTTTACATCGGACAAGCCGCAATGGCAAGTGCTCTACACCACTTATCTGCAGGTCTGTTCGCCTTTACACAGCGGCGATCGGTTGGCGCCGATTCCGTTGTATAAACAGCTGAAAGCGCTCCCGCACCTGAGTATGGATGTGATCAAATGGCAGGAAAACTGGCAGGCCTGCGATCAGTTGCAAATGAACGGCGCCGTATTGGAACGGCAGGCGCTGGCGGAAATTTCCGAAACCGGCGGCAACCTGTTTAAACACGGTTATTATTTAGCGCAGGAAATCGAACGGCACACCGGCATTCCGACGTTTTATTATCTTTATCGCGTCGGCGGCGAAAGCGCAGCCGCCGAGCTTGCCCGCCGTTGCCCGCTTTGCGGCGGGAACTGGCGGTTAACTTCGCCGCTTTTTGACCTTTTTGCATTTAAATGCGATGATTGTCGCCTTGTTTCGAATTTCTCCTGGAATTGGCAAAATGAATTATGATGACCACAGTCTGAACGGCTTAAAGCTCGGGCAAAAAACGGAATATAAAGCAAAATATGACCGCACTTTACTGCAACCGGTGCCGCGCCGTCTGAATCGGGACGGCTTGGGCATCAGCGCTCGGCAGCCTTTTAATCAGGGCGCGGATATTTGGACCGCCTACGAAATTTCCTGGCTGAATCCGAAAGGCTTGCCGCAGGTTGCCATCGCGGATGTGGAAATTGATTTTCGTTCGGAAAATTTGGTGGAATCGAAAAGTTTTAAACTGTATTTAAACAGCTTTAACCAAACGAAATTCGCGTCTATGGCTGAAGTTCAGAACGTTATGCAGCGGGATTTGCAGGATTGCGCCCAAGGCGAAGTAAAAGTGCGGTTAAATTTTTTAACGTTTTACGCCAATCAGCCGATTCACGAACTCGCGGGCGAAGTGATTGACGATCAGGACATTGAAATTTCGGATTACGGCTTTAACGCCGATTTGTTAACGGATTGCACCAATAACGTGCAAGCGGAAGAAGTTCTCGTCAGTCATTTGCTGAAATCCAACTGTCTGATTACCGGTCAGCCCGATTGGGGAAGCGTGCGGATTCATTATGTCGGCAAACAAATTGATCGCGAAAAACTGCTGCGTTATATTGTGTCATTCCGCCAACACAATGAATTTCACGAGCAATGCGTTGAACGCATGTTCTGCGATATTATGCGCTATGCCGAGCCCGAAAAATTAACCGTATATGCGCGCTATACCCGTCGCGGCGGATTAGACATCAATCCGTTCCGCTCCAATTTTGAACCCGTGCCGGACAATTTGCGTCTGGCGAGACAATAATTATGAGCAACATTTACTATATTAATCCGAAAGGCAGTATGGATCAGCTTTCTCATCTGGAAGTGCGTCAGTTGACGCGTCAGGCTGAATCTTCCCTTTATCAACTTTACCGCAACTGTTCGCTGGCAGTGCTCAATTCCGGCGCCGCCACCGACGACAGCCGCGCTTTATTAAACAAATATCAGAATTTCGATATTCATCTTGTCGCTAAAGAACGCGGCGTCAGTCTGGAACTGCATAATCCGCCGGAAACCGCGTTCGTCGACGATACGATGATTCGCAATATCCAATACAATCTGTTTGCGGTTTTGCGCGATATTTTGTTTGTCAACGCCATGATGCAACGTTTCGGATTGCACAAATATCAGGACAGCGAAAGCATCACCAATCAAGTGTTCAGCATTTTGCGCAACGCCAACGCCTTAAATATCGACAAAGAACCGAATCTTGTGGTTTGTTGGGGCGGCCATTCCATCAGCGAAGTGGAATACCAATACAGCCGCGCGGTGGGATTGGAACTCGGTTTACGCGAACTTAACATTATTACCGGTTGCGGCACGGGCGTGATGGAAGCGCCGATGAAAGGCGCGGCAATCGGTCATGCCAACCAACGCGTCAAAAACAGCCGTTTTATCGGCGTAACGGAACCTTCAATTATCGCTTCCGAACCGCCGAATCCGATTGTAAACGAATTGATTATTATGCCCGATATCGAAAAACGTCTCGAAGCCTTTGTGCGTATGGGACACGGTATTGTCATTTTTGCAGGCGGCCCCGGTACTTTTGAAGAATTTATGTTTATTCTCGGTATTAAACTAAATCCCGCCAATAAAGCGCAGCAGCTCCCGCTGATTCTGACCGGTCCGAAGGAAACTGCCGACTATTTTGCCGCCATCGATCAGTTCGTGGCGGAAACCTTAGGCGAAGAAGCGCAAAAACTGTATACCGTGATTATTGACGATCCCGTCACCGTGGCGCGCCATATGCAAAAAGCCATGCGCGATGTCCGTCATCAGCGGTACGCGGATAACGACAGCTATTGCTTCAATTGGTCGCTGAAAATCGATTACGCTTTCCAGCAGCCTTTTGTACCGACTCATGAAAATATGGCGAATTTAAATCTTCATTTAAACCAAAGTGCGGTAGATTTGGCGGCCAATTTACGTTGCGCCTTTTCCGGTATTGTGGCGGGCAATATTAAAGCCGATACGCAGGATCAAATTGAAAGATTCGGAAAATTCCAACTGCACGGCGCGCCCGAATTGATGAAAAAAATGGACAAACTACTGGAAAGTTTCGTTAAGCAACACCGAATGAAATTGCCGACCGGCGACGCTTACGTGCCATGTTATGAAATTCATCAAAAATAAAAAGAAAAAAGGAAGTAAGCATGAAAAAAATTGAACAACTTTTTGCCAACAACCACAGCTGGGCGTTGCGCATGAAAGAAGAGAATTCCGATTATTTTCGCGAACTCGCCGAACATCAAACGCCGCATTATTTGTGGATTGGCTGTTCCGACAGCCGCGTACCGGCGGAAAAACTCACCAATCTGGAACCGGGCGAATTGTTCGTGCACCGTAATGTGGCCAACCAGGTGATTCATACGGATTTGAACTGCCTGTCCGTAGTGCAATATGCCGTCGACGTGCTGGATATTGAACACATCATCATTTGCGGTCACACCAACTGCGGCGGGATTCATGCCGCCATGACCAACAAAGATCTGGGTTTAATCAACAACTGGTTGTTGCACATTCGCGATATTTGGTTCAAACACAGCAGTTTACTGGGAAATTTATCGCCGGAAAAACGGGCGGATATGATGACAAAATTGAACGTTGCCGAACAGGTTTACAACCTGGGGCGCGCCTCCATTATTCAGGATGCCTGGAAACGCGGGAAAAAACTGTCCTTACACGGTTGGGTTTACGATGTGAAAGACGGTTATCTGATTGACCAAGGCGTATTGGCGACCAGCCGGGAAAGTCTTGAAATTTCATACCGCAACGCCATTGCCCGCTTGCAAACCATGCCGGAAGAGGAAATTTTAAAACGGGATGTCAACGCTCCCGAATAGTGAAAAAATCGTCAAAAAAACGCCCGCACTTTTACCTCAAGTGCGGGCGTTTTTTTCATTGTTTTTTTAGAAAATTGCGACTGCCAAACCCACAACAATCGCCAATGCAAGAATCGACATCATAATGCCGTAGCCTAAATCGCTCATGTTACGCTCCTAAAATTGCCATAAGTTTTGGCATTCTAACAGCAAGCAACACATTTGCCTACTCTATTTTGCAGCAAACGGCAGATTCGCAGAAAAAACTTAATCTCGGGCCGGCTGTAAAGAATGAAAGAAAATGGTTAACGCCAGTAAATCCGCGCTTCCGCCCGGGCTTAAGTTTCGTTCGATGCAATCGGCGTCAAATGCCGTCAGCGCGTCATAAAGTGCGGTCGGATTTTGATGAGTTTTTTGCGCTTCCAGCAGCGCGCGGGCACGCTGTTGAACGAAAGTTAATCCCGCTATTCCGCCCCGATGCACCACGTTGGTATCCTGATTTTCCGCCATCAAAGTTAACAGCATAATTAATAATTGATTGTCAAAGGATTCCGTTTGATTGGATGTCAATACAGTAAAATTTTGCCGAACGATTGCAAATCCGCTCTCCGCCTCGCCGCGCGCGCCGGTTAAACCGAATTCGCGATACAGTTTCACGCCGGCGGTTTCCGCCAAATGAGCGGGATAATGCGCCAGTTCCGCCGTCAAACCTTGGGTGAAAGCGGACACCAAACGACAAATGCGTTCCACCGAGGCTTCGTCATGATTGGCGTACATTCTGCCGATTGCCGCACAAACCAAGCCGAAAGCAAAAATCGCGCCTTTGTGAGTGTTCACGCCGACTGTCGCCCGGAACATCGCTTTTTCCGCTTCCAGCCCTAAAGGACGAATGCCCGCCAAAACCTCGGATTCGGGCAACTTGGCGCTCGCCATCCCGGCCAGCACGAATCGGGCAAAAAAAGGACGTAAAGCCGTCGCACTTTGTTCAAAAGTGTGCAAATTCATATCTTTATGAGCGCCGTTGGTTAGGCTGTCCACCAAGCCGGGTTTGGGCGAAAGACGGGCTTCGCGCACCAATGCGCGATAAACGCCATCGGCAATTTGTTCGGCAAAATAAACGGTCTGCACGCGCCGTTGCATTTCCGCATAAATTTCCTCGAACCCGTGCTTACGGGAACGGGCGCAGGCTTTGGCATCGTCGCTACAAATCAAACAAGGGCGCGGCGGAAAATCGAACTCCGTGCGGCTGAGCAAACGTCCGTCGGCGGCAATCACATCAATATCCCATAAACGGGCCAAAGGCGAGCCGTCTTCCAGTCGCACGGTCGCTCGTTTCAATAAGGTCGCGTCCACCGGTAACACAAATAACGCTTCGTGACCGGTTGGCAACGGTCGGATAAAGGATTCGATGGGCTGAACGTTTAATTCGGTAAAAAGTGCGGTCAAATTTTGCAACGCTTTTTCAAAGACATAATCCAGCAATTCGTTTTTCTTCACGCCGCCGACGGCGAGCAAGGTTAAAGAAAGTACGGTCCGGCGATGTTTTTCCAGACATTGTTGTTGCAGCGACGCTCGCGCTTCCCGGGCGGCTAAAAGTTGATCAAGGGCAATCTCTTGCCCTTGCAGTGAAAATGTTTTGAAAAATCTGCTGAACATTTTATAAGAATACGACAAATCAAATAAGCGCGGTTTCCGATACGATAATACCGTCTTCATCGCTGTAAACAAAGTGTGAAGGCGTAAAGCTCAGGTTTCCGAAAGTCACCGTCACATCCACGTTTCCGGTCCCCTTTTTAGCGGATTTTTTAGGGTTCGAACCTAAGGCTTTTATACCGAAATTCATGTTATTGATGGCGACCGAATCTCGGATCATACCGAAAATAATCACGCCCGCCCAGCCGTTTTCCATGGCGATTCTGGCAATGTTATCGCCCATCAGTGCGCAATCTCGCGCGCCTTTGCCGTCTACCACGAGCACTTCGCCGTTTCCCGGCTGACTCACCAGTCGGCGTAATAAAACGTTGTCTAAATAACAGGAAACGGTACGAATTCTGCCGTAGAATTTTTTGCATAATCCGTATTGTTTGAAATCGACGGTGCAGGATGCGACATCGGGATAAGCATCACAAAGATCCGCCGTTTGAAAGTCTTTCATCATACCTCCGCGAAAACCGGCGCCTAAATAAAAATGATGACACAAGATCACCTTGTGCCATCACAACATCATGCAAAAATTATTCTTTCACCTGATATACGGTATCAATCACCGAACCGTCACGATAACGTACAATCGCAACAGGTTTATCGGTAAATTCGATATCTTTCGGTTTACCCGTGATACTGTAAGCGCGGGCGCAAAGTTCCTCAATGGTGAACAGTTTGATGCCAGCCGCCGTTAACGCTTCGATTAAATCCGGGCGTTTCGGGTTAACCGCCGTACCGTGATCCGTAACCAGAATATCGATATTTTCACCCGGTGTCACGCAGGTCAGTACATTTTCAACCACAGTCGGAATACGGCCGCGAACCAACGGTGCAACAATGATTGCCACTTGCGCGGAAGCCGCCGTATCGCAGTGACCGCCCGACGCGCCGCGAATCACGCCGTCGGAACCGGTTAATACGTTTACGTTAAATTTGGTATCGATTTCCAATGCGGAAAGAATCACTACGTCTAAACGTTCGACGGACGCACCTTTAGAACTGAAATTGGCGTATTGATTCGCAGAAACTTCAATATGATTCGGGTTACGGGCTAAAGATTCCGCCGCGTCTTTATCGAAGGATTGTACATCGATTAATTTTTTGATTAATCCGGCTTCGTGTAACGCCACCATGCTGGAAGTAATACCGCCTAGGGCAAAGCTGGCGGTGATATTTTCACGACGCATTTTATCTTCCAGGAAACGGGTTACCGCCAGTGATGCGCCGCCGGTACCGGTTTGTAACGAGAAGCCGTCTTTGAAGTAGCCGGAATTAAAGATCACTTCCGCACATTTGCGGGCAATTAATAATTCGCGAGGGTTAGTCGTCATACGGGTTGCGCCGCCGCCGATTTTTTTAGGATCACCCACCGCATCAACCTGAACGATTAGGTCGACTTTATCCTGACCGATACTAATTGGATTTAACGGATATTCGCCGAATTCTTCGGTTAATAATACCACTTTATCCGCGTATTCCGCGTCGGTACGGGCATAACCCAATGAACCGCAGATACTTTTACCTGTGAAGCCGTTCGCATTCCCGAATTTATCGCACATCGGTACGCCGAGGAAGGCTACGTCGATATGTAATTCGCCGGATTTCACCAAATGTACGCGACCGCCGTGAGAGTGAATATTGACGGGTTCTTTTAAGATCCCTTTAGAAATTTCATCCGCCAATTTACCGCGAATACCGGATGAATAGATTTTGGTGACCACGCCGTTTTTAATGTGTTCGATAATCGGGAAATGGCTGTCGATTAATGAGCTTGATGCCAGAGTTAAGTTTTTAAAGCCCATTTCGGCGATTTTATCCATCACCATATTTACCACAAAATCACCGGCACGGAATGCATGATGGAATGAAACGGTCATGCCGTCTTTTAGACCAGAACGACGGATTGCGTCTTCCAGGGAATCGCAGATTTTACGATCTTTTTCGGTACGAGCGAGAGATTCTGATTTTGGCACGGCCCGATAAACAGGTTTACCGCCGTTAAATTTTTCGATACGTTGTTCTCTGGTTGTCATAGTGATTATCTCCCTTACTCTTCACGAATACCATGTTTAGCGCGTTCAAGCACTAATTCCGCGCGATCAATAATCGGCGCATCGATCATTTTACCGTTTAATGAAACGACGCCTAAACCGTTACGTTTCGCTTCTTCCGCCGCATCAATAATTTTTTGCGCCTGTTCCACATCTTTTTGTGTCGGTGCAAATAAATTGTGAAGTAATTCGATTTGGCGAGGATTCACTAAAGATTTACCGTCAAAACCTAATTGCTTGATTAACGCCGCTTCCGCTAAGAAACCTTCCTCGTTGTTGGCGTTAGAATAAACCGTATCGAACGCCTGGATACCGGCTGCACGCGCGGCCTGAAGAATTGAGCAACGAGCAAATAATAATTCGATACCTTCCGGTGAACGTTCGGTTTTTAAATTACGGACATAGTCTTCCGCACCTAATGCAATACCGATTAAACGTTTTGACGCCGTAGCGATTTGGTTTGCCTGAGTAATACCTAACGGAGATTCGATTGCCGCTAACATTTTGGTTGAACCCACTTCTCGACCGCATGCTTTTTCAATTTCGGTAATTGCCGCGTCCATATCCGCAACGTCTTTAGCGGTTTCGGTTTTCGGCATACGCACCACATCAACGCCGGCACGGACAACAGCATTTAAATCGGCTAAACCGAATTCAGAATCCAACGGATTTACGCGCACCACGCATTCGATATCCTGATAAAGCGGATGACGTAATGCATGAGCAACTAACATACGGGCCGAATCTTTTTCTTTTAATGCCACGGCATCTTCTAAGTCAAACATGATTGAGTCAGGACGATAAATAAAGGTGTTACTGATCATCGCCGCATTTGAACCGGGAACAAACAGCATACTTCTTCTCAATTTCATTTTAATTGGTTGACTCATAGCACTTTCTCCCAGTTAATCGGTTCATCGGTTGCGCGTAACAACGCCGCTTTCAAACGCGCGCGCAGTACGCAGTCTAACGCACCTTTGTCTTCAACGACAATTTGTGCGGCAGTCACATCAAGCTGTTTCAGAACATCTTTCAATGTCGCAATAATATCATCGCCGAATTGTTTACCTACAGAACTATTCAGCTCAATTTCAATTGTACTTGCAGGTGCAACACGCACTTGCGCATCACTGGATTCCAGTGTGCCGGCTACTGCTGTCTTGGTTATTTGCATAATACATTCCTTACTTGTATACATGTTTAAATGACTTCAATCATTATAATCAGCTAAAATTATTTTGGGTAATCAAAAAGCGTTATGTTTGATGTAAATCAATAAATAAATGAATCATTATTTCGGCTTTTATTTTTACAAATTTAACAACGGCTTTTATAATAGCCGAAAGCTCAAAGGAGAACATTATGGCAACTATTAAGGACGTCGCAAAATTAGCCGGCGTATCCACCACAACCGTGTCCCACGTCATTAACGACACACGCCATGTGGCGGAAGAAACCAAAAAAATCGTCTTAAACGCAATCGAACAGTTACATTATTCGCCAAGTGCCGTGGCGCGCAGTTTGAAAGTGAACACGACAAAATCCATCGGTATGATCGTCACCACCAGCGAAGCGCCGTATTTTGCGGAAATCATTCACGCGGTAGAAGATCACTGCTATCGCCAGGGATATTCGCTGTTTTTATGCAATACCCAAAACAATCCCGAAAAAATTAAAAATCACCTGGAAATGTTGGTAAAAAAACGTGTGGACGGCATTTTAGTGATGTGCTCCGAATATACGGCGGACAGCCTGGATTTAATGAAATCGTTCAATGATTTGCCGATGGTAGTAATGGACTGGGGTCCGGTGAATCCGAACACCGATCGGATTTTAGATAACAGTTTTGAAGGCGGTTATTTAGCCGGTAAACATTTAGTGGATAACGGGCACAAAGAGATCGCTTATCTCAGCGCAGAACTGAAAAAAACTACGGCGCGGAAGCGTTACGAAGGCTTTTTAAAAGCATTGCATGAAGCCGGACTGGAAATGAATCCCGATTGGTTGCTGGAAGGATCTTTCGAACCGGAAGACGGTTACGAATGTATGAACCGCTTGCTGGCGCAAACGCACCGCCCTAGCGCGATTTTCTGCTGTAACGACGTAATGGCGTTAGGCGCCATTTCCGCTATTACGGAAAAAGGTTTCCGTGTGCCCGAAGATTTTTCTATTATCGGTTATGATAACGTGCATATTTCCCGTTTCAGCGCCCCGCCGCTAACCACGATTCATCAGTCCAAAGCCCGCTTGGGCGAACGGGCGTTACAATTATTGTTCGAGCGCATTCAGGATAAATCCTCCAAACGCGAAACCATTGAAATTCATCCCGAGTTGGTCATTCGCAAATCAGTGAAAAATTTAAACCAAAACTAACAAAAAACCTATCCGTCGGATAGGTTTTCTTTTGGTGCGTGACGATGCCAATCAATGTAACTGACGCGCAATTTTTTCCAGTAATTTCACCGTTAGAAACGCCAGATTAAACCGCTGCTCATCCGCCACCGACCAAAATTCGATGCCGTTTTCCACCGCACTTAAGTTGCCCAAATGCAATTTCACCGTTTCCTCATCGCTTTCCGTTTCGCCGTTGAGCACCGGCGTTATCACCCGTTCTTCCACTTGAATGAAATCGTTATGTTGCCATTGATTCAGTAATTGCGACATTTCCAGTTCATAATCCGAAAGCGCCGTCACTTTTTGCGCCATCCCGTAAAATACCGGCGTTTGAATACTGTGGAATGTCACATTCAGCGCCGGAAAAATTTTCTGAAATTGTGCCGTTAAATTGACCGCACTTTTCGGGAACACATCGAACGCCAGGCGTTGTTCGTTTTCATCCAACGGAATGCCGTTCAGCAAACGCGCAGTTTGCCCCGCCAGCCGACCGACGGTTTCGCCGTCCGTATAAGACGCCGGCAGCAAACTGGTGACTAAAACATGATTGAGCCGGTTTTCTTCGATAAAACGCGCCATACTTAACACCAACTGACTCACCTGCGGATCCGGCATGGCCACAATATTGCGCGCCCGCAATTCCGTCAGGTCACCGTCATTCACGGAAGGAACAACCACGGGCACCCCGGAAATCGCCGCGCTGACGCCTTTCATATCAATCACCACGCAGCCCGCTTCCGCCGCATTTGCCATATGCGGCGCATGACCGGCGTTGCCGGCAAATAACAAATAATCGAATTTCGACCAATCCGCTTCATCCGGAGAAATCTGTTCCACCGCGCGTTGGTTAAAACGCACGCCCTGCTCTTCATTAAACGGCACGATTTCCACAACGGAAACCCGGCCGATGTCCAGTACGCTTTGTGCTAAAAATTCGGTTAATTTCTCACATAGCTCAAACTCTGCGGCAATAGCGATGTTCAATGCATTCATTTTTTGTCTCTCAGTCATAAAATCGTGGGCGTATTCTACTGATTTTTAACTCAAAAAGAAAATAACCCTTAAGCCTGATTCATTAAAAAACATAAACCGACTTTATCTCTTGTGGCGATGCTAACGGTTTGCCCTAAAAGTGCGGTAAAAAATTCGAGAGTTTTTTTACGTTATCAATACCAAATGAAAGAACTGATTTCCGCTCATGACAGAAATCAGTCCGCGAATTCATGTTTATCTTAAGAAAGCCCGCAACTTAGGCTGCGGAACCTTCTTTGGCCGCCATTTCTTTACCCGCCCAACCTTCCGGCGAATAAATACCCAATTTGTTTTTGCGCATTTGACGGTCAAAGAACGCCACCACAAACGGGCAAAGGAATAAAGTAATGATGGAAGCCGTCGCGCATTGCGCGGTAGCAAGCGGCACATGCGGTGCAAATGTCGGATCGGCGTCCGCTACGGCGGCCGGCGTCATGGCCGAATTCAAAGCCGTAGTGCCGATTGCCGCGCCCATGGCGTTGCGTTCTCTTTTTGGCAGGAAAATGTTAAACACATAGAAGAAAACCACGGCGGTAACGGTAGATAATAACCCCAGGATAATACCGGACGCGCCGGCCACTAAAATGGTATCCACATTGGTACCGGAACCGATGGCGATCGTCATAAAAAAGATGATGATCGGTTGCGCTTTACCGCATAAAGTCCGGAACGTGGTATCCAAATTTCCCCAGACGAAACCGATTAATAGCGGAATCAGGGTCGCCACCACCGCCATAAACGGAATATTCGCCAATCCGCTGGCCCCCAAGGCAATCAGGGTGAAAAACGGTCCGTCGTTCAATGACAGAATGGAAATTGCTCCCGTGTCGGTAGAATTACCGAACTGAGACGACAGAGAAATATACAATGAACTGTTGGAGTTGGTAATGGCGGCAATCAGGACGATCGGCGATAATCCCCAAAGACCTTCCGGTCCGAAGAAGTGTCCGACCAGTAAACCGATGGCAACGCCCAAGAAAAATTTGATACTGGTTAATACGACACCTTTATAAAGCGGCATACCCACTTGTCTGACATTAATGGACGAACCGCATAAAATAAGGAAAATCCCCATCATGGCCGGTTGGCCGTTTTTGAACAATCCGCTTGTGAACCCTCCGATTTCAAAAAACTGAGGAAAAAATGTTTTTATTGCGACGGCAAGAAGTAACGGAATGATAACCAACCCGCCGGGGATTTTCATCATTTTGTCCATTAATCCCAGATCAATATGACCTTCCGCATTACGTTTTAACTTAACCATAGGATATCTCCTGACATAGAAAGTATCGACGGACTCCGGGCCCGTCCGAAGCTTATTGACCAATACAACGCTTACTTGTGATATTTCGCATCAATTTCGTTGATCCGCGCAACTTTCGGCGCGGATCCGCCGCCGGCAAAATCACATTGAAACCAAACGTCGATAAGCGATTTGGCTAATTCGACACCGATTACCCGTTCCCCTAAACACATGATTTGGGCATCGTTACTTTTACGGGATCGCTCCGTAGAAAATAAATCATGACACACCGCCGCCCGCACGCCGGGGACTTTATTTGCCGTAATACACATGCCAATCCCGGTCCCGCAGGTTAAAATGGCGCGTTCGTATTTGCCTTCCGCCACGGCGGTAGCTACGGCTTCCGCCACATCGGGATACAACACGACATCGCCTTCATCTGCGCCGAAATCATCATATTCAACGCCGATATCGTCCAAATGTTTCATAATTTCAACTTTCAAACGATACGCCGCTTCATCGCAGCCAATTGCAATTTTCATTTTTTGCTCCTTAATTATTCTCATCTCTGCAGGCCTCTAAAAAGAGCCGGTCTACAATCTTACAAGCGGTATATTCGTCGCCGGTTAATCCGCCTTTGCCGACGATCGGCATCTTGTTATCGAATTTTCCCACTAAACGACCGATATCCGCCTGCGGAATGACATAATCAATCATTTCGATCGCCGCGACACCCAACTGGTTACAAACATTCACCATGGTATCGCCGCCCGTTGCATAGATGCCGGCAAAACGTTCCGCTCCGACGGCATCAAAAATATCCGCCACAATCATACCCAGGCCGGCATTAATCCGTTCCGCACTTTCGCCTGAAATGTAATTGCGTTTCTCATCCTCTTCGTTAAGATTCAACAACGGACCGTGTAATGCCGTTTCCAGTAAAACCGCACGCGGAGGCACTTTATCCGACAGATAATCTTTCACCCGTTTCACCACTCGTTTGGCTTCTTTATCGGCGATTTCACCGCCTTCAATCATTAACAGCGGATCAACGGAAACACATACATTTCGCTCATCTCGACATAACACGTCCATTTGCAGTTTGGTTACCGGCGTTGCGCTGCCGGCCACCACCAATACGGTTTTCCCTTCGGCACAGCTGTCGCCGTTTTTCGGAATATTAGCTTCTTCTTTATGAATAATGCCGCGATGGAAACCCAGTGCGGCCGTAAACGGCCCAGGATCTACGGCAAGAATGCGGTTTTCCAGCAATAGGCAGGCATGCGCAATATTGGAAACATCTTCCAGGGTAATAGCATCCACCACAATAACCCGATTGCCGAGACGGATTTGCTCCATCAAAGCAATCTTGATTTCATAAATGCCGTGCATGACATCGTTTAATGTAACCTGCCCCACATGATGGCGGGTTTGCGCCGCCAATAAAGCCGGAATAAATCCTTCTTTCACCGGCGTTCTCACATCCTGCGAAACCGGTGTTTTGATTAACGCCACACCGTCAATCACCGAATAACCGCCCACTAAAATCCGACGGGATTGTGGCATCGCCGGAACAACAACCGCAATCGTATCTTCCGGTAAAATATCCAGCATGGCGTCAATTTCCACACCGACACCGCCGCGCATGGTGGTATCAATCCGTTTAGAGAAATATTGCACACCCAATTTGTCCAAAAGTGCGGTAGCTTTTTGCACAGTTTTATAGGCTTCGTGTTTCGGCAACGGTCGACTACTGGTGCTAATGAGTAATGATTCCGAATGAATTTCGTCATTTAATTTTTCCGCCGCTTCGGTGTGGAAAAATACCGTGGTTTTTGAACCGGAACGCGCCAGCAACACGCCTGTTGTGGTGGCTCCGGTTAAATCATCTGCGACAACTCCGATTACAGGCATAGAGTAACTCCTATAAATGAATTACGATTTTTTGTTCATATACTTGGCGGTATATTCGGCAAGCACCTTGGTGGATTCGATCATGCTGACACCGTTGGCAATGTTCTTACCGGCAATATCAAAGGCCGTACCGTGGTCAACAGAACTGCGCATGAACGGCAACCCGAAAGTAATAGTGACGGATTTCTCAAAATCCAACGTTTTGCAGGCAATATGACCTTGGTCGTGATACAGCGACAAAATAGCGTCATACTTGCCGGATTTACCGATATGGAACACGGAATCCGCCGGAACCGGACCTGTGACATTAATGCCCGCCGCTTTTGCCGCTTCCACCGCCGGAATTAATTCGTCAATTTCTTCCCGACCGAATAAACCGTTATCGCCGCCGTGCGGATTTAACGCCGCGACCGCAATAAACGGATTTTCAATACCGATATTGCGCAGCTCTTTATCGATATTTTTTACGTTTTCCAACACCCGTTCTTTGGTGGCATATTTACAGGCATCAATCACCGACATATGCCGGCTGACGAAAAATACGCGTAATTTATGGCAACTGAACATCGTCAAGCCGTAAGGCGAATGGGTTTCATTTTGGTAAATTTCGGTATGGCCCGGTTCTTTCACGCCGACCAGTTTGATGGCACGTTTATGAATCGGCGCAGTAGAAACCGCATCAATTTTATGCGCCATGCCCAATTCAATGGATTTCATCACCCAGTCGTAAGACATTTGCCCCGCCAATGCCTGAACTTCACCCCACTTAATGGAATCCGTGTCGTAAACCCCGGTTTCCAGCACATCCACCGTACCGTATTCGTATTTTGCTTCGGCGGGATCACTAATTTTGCGGTAATCCAATGAAACCCCTCTGACTTTGGCGGCACGATCAAGAATCGCAATACTGCCGATCACAAAGGGTTTGCATACGTCATGAATTTCTTTACTCAGCATGGTATCCACCACAATTTCCGGACCAATCCCCGCCGGATCCCCCATAGTCAATGCAATAACAGGTTTCTTATCCATACAAAACTCCTTTCGTTTATTTTCGTTTTAAATAAAAGATAAATTAATAATACGCGTGTTTTTTATAATGTCATTAAAAGTGCGGTAAAAATACAGCATATTTTTTAAAAATGAGAAGTAGATCAAATTTTAACGAAAATAAACGAAAATAATTTCATGTGAACAAAAAGTATTCTATAATAGGCATTACAAAGTAACGAAGGAAAGAAATATGGCGCAATATACCGAAAGGGAACAACAAATATTAACGATTCTGGAACAACAACAATATGTAGATAATATCGAACTAAGCCAATTATTAAATTGTTCCGTCGTGACGATCCGTACGGCTATCCGTTCACTTGAGAAACAAGGCGCATTAATTCGGACGCACGGCGGTGCGCTGCCTACGCCGCCGATGATTTCCGTTTCCCTGCCGGCGGGGAATATATTCAAAGATCGGGAAAATAAACTCAAAATCGCAGAAAAAGCCTACCAATACATTAACGATCGCGACACAATCATTCTCGATGACTCTTCTAACAGTTTTTATCTGGCGCAGGTGATTAAACAATACGCCGACAAATATCTGGTGGTTATCACCAATTCTCTTTATGTGGCGTGCGAACTGGCTAATATCGACAATATTGAAATTATGCTGATTGGCGGGCTGATTTCCGGCAAAATTCCGGCATCCATGGGGGAAAGCGCTATCGATATGATGAAAAATTTCAGAGCGAGTAAAGCCTTTATCGGCGTACACGGTGTTCATCCGGAAATCGGAATCACCTCCATCGGTAACGATCAGATGCAAATTAAAAAACTCATTTTTGAAATCGCCAAAGAAGTCTACGTATTGACCTGTAGCAATAAATTTGTGACGGAGCATTTGTTTGTTTCCGCGCCGTTAAATAAGGTACACAGAATTATTACGGATAAAGGTATTTCCTTAAAATTTTATAATCAGCTCAAAAACGTTACATCCGTTGACGTCGTTAAATAATCACAGACAGAAGGAATGTGTTATGGCAAAAAAAATTTATTTCGGTACTAACCTGAAAATGTACAAAGGCAATGCGGAAGTGGTGGACTATTTGACCCAATTATCCCAATTATCGGATACGCTGCCCGCAGATAAGGATCTGGAATTGTTTGTCATTCCCTCTTTCACTGCCCTGAGTGATGCCGTCGCCGCCGTGCGCAGCATATCTTCCAAGCATCCGATTATGATCGGCGCGCAAAATATGAACCCTCATGATTGCGGTCAGTTCACCGGCGATATTTCGCCGCTTATGTTGAAAGAACTGGGCGTTCGGCTGGTAATGATCGGACATTCCGAACGGCGCCATGTGTTTAAAGAAACGGATCAGGAAGAAAATGCCAAAGTACTGGCGGCGCTCAAACATCAATTCGTCACGCTGCTTTGCGTGGGTGAAACGCTGGAACAAAAAAATTACGATATTTCCGATGAAATATTAAGAACGCAGCTGAAAATCGGTTTGCACGGCGTCACACCGGCTCAATTACCGTTATTACGCATCGCTTACGAACCGGTTTGGGCAATCGGTACCGCCGGAATCCCGGCATCCGCCGACTATGCCGATGCTAAACAGGCGGTCATCAAACAATGTTTAATCGAATTGTTCGGCAAAGAAGGGAATAAAATCCCGGTCTTTTACGGCGGCAGCGTTAACCCGGAAAACGCGCCCGAATTATTCGTCCAACCGCATATCGACGGCTTGTTTATCGGACGCAGCGCCTGGGACGCAGAGAAATTTTATACATTAATGTCCGGTTTATTGACTGAATAAATTGGAATTTATTTAAATTACTGCGGCGAAATACTAAAGTGCGGTCGAAAAAACAATTAAAATTTCGACCGCACTTTTTATTTACTTATTTCTAGGTGTTTCTAGCCACCTTATACCTGATATAATTAGTCGGGTATTTGATTGATTAAAATATTTTATTAATCATTTCCGAATACAACAGAATTTTAACTAACCTTATTCCAAGGAGTAAACCATGGGAAAATATAAAAAACTGTGGGCGATCCTAGTCATCGTACTCACTGTAACCTTTACGATACTCGGTTATATGGGCGTTGAAGTTTATCGTCAGGCACCACCGATTCCCAAAGCTTATGTGTCTGAAACCGGCGAAACGGTGATAACGGAAAGCGATATTCTCGCCGGTCAAACCGCTTGGCAGACAACCGGTGGTATGGAAGTGGGATCTCTTTTGGGGCACGGTGCATACCAAGCGCCGGACTGGACGGCCGATTGGCTTCATCGCGAATTAACCGAATGGCTGGATATTACGGCACAAACCATGTTTCAAAAAACATATGCCGAATTAGATCCGACCGCTCAAGCCGCGTTACAGGCTGCCTTACGCGAAGAATATCGCCATCATAGCCGTGTGAATGAAGACGGCAATGTCGTATTATCCAATACCCGTTTACAGGCAATTCGTCAAACCGCTGATTATTACGATAAATTATATGGCGACGACCCATCAATGATTCCAACCCGTGAATCCTTTGCAATGAAGAACAATACACTGCCGAGTTCCGAAGCTCGTCAGAAATTATCGGATTTTTTCTTCTGGACAGCCTGGGCGGCATCCACTAGCCGGCCGAATGCGGAAGTCACTTACACTAACAATTGGCCACACGAACCCTTGATTAATAATGTACCGACGACGGAAAACATTATGTGGTCACTGATTTCTATCGTCTGCTTAATTGCCGGTATCGGATTCCTGATCTGGGGCTATTCTTTCTTTCGCAATCATAATGAGAAAGTGCCTGAAGCGCCGACAACCGATCCTCTGTTAAAATTAAATTTAACGCCGTCACAAAAAGCGTTAGGGAAATATGTCTTTCTGACTTTGGCATTATTTGTAGTCCAAGTCGGGTTAGGCGGTGTATTGGCGCATTACACGGTTGAAGGTCAAAAATTCTACGGCTTGGATATTTCTCAACTGCTCCCTTATTCCTTAATCCGAACCTGGCATATTCAATCCGCTTTGTTCTGGATTGCAACAGGTTTTTTAACTGCCGGCCTATTTCTGGCTCCGGTTATCAACGGCGGAAAAGATCCGAAATATCAGAAGTTCGGGGTAAATTTCCTGTTCTTTGCATTATTGCTCGTGGTAATCGGTTCTTACAGCGGTAACTTCTTTGCATTGAGCCACCGGATTCCTACGGAACTAAACTTCTGGTTCGGTCATCAAGGCTATGAATACTTAGACTTAGGACGTTTCTGGCAATTACTGTTATTTGTAGGTTTCCTGGTTTGGTTATGGTTGATGCTACGATGCACGCGTCATTCTTTCAAACAGAACGGTGACAAAAACTTACTTGCCATTTTTATCGCTTCAATTATCGGTGTCGGACTCTTCTACGGACCGGGGTTATTCTATGGTGAACATTCCACTATCACGATAATGGAATATTGGCGTTGGTGGGTCGTGCACTTATGGGTGGAAGGCTTCTTTGAAGTATTTGCGACCTGTGCATTAGCATTTATTTTCTACAATCTGGGATTAGTCAGCTATCATAGTGCAACCATCGCCTCATTGATGGCGGGAAGCCTGTTCCTTGTAGGCGGTATTCCTGGAACTGCACATCATTTCTATTTTTCAGGTACAACAACACCGGCATTAGCCGCCGGTGCAGTATTTTCCGCATTGGAAGTCGTGCCGTTGGTGCTTTTGGGAAATGAGGCCTATGAACATTGGTCATATCAACATAGAACCACATGGATGCAAAAATTACGTTGGCCTTTAATGTGCTTCGTTGCTGTAGCGTTCTGGAATATGTTGGGTGCCGGTGTATTCGGCTTCCTGATTAACCCACCGATTTCATTATTTTACCTGCAAGGTTTAAATACTACCGCCGTCCACGCGCATGCCGCTCTATTCGGCGTGTACGGGTTCCTGGCATTAGGTTTCGTATTACTTGTAGCGCGTTACTTAAAACCTGATTTCCAATTCAATGAGAAACTCATGAAAACAGGTTTCTGGTCAATGAATGCAGGTTTAGTACTGATGATTGCCATCAGCTTACTGCCAATCGGCTTATACCAGGTTTCCGCCAGTATCAGCGAAGGGTTATGGTATGCCCGTAGCGAGGGTTTTCTACAACAGGATTTTCTCCAGACATTGCGCTGGTTACGCACGCTCGGTGATTTAATCCTGATCTTTGGCGCCGTATTATTTGCCTATGAAGTAACGCGATTAACGTTCAGTCATAAAAAATAACCACAATAAAATATTCAGAATATGCCAATATAAGGTAAAAAAAGCCATCTTTTCACAAAGACGGCTTTTTAATTTGACCGAAATATTCCGTTACATAATCGCATTATAAGCGACTGCCGCAATAATACCGCCAATCATTGGACCCACAACGGGCACCCATGCATAAGCCCAGTCCGCCGGTGTGTTGAGTTTTTTACCTAAGCACGCTAATGCGATACGCGGTCCCAGGTCTCGAGCCGGATTAATGGCGTAACCGGTCGTACCGCCCAAACTTAAACCGATCGCCCAAACCAGGATTGCAACCGGTAAAGCGCCGATTGAACCTAAACCTATTGGCGCCGGTGTGTCTGAGCCGGGTAACATGACATGACCGGATGAAATAAAGAAGATGATAGAAACTAAAACAACGGTTCCAATGATTTCGCAGAACAAGTTATTTGCATAGTTACGAATTGCCGGTTCCGTTGAGAAACAAGCACGTTTTGAAGCCGCATCGTCTGTAGCGAGGAAGTGATCGCGGTAGAATAAATAGACGATGAATCCGCCAAGCACACCGCCGGCAATTTGCGCGGCAATATAACCGGGAACCATTGCCCAATCAAATGAACCTTTCACGGCAACACCGATCGTGACTGCCGGATTTAAATGTGCACCGCTATATTCCCCCGTCGCCACGACCGCAACATATACGGCAAATGCCCACGCGGTTGTAATCACAATCCAACCGGAACCGTTACCTTTTGTTTTGTTTAAGCACACATTGGCAACTACGCCGTTACCCATTAAGACTAATAGTGCCGTGCCTAAAAATTCGGCTAAATAAGCGTTCATAAGAAAATCTCCATATTATTGATGAACTATAATGTTCTTTTTCAAAAACATAAATCGGCAATTTCGTTCGTTTTCAATCAAGCAATATTTTAGAGACTTATGTGACTGAACGTTATTATCTGGCTTTATCTTGCAATAAAGCAATAACGCCTTATCTCTTTTTTTCTAAAATGTTAACTGGATCACATTATTTTTCGAAAAATGTTTAATGTTGATAAATTTTTGTGACGAAGTTCAAAAATTTGAAAAATAACCATTTAATTTATGCGCATATTCGATTAACGTATGACTGCAATTTGTTCGTTTACGCTCAAAGAATGTTAACTGGCTTTCTATGTGCATAGAAAATAAACGATTTAATCCGATAAACATCCGAAGGAAATTTATTATGGACAAAAAATACATTATTGCATTGGATCAAGGAACGACCAGCTCTCGTGCCGTCTTACTCGACCACGATGCAAACATCGTAGAAATCGCCCAACGCGAATTTACACAAATTTATCCGCAAGCCGGTTGGGTTGAACATAATCCGATGGAAATCTGGGCGACCCAAAGTTCAACCTTAAACGAAGTGGTGGCAAAAGCCGGTATTACTTCCGATCAAATTGCCGCAATCGGCATTACCAACCAACGTGAAACCACCATCGTATGGGAAAAAGAAACCGGTACGCCGGTTTATAACGCTATTGTATGGCAATGCCGTCGCACTTCCGATATTACCGATAAATTAAAAGCGGACGGTTATGAGGATTATATCCGTCAAACCACAGGTTTAGTGGTGGACCCTTATTTCTCAGGCACTAAAGTCAAATGGATTCTGGATAACGTAGAAGGTGCGCGGGCGAAAGCGGAACGCGGCGAGCTGTTATTCGGTACGGTAGATACCTGGCTGGTATGGAAATTAACCCAAGGTCGCGTGCATGTAACGGACTACACCAACGCTTCCCGCACCATGTTATTCAACATTCATACCAAACAATGGGATGACAAAATGCTGGAAATCCTGAATATTCCGCGTTCAATGTTGCCTGAAGTGAGAAACTCTTCCGAAATTTACGGCCAGACCAATATCGGTGGTAAAGGCGGTGTGCGTATTCCGGTTGCCGGTATGGCCGGTGACCAACAAGCGGCCCTTTACGGTCATTTATGCGTGACCGCCGGTCAAGCCAAAAACACCTACGGTACCGGCTGCTTTATGTTGCTTCACACCGGCGACAAAGCCATTACGTCTAAAAACGGTTTGTTAACCACTATCGCCTGTAACGCCAAAGGTGAACCGGAATATGCGCTTGAAGGTTCCGTTTTCATTGCCGGCGCCTCCATCCAATGGTTGCGCGACGAACTCAAAATTGTGCACGACAGTTACGACAGTGAATACTTCGCCACCAAAGTACCAAGCACTAACGGCGTTTATGTGGTGCCGGCGTTTACCGGTTTAGGTGCGCCGTATTGGGATCCGTACGCGCGCGGGGCAATCTTAGGTTTATCCCGTGGCGCCAATCGCAATCATATTGTGCGCGCTACCTTGGAATCTATCGCTTACCAAACCCGAGACGTGCTGGAAGCAATGCAATCCGACTCCGGTGAAAAACTGAAATATCTCCGTGTGGACGGTGGCGCCACTGCCAATAATTTCTTAATGCAATTCCAGGCGGATATTCTGGATGTCAATGTTGAACGTCCGGTCGTCAAAGAAGTGACTGCGTTAGGCGCGGCCTATCTTGCCGGTCTTGCCGTCGGATTCTGGAAGGATTTAAGCGAATTACAAGACAAAGCCCGCGTAGAACGCACCTTCACGCCGGATAACGACAACGAAAAACGCGAACGTCGTTACAAAGGCTGGAAAAAAGCGGTTCGCCGTGCGCTTGAATGGGCGAAAGAAGACGCGGAATAAGGCTCTCAAAACGCTCGAATAAAATAATGGCTCTAAACCAAAGTGCGGTCGAAAAAAGTGAAGTTTTTTCGCCGCACTTTTTTATTAACCTAAAAAAACCACCTTTTATAAGGTGGCTTTAACTAAGTACCGGATTAGTTATGATGGCGATAGTCGTTCGCCTGTTGCAGCAACTGACGGCTTTCTTTCATAAATTGTTCGGAATATTCGCCGAACCATTCGCGTACCTGATTAAACGCTTTGATAAAGCCGGCTTTATCACCGTTTTCAAAAAATTTCAGACTTTCTTCATAACTTTGTTTCAAACTCTCGATCACCGCCAGGTTTTCCGGTTTATCCATAATAATGTCGGCGTAAAGTTCGCCGTCTTGTGCGAATAAGCGCCCGATCATCGCCAATTCCAGACGATAAATCGGTGAGGATAACGCCAGAATATTCGCCAGTTTGATAGGCTGACGGGAAAGGTGATAACCGTTGGCAAAAGTCGAAAAATGACGTAGCGCCTGAATATAAGTCATGCTGTGATCATGCTCGGCGGCGTCCACTTGATAGACTTTTGCACCCCAAATCCCGATTTGTTCCAGCAACCATTCGTAACGTTCGGGGTAACGTCCGTCGCAGCGCACCACAATTTGTTTCGCCATACTGGCAATATCCGGCCCGAACATCGGATGTAATCCCACCACCGCGCCGCTGTGCACTTCCAGCATTTTTTCCAGAGGACGACGCTTCACGGAAGTTAAATCCGTCAAAAGCATATTTTCCGTAAGATAAGGTTTCAGCCGCTCAATGGTTTCCAGCGTTTTGGCGATAGGCACACACACTATCACCACATCGGCACCGGCTAAAATTTTGCCCGCATTTTCCCAATCCCGGCTGCCCATGGCGTCTACATGATAACCCGAAGCACGCAGAAAACGGGCGAACAAACCGCCTAACTTGCCGTTTCCGCCTACAATCACAATTTTCTTGACGGCGGGATTCACGGTTTTAAATCCGTAATCATTTTCGCTGGCATAAGATTCCCGCATTAAACGGCGTAAAACGTCTTCGATTAAATCGGCCGGCACGCCCGCTTTTTCCGCTTCCTGACGGCGTGCCGCCAGCATATCCGCTTCGCGTTCCGGTACGTAAATAGGCAATCCGTGTTTATGTTTCACTTCGCCCACTTTTTTCACTAATGCCAAACGTTTGGCAAACAGCTCGATCAGTTCCTTATCCAGGACATCAATTTCTTTTCTGATTTTTTTCAGTGCTTCCATTCCGATTTTCTCTAAATACGGGAAAAGGACGCGAAATCCGCGTCCTTAAAAGCGGTTAATGCATAAAGTGCGGTCAAAAAAACGCAAGTTTTTTAACCCTTCGCCATAGCGACGATCACCGTTGATTTCGGGCTATTTTAGCGATTTTTCAATTCGCCCGCAATTTTACGCAACAGGCTGTCCGTGGTTTCCCAATCAATGCAGGCGTCGGTGATGGACACGCCGTATTTCATTTCACTGACCGGTTGATCCGCCGATTGGTTGCCGGCATTAATGTTACTTTCAATCATCAGACCGATAATGGATTTGCCGCCTTGCATTAATTGTTGCAGCGCATCCTCCGCCACCAGCGGCTGACGGCGGTAATCTTTATTGGAATTGCCGTGGCTGCAATCGATCATAATCGCGGATTCCAAACCGGCTTTTTCCAGTTCTTCTTCGCATTTTTTCACGAATTCCGCCGCATAATTCGGCGCTTTCCCGCCGCGTAAAATCACATGGCCGTCCGGATTGCCTTCAGTATGCAGTAAATTCACCTGGCCTTGTTGATTAATGCCGATGAAACTGTGTCCCATAGACGCGGCTTTCATGGCGTTGATAGCGGTGCCCAGGCTGCCGTCCGTGCCGTTTTTGAATCCTACCGCCATGGATAAACCGGATGCCAGTTCGCGGTGAGTTTGCGATTCGGTGGTACGTGCGCCGATAGCCGACCAACTGAATAAATCCGCCAAATATTGCGGAGTCATCGGATCTAACGCTTCCGTCGCCAACGGCAATCCCATATCCGCCAGATCCAGCAACAATTTACGGGCAATGTGCAAACCGCTTTCCACATCAAAAGAGCCGTCGATTTTCGGATCGTTAATTAATCCTTTCCAACCCACGGTCGTGCGCGGTTTTTCAAAATAAACCCGCATCACAATATAAAGCTGATCCTTCAATTGCTCCGACAACGCTTTCAACCGTCTTGCATAATCCAGCGCCGCAACGGGATCATGCACGGAACAAGGACCGATAACCACCAATAAACGAGGATCTTTTTTATGAATAATATCGGCGATTTCACGACGGTGCGTTTCAACCTGCGTGCGCAAATGGGCGGGTAATGGTAATTTCTTTTTCAGTTCGGCGGGAGTAATCAAAACTTTTTCGTCAACGATATGAATATTGTGAATGCTGTCTTTCATTTTTATTCCTTAGTTAATTCTTCACCATTTTAAATGTAAATTTTTGTGTACATTTAATGTAACGCTTAAATTACACTATAAATTTTCCGATTGCAACGGCTAATTACAACGGATAACAAAAAACATTAAAAAAAATGACCGCACTTTACGTCCATCGTTAGAAAGACAGAAAAGTGCGGTCAAATTTTATACATTATTTTACGCTGCCGCAGTTCAGGCAATATAAATACTGTCCTTTCGGATCATTAAAACGGCTCAATACGCCAAGCTGTTGCCGCACGGTTTTGACGTTTTTCGGCACGCCGACGGCATCCAGCAGGGAAGTTTGAATCAACGCGCCGGCTTCGCTTCTCAGCTCTTTCAACCAGGCGCGAATGCCTTGCGGCTCGTCTATCAGCCATGACACGGAATAATCCGGTTTTTTATCTTCCGGCAAATCTTTTGTCGCCAATTCAAACGCTTTAAGCACGGCGGCATCAAAATTACCCAGTTCATCCACCAGACGATGTTTCACCGCATCCTGCCCTAACCAAACCTGTCCTTGCGCCACTTGGTCGACTTGTTCTTTCGTCATGTGGCGCCCTTCGCTCACTACACGTAAAAATTCATCGTAGCCATGTTCGATTTCCAGCTGATAAATATCTTTTACTTCTTTCGATAAAGACTCCAGCGGAGAAATGTCCGCCAACGGCGAGGTGCTGACGCCGTCCGCCGCCACGCCTATGTTTTTGGCGGTTTTCTCAAAAGTCGGGAACATGGCGAAAATGCCGATTGAGCCCGTTAAGGTGTTTTTATCCGCTACAATATAATCCGCCGTGCTGGAAATCCAATAGCCGCCGGAAGCCGCCATGCCGCCCATGGAAACCACGACCGGTTTGCCTTTTTTCTGAAGTGCGGTCAATTCCTGGCGAATTTTTTCCGAAGCGAATGCGCTGCCGCCCGGGCTGTTCACCCGCAGCACCAAGGCTTTGATCCGCTCGTCCGTTTGCGCCTGATGAAGCAATTGTACGATGGTATCGCCGCCGACATCCTGATTATCGCTTTCGCCGTCAATAATGGTTCCTTCCACATTCACCACGGCGATGTTGAACTCTTTTTCCGTGCCGGTAATCCGATCCGGCAAGGCGGCAAGATAAATATCAAAATCCACTTGTTTCGCTAAACCGTCTTCATCTTTACCAAAAAGTGCGGTCAGTTTTTCATTCATTTCCGAAGGCGTCGCCAGCGTCGTGACTAACTGACGCTGCACCGCATAGCGGGTATCATTCCCGTTCAGTGTTTTCAATTCCTGCAAATAACGGTTGGCGTCGGGCAATACTTGCGAAGTCTGAATTTTGCGGTTTTGAGCCACTTGCTGTTTATAATTATCCCACATGCCGTTCATCCATAAAGCGGCGTTGGCTTTGGCTTCCGGCGACATATCATCGCGTAAAAACGGCTCGACGGCGGATTTATAAGTACCGACGCGGAATATATGAGGCGTAATTTCCAATTTGTCCAGCATGGATTTGAAATAAAGATTTTTCGCCGTCATCCCTTTAATGTCCACGGCACCTACCGGGTTCAGATAAATTTCATCGGCAAAACTGGCCAGATAATATTGCGCCTGCGTGTAATTATCCGCGTGTACAATCACCGGTTTGCCCGACGTTTTAAAATGCCGAAGGGCGTTGCCCACGTAATCCAACGCCGGCAAATCCGCGCCTTCAAAGAAATTCAAATCCAGCACTAAGCCTTTAATGCGCTCGTCATCTTTGGCATTTTCAATGGCATAAACTACATCGAAAGTCGAAATCTGCATAGGTACGTTTTCGCTGTTTACTTCCTGCAACGCTTTCTGCCAGGTTACGTTTTCGTCGCGATTATCCGTCAAATAACCGTCCAGATTCAGCCGTAATGCGCCTTGATCGCCCACCAGCTCGGTAACGCTCGCTTTATGGGAAAAAAACAGGCTAAACAGGGTTAAAGTCAGTAAAATGAACACCAGAAAAAACAGGTTCATCACCACATCGCGGATAAAATTCAGCGCCCGCCATGCATATTTCACCAGATTAAAAAGAAATTTCATAACACCTCGCGTTCAGTCAAAATCGCACGTACTATAACAGAAAAACAACGGAATATCAGTGCTTTCATGATGCAGCCTTAACCGGCTTTTCGCAGAGAAGCCAAAATTCTGTCGATTTTTTACTCTCGATCGCCTGTAGACGATTGCCCGCTCCTTCGGAGCCGTTGGCAGAGCCAACGTTCAAAATATTAAAGTATTTTGTGACCGCACTTTTGCCGGCTTTCGACACTTTTTACTTTTCAACAGACAATCCTGTCACTCGCCTATCGCAATCGTTTGCCCAATGTGCTATTCTTACGCCGATTTTTCTTATTTCGGGATAGAATTTTATGTCAAATGCAAAACCACAAATCGCCGTTGTGATGGGCTCCAAAAGTGACTGGACGACCATGCAGGAAGCCACCGCCGTTTTAGATGATCTTCAGGTGGCGTATCACGTTGAAATCGTTTCGGCGCATCGTACGCCGGATAAATTATTCGACTTTGCCGAAAACGCGCAACGAAACGGTTACAAAGTGATTATCGCCGGTGCCGGCGGCGCGGCGCATTTGCCGGGCATGATTGCCGCCAAAACCTTGGTACCGGTGCTGGGCGTGCCGGTGAAAAGTTCGATGCTAAGCGGCGTGGACAGCTTGTATTCCATCGTACAAATGCCCAAAGGCATTCCCGTCGGCACCTTGGCTATCGGCCCTGCCGGCGCGGCCAATGCGGGATTGCTGGCGGCCCAAATTTTAGCCGCATGGGACGGCGAATTATTAGCCCGTTTGCAAGCCTTCCGCCAAAAACAAACCGACGCGGTGCTGGATAATCCGGATCCGCGCGATTAATCGTTAGATGCGTTTCTGCGATTAGCTCGAAATTTATAGTTGTACCGCGACCGTACCGATTTTTACAATAAAGTGCGGTCATTTTTTAAGAGATTTTTCACCATGCAAAAAAGCGCTTTATACCCCACCGTTTATGTGCTCGGCAACGGTCAGCTCGGACGCATGCTGCGTTACGCCGGCGCGCCGTTGGATATTAATGTGGTGCCGCTGGCGTTTAATGCTTCCGTGTTTGAATTGCCGAAAGACGCCATTATCACCGCGGAAATCGAACGCTGGGAAGAAACGCCGTTAACAACCTTATTGGGCAATCACCATAAATTTGTGAATAAAGACGTGTTCGCCCAAACGGCGGATCGTTTCACTCAGAAATCCATTTTGGATCAGTTGAATTTACCGACTTCGCCCTGGACATTAATAAAAAACTCGTCGGATTTTGCCCGCACTTTTCGTGAAATCGGCGAAAAAGTGGTGGTAAAACGCCGCACCGGCGGTTATGACGGCCGCGGTCAGTGGATTGTGACGTCGGAAAATCAATCGGTTATTACGGAAGATCTGTTCGGCGAAGTGATTGCGGAAAAATTCATTCCCTTCGACGGCGAAGTTTCCATTGTGGGCGCGCGTTTCCGCGACGGTTCCGCCCGTTTTTATCCGGTCACCCGCAATTTGCAGCAAAACGGTATTTTGCGTTACAGCGTCGCCGACGGCTCTGCCGCTCATTTACAGGCGCAGGCGGAAGCAATGCTGGGAAAAGTGATGCGTCATTTGGATTATGTGGGCGTAATGGCGATGGAATGTTTTGTGGTAGACGGCAAATTGTTAGTGAACGAATTGGCGCCTCGGGTACACAATAGCGGACACTGGACGCAGTTGGGCTGTTCCGTCAGCCAGTTTGAACTGCATTTACGCGCACTGCTTGACTTGCCGACACCGGAACTGCAGGTTTTCGCACCGAGCGTTATGGTGAATTTAATCGGCACCGAGCACAATCCGCAATGGTTGAACACGCCGTTCAGTCAGTTGCATTGGTACGGTAAAGAAGTGCGCCCGGGACGCAAAGTGGGACACATCAATATAACTCACGCGGATAAAAGCGTATTAATTGCCCAACTCAATAAGCTCAGAAACGAGTTGCCCGCAGATTATCAATCCGGCTTGGACTGGGCGATTGAAAAATTGAAATAATTTAATTTTAAACGCAATCTATTAATAATTAATCAATAGATTGCTTTTTTATTTAAATAAGTATTGCTAAAAATCCTTAATCTCAGTATAAAAGACATTATTCAGATTAACCAGGCATAACAAGGATTTCATTATGTTCGAAAATATTAAAGCGGCTCCCGCCGATCCCATTCTCGGCTTAGGCGAAGCGTTTAAAGCGGAAACCCGTCCGCAAAAAATCAATTTAGGTATCGGCGTTTATAAAGACGCGCAAGGTTTCACGCCGATCATGAAAGCCGTAAAAGCGGCGGAAACCCGTTTGCTGGAAAAGGAAAACAGCAAAAATTATCTGTCTATCGACGGCGTACAGGAATTCAACGCCCTCACTCAAGCATTGTTATTCGGCGCGGATTCCGACATTATCGCCGACAAACGGGCCAGAACAGTACAGAGTTTAGGCGGTACCGGCGCATTACGCATTGCGGCGGAGTTCGTAAAACGTCAAACTAAAGCGCAAAACGTCTGGATTTCAACGCCAACCTGGCCAAACCATAACGCGATTTTCAACGCTGTCGGCATGACCATTCGCGATTATCGTTGGTACGACGCCGAGAAAAAGGCTTTAGATTGGGATAATTTACTGGCGGATTTGGCCAATGCCGATTCGGGCGATGTGGTGTTATTGCACGGTTGCTGCCACAATCCTACCGGTATCGACCCGACACCGGAACAATGGCAACACTTGGCGGAATTATCCGTGAAAAAGGGCTGGCTGCCGCTGTTCGATTTTGCCTATCAAGGTTTAGGCAACGGTCTGGACGAAGATGCCGTCGGCTTACGCACTTTTGCCAAATATCATAAAGAACTTCTGATTTGCAGCTCCTATTCCAAAAACTTCGGCTTGTACAGCGAACGGGTCGGCGCCTTTACATTAGTCGCGGAAAATTCGGACATCGCCGGCACGGCGCTGACTCAAGTAAAATCCATCATCCGCACCATTTACTCCAACCCGGCGTCCCACGGCGCTTCAACGGTAGCAACGGTTTTAGCGGATCCCGCCTTACGCGAGCAATGGAATATCGAACTCACCGAAATGCGCAATCGCATCAAACAAATGCGCAATAAACTGGCGGCGTTATTGAAAGAATTCGGTGCGCAACAGGATTTCAGCTTCATCACCGAACAAAACGGCATGTTCTCCTTCAGCGGCTTAACACCGGAACAAGTTGATCGCCTCAAAAACGAATTCGCCATTTACGCCGTGCGTTCCGGCAGAATCAATGTCGCCGGCATCACAGAAGATAACATCCGTTATCTGTGCGAAAGTATTATTAAAGTACTTTAATTAAAAAAACGTATAAAAAATCGACCGCACTTTTTAGTACGGTCGATTTTTTAATATTTAAAAGGTTTAATGTGTATTCATTGCTCTAACTACAATGATCTCGCCAGTAATCTTACCATTTCGTCATGAATCTGATTTACAATTTCCGCGCCTAGAATAATTTGATATTGATTAGTTATAGAGAACAATCCTTTCACACTATCAATTTTTTCAATAGCAGATTTGTCCATTTCACCATCATTTTTTAACACTACGCGAATACGGGTAGCACAATGAGTTAAGGCGTTAATATTATCCTTACCGCCCAGCTTATCAATAAGCTGAACGGCCGTTTCCGTGAATTCATTGGTAACCGGAGTTTTGGTTTTATTACTAGAAAGCGTATTCAACGCATCGCTAATTAATGCATGAAAATTTGATGGATTCCACGCGCTGCGACCGACAAATAAGCCATCAATATTAGGTTTGACAATCAAGCCGTTAGAATTTTCAGGATTGACGCTACCACCGTACAAGACCGGAATTTTTTTACTTTCTTCACCGAAGAGTTCAAACAAGCATTGTTTGATAACGGCATGTTTTTCATCGGCATATTCGGCAGTCGCCGGAATACCTCCTGTCCCTATTGCCCACACTGGCTCGTAAGCAATCCACAATCTAGATAATTGCTCAACCGTCACACCGTGTAACCCTATTTTTAGCTGGCTACATAATACTTCATCAGAAATATTGTAGCTTTTCTGCTCCAACGTTTCACCGATACATAATAAAGTAATGAAATTATGCTGTAAGGAAGCAAGTACCTTCTCGTTTTCTTCCTGATCGGTTTCTTTCATCACATGACGGCGTTCAGAATGCCCGATCATGACTAATTCAATACCTAATTCTTTAAGCATTAACGGCGAGATTTCACCGGTAAACTGTCCGTTATCATTCGGATTCATATTCTGAGCACCGATCTTAATTTTAAGCCGACCTGTTTTGGAGTTAACTAATTCCACCGCATCTTTTAACGTTGTGTAAGATGGAATGACAAATAATTGAATGTCATATTCAGACTTAAACGTCGCGGCTAAATCGGATAATTCGGAAAGGTATTTTATGACTTCCGCATTGCCTTTATACATTTTCAGATTTGTACCGAAATAAATTTTTTTTGCTGTCATTTATCAAATTCCTACTTATTCTTAATTAACACACGACAAGGTGCACCGTCAGTATTTTTTATCGCAATCGGAATCATCAAAGCGTCAATCACTGGTGACGTAATACGCTTCGTATTACAAAGATATTCCACCAGAGTAACGCCTTTCATTAATAGATGATGATGGGTAACGTGTTTAGTCAGCGGTTTATCCATCGTGTCGGTGAGCCAGCCACGAATCGGATAATCCTGTGGAAAATCAAAGGCGATAATTTCCAGATTTTTCTCTGCTAAATAGGCGGCACTTTCGAAAGTAATATAAGGCGAATTTCCCCAAAACTCTCTTGAATTGTAACTGTAGTGAGTATCCCAGCAGGTTTTAAAAATGACTTTTTTTACATTTTCCGCTTGCGGCCAAATACTTTCCAGTACTTCCGGCGTAATAGCAAAATTATCGGTAATGACAGCCGCTAAATCCAATACGTGAAATTCACCGATATAGGTTTCAATCGGAATATCTAAAATATTATATGCACCTTTTTTAATATGACTGAGTGCGTCCATATGCGTAAAAGCGTGGCAGGATACCTGAAGCTGAGTGGCTTCAAACAAATCACCTTCATCAAAACTACCCTTTTTTTCGACCGCACTTTTCCAGCGTACATGATCGGTGGAAATAGGCATGGATAAATCTATCCATTTGTTCATCATTCAGATCTCCTTATTGTGGAAACAGTAAATCAGGTAAAAATGTACTAAATTCAGGCACAAGAATTAAGAGTACCAATAATGCCAACAATGAGAATAAAAACGGTAAACTTTGTTTTAATACCTTCATCGGCTCACATTCCGCAATATTGGCTGAGAGGAAAATCAGATATCCTACGGGTGGGGTAACCAAGCCAATCATTAAATTCAGAATAATCACCAAACCAAAGTGAATAGGCGCAATGCCGAATTGATTAACGATCGGCATAAATACCGGTACCAAAATCGTTAATGCAGCCGTCGGATCCATAATCATCCCGATAAAAAGCACAATCACATTGATCAAAATTAGTGCTTCCAAAGGGCTATCGCACACGGAAGATACCCATGCTGCGACCTGATGACTGATTTGTAAGCGGGCAATTAACCACGCAAAAATAGAAGATGCCCCGACTATTAACATTACCGTAATCGTACCTTTAAGAGAGGACACTAACGCTTTTTTCAATAACTCGATACTGAGTTCTTTATACACGAACGTACCGACTAAATAGGCATACACCACGGAGACTGCACCGGCTTCTGTGGCAGTGAAAATGCCCGAAATAATGCCATATAAAATAATAATCGGACAAAATATCGCCCAGACGGCATCTTTCCCGCTCTCTTTAACTTCTCGCCAGCTAAATTCGGTTGCCCGGTTTCCATATTTATAGATTTTGCTTAAAATAAAAGTTACTAAAATCAACACCAGTGCAATCATGATGCCCGGAATAATCCCTGACATAAACATTTTACCGACGGATACGCCGGCACCCGCTAAGGCGGCAAATACAATCATCGGTACACTCGGCGGAATTATCGGACCGATAATGGACGCAGATTGCGTTAATGCTGCGGAAAAATCCGCCGGATAACCGCTCTTTTTCATTGCCGGAATCAGTGAGCTACCGATTGCTGCTGTGGAAGCGACCGCAGAACCGCTGATAGAGCCAAAGAATAGGCTGGAGAAAATATTGATATAAGCGAGAGATCCTTTCCAACGGCCGATTAATGAGGTGACAAAACGGATAATGCGCGTGGTAATTCCACCTACACTCATTAATTCACCCGCTAAAAAGAAGAATGCAAGCGCTTGTAAGGCGTTAGTATCGAGACCTTGCATTACCTGTTGAGCGACAATCGTCACAGGAATATTAGGTAAAAAGCTGAATAATGTCACAATAGATGCAAATATTATGCTATAAAACAATGGTAAACCAAGCACCGTAAGGATGAACATTACTCCAAGTAATATAATGAATGACATTATAATTCCCTCACTTTTCTGGTTTTAGCTAGAGAAATAAACGCAATTAGAATTCGAAACATTTCTAATGATAGACAGATAAGAAACGGTATATATACCCAAGACTTTGAGATTTTAAATGCCGAATAATAGCTATTTAAATTCATAGAATAAACTTTTAAACCACCTTTAATTAACAAAAATAAGCAAATTAACATTACAATATATAAAGTGGAAGATAATAACCAACCATATTTAAATCGCTCAAAAATCATAATTCTAACCATAGGAACCTGAATCTGAGTCGTTGTTAAAATTCCAAATAAAATCATCCAGGTATAACAAAATCTCAAAAATTCCTCTGCCCAAGGAAATGAAATGTTAATAACATATCTCGTTATAACCTGCACAAATGTCATTCCAACTAGCACAAGAAAAAAAAGACATCCTAATGATAAAAAAGTTTTATTTATAAATTTCTCATATTGTTCCATCATGATATCCACCCTCCAACAGCTTAAATAAATTTATTTTTATATATTGAGATTATGAATGAAAAACTTAATACAAACATAACCCCAATATTTCATCTTTTCTTATTTAGCATCAGTAACTTTATTAATCATTTGATCACCAAATTTCTTGGAATAATCATTCCATGATTTTTTAGCACCTGCTTGGAAAGAGGCTGTGTCTGGAGTTTCTTCAATATTCATACCTTGCTGTTTTAATTTTTCTAAATAAATTTTATTTTCCTCTAAATTTAGTTTTCTCTCTAACTCTGCTCCCTCTTTTGCCGCTTTCAACAAAATATCCTGATCTTCTTTATCTAAAGAATTAAAACGCTCTAAATTCATTGACATTGGCGCTGCAGTATAAGCATGATGAGTTAAAGATAGATATTTTTGGACTTCCTGTAAGTTATTATTATAAATATGGTGGACTGGATTCTCTTGCCCATCAATAACACCTGTTTTCAGAGAAAAATATACTTCATTAAACGGCATAGGAGTTGGATTTGCACCCCATTCTTTAAACGCTGCTATATGTGCGGGATTAGGTGTTGTTCTTAATTTCAAACCGGATAGATCCGAAACGTTTTTAATTTGTTTTTTGCTATTAGTAATATCCCTAAATCCAATTTCATAAAATGCCAAGCCTTTTAGATTTGCACTTTCCAATGATTTCAACAAATATTCTCCGACTTCCCCATTCAGTACTTTATCAACATGAGCTTCATCTTTAAATAGGAATGGTAAATCTAATAGATTGAGTTCCTCATTGAATGTGGTGTAATAAGGATTTCCTACTACAACAATATCAATAGTCCCCATTCTAGTACCATCAATTTGAGTATCAGATGCACCCAATTCGCTATTCGGATGTAATTTGATTGTGATACGTCCATTAGATAATTCATTGGTTCTTTTAGCCATCAATTCTGTCGCTTTTGTCACGGTATCACTTGGTGAACCATAATGGCTAAGCGCTAACGTATGTTCTCCTGCAGCAAAGCTGGAAGCTGAGAATATCGCAAGTAATACAGTTGCTGAAATAACAGTTAATTTTTTCATAGTTGCACCTTCACTCGTTTTTATTTCGGATAAACAGAAATAATATCTGTAACTGATTTAGTACTAACGCTTACTATATTTAGCGTCAATTTCTTTAATTTTCGTCAATTTAGGTATTGAACCACCACCGGCAAAATCGCACTCCAGCCACACTTTAAGTAATGATTTTGCTAATTCCACACCAATTACGCGTTCACCGAAACAAATAATTTGTGCGTCATTACTTTTTCTTGAACGTTCGGCAGAAAAAATATCATGACAAACTGCAGCTCTTACACCCGGGACTTTATTTGCTGTAATACACATACCAATACCGGTTCCACAAGTAAGAATTGCACGCTCATATTTACCCTCAGAAACAGCCAAGGCTACTTTCTCGGCAACATCAGGGTACAATGTTAAATCTCCCGCACCAGCACCAAAGTCATCGCATTCAATACCTAATGTTTCAAGATACTTGATTAGTTCAACTTTTAAGTTATAAGCTGCATCATCACATCCGATAGCAATTTTCATAATTATTTCTCCTATAATATTTATCCCTTTATTAAATTTAAGATCGAATTTACATTACTGGCGCTGGTAGCAATAATATCGATAATTCCTGTTCTTAATGCACCCAATATCGCCATTGCTTTACTACTTTCAGATGCAATACCAATCACACAAGGAATGGCTTTAAGATCCTCCAAGCTTAATCCTATAACTCGGTTATTCATTACCGTATCAACTGGCTCTCCCTGCAAATTAAAAAAGCCGTATCCCGCAATATCGCCAATAACGCCCAAGTTCATTCTTGCTTCAGTAATTTCTTTCGGTGTAAACCAACCTAACTGAACCATATAGCTTTCTTCACTCATATCACCTATACCGACCAGTGCAATATCCGCTTTACGAGCTCGATCCAGAGTTTCTTTAATTACCCTGTTTTTCATGAATACATCACGAAATGCTTTATCTTCCAGATAAGCCGGAGCATATAAAGTTTCATTTACCCCATTAAACTTACGGGCTAAGTTACGACAAATATGATCAGCATCAACGGGCTCACCTAACCTTTGAGCTCCCCCTATTCCACAGATAAATTTACAGTTTTTTTCCGGGAAAATACCTACATGCTCACCTGCCGCGGCAACATTTCTGCCTTGACCTACCGCGACAGTCATACCGTCTTTTAATGTATTGGATAAATAAGAACTCACTAAGGCCGCAACCTGTTTACGTTGTTCACTTTCATTTTGAGAGTCAATTGCAATTAATGCTCTTTGAATACCAAATTGTTCAATTAATCTATCTTCCAACTGAGAAGTAAAAATAGGATGATATTTTACATTGATCTCAACAATGCCTTCTTGTCTTGCCTTTTTTAATAGGCGTCCGACTTTAATACGAGAAATATTAAATTTATTAGCTATTTCTTCTTGAGTGAGTTCATGCTCATAATATGCAATGGCAATTTCAGTGAGTAAACTGACTTCTTCATACTCGACCATTACACCCTCCTAACAACTTATTTTTAAGAGATACTTTCAATATACTTTCTGGATTTAATTAATGTTTTTTCAATAACCGCCAAATCCACCATATGCTCAAATCTATGCGGAGTTGAATCTAAATCACGGTATATTCTTAACGGGATTTCAAAGCTACAAGGGATGTCGCGTTTTTTTAATTCTGAAACAATTCGACTATAATCGATTAGTCCTTTTCCTTCTACCGAAATAAACCTGAATTTTTCATCTCTAATACAAACATCTTTAATATGGAAATATCGGATACAATCTAGTGATTTCATTGACTGCGTGACAATATCCAGCGTTTTATCAAAAGTCATCATATTACCCGGATCAAAATTAATCGAATAAACGTCATTGCCTAATTCATTCAATAATTCGATTCCGTCTTCAAGGGTGATAAAGGCATCAAAATTATAATCACCACCATTTTCCAGACAGAGAATACAACCGGTCTTTTCCAACACCGGACGCAAGGATTTCAGATTGCTCACCATCTTTGCCTTATTTTCCAGCTTTGTGGTACAAACATTAATGTAGGTGGCCCCAATCAACTTGGCGAAATGCAAACGCGGAGAAAATATCGATAAAAAATCGTTTGCGGATAAATCCATGGTACAACCGAGAGCTAAGGTCGCTAATTGATATTTTTGTTTTAACTCATTTACTTTGTTCGCATTTTCAATACCGAACAAATCCTGATTCAAATTTCCTACATAGCCTTGGTTATACGCTAATTCAAAAAAATTAAAACCGCACTTTTTAATCGTCGCAAGCGTTGTATCTAAATCATAACCGTCAAAAATGGAGGTATTAACCGCTAATCTAAGAGAATTAGTCATTTTCACTCCTTAATACTAGATATTAATCTTGTAATATTTTTTTGCATTGGCAAAAAACAGCTTATATTGATCATCGTAGCTATAATTTTTTACTGCTTCCTTGAAACCGGTAAAAATAGTCTCTAATTCACCGCACAAACTATCTACCGGAAAATTACTGGCAAACATAACCCGATCAACACCGAAGATTTTCACGGTTTCCTGTATAATCCAACGGTTATCTTCAATATTCCAGCGTTTTTCCGGCAATCCGATTCCAGAAATTTTTACTGTAATATTCGGTATATCAGCTAGCTGTGACATTGCCTGATGCCAGGCTGTTAATCCTTCCTGCGAACGATCGGAAGGTAATCCCGTATGATTCAAAATAATTAATGTATTCGGGAAATCCAATGCTAAATGTTTAGCTTCATGCAAATTCCACCATGGTGTTTGCAAATCAAAGTTCAAATTAAATTTATCAAGCAACTCATAGCCTTTACGCCATTTATTATCGCTCATTAAGGTTCTGACACCTGTTTTCGCTTCCTGCGGTGTTAATGCTCCCGCTGGTTTATGCCGAACGCTTCGCACCAGCGGAAATGCCGCTTGTGCCTTTAACACGGTTTCAATATCATCATGATGTAGCCAGGCTTGCGCCACCACCGCATTCGGCATATTGAACTTATTGGCTACTGTGTGAATATATTTGGTTTCCCCCAATGGGTCTTTCGGATCCCATTCGGCGTCCACATAAACCGTTGCCACTACATTATGTTTCAAAGTAGCGTCTTTCAGATAATCTGGTGGTAAATATTCTTTTTTAATCGCGGTATAATCGCCGTATCTGAACGGAATCAATACATCCGGCGCCAACCACGGATGAGGGTTAATCTGCGGTTGCCAGAAATGCTGATGTGCATCGATCATAGGTCCGTCATATAATTTGGTTTCCATAATATTTCTCCTATTTATCTTGCTTGCTTAATTTGATACTTAGCGTGCCCAAAATATAAATAATCGAACAGCCGGCGAAAAAAAGCAGCACATTGTCATAATTTTTGGACTGCCCCAAAATCACCCCGACCAAAATCGGTACCGCAATACCGCCGACGCTCCCCGCCATATTCATAATGCCACCCACAATACCTGCTTTATTCTTTGGTGCGAGCAATGCAGGAAAACTCCAATACAAGCTGCCCCACATTAAGAAAAAGGCGGCAATCGACAACGTAGCAATCGCAACTATCGGATCACTCATACTCGGCAATAATGAAAAAGTAATCAATGTGCTCACGCCCGATACGGTTAACACGCTTTTCAATGCAATACGCTGCGCAATACCCTTTTTAACCAAGGTATCGGATATAAATCCGCCGCATAATGAACCGAAAGTTCCGCACAGGAAAATAATAAAGGTAGCATTACCGATACCCTTAATATCAAAACCGCGGGCTTGAGCCAAATAGCTCGGTCCCCAGGTCAGTAAGCCGAAGAACATCATCGCCCATGCGGCACGACCGCATAAAATCGCAACAAGCGAACGGTAACCTACGCCGATACCTTTCAAAACAGGCTCAAAATCGACCGCACTTTGCGGCTCGGAATGCGTAGCCGCAATCAATTCCAGCTCTTTCCGATTGACAGAATGATGCTCTTGCGGGGTATCACGTAAAAATTTCCATGCAATAAAACCTAATAAAATTGTTACGATACCGGCAATCGCAAATACCGTTCTCCACGACCCTATACTGGCAATCATATAGGCTATAATGATTCCGCCTAACGCCGCTCCCAGCGGACCGCCACAATCCATAATAACCGCTCCGCGACCGCGTTCCTGCGGAGATAACCAAGTGGCGTTTAACTTACCGCCGGCAGGAAATAACGGCGCTTCCGCCGTACCCAGCAGAAAACGGGTGAGCAGTAATGAAACACCACCGGTTGAGACTGCGGCTAAGGTTTGAAAGATTCCCCATAATACGGTAGAACCTGTAATAATCTTGCGCGGACCGTATTTATCAATCAACCAGCCCCCAGGAATTTGTAATAAAGCATAAGCCCAGAAAAAACTGCTTAAAATAACTCCCTGCATTTCCGGAGAAAGGCTAAATTCCTGAGCAATAGTGGGCATTGCAATAGAAAGAGATATGCGGTCAATTAAATTGATGACAACAAGTAAGAATATAATACCGAAAACAAACCAGCGGATATTTGAGGCTTTTTGGCAAGACATAATATTTGCCCTCCATAAAAGACGTAAATATTTTTACACCTTTATTCTTTGAGACGATTATTTATTTACAAATTCGGACATATATTTCAAGATCAATGACATGGAGATCGCCCCCGGATCCACATATCCAAGCGAGCGCTCACCCAGACTTTTCGCCCGTCCGAATACGGCAACTTGGTGGCGTGTGCTTTCGGCTCCTTCTTCCGCCGCTTGCGCCGCACTTGCCAACGCTTCTTTCAGGCTTGCATTTTTCATTTGTTTTGATTGTTTTTCTGCTGCAACCAGGGCATCCATCATCGTTTTATCACCTGGTTTCGCACCGCCACGGGCAAATACGCCTGCAGAACCGGCAACTAGAAATTGGGATAATACGGTAGCACTAAAGTCCTCTTGTCCTGCAATAGCTTTACCGCCCGCTCTGAATAAGGTGCCGAAAATCGCACCGGACGCACCGCCCATACTGGACATCATTTTGGTTCCCACAGTTAAAAACAACTCACCAATATCTTTAGGTTGGAATGTATCGGTTTTAAGTAAATCCCGTACTGCTGCAAATCCGCGCTGCATACCTAGACCGTGGTCTCCGTCACCAATTTTTAAGTCCAACTCGGTTAACATCGGTTCGCTGTCTACCATTTTTTCTGCGGTATAAAGTAATAATTCTCTGGTTTCTGCTACGTTCATGTTATTTTCTCCAAGCAAAGCTATGACAAGGCATATCGTAAAGTCTTTGTAATTCGTCATCTAAACGGAATATAGTAATGGAATAACCCGCCATTTCTTGAGAAGTGCAATATCCACCGATTAATGTGTCATAAATCTGCACGCCGCGTTCGGTTAATACCTGATACACTTTCCGGTTAGCAATCAGCAGTTCCGTATAAGTGGAAGCCCCCAGATTATTAATAGTGACACAAACTTTATCGCCGGATTTCAATTCAATATCCGCACATAAGCGTTCTATCATTTCACCGTTAATTTCGTCCGCACTTGCCATTTTTTGCCGTCTGACACCGGGTTCACCATGAATACCCATTCCAAGTTCCAGTTCATCATCGGCCAATTCAAAGTTAAATTTACCCGTTTGAGGAATAGAACAGGCACCTAACGCCACACCCATGGTACGGGTATTGAAATTGGCTTTCACTGTGACCTCATGTAGTTTGTCTAAATCATAACCGGCTTGTACGGCGGCACCGGCAATTTTAAGCACATACATATCACCCGCCACGCCGCGGCGATCGGTCATTTTGGACAACGGTGCGGCGGAAATATCATCGGTAACTCGTACAGTTTTGACCTGAATACCTTCTTCTTCCAATAATTCGGCGGCAATGTCAAAATTCATATTATCGCCGGCATAATTACCGTAAACGAATAATACGCCCCGCCCCTTTTGCGCTGCCTTCGCCGTTTCTATAATAATGTCCGGAGAGGGCGAAGCAAACACCTCACCCAGGGCCGCCGCATCGGCTAACCCTTTGCCGACATAACCGGCAAACATTGGCTCATGACCGCTGCCGCCGCCAGTAACCACCACAACCTGATCCACTTTAATATCCTTGCGATATACACCGCTATACCCCTCAACTTTAATGAGGTTACCACCACAGGCATAAATTAATCCTTCAAGCTGTTCTGCCGGGACATCATTCGGATTATTCAGTAATTTTTTTGGTTTTCTGATCATAACTCGTCTCCTGGTGATTAATTCTATTTAGATTCAAGGACGCCTATACCCATACGTACGGCAATATTAAAAGCTTCTTCAAATGCGCTCGGAATAGCGATATTCTTGCCGTACAAATCATAAGCCGTACCGTGATTAGCCGTGGTAATCGGAATGGGGATACCGCCCTGTACCGTTACCCCGCGTTCAAATCCTAACAATTTCAATGCGGTAGAGAATTGATCATGATACATGGACACTACCCCATCAATTTTCAACCTATTTACCTCACGCATTGTCGTGTCGCCCGGAAACGGACCATAAAGGTCAAACCCATACTCTTCCCGTGCAAGTTCAATAGCAGGTGTAATAATTTTAATTTCTTCATCGCCAAATACCCCGCCTTCACCACCGTGTGGATTTAAGGCTTGTACCGCAATTTTCGGATTTTTCACACCGGCTTGCGTTAAGGATTTATGCAACAAACAAATACAATCGATTACGTTTTTTATTGATAAATTCGGCACAATATCTTTAAACGGAATGTGTGAAGTAACCCGACTTGCCCAAATACCGTCAACCACGTTCAATTCACACACAAATTCGTGAAAATTTGTTTGATCCGCAAACCAATGTAACTCATCACGATATTTCAATCCGCCTTTATGCATAGCATGTTTATTCAACGGTGCAAAACAAATAGACTGCACATAGCCGGCTTGGGCAAAATCAACAGCTTTTTTTAATGTCTCTAAAATATATACCCCGCTTTGTTCGGTTGCCTTACCATATTCAAATTGAACAGGGTGCGAACATTTGTGATGAATTAGTGCTGGGATACCTGTTTTGAAAGAATAATTCAGTAAATTTTCCGGTACTATTTCATCGTATTCAAATGAAACCTCAGCAATTGTCAATCCTTTGCGCAACTCATCTCTATCCGCTATCAGCAATACATTAGCTTTCATTCTCTGTTCAGTCTGTGCTAATAATTTAGCCACCAGCTCAGGGCCAACCCCGGCAGGATCCCCAAGAACCATTGCAACTGTAGGTTTTTGCATAAAAATACCCTCGCTTAGATTTCAATTCTTTTCGTCTTTTAAAGATAAAATACTAAAAATTTATTGAACAAAAGAAACATTATTGTTCTTTTGTTGCATTCTAAATTAAAGTTATAAAGAAAAAATGTGATCTAAATCTCAATATTGAAAACACAGTAAAAGTTTATATTGAAAATGTGATCAGAATCACAGATTTCCAAACCAAAATATTTTCCCAATATTTGAATTGAGATGAATTAAGTAATTTATCTGATATAAAAGTTTTTTTACGATTACATCTGTAATAACACAACATAAAAAGTTTATTTTTTCATATAAAAAAACGGTCAAAAGTTCGTTACTTCTGACCGTTTTTTAAATTTTATATTTGTCAACTAGCCCGCAATCCCCTTATGACGCAACAACGCATCTAAGGTCGGTTTACGTCCGCGGAAGCGTTCGAATAGCGCCATAGGCTCTTCCGAACCGCCGCGAGTGAGGATTTCATCCAAATAGGATTTGCCGGTTACCGGATTGAAAATGCCTTCTTCTTCGAAACGTGAAAACGCGTCCGCCGAAAGCACTTCCGCCCACAGATAACTATAATAGCCCGCTGCATAACCGCCGGCAAAAATATGACTGAAACTGTGCGGCGTTCTCGCCCAATCCGCACCTTTGATTACGGCGACTTGCTTTTTCACCGCCTGCAAGGTATCCAAAATTTGATTCTGCTTGCCGGCTTCATAATTGTGGTGTAAACGAAAATCGAACAAACCGAATTCCAATTGACGCAACACAAACATCGCGGCCTGGAAATTTTTCGCTTTAATTAGCTGTGTCAGTTTTTCTTTCGGCAATGGCTCGCCCGTTTCAAAATGCCCGGAAATAAAGGCAAGCGCCGCTTCTTCCCAACACCAGTTTTCCATGAACTGGCTCGGTAACTCCACCGCATCCCAAGGTACACCGTTAATGCCCGACACATCACCCACATCAATTTTCGTGAGCATGTGATGAATACCGTGTCCGAATTCGTGGAACAAGGTTGTCACTTCATCGTGCGTAAATAACGCGGGTTTATCGCCCACCGGCGCGTTAAAGTTGCAGGTTAAGTAAGCCACCGGTTTCTGAATGTTGCCGTCCGCTTTGCGTCGGCGACCGATACAATCGTCCATCCAGGCGCCGCCGCGTTTGTTTTCGCGAGCGTATAAATCCAAATAAAAACTGCCGCGCACTTCATCGGTTTCATCGATTAAATCAAAGAATCGCACGTCTTTGTGATAAGTATCCACGCCGAAACGTTCTACCGCGCGAATATTGAAAATCCGTTTAACCAGTTCGAACAAGCCTGAAAGAACGCGGTTTTCGGGAAAATACGGACGTAATTCTTCGTCGTTGATGGCATACAGCGCCTGTTTTTGTTTTTCGCTGTAAAACGAAATATCCCAAGGCTCAAGTGCGGTCAGATTTTCGTGAGTTTTACAGAATTCCTGTAATTCCGCCAATTCTTTTTCACCCTGAGATTTAGAACGCGCGGCCAGATTTTCCAGAAAATCCAACACCTGCCGCGGATTTTCCGCCATTTTAGTGGCGAGGGAACGATCCGTATAGCGTTCGAAACCCAGCAATTTTGCCAATTCCACGCGCAAAGTCAGAATTTCTTCCATAATCGGCGTATTATCCCATTTGCCCGCATTCGGGCCTTGTTCCGAAGCCCGCGTAACGAATGCGCGATACATTTCTTCACGCAATTCGCGATTTTCACAGTAAGTCATCACCGGCAGATAGCTTGGAAATTCAAGCGTGAAACGATAACCGTCCACACCTTTACTCTGCGCAGATTGCCGCGCCGCTTGCAAAGCGCTTTCCGGCAACCCCTGAAGCTGCGTTTCATCGGTGATGATTTTTTCCCAACCCATGGTGGCGTCCAACACATTATTGCTGAATTGCGAACTCAATTCGGACAAACGAGAGGCGATTTCACCATAACGTTTTTGTTGTTCCGGCGGTAACGAAATGCCCGAAAGTTTGAAATCGCGCAAACTGTTTTCAATGGCTTTCTTTTGCGCCACGTCGTAATTTTCATATTCCGCACCGTTTTTCAGCGCCACATAAGCATTATATAAACCTTGATGCTGACCGACCCAAGTGCCGTATTCGGACAACATCGGCAAACAAGCCTGATAAGCTTCGCGTAATTCGGGGCTGTTTTTCACCGAATTCAAATGCGCCACCGGCGACCAGGCTTTGCTTAAACGATCATTGACCTCGGCAAGCGGCTGGTAAAAATTATCCCAGGTAAAATGTGATTGTTTCAGCACTTGTTCCGTCACATTTCGACAATCATTGATTAACTTTTCAATCGCCGGCTGAACATGTTCCGGCTTAATTTTAGAAAATTGCGGCAACACCGAATTTTCAAGTAATGGATTTGACATAACTTTTCCTTTGTTAACAAAATTTTCTTTTAGATGGTGCGGAATTCTAACAAAATCAAGACGAATACAAAAATTTATTGATTGAACCTGAAAGACAGCTAGCGCATAATCGCTGAAAAAAGCGCAAAACCGCCGTTCTTTTCCGCTTATGAACGATGTCGCACGCTTAAAGCTCAAACTTTGTGCCCATTGTGCCGCGATTAATTAATAAAGTGCGGTTGAATTTTTATGAGTTTATCCGCATATTCTGTTTATTCCTTTTAATAAAACGAGAAAAAACCATGTCAAAATTCGTGATTGAACTTAACGAACAAAATCTTACGGAAATCCTGCAACAATCGCAGCAAACGCCGCTGGCCATCGTATTTTACGCCCCAAGCCACGAAACATCGGTAAAATTTACCGCACTTTTGGAGCGTTACGCCGAACAATATCAAGGACAATTCCTGCTGGCGAAAGTAAACTGTGAAACGGAACAAAATATTGCCATGCAATTCCGCATTCAGGCGTTACCGAGCACCTATTTGTTCAAAGAAGCGCAAGCGGTTGACGCTTTTCAGGGCGATTTGCCTGAAGATCAGCTGAAACAACGGTTAAGCCTGATTCTGCCGAAAGAAGAGGAAATTAAATTTAATCTGGCGCTGGATTATTTACAGGCGAACGATTACAACGCCGCACTGCCGTTGCTGAAAGAAGCCTGGGAATTGTCGGATAAGAAAAACAGCGATATTGCGCTGCTCTACGCCGAAACTTACATCGCCTTGAAAAAAACCGAACCCGCCGCCGATATTCTGGCGAAAATTCCGTTGCAAGATCGCGACAGCCGCTGGCATGGTTTACAAGCGCAAATCGAATTGTTGATTAAAGCGGCGGACACTCCGGAAATTCAGCAACTGCAGGCGGATTACGACAAAAACCCAAGCCCTGAAATCGCCTTAAAACTGGCGGTTCAACTTCATCAGGCAAACCGTAACGAAGAAGCGTTAAATTTGCTGTTTGGTCTGTTAAAACAGGATTTAGCCGTGCAAAACGGTGAAGTGAAACAGCAGTTTTTGTCTATTTTGTCCGCATTGGGAAACGATCCTTTAACTAATAAGTATCGCCGATTGCTTTATTCGCTACTCTATTAAACGGGTTTTCTTTATAATCAGTTAAGCTAAAAATCATTAACGGAAATTGATCAAAAAACTTCGCTTTTTGTGACCGCACTTTTAGATAAAAGGATTCATTATGTCAGACATCAAACACAGCAAACTCCTTATTTTAGGCTCGGGACCTGCGGGTTACACCGCCGCCATTTACGCCGCCCGCGCCAACTTAAAACCCGTTTTGGTTACCGGCTTGCAACAAGGCGGTCAATTAACCACTACCACGGAAATCGAAAACTGGCCCGGTGATTTCGGCGATACCACCGGTCCCGAACTGATGCAGCGCATGTTGCAACACGCGGAAAAATTCGATACGGAAATCCTGTTCGATCACATCAACCGCGTAGATTTATCTTCACGTCCGTTCAAACTTTACGGCGACGTACAAACTTTCAGCTGCGACGCATTAATTATCGCCACCGGCGCTTCCGCTCGCTACCTCGGACTGGAATCGGAAGATAACTTCAAAGGCCGCGGCGTGTCCGCCTGTGCCACCTGTGACGGTTTCTTTTATCGCAATAAACCCGTTGCCGTCGTCGGCGGCGGCAACACCGCCGTGGAAGAAGCCTTATATTTGGCAAATATCGCCGGCGAAGTGCATTTAATCCACCGCCGGGACGGCTTCCGCGCGGAAAAAATTCTGCTCGGACGCTTACAGAAAAAAGTGGAAGAAGGCAAAATCATTCTGCACACCAACCGCACCTTGCACGAAGTTTTAGGCGATAACATGGGCGTAACCGGCGTGCGCTTGAAAGACACGCAATCCGACGCCACGGAAGAATTGAAACTGGACGGCGTATTCATCGCCATCGGCCATGCGCCGAACACCGAAATTTTCCAAGGTCAGCTTGAACTGAACAACGGTTACATCGTGGTGAAATCCGGCTTGGAAGGCAATGCCACCGCCACTTCCGTGGAAGGCGTTTTCGCCGCCGGCGACGTGATGGATCACAATTATCGTCAAGCCATCACCTCCGCCGGAACCGGCTGCATGGCGGCATTAGACGCCGAACGTTTTCTGGATGCGCAGGAATAACCGGACAAATCTTCCCCATAAATAACAAAAGTGCGGTAAAAAATCTTAAAGTTTTTTACCGCACTTTTCTTTTTTCCAACTTCTTGCGCACTGATTCCAAATTATAAACCGCATGATTTCCGCTTTATTTACGATAATCGCAAAACCTTAAATTTGATATAAATCAAATTCACCATATTTAGCAAACACAAGAAAAATGCGAAAAAATAAAAACGAATATATCATCAATTTTCAAAAATATGATCTTGATCACAGATTTAATCACTCAATGTAGGTATATTTACGTCCGCGTTAAACGCATATTTTTTATAAGGTTTTATTCACTCAAAAAACAAACTTAGGGAGCCGATTATGAAAAAATCAATGTTAGCATTAGGAATCGCCGCAACGTTAATAAGTTCGGCGGCAAGCGCACATGAAGCGGGCAGCTGGATTGTGCGCGCCGGTGCGGCGCATGTGATGCCGACCCATGTAGAAAATACCTCAAATACCGCTGCGCCGGCATTGGGTTTAGATGTGAATGCAAACACGCAATTAGGCTTAACGGGCACATACATGATTACCGACAATATCGGCGTCGAATTATTAGCGGCTTCGCCATTCAGCCATGAAATTACTTTAGGCGGTCAATTGGTAGGTAAAACTAAACACCTGCCGCCTAGCCTGTATGCTCAATATTATTTCTTAAACAAAGAGGCTAAAGCGCGTCCATATCTCGGTGCGGGGATCAACTACACCAATTTCTTTAATGAAACCGAAAAAATGGCCGGCGTGACCGATCTTAAACTTCACGATTCATGGGGATTGGTGCTAAACGGCGGTTTAGATATTAATCTGACCGATAATCTGCTTTTTAACACGGCCGTTTATTACGCTAAAATCAAAACCAAAGCGGATTTCAAAGTGGCGGGCACCCAATTATCACAAGACGTTCGTTTAGATCCGTTAGTCTTTTTCATGGGCATCGGTTATCGTTTTTAATTTAAACATGCGTTTGGTCTGAAATTTCGATCCTCTTTAAACATAAAAAAACCTGCACCTCAGGCCGTCGGCGGTTTAGCCGATTTTCAGGTGCAGGTTGCTTTTTAGTTAAAGACTATTTTCCCCAAACTTCTTCCGCAATTTCACGAATAAAATTGAGTTTTGCCCATTGTTGTTCTTCCGTCAGAATATTGCCTTCTTCCGTTGAAGCAAAACCGCATTGCGGGCTTAAGCAAAGTTGGTTGATATCTACATATTGTGCGGCTTCTTTGATCCGATTGATGATGTCTTCGCGCTTTTCCAACGTGCCGTCTTTTGAGGTCACCAAACCTAACACCACTTGCTGATCTTTGATGAAACGCAACGGTTTGAAATCGCCGGCGCGATCGGAATCGTATTCCAAAAAGAAGCCGTCCACGCGACAAGTGCCGAATAAAGTTTCCGCTACCGGTTCATAACCGCCTGCGGAAAACCAGGTCGAACGGAAATTACCGCGACAAATGTGCATGGTAACGGCAATGTCGTCGGCCGGTTTGGCATCCACGATTTTATTCAACATATACACATAATCTTTGGCGATTTGGTCTAAATCGAAACCGCGTTCCTGATAGGCTTTACGTTTATCTTCCGCACAGAATTCGCCCCAGCTGGTATCGTCTAATTGCAAATTCCGGCAACCCAATTTATAAAAAATATTCATCGCTTTAATATAAGCGTCGGCAATATCGTCCAACAATAATTGATTGTTATTTTCGTAACGCGGAATCGGTTGATAATCCGTCGCGCGCAAATTGGTGATTAAATGCAGCATAGAAGGCGACGGAACGGTAAATTTCACTTCCGTGCCGTCGGCAATTTTCTGCACCAAGCGGAAATGTTCGACAAACGGATGATTTTCGGAAAAATCGATTTTATCCACAATTTTCAAGGTTTTCGGGCGAACGTTATGATGCTTGAATTGCACCGAAAATTTTTCCGCATCCACTTCTTCTACGCCGTCCAAACCGGCTAAAAAATCCAAATGCCAGAAAGTACGGCGGAATTCACCGTCCGTGACCGCGTGCAGCCCCACCGCTTTTTGCCGCGCCACTAACTTGGCGATTTCCTCATCTTCCACGCGAGTTAAATCCGCACAGGAAATATCACCGCAAGAACAGGCGGAACGGGCTGATTTAATCGCGTCGGAACGTAAAAAACTGCCCACGATGTCAAATCGGTAAGGCGCCGAAGTGCGGGGTGTTGCGTTTGGGAATAATGTTGTCATTATTTTTTCCTTCAATGAACAGGCTTAATGTTGAAACGATTCTAGCAAAAATTAACTGCGGAATTGAATGAAAAATATTTTGCCCGAATATGAAATCGATTCATATCGAAGCGATAGAAAAGCCTTCCCGAATAGCGCCAATTTTATCGGTTCCTTTGATAAGAAGGTTTCTAATGTATTAACCCGTTTCGTTACATAAAAAAACATCTGAATTTTCGCCCGCACTTTTACAAAATTTGTGATCCCTATTCAAAAAACGTAATCGATTGCTTGCCAAGTAAACGGCGATATTCAAAATACCGGAAAATTGCGACGGAGAAATCATCATGAAAAAAATATTTGTGACTTTATTATTGCTATTGAGCGCACAAAGTGCGGTCGGAAATCCGCCGGATTTAATGTTATTGCAAAGTTATGACAAGCAGGATGTCAGCGGTTGGGTGATGAGCGAAAAACTGGACGGTGTGCGCGGTTACTGGGACGGCAAACAACTTTATACCCGGCAGAATCAGATTCTCACGCCGCCCGCCTATTTCGTGCGAGATTTTCCGCCTTTTGCCATTGACGGCGAACTGTTTTCCCAACGCAATCAGTTCGACAAAATTTCCGCCGTCGTCCGTTCGCAAAAGGATAAAGGTTGGGAAACCCTGTCGCTGCATGTATTTGACGTGCCCAACGCATCGGGAAATTTATTCGAACGTTTGGCCGTGCTGGAAAATTATCTGAAAGATCACCCTTCGCCTCATATTAAAATTATTCCTCAGATTCCCGTGCAAAACCGTCAGCATATTATTGATTTTCTGCATGAAATCGAAAAATTGAACGGTGAAGGCGTCGTCATTCGCAATCCCGACGCACCTTACGAATTCGGCAAACGCAGTACGCAAATTCTGAAATTTAAAACCGCACAGGACGAAGAATGCACGGTGATCGAACATCATAAAGGCAAGGGGCAATTTGAGAACGCGCTCGGCTCTCTGACCTGCGAGAACCACCGCGGGCGGTTCAAAATCGGCTCGGGTTTTAATCTGCAGGAACGCATTAATCCGCCGCTGGTGGGCTCGGTCATCACCTATAAATACCGCGGCTTGACCAACGCGGGAAAACCGCGCTTTGCCACTTACTGGCGCGAGAAAAAATAGACGGCGCGTCCGGCGTAAACTTTACCGCCCGAACAGAAAAATCAGAATTGATCTTTTGCTTTACGCCATGCTTCAAATTGCGCCGGATTTTCAGCGATTAAAAACGGATTAATTTGTTTTTCCAAAGCCAAAGTTGTAGGCAAACTCGGACGATTTTGCGCCCGTAATCGTGCCACAAAAACTTGCTGATTTTTGACCGCACTTTTGTCGTCCAGCACGCTTTCGGCAAAGGCCAAATTGCTCAACGTATATTCGTGAGCGGGACAAACCAACGTATCATTAGGCAGATTTTTCAGCCGTTGGACGGAATCGTACATTTGCGCATAATTCCCCGTAAACACTCGCCCGCAGCCGGCGGAAAATAAGGTATCGCCGCAGAACAAATGTCCGTCTGTCATATAACTGACGTGTTGCGGCGTGTGTCCGCCGGTCGGTATAACCCGAATACGATAATGCGGCGTCACAATTTCACCCTCATTTATAATATGAGTCGCGCCTTTGTCCGCGCATTCTTGCGGACCGTAAACCGGCACGTCGGGGAAATATCGTTTAAACGCCGCAACACCGCCTACATGATCATCATGTTTATGGGTTAACAACACGGCCTCTACGCCAAATTTATTTTCCCGTAAAAATGGCAATAGCCGGTCAATTTCGGTAATATCAACCACAATAACGGGACAATTTTCCCGTCCGTAAACCCAAATGTAGTTATCCTTTAATGCAGGAATCGGTTTTAACATAAGTCAGTCCTATGAAGTGGAAAGCAAAATCGCCTTACAGTTTAACGCCGCCGACAAGTTGGTCGCAACTGCCTTTCGGTGATGCTTATTCTACCTTAATCGGTGCCCATTTTGAAAAATGGTTCGCCCGCATACAGGGGCGCCGACTGTTAAAAATCAGCGGTCTGAGTGCGGAAGTGCCTTGTCACGAGCAGCTCCAGCAAGTCGTGCTGAATGATAAAACTTGCGAAAATTTGACCGCACTTTGCCAACGCCGGCAAACGATTTTTATCGAAGGCAGCTTGCAGGAACTGCCCTTCGGTGAAGACACCGTCGATGCTTGCCTGCTCGCCAATACCCTGAATTTCACCCAGGATCCTCATCAGCTTTTACGAGAAACGGAACGTATTCTGAGCGATGATGGCTACGTGCTGATCTCGCTGTTCAATCCCTGTAGTAAATTACTGTTCAAACGCAAACTGGGCAAGTTCAACTTTCGTCTTTTCTTCCCGTTTCGGGTAATCGATTGGCTGGAATTACTGAACTTTGAAATTCTGCTGCAGCAAACCGTTTCTTTCGGGCATGAACCAAAAATATTCGGTTCGTTGTGTCTTATCGTCGCACAAAAACGAACGCTACCGCTCACCCTGCAGCCGCAAAAAGTGCGGTACGAAAATCAAGAGATTTTAAATCCCGTCAGTGCTTTCAAGGAAAAAATAAATACTTGAGAAAACAGCCTTTTTCCCCTATTATGCGCACAATTTTTTGAGCAAAGGAAACGGCATGACAGAACAGACATTTATTCCCGGCAAAGACGCGGCGCTGGAAGACAGTATCGCAAAATTTCAGCAAAAACTGACCGCACTTGGTTTTAATATTGAAGAGGCTTCGTGGCTGAATCCCGTGCCGAACGTGTGGTCGGTTCACGTGCGCGACAAAGATTGCCCGCAATGTTTTGCCAACGGCAAAGGCGGCAGCAAAAAAGCGGCGCTCGCTTCTGCGTTAGGGGAATATTTCGAACGACTTTCCACCAATTATTTCTTCGCCGATTACTATTTGGGGCAGGATATCGCCAACGGCGATTTCGTGCATTATCCGTCGGAAAAATGGTTTCCCATTGAAGATGAAGACAGCTTACCGGAAGGTATTTTAGACGACTTTTTGTTGGCTTATTTCGATCCCGAAGGCGAACTTACGCCGGAATTATTGGTGGATTTGCAATCCGGTAATGATGAGCGAGGAATCGTGGCCATGCCTTACGTACGGCAATCCGATCAAAAAACGGTTTACATTCCGCAAAGCATCATCGCCAATTTGTACGTTTCCAACGGCATGTCCGCCGGCAACACCCAATACGAAGCACGCGTGCAAGGTTTGTCCGAAGTATTCGAACGTTACGTGAAAAACAAAATTATCGCCGAAGCCATCAGCCTGCCGCGTATTCCAGACCAGGTCATCGCCCAATATCCGAGTATTCGGGCGTCCATTCAAAAACTGGAACAGGAAGGCTTTCCGATTTTGTCTTACGATGCTTCATTAGGCGGCAAATATCCGGTAATTTGTGTGATTTTGCTCAATCCGAACAATGGAACCTGTTTCGCTTCATTCGGTGCGCACCCGAATTTCCAAGTGGCGTTCGAACGTACGGTGACGGAATTATTGCAAGGTCGCAGCCTGAAAGATCTGGATGTCTTTACGCCGCCGTCATTTAATAACGACGATGTGGCGGAACATGCTAATCTGGAAACCCATTTCATCGATTCCAGCGGTTTGATTTCCTGGGATTTATTCAAAGAAAACGCCGATTATGACTTCGTGCACTGGGATTTTTCAGGAAATACCCATGAAGAATACGATAATTTAATGGATATTTTCGCTGCGGAAGGCAAAGAGGTGTACATTATGGATTACAACCATCTGGACGTATACGCCTGCCGCATTATCGTACCGTCCATGTCGGATATTTATCCTGCGGACGACTTGATTTACGCCAACAATAACATGGGCATGGATTGGCGCGAAATTCTGCTGGATCTCCCTCATTTTCATCATGATAAAGACACTTATCGGGAATTGCTCGACCAATTTGACGAAGATAGCATTGACGACGCTACCCGCGTACGCGAATTTATCGGCATTGTGCCGCCGCCAAAATCCGGTTGGAGCACCTTACGCGTGGGCGAATTGAAATCCATGCTGTATTTGGCGCTGGGCGACCTAGACGCGGCGCTTGACTGGGCGAATTGGACTTATAATATGAATGGTTCCGTATTTACCGCCGAACGCGCTAACTATTACCGTTGTCTAATTAGCTCCATGGAATTATTCCTGGACGACAATCGCGATCCGCAGCAATACCGCGCCGTATTCGAAAAAATGTACGGCACATCGGCAGTGGATTTTGCCTGGCGAGCGATTCAGGGGGACAATCCGTTCTACGATCTGATTGCTGATGACGAACGTTTGCAAAAATTTGAAGCACACCAAAAATTACTGGCCGCTTATGCAAAACTGCAAAAAGCGAAACGTGAAAATTGGCACTAAGCTATAATCGAAAACGCACAACGCCGTGCGTTTTTTTGTAAAATATATTCATTTGATTTTTAAGGAAAAATATGGCTTTTAGCTCTTTATTTACATTATTAGACGACATTGCCTCCGTACTGGACGATGTCTCGGTCATGACCAAAGTGGCGGCCAAAAAAACCGTCGGCGTACTCAGTGATGATTTAGCATTAAACGCCAATCAGGTCAGCGGTAAAGACATCACGCCGCAACGCGAATTACCGATCGTATGGGCGGTGGCAAAAGGATCGTTTATTAACAAAGTCATTCTGATTCCCCTGGCATTATTGCTGTCTATCTATTTGCCTTCCGCCATCAACTGGTTATTACTGATCGGCGGCGGCTATTTATGTTTTGAAGGTGCGGAAAAATTATTGCATAAATTTCTGCATAAAAATCGACCGCACTTACCGGCAGAAGCGGCGGCTCCGTTAACGGAATCGGAAAAAGACAAAATCAAAGGCGCCATTCGTACCGATTTTATTCTGTCCGCCGAAATCATTATTATCGCTTTGGGCGCGTTGCAGGAAACGGATACTCTGACCAAAATATTATCATTGTGCGCACTGGGCATTGGAATTACGCTTTTCGTGTACGGCTTGGTGGGATTGATCGTCAAACTGGACGATATCGGTCTCTGGATGCTGCAAAAGAAAAGTGTCGTTTCTCAAAAAATCGGGCAATTTCTGCTGTTCATCATGCCGTGGTTTATGAAATCCCTGTCCATCATCGGCACCATCGCGATGTTCTTAGTGGGCGGCAGCATTTTCGTACATTATTTACCGGCTATTCATCATTTTATTGAAGGATTAAATATTCACAGCGACCTCAGCTTCCTTGCCAATTTCGTCGTCGGTCTAACAACAGGCTTTGTTTTATGCGCCGTATTATTACCGATAATGAAGCTCTTTGAGAAAGAACAGACACATTAATTTTGTTGTTCATCTCGTAATAAAAGCGGAAATAATTCCGCTTTTATCACCTATTAATTCCTTGTGTTCTCAATTTGCTCATCAACTTTACCCAATAATATTCCCAACCCGCTTTGCCGTTTGATTGGGTTTTTGACCGCGGTTAGCCAGATTTCTTCGGAAGCAAACACCGAAAGCCGCGGTTTGGCTCTGGTGACGGCGGTATAGAGCAATTCCTTCGACAGAATCGGGGAATAATCCGGCGGTAGTACGACGATGGTATGTTCAAACTCCGATCCCTGAGATTTATGGATCGTCATGGCAAAGGCGGTTTCATGCGCCGGAATACGGTTCACCGACACGCTTTTATAACCGTCGCCCGTCTCGAAATACACCCGATTATCGCCTAAATACAAACCAATATCGCCGTTGAATAATTTCACGTTATTGTCATTTTGCGTCACCATAATCGGTTTGCCGACGAACCAATCACGACTATGCTTGAACCGGACTAACTCTTTCTGACGCAACGCTTCGGCAATCTGTCGATTAAGGTTTTCCACGCCGAATTCGCCGGCACGAAGTGCGGTCAGAATTCGTACCGAATTAAACGCACGGAAAATCTGCCGCAATTGCGCAGCGGTAGGCATATTGTCTTTCGGAATCAGCTTCAAATAATCTTGATAATTTTCTACCGCACTTTGCAATAATTGGCGCAAATAACGATGACGATAAGCCTGTCGAAAGTTAACCTCATTCGACGGCGCCACGAATTCCGCCAGCGGAATGTCCGAGCTGTCTTTCAATAACCGCCAACTTTCCTTCGCCTGCATATTATTAATGGCCGCCGCCAGTTTACCCACTGAAGAATCCAAATTAAAACGCGTACTACGGGTTAAAAAAGCCAAATGGTGGCGAAGATTATGGTAATTTGACGATCCGTTAATCCGTTCTCCGGTTAATTCGTGCAACACCGCGGCAAATTCCGGCGAATAATCGTAACGCAAGAATTGCCCGATTTCGCCCAGAATAGCTCCTGCTTCTACCGAAGCCAGCTGATCCTTATCGCCCAACAGAATCAGGCGCGCATGAGACGGCAAAGCGCGCAGCAATTTCGCCATCATCGACAAATCAATCATCGAGGCTTCGTCCACAATCAGCATATCCAGCGGCAGTGGGTTATACGCATGAAATCTTACGCTGTCTTCGAACGGTCGCACGCCTAGCAAACGGTGCAAAGTGTCACTTTCCGTGGAAATGGTTTCCCGCACCGCCGGCGGCAAATCCAACCGCACTAAACTGGCTTCCAGGCTTTCTTTCAGACGCGCCGCCGCTTTCCCCGTCGGCGCCGCCAAACGAATACGCAACGGCGGTAAATGTTGTTCGTATTGCAGCGTTTGAATCGTCGCTACTAAACGCGCTACGGAATAGGTTTTCCCGGTACCCGGCCCGCCGGAAATCAAGGTAAAGGGCTGAATTAAGGCTGTAGCAACGGCAATTTTCTGCCAATCCGTTTCCGTTTTTTTTTCCGCAAAAAAACGGGACAACAGATTGCGCGCTTTTTCCACCGGAACAAAAAACGGCGGATTTCGGCTCTCCATCGTCTGCCGACAATTGTTCTCACCTTCGGCACCGCGAGCTAAAAAAACATCGTTTTTTTTGACCGCACTTTTCAGATAATCCGCTACGGTTTGCTCATCCTGCCACACTCGATATAAATACAACGCGTTATGCTGAAAAACGAAAGGACGGGCTTGTTGCTGCGGTGTGCCGGTGAATGCTATATGTTCCGCTAATGCCGATTGCCATTGCTCCACCGGTAAGAAATTGATTTTTTGTTTGATTTCAATCAGATAGTCCCTTTCGTCCGCAAAGGTTCGATAAGCTAATCCGAAGGGATTACGTTCCAAATCCTGATCCAAAAACAGACAGGTATTGCCCTGTAAATGCGCGGCATGAACCAACGCCGCCAACAACACTGCCAGCGCCTGCTGCGCAGCGTCGTACTCCATGCCCTGCTGTTTTTCGTCAATCAGTTTGGCGAAATAAAAATCGGCGTCCGTCAGCACATTAAGCGCCTTCAAGCGGGCTAACAAATTAAGCATGCACTAATTCCTCCAAGCCGCGAATCAGGCGCACATCGGGGCGAGTGGTAAAAACGCCCGTTCCGCCCGTGCCGTTCATTCCGCGTACATAAGCATAAGTGACGCCGCCGAAATGAGTTTCGTAATCGTAAGCGGGTAAACGCTGTTGCAGAAAACAATGTAACGCCAGGCTGTACAGCAAATACTGTAAATCATAATGATGCTGTCGCATATTCGCCCGAATGCTTTCCTCGTTATAAGCGGACAGCAAATTGGTTTTATAATCCAGCAAATAATATTTGCCTTCATGACGATAAACCAAATCGATAAACCCGCGCAGCATGCCCTGGATCTGATCCAATAAATAAGGCTGTTGATACGGCGGGTGATATTGTCGCAACAGCCGATTAAAGGCTTTCACATCAAAAGTGCGGTTCAAATTCAGGTAGAATTGCATTTCTTTCAGGCAATTTTTCGGGTTTATCTCCGTTAATTTCACACCGGCGGACAACGGCGTGCGTAACACCGCCTCAAGCCACATTCTTAACGGCGGCAGCCAGGATTCGTCCAGCTGTAACCCTTGGCAAAGCGCAAGAAGCTCCGCGTCCTCAATAGGTTGGTCGAAGTTATGTTTTTCAAAAAAACGGTGCAAAATTACGCCAAATTTTGTGCCGCCTTTTAATGCCAACGGACTGTATTCCTGCGGAAAATCCCGCCACAAAACGGCGGTTTCTTCATTGAGCGACAAAAACTCGTCCGGTTGTTCGTCATAATCCAGGGCGTCATCAAAAATCTCGGAAAATTTGACCGCACTTTCTTCCCCGTGAAAACGTTGATTTCTCTCGTGCATTTGGGCTAACGCGGTAAAACTGGTGACGCCCCAGTTTTGTTCGATCTTGCCTGTAAAGGTTGCCGCCGCAAGAGGCGCCTCGGCGTTCGTCGGCGGTTGCCATTTTTCGTCGGAAACGGTTTCCGGCATGGTTTCCAAAGTATAATTTTCAGCGTTCAAACAGGCGGATAATAAAGCCGCCGCCTGTTTTTCCGGTTTGCCGGTAATTTTTATATCATCGCCGATTTCACCGCGGCTTAACGCATACCAAACCGGATTCCAGCAGGCTTCCCGTTTGCCGCCGAATTCCGTCGGCAACGCCATAGCGACCTGATATTTTGCCCGCGTCAGCGCCACATACAGCAGGCGCATTTCCTCCGCCAGTTTTTCTTGCATCGATTTATCCTGATGAAGCGCATTCATATCCCATTGCGGTTCGGCGTTTTTATCATGAAAAATAGCGATTTCGTCCCGGCTTTTCACATCATCAAAGGCTAAAAACGGCAGCCAGACCAAATCATATTCCAACCCTTTGGATTTATGAACGGTGACGATTTTCACCAAATTCTGTTCGCTTTCCAACCGCACTTGTTGTTCGGCCTGACGATCGTTGCCCTGAATTTGACGTTCAAACCAGCTCAATAAAGCGGATTCGCTTTCGTTCAACGCGGCAGCTTCCTGCAGCAATTCGGCTAAATGCAATAAATCCGTTAAACGGCGTTCCGCATTCGGTCGAGCGGAAATGCGCTCGATAATATTGACTTCATCGCCTTCGCCTTTATCCAGAAAAATCCGGTGCAACATCGGCAACACGCCTTGTCGGTGCCAGATGCGCTGATAGTTTTCAAAACGCGTCATCCAGCCGTCCAGCAATTCGGCCTGCCGTTTAATTTGCTGTAATTGCACCACGGAAAAGGCAAAAATGCCCGTCGCCAGCGCATTCATAATATGGCGTTCGCTGAAGGGATTCAGACAGGCCGCCAGAATGAACGCCAATTCCCGCGCTTCCGTGCAATCAAACACATTGGTGCGATCCGACAAATAGACGGACGCAATGCCGCGTCGTTGCAAGGCGGATTTAATTTTGTCCGCGTCACTGCTTTTGCGCACCAACACCGCGATATTTTCGGGACGCAACCGGATGTTTCGCATGCCGTCTTGCGGCGTATCGGCGATAAATTCTGCCTGATTTTCGCCCGCACTTGTGAGCCATTGCCGAATATTGTCGGCGCAATATTCCGCCGCCTGTTCGCGCGTGCCCGAATAAAATGCCATCGGCGCCTGTTGTTTGCCCCGCCAGACAAAGTGCGGTTGATTTTTGCCCGGTTTTACCGGTTCAAACCGAATGTTGTCGTATATAAAGGCGGCGGGAAAATCGAACAAACCGTTCACCGCTCGAATCAAACGGCTGTCGGAACGATAATTTTTACTTAGCGTAAAACGATCCCGCCCGGCGTCTTCCGCCGCTTTCAGATAAGTGAAAATATCGGCGCCACGGAATTGATAAATCGCCTGCTTCGGATCGCCTATCATCATGAATCCGCAATCCGGCTGATTTACGTAAATACTTGAAAAAATTTGATATTGTTGTTCATCCGTATCCTGAAACTCATCAATCATGGCGAAAGGATATTGATGGCGAATAAAGGTTGCCAGCTGTTCGCCCCGTTCCGATTGCAACGCATTTTTTAACAAGCGCAATAAATCGTCGAAGCTTTTTTCCGGATGATGCTGTTTGTAAGCCACTAACTGGCTATTCAGCACCCGCAGATAATGGAAAAGCAGGATCTTTTCGTCTAAATCCAACTGACTTTGCGCCGCTTCAATTTGTGCTTTTTGTTCGTCCAAATAATGGAAAAACCGATGAGTAAACGCCGTTTTACCTTTTAATACCGCGCCGTTCAGATAATTCTGCGTGAAATACCAAAGCTCGTTGGGAATGTCGCGGCGTTCGCTGTTCACCCAATCCTGAATTTTTGCCGTGCGAGCGATAAAATAATCCCGTTTGAACTTGTTGCCGTTAAACACTGAATTACCGGCATAATTCGCTTCGAATAAGGCGGAAATCTCGGCAAAATGCTTTATCCAGGCGGATTTTAATTCATCGACTTTATCCGTCGTCGCGGCTAAATGAGACGCCAATTCCCGTTGCAGAAATTCATCGGTGGGAATGGTCAGTAAGTGCGGGCGATTTATCGACACTTTTAAGGTTTCGCCTTTTAAATAAGCGCGAATCTTTTTTAACACGTTTTGCGGTGAAACCAATTTTCGGTGGATAAATTCGCTTACGGTAAAGGATTGTCCGTAAAACTGTTGCCGCCAGAAATCATTTGCCAGCTGATTCAGCAATTCCGTTTCGTCCGTCACCAGTTCCAAATTAAAATGAATACCGGAATTCACCGCATATTGCATCAGCATGCGGCGACAAAAACCGTGGATAGTATAAATCGCGGCAAGATCCATATTCTGTTCGGCAAAAGTCAGCCGGCGGAGTGCCTCGTTCGGATCCAGTCGTTCCAGAAAACGGGCGGTCAATTCCCCGTTTTCCTTCACCAGAAATTCATTATCCGTATTCAGAAACAGGCTTAAATCCTGACTTTCCCGATAAGCGGCGAATTGCGCCTTCGCCAGATGAATACGGGAACGAATGCGCTCTTTCAATTCTTGCGTTGACGCATCGGTAAAAGTCACCACCAGAATTTGCTCCACCGTCAACGGCGCAGAGAAAGCGTTGTCTCCCGCTTGCAACAGCAAACGCAGATACAAAGACGCCATGGTGAAGGTTTTACCGGTGCCGGCGGAAGCTTCAATCAAAGTCGTCGTTTGCAACGGCGTACTGATAGGATTTAAGTGTTGAATAGACATACATTTTACTTATACAAATAAAGGGGATTTTATTCCCCTTTTATTTAATTCGTCAGTTAAAAATTAAAAACTTTGTCCGCTTCTATCGACCAATCGGCAAGTTCCGCCAATGTCCCGATTTGCACGCCTTCGGCCAGCGGGAGATCGGTCATACCGCGCGCATTGGTACAGGTTTTGCACAGTTTAACGGCGGCACCCTGCGCGGTCAGAATTTCCAGCATTTGTTGAATATGATAACCTTCCGCCGGATTTTGTTTCGCTAATCCGCCCGCAACCGCATCAGACATTAAAAATAGCTTCAATTCGACCGCACTTTTATATTGTTCCTGAATCTGCAGCGCCAAACGCAACCCGCTGAAAAAACTTTCATTACCGTAAGGGGCGGCATGAATAATGAACAATAACTTTTGCATATGCTCCTCCCGAAAGAATTATCCTACCCAAATAAATTTGATTAAAAACAGAATCGCCACCACCCAAACCGGTGCATTCACTTCGCGAATACGTCCCGTGCAAGTTTTCATCGCACAATAGCTGATAAAGCCGAATGCAATTCCTTCCGTTATAGAATAAGTAAAAGGCATCATAGCGGCGGTAATAAACGCCGGCGTGGCTTCGGTTAAATCTTCCCACTGCACTTTAATCAGACTGGACGCCATTAAAATACCCACATAAACCAATGCCCCGGCAGTAGCATAAGCCGGCACCAACCCCGCCAGCGGCGAGAAGAAAATGGTTAACAGAAATAATAACCCCACGACGACCGCGGTCAAGCCCGTTCTGCCGCCCACGGATACGCCCGCGCCGCTTTCCACGTAAGTACTGATGGCGGAAGTGCCCACATAAGATCCTACGACGCCGCTTAAACTGTCCACAAACAACGCCTGACGCATTTTCGGGAAGCGACCTTTTTCGTCGCTGATCCCCGCTTTATCGGTGACCCCCAGCAAAGTACCGGACGAGTCAAATAAATTCACCAACAGAAATGAAAAAATAATGCCGAGCAACGCGCTGTCCAGAGCGCCGGCAACATCTACTTTGCCCACCACGGCGTCCAAACTCGGCGGCATAGATACCACGCCGTGGAACTGTACGTCCGGATCTAAAAATAACGCCAATCCGGTCACCACTACAATAGAAATCAATACGCCGGAATAGATATTCCGCGCCGCTAACACGGTAATGATGAAAAAGCCCAAAATGCCCAGCAACACTTTCGGATCATGCAATTCGCCCAATGCGACCAAAGTTGCCGGATTGGCCACAACCAGCCCCATATTTTTAAAACCGATTAAAGCGATAAAAAATCCGATTCCCGCGCCGATTCCCACGCGCAAACCCAGCGGAATGGACGCCATCAGCCAATAACGAATCTGAAATAAAGTTAACAAAAACAACCCGACGGATCCCCAGAAAATCGCTCCCATGCCGATTTCCCAGGAATAACCCAATTTCGCCACTACCACATAGGCGAAGAACGCATTCAGCCCCATGGCGGGCGCCAACGCAATCGGCAAATTACTGAATAAGCCCATGGCCAAAGTACCGAAACCGGCAATCAGGCAAGTGGTGACGAATACCACCTGTTTATCCATGCCGGCATCGCCCAAAATGGACGGATTGACAAAGACAATATACACCATGGTGAAAAAAGTGGTGATACCCGCCACAATTTCCGTTTTGGTGGTCGTGCGTTTTTCATTAAATTGAAAAAAACGGGAAATAAAAGATTGATTTTGCATCATTGGTTCACTTTTAAAATAAAAAAATCAGGCCAAAATTCTAACAAATTCCCAATTAAACTGCGATGTATTTTTCCTAAAAAGTGCGGTCACAAAAAGCATCGCTTTTTGAACGTTGGCTTTGCCAACGACCCCTTGGGGAGCAATCCTTAAAAGGATTGCGAATAAAAATCGCGAAGTTTTTTGAACGTTGGCGATAAGCCTCCCGAAACGATTTCGCAGAAAATCACGGACTTTTAACCTTTCGTCAAATCACATTACGCGGTTTAACATGCTATCCATTCGCCGACACGAAAGTAAAAAGTTGACAAGTTTTCCCTTTGGCAGCAAACTAGCAACCAATGTTTTATCGGAGATGATCATTTATGACTATGAAACAACTTAAAAAATTTGCTTTTATCGGACTTTCGGCATTAATGCTTCAAGGTTGTACCGCCGCATTGCTAGGCGGCGCGGCTGTAGGTACGAAAGTGGCGACAGATCCCCGTTCCACCGGCACGCAGATAGACGATGAAACCCTGGAATTCAAAGTCTACGACGCGATTACCAAAGACGAACAAATTAAAGCGGAAGGCCGTGTCGTGGTCGTATCTTACAGCAACCGCTTATTATTAATCGGTCAAGTTCCGACGGATATTGCCAAAGAAACCGCCACCAATTTAGCCAAAGGCGTGGAAGGCGTTAACGCGGAAACCATTTTCAATGAAATGAGCGTCGGCCCGGTCATCGATTTGACTCAACGTTCAAAAGACAGCTGGATTACCAGCCAGGTGAAATCCAAAATGTTAGTGGATTCTGCCGTGAAAACCACCGATGTTAAAGTCATCACGGAAAACAACCAGGTGTTCCTGATGGGGAATGTTACTCAGCAACAGGGTAACACCGCAGCCGAAATTGCCCGGAACATTTCAGGTGTGACGCGGGTGGTAAAAGTGTTCAAATATCTTGATTAAACGAACGAATTCCACGCACAAATAAAAACAAAAGTGCGGTCAAAAAATGCGAAGTTTTTTAAACGTTGGTCAGCCAACGGCGCCGAAGAGGCGAACATAAAAAATTAACGTTTTTTTGACCGCACTTTTTTGTTTATGCCGGAATTCAATCAGGCCGAACGATTCGTCAAATAACGCTCAACCGTATCCACAATAGCCTGAGTTTGCGGATCGATCTCAATATTCACTAAATCGCCGACCTCCCGTTTTGCAATCAGTGTGCGGTGAACGGTTTCCGGAATCAGGTTCACACTAAACCGATTTTCTTTCACTTCGCTGACCGTCAAGCTAATGCCGTCAACGGCGATGAAGCCTTTGGTGAGAATGTATTTCATCACGTCCGGCGTCGGCAGTTCGAACCAAATCTGCAGATTATTTTCTGACGGAATGCGCTGCACCACTTTCGCGGCGCAATAAACGTGTCCGGATAAAATATGCCCGCCCACTTCCGCTCCGAACTTCATCGCTCGTTCGATATTCACCCGATCGCCCGTTTTCAACCCGCCGAGATTGGTAATGTGCAAGGTTTCGGTCATTAAATCGAAACTGACTAAATCGCCGTCTATTTTGGTTACGGTTAAACAAACGCCGTTATTGGCTACGGAGGCGCCGATTTCCAGATCCGCCAGCAATTCCTGTGGCATTTTAACGGTATGTGTTCTAAAATTCGCTTTCTCGACAATAGATTGAATTTGTGCCGTGCCTTGCACGATGCCTGTAAACATAAGAAATCTCCACAAAAATTTTCCCACATTATACTTGATATGAAAAAATTTCTAAACATTGCCGCTTATCAGGAACAAGCCAAACGCTTGGTTCTGCTTGCTTTTCCGATCCTTTTGGCGCAAATCGCACAAAATTCCATGGCGTTGGTGGATACCATCATGGCGGGACGTGTCAGCGCGGCGGATATGGCGGCAATTTCCGTAGGCGCGTCCATTTGGTTCCCGTTGGTATTATTCGGACAGGGCTTATTGCTTGCTCTGCCACCGACCATTTCCTATTTAAACGGTTCGGGCAAGCGCGATCGTATTGCCCATCATGTGCGGCAAGGATTATGGATTGTTTTACTCGCCGCCGTTCCCATCGCCGCTTTGATTTATCACAGCGATTTTATTATTCAAAACATGAAGATGGAACCCAAACTCGCTGAGATTACAATAGATTATCTGCACGCCATGGTCTGGGGTCTGCCGGGGTATTTGCTGCTGATCAATTTCCGCTGTTTGAACGACGGCATCGCCAAAACCAAACCGGCAATGGTGATTACCTTTTGCGGATTGCTGCTGAATATTCCGCTTAATTATATTTTTATTTACGGCAAACTCGGCATTCCGGCGTTCGGGGCGGTAGGCTGCGGTATCGCCACCTCGCTGGTGAACTGGGCAATGTGTATTATGATGATTCTCTACAGCAAGCGGGCTAAAAATCAACGGGATCTCAAAGTGTTCGAACACATCATCGAAAAACCGAATTTCGCCACGCTCGGCAAGTTACTGCGCCTTGGTTTTCCTATTGCCGTGGCATTGTGGTGCGAAGTGGCGTTGTTTGCGCTGACTTCTCTGTTTTTATCGCCGCTCGGAACGGATATGGTGGCAAGTCATCAAATCACGCTGAATACCAGTTCGTTCATTTTTATGCTGCCGATGTCGCTGGGCATGGCAACCACCATTTTAGTGGGACAACGTCTTGGCGAAGGATCGCCGCAAAATGCGAAGAAAGTGTCTTACGCCGCTTTAATGGTAGGGCTGAATATCACCGTTCTGACAGCATTCCTCACCGTCGTCTTCCGTGAACAAATCGCTTCCATTTTCGTCAACGACGGCAAAGTCATCGCCATGGCAAGTTCGTTGTTGTTGATCGCAGCGCTTTATCAGTTTTCCGATACCGTGCAAGTGGTTATCGGCGGCGCGCTTCGCGGTTACAAAGACACCAAAGCCATTTTGTACATTACCGTTTTCTGTTATTGGGTTATCGGTATGCCGGTGGGTTATACGTTGGCGATGACCGATTTTATCCTGCCTCATTTGGGCGCGAAAGGATTCTGGATCGGTTTTGTGGTCAGCCTCACAATCGCCGCAATTTGTTTAAGTATCCGAATGCGGAAAATTCAGGCCCGTTCCGACGAAATATTACTGGCGCAGCTGGATAAACTGAAATAATTGCGCTTCGCCGCCGCGAATAAAGATAAAAGTGCGGTCAAAAAACGCGAAGTTTTTTATTATTTATCCAAATGAAAATAATTCCTATTAGAGATTGATTAACCCAATCGTTTTCGCTATACTCGCCAAAAATTTTCATTGTGATCCGCTCGGGCGGTAATTTTATTGCCCGGGCAATCCTTCCCTTCTTACTTTAGGAACGCTTTCATGAAATTTAAATTAAGCCTGATTTACACCGCACTTTTTGCCAGTGTTTCTTTTACCGCCGTAGCTGAAACGAGCCAGACTGCTAAGGATGATTTGGACCAAATCAATGTTGTCACGGAATTGGAAAAAGCCAAAGCCGCGGGAGACAAACAAAAAGATATCGTTAATCTCAGTTTACTCGGCCGTCAAACCGCCTTTACCTCGCCTATTTCCGTAGTAAATTATGATGAAAAAGCCTTTGAGAATTCTCAACAACGCAATGTTGTCGACGCGATTTCCAAAGTGGATTCTTCCGTTATGAATTTCGGCGGTGAAACTAATACGATTTCGGGCGTATATGTACGCGGTTTACAATTAGACGCCCGCCAAATCACGGTAAACGGCTTACCCGGTCTTTATTCCACCTATAACTCGCCGACGGCTGCCGTCAGCTCCGCGCAATTAATCAAAGGCGCATCAACCGCCATCGGTGGAATGGATCCCGAAGGCGCGGCGGGCTCGTCTATGAATATCGAAACCAAACGCGCCACCGATGAAGACATTAATAAAATCGGATTCGGCTGGTTCAGCAATAACCGCTTACAGGAGACATTTGATTTTGGTCGTCGTTTCGGTGCAAATAAAGAATGGGGTGTCCGTTTAAACGGTAAATACCGGGACGGTGATACGGCGCGCAATAACTATGACGAACGCAATAAAGAATTTGCCGTCGGCGTCGATTATCGCGGTGATAAATTCCGGGCCGGTATCGATTATATGTACAGCAAACGGGCGACCCACGGCGGACGAGCCCGGGTACAGGATATTCAGGATCTTACATTCCGTTTACCGGATGCGCCGGATGGAGAGACTAACTTAATTCCGTATTGGAGCGGGCAAACCACCGAAGATCAAACTATTATGGGAACGTTTGAATATGATTTGCCTTACAACATGATGTTATCCGGCGGTCTAGGTTATATGGATTCCCGTTATTACGGTTCCTTCGGGCAAATCCGCATGACAAATACCGACGGAGATTATTCCGTTCGCTCTATGCGCGCTATGGATTATCATACCCGAACAACCAGCGGTAACTTAAAATTACAGGGCGAATTCGAAACCGGCTCCGTTTATCACAACTGGAGTTTAGCGTTCGACGCCGTAAAACGTCAACGAGACTTCGATCAAAGTCCGACCGCTAAAAACTTTACCGCCAATATCTATAATCCTGTGTTCAGTCGAGGCCAACCGACTTACGGTGCGTTAGTACAAAGTACCAACGAGAAATTAGGCAGTTACAGCCTGGCTCTCGCAGATACGGCAGGCTTTGTGAATAATACTGTTCGACTTACTCTCGGCGGTCGCTTCCAATGGATTAAACAGCATGATTACGCCACCGACATCAAAGCGCATGAAAATCGCTTCAGTCCAATGGTGACACTTGCTTATGTACCGAATCCCGATTTAGTTTTCTACGGTAACTATTTGGAAGATTTAGAACCCGGTGCGGTGGATGAAGATACCGGCGTAATGGCTAAACCTATTGTAAGCAGACAAATTGAACTGGGTGTGCGTAAAAACTGGAATGATTTACTTACCACCACCACAAGCGTATATCAGTTGTCTCGTCCGGGCATTCATCGCATCACGGGCGAAGAACAGGGAAAAGAACGTAATCGCGGCGTTGAATTCAATATCTACGCTAACCTGTTTAACAAAACATTACGCCCAAGCTTAGGCGTGACTTATAACCGCGGAGAATTGATCGATTACTCAAGATATTCGGACGGCGCGATTATTAACGGATCTCAAGTATCCAGCCCGCGCTGGATCGCTAAAGCGGCGGTGGAATGGGACACGCCGTTTATCGACAATTTAACCTTAAACGCAGCGCTTCAATATTACGGCAAATCCTATCAGGATTACGCGGAGAACTATGAATTTCCGTCTTATACCACGGTGGATTTAGGCGCGAAATATGTGGCGCAACTGGACGCTAAACAAACCTTAACCTTCCGTGTAGGCGTTGAAAATCTATTCGACAAGGCTTACTGGCAAGTGCAGCGCGGACGTTATGATCGTAGCTTCGCCGTACTCGGTATGCCAAGAACCTATTGGGCAAACGTCGAATATTCATTCTGATAAAATTCATGGCGGGCACCAAACCCGCCTGCATTTAAGAGCGCCCGTCGCTCTTTTGTCATTTTTGGAAAACCTGTAAATGAACTGGCAAACCGAACTAAATAACAGTTTACCTTGGCTTTTGAAATCGCTATTTTGGTTAATTTCAGGCCTAATTTTGACCGCACTTTTGCTGCGTCGAACCGAATTCGGACGGAAATTCTGGTTAATTACCCGACCATGCTTAACTCCTCAAAACCGTTGGAAAAGCCTGGGTTTAATCCTTTTACTGCTGGTGTTTATTTTGCTTGAAGTGCGAATCAGCGTATTAAACACCTTTTTTTATAACGGATTGTACAGTTCCATGCAAAACAAAGCAGCGGACGCTTTTTGGTTTTTCGCAATGATCAACGCCCTACTGGTCGGCTTCAAAATCATTCATGCCATTTTGCATTACTTTGTCCGTCAAGTGTTTGAAATCCGTTGGCTGGAGAAACTGAACGAACAAATGCTGAACCGCTGGCTGCAGAATAAAAATTACTACCGCATGAAATACGAAAAAGATCTGCCCGATAATATCGATCAGCGTATCGAACAAGACGCGCGGGAATTTATTACCGGCACTGTGGATTTAGTGGACGGCGTGGTGGGCGCCGTTCTGTCCATTATCGAATTCACCGTTATTCTGTGGGGGCTGTCGGGCATGCTGACATTGCTCGGCCTCGAAATTCCGAAAGCGGCAGTATTCTTCATTTACGGATTTATCCTTTTAGCCACCGCTCTTTCCGTATGGATCGGTCATCCGCTAATCAAGCTCAATTTTAATAAAGAAAAATTCAACGGCGATTACCGATACTCGCTGATTCGAGTACGCGATAACGCGGAAAGTATTGCGTTTTACGACGGTGAAAATAAAGAACACGCGCACCTTCAGGAAAAATTTCGCGCCGTTATTCAAAACCGTTGGGCAATTGTGCGGCAAATGCTGGGATTGGACGGATTTAACACCGGCGTTACTCAAATTGCGATGATTTTACCGTTAATGTTGCAGGCACCGCGTTTTTTCGCCAATAAAGTCACCTTGGGCGACATGCATCAAACCGTGCAGGCGTTTAATCGGCTGATGCGTTCGCTGTCATTTTTCCGTCTGTTTTACGAAGAATTCACCCTGTATCAGGCGCGGCTAAACCGTCTGCACGGGTTTATGAGCAAGTTGGATTATCTCGACGACAACCAAATTTTTTCCCCCGTCGAATGCGGTTCGGGTATTCGTTTAACGAATTTCGGTTTGTGCGATCAGCGGGGCGAACCCTTGTTACAACACATTAATCTCAGTTTAAAAGCGGGCGACGCCTTACTGATTCAAGGCCCGTCCGGCGCCGGCAAGACAACCCTGCTGAAAGCAATTGCGGGAATTTATCCGTTTGCCACTTTCGGTCATTGCGAACGTCCGTGCAACGCCAATATTCTGTTTCTACCGCAACGTCCTTATATGCCACAAGGCTCGTTGCGGGAGGCCATTTGCTATCCCAATATCGATCCGCATCACCCCGAGCTGGAACGCTACATGCAAAAATGCCGTTTAGAGCATTATATTACGGCGCTTGATCAGGAAAACGACTGGCAGGCGATTCTGTCTCCGGGCGAATTGCAACGGGTCGCCTTTATCCGGATTTTTCTGACTAAGCCCGATATTGTTTTCCTGGATGAAACCACTTCGGCATTGGACGAACCGACGGAATTCATTTTGTACGATAAAATCCGTAAAAAACTGCCGAATATGATTGTGCTGAGCATCGGACATCGCGGCACCTTACACCAATTCCACAATCAGGAATTTCATCTTTCCGCTTGTCGGACGGCGTAAAAAAACAATTAAAAAATCGACCGCACTTTTAACCGTTAGGCTTCTATTTGGGAAAAGTGCGGGCAATTTTTTCACGATTTTTTCGCCGGCGAGTCTTTATTTGGCTTACCAAAGAAAAAGGGAGCCGGTTTAATCCGCTCCCTTTGCACATTTTATTGCTCAATTATTCAACAATTAAAGTACGGCATACGTTGGTTGACGTGCCTAATGCGTCACCTTGAGTTAATAACACCAAATCGCCTGAAACCAAGAAACCTTTCTCTTTCAACAGGTTAACCGCTTCCTTCGCGCTGTGTACAGTGCGGGATTCGTGTTCGAACAGAATCGGCGTGACACCACGGTACAGTGCGCATAAATTCAGGGTCGATTCGTGACGTGACAACGCAAAAATCGGTAAACCGGAACTGATACGTGACATTAAACGCGCCGTGCGACCGCTGTTGGTCAACGTAATAATCGCCGCAACGCCTTTCATGTGGTTTGCCGCATACATAGCGGACATCGCCACCGATTCCTCGATAGTAGAAAATTGAACATCCATACGGTGTTTAGACACGTTGATACTTGGCATTTTTTCCGCACCCAACGCCACTTTCGCCATGGCCGCCACCGTTTCGGAAGGATATTGTCCCGCTGCGGTTTCCGCCGAAAGCATTACGGCATCGGTACCGTCCAACACGGCATTCGCTACGTCCATTACTTCCGCACGGGTTGGCATTGGGTTGCTAATCATCGATTCCATCATTTGGGTCGCGGTGATAACCACGCGATTTAACTGACGCGAACGACGGATCAATTTTTTCTGAACGCCGACCAATTCGGGATCGCCGATTTCCACGCCCAAGTCACCACGGGCAACCATAATCACGTCCGAAGCCAGGATAATATCATCCATCGCTTCGTCGCTGGCAACGGTTTCCGCACGTTCCACTTTCGCCACGATTTTCGCTTTCAAACCGGCCGCTTCCGCCAATTCGCGGGCGTAGTTTAAATCCGCACTTGAACGCGGGAATGACACCGCCAGGTAATCGACGCCGATACGTGCCGCGGTAATGATGTCCGCTTTATCTTTTTCGGTTAATGCGTCCGCCGACAAACCGCCGCCCAATTTGTTGATACCTTTGTTATTTGATAAAGGACCGCCCACCGTCACTTCAGTAAACACTTTCGCCCCTTCGGTAGACAACACTTTTAACTGAACGCGACCGTCGTCCAATAACAGAATATCGCCCGGCACCACATCCTGCGGTAAGGTTTTGTAGTCTAAACCGACCGATTCCTGATTACCTTCGCCTTTCGGTAAATCAGCGTCTAAAATAAATTTATCACCAATGCTTAAGAAAATTTTGCCTTCTTTAAACGTGGAAACGCGGATTTTAGGACCTTGCAAATCGCCTAAAATCGCAACATGTTTGCCTAATTTTTTCGCAATTTCACGAACTTTATTAGCACGACCGATATGATCTTCCGGTGTGCCGTGAGAGAAATTCATACGTACAACGTTCGCACCCGCGGCAATAATTTTTTCAAGGTTATTGCCTTTATCGGTCGCAGGCCCCATCGTACATACGATTTTGGTTCTTCTTAATCTTCTAGACATTGATTACTCCGTCAGTTATTTTCAGTGATTATTCTCGATTTAATTCCGGACATACAGCTTTTTCGCCGCGGAAAAACTGGCGCATATTATACGCCGAATCGCGGGTAAAATCGAGATCGAAAACATACAAAATTTTCACCGCACTTTCGCGTCCGTCCGGCTTTCTTATAAAATCGAAAATTTGCTATACTCTCTTCCCGAATTCAGTTACTCAATAAGGATATTATCATGTCAAATTCAGTGATTACGGTTATCGGCAAAGATCGCATCGGGATCGTTTACGATGTCGCTAAAATTCTGGCGGACAACCAAATCAACATCATGAATATCAGCCAGCAGCTAATGGACGATTATTTCACCATGATTATTCTGGTGGATACCACAAAATGTCCGAAATCCTTTCCCGAACTGGCGGAAACCTTTGCCCGGGAAAGTTGCAATCTCGCCCTTGACATTCGTTTGCAAAACGAAGAAATCTTCAAAGCCATGCACCGGATTTAGAGGTGAAAAATGAGCATTCAATCCAATGAAATTCTCGAAACCATCCGCATGGTGGCGGATCAAAATTTCGATGTAAGGACCATTACTATCGGTATCGATTTGCATGACTGTATCAGCCGCGATATGGACCAATTAAACCGAAATATTTATCAAAAAATCACCAGCGTCGGCAAAGATCTGGTTAAAACCGCTCAAATTCTTTCCGCCAAATACGGCGTACCTATTGTAAACCAGCGAATTTCCGTCACGCCTATCGCCCAAATTGCGGCGGCGACCAAATCGGATTCTTACGTATCCGTTGCGCAAACTTTAGATCGCGCGGCAAAAACCATCGGCGTATCTTTTATCGGCGGCTTTTCCGCTCTGGTGCAAAAAGGGATGTCGCCTTCGGACGAAGTGCTGATTCGCTCCATTCCGGAAGCCATGAAAACCACGGATATCGTCTGCAGCTCCATCAATATCGGTTCCACCCGCGCAGGAATTAACATGGATGCGGTGAAACTGGCGGGCGAAACCATCAAACGCACGGCAAACATTACGCCGGAAGGCTTCGGCTGTGCCAAAATCGTGGTGTTTTGTAATGCCGTGGAAGACAATCCTTTTATGGCGGGCGCTTTCCACGGTTCCGGCGAAGCCGATGCGGTGATTAACGTGGGAGTCTCGGGCCCGGGCGTGGTAAAAGAAGCTCTGGCAAATTCCCGCGCCACCACATTAACGGAAGTGGCGGAAGTGGTCAAAAAAACCGCTTTTAAAATTACCCGCGTGGGCGAATTAATCGGCCAGGAAGCGGCCAAAATGCTGAATATTCCGTTCGGCATCCTGGATTTATCGCTCGCCCCTACGCCGGCTATCGGCGATTCCGTGGCGCGCATTTTAGAAACCATGGGCTTAACCGTTTGCGGTACCCACGGCACCACAGCCGCCCTTGCGCTGTTAAATGACGCCGTGAAAAAAGGCGGCATGATGGCGTCCAGTGCCGTCGGCGGTTTAAGCGGTGCGTTTATTCCGGTTTCCGAAGACGAAGGCATGATCGCCGCGGCGGAAAGCGGCATCCTCACGCTGGACAAACTGGAAGCCATGACGGCGGTTTGTTCCGTCGGTCTGGACATGATCGCCGTACCGGGCAGCACGCCGGCCCACACAATTTCCGGCATTATCGCCGATGAAGCGGCAATCGGCATGATCAACGGCAAAACCACCGCCGTGCGTATTATTCCGGTCACCGGGAAAGATGTGGGGGAAAGCGTAGAATTCGGCGGTTTGCTCGGTTACGCACCGATTATGCCCGTGAAGGAAGGTTCCTGCGAAGTGTTTGTCAACCGCGGCGGACGCATTCCCGCGCCGGTGCAATCCATGAAAAACTGATTACCAACGGTTAGCTCAAAAGTGCGGTCAATTTTTTGAAAGAATTTCGGTATTATGTAGCAGTTGCACAAACATTTAATATTTTCGTAGGGGCGGGGTTTATCCCCGCCCGAATCTCATTCAAATATCAGGGCTTACGGGCGGGGATAAACCCCGCCCCTACATAAATTTTCCTAAAATTGACTTTTGTACAACTGCTACATAATACCGAAGAATTTTTTGCCATAAACGCAAAGCGAAATTTATTGCTCAGCAGGAGCCGTTAAATAATCGCGATCGGTTTTGTCGTTTTGTCACAAAAAACAGGTCAAAAACCGACCGCACTTTTATCACGATCAGGGTTTAATAACCGAGAGTTTTGCCGTCCGGATTACGAGGATCGGAATAGCCGTAAAAGCCGTCGGCATCCGCCTGAATAATCTGAATTCGCCCCATCGGCGCTTTTTCTTTAATGCTATAACCCATATCTTTCAGCAAAGTTAAGGTATCCGGGCTCAGCCCTTCTTCTACCCGCAGTTCGTCCGGCAACCATTGATGATGCACACGAGGCGTGACGATGGCTTCCGCCGGGTTCATGCCGTGATCCACCGTATTCAAGATACTTTGCAGCACGGTAGTAATAATACGCGCACCGCCCGGACTGCCGGTGACCAGCCAAGGTTTGGCGTCTTTCACCACAATAGTCGGCGTCATCGAAGATAACGGACGTTTTTTCGCGGCAATCGCATTAGATTCGCCGCCGATTAAGCCGTACGCGTTGGCAACGCCCGGTTTAGCGGAAAAATCGTCCATTTCGTTATTCAGCAAAATTCCCGTGCCTTCCGCCACAATGCCGGTGCCGAAATTGGTATTCAGCGTGTAAGTTACCGCCACGGCGTTGCCTTTCTCGTCCATCACGGAATAATGGGTGGTCTGATCGCTTTCATAAGGCTGCGGTTTACCCGGTTTGATGTCGGAAGCCGGTTTGGCGACATTATCTTTAATACCGCCGATTAAGGATTTGGCATAATCTTTCGACACCAATCCTTTTACCGGCACCTTGACGAAATCCGGATCGCCCAAATATTCCGAACGATCGGCATAAGCCAGTTTCATGGTTTCCGCTAAGGTATGAATCGCTTTCGCACTGTTGACGCCGTATTCCGACAGCGGATAATTTTCCAGCATGTTCAGAATCTGCACCAAGTGCACGCCGCCCGAACTTGGCGGCGGCATGGTGACGACTTTATAACCGCGATAGGTTCCCACAATCGGTTGACGTTCCACCGCCTGATAATTTTTCATATCTTCAAGGCTGATTAAGCCGCCGTGTTTTTCCATTTCCGCGACGATCTTAGCGGCAATGTCCCCGCGATAAAAGGCTTCGGCGCCCTGTTGAGCAATCTGTTTCAACGATTTCGCCAGATCCTTTTGCACCAGTAATTCACCGGCGGCAAGCGGTTCACCGTTTTTAAAAAAGATCTTTTTGCTGCTTTCCCATTTGCCGAGAGTGTCTTTCTCAGTCTGTAAGGTTTTTGCCAAAGTCAGACTAACGGGAATGCCCTCTTCCGCCAATTTTATAGCGGGCGCCAATACTTTTTTCAGCGGCAGCGAACCCCATTTTTTCAGCGCATATTCCATGCCAGCCACGGTACCCGGCACGCCCACGGCCAAGTGGGTATAAAGGGATTTTCCGTCGACTACGTTGCCTTTGTCGTCCAAATACATATCTTTGGAGGCTTTAATCGGCGCCATTTCACGGAAATCCACGGTAAAATCCTGGCCGGATTTGGCGTCATGCAGCACCATAAAGCCGCCTCCGCCAATATTGCCCGCATTCGGCAATACCACCGCCAGCGCAAAACCGACGCCGACCGCCGCATCCACCGCATTACCGCCCTGTTTCAAGATATCCAGCCCCACTCGGGTGGCAAGTTCCTGTTCGGAGGCGACCATGCCGTGTTTGCCGTAAATCGGATGAAAAATATCGTTTGCGCTGTCATAACGCTGACCAGCGGCAACCGCCGCATCAGGTTGCGTCGCCGGTTGAACCGTCTGCGCCGAAATCGGCAACGAGGCCAGAGAAACCGCCACAGCTAACGTACTTAATAAGAAAGGTTTAATGAAGTGTTTGTGCATAATTTTTTCCTTCTGGTGTGATTGTCCGAATTTGACAATCTCCCTGAGATTATGCGATCAATTTGTGAAATGCAAGCCCGCTTTATCAAAAGCGATATTCGGAAAATACAAAAAGTGCGGTCAAAAACATTCACATTTTTTACCGCACTTTTATTTCGATCAGCCTGTTGCAAAACGAATTTTTATTGAATCAATAAATAGAAATTGCTGTCGCCGCGTACAATATTTAAAGCGACAGCGGACGGTTCGCCTTCCAGAATTTTGCGTAAATCCGCGATGGTCGTTACGGATTGACGGTTTACGCCGATAATCACGTCACCGACTTTTAAGCCGCGCGCGGCCGCCGGCGAATTGGCTTTCACCTCTTTAATTTCGATGCCGTCTTTACCGTTGTGCAGCTCCGCGCCTTCCAACGCCGCAATCGCTGTGTTTTCGGAATCATCACTTTGTGCCAGTTTGCCGTCTTCCGCCTGTAACGTCACCTTCACTTTTTCCGTTTTGCCTTCGCGTAACAAGGTCAATTCCAACTGTTTACCGGCGCCGGAAGTGGCGATTTTAGCGCGTAATTCGGCAAAACTGGAAATGCGTTGACCGTTTAATTCTGTGATGACATCGCCCGCTTTAATCCCGGCTTTTTCCGCCGCCGAACCCGGCATTACTTCGCTGACAAAAGCGCCGCGTTGCGCATCCACATTAAAGGCTTTCGCTAAATCCGCATTAAGTTCGCCGCCTTTAATACCCAACTGACCGCGTCTGACTTCACCGAATTCGATAATTTGCTGCACCAGGTTATTCGCCATGTTGGACGGAATGGCAAAGGCGATGCCCGCATTACTGCCGCTCGGCGAAATAATGGCGGTATTGATACCGATTAATTCTCCGTTCAGATTGACCAACGGACCGCCCGAATTTCCCTGATTCACCGCCGCGTCGGTTTGAATATAGTTTTCATAAGCCCCGCTGTCCGAACCGGTGGAACGTCCCAAAGCGGAAATAATGCCCGATGTCGCCGTTTGTCCGACACCAAACGGATTACCAATCGCCACGGCAAAATCCCCTACTCGCAATTTATCGCTATCCGCCAATTTAATAGCGGTCAGTTTGCTCGGATTTTCAATCTGCACCAACGCCACATCGGATTGGGAATCCTTGCCCAGCACTTTGGCTTTGAATTCGCGGCCGTCATTCAATGCCACGGTGATTTTATCGGCGCCGTCTATTACGTGGTTATTAGTGATTACATAGCCTTTTTCCGCATTAATAATCACGCCGGAACCCATGCCTCTGAATTTGCGTGACGAAGATCGGCCGTCGCCAAAAAAGTCATCGCCGAAGAAAAAACGAAATTCTTCCGGAATATCGAATTTACGTTGATTGGCTTTTTGCGTTCCTTCCACCGAAATGGACACCACCGCCGGCAACACGCGTTCCAACATCGGCGCCAGACTGTTCGTCATAACCGGTGCCGGTAACGCAGCGTTTTCCACCAACGGCGGTAAATCCGCCATGCTGAAAGTTGAGGTTAAACCCAACGCTAATGCCGTTAAAGTAAATTTTACGCTTTTGATTTTTTTCATTACATTCCTTCCTAAATAAAAATAAGAAATTAATCACCTGATTCGACAAGAAATATGGGGGAATGTTCGAAGAAATTCAAGAGAAGAAGAAAAGTGCGGTCAAAATTCGATCAATTTTTTGACCGCACTTTTACGCGGGGTTACTTGGCTTCGTCGTCTTTACCGTCGTTATTTTTCATATTCGAAAAAATATTGGCGAGAATCGGGCCGGATACGTTGTGCCAGAAGCTGAACACGGCGCTCGGCACGGCGGCAACCGGATTGAAATGCGCGGCAGCCAAAGCGGCGCCCAAACCTGAATTCTGCATACCGACTTCAATGGAAACGGCTTTGCTGTCTGCGATATTCAGACCGAGTAATTTCGCCGCCGCAAAGCCCGTCATATATCCCAGAAAGTTATGTAACACCACGACGCTGAAAATCAATAAACCGGATTCCGCGATTTTGTCTTTGCTCACTGCAACCACCGCCGCCAGAATCAATACGATGGAAATCACGGAAACCAACGGCATGGTTTGGCTCATTTGGTTGATTTGTTTTTTGAACAGAGCACGTACAATCAAGCCTAAGAAAATCGGAAACAGCACCATTTTCAGCACGGAAACGAACATCGCCGCGGCATCGATTTCTAACCACTGACTGGCCAGCAGGTAAAAAATAATCGGCGTCAGCAGCGGCGCCAGTAAAGTGGAAATAGTCGTGCAGGCGACGGATAACGCCGTATTGCCTTTCGCCAGATAGGTCATCACATTCGAGGACGTACCGCCCGGGCAAGCGCCGACCAAAATCACGCCGATGGCTAAATCCGGCGGCAAATTAAAGGCTTTTGCCAGACAAAATGCAATGGACGGCATAATCAGAAACTGTCCGACCACGCCGATAATCACGGATTTCGGATGTCTGAACACTTCGCCGAAATCATTGAAAGTCAGCGTAATGCCCATACCGAACATCACTAAACCGAGCAAATACGGAATGGCGTCTTTCAGCGGTTTGAAGGTGTCGGGAAACTGAAAAGCCAGATAAGCGAAAACCAGCACCCACAAGGCGAAAGTTTTGCTGAAGAAACGGGTAATTTTAAGTAGGGTTTGCATAATTCATCCTTAGGCTGAAAAAGAGTTGTACATTATCACAAAACCGTAAATAGAAAAAGTGCGGTCAAATTTGACCGCACTTTTAGACTTCAGTGTCACACTACCATTGGTAGCCTACGCTTGCCGCCGCACCGGTATCGCCGCGGGTGTTGCTGTTCACAGAGAATTTCACGCCGAGTTTGCCGTTGTCTGACAAACGGGAGTAACCCACTGCGATCGCGCTTTCGCCGCGGTATGTCCCCGCACCGGCCGCAACCATGGATTTACCCGGCATCGTTGCGTGGTATAAGCCGCCTGCTGCCAATGCACCCGCAACCCCTGCGCGTAACTTACGATCTACGCTGTGAACCTGACCGGCAACCTGATTAATCGCATTTGCGTTACGAATAACCTGTTGGTTGGTCGCGTGTAACTGGCTGCCGTTAACCGCATCGGTAGAATCTTTCGATACTTCGCCCGGCGCTACATTGGTAATTTGATTACCGCCGACATCCAACGCCGAAGCTTCTTTACCTTCAACATTCTTTTTCGTTACCGTCGTTAACTTGGTTGAGGCCGAACCGTTACTGATAGTTACGCTGTTCAGACCGGTTAAATCTTTAGCCAGTTTCACGTTCAACGAACCTTGACCGTCAGAAACCACGCCGATATTGTTATCGGTTAATTTCGTAGTATCGGACACGCCGCCTTTAACCGTTACGGTAGAACCCAGTTTTCTTTCCGAAGGCGTACCTGTATCGCCTGCGAAAGTTAACGGTTTATCCACAACCGAGGAAGTGAAATTACGTAATTGGTCAACGTTAACCGCATCCGTACCGTTCACGCCCGACGCCACATTGGTAATAGTTTGGCCGCCCGCACTGATACCGTCTTTGCCGATCGATACGTTGCCTGCACTGACTTTACCGGTTGTACCGTCAATCACCACGGTATTGGCACCGCTACCGATGTTCAGCTTATCGCTTAAATCAAAGGTCACGTTGTTGCCGTCTTTAGTGATATTGATGTTGCCATCTTTATTCGCTAAATCCACGGTTGCATTCGGTTTAACATTTGAACTGTCAGCACCGTTAACCGTTAAGTTCCAACCGGCATTTGCCGTTTCTTTCACTTCGTTTAATTGGCTAACGTTAACTGCATCCGTCGGTGCCGTACCGTTTGCCACGTTGGTGATCTTATTACCGCCGGCGTTGATCCCGCTGGTGGTAACAGATACATTACCTGCTGTGAATCCGGTTTCGGTTACAGCAACATTATTACCGACTTTGATATTACCGCTAGTGATTACCGTTGTTCCGATGGTCATAGAACCTTTGTTAGTTAACGTAATATTATCAGCCAAGTTGAAAGTCACATTCGTGCCGTTTACCACTGCAACAGTGTTTGTACCGTTGTTGAAGCTTACGGTTTGTTTACCCACGGTTGTCGCATTGTCAGCATTATTACCCGTGATTTTCCATGCGTTCGATGCGGTACTTGCATTCAATTGGCTTACGTTAACTGCGTCGGTATCTTCAGTACCTGCTGCCACATTGATAATTTTGTTACCGCCATTATCTAAGCCGTATTTACTGATTGATACATTACCTGTAATCACTTTACCGGTTGTACCGTCAATAACGACTGTGTTAGCTGCACCGTTAGTAAACGTCGCACTGGTTAAGTTAGTCAGATTTTGAGCTAACTGAATCGTTAACGTATCCGTACCGTCCGCTTTCACGTTGATATTGCCCGCTGCACCCGTAAAGTTCGCCGACGTATCTTTATCTACGCCTTCGCCGATAATATTCACGGTGCTATTCAATTTGTGTTTATTCAACACTTCGTTGTTACCGGTAAAGATTAAACCGTCATCCAAGGTTGCCACCGTTGAGGTGCCGTTCGGCGTTTCGTATACGATACGATCCGTTCCGTTTACACCGTCTACGCCGGCTGGTCCTTGTGCTAAGGTTACGGTGCCGTTGGTACCGTCTGTTCCGTTGATGCCGATTGTGCCGTCTTTTCCGTTTAATACCACGCCGGTACCGTTCGCACCCATTGCGCCGATTTGACCGTCTTTGCCGTCTTTACCGCCAACCGTTAAGTTGCTGTTCAGATCAAAGGTTACATTATTGCCGTCTTTAGTGATATTGATGTTGCCATCTTTATTTGCTAAATCCACAATATCGTTCGGTTTTACATCCGAGCTATTAGTACCGTTCGCAGTTAACTTCCAACCGGCATTCGCTGTCGCATTTACAGCATTTAACTGATCTCACGTTCACCGCATCGGTACCGTTTTTGACCCGCCGACACATTGGTAATCGTATTGTTACCGTTATTTAAGCCGGTATCAGTCAAGCTGACTACACCGTTTGTACCGCCGTTAATGGTGACACCGTTACCATTCACTACCGTGTTGGTGGTGCCGTTGGTAAAGGTCGCACTGGTTAAGTTCACTAAGTCTTGCGCCAATTGAACCACTAACGTGCTGTTACCGTCCGCTTTCACGTTGATATTGCCCGCTGCGCCCGTAAAGTTCGCCGACGTATCTTTTATCTACGCCTTCGCCGATAATATTCACGGTGCTATTCAATTTGTGTTTATTCAATACTTCGTTGTTACCGGTAAAAGATTAAAACCGTCATCCAAGGTTGCCACCGTTGAGGTGCCGTTCGGCGTTTCGTATACGATACGATCCGTTCCGTTTACACCGTCTACGCCGGCTGGTCCTTGTGCTAAGGTTACGGTGCCGTTGGTACCGTCTGTTCCGTTGATGCCGATTGTGCCGTCTTTTCCGTTTAATACCACGCCGGTACCGTTCGCACCCATTGCGCCGATTTGACCGTCTTTGCCGTCTTTACCGCCAACCGTTAAGTTGCTGTTCAGATCAAAGGTTACATTATTGCCGTCTTTAGTGATATTGATGTTGCCATCTTTATTTGCTAAATCCACAATATCGTTCGGTTTTACATCCGAGCTATTAGTACCGTTCGCAGTTAACTTCCAACCGGCATTCGCTGTCGCATTTACAGCATTTAACTGATCTACGTTCACCGCATCGGTACCGTTTTGACCCGCCGACACATTGGTAATCGTATTGTTACCGTTATTTAAGCCGGTATCAGTCAAGCTGACTACACCGTTTGTACCGCCGTTAATGGTGACACCGTTACCATTCACTACCGTGTTGGTGGTGCCGTTGGTAAAGGTCGCACTGGTTAAGTTCACTAAGTCTTGCGCCAATTGAACCACTAACGTGCTGTTACCGTCCGCTTTCACGTTGATATTGCCCGCTGCGCCCGTAAAGTTCGCCGACGTATCTTTATCTACGCCTTCGCCGATAATATTCACGGTGCTATTCAATTTGTGTTTATTCAATACTTCGTTGTTACCGGTAAAGATTAAACCGTCATCCAAGGTTGCCACCGTTGAGGTGCCGTTCGGCGTTTCGTATACGATACGATCCGTTCCGTTTACACCGTCTACGCCGGCTGGTCCTTGTGCTAAGGTTACGGTACCGTTGGTACCGTCTGTTCCGTTGATGCCGATTGTGCCGTCTTTTCCGTTTAATACCACGCCGGTACCGTTCGCACCCATTGCGCCGATTTGACCGTCTTTGCCGTCTTTACCGCCAACCGTTAAGTTGCTGTTCAGATCAAAGGTTACATTATTGCCGTCTTTAGTGATATTGATGTTGCCATCTTTATTTGCTAAATCCACAATATCGTTCGGTTTTACATCCGAGCTATTAGTACCGTTCGCAGTTAACTTCCAACCGGCATTCGCTGTCGCATTTACAGCATTTAACTGATCTACGTTCACCGCATCGGTACCGTTTTGACCTGCTGCCACATTGGTAATGGTCTTGTTGCCGGCATTAATACCGTCTTCACTTACCACTACATCACCCGCATTGAAAGTCGTTGCATTCACAGTAGTAAACGTGACGTTATCCGCCGTGGCAATCGCAATTCCTGTCGCAGATGGCGTTAACACGATGTTTTTACCTGAGGTAAAGTTCGCATTATTGTCATCTTTGTTCAACGTCTGAGCAAGCTTACCGTCCGCACTGGTGGTTAACGTTTGGATGGCAGTATCCGCTTTACCCAATGAATCTTTCGCTTTGTCACTTAAATCCACTGAAACATTGGTGCCGTCTAATGTTGTGACGATACCTGATATATTCGCGCTATCCGCATTCGCCGAACCTTTCACCGCTACCGTGCCGTTATCCGGAACATCAGCAGTATTCGTACCATCTGAAATATTCCAGTTGTATGCACTTGCAGAGATAGTCTGGTTCAACTGGTCTAAGTTAACCGCATCGGTACCATTAGTACCTGTTGCTACATTGGTAATTTTTTGGCTACCCGCATCAATACCATTACTATTGATAGTCACAGGACCCGCAGTAATACTGTTAAAGCTCACATCATCAGCGGTCGCTACGGTGATGTCTTTGTCCGTACGGGTAATCTTGATGTTTTTACCATCTTTAAACTGTACGGTATCTCCCGGTGCTACTTTAGTTGCGGTATCGCCGTTTGTTTGAACATTCCAACCGGTATTAGCTACGTCAGAAACGTTTTTGATTGCATCGTGAATCGTGGTTTCACCCGTACCGCCAATATCAGTAAATGTAATATTACCGTTAGAATCAACCGCCGCATTACCACCGAAGTTATTCACCACGGAGTTTGCCACATTGCCTAACACTCGGTTAGTTGCATAAAGCTGGCTACCGTTAATTGCATCGGTTGAAGTTGCAGAGATATTACCCGGTGTGACATATTTAATTTGTCGTTCCTGACCGGCAGAACCGACGCTCACATAGTCACCCGCCACAACATTACCGGCACCTGCAAAACCTGAATAGGTCAGATTGTTAACAGTTGCCGCTGTTTCGGTAGTTGCCGTTGCCGCTGCGGAATTATTACCTAATACAACCGATCCTTCGGTACCCACATTAATGTTATTACCTAATGCTGTGGTGTTAGCACCGGTTACACTAGAGTTATAGCCGATAACCGTTGCACCGTCTGCACCCGCCGTTGCATTTGAACCTACCGCTGTCGCCGCTGATTCCGTTGCATTTGCACCCGCACCAAGCGCTGTTGTCCATTGTGCGGTGGCTTGTGCGTTAGAGCCCAGACCTGTTGCATAATCACCGGTCGCCTTGGCGGAAATACCCATTGCCATTGACCAAGTATTACTTGCTACGGAATTAGTTCCCACAGCAATACTGTAAGAGCCGGTCGATTGCGCATTATTACCGATAGCAATTACGCTGTCATTGCTACTTGACGTTGCATTGGCGTTATTACCGATAGCAATCGCCGACGCGCTATTTGCCTTCGTACCCTGGCCAATCGCCGTAGCATTATCGCCGGAAGCCGTTGCATTTGCCCCCGCCGCCATTGCATTTGCGCCGGTTGCGCCGTCGTTCTTACGGTTGCCGGTTGCGGTTGAATTTACAGAATAGTAACGTGTAGTATTCGCTTCCAACTGCGCCACATTCACCGCATCCGTTGCGTTAGTTCCCGCCGTCACATTGGTGATGGCGTGGTCGCCCGCATCAATACCGGCGCTGTTGATAGTCACATCGCCCGCTTTGAAGGTGTCGTTGACCGTCACATTACCCACTGTAATGCTGTCCGCTAACGTCAGTTTTACTCCGTCCGTCACTGTGCTGACCACCAGATTGCTGTCCGAAGTTACATTGATAGTGCTGCCCAAAGCGAAGTTATTCGCGCTGGTGCCGTTACCGAAGTTAATGCCTTTGTTAATGGCATTGGTATTATTCGTAATGTTGTTCGCATTATTGGTAATATTCTGCGCATTATTCGCCACGTTCGTATTGGTCGCGTTTAACTGGCTTAAATTCACCGCATCGCTATCTTGCGTACCGTTCGCGACGTTAGTCACCGTTTTGCCGCCCGCGTTGATACCGTTATTGCTGATGCTGACATCGCCCGCGTTAAAAGTAGTGGCATTTACTGTGGTGAATGTCACGTTGTCTTTGGTCGCAACCTTAATACCGCCCTGTCCGTCATTCGTCAGGCTGATATTGTCGCTGCTTACAAAGTTCGCTTTATTGTCCGCTTTGCTCAGGGTTTTCACATCCTTACCGTCGATTTGGGTTACCACGGACTGCAATGCGCTGGTGGCGTTCGTCACTGCTTCTTTCAGTTTGTCTGTTGCCGCCACTTCAAGTTTACCGGCGGAGGCGGTGGTGTTGATTAAATCGTTATCACCATTTACCGTCAGGGTTTCACCCAGTTTGCGTTCCGTCGCCGCGCCGCTGTCCGCCGCAAAGGTAATGCCTTTGTTGTTTACGGTGGTATTGGCGTCTACGCCTTGCTGGATATCGGACTTGGTTTGTTCGCTTAAGTCGACAGACACATTGGTGCCGTCAAGTGCGGTCACAATTCCGGCAGTTTTTGCACTGTCTGCATTGGCCGAACCCTTGATCGCCACGGTGCTGTTATCCGCTACCGCATTGCTGTTGGTACCGTCGGACAGATTCCAGTTGTAGGAGTTGTCGCCGATGTATTTTTCCAATTGACCTAAGTTCACCGCGTCCGTTGCGTTAGTTCCGGCCGTTACATTGGTGATGGCGTGGTTGCCTGCATCAATACCGCTGTTGTTGATGGTCACATCGCCCGCTTTTAAGGTGTTGTTGACCGTCACATTACTTACCGCAATGCTATCCGCTAATGCCAGTTCAACCCCGTCTGCTACCGTCTTCACAACCAGATTGCTATCGGACGGCTTCACATTGATAGTGCTACCCAAAGCAAATTTATTCGCGCTGGTGCCGTTACCGAAGTTAATGCCTTTGTTAATGGCATTGGTATTGTTGGTAATGTTCTGCGTGTTATTGGCAATCGCATTCGCATTATTGGTGATATTCTGCGCATTATTCGCCACGTTCGTATTGGTGGCGTTTAACTGGCTGAAGTTCACCGCATCGCTGTCTTGCGTACCGTTCGCGACGTTAGTCACAACTTTATCGCCCGCGTTGATGCCGTTATTGCTGATGCTGACATCACCCGCGTTGAAGGTGCTGGCATTTACCGTATTGAATGTGACATTCTCTGCCGTCGATACGCTAATATTGCCGCTTGCATCCGCGCTTACCACCGTGTTGGTGCCGTTTACAAAGTTCACCGTGTTGTTGGTTTGATTCACCACCTTCGCGTCGGCGCCGTTTACTTGCGCCGTCCAGCTTTGTAACGCGCTGTCCGCTTTCGTCAATGAGTCTTTCGCAGACTGACTTAAGTCTACCGCGTAGTTGCTGGTGTGATTACCTGCGTCTGTCTTCGTGACCGTCACTTTATCCGAGCCGTTGCTCACCGTGGACGTATTGGCGTTCACCGTGTACACCGTGCCGTTCGCATCTTTAACTGATGTCACGTTTACGTTATCGCCCGCTTTCACGGAAGATTGGCTGGCGTTTAATTGAGCCAGGTTCACTGCATCACTGTCTTGCGTGCCGTTCGCGACGTTGGTGATCTTATTACCGCCGTTATTCAAGCCGTCTTTGGTTAAACTTACCGCTTGATTATTGGTGCTACCGTTAGCGATGGTGATGCCGCCGTTATTTACCACCACATCTCCCATCGTCACCGAGCCGGCATCCGTTAAGTTCAAACTAGGATTTAACGCGAAGGCAATCGCATTATTACTCACGGTCGTGATAATGTTGCTGTCGCCGTTGTAGTTAACCGTCTCACCTAACTGAACGTTATCATCGTTACCATTATCCGCACCGATGTTAAAGCCTTTGCTCACCGTAGTATTGGCATTCACACCTTGTTGGATGTCGGACTTGGTTTTATCACTTAAATCTACAGATACATTGGTACCGTCAAGTGCGGTCACAATTCCGGCAGTTTTTGCGCTGTCTGCGTTGGCCGAACCTTTGATCGCCACGGTGCTGTTATCCGCTACCGCATTGCTGGTCGTACCGTCGGACAAATTCCAGTTGTAGGAGTTGTCGCCGATGTATTTTTCCAATTGACCTAAGTTCACCGCGTCGGTTTTGTTGGTGCCCGCCGAGATGTTGGTCAACTTATCACCGCCCACATCCAGACCTTCTGCGGTAGAGGTCAAGGTAGTAGTGTTCGCACCCGAACCGATGGTAACGGTGTTGCCGTTAACGTTAGTCGCCGTGACGTTCGTGAAGGTGACGTCCGCTTTGGTCGCTACGGTGATGCCGTTGGCCGACGGCGTGAGCTGGATGTTGTTACCGGAAATAAAGTTGGCGTTGCTATTCTCTTGATTTAAGGTTTGTGCGGTCGTACCGTCCGCGCTGGTGGTCAGGCTTTGTAACGCGCTGTCCGCTTTCGTTAATGAAGATTTCGCCGCGTCGCTCAAATCCACCGCATAGTTGCTGGTGTGATTACCCGCGTCTGTCTTCGTGACCGTCACTTTATCCGAGCCGTTGCTCACCGTGGACGTATTGGCGTTCACCGTGTACACCGTGCCGTTCGCATCTTTAGCCGATGTCACGTTTACGTTATCGCCCGCTTTTACGGAAGATTGGCTGGCGTTTAATTGAGCTACGTTCACCGCATCCGTTGCGTTAGTTCCCGCCGTTACATTGGTGATGGCGTGGTTACCCGCGTCGATACCGCTGTTGTTGATGGTCACATCGCCCGCTTTTAAGGTGTTGTTCACCGTGACGTTATCTACGGCAATGCTACTGTTCAAGGCGAACGCAATGGCATTATTACTCACTGTCGTGATAATGTTGCTGTCACCATTGTAGTTAACCGTCTCACCTAACTGAACGTTATCATCGTTACCATTATCCGCGCCGATATTAAAGCCTTTGCTCACCGTAGTATTGGCATTCACACCTTGTTGGATGTCGGACTTGGTTTGTTCGCTTAAATCGACAGACACATTGGTGCCGTCAAGTGCGGTCACAATTCCGGCCGTTTTTGCACTGTCTGCGTTGGCCGAACCTTTGATCGCCACGGTGCTGTTATCCGCTACCGCATTGGTGTTGGTACCGTCGGACAGATTCCAGTTGTAGGCGTTGTCGCCCACATATTTTTCCAATTGACCTACGTTTACCGCATCCGTTGCGTTAGTTCCCGCCGTTACATTGGTGATGGCGTGGTTGCCCGCATTAATACCGCTGTTGTTGATGGTCACATCGCCCGCTTTGAAGGTGTTGTTGACCGTTACATTACCCACTGCAATGCTGTCCGCTAACGTCAGTTTCACTCCGTCCGTTACGGTACTGACTACCAGATTGCTGTCCGAAGTGACGTTGATCGTATCGCCCAGGTTAAATTTGGTTGCAGTCGTTCCATTACCGAAGTTAATGCCTTTGTTGATAGCATTGGTATTATTCGTAATGTTGTTCGCATTATTGGTGATATTCTGCGCATTATTCGCCACGTTCGTATTGGTCGCGTTTAACTGGCTGAAGTTCACCGCATCGCTGTCCTTTGTACCGTTTGCAACATTAGTCACCGTCTTGCCGCCCGCGTTGATGCCATTATTGCTAATGCTGACATCGCCCGCGTTGAAGGTGCTGGCATTTACCGTATTGAACGTGACGTTCTCTTTGGTCGCAATCTTAATACCGCCCTGACCGTCATTTGTCAGACTGATATTGTCGCCGCTTACAAAGTTCGCTTTATTGTCCGCTTTGCTCAGAGTTTTCACGTCCTTACCGTCGATTTGCGTTACCACGGACTGCAATGCGCTGGTGGCGTTCGTCACCGCGTCTTTCAATTTATCCGTTGCCGCTACCGCGATTTTACCGGCGGAGGCGGTGGTGTTGATTAAGTCGCCATCACCGTTTACCGCCAAGGTGTCACCCAGTTTGCGCTCTGTCGGCGTGCCGCTGTCCGCCGCAAAGGTGATGCCTTTGCTGTTTACGGTGGTATTGGCGTCTACACCTTGCTGAATGTCGGACTTGGTTTTATCACTTAAATCTACAGATACATTGGTACCGTCAAGTGCGGTCACAATTCCGGCAGTTTTTGCGCTGTCTGCATTGGCCGAACCTTTGATCGCCACGGTGCTGTTATCCGCTACCGCATTGCTGTTGGTACCGTCGGACAGATTCCAGTTGTAGGAGTTGTCGCCGATGTATTTTTCCAATTGACCCAAGTTCACCGCGTCGGTTTTGTTGGTACCCGCCGAGATATTGGTCAATTTATCACCGCCCATATCCAGACCTTCTGCGGTAGAGGTCAAGGTGGTGGTGTTCGCACCCGAACCGATGGTAACGGTGTTGCCGTTAACGTTAGTCGCCGTGACGTTCGTGAAGGTTACGTCCGCTTTGGTCGCTACGGTAATGCCGTTGGCCGACGGCGTGAGTTGGATGTTGTTACCGGAAATAAAGTTGGCGTTGCTATTCTCTTGATTTAAAGTTTGCGCGGTCGTACCGTCCGCGCTGGTGGTCAGGCTTTGTAACGCGCTGTCCGCTTTCGTTAATGAAGATTTCGCCGCGTCGCTTAAATCCACCGCGTAGTTGCTGGTGTGATTTCCCGCGTCTGTCTTCGTGACCGTTACTTTATCCGAACCGTTACTTACCGTGGACGTATTGGCATTCACCGTGTACACCGTGCCGTTCGCATCTTTAGCCGATGTCACGTTTACGTTATCACCCGCTTTTACGGAAGACTGGCTGGCGTTTAACTGAGCTACATTCACCGCATCCGTTGCGTTAGTTCCCGCCGTTACATTGGTGATGGCGTGGTTGCCCGCATCAATACCGGCTTTGTTGATGGTCACATCGCCCGCTTTGAAGGTGTTGTTCACCGTGACGTTATCTACGGCAATACTGCTATTCAAGGCGAACGCAATCGCATTATCACTCACTGTCGTGATAATGTTGCTGTCGCCGTTGTAATTAACCGTCTCACCTAACTGAACGTTATCATCCGCGCCTTTATCCGCACCGATGTTAAAGCCTTGTTTTATCGCTGCTGTATTAGCCGCAATATTGTTTGCATTGGTGGTGATATTCTGCGTATTGTTCGCTATCGCTTTGGTGTTATTGCTGATGTTATTCGCATTATTGGTAATATTCTGCGCATTATTCGCCACGTTAGTATTGGTGGCGTTCAACTGGCTGAAGTTCACCGCATCGCTGTCTTGCGTACCATTCGCGACATTAGTCACAACCTTACCGCCCGCGTTGATGCCGTTATTGCTGATGCTGACATCGCCCGCGTTGAAGGTAGTGGCGTTTACTGAGGTAAATGTCACATTGTCCTTGGTCGCAATCTTAATACCGCCCTGTCCGTCATTTGTCAGACTGATATTGTCGCCGCTTACAAAGTTCGCTTTATTATCCGCTTTGCTCAGAGTTTTCACGTCCTTACCGTCGATTTGGGTTACCACGGACTGCAATGCGCTGGTGGCGTTCGTCACCGCGTCTTTCAATTTATCCGTCGCCGCTACCGCGATTTTACCGGCGGAGGCGGTGGTGTTGATTAAGTCGCCATCACCGTTTACCGCCAAGGTGTCACCCAGTTTGCGCTCTGTCGGCGTGCCGCTGTCCGCCGCAAAGGTGATGCCTTTGCTGTTTACGGTGGTATTGGCGTCTACACCTTGTTGAATGTCGGACTTGGTTTGTTCGCTCAAATCCACCGCGTAGTTGCTGGTGTGATTACCTGCGTCTGTCTTCGTGACCGTCACTTTATCCGAACCGTTGCTCACCGTGGACGTATTGGCATTCACCGTGTACACCGTGCCGTTCGCATCTTTAGCCGATGTCACGTTTACGTTATCGCCCGCTTTCACGGAAGATTGGCTGGCGTTTAATTGAGCTACGTTCACCGCATCCGTTGCGTTAGTTCCCGCCGTCACGTTGGTGATGGCGTGGTTACCCGCATCGATACCGCTGTTGTTGATAGTCACATCGCCCGCTTTGAAGGTGTTGTTGACCGTTACATTACCCACTGCAATGCTGTCCGCTAACGTCAGTTTCACTCCGTCCGTTACGGTACTGACTACCAGATTGCTGTCCGAAGTGACGTTGATCGTATCGCCCAGGTTAAATTTGGTTGCAGTCGTTCCATTACCGAAGTTAATGCCTTTGTTGATAGCATTGGTATTATTCGTAATGTTGTTCGCATTATTGGTGATATTCTGCGCATTATTCGCCACGTTCGTATTGGTCGCGTTTAACTGGCTGAAGTTCACCGCATCGCTGTCTTGCGTACCGTTTGCGACATTAGTCACCGTCTTGCCGCCCGCGTTGATGCCATTATTGCTAATGCTGACATCGCCCGCGTTGAAGGTGCTGGCATTTACCGTATTGAACGTGACGTTCTCTTTGGTCGCAATCTTAATACCGCCCTGACCGTCATTTGTCAGACTGATATTGTCGCCGCTTACAAAGTTCGCTTTATTGTCCGCTTTGCTCAGAGTTTTCACGTCCTTACCGTCGATTTGCGTTACCACGGACTGCAATGCGCTGGTGGCGTTCGTCACCGCGTCTTTCAATTTATCCGTCGCCGCTACCGCGATTTTACCGGCGGAGGCGGTGGTGTTGATTAAGTCGCCATCACCGTTTACCGCCAAGGTGTCACCCAGTTTGCGCTCTGTCGGCGTGCCGCTGTCCGCCGCAAAGGTGATGCCCTTGCTGTTTACGGTGGTATTGGCGTCTACGCCTTGTTGGATGTCAGATTTCGTTTTCTGGCTCAAATCTACAGCATAATTCGTTATGTTATTGCCAGCAGCTGCTGCATTAATAGTCACAGCGCCCGAACCGTTACTAACGCTCGTACCGTTTGCATTAACCGTATAAATTGTTTGATTATTGGCACCTTTAGTTTCGGTTATACCAGCGATGTTAGTACCGCCTTTTACTTCGGTCTTCGCCGCTTTAATTGCATTGTGAACGTTGTTTTCACCGGTATCACCAATGTTAGTGAAAGTAATGTTGCCATTTTGATCAACTGCTGCATTACCGCCGAAGTTCTCAACAACGGATTTCGCCACGTTACCGATCACGCCTTGAGTAGCATAAAGCTGACTACCGTTAATTGCATCCGTAGACGTTGCCGTTACCTGACCTGCCGCAACCTTTTGGATTTGGCGGTATTGATCATCATGTCCTACGGAAAGAGTAGAATTTACATGCGAACCGGCAAAGCCGCCATAGGTTAGTCCGTTCACAGTCGCACTGTCGGTATCTACTCCCGAAGTTGCAATTGAACCTTCACCTAAAGCTACGGAATGAGCCAAATTCGCTTGCGCTCCGAAACCTAAGGCTAAGGCACCTTGTGAACCGGCAAAAGCACTATCACCTACAGCCACAGCATTGGCCGCTGTAGCATTTGCGTCAATACCAACGGCAACTGAACGAAGACCGGATGCAGTTGTAGTATCACCCAATGCGGTTGAGAAATTACCGGTTGCATTAGAATTTTCACCCACTGCGACTGCACTTTGTGCATTTGCATTTGCACGGTTACCGATTGCAATCGTGCTGTCGCTCAAAGCCTTAGCTTCACTACCTAACGCCACAGCAGCAGATTTTGTTGCCTGGGCATTCACACCCACGGCTGTTGAACTGTTACCTGAGGCATTTGAATTTACACCACCGGAGAAGGAACTATCACCGCTAGCTTTTGCGGCAGAACCGATTGCAACAGTATTATTTGCAGTCGCCGAAGCGTTCAGACCTGCTGCAATTGCCTGTTTACCGTTTGCCACAGCATTCGTACCGATTGCAATGCCGTCATCTGCTGCCGAAGCCACATTAGCGTTAGTACCGATTGCTACCCCACGTACTTCAGCTGAAACAGACTGGTTACCGATAGCAACAGAATCCCGACTTTTTGCCTGCGTACCCGTACCGATTGCTAAAGCATTAACATTACTTGCATTAGCGTTCATACCGTATGCGGCAGAACCGGTCTCCGTAGCAATAGAATTTGTACCGACTGAAATTGCACTTACTCCGGTCGCATTTGCATAAGAACCAATAGCTACGCCATTATTTTCCCATGTGCTTGCATTCGTACCGATTGCAGTTGAATTATAACCCTGAGCATAAGCCTTATTCCCGATTGCCGTAGTATTTTCAGTTACCGCATTAGAATTTGTACCAATAGAAACAGAACTTTCGGCTGATGCATTAGAATTTACGCCAATAGCCGTTGCATTAGCATTTTCCGTATGTGCGGCTTCACCGATAGCGATGGAGTTAATTGCTCCTGAATTAAGAACGGTAATATTATTACCCATTGCAACCGTATTGTCCGCCGCAATAGTATTGTTGTTACCAATGATACGTGTTTCATCACTGGTTAAAGAGTTATTATTACCGAATATACCTGAGTTATTACCTGTCACCCAGCCATTGTTGTTACCAATACTATAAGTACCATAACCCGTTACATAAGTCGGATCACCAATTGCACCGGAATTTTCACCTGAAACGATATTGCCCGTACCGATAGAAATAGCATTATTAGCCAAAGCTTGCGCGGACGAACCAATTGCCAACGCATTCGTACCGTTAGTCGTTGCGTTATAGCCGGCCGCTAAAGATGCCGTACCGTTAGCGGTAGATTTTGAGCCCAAAGCCATTGAATCTGTTGAATTTGCAGTGGCGTTAGAACCTATAGCACTCGAATAATTACCCAGAGATTCAGCCTGATAACCAATTGCTGTAGAACGAAGATTTCTGGCGCGGGCTAACGCCCCAATTGCCGTAGCTTCTGTTGCAGCCGTTGATGCCAGTGTAGACGTATTTGTATCCACTTCATCACCTGCGGTAGCAAGCACACCGATTGCTGTAGATCCATTACTTAAAGATTGCGCATGTACACCTACAGATACTGCCGCAATGCCGGTCGCTACGGAACGACGATACTGTTGTTTTGTATCAATAAACCCGTACTGTGAACCTGAGGAGTAAGGATCTGAGCCACTACCGGAACTTGATCCAGAATCATCGCCACCTATAACTATAGAACCGAATCCATAAGCATTCGAATCATTACCAATTGCCGTCGCCTGTTCACCTGATTTTGATGAAGAACCGATAGCAACGGACTGATTGCCTGTCGCATTTGCCTTCGAACCGATTGCTGTCGCACCGTTTGTCTTACCCGGATCATTATTCTGGGCTACAGATTCCGCACCAATCGCAACCGCTGCGCTACCGATAGCACTTGCATTGGTACCCATTGCAACAGAATCCTGGAAGGTTGTGGTTGTGTTATATCCTAATGAAATTGAACGCTCGCCCGCTGCCGTACTATTTGTACCTAAGGCAATAGTGCTTTGATTGGAAGAAACGGAGTTAAATCCGATGGCATTGGCGGCATACCCCGAAGCGGTTGCATTCAAAGACGCAGCAAAAGAGGCAAAACCGGAAGCGTTGGCATCGTTACCTACTGCAGTGGCGCTTTCCGAAGCTTTGGAGCCAGTTCCTAACGCCGTACTAAATTGTTGACTTGCGTTTGCGTTATTACCCAGCGCCGTGGACGAATTCGCTAAAGCTTTGGCCGAATTACCCACTGCCGTACTGCCGTTACCGCTTGCACGGGTATTTTTCCCTTGAGCTAAGGCATCTTTATTGGTTGCCTGAGAATCATCACCTATAGCTATTGCACCGTCAGCCGTTGCATTGGCAGTAGCGCCCATTGCGACAGAATTTACTCCTGAAGAGATTGCATTTTGCCCAAAAGCAAGGGCGCCTGTACCTTTCGCAGTAGACTTTGTACCGATAGCAATTGCGTTACTGGCATTAGCTACGGAAAATGAGCCGACAACCGTCGCATTAACCGCCGAGGCAGTAGAATTAAAACCCACTATGGTTGAAGACTGACCGGAAGCATTAGAGCCTGAACCTAAAACTGTTGCACCGTCGGCGCTGGCAGTAGAGAGCGAACCCAAAATAGTGGATAATCTGCCGGAAGCGACAGAACGGGCTCCCAATACGACGGCACCTGCAGCCGCCGCATGTGTTGCGGTATAACCGTAAGGAACATAATGTCCTGCAATTGTTTGACCTGCTATTTGGTCAAGATCATCCGAACCTATAGCAATAGAAGAATAACCTGTTGCATGAACATCGGATCCGATAGAGATCGACTGACCACCGCTGGCTGTCGTGTTTGTTCCTATGGCTAATGATTGATATCCGCCGGAATTCGCTCTTCCTCCGATGGCAACGGATTCATTGCCCGTTGCATTAGCCGTGTAATTAGCAGTTGTATTCGCCCCGATAGCAACAGAGTCTCTTACTGCCGTAGCATAACTGCCATTATTAACATATGCTTCGGCTTGGGAAGGCTTAAATATAGCGGCAGCACCGACTGTTAAAACGACAGGTGCGGAGCTTAAGACTGCAGAACCAAGAGTTAATGTTCCGACAGTCTTAGTGAATAATTCAATGGTTTCCTGAGCGATTTTTTTTGCTCTACGCTTAGAGGATTTGGTTTTACTCCGGCTGGCGGCTAATTCGGAAACAACAACTAAAGATTGGGTGGTTTTGTTCCAAATGACTTTATAAATGTGATTCATGAATGGACCCTTATAAAAATGTGAAATATTAATTCAGGCTAAAACCTGAAAAAGTAAAGTTTACAGCTATACTACAAATCGGCGGCATTATCAGGCAAAACCTGCCTATATGCAAGCCTATTTGTCAGCTTTTAAGCAATTTTTGTTTAAATTTTCTCAATTTTGTTGAGCTAGCGTAAATAAATGTAAAAACACGGCTTTGTTACCACCTATTTAGGGGTAAAAAACCATTCAACAAATAGAAGAATTCCGGCATTACGAGTTAGAAGCAAATTATCGTCGCACTTTCCTGCAGGTTCAAAAAAACATGTCATTTTTTGACCGCACTTTAGACTATTTTTATGGGAAATAGAGAATTGAGGAAATGTTATAAAGTAATACAGAAGTGAATGGCATTCTCCTATAAAAGGATTCCCCACTATTTGGCATGATAATAAAGACAAAAACCCGATCCTAAGATCGGGTTTTTTATTCGATTAACTAATCCGAAGATTAGAAGAATACGCGTAAACCAACACCGTAGATGTTGTCTTTTTCAGTGTCACCACCATCAAATTTAGTACGTTCTTGTTCATACATTGCGTATGTGATTACGTTTTTGTGTAATTTATAATCTACGCCCACTTGGTAACGATTTTTGATTCTCCAGTCGTCATCAGCATAGGTTTCATTATCAAATTTAACGTCTTTACGTTCCCATTGGAAGAATAATGCTGATGGTTCAGAGAATTGATAACGTGCATCAACCATTGCATAACGACCTTTAGTGTTTTCACCAAAGTTTGCTAAATCATCATCGTATGCATCTTTAGTTTGACCATAGTTCAATGCTAAATAGTATGGACCATAAGTATAGCTACCATGTACTAACCAAGCACGTGAACGTAAACGAGTATCATGCCAATAGTTATCATCATAGTTATCTTGTGTATAACCTGCTGCGAATTCTAATTTTTGATTTTCATCGATGTCATAATGATAGAATGCAGTTACACCATAACCATTTTTATATCGAAGATCAGTTGATGAGCTGTCGCCCATTTTTTCGTGACCAAATAAGTAATCTGCACCGATTTGGAAACCATTCCACTCAGCTGATTTAAATTTAATTGATTTATCTGAACGTGTTGTTAATGGTCCATATTCACCTGAACGGAAGTATGTTGCATCCTGTAATACATCATCTGCTGTAGTTTGTTGACGACCGAATGCTAAACGACCTACATCTTGGTGAGCAATACCGGCATATAATTCATGAGTGCTTGGTGAACCCCAGTCATTTTTATTATCATCACTTGCTGCTGAACCATGATTTGCTTCACGACTATTGTTATCTTCAGTGAAACGAATTTGATAACCGGCAAATGCGGATAAACCGTTACCTAAATCTTGGCTGGCTTTAATGTAAACACGTGAGTCATTGTTTTTTAAATCACCGCGCTCGTCACCAACTTTACCCAAGAACATACGGAATGAACCGCTTAATTCAACTTTTGCACCGTCTTGTTCATAAACAACGGCGGCGTTTGCTGTGCTTGCCACTGCGGCTGCAGCGACTGCTAATGCTACTAATGTCTTTTTCATAATTTAATTCCTTATCAGAATTTATTTTTAGTACAACTCATTTTGAACTTTCCCGTACGGGAAAAGTCAAACACGCTTAATATTTAAGCAGCTCGGATATTGCCAAAGATCATATGCATATGTCAATCAAAAAAACACAAGTAATTTTTATTTTTCTGATCGAGATCACATTTTTTGCAGATTTTTGATTATTTTTTACACAGTTTTAGATCGAATGGAACGATTCAGCGGAGAAGAAAAATGAAAAATAACAAACAGTTAGCTGGATATAAAAACAAATAACACTATACGCTCGTATAGCTTTATTTTATAAATCCGCACCATTTATGCGGCGGACGGATCTGCATTAGCCGTCCGCCGGTTTGCAAGCCCTGCGGGCTACTGAATAGATCTTTACGTTTTAATTTATCGTAAGGATACAATAATGAAACATGAAACTATTTTTAAAAGTGGAATGATTGATTATTCTACTCCGTTTATCGCTCAAGGGCGATGAAACAGGCCCAATGTCGAGAAAACCTGAATTCAAGGAACGGTGGGCGCCGTTCCTTGTTTTTCATTATGGGATCCGATTTAAGATCTTAAACGTTCGAATCCCGCTTTTAAATCGGCAATTAATTCATCCGCATCTTCAAATCCGATATGCAGGCGAATCAAAGTTCCGGTTAAAGTGCGGTCAATATTCGGGCGGATTTTTTTTATTTCTTCCGGTTGATTGCATAAAATCAGGCTTTCAAAGCCGCCCCAGGAATATGCCATGGTAAACAGTTCGAAGTGATCCATGAATGCGGACAGTTGCTCTCGGCTTAATTTTTCCTTTAATTCAAAGGAGAATAAACCGGCGGAACCGGTGAAATCCCGCACAAAAAATTCATGGCCCGGACAGCTCGGCAAAGCGGGATGATAAACCGCTTTCACTTCCGGTTGTTCGGCCAGCCATTTTGCCACTTTAATGCCGCTTTCGGTGTGTTGTTTGAAACGCACGGCAAGGGAACGAATGCCGCGCGCGGTGGTGTAAGCGGTGTCGGCGTCTACCATTTGTCCCATTAAATAGGAATTTTCCCGCAACTGATCCCAACAACGGGCGTTGGATACGGCGGTACCAATCATCACATCGGAATGGCCCACCAAATATTTGGTGCCAGCCTGAATGGAAATGTCGATATCGTGCTCCAGCGCTTTAAATAAAATACCGCCCGCCCAGGTGTTATCAATCATGATCACAATTTCGGGATTAATCTTCCGCACCGCTTTGACGATATTCGGCACATCAGGCACCTCAAAAGTGAGCGAACTCGGGCTTTCCAAAAATAGAACTTTGGTATTCGGTCGCACCAATTCGGCGATTTTCACGCCGTCCACCGGATCATAATAAGTGGTGGTCACCCCCATTTTGCTCAGAATTTTGTTACAAAAATCCTGCGTCGGTTCATAGGCGGCGCCCGTCATCAGAACGTTATCGCCGGATTGCACGAAAGCTAAAATCGCATTGCTGGCCGCCGCCGCGCCGCAAGGATAAAGATAACACCCCGCGCCGCCTTCCATTTCGCACATTAAATCCTGCAACGCAAAATGCGTTAAAGTACCGCGACGCCCGTAAAACAACGCCTGTTTGGCGCGGTTAACGGTGGCTTCTTTCTTCTGCGCCAGATTTTCAAACACTAAAGACGACGCCCGTTGCACCACGGGATTTACCGCGCCCCGGCAGACACGTTTATTGCGACCGGCATGCACTAATGTAGTGGCTAACGACTGTTTTTCCGACATAATGACTTCCTGTTAGATATAATTGATTAATTTAATAGATAAAATCGACTGTAAAAGTGCGGGCGATTTTTTTACAATTTTTCCGATATTTTGCAACAGATTTGAATTTTTGCAAAAGTTTTTCCCTCAATCCACTTTAGGAGATTAAACATGGTATTAGTAACTCGTCAAGCACCGGATTTTACCTCAGCCGCAGTTTTAGGCAACGGCGAAATCGTTGAAAACTTCAACTTCAAAAAACACATTGCCGGCAAACCTGCGGTAATTTTCTTCTATCCGTTAGATTTTACATTCGTTTGCCCGTCCGAATTAATCGCATTCGATCACCGTTACGCGGAATTCCAAAAACGCGACGTAGAAGTGGTGGGCGTGTCTATCGACTCACAATACAGCCACAACGCATGGCGTAACACGCCGATTGACCAAGGCGGTATCGGCCCGGTTAAATACGCGTTAGCGGCGGACACCAAACACGAAATCGCCAAAGCATACGGTATCGAACATCCGGAAGCGGGCGTGGCGTTACGCGCTTCATTCTTAATCGACGCCAACGGCGTAGTGCGTCACCAAGTGGTGAACGATCTGCCGTTAGGCCGTAACATCGACGAAATGCTGCGCATGGTCGACGCGTTACAATTCCATGAAGAACACGGCGAAGTTTGCCCGGCTCAATGGGAAAAAGGCAAAGAAGGGATGAAAGATAATCCTGAAGGCGTAGCGAAATACTTGAAACAAAATGCCGACAAACTGTAATTGTCAGCAACGTTTAAGCCACACCGTCGTGTGGCTTTTTTTATTCGGTAAAATCCGCTAAGGCCTGTAATAACACGGGAATATGGCTGTGTTCCACATCTTTCACGGCGGTCAGTAGCGTCACTTGCGAACGGCTTTTTTCTAATTGCTTCAACATCGCCAACGCCTGTTGTTGCGGGGCGTTGCCTAATTCTAAACGATAAAGCCGGACGAATTCCGGATAATTTGTCTGCGGATTTTCGTGATAAAACTTGCGCAATTCAGAGCTCGGACAAACCGCTTTCAACCAACGGCAGCGCGCAAATTTTTCTTTTGTGACGCCGCGCGGATAAAGCCGATCCACAAATACGGCGCAATCCTGTTCCGTCGGATTGAAATCATAAATACGTTGAACCTTAAACATCGCGCTTCCTCTCAATTTCAAAAAACGTGAAAAAATTTGACCGCACTTTTACCGCTGAGAAGGTTCCGGAACATAGCGGTTTTCCGCCGTTTCCGGTTCCAGATCCAATTTAGCCATCAGGATTTGGTCGGAATCTTCTTCCGAATTGCCGGTAACCAATAATTTATCGCCGTAGAAAATAGAATTCGCACCCGCCATAAAACACATTGCCTGCATTTCTTCCGACATGCCCTGACGACCGGCGGATAATCGCACATAGCTTTTCGGCATGGTAATTCGGGCTACGGCTATCGTGCGGACGAATTCCGTCCAGTCCAGCGCTTCCGCATCCGCTAAAGGCGTTCCCTCCACTTTCACCAATTGGTTAATCGGCACCGATTCCGGCTGCGGATCCAAATTGGCCAGGCTGGCAATAAAACCGGCCCGTTCTTTGCGATTTTCGTTCATGCCGATAATTCCGCCGCAACAGACTTTTAATCCAGCTTTGCGCACTTTGCCCAAAGTACTCAAGCGATCATCGAAATCTCTCGTGCCAATCACTTTTTTATAATGTTCCGGCGCGGTATCGATATTGTGGTTGTAATAATCCAAGCCCGCTTCTTTCAGATCTTCCGCCATGCCGTCTTCCAATAAGCCGAAAGTGCCGCAGGTTTCCAATCCTAATTCTTTCACCGCTTTGATAATTTCCGTCATTTTGGCAATGTCTTTCGGCTTCGGCCCGCGCCATGCCGCTCCCATACAAAACCGATTGGCACCGCGGGATTTAGCGATTTTGGCTTTTTCAACAATCTCTTCAACATTCAATAAAGCTTGCTTTTGCACGCCGGTGTGATAACGGGCGGATTGCGGGCAATAACCGCAATCTTCGGGGCATCCGCCGGTTTTAATGGACATTAAAGTCGAAAGCTGAATGGCTTGCGGATTAAAGTTTTCACGATGCACCAAAGCCGCACGGTGAATTAACTCCAAAAACGGCGTTTCAAACAGCGCCTCCACTTTACAAACCGACCAGTATTCCACCTGCGGATGAGGTGTGACCGAATAAAGCTGTAATGTTGTTTCCATTGTCCTTCCTTATCAATAAGTTATATTTTTCCGAATTAAACCAGCCGCCCGCGTTCTACGGTTAAAATGCGATCAATTCGCCCTTTTAATTCATCCGGTTGATGCGTGACCATCAACATGGTCAATTTTTTTTCCGTACAAAGTTTATCCAATAAATCCAGCATTTCCAACCGCAATTCGGGATCCAGCGACGAAAAAGGTTCGTCCAGCAGTAAAATCGGCTTGTCCCGCAACAGACAGCGCGCTAACGCCACCCGCTGCTTTTGCCCGCCGGAAAGTGCGGTAGGTTTACGGCTTAAAAATGCGTCCAAACCCACCGCACTTGCCGCCTGTTGAACAAGCCGCCGTTCCCGTTCGTTCAGGTTGAATCCCGGTTTCAGACCCAGCGCGATATTTTGTTCCACGGTTAAATGAGGAAACAGATTATTTTCTTGAAACAGCATGGAAACCGGGCGTTGATGGGGTTCCAGATAAGTTTGATTTTCGCCGTTCAACCAAATTTCACCGGATTCCGGCAATTCAAAGCCGGCGATCAGATTCAGCAAAGTGGATTTCCCCGCGCCGCTGGCGCCGACCACGGCAATTTTTTCCTGCGGGCGAACATGCAAATCAAATTGCATGAGCATGTCTTTATATCGGAAGATAACTTGTTTTAAATTAATCATGTTGCTTTTCTACCGTTAAAAATAAACCGGCACACACCAATAATAACAGAAATGCCGTAACGGCGGCTTCCTCGCCGCGATAACTGCCGAGTTGCTGATACAGCAAATATGGCAGCGACGTAAAATCCTGTCCGCCGAATAAAGCGATTGCGGTGAAATCGCCCAGAGATAACGCCGTTGCCAGCGCAAAAGCATATTTCATAGGTGCCGCAAGATGATGCCATTCAATCAAACGGAACCGCCGCCAGCCCCGAATATTCAACGATTGGCACAGATTTTCGTAATATTGTATGTTATTGTTCATGGGCACGGATAAAATACGAATCACAAAAGGCAAAGCGGTTAAGGCGTTACAGATCACCACAATAACAAATAAATGCGTCGTGCCTAAATCCAGCGTTTGCAGCCGTAAAAACAAACCGACCGCCAGCACCAGCATCGGCACCGCCAGAATCAGCATGCCGACGTTCATAAAAAGCCGGGCCAAAAACGGCAAATACAACCAGTTTAACTGCCGCGTGAGCTGTAAAAGTGCGGTCGCCGTCAGCAATGAAATAAAGGCGGAAACCGGTGCGATGGCAAAAGAATACCCCATGGCACGCCACAGTTGAGGATTCAGCCAGGCGTTAAAAAACTGTTGGGAAAACAGCGCGCCGGTCACGATATTGCCCAACGGCAAAGCAATAAACAAAGTCGCGACAATAATCACAAAAACTTGCCAAAATTTGACCGCACTTGATTGCCGTGCGAACCAGATTTCGCGCTGGTGCAACTGCCCTTCCGGCATTTTTCCCGCAAAATTGCCGAGGGCAAACAGCAATAAACAAAACCCAATCTGCAACGAAGCGTACAACGCCGCTTTAGCGAGATCAAAATCAAAGGTTATCGCCTGATAAATCGCGACTTCCAGGGTACTGTATTTCGGTCCGCCGCCGAGGGCAAGCACAATAGCGAAGCTGGTAAAGCACAGCATAAAAATCAGAACAAAAGCCGGAAAAATCTGTTGTCGCAAATACGGCAGTTCAATCAAACGAATAAACCGCCAGCCGCGAATACCCAGCTGAGCGGCAAGTTGCCGCTGCTGATTGGAAACGGCTTGATAGCTTTGCAAAAACAATCGCGCCGCCAGAGGCAGATTAAAAAACACATGCGCAAGTAGAATGCCCGGCAAGCCGTAAATATCCGGTTGCCAATTCAACTGGAAAAAACGACAAACCTGAGCCAGCCAACCCGACGCGCCGTACACGCCGAGCAAACCGAAAACCGCCGCCAGCGAAGGCAAAACAAATGTCAGCGAGAACAAACGCAGCAAAATCTTTTTGCCGCGAAAATGCTGATAAAAAACCGCCCGGGCGAACAAGATCCCGAATATTACCGACAGCAGGGCGGACAAACCCGCCTGCATAAAACTGAACCACAAAATCCGTTTCAAATAGGCGTCCTGCCACAAGTTTTGCCATAGCTGCCGCAACGGCGTTTCTCCCGCCGAAAACACCGCATTCAGGCTGCCGCCGTAAAGCGCCAGTAAAAACACCAATACGCAAACGCCGCCCGCATAATGACGCGGTCGCAAGCGGCGTAATTTCAGAAAAAAAGCGTTCATTAACGGCTCAGACTCGTTTGCCAGATTTCAATCCATTGCTTAATCGTCGCGTCCGTCGGCACGGATAACGCCGTCGGATTAGCCTTCAAAGTTTCCGCCTTTAATTGATCAAAATGCGGCTCGATTGGCGCGGAAACCGACGATAACATGACATTTTTCGGAATGATGATTTTTTGCGCCTCAGCTGAAAGCAGAAAGCCAATAAAATCATCGGCACAGGCATGATTTTTTCCGGCAATTTTCGCCGCCGTATCGAACTGGTATAGGCCGTTGTCGCTAAATTGTGCGGCGGCGTACCGATCCTGCTTATCTTTCAGCAAATGATAAAGCGGCGAGGTATTATGGCTGAACACCACATCCGCTTCGCCTTTCAAAAAGGCGCCGTAGGTTTCCGTCCAGCCCTTGCCCACCGTCACCGTGTGTTTTGCAAGCTGCTGCCATGCGGTTTGGATTTGCTCCGGCGAATAAACGGCGTTCATCCAGACCACAAAACCGCGCCCCATGCTGCTGGTGCGCGGATCCTGATAAATCACGCGCAAATCCTGTCGTTCCACCAGCTCTTTCAGGCTTTGCGGGGGATTTTTCAGTTTGTTTTTATCGTAAATAAAGGCAAACCGGCCGAATTCATAAGGAATAAACCTTTGATTCGTCCAGCTGACCGGCAGGGAAAGTGCGGTCAAATTTATCGAAGTTTTTTCGAATAATCCCGTTTTTTCCGCCGCGTCGAACTGAAAATTATCCAATCCCACCACCACATCGGCTTTGGTCTTTTTGCCTTCCAAACGCAGGCGGTTCAGCATGGTGTTGCGTCCGTCAAAGACTTGATAATTCACCCGGCATTGAGGATAAGCCCGTTCAAAACGCGCTTTCACTTCGCCGCCCGGGCCCCAGTCCGCGCCGAAAAATTCTTCCGTATAAACCTGTAACGGCGCATTGGCGGCGGCATTCAAAGTGAAAAATGAAAAAACGGAAAGCAGAGAAAAAATAATGGGCTTTTTAAGCATAAAAAAATCCTTTGGCAAGCATTTTGCAAACAACAAAGGAACTTAAGTGCGGTCAAATTTCAGACTGTTTTTCAACAAATTGACGTTTCTCAAATCCCTACGCAGATATTAATCAGTTCAGGTTCTACGGGTATTTTCTCAGCTTTTCCGGCTGTCGCCGCGGCAAGCACCCCGATGAGAACATGCCGAGTGTAAATCTTCATTCGCCGATACGCAAGCAATAATCCGTTTGCAGCGACAGAATTTTGCTTCTAAAATCCCAACCGTAACAGGAGAAAAACATGCTAGCGATTTTACGTAAAATTTCAAACCGTCTGTTTCGCCTTGCGATTAACAAAAAATTACAACGACGATTAACCAATCACCGCATGTCGGTGATTGCCAGTAATTGCAACGGCGCGCTGATTCTGCACGATTTAAAGGAAGCGTTCCGTTCGCCTTTCGTGAATTTATATCTGGAGCCGGCGGATTTTATCCGTTATTTGCAAAATCCCCGTCATTATCAGCAAACCGAACTGGTTTTCGAACAGACGGATAAGCCTTATCCCGTGGCAAAACTGGACGATATTCGACTTTACTTTGTACATTATCATTCCGAACGGGAAGCGCGCGAAAAATGGCTGAGCCGTTCAGCTCGTATCGATTGGGATAATCTGTTTGTGATGATGACGGATCGTGACGGTTGCACGCAACAAAACATCGCGGATTTCGATGCGTTACCCTATCCGAACAAAGTGATTTTCACGCATAAAGCTTATCCGCAATTTGCTTCCGCTTATTATATCCGCGGTTTTGAAAATCAGTCTGAAGTGGGCGATTTATTTGAATTCTCCGGCTGGTTCGGCAAAAAATATTACGACCAATTCGATTATGTGGCCTGGTTTAACCGAAATCATGGTTAAACCAGCGACAAAATTACTGCAATTTTCATCAAAAACGCATAGAATAGCCCACAAGTTTGCACGACGGAAAATTTCTTGCTAAAGTGCGGTCCGATTATGGCGGGGTTGTTTATCTTTTATAAACGATTGCGTTGTCGCCCGATAGCCGCAGGCTAGGCGAAAAAACGCCGTAAAAGACAGCCCCTGTTAACAAGTTTTACAACGACGCATACGGCTATTTTAGGCTCAACCCGAAAGTCGGGCTTATTTTGCCAAGCCTGCGTTGAAAATCGTTTGTTTAGAATGATGAAACGGCGCGTTTTTCGCCTTAAATCCGGCGAAAATCAACTTTATCGCCACCGTTTACGAAAGATAAACAAACCCTAATTTTAGGAAACAAAAATGAGCCAAGAATACCTGGATTTTGAATTACCCATCGCCGAGTTAGAAGCGAAAATTGAATCCCTGCGCGCCGTTTCCGGTCAGGATAACGAAATTAATCTTGATGACGAGATCAAACGCCTACAGAAAAAAAGCGAAGAACTGACCAAAAAAACCTTCGCTAATTTAGATGCATGGCAAATTTCCCGCATGGCCCGCCATCCAAACCGTCCTTACACGCTGGATTACATCCAACATATTTTTACTGAATTCGAAGAACTGGCGGGCGATCGCGCCTTTGCCGACGACAAAGCCATTGTGGGCGGATTGGCTCGCTTAGACGGACGCCCGGTGATGGTCATCGGACATCAGAAAGGCCGCACCACCAAAGAAAAAGTACTGCGCAATTTCGGCATGCCGGCGCCGGAAGGTTATCGTAAAGCCTTACGTTTAATGGAAATGGCGGAACGCTTCAAATTGCCGATTATCACGTTTATCGACACCCCGGGAGCCTATCCCGGCGTGGGCGCGGAAGAACGCGGACAGGCTGAAGCCATCGCCCGCAACCTGCGTGAAATGTCAACCTTAACCGTACCGATCATCTGTACCGTAATCGGCGAAGGCGGTTCCGGCGGCGCGCTGGCAATCGGCGTGGGCGACAAAGTCAATATGTTGCAATATTCCACTTACTCCGTAATTTCACCGGAAGGCTGCGCATCCATTTTATGGAAAAGCGCGGAAAAAGCTTCAACTGCGGCGGAAGTCATGGGCTTAACCGCCGAACGTCTGAAAGAACTGGATTTAATCGACAATATCGTGGCGGAACCTTTGGGCGGTGCGCACCGTAATTACGCGGAAATGGCACAAAATCTAAAAGCCCGCTTGCTGAGCGACTTAGACGATTTAGACGTACTGGACAAAGATGATCTGCTCGATCGTCGTTACCAACGTCTGATGTCTTACGGTTATTGTTAATCGATCATTTTCCGAATTCCGGTGGAACAAAGGTTCCACCGTTTTTATCTGTATATAACGGGCTGATTAGCCTGCGCTATCTATTGAGGCAACTTGATGAAAAACGTTTTATCCATTCAATCTCACGTCGTATTCGGTTACGCCGGCAATAAATCGGCAACCTTCCCGATGCAGTTAAACGGCATTGACGTATGGGCATTAAATACCGTGCAATTTTCCAACCACACCCAATACGGAAAATGGACGGGAATGGTCATTCCCCATCAACAAATTGCTGAAATCGTCAACGGCATTGACGCCATCGGCGAACTTAAAAATTGCGATGCGGTGCTTTCCGGTTATATCGGTTCTGCCGATCAGGTGGCGGAAATCGTTAAGGTGTCTCATCAGGTTAAAGCCCGCAATGCCAATGCCGTTTATTTATGCGATCCGGTAATGGGCAGCGCGGAAAAAGGTTGCGTGGTAGCGGACGGCGTGCGCGAAGACCTAATCGAGATTGCGTTGCCTCAGGCGGACATTATTACGCCGAATCTGTTGGAACTGCGCGAATTAAGCGGAATGCAAGTCAACGATTTCGAGCAAGCGGTTATCGCCGCGCAGCATCTGTTAACCAGAGGGCCGAAAACCGTTATTGTGAAACATTTGGGTTCCGCAGGTAAATATGCCGGTAAATTCGATATGTTAATGGCTAACTCACAGGGCGTTTGGTGTTTGTCCCGTCCGCTCTATCCTTTCGCCAAGGATCCGGTGGGTGTCGGCGATTTAATTGCCGGCTTATTCTTAGCCAACCTACTGAATGGCAAATCCGAGCTGGAAGCTTTCGAATTAACCGGCAATGCGGTAAACGATGTCATGGAAATCACCCACAAGCTGAATTCGTACGAATTGCAATTAATCGAAGCCCGCCATGCCATTATGGCGCCGAAAATTCAGTATAAAGCGGAAAAAATCGCTTAATCGACGAAATAAAAGGCGGGCGATTAGCCCGTCGTTTTCCGCCGGTTCGTTCCAATCGCTCGCAGGTCAATGTTATGAGTTTAGTTTCCGAATTCCAAGCGCAACTGCAGCATTCCCGTTATTTGATTGCGTTCAGCGGCGGCGCCGATTCCACCGCCTTGCTGGCTTTATTTGCAAAATCCCGCCAAAATCGACCGCACTTACGGTTGCGCGCCGTTCATATTCATCACGGACTTCATGCCGCAGCGGACGCCTGGTCCGCACATTGCCGACGGATTTGTGAAAAACTGGATATTCCGTTGATTATCGAACGAGTGACGGTGGACGCGAAAAACGGCATTGAACAAGGGGCGCGAGAAGCCCGTTATGCGGCGATTCAACGTCTCCGGCACGCCGATGAAATCGTTGCCACCGCGCACCATTTGCAGGATCAAACGGAAACCTTTTTCCTGGCTTTAAAACGCGGCAGCGGCATTAAAGGGCTGAGCGCCATGCAACGGGAAAGCCGTTTGTACGATATGCCGATTTTCCGGCCGTTGCTTTCGTTCCGTAAAGCCGAACTGGAAGATTATTTGCGCGCGCAATCGCTGGACTGGATTGAAGACGATAGCAACCACGACAACCGCTACGATCGCAATTTTCTGCGCAATCGGATTCTACCGGAATTACGCCGGCGCTGGGAGGATTTCGATTCTGCGGTCAGCCGTTCCGCTCAGCATTGTTACGAACAGGACCAGCTGATTCGGGAATTGCTAACTCCGGAATTCGAAAAAAACTATCGTAAAATCGACCGCACTTTTGCGCTTTTCGGCTTTGCCGATTATCGTCCCAACAAACAAAACGCCTTATTGCGCATGTGGCTGACCGCATGCCGCGCGCCAATGCCGGAAAAAACGCAACTGACGCAACTGATTCGAGACGTAGTGTTTGCCAAACCCGACGCCAATCCTCAATTCGTGCTGGGCGAACGGGTAATTCGCCGATATCAAAATCGCTTGTATATGACGCCCCATTATGCCGACGTGACGAATTTCCGGGTGACTCTTGCTCTCAATGAAACGGTAGATTTGCCCGATAATTTAGGGCAATTACACCTGACAAAAACAGCTCAAAATCTGACCGCACTTTGGCAAACCGACGAGCACCAATATTACGCGGATTTGCCGCTCGGCGAACAGGAAATCCGCGTAGGATTCGGTTACGCAGGTAAAGTGAAATTGCACGCACAGGATGTTCATCGGGATATTAAGAAAGTCTGGCAGAAACACGGCGTGCCGCCTTGGCAGCGCACGCGCATTCCGTTGATTTTTATGGACGGAGAACTGAAAAGTGCGGTCGGTTTTTTTAACGTTTTTTAACCGTTGCGACAAATATCAGAGAAATTGCCCTCTGACCCGCTCTTCCCAATCTTTATGACGATCGTACTGATGGATGACAGTGGCTTTCGAACCGTCCGTCAGCAACAACTCATGGGCCGAATTAAAGGTCAAATCCGTATAATTAAATAAGCCGACCGTGGAAATCACGGAACTCTGCGGCAGACAACGGATTGCTCGGGCAAAACGATTCGCATAAAGCAAGCGGTTATGAATGCCCTGATCGTAATTGGATTTCGCCATGACGGTATAAGGCAAATCCAGGAATTCGTTCAGCATGGTATGCAGATAATCCCGCACCGATTGATAATCGCCGAGCGTGACGCCGGCACAACAAATCGGGTTCGAACCGATCTCCGACAGCACTTTTTCGCCGTAAACATCGCGAATCCAGCCGGTGCTGTAGCTGTCCTGCGCTAACGTGACCGCCGGATTTTCGATTCCCAAATACAACCCGTTTCGAATCTGCCGGAACGGATGTTGCTGAAAATACACGTCGCGCGTATCCGTCAGCATCACAAATTCCGTTTCGGGCAACTGTTCCAGACATTGCAGAAATTCAAAAAAACGAGAAACGTGCGGATAGGCAAATTTTTTCAACAATTCAGCCTTTTTGTGACGATTAGTGCGGTATAAGCGCTCAAACAGTCGATTGATTAACGGCTTAAAAGTTCGATACCAACGAACGCGGCGCGCCAATCCTATCCGACTAATCCGATAGATAAGTTCAAATCCGAATGCCGACGGCGGATAAAAGCGCTCGTATTCGGCAAGATCGGATTCATAAACCAGTAAAATGACTTTGCCTTTGAACTGCGCAAGGTTCAAACTTTTCAGGAAAATTTCCACCCGCTCAGGTTTATATCCCGTCGCACCGCCAATAATGACGCCGTTATTAATGTCCATTTTCAATCTTCTCCGCCGTCCTTGGCCTTATCCCGATTCACCATTCGGGCCGGACGGATCACATTGTCCTGATGAATTTCCGCCACGCCCAGAAATAAATTCTCGGCTGAAAAAAGCCGCACTTGCCCGTAAATTTTTTCCGCATTGTCAAACCGAACCCGTTGCCCGAAGCCCACGGCTTGCGTCTGTCGTTCCGTCAAGAACAGGGAAGGCAATTTGGATACGGCGCTGTCCGGCGGCAATAAAAGCGCGTCGAGCCGGCGCAAATCGCCTGCTTCCGCAAGCTGTTGAAGGGCTTCCAAGGTGAGCATTTTGTCGCTCGGATAATCGGAAACCGCGGTGCGCCGCAGCATGCTGACGTGAGCGCCGCAACCGAGCCGTTCGCCTAAATCGTCAATCAAAGTGCGAATATAAGTGCCTTTGGAACAATGCACTTCCAGCGTTAAAAACGGGGCGTTGTACTCAATAAATTTCAGCTCAAAAATCGTTATCGGACGAGCCTGCCGTTCCACCGTCACGCCGGCGCGGGCATATTCGTAAAGCGGTTTGCCCTGATGTTTCAGCGCGGAAAACATGGTCGGCACTTGCATTAAATCGCCGCGAAAAGCAGAAAGTGCGGTCAAAATTTCCGCTGTTTTTACGTTGACCGGTCGGCTTGCCACAATCCGCCCTTCCGCATCGGAAGTATCGGTGCGTTCACCTAACTTTGCCGTCACCACATAACGTTTATCCGCATCCAACAAGAACTGGGAAAATTTCGTCGCTTCGCCCAAACAAATCGGTAACATGCCGGTGGCAAGCGGGTCCAAAGCGCCCGTATGGCCGGCTTTGTTCGCCTGAAAAAGACGTTTTACCTTCTGCATAACGTCATTGCTCGACATGCCTTGCGGCTTATCCAGCAAAAATACGCCGTGCACATCACGTCCTTTTTTCTTCGGTCGTCCGCCCATTATTCGCTATCTTCCGCCACGTGCTTCGCTTCGTCGTTTTTAATCACGCTTGACACCAGGTTCGACATCCGCATGCCTTCCACCAAAGATTCGTCGTAAACAAAACGCAGTTCCGGCACGATACGTAAACGCATGGCTTTGCCCAACAGACTACGAATATAAGGCGAAGCTTTTTCCAAGCCTTTCATGCCTTGCTTAATCGCTTCCGGATCGCTATCAAACAGGAACGTTACGAAAATTTTGGCATAGGCTAAATCTCTAGAAACCTCTACGTCGGATACCGTCACCATACCGATACGCGGATCTTTCACTTCGCGCTGTAAAATGATCGCCACCTCTTTTTGCAGTTCCTGCGCTACGCGGTCGGCTCTTGAAAATTCTCTACTCATCTTCTCTCCCAAAAAACAAAAGGCGAATTTCGCCTCAAAAATCGGCGTGATTATATCCTAATTAGCCTTAATATTCTAATCTTACCGCTAAGTTGACCACTCTCCTTTTGCGGGTTTCATCGAACATCCTATAACAATTAAGCAACGCATTTTGATAGGTTTTGAATAAAACGGCCGGACGCCGGAATAAAAAACTCCGCAAAATCCGACCGCACTTTTAACGCCAAAATATAAAGTGAATTTTATAAGAAAATACAATTTATATTCGGTTATCGCTAGCGTTTAGTCGCTCCATTTGACAAAGTGCGGTCAGATTTTTCGAAGTTTTTTTCATAAAAATCGAAAAATCTGGCCGCGACTTGTAAAGATTGGCGCGTTATAACAGGTAAAAACGTTTAATTAAATCGAACGTTTAACCTCCACCACTTCAAACACTTCGATTTGGTCGCCGACTTTGACGTCGTTATAGTTTTTCACGCCGATACCGCATTCCATGCCGTTACGCACTTCGTTTACGTCGTCTTTGAAGCGGCGCAGAGATTCCAATTCTCCTTCAAAAATCACCACGTTGTCGCGCAATACGCGGATTGGGTTGTTACGTTTCACCACGCCTTCCGTCACCATACAACCGGCAATCGCACCGAATTTCGGATGACGGAATACGTCGCGCACTTCGGCCAAACCGATAATTTCCTGTTTGAATTCAGGCTGCAACATACCGCTCATCGCCGCTTTAATTTCATTGAGCAGTTCGTAAATGATTGAATAATAACGTAAATCGATATTTTCATTTTCAATCACACGACGAGCCGAAGCGTCCGCACGAACGTTAAAGCCAACCATAATCGCATTTGAGGCGGCCGCTAAAGTGGCATCCGTTTCCGTGATACCGCCCACACCGGAACCGACCACTTTCACTTTCACTTCATCCGTTGAAAGTTCCTGTAACGCTTGGACGATAGCTTCCACCGAGCCTTGAACGTCGGCTTTTACAATCACGTTCAATTCCGCCACATCGCCTTCGTTCATATTGCTGAACATATTTTCCAGTTTCGCTTTTTGCTGACGGGCAAGTTTCACTTCGCGGAATTTACCCTGACGGTATAACGCCACTTCTCGGGCTTTTTTCTCGTCGCGTACGACGGTCGCTTCGTCACCCGCCGCCGGCACGCCGGAAAGACCCAGCACTTCCACAGGAATAGACGGACCCGCTTCATCGACATCTTTACCGTCTTCGTCGCGCATCGCACGAACGCGGCCGAATTCAAAACCGCAAAGTACGATATCGCCGCGTTTCAATGTGCCGGACTGAACCAAAATAGTCGCCACCGGGCCGCGGCCTTTATCCAGGTAGGATTCAATCACGACACCGCTTGCCATGCCGTCTTTCACGGCTGTCAATTCAAGCACTTCGGATTGCAACAGGATGGCGTCAAGCAAGTCGTCCACGCCGGTTCCTTTTTTAGCGGAAACATACACAAACTGTACGTCGCCGCCGAATTTTTCCGCCACCACGTCATATTGCAGCAATTCCTGTTCGACACGATCCGGATTGGCTTCCGGTTTATCGATTTTATTCACCGCAACGACAATCGGCACGCCCGCCGCTTTCGCATGCTGAATGGCTTCAATGGTTTGCGGCATCACACCGTCATCCGCCGCTACAACCAGCACCACGATGTCCGTTGCTTTCGCACCGCGTGCGCGCATTGAGGTAAATGCGGCATGTCCCGGTGTGTCTAAGAAGGTAATCATTTTACCGTTGGTTTCAACGTGATATGCACCGATGTGTTGGGTAATTCCGCCGGCTTCGCCCGCCGCCACTTTCGCCTTACGGATATAGTCAAGCAACGAGGTTTTACCGTGGTCAACGTGTCCCATAATGGTCACTACCGGCGCACGTTGTACTTTTTCGGCATTTACGTCACGATCTTCCAATACCGCTTCTTCAAGTTCGTTTTCTTTGCGCAGGATCACTTTATGACCGAGCTCTTCCGCGACTAATTGGGCGGTTTCCTGATCAAGCACTTGGTTGATGGTCACCATTTCACCCATTTTCATCATGGTTTTAATGATTTCCGTCGCTTTTATCGCCATTTTATTCGCTAATTCCGCGACGGTAACGGTTTCACCAATCACCACATCGCTTTTCACGACCTGAGCCGGTTTGGTGAAAGCTTGTTGCAAAGCACTGCTTTTTTTGCCTTGTTTACCTTTGCCTCTCACGTCTTTTTGATTGCGACGATCCGCATTGCGCTCATCTTTCGACCCGTTATCGTCACGACCGCCTTTTTTCGCTTTGGTCACTTTATTTTTACCGGTACGAGCATGGCTTTCACGACGGCGGTTGTCTTCGTCTTCCGCTTCGCGGGCATAGCTTGAAGTTAAATGGTAATCGGAAAAATCATCCGAATCATTGTGATTGTCAACATTATCCGCAGCCGCTTCGGCATAGCGTTTCGCGTCTTCCGCCGCTTTACGGGCTTGTTCTTCCGCTTTTTGGCGGGCTAATTCTTCCGCTTTACGGCGAAGTTCCGCTTCTTCCGCTTTACGTTTTTCTTTTTCAGGATCTGCCGTTTTTACGACCGCACTTTTTTCCGGTTTCACTTCTTCTTTTGCCGGTTTAGCCGCTTTTTCCTGGGCTTTTTGTGCGGCGGCTTTTTCCGCTTTCGCTTGCTCCGCTTTTTCGGCTTCCGCCTTGGCTCTTGCCTCGGCTTCTTCCTGTGCTTTCAATTTTGCCGCTTCCGCCTCTCTGATTGCCGCTTCGGTATCGATTTTACGGGATTTGCGGACTTCAACTTGAACCGCTTTCGCTTTTCCGCCTGCGGTCGTTGCGCTGACCGTAGTTTTTTCGCGCCGTTTTAAACTCAGTTTTTTTGGTGCGTTTTCCGCATTTTGTTCTTTTTCTGTCATATTCTGCTCCTATTACTCACCAAACCAACAGATATTACGAGCCGCCATAATTAAGTCTGCCGCTTTTTCCGGACTCAATTCTTCAATGTCCGCCAAATCGTCTACGCCTTGTTCGGCAAGCGCTTCCAGAGAGGTGATTTGTTTTTCCGCCAATTTAAATGCAATGTGGCGTTCCATTCCTTCCAGGTTCAGTAAGCGATCTTCAATCTGCGCATTTTCCAACGCCTTTTCTTCCGCCAGTGCGGCTGCCGTAATGGCGTCTTTTGCGCGGGTTTGCAGTTCTTCCACTAAATCTTCGTCTTCAAGACCGTCAATCGCCGTTAATTCGCTCACCGGCACGTAAGCCAGTTCTTCTAATTTAGTGAAACCTTCGTCCACCAGGATTTGTGCGAAATCTTCGTCGATTTCAAGTGCGGTCATAAACAGATTTAAAATTTTGTTATCTTCCGCCTGATGTTTTTGCGCTAATTCTTCGGTGGTCATCACATTCAACGTCCAGCCGGTTAATTGGGTGGCAAGACGAACATTTTGTCCGTTACGACCGATTGCCTGCGCCAAATTGCTCGCTTCCACCGCAATATCCATGGAATGATTGTCTTCATCCACTACGATGGAACTCACGTCCGCCGGCGCCATCGCGTTAATCACATATTGTGCCGGATTGTCGTCCCAAAGCACGATATCCACACGTTCACCGCCGAGCTCATTGGTAATGGACTGCACACGGGAACCGCGCATGCCTACGCAGGCGCCTACCGGATCAATGCGTTTATCGCTGGATTTCACCGCAATTTTTGCACGGGAACCCGCATCACGGGCGGAACCTTTAATTTCGATAATTTGCTCGCCGATTTCCGGAACTTCCAGGCGGAATAATTCTTCCAGCATAATCGGTTTAGCGCGGGTCACGAACAATTGTGCGCCTTTGCTTTCCGGGCTGACTTTGTAAAGCACGCCGCGTACGCGATCACCCGGGCGGAAGTTTTCACGCGGAATCATATCTTCGCGCAGGATCACCGCTTCGGCTTTTGCCGGATCTTCTTTGTTGCCAATCAACTCAAGAATGATGTTTTCGCGATTCACTTTTTTTACCGTGCCGATAACAATTTTGCCTTCTTCATTGATAAATTGTTCCACCACTTTGCTGCGTTCCGCATCACGGATTTTAGTGCTGATCACCTGACGGGCGGTTTGCATGGTAATACGATCGAACGCCACGGATTCGATTTGATCTTCAACAACATCGCCGAGTTGAATATTCGGGTCATCCAAACGCGCCGCTTCCAAAGTAATTTCGCGCGTCGGATTCACCACTTCTTCCACAACGGTCCAGCGACGGAAAGTATCAAATTCGCCGGTTTTCGGATCAATCGCTACGCGAACGTCAATTTCAGAAGGTTTATCCACGCCCAAACGTTCCTGTTTTTGCGCGTGTTTTTTCTTGGTCGAAAGCGCAATCGCCGCTTCCAACGCTTCAAAAATTACTGCTTTCGGTAACGCTTTCTCGTTTGATACGGCTTCCGCCGCTAATAAAATTTCTTTGCTCATTTATTTAATTACCCAGTTAACAATGATTAAAATTTTGGAATGATATTGGCTTTTTGAATATTACCGAAAACAAAAACCTGCGGTTGCCCGTCGACGATTAACGTCACCATATCGTTTTCAATTTTTTCCAATTTACCTTGCCATTTGCGACGATCTAACATCGGAATACGCAAATGAAGCGCAATGTCTTCACCGATAAAACGTTCGTATTGAGACAAAGTAAACAACGGACGATCCAATCCCGGCGAAGAAACTTCCAGATTGTATTTATCCGCGATCGGATCTTCCACATCCAGAATCGCACTCACCTGACGGCTGACATCTGCGCAATCGTCCACAGATACGCCGCCTTCTTTATCGATAAACAAACGTACCGTCATAAAACGGCCGGCACGCTGACATTCTATCCCCCAAAGTTCGAAGCCTAAGTCTTCCACCGAACCTTGTAGCATTTCTTGTAAATTTTGTTCTAATGTTGCCATTTATTCTCCGTAAGACAAACCTGCGGGTTCATCGCTTAACCATAAAAGTGCGGTCAATTTTTGTGATGTTTTTTGTCGAGAAAATCCCACCGATAACGGTTTCATGCGGATTTCAGACATAAAAAAAGGGCGTAAAGCCCAGTGAAAATTTCCAAATTTTACGTACAAAAAAACCCAAATTTCAAATTTGGGTTTCACTGAACCTTTATTTCCTTCTCAATCCGATGAGAAGTGGTTGCGGGGGCCGGATTTGAACCAACGACCTTCGGGTTATGAGCCCGACGAGCTACCAAGCTGCTCCACCCCGCGTCCGAAATATGGGGCGTATTATACATAAAATTCAGGTCATAGCAAGTTTTTATTATTTTTTTGTTAAAAATTTATGCCCGTACCAATCCCGACGCCGGCCCCTCCGTTATTGGCACCGAATCCGCCAGATACGGAACAACCGGACAAAAGTGCGGTCAAAAGAAACACCAAAATGACTTTTTTCATTGATTTATCCTAAAATTAATGACAGATTTTTTCACGAAGTTGAACTGCGGATTCATATGTTTTCACGCCGTCCGAAACGCTTCGCTACCATCAAACGAGACATATATATGAAAAAATTTATTCGCCTGTTTTTGCTCAGTTTATGCTGTTTTCCGTTATTTACCCAGGCTTTTTCCATCAGCGAAGAAGAAATCAACGCTTATCTGGCGAAAAAATCCGATATTAGCGATAAAGTAGGCTTTCCCGGATTGTTTTCCTTAGATTATAAGTTGCAGGATTTAACCACTAAAATCGGCCAAAATGATAAAGATCGCGTGGAAATCAGCGGCATTGTGGACGGTATTTTGGGTATTCAGCAAAAACAAATGGCCGGTAAACTGGCCATGACCATCGACACCATTCCTTACTACGATGCGGAAAAAGGATCCGTTTATCTGAAAGACATCCGTATTCTGAAATGGTCCGGCGAACCGGACAGCTATATGCAGCAATTACAGGGCGTCATGCCGTTTATCAGTCAAAGCGTGGCCGCATTGATGAGTACTATTCCTATCTATACGCTGGATGACACCAAGCCCCGCGATGTACTGATTAAAACCTTTGCCAAAGGCATTCGAGTGGAAAAAGGACGTCTGGCGCTTGATGCCGGCGTTTTATAAAACGTCGTAGACTGCCAATACGGTCAACGTCAGATATTATTTAGCTAACAATGCCTGAATGTGGCGCAGTTGTTCGACGTTAGTGAGGAATTTTCCTACATCCTGGGTTTCCGGCTTATGAATGTAAGGAATGCATCCCAACAACGGCGCCGCAATTCTACTGCTGAGTAAATCAATAATCTCCGCATAATGACCTAACCCCGGATTAATCCGGTTTGCAATCCAGCCTAATACCGGTAATCCCATATTTTCGATAGATTGCACTGTCAGTAAAGCGTGATTGATACAGCCTTCTTTAATTCCTACCGCCACAATTACCGGCATCTTGTGCTTCGCCACCCAATCGCCAAAGGTAAACCGTTCATTCATCGGGCTTAGCCAACCGAAAGATCCCTCCACCGCCACGGCGTCATAAGTTGCCGTTAAACGCGCCAAATCCTGATCAATTTTATCCAGTTTAATACGCCCCTTTTCCGCCGTAATCATCGGTACGGTTTGCAAAAAGGTATAGCTGTTAATATCGCGATAAGACACGTTTTCTTTTGTGGAATTCTGCAGAATCAATACGTCGCGATTGTCCTCGTCGCCATAATCGTTTTTCGGATCGTCCAATGAATCCGCGTACACGGGTTCGTCCTGTCCGCAGGCGATAGGTTTAAAACCGACAATTTGCGTGCCCATTTCCTGCAGTACCTGAATAATGGCACGGCTACAAATGGTTTTGCCCACGCTTGTATCTGTTCCGGTAACAAAAAAAGTACGCATATTTCCCCCTAAATTTATAGGGGCTAATTCTACGTGAATTAATCGAGGAAAATATTGAGCTGACGCAAAGTTTGCGTGATTACCGTTAATTATTTTTCAATAACGGATAAGAAATGTTGCAACCCTTGGCTGTCTCCCTGTTTTACCATGGTTTGCATCACTCGGGTCGGCGAATGAAGCAATTTATTCATTAACTTGCTACTAAATTCTTCCAAAATTTTGTCCGCACTTTCGCCCTGAGACAGGGAAAGTTGCGCTTTTTCCAGCAATTCGCGGCGAATTTGATCCGCATTCTCACGATAAGCGCGAATAAGATTCGATGCCTGATGAACTTTTAACCACTCAAAAAATTCCCGGCATTCCTCGGCAATGATACTTTCCGCCTGCTCGGAAGCTTTTTCCCGTTCGGACAAATTGTGGCTGATGATATTTTGCAAATCATCCACCGTGTAATGATACACGCTGTCCAGCTTGGCAACGTCTTCTTCTACATCGCGCGGCACCGCAATATCCACAATCAGAACGGGTCGATAACGACGCCGAATTTGTGACTGTTTCATCATTTCGTAAGAAATCAGCGCGGTCGGGCTGCCTGTTGAAGAAATAACGATATCCGCCTGATTTAAGCCCTGTTGCAATTCGGATAACGACAATACCTCAATAGACGCCGATTCCAGCTTTTCCACCAAGACTTCCGCCCGTGCCCGCGTACGATTGGCAATCACCAGTTTTTTCACACCGTGACGCAACAAATGACGCGCCACCAGCTCAATGGTTTCACCGGCACCGACCAACAGAATAGTCAACTCACGCAAACTTTCGAAAATCTGACGCGCCAGACTACAAGCGGCATAAGCGACAGACACGGCGCTCTCGCCGATATTGGTCTCGGTACGCACGCGTTTTGCGGTAGCAAAGGTTTTTTGGAATAAGCGAGAAAGTTCGCTGGAAATGCCCGCACTTTGTCCGTTCTGATGCTGCGCCTGATAATATGCTTCCGCAAGCTGATAAGCCTGTTTCACCTGGCCCAGAATCTGCGGTTCGCCCAAAATCAGGGAATCTAAACCGCAGGCCACACGCATTAAATGCATTACCGCCTGTTGGTTCTGATAAAAATACAGGCAATCCTGCAAGTCGGTTAATTGAATTCGATGAATTGCCGCAAACCACACTACGCATTCATCAATCCATGCGGCGGTCTGTTCGGGTTGGATAAATTTATTATGCAGATAAATTTCGGTGCGGTTACAGGTTGAGAGAATCACGGCGTTTTGTGCCAATTTCAGTTCTTCGATTTGGTTCAATGCCGATAGCCGTTTTTCTTCCGAAAACGCGACTTTTTCACGCAACGCAACCGTTGCGGTTTTATGATTGATACCAAGCACTAAAATTGTCATTTTGTTGAATCGCCGGCAGGGCGCACTCCTCGAAATCGCTTACGCTGTAAAAATCCCGTTATTCTAATCAATTCGAATAACGGGAGCAAATTGCAGTCGGCAGATTACCTCTGATTAGGTAATTCCGTACTCCGAAAAAGATCTTTACTATACACCGCCGATGTCGGATTATTCACATCAAATCCGCGGACGGAAGGATGGATATACACCGCCCGCTGAGCCTGATACAAAGGTAAGAAATAGCGTTCCTGCTTCACTAAATGTTGAATTTTCTGATAAAGTGCGGTCCGTTCCGCTTCAGTTTTTGTAGTAAGCGATTGTTCCAGCCATTGATTAATTTCCGTATTATCAATACCCGTTTTATTATCCGGATATTGCCCGTGCAACAAGTTAAAGAAGGCGGAAGGATCGTTATAATCCGCACACCAGCCCGAACGAATCACCTGAAACTCGCCTTTTGCCTGCTTCTCCAGCAAATCGGCGAAAGAAACCGGTTCCGGCGTGACATGAATCAATTCGGATTGAGACCAAGTGCGGACTAAACGATTTGCAATATTTTCCTGCGGATAACCGCGATCATAGGTCAAGGTAATATGTAACGGATTTTCCGCCGAAATGCCGGCTTGCTGCAATAACGCTTCCACAACGCTCGGCTGCCACGCCTGATTTTGTTCCGTTTGCATATGACGCGGCAAAAAATCACTCAACGGCCAGGCCGGCAAATGTTCATTCTGCACGATATACTGGGACGAAATCATCGAAACCAGCGCCGTTCTGACCGCCCGTTGACTCAATTTGGCATCCCGCAGATTAAACTGATAGAAATAAGTACAAAGCGTCGGAAAATAAGTAGCCTGCGAGGTATTTTTCGGCGATTCAAGCCAATCAACCGAATCCGGCGATTGGTCGTCCGACATTTTTTCATAAACCACCGATTGAAAAGCCACATTGGCTTCGTTCCAATAAGCGGGATTTTTATTCAGGAAAATCCGATTGCCCTGCTTGCGAATAAATCTATAAGCGCCGTTACTCAAAAACTCCGTCGGCATATCGCCCCGCGTCGGTAAAAACGCCGCATGCGCCAGCATTTTCGGCAGATACGGCGTCGGTTTATCCAGCTCGATTTCTAAAACGTTCTCATTCACCGCCCGCACGCCAAGCTGCTCCGGCGATAATTGTCGCGCCATGACGGCTTGCGAATTCAACAGATTAATATAGGAAAGATAATTCTTTAACGGGCTATCGGACTGCGCAAGTTTCCGCCAACTGTCCACAAAATCCCGCGCCAGCACCGGTTCGCCGTTCGACCATTTTGCCTGCGGACGTAAGTGAAAGCGCCAAAGTTTATCATTTTGGCTTTCCCAACTTTCGGCCGCGCCCGGTAAAATATTGCCCTGCGCGTCTAAAATCACTAAACCTTCCAGTAAATCCCGCAAAAAATCCGCTTGTTCAACATTGTTCATGCTCAGCACATCCAAAGTCAGCTCGCCGTATACGCCGCGAATCAGCTGATCCTGCGTCCGTGCCGGCGACGGAAAAGCCGCTTGTGACATTTCGGCTTGGCGATTGGCTTCTATGCCGGATAATTTTCGAGCGAATTGCGACAAAGGTTCACAGGCGGATAAAGCGCCAGCCGTAAAAAAAACTATCAAAAAACGTACCGCACTTTTCCATGAAAAAAGCCGTCGTGAAATAAAACACCAAATACGTTGCATAAAATTAATACCGGACAAGCGGACAATCCCCCAAGCAAGCTCCCAAAAGAAAAGGCCTTTGATAGCGTATCAAAAGCCTTTCAAATTGTCACGTCAGCAATTAAAGCGCGGAAACGTTAAGTTTGGAACCGCCGACAATACGCACGCGGGCACCCGGTTTTAAACTGGCGTCCGCTTTTTGTACCACCACGATTTCATTACCGTCGTCTTTTTTAATCACCAGTTCCAAAGCGTCGACCTGGCTGGCTTTTTCTTCCACTTTGCTACCGATAACGGCGCCTGCAACCGCACCGATTGCACTGGCAACGGCTCGACCGGAACCGCCGCCGACGGTTGAACCGGCGATACCGCCCAGCGCGCCGCCGCCTACCGTACCAATCACACCTTGGTTATCGGCCTGAACTTTTACCGCACGGGCGGATACAATCGTGCCATAACTGATTGAACGCGCTTCTTTCGCTTGATCGGCGGTATAAACGTCGCCGCTGAATATATCCGTATTGGCACAGCCTGTAACGCCTAAACCGACTAAAATCGCTAACGCTAATGTGATTTTCTTCATTTTATTGCTAACCTTAAATAAGTTAATTAGTACACAATGCTCGCTCTTGACAAGGTTGCATGAGACATTGAACGGGAAACGTTACGTACTTTGTTATCGTCGTAAACACGTACACAAGCTCCCACGACCAAATCGGAATCGTATTTTTGCGCAACCACCACATCTTCCGAAGCCGTTGCGCGTTGAGCCGCTTCACAATTATCTTTTCTAACGGTTAATTTTAACTCACCGCCTTCATTAGAAGAAAAAAGAACGGTGCCTTTATAACCGTTATCTTGTTGGCTTGAACAAGCCGTTAAACCTAATGTCGCCAGAACGACAAACGCTAAAGTCATTTTTTTCATTCAAAAACCCCGACAATTTTCTTAATAGAGTAAGGGTGAACTTTAATCGACGTATGATTTTGAAGGCTATCTTTCAAACTCACCGCAATAGAAGGATTGGGCAATAGCTCGCCTTCCGCCTTAGGTTCACTCACTTTGATAGTTAAACGGTCGAATTGGTTCCATAAAAATACCGATTGAACCCGCGTTATCCACTCGTTTGTCGATTCTTTCGCCAAAAACGGCAGCACAAACTCAATGTGTTCCCAGGTTTCATACCGATAAATTTTATCCTTAGGGAATGGCAATTCAATAATGTCGACAAATTGGTGCAAAAACGGCAGGGGTTCGTCTAATTGAATCAGGTAAATCACCCTTCCGTTAACCAAATTATCCGCTAAAATTGTACCGCACTTTAACAGCCGCACCAACCAGTTTTGCCCCATCTCCGATGAGTTTACCCGCAGCGCGAGGTGATCAATCGCATAATCCGTTAAATTTACCCGCATTTCAGTCGCTAACGCCTGAATTTTCCGTTCAAAATCCTGATATTCCCGATAAAGTGCGGGAGAATTTTGAAAGATTTTATGATTTGACGCATCCATCAGCTTTCGTTCTCCGCTATTTCATCTAAAACGTTCAACAATTCGCGTCCGAATTCGGCCCGCCAGCCCCGTAATAAATCCGGTAATTTATCCGGATTTTTGCCTTTAAGCCAAACCCATTTCATTAAACTTTCCAGACTTCGCTTGCCGGCAATAATTTCCGGCGCCAAATCCGTCGGCGCAACGGCTTTTAATTTTTGCTGTAACGCCTTTAAAGCGGATTTATAACGAGGATCTTCCGACAATCGTCGAATAGCGGCGGGATAAGCCTGCTCCGGTTGTTCCGCCGCTTGCGCCACTAAATTCAGCATTTTTTTACCGTGAATACGAATTTCGTGCGGATGAAGCCCCAACTCCGACAACGCCGACATATGCTGCGGCGCATTTTTTGCTACCGCCCATAAACTTTCGTTGCGCACCACAAAATTGAGGGCAAGATCGCGCTTCACCGCTTCTTCCTGGCGCCATTTCGCCAGTAATTTCAACCGCATTAAGGCTTGCGGTTCCAGTCGCCACGCGTTCGGTACATTTAAGTAAGCCGATTCCGCATCTTTTTCCCGTAATTGTTTTTCCAGCAATAAATGACAATCAAATTCGACCGCACTTTGCCAGCGGGTTTGCGCCAATTCCGCCGCCATTTTCCGATACAAAGGCAATAAATACCACACATCCGCCGCCGCATAACGTAATTGCTTTTCCGATAACGGACGGGCAAGCCAGTCGGTGCGCGTGGCGTCTTTGTCAATTTGCAAAGCGAAATAATGCCGGATCAGCGTGGCCAATCCGGTGGAATTCGGAAAAGCTAAAAATCCCGCCATAATTTGCGTATCGACAATCGGTTGCGGCAATTGCTGAAAATAACAGGAAAACACTTCCAAATCCTCGTAGCAAGCGTGCAGCACTTTGATGACGTTTGTATCCGCCAGCAAAGCGATAAAAGGCGAAAAATCCGTAATGGTCGTGGGATCAATCAGGCTTACTTGGTCGCCGTCGTATAACTGAATCAGTCCTAATTTGGGGTAATAACTTCTGACCCGAATAAATTCGGTGTCCAACGCGACCGCACTTTTCCGTTGCGCCCGTTCGCATGCGATTTTCAGCGCATCATCGCCGGTAATAAGATGAAAACTCGGTAAATTCTGGATTTCTTTAATCATTTATTATCTCAAGGTTTTTCGTTTTATAATCACTTAAATAACAATGCACGTTCGGAAACGTGCATGTTTGGTTAATTTTTCATTCGTTTATTGATTTCTTCATCGCGCAACACGCGTCGCAATATTTTGCCCACATTGGATTTCGGCAGTTCGTCGCGAAATTCGATTTCCTTCGGCACTTTATAACCGGTTAAATGCTGACGGCAATGGGCTTTCAATTCCTCTTTGGTCAGTCCCGGATCTTTTTTTACCACGAAAATTTTAATGGTTTCCCCCGAAACGGGATGAGGTATGCCCACCGCCACTACTTCCGCGACCTTATAATTCAGCATCACCACATCTTCAATTTCATTCGGATAAACATTAAAGCCGGAAACTAAAATCATGTCTTTTTTGCGATCCACAATGCGCATAACGCCTTTTTCATTCATGGTCACAATATCGCCGGTCGCCAGCCAACCGTCTTTTAGCACTTCGGCAGTGGCTTCGGGCCGCTGCCAGTAACCTTTCATCACCTGTTCGCCTTTCACCCAAAGTTCGCCCGATTCGCCCAAGGGCGCGTTTTCACCGGCTTCGGTAACAATGCGCACATCCGTATTCGGTACCGGCGAACCTATACTGCCGTCGTGCACCAGGCTGTTCACGTTTGATGCCGCCACCAATGGGGAACATTCGGTTAATCCGTAACCTTCGATAATATTACTACCGGTTAATTCATGCCAGCGGGTTGCAATAGCTTGCTGCACCGCCATGCCGCCGCCCACGCTTAATTTCAACGCGGAAAAATCCACTTCTTTGAAATTTTCGTTATTCAACAAGGCGTTAAACAAAGTATTCACACCGGTAAAGGCGACAAAACGGTGTTTTTTCATCTCTTTTACCAAGCCGTCAATATCCCGCGGATTGGTAATTAACACCGCCGTCACGCCCAGCTCGATAAACAGCAGACAATTTACGCTGACAGCAAAAATATGATACAGCGGCAACGGCAGAATCGCTTTACGCTGACGCGAACGATCGCCGATAAAAGGAATGGCAATCCATGCACACTGCATCACACTGGCAATCAAATTACCGTGAGACAACATCGCACCTTTCGCCACGCCGGTGGTGCCGCCCGTATACTGGAGCATGGCTAAATCGTCACGTTCCAAATCGGGACGCACATATTGGCGTTGTTTGCCGATACTCAGCATTTCGCGAAACGTTACCGCATGAGGTAATTTATATTTCGGTACCAGTTTTTTCACGTATTTCACCACGAAATTCACCAGCGTACGCTTACCGAAAGAAAGCTGATCGCCCATTCGGGTTAGAATCACATGCTTAATTTCCGTATTAAACACGATTTTTTCCAGAGTCGAAGCGAAATTGGAAACCACTACGATGGCTTTTGCCCCGCTGTCCTGCAACTGATGTTCCAGTTCGCGCGGAGTATAGAGCGGGTTGACGTTCACCGCAATAAGCCCGGCGCGCAAAATCCCGAATAAAGAAATCGGATATTGCAGTAAATTGGGCATCATCAACGCCACGCGTTCACCGGCTTTCAGTTTTAATTCGTTCTGCAGATAAGCGGCAAAAGCGCGGCTGCGTTCTTCCAGTTTACGAAAGGTTAAAACCTGTCCCATATTAATATAAGCGGGGCGATCCGGATGCTCGCGTACCGCTTTATCAAACATATCCAACAGATTACGATATTTTTTTGTATCAATTTCCGTATCCGAACCTGCCGGATAATTCTGATACCACAATTTTTCCATAGATAACTCGACGTCCCTTTACTTTTAATTTTGTTCTATTTATCGCAATATGGTGCGGACTCTCGGTTCCCGATGCCAGAAACCGCCGTAATATCCCCATCTCGGACCGAATCCGTAATAAAAATCGTCCCAATAAGGATCATAATAATATTCCTGCGTCAGTTGCCAGCGCTTAAACGCCGCCGCACTCACCACCGGAAAAGCATAATCCGCCTGATCGATTTTACCCTGTTCTTGGCCCGTTAACCGGCCTTTCACCGTAATGTATTGATTTTTCAGGCTTTCCGGATCCACAAAACCGGGCAGATAAGCAATAAAGCGCCCGTCCGTCGGCCCGTCCCACACCGGTTTGGCCGAAAAACCGCTTACCGGCAGGCTCATAACTTCCACTTTGGTTTGATTTTTTAACGCCTGAGCCGACAGAATTTTACCGCCCAAACGCACAATCCGGCAGCGGCAAGTATAATCGTCCGCTTCAATTTTGTTGAGTTGCTGAATGGTAAATTCGTCTTTTTCCAATCCCTGCGGCGGTGAAACGCAGGCGACCAGGAAAAGTGCGGTCAAAAAAAGCAACGTTTTTTTCGCGTTCGCCACAGGGGCAAAAAACCGAATCTTGCCGTTCGTTGCAGACCCAATATTCATACCGTTTTTCATACTTTCTCCTTATCTTACCGATAACGAAAAAAAATCCATCCGCAGTTAACTCCGTCCCGGCAGTTTTTTCCATGTCACTTCATTACGCAGGTAAACCGGTTCGATATCCGCTGCGTTCAGTAGCCGCTTTTGATACCACATAGGTATCGCCAAGCTCAGCATATATTGGGCGGAAGGCAAATCAATGCCCGATTGGCGGTTTAAGCCGGCTAATTGCGGATATGCCGCCCAGCCCGTGCCGACGGTTTGCCAATTGTCATCAAGCTTTGCAAGCTGTTCCGCCACCCGTTCCGGCGAGCAAACCCGTTCGCTGATGACGGGTTGCCATTGCAAAAACTCGCCGAATTTCTCCCGCACTTTTTCCGCTTTTAAGCAGGAAAAATACACTTCGTTCATCCGCGCATCAATGGCGGCAAGCACTTTCGTCGCCTGCAGTTTTTCGTAAGCCGCCTGCGCCATAGCGGTTAAATTCGACACCGCGATCACCGGCAAATCGGCTCCCAGCGCCAATCCCTGCGTGATGCCCGCGCCGACGCGAACGCCGGTAAAACTGCCCGGGCCGCGCCCGAAAACTAAGGCATCCACCTGATTTAAACGAATGCCCGAAGCGGCTAAAATTTCATCCACCATCGGCAAAATACGTTTGGTGTGGCTTCGTTGCGCCGTTTCGTCCAAATGCGTTTTTTCGCCTTGATGCAATAATGCGACCGAACAGGCTTCCGTTGACGTATCCAACGCCAACAAGGTTAAATTTTTCATCATATTGCTATTTTTGTAATTGTTGTAAGAATTCTATCACTTTCTTTAAATCGCGGGTACGCTTGGCGTTCGGCAGACTCTTTAAGAAGGTCTCGCCATAATTCCGATTGACCAAACGACTGTCACAAATAATCACCGCGCCTTTGTCCGTCACATCGCGGATAAGGCGCCCGACGCCCTGTTTCAGCGCGATAACCGCTTCAGGAATCTGGATATCGCTGAAAGGCTCGCCGCCCTGTAACTTACAGTCTTCAATGCGAGCTTTTAATAAAGGTTCGTCAGGCGAAGTAAAAGGCAGTTTATCGATAATGACCAACGATAACGCATCGCCGCGCACATCCACACCTTCCCAAAAGCTGGAGGTCGCCACCAGTACGCTGTGTTCTTCCTGAACAAATTGTTCCAGCAGTTTGCCTTTGCTGGTTTCGCCCTGTAACAAAACGGAAAGCCGGCTGTGTTCGCGGAAATATTCCGCTAATCCGCGCATCATAAAATATGAAGTGCAAAGGACAAAACAACGCCCTTTGTTGGCTTCAATCACCGGCAGCAACATTTCGCCCAACTGCACGAGGGTGTGTTCCTGATTGCTGCTTGGCAAATAGCGCGGCACGCATAATAACGCCTGTTCGGGATAATTAAACGGGCTTTGCAACACTTTTTGTTCCGCCTGCCGAATTCCTAATCGCCGGCAAAAATGGTCAAAGGTTCCGCCTACTTCCAAAGTGGCGGAAGTAAAGATCCAGGTGCGATCCCGTTCGCTAATTTTCTCGCCGAATTTATCCGATACCGTCAACGGCGTAATATGCAAACCGAATTGGCGGTTAAAGGTTTCATACCAGTAACAATACCCCGTCACCGAAAGATCCGACAGGCGGTGAAGCTGCAATTTGACGGCGGCAATGCGTTCGTAAATACTGTCCAGCGTTTGCGAACGCCCTAGCGCCAGTTTGATCACTTCCGCCGTAAAATCCAATTTGTCCGTTAAAAATTCGAAGCCTTTTTTGACCGCACTTTGGCTAAATAATTCGCGTAAATTGCCGCGCTGATTGCCTTCCCCCAACAGCAAGCGGAAATCCTGCACGATTTTCATCAAATGCTCCGCCGCCACGCCGAGTTGTTGCATATCCTTCACTTCGGTGCGATAGACAATTTGGATGTCTTTGCAAATATCGAACAGCTGGCGCGAAGTCAGCGATTGTCCGAAATACTGGCTGGCAATATCGGGCAATTGATGGGCTTCGTCAAAAATAATTACTTCCGCATGGGGAATTAATTCGCCGAATCCGCTTTCTTTCACCGCCATATCGGCACAAAACAAATGATGGTTTACCACCACTAAATCCGCCGCCAACGCCCGTTTTCTCGCTAACGCCACATAACAATCGTTATAATTCGGGCAATCGCTGCCGAGGCAACTTTCCGTCGTGCTGGTTAATTGCGGAAAAATCGGACTGTCTTCCGGCAAGGTAGTGCATTCGCTTAAATCGCCGGTTTGGGTGGAATTATTCCACGCTCTCACCTTAGACAAATCCGCCAGCACCGATTTATCGCCCAACACGCCTTGAGCAATCACCTGATCCAACCGTTCCAGACACAAATAATTCGCCCGACCTTTCAATAAGGCGATTTTGCCGGAATAACCCAACGCCGTTTTGATTGCCGGCAAATCGCGATTAAACAGTTGATCCTGTAAATTCTTCGAACCGGTAGAAATAATGGTTTTCTTTTTTGCCAATAACGCAGGAGCCAAATATGCAAACGTCTTACCGGTGCCGGTGCCGGCTTCCACCACCAATGCGCCTTTAGATTCAATCGCATTTCCGACCGCAGTTGCCATTTCCAACTGTTCCCGGCGGGGACGAAAACCTTTTATATAGCGGCTTAATTCTCCGTTATCGGAAAAAACCTGAATTATTTGCTGTTGTTCTACCATTCTGTTCCGTTTCGGCATAATATTGGCATAATATTTAGGGCGTGATTGTATCAGATTTTGCTCCGGAAAATAGAAGGACTAACGATGAAACGTAAATTTATTCGACACATTGATACCGGCATTTCCCTTTATCAATATAATGACATCCCCGTCATTGAAGCGGAACATGCCGTCGGCTCGGCCAAAATCGCCCTGCAAGGCGCACATTTATTGAGTTGGAAGCCGGCCGGCGCACAACATGACGTGCTGTGGCTGAGCGAAATCGAGCCGTTCAAAGCGGGCAGCGCCATTCGCGGCGGCATACCGGTTTGTTTTCCCTGGTTTAACAATGCGGGAACACCGGCGCACGGTTACGCCCGAATCTCGCTGTGGGAATTAACGTCCCATCAAATCGCACCGGATTCGTTTCAACTCACATTTACGCTGATTCATGAAAAACAAACCGTCACCACACTCACCATGACCTTTAGCGCCGATTGTCAACTTGTCTTTACCAATCTGACGGGACAGGAAGCGCAAATTGCCTTGCACAGTTATTTCAAGGTAGGCGATATTCATCGTACGGAACTGTTGAATCTGCCGAACTCCGCCTTTAATTCACTCACTCAACGGCAGGAAAACGTGCCCGTTCCGCGAATCATCCGGGAAAATGTAGATTGTATTTATAGCGCCGAAGCGGGCGCCACAATTATTGCGGATAAAGCGTATCAACGTCATATTGAGATAGAACACCAAAATGCCGGCGATATTGTGGTATGGAATCCGTGGCATAAAACCACCGGCAATATGAGTGAAAGCGGTTATCAAACCATGATTTGCGTGGAAACCGCAAGAATCCGGCAGCCGATTCATCAGGAATCGGTGGGGGTAATTATTCGCGTTAAATAAAAACTCGGCTTTTTTATGCGTAATCGCCAGTGAGATTACTTATGGCTTCGCCACCGTTGGCAAAGCCCAACGTTCAAAAAACGTTGCTTTTTTTGACCGCACTTTTATGCTTCGTTAAAGCCAGCCTAACTGAGAAAGAATGATCAAGCCTAAAGAAGAGGCAAATGCCGAACCGATAGTGGTGATGCCGATAATATTCGCCACCGTAACGCCGTTGCCGCCCATGCCGCGCACCATAGCGTAGGTGGCGGCCGCCAGCGGCGTGGTGGTCATCAGCAACACAATGCCTAATTCCATGCCGGATATGCCAAATAAACGGGATATGGCAATCATTACCGCCGGAGCGACAATCAACCGCCCGATCACGCCCCAGGAAATGACGCGGGAGCCCCATCCCATGGTTTTAAAATTAATGGTCGCGCCGGTACAGATTAAGGCTAACGGCAAAGTAATATTGGCTAAATGATGCCCGGTGGAAACCACGGCTTCCGGCAGCGGAACGGCAAAAAAATTCATCGCCAGTCCGGAAACAATCCCGATAATCAGCGGATTCTTCAAAATATTGAAAAACACGGCGGAAAACCGGACTTTTGTACTAGAAAGCGAACGGGTAATGGTAATCACGCCGTAAATGTTATACAGAAAAATCAGAACGGCGGAATAAATGGACGCCGGCGCAAACGCGGCGTTTCCATAGGCGTTAACACAAAACGCCAAACCTAAAATGCCGTTGTTTCCGCGAAAAACCGATTGAACGAAAGTGCAACGCTCGCGCTTTTCTGCAATAAATTTACCGGCGAAAATTTCGGCCGAAACAAACAAAAAGGTCGTGCCGAGAAAGGCCACTATAATCAATGGCAGCTGGTCGGCATAATCGATTTTTGAATCGTATACGTTGAAAAACAACAATAACGGCAAAGTAAGATTAAAGATCAAGCGGGTCGCTTTTTCACAAAAAGCATCATCCAGAAACTGACGTCGCCGCAATACCATGCCGATGAGCAGCAACAGCAACGTCGGCAATGTGACATTCACGGAAAATATCAGAGAAGAAAGAAAATCACTATTCATAAGCCTTGCCGCTTGAAAGAACGGATAAAAAAACAAAACCCCGGTTTGTTAACCAGGGCTTTTTCACGCTAAAATTATCGACGGATTACGTCAACTCCGCCCATGTAAGGACGTAAAACTTCCGGCACCGTGATAGAACCGTCGGCATTCTGATAATTTTCCAGTACCGCCACTAAAGTGCGTCCTACGGCCAGCCCGGAACCGTTCAACGTGTGCACTAAACGCGGTTTTTTATCGCCTTTGGCACGGCAGCGCGCCTGCATACGACGGGCCTGGAAATCCCACATATTGGAACAGGAGGAAATTTCACGGTAAGTATCCTGTGCCGGCAACCAGACTTCCAAATCATAAGTCTTGCAGGAACCAAAACCCATATCACCGGTACAAAGCAAAACTTTACGATACGGCAAATTCAATAACTGCAACACTTCTTCCGCGTGACCGGTCAATTCTTCCAAGGCGTCCATGGATTTTTCCGGCTCCACAATTTGCACCATTTCCACTTTGTCGAACTGATGCATACGAATTAAACCGCGGGTATCGCGACCGTATGAACCCGCTTCGGAACGGAAACAAGGCGTATGTGCGGTCATTTTTAACGGTAAATCTTCCGCATTCAGAATTTCATCGCGCACTAAATTGGTCACCGGAACCTCGGCTGTCGGAATAAGCGCGTAAGGCTGCTCGCCTTCCAAAGCTTTGGTGTGAAACAAATCTTCGCCGAATTTCGGCAACTGACCGGTTCCGTACAACGTTGCGTGGTTCACCAAATAAGGAACGTAAGTTTCCAAATAACCGTGTTTTTCCGTGTGAAGATCCAGCATAAACTGCGCTAATGCGCGGTGTAATTTGGCAATTTGACCTTTCATCACGGCAAACCGCGCACCGCTTAATTTCACCCCGGCGGCAAAATCCAAACCGTCAATATTTTCACCCAGCGTCACATGATCTTTCACTTCAAAATCGAAGGTTCTCGGCGTTCCCCAACGAGAAACTTCCTGATTTTCCGTATCGTCTTTACCCAACGGTACCTCATCCGCCGGAATGTTCGGAATCGTCAATAAAATGGTATTTAATTCGGCGGATACGTCGTCAAACAACGCTTTTGCCTGGGCCAATTCAATGCCTAAATGATCCACTTCGTCCAATAAAGATTCGATATCTTCGCCGCGCGCTTTGGCGGCGCCGATAGCTTTGGAACGCAAATTACGCTCAGCCTGCAAAGTTTCGGTTTTCACCTGCAATGCTTTGCGTTGTTCTTCCAGTTCCTTTAATTGTTCCACATCCAGAATAAAATGACGCTTCTCTTTTAATTTTTGTGCGGTTTCTTCCAGATTATTACGCAGTAAATTCGGATCGATCATGGCTACCTCAGTTCATTATTTGCAATAAAATATTTTTTTATTGTAACGGCATTCGGGCGAAAAATACAGGGTTCTTTGATAAATAGGCGGGAATAAAGTGCGGGCAAAAAACATCGCATTTTTTGCCCGCACTTTACGACTGACGGCGACGGAATTTATCGATATTTAAAAGATGAATTTCAAGTGCGGTGAAAATTCCGTCCATTTTCCGTTTACCGCACTGGCTAAAACGCGGAAATCATGGCTGAAAACCGTCAGATTGGCAATTTTACCCGATTCGACGGAACCCAGAAAATCCGCGACACCGACGGCTTCGGCCGGATACAGATTCGCCATGCGTAAGGCTTCGTCTAAAGGAATACCGACTTCTTTCACGAGATTGCCGACGCTTTCGATCATGGTTATCGCCGAACCGCCTAAGGTGCCGTTGCCGTCAAAACATTTGCCGTCGCGCACATAAACCGTGGTGCCGACAAAATCAAATCGGACGATATCCGACCCTGCCGCCGCCGTGGCGTCGGTGACCAGATACAATTTTTTGCCTTTACAGCGTTTGGCAATGCTGATGTTGCCGAATTCCACATGCAAACCGTCCGCAATAATGCCGACGTAAACCTTGTCTTCCTCCAGCACCGCGCCGACGACGCCCATTTCCCGCCCGGATTTCACCGGCGACATGGCGTTATGTAAATGCGTAGCCAAGGTGGCGCCGAGGGCAAACGCCTGTTTAGTTTGTCGGTAAGATGCGTCGGAATGCCCCACCGCCACTCGAATACCTTTTTTCACAAAATCGGCGATAAAACGAGCGGTGGCATTTTCCGGTGCAATGGTCATAACACGGATAACATCGGCGTTTTCAGTTAAAAAATCGTACATTTCCGGGGAAATTTCCCGCACGAATTCCGCTTGGTGGACGCCTTTTTTGGCTAAGCTGATATAAGGTCCTTCTAAATGCAGGCCTAGCGCCTGATTGCGGTATTGCGCCAAATATTCTCGCATAATTTTGACCGCACTTTTCATGCCTTCATCGGTTGCGGTAATAAAAGTCGGCAAATAACTGGTGGTGCCCGAACGCAGATTGGTTTGCTGCATAATTTCCAGCGTTTTTACCGAAATATCGCCGTTAAACATGACTCCGCCGCAGCCGTTCAGCTGCAAATCGATGAAGCCGGCGGTCAGATTATGCCCCTGCAAATCCACCGAAGATAGCCCGGCGGGCACATCTTCTTCACGTACAACGGCCACAATGCGATCGTTTTCCACAATCACCGCATGGCCGTAAAGCACTGCCGTGCCGGTATAAATTACGCCGTTGGTCAACGCATATTTCATTTTTTTCTCCAAACCCGAATAACGTTTATTTTTTCCAGCGAACATTTTCGCTCTGTCGATCCAATTCCCGCAACCAATCCAATTTTTCTTTAATCTTAATTTCCATGCCGCGCGAACTCGGGAAATAAAGTTGCGTGTCTTTCAAGGCTTCGGGGAAATAATTTTCTCCCGCGGCATAAGCGTTCGGTTCATCGTGAGCATAACGATATTCCGCATGATTACCCAATTCTTTCATCAACTGCGTCGGCGCGTTGGTTAAATGGCGCGGCACGTCATAATCCGGCGATTGTTTCGCCAACGCTTTCGCCGCTTTGAAGGCGAGATAAACGGCGTTACTTTTCGGCGCCGCCGCAAGATACACAATGGCTTGGGCAATGGCGCGTTCGCCTTCCGCCGCGCCCACCCGGGTGAAGCAGTCCCAAGCGCTCAACGCCACCTGCATCGCGCGCGGATCCGCGTTGCCGATATCTTCGGAGGCGATGGCCAGCAAACGCCGCGCCACATACAGCGGATCGCCGCCGGCGGTGATAATGCGGGCATACCAATACAACGCCGCATCGGGCGCGGAACCGCGAATGGATTTATGCACGGCGGAAATCAAATCATAAAAACGATCGCCGCCCTTATCGAATCTGGCTTGCCGCTCGCCCAACACTTCCGTCAGTAAAGTGCGGTCGATTTTTTTACCGTTTTTGTCTTCTTCCGCCATATCCGCCATTAACTCCAGACAATTCAACGCCAGTCGGGCGTCGCCGTTGACGTATTCCGCCAGCAAACGCAGCAAATCCGCTTCCAGATTTAACCGCATTTTACCCAAACCGCGTTCTTCATCCGCCACCGCTTGCTGCAAAACCTGTTCCACGTCCGCCGTAGTCAGGGATTTCAGAACGTACACCCGCGCCCGCGACAATAAGGCGTTGTTCAATTCAAAAGAAGGATTTTCCGTGGTTGCGCCGATAAAAATAACGGTGCCGTCTTCAATGTGCGGCAAAAAGGCGTCCTGCTGACTTTTATTGAAACGATGGACCTCGTCCACAAACAAAATGGTTTGACGATCCGCCAAGCGGTTCCGTTTCGCCCGCTCAATGGCTTCGCGGATCTCTTTCACGCCGGAAGTGACGGCGGAAAGGCGTTCCACTTCCGCATTAATACGATGAGCGATAATTTCCGCCAAAGTGGTTTTACCGGTGCCCGGCGGCCCCCATAAAATCATGGAATGCGCGTGACCGGCCTCTATCGCCCGACGTAACGGCTTGCCTTTGCCGATCAAGTGCTGCTGTCCGCAATATTCATCCAACGTACGCGGGCGCATGCGGGCGGCAAGAGGGCGAAAATCATTTTCGGCAAAATCGAAATTCAGGTTAGCCATAATGGAATCCCTTACGGAAGGTTGAAAAATGGAGATTTATACGAAAAAAGAGTGGGCGCGCCGCCCACTTTATGCCGTTATTTTTTCTTTTTGCGCTGATCGTCGAATTCCGCGCCTTTCGGCACGCTGAAGCTGAATACGCTGTCCGCAATATTGTTATTGTTAATATTGCGCAGCATATACAGATTGGATTGCCCGTCTTTTTCAATGGTGCTGAATCCTTTTAGAACGCCGTTACCGTCGATACGAATGTCAAACTGTTTGATATTGCTGTTTTTCGCTTTCGGTTTTAACACGAAAGTATCGGAATTCTGTTGAACGTTATATTGATTCCAGTGACTCGGATCATTGCTGGTCAGCAACACGAACGGCGTATTGTTCACCGCGTCGCTCACCCAGTTTGCCGTCACCTGTTCGACAAACGGGTCATAAAACCAAAGGGTTTTGCCGTCTGCAATAATTTGCGTTTCCTGCGGTTTTTTATTATCCATGCGAAACAGATTCGGGCGCTTGATTTGAATTTTGCCGCTTCCCTGCTGCACCTGTTTACCGTTCACCGAACTCACGTTCTGAGTGAAATCCGCGCTGAACACGCTCACTTTCTGCAAACGCGTTTGCAACTCGTCTGCCGCATCCGCCAAAGCCAAAGGCGCCGCCAGCGCTAAGGTTAAAAGTGCGGTCACAGAAAGCAGCGCTTTTTGAACGTTGGCTTTGCCAACGGTGGCGAAGCCATAAGTAATCGCACCGGCAATTACGCATAAATTTTTCACTGTTTTTTTCATGTCGCTTTCCTTTTAAAAATTTAGCCGCTCGCTCACAATTAATAATCCGATGAGGTATTGCGCACCAATAATTCCCGTTTACCGTTGCGCATTTCGGACACAATGCCCTGTTGTTCCATTTGTTCCATAATATTTGCCGCGCGGTTGAAGCCCACTTTCAGCCGACGTTGAATAAATGAGGTGGAAGTCATCCCCGTGCTGCTAACCACTTCCACCGCTTTATCGAACAGCGGATCGAGCTCGTCGTCCGACGCGCCATAACCTTCTTCGTTATCCGCTTCATCCTCTTCCGAACTTTCCAGAATCGAAGAAATATAATTCGGTTTACCCCGCGCTCGCCAGTCGTCCGCCACGCGGTTCACTTCATCATCGGTCATAAACGCGCCGTGTACCCGCATTAATTCCGTGGTTCCGTTCGCCAGATACAGCATATCGCCGCGCCCCAGCAGTGCTTCCGCGCCGTTTTGATCCAGAATCGTACGCGAGTCGTTGCGTTGCACTACGGTAAAAGCGATACGGCTTGGGATATTGGATTTAATCAATCCGGTAATCACATCAACGGACGGCCGCTGAGTCGCCAAAATCACATGAATGCCCACCGCGCGCGCCTTTTGGGTTAATCGGGCAATCAATTCTTCAATTTGTTTGCCCGCCACCATCATTAAATCGGCAAATTCATCCACGATTAATACGATGTAATTCAGGCGTTCCAGAATCGGCGGCGTAGTATCCATGCTGTCCGACGGTTTCCATAACGGATCCGGAATCACCACGCCTTCCGCGCGATAAGCGTCAATCCGTTCGTTGAAACCTTCGATATTGCGTACCCGCAATTTCGCCAGCAACTGATAACGGCGTTCCATTTCATCCACGCACCAACGTAAAGCGTTGGCCGCTTTTTTCATGTCCGTCACCACTTCCGTCAGCAAATGCGGAATACCGTTGTACACAGACAACTCCACCACTTTCGGGTCAATCATGATGAACTTCACTTCTTCCGGTTTCACCCGATAGAGCAAGCTCAGAATCATGGTGTTGATGCCGACGGATTTCCCCGAACCGGTGGAACCCGCCACTAACAGATGCGGGGTTCTCGCCAAATCGATGACCACCGGTTTGCCACTGATATCTTTGCCTAACGCCATCGGTAAAAGTGCGGTAGAATTTCGGAACGTTTCACTGTCCAACACATCGCGCAAATAAACGTTCTGGCGTTTCGCATTCGGCGTTTCGATACCGATATACGGCTTGCCCGGAATGGTTTCCGCCACCCGAATCGCTTTAAACGTCAGCGCCCGCGCCAAATCGGTATCGATACTGGTGACTTTCGACGCTTTCACGCCGGGTTGCAACTCAAGTTCATAACGGGTCACCACCGGCCCGACCAACACGTCTTTCACCGTTGCTTTGACATTGAAATCGCGTAAACGTTGTTCAATTCGCTGCGAGGTGGCGCGCAATTCGCTTTCCGTCACATTGACGGTTTGACTGGAATGCTGATCCAACAAATCCAGACTCGGCATATCCGTGGTCGGTTTTTCCGGCGCTTTGTGATCGCCGAACAACGCAATCGCCTGATCGATGGAAATCGTGCGCAACCCCGGGAGCGCGTCGGATTCCGTCGGCGACTCCGCCAAACTGATTCCCATTTCCTGCGCTTTAATCTGACGCGCCTGCTCACGCGCCGCTTCCTGTTGGGCAAACTGCGCCGCTAATTCGGCATCGTCATCTAATTCCTCTTCAATTTTCTCGAAAAGTGCGGTCGGTTTTTTATCGATTTTTCCCATCACTTCAACCGGCTCAACTACACCGGCGGCGGAAAGCGGATTAGCCGTCGGTCGCGTATCGGTTGACGGCATTAATTTTACTTCTGGAATATGAACGGAATCCGAATCATCCGAAGCAAACATATCGGCCGTTTCCGCTGCATTTGACGCGCCGTTTTGGATAAAAGCCGGCCGCAGACCCGATTGTTCCGTGGCATGCCGCATATCCTGAGCTTCATCGTCGTAAGAATAATCGTCGCCGGCAATACTCACATGAGGCAAATTCTGATCCGCGCCCAAATCATAGGCGTCGAATTTTTCCAGCATATCGGCGTTATCGACGCTGATCGGAGCGGTTTTATCCTCTTGCGCCGTCTCCAGGCCCGAAATATGAACGGACGAGGAATCGTTATATGCCGGCGCCGAAATAGCCGTTTCATTCTCAGCCCGTTCCGTTTCCGTCGAAGTCGTAAATTCCTCGCTATTCGGCTGCGCATTTTCAGGCGATGCCGGCCGTTCGTTCTGCATGGTAATCCAATTATAAAACGCCACCAGCAGACGAATTAATGAGGCGCCGGAACAAAACACGAAACCGAGAACGGTCAACGCCACGCCGAATAATAAAATGCCGAATTTCCCCATAACCGGAAACAAGTGTTTCACCAAACTGCCGCCAAGCACGCCGCCGGCTAAATGGTAAGGCGTATTATTCAGCAATAATGCGCAAAGTGCGGTGGCACCCAGCATAAATGTGACAAATCCGAACATGCGCAAACTGAAACGTGTCCAGGTCAGGCTGTCCACACGCTTAGTGCGAATAAAATAAATCGGGGTGATACAGATCAAAAACGGTAAAAGATGTCCGACGTCGCCAAAGAACGTAAAAAACAGATCCACTACCCAAGCACCCAGTTTACCGGCTTTATTAATGATTTCGGGTTGATAACCGGACACCGACCAAGCGCTGTCAAAAGGACTGTAACTGGACCAGGCAATAATCAAATAAAACCCGAAAACTGCGGTCAATCCTAAAATCAATTCCACCAAATAATGTTTCGGCGAAAAACCTTCCGTTATTTTTCTAATCATGTTATTTCAACTGTAAAAAATTCGTCTGTTTCACTTCTTCCATAACCACATAAGTGCGGGTGTCATTCACGCCGGGCAAGCGCAGCAACGTCGTGCCCAGCAATTTGCGGTATGCCGCCATATCGGCAACCCGGGTTTTCAGTAAATAATCGAAATCGCCGGAAACCAAATGGCATTCCTGAATTTCATCCAGCGCCTGAACGGCGGCGTTAAATTCTTCAAATACGTCCGGTTTACCGCGAATCAGGGTGATTTCCACGATCACCAGCAACGGCGCATCCAGTAATTCCGGATTTAACAGCGCACGGTATCCCATAATCACGCCTTGCTTTTCCAGGCGTTTTACCCGTTCCAGACAAGGCGTCGGCGACAACCCCACTTTCTTGGATAAATCGATATTCGAGATTTTTCCGTTACGTTGGAGTTCATTTAAAATTTTGATATCAATAGCATCAAGAGCTTTAGGCAATTTTTTATCCACAAAATTCACCGATTAATAGAATAAAATCCTGTCAAGTGTACATGATTTTTCATCATGTATCAGCATATTAGTCAATAATATTTCCCTATTTTTATGTATTTTTAATTCCGTTTATCGGCGTATAGTTAATCGGTAAAAGTCAGAAGGAGCAAAAATGAACGATTCGAACAATCCGTTTCAGGCCAAATGGTCGATTATCGGGAATACTCTTTGTTTGGGACACTGGGACATTTCTTACCAAGGCCTGCCCGTCATGTTGCCGGAACATAAACGTAGCGAAGATATGGGCACGGACGGCATCTATAACTTTATCGATCCCGAAGACGAGCTATACCGCGAAGGGCTGAGCGAAGACGACTGGATTATCGAAAACGCCGACTGGCTGGCGGATGTGTTTATCGAACACAATATTCCCATTGAAGAACAAACCATGCGTCATTTTTATCGCGCGGTAAACAAAGAAGATTGGCGTTGCGGTAGCTGCGGAGGATGTATTTAGGTTTTAAGTGCATGTTTTTCTGAAATCCTGTAGAATTCTCCGAATTAATTCAAGCCTTAACCACCGAATTTTAGTTTAACCGCACATGGAAAAATCTCGTCAAAAATATCTGTTTAAATGGCTGCGTTCGCAGCAAAAACCCATAAAAAAAGAGCTGAATCTGAATATCCTGCTGGCGACCCTTTCCTCATTGATTTTAGTGGTTCAAACCTGGTTATTGGCCTCGCTACTGCACGCGTTAATTATCGAACACAGCGCGCGTTCCGCGCTGATTCCGCAATTTATCGGTCTGTTTATCTGCTTTGCCTTGCGCGCCGGCATACTTTATGTACGGGAAAAAATCGGCTTCAAGTGCGGTCAAAAATTACGCAATTTTATTCGGCGCCAAATTCTGGAAAAAATTCATGCCGTCGGCCCTGCCGTCATCAACGGCAAATCGGCGGGCGGCTGGGCGACGCTGATGCTGGAACAAGTGGAAAATCTGCATAATTTTTATGCCCGTTACCTGCCGCAGCAAATGTTATCCGTCATCGTGCCGTGCGTTATTCTGATTGCGGTATTTCCGTTAAACTGGGCCGCCGGTTTAATCATGCTGCTCACCGCGCCGCTGGTTCCGGTATTTATGATTTTGGTCGGCATTGCCGCCGCCGATAAAAGCCAGCGAAACATGAACACGCTGGCAAAGCTGAGCGCGCAATTTTTGGATCGTCTGCGCGGTCTGGAAACCTTGCGTCTTTTTGACCGCACTTCGGAACAAACCCGGCATATCGAACAAGCTACGGAAGATTTTCGCAAAACCACCATGGACGTATTAAAAATGGCGTTTTTGTCTTCCGCCGTGTTGGAGTTTTTCACCTCAATTTCCATCGCCGTTATGGCGGTGTATTTCGGTTTCAGCTATTTGGGACAAATCGAATTCGGCCAACTTTCCGCCGGCATGACCTTGTTCGTCGGCTTTTTCTGCTTAATTCTCGCGCCGGAATTTTATCAGCCGTTGCGGGATTTGGGCGCTTATTATCACGATCGTTCCGCCGCCATAGGCGCGGCGGACGCCATCGTAGACTTTTTAGACACGGAAACCGCGTCACAACGCCGGCAAAATATTCAAATTCCTCATCAAAGTGCGGTCGATATTTCGGCCGAAAATTTAGTGGCGCTTTCACCGCAAGGCAAGCCGTTAACTCAACCGCTTACCTTCCGCATTCCGGCCGGCAGTCATACGGCGCTGGTGGGACAAAGCGGCGCAGGGAAAACGTCTCTGATGAACGTTTTACTGGGTTTTCTGAATTATGAAGGAAGCCTGAAAATTAACGGCGTAGAACTCAGCCAGGCGGATATCGCCGCCTGGCGCCGGCAAATTGCCTGGGTGGGACAAAATCCGCTGTTGTTGCACGGTTCTATTTTAGATAATTTATTGCTCGGCGATATTCAGGCCACGCAAGCGGAAATCGACGCCGCGCTGCAACGGGCGAATGCCAAAGAATTCACCGATAAATTAGGTTTAAACAGCGAAATTAAAGACGGCGGTTTAGGCGTTTCCGTCGGGCAGGCGCAACGTTTGGCCGTCGCCCGCGCGTTGTTGCGCAAAGGCAGTTTGCTGTTATTGGACGAGCCGACGGCAAGCCTGGACGCGCAATCGGAAAATCAGGTCTTGCAGGCGCTGAACGCCATTGATCACGCACACACTACGCTGATGATTACTCACCGCATTGAAGATTTAAAACACAGCGATCAGATTCTGGTGATGCGACAGGGGCAAATCGTGCAGCAAGGGCGTTTTGAGGAATTAAGCCGGCAAGGTTACTTTGCGGAACTGCTCAATCGGCGGAATCAGGATATTCAATAAAAAAACTGTGAAAAATTTATGCGTAATCGCCGGTGCGATTACTTATGGCTTCGCCACCGTTGGCAAAGCCAACGTTCAAAAAGCGCTGCTTTTTGTGACCGCACTTTACCTATTCATAAGCCACAAAAAATAAAAGTGCGATCGGAAAAACATCATTTTGAGGAAAACGACCATAAAATGCGTGCATTACTTCCCTATTTAAAACTGTTTCGCCACGCCAAAGCCTCTTTAGCGCTCGGCGTGATATTGATGATAACCGGGCTTGCCGCCGGCATCGGTTTACTTTCGCTTTCCGGCTGGTTCCTTGCCGCCACTGCCATTGCCGGCGCAGGAACGCTGTTCAACTTTTTCTATCCGTCCGCCGGCGTACGCGGCTTAGCCATCGGACGCACCGCCGCCCGTTATTTCGAACGCTTAGTCACGCACGACGCCACCTTTCGTATTCTTGCCAAATTGCGCGTACAGGTATTTGAAAAAATCATTCCGTTGTCGCCCGCGGTGCTAAACCGTTACCGCAACAGCGATTTGCTGAATCGTCTGGTCGCGGACGTCGATACCCTGGACAGCCTGTATTTACGCCTGATTGCGCCTTTCGTCAGCGCGGCGGCGGTGATTATTTTTATGACGCTCGGATTAAGCTTTTTCAGTTTACCGCTCGCCCTTTTTATCGGCGGCACATTGTTAATCCTGCTATTGGTGATGCCGCCGGTTTTTTACCGTCTCGGCACGCGATTCGGCGCGAAACTGACCCAATCCCGCGCCCGCTATCGCGAACAATTTGTGGAATTCATTCAGGCTCAAGCGGAACTGCTACTGTTTAACGCTTCGTCCGCATGGCGCGACCAATTAAACCGAACCGAGCAAAATTGGCAGGCTTATCAACGGCGGGAAAGCAATTTGTCGGGATTATCCACCGCACTTTTCATGTTTTTCAACGGGTTATTGGTGGTGCTCACCTTATGGCTGGCGGCCGCCACCGAATTCGGTTCGGAGCTTGAACAATTCGCTTTTATCGCTTTATTCACCATGTCCGCGCTGGCGGCGTTTGAAATTTTAATTCCTCTCGGCGCGGCGTTTTTACATATCGGACAAGTGATCGCTTCCGCCGAACGGGTAAGCGATATTGTGCGGCAAACGCCGCCGGTGGACTTTTCCGGCACACAAAGTGCGGTCAAAAATTCCAACGTTTTATTCGACGTAAAACAAGTGACCTTCCGTTATCCCGACCGTTCCCGACTTGCTTTAAACCGGCTGGATTTGCAGATTCTGCGCGGAACAAAAGTCGCTCTATTAGGCAAAACGGGCAGCGGAAAATCCACGCTGTTGCAGTTATTGGTACGCAATTATGCGCCCGATAGCGGCGAAATTTTATTTGCCGAACAACCAATTTCCGCTTACAGTGAAAGCGCGTTACGCGCGCAAATGGCCGTTTTAACTCAACGCGTCCACGTATTCAGCGACAGTTTGCGCAACAATTTGCAACTGGCAAGCCGTTCAATTTTAACCGAGCGGCAAATCACCGATGTGCTAAATCAGGTCGGTCTGCAACATCTTGCGGAACAAGGTCCGGAACAATGGCTCGGCAACGGCGGACGCCCGCTTTCCGGCGGCGAACAGCGTCGCTTGGGGCTAGCCCGTATTTTATTAAGCGACGCGCCGATTTTATTATTGGACGAACCGACGGAAGGGCTGGATCGCGAAACGGAACGCCGTATGTTGCGGCTTATTTTTGAACACGCAAAAGAGAAAACCTTAATTATGGTGACACACCGATTAACGGAAATTGAACGGTTCGATCAGATTTATGTCATTGATGACAGTCGTTTAATCGAAAACGGACGTTTCAATGAATTAATGGAACGGGAAAACGGTTTATTTAAACGGTTAACGGCGAGAATCTAGCCGAAGCGTAAAACCGCTTGCGCTGAAATTTTTATTGGCCGGATGGGCGGAAACCTCCCCAGTGATTCTCGGCACACAGAAATTCTGACTTTGGCTGCTTTCTTCCGAACCTGACCGGGTAAACCAGACACCGTTGCGAGAGACCGAGGAGGTTCCCATCGAGCTCACCGATTTGCTTTCGCATACCGATTGAGTGGGCGTATTATGCGTGAATCGCCCCTAAAATGCAAACGAAAAAGGAAATATTATGTCAATCGCATTAAACAGATTAATTACATTACTGAAATTGGAAAAATTGGACGACGGGCTATTCCGCGGCAACTGTGAAGATTTGGGATTTCGCCAGGTATTCGGCGGACAAGTGGTGGCACAGGCGCTTTCCGCCGCCATGCAGGTGGCGTCGCCGAACCGCTTGTTACATTCCTGCCATGCTTATTTCTTAGCGCCCGGTGACAGCAGTTATCCGATTATTTACGACGTTGAAACCCTGCGCGAAGGGCACAACTTCACCGCGTTGCGGGTGAAAGCCATTCAGCACAACCGACCGATTTGCCATGTTACCGCTTCTTTCCAGGTGGAAGAATACGGTTTTGAACACCAAAGCAAAATGCCGCAGGTGGAATCGCCGGAAGAATGGATTTCCGAAAGTTCCGCACTTAAACAGGCGGCGCTCTTTATACCGGAAAACGTACGCGACAAATTTCTGGCGGAGCGCCCGTTCGAAATTCGTTCCAAATACATTAACAATCCGTTCCGCGGTCAAAAACTGCCGCCGGAACAATTCGTTTGGGTTCGAACGAACGGCGAAGCGCCGCTTGACGCCAATATTCAAAAATGTCTGCTGGCTTACTTTTCCGATTTTCACTGTATTTTGACCGCACTTCATCCCCATGAAAAAGGATTTTTGCAGAAAGGCATGAAAGTCGCCACTATCGACCACAGCATTTGGTTCCACCGCAGTTTTGATTTAAACGATTGGCTGCTTTATGCCATTGAAAGCAACAATGCGTACGCCGCACGCGGTTTGTCGCGCGGGCAGATTTTCGATAAATACGGACGCCTAATCGCAACAACCCAGCAGGAAGGTTTAATCCGTTTTACCGAAGAAGCAAAAACGCTTTAATAACCAGGGATAGTTCGGTATCATAGCGGATTATTTTGAATCCGATGAATTCCTCCGACACCTTCACCGGTCGGACAAAAATCAACAAGTAAAAAAATCAAATAGGTTAAACGTGAATATTCAACAACTTCTCTCAGAACAAATCGGACAAGCCATGATCGCAGCGGGCGCGCAACAGCCCGTGGAACCAGCGGTGCGTCAATCGGGTAAACCGCAATTCGGCGATTACCAGGCGAACGGCATTATGGGCGCCGCAAAGAAATTAGGCTTAAACCCGCGCGAATTTGCGCAAAAAGTGCTGGATAATTTAAAGCTCGACGGCATTGCGGAAAAATTGGAAATTGCCGGCCCGGGTTTCATCAATATTTTCTTAGCTAAAAACTGGCTGGCGAATCACGCGGACGAGATGTTAAGTGCGGTCAATTTTGGGATTAAAACGGAAAAACCGCAAACCATCGTGGTGGATTATTCCTCTCCTAACGTTGCGAAAGAAATGCACGTAGGACATTTGCGTTCGACCATTATCGGCGATGCCGTGGTACGCACTTTGGAATTTTTAGGCAATCACGTCATTCGCGCCAACCACGTAGGCGACTGGGGCACCCAATTCGGTATGCTGATTGCCTATCTGGAAAAAATGGAAAACGAAAACGCCACCGCCATGGAATTAAGCGATTTGGAATCTTTCTATCGTGCGGCGAAAGAACATTATGACAGCGATGAAGCCTTTGCGGAAAAAGCCCGCAATTATGTGGTCAAACTGCAAAGCGGCGACGAATATTGCCGCATGATGTGGAAAAAACTGGTGGACATCACCATGCGCCACAATCAGGAAAACTACAACCGCCTAAACGTAACTTTAACGGAAAAAGACGTAATGGGCGAAAGCCTGTATAACCCGATGTTGCCGGAAATCGTCGCGGATCTGAAAAAACAAGGCTTAGCGGTGGAAGATGACGGCGCCTTAGTGGTTTATCTGGAGGAATTCAAAAACAAAGACGGCGATCCCATGGGCGTTATCGTACAGAAAAAAGACGGCGGATTCCTTTACACTACAACCGACATTGCGGCGGCAAAATACCGCTGTCACCAATTACATGCGGATCGCGTATTAGTGTTTTCGGACAGCCGTCAAAGCCAACATATGCAACAAGCCTGGTTAATCACCCGAAAAGCGGGTTATGTGCCGGATTCCTTCAGCCTTGAACACCCTTTCTTCGGCATGATGCTGGGCAAAGACGGCAAACCGTTCAAAACCCGCACGGGCGGCACGGTAAAATTGAAAGATCTGTTGGATGAAGCGGTGGAACGCGCCGATAAACTGATTTCCGAACGCAATCCGAATTTGACCGCCGAAGAAAAAGCCGCGGTGGTGGAAGCGGTTGCCATCGGTTCGGTGAAATATTCCGATTTATCTAAAAACCGTACCACGGACTACGTTTTCGATTGGGATAACATGTTGACCTTTGAAGGTAACACGGCGCCTTACATGCAATACGCCTATACGCGCATTCGTTCCATCTTCGCCCGCGCCGGTATCGAGCCAAGCCGTCTCAGCGACGAAATTGTGTTAACCGACGATAAGGAACGCGCGCTGGTCATCAAATTATTGCAATTCGAAGAAGCGCTCAATGGCGTGGCAAAAGACGGCATGCCGCATATTCTTTGCCAATATTTATACGAACTGGCGGGCACCTTTTCCGGTTTTTACGAAGCCTGCCCGATTTTAAATGCGGAACAGCCAATCAAAAACAGCCGCTTGAAACTGGCGGCGTTAACCGCAAAAACCTTAAAACAAGGCTTGGATTTACTCGGCATTAAAACCGTCGAAAAAATGTAATTTTTCAATTATTCCCTCTTCAATATGAAGAGGGATTTTTCTAAGGGGTTAATATGAAAAAAACATTATCCGTCATTCTGGTATCGTCCGCTATTGCGCTTTCCGGCTGTTACGACAAAGAAACCCGGGAAAAACTGCAACAGGCGGAACAAACGGCCGCTCAGTTAAAAACGGATTTACAGCAGGCGCAGGACGAACTGGCAAAAGTGCGGTCGGAAATTCCCGCATTATTGGTAAAACCGGTGGAAATTTTTAATCAATCCGCTGAATTTAAACGCCAAAATCCCAAACCGCAGGATTTCATCACGGAAAGTACGGCTTCCGTGAAAGTATTTCTGATGGACACCGGCGTACAATGGTTAAACGAACTCCTCTACAACAAAATTGCGGCGGATTATCTCAACACCGACAATCACGCCGACAAGCAGGAAATCGAAGCCATTCTGGATCCGAAAGCCCGGCTGCAGGCGATTTTCAGCCGGCAATACGAATCCGCCCGAAAAAGCGCCGAAGCCTTTGAAAGCCGCGCTAACGACTATTCGCAAACCATGCGTTACATCGGACAACGGCAAAATGTCGTCACTTTCGAACAAGTGACTTTTATGGACGGCGGCGGCGCGCATCCGATGAGCTGGACCAACTACATCAACATCGATATGAATAAAAAAGCCGTCATCGACTTGGCCTCCGCCTTCGGCAACGACAATCTGGCCAAAGTCAAAGACGCCTTATGGGGCGCTTATAAACTTTATAACGCCCAAAACGGCATGCGCAGAGAAGCCGACTATTTTGTGTCAAAAAACGAATTTGACGTGTCACCGGATTTCTATTTCACCGCCGGCGGTGTGGCGTTCAATTATGCGCCCTACGCGATTGGTTCCTACGCCGAAGGAGAAATTCAACTGCTGTTGCCTTGGTCTGCCGCGCGTCAATGGCTAAAACCCGAATATCTGTGGTAAGAAGAAAAAACTTTCGATTTTTTGACCGCACTTTTCCCATTGGTTTTTCTTTCGACGCAAAATGCCCGATTATTTTTACGGCTTCCGTTTCCACGAGCCATAAAAAACGACCAAAATAAGATATGAACCGATAAAGTGCGGGCAAAAAAACGATCGTTTTTTCTCCCGCACTTTTCCCGAATGAAAGAAACTCACCGACACGCGCCCAACGGCGCATTCCGCTAGCCGTTATTAGCCCGATTTGATTACAAATTTGCAAGCGTTGTAAAATAGTGCAATTCAAGCGGAATCATCCGTTCAATAACGAAATGAAGCTGGAGGAATAACGATGCAAAATTTTAATTATTTCACGCCGACCCGAATCATTTTCGGGAAAGATACCGAACAGCAGACGGGCGAACTGATTAAAGCTCAAGGCTGCAAAAAAATCCTGATTCATTACGGCGGTCAAAGTGCGAAAAAATCCGGTTTGTTAGATCGTATTAAAGCCTCGCTCGATAACGCCGGCATCGCCTATACGGAGCTGGGCGGCGTGGTGCCGAATCCGTTGTTATCTCTGGTTTATCAAGGCATTGATTTGTGTAAAAAAGAAAAGGTAGATTTTATTCTTGCCGTGGGCGGCGGAAGCGTCATTGATTCCGCCAAGGCCATTGCCTACGGCGTTGCCGAACCCGATAAAGACGTCTGGGAACTTTACGATCGCAAACGCCAGGCCGCCGCTTGTTTGCCGGTCGCCACCGTGTTAACCATTGCCGCCGCCGGCAGCGAAATGAGCCCGAGTTCCGTCATCACCAAAGATGAAGGCGGCATCAAACGGGGTTATAGCAACGATTTGTCGCGCCCGAAATTCTCTATTTTAAATCCCGAACTCACTATGACGTTGCCTGCATATCAAACCGCCAGCGGCAATGCGGATATTTTAATGCATACTATGGAACGTTATTTTACTCCTCACGACACCATGGAAATCACCGATTCCATTGCCGAAGGCTTATTAAAAACCGTGATGAAAAATGCGCGGATTCTGGTAGAAGATCCGCAAAATTACGAAGCCCGCGCAGAAATTATGTGGAGCGGCAGTTTATCCCATAACGGTTTAACCGGTTGCGGCGGCGGACAAGGCGATTGGGCGACTCACATGTTAGAACACGAATTAAGCGGTTTGTTCGGTGTCACTCACGGCGCGGGTTTAGCGGCGATTTGGGGGCATTGGGCAAGATATGTTTATAAAGACTGCCTGCCGCGCTTCGAACGTTTCGCCGTGCAAGTGATGGGCGTTACAGCGGCTGAGAATGCGGAACAAACCGCCTTAAAAGGCATCGAAGCCATGGAAGATTTCTTTCGCAGCATCGGCATGCCGACCAATTTATCCGAATTGGGCGTAAACGCCGGCGCGGAGCAAATCGCCGAAATGGCAAGAAAATGCGCTATCGCCACCAACGGCTGCGCCGGTGCCGTCAAACCCTTATACGAACAGGATATGATAGCCATTTACACGGCGGCTCAAAACGCATAATGAGCGCGTTTTCATCACGTCAATAAAAACAAAACCGGACTGTTCAGCATGCCGAATTCGGATAGATTCGGCATTATAAATTTATCCGTTTCCCATGCGGCGACATTATTTTGCCTTTGCATGGGATTTTCCCGTAAAAATTTTAATTGTGCCCTTGAAATTCATCTCCGCTCCCCCATTTTCCAAAACAAGACGGATTTGCACCGCACTTTTGAAAAATTAAAAAAATTTTTAAAATTGCCTCTTGAAAAAGAAATTGCAATCCACATTTTAATATCACGTAAGAACGCGCAGGCGTTCGGTGAAACGAATTAAAACTAGGAGAAACAAAATGGGTAAAATTATTGGTATTGACTTAGGTACAACAAACTCTTGCGTTGCGGTAATGGACGGTGACAAACCGCGCGTTATTGAAAATGCAGAGGGCGATCGTACAACTCCGTCAATCATTGCATACACAAATGACAACGAAACATTAGTTGGTCAACCGGCAAAACGTCAAGCCGTGACCAATCCTAAAAATACTTTATTCGCGATTAAACGTTTAATCGGTCGTCGTTTTGAAGACAGCGAAGTGCAACGTGACGTTAGCATTATGCCGTTCCAAATCATCAAAGCGGATAACGGCGACGCATGGGTCGAAGTGAAAGGCGAAAAACTGGCACCGCCGCAAATCTCCGCCGAAGTATTGAAAAAAATGAAGAAAACCGCGGAAGATTTCCTGGGCGAACCGGTTACCGAAGCGGTAATTACCGTTCCTGCATACTTTAACGACGCACAACGTCAGGCAACAAAAGATGCCGGTCGTATCGCAGGTTTGGATGTTAAACGCATCATTAACGAACCGACTGCCGCAGCATTGGCTTACGGTTTGGATAAAGGCAAAGGTAACCAAACTATCGCGGTTTACGACTTAGGCGGCGGTACGTTCGACTTATCTATCATCGAAATTGATGAAGTGGGCGGCGAAAAAACCTTTGAAGTATTAGCGACCAACGGTGATACTCACTTAGGCGGTGAAGACTTCGATAACCGTGTCATCAACTACTTGGTTGACGAGTTCAAAAAAGAACAAGGCGTAGATTTGCGTAACGATCCGCTGGCTATGCAACGTTTGAAAGAAGCGGGTGAAAAAGCGAAAATCGAATTGTCTTCCGCACAACAAACCGATGTGAACTTACCTTACATCACTGCGGATGCCACAGGTCCTAAACACTTGAACATTAAATTAACCCGTGCGAAATTGGAAGCGTTAGTGGAAGATTTGGTGGCGCGTTCAATGGAACCAGTGAAAGTGGCGCTTAAAGATGCAGGTTTAAGCGTGTCCGAAATCGACGACGTGATTTTGGTGGGCGGTCAAACCCGTATGCCGTTAGTTCAACAGAAAGTAGCCGAATTCTTCGGCAAAGAACCGCGTAAAGACGTTAACCCGGATGAAGCGGTTGCAGTGGGTGCGGCGGTTCAGGGCGGCGTGTTGTCCGGTAACGTCACCGACGTATTGTTGTTAGACGTAACACCGTTATCATTGGGTATCGAAACCATGGGCGGCGTGATGACAACCCTGATTGAGAAAAATACTACGATTCCGACTAAGAAATCACAGGTGTTCTCAACGGCGGAAGACAACCAAAGTGCGGTAACCATTCACGTGCTTCAAGGTGAACGTAAACAAGCAAGCGCCAACAAATCTTTAGGTCAATTTAACCTTGAAGGTATTAACCCGGCTCCGCGCGGTATGCCTCAAATTGAAGTGACTTTCGATATCGACGCGGACGGTATCATCCACGTTTCCGCGAAAGATAAAGGTACCGGTAAAGAACAACAAATTACGATTAAAGCTTCGTCCGGCTTGACTGATGAAGAAATTCAGCAAATGGTTCGTGATGCGGAAGCAAACGCCGAAGCGGATCGTAAATTTGAAGAATTGGTCCAAGCCCGTAACCAAGCGGATGCATTAGTCCACGCGACCCGTAAACAGTTGACGGAAGCCGGTGACAAATTATCTGCGGACGACAAAGCGCCGATTGAAAAAGCGGTAAGCGAATTGGAAGAAGCGGTGAAAGGCGATGATAAAAACGCAATTGAAGCGAAAACTCAAGCCTTAATCCAGGTTTCTGAAAAATTAATGCAGGCCGCTCAGCAACAAGCGCAGGCAAATACGCAAGGTCAACAATCCCAAGGCGGAAACGACGACGGTGTAGTTGATGCGGAATTTGAAGAAGTGAAGGATAATAAATAATCCCCTTTGTAGGGGCGGGTTTTATACCCGCCCTTTTGCATTAAAATCAATCATTTCGGGCGGACATAAAATCCGCCCCTACGCATATAATACGTAAAATTATGGCAAAACAAGATTATTACGAAATCCTTGGTGTAGAACGCGGTGCGGACGAAAAAGCGATTAAAAAAGCCTATAAACGTCTCGCCATGAAATACCACCCCGACCGCACCAAAGGGGATAAAGCAAGTGAAGAGAAATTCAAAGAAATCAATGAAGCCTACGAAATTCTAAGCGATAAAGAAAAACGCGCGGCTTATGATCAATACGGTCATGCCGCCTTTGAACAAGGCGGTTTCGGTGGCGCGGGTGCCGGTGGATTCGGCGGCGGATTTGGCGGTTTCGGCGGATTCGAAGACATCTTCAGCGAAATGTTCGGCAGCGGTTCCAGCCGCCAACGCGTAGTACGCGGAGACGACTTGCGTTACGACATTGAAATCACGCTGGAAGAAGCGGTTCGCGGCGTCACCAAAGATATTCAGATTCAAACTCTGGCATCTTGTGATCATTGCGACGGCACCGGCGCGGAAAAAGGTTCTAAAGTGGAAACCTGCCCGACTTGTCACGGTCACGGACGGGTTCGCCGTCAGCAAGGTTTCTTTATGACGGAAACGACCTGTCCGCACTGTCACGGAACCGGTAAAAAAATCGAAAAACCTTGTAAAAAATGTCACGGTGACGGTCGCGTACACAAAACCGAAAGCCTGTCCGTTAAAATTCCCGCCGGTGTGGATAGCGGTAACCAATTACGGTTGGCGGGCAAAGGCGCAGCAGGTGAAAACGGTGCGCCGGCGGGCGATTTATACGTGGTCATCCATGTAAAAGATCACCACATTTTCGAACGTGACGGCAACAACCTTTACTGCGAAGTCCCAATCAGCTTCACTCAGGCGGCGCTGGGCGGCGAAATTGAAGTACCGACCCTGGACGGCAGAGCGAAACTCAAAATCCCGGAAGGTACGCAAACCGGCACCATGTTCCGCATGCGCGGCAAAGGAATTACCGCCATGCGTTCCGGCTATGCGGGCGATTTAATCTGTAAAATTACGGTAGAAACGCCGGTGAAACTGACGGATGAACAAAAAGATTTGTTACACAAACTGGAAACCAGCCTGGAAGGTAAAACGACGCAGCGTCCGAAATCTTCCAGCTTCCTCGATAGCGTGAAGAAATTCTTTGATAATTTAGGAAAATAGTCGCAAGGGCCATCGCCCGCGCGATTCGTTAAAAGTGCGGTCAAAATTCCGAATGTTTTTTGGATTAAAAAAACAAGCGAAAAATTGACCGCACTTTTTATTGGATGAAAATTAAATTGCCGTATTGAACAGCCAAGTATTGTAGCCGATATAAGCCAGCAAGAAAATCAACCCTTTCAAACGGTTAATTTCCCCTTTCTTACCGAAACCGAAAATCAGCAATAACACCGTTAACGCGGACATCACCAACATATCGCGCGAGAACACTTCCTGCCCCACGTGCATTGGAGAAATTGCGCCGGCAATCCCCACCACGGCCAAGGTATTAAACAAGTTGGAACCGATAATATTGCCCACCGCAAGATCCACTTCACCCTTGCGGGCCGCCATTAAAGAAGACGCCAATTCGGGCAATGAAGTGCCGACGGCGACAATAGTCAGACCGATAACCAAATCGCTGATGCCGAAATATTTCGCCATTTCCACTGCACCCCATACCAGCAGCTGGGAACTGCCGATTAACAAGATTAACCCCACAAGCACCCAAATAATTGACACGATTAACGGCATATATTCGCGCGTACTCAAATGTTCCTGCAAATCGCCGACCAAGGTATCGGATTTCTGAGTTAAACCGTGCCAAACGGTCCAGCTCATATATATAGCGAAAATCAGTAATAAAATCACCGCATCCGAACGGGAAACCTCGCCGTCATAAATCAGATAAGCGGAAATCGCGGTAATCAAAAGCAGTATCGGTAATTCCAGCTTTAACACCTGAGAATTCACGGCCAGCGGAGAAATTAACGCGGTGCAGCCCAGAATCAACGCAATATTGGTAATATTCGAACCGTAAGCGTTCCCCAAGGCGATACCCGGATTATTGTTCACCGCAGAAATCGCCGACACAATCATTTCCGGCGCAGAGGTGCCGAAACCAATAATCACAATACCGATTAAAAGTTGCGGCATACCGAAATGGCGCGCTACCGCGGCGGCGCCATCCACAAAACGATCGGCGGACCAAATTAATAATAACAATCCGGCGATAATGGCTAAGCTGGGAAAAATCATAGTGTTCTCCGAAGTTATGAATTAATGACAAGAAATAAATCAAAGTTATAAAGACGCAGAAAAAATAAAAGCCCGAAAATTCGGGCTAAAAGCTCTTGGTTGATTATAAATACTTATCAAAGGAGACAAATAAGTATTCACCAAAAGAAAAATGGCTCCTCCTGCGGGACTCGAACCTGCGACATATGGATTAACAGTCCACCGTTCTACCGACTGAACTAAGGAGGAATAAACTTTTGCATCGCTAACCTGATTCACCGTGATAACTATTGTTCTTTGCCATTTGCGTTTCCGGTTTCGAAGTAAGGCGATATTCAGCCCAATATTCAGCATAGTTAGCTTCGATAGGTCGCGAATAATAATGATCTTAAACTCGAATGTCAACTTAAAATTTAAACTTTTTGCTCGCCATGATCAATAAAATTACGTCGCGCTCAGCGCTCATGGGCAACGCCGGCGGTCAAAAAACTTCGTATTTTTTGACCGCACTTTTCTATCCACACAACCTGTGGATAACTCTGTGAATTATTTTTTAACAAACGGTCGCAAGCCTTATAAAATCTAGGGTTGTTTTCATTGCACTGAAAATTGGTTGTAAAATAACATTTCCTTATATTTCAATAAGTTAAAAAATTTCCATAAAATTTCAAATAAATTTTTATCAATTTTTTACCTTACACAGCTTGACTTTCCTAACCCTGTGTAAAACCTAGAATTTTCCCGTCTGAAATCCTGTAAAAAATATGATAAAATACACCCACTTTATAAGAGATCAGTATTCCAAATGACACACAAAATTAATACCAAACCTTTTATTCTTCATTCTGAATTTAAACCTTCCGGTGATCAACCGTCCGCAATTGCAAAACTTGTCGAAAATCTAAACGACGGCCTAGCTCACCAGACATTACTTGGCGTGACCGGTTCGGGAAAAACCTTTACGATTGCAAACGTCATTGCCCAACTCAATCGCCCGGCAATGTTGCTGGCGCCCAATAAAACGCTGGCGGCTCAACTTTATGCGGAAATGAAGGCTTTCTTCCCGGAAAATGCGGTGGAATACTTCGTTTCTTATTATGATTATTACCAACCCGAAGCCTATGTTCCCAGCAGTGACACCTTTATTGAAAAAGACGCCTCGATTAACGATCAAATCGAGCAAATGCGGCTGTCCGCCACTAAATCTTTCCTAGAACGGCGCGATACCATCGTAGTGGCTTCCGTTTCCGCCATTTATGGTTTAGGAGATCCGGACAGTTATCTGAAAATGATGTTGCACCTGCAAGCCGGCGCCATTATCGACCAGCGTCAAATTTTAAGCCGTTTGGCGGAATTACAGTACAGTCGTAATGATCAGGCGTTTCAACGCGGTACCTTTCGGGTGCGCGGCGAAATTATCGATATTTTTCCGGCCGAAAGTGACGATCAGGCAGTACGTATAGAACTTTTTGACAATGAAATCGAACGTTTGAGTTTGTTTGATCCGCTCACCGGCACCAGTTTCGGCGCCGTTCCGCGCTTTACGATTTATCCGAAAACTCACTATGTGACGCCGCGCGAACAGATTCTGGACGCCATAGAAAAAATTAAAGCGGAATTAGCGCAGCGCCGGGAATATTTCATCAAAGAAAACAAATTGCTGGAAGAACAACGTATTACTCAACGTACGTTGTTTGATATCGAAATGATGAACGAACTGGGATATTGTTCCGGTATCGAAAACTACTCGCGTTATCTGTCCGGTCGTAATGAGGGCGAACCGCCGCCGACATTATTTGATTACGTTCCGTCGGACGGCTTATTAATTATTGACGAAAGTCATGTCACCGTGCCGCAAATCGGCGGGATGTACCGCGGCGACCGTTCCCGTAAAGAAACCTTGGTTGAATACGGTTTTCGCCTGCCTTCCGCATTGGATAATCGTCCGTTGCGGTTTGAAGAATTCGAACGATTGGCTCCGCAAACCATTTATGTTTCGGCAACGCCGGGACCTTATGAGTTAGAAAAATCCGGTTCGGAAATTATCGATCAGGTTGTACGCCCTACCGGATTGGTGGATCCTGAAATCGAGATTCGCCCGGTTGCCATTCAAGTGGATGATTTGCTTTCCGAAGCACGTCAAAGAGCGGAAAAAAATGAGCGGGTTTTAGTTACGACACTCACCAAGCGGATGGCGGAAGATCTGACCGATTACCTGGAAGAACACGGCGTACGGGTACGTTATCTGCATTCGGATATTGACACGGTAGAACGGGTGGAAATCATTCGAGATCTCCGCTTAGGCGAGTTTGACGTGCTGGTGGGCATCAACTTATTACGTGAAGGTTTGGATATTCCGGAAGTTTCATTAGTCGCAATTTTAGATGCCGATAAAGAAGGCTTCCTGCGCTCCGAACGTTCGCTTATCCAAACTATCGGACGAGCGGCCCGCAACCTGAAAGGGAAAGCGATTTTGTATGCGGATCGCATTACCCTTTCCATGGATAAAGCCATCACGGAGACCAACCGACGCCGTGAAAAACAGATAAAATACAATGAAGAACACGGCATTATTCCGCAGGGACTAAACAAAAAAGTGGGAGAACTGCTGGACATCGGACAGGGTTCCGGTCGCATCAAAGGAAAATCCCGTAATAACAAAGTTGAGGAATCTTCTGCAGGTTATAAAATACCGAAAACACCAAAAGAATTGCAGAAAGAAATCAAAAAACTCGAGCAACAAATGTACAAATACGCCCAAGATTTGGAATTTGAAAAAGCCGCCGCCGCACGCGATCAGCTACACCGATTACGGCAAGAATTTATGCTTGATGAACTCGAATAAAACAAAAAATCCCGGCTTCTCCGCCGGGATTTTTATTATGCCAACAAACCGGACTGGTTTAAAATAAATAAAATAGCGAACCCGCTGAGGAAAATCAAACCGGCGACAGAAAGCCAGAATAATCCGCCCCGAACCTTATGTTCGCCTTGCAATACCAATGAAAAGTTCAGCCAAGCAAATAACGGTGCGGAAACAAAAGAAGCGATCATCGCGAATTTTAACATCGGGCCCACTGCGTTATTAAAGTAGAAAATTACAGCCAAACCGGAAAGTGCGGCCAAAATAATGGCAATATTTAAAATTCTAGGCGAACTTTCTTTACTGCCTAGAAGCAGTCGCAAACTTTCCACATTGGTTCTTGAATAACCGTCAATTACGGTGATAGTGGTACCAAACATACACATAAATGCGATGAAAGCGATTAAACCGCGCGCCCATTCTCCGATAGTCGAAGCGTACATATTAATTAACTGAGCAATATACTTCCCCCCAATCATTTGCACTTGTTCGCCGGAACCGAACTGAACTAATGCGCCCAAAGCCAAAAAGACCAAAGCTAACACCGCCGTACCGATGAAACCTACATTAAAATCAAAAATTCCATCCTGATAAGAAACATTAGTCAGGCGGCGTTTTGCCACCACCCACATGGAATTAATTGCGGAAATCTCAATAGGAGCTGGCATCCATCCCATTAACGCGACAATAAAGCCTAATCCTAACGGACCGAGATTCCACGGAGTCGGTGCGACAAAATCAGGTTGCGCGACACCTTGCATACCGTTACGCCAAAATGCAATCAACACCGCCATCACCGTTGTCACCGTCAAAGCAATCATAATTAATTTCGACAGCCCGTCCAAAATACGGTATTTTCCCAGTAGCAAAATAAAAGTGCTCACGGCAATAACCACTAAACTTAAAACCGGAACGGGAACGGTAACGGGCAATACGAATGTTAAAATTGCCGCACAAAGTAAGCCTACTGCGGCCGTATTTATGATTGTTGCGAAAACATTGAGTAAAAAGAAAAGCCATAAATAGAATTTGCCTTTCTCCAAATAACCTTCTAATAAGGTCTTATTACTATCAAGCGTATATTGAGCGCCAAAGCGAAAAAACGGATATTTGAATAAATTCGCCAGAATAATAATTAACGCTAATTGCCAGCCGTACATAGCACCGGCTTGAGTTGACATAATAATATGCGAACCGCCCACCGCCGCAGATGCCATGAGAATCCCCGGACCTAATGCGGCTAATTTTGATCGCCAAGAAGATTTCTCGGTATTTTGTGTATTCATGATTTGTATATTCGTATAAAAAGTGAAAAGAGTGGGCAAATTCTACCTGTTTTTCAGTTTTTTACAATGATATTTATACAAATATGAACGGTTAAGTAATGAAAACGAAAGGTGGCTGGGGTACTAGGATTCGAACCTAGGAATGCTGGAATCAGAATCCAGTGCCTTACCGCTTGGCGATACCCCAATAGACGCTATCTTAAGATGAACAAAAATCGAATACGGCAATATGGCTGGGGTACTAGGATTCGAACCTAGGAATGCTGAGATCAAAACCCAGTGCCTTACCGCTTGGCGATACCCCAATAGACATTATCTTAAGATGAACAAGAATTAATACGACAGTATGGCTGGGGTACTAGGATTCGAACCTAGGAATGCTGAGATCAAAACCCAGTGCCTTACCGCTTGGCGATACCCCATCAACTAAAAGAATGCAAGCTAATGAAATGGTGCGGAAGGAGGGACTTGAACCCACACGCACAAGCGCCGGAACCTAAATCCGGTGCGTCTACCAATTTCGCCACTTCCGCCAATAAAAATTAAAAATATGGTGGCTACGACGGGATTCGAACCTGTGACCCCAACATTATGAGTGTTGTGCTCTAACCGACTGAGCTACGTAGCCATATTTTTAGATTTTATTGCGTTACCGTCATCGGCTTTGCGGAGCGTATTATGCTGATTTCAGCCTATGCCGTCAACTCTTTTTTGTAAAAAATCCGGAATATTGCGCCAATCGCCTAGAGATTAAACAATTCACTGCAAAGCCGACAGAAGTTATTCAAATTACGGAAAACGACAATAATACATAAAAGTGCGGTCAATTTTCGTCATGATTTTTCACCGATATTCGTTTGAATAGGATATTAAACCGTTTAGCATATTCGCTATCCATGAACATAAGGATTATGCATTTTTTCCTGTCCGACGGTGGTATAAGGACCATGCCCCGCAATCACAATAGTGTCGTCAGGTAAAGTAAATAATTTATCTTTAATCGATCGCATTAAATCCTCATGATTCCCGCCCGGAAAATCCGTTCGGCCGATACTTTGGTTAAATAGCACATCGCCGGTAAAGGCGATATGATGAACATGATCAATAAACCCGACATGGCCCGGCGTATGTCCCGGCAAATGTAACACTTCAAAACCCAACTCGCCTAATTGAATCACTTCGCCTTCCCGGTTTAACCAGCGATCGGGCAAAAACGCCTCCGCTTCAAACAAACCGAATTGACGGGATTGTTGAGGCAACATTTGAAACCAATATTCATCCGCTTGAGCTGGACCTAAAATTTCACAATTGTAATGTGTCTTTAACTTTATCGCTGCGCCTACATGATCCAAATGTCCGTGAGTCAACAAAATCATTTTCGGATTAAGGCCTAATTCTTCAATGCGCTTAATTAATTTCGGCGCCTCGCCGCCGGGATCGACGATTGCGGTGCTTTTGTCTTTTTCATCCCAAACAAGACTGCAATTTTGCTGAAAAGACGTCACCGGAATAATATCTAGCTTCATATCATTCTCTCTCAATAAAAAGGAAAACCGCACAAAGTGCGGTCAAAAAAATGGATGTTTTTAGCTACCGCGCCAGGTTCTGACCGGGCCGGTATCCACATGCACAAAATTACTGTACGGATAAAATCCTACTCCGCCGGACTGTAATCGTTGCGCCGCCAGCTGCACGCTATTTAATGGCACGCCATCGATACGGAAATCTATCGCCTGACCGCGAATATGGTAACTGTTGCTGGCTACCCCACGGCTTCGACGATGCATTGCCGCATTGCTTGCCGGCGAACGATAACCGCAAATGATCTGAATTTCCGCATTCCGCAAGCCTAAATTACTTTGAATACGGTACAATTTAGCAAACAGCTTTAGATCCATGCGATGCACTAAATTATTGCGTTTATCCCGCATAAACCAATCGAATTTCCTTTGCACACTCGTCGAAATGAATGAACCTTCCGAGAACTCCGTATTAAAAAATTCTCCCGTATTAATATTGCGCAAACGCAGAATTCTGGGTTTGGGGGTAGACACGCCCGCCAACACGAAATCAGGCAAAACCGCCGCGCCTAATGCAATTCCTCCGAGGGACAACCATTTACGTCTGCTTAAATTTATTTCAGCCATACTATTCTCTTTATGAAAAGTCATACCAAATTATGACAGAGTGAAATTTTTGAAGTTCATCGTTAGAAAAATTTAACCGCACTTTTAACACAGCGTAAAAGTGCGGTCAAAATTATAAGTATTTTTGAATCGTTTCCCAATTTACGTAATCCGGGTGTCCGACCCGATCGTAACCGTAAATATCCGGCAACGATTGCACTTTACCATTTTCGACCCAAGTGGTGACATAATAAAGATAAACCGGATTATCGGACTGAATCAATGCGGATGTGGTTTTTTTGCTGTCCAATACGCGTTGTTTTTTATCCGACGACCAACCGGCTTCACTCAACAAAATAGAAGCCAGCTGATCCGATTTGTCCACCCTTACGCAACCGGAACTCAACGCTCTATTTTTGCTATCAAATAATGCGTGATTCGGCGTATCGTGCAAATAAATGGCATCGGAACTCGGCATGTTAAATTTATAACGGCCGAGCGCGCTATTATCTCCCGCCGCCTGACGCAGTCGATACGGGAATTTATTCCCGATCGCGGCCCAGTTGATGTCATAAGGATTCACCGTATTACCTCTGCTGTCAATAATACTGTAACCGTGGCGCGCCAAATAACCCGGATCACGTTTTACTTTCGGGATAATGTCTTCATTAATCAAGCGGGTCGGCGCGTTCCAAGGAGGATTCACCACGACATTGCTTAATTTACTGTACATTACCGGCGTGCGACGCTCGTTTTTTCCTACAATCACCCGGGAATTTAAGGTTAACCGTCCGTTACGATAATAATTTAATTGATAACTCGGGATATTCACGAAAATCCCGTTGTAGAAATCCGGAATAATGCGCAAACGTTGGGCATTAATCGCTAATTTATAATTATTATTTGCAGACTCTTTTTTAACCGCATTTAAATTAGCGGCGATATGGTTAATCGTCTGTTGATACAAACTGTTATTTGCATGCAACCCGTTGATAAAATTCAGATTTCCGTTATTTTTCACCGCTTCGAGCCACAAGGCGATATCTTCATCCGTTGGCGCGCCGGCGTGATAGCCATTTACCGAATACAACCAACTTTGTGCGGACTGCGTGACATTCTTCGAATAATAAAGATAATCCAAAAATGCGTCGGTCAACAAAATATCGTAAATCTGTTTGTCCGTCTCGCCGGCAACTAAATCGAGCGAATGCGCGGAACGGGCGGAAATCCCGCTGGCAACCATGGCGGCATATTCGCGTAAGAATTGTTTTTCTGCGGCGGAATCCGTCCAGATCTGTTCATATTCGCGATCCGCATAAATTTTGGCTACCGCCGATTTAAATTGCAACGGACGATCGCCTACAATACTCACCAGCTTTTCTTCCGCCTGACGCTGTTTTTCCTGCGCAAGCCGTTCTTCCTCCGCTTTACGCGCAGCTTCCAAACGCTCGGCTTCTTCGCGTTTTTGCTGTTCAACCTGCTGGGTAGCCAAATCTACATCAATATTTTCGCGGTTAGAGGTATTCGGGAAATAATCGGATAACACACAACTCGTGCATAGCCCCGAAATTAAAACCACCAACGGAGCAAATTTAAATGAACGTTTAGATTGTGCCATACCTATTCCTTAAAAAATAACGAAAAAATTGACCGCACTTTTGTCCCTTAATGCAGTAAAAAAATTATTTTTGTGTTGAGATTGTCTCGGCAGATTTTGTTGTTTCGGCTTGTGCCGAATCGTGCATATGAGCAATCTGATACTTAGCGAAATCCGCCGCGATGTGCTCGGCTTCCTTCAGGAAGAAATCCGGCGCTTCATAATCTTTCGGCAAATCATTAATATCTTTTAACGGCGCCTTACCTTCGCGTTTAAACCGATCATTCAGCGCTTTAAGGCGACGAACGTCATCTTTATCGTTTTCCGCTTTACGTTTTTCAAAATTCAGCGATTCAAATTTACGTTCTCGGCGTTCGTCACGAATTTTCAGCTCTTCATTTAACGCTACAAATTCCGGATCTTTTTCAATACGAGCCATGTGTTTTCGGGTCAATTCGTCCACTACCCGATTCGCTTCCCCGGCAACGGAATAAGTGGCCGCCGGGATTTTATCCCAAGGCAAGGCATTATCTTCTTTCTCTTCGCCGATTTCTTTCGCATCAATAATTTCAGGGAATTTGATATCTGCCGCCACCCCTTTCATTTGCGTGCTGCCGCCATTAATCCGATAGAATTTCTGAATGGTATATTGAATGAAACCCAACGGATCCTGATCCAAATCATACACAAAATTTAATGAACGACTTTGTTGTACGGTGCCTTTACCGAAGGTATTTTGTCCGATGATAACGCCGCGATTGTAATCCTGAATCGCTGCCGAGAAGATCTCCGAAGCGGAAGCGCTGTGTCGGTTAATCATTACTAATAACGGGCCGGAATATACTTGCGCGTTATCCGGATCTTCATGCACTTTAATACGGTTGTAAGCATCACGAACCTGCACGACCGGACCGTCGGAAATAAACAATCCGCTCAGTTCAACCGCTTCCGTCAGAGCGCCGCCGCCGTTTTCACGCAAATCCACAATTAAAGACGTCGCTTTTTTCTCTTTCATTTGATTGAGCAATTTACGGACATCGGCGGTTAAACCGATATAAAAGGTCGGGATTTTAATTACCGCGACCATTTCGCCGTCGACTTTTTCCACCGTAAGTTTCGCCGCGCTGTCTTCAATACGGACTTTATCTCGAACGACGGTGACGATACGGGTTTTTCCGCCCTTTTCAGATTCAAGTTCTAAACGGACTTTCGAGCCTTTTTTCCCTTTAATCTTGTCAACTACATCTTCCAAGCGCCAACCGACGACATCTTCAATTTCCCCTTTCGCTTGACCGACACCGATAATTTTATCGCCCGCTTTGATTTTTTTACTGCGTGCCGCCGGTGCGCCGGGAACTAAAGATTGAATAATGGTCATGTCATCTTCCTGGCGTAAGGTCGCGCCGATTCCTTCTAATGAAAGATTCATGCTCTCATTAAAACTTTTAGCGGTACGCGGCGCAAGATAACTGGTATGCGGATCAATTTCACGGGAGAATGCGTTTAAAAATAATTGAGTAATATCATCCGCTTTCGTTTGAGTTAAGCGACGAATGGCCAAATTATAACGTTTCGTTAACGTTTTCTTAATTTCCGGCCATTTTTTCTCTTTCAATTTGAGATCGATCACATCATTTTTAACGCGTTCTTCCCAAAGCTTATTCGCTTCTGCCGTATCTTTGGGCCAACCCGCTTTGCGACGATCAATTTCAATTTGATCGTCCGCCGTTAAATTAGGCTCTTTATTCAGAAGTGATAAAGCATATTCATAACGTTCGTAACGGCGTTTGCTCATTAATTCGTACATGGCAAAGGCAATATCCAATTTACCTTCATTTAACTCGTCATCAAGTTTATTGGCGTATTGAGCACGCAAATTGTCAATATCCGATTGCAAAAATGTATTATGGTTGTAGTCCAATCCGTCTAAGTAGCGATCGAAAACTTTTTGTGAAAAAGCATCATCTAATTGGAATTTGCGATAATGCGACTGCGTTAAACGAGTCGCCACACGTTTTGTTGCTAATGAATTTTCTTCCGTAACCTGTGGAATGGTGATTTCGTTCGCTTTGATACTTGGTTGAACCGCGGCCACTTGTCCACTAAACAATACACTTACTACAAAAGCAGCCAAAAAGCTTTTTGATTTATTTAATTTCATTGAGCATTCCTAAAGAATATCCCTAAATAAAGAAAAACACCGTTAGGATAATTCCTACCGATGCATACGATGCCGTTGTATTACAAACGACATACCAAAACACTAGGCAAATAAACGATCCGATGACACGTTTATGATTAATCCGTTTTCAAGCTGCACGCGGGCGGAATCTTTTGCGACTTCCAATACGGTGGCACTTTGTACCGCATTACCCGCTTTAATTTTCACCTGCTGACCGACTTGCAGCATAACAAGTTCGATTGACTTTAAGTCGATTTTCGGTTGACGCGGCGTTTTAGGCGCGGTCGGTTTATTACCTGATGTTCGAGGTTTACGCGATTGGCGTTTTTTCTGGTTGGCTTTTTCCGCCGCGCGTTTTTCAGCCAGTTTAGCTTTTGCTTCGGCTAATTGTTGTGCGGCGTGATCGGCATGTTCCTGTTCCAAAACACCGGCAGGATTACCTTGCAAATCCACGCGTTCCGCCCCTAAACGACAACCGTGTAAATAACGCCAATTGGACGTATATTGACGCAATGCATGACGTAATTGGGTTTTACTGATACGTTCATCGTCTTGCAATGCTTCGGCCAAATCCTGGAACAATCCGATTTTTAACGGTTTCGCTTCACCTTCTACTGAAAAACAAAGAGGAAATTTTTCCGCTAAATAAGCAATAATTTCTTTATTGCCTGATAATTTCTGCACTTCCGGCTGGTTTTGTGCTTCTGCGGCTTGTTCGCTTAATTGAACGTCAGTCATGTTAATTCCTGTCTGGTAAAAATATAGAAAATTGTGCGTATTTTATCGCACTTTTTTAAAAATTGGCAATGAATTAATCAATAAATGGATAAAATATCAGTTTTATTTCATTTTCTGACGCACTTTTGCCTTTTATTTTAAAAATCTCTAAAATACGGCATTATTTTACGGTACGGTAGCTTATGGCAAACTCAATTTCTCATTCCGCTTCATTCACTTCCATTGCTCGCTGCGGCGAATGCGATGCGGTCGTTGCCATCGCCGAATTGAAGAAAGGTCAACATGCGGAATGTCCTCGCTGCCATCACACGTTGCAATCAAAAGATCGCTGGTCATTACAACGTTGCGGGCTGATTGCCTTTTCCATTTTGATTTTAATGCCCTTCGCATTGACGTATCCGTTGCTCAGCGTAGATTTAATCGGCTTAAAAGTCGACGCTTCCATCTGGGGCGGCGTATGGAAAATGGCGACGGAAGGCTATCCTTACACGGCGTTTATGGTCTTTCTGACGGCGGTATTTGCGCCGATCTCATTTGCGTTATTAGTCATTTTGCTGCGTATCGTGCAAATTATAAAACGAACGCCGCGCAATTTGCTCATTGCCATTGATTATATAAAACCCTGGGTGATGTTCGACGTTTATCTCGTCGCCCTCGGCGTCAGCGCTTTTAAGGTGCGGGATTACGCTTCGCTCCACTTTGACATTTATCTCATTGCGTTTATCACCGTTGCGATCCTCATCACCCTGCTGTTCATCAAAATTAATCCGCGCGAACTATGGGCGGATTTTTATCCTCAGCATATGCGTTTATCACAAATATCGAACGAAAATCGCCCGCACTTTTGCTCCAGTTGCGACTATACCTTCGAACATCCGTTGCTTGACGAAAAACAACGCCCAATCTGTCCACGTTGTCACTCGGAATTGGATAAATCGGCGGCAATCAGCCTGCAGCAGACCTGGGCGCCGTTGATTGCGGGGATTATTATGCTGTTCCCCGCCAATCTTTACCCGATTTCCTATACCTTTATGAATAATATTCCGTCCGGCGACACCTTAATTTCAGGCGTCATTTCCTTTATCAATATGGGCAGTTATTTTGTCGCGTTTATTGTTTTTACCGCCAGTATTTTCGTGCCCATTAGCAAAGTATTGATTATGCTTTATTTACTCGGCAGTATTCACTTCAATTGGCGTCATTCCATAAAATGGCAAATGCGTTTATTTCATATTATTCATTTTGTCGGGCGCTGGTCTATGCTCGATTTATTCGTACTGGCGCTAATGATGTCCTTAGTGACCCGAGGACAAATTATCAGTTTTTCGGTGGGACCCGCCGCATTTTACTTTGGTGCTTCGGTTTTTTTAACCATGATTGCCACCACTAATTTCGATAGTCGTTTACTCTGGAAAATTTATGAAAAACAAGAATCCCATTAATTCGTCGCAAGAATCGGCCGGATCCGTCGAAACCGCGAATATTCGTCAATCCCGTCGAATTTCACCGTTTTGGCTGCTTCCGCTGATCGCATTATTTATTGGCGCGACCCTATTCTTTCAAATTATCAGAGAACAGGGCCACACGATTCATATTACTTTTGCCACGGGCGACGGTTTGGTTGCCGATAAAACTCAAATCCGTTATCAGGGTTTACAAATCGGGATTGTCAAAAAAGTCAGCTTTACCGACGATCTCAAAAAAGTCGAAGTGGAAGCGAATATTTATCCCGAAGCAAAAACCGTTTTGCGCGAAACAACCCGTTTCTGGCTGGTTCAACCTAATGCGTCGTTGGCCGGAATTTCCGGTTTGGATACCTTAATTTCCGGTAATTACATTACGCTTCAACCCGGCGAAGGCGACTATGAAGATAACTTTATCGCCGAAACCGAAGGCCCGGTGGCGCAAATCAAAGACGGCGATTTGCTGATTCGTCTTATCAGTGAAGATCTCGGTTCCATATCCACCGGGGCTTCCGTGTATTACAAAAAAATGCCGGTAGGAAAAGTGATGAATTACCGCTTCACCAAAGATCAGAAAAAAGTGGAAATCGACGTGGTCATTGAAAAAAGCTACGCCAATTTAGTGAAAAAAGATTCCCGTTTCTGGAACATCAGCGGAATTAAAGCCGATATCGGCATGAGCGGCATTCATGTGGATATGGACAGCCTGAACGCCATTGTCCAGGGTGCGATGACGTTCGATTCGCCGGAAAACAGTCAGAAAGCGGAACAAAACGAAAATTATACGCTGTATCCGAACATAAAATCCGCACAACGAGGCGTTGAAGTCAATGTCACGCTGCCTAATATGACCGGGTTAAAACCGGGTCAAACGGAAGTGTTCTATCAGCAGATTCCCGTCGGAATTTTATCGGAATTAACCCAAACGGAAGTTGCTCACAAAAATATTTCGGGGAAATTATTACTTAATCCGTCAAGTGAAGATTTGCTGAAAACCAACACGACTTTCGTTTTGCGTCGTTCAAAAGTCAATTTAGGCAATTTATCCGATCTATCGACCGCCTTTCGAGGCGAATACATCGAATTGATACCCGGCGACGGCGAACCGAAAAATCAATTCAACATCATTAAAGAAAACGAGTTATTGCTGCAACAAGCCGATACGCTGACGTTAACATTGACGGCGCCGGAAACTTACGGCATTACCGAAGGCCAAAAGCTTTACTATAACAACATTGATATCGGCGAAATCATCGCACAGGATATTCATACCGACGGCGTAAAATTCAACGTTGCCGTCGCCGGACAATATCGTCACTTGATCCATGCCGACACGCAATTTATTGCCGCATCCAATCTGGATGTTTCTCTCGGCGTAGACGGCGTCAAAGTCGAAGCCGCTTCACCGGATAAATGGCTGCAGGGCGGTATCCGAGTGGTGAATAACAACAATCAGGGCAAACCATTGGCAAGTTATCCGCTGTATCAAAATCAAAGTAATGCGGAAGCCGGTATTACCACTAATGTGTTAACGCCGACCCTGACTTTGACAACCACCAACCTACCAAGCATTAATAAAGGTTCGCTGGTGCTGTATCGCCAGTATGAAGTGGGTAAAATTCTCGATATCCGTCCGACTAAATCGCATTTTGAGGTCGATCTGTATATCTATCCGAAACACCGGAATTTGCTCACCGATAAAAGCCTGTTTTGGGTGGAAAGCGCCGCACAAATCGACATTACCCCAAAAGGCATTAGCATTCAGGCATCGCCTATCGCACGTTCGCTCAAAGGCGCAATCAGCTTTGATAATTCCGGTTCGGGCAATAATCGCACGCTTTATGCCAACGAACTGCGGGCAAAATCCGCCGGGCAAGTCATCACGCTAACGGCAAACGACGCCTCCAATTTGAGCAAAGGGATGGCGTTGCGTTACATGGGCTTGAACGTGGGAGAAATTGAAAGTCTGGCGCTGGACACTAAATCGCAGAAAGTGATCGCAAAAGCATTCATGAACCCGCAATATATGGGAATTGTCGCCAAATCAGGATCGAGCTTCCGCGTTATCTCGCCCCGAATTTCCGCGGGCGGAATCGAAAATTTAGATTCCCTGCTGGCGCCTTATATCGATATTGACGCGGGAACGGGCAAATACCAAACGCAATTCCAGCTTATCGATCAAAACAGCCCGCAAAACGCCAAGTTGAATTCGGGCTTCCCAATTATTTTGGAAGCCAATGACGCATCCAATCTCAGCATCGGCGCGCCGGTTATATATCGCGGCGTGGATGTGGGCAAAATTGAGGATATGGAGCTAAATGGCCTCGGCGATCGCGTGTTAATCCATGTATTAATTGCCAACAAGCACGCGCATTTGGTCCGTCAGAATACGCAATTCTGGGTTTCTTCCGGTTATACGGCAGGTTTGGGCTGGAACGGCATCGAAGTAAATACCGGTTCCGTGCAGCAGTTAATGAAAGGCGGTATCGCGTTTTCAACGCCGTCCGGCACCATCGTGCAACCGCAAGCGAAAGCCAACCAACGTTTTCTGTTGCAGATTCGCCGTCCGGACGAATCCAAACAATGGAATTCCGGCGTCATCGCGCAATAAAAAACATGCAAAAAATCGCCCGCACTTTTGCCGATTCCCGGCTGGATTCCGTTAAAGTGCGGGCGAAAAAACGCATGTTTTTTCAGATAAAATCTCGCCTTCAGCTAGAAATCATCAAGAATCGAAAGCGCCTCGGATAATTTCTTCACGGTGAACACCTGCATATCCGGCAATTTATTTTTCGGCCGGTTGCCGAACGGTACGATTGCCCGTTTAAAGCCATGTTTCGCCGCTTCGGAAATGCGTTCCTGTCCGCTTGGCACGGGGCGGATTTCGCCGCCCAATCCCACTTCACCGAAAACCACTAAATCCTGCGGCAACGGGCGATTCCGAAAACTGGAAATCAACGCAAGCAGCAGCGCCAAATCCGCGCTGGTTTCCGTCACTTTTACGCCGCCCACCACATTCACAAACACATCCTGATCGGACATTTGCAAACCGCCGTGGCGGTGCAATACGGCAAGCAACAGCGCCAAACGGTTTTGTTCCAGCCCTACGGCAACGCGGCGCGGATTCGCCAGCATGGAATGATCCACTAACGCCTGGATTTCCACCAGTAACGGGCGCGTGCCTTCCCATAATACCATCACGGAACTGCCCGATGTCTGTTCTTCGCCGCGACTGAGAAAAATCGCCGACGGATTTTTCACTTCGCGCAGACCTTGTTCCGTCATCGCAAAAACGCCCAGCTCATTCACCGCGCCAAAACGGTTTTTATGACTGCGCAAGGTGCGAAACCGGCTATCCGATTCGCCTTCCAGCAACAATGAACAATCGATGGCGTGTTCCAGCACTTTCGGTCCCGCCAACGTTCCGTCTTTCGTCACATGTCCCACCATAATAATCGCCACCTGGCGAGTTTTGGCGTAACGGGTTAAAAACGACGCACATTCTCGCACTTGCGCCACCGAACCGGGCGAGGACTGAATATCAGCCAAATGCATTACCTGAATGGAATCGATCACAATAATTTGCGGTTTAAGCTGATCCGCCAATTGACAAATCTGTTCGACACTGGTTTCGGAAAGCATATGCAAAGCGTCCGCCGGTAATCCCAAACGATTGGCGCGCATCGCCACCTGCTGCAGACTTTCTTCGCCGGTGACATAAAGTGCGGTCATTTTTTCCGCTAATCCGCACATCACCTGTAACAATAAGGTAGATTTCCCCGCACCGGGATGGCCGCCGATTAAAATTGCCGAACCCGGCACAACGCCACCGCCCAACACGCGATCTAATTCTTTAAAACCGCTGCTAAAGCGCGGCGTTTCCTGCAAACTGATTTCCGCTAAAGTTTGAATTTTTGCCTGAGTTTCGCCCGCATAACCGCTGAATCGATCATTTTTCAGCGCGGATTTTGCCGAAACCAACCGCACTTCGCTAATCGTATTCCAAGCCTTACAGGCGCTGCACTGCCCTTGCCAACGGGAAAATTCCGCCCCGCAATCGTTACATACGTAAGCCGTTTTTGGCGCTTTTGCCATATCAATCCACCGTTAATCGAATTAAGTTGATCATGCGTTTTACATATTGCCCTTGGTGCAACAGCTCGTCCAGTTTGTTCATTGCCAGGGCGTTATCCCGCGTCTCGCTGTGCAAGCGGATAATATCGCGGATGCTTCGGAATAAGATTTCATTGCTTTCAATCAATTCCGTTACAATTTGTTCGTCGGCACGCATCACTTCCGCCGCCGCATTCAGCAATTTCTTGTTTTCCGTATAAAAATTCATCAGATTAAAAAAGGAGCCGATGCGCTCGACGCTGCGCATAAAATCCTGTGCAAAATAAGACGGTGAGAAAAAAACCGTTTCTTCCGCCAGTTGCTGCTCATAAGCCAAAAGTGCGGTCAAAATTTCCTTAGAATTTTGCGTGGTTTGTTCGAATTGCAAAAACTCACGCCATTTCGCCAGGCAATCCATGGGCGTTGGCAACCTATCCGCCGCCAACAGATAACCGCGTTTCGCTTTGCTGGCGGAACTTAGCCGGACGCCGTCAATCAGCGGTAAATTCGCCACAAACGTCAGCAAATCCGACAACGTTCCCCGCTTTAATTCGAATTCAACTTCACAAATCGGTTGCGTTTTATCCTTCGCTTTAATTTCACCGCGATCCAACGCCACTTCGATTTCCGTATCATGCCCGCATTCAATCAGCCACAATTGGCGGGTAAAATCCGTGGCAAAAACCGGTTTCAGCGATAAATTTTCAGGAAAATCAAGAAGATGCTCCCGCAATAAAGTGAGATCGGGTTCGGCGGAAGGCAATGCGACATTATATTCGGGACGCACATGCAACCCGCCGGTAACTTGACCGTCGGTTTTTAAAGTCATAGTAAAACGTTCGTTTTCCGAGCGCACTCTCAGCCCCATTTTGCGCCGGGCAAAATCACGATCCGGCGTGTCGTAATAACAATTTCCGAGTTCAACGATTTGGGTCGATAAAATATGAAAATCCGTCATATTCTGCGCGAAATTATCCGCAAAATTCGGGCTGACCGCCAGTTTCAACTCCACTTCATTTGGCATAATAAATTCCTTAATTATCAAAAATTTGACCGCACTTTACAGCAAATTATACGAATTATTCTCGCTATTATACATTTAAACCGTGAATTTTTACTTTATATCGGGTAATATGCACCCAAAATTTGATTAACCAGGTTGAATTCAGGAGTACCTATGGCAATGAACAACATTTTAGGGTTGTTTGCTCATTCACCGTTAAAACCGTTACAAAGTCATTCGAACAAAGTCACGGAATGCTGCAGTATGCTTGTCGAGTTTGTAGAAGCGACATTCAAAGGCGATTGGGATATGGCGGAAACGCTTCGTGCAAAAATTTCGGAAGCGGAACGCCAAGCGGATTTGCTGAAACGGGAAATTCGTTTGAAATTACCTCGCGGCTTATTTTTGCCGATTGATCGTACCGATTTGTTAGAGTTAGTCACCCAACAGGATAAACTCGCCAACCTGGCAAAAGATATCGCCGGACGGATGGTCGGTCGCCAATTCTCGATCCCGGCGCCTTTGCAGGATGATTTTATGACCTTTATCTGTCGCGCATTAGACGCCACGGTACAGGCCAACCGAGTGATTGACGAAATGGATGAACTGCTGGAAACCGGCTTCCGCGGACGTGAATTGAACTTTGTTAATAAGATGATCAATGAACTGGATTCCATCGAAGACGATACGGATCAAATGCAGATTAAACTGCGTAAAATGCTACGTGATATTGAACAGAACTATAATCCTATTGATGTCATGTTTTTATACAAAATTTTTGAATGGGTGGGCGTGCTGGCAGATCAGGCTCAGCGTGTAGGCTCGCGTATCGAATTAATGTTAGCGCGTTCATAATGTTATAGGAAATTCATTATTATGGAAATACTACAAGAATACGGTTCCTTATTAATTCTGTTAACGGCTTTATTTGCTTTTTTTATGGCGTTCGGCGTGGGAGCGAATGACGTTTCCAATGCGATGGGAACCTCCGTCGGCTCCGGCACGATTACCGCCAAACAAGCGATTGCTATCGCATTAATCTTTGAATGTGCCGGTGCTTATTTAGCGGGCGGCGAAGTAACCGAAACCATTAAAAGCGGCATTATCAATCCGATGGATTTTGTTGAAAATCCCGAAGTATTAGTTCTTGGCATGATGTCCGCATTATTCGCCTCCGGCAGTTGGTTATTAATCGCTTCGCGCTGGGGCTGGCCGGTTTCAACCACTCATTCCATCATTGGCGCAATAATTGGTTTCGCCTGTATCACCGAAGGTGCAAACGCCGTAAGATGGGGCGCCATTACCGGTATCGTCGGCAGTTGGTTTATCACGCCGCTTATTGCGGGCGTACTGGCGTACGGCATTTTCTTTATCATTCAAAAATTAATTTTCGATACGGATCGCCCTCTGCGTAACGCACAAAAATTCGGTCCGTATTTTATGGCATTAACGGTATTTATTTTAGTCATCGTCACCGTTGCCAAAGGTTTGAAACATATCGGCCTGACTCTGGATACCGGTGATACCGTCTTAATTTCATTAACGTTAAGCCTAATGTCCCTGGTTATCAGCCTTTTCTATTTCCGTACTAAAAAATTCATAAGAAAAGCGCACAACAGCATCTTTGACGGAGTGGAATTAGTCTTCAGTATTCTGATGTTAATGACAGCCTGTGCAATGGCGTTCGCACACGGTTCGAACGATGTGGCCAACGCAATCGGCCCGCTGGCTGCCGTCGTAACTATCGTTGAAAGCGGCGGTAATATCACGGCATCCGCCCCGATAGCATGGTGGATTTTACCGCTTGGTGCGCTTGGCATTGCCTGCGGTTTAATCATTATGGGCTATAAAGTGATGGCAACCATCGGAACGGGAATTACGGATTTAACGCCGAGTCGCGGATTTGCCGCACAATTTGCAACCGCCGCGACTGTTGTGGTAGCCTCTGGTACAGGCTTACCGATTTCGACGACCCAAACTTTAGTCGGTGCCGTATTAGGGATTGGTCTGGCGCGTGGTATTGCCGCGTTAAATATGAATGTTATTCGTAACATTATTATTTCTTGGGTAGTAACATTGCCGGCGGGAGCGTTATTCGCGATTATTATTTACTATATTCTTAATATAATTTTTCGTTAATTTTTTTAAAGTGCGGTCAAATTTTACCGCATTTTTATTTTTTCAAGTTAAAGGGATAACATTATGCTAAAAATTATTAAGGTAACATTATCTTCTCTGGTTATTTTCGGCAGTATTTCATTGGCGCATGCAGAAACGCAATATGTGACGGAAAATCTGAACACCTACCTGCGTAAGGGGGCAGGCGATAATTTTAAAATTGCAGGTGCTATCCAGGCCGGTGAACAAGTCACCGTGCTTAATCGTCAAGAAAGATACAGCTTAATCCGGGACAGCCGGAATCGTGAAGCCTGGATTTTAAACAGCGAATTGACTTCAACGCCAAGCAGTAAGAATGAAAACCCGAAACTCAAGGCGCAAGTACAAGAATTGACCATGAAACTCAACCGAATCGATTCGGATTGGCAGCAGCGTACGGAAGAAATGAAACGCCGCAGCGACGACAGCAATCAAAAAAGCAGTCAATTGCTGGAGGAAAATTCACAACTTAAACGCGAGTTGGAAATTACCAAAAACAAGAACCGTGATTTAGAAGCCTTGCTTGATGCGGGAAAAAGAGAAATCGCGATTCAATGGTTTATTTACGGTGGCTCGGTTTTAGGCGTCGGTTTATTGCTCGGATTAATCATCCCGGTCATTATGCCAAAACGCCGTCGTAATGACGGATGGTCTTAAAATAAAACGGAAGTGGGCTTTGCCCACTCTTTTTTATTGGAGAGTTGATATGGAAACCTATTTAGTCGGCGGCGCAGTACGAGATCAATTACTTCATCTACCGGTCAAAGATCGCGACTGGCTTGTGGTGGGTGCAACGCCGGCTGAACTGCTTTCACGCGGCTATTTACAGGTTGGGAAAAATTTCCCCGTTTTTATTCATCCGGAAACGCAAGAAGAATATGCGTTAGCCCGTACTGAAAGAAAATCCGGTTCGGGTTATACCGGATTTATCTGCGATTTTTCGCCGGAAATCACCTTAGAAGAGGACTTAATTCGGCGCGATTTGACAATCAATGCCATCGCACAGGACAAAGACGGACAATTACATGATCCTTATCATGGCATTGAGGACTTACATAATCGCATCTTGCGCCACATATCTCCCGCTTTTGAGGAAGATCCGCTGCGGGTTTTACGGGTTGCGCGATTCGCCGCCGGATTCCATCATCTGGGATTTCATATTGCTCCGGAAACCCTTGATTTAATGAGAAAATTGTCTAATCAGGGCGAATTACGGTATTTAACGGCCGAACGTATTTGGCTGGAAACCGAAAAAGCGTTAATGACGCAAAATCCTGAAATCTATTTTCAAACATTGCTTCAAGTCAATGCTCTACCGATACTTATACCCGAACTTGCGGCTTTATCAAACAAAGACTTTGAATATGCCATGTGCGCATTACAACAATCTGTGACGTCCACGGCGCATATCGATTGCAATAAAAGTGCGGTACGTTTTGCGACGATTTTTACGGGGCTTAATCCAGGCGATCCTTCTCATAAAACGCAATCAACACCCGTTCAAACATTATCCGAAAGATTAAAAGTACCAAACTATCACAAAGAACTCGCATTACTGGCCAACCAATATCATCTACGTATTGATCGCGTTTTTGAGCTTACATCTCAAGCCATCATTACGCTATTTAATCAATGGGATGTGTGGCGAAAACCGCAACGTTTCTTAGAATTACTCATCGTTTGCGCTGCAAATTACAACGCACGATCCAATACGCCGTCAACCTATCCGCCAAAAGATTATCTTTGGCTGTTATATGAAAAAACCAACGTTGTTGATGTCAAAAATATTGTTAACGCAGGCTTTAAAAAAGAAGAAATTCGCAACGAATTAACCCGGCAAAGAACGTTAATTATCGAAAACACAAAAACCCCGGCTCATTTCTGAACCGGGGTTTCCTTCGCTAAAATAAAACCTGGCGGTGTCCTACTCTCACATGGGAAGCTCCCACACTACCATCGGCGTTACGGCGTTTCACTTCTGAGTTCGGCATGGGGTCAGGTGGGACCTCCGCACTCTCGCCGCCAGGATAATTCTGTCTCCCCACACTCCAAAGTGCGGGCGATTTTTTCAATGTTTTTTCTTTCGCGTTTTCACTTTGCGCTTTTAACGTCTTAGCTTTTTAACTTTTCCGCTTTGCACTTTTCGCTTTCGCGTCTTTCTCTCTAAAATTCAAAACAAGCTGCACTGATGTATTGTTTGTCTCTTCTTGCTCCGTCTCGTTTCTCTCTCACTCGACTTCGCCACCTCTCTTCGCCCCGGATGCTACCTCCATCCAAAAACACTTGAGCGTTGTATAGTTAAGCCTCTCGGGCAATTAGTACGGGTTAGCTCAATATATCACTACACTTACACACCCCGCCTATCTACGTCTTCGTCTCAAACAACCCTTACAGTCTTATAGACTGGGAGAACTCATCTTAAGGCAAGTTTCGTGCTTAGATGCTTTCAGCACTTATCTCTCCCGCATTTAGCTACCCGGCAATGCGTCTGGCGACACAACCGGAACACCAGGGATGCGTCCACTCCGGTCCTCTCGTACTAGGAGCAGCCCCTTTCAATTCTCCTTCGCCCACGGCAGATAGGGACCGAACTGTCTCACGACGTTCTAAACCCAGCTCGCGTACCACTTTAAATGGCGAACAGCCATACCCTTGGGACCTACTTCAGCCCCAGGATGTGATGAGCCGACATCGAGGTGCCAAACACCGCCGTCGATATGAACTCTTGGGCGGTATCAGCCTGTTATCCCCGGAGTACCTTTTATCCGTTGAGCGATGGCCCTTCCATTCAGAACCACCGGATCACTATGACCTGCTTTCGCACCTGCTCGACTTGTCCGTCTCGCAGTTAAGCTTGCTTTTACCATTGCACTAACCTGACGATGTCCGACCGTCATTAGCAAACCTTCGTGCTCCTCCGTTACTCTTTGGGAGGAGACCGCCCCAGTCAAACTACCCACCAGACACTGTCCGAGAGCGTGTTTCCACTCGTCGTTAGAACATCAAACCTTAAAGGGTGGTATTTCAAGGACGACTCCATGCAAACTGGCGTTCGCACTTCTCTGTCTCCCACCTATCCTACACATCAAAATTCAAGGTTCCGTGTCAAGCTATAGTAAAGGTTCACGGGGTCTTTCCGTCTAGCCGCGGGTACACCGCATCTTCACGGCGATTTCAATTTCACTGAGTCTCGGGTGGAGACAGCCTGGCCATCATTATGCCATTCGTGCAGGTCGGAACTTACCCGACAAGGAATTTCGCTACCTTAGGACCGTTATAGTTACGGCCGCCGTTTACTGGGGCTTCGATCAAGCGCTTCTCTTTCGATTACGCCATCAATTAACCTTCCAGCACCGGGCAGGCATCACACCCTATACGTCCACTTACGTGTTTGCAGAGTGCTGTGTTTTTAATAAACAGTTGCAGCCAGCTGGTCTCTTCGACTTACTTCTCCTCCATCCGTTAAGGACTTCAAGTACCGTAAGCGCACCTTCTCCCGAAGTTACGGTGCCATTTTGCCTAGTTCCTTCACCCGAGTTCTCTCAAGCGCCTGAGTATTCTCTACCTGACCACCTGTGTCGGTTTATAGTACGGTTCAGTAAACCCTTTCGCTTAGTGGCTTTTCCTGGAAGCGTGGTATCGGTAACTTCCGCTCCGTAGAGCCTCGTCATCACTTCTCGTTGTTTAAATGGATAAGCGGATTTGCCTACCTACCCCAACTACCAGCTTAAACAGACATATCCAACAGTCTGCTTACCTAACCTTCTCCGTCCCCACATCGCAGCTTTACCAAGTACGGGAATATTAACCCGTTTCCCATCGACTACGCTTTTCAGCCTCGCCTTAGGGGCCGACTCACCCTGCCCCGATTAACGTTGGACAGGAACCCTTGGTCTTCCGGCGAACGGGTTTTTCACCCGTTTTATCGTTACTTATGTCAGCATTCGCACTTGTGATACCTCCAGCAAACCTCTCGATTCACCTTCTTCAGCTTACACAACGCTCCCCTACCCAACAATGTCTCCATTGATGCCGCAGCTTCGGTGCTATATTTGAGCCCCGTTACATCTTCCGCGCAGGCCGACTCGACTAGTGAGCTATTACGCTTTCTTTAAATGATGGCTGCTTCTAAGCCAACATCCTAGCTGTCTAAGCCTTCCCACTTCGTTTCCCACTTAATATAGACTTGGGGACCTTAGCTGGCGGTCTGGGTTGTTTCCCTCTCCACGACGGACGTTAGCACCCGCCGTGTGTCTCCTGAGTATCACTCTTCGGTATTCGTAGTTGCATCGGGTTGGTAATCCGGGATGGACCCCTAGCCGAAACAGTGCTCTACCCCCCAAGGTGTCCGCTCAAGGCTCTACCTAAATAGATTTCGGGGAGAACCAGCTATCTCCCGGTTTGATTGGCCTTTCACCCCCAGCCACAGGTCATCCGCTAATTTTTCAACATTAGTCGGTTCGGTCCTCCAGTTAGTGTTACCCAACCTTCAACCTGCCCATGGCTAGCTCACCGGGTTTCGGGTCTATATCATGCAACTCGACGCCCAGTTAAGACTCGGTTTCCCTTCGGCTTCCCTATTCGGTTAACCTCGCTACACAATATAAGTCGCTGACCCATTATACAAAAGGTACGCAGTCACCCTTTCAGGCTCCCACTGCTTGTACGTACAGGGTTTCAGGTTCTCTTTCACTCCCCTCACCGGGGTTCTTTTCGCCTTTCCTTCACAGTACTGGTTCACTATCGGTCAATCAGGAGTATTTAGCCTTGGAGGATGGGCCCCCCTTCTTCAGACAGGATTTCTCGTGTCCCGCCCTACTTCTCGCAAGCTCAGTACCACACCAACATTTTCGGATACGGGGCTATCACCCTGTGTCGCTCAACTTCCCAGTCGATTCTCCTAATCTTTGTGCTATCACTTGCAGGCTCTTCCGCTTTCGCTCGCCGCTACTGACGGAATCTCGGTTGATTTCTTTTCCTCGGGTTACTGAGATGTTTCAGTTCTCCCGGTTTGCCTTTCATTACTATGGATTCATAATGAAATGATGGATTCTTCATCCATCGGGTTTCCCCATTCGGATATCCCGGATTATTCGCTTCTTATCAACTCATCCAGGCTTTTCGCAGATTTGCACGTCCTTCTTCGCCTCTGATTGCCAAGGCATCCGCCCTGTACGCTTAGTCACTTAACTATACAACCTCAAATGTTTTCCGCCCTTTCAATCAGTTATCCTCATCCAAAGTGCGGGCAATTTGAAGTCCGTTTTTCAACTAAACACTTGACTGCTTTTGTTCAGCCAAGATTTCTTTAAACGACCTCTCAATCCGCCTTTCGGCTGTCTTTTGAGACCGTTTGACTACTCAGACTTTCGTTTTATCCCCTCTACTCTCAATCTGCATTTTTCAATTCCGATTGATTTCGCTTAGGACTCAAAAGTCTCTTCAGTTTTTCAGCTTGTTTCCAATTTTTTAAAGAACAACGATAATGCCTTTCGGCTATCATCATGACTAAACACACGCAAAGTGCGGGCGATTTTTTACCCGTTTTTGAATCCGCCGTCTTCCGGCAAATCCCCATTGTGCGCTTAGGCATGATGATTGGTGGAGATAAGCGGGATCGAACCGCTGACCTCCTGCGTGCAAGGCAGGCGCTCTCCCAGCTGAGCTATATCCCCAATTCCTTTCACCGAGCTTGCGCTCCGTGACTGCCCATCCTTTCTTTTCACTCGCCTTCCGCTTCCGCACAAGCTCGCTCGAGTGGTGGGTCTGAGTGGACTTGAACCACCGACCTCACCCTTATCAGGGGTGCGCTCTAACCACCTGAGCTACAGACCCGAAAGGATGTCGCGTAACTACGCGTTTCGCTTCCCTTCCCTTTATCAGACAATCTGTGTGAGCACCAATCCTTCGTCTTCGGTAAGGAGGTGATCCAACCGCAGGTTCCCCTACGGTTACCTTGTTACGACTTCACCCCAGTCATGAATCATACCGTGGTAAACGCCCCCCCTAAGGTTAAGCTATCTACTTCTGGTACAACCCACTCCCATGGTGTGACGGGCGGTGTGTACAAGGCCCGGGAACGTATTCACCGCGACATGCTGATTCGCGATTACTAGCGATTCCGACTTCATGGAGTCGAGTTGCAGACTCCAATCCGGACTACGACGCACTTTCTGAGATTCACTCCCCCTCGCAGGCTCGTTTCCCTCTGTATGCACCATTGTAGCACGTGTGTAGCCCTACTCGTAAGGGCCATGATGACTTGACGTCATCCCCACCTTCCTCCGGTTTATCACCGGCAGTCTCCTTTGAGTTCCCGACCAAGTCGCTGGCAACAAAGGATAAGGGTTGCGCTCGTTGCGGGACTTAACCCAACATTTCACAACACGAGCTGACGACAGCCATGCAGCACCTGTCTCATAGCTCCCGAAGGCACTCCCGTATCTCTACAGGATTCTATGGATGTCAAGAGTAGGTAAGGTTCTTCGCGTTGCATCGAATTAAACCACATGCTCCACCGCTTGTGCGGGCCCCCGTCAATTCATTTGAGTTTTAACCTTGCGGCCGTACTCCCCAGGCGGTCGATTTATCACGTTAGCTTCGGGCACCAAGCTTATTGCCCAATCCCCAAATCGACAGCGTTTACAGCGTGGACTACCAGGGTATCTAATCCTGTTTGCTCCCCACGCTTTCGCACATGAGCGTCAGTACATCCCCAAGGGGCTGCCTTCGCCTTCGGTATTCCTCCACATCTCTACGCATTTCACCGCTACACGTGGAATTCTACCCCTCCCTAAAGTACTCTAGACCCCCAGTCTGAAATGCAATTCCCAGGTTAAGCCCGGGGATTTCACAACTCACTTAAAAGTCCGCCTGCGTGCCCTTTACGCCCAGTTATTCCGATTAACGCTCGCACCCTCCGTATTACCGCGGCTGCTGGCACGGAGTTAGCCGGTGCTTCTTCTGTGACTAACGTCAATTGTATGCTCTATTAAAACATCCACCTTCCTCATCACCGAAAGAACTTTACAACCCGAAGGCCTTCTTCATTCACGCGGCATGGCTGCGTCAGGGTTGCCCCCATTGCGCAATATTCCCCACTGCTGCCTCCCGTAGGAGTCTGGACCGTGTCTCAGTTCCAGTGTGGCTGGTCATCCTCTCAGACCAGCTAGAGATCGTCGGCTTGGTGAGCCCTTACCTCACCAACTACCTAATCCCACTTGGGCTCATCTTACGGCAGGTGGCCCGAAAGTCCCACCCTTTCGTCCTTAGACATTACGCGGTATTAGCGATAGTTTCCCGTCGTTATCCCCCTCCCTAAGACAGATTCCCAAGCATTACTCACCCGTCCGCCACTCGTCGGCAAAGAAAGCAAGCTTCCTTCCCGTTACCGTTCGACTTGCATGTGTTAAGCCTGCCGCCAGCGTTCAATCTGAGCCATGATCAAACTCTTCAGTTCAAGTTTTCATCGCTCAAAATACTGACTTAAATCATTCATTAAATTAACTTTGGTCAGCACCTTAAGTCTTCTATTTTTTTTAAAAACGAATCTTATCGGTGCCCACACAGATTGTCTGATAAATTGTTAAAGAGCAAAAATTGGTCGGCGAGATAGGATTTGAACCTACGACCCACTGGTCCCAAACCAGTTGCGCTACCAAGCTGCGCTACTCGCCGTTAGAATCTTAAAAAATAAGATGGGGTGGCTAATGAGACTCGAACTCACGACAACTGGAATCACAATCCAGGGCTCTACCAACTGAGCTATAGCCACCATTGATTATTGTATATACGCTGACTCTGGCGCGCTCGACAAGATTCGAACTTGCGACCTTTGGCTCCGGAGGCCAACGCTCTATCCAACTGAGCTACGAGCGCTCAGCGCGTCGTTGCGGGGCGTATATTAAGGATTTTCGTTATGCTTGTCTAGCATTTTTTTGAAAAAATCGAACATTTATTTTCTTTTGCTGCTTATTTATTCAAATTGTTTAGAATTCAACATTTTTTTGCTTAAATTTTAGCTTTCGGTCTGATTTTTCTTTTCTTCCAGGGCCGCCCAGCGTTCAAACGCTTGCTCCAGCGCTTGCTCCTGTTCGGCTAATTCCTGTAATTTTGCCGTCGTATATTCATGCGATTGCTGGAAAAATTCCGGCGCACTCACTTCGTTCTGAAGTGCGGTCAATTTTTCTTCTAAATTTTCTAATAATTGAGGCAGTTGTTCCAGTTCCTGTCGTTCTTTGTAAGAAAGTTTCAACGGGCGTTGGCGCTCAGGTTGAAAAACTGTTTTAATTTCGACCGCACTTTTCGTTGTTTTTTTCTGTTTTGATTCTTCTTCCGCTTTTTTCGCCAGCACGTTCGCCTGCTGCTGTTTAGCATCGAAAAAACCGCCTACATATTTATTGAGCACGCCGTTGCCTTCAAACAGATAACATTCCGTCGCCACATTATCGATAAACTGACGATCGTGGCTGACAATGATCAATGTGCCTTGGTAATCCGCTAAAATTTCTTCCAGCAGCTCAAGGGTTTCTACATCCAAATCGTTGGTCGGTTCGTCCAGAATAAGCAGGTTATTCGGTTTCAGTAATAATTTTGCCAATAGCAGGCGGTTACGTTCGCCGCCGGACAGCGCTTTCACCGGCGTCATCGCTCGTTTAGGCGGAAACAAAAAATCCTGTAAATAGCCCAACACGTGGCGTTTTACGCCGTTAACCTCAATATCCTGTTTGCCGTCCGCCACATTGTCCATAACGGTTTTTTCCGGATCCAGATCCACACGGTATTGATCAAAATACGCAACATCCAGTTTTGTTCCGCAGCGAATGGCGCCCGAAGTAGGTTGCAATTGCCCCAGCAATAACTTGATAAACGTGGTTTTCCCGCAACCGTTCGGCCCCACCAGGGCAATTTTATCACCGCGCAAAATCGTGATACTAAAATGGGAAAGCAAGGTTTTTCCTTCAATTTCATAACCGGCGTCTTTCACTTCAAACACAATTTTTCCCGAACGACTTGAGGTATCCAGCTGTAATTTCGCCGAACCCAACACATCGCGGCGCTGACGCCGTTCTTCGCGCAACGCTTTCAGCGCGCGCACTCGTCCTTCGTTACGGGTACGCCGCGCTTTAATGCCTTGGCGAATCCACACTTCTTCCTGCGCTAATTTTTTATCAAACAATTCGTTTTGTAAGGCTTCGACCCGCAGATTTTCCTCTTTTGCGGCGAGATAAGTGTCATAATCTCCCGGATATGACACCAAACGCCCGCGATCCAAATCCACAATTCGGGTCGCCATTTTCTTGATGAAAGAACGGTCATGAGAAATAAACACCATGCTGCCGCCAAAGCCCGACAGAAATTCTTCCAGCCATTCAATGGCGTCCACATCCAAGTGGTTAGTCGGTTCATCTAACAGCAAAATATCGGGATCACACACCAGCGCCCGCGCCAATGCGGCTTTCCGCAGCCAACCGCCGGACAATTCCGACAGCGGCGCCTCCGGATTTAATTCCAGTTTTCCCAATACTTCCTTAATTTTATTTTCGAACTGCCAGCCGTTTTCGTGTTCCAGTTTCGCCTGAACCTGAGACAGCCGATTCAGCGTTGCCTCGTCGTATTGGTTTTCCAGCTGTACGGAAATCCGGTGATATTCTTTTAATAAATCCGCCAGATGACCGATACCTTCCGCCACATAATCAAACACGTTCCCTTCGGCGTGGCGAGGCGGATCCTGCGCTAAACGCGAAATAACCAAATCTTTTTCAAATTGCAGTTTGCCGTCGTCCATCACCACATCGCCGGACAAAATTTTCAGCAAAGTCGATTTGCCGGCGCCGTTGCGGCCCACCAAGCAAACCCGTTCGTTCGCTTCGATATGTAAATCGGCATGGTCTAACAAAGGCGCGTCGCTAAAAGAAAGATATCCGTTGGTTAAACTGATCAGTGACATAAAATAAAAATTCCGGTTAAATCATAATGTCGGGGATTTTAGCATTTTTTATGAAAAAGTGCGGGCAAAAAAACGATCGTTTTTTCTCCCGCACTTTATGAAACGGCTGTCAGCCTAACGCCCGCGCGATGTTTTTATCCATGCGTTTGCGCCATTGCTGCGCCACCATTTTTTGTGACACGTATTTGCCTTTGGCATTGAAAGCTTCTTCTTTCGGCAGTTTTTCAATGCGGCAGGCGCACACTTTATATTCCGGGATGCGCGCGAATTGGTCTAACGCGGCATTGGTCAGCCAGTTGCAGTTGCCGTCAGCGAAATGGAACGGCATCCAGCATTCGCCCGGATTGGTTTTATCCGACACGCGCGCTTCCGAGGTTATGCGCCCCCGGCGCGACGTAACGCTGACCCGTTCGCCGTCCACAATACCTAAGGATTTGGCATCCGCCGTGTTGATTTCCACGAAGGAATGTCCGACGATTTCCATCAGGCCTTCGGTTCTTGCCGTCATTGCCGAAGTATTGTAATGGTACAAAATCCGTCCGGTTGTTAACATGAACGGATAATTTTTATCCGGTAATTCTTTCGCCGGTTTGTATTCCGTCGGATAGAATAAGCCTAATCCGCGGACCATTTTGCCTACATGCATAATCGATGTGCCTTGATGATATTTGTCGGTGCAAGGCCATTGCAGGGATTGAGTCGGTTCGTTCTCCAAACGTGCGTAGCTCATACCATGGAACGACGGTGTGACCGACGCCATTTCATCGAAAATTTCCGAGGCGGTCAACGTCGGCTGGTTATAACCCATGCGTCGCATCAGTTCACAGATAATATCCGTATCGAGGCGGGAATTCCCCGGCAAGGTCACCGCTTTGCGAACCCGTTGCACGCGGCGTTCCGTATTGGTGAAAGTGCCGTCTTTTTCCGCATAGGAACGTCCCGGCAGCACTACGTCGGCCAGCAACGCGGTTTCCGTCATGAACAATTCCTGAACGACGAGAAAATCCAACGCATTCAATGCTTTCACGACATGAGCGCTATCCGGATCCGTCACGACCGGATCTTCGCCGCAGATGTACAATCCCTTCACTTCGCCTTTAATGGCTTTCGGGAAAATATCGGTGGCGTGCGTTCCCACATGCGCCGGTAACTCAACGCCCCAGGCTTTCTCAAATTTTTCGCGGATTTCAGGGTTGGTCACCGGTTGATAGCCGGGGAATTTATCCGGCATTGCGCCCATATCGCAAGCCCCTTGCACGTTATTTTGTCCGCGCAACGGGTTAACGCCGCAACCTTCGCGTCCCAGTTTGCCTGCCATCATGGCTATATTGGACATAGACATCACACCTTCCGTGCCGGTGGAATGTTCGGTCACGCCGAGACAATAAATAATCGGCGCTTTTTTCGCCGAAGCGTAAATTCTTGCCGCCGCACGCAAATCGTCCGGATCAATTCCGCAGATTTTCGCCACGCGTTCCGGCGTGTAATCTTTCACGATTTTTTTCAGCTCTTTAAATCCTTCCGTGCGTTCGGCGATGAATTGTTCATCAATTAATCCTTCTTTGATGAAAATATGGCACATTCCGTTGGCAAAGGCGATATTGGTGCCCGGACGCAATTTCAAATGCACGTCCGCCTGTTTGGTCAATCCGATATCGCGCGGATCCACCACGATTAATTTGGTGCCTTTGCGTACCGCTTCACGGATTTGCATCCCCACCACCGGATGCGCTTCTTCCGGATTGGAGCCCACCAACAAAATTGCATCCACATCATGCGTGATATCGTAAATCGGATTGGTCATAGCTCCGGAACCCAGGGTTTTCGCCAACCCTTCTACGGACGCGGAATGACAGACGCGAGCGCAGTTATCGGTGTTATTGGTACCGAAACAGGTGCGCACCATTTTCTGTACCATATAAATATCTTCGTTCGGCGAACGGGAACAGGCAAATCCCGCCAGAGAATCCGGACCGTATTGGCGTTTCAACGTCATAAATTTGGAGGCGACCAAATCAAGCGCTTCATCCCAGCTTGCTTTACGGAATTTACCCGTTGCGCGATCTTTAATCAGCGGATCCGTCAACCGATCTCCGGACATCACGAATTTATAGGAACCGAAACGTCCTTTCACACATAAACGTCCGCCGTTAGACGGCCCGTTCACCGCTTCCGCGCCTACCAGTTTGTTGTCTTTTACCAATAATTCGTATTGACAACCTACGGCACAGTGCGGGCAAGTGGTTCGCACCCGTGAAATTTCCCAAGTGCGGTACGATTTTGCTTCTTTTTTATAAATCGCGCCGGTCGGACAGGCTTCTGCGCAATTACCGCAAGATTCGCAATCCGTTTCTTTCCAGTTCTTACCGAACGGCGTTTCAATAGTGCGGAAAATGCCCCGTGAAGTCAGTTTAATGGAATCGCAGCCGCTCACGTTGGCACAAGTATTAATGCAGCGTTGGCAATGAATGCACAAATCCGGACGATATCCCAGGAACGGGTTGTCTTCCACATGCGGAACTTCAATGCCGGCTACGCGAATATTTTCGTAACTTGATTCGGAAATGCCGCATTGATGACAGACGTTTTGCAGCTCGCAGGCACCGTTAGACGGGCAGGAAAAACAAATCAGATTATGATGAGAAAGAATTAAATCCAGCGCCATACGACGGGATTTCACTACGCGATCCGTTTGGGTACGAACCACCATGCCGTCCTGCGCCAAAGTATTACAGGAAGTCGGCAATTTGTCATAGCCTTCCACATCCACCACACAAACGCGGCAGGAACCGATATTGCTCACATCTTTTAAGTAGCAAAGCGTAGGAATATTGATACCTACGGATTTCGCCGCTTCGAGCACAGTTGTTCCTTTTTCGACCTGAACAGTTAATCCGTCAATGGTTAAATTAATCATAGATCACGTCCTCCCTGTAACACTCCACAACCGAAATGATCGCAACGCAGACAGCGGGCGGCTTCCTGCATAGCTTCCTCATAAGTATACGGATTTTCTACATGTTCAAAGTCGCGTTTACGAATGTAAGCCGGTCGTTCCGTAATATTGGCGCGACCGACCTGAATGCGCATATTTTCTTTTGGCTCCGGCGCCCGGGTTTCACAAGGGAACTTATGATGGTAACCCAAGTATTCGTCGATATTGTGCGCCGCCACTTTGCCCGCCGCAATGGCTTTAATCGCCGTCGACGGACCGGTGGCGCAATCGCCCCCCACAAAGACACCGGGGATCTCCGGCACCGCGGTAGTCAATTCGGATTGAAATACGCCGCGATTCGCCGGCATCCCGAATTCTTCAAACGGACGGCTGATAATATCCTGCCCCACCGCGATTAAAATCACATCACAATCAATGGTAAACGGCGGTTTCTTCACCGCCACCGGACTCGGACGACCGCCGTGATCATAAGGTCCCGTCATTTGCGGCTGCACCGTTAACCCCGTACAGTTGCCCTGTTGGTCTTTTTCAATGGCGAGCGGCGCGGCTAAAGTGATTAATTCAATCCCCTCCATAATCGCCGCTTCAATTTCCGCATGCAACGCCGTCATATCATCCTGGCGGCGACGATACACAATGCGCACGTCTTTGGCTTTACAACGTACTGCGGAACGGGCGGCGTCCATAGCAACGTTACCGCCGCCAATCACCACCACCACTTTATCGCTGTAATCCGGAATATTGCCGTTACCGATGCCGTCCAGCATTTCCACGGCGGAAAAAACATTGTTTGCATCGGCACCTTCAATACGCAAACTTTTACCTTTTTGCGCGCCGATACTAACGAACATGGCATCGTAATCCGCTTTAATTTTTTCAATCGGCATATCTTCACCGACCATTACGCCGTATTTCACTTCGATATTACCGGCGGATAAAATCGCATTCAAATCCTGATCTAACCGATCTTTCGGGAAGCGATAATTCGGAATCCCGTAACGCAGCATCCCGCCCAAAGCTTTCTGTCGTTCGAAAATCGTGACGCGATGCCCCATTTGGGCAAGGAAATAAGCACAAGTTAATCCTGCCGGCCCTCCGCCGATCACCGCCACTTTTTTACCGGTATCCGGCAACGGTTGCGGCACCTTAACGGTGTCTGCCGCCACTTGATCCACCGCGTATTTTTTCAGCCCGCGGATATTAATGGCGTCATCAATTAAACGGCGCCGGCAACGTTCTTCGCAAGGATGTTCGCAAACCAATCCGCAAGCGGTCGGCAACGGGTTATCTTTACGGATAAGATTTATGGCTTCGGCATAATTGCCGTCGCCGATATGGGCGATATAACCGGGAATATCCACATGCGCCGGACACATATTAATGCAGGGGATTTTTTGTCCGACGCTTTTCAGGCAGGATTTATTATGAATATGACTTTCGTATTCGTCTTTGAATTCTTCAATGCTGTCAAGAATCTCAAAAGCGGGTTGATAGCCGATAGCGCAGTCGGAACCGTCGCGAATCATCTCCGCCAGCGCTCGAATTTGTTTCATGGTGGATTCGTCGCCCTCGCCGTCCAGCACTTTTCTTACCAAAATCGATAACTGCGGGATGCCGTCACGGCAAGGCACGCATTTACCACATGTTTGGCTGACGGAAGAACGCAAAGACGCATATTGCACCACTAACGGACAAGTACCGGGCGGAAAACTCTGGACTTTACTGACAAATTTATCGATTAACACACCGATTTTTGTATCGTAGTTGTCCTCCGGCATCAGGAAAAACTTCGCCATAGCAATCACTCCAACATAGTTTCAGGTAAAAAAAGCAAATCAAAAAGTAACCGTTCCAATCTATAGCAAACATGTAGATGTGTAAATTTCCCCCGACCGGAAAATGCATTTATTTTGATCCACATCAGTATTCCCACACAATAAATATGTGTTTCGCTTTTGCAAAAAATTTTCGCGCAAACACAAACCAATCCTACCGATATTTCCGCCGCATTTTGCATCCGATAAAAATTACGCTAAAATCGACCGCACTTTTTTAATCCGGAGCAAAAAATGCGCCTGTTTATAGCCGAAAAACCCAGCCTTGCCCGCGCCATCGCCGATGTTTTGCCGAAACCGCACAGTCGCGGCGACGGTTTTATTCGCTGCGGCAAAAACGATTATGTCACCTGGTGCGTGGGGCATTTACTGGAACAGGCGGAACCCGATGCTTACAACCCGATTTATAAACAATGGCGGTTGGAACATTTACCTATTATTCCGCAAAAATGGCAGCTGATCCCGCGCAAGGAAGTGGCGAAGCAACTGAAAATTGTGGAAAAACTGATTCATCAGGCCGACGAACTGGTTAACGCGGGCGACCCGGATCGGGAAGGTCAGTTATTGGTGGACGAAGTATTCAGTTACGCCAATTTGTCCGCTGATAAAAAGGACAAAATTCAACGCTGTCTGGTAAGCGATCTCAACCCGAATGCGGTGGAAAAAGCCGTCAACAAGCTACAACCGAACCGCAATTTCATTCCCTTGGCGACCTCCGCCCTTGCCCGCGCCCGCGCCGATTGGCTGTACGGCATCAACATGACGCGCGCCTACACTATTCGAGGGCGTCAAGCCGGCTACAACGGCGTATTATCCGTAGGACGCGTGCAAACGCCCGTGCTGGGACTGATTGTGCGCCGCGATCAGGAAATCGAAAATTTTCAGCCGAAAGATTTTTTTGAAGTGCTGGCTCACATAAAAACTGAGCAAAATTCTACCGCACTTTCCTTCTCCGCATTGTGGCAACCGTCGAAAGCCTGCGAAGATTATCAGGACGAAGACGGCCGCGTGCTTTCCCGCGCGCTGGCGGAAAACGTGGTGAAACGCATTGCGCAACAACCCGCGGAAGTGACGGCATACGAAGACAAGCGGGAAAAGGAAACCGCGCCGCTTCCCTATTCGCTCTCCGCACTCCAGATCGACGCGGCAAAACGATTCGGCCTGTCCGCTCAGGATGTGTTGGATAGCTGCCAGAGTTTGTATGAAAAACACAAGCTGATTACCTATCCGCGCTCCGATTGCCGTTATTTGCCTAACGAGCATTTTGCCGATCGCCACGCGGTAATGAACGCCATTTCCGTGCATTGTCAGACCTATCAAACATTACCGAAAGCAATCGATTCCGAGCAGAAAAACCGTTGCTGGAACGATAAAAAAGTGGAAGCGCACCATGCCATCATTCCTACCGCCAAAAAACACGCGGTCAATTTAACCGCGCAGGAACAAAATATTTACGAATTAATTGCCCGCCAATATCTCATGCAGTTCTGCCCGGACGCCGAATACCGCAAAAGTAAAATCACGCTGAATATTGCGGGCGGAACATTTATTGCGCAGGCACGTAACCTGCAAATTGCCGGCTGGAAAGAATTGCTCGGTAAAGAAGATGACGACGATCAACCGGAACCGCCGTTGCCCGAAGTAAAAAAAGGACAAATACTGTTTTGCGAGAAAGGCGAAATCGTCAGTAAGAAAACTCAACCGCCCAAACCCTTTACCGACGCCACCCTGCTTTCCGCTATGACGGGAATTGCCCGCTTTGTGCAGGATAAAGAATTGAAAAAAATCTTACGCGAAACCGACGGACTGGGCACCGAAGCCACCCGAGCCGGCATTATCGAACTGTTATTCAAACGCGGATTTCTGTATAAAAAAGGACGCAACATTCACAGCACGGAAGCGGGACGTATTCTGATTCAGGCCTTGCCGGATTTAGCGACCCAACCCGATATGACGGCGCAATGGGAAGCGCAGCTGAACGGTATCAGTCAAAAAGAAACCAGTTATCAATCCTTTATGTTTCATTTGACGCAAATGCTGCCGGATCTGATGCAATTCGTGAATTTTTCCGCCTTGCGCCAACTGAGTGCGGTCGCCAATCAACCGAAACCGGCGGTCAAACGCAAAACAAGAAAAACAACCGGTAAAAGTGCGGTCAAATCCGCTTAGATTTTCGGCATTCGGACAAAAAATACTTGCGAAGCCTACAAATATTCGGTAGTATTCGACCCGTTTTTGTTAATTGCGAATATCCGCAGAGAAAATTCAATGTATAGCGTTTTATTATTTGTTTATTTAATTATTTCAATCGTCATGATTGGCTTAATTTTGATTCAGCAAGGCAAAGGCGCCGATACCGGTGCATCCTTTGGCGGCGGTGCGTCCGGCACGGTTTTCGGTTCGGCCGGTTCTGCCAACTTTTTATCCCGTTCAACCAGTATTTTGGCCGTTGCATTTTTTGTTATCAGCATTGTCATCGGAAACATTAACTCTCACCGCGACAACGTTAAACAAGGCAAATTTGATGATTTATCGCAAGCCGCTCAACAAATTGAACAGCAACAAAAAACCGTTGCACCGGCAGTAGAAAATAAAAACGCCGATATTCCTCAAAACTAAAAATTAACGATTTAAACGATAACGCTCTGGTGGTGGAATTGGTAGACACGCTATCTTGAGGGGGTAGTGACCGCAGGTCGTGCGAGTTCAAGTCTCGCCCAGAGCACCATTTAAATGTTCCAAAAAGTTTCAAAAGTTCCCAAAAGGCTAGAATTTATAAGGTTCTAGCCTTTTTATTATAGCAAACAAAGTCTGGCTATAATAAAAAAAGCGGTCACTTGACCGCTTTTTTTACCATGCAGACATCTTAAATAATAACCCTGAATCGTCCTGATCATGTAATATTTTTATAACTTCACCTGGGGATATAAAATTACTATCCCCATTAGGAATGTCTGCATCAATCAATGTAATAATTTGTTGTAATCCATACTCTGAATATTCACGCATGACAGCTAAAAGTTTTTCTTTGATTCTGTCATCTAAAGATTCAAACACCCCATCATGATATAAGAATAAATGATACCCTTGTTCGGTATAAACTCTTGCTAATGCCATATCAAACGCAATGCAAAGCAATTTTTTGTAAGAATGCCCCTTATGAGCTTCTTTTTCTGTGAATTTATATTCAAATTCAATATTACCATTTGAATTAACATTCACACTAAGAAAAGCATCATTATTTAATGTTTTCTGAATAATAGAACCAAAGTATGTCCGGACTTTAGTAAAAAGACTATTTGAATCTGCTTTTACATTTTGTGTAACATTATCTCTTATTAGATTCTCCACTGATTCAAGCTCACTAGATAGCAAGGATTTTTGTTTTTTTATATCTTCTCTTTGATAAATAATATCTCTTATTTTTTCTAAATAAATTAATCTAGCAGTCCGCTCATTCAGTTCGTTGGATATGGATTTATATTTATCAAAAATATCTTTCTCACTAAGAAAAGCTAGTTTGTTAGATTTTTCCTTATTTAGCCTTGTGAGCTCTTCTGATATATTTTGAATTTTTGGTTCAATCTCTTTTAACTCTTTTGATAAATATTCAATTCTCTCTTTATTTATCGCCTCATTAAATTGAATCAAATCATCGAAAGAATGCTTAATTTGTTCTGGAAAAACTAAACCGGCTTCATCAAAAAGGGCTTTAGCTTCAGCAGTACTAAATGAAATTTTCTTTGTTTTTAGAGAGTTTCTAATTCTTTTTCTATCATTTTCTAAGTAAAAAAGATCATCATTAAGAATAACAATCTGATCATTAATCAAATCCACTAAGTTTGAGATTTCTTCTTTATCCTGATTGCCAAAATCAAGTTCATCTAATTGTGTTTTAAAATCTTGAATTTTTAACTTTATTAACTCAATTTCACCTTCAATATCTGATACTGATTGGGCATCTGTCTTATTTTGGGAACTAATGAAATTTTCTTGTTCAGATAATTTATTTAAATCATCAATTAATAATCCTCTTTGCTTAAGCAATGTATCATCAAAGCCAAGCAGTTTTGCTAAAAAAGGTTTCCAATGAATATCTTTTCCTCTATGTTTTGATAATCTAAAAGGGTCTTGGAAATCATTTTGAGTACGCAATAAATAACCAATAAGCTGACGGAAGGAATAACCTTTTATAAATTGAAAGTTGAAGAGACTATCTAATAGTGCTTTAGATTGTTCAAAAGAAAGAGATTTGTCCCACTCAGAATCAAGCAATCCACGATAATCTTGATCTACAGAAGAATGATATTTAAATCGCATCGTAGTTGGTTCACTAACAGAACGTGAAACCGTCACAAACTGATCTGTTGCATATTCTATTTCTAGAAAAAAAACAAACTCATTAAATTGGTCTAAGTTTTGAAAAAACATGGAGTCTTTTTTCTTTCCTAAGCAATAATCTATAACTTGTGCAAGAATTGATTTACCTAAGTTATGTGTATTTTTATCTTTGCTTGAAGTGACCTTTCCAAGCACAGCATTGAACCCATCGTTAAATATAATGGGTTCAAAAACAGTAGGATAATTCATATAAATTTTAGAAAGGCGCATGACTATTTCCCTATGTACTCAAAACTATCTGTTTTTTGATGATACTTAACGACACCGAGCAAAAATAATAGATTTATAGCTGGTAAAAACAGTACGCTAGCACATTCATTATACTGTTCTAACACATCTTTTAGCTTGTCAAATTGTACTAACTTTTTTTTGATAAGCACTCTTAGCAATACGCAACTACTGCTAATTATCGCCTTGTCAGGATCAGTGTATTTGTTCGGTTTAATCGTTATCATTATTTTATGCCTATGTCGCAGTGATAGTACATATAGAAAAGAATAATTGAAAGTGTGTCTTCTCGTTCACCACTAAGTTGTGAATTTTTCTCTATTATATCCTGAGTGATTTCATAAAACATCAAACTGGAAAGCTTTCCTTGGTTTTTTGCGAAGATTCGGATATTCAACGTATTGATTACACCTTGTAATTTTCTTAATGATTCTGCATTTCTAGGATCCGAAAAGAACAATTGAATGCTATCAAAATATTTCATATAAGCAGAAACAAGAATTTTCGATAATTGCTGATCGAAATCATTCTTATCATTTTTCTGAGCTAAAGAAATAGTTCTTTGTGTTACATCCAATGGCGTATCATTGTCACCTTGTTGAATAATACTATTGTAAAAAATCTCTACAACATCAACAATTAAACTTGCTTTAGGTGGTTCAATATTATTAATCTTACGTACCACACTATCAATAAACTCTTTTTTGGTCTTTAATAATTCTTCAACAGTCCATGTATTTTCATCTTTATCAACCATTGAATGACAATTCGCACAAAGTAAAATGAGATTTTCTTCTGTTGTTACTTTATGTGCTGGATAATCTTTATCATATCGAGCAGAACCAAGGTTCTCCCCTCTAATATGAGCATGCTCACCGATAATATAGCCATTTTCATGCCATAAATGACAGCGACAAATCGCACATTGAGCCGCAACACCCCATAAACGTTTCACATCTTTTGCAGGAACTTGTTTTTTACTTGCCATTTAACCTCCCCTACCGCTTTCTCTTCCCTTTCCCACAAATACTCTCACAAGGCACACCGTCGCCATCGCGATCTAGCCTGATCATTCCGCACTGTTCTAGGTGGTAGCGTGCATCTGCGCAGTTGTCCATATCTTTGCGTACGCGTTTGCCGTCATTACAATCAGGTCTAGCACAGGCAGAAAATGGCAGGGCAAGGCAAAGTGCGGTGAAAATTAGGATTATTTTTTGCATATTCTTAATATGACTATTTAAGCCACCCCATTAAAGCTATAAGTAATGCACTATTATTACTTACTTTTTGATCTTGCAATTCCGAGATAACTTTTTACCGTTGCAACTTGACTCATCTAATCCAGCCACTACTTCTTGGGCTAGTATTTTTAATCCGTTCATACCACTTTTATCAATCGCCTTAATAATCTCATCTTTAAATAGTTTTTCTTGGTATCCTTTTGCTACAAAATCTCCCACAGTGGCTAATTTGTTTTTATTTTCAGTCTTACACCATTGTTTCATGGTTGCATCATGCAAAGTTCCTTTTTCTTGATACCATTCTTTTGCCTGTGTATTGGCGGCAAAGACAGTAATAGCAAGTAGTAGCAATAATTTTTTCATTCCACATTCTCCAAATACAAAAAATCACCACTTCCGCATTTTCATCGACAAACTAAACACGACACGACCGTGGATATACACATTGTCTTCACGGTCGAATTCCCAATCACGATAATCCGCTGTTTTATTGTCTAAGATGACTAACATTTTTTTACCGATTTTTTGCAGGCGTTTCACAAAGGTGTGAGTGTCATAAGTAAACATATAAATACCATCGACCGTGAAAAAGTTTTCTGCTTATAACCCGAATTACTTCTTCGCCTTATCATTACGCTGATCGGCGATTTCGTCTAAATATTCCGCGGTGATGTCGCCGGTGACATAGGTTCCGGTGAAAACGGAAGTATCAAATTCGCGAATATGCGGATTTTCTTGCTGGATGGAAATTTCGAGAGAAGAAAGATCCTGGAAAACCAAGCGATCTACGCCGATGAGTTTAGCGATTTCTTCCGTCGTACGACCGTAAGCGATAAGTTCGTGTTTGGTCGGCATGTCGATACCGTACACATTCGGATAACGGATTTCCGGCGCGGCGGAGGCAAAATAAATCTTGTTAGCGCCGGCCGCTCTCGCCATATCCACAATCTGTTCGGATGTAGTACCGCGCACAATGGAATCATCCACCAACAATACATTTTTGCCTTTGAATTCTGCCGCAATAGTGTTCAATTTGCGTCTCACCGCACTTACGCGCTGAGTTTGTCCCGGCATGATAAAAGTGCGTCCCACATAACGGTTTTTCACAAATCCCTGACGATAAGGCACGCCCAATACATGAGCAATACGCAATGCAATATCGTTCGAGGTTTCCGGCACGGGAATAACTACGTCAATCTGTTCATCCGTCCATTCGCGGGCAATTTTTTGTCCCAGACGTTCTCCCATGTGAACACGCGCCGCATAAACGGAAACGCCGTCAATAGTGGAATCCGGGCGGGCAAAATACACATATTCGAAAATACAAGGACATAACTTCGGATTGTCCGCACAAATTTCCGAATAAATTTCGCCTTCAAAAGTAACATATACCGCTTCGCCCGGCGTGATATCCCGTACGAATTCAAATCCCACGGTATCCAGTGCAACGGATTCGGAGGCAAACATATAATCCGTTTTGCCATTATCTTCCCGTTTACCCAATACCAACGGGCGAATTCCGTGCGGATCGCGAAACGCGACCAAACCGTGCCCGATAATCATGGCCACGCAGGCATAGGCTCCGCGAATATCCTGATTGGTTAACCGTAAGGCGGAAAAAATGTCTTCGGGAGAGAGATGATATTTAGCGGTTTGATCGATGTGATAAGCGAGAATATTAAGCAATGCTTCGGAATCGGATTTGGTATTGACATGGCGGCGGGCGACTTTGAACAGTTTTTCTTTGAGCTCTTCGGAATTGGTTAAATTGCCGTTATGCACCAATGTTACGCCATAAGGCGAATTCACATAAAAAGGCTGCGCCTCAAATTCGCTCGAACTGCCCGCCGTCGGATAACGAACGTGCCCCAAACCGGCATTTCCGCGCAAACGTTCCATATGAACCTGCTGGAATACATCGGTCACCAATCCGTTCGCCTTACGTAAATGGAAACAACGGTTTTCATCCGCCGTCACAATCCCCGCCGCATCCTGGCCGCGGTGCTGCAACACCATTAAGGCGTCATAAATTGATTGATTTACTGGGCTTTGACTAACAATCCCGACAATACCGCACATTTGCTCACCCTCTTATTTCGTTGTAGGTAAATTTAAAAAACTGGAATTCGTTTGAAGCTGCTCGAAAAACCATTCCACAATAAAACCAAAGTGCGGAATCAATTTTGACGTTTTCCACATGTCCGTCTGGTTAAAATTAGTGAAAGTATCGAGAAAGAACAATAACGCCGCGACAATCAACACGCCGCGCAGAAAACCGAAACAACCGCCCAGCACACGATCGGTACCGGATAAACCGGTTTTATCCACTAATTGCCCGACGACATAATTCACCACGGCGCCCACAATCAGGCTCAGAATAAATAAAATACCGATTGCCGTACCGTTGCGAATATATTCCGATTCGATTTGCGTCAGTAAATTGGCCAGATAAGGATAGAATTGACTGGCAATGATAAATGCCACCACCCAGCTTGCCAGCGACATCACTTCGCGCACAAAACCGCGCAGCAGGCTGACAACAATAGAAAAGACAATAATTGCGATGATAATATAGTCAATCATAAACGCTCCCCAAATTAACTCGGCTATTTTACAGAAAAAGTAACCGTTTGCGTAGTCCAAATAATAAGAAAATTACAGATCGTCCCAAAAGCTTTCGTCCAGGTGTTTCTCCGCTTTTTGTAAAAGATCCGCCAAATCGCCGTAACCGGGCTGCTCGATCGGCGTTAATGTCACTTGCTTTTCCCGCAAACGGGAAAAAATCTCCTGAAATTTGACCGCACTTTGAGGCGGTAATTTCGTATTCGCCCGTTTTCCCAACCAATACAACCCCTGAAAAGGTAAACATAAGGCAAAAAGTGCGGTCAGAATCGCCGCAGAAAACGCTACATTATTGCCTTTGGCAAAAAGCTGCTGCCATACCACGGCAAAAACCGCCAGAAAAGGCATGGCTTTTTGGGCGAAGCGGGTGGCGATAATCACACGATTTTCCGGGAAAATCGCCGCCAATTTCGGGTGTAAAGGCCAACGCTCGAGATAACGCTGTCCGCGTTTTACGGTTTGAAAAAATGCCATTTATATCAACTCGTCAGGTAAAAATAACGGACCAAGCGGCAAACGCGGAATCGCAAAACAGTCGGGATACGTCACCCCCACCAAATACAATCCTTCCGGTTTTGCCGTCGGCGCAGCAAGCTTGCGATCCCGTTGCTCCAACAGCCATTTCATCCATTCCGCAGGCTGACGACCGCATCCGATTTCCATCAAACTACCGACAATATTACGCACCATATGATGCACAAACGCGTTCGCCTGAATGTCCACCACAATATAATGACCGTGTCGCGTTACCCGTAAATGATGCACATTACGCCAAGGCGTTTTAGACTGACATTGCGCCGCGCGAAAAGAAGAAAAATCATTTTCCCCCAACAAAAACTGCCCTGCTGCGTGCATTTTTTCATGATCGAGCGGCAAATGGCAGTGGGTAATGCCCTCGGGCAAAACGGCGGAGCGCAAATGATTGGCGTAAATCAGGTAACGGTAACGACGCGCCGTGGCACTGAAACGGGCGTGAAATTCGTCATCCACGGTTTTCGCCCATTTTATCGCAATATCGTCGGGCAAATTGGCATTCGTCCCAAACTCCCAGGCACGCGCGGGGCGCACCGCACGGGTTTCAAAATGCACCACCTGCCCCGTTCCGTGCACGCCGCTGTCCGTCCGGCCGGCACAAAACACTTCAATTTTTTCGTTCGCCACAAAAGACAGCGCCTTTTCCAGTTCTTCCTGCACGCTCGGAAGTTTCTCCTGTCGCTGCCAGCCGAAATAACCTTTACCGTTATATTCCACACCTAAAGCAATTTTCATAGATCGCGCTAAAAACTCCTCAAAACCGATTGGACTTCAAAAAACATCGTATTTTTTGACCGCACTTTATCGGCTCACTTTACGCCAAAAACAAAAAAACACCAACAATCGGGGATTATTGGTGTTCTTCAACAACAGAAAATTAAGCACGTTTAAAGTCGATGTGCACTAATTTCGGTTTGAACGGATGACGTTGCATAGCCTGAACTTTTACCGCAACTTCTTTGCCGTCAATCACTAAAGTGATCACGTCAGAATAGAAATTATCCTGTGCTTGCGCGTTGTTTAATTCATCGTGGTTTAATACGATGGAAACCGGCGCTTCGCTGCCGCCGTAGACGATTGCAGGAATTCGGCCGTTATGACGCAGGCGGCGGCTCGCACCCTTACCTTGCGTTGTACGAACTTCAGCGTTAAATTTAAATGCCATGTTAATGTTCTCTTAAAATTGTAAAATGAAATCTCAGAAATTGCAGGCGACCCAGCAATTTCCCGTAACTTGCTCAAAGACCGGCTTTGAGGGCGTGAATTATAATGAATTTATCCCGCGAAAGCAAATTTAAACTGGCATTTAAACGCTAAAAAAGGCAAAATACACACAATTTTGTTCAACAACTTTGATGTGTACATTTTATGGATTTACTGGTTAATTTTTTCACCGATTACGGCTATTGGGCTGTGTTATTCGTGTTAATTATTTGTGGGTTCGGCGTGCCGATTCCGGAAGACATTACTTTGGTTTCCGGCGGTATTATCGCGGGATTGTATCCCGAAAACGTCAATGTGCACATTATGCTGGTCGTCAGCATGCTCGGCGTATTAATCGGCGACAGCACCATGTATTGGCTGGGACGCATTTACGGCGTCAAAATCCTGCGTTTCCGTCCGATGCGGAGAATTCTCACCTTGCAACGGTTGCGCATGGTGCGGGATAAATTCGAACGCTACGGCAACCGCGTCTTATTCGTCGCCCGTTTTTTACCGGGTTTGCGCGCGCCGATTTATATGGTGTCCGGTATTACCCGCCGCGTCAGTTTTGTCCGTTTCCTGTTTCTGGATTTCTGCGCCGCCATTATTTCCGTGCCGATTTGGGTATATCTCGGCGAACACGGCGCCAACAATCGGGAATGGCTGGCGGAACAAATCAAAACCGGCCAATCGGGGATTTATGTGTTTATCGGTTTAATCGCGTTATTCGTAGGTTGGAAAATTTATAAAGCCCGCAAATCTCCGAAAGAATAAATAGGACAAAATCCGCGCTTCCCCGCGGATTTTTCTTTACCTGAAAAACGCTTCAAATTTTGCCCGCACTTTTCCTTTCCGTTCTTCGCTTGAAATCATTCGCCAAATAACCTACCATAACGCTCAGCTATAAACCTTAAATAACCACAATGAGAACCATCATGAAAACAGAATTAATCAGCTACAAAAAAATGCCGGTGTGGACCAAAGACAGCCTTCCCCGCATGTTTCGGGAAAAACATAACACCAAAGCCGGCACCTGGGGCAAAATCACCGTCTTAAAAGGTCGATTAAAATTTTATGTGCTGACGGAAAACGGCGAAACGGTCAGCGAACATCTTTTTACGCCGGCAGACGAAACGCCGTTCGTCGAGCCGCAATTATGGCACCGCGTGGAAGCGGCGTCCGACGATTTGGAATGCTATCTGGAATTTTATTGCACCAAAGCGGATTACTTCAGTAAAAAATACAATATGACGGCAACGCATTCCGAAGTGAAAGCGGCGGCGGAACGGATTCAGCCTTGCAAAACCCTGGATTTAGGCTGCGGGCAGGGACGCAATTCGTTATTTTTAAGCCTGTTGGGGTATGAGGTAACATCCTGGGATCACAATGAAGCCAGTCTGACGTTTTTGCGGGAAACGGCACACAAAGAAAATCTGCCGATTTCTACCGCACTTTACGACATTAACTCGGCAAATATTCGGGAAAATTACGATTTCATCTTATCCACCGTGGTGTTTATGTTTTTAAACCGCGACGCCGTGCCCGCCATCATTCAGAATATGCAGCAACACACCAACAGCGGCGGCTACAATCTGATTGTCGCCGCAATGGATACGTCGGACGCGCCTTGTCCGGTGCCGTTTTTCTTTACCTTCAAAGCGGGGGAATTAAGCGATTATTATCGCGACTGGGAACTGGTGAAATATAACGAAGAACCGGGCGAATTGCACAAAACCGATGAAAACGGTAATCGGATTAAAATGAAGTTCGTGACCATGCTGGCGCGCAAAAAATAATCCGCCGATAACCACAGTGAACAAAAAGTGCGGTGAAAAAATCTGGTGTTTTTTTACCGCACTTTTCGGATTTCGTCTTTGCCGGTCAATCGTCAGACGGGCAATTCATTCCTTTTTCCTCGTGCCGTTTCCGCAGTTCTTCCGCCACAAGTTTAATCGCTTGTCCGGCGGGAACGCCTGTCGCCATCAGTTTTTGAATTTGTTCTACCGCCTGCTGTTGCTGGGCGTGGGTTAACCCCAATAAAGCGCTGTCTAACATATCAGTTCCTATAAAATACCGGCTAATTGAAAAAATGTGCGATATGCCGCCGTTTTTTTCTCGAAACTCAGCGGATAAGCCCTGGAAGTGGAAGGCGCACGGTAAAGTTTCAGTTTTCGTCCTGCAAAAGGGAAATCAATCGCTTCGTTGGTTTTCGGTTCTTTCGGTTTCTCCGGCGACAGACTGCACAACACTTCCGTCGCTTTGCCGCCGGTGGTGAAAATCCATTTGCATTGCGGAAGCCGGGTTAAAATTTCCGCCAGCGGAACAGGTTCCACAATGTCCAGAAATTTATCCGAAGCATTGCCCCGTTCACGAATGGCTTTTAAAACGGTGGGACAAGAAGCGATTCCGCGCTCCGTCAGAAAAGCTTTGATGCGCTCCGCATCAAACCGCTTTTCGTTCTTCACCACAAAATGATCTTTATTGCCAAAGAAAATCGCTCCGTAAATCCGCCACATATCGTTTTGAAAATTCGGATAATGAAACGCCATGCTGCGTTTATCCGCGGGCGGCGGGAACGTGCCCATCATCATAACAGTTGCCTGCGGCGGCAACAGAGGCGGAAACGGATGGCTTTCAATCACAGATTCTGACATAAAAAACTTCCTTAATTTTGACCGCACTTTTATTTCGTAAACGGTTTCTAGTGCTTTAACGTCTCAAAAATGGTTTCGGCTAACGCCCGTGAAATACCGGGCACGGAGGCGATTTCATCCTGCGTCGCGTTTTTTACCCCTTGCATGCCGCCGAGGTATTTTAACAATGCCTGACGACGTTTCGGTCCAACGCCTTCAATGGTTTCCAGCCCGCTTTGGGTGAATGCTTTCTGACGTTTTTTACGGTGTCCGGAAATCGCGTGATTATGGCTTTCGTCGCGAATATGCTGAATCAAATGCAATGCCGGATTATCCGGCTCCAAATTCACTTCCCGTCCTTCTTTGCTTAAAATCAGGGTTTCCTGCCCTGCCCGGCGATCCACGCCCTTCGCCACACCGATTAAGTGCGGTCGATTTTTATCCCATTTTACATTCAGTCCTTCAAACACGCTTAAAGCGCGATTTAACTGGCCTTTACCGCCGTCAATAAAAATGACGTCGGGAATTTTTTCCGGCGGCAAATCTCGGTCATAACGTTTCTTCAGCGCCTGTTCCATCGCCGCGTAATCATCGCCGCCGGTAATGCCTTCAATATTAAAACGGCGATATTCGGATTTAAACGGTCCCGCCTCGTTAAACACCACGCAAGAGGCGATGGTTTGTTTGCCCATGGTATGGCTGATATCAAAACATTCCATCCGGTTGATTTTGTCCATGCCAAGCAGTTCCTGCAATACCCGATAACGTTCTCCGATCAGCGTCGTTTCTTTGAGTTTCAACGTCAGCGCCGCTTTTGCATTCATTTGCGCCAGCGACAGATACTTGCTCTTACTGCCTTTGGCTTTATCCTGAATACCGACCTTGCGCCCCGCCTGTTCGGAAAGCAGTTGTTCGATTTCCTCTTTGGCTTCCAGCTTATGATCCACCACAATGCTGTTCGGCACCGTGCGTCCCTGATGCGCCTGCAAGTAAAACTGTCCTACAAAGGTTGCCGTTAATTCGGATAAATCCGTATTTGCCGGAACTTTCGGAAAATAACTGCGATTGCCCAGCACTTTGCCCTGACGGATAAACAACACTTGTACGCAAGCCACGCCGTGTTGATAGGCAATGGAAATAATATCCATATCGTCCAAGCGATCGTTGGACACAAATTGTTTTTCAATGACGGCGCGAACCGCTTGAATCTGATCGCGAAAACGGGCGGCGCTTTCAAAGTTCAAATCCCGGCTGGCGGCTTCCATTTTGGCGATCAAATGAGCCAATACCTGCTGATCCTTTCCTTGCAAAAACAAACGGGCGTATTCCACCTGCGCCTGATATTCTTCGTCCGTCACGTAACCTGCGACACAAGGCGCGGAACAACGTCCGATTTGATACTGCAAGCAAGGGCGAGAGCGATTTTTATACACCGAATTTTCACATTGTCGAACGGGAAAAAGTTTTTGCAGCAATGACAGCGTTTCGCGCACTGCGCCCGCGTGCGGATAAGGTCCGAAATATTCGCCCTGAATTTTCTTCGCCCCACGATAAGCGGTAATGCGCGGATGACGTTCTTTGGTCAGCAAAATATAGGGATAGGATTTATCGTCGCGCAACAGCACGTTATAACGCGGCTGAAAAGTTTTGATGTAATTGTGTTCGAGTAATAAAGCTTCCGTTTCCGAAGTGGTAATGGTGGTTTCAATGCGCGCAACAGACGCCACCAGCGCCTCCGTTTTTTTGCTGCTTAAATTCGGGCGGAAATAACTGGACAGCCGTTTTTTCAAATCCTTCGCTTTTCCCACATAGATTACCGTATCGGTTTTATCGAACATGCGATAAACGCCGGGATCATGGGTGACGTTTTTGAGAAAAACTTTGGAATCGAACATAAAATTTAACACCGAAGGATAAAAGTGCGGTCAATTTTAGCACAATTTTTACCGGGAATCGGCAAATAAAAAGACGACAAAACCGCCGCCTTTTATCGGGTTAAAAATCATGCTATTTAAAGAAATTATTTAATACCGAACCGATATCCTGCGCTAATTCATCATTGCTGCTTGGCGCGGAAGTCCGGCTGGTACGGGTCGGTTGTTGGTTTAAGATTTGGCCTAAAATATCGCCCAAACCGCCCTGTTGAGTTTGAGATTGCGTTTGTTGTCCGCCCAATAATCCGCCTAACAAATCATCCAAACCGAAACCCTCTTGTTGTGACTGTTCGGCACGCTGAGTAATGACTTCCGGTTGAACGCCGCCTTCGCGCCCGTTCGGAGTTAACATGTCGATAATTTGCGGTAATGCCTGGGACAAAATATCCTGCGCCTGCGCTTTTTCCACGCCCGCTTGTTGCGCTACGTCGGAAAGGGTTTCGTCGCCGAAAACGTCGTTCACCTGCTCAGCGTTCATCGGTTTGTTCTGACCGGTGCCAATCCAAGAATTCAGCAAATCGTCCAAACCGCCTTTTTGCAGTTGGTTGAAAATGCCTTCCATGCCGCCCTGATTTTTCAATAATGAACCCAGCACATCCGTAATGACGGAACCGCTTTGCGCTCCGCCGTTACCGGATTCACTCAATACATTGCTTAATACCGAACCAATGATTTTGTCTAACATTTCGATTTCCTTTTAATGTAATTATCATTTCAGTCGTTTAAAACGCCGTCAAAATTGACCGCACTTTTTCTAAATCTTCCGGCGTATCCACACCCACCGCCGGCACTTCTTCGGCAAGTTCGACATGAATGCGTTCGCCATACCATAACACCCGCAGCTGTTCCAGACTTTCGATTTTTTCCAGCGCTGTCGGTTGCCATTGCACGTATTGTTTGATGAACCCCGCGCGATAAGCGTAAATGCCGATGTGGCGCAAATAATGGTCGCCCAGCTGCAAATCATCAAGAGTTTTCGTGTTTGCCGCAATGCCGGCGAATTCGTCGCGGTTCCACGGAATCGCCGCGCGCGAAAAATACAGCACGTAACCCGCCCGATCCGTCAGCACTTTAACGGCATTAGGATTAAAAAGTTCTTGCGCATCCTCAATTTTCACCGCCAGGCTTGCCATATTCACCTGATATTTCGCCAGATTTGCCGCCACTTGACGCACAATAACCGGTGGAATCAGCGGTTCGTCGCCTTGGATATTGACGATAATTTCATCGTCCGCAATCCCTAATTTTTCCACCACTTCCGCCAAGCGTTCCGTGCCGGAGTTGTGTTTTTCCGAGGTCATGCAGACTTCGCCGCCGAATTGCAACACGGCATTTTTTACCTGTTCGTTATCCGTCGCCACCACAACACGGCTTGCACCCGATTGACGGGCTTTTTCCCACACATGGCGAATCATGGGTTTGCCGGCAATATCCGCCAACGGCTTGCCCGGCAGCCTGCTTGACGCAAAACGTGCAGGAATGATTACCGTAAAAGTCGTCATATTATTTTCCTTGCTGTGTCATTTGTTGAATTTTATCTAACAGTGCGGCGGATTTTTCCCCTGAAATTTCGGCATCCACCGGCACATACCACCAATTTTGTTGCGAAAATCCACCGCACTTTACCGCATCTTTTTCAGTCATCAATAAAGGCAATGTCGGATCGAATCGAGTGAATAAATCCGCGCTGAATTTCTGATGATCCTGAAATGCCTGAGCGGCAACCAGTTGAATACCTTCACCCTGTAACATTTTAAAGAAACGAGAAGGATTGCCAATACCGGCAATGGCTGTCGCCTGTTTAAAGCCTTTTAATTCACGCTTTTCATTTGTCACTAAATTGATCGCATAATGAGGAACCAACCGCATCACCGCATCCGAATAGGCATTTTCCCCACTGTTGGTAATAACGAGATCCACATCCGCCAGGCGACGCGGCAATTCCCGCAACGGTCCCGCAGGCAAAACCCATCCGTTGCCCAGCCCTCTGACGGCGTCCATCACCACAATTTCAATATCGCGCTGCAATTTATAATGCTGTAATCCATCATCGCTGATGATCACATCACAGGAATAACGGCTTAATAATAATTCCACCGCCTGGCGGCGATTCGGCGAAATACACACCGGTACGCCGGTACGCTTGGCGATAAGAACGGGTTCGTCGCCGCCTTGAATCGGATCGGTTTCGGCGTTCACTAATAAAGGATAAACTTCAGACCGGCTGCCGTAACCGCGGGAAATTACACCGCAGGTTAATCCGCGTGCCTGCAACTGTTGTACCAACCATATGACCACCGGCGTTTTTCCGTTTCCGCCTACCGACAAATTACCCACAATAACCACGGGAACAGGCGCTTTGTAAGCGGAAATAATGCCGGAGCGAAATAAAAAACGGCGAATCGTGCTGATTAGCCAAAACAGAAAAGAGAAAGGCAACAACAAATAGGCAATTTTGGAATGAGAATACCAGAAATTCATTATTGTCTCCGTGATACGACGTTTTGCGCTCGTATGAATTTGATGTCGTTCTAAACAAGAAAACGGCGGGCAAACACCCGCTTTATTTAATGGGAAAATTGCATGGAATGCAACTGTTTGTAGGCACCGTCCCGCGCCAATAAATCCGCATGCGTACCCCGTTCTTTAATTTCACCGTTTTCAATCACAATAATTTCATCGGATTTTTCAATCGTGGATAAACGATGGGCAATCACTAAGACGGTACGATCTTTTTGTAATTCCTCCAAGGCCGCCTGAATCGCGCGTTCCGACTCAGTATCCAGCGCCGACGTGGCTTCATCCAGAATCAACACCGGCGAATTGCGCAATAAAGCGCGGGCAATGGCAAGACGCTGACGTTGCCCGCCGGACAAACTGGCGCCGTTTTCACCGATTACCGTATCCAATCCGTTATCCAGTTTTTCAATAAATTCCATGGCATGCGCCGCTTTCGCCGCGGCAATAATTTCATCGCGACTATATCGGTCATTTGCGGCATAGGCAATATTATTAGCTACGGTATCGTTAAATAAATGAACCTGTTGCGACACAATGGAACATTGCTCGCGTAAATTAGACAGCTTGTAATCCCGAATATTCACACCGTCTAACAGAATCTCACCGTCCGTAACGTCATAAAAACGAGTCAGTAAGCTGGCGATAGTGGATTTGCCCGAACCGGAACGCCCGACCAACGCTACGGTTTTACCTTGGTCAATTTGAAAATTGATATTTTTCAGTGCCAACTCTTCTTTGCCTTCATAAGCGAAGAATACGTTTTTGAAGGTTACCTCACCCTTAGCGCGCGTCACTTCTTTTGTTCCCTGATCTTTTTCCACATCCAAATCCAGGAAATCGAACAACGTCTGACACGCCGCCATTCCACGCTGAAATTGAGAATTCACATTGGTTAAGGATTTCAACGGACGCATCATCGCCATCATGGAAGAAAACACTACAGTGAAAGAGCCGGCGCTCAGATTATCAATCGCCAGACTTTTAATAGTCGCCACATACAACACGGCGGATAAGGCTAAAGACGCAATTAATTGCACCACACCGTCGGCAATTCCGTCCGCCGCAACAATTTTTAACCCTTTGCGACGCATATCGTCGCTCACCTCGTTAAAACGGCGTTCTTCCACTTGTTGCCCGCCGTAAGACAAAATCACTTTATGACCTTTGATCATTTGCTCGGTGGTCGTGGTTAGCTCCCCCATCGCCCCCTGAATATTACGGCTTAACTCGCGGAAACGTTTTGACACCACACCGATCAGTCCGCCGATAATGGGCGCCAAAATAAATAACACGACGGAAAGTTGCCAACTGGTGTAAATCATCACCGCAAACAGCGAAACCAAATAAACGCCTTCACGTACAATGGTAACCAACGCGGAGGATGACGAATTGGCGACCATTTCCGTATCATAAGTCACACGGGATAATAAACGACCGGCCGGATTTTGGTCGAAATAACTCACCGGCATAAACATCATATGACGGAACAAACGACGGCGGATATTCATCACCACGTTACCGGACACCCAGGAAATGGCGTAAGCGGAAAAATAATTGGTAATACCGCGGAAGAAAATGAACACCACCACGACCACCGCCATCAATTTCAGAAAATCGTGATCCGCCGCACCGAAACCTTCGTCCAACAGCGGTTTAAGCAAATAGATCAACCCCGAATCAATCAACGCATTCAGTATTAACATGACACCGCCGCCCACCAGCACCCAGCTGTAAGGTTGAATGGTCGGCCATAAACGCTTAAAAGTTTTAAAAGTCGAAATGTCTTTTTCTTGTGTCATAAATCGAATCGTCCGTAAAAATTTGAACGCATTGTACCCGTTATTTCCGACTTTCGCCAATAAATCCGCGATACCAGGGCGAAAAATCGGTTCTCATGGTCTCAACCGACATCTTTTCTCCGTTAAAATGTACGGAGATTTGTCCAAAAACTGCTGTATTTTTGACCGCACTTTGCGCGCGCAACAAACGTTCCACCACCGACGGATGAGGAAAATGCCACGGATTCCAGCGTCCGCTGGAAATCAACGCAATCTCCGGCCGAATTCGCCGAACCAAACGGCTGCCTGTAGACGTTTTGCTGCCGTGATGCCCCACCTGCAAAACATCCGTTTTGCCCAGCCGATCGATAATCTGATTTTCCGTCGCCACGTCCGCATCGCCCGTCAACAAAACGCGGTGAATACCGTCGGAAACCGACACAATACAAGAGTCGGCATTTTCCGCACGCGCCGCGATTTTCGCCGGCGATAACACGTCAAACCTCAGGTTTTGCCAACGCCAGCTTTGCCCGCGCAGGCAAAAAGTGCGGTCGATTTTTCCATAGTTTTCGTGAGACGGCGTAATCAGTTCCATTTCGGGATAAGCCTGTAAAATCGCCTGCGCACCGCCGGAATGATCTTTATCGTCATGACTTAAAATCAGCTTATCCGGCACAATTCCCTGCCGTTGCAAATAAGGCAGAATTTCAATTTCCGCCATAGAACCGCCTTCCCATGCCACGCCGGTATCATACAAAACGGCGCGCTGATTTTTCACGATCAAAGTGGCCAGCCCTTGGCCGACATCCAAAGTTTCCACCCGCCAATCCGGTTCCCGCCACCATAAATATCCCCAACGCACGGCGCAGAATAAAAGCAATAACAAACAACCGCTCACAATAAACGGCCGTTCCGCCGGTTGATTTTCCGGCGAAAACCCAAGCCGGGCGCGTCCCGAGCGCGAATGTCCGTACGCCGCTAACGGCGGGCCGACCGCTGCACGTTCGCGATAAAGCCAACGGATAAAAATCAGCAGGCAACATGTTAAAAGTGCGGTCAAAATCCAGCCTGTTTTTTCGCTGACCGTCAGCCAATAACCGTCAAACCGCATAATCAAATGAGTAATCCATTGCGCAAATTGATCGGCAAGCCGCCAGGATCCGAGCGCGCCGTTCGTCAACACGGCAAATAACACCAATGGCACCAGGAAAAAGCTGAAAAACGGCACCGCGATCAAATTCACCGCGAATCCGGCCCAGGAAACGCCGTTAAATAACGCAATCTGAATAGGCGTAAACAGCCATAACAAACCGAACTGTAAATGAAACAGCGCAAAAATCCACTGCACTTTGCTCGGAATAGGTTGTTCGCTCCAGCGAACGGCGTGCAGCGGAAAAATCCGATACCATAAAATCAGGCAAAATACCGCGCCCACCGATAACCAAAAACTGGCGGATAAAATCATCAACGGACTGCTCAGCAATAAAACGGCGACTCCGTAAACAAAAAGCTGCCAGGGCGAACAGTATCCCCGGGCAAAACGCAGGCTTAACAGCAAAAATAACGCCACTAACGCGCGCGAAGTGGGAGCGGCGAAGCCCGCCAGATTCACATAAATCCATGCCAATCCCGCGCCGGTAAGCGAGGGCAACAGCGGCGAAATCCATAAAGTCGGCAGAAAAAACTGAAGCGCCCGTCCCAGCCCCATTCCCAGCATCATCGCTAAACCGATGTGTAACCCGGAAATGGCAATTAAATGCGCCGTGTTGGTTTGCTGATAGGCTTGCCAGGCTTCGGGTTTCAGCCAAGCGCGTTCACCAAAGCCCAACGCCAATAACAAGCCTTGCTGCGGTAAATCTGCGGTTTGCCTGAGCGCTTGATGAAACCATGCATCCCGCCATGAAAAATCGTCACCGATTTTGACCGCACTTTTTACCATTCCCGTCGCCGTAATCGCTTGTGAAAAATACCACGCCTGACGATCCATGCCGCCCTGATTCAAGCGGGAAGACAACGGACGTTGACGCATTTCCAGCCGCCAGATTTCACCGGCTTTTACGGCGGAAGAATCGTTCCAAGTCACATAATACAGTTGACGGTTCGCCGTATTTTTAACGATCGCGGTTTGATAATCGCCGATATGCTGAATTTTCTGAATGCGAAATTCCGCCGTGACGTTTTGTACGGAAACCGCCTGCGCCTGCTGCAGCAAATGAAGAACTTGGCTGTGGGAAATCATTAATCCCACGCAAAGCCCTAACCCGCCCAAAACGATACTGCTCCAAACAGAAAATCGACGCCGCCGATAAAAATAGACATTGAGGCCCGCCAAAACACACAAAATGCCAAACAGAAAATCCGAAGACAATAAGCCCTTTTCCGGTAAAAACAGAATGGTAGCAACTCCGGCAACACAACCCAATGCAAACTTTTCCACCGCCTAACTCTCTTTCATTTTGTCATTTGGCGCAATATGGCGGAAAAATGCGACCGGATAAACTTAATCAGAACGAAATTGGAATCTCACTCACAAATTTGTCAATTTAATGTAAAATTTTCCGGTTTGTGATAATTTTATTTGATTATTTATCCGACTTCTGCTATTTATACGCCTTTCAAAAACCATGGGTTTTTGGTACGGGATTTTATTTACTGTTTTGGAGAAAAACATGGCAACTACGAACTCGGCATCTTTAAGTCTTTTGGCATTGGCTGGCGTTGAACCATACCAAGAAAAAGCCGGCGAAGAATATATGAACGAAAAACAAATCGTTCATTTCCGCAAAATTCTGCAAGCCTGGCATGATCAAATTGTAGAAGAAGCAAGCCGGACAGTGGCTCATATGCAAGACGAAGCGGCGAACTTCCCGGATCCTGCCGATCGTGCGACCCAGGAAGAAGAATTCAGCTTAGAATTGCGCGCCCGTGATCGCGAACGCAAATTAATGAAAAAAATTGAAAGTACATTAAAAAAATTAGATACCGAAGACTTCGGTTATTGCGATTCCTGCGGAGAAGAAATCGGTATCCGCCGTTTGGAAGCGCGCCCGACCGCAGATTTATGCATCGATTGCAAAACCCTGGCGGAAGTTCGCGAAAAACAAATGGGTTATTAATTTTCTAATGATACGGTGGGCGCATTATGCCCACTCTTTTTATTGGAGTAGTAGATTATTTTAACTTATCTCAAAAACCTGTTTATTAAGCATTCAAAACAGGAAAAACAAAAAAAATCCGAACGAAACGAACCGCACTTTATTTCTCAATCGGCTCAACCCGCTCGTTCATCTAAAAAAAATTTCAAATCCGAAAAACAAGCTTCTCATTACAAAAAATATATCATTAAGGCTAACATCGCGGGCATCTCTCCGCGCATGATCAGCAAAAACGCCCTGACGGTAGTGGATAAACTCAATCGCAACGGCTATGAAGCCTATGTGGTCGGCGGTTGTCTGCGGGATTTATTGTTAGGGAAAAAACCGAAAGATTTCGATGTGGCGACAAATGCCCGCCCAGAACAGATTCAGGCCGTTTTTCAGCGCCAATGCCGGTTGGTGGGACGCCGCTTCCGTTTGGCGCATGTTATGTTCGGTCGCGACATTATTGAAGTGGCCACCTTCCGCGCCAATCATACGGAAAGTAAAAACGAAAATCAGGCGCGCCAGAACGAAGACGGCATGCTGTTACGGGATAATGTGTACGGCACCCTGGAACAGGATGCCGAACGTCGCGACTTTACCGTCAACGCCCTGTATTACAATCCGAAAGACAACACCATTCATGATTATTATCAGGGTATTGAAGATCTCAAAGCGGGAAAACTTCGCTTAATCGGTAATCCGGCCACGCGTTATCAGGAAGATCCGGTACGCATGCTGCGTTCCGTTCGTTTTATGGCAAAACTGGATATGTTTCTGGATAAACCCACCGAAGAGCCTATCCGCCAACTGGCGCCGTTGCTGAGAAATATTCCGCCGGCACGATTATTCGACGAAAGCCTGAAATTGCTGCAAGCGGGTTTCGGCGTCAAAGCTTATCGCTTAATGCGGGAATACGGGCTGTTTGAACAGCTTTTCCCCGCTCTGACGCCTTATTTCACCGAAAAAAACGACAGTTTTGCGGAACGCATGATCGAAAAAGCCCTTACCTCGACCGATGAACGCGTAGCGGACAAACTGCGGATTAATCCGGCATTTTTATTTGCCGCATTTTTCTGGTATCCGTTACGCGAAAAAGTGGAAATGCTGAAAAATGAAGGCGGTTTGAATAATCATGATGCCTACGCGCTGGCAAGCAATGAGATTTTAGATCAATGCTGTTCCGCCCTGGCGGCGCCGCGCCGTCATACCGGCGTTATCCGCGATATTTGGTTCCTCCAGCTGCAATTAATGAAACGTTCGGGCAAATATCCCGCCACGACCATGAGCCACCCGAAATTCCGGGCGGCGTACGATCTACTGGCAATGCGGGCTGAAATCGAAGGCGGCGAAGCCATTGAATTGGCGACATGGTGGCATGAATATCAGTTCAGCAATGAAGAACAGCGTCATAATCTGGTGAAAGAACAGAATAAAAACGCACCGAAGAAAAAACGCTATTACCGTCCGCGCAAACGGAATAAACCGAAGGCGGCGGCATAATGGCCGTCGTTTACATTGCCTTAGGCAGCAATCTGAATGAACCGGCGGAACAACTGAATACGGCGGTTAAGGCGATTGCCGCTTTGCCGCACACTAGCGTTGAAAAAGTCAGCAGTTATTACGGCAGCAAACCGATGGGGCCGCAGGATCAACCGGATTACGTCAATGCGGTGTTGCAAATTCAAACCGAATTGTCGCCGCCGGCGTTATTGGATGAGCTGCAGCGCATTGAAAACGAACAAGGACGGGTTCGCTTACGCCGTTGGGGCGAACGGACGCTGGATTTGGACATTTTGTTATATGACAATCTGAAAATGCAAAGCGAACGCCTCACGATTCCCCATTACGACATGCAAAACCGCGAATTTGTGATCGTGCCGCTGGCTGAAATCGCACCGGAACGGATTCTGCCCGACGGCAAAACGGTAGCCGAATTAATGCAAAATTTCATCCATCACCAAATGACGGTGATCGCCCCTTCCCGCTCATAAATTTTGTATAAAAAGCCCGCACGAACTAAAAGTGCGGGCGATTTTTCGATAGTTTTTACTCCAGCCCGGCGCGAATTTTGCCGTCGAAACTGTCATAATCCACCAGAAACGCGTCATGCCCGTAATCGGAAGGGAATTCATAATACAACAAATTCACACCGGCCTGTTCCAATAAGGCTTTGCTTTTATGCAAATCCACCAGTTTGAACAATTGATCGTTCGTGACGGATACCAACGTATAACGCGCTTTAATGCGGGAAAGCGCAGCATGCATATTTTCAAATCCAAGACTCGGATCATACAAATCCAACGCGCGCAGCAAATGCAAATAAGTATTGGCGTCGAAGCGTCCCAGGAATTTTTTTCCCTGATAAGTCAAATAACTTTCCACTTGAAAATAATCGCCCCAATACACACCTTCCGCTTTAGTGGCCCGGCCGAACGCTTTTGCCAACTGAATATCCGTGCGATAGGTTAACATTCCCAGCATACGGGCGATGGCTAGTCCTTTTTCCGGCGGTTCGCTTTCATAATAATCGCCGTGGCAAAAATGCGGATCGTTAATGATCGCCTGACGCATCACATGATTAAACCCGATAGCCTCCGCACTCAGGGTTAACGAGGAGCACAAATTAATAATATTATCCATAAAATCGGGATAATAAACGGCCCACTGAGTGGCCTGCATGCCGCCGAAAGATCCGCCGATCACCGCGTGAAGATGAGGAATAGCGAGATAATCAATCAGCGCTTTCTGCACATGCACGATATCCTGCACGATAATATTGGGAAAGGTGCTGCCGAAAGGCTTGCCCGTTTTAGGATTCACGGAAGACGGCCCGGTGGTGCCTTTGCAACCGCCCAGCACATTGGAGCAAATAAAAAAATACTTCGCCGTATCAAACGCCAGCCCGTCTCCCATAAACTGTTGCCACCAGCCGCTCTGACCGTTATCGGGAAAATAAGGCTCGGCATCGCCGGTTAAGGCGTGACAAAGCAAAATGGCATTACTTTTTTCCGCATTCAACGTCCCGTAGGTTTGATATGCCACCTCAATATGGTCTAATTCCCCCCCGAACATCAAGCTGAGCGGGCGATCGTTGAAAAGCGTCACTTTTTGTACTGCCATGATAAATCCAAAAGCGAAAAACAGAGTTAAAAGGATAAAAGGTGCGTATAAGCTACCGCCGAGGCTATTTTTTGTCAAGAAAATTTAGACGTCTAAACGTCTAAAAATTCCACCGAAAATTCTCGCCGGAAATTTATTCTTGAATTTGACCGCACTTTTCTTTAAGGTAAGCCATCTGAGTAGGAGAAAATTGCATAATGCCTAGCCTTATTTCCCGAACCATCACCTTGCCGGCCGCCAAAGTGCGGTCAATTTTAGCGATATTTTCCCTAAAACGTTTCATCGGCATCCTGGCTATCGGTTCGACGGCATTTATTGTATTGCTCACTGCCATCGATCAAATGATCGCCTACTATGTGAAAGACGCCATTTATACCGATCTTTCCCGCTTGCCCTACCGCCCTTACGGACTGCTGCTCGGCACCTCGAAATACGTGGCGAAAGGCACGCCCAACACATTTTATACCAATCGGATCTATGCCGCCGATACCCTGTTCAAACGGCAAAAAATCGATTACCTGCTGCTGAGCGGAGATAACCGCACTTTACAATACAACGAACCGCGCACGATGGCGCGAGATTTGCGTAAACTCGGGATTAGCGACGAATTTTTATTCCCCGATTACGCCGGATTCCGCACCCTCGACAGCATTATCCGCGCTAAAGAAATATTCCGCGCCGAACCTATGACGATTATCACTCAACGCTTTCACTGCGAACGGGCGTTATTCATCGCCAAATATCATCATATCGACGCCGTCTGTTTCGTCGCCGATTCGCCTTACAGCGCGTCCGTCACCCGCGTGCGGGAAAGTTTCGCCCGCATTCTCATGCTGTGGGAATTATTCCGTGAAAAACGCCCGCACTTTTTAGGTTCGCCCGAACCGTTACCGCCGCCGATTCAGCGCGCGACATTATCTCAGTCGTCGGAGCAATAATTGCGCATCGGCCTACGTTCATCGCGCCGGACAGCGCAAAATTACCTCAAATTTTTTATTGTTCTGTGCCTTTAAAACTAGGATAATACCGGTTTAATTTCTACGTCTCTCTCGCAAAATGCGAATTTACAAGCAGTTATGGAATATATTCTTCTCATCATTTCTACCGCCTTAATTAACAATTTTGTGCTGGTAAAATTCTTAGGTCTTTGCCCGTTTATGGGGGTGTCGAAAAAAGTCGAAACCGCCGCCGGCATGGGATTGGCAACCATGTTCGTATTAACCGTGGCTTCACTTTGCTCTTATTTGGTGAACACTTATCTGCTTATCCCGTTACAGGCGGAATTTTTACGCACTTTAGTCTTTATTCTGGTTATTGCGGTAGTGGTGCAATTTACCGAAATGGTGATCAATAAAACCAGCCCGACGCTTTATCGTTTGCTGGGCATATTCCTGCCGCTCATTACTACGAACTGTGCGGTATTGGGCGTGGCGCTGCTCAACGTTAACCTCGCTCATAATCTCACCCAATCCGTTATTTACGGTTTCGGTGCATCGTTAGGCTTCGCTCTTGTGTTGATTTTATTCGCTTCTCTGCGGGAACGCATCGCTGCGGCGGATGTGCCGGTGCCGTTCCGCGGCGCTTCTATTGCGCTGATCACCGCGGGGCTGATGTCACTTGCCTTTATGGGTTTTGCCGGTTTAGTGAGAGCATAAATGATGATGTACGTATTGCTTGCCGTCGCCGCTCTTGCCTTAATTTTCGGGCTGATCTTAGGATTTGCCTCGGTAAAACTTAAGGTGGAAGCGGATCCGTTAGCGGAAAAAATTGACGCCGTATTACCGCAAAGTCAATGCGGACAGTGCGGTTATCCCGGCTGTAAACCTTACGCCGAAGCCATTGTGAACGGCGATGAAATTACCAAATGCGTACCCGGCGGACAGCCGACCGTGGTAAAAATTGCAGAAATTCTCGGCGTGGACGTTCCGGCGACGGACGGTATGGCGGAACCTGAAATCAAAGTCGCCTTCATTCATGAAGATATGTGTATCGGTTGTACCAAATGTATTCAGGCCTGTCCGGTAGACGCTATTATCGGAACCAATAAAAGCGTACACACGGTTATTCCGGATCTCTGTACCGGCTGTGAACTTTGCGTGGCACCTTGCCCGACCGATTGCATTACCATGGAAAAAGTCGAACCGAAAATTGAAAATTGGGACTGGAAACTTGCGCCCAATGTCATTCCCGTCAAAAACGTAGCGGAGGAAAAATAAGATGACAGATGTGCTGACCCGCTACAATTCCGGCAAACTTTGGGATTTCGACGGCGGAATTCATCCGCCGGAAATGAAATCTCAATCAAATTCTACGCCGATTTCTACCGCACTTTTAGCAGAAAATTACTATGTTCCCGTCAAACAACATGCGGGGAATGCCGGTAATTTGCTGGTTAAAACGGGCGATTACGTACTCAAAGGACAACCGCTCACCCAAGGCGACGGGCTACGGGAGCTGCCGGTACACGCGCCCACTTCCGGCACCGTCACGGCGATTGAACCTTATATTGCCGCGCATCCGTCCGGATTAAACGAATTGGCCGTGCATATTCGCGCCGACGGCAAAGACCAATGGCGGGCGCAGCATCCGACGGAGGACTATTTTACCCAAGCGCCCGAACAACTTATCGAAAAAATTTATCAGGCGGGCATCGCCGGATTAGGCGGTGCCGCGTTCCCGACAGGTGCAAAAGTGGATTCCGCTCAGGGAAAGGTAAAATTACTGATTATTAACGGCGCGGAATGCGAACCCTATATCACTTGTGATGATCGGCTCATGCGCGATTATGCCGCCGAAATCATCGAGGGCATACGAATCTTACGCTATATTCTGCGTCCGGAAAAAGTGGTGATCGCCGTTGAAGATAACAAACCGGAAGCCGTCGCCGCCCTGCGCGCCGCATTACAGGGCGCAGACGACACGGATATTCGCGTCATTCCGACCAAATATCCTTCCGGCGCCGCCAAACAGCTGATTTACATTCTCACCGGCATGGAAGTACCGCACGGTCAACGCTCCTCCAGCATCGGCGTTTTAATGCAAAACGTAGGAACCGCCTTTGCCGTCAAGCGTGCCATTATCAACGACGAGCCCCTGATCGAACGGGTTGTCACCCTTACCGGCGACAAAATTCCCCATAAAGGCAATCAATGGGTGCGCCTGGGCACGCCGATCGATTTCATTCTGAAGAATGCCGGATACCAAACGGACGATCGCTTTCCGGTTTTCCTCGGCGGACCGATGATGGGGCTGATCGTGCCGGATTTGCGCGCGCCGATAACCAAAACGGCGAACTGTTTACTGGCGCCGGATCATTTCGAATATGATCCACAGGCTACCGAACAGGCCTGTATTCGCTGCTCCGCTTGCTCGGACGCCTGCCCGGTGCACCTGATGCCGCAACAAATGTACTGGTATGCACGGGCGGAAGATCACGACAAATCGCAACAATATCAGCTTATGGACTGCATCGAATGCGGCCTGTGCGCTTATGTCTGCCCGAGTCACATTCCGTTAATTCAATATTTCCGCCAGGAAAAAGCCAAAATCTGGGATATTGAAGCAAAAGCGAAGAAAGCGGAAGAGGCCAAAATTCGTTTCGAAGCCCGCCAAGCGCGGTTGGAACAGGAAGAACAAGCTCGCAAAGCGCGTAGTCAACGTGCCGCAGCCGCCCGCCGTGAAGAATTGGCGGCCAGCGAAGGCGAAGATCCGGTGCAAGCGGCACTTGCTCGTCTGAAAGCAAAAAAAGCCGGCGAAGCGCCCGACACCCTCGGTAACGCCAAAGGCACGCCGCAGATTAAAACCATTCTGACGGAAAAAGGCGAAACTGTTCCGGACAACAGCGAAATGACGGCGTTGCGTCGGGCTCGCCGCTTAGCCCGTCAACAGGCAAATGACCATTCGCCGACGATCCACAAAACCGACGACACGGTTGCAACGAGCGTCGAAACCGCCGCACAAAAAACATCGCAAAATTCGCCCGCACTTGATACGAAAAAAGCCGCCGTTGCCGCCGCAATCGCGCGAGCTAAGGCGAAAAAAGCGGCTCAGCCACAACATGGCGAAGCGGTTTCAGCCAATCAGCCGGTGACGGACGAAGTTCTAACGGAAGTCGAAACCGCCGCACAAAATTCGCCCGCACTTGAGGTGAAAAAAGCCGCCGTTGCCGCCGCAATCGCGCGCGCCAAGGCGAAAAAAGCGGCTCAGCCACAACATGGCGAAGCGGTTTCAGCCAATCAGCCGGTGACGGACGAAGTTCAAACGGAAGTCGAAACCGCCGCACAAAAAACATCGCAAAATTCGCCCGCACTTGATACGAAAAAAGCCGCCGTTGCCGCGGCAATCGCGCGAGCTAAGGCGAAAAAAGCGGCTCAGCCACAACATGGCGAAGCGGTTTCAGCCAATCAGCCGGTGGCGGACGAAGTTCAAACGGAAGTCGAAACCGCCGCACAAAAAACATCGCAAAATTCGCCCGCACTTGATGCGAAAAAAGCCGCCGTTGCCGCCGCAATCGCGCGCGCCAAGGCGAAAAAAGCGGCTCAGCCACAACATGGCGAAGCGGTTTCAGCCAATCAGCCGGTGGCGGACGAAGTTCAAACGGAAAGTGCCGACGTCGAAGCCGCCGCACAAAAAACATCGCAAAATTCGCCCGCACTTGATACGAAAAAAGCCGCTGTTGCCGCGGCAATCGCGCGAGCTAAGGCGAAAAAAGCGGCACAACAAACGGAAAATGAGAAAAAATAATACGGAATACGGCTAGGTTTTCAGCTGACAACCATCGCTTAGTCGCATTAAAAATGAGTAAAAATAATGTTTAAACTGACCAGTTCTCCTCATATTCACTCAGGCAAATTCACGGCTCGCATCATGCTGTGGGTGATTTTTGCCATGCTGCCGGCATTGGCCGCGCAGATTTATTACTTCGGTTTCGGTGTGTTAATTCAAATTTGTTTAGCCGTTACTCTGGCATTGGCGCTGGAATTCGCCGTGACAAAATTACGCCAAAAGCCGTCGCTGTTTTATGTAAGCGATTTCAGTGCGATATTAACCGCCATGATTCTCGCCATGGCCATTCCGCCTTATGCACCTTATTGGGTGATTCTGATCGGCACGTTTTGCGCGCTGCTCTTAGGCAAGCACGTATACGGCGGGCTGGGACAGAATTTATTTAATCCCGCCATGGTCGGATATGTCGTGCTGTTAATTTCATTTCCGTTACAGATGACGGGTTGGATGCCGCCGATTTCGCTATTACACGAACCGCCGACTTTGAGCGACAGTGTCGGTCTGATTTTCGCCGGCGTCACCGATGACGGTTTCAGCTTGTCGCAGTTAGTGTCTTCCATTGACGGCATCACGTCTGCAACTCCGTTAGACAGCGCCAAAACCTGGTTTAAGCTAAACGGATCGGCAGCGGATTTACGGAATCAGCCGATTTTTCTGGCAAGCTTGGACGCCGGCTTGGGTTGGATGCAAATCAATCTCGCTTTTCTCATCGGCGGATTATTTTTAATCTGGAAAAAGATCATTCACTGGCAAACGCCGCTCGCTATGTTGCTGACCATTAGCATTTTTTGCGGGATTTTTGATCTATTCGGCGGCACCCACAGCATCAGCTTTTTCAGCCAACTGGTCAGCGGCGCCATGATGTTCGGCGCGTTCTTTATCGCAACCGATCCCGTTACCGCGCCGGTAACGCCGAAAGGCAAATGGGTTTTCGGCGCGTTAATCGGCTTGCTGGTGTGCTTAATCCGCCAATTCGGCAACTATCCGGACGGCGTGGCGTTCGCGGTTTTGCTCGCCAACATCTGCGTACCGTTAATCGATCAATACACCCGCCCTCGCGTAACGGGATACGGCTTGAGTAAAGGAAATTAATATGAATACCACCAAAATTTCAGCCAAATACGGAGTCATGCTAGGCTTTGTCGCCTTGCTCTGCACGGCAATTTCGGCAGGCGTTCATTTTCTAACCAAGGACAAAATCGGCGCGGAAGCCGCCAAACAGCAACAGGCTTTATTAGCTCAGGTGATTCCCGCCGATTATTACGATAACGATGTGACGGCAAACTGCGAAACTCCCGATTCACAAGAAATCGATAAAATTTGTACCGCACTTTCCGGCGATAAGGTGCGCGCCTATGCCGTTGAGGCCACGGCGCCGGACGGTTATTCCGGTAAAATCCGGTTACTGATGGGGATGACGCCGGAAGGCGAAATTCTCGGCGTGCGCATTCTGGAACATAATGAAACGCCGGGCCTGGGCGATAAAATTGAAACCCGCATTTCCGATTGGATTCTGAATTTTAGCCATCAGAAAATCGATCCGCAGAATCTGCGGGATTGGGCGGTAAAAAAAGACGGCGGAAAATTTGACCAATTCGCCGGCGCAACCATCACGCCGCGGGCGGTGGTTAACCAAGTGAAACGTACGGCGTTAGAGGTGTTAAGCCGTCAATCGAGCGGATTATCAGACAAATAACGCGTACTTTGCCTTCAAAGTGCGGTCAAAATTACAAGAGTTTTTTATATGACAGAACAAACGAACCGAACTATTTGGCGCGAATTATTGACTCAGGGAATTTGGCGCAATAATCCCACCATCGTCCAATTACTCGGACTCTGCCCATTGTTGGCGGTGTCGAATTCCGCCACCAATGCGCTGGGATTGGGATTGGCGACGCTGCTTGTGCTCATTTGTACGAATACCATGGTGGCGCTATTTCGCAAGCAGATCCCTCATGAAATCCGCATTCCCATTTATGTGATGATTATCGCCACCACGGTGACGGCGGTACAACTGTTAATGAACGCTTATACTTACAGCCTGTACCAATCCCTTGGCATTTTCATTCCCTTGATTGTGACCAACTGTATTGTCATTGGCCGCGCGGAAGCCTTTGCTTCAAAAAACGGCGTATTGCATTCCGCTTTCGACGGCTTTGCCATGGGATTGGGTATGACGCTCAGCCTATTTTTATTGGGCGCGTTGCGGGAAATTTTCGGCAACGGCACATTATTTGACGGCTTACATTTACTGCTCGGCGATTGGGCGAAAATCTTCCGTATCGAATTTTTTCACCACGACAGCAATCTGTTGCTGGCCATTTTGCCGCCGGGCGCATTTATCGGATTAGGCATCATTTTAGCCGCGAAAAATATTTGGGATCAGCGTAAATCATGAATCAACAGAAACGAATTGAAATTCTCACTCGTTTGCGGGATCAAACCCCCAAGCCGACCACCGAACTGACCTACAATTCGCCCTTTGAGTTGCTGATTGCGGTCATTTTATCGGCGCAAGCCACCGATAAAGGCGTAAACAAAGCCACAAAGAAACTGTTTGCCGTGGCCAATACGCCGCAATCCATTCTGGCTTTAGGCGTTGACGGATTGAAAGAATATATAAAAACTATCGGTCTTTATAACAGTAAAGCGGAAAATATCATCAAAACCTGTCGAGATTTAATCGACAAATTTAACGGCGAGATTCCGCAAGATCGCGCGGCGCTGGAAAGTTTGGCCGGCGTAGGGCGCAAAACCGCCAACGTGGTATTGAACACCGCTTTCGGACAACCCACCATTGCGGTGGATACTCACATTTTCCGCGTCGCCAACCGCACCGGCTTCGCACCGGGTAAAGATGTGGTAAAAGTGGAAGAGAAACTGAATAAAGTGGTGCCGGCCGAATTCAAAGTAGACGTTCATCACTGGCTGATTTTGCACGGTCGCTACACCTGCGTTGCTCGCAAACCGCGCTGCGGCTCCTGCATTATTGAAGATTTGTGCGAATTTAAAGATAAAACCGATATCTGATTCCCGTCTTATTTTGCCAAACCGTACAAGTGCGGTTAAAATAACGCACTTTTTTAAAATTTAACGGAAATAATATTAATGACTTCAAAACAAGAACGCCAGACCTGGTCCAGTAAACTCACCTACGTCATGACCGTGGCGGGCGCAACGGTCGGTTTCGGCGCAACCTGGCGCTTTCCTTATTTAGTCGGAGAAAACGGCGGTGGCGCTTATGTGCTGCTTTTTTGTATCGCGATGATCATTATCGGCATTCCGATGATTCTGGTGGAAAATGTTATCGGACGCCGTTTGCGGATAAATTCTATTGACGCCTTCGGTGACAAGCTCCATGACAAACATATTTCCAAATGGTGGAAAATTCTGGGTTACATGGGATTGCTGGGTGCCTTCGGTATTATGGCGTATTATATGGTACTGGGCGGTTGGGTTATCAACTATATTATCAGCCTGCTCACCGGCTCCCTGGACATTTCCTCCCCGATAACCAAAGACACGGCCAAAAGTTTCTATGATATGAGTATCGGCGACAGCCCGTTGCAAATCGCCCTTTATACCTTTCTTTTCGTTGTCATCAACTACATTATTCTGGCAAAAGGTATTATCGGCGGTATCGAGCGTTCGGTAAAATTCCTCATGCCGTTATTATTTGTGTTTTTAATCGGCATGGTTATCCGTAATGTCACTCTGCCCGGCGCGATGGAAGGGATTATTTATTATTTGAAACCCGATTTCGATAAAATCACTCCGCAACTGTTTATTAAAGTTTTAGGACAGGTTTTCTTCGCGTTAAGTCTGGGGTTCGGCGTCATCATTACCTTATCCAGCTATCTCAGCAAAGAAGAAGATCTGATTCAAACCGCCGTCATCACCGGTTTCACTAATACGATTATCGCGGTATTGGCGGGATTTATGATTTTTCCGTCTCTGTTTACTTTCGGGATTGCGCCGGATTCAGGCCCGACTTTGGTGTTCCAGAGTCTGCCGATTGTCTTCTCCCATTTATGGGCCGGTACATTCTTTGCTATCGTTTTCTTCGGTTTGTTACTGATCGCCGCATTAACCACATCTATTACCATTTACGAAGTGATTATCACCGCGTTGCAGGAAAAACTGCGTATGCGGCGCGGTAAAGCCATTGTTCTGACCTTAGGCGGCATTTTCCTGCTGGGCAATATTCCGTCCGTGTTGAGTGATAATCTGCTGAAAAATGTGCGTCCGTTCGGCATGAGTATTTTTGATGCCTTCGATTACGTCAGCGGAAATATTCTGTTTTTATTGACCGCACTTGGCTGTGCCGTATTCGTAGGATTCGTGTTAAAAGAACAGGCGAAAAAAGAATTATCGCCGACGCCGGACTCAACTTTCACCGCAGTTTGGTTTAACTATGTAAAATTTGTGGTGCCGCTGATTATTATCGTCATTTTTATCAGCAACTTTCTGATGTAATTTCAAAAACAAGGCTCCGTCCGGAGCCTTTTTCTCGCCCTTTATCCGAATAAAATTTTGTAAAAAATAAACAAAAAAGTGCGGTCAAAAAAACGATCGTTTTTTCTCCCGCACTTATACCGGATTAAGGTCTGATGAAATCCGTTCAGGCTTGTGGCGTAAACTTCAATAAACGATTGGCATTGGTCGCGACGGTAATGGATGAACAGGCCATTGCCGCTCCGCCCACCATCGGATTCAGTAGCACGCCGAGCAACGGATAAAACACGCCGGCCGCCAGCGGAATGCCTAGGCAGTTATACACAAAGGCAAAAAACAGATTTTGTTTCATATTGCGTAATGTGCCTCTGGACAAGCCCAACGCATCCGCCACGCCGTGAATACTGTGGCGCATCAGGGTTAATTCCGCCGTTTCAATCGCCACGTCGGAACCGGATCCCATGGCGATGCTGACATTAGCCTGCGCCAGCGCGGGCGCGTCATTAATGCCGTCCCCCACCATCACAACTTTGCGTCCCTGCGCCTGAAGTTGGCGGATAGCCTGCACCTTGCCTTCCGGCAGCACGCCGGCAATTACTTGGTCGATCCCGGCTTCTTTGGCAATAGCTTGCGCCGTTTTTTCCTGATCGCCGGTAAGCATGACCAAGCGATAACCCTGCCGGTGTAAACGGGATAATGCCGCCGCCGTGTCATCGCGCAGCGGATCGCGAATAACAAACACCGCCGCCAACATTTGTTCTACCGCCAGAAATACCACAGTGGCGCCTTTTTCGCTTTCCTGCCGGAACGACGATTCGGCTTCCGCCAGCGCGACCGAATGTTGTTCTAATAATGTGCGGTTTCCCAACAGAACGGCTTTGCGCCGAATCGTTGCGGTCACGCCCAAACCTTTTAAGGTGCGGAAATCCGACACGGTTTGCGGCGAAATCCGCAAATCGGCCGCATGTTCCAAAATCGCCTTGGCTAGCGGATGGGTTGAGCCTTGCTCCAAATTCGCCGCAAATTGCACCGCACTTTGCGTATCAAACCCGTTGAAGGTATAAAGTGCGGTCAATTTGGGCTCACCTTTTGTTAAAGTTCCCGTTTTATCAAATACTACCGTATCGGCCTCCGCCGCTTTCTGTAAAGCGTCGGCATCCCGCACTAATACGCCTAATTCCGCCGAGCGTCCCACGCCGGCAATAATCGACATCGGTGTTGCCAAACCTAAAGCGCAAGGACAGGCAATAATCAAAACCGTCGTTAATACGACGAAAGAATAAGAAATTTCTTTCGTTACGGCATACCAAATCACGGCGGCGAGCAGCGCAATCGCAATCACCGCCGGCACAAATACGGCGGCGATACGATCCGCAAGCTGGCCGATTTGCGGTTTACTGCTTTGCGCCTGACGCACTAAACGGATAATGTTCGCCAATGTGGTTTTATTACCGATTTGTTCCGCACGAAACAAAACCGCGCCGTCCGTAACCAAGGTGCCGGCGCTGATTTTATCGCCTTCCCGTTTATGCACCGGCAAAGGTTCACCGGTGAGCATACTCTCGTCCAACCAGGCTTCCCCTTGAGTAATGATACCGTCTACGGAAACGCGGTTTCCGGTTTTTAACCGCAAAATCATGCCTTGTTGAACCTGACTCAACGGAATTTCCCGTTCTCCCTCGCCTTCTACAATTAACGCCGTTTTCGGCGTGAGATCCAATAACCGCTCCAAAGCTTTGGAAGATCGCTGTTTCGCTTTCGCTTCCAGCATTTTTCCCACATTAATCAAGCCGATAATCATGGTGCTGCTTTCGAAATACAGATGACGGGCGGTTTCGGGGAAGAAATCCGGCGCAAGCGTGACCGCCATGGAATAAAGCCAGGCGGCGCCGGTTCCCAAAGCGACAAGCGTGTCCATGGTTGCGGTTTTGTTGGCGAGATTTTTGAGGGCTCGCCGGTAAAAATGTCCGCCGGTAAAAACCATCACAATTAAGGAAATCACGCCCACGCCTATCCAATTGCTGCGATTTTCTGCGGTCACTTGCATTTGACCGCCCGCCAGCCCCCAGAAAAGCAGACCGAATCCCATAATCAACGCCACAATCGCCTGCCATTTCCGCTGCCGGATTTCATGTTCGATTTGCAAACGTTGTTTATCGCGGCGTTTGCTTTCATCCTCAATCAATTCCGCCCCGTAACCTGCTTGAATAACCGCGTCAATCAAGGCTTCCGGCGTGGTATCACCCGTCACAAACGCCGTTTGTTCCGCTAAATTCACGCGAGCGGACCGAACCTTCGGCACCGCCTGTAACGCCCGTTCGACCTTCAACACGCAGGCGGCACAACTCAAGCCGCTTAACAATAAAGTGATTTGCTCGCCGGGAAGCGATTCGGCATGAAAAGATTGCGCAACCGCTACGCCTTCGGGAGATGCCGCCGATTGTAACGGTTGTTCAGACTTTGGGCCTTCGTCAGCCTTTAAAGCGTCAATCGCCGCGTCTTCAGACTTTGGGACGGCATTTTCAAGCGATGCGTCAAAGCCTGCCTCCACGATAGCTTGAATCGCCGCTTGCGGATCCGCCGCGCCATAAATTTTTGCCGAGGTTTTGCTGACGTCAAAAACTTCAATATTTTTGACCGCACTTAATGCTTTTTCGGTGGATTTAATGCAATGTCCGCAATTCAATCCGCTTAACGCCAGAGTAAAATCCGGTTCGGCCAACTTTGCCCGGTAACCGGCGTCCAGCACGGAATTAATCAGCGATTCCGGCGTTACATCGCCCGTCACTTTAGCAAAATTTAACGTGACTTCCGCCGTTTCTACGCCTTCAACTTTTTCCAATGCCGTTTTAACGGCTTTAATGCAATGACCGCAGGAAAGATCGCCGAGCGCTAAAATTATTGTCATACTGTTCTCCTCTCTTTTTTCAATGAGCATAAGATAAACCTTGACCTAAGGGAAAAGTCAATATATTTTCTTATTCCCAATCAGACGAGTATAAAAAATCATGAATATTACGGAAATCGCACGAAAAACCCGGCTTACGCCAAAATCCATTCGGTTTTACGAAGAAAAAGGGCTTATCACGCCGCCCGCCCGTGCGGCAAACGGTTATCGGCAATATAATTCGACTCACATTGAAGAGCTGACTCTGCTTCATCAGGCGCGTCAGGTGGGTTTTTCGTTGCCTGTCTGCAAGGAATTGCTGGAATTGTACAAAAATCCGCACCGTCGTAGCGCGGATGTGAAAGAACGGACGATGACGCGAATTACGGAAATCGATACGCAGATTCGGCAGTTGCAGTCTATGCGTGAACGGCTGATGAAACTGGCGCAGCAATGTCCGGGAGACGATTCCGAAAATTGCCCGATTATTAATGAGTTATCCTGTCCTCATTGCATTTAAACTGTTTCCGGTCTTAGCGGGCCGGCAAATTTAATCGATTTTTTAACCGCACTTCCAGCTCGTCGCGTTCGTTTTGACTCAACGCCTGATTCTGCAAATTGGTTAACATGAAAAAATCTTCCGCTTTTTCGCCCGTCGTGGTGATTTTGGCATTCAGCAGATTCAAATTCAGTTCACTGAAAATTTGGCTGACCTCCGCCAACAAGCCCGCTTTATCCAACGCTACCAATTCCATTTCCGTATGCGTCTCTTTTTCCGTATTTAAAAAACGCACGTCCGTTTTCACATTAAACGGCTGTAATTTATGATTGCCTAAGGTGCTGAGTTTCGGGGTTTTACCGGAAAGCAACGTCTCGGTAACGGCTTTTTCCAGCTCGCGGCGACGATCGCCTTTCAGTAATGCGCCGTTCAGTTCCGTCACCACAAAAGTATCCAGCACGTAACCGTCTAAACCGGTACTGATTTGCGCACTGTGAATACTGAGTTTTTTGGCGCCGATGGTACTGACGACTTTATGGAAAAGCTGCGGCTGATCCCGACAATACAGGAAAACGGCGGTTCCGCCTTGCGAAAAACGATTGCTGATTTTTACCAGTATTTCCCCGCGGAAATCCGTTAACAACGCGGCGTGCCACGCCAATTCTTTCGGCGTGCTGCGCAGGAAATAGTCGTCCGGACAGCGCGCCCATAGCGGCGCGACATCTTCTAAAAAACCTTGATTTTGTAAAATCGCCAACGCCCGTCGTTTATTTTCTTCCGCCTGTTCTTCGCTGTCGAGCGGCTGATCCATGCCTTGTTCAAATTGCTGGCGGGTATATTGATAAAGCGTGGCGAACAAGGCGCGCTTCCAATCGTTCCATAAATTGGAGTTGGTGGCGCAAATGTCCGCCACGGTCAGACAAATCAACCAATCCAGCCGCACCTTATTTTGCACTTCTTCCGCAAACGCCATCACCACTTCCGGATCATGAATATCGCGCCGTTGCGCGGTAACGGACATTAACAAATGTTTTTTCACCAACCAGGCCATGGTCTCGATTTCCCGCCCGTCAAAACCGTGTAACCCGGCGAAAGACGCAATATCCTGCGCGCCCAGCGCGGCATGATCGCCGCCGCGCCCTTTGGCGATATCATGAAACAAGGCGGTGATATACAGTAAAGTGCGGTCGGAATTTTGCGAGAAAATGGCGGAACAAATGGGGTGAATGGCCCGCGTTTTTTCATCCAGAAAACTTTCCAAATGCAACAGCACCCGAATCGTATGCTCGTCTACGGTGTATGCATGAAACAAATCAAACTGCATTAACCCCACAATGGCTTTCCATTGCGGAATATACGCCGTCAGCACGCCGTATTGGTGCATCGGCACCAAAGCGCGGGCGATGGCTTTCGGCTGACTGAACAGGCGCAAAAACTTTTCCCGCGCCGCCGCCGATTCGCACAACGGCGTTTGTTGCTGACGCAACGCAATATGCAGCTTACGCAAGGTATCCGAATGAATTTCGGCGTGCGGATAAGCGGTTAAATGATAAAATAAATCCAGCATGACTTCGGGCTGTCGCTCAAAAATATCCTGCCGCATCAACAGAATTTCGTTATTTTGTAGCAGAAAATGGCGATCCAAAAGAATCTGCTGAATTTCTCCCGCACTTTTATTCTGCAGGAAATGTTCGCGGTAATGGCGGGTTAAAATATCGCTCAGGCCGGAAATCGTCCTCAACGCCTGAAAGAACATTTTCATCATTTGTTCGACGCCGTGATTGCCTTCTCCCTGAAATCCCAGTAATTCGGCGACTTTGATCTGACGATCAAACAACAAACGGTTATCGTAACGCTTCAAAATAAGATGTAAGGCAAAGCGCACTTTGAACAGGAATTGCTGGCTTTGCTGCAACATGTCGTATTCTTCCGGATAGATAAAGCCCGATTGTAAAATCTCTTCCAGCGTCAGCGTGTTATTGTGGCGCAAAGCGATCCAGTAAATAAAATGCAAATCGCGCAAACCGCCCGGACTGTATTTAATGTCCGGCTCCAGGTTATAACTGGTGTTGTGATAACGGGCATAGCGTTCGTTTTTTTCCTGCACTTTCGCGTTGAAAAAGGTTTCGCGATTCCAAAAATCCGGCCGGTTTAAAAGTGCGGTCAATTTTTTGAACGTTTTTTCATCTCCCGTCAATAAACGGCTTTCTAACAAATTGGTGGCGATAGTCAGATCCGCCCGTCCTTCCTCGGCACATTCCGCCAGCGTCCGCACACTCGCACCCACATCAAAACCGCAATCCCATAAAAATTGGATAAAACTCGCAATTTTTTGTTCGATCTCCGGCGTATTTTTTTGTTCGCTCAAAATCAGAAAATCCAAATCCGATAACGGAAACATTTCTTTGCGTCCGTAACCGCCCACGGCAACCAGCGAAAGCGCCGTTTGCGCCAATCCGAATTGCCGCCAGAGGCGAATCAATAAATCGTCATAAAATGCCGTACGCCGGCAAATGAGCCGATTCACATCCGTTTGCGGAAAATGATCGAGCTCCGTTTGCTTTAAAGACTGGAGTTGAGATTTGATGTCGTTCGGACAGCATGGATTCATGGGCGTTCACCTGAATATAAAAAGGCGAACCCGCAAGCCCGCCTTAAACCGTATTACGCATTCACCATAAAACGGGAAATGCGACCTTCTTTTTCTTCTTCTTCACGAATCGTCATCACTTCGCAACCGTCGTCCGTCACCACAATTTCGTGTTCGTATTGCGCGGAATGGCTGCGGTCTTTGGTTTTTACCGTCCAGCCGTCGCCCATCAGACGCACTTCTTTTTTGCCGGCGTTAATCATCGGTTCGATAGTGAACACCATGCCTTTGCGCAAAATCACGCCGCCGTCGTCCGCATAATAATGCAGAACTTGCGGTTCCGCGTGATATACGTCGCCGATGCCGTGGCCGCAATATTCGCGCACTACGCTGAATCCTTCTTTTTCCGCGTATTCCTGAATGGCTTTGCCGATGGAATTCAAACGCGCGCCCGGTTTCACCGCCCGAATGCCTTGATACAGGCATTCCTGCGTCACTTCGCACAAACGTTTATCGCGCGTGCTGGGTTCGCCCACTACGTACATTTTGGAATTATCGCCGAAATAACCGTCTTTAATCACGGTGACATCGAGATTCAGAATGTCGCCTTTTTTCAGTTTTTTCTCGAAACTCGGAATACCGTGGCACACCACTTCGTTCAAAGAAATGCAGGTTGCATGTTTGAAACCGTGATATCCCACGTTGGCGGGCTTCCCGCCCTGTACTTTTTCGATGTATTCGTGACAAATACGATCCAGCTCACCGGTGGTGACACCTTCTTTAATATGCTCTTCAATCATTACCAGCACGTCAGACGCTAATTTGCAGGCAATGCGAATCTTTGCCAGTTCTTCTTCTGTTCTTAACGGAATAGCCATAATTATCTCCTAAATAGCGCGCGTATCATAGCATTAAACGAGCGGGAGTGAAAATATCCTTGAACGAATCAGTCGGTTATTAGATAATGAGCGAATTAATTTTTTGAGTAGAAAGTAGGAAAGCGATTATGTCAGATATTTCAGTGCCGCTCACCTTTACCGACGCGGCAGCCAATAAAGTAAAAAGTTTAATTACCGACGAAGAAAATCCGGATCTTAAATTACGCGTTTATATTACGGGCGGCGGTTGCAGCGGCTTCCAATACGGTTTCACCTTCGATGAAAAAGTGAACGAAGGCGACCTGACCGTAGAAAATGCCGGCGTGCAGCTGGTGATTGATCCGATGAGTTTGCAATATTTAATCGGCGGCACGGTAGATTACACCGAAGGCCTGGAAGGTTCCCGTTTTGTGGTGCAAAACCCGAATGCCTCCAGCACCTGCGGCTGCGGTTCATCTTTCAGCATCTAACCGGCGACCGGGTACGCGCGATGGATTTCCAATTCACCTCCTTGCACGGCGATATCGTGGCGAAATGTTCCATGGAACACATTGCGCTGGCGAATTGGTTTAACATCGAAGTGCGGTCAAATTCTTCATTAATTTTCACCGCACTTGCGGAAATCGCCAAAGCGCAAAACCATAACGGCGAGCGGGAAAGTTGCCTAATCGGCAAGGAATACAGTCTGTTTATTCGCGCCGACGAAGTGATGGTAAAAGCCAATAATCTCGACATTACGGCCGATCCCGAACAGGAATTGGAGCAAAATTTTCATTATTACGACGCGGAAAGCATCGCTTTTTGCGGCTTGGAAGATTTCGAACATTTTTTACGTTCCTATCAGGACTTTATTCAATAACCAACCCGTCCCGCACAAGCCATAAGCGCCCGTTTGACCCAAAAAGTGCGGTCAAATTTTTACTCGTTTTTCAGAATAATATGCTAGAATCTTTTCGTTTCCGAGAAAAACAAACGTTAAAACGGCATTTAATATGGCAGGCGAACAACGAAATACTTCCTCAAAATCTAACGAAAACGTCAAAAATACGGTACCTTGGACCCAAACCTGGAAAATGACCGCCCTAAAAATCGCATTTACCGGCGCGTCGTTATTTGCGTTTTACGGAATTTATTTAGACGGACAAATCCGCTCCAAAATGGACGGACAAGTCTGGCGCCTGCCCGCCGAAGTGTACAGCCGGATTCAGAGCATTCGCCTGGCGGATAAATTATCTCTCGAGCAAGTCAAACAACTGTTGCTTGATAACGATTATCGCCAAACCACGCTGGTTGCCGCGCCGGGCGACTTCAAAATCGAAGACAACACCATCGTCCTTTTGCGCCGCGCCTTTCCATTTCCGGAACATCCCGAAGCTCAGCGGGTTTTTCGTCTGCGTTTCAACGATAATCAAAAATTAGCCGTCATTGAAGATTTAATCAATCTGAAAGCGATTGATGAATTTCGCCTGGCGCCTAAACTCATTGCCATGCTGCAATCGGGAGAGGAAAAAGAAGAACGCCTAGCGATACCGCTGCAAAATTATCCTCGTTTATTGATCGACACACTGATTTTAACCGAAGATCGCCGTTTTTATGAACATGGCGGCGTGAGCCCATTGGGTATCGCGCGCGCCATGTATACCAATTTCCGCGCCGGTCACACGGTGCAAGGCGGCAGTACGCTCACTCAGCAGTTAGTCAAAAACCTTTTCCTAACCAACGAACGTTCGCTCAGCCGAAAAATCAACGAAGCCTTTATGGCGGTAATGCTGGATTTACGTTACGACAAAAATACCATTCTCGAAACCTATCTGAACGAAGTCTATCTCGGACAAAACGGCGATTCCCAAGTACACGGTTTCGAACTGGCAAGTCATTTCTATTTCGGATTACCGGTTCGCGAAATTAATCTGGATCAAATCGCACTTCTGGTGGGAATGGTGAAAGGCCCTTCTTTGTACAACCCTTGGCGTAATCCGAACAACGCTCTCGAACGGCGAAACGTGGTGCTGCGCTTAATGCTGGAACACCAAATGATCGATCAGGAATTGTACGATACGCTCAGCAAACGCCCGCTTGGCGTGCAAGAACGAGGAAAAATTGCGCGAAATTATCCGGCTTTCATCCAAACTATGCAGGCTGAACTGCGTGAAAATTTAGGCGAAAACAGAGAAGGTCGCTTACAGGGCGCGCGGATTTTCAGCACGCTGGATCTGAAACAACAAAGTTACGCCGAACAAACCGTGATTAACGCGACGGCGGAATTACAGTTACGCACCAAAAATCCCGCGCTGCAATCGGCTATGATCATCGCCGATTATAAAAAAGGGGAAATTCGCGCGGTGGTGGGCGGCACCCAAACCAATTACGCGGGCTTTAACCGCGCGACCATGGCGCAACGACAAATCGGCTCGCTGGTAAAACCTTCCGTTTATTTGACCGCACTTACTCAGCCGGAATCATTCCGTTTAAACACGCCGTTGAACAATCGTCCGATTACCATCAACGTGAAAGGCAGTCCGCCCTGGCAACCGCGCAACTATGACAAACATTACGGCGGTTCCGTGCTGATGGTTGACGCATTGGCGCGCTCCCTCAATATTCCGACGGTCAATCTGGGCATGAAAGTCGGTTTGAAGAAAGTCATCGAAACTCAGCAAGCGATGGGCTGGGACAGAGTCAAAATTCCCCGAGTGCCGTCAATGTTGCTAGGCTCATATTCCATTTCGCCTTACGACGTCACGAAACTTTATCAGGTGATTGCTAACAACGGCGGCAAAATCCCGCTTTCCACCATTGAAAGCGTTAACGATCGGCAAGGAAATGTTATTTATCGGCATAATACCGAAGCGGAACAAGTCGTGCCTGCCGAAGCGGCGTTCCAAACCGTTTACGCCATGCAGCAAGCGGTGGAACGCGGCACCGGACGCAGTCTGCAGGAAAATTACGCCGATCTGCATTTGGCGGGAAAAACCGGCACCACCAACGACGCAAGAGATACCTGGTTTGTCGGTATTGACGGCGAAAATGTGACAACGGTTTGGCTGGGTCGCGATGATAACGGCGAAACCAAACTCACCGGCGCCAGCGGCGCATTATATTTGTATAAAGATTATTTAAAACGCACCACGGCAACACCGTTAAAACCGAACAAACCGAATGACATAAAATGGGTGGGAATTAACAGTTACGGCAGTTGGGATTGTTACAGTCCAGTCAGAAATATCCCCGTGTGGGCGAATAAAAATCAGAATTTCTGTAGCGGCGACAGACCGGAAGTGGTCGAAGCGCAACCGGGCGGCGCCGCACCGATTATCGTTCAACCGGCACAACCCGCAGCGCCTCAATATATCCCGATTGAAGACGCTAAGCCGGCAGGATAATCCGGCGGCTCGGCAATAATTTAATCATTGATCCAAAAGTGCGGGCAAATTTAGCCGCATTTTTTATGCCGATAACCGAACGCTTCTTAAACCGATTTCATCATTGCCGTAAAAACAGTCAAAAAAAAGACCGCACTTTCATGCGGTCTTTCGTTTCTTCTAATAAAAAGGATTAACCTTTGTAGTTGTGGATATGCGCTACTAAGTCTAATACTTTGTTTGAATAACCGGTTTCGTTATCGTACCAAGATACCAATTTCACGAAAGTATCGGTTAATGCGATACCAGCGTCGGCATCGAATACGGAAGTTAATGCGCAACCGTTGAAGTCCGTAGAAACTACAGCATCTTCAGTGTAACCTAAAACGCCTTTCAATTCGCCGTTGAAAGTTTTACCTTCCGCCGCATCTTTGATGGCCGCTTTAATGGTTTCGTATGAAGCTGGTTTTTCTAAGTTCACGGTTAAGTCAACAACGGAAACGTTTGGTGTAGGAACACGGAACGCCATACCGGTTAATTTACCGTTCAATGCAGGTAATACTTTACCCACGGCTTTTGCCGCACCGGTTGATGACGGGATGATGTTTTGAGCTGCACCGCGGCCACCGCGCCAGTCTTTCATTGAAGGACCGTCAACGGTTTTTTGTGTTGCCGTTGTTGCGTGAACGGTTGTCATTAAACCGTCTTTGATACCGAAAGTTTCGTGAATAACACGGGCTAACGGCGCTAAACAGTTAGTTGTACAAGATGCGTTAGATACGATGTCCTGGCCTGCGTATGCGTTGAAGTTAACGCCGCGCACGAACATTGGAGTGGCGTCTTTTGAAGGACCGGTCATAACTACTTTTTTCGCACCTGCGGTAATGTGTTTACGAGCGGTTTCGTCCGTTAAGAATAAACCTGTCGCTTCAACTGCGATATCAACACCGATTGCGCCCCAGTTTAAGTTCGCCGGATCACGTTCAGCCGTTACACGGATAGATTTACCGTTAACCACCAAGTTACCGTCTTTCACTTCAACCGAACCATCGAAACGACCGTGAGTTGAATCATATTTCAGCATGTATGCCATGTACTCGACATCGATTAAATCGTTGATACCCACAACTTCGATATCATCACGTTGTTGTGCAGCACGGAATACGATACGACCGATACGACCGAAACCATTGATACCAATTTTAATTGCCATAAGATTTTCACCTTCTTTTCTAAGTTAAACAAAATTATTACAGTCCGATTTACTCATGATTAAGTATCTACCTGTCACTTCGTGATTATAGCACGGTTTCCTTACAGAACAATCCAGACTACGGAAATAACTATAACAGATAAGTATTTCGTGATCTATGTCAAATTTTCCCGTTTCCCCGCACAATTCCAAACGATTCAAAAAACTATGAAAAATTTCACCGCACTTTTGCGTAAAATTTGGCATAATGAAGCAAAAAGAACAGAGGTAAAACCATGGCTCAAGGCAATTTATACATTCTTTCCGCCCCGAGCGGCGCGGGCAAATCGTCACTTATTGCGGCACTGCTGAAAAACGATACGCAAAACTCCATGATGGTGTCCGTTTCCCACACCACGCGCCCACCCCGTCCCGGCGAACAAAACGGCGTGCATTACCATTTTGTGAACGTCGAAGAATTCGAAACTCTGATTGAACAGGACGCCTTTTTGGAATACGCCAAAGTGTTCGGCGGCAACTATTACGGCACCTCCCTGCCGGCAATCGAAAAAAACCTCGCCGCGGGGATTGACGTTTTTCTGGACATCGACTGGCAGGGCGCTCAACAAATTCGCCAAAAAGTGCCGAATGTAAAAAGTATTTTTATTCTTCCGCCTTCTTTGCAGGAACTGGAGCGCCGCCTTATCGGACGCGGTCAGGACAGCGCCGAGGTAATCGCGGATCGCATGTCGAAAGCGGTGGATGAAATATCCCATTACAACGAATACGATTATGTGATCGTAAACGACGATTTTCATCAGGCATTGGCGGATTTAGTCCACATTCTGCGGGCGGAAAAATTAACTCTGGCTTATCAGGAAACACAAAATCGCGCATTAATTCAGGAATTACTGGCAAAACAGACCGCACTTTAGTATGATTAACAATCCTTTAAAACGAACTTAAAAGAATAAATTTGGAGTAAATAATTATGGCGCGCGTAACAGTGCAAGATGCAGTGGAAAAAATCGGTAACCGTTTTGATTTAATTTTAACCGCAGCCCGTCGAGCAAGACAGTTGCAGTTAAATCAACGCGAACCCTTGGTACCGGAAGACAACGACAAACCGACCGTGATTGCGTTACGGGAAATCGAAAAAGGCTTAATCAACGACGATATTATGGATGCGCAAGAGCGTCAGGACGCGTTATTGCAAAATCAGAGCGAAGAAGCCGCCATTTCTTTATTGACCGCTTAATTCTATTAAAAGTGCGGTCGATTTTTGAATAATTTTAAGGGGGACTTATGGATTTGTTTGAACCTTTAGATCACATTATTCAGGAATATTTGCCCCCCGAGCAAATCGAATTGGTGAAGCGCGCATTCGTGATTGCGCGCGACGCCCACGAAGGACAATTCCGCTCCAGCGGCGAACCGTACATCACACATCCCGTGGCCGTCGCAAGTATTATTGCGCAAATGCGCCTCGATCACGAAGCGGTTATGGCCGCACTGCTTCATGATGTCATTGAAGACACACCTTATACCGAAGAACAACTTGCCGCGGAATTCGGGCAAAACGTCGCCGAAATCGTGGCCGGCGTATCCAAACTGGACAAACTGAAATTCCGGACACGCCAAGAAGCGCAGGCGGAAAGTTTCCGTAAAATGATTCTCGCCATGACGAAAGATATTCGCGTGGTGTTAATTAAACTTGCCGACCGCACTCACAATATGCGAACGTTGGGTTCGTTGCGTCCCGACAAACGTCGCCGTATCGCTAAAGAAACCTTAGAAATTTATAGCCCGCTCGCTCATCGTCTCGGCATCGAACATGTGAAAAACGAGCTGGAAGATTTATGCTTTCAGGCGATGCATCCCAAACGTTACGCCGTGTTAACCAAGGTTATCGAAAACACCCGCGGCAACCAGCACGAGCTCATCGAACCGATTCTGGAAGAACTTGAACAACGACTACGCGCCGCCTATATTCCGTCGCGGGTGTACGGTCGCGAAAAGCCGTTGTATTACATTTACAAATCCTTGCGCCAACGCGAACAAAAATTCCGTTCGATTCTGGATATTTACAACTTTCGTGTAGTCGTGACCACCATAGACGATTGCTATCGGGCACTGGGTTGCATTCACAGTTTCTATAAACCGAGACCGGGACAAATTAAAGATTACATCGCCGTGCCGAAATCCAACGGTTATCAGGCTTTACATACTTTTACCATCGGTCCGAAGGGCGTGCCGGTTGCAGTGCAAATCCGTACGGAAGAAATGGATCAAATCGCCAAAATGGGCGTGACGGCGCATTGGGTTTACAAACAAGGCGGCAAAAACGACGGTACGACCGCTCAAATTAAAGCACAAAACTGGCTGCAGAATATCATCGATTTACAGCAAAGTGCGGGCAATTCTTTCGAATTTATTGAAAGTGTTAAATCCGATTTGTTCTCTCATGAAATTTATGTTTTTACCCCGAAAGGACGGATTATCGAGCTGCCGGAAGGCGCCACCCCGGTGGATTTTGCCTATGCGGTACACACCGACGTAGGCAATTCCTGTGTGGGCGCCAAAGTGGAACGTGCCGATTATCCGCTGTCTCAGCCGTTGGTTTCGGGACAAACCGTTGAAATTATCACTTCGCCGAACGCCCGACCAAAAGCCGGTTGGTTGAATTTTGTGGTGACGGGACGCGCCAAATCGAAAATCCGTCAAACCTTAAAAACTCATGAAAATCCGACCGCACTTTCCGACAATAAGCTGCCGCTTCATTGCGCCAAATGTTGTCACCCGATTCCGGGCGATCCCGTTGCCGGTTATGAAACGTCGGCCAAAGAAATTACCGTGCACCATCAGCAATGCATCAATTTACGCAAACATACCGACCACCTTGTGCCGGTGTCGCTGGATAACGAACAAAGCGAATTTGAAGCGGAATTACGCATTCAGATGCAAACCCAATCCACTTTGGGCCGTTTAATGAATGCGATTTCTGCGGCGCAAAGCACGGTACACAGCATTTGGACCGAAGATGCCGATGAAGAAAGTCTGGCGATTCTGTTAGTCACGGCAAAAGATACGGAACATTTGGCGCGCATTATTCATCTCATTCGTCGCGTATCGGGCGTGACGGGCGTTAAACGCAATATCAACGCTTAACAATTTTCGAAACGGTGCCGAACCGATGACTACGCAATTACTTGATGCCGTTCCGCTTACCACACTGTCCGGCGTGGGTGCGGCGGTTGCCGCCAAATTAAGCCGAATCGGCATCAATAATCTGCAGGATCTATTGTTCCATCTGCCCGCCCGTTACGAAGATCGCACCCACATTACGCCTATCGCCGATGTCCGTCCCGAACAATACGCCACCATCGAAGGCACGGTGCAAACTTGCGAAGTGCAATTCGGACGACGACCGATTCTGACCGTCAGCCTATCCGACGGCAGCTCAAAAATCATGTTGCGCTTTTTCAATTTTAACGCCGGCATGCGCAACGGTTTTCAAATCGGCGCACGGATTAAGGCTTTCGGCGAAATTAAGCGCGGCCGGTTTATGGCGGAAATTCATCATCCCGAATACCAAATCATTCGCGATAATCAGCCCATTCAACTGGAAGAAACGCTCACTCCGGTTTACGCCACCACTGAAGGTTTAAAACAGGCGTCATTGCGGAAATTAACGGATCAGGCACTGACGTTGCTGGATAAAGTTCAGCTGACGGAAATTTTGCCCGATGAATTTAACCCACATCCTTTCAGCCTGAAAGAGGCGCTGCGTTTTCTGCACCGTCCGCCACCGGACGTGTCGCTGGAAACCTTAGAAAAAGGTCAACATCCGGCGCAAGTGCGGTTAATTTTTGAAGAGTTATTGGCGCATAATCTGGCGATGCAGAAAGTCCGGCTCGGTACGCAGCAACATTACGCTTTGCCGCTGGTTCACCAAACGGATTTAAAACAACGCTTTCTGGCGCAACTTCCTTTCCGCCCCACCAACGCGCAGTTACGCGTCACCGCCGATATCGAGCGGGATTTGGCGCAATCGCATCCTATGATGCGTTTGGTCCAGGGCGATGTCGGTTCAGGTAAAACCTTAGTCGCCGCCTTAGCCGCCATCGCCGCTGTCGACAACGGCAAGCAGGTAGCGTTAATGGCGCCGACGGAAATTCTGGCGGAACAGCACGCGGAAAACTTCCGTCGCTGGCTGGAACCTTTTAATCTCCGCGTGGGCTGGCTGGCCGGCAAAGTGAAAGGTAAAGCGCGCCAGGCCGTATTGAGTGAAATTCAACAGGGCGAAGTACAAATGGTGGTCGGCACTCACGCGCTGTTTCAGGAAGAAGTGAAATTCGCCGATCTTGCTTTGGTGATTATCGACGAACAACACCGTTTCGGTGTGCATCAACGTTTAATGTTACGTGAAAAAGGCGAAAATTCGGGCGTTTATCCACACCAGCTGATCATGACCGCCACCCCGATTCCCCGCACCCTGGCAATGACGGTTTACGCCGATTTGGATACTTCCGTTATCGACGAACTGCCGCCGGGACGCACGCCCATCACCACCGTGGTGATGTCGGAAGAGCGCCGCGCGGAAATTGTCGCGCGCGTACACCACGCCTGCGCCCATGAAAAACGTCAGGCTTATTGGGTTTGCACGCTTATCGATGAAAGCGAAGTGCTGGAAGCGCAGGCGGCGGAAGCCACCGCGGAAGATTTGCAAAAAGCGCTGCCCCATTTGCGGATCGGATTGGTTCACGGGCGTATGAAGCCCGCCGAAAAACAGGACATTATGGCGCGTTTCAAGGCGGCCGAACTGGATCTGTTAGTCGCCACCACGGTCATTGAAGTGGGAGTGGACGTTCCCAACGCCAGCCTGATGATTATCGAAAACGCCGAGCGGCTCGGTTTGTCGCAGTTGCATCAATTACGCGGACGGGTCGGACGCGGCAGCACCGCATCATTTTGCGTATTAATGTACAAGCCGCCGCTGGGTAAAATTTCCCGAAAGCGATTGCAGGTTTTGCGTGACAGTCAGGACGGTTTCGTGATTTCGGAGAAAGATTTGGAAATCCGCGGCCCGGGCGAAGTGTTGGGAACCAAACAAACCGGTATCGCAGAATTCAGAGTGGCCGATTTAATGCGCGATCGTCGCATGATCCCGACAGTCCAACATTACGCCAAACAGCTTATAGCCAAATACCCGGACACCGCCGAAGCGCTGATCAAACGCTGGTTGAACAACCGCGAAATTTACAGCAACGCCTGACATCCTCCTTGTTCATCCCTTTAAAAAACGATAAAAAAATCGCCCGCACTTTACAGTAATGCTCAAAGTGCGGGCGAAAAACGTAACGTTTTTTATTAATTACAGCGCTTTCAGAATGTCATCCACACGTTCTTTAGCATCGCCGAATAACATTTGAGTGTTTTCTTTGAAGAATAACGGATTTTGCACGCCGGCGTAACCCACCGCCATTGACCGTTTGAATACGATCACATTTTGTGCTTTCCATACTTCCAGCACCGGCATACCGGCAATCGGGCTGTTCGGATCGTCCAATGCCGCCGGATTCACCGTGTCATTGGCGCCGATAACCAACACTACGTCGGTATCTTCGAAATCATCGTTGATTTCATCCATTTCCAGCACCACATCATAAGGCACTTTCGCTTCCGCCAGTAACACATTCATATGACCCGGCAAACGTCCCGCAACCGGATGAATACCGAAACGCACGTTCACGCCGCGTTCACGCAGTTTTTGCGTCATTTCCGCGACCGGATATTGCGCCTGCGCCACCGCCATACCATATCCCGGAGTAATAATGACCGAACCGGCATTTTTCAGCAATTCCGCCACCTCTTCCGCCGTTGTCTCGCGGTGTTCGCCTTGTTCGGCATCGGAAGATGAAACGATATCGTTACCGAATCCGCCGGCAATCACGCTGATGAAGGAACGGTTCATGGCTTTACACATAATGTAAGACAGAATCGCACCGGAAGAACCCACTAACGCACCGGTCACAATCAACAAGTCATTGTTTAACATGAAACCTGCCGCCGCGGCCGCCCAACCGGAATAAGAATTCAGCATGGAAACCACCACCGGCATATCGGCGCCGCCGATAGAAGCCACCAAATGCCAGCCAAAAGCAAGAGCAATCGCCGTCATCAATAAAACCGGGAAAATATTTTCCGGATTATTCAAGAATGCCACCATTAACAACGCAGAAACCACCAACGCCGCTAAATTCAATTTATGGCGATGCGGTAACATCAACGCTTTGGAATTAATTATGCCGCGCAATTTTCCGAAAGCCACCACTGAGCCGGTAAAGGTTACCGCCCCGATAAAGATGCCTAAGAACACTTCTACGTTATGAATGTTGTTTAACACCGTCTGTTCCGCGTCAAACGCTTCTCTCGCCGCCTGTTGCGCCGCTTCGCTGACAAACGCCGTGCCGACGGGCGCAACAAATTCCGGTTCCACATGCAGACCAAAACTGTTAAAACCGACCAAAACGGCGGCTAAACCCACAAAACTGTGCAGAATGGCGACTAATTCCGGCATTTCCGTCATTTCAACTTTTAACGCACGATGAATACCGATAACCGCGCCGATGATCATTGCTACAATAATCCAGAACTGACCTTCGGTTTGCGGACCGAAAATCGTTGCAATCAGCGCAATGGTCATCCCAACAATACCATACCAACAACCCGCTTTTGCCGTTTCATGTTTAGAAAGACCCGCCAGGCTCATAATAAACAGCAATGCCGATACAATGTATGCGGCTTGTACTAAACCTACTGACATTATATTTCTCCTTAACCTTTTCTAAACATGGAAAGCATACGTTGAGTGACTTTAAAGCCGCCGAAAATATTGATGCTGGCGACTAAAATCGCGATAAACGCCAGAACGCTGACATAAAAACTGCCCTGCGCGATTTGCAGAACCGCACCGACGATAATAATCCCCGAAATGGCATTGGTTACCGCCATTAACGGCGTATGCAGCGCATGACTGACGTTCCAGACTACGTAATATCCCACCACGCAAGACAACACAAATACCGTAAAATGAGACAAGAATGCCGCCGGCGTCACCGCCGCCAACCACAGGAATAGCACAACGATCGCCGCCATAATGCCGTATTTCACACGCGGATTCATCGGTTCTTTTTCTTTCTTCGCCGCTGGTGCCGCCGCCGCTTTTTGTTGCGGCTGGGCGGAAACCTGAATCGGCGGAGCCGGCCAGGTGACTTCGCCGTCGCGAATAACCGTCACGCCACGTAAGACCACATCATCAAAATTAATATCAATCTGACCGTCTTTATTCGGCGCCAGCAATTTCAACAGGTTGACTAAATTGGTACCGTAAAGTTGGGAGGATTGGGTCGGCAGACGGGCCGGAAAATCCGTATAACCGATGACTTTGACCTGATTTTCCGTCACGACCACTTCACCCGCTTCGGTGTATTCGCAGTTACCGCCGGTTAAGGCCGCCAAGTCCACAATCACCGAACCCGGTTTCATGGAATTCACCATTTCTTTAGTGATTAAACGCGGAGCCGGTTTGCCCGGAATCGCAGCGGTAGTGATGATAATATCCACTTCTTTCGCTTGTGCCGCATAGAGCTCCATGGCTCGACGGTTAAATTCTTCCGACATCACCTTGGCATAGCCGTCGCCGGAACCGCCTTCTTCTTCAAAATCGATTTCCAGGAAATCGGCGCCCATGGATTTCACCTGCTCTTTCACTTCGGGACGAGAGTCAAAAGCGCGCACGATAGCGCCCAGACTGTTTGCCGCACCGATAGCCGCCAAGCCGGCCACGCCCGCACCAATCACCAGCACTTTCGCCGGCGGCACTTTTCCCGCTGCGGTAATTTGTCCGGTAAAGAAACTGCCGAAAGCGTTCGCCGCTTCAATCACGGCGCGATAGCCCGAAATATTTGCCATGGAAGATAAGGCGTCGAGCGCCTGAGCCCGCGAAATACGCGGCACGGCATCCATTGCCAGCACGTTAATTTTTTTCGCTGATAACTTTTCCATTAATTGCGGATTTTGCGCCGGCCAAATAAAACTGACCAACGTCGCCCCGTCTTTTATCAGCGCGATTTCCTCTTCCGTCGGGGCATTCACTTTGAAAATAATGTCCGCACTCCAAACATCCTGTTGGGAACCCACGGATGCGCCGGCTGCAGTAAAGGCATTATCTTCAAAACTCGCTTTAAAGCCCGCATCATTTTCGACGACGACATCAAAGCCGAGCTTTTTAATCTGTTCAACGGTTTTTGGCGTTGCCGCCACGCGAGTTTCACCGTTGAGCCGTTCTCTTGGTACACCAATTAGCATAATGTTTCCTTCATTTGGTTGGTGATATTTCATTTAAAGCCGCCCTGCGACCGCTTTAAACCCCTATAAGTCTCAAAACCTAGTCAGGTTTCTCACTTTATCATTAAAAAGAAGAAAAAAGAAAAGTATTTTTACAGCAAAAAGCAATTAATTTGAAAGCGAAAACCGATTCGGTTTCAATGTAAAAACTCACAAAATTTTGACCGCACTTTTCATCACGGGGCAGATGATTAAACGAATCGGTTTTTGCGAAATTTGATTGCGGAATAACTTTAAATGTGAATTATTTTCAATTAGAATAGTCGTCCTTTAAATTCATGGCCGATGATTGAGAGAAATTGTGTTTATCGTTACCGACGTCACCTTTAAAGTTCCCGCACGAACATTGCTGTCGCCGCTTTCCCTGTCTTTCGAACGGGGGAAAGTATACGGCTTAATCGGGCATAACGGTTCCGGCAAATCAACCCTGATTAAATTGCTTGCCAAACAGCATTCCTACTCGTCCGGCTTAATCACTTTTAACGGTAAACCGCTGCCGCAATGGACATCGCGCGAATTTGCCAAACAAGTGGCCTATTTGCCGCAAAATTTACCGCAAACGACCAATTTAACCGCGCGGGAACTTATCGCCATGGGGCGTTACGCCTGGAACGGATTATTCGGTGCCAACAAAAAGAAAGATACGGACGCCATTAACCGTGCGTTGGCACTCACCCGAACGGAAAAATTTGCCGATCAATTGGTGGACACTTTATCCGGCGGCGAACGTTCCCGTATTTGGCTTGCCATGCTGCTCGCCCAACAAAGTCGATTTTTACTGCTGGACGAACCTTTGGCGGCGTTAGACATCGCTCATCAGGTTGATGTAATGGAATTAGTGACAAAATTGGCGCACGAATTGAATTTGGGGATTGTCATCGTTATTCACGACATCAATCTTGCCGCCCGTTATTGCGATCATCTTATTGCGCTGCATAACGGCAAACTACTGGCGCAAGGCAATGCCTTCGATATTGTGAACACCGCAAAACTGCAGGATATTTACGGCATACGCCTGAATATCATCGCGCATCCCGAAACCCAACGTCCGGTAAGTTTTTATTGATGCGTACTCCGTTTTACCTATTTCTGCGTTATAAATCGTCAGCTAATCGGCTGATTGCTCTGCTTTTATTATTCGTTTTGCCGTTGCAAGGCGCTTCGGCCCATTTCCGTATCGCCACTCTCGACTGGACGGTTGCCGAAACGCTGATAGCCTTAGGCGAACCGCCCGTTGCCGTAGGAGACGTAAAAAGCTATCGCCAATGGGTGGCGCAACCGCAGTTGCCGGCGGACACTTTAGATCTCGGTCTCAGAATGCAACCCAATCCGGAACTGTTAATTCCGCTGTCAAACGCGGATCAGAAAGCTCCGCTGATCTTTATCAATACCGGGTTTTACGCTTCCACCGCGCCCTTGCTGCAACGATTCGCCCAACAGGTTCATCGCGTCGATTTTTACGCCGAAGGCGACGCCTGGCAAAATATCCTAAACGCCAGTAAACAGGTTGCGGACATCATCAATCGCCCGCAAGCCTTCGAACAACTCATACGGCGTTATCAACAAAAACTCGCCGAAATTCGCCCGCACTTACAGGCTTTCCGCGATCGCCCGTTGGCGTTGGTGCAGTTTATTGACAGCCGCCATTTACGCATTTACGCGCCAAACAGTCCGTTCGGCGCCGTGCTGTCACAGCTCGGTTTACAAAATGCCTGGTCGGGCTCACAGAATAATTGGGGATTTGAAACCATCGACCTCACGCAATTGGCGAAATTGCCGCAAAACAGTCGTCTTGTAGTGATTAAACCTTACCCCGCCAATATTGAGACGGACTTAAAATACAACACATTGTGGCGGCATTTAACGATGGCGCGCGATCCGCTCATTTTGCCCGCCATCTGGACATTCGGCGGCATTCCGTCGGCGCAGCGATTTGCCCAAGCCTTGGCGGACGGGTTACAAAACGGAGGCGAAGCATGGTGAAAAATCGTATTGCCGCCTTGATCGCGCCGGGCTTCATTCTGTTTGTCGGATTGGTTATTTTCCTGCTGCAAAGCCAGTTACCCGCCGCGACACATTTCAGCCGATTGTGGTCTGCCGGTGACAATCTCGAGATTTTGTTGGTGCAAAATTATACTTTGCCGCGAATCGTCATGGCCATACTGGCGGGCGGCATTCTCGGTTTCGCCAGTCTGTTGCTGCAACAGGTGACGGCGAACCCGTTAGCGTCGGACAACACGCTTGGGATCAGCAGCGGCGCTCAGTTCGCATTATTTCTCTGCACCATTTTTATGCCGAATCGGTTGGAAGACGGAGCGAACCTCATTGCCGTTTTCGGCGCGGCAATCAGCCTGATATTGGTGTTGACCCTTGCCATGCGGAAATCCTTGTCGCCGCTGTTGCTGATTTTAGCCGGCTTAGTGGTAAATCTGTATTTCGGTGCGTTTTCCTCCATGATGATGTTGTTTTATCCCGAAGAATCCCGCGGTTTGGCGCAATGGGGAGCCGGTTCGCTGGTTCAGGAAAGCTGGCGCGACAGTCTGGCGTTATGTCTACAGGCGATTCCCGCTTTTGCCATTATCGCCTTGCTGATTCGTCCGTTAACCGTTTTGACTCTGAATGACGCCAATGCACAAAGTTTAGGCGTGCCGGTGGGAAAATTGCGTTTAATCGGCGTAGCGGTGGCGGCGTTTTTAATCGCCTGCGTGGTATCCGCCGTGGGAATGCTGGGATTTATCGGCTTAGCGGCCGCCACCATCGTGCGCCAACTCGGCGTACGCACCTTGAAAAGACAACTCGTCGCTTCATTTATTGTCGGCGCATTATTGCTTTCGATAACGGATATATCCTTGCAATTACTGGCGCAATTTAACGGCGTGAATCTTCCCGCCGGCGCCGTCACCGCACTACTCGGCACGCCGTTGCTGCTTTGGTTAATGTTCCGTGCATTGCCGCATAGCGGGCGTTTGCAGCAACAATCACTGGAAAAACATCGCAATTTTTCACCGCACTTTTTAGCGATTATCCTTGCCTTGTCGGCGATTTTCGTTGCCGCCGCGCTCATGTTCGGGCAAAGTTTGCAAGGCTGGCATTGGTTGGATTTAACCAACCAATGGGATCGCCAAATTTTTGTTTTACGTTATCCGCGCGTACTGATTGCTTTATCCGTCGGTATTTTACTTGCCGTGGCGGGCGTGATTCTACAGCGATTAACCTTAAATCCGATGGCAAGCCCCGAACTGCTGGGCGTTTCGTCGGGGACCACAATGGGCGTACTGGCGGTGATTTTCCTGTTTTCCGCGCAGCAGACTCAATGGTTCTGGCTGGCGGGTATTCTGGGCGCTTTCATCGCCTTGCTGATTCTGGTCGCCGTCAATCAACGTCAGGGCATGCTACCGGAAAAAGTGCTGCTTACGGGAATCAGCCTGTCCGCTTTGTTGGACACCTTACAGCGACTAGCCGTTGCCAGCGGCGATCTGCGCGTGAATCAGCTGATTTCCTGGACTTCGGGCTCCACTCAAAACATCAATCAGGATTTTGCCCTGATTTTTCTCTGTCTCAGCATTTTGCTGCTAGCGGCAAGTTTAGTCTTTTGCCGCTGGCTGGCACTGCTGGCCTTACAGGCGCCGATGGCTCAGGCACTTGGGTTGAATTTGCCGCGCACACGCCGAATCCTGATATTTTTCACCGCAATTTTGACCGCACTTGCCACCCTGATTATCGGCCCGTTAACTTTTATCGGCTTATTGGTGCCGCAAATCACCCAGCTATTGGGCGTGAAAAACGTATCAAATCAGTTACTCGTTTCCGCTTGTTTGGGCGGGCTGATTATGGTGTCGGCGGATTGGTTCGGCCGACAGATTTTATTCCCCTATGAAGTGCCGGCGGGACTGGTCGCCACGCTTATCGGCGGAACCTATTTTTTACTGATGGTAAGAAAAATCTAATCGTTAACTTTAGGAAAAAACATGAAAAAAACTTTCATCAATACGAGTATTGTCAGTGCGTTAGCACTGACCGCGTCTGCCGCCATGGCGGAAAACATCGAACAGCTGAACGAAATCGAAGTGGTCGGTTCCGTTGCCAAAGCGGGAAAAGTAGACTACATGACACCGAAATCCGTGGATGTGATCAGCGAACGGCAAATCGCCGACGAAAATGCGCAAAAAGTGGATCAGGCGTTACGTTATCAGGCGGGCATCGTGACCGAACCTTACGGCGGCGATAACGACACCGATTGGTTTAAAATCCGCGGTTTCGACGCTTCCATGACCTTAGACGGCACGGCGCTGGGCAAAAACGGTTTCTTTGTGTGGCTGCCGAATACTTACGGTTTGGAAAGCATTGAAGTGGTGAAAGGCGCTGATTCTTTCACTTACGGCGCGGCGGAAACCGGCGGGATCGTGAATTTAGTCAGTAAGCGCCCGACCAAGGATCCAAAAGGCGAAATCAAACTGACCGCAGGCAATAAAGACGAACGCGGTATCAGCTTTGATGTCAGCAATAAATTTGCCGATAATTTACGTTATCGCGTGGTGGGCGATTACAATAAACGCCACGGACAAGTTAACGGCACTTGGCTGGAAAGCTATTACTTCGCACCAAGTCTAACCTGGGATATTTCCGACAAAGCGGCATTCACCCTGCTGGCCAGCGTACAAAAAGACGTGGGCGTGCCGGTTAATCCGTTCCTGCCGGCTTACGGTTCATTAATCGATACGCCGAACGGCACTATCGCACGCGGCGTGAATCTGGGCGAACCGGATCAGGATTACACTGATCGCAGCCAATATTCCCTCGGTTACGAATACATCAACAAATTCGCCGAAGGTTGGACATTCGCGCAAAATTATCGCTTCAGCCGTTTAAATATTGATCAGTATAATACGTTCGCCTGGAGTTCCGACGCTATTTCCAACGCTTATCGCGGCTATGCTTACACCGTCGGTCACACCACCAATCACACCATCGACAACCGACTCAGCAAAGCCTGGAAACTCGGCGAAGTGGAAAATATCACCACCGTCGGCATGGATTACCAGTATTCCGAAACCAAAGGTTTGAATAACGGTTTCGGCGCGGTAAACGCCATCAATATGTTCCACCCGGTATATAACCAAACGCCTTACAACCCGACGGGAACCGATTACAATCTGAAAAGTATCCAGTTAGGCTTGTATGCGCAAAATCAATTACGTTACCAAAACTGGACATGGAATGTTTCCGCCCGTCACGACAAAGCCCGCGCCGATTCGAAAGCTAACGGCGCCGCCACCAGTTACAACGTCAGCCACAATTCTTATTCCACCGGTTTAATGTATCAATTCGACAACGGTTTGGCGCCTTACGCAAGCTACAGCGAATCCTTCCGGGCAATTGCCGGTAACGACGGTTACGGACGCGCTTACAAACCTTATGAAGGCAAACAATACGAAGCGGGTTTAAAATACCTACCGAGCTTTATGGACGGCACATTCTCCGTCGCTTGGTTTGATTTGGAAGAGAAAAACACCTTGGTAAGCGATCCGTCCCAAATTCAGGTGCAAGCCGGCAAACAAACCAGCCGCGGCATAGAAGTTCAAGCAAACTTAGCCTTCACCGACAACATTTCGGGACAATTCGCCTATACTTACACCAAAGCGAAAACCGACTTAGCATACAACCAAACCGTACGCAGCGCATTAATTCCGCGCCACGCCTATTCGGCAAAATTGAATTATCGCTTCACCGACAACGCGCTTAACGGCTTAACCGTCGGCGCGGGCGTACGTTATACCGGCTCAACGGTGGACGAGCAATATTATAAAGGCTACAAAGTGGGCAACTACACGCTGGCGGATCTTTTCGCTAAATATGAATTTGCCGGCAACTGGGTCGCTCAGCTCAATATAGACAATTTATTCGACAAAAAATACCTCGCCAGCTGCAGCTATTACTGTTACTACGGCGAAGGCCGCAAATTAACGGCAAATTTAACCTATAAATTCTAAATTCACTTGAAAAACAAGGCTTATTGAACGAATCAATAAGCCTTTTCTTTTTCGGAAATCGACATGTTAGCCTAAAAGTGCGGGCAAAATTTTGAATGTTTTTTTAACATTTCAAGCGCCGGGCGACGCCCAAAAAACGTTGCAAAAAACTCCCGCACTTTTACGGAATCAGGCCGATACCGCCTTCGCTGAGATTACAGCCGATTAAATTCAATCAGCAGCGCGCTTTGCGGATCCAACACCGGAATGATCATCCCGGCATGCGCCAGCCAGTCGCCGCGAACGTTGACGCTTTTACCGGCGAAGTCATCCAGCATCCATTGCGGAAAACGCTTCATCAAATGTCCGCCCTTGCCTGTTTTGATATAATCCGGAACGGCAAGAATTTTAACCTGATAATCCGCTTTCGGATCGAGATAAGGCAGGCGCAGTTTGCCCATGCACTTATAATCCGGCATATCAAGCTGGCTGATGAGCACCACCGCCTGCGTTTTATCCTGCGCGACAACGCCGTTAATCAACGTGGTCTCGTCATGATGATCCAAACGGAAACTTTCCCCCGAATGCAACAACGGGCGAAGTTGTTTATGCAACGCGATATATTTTGCGAAGCCCCGCCGTTCTTCCGCCGATTCTTTTACCGGATCAAGTTCAACGCCCATATGTCCGAACAATGCGGTTAACCCTCTGAAATCAAAGGAAAAACTTCGCATGGTTGTCTGGCAAGGCGCGCCGCCGATATGGGCGCCGACGACTTCCGGCGGATAAAAATAACTCATGCCCCGCTGAATTTTCTGTCGAGCCAACGCGTCGTTGTTATCGGAAGTCCAAAAACGTTGCGAGCGTTTCAGAATTTCAAAATCAATCCGCGCTCCGCCTGAAGAACAGCTTTCGATTTCGACGTGAGGATAACGTTGCTGCAAAATATCAAATAAACGATAAGCGGCTTGAGTTTGCGCAGTCACCGCCGCTTTGCCCGAATGGCCCGGTTGAACCAAACGACGATTGTGATCCCATTTGATGTAATCCACTTGATTCTGGCTTAACAGCCAATCCATACGTTCCAAAATGTAATGAAACGCGTCAGGATTGACTAAATCCAGCACGTATTGATGGCGTTCTTCCGGCTGTGCATAACCGTCTAATTGCAGCAACCAATCGGGATGTTGCCGGTACAGCATCGAACGTTTGCTGATCATTTCCGGTTCCACCCAAATCCCGAATTGCATGCCCAGCTTTTTCACCGCGTCAATCACCGGCGTTAAACCGTTCGGATACTTTTTCTCATCCAGGAACCAATCGCCTAATCCGCCGAAATCATCGTTCCGGCCGATAAACCAACCGTCATCGATGATAAAACGTTCCACGCCCATTTCCGCCGCTTTTTCCGCCATCGCGATAATATGAGCGGGATCGTGATCAAACATCACGCCCTCCCAAATATTTAGATGGACGGGACGAACCGGTTGCGCAAAGTGCAGAATATGGTTTCGGATATGCCGGTGAAATTGTTGCGACATGCCGTTCAAGCCGCTATCGGAATAAACGGTATAAACCCAAGGGGTGGAAAGCGATTCGCCTTTTTCTAAAGCGATTTCACCGGGCAAATAAAGATTTTCCAGTTGCGCGAAGCGACGTCCGTCAATCAATACGTCGGCACGAATGCGATGATTGCCCGACCAGGCCAAATGAAAGCCCCAAACTTCGCCCTGTTGCTGACTGAAATGCGGTCGTCCCAGCACCAGATTCGGCGCATACTCGTGAGAAGTGCGTCCATGGCGATTTTCCTGCACAAAGGCACCGTGTTTTAACCGGGTGCGGTTTTCCTGCAACTCTCGGCACCAGCGCCCGTAAAAACTGAGCACTTCATCGGCATATTCCGGCACGGGCAAAGTGACCGCAAGGCGATTAACGGTGAACTTGCTTTCGCCGAGGTTGGTTAAGGTGTTACGGAATTTAAACACACCGTTTTCATCGCTCTCGATTTCCGTTTTAAACGCCAGTTGTGCGACGGAGTCTTCCGCTTCAATCAAAAAAACGTTGTCATTTTTGACCGCACTTTTGGTTTTGAATACCGGCGCCCAGTCGTAACCGTCGCGGTGTCCGTCCACACTGGATGAACCCCAAAATCCTCGCCCGTTTTCGGCGGCAAAGGTGACCGGCGTGTCCACATCCAAACCGCCGTTGGATACGCCGCGCTCCAGGCTTAACGCATCCGCTTCCGTGATTTCGTCAATATCTAAACGCGCGCCCCAATAAAGAATTTCCGCCGGTTCGGAACGAATAATTAAATCCGTATTGCCGGCGCTTAAACGAATAATATTTTTCATCATCTACCCCTCTTTCACACTTCTGTATTTATCCAATAACACGATATTGACTTTCGCCAATAAATCTCCGTGCAATTTGTAATAACGGAAGTAAACGAACAATTTGATACTGTAAAACAAAATCGGCAAGCCGATCATAATGACTTTCATCCAAAAAATCGTATTTTCGTTTTGTACTTGGTTCGGCACATAATTAATTGCGGTTAATAACACACCGATCAGCAGGGCGGAAATTGCGGAGCCCGCTTTTACCACCATGGTTTGTACGGAATAAGCGATGCTTTCCGAGCGAATGCCGAGCTTGTATTCGCCGTAATCCACAGTATCCGCCACCATAATGACCTGCAATGTCCAGAATAATGCGCTGCCGATTTGCATAAAAATACCGGCAAGAATAATTAAAAATACGCTCGGAGTTTCCGTCATGCCCGTATACGCAAGAATTAAACAGCTTAAAATCGAGCTGACGGAAATCGTAATCCACAACGTGCGGCGTGAAAATAAACGCACCAAACGGGCAAAAAAGACAATAATGATCAGATTCGCAATACCGGCGTAGGACATGTAGTAAGGGAACATTTCCTTGTCGCCCACCACATAAGTGAAATAATAAATCGCAAAGCCGGAAATAATATTGCTGGCGATGTTATAACATAACGCCATCACCAAAAGGCTGAAAAGCTGATCGTTACGCGGAATTAAGGAAATCAAGGTTTTAAGCGGAATGCGCGCCTGAGCTTCGCCGTTCAGATTATCCGAAGAATATTTCTCTTTTAAATTCACCAACGTAATAACGGTTGAAGCGATGAAAAAGACGATAATAATGATGGTAAACATGCGAAAGCCGAAGCCTTTATCCTCGCCGCCGACATAATCCACAAAAGCGATACAGGTTCCCGCGGTGATAAAATTGGCAAGACTTGAAAAGAATCGCGGATAAGGAACTAATTCTTCACGTTCATGCTGATCCAAGGTTAAAGTCGGGGTTAAGGACCAAAACGGAATATCCATTAAAGTGTAAGTCATGCCCCATAAAATGTAGGTCACGGCGATATACGCGATTAATGCCGTACCGCTAAAATAATCCGCGCAAAACAAAGAAAAAAGAACAAGAGAATTTAAAATCGTACCGATTAAAATCCAAGGCTTAAATTTCCCCCAACGACTACGCGTATTATTCACAATCCATCCCATGATCGGATCGTTGAGCGCATCCCAAATTCGCGCAACCATAAAAATCGTTCCTACGATAGCGCCCGATACGCCAAGCACATCCGTGTAATAATACATTAAATACATATACACGATATGAATGGCGAAGTCTTTTCCGTAAGCGCCCAAGCCAAAGCTCAATTTTGTTTTCATTGATAAACTCATTTTTCACCTCATGCTACAAATAACCTATCCGTACGTTAATATTTGCATAAGAAAACCAAAAAATTCTATCCGATTTTTTCAGCAAAATTCCTGAAAACTCAGATTACGTGATCGAACAAATAAAATCTGAACATTCGAGAAAATTTCACTAGAAAACGCTATTTTAAGCACTATACTAAACACCAATAAAAAATAAGAATAACTTAAATCATGAACATGCCATCTCGCATAATAAAACTGCCGGAAAACTTGCGGGAACAATCCGGCAGCGAACAAATCAGCCCTTTGTCGCTTTCCCTGGATGCCCGCCCGATTAACGTTAACGTGCAGCAACCGCCGGAAAATATGCCCGCTTATCATTGGCACGGACATATCGAAATCAATATTCCCTTCGATGACGACGTAGAATATATTTTCAACGAAAACAATACGGTTATTCGTGCGGGACACATCGGCATTTTCTGGGCTTCCGTTCCTCATCGGCTAATTGACAAACGCCACTGTCAGACGATGGCGGTATTTGATATTCCCGTTTACCAATTTCTGTCCTGGCAACTGTCGCAAAATCTGATCAATCACATCACTCACGGCATTATCATTCAATCGAAAAATCCGCATTTAGTCAGTTTATTTGAAGTTAGGCGCTGGGAAAAAGAATTGGAATTTGAAGATCCGAACCGTCATCAACTGGTTTACGACGAAATTCAACTGATGATCAAACGTATCAGTTTGGACGGTTGGACGTTATTGCTGGAACTGCCGAAAACCGTCAGTCATCAAATTTCCGGCTCCAGACATGCACAGAATTATGTTCGAACGATGCTTGATTACATCGCCAATCATTATAATGAGCCGCTCACCGTACAAGCGGTGGCCGGCGCGGTGGGATTAAATAGCAACTATGCGATGGGCTTATTCCAAAGCGCCATGCAGCTTACCATCAAACAATACATTATGATGATGCGCATCAATCATGCCAAGGCTCTGCTGAGCGACACCAATAAAAGCATGCTGGATATTTCGCTCACCACCGGCTTTGGTTCGATCAGTCGCTTTTACGACAATTTTCTAAAATACACCGGTCTTTCGCCCAACAAATACCGCAAACAGATCCGCGCCAAAGACAGCTGGTCGGCGCAAGGGCTCATTCCCACCAACCAATCCGTGAAAGGCGCCAGCACGGGCGAAAAATTAATCACCAAAAACATTCGGCAACTCTAACTCTAAACAAGGACAATTTATGCAATTTCCCTCTCTTCAATCCGCCGCATTTATCCGTCGCTACAAACGCTTTATGGCGGACGTAGAACGGCCGAACGGCGAAATCATCACCCTTCACTGCGCCAACACCGGCGCCATGACCGGCTGCGCGGAAAAAGGCGACACCGTCTGGTATTCCGATTCCCAAAGCGCCACGCGGAAATATCCCTGCTCCTGGGAACTGACTCAACTTGCAAACGGCAATCTGGTTTGCATCAACACTCACCGTTCCAACCAATTAGTGCACGAAGCCTTACAAAACAAAGGGATTAAAGAACTCGCCGACTATTCGGAAATTTACCCCGAAGTCAAATACGGCGAAGAAAACAGCCGCATCGATTTCCTGCTGAAAGGCGAAGGCTTGCCCGATTGTTACGTAGAAGTAAAATCCATCACCTTAGTAAAAAACAACATCGGCATGTTTCCCGACGCCGTAACCAGCCGCGGACAAAAACACATCCGCGAATTACTCGCCGCGAAAAAACAAGGACATCGCGCCGTCGTGCTATTCGCCGGTCTGCACGACGGTTTCGATTGTTTCAAAATCGCCGAATACATCGATCCCGAATACGACCGGCTGTTAAAAAACGCCATGCAACAAGGCGTGGAAGCTTACGCCTACGCGGGAAAATTCGAGAAAATACAAGGCATTCCCACCGCACTTTCGCTAACGCATAAAGTGTCGTTCATCGAATGAAAATATGTCGGTTAACGCGTTTTAACGGGATTAAAATATAAAAAGTGCGGTCAAAATTTTGAATGTTTTTTGAATTAAAAAAACAAGCGAAAATTTGACCGCACTTTTTGCTGCGTTAACGGTTTTACGGACAGCCTTTTTTGCCGCCGCAGCGATCACAGCCGCCGCACAGATCGTTCTTAGCCGTTTTGGACTTAAACACAAATTTACGTAATAGGTACAATACGCAAACGCCGATAATGAGGCCGACAATAATAGATTGTTCCATATTAGAAGATCCTCATAGAAATTTGGTATACCGCAAACGAGAATACGTAAGCCAGCGCGAACAGATAACCCGCAATCAGCAAGGTTTTTTTGGTCGAATTGACTTCCCGTTTAATCACCGCCAGCGTCGCCATACACATCGGCGCATAAACGTACCAAGCTAAAAAAGCCAGCGCCGTCGGGATTCCCCATTGTTCGTGTACGATCGGCACCAAGGCGTTCTGAATGGCCTCATCCGAACCGCTTGCACCGACCGCATAAACCGTGCCCAATGCTGCCACCACCACTTCACGAGCGGCAATCCCCGGAATCATGGCGATACACATTTGCCAGGTGAATCCTAAAGGCGCAAAAATCGGTTGGATAAGATTGCCCAGCATACCGGCAAAGCTATAATCAATGGCCGCGGCCGTGGCGCCTTCCGGCGTTGCCGGAAAACTGACCAGCGCCCATAAAATCACGCTTAAAGCAAAAATAACCGTTCCCGCCCGTTTCAGGAAAGCCGCCACTTTATCCCACAAACTGGATAAAATGTGTTGAAAATTCGGTAAACGGAACGTCGGCAATTCCATTAATAACGGGAATTGACGAATGCTGCCTTTGCGACGGGCGAGGCGCTTCATAATGTAAGCCACCAATCCGGCGGAAAACACGCCGATAAAATATAACCCGAACAACACCAAACCTTGCAGATTAAAAACGCCCCAGACCGTTTGATCCGGAATCACCGCACCGATAATCAGCGCATAAACGGGCAATCTCGCAGAACAGGTCAACATCGGAGCAATGGCGATGGTCACTAACCGTTCGCGGGGATCCTGAATGGTTCTGGCCGACATCACCGAAGGCACCGCGCAGGCGAAGCTGGACAACAGCGGGATGAATGCCCGGCCGGATAAGCCGCTGGTGGATAACAAATTATCCAAAAGAAACGCCGCCCGCGGTAAATAGCCGGAATCTTCCAGTAACAAAATAAAAGCAAACAAAATTGCGATTTGCGGAACGAACACCAAAACACTACCCACGCCGGCAATCACGCCGTTGAGTATTAAATCCCGCAATATTCCTTCCGGAATCAAAGTGGCAACCCATTCTCCCAGACTTGTAAAAAGATCTTCAATGGAATCCATCACGGGTGCGGACCAGGAATAAACCGCCTGAAACACCAATAATAAAACCAGCAGTAATAAGACGAATCCCCAAACGGGATGTAAGGTGAGACGGTCTAATCGTTGGTGCCATTGCGGCATAACCATTTCCGTTTTAACCGTTTGCGCCAGAATTTCTTCGACCTGCGCATACAAGGCATTGCTATCAAGGGATTCCAACAGTTTTACCGCTTGATTGCCGTCAATACCGACGCTGTCACGCGGCAAATTGGCGATGGCGTTTTTTACGCCGCGGATACCGTCTCGCCGGATGGCCACGGTTTCCAAAACGGGAACTCCCAACAACTCGGCGAGCTTTTTCTCGTCAATGGTTAAACCGCGGGAACGGGCCACGTCAATCAGATTTAACGATACCACCATCGGCAGCCCCAGCATTTTTAACTCCAGCACCATGCGTAAGGTCATGCGTAAATTGGTGGCATCGGCAACGGCAATAATACCGCCAATTTTTCTGCCGTATTTCCCTAAAATTTCATCGCGGGCGACGGCTTCATCAAGAGTGGTGGTGCGTAAACTATAAGTACCGGGTAAATCGATGATGCTTACCGAAGGATCATCGACAAATAACCCTTCGCGCCGCTCGACCGTTACGCCGGGATAATTGGCCACTTTCGCATTGGAGCCCGTTAATCCGTTAAAAAGTACGGTTTTCCCGCAATTGGGTGCGCCGACTAAAGCAAAATAAGTCAGTTTATCTTGATTCATTACGTTTATCTTGGTTATAAGAAAATTATCAGGCTATTAATCGGTTATTTATTGATATGACAAAGAATTTTACTGGCTTCTGCGGCACGTAAAGAAAACTGCGATAAGTTACTTAATCTCACCGCAAACGGACCTTTGCCGAAAACGCCGGCCGCCACCACTTCCACCGGCATGCCTTTCGAAAAGCCTAAATCCGCCAAACGGCGGCTGACTAACCCGTCCAGCTCGCCGAATGCGTGATTGGCGACGATGGAATCAATATAAGCGACATTTCCTTTGCTGAGTTGAGATAAAGGAACAACCATAATGAATACTCCGTTTTAAATTGGTTTTAGCCTAGCGTCGAATTATACACCCGACTTACCGCCAATAAATGATAATTATTCCTAATGTTGATTTTGATCAGTTTTTTGCGTTTAAAAAAGGTTGCGAATCGCCTTAAATTTCCGATGATCACGGCTAAAGCCTCCCGCTTTCGCCCGAAAGCGTCACTGAGTTAAAAAGTGCGGAAGATTTTCAGCACGTTTTTTTCATAATCTTGAAAAATCCGGAATCGAACACATATTTGTTATACCGTTATGCGCATTCGGCTAACAAAAAAGCCGCAAGCAAACAGCTTACGGCTTATAAAAAGTGGCGGAGGAACTGAGATTCGAACTCAGGGAGGGCGCAAACCCTCGCCGGTTTTCAAGACCGGTGCATTCAACCGCTCTGCCATTCCTCCGTCGAAGTGCGGAGAAATATAATATAGTTTTACGATGAGGTAAACTAAAATTTTAGAAAATTGTCTTAACAGACGATATTTTGTCCAGCGTCGATGAAAATATCGCCGACAACATAAAAAAACATTTTGACTTTTATCAAATTTAACTTTAATTTAACAACAATTTTATTGACTCTCTATTGAAGGAAAGACTATGCAACAATCCCGTATTGTTTTCGATTCCCGCGATCAGGCTTCTTTATTGCTAAGCACCCACAAAGTGCTGCGTAACACCTATTTTTTATTGGGTTTAACGCTGGCTTTTTCTGCGCTGGTCGCTTACATTTCCATGTCCCTTAACCTGCCTAGCCCGGGTATTTTAATTACCTTGGTAGGTTTTTACGGATTACTGTTCCTAACGCACTCATTGGCCAACAGCGGCGCGGGGATTTTGGCGGCGTTCGCCTTTACCGGTTTTCTCGGTTACACTTTGGGCCCAATCCTTAATATGTATGTAGGCGCCGGCTTAAGCGATCTGGTTGTATTGGCTTTAGGCGGAACCGCTGCGGTCTTCTTCGCTTGTTCGGCTTATGTATTGACCACGCAAAAAGATATGTCGTTCCTTGCCGGTATGATGTTCTCTTTATTCATCGTGTTGTTAATCGGTATGATCGCCAACATATTCCTGAACATGCCGGCATTGCATATCGCGATGAGCGCGCTTTTCGTGGTATTTTCCAGTGCGGCGATTTTGTTTGAAACCAGCAACATTATTCACGGCGGCGAAACCAACTATATCCGCGCAACAGTCAGCCTGTTTGTGTCGCTTTACAATCTGTTCATCAGTTTATTGAATTTATTAACGATTTTCAGCCGCGACGAATAATCAGCGCGAATCATCATAAACGCCCCGTTTCGGGGCGTTTTGTTCTTCATAAGGAAAATTATGTTAACGGTTAACCAACAACAGATTGAAACCGATCCGGCCGGTTATTTAATGGATTTAAACCAATGGACGCCGGATGTGGCCCGCGCCATCGCGGAAAAAGAAGGTATCGTATTAACGGACGCACACTGGGAAGTGATTGATTTTGTGCGCGATTTTTATCTGGAATATAAAACTTCTCCCGCCATTCGAATGTTAGTGAAAGCCATGGCGAAAAAATTAGGCGAAGAAAAAGGCAACAGCCGCTATTTGCAACGCCTTTTCCCGGACGGTCCGGCGAAACAGGCGACAAAACTGGCGGGCTTGCCGAAACCGGCAAAATGCCTTTAATTTCCTATTCGGTAAGCCAAATCCGGTGCTAAAGTGCGGTCAAAAAATGCGACGTTTTTTGCCCGCACTTTTCGTTTTCAGTGGCGCCCAGCGTTAACGTTCGATGGAAAAACGGCTGAATACGCGTCCGCCCGCATATTCCTGCTCGATTAAATTTGTCACCTCAGCCGTGGGCGGGCCTTGTTCCAGCCATTCTCTGAAGGCGGCAATCTGTTCGGCGGATCCCGCGGCGACCACACGAACCGAACCGTCGATTTGATTTTTCACGTAGCCATGAATCCCTAATTTATTGGCTTCACGTGCGGTGAAAAAACGAAATCCCACGCCCTGCACACATCCGTAAACGGTAAATTGTCGTTGTATCATCACGCCACTCCTTGATTTATTTCAGAAATTTGCGATTTTTTTACGGCTGACTATTCCTATTTCATCGAAATTAGCATAGCATACAAACTAACACTTTCATCATTAAAGTGAAGTTTTATGTTTTATTTCTCCCAAGGAGTTGCTATGAAATTTCGTTTAGCTGCCGTTGCTGCTTCGGCATTACTCGCGAGTTCCGCCAGTTTCGCAGGCATGGTTACCGCTTCATCAAATATTGATTTTTTAGCGGTCGACGGACAAAAGGCAAGCAAATCTTTATTAAAAGAAAGCCGTTCGTTCAATGTCAATGATACCAACACTCACCAAGTGGTCGTGCGCGTATCGGAATTAATTCGCGAAGGATCCGATCGTAATTTATTTGAAAGCGATCCGATTGTAGTAACATTCCAGGGTTCTACCGAAGACGTTCAAATTTCCGCACCGCGTTTAACCAACGAGCGCGAAGCCAATAATTTTAAAGCGAATCCTAAAATCACGGTGAAAACCGTTTCCGGCACGGAAATCGCCACGAAGCAGGATTATTTGAAACAGGAAGGTTTCCTGCCCGGTGTGAATTTAGAAGAAAATCTGTCTAACTACAACCAGTCCGGCGCCACCGCTTCCGTAGCGGGCTTCGCCACTGCGTCCATGCCGGCTGCCGTCGGCACCGTTCAAAACGGTAAAGTGAAGAAGGGCAAAGTAACCGTTCAGGGCGAAAACGCCGCGGAACAAATGCTGCAATACTGGTATCAACAAGCGGACAAAGAAACGCAGGAACGTTTCTTAAACTGGGTGAAAACGCAAAAATAAGCTTTTAATTGATGCAAAAAGTGAGCTTAGCTCACTTTTTTATTAGAAGCTCAAGGCGATTTATCGCCTATGATTTTGCGAAAAAACTTCGTCAATTTTGACCGCACTTTTAAGGCTGTTTGAAGACTATGGCGCTGATTCTTAATATTCTAAATTTCGTTCTGGGCGGTTTTGCCGTTACGCTGGGTTGGTTAATCGCCACGATATTCAGCGCCGTGTTGATTATCACCCTGCCTTATACGCGAAGTTGTTGGGAAATTACTAAAATGTCGCTGATTCCCTTTGGGAACGATATTGTTCACGTGAAATATCTGGAACCGAAAAGCGCGGCGCAAAATACGCTCGGTTCCGTGCTGAATCTGGTTTGGTTTATTCTTTTCGGGTGGTGGTTGTGTCTTGCTCATATCTTTGTGGGCATTGCTCAATGTCTGTCCGTTATCGGCATTCCGACCGGCCTGGCGCATTTCAAACTGGCGCCGATTTCGCTTTTTCCCGTGGGGCAGCGCGTAGTATCAAAAGAAACCGCTCAATTGGCTCGTCAATACGCAGCCGAAAAAGAATTTGAATCAAAACGCAATGCTTAATACCAAAGTTATCGCCTCGCTGCCGATGTTTATCGCCGTCAATATTGCGGCGTTATTGGTATGGGGATTGGATATTTCGCAGCAAAGCATGCCGTTGGTGCTCGGCGTGATCGCCGGCGGACTGGTGGATTTGGACGATCGCTTCAGCGGGCGATTACGGAATATTTTTTATACTCTGCTCGCCTTCACGGTGTCCTCTTTTCTTTCTCAACTGCTGCTCAATCAAGGCATTTATTTCATCATCATGATGACCTTGATCACCTTTATTTTCACCATGGTCGGCGCCGTAGGACAACGTTACAGCACCATTGCGTTCGGCACCCTTGTCGTGTCTCTGTATACCACACTCACCTATTTGCCCGAAATGCCTTGGTATCTGAATCCGATTATGATTCTGGCGGGAACCTTGCTGTATAGCTCGGTGGCAGTGATCATTCACCTGATTTTCCCCAATCGCCCGGTGCAAGACAGCATAATGACATCTTTTCTGGCGCTGGCGGATTATCTTGATGCTAAATCGGATTTTTTTGACCCTGACGATATCGAGCAACTGGAACAAAAACAGATTTCTCTGGCAATGAGCAACAGCCGCCTGATTGCCGCGTTCAATCATTGTCGCAACCTGTTGTTTAACCGTATGCGCAGTCAGCATCGGCATGCGCACACCAATAAAATGTTGCGCTATTATTTTACTGCGCAGGACATTCACGAACGCGCCCATTCCAGTCATGCCAATTACCAGGTTCTTGCCGGAAAACTGAAAAATTCGGATTTAATCTTCCGCATGCAACGCCTGCTGGAACTTGAAGCGCAGGCCTGTCGCGACATCGCCACGGCATTGCAGACCAACGGCGAATACCGCTACAGCCGGCGGTTGGAACGTACCGTGGCGGGCACCCATCAGTCTTTAGAATTGTACGCTCAACGCTGTCAGTCCGACGATGAAAAAAACAACCTGCAAACGATACGCACTTTACTGGAAAATCTGCAGAATATCGATTGGCAACTACGCAATCTGGCGCAGTCTCAACACAGCGAAGAACAAAACGAACGCGCCCGGATTGATACCGAACATATTTCCGGCTTTGGGAACATTCTCGCTCGTATCGGCAGCCATTTTACGGTGGAATCTCAGCTGTTCCGCCATGCCGTACGTTTGTCCGTTGTCGTATTTATCTGTTGCAGTCTGGTAGAAATTTTCGATTTACAGGTGGATCGCGGCTATTGGATTTTATTGACCGCCATTTTCGTTTGCCAACCTAATTATTCCGCCACAAAAATACGGGTAAAACAACGGATTATCGGCACATTGCTGGGCGTGCTGGTCGGTTCGTGCCTGCCTTACATGGCATCCGCCTTGGAAGCCAAACTGGCGATGGTGGTCATCAGCAGCACGCTGTTTTATTTTTTCCGTACCAATAATTACAGCTTTTCAACCTTTTTCATCACCATCCAAGTCCTCGCCAGCTTTGATATTATGGGTTTCGACATTTATGACGCCACTTTACCGCGCCTGCTTGATACTTTGCTGGGTTCCGCCCTCGCATGGATTGCCGTGTCTTATATTTTTCCCGACTGGAAATATCTGCAACTGGATAAAGTCAGCCACCAGGCGATCATTCATGATGCTCAGTATTTATTGCATATCGTCGGGCAGTTGTTATTCGGCAGCGGCGATGACCTGAAATATCGCATTGCGCGCCGTCGCGCTCATGAAAGCGCCATGGCGTTAACCGCCACGCTGACGACCATGAATACCGAACCGAAAAAATACGCGCCTTACTTGCAAAAAGGTTTTAAGTTTCTGCAGATTAACACCACGTTACTGGGTTATATTTCCGCTTTGGGCGCATACCGCCGGAAAATGCGCGACATCAAACAGGATACCGATTTTCTAAGCGAGTTTTATCCTATTGCCAAACAGACCGCGTTGTTACTGGAAAAATCGGACCGAATATCCGATGCGGAATTTGAAAACCGTTACCGGCAGATAACGACGAAATTACAGCGTTATACGGAACAAAATCAGCGCAAAAATCGCCCGCACTTTAGCGTGCCGTTGCAGCAAATTCAGATGATTGCGCAGCTTCTCCCGCAATTACGGCAAGCCGTAAAATAAAAAAGCCCGGAGAATTCCAAGCTTTTTCATCTTTTACTTTAACGATCGGTTTATTCCGCTTCTTCCAGCTCATCCGCCATCGCTGCTAATATTTCGCGGGAAAGCAACGCCAGCGCGCGATAAAACGGTAAATTCGCCGCCGCTTCCACTTTTGTTAAAAACGGATTGGCGCAAGGCAGCAAAAACTGCTCGAACAGTTCCTTTTGCGCAGAGACGGAAGCCAGATTATCTTCAATCCAGGAAGCGGTTAAAAAAACTAAACCAAAATGATCCGCACTTTCCACCGACGGCATATTGCGCGCCTGCCGGAATGCCGCAAAAGCCTCCGCGTCAACGTTGTAAGCCGAAATTTCAACGGGCACGACATTTTTCTTGTCGCGGAACAATCGCTGATATTCTTTATCCAGCACGACGGGATCGACCGACATTTGCAGACTTTCAATAGCAGACAGGCTTGCTTTATCCGTCTCCAGCGGCCAAATTTGCGCCAATCCTTTTTGCTGCAACCAGCTGAAAACGCCGTCAAGCACCGGATCCGTCGGCGAACGATAAAATAAATTTCCCAGTAAACGGCTGATTAATGAAAAATTATTTATATTTTCTGACATGATTTATCCCAATTCGCGACGGCCCAAAAACGAATGGGTCAAGGTTGTGCCGTCCACCATTTCCAATTCGCCGCCTACTGGAATACCGTGAGCAATGCGGCTTACTTTAATGCCCTGTTGCATACACATTTCGGCGATATAATTGGCCGTCGCGTCGCCTTCAACGGTGGGATTGGTCGCCAAAATGACTTCTTGAAAACGTTCGTTCTGCAAACGTTGTTGCAGCAAATCCAAACCGATTTCCCGCGGACCGATACCGTCTAACGGCGATAAATGTCCCATTAAAACAAAATAGCGCCCGGAAAACTGCCCGGTCTGTTCAATGGCCTGAATATCCGCCGGCATTTCCACCACGCACAGCAAGCCCGAATTCCGGCGACGCGGATTATCACAAATGGCGCAGGTTTCTTCTTCCGTAAAAGTACGGCATTGGCCGCAATGCCCGATTTTCGACATCGCATCCGTCAGAGCGCGGGCTAAATTCATGCCGCCGCTACGATCGCGTTGCAATAAATGATATGCCATACGCTGAGCGGATTTCGGTCCCACTCCGGGCAGGCAGCGCAAATGCTCAACAAGATTTTCTAACAGCGGACTGCTTTGCATAAGATTTCCTGAAAAACAATGAAAAAATCGACCGCACTTTTTGAAATTAACATAAAGTGCGGTCTAAAAACGCAATGTTTTTACACATTGATTCGTCGGTAACGATCATCTTTCAACCTGAAGCAAGGTTGGATTGAAAAATTAAAACGGCATTTTGAAACCCGGCGGCAATGACATGCCTGCGGTCACCGAAGCCATTTTTTCTTTCTGCATTTCTTCCGCACGGCGCACGGCATCGTTAAATGCGGCGGCAATTAAGTCTTCCAGCATTTCCTTATCTTCTTCCATCAGAGAAGGATCAATGGTGATACGACGGCAATTATGCGCACCGTTTAATGTAATTTTAACAAGCCCGGCACCGGATTCTCCCGTGACTTCAAGCTGAGCAATCTCGTCCTGCATTTTTTGCATACGTTCCTGCATTTGTTGGGCTTGTTTCATCAAGCCGCCTAATCCGCCTTTCCCAAACATAATATTTCCGTTAATAACTGTTAAAGTGCCGTTCATTTAACGAACCGCACCCTCAAACAAAAAGTCCGCTTAATCAACCTAAGCGAACTTTTCAACAAACTTAAATCAGCAATGGTTATTTTTTAAGTAATAAAACTTCCGTTTCGCCTGCAATTACAGAACCAACGTGTTTTTCAATATGACTGATTTCATCCATATTAGAAATCACAATCGGCGTTAATACTGATTTTGCTTTTGATTTTAATAAATCCAAGTCAAATTTCAATATGACGTCACCGCGTTTAACGCTTTGGCCTTCCTGAGCGACACGGGTAAAACCTTCACCTTTCAACTCAACCGTATCAATACCGAAGTGAACGAATAATTCCACACCTTCGGCAGATTCCATGGAAAACGCATGATTCGTTTCGAAAATTTTGCCGATAACGCCGTCTACCGGAGCAACGATTTCGTCGCCGGTCGGGTTAATTGCAACGCCGTCGCCTACAATTTTTTCCGAAAATACAACATCAGGAACATCTTCAATGCTTACGATTTCACCTGATAATGGTGCATATACTTTCACTTCCACTGCTTGACTTTGTTTTGAGCCAAATAACTTAGCAAAAAAACCCATTGTAACCTCTCCATAATGATTGAAACCTTACGTATTCTAACGCAAAAATTTCACTTTGTATCTAGTTTAATGCTTTTTCTTTTAAGAAATCATTGATTAATTTTTCGATTTCAGCCGCAGTCGGAACCTGTAACGCTTTTTCAGCCAAAATTCGGGCATCGGCAAAATTTACGTTGCGGATTAATTTCTTGATACGAGGCACGGAAATCGCACTCATACTGAATTCATCCAATCCCATCCCCAAAAGCAATAAGGTCGCGCGTTCGTCACCGGCCAACTCACCGCACATACCGGTCCATTTACCCTCGGCGTGAGAGGCGTCAATCACCTGTTTGATCAGGTTTAATACTGACGGAGACATCGGATTGTATAAATGAGAAATCAATTCGTTACCGCGGTCTACCGCTAAGGTGTATTGCGTTAAATCGTTCGTACCGATACTGAAGAAATCCACTTCTTTAGCTAAGAATTTTGCATTCACCGCAGCAGACGGCGTTTCAACCATCACGCCGACCTGAATATTTTCGTCAAACGCTTTGCCTTCATTGCGAAGTTCTTGTTTCAATACTTCAATCACGGTTTTTAACTCGCGAATTTCCTCAACGGAAATAATCATCGGGAACATTACCGCCAATTTACCGAATGCCGATGCGCGCAACACCGCACGTAATTGCGCATGTAAAATTTCGCGGCGGTCCAATGCGATACGCACTGCGCGCCAACCTAAGAACGGATTCATTTCCTTCGGTAAATTCAAATACGGCAATTCTTTATCGCCGCCGATGTCCATCGTACGCAATACCACTAAGCGACCGTTCATCGCTTCCACCACTTCTTTGTACGCGGCGAATTGTTCTTCTTCCGAAGGCAGACTATCGCGATCCATAAACAGGAATTCGGTACGGTATAACCCGACGCCTTCCGCACCGTTACGATCCGCACCTTCGCAATCGCGAATCGTACCGATGTTCGCAACCACATCAACCTGATGACCGTCCAACGTTAACGCCGGCAAATCTTTTAATTTGGCTAATTCCGCTTTTTCCGCCGCAAGTTGCGCCTGCTGTTCCTTCAGGCTATCGATTTGTTCCTGAGTCGGATTCACGTAAACCGCATTGTTCACTGCGTCCAGAATCAGGAAATCGCCGGTATTCACTTTTTCCGTTACATTATTGGTTCCCACAATCGCCGGCAATTCCAAGGAACGCGCCATAATAGAAGTGTGAGAAGTACGGCCGCCGATATCGGTAATAAAACCTAACACTTTATCCAGATTTAATTGCGCCGTTTCGGACGGGGTTAAATCATAAGCCACTAAAATCGCTTCTTCGTTAATTTCGCCCAAATCCACAATATGCATGCCTAAAATATTTTTAAGCAATCGGTTGCCGATATCTCGAATATCGCCTGCGCGCTCTTTTAAGTATTCGTCATCGATTTCAGACAACATGGCGACTTGCTGATCGATAATTTTGCTCGCCGCCGAAGCCGCACTCACTTTATGCGAACGAAGGTAATCAATAATTTCTTCTTCCAGCTCTTCGTCTTCTAAGATCATTAAATGACCTTCAAAAATCGCCGCTTTATCTTCACCAAGCGATTTCAACGCTCGGTTACGGATAGAATTTAACTGCTCCACTGCCGCGGCTCGCCCTTTATAAAAGCGCGCCACTTCGGCATCCAGTTGGTCATCACTGATTTTGCCATGGTCGATGACAATTTTTTCTTCTTTAAGTACAAGTGCTTTACCGAAAACGATACCTGGAGAAGCTGGAATTCCTGAAATCATAATTTACCCTTCCAATATAATTAAGATGCGTATAAAAATAATAGCCACAACAGGACGTTTTCCATCACAATATGAGGAAAATCCGATGTTATGGCTATGAAATCATTATTCTAAAGTTGGCATTAAAGCAACTAAATGATCAACGGCAGCTTGTTCATCTTCACCTTCAGCTGAAATTGTGATGACGGTACCTTGTGTTAAACCTAGAGTTTGTAACTTGAATAAGCTTTTTGCGCTTGCGCTTTTACCTGCCGATGTGACCGTGATGTCTGATGCAAAGGCTTTTGCTTCTTTTACGAATTGAGCGGCAGGACGAGTGTGTAGACCGGCGGCAGCTGTAATTTCAACGTCTTTTGAATACATGATTTTACCTCGAGATAAAAGTTTAATAGAAAGATTTAACAAGCTCAAAACGACTTATTAAGTGAATCCTCCGCATGAAAGTGCGGTTAAAATTTATTGATTTTTTTAATTACTCAATTTCAACAGTAAGTATCAATATTCTGCCTAAATAATCAAGCTTAATCGTGACAATTTTTGAGTTAGCGCATAAAAAAGACACAAAGCTGGTTATTTTTTAATCTAAAAGTAACAAAAATTTTAAATATTATAAGATTATTTTATACCTTTTTAGGGTTACGTCGTGAAATGTCGTTGAGATTTTGCCTCATCTTTGCTTGAAATTAATCGGTGATAATTATCAAAACGCACAGGATGAATTTTGCCTTGTTCCACTGCTTCCCGCAGCGCACATTGAGGATCATTTAAATGCTTACAATCCCGGAACTTACACATTCCCAGAAAATCCTGAAATTCGCGATAACCTTTGGTGATTTGTTCCGCGTCCAAATGCCACAAACCGAATTCGCGAATGCCCGGGCTATCAATCAAATTACCGCCTTGCGGTAAATGATATAAACGGGATGAAGTCGTAGTATGCTGGCCCAATCCCGAAGTTTGGCTGACTTCGCCCGTCTGAGCATTTACTTCCGGCAGAATTCGATTTACCAGACTGGATTTGCCAACACCCGACTGCCCCACAAAAATAGACGTTCCCTGCGCTAAAAGTGCGGTCAGTTTTTTCATATTTTCTCCGGTTTCCGCCGAAATCATTAGGGTTTGATAACCGATATTCCGATAAATTTTCAACTGTTCTTCCGCTTGTTGACGGGCTTCGTCGGACAGCAAATCAATCTTGTTCAAGACAATCAGCGCCGGAATATTCGCCGTTTCGCAAATCACCAGATAACGATCGATAATATTCAGCGATAAAGTCGGCAACACCGCCGAAACAATCACAATAAGATCAATATTCGATGCCATGACTTTCAGTCCGTCATAATAATCCGGACGGGACAACTCGTTTTGGCGGGGTTTTACCGCTTCAATCACGCCGCTGACACCCTGCAGCTTTTCGTGACCCTTGCGCCAAACCACGCAATCTCCAACTACCACGCCGGACAAAGTCCGTCGCAGATTACAGCGAAACACTTCACCTCGCGCATCTTCCACATCCGCATGCATGGAATAACGCGTCACCACCACGCCGTCCTGAGTTTCGCCCAGCATGTTTTCCTGCCAGTCAATCTGATTTTTAGCTTGCCGACGATGGAGATCCAACGCTTTTGCGTTATTGGAATGAATACGGCGTTTTTGATTTTGGGTTAATTTCTGTTTTGCCATTTAAAGTGCGGTCGATTTTCGGGTAGAATTGAAATAGATGAATGATAGGATACTGAAATTATGGCTCAAGATAAAGAAAATCTGATTTGGATTGATTTGGAAATGACGGGATTGGATCCCGAACAGGAACGCATTATCGAAATCGCTACTATTGTGACGGATAAAAATCTCAATATTTTAGCGGAAGGTCCGGTTCTGGCGGTACATCAATCGGACGAACTGCTGGCTAAAATGAGCGACTGGTGCGTCAAAACTCACACCGCCAACGGTTTGGTTGAACGGGTGAAAACCAGCAAGCTTACCGAGCGCGCCGCCGAATTACAAACGATCGATTTTCTGAAACAGTGGGTGCCGAAAGGCGCATCGCCGATTTGCGGAAACAGCGTCGCGCAGGACAAACGCTTTTTATTCAAATACATGCCGGATTTAGCGGATTATTTTCATTACCGTCATCTCGACGTCAGCACCTTGAAAGAACTGGCCCGTCGCTGGAAACCCGATATTTTAAACGGTTTCCAAAAAACCAACTCGCATCTAGCGCTGGATGACATTCGCGAAAGCATTAAAGAACTGGCTTATTATCGCGAGCATTTCATTAAATTAGACTAAAAAATCAACAAGCGCTCACTTTTCTGAAAATTCTGCTTGCACGATACAAAAACTTCCGTATAATACGCCCTGTTTTCGACGATAAGTCGCCTGCGGGAATAGCTCAGTTGGTAGAGCACAACCTTGCCAAGGTTGGGGTCGCGAGTTCGAGCCTCGTTTCCCGCTCCAAATTTCAAAGGACGTTTATGACGTCCTTTTCTTTTATCTCGATTTAAAATTCATTTTTAATTTTCAACCCCAAAACTGAACAAAAAAACTTGTCATTTTTTATGCGTAATCACCAGTGTGATTACTTATGGCTTCGCCACCGTTGGCAAAGCCAACGTTCAAAAAGCGTTGCTTTTTGTGACCGCACTTTTCCGGATCCGACAGCCGCCGCAAAATTATTCCTATTGTAAAAATGAAAAATGCGGTACAATTTCGCCCATTTAATCCGTTAGTTACGAGCTTATGTCCGCTATGTCTTACAGTCGTTTTTTGCCTGACGAACAAGCGACGATCGATTTCGGTCGCATGCTGATTCGGGCCGTTTGCCAAATCGTTTCGCCGCACGCCATTACCCTTTATCTTAACGGCGATCTGGGGGCGGGCAAAACCACCCTCAGCCGCGGCATGATTCAGGGGCTGGGACATCAGGGCAACGTAAAAAGCCCGACTTACACGCTGGTTGAAGAATATCGACTGCAAGGCAAACGCATTTATCACTTTGATTTATACCGTTTGAGCGATCCGGAAGAACTGGAATTTATGGGCATCCGCGACTATTTTTCCGCCGACAGCATTTGTCTGATTGAATGGGCGGAAAAAGGCGCCGGTTTGCTTGCCGAGCCCGATCTGTCGGTCAACATTAGTTATACGGACAATGCGCGCCGAATCGAATTAATTCCACAAAGCGAACAAGGTGAAGCCATCATTCAATTATTAAAATAGCCGATGAAACAGATTTTATCCCTTTTATTGAAAACAGCCGGCGCCTTTGCCCGACGCCGCATTAGAGCAAGTAAAAAATACGGACAAAAAAACAGCGCTTATTTTGACCGCACTTTGCTGTCTGACGGCTTATTCCCAATCGGCGTTGGCGGAAAAATGGACTATCGCCATCGATCCCGGCCACGGCGGGAAAGATCCGGGCGCCATCAGCCGCAACCTGCGTATTTACGAAAAAAACGTCACCATTTCCATCGCTCGGGAATTAAAGTCGTTTTTGGACAAAGATCCGAATTTTCGCGCCGTATTGACCCGCAACGGCGATTACTATATTTCGGTGCCTGATCGCTCGGAAATCGCCCGTCGTCAAAAAGCGAACTACTTAATTTCCATTCATGCGGATTCCTCCGAAGGCTCGACCTTGCGCGGCGCTTCCGTTTGGGTGCTATCAAACCGTCGTGCCAATGACGAAATGGGACAATGGCTGGAAGATCACGAAAAACAGTCGGAATTACTCGGCGGCGCGGGCAACGTCCTTGCCACCCACAACAACGAGAAATACCTGAATCAAACCGTATTGGACTTGCAATTCGGACACAGTCAGCGAGTCGGATACGAACTCGGTGACGCCATTTTGCGCAATTTCGCCAAAATCACGACGCTAAGCCGCAGCCGTCCGCAACATGCCAGCCTTGGCGTACTGCGTTCGCCGGATATTCCGTCCGTCTTGGTGGAAACGGGTTTCTTATCCAATCCGGAAGAAGAGGCAAAACTAAGCTCGCCGTCCTATCGCCGCCGTATTGCCTACATTATTTATCAGGGTATTGTGGATTACCGGAAACGCCACGGCGGTTTAGAAGTCAACACCGTGGTACGCGCCCCGGCGGACAGCCCGAAAAACGCGCAATCCAATAACGCAAAAAGCGAAACTGATGACAAAAAAGAAAATGACACCGTTAAAGACAGCGGCGTGGTTCACAGCGTTAAAGCCGGCGATCGATTAGATAAAATCGCCAAGAAATACGACGTGAAAGAAGACGACATCGTCGCCTTAAATCAGCTGAAACGGAAAACCCTGCTTATCGGGCAGAAACTCCGCATTCCGGATAACCGTAAAAGTGCGGGCAAAAATCCCGACAAATCCGAACCGGAAACCGTTTCCGCGCCGAAAGACAGCGGTGTGGTTCACAGCGTTAAAGCCGGCGATCGATTGGATAAAATCGCCAAGAAATACGACGTGAAGGAAGACGACATCGTCGCCTTAAATCAGCTGAAACGGAAAACTCTGCTTATCGGCCAGAAACTCCGCATTCCGGATAACCGTAAAAGTGCGGGCAAAAATCCCGATAAATCCGAGCCGGAAACCGTTTCCGCACCGAAAGACAGCGGCGTGATTCACAGCGTTAAAGCCGGCGATCGATTGGATAAAATCGCCAAGAAATACGACGTGAAAGAAGACGACATCATCGCCTTAAATCAGCTGAAACGGAAAACTCTGCTTATCGGCCAGAAACTCCGCATTCCGGATAACCGTAAAAGTGCGGGCAAAAATACCGATAAATCCGAGCCGGAAACCGTTTCCGCGCCGAAAGACAGCGGCGTGATTCACAGCGTTAAAGCCGGCGATCGATTGGATAAAATCGCCAAGAAATACGACGTGAAAGAAGACGACATCATCGCCTTAAATCAGCTGAAACGGAAAACTCTGCTTATCGGGCAGAAACTCCGCATTCCGGATAACCGTAAAAGTGCGGGCAAAAATCCCGATAAATCCGAGCCGGAAACCGTTTCCGCGCCGAAAGACAGCGGCATGGTTCACAGCGTTAAAGCCGGCGATCGGTTGGATAAAATCGCCAAGAAATACGACGTGAAAGAAAACGACATTGTCGCCTTAAATAATTTGAAATGGAAAACCTTGCTTGTCGGTCAAACCTTAAAAATTCCGGCAAAAAACAAAAAAACGGCTGAAAAGCAAACCGTTAAACCCAATGTGAAAGTGACGGAAAAAGGAAAAAACCAGGATAAATCGAAAGAAACACCGAAATATCACGTGATTGAAAAAGACCAGACGATTTATGCCGTCAGTCGTTTATACGGCATTCCGCCAAGTCAAATTTTGAAACTGAACCCGAATTTAAAAGACGGAAAAGTCCGCGTAGGTCAAAAAATTCAAATTAAGGAATAATTATGCCGATTCAAATTTTACCGCCACAACTTGCTAACCAAATCGCAGCGGGTGAAGTTGTCGAACGTCCGGCGTCGGTGGTGAAAGAATTGGTGGAAAACAGCCTGGACGCCGGCGCCACTCAAGTCCAAATCGATATTGAGAACGGCGGCGCAACGCTGATCCGCATCCGCGATAACGGCATCGGCATTCCAAAACAAGAACTGGCGTTGGCGCTTGCCCGCCATGCCACCAGTAAAATCGCCACTATTGACGATTTGGAAGCGATTCTCAGCTTTGGTTTCCGCGGTGAAGCCTTAGCCAGTATCAGCTCGGTTTCCCGTTTGACGCTCACCTCCCGCACCGCCGAACAACAGGAAGCCTGGCAGGTTTTTGTGCAGGGGCGCGAACAGGAAAGCGTGATCAAACCGGCGTCTCACCCTGTCGGCACCACGGTGGAAGTGGCAAATTTATTCTTCAATACGCCGGCCCGTCGCAAATTTTTACGCACGGACAAAACGGAATTCGGCCATATCGATGAAGTTATCCGTCGCATTGCGTTGGCAAAATCGCACATCGGCTTCACTCTGACGCATAACGGAAAAATCATTCGTCAATACAAAAGTGCGCAGGAAAATACACAGAAACTAAAACGCCTCGCCGCCATCTGCGGCGACGATTTCGTCCGTCAGGCATTGCATATCGACTGGAAACACGACGATTTGCATTTGTCCGGCTGGGTGGCAACGCCCGCTTTCGCCCGTTCGCAAAACGATTTGAATTATTGTTACGTAAACGGGCGGATGGTGAAAGATAAAGTGATTAATCACGCCATTCGGCAAGCTTACGCAGAACATTCGGGTAACGAGCAATATCCGGCTTTCGTGCTGTTTTTGGATTTGAATCCGAACGATGTGGATGTAAACGTGCATCCGACCAAACACGAAGTGCGTTTTCAGCAAAGCCGTCTGATTCACGATTTCATCTTCCAGGGCGTCACCCATGCCTTGCTTTCCGCCGAACAGCTCGATTTTTCCGCGCCACAATCGGATGCGGGAAAAGCAAACGAAATCCGGGAACCGCAGGCGGATTATCAAAATATGACAGCGACCGTCCGCCCTAACCGCGCGGCCGCCGGGCAGAATCTGTTCGGATTTAATCCGTCGCCGACGGAAAAAGAAAGCCATACGCCGACTGCGACAAAATCTTCGGCTCCGTCCCGTTCGGAAAAATCGTCGAATTTTCTCCCGCACTTTATGCCGCAATCAGCGCATTCGCCTTCATCATTCGGGCGCGAAAAAGTCAGCAAAACGGAACAACGGCTTTATGCCGAATTGCTCAAAACGCCGGCAAATCAAACTTCGCCGACGGCGTCGATTCAGCCGATATGCGCCTCGGCGGGCTCGTTACTGCGGGCTCTCGCTTTGGTGGATAATCGCGCATTATTGCTGCAACAGGATTCGAGCTTTTATTTACTGCCACTTAATAAATTGCAAAGAATGCGGTTCGAACTGATGTTGAGCGCACCGAATCCGTCCAAACAAATGTTGCTGATTCCCGTAGTTTTCCGTTTATCGGACGAACAACTGGCGCAATGGCGACAACAAAAACACTGGTTTGAACAAAGCGGATTCGAATTCACCGAAAATCCCGCTCAGCGTCGCATTACATTAAACGCGGTGCCGCAATGTCTGCGTCATCAGAATTTACAGAAAATGGTGGTGACGTTACTCAATCAATCCGTGCAAAAAACATCGGATTTTTTGACCGCACTTTTGGATTTAGCGGAGCCGTCCGACTGTCAGGTGTTGGCAAACGCCGTCAATCTTTTACAGGAAACCGAACAGTTATTGAATCGGCAGACGGCGCTAAAACTTAACGATTTGCTGATTCCCGTTGATTTTTCATCTTATTTATCATAATTATGCAACATAACTCGACCGCTTTGCCCACTGCGATTTTTTTGATGGGCCCCACCGCCTCGGGAAAAACGGATTTGGCCATTAAATTGCACCAAACGCTGCCGGTAGAAATTATCAGCGTCGACAGCGCATTAATTTATAAAGGCATGGACATCGGCACGGCGAAACCGAGCAAATGCGAGCTGGCGCTGGCCCCTCATCGACTGATTGACATTTTAGATCCCGCCGAAAGTTATTCCGCCATGAATTTCCGCGCCGATGCGCTGCGGGAAATGGCGGATATTACGGCGCAAGGGAAAATCCCTTTATTGGTCGGCGGCACTATGCTGTATTACAAAGCGTTGACGGAAGGCTTGTCACCGCTGCCAAACGCCGATGAAAAAGTGCGGGCGGAAATTGAAGCGAAAGCGCAGCAAACGGGCTGGCCGGCGTTACATCGGGAATTGGCAAAATTTGATCCGATTTCCGCTGCGCGCATTAATCCCAATGACAGTCAGCGCATCAACCGTGCGCTGGAAGTGTTTTATCTCACCGGCAAATCCTTAACCGAACTCACGGCGCAAAAAGGCGATGCGTTGCCTTACAACGTTTTGCAATTCGCCATTGCGCCGGAAGATCGCAGCATATTACATCAGCGCATTGAATTGCGATTCCAGAAAATGGTGGAACTCGGCTTTAAAGCGGAAGTGGAAAAACTCTACGCCCGTCCCGATTTAAGCCCGGATTTGCCGTCTATCCGTTGTGTGGGATATCGTCAAATGTGGGAACATTTACGGGGCGATTACGGTTTTGACGAAGCCATTTACCGCGGCATTTGCGCCACTCGTCAGTTAGCTAAACGGCAAATCACCTGGCTACGCGGCTGGAAGACGCCGATTCAGTGGCTGGACAGCCTGCAAAATGAAAAAAATCAGAAAAAGGTTCAACAAGCTTTTTATTTGGCTATGCAAAACCGTTAAAACTTGGTATATTGACCGTCGGCTATGAGACATTAGTCGTTCATTATTCTAACTACAATAAATAATAAGAAGGAAAACAAGATGGCAAAAGGGCAATCATTACAAGATCCTTATTTAAATGCGCTTCGTCGCGAACGTATCCCCGTTTCTATTTACCTTGTCAACGGCATTAAATTGCAAGGACAGATCGAATCGTTCGATCAATTTGTGATTTTATTGAAAAATACCGTCAACCAAATGGTTTATAAACACGCCATTTCTACGGTTGTACCGGCTCGCAGCGTATCACATCATAACAATAATGCGCAGCAACAATATCAGCAACAAGCCGCTCAAGCCGCCGCGGTACAATCGGATGAATCGTCCTCCCAAACGGAATAATCTTGAATAACGAAATATCCGTTCAAAGTGCGGTGGAAAATACGCCAATTTCCACCTCACTTTCCTCATCTGAAAACGGACGTGACAAGGCGATTATCGTTCACGTTTTTTTCTCGCAGGATAAAAATCTCGAAGATCTGGCGGAATTTCAGCTTTTAGCCCAATCCGCTCAAGTCGACATTTTGCAAATCGTCACTACCAGCCGTTCTACGCCGCAAGCCAAATATTTTGTCGGGCAAGGCAAAGCGGAAGAAATCGCCGAGCTTGCGAAACAGTCGGATGCCGATGTTATTCTGGTCAATCATCAGTTAACGCCCGCGCAAACCCGAAATCTAGAAAGCTTATGCGAATGTCGGGTGGTCGACCGTACCGGATTAATTTTAGATATTTTTGCGCAACGGGCGCGCAGCCACGAAGGCAAATTACAGGTGGAACTGGCTCAGCTTAAACATTTGGCCACCCGCCTTGTACGACGCAAAACGGGTTTAGATCAGCAAAAAGGCGCCGTTGGTTTACGCGGTCCCGGCGAAACGCAACTGGAAACCGATCGCCGTTTAATCAGAGTGCGTATCGCTCAGCTGCAAAACCGCTTGGAAAAAGTCTCTAAGCAACGTAATCAGAATCGGCAAACCCGTCAGAAGGCGGATATTCCCACCATTTCGTTAGTGGGCTACACCAATGCGGGAAAATCCACGCTGTTCAATCGTTTGACGCAAGCGGAAGTCTATGCCGCCGATCAGCTTTTCGCTACGCTGGATCCGACTTTACGCCGTTTATCCGTTCAGGATGTGGGCACCACCATTCTGGCCGACACGGTGGGATTCATTCGTGATTTGCCGCATGATTTGGTTTCCGCCTTTAAATCCACTTTACAGGAAACTACGGAAGCCAGCCTGCTGTTACACGTGATTGACGCCTCCGATACGCGCAAACAGGAAAACATTGAAGCGGTTAATGCCGTGCTGGAAGAAATCCAGGCGGATAATGTGCCGACGTTGTCGGTTTACAACAAAATCGATCGACTTGATAATATCCGACCGCATATTGAATTTAATGACGAACAACAACCGATAGCCGTTTACATCTCCGCACAAGCGAATTTAGGTATTGATTTATTATTCGACGCCATTCGTCAACGGTTGCGCAATGAAATTTTATCCTTATCCGTTTCCTTAAAGCCCGCTCAGGGAAAAATTCGCCACGCGTTTTATCGGCTCAACTGCGTCCGCAACGAAACCATCGCTGAACGAGGCGAATATTTGATAGAAATTGAAATTGACAAAATCGAATGGCTAAAACTGCTTAAACGCTTTCCCGAATTGGAACCCTTTAATCCCGTCAAAAATCAGGAATAAAAAGACCGCACTTTTCGCAAATCCCAAAAGTGCGGTCAGATTTCGAACAGTTTTTCCGAACCAGTCACACAGTATTTCAATTATGACTTAACTCTTTGATATTTATCCTTAAATTCTTTTTTGCCAGCTCGGTATATCGGCGGATAAAATCGGTTTTGGCTTCCGTATAGGAATCTCGGTCATATTCGTACTGCTTCCATAAGGATAATTTTAAGCGTTCATAGGCTTGAGCAATATCGGGATGTGCGAGCAAATAATCGCGAAAATACAGTTCATCGTTATCCTCAAGCAAACGCAAATGAAGATGAAAAACCCGTTCGGCAAAACCCGTCGGCGTATAACCTTTATTATAGACAATACGCGTATCCGTTGCCGACATGCACAAATAGCCATTCCGGGATAAACATTCGGAAACATGCTGTAATGCGGATCTATCCTCCAATTCGATCAAAATATCCACCGTCGGCTTCGCCCAAATAGTCTGCACAGCCGTGCTGCCAATATGACTAATTTTGCAAGGTTCGCGGATAATTTCAAGCAAATGCAGGCGTTCATCTTCATACCAACGCCGCCAGTCGGGGTTAGGGGCTTCCAAACGAATCGGAAAAAGCCGCCATAATTCTTCCAGCGACATTTCCGTCAATGCTTTATTCGTCATAATATAGGCTAAAAATTAACCGCACTTTCAGTTTAATCCAAAAGTGCGGTCAGATTTTTCAACGTTTTTTCGGATTATTTTTTACCTAATTGCGGTAACACGGAGTCTTTTCCGGCAACCAATAAACCGGTTTTAGAATACACGCCCAATTTCGCGCGGGTATCCACAATATCCAAATTACGCATGGTTAACTGACCGATACGATCGATTGGATCAAACGGCGCGTCTTCAATTTTTTCCATGCTCAAACGTTCAGGTACGTAAGTCAGGTTCGGCGATACGGTATCTAAAATCGAATAATCGTTGCCGCGACGCAATTCAAGCGTCACTTCGCCGGTAATCGCACGCGCCACCCAACGTTGCGCCGTTTCACGCAACATTAACGCTTGCGGGTCAAACCAGCGGCCTTGATATAACAAGCGACCTAAACGTAAACCGTTGATACGATATTGTTCGATGGTGTCTTCATTGTGAATACCGGTCACTAAGCGTTCGTAAGCAATGTGCAACAACGCCATGCCCGGCGCTTCATAAATACCGCGTGATTTCGCTTCGATGATACGATTTTCGATTTGGTCGGACATGCCTAAACCGTGGCGTCCGCCGATGCGGTTGGCTTCTAAGAACAATTCCACCGCGTCGTCAAAGGTTTTGCCGTTTAATGCGACCGGCACGCCTTCTTCAAAACGAACGGTGACGGTTTCCGCTTTCACTTCGACATTTTCGTCCCAGAACGCTACGCCCATAATCGGTTTCACGATTTTAATTCCGGTACTTAACAATTCCAGGTCTTTCGCTTCATGGGTGGCGCCCAGCATGTTGGAATCCGTCGAATAGGCTTTTTCTACCGACATTTTGTAGTTGAAACCGTTGGCGATTAAAAATTCGGACATTTCATGACGACCGCCCAATTCTTCGATAAATTGATTGTCTAACCAAGGTTTGTAGATTTTTAAGTTAGGATTGGTTAACAAGCCGTAACGGTAGAAACGTTCAATGTCGTTGCCTTTGAACGTAGAACCGTCGCCCCAAATATTAACGTCGTCTTCTTTCATTGCCGCAACCAGCATGGTGCCGGTAACGGCGCGACCTAAAGGCGTGGTGTTGAAATACGTAATACCGCCCGTTGACACGTGAAATGCGCCCGCTTGAATTGCGGCGATACCTTCGTGAGCCAATTGTGAACGGCAGTCGATTAAACGCGCATTTTCCGCACCGTATTCCATCGCTTTTTTCGGAATGGCGTTGTAATCCTCTTCATCCGGCTGACCTAAATTCGCCGTATACGCATAAGGCACCGCCCCTTTCTGACGCATCCACAATAATGCGGCGCTGGTATCCAAACCGCCGGAAAAAGCGATACCGACTTTTTGACCTTTAGGAAGATTTTGTAAGATTGTGTTTGACATATCGGGTCCTGTATTGATTGAAGTAATCGTTTGCGAAAATCGGCTTATTATGCGTGAAAACCGTGAAATTTTCAACCGCACTTTATAAATTCGGATACTGATAAACGAAATCTAAATCCGTGCAGATTTTATCTCCGCAAATCACTCGATTCGGGTCTTGTTCGGAACAGGTAAAGTGCGGCGGTTCTATATGAAATTGTTCGGCCGCGGCACAATAATATTGCGCCCGCGACGGGTGATACGGCGCCACCAAATGATATAAACGACAGCCGCCCGGCGTTTCCAGCAATAATTGCACGGCGCGCGAACAGTCTTCGGAATGCACCAGATTCACCGGCGTGTTGCCTTGGTTAAGATGTAAACCGCTCATGGAACGGACGGGATGACGATCCGCACCGATTAACCCGCCGAAACGCAAAATATCCACATCAATTTGCGACAGATGCCGCGACAGATGCCGCAACATTTGTTCCACATGAAACAAGGCTTTTGCCGCCGGTGTTTTCGGATGCGGCTCGCAACTTTCGTCAAACTTGCCGGTTTCATCACCGAATACCGATGTGGAGCTGATAAAAATGAAATGACTTACTCCGCACAATAAGGCTTCCTGCACTAAATTTTCGATGCCTTTTTCGTAGCTTTCCGGGTCAAAAAAATAATCGCTCGGCGGAATATTAATCACCAAACTGTCCACGGAAAGCAATGCGGTTAAGTCATCGGGATCCGCATTAATTTCCGGCGTCAATTCAAGCCGATAAGTTTCCAGTCGCCATAAACGCATTTCTTCCACGCCTTCATGGGTGCGTTTACTGCCCTTCACTTCCCAGCCGAGATTGCGCAAGTCCCGCGCCAATGACAAACCGAACCAGCCCAACCCGACAATCGCCACCGATCGCATATTTTCCTCTCATATAAAGTGCGGTCAAAATTTCTGAAAAATTTTTCAGGGATAATGTTTTCCAGTAAGCAGAACGGAGTATTCACAAATCACGCCTAGATTTGTGTGTTTAGCCACTATTCTACCGAGCAAATCAAAATAATTCACGGATTTTCATCGGCAATATTCGCTAAACAAGAAAAAAGCCTGAGCGAAAGCACCCTATTTATTGTTTAGCCGAAAATAACGACATTTTTTATATTGGAAAAGGTTGTGAAAATCGTGTATTTTCTCACAAGGCGGCGAACAAACGCATAAGTAATATTTCGGCGAAAAAACTCATCAAAAATCGCCCGCACTTTATTGCTTGAAACGGAAAAAATTCTTGGCGGAGCAAGTGGTTATGTGAAGCAGTCGATAATGTCTTCAACCAAGTAACGCCGGATGCGGAAAACGAAAAACTTACTCAAAACCGTCAGGCGGTTTTAAATGTTCTGCGTTACTTGCTCTCAAGGCGGCGGAGTTTTCGTTGTTGCAATCATGACAAATGGTGCCCCTATTTCATGAAATAGGGCTTTTTTATGGTGATAAAATGGATTTAGACAAATTAATTGATATTGACCGAGCGCATATTTGGCACCCTTATTCATCAATGACTCAGCCTATCCCTGTCTATGCGGTGGAAAGTGCAAAGGGCGTTGAAATTTATCTTAAAGACGGTCGAGTACTGATTGACGGTATGTCATCGTGGTGGGCTGCACTGCACGGTTATAATCATCCTCGTTTAAATAACGCAATCACAGCGCAATTGGCGAAAATGAGCCATATTATGTTCGGCGGTATAACGCACGAACCTGCGGTAAAATTAACGGAAAAATTGCTGACCATTTTACCTCCGTCATTAAACAAAATATTTTTTGCCGATAGCGGTTCTGTAGCGGTGGAAGTGGCATTGAAAATGGCATTGCAATATTGGCAAGCGAAAGGGGAAGATCAAAATCAATTTGCCACCGTGCGTTCAGGCTATTACGGCGATACCTGGCACGCCATGTCTGTTTGCGATCCGGTTACAGGCATGCACGGCTTATTTCGTCATCGCTTACCGATTCAACATTTTTTACCCCAACCTTCGATTAAATTTGATGAAAAATGGCAAGAAAGTGCGATTGAACCATTGAAAGCATTGCTTGCGCATAAAGGAAAGCAAATTGCGGCATTGATTTTAGAACCCATTGTGCAAGGTGCCGGCGGAATGTATTTCTATTCGCCGATGTATTTAAAACGAGCGAGAGAACTTTGCGATCAATATGGTGTATTGCTGATTTTTGACGAAATTGCCACAGGTTTTGGGCGGACAGGTAAACTATTTGCTTTAGAATATGCCGATGTTGTGCCGGATATTCTTTGTATCGGCAAAGCATTAACCGGCGGTTACCTGACATTAGCGGCCACCATTACCACCGAACATATTGCTCATACCATCAGCGAAGGCGAGGCAAAATGTTTTATGCACGGTCCAACTTTTATGGGAAATCCACTGGCTTGTGCGGTAGCCTATGAATCTCTGTCGCTTTTACTGGAAAGCGATTGGCAACATAAAGTCCATCAAATTGAAGCGCAGCTCAAGGCAGAACTTGCACCGGCTAAAGCGTTTAAATCCGTTGCTGAAGTTCGTGTTCTAGGGGCGATTGGGGTGTTGGAAATGCGTGAAGCGGTGAATATGGTTTCTTTACAAAAACGCTTTGTAGAAAAGGGAATTTGGGTTCGTCCTTTTGGTAAACTTATTTATATTATGCCGCCTTTTATTATTGAACCTAACCAATTAAGCTTTTTAACCGAGCAATTATTAGCCGTGGTCAAAGAGGAATATGATGAATAAATTTACTCAACATCTTCAGCAATTAGCTGAAATTGGGCAGAAACGCCAATTCCCTGATATTGAGCATCAAGGAAAATTTGTCGTTGCCCGTGGTCTGACAATGTTGAATTTATCCTCTAACGATTATTTGGGTCTAGCAAATGATGCACAACAAGTAGAAAGGTTTTTGCAATCTATCGGTAAAAATCAACCGCTTACGTCATCATCTTCTCGTTTATTAACAGGCAATTTTCCGATTTATCAGGATTTTGAAACGCTCTTAGCGCAACGATTTCAGCGAGAATCCGCTCTATTATTTAATAGCGGCTATCACGCCAACATTGGCATTCTGCCTGCAGTGGCTGATAAACAAACCTTAATTTTGGCGGACAAATTGGTTCATGCCAGTTTGATTGACGGCATTCGGCTTTCCGGGGCGGATTTTTTCCGCTATAAGCATAATGATTATCTTCATCTTGAGCAGCTATTGCAGACACATTCGGAACGCTACCGGCAAGTGATTATTGTCACGGAAAGTGTTTTTAGTATGGATGGCGATATTGCGGATCTTCGACAGCTAACGGCACTCAAAAAACGTTATACCAATGTGCTACTGTATGTTGATGAAGCCCACGCTATAGGTGTATACGGGCAACAAGGCTTAGGAATGGCAGAAGTCTTTGACTGTATTCAAGAGATTGACTTTTTAGTCGGGACTTTTGGTAAAGCGTTGGCATCTATGGGCGCTTATCTTGTTTGTGATGGCGAGATAAGAGAATACTTAATCAATACGATGCGTCCTTTAATTTTTTCCACCGCACTTCCGCCGATTAATGTCGCCTGGACTTACTTTTTATTTGAACAGTTACCGCAATTTACTGAAAAGCGTCATCATCTTGAGAAATTAAGCCAAATGCTGCGTACTGAAGTGGCGAAAAGAAGCGAATTCCCGTTGTTAAGCGAAACTTGCATCGTGCCATATATTTTGGGCGAGAATCAGCAAGCGGTGGAAAAAGCCGATTATTTGCAAAAACAAGGATATTATTGCTTACCTATTCGTCCGCCAACAGTGCCCAAAGGCACGGCACGTTTGCGTTTTTCATTAACCGCAGATTTAACCGAGCAAGAAATAAAAGGCTTAATCGCATATTTATAAAAGGAGAATTAAGTGCGCTATCAACATATTGCACGCCAACAGCGTAAATTGCTTGTGTATTTTTCCGGCTGGGGAACGCCAATCAGTATTGCGAAATCCTTGGAATTATCGAACGATTTCGATTTACTGATTTGTTACGATTACCGAGATTTGAATCTTGAATTTGATTTTTCGGGCTATCAAGAAATTTATGTGGTGGCTTGGTCTCTAGGCGTTTGGGTGGCTGAACGTGTTTTACATGCTATTCCTTTGACTTACGCTGTGGCGATCAATGGAACGGGGGCACCTAAACACGATCAATTTGGCATTCCAACGGCAGTTTTTGAAGGTACGCTTGCGTCTTTAAGCGAAGAAAATCTTGCAAAATTTGAACGCAGAATGTGCGGTAAAATCGCCTTAGAAAATTACCGTTTGTTACCTGAAAAGCGAGATTTCACAGAAGTAAAACAAGAGTTAGTGCACTTAAATGATTGTATTATGCAAGATAATCGAACGGGGTTGTTAGTGTGGCAAAAAGCTATTATTGGCAACAAAGATAAAATTATTCCAACACAAAATCAGCTTGAATACTGGCAAAATCAACCGCAAACCAAAATTCAGCTTATTGACGCGGAGCATTATCTTTTTAATCACTTTTCCGGTTGGCAAAAACTGCTTGAGGGTGTGACGTGCAGTTAGTGGATAAACAGCAAGTCGCTATCCGATTTTCACAAGCAAAATCGGAATATGATAATAATGCGATTGCTCAACAATGTATCGTACAAAAGCTGATGGCGTTACTCGCAACCCAAGGCAAAGCTTTTGGCAAAATACTTGAAATAGGTTGCGGCACAGGTATGTTAAGTGAACAACTTGTATCGCAATGCTCTTTCGAGCGTTTGCTACTAAACGATCTTTGTCGCGATTATGAGCCTGCTTTACGCAAAAAATTACCTTATTCTTCGGTGCATTATCACTTCGGTGACGCGGAGCGAGAAAATTTCGGCATAGGTTATGATTTGGTGATTTCCGCTTCTGCAATTCAATGGTTTGAAAATGAAGCGAACTTCCTGAAAAAGACGGCCAACATGCTGAATGATGACGGCATTTTATTGTTTAATACATTTTCGCCTAAAAATCTTTATGAAATTAAGTATCTGCTTAAAACGGGATTAACTTATCCCACCGAAGAGGAATGGTATAAATTATTAGCCGATGAATTTGAAGTTCTTGTTTTAACAACGGAAGAAATCCCCCTTTATTTTGATTGTGCATTGTCAGTACTAACTCATTTGAATAAAACAGGGGTAAGCATTATTGAACCGTCGAAATGGTCGGACAAACGTCTAATGCAGTTTGAACAGCGTTATCGTGCACGATTTCAGCAAGGTGCGGGAGTTACATTAACTTATACGCCACTTTATGTAATGGCTCGTAAAAAAAGGAAATAACATGCTTGGTAAAGTGATTTTTGTATCGGGTATTGATACGGATGTGGGAAAAACTATTGCAACGGGTTTTTATGCTAAGAAATTGCAGGAACAGGGATTTTCCGTCATTACGCAAAAAATGATTCAAACCGGCAGTGAAGGGATTGCGGCCGATATTTTAGTGCATCGCAAAATTCAAGGCATTGATTTATTGCCTGAAGATAAAGCAGGTTTAACTTGCCCTTATGTTTTTCCTTATCCTTGTTCGCCACATTTAGCGGCTCGTTTGGCACATACGGAAATTGATGAAAATAAAATTAACCGCGCGGTTCATCAATTAAGACAAAAATATGATTATGTCTTATTAGAAGGGGCCGGCGGACTGGCTGTGCCTTATACCGAAACGAGAACCACCTTAGATTATTTGAAAACACAGCAGTATCCGCTCATTTTGGTTAGTTCAGGTAAATTAGGCAGTATTAATCACACATTACTCAGTTTGATAGCCTGCCGGCAATATCAAATTCCGTTGGAAGCATTGGTTTATAACCGTTACCTTGATCAAGATTCACTGATCAGCCAGAATACGGAAGAATATTTATTACACTATTTGCAACAATATTTCCCGAAAGCGAAATTTATTGGTTTAGATAATATCAATATTTAACGCAACATACTCATCATGCCAGCAGAGCGCTTTTGGGGAACATCGAAAAATAATGTTTTTATCCTCGACAGTTTGAAACGGCTGAAGAGCTCATCGTTGTAGTCAAACAGCATCTTGAATACGATAGCCATCAACATATTCAATAGAAATTAAAAAGACTGATTCCGATAGATTCTCGAAATCAGTCCTGATGTGTATCGTCTGAGGCTTTGCGGGCGGCTCAAAAAACGTTTAAAATTTTGACCGCACTTTACGCTTATTTCGTTAACAAATCCAAAGCTTCCTGATATTTCGCCACGGTTTTTGCAATCACTTCCGCCGGCACTTTCGGCGCAGGCGGTTGTTTGTTCCAGCCGCTTTGTTCCAACCAATCGCGTACAAATTGCTTGTCAAAAGACGGCGGATTAGTGCCTTCTTTGTAAGTCTCCACCGACCAAAAACGGCTGGAATCCGGCGTCAGCACTTCGTCCATTAAGGTTAAGGTGCCGTTTTCATCCAAACCGAATTCAAATTTGGTGTCGCAAATAATAATGCCTTTGGTTAAGGCGTACGCCGCCGCTTCTTTGTAAAGAGCAATGGCGGCATCGCGCACCTGCGCCGCCAATTCTTTGCCGATTTGACGTTCGCATTCCGCATAACTGATATTAATATCGTGATCGCCCACCTCTTCTTTGCTGGACGGAGTGAAAATCGGCTCCGGCAATTTGCTGGCTTCCACCAGACCTTTCGGTAATGCCAACCCGCAAATGGTGCCGGTTTGGCGATAATCTTTTAAGCCCGAACCGGTTAAATAACCGCGCACGATAGATTCGATTTTAATCGGTTTCAGGCGCTTCACCACCACCGCACGGTCTTTCACCGAATCCGCTTCCGCTTTCGGTAATACGTCGTAAACCGTTTCGCCGGTGAAATGGTTCGGCATAATGTGCGCCAGTTTTTTGAACCAGAAATTAGAAATCTGCGTCAGAATTTCACCTTTACGCGGAATCGGATCATCCAAAATCACATCGAAGGCGGACAACCGATCCGACGCCACCATCAACATGCGTTTATCATCGATTTCGTAAAGATCACGCACTTTACCGGAATAAATTTTTTTTAAGCTTAACTCTGCCATGATAGTTGCCTTTTATGGGGAAAAATTCGGCAAAATTATACCGCATTTTTTCAAAAAGGTAAGCAAACGATTGCGAAAAGTAAAACCCTAAAGCAAAAACGCACCGTTTTGCCGCTTTTATTCTCAACCCAACCAATAAATTCCCTGGTAAGGTTTTAGGATTAAAAAATCATCCGATTTTTCAACATCGTTATAGTTATTCATCAGCACTTCACCATGCGGCTGCAAACAAACCCTTTGAACCGTACGACTGAAGTTCGCAACTACGGTTAATGTCTGTCCGTCGGCTTTGCGTTTATAAGCCCACACGAATTCATGATTCGGCAACAGATCGCAATAATCGCCGTCGGTAAACACGGGCAGCTCTTTGCGGAGCCGGATTAAACGCTGATAAACGTAAAACACCGAATGTTTATCCGCCAGCGCCTGTTCAACGTTGATTTCCGCATAACTTTTCGCCGCCTCAATCCAAGGCGTACCACCGGTAAAACCGGCATTCGGGGAAGCGTCCCATTGCATCGGCGTGCGGGAATTGTCACGGGATTTCTGGGCTAAAACTTGTAAAATTTCGCCCGCACTTTTCCCTTGTTCCTGCAGAATTTGATACGCATTCAGACTTTCCACGTCACGATACTGTTTAATTGAAGAGAAATTCGGATTAATCATGCCGATTTCTTCGCCCTGATAAATATAAGGCGTGCCTTGCATACCGTGCAGTACCATCGCCAGCATTTTGGCGGAAGCGGTGCGAAATTCGCCTTCATCGCCGAAACGGGATACGATACGCGGCTGATCATGATTACACCAAAACAGCGCATTCCACGCACGATTATGCATACCTTGCTGCCAATAGTTGAAAATGGATTTCAGCTGGACGTAATCCGGTTTGGCGTAAGTCCATTTTTCGCCGTTCGGGTAATCCACTTTCAGATGATGGAAATTAAAGGTCATGGATAGCTCATTTCCCGCCAAACTGGCATATTGCTGACAATGTTCCAGCTTGGTGGAAGACATTTCTCCGACGCTCATTAAATTGAAAGGTTTAAGCGCATTTTTATTTAAATCCTGCAAATATTGGTGAATTTTCGGTCCGTCCGTATAAAAACGACGACCGTCACCTTCGAAATCGTCTTCGAACACCGCCGGTTTGGAAATCAAATTCACGACGTCTAACCGCAAACCGTCCACCCCTTTTTCCGCCCAAAAACGGCAAATATCGTAAAGTTCGGCGCGCAATTTAGGATTTTCCCAGTTGAGATCCGCCTGCTCCGGCGCGAATAAATGCAGATAATATTTTTGCGCTTTGTCCGACCATTTCCACGCACTGCCGCCGAATTTGGATTGCCAGTTGGTGGGCTGCTCCCGCCAGATATAATAATCGTGATATTCGCTGTTCGGATCTTCGCCCCGTTTGAACCAGTCATGAAAGGTTGAACTGTGGTTGAACACCATATCCATCACGATACGAATATGACGTTTGTGCGCTTCGGCGACTAATTGCTCGAAATCGTCCATCGTGCCGTAAATCGGATCGATATTGCGATAATCGGCGATATCGTAACCGTTGTCGATTTGCGGCGATACGTACATCGGCGTCAGCCAGATGCCGTCAACCCCAAGGCGTCGCAAATAATCCAAACGACGAATAATTCCCTGAATGTCGCCCGTGCCCGAACCGGTACTGTCCTGAAAACTTTTCGGATAAATCTGATATATAACGCCGTTTTTCCACCACTCGGTTTGCATGTTGAATTCCTTAAAATAGTCAAGAATAAAGGTAAAAGTGCGGGCGTTTTTTGCAACGTTTTTTCACCGCACTTTGAGAAAATAAGAGAAAGATTATTCGATTTCGCCTTTCAGTGTTTTGCGTTTATAAACCGCCATGGTCAACACAATCGGCACCACAATGGCAACTAACATGGCAAGCGCATAAAAGCCCCAGTATTGGTGTTGAATGGAAAGAATGCCCGGCAATCCGCCGACGCCGATACTACCGGCCAGCACGCCGGCGAAACCGCATATCAACGCCGCACAGGCCGATCTCGTCATGGCGCATAACATCGGGAAACGGTATTTTAAGTTAATACCGTACATGGCCGGTTCGGTTACGCCAAGGTAAGCGGAAAGCGCCGCAGGCACCGCTATTTCGCGTACGCTGGCTTTCTTCGCCATAATCAGCACCGCAACGACGGCGGAAGCCTGCGCGATATTTGACAACGCGATTAACGGCCATACCGGTGTGCCGCCGATGCTTTGGATCATTTGCATATCAATGGCCAATGAAGTTTGGTGTACGCCGGTCACGACAAGCGGCGCATACAGAAAACCGAATAAAGCCGCTCCGATAGGCGCGAATTCGCCGGTCATCGCCGCTTTCACCACAAAGGCGACGCCGTTACCGATTTCACGACCGATAGGACCGATGATACTGTGCGCCAAAAATACGGCTAAAATAAGCGAAGTCACAGGCACAATAATCAGATTTAAGAAATCCGGCACGATTTTATTTAAGAAACGTTCGATATAAGAAAGGGTTAAGCCCGCCATAATGGCCGGAATAACCTGCGCCTGATAACCGACTTTTTCAATAGAGAACAGGCCGAAATCCCATACTTCCGGAATTTGTGAACCCAAGGCATAGGAATTCATTAATTGCGAAGACACCAACGTGATACCAAGGGTGATACCAAGAATCGGCGAAGTGCCCATTTTACGCGCGATGGACCAACATATTCCCACCGGCAGGAAGAAGAAAATCGCCTCGCCGATAAGCCATAAGAAACTGTGCATGCTCGCCCAGAACGTGCTGATATCGACCAAGGTTTTCATTCCGTCGTCAAACATTTTAATATCGCCGATCACGTTACGGAAACCTAAAATCAAACCTCCGCTGATCAAGGCCGGTAACAGTGGGATGAAGATATCCGCCATATGGGAAATCAGATTTTCATACCATTTTTGATTTTGACGGGCGGCGGCTTTCACTTGCTCTTTGTCCACACTGGTCAAACCGGTTTTTTCCAGCAAGATTTTGTAATAATCGCCGACTTCCTGCCCGATAACCACCTGATATTGTCCGCCGGTTGAAAAATTCGCTTTTACCATCGGCAATTCTTCGATGGCTTTGGCGTTCACTTTGCTTTCATCGTTTAAAACAAAGCGTAATCGGGTGATACAGTGCGTTACCGTCACAATATTTTCCCGACCGCCGATATAAACGATTAATTCGTCAATATTTTTAGGATCCACCTTACTGATTTTCGCCATAGGATATTTCTCCAACTATTAAAATTGTTTCAATTATAACCCATGAACATACCGTGTAAATGGGAACGTTCCCATTTTTATTCAGAAATGTGACAAGGATCACAAAAATTTAAGATTGTTCAACTGAAATCAGATGATGTTCCGTTAAAGATTCTCCCTGCAACTGCCGCATTAATAACTCCACCGCTTTCAGTCCGGCCTGATAATAGCCGAAATCAAAAGATAAAGCGTTTGGCAACATATATTGCAGTGGCTCGTTATATCCTACGTATGCCATCTGAAAAATCTTTCCGGATTGTTGGGAAAATTTAAACGCGCCTAAAGCAAGCCGGCCGGTAGCGCAAACCAGTGCATCCACCGGTTGGGTAAAAAGCTCCGCACAATGACGGTATGCACTTTCCGCGCTAAGTTCCACCAATGTCAGATTCGGGAGAATATGATGAGAGCGACAAAATTGTAAATAACTTTGAGTGCGAAGCTTACCCGTGGTTTCGTCACTGTCCTCAATGCCCAAATAAGCGATCCGGCGGTGCCCTTGTCGGTAAAGCTCCGACATCAGGCAAGTAATCGCCTGCTCATCATTATAATAAATAGAATTAATATTCGGATAAGTGCGCGCAATCACAACCAAAGGGCCTTGCCACTCCTGCACGATTTCAAGAGGTAAGGGAAAAAAACCAAAAAGAATAACGGCATTAACCTGACGTTTACGAAAAAGCTGAAAATGATGCCGCACTTGTTCGGCTTGAAAGCGGCTTTCGACTATCAGCGGCGTAATGTGTTCGACTTGCAGCGCCTGTAAAATTGCGCGTAAAGTTTGCGATTCGCTGCCCGAATCAAGTTTTGAAACAATCACGCCGACCACCGGTTCCCGCCCCGCTCGCATAGCACGTGCGGAACGATTAGGCTGAAAACCGAGCCGATCAATGACCCGTTGCACTTTCTCTCGAGTTTCCGACCGCACTTTAGGATCCTTATTCAGCACGCGGGAAACCGTCGATTTCCCCACATTGCAGAGTTTGGCAATTTCATTAATGGTGTATTTCATAAATACGTATTCTAAATATTGGCGTGATAAATTGTGAAAAAATTATACTGAAAATAGGTTTCCTCCGCTATATAAAAGCTTCTCCCTTTATTGGCATCTTGCACAAAATCCCGAAATAACCGAAAATACGCCCCAATTTTAACCAAATAAGAATCCATCATGTCATATCCACAAGAAGTCAATAAACGTCGCACTTTTGCGATTATTTCTCATCCCGACGCGGGTAAAACCACCATCACGGAAAAAGTGTTGCTGTACGGAAACGCCATTCAAACCGCAGGTTCGGTGAAAGGCAAAGGCTCGCAGGCCCATGCCAAATCCGACTGGATGGAAATGGAAAAACAACGCGGGATTTCCATTACCACGTCCGTCATGCAATTCCCTTATAACGATTGCCTGGTGAACCTGCTCGATACGCCGGGACACGAGGACTTTTCGGAAGACACCTACCGCACATTAACCGCCGTGGACAGCTGCTTAATGGTGATCGACGCGGCAAAAGGGGTGGAAGATCGCACCATAAAATTAATTGAAGTGACCCGTTTGCGCGACACGCCGATTTTAACCTTCATGAACAAACTCGACCGCGATATTCGCGATCCCATGGAATTATTGGACGAAGTGGAAAGCGTGCTGAAAATCCATTGCGCGCCGATCACCTGGCCTATCGGCTGCGGAAAATTATTTAAAGGCGTGTACCATCTTTACAAGGACGAAACCTATTTATATCAAACCGGTCAAGGTCACACCATTCAGGCAGTGCGCATCATCAAAGGCTTGAACAATCCGGAACTGGACGCCGCCGTGGGCGACGATTTAGCGCAACAACTGCGTGAAGAACTAGAATTGGTCCAAGGCGCCTCCAACGAGTTCGATCAGTCGTTATTTATCCGCGGCGAGCTGACGCCGGTGTTTTTCGGAACGGCATTGGGGAATTTCGGCGTCGATCACTTCCTCGACGGCCTAACGCAATGGGCGCCGAAACCGCAAGCGCGTCAGGCGGATACCCGCATCGTCGAAAGTGCGGAAGAAAAATTCACCGGTTTTGTGTTCAAAATTCAGGCGAATATGGATCCGAAACACCGCGACCGCGTGGCGTTCCTGCGCGTCGTTTCCGGCAAATACGAAAAAGGCATGAAACTCAAACACGTACGCATCGGCAAAGACGTGGTGATTTCCGACGCGCTCACCTTCATGGCGGGCGATCGCACTCACGCGGAAGAAGCCTATGCCGGCGATATTATCGGCTTGCACAACCACGGCACCATTCAAATCGGCGACACCTTCACCCAAGGCGAAGAATTGAAATTCACCGGCATTCCGAACTTTGCGCCGGAACTGTTCCGTCGCATCCGACTGAAAGATCCGTTGAAACAAAAGCAGTTGCTGAAAGGCTTGGTACAGCTTTCCGAAGAAGGTGCGGTACAGGTTTTCCGCCCGCTGACGAACAACGATCTCATCGTCGGCGCGGTGGGCGTGTTGCAGTTTGACGTGGTGGTTTCACGGCTGAAAACCGAATATAACGTAGAAGCCGTTTACGAAAACGTCAACGTGGCGACCGCGCGCTGGGTGGAATGCGACGACGCGAAAAAATTCGAAGAATTTAAACGCAAAAACGAACAGAATTTGGCGCTCGACGGCGGCGACAACCTCACTTACATTGCGCCGACCATGGTAAACCTGAATCTATCGCAGGAACGCTATCCCGACGTGACCTTCTTCAAAACCCGCGAACACTGATAACCTGCAACAGGATAAAAAGGCAAGCTCCATTTGCCTTTTTATTTTTCTTCCGTTTTCGGAAAAACAACCGTTAACAGAAATTTAAAATTTTCCAAGCCAAACAAGGCGTGAGGAACGTTGGCAGGCATGACTATGCTTTCTCCGGCAGACACTTCATAATCCGTTTTATCAATGGTAATACGCGCTTTACCTTCCAGTACGGTGACTAAAGCATCGCCCGGAGATTTATGCGCGCTGATCTCTTCATCTTTCGGAATGCTGAATAAAGTCAGTCCTACGCCTTTGCTTTGCGCCAGGGTTTTGCTGATTACCTGCCCTTCGTGAAAAGCGATTTGGTCCGCTAATTTTAGTACCGTCGCTTTTTCGATATTTTTTAACATAACGAATTCCTCTTCTAACGTGACAAAAAACTTTCATTATTTTGACCGCACTTTTCTAAAAAAAGTGCGGTCGTTTTTTCTACTGTTTTAATAAAGCCCTAATAATTTCCACCATGCCAGACCAACGGTAAAGACGATAAGCACATTAACCGACACCAGTACAAAATTGATTTTGTAGAATCTCAGACGGTCAAAATAGCCCTGAGCAAAATAAATAGGGCCGGGGCCGCCGCCGTATTCCGTGGTACTCCACATTAAATTGCTGAAAATACCGAAACAAATCGCCACCATCATCGGCGGCGCGCCGACGGCAATTGCCGTGGCGACAAACGGTGCGTATAATGCGGCGACATGCCCCGTAGCGGTGGCAAAGAGATAGTGCAAATAAATATAAAGTAATCCCAATACGACAAAAGTTTCAATCGCCCCCACGCCTTGCATCGCATTGCCGAGAATTGCCGTCATCCATTTGATAAATCCCAGCTCGGATAATCCGCCGGCTAACGCAATGATGGCGCCAAACCAAATCACGGTGTCCCATGCGGCATGATCGTTAAGCAAATCTTTCCAGCTCACGGCATTCGTCGCAAACAGATAAGCCGCTAAGGCCAGCCCAACGGACGTAGCCGAGAAACCGGTAATCAAACTGGTTCCCCAACCTGCAAGCGCAAGAAAAAAGCCGCCAAACACTTTTTTCTCTGCGACGGTCATCGGCCCTAATTCAGCATATGACCGTTTTCCCATGACTTTGGCCTCAGGCGTTCTTTTCAACGACGGATTAAGAATTTTGTATGCCAGCAACGGCATAATGACAAAACAAATCAACATGGGAACGACGGCAGCGACAAACCAGCCCGTCCATGTGATATCAAGTCCGAAATTTTTCTTCGCTAAATCGCCGACCAACGGATTGGCCGCCATTCCCGTTAAAAACATCGCGCCGGTAATCGGCGTGAACTGATAACAAGCCATAATGAGAAAATCACCGATTTTTTTACCCGATTCGCCGGGATATGAATCCAGCACGTCATTAATGGATTTCGCAATAGGGAAAATAATCCCGCCCGAACGGGCCGTAACCGAAGGCATCGCCGGCGCCATAATTAAATCGGACACGCCCAATGAATAAGCAATCCCGAGACTGCTACCGCCAAACAAAGACAGCATTTTATAGGCAATACGTTTGCCCAATCCGGAGGTGACGAACCCCAGCGATAGAATATAGGCGCAGAAAATCAGCCATACCGTGCCGCTGGCAAAACCTGATAACGCTTGTTTATCGGTTAACGTACCGGTAAAAATGGATACGCACAACGCAATCAGCATAACGGCGCCGGACGGCAACGGCTGAGTTAAAATGGCGACGATAGTTGCCGCAAAAATCGCAAACATATGCCAAGCTTTCGGCGCCAGCCCTTCGGGAACGGGGATAAACCAAATAATCACGGCGAGCATAACCGGAATCAGTGCGGCGAGAATTTTATTAGACATAATCGTTCTCCAATGTAAAAAACTAAGAAAAAACGAACCGCACTTTACGTAGACGGTTCGTTTCGTCGATTAGTAACCTAATTTTGCCGAATTCTCGAGCACTTGATCCACCATCGCCGGCGCAATACCAAGGTAGTTGCGCGGATCCGTCAGACGTTTGACGATTTCAGGTTGTAAACGACTTGAAACCGCCGGCATGGTGTTCAAGACATCCGCCAAATGACCGCCCTGTTCGTTCACAATACGGCATGCGTCGTATACGACTTCGTGCGCCTCCTGCCGACCGATATACGGCGCCAACCCCATCATCACGGCTTCCGCCACAATTAAACCGTTGGTCATATCCAGATTACGTCCCATGGCTTCTTCATCCACAATTAAGCCGCCCAGCATAAATTTCGCCTGATTCAGCGCGCCCGCAGTCAACACAAAACTTTCGGGAATCGATATCCATTCAGCGTGCCACGGACCGGTCGCCCGTTCCAAATCCTGAATCATGGCGTCTAACATCAAACCCGCCTGTTGACGTACGCCTTTCGCGCAGGCCAACATTAATTCGCTTGAAATCGGGTTACGTTTTTGCGGCATCGTACTGCTTGCGCCACGACCTTTGACAAACGGTTCATACAATTCACCGAATTCGTTTGACGCCATCAGCATAACGTCATACGCAATTTTCCCAAGCGATCCGGTTACCAAGGCCAGGAAATTAACCGCTTCCGCAAAACCGTCGCGGGCCACATGCCAAGTAGAAACCGGCACGCCGAGGCCAAGTATGTTCATCATGGCTTTTTGTACCGCCAGACCTTTATCGCCCAATGATGCCAGGGTTCCCGCCGCACCGGCGAATTCGCCCACTAACACGCGCGGTTTTAACTGTTCCAAACGTTGTTGATGACGGTCAAACATATCCAGCCAAATTGCCGTTTTATAACCGAACGTAACGGGTAACGCCTGTTGCAAGTGAGTGCGACCCGCCATGGCCGTATTACGATAACGTTTTGATAAGTCCGCTAAGATTTTACGTAACGCTTTGATATCACGTTCAATAATGTCAAAACCGTCACGTATCTGTAACCCTACGGCACTATCCATAATATCTTGAGTGGTCGCGCCCCAGTGTACATAACCGCCCGAATTCTCCGCCTGTTTTGAAATCTGATGCACCAACGGCAAAATCGGATAACCGACGATTTCCGTTTCATGACGCAATAAATCGAAATCCAAACTGTCCGCGTCGCATTTTGCCGTAATTTCGTCCGCCGCTTCCTGAGGAATCACACCGCATTTTGCTTGCGCTTGAGCAAGCGCGATTTCCACTTCCACATATTTCCGGATTAATTCTTTATCATCGAAAATTGCACGCATTTCCGGTGTGCCGAAAGAGTCCCGGAATAATACTGAATCTAAAACGTTTGAAGCCATCGTTTTCTCCTTACCCATTTGGTGTTTATTTGTTCGGACATATAATAATGTCCGAACAAATAAGAATTCAATGCCTTTTTAATTTTTGTTTGATTAAAATCAAAATTTATCCAATAAAGAATTTTTACGGCACAACATCACACCGGCGCCAAAGTGCGGTCAAATTTCTGCTAGAATATGGAAAACTGTACGGAAATGTTGTTATGAACGGATATATTGAAAAAGAATCACGCTACGTCACCATAGCCAAAGAACTGGCGCAACGCATTTCGCAGGGCGAGTTTCCCGTTGGTTCATTGCTTCCCACCGAAATGGCGCTCTGCGAACATTATCAAGCCAGTCGCCATACGATTCGCGATGCACTGAGAGAGCTTTCGGATATCGGCTTGGTTTCACGTAAAAAACGTATCGGCACGCGTGTCGAAAGCACCGCCGAAACCACCATTAACAGCGGACAATCGCTTGCCTCGCTTGAAGATTTGGTTGAACTCGCCCGCCATCATGTACGCGTTGTGAAAGACATTCAGCAAATTGTAGCGGATCAGGCATTAGCGGATCTCATCGGCTGTTCGCTCGGTTCTCATTGGTTAAAAATTGAAAGTATTCGTGAAAACAGCGAACAGCCCGACGCACCGATTTGCATTACGCAAAGTTACGTAACGGCAAGTTACCACAAAATCGGCGAACTCATCAAAGCGGATCCTTTCGCTTTAATCAGCGATCTTATCGAACAGCAATACGGGCGCCGCAGCGTGGAAGTGCGCCAAACGATCACCGCCGTGGCGATAGACGCCCATTCCGCCGACATTCTGAATGCGCCGACGGGCAGCCCCGCGCTCAGAATTGTACGTCAGTACATGGATCGTCTCGGCAAAGTGCTGGAAACGACGATTTCGCTTCATCCCGCCGAACGTTATACCTGTTCGATCACACTCAAACGAATAAATAAAGAAAACTGTTAAAATTTTGACCGCACTTTGTGATAGAATACCGCCCTTTTTAACGGCTTGCCTTCCGGCGGGCTACTGACTTGAACTCAGACAAACGGAAAATCTATGACATTCAAACCCGAACTGCTCTCTCCTGCGGGCACTTTAAAAAATATGCGTTACGCCTTTGCTTACGGCGCCGACGCCATTTATGCAGGACAACCGCGCTACAGTTTACGCGTGCGCAACAACGAATTTAACCACGAAACCCTAAAACAGGCTATCGACGAAGCTCACGGTTTAGGCAAGAAATTTTACGTGGTGGTGAACATTGCGCCGCACAATTCAAAATTAAAAACCTTCGTAAAAGACGTGCAAAAAATCGTCGAAATGAAACCAGACGCTTTAATTATGTCCGATCCGGGATTAATTATGCTGGTGCGCGAAAACTTCCCGGAAATGGCGATTCATCTTTCCGTACAAGCGAATGCGGTGAACTGGGCGACGGTGAAATTCTGGAAACAAATGGGCTTAACCCGCGTGATTCTTTCCCGCGAACTTTCTATTGACGAAATCGCCGAAATCCGCCGCCAGGTTCCGGATATCGAACTGGAAATTTTCGTGCACGGCGCTTTATGCATGGCCTATTCCGGACGTTGCCTGTTATCCGGTTACATCAACAAACGGGATCCGAACCAAGGCACCTGTACCAACGCCTGCCGTTGGGAATACAAACTGCAGGAAGGAAAAACGGACGATGTGGGCAATATCGTACCGAAATTCGAACCGGAAATTGATGTGAAAAACGTGGCGCCGACCTTAGGCGAAGGCACGCCGACGGACAAAGTGTTCATTTACACCGAACCGAAACGTCCGGACGAACCGATGACGGCATTCGAAGACGAACACGGCACCTATTTCATGAACTCAAAAGACTTGCGTGCGGTGCAACATGTGGAAACGCTGACTAAATTAGGCGTGCATTCGTTAAAAATCGAAGGACGCACAAAATCCTTCTATTATTGCGCCCGCACCGCGCAGGTTTACCGCAAAGCCATTGATGATGCGGCCGCCGGCAAACCTTTTGACGAAAGTCTGTTAACCACGCTGGAAAGCCTGGCACACCGCGGTTATACCGAAGGTTTCCTGCGTCGTCACACTCACGACGAATATCAAAATTATGATTACGGTTATTCCGTTTCCGAACGTCAGCAGTTCGTCGGCGAATTTACCGGCAAACGCAACGCACAAGGAATGGCGGAAGTGGCGGTGAAAAACAAATTTCTGCTGGGAGATGAAGTGGAAATGATGACGCCGAAAGGCAATATTGTCTTCAAAATCAACCGAATGCTGAACCGCAAAGGGGAAATGACGGACGCCGCCTTAGGCGACGGACATTTCGTCTATTTAGACGTGCCGGAAGACATTCAGCTGGATTACGCCTTATTAATGCGTAATTTAAACGGCGCCGACACCCGCAATCCTCATCAAAAATAGCACGTTTAAGCCCTTTCTCGTTAAAGGGCTTTTCATTTTCTCGTTTTATCAATGAAATACATTTTTTCACTTATTTATCACAAAATTTTGACATATATCAAATAAACGCCAAATCAGACTTTTCAAGCTGAAACTTTTCCGCTACCATGCGCTCCGTCAAGTAATTGCTTGATATTCATAAAGTTCCTAAATAAAATAATCATAAATAAATAGCTAAACTACTTTCCTACCGCCGTTTTGGCGGTTTTTTTTGCTTATTTTTCAATGAATTACGCTTACTTATTTTTTCAAATTTATTTTAGTGGCCGTTTAGTGGCTGTGGCTTTTTTAGTTAAAGCCTCAAAAAAACTAATCAAAATCCTACCGCACTTTTCACGGATTAAGCCCACAAATCACTTACAAATTCCGGCGAATTCCAGTAGAATGCACGGCTAAATTTAAATCACAAAGATGGAATCCAATATGTCATCACAATTTGTTTTTACCATGCATCGCGTGGGAAAAGTCGTTCCGCCGAAGCGTCATATTCTTAAAGATATTTCTTTAAGCTTTTTCCCCGGCGCCAAAATCGGTGTGCTCGGTTTAAACGGCGCGGGTAAATCCACTCTGTTACGCATTATGGCGGGCGTGGACAAAGAATTCGAAGGCGAAGCGCGTCCGCAGCCGGGAATTAAAATCGGTTATCTGCCGCAGGAACCGAAGTTGGAACCGCAACAAACCGTACGTGAAGCCGTTGAAGAAGCGGTTTCCGAGGTGAAAAACGCGCTGACTCGGTTAGATGAAGTCTATGCCGCTTATGCCGATGAAAACGCCGATTTCGATAAACTAGCCGCGGAACAAGCGCAGTTGGAAGCCATTATTCAGGCGCACGACGGTCACAATCTCGATAACCAGCTGGAGCGCGCGGCCGATGCGCTTCGTCTGCCGGAATGGGACGCCAAAATCGAACATTTATCCGGCGGTGAACGCCGTCGCGTGGCGCTTTGCCGTTTGTTGCTGGAAAAACCGGATATGCTGTTGCTGGACGAACCGACCAACCATTTGGATGCGGAATCCGTGGCCTGGTTAGAACGATTCTTGCACGACTACGAAGGCACCGTGGTGGCCATTACCCACGACCGTTATTTCTTAGACAACGTAGCCGGCTGGATCTTAGAGCTCGACCGCGGCGAAGGCATTCCTTGGGAAGGCAATTATTCTTCCTGGCTGGAACAAAAAGAAAAACGTTTAGCCCAAGAACAGGCGGCGGAATCGGCTCGCCAAAAATCCATCGAGAAAGAATTGGAATGGGTGCGTCAGAATCCGAAAGGCCGTCAAGCAAAAAGCAAAGCGCGTATGGCCCGTTTTGAAGAACTCAACAGCGGCGAATACCAAAAACGTAATGAAACCAACGAACTCTTCATTCCGCCCGGTCCGCGTTTAGGCGACAAAGTGATTGAAGTGGAACATTTGACCAAATCTTACGGCGACCGCACGTTAATCGACGATTTGTCCTTCAGTATTCCGAAAGGTGCGATCGTCGGCATTATCGGTGCTAACGGCGCCGGTAAATCTACGCTTTTCCGTATGCTTTCCGGCAAAGAACAACCGGATTCCGGTTCCGTCACCTTAGGCGAAACCGTGGTGCTGGCTTCGGTGGATCAGTTCCGCGACGCCATGGACGATAAAAAAACCGTGTGGGAAGAAGTCTCCGGCGGTCAGGATATTTTAACCGTCGGCAACTTCGAAATCCCAAGCCGTGCATACGTCGGACGCTTTAACTTCAAAGGCGTGGACCAACAAAAACGCGTAGGCGAGCTCTCCGGCGGCGAACGCGGACGTTTACATTTGGCAAAACTGCTGCAACGCGGCGGTAACGTGTTGTTATTGGACGAACCGACCAATGATTTAGACGTAGAAACCTTACGCGCCTTGGAAAATGCCATCTTAGAATTTCCTGGCTGCGCCATGGTGATTTCCCACGACCGCTGGTTCTTAGACCGCATCGCCACCCACATTCTGGACTACGGCGACGAAGGCAAAGTGACTTTCTACGAAGGTAACTTCTCCGACTACGAAGAGTGGAAAAAGAAAACCTTAGGCGACGCGGCGGCTCAACCGCATCGCATGAAATATAAACGCATTGCGAAATAACGCAATAATTCGGGCTGTCTTTTTACGAAGACAGCCTTTTCCTTTTATCCAAACATAGTATGCACGCAAAAAACAGCGCAAATTTTTCCCGCACTTTTTAAAGTGCGGTCGATTTTCACCGCACTTTTTGTTAAAATCCGTTCCAATTTTTTCATTTCACTTTACTTCATATCCGACAAAAATTATGGCGACGCAAAACGAATACGATTCTATTAATATCACAGTCCTAAAAGGCCTGGAGCCCGTGCAAATCCGCCCCGGCATGTACACCGATACGACTCGTCCGAACCATTTGGGACAGGAAGTTATCGATAACAGCGTGGATGAAGCTTTGGCGGGATTTGCGTCGAAAATCGAAGTGATTCTGCATAAAGATCAATCTCTGGAAGTTACCGATAACGGCCGCGGAATGCCGGTAGATATGCATCCGACGGAAAAAATGTCCGGCGTGGAAGTCATTATGACCAAACTGCACGCGGGCGGTAAATTTTCCAACGCCAATTATGAATTCGCCGGCGGTTTGCACGGCGTCGGCGTTTCCGTGGTGAACGCCCTTTCCGAACGGGTGGACGTCACCGTACGTCGCGGCGGCCAGATTTATCACATCGCATTTGCCAACGGTGAAAAAGTGGAAGAACTCGAAGTGATCGGCACCTGCGGACGCCGTAACACAGGGACGTCTTTGCACTTCAAACCCAATCCGAAATATTTCGACAGCGACAAATTTTCCGTCAGTCGCTTGCGCCATTTGTTACGGGCCAAAGCGGTGCTGTGTTCGGGATTGGAAATTAAATTTATCGACAAAGTCAACGACACGGAAGAAAGCTGGTGCTATCAGGACGGACTTGCCGATTATCTGACGGAAGCCGCTGGCGAATTCGTCACGGTGCCGGAAACGCCGTTTGTGGGCGAATTCAAGGGCTCCGGCGAAGCGGTGGAATGGGCGTTATTCTGGCTGCCCGAAGGCGGCGAACTGGTCACCGAAAGTTACGTAAACCTGATTCCCACCATCCAGGGCGGAACCCATGTAAACGGCTTGCGGAAAGGCTTGATCGACGCCATGGTCGAATTCTGCGAATATCACAATTTACTGCCGAAAGGCGTGAAATTAACCGCCGACGATTTATGGGATCGCTGCGCTTACGTGCTTTCCCTTAAAATGCACGACGCCCAGTTTGCCGGCCAAACCAAAGAACGGCTGTCCTCACGGGAAAGCGCCGTATTTGTCGGCGGCGTGGTGAAAGACGCTTTCAGCTTGTGGCTGAACAACAATATGGAACCGGCAAAATTACTGGCGGAAATGACGATTAATTCCGCCCAACGCCGTTTGCGTGCGGCTAAAAAAGTGGTGCGAAAAAAACTGACTTCCGGTCCGGCGTTGCCGGGCAAACTGGCGGACTGTTCGCAGCAGGATTTGGAGCGTACCGAATTATTCTTGGTGGAAGGCGATTCCGCCGGCGGCTCGGCAAAACAGGCGCGCGATCGCGAATATCAGGCGATTCTGCCGTTGCGCGGCAAAATTCTGAACACCTGGGAAGTGTCTTCCGAACAGGTTTTAGGTTCCGAAGAAGTGCACAATATCGCGGTAGCGCTGGGAATCGACCCCGACAGCGACGATCTCAGCCAGTTACGCTACGGCAAAGTCTGTATTCTGGCGGATGCCGACAGCGACGGCTTGCATATCGCCACTTTGTTATGCGCGTTATTTTTGCGTCATTTTCCGAAACTGGTGGAAAACGGGCACGTTTATGTGGCAATGCCGCCGCTTTATCGTATCGATTTAGGCAAAGAAGTGTATTACGCATTAGACGAAAACGAAAAAGACGCCGTGCTTGACCGTTTGAGCAACAAAAAAGGCAAACCGAATGTGCAACGCTTTAAAGGTCTGGGAGAAATGAACCCGAGCCAGCTGCGGGAAACCACTATGGAGCCGAGCACCCGTCGTTTGGTGCAGTTGACTTATGCCGCCTACGATGAAAATGCGGAAAGTGCGGGCGAAAATTCGCAAGAAAATGACACCATTGAATTGATGGATATGCTGCTCAACAAAAAACGCGCGGAAGACCGCAAAAACTGGCTGCAAACCAAAGGCGATCAGGCTGATTTAGAAGTTTAAACCGGCATCGTTTCATCCGACGCCATGACGGAGTTTTCATGAAAAAAACCTTATTAACCGTTTTACTCGCTTCCCTTTTCACGGTTTCCGCCTCTGCGCAAGCCGGCAATCAAACGGAAAAAACTATTGAAAAATCGACCGCACTTTCTGTCGATTCAACCACGGCCGATTTACCGATGGAGGAAGCGGAACTCACTTTCGCGCCCGATGTGCCGAAACCTATTACCCGCAAAACCTCCGCTCGCGTCGTGGTAAAATTGGAAGCGCTGGAAAAAATAATGGAAATTATGGACGGCGTGCAATTCAAATATTGGACATTTAACGGCGCAACGCCCGCACCTTTCATCCGCGTGCGCGAAGGCGACACGGTGGAAGTGCGGCTTTCCAATCCGGTGAATTCAAAACTTGCTCACAGCCTGGATTTTCACGCCGCTGCGGCACCGGAGGGCACGTCGCTCATCAGCAACACGCAACCGGGACGCACCACCACTTTCGCGTTTAAAGCGCTTAATCCGGGCTTATATCTTTACCATTGCGGCGCCTTTCCCGGCCCAGCAACCCATATCGGCAAAGGAATGTTCGGTTTATTGTTGGTGGAACCGAAGGAAGGCTTAGCGCCGGCGGATAAAGAATTTTATATCTTACAAAACGAATTCTATACCCGCGGTGTCTTCGGTGAAAAAGGCTTGCAAGTCGTCAGTATGGAAAAAGCCGGCTACGAACTGCCCGATTACGTCGTGTTTAACGGGCATGTCAATTCCCTGACGGGTGCCAACGCGCTGAAAGCCAAAACCGGCGAGAAAATCCGTTTCTTCGTCGGTAATGCCGGTCCGAATAAAATATCTTCGTTCCATTTAATGGGCAAAACCTTCGATACGGTTTATGTGGAAGGCGGGGATTTAAAAAATCATCACGTGCAAACTACGTTAATCCCCGCCGGCGGTGCCACGACACTTGAATTCCAAATTAACGTACCGGGACAATACACTTTCCTCGATCACAGCATTAACCGCACGGAAAAAGGTGCCAAAGGCATGTTAATGGTGGAAGGCAAGGAAAATCCGGAAATTTTCAGCGGAAAAATTAAAGACGAAGTTTACGATAAGCGAAATCCCGAGGCCGACGTGGACGTGAATTTTCATATGAAATAAAACCGAGTAAAGTCTCAACCTAAAAAACTAACAAAATTTTGACCGCACTTTGTAGCCGGCATTGCGTCCTCAACCCCGGATTATTCGGGGAAAACGGTAATTAAGTTCGTCCCAAAGCGAAGCGTCGTCCAAGATGCCGGCCTTTTGGAATTTAACGCGAAAATTGCAAACAAACGAAGAAAACTAAGTCGCCTTCGGCGAAATTCGATTTAAACAATAAATAGATTGGTGGGTTAGCATCCCCTTATAAAAATATGAGCAACAACATCAACTACGAAGGCATTGAACAAATGCCGTTACGCACTTTTACAGAAAGTGCCTATCTGAATTATTCCATGTACGTCATCATGGATCGCGCCCTGCCGTTTATCGGCGACGGACTGAAGCCCGTGCAGCGGCGGATTATTTACGCTATGTCCGAATTGGGCTTAAACGCCGCGGCAAAATACAAAAAATCGGCGCGTACCGTGGGGGATGTGTTGGGTAAATTCCATCCGCACGGCGATTTCGCCTGTTATGAAGCCATGGTGCTAATGGCGCAACCGTTTTCCTATCGCTATCCGCTCGTGGACGGACAAGGTAACTGGGGCGCGCCGGACGATCCGAAATCCTTCGCCGCCATGCGTTACACCGAATCCCGATTGTCGAAAATTTCAGAAATTTTACTGGGCGAACTGGGGCAAGGCACGGTGGATTATCAGCCGAACTTTGACGGCACCCTTGCCGAACCGCAATATTTGCCCGCCCGTTTGCCGCATATTTTATTAAACGGCACCACCGGAATCGCCGTGGGGATGGCGACGGATATTCCGCCGCATAACCTCAATGAAATCGCCGACGCCGCCGTGATGTTATTGGATAATCCGCGTGCTACGCTGGACGATTTACTTAGCGTGGTGCAAGGCCCGGATTTCCCTACCGAAGCGGAAATCATCACACCGAAAGCCGACATTCGAAAACTGTACGAACAAGGTCGCGGTTCCATTAAAATGCGCGCCACCTGGAAAAAAGAAGACGGCGAAATCGTTATTACCGCTGTGCCGCATCAGTCTTCGCCAAGCAAAATTCAGCAGCAAATCGCCGATCAAATGAATGCGAAAAAACTGCCGATGGTGGAAGACGTGCGCGATGAAGCGGATCAGGAAAATCCGGTGCGTTTGGTGATTGTGCCTCGTTCGAACCGTGTGGACGTCAATACCTTAATGACGCATTTGTTCGCCACCACGGATTTGGAACGCAGTTACCGCGTCAATATGAATATGATCGGATTGGATCACAAACCGGCGGTAAAAAATCTGCTGCAAATTCTCACGGAATGGCTGCAATTCCGCCGCGCTACCGTTACCCGTCGCTTGCGTCATCGTTTGGATAAAGTCTTATCCCGCCTGCATATTCTGGACGGTTTGTTGATTGCCTTTTTAAATATTGATGAAGTCATCGACATTATTCGTCATGAAGATGAACCGAAAACGGTATTAATGGCGCGCTTCAATCTGAGCGACGAACAGGCGGAAGCGATTTTAAATCTGCGTTTGCGTCATTTGGCAAAATTAGAAGAAACGGAATTAAAAGCGGAAAAAAGCCAGCTGGAAGATGAACGTCATCATTTGGAGCAAATCCTGGCTTCCGAACGACGACTTAACACATTGATTAAAAAAGAAATTCAACAGGATGCCAAAACTTATGCCAGCCCTCGCCGTTCTCCGCTGGTAGAACGCGAAGAAGCCAAGGCCATTTCCGAAACGGAAATGATTCCGGCCGAACCGGTGACGGTGATTCTGTCGGAAATGGGCTGGGTACGTTGCGCCAAAGGGCATGACATTGACGTTCAAGGCTTAAATTATAAAGCCGGCGATAAATATCTTGACCACGCTTACGGTAAAAGCAATCAACCGGCGGTATTTATTGACAGCACGGGCCGCAGCTATGCCGTGGATCCGCTCAGTCTGCCGTCCGCCCGCTCGCAAGGCGAACCGCTGAGCGGCAAACTGAATCTGCCTGCCGGCGCTTCAATGAAACAAGTACTGATTGAAAACGAAAATCAGGATTTGCTGATGGCGTCCGACGCCGGTTACGGTTTTATTTGTAAATTCGAAGATTTAATCGCCCGCAACAAAGCCGGTAAAGCGGTATTGACGCTGCCGGAAAACGCCCAAGTATTGCCGCCGAAAATCATTGAAAATTCGACCGCACTTTTAGTGGCGTTAACCCGCGCGGGCAGAATGTTGATTTTCCCGGTACGGGATTTACCGTCGCTATCCAAAGGCAAAGGGAATAAAATCATCGGTATTCCGGCCGCCGAAGCCAAAGTGCGGTCGGATTTTGTGGTGAATTTATTACTCATCAGCGAAAACGCCAGTTTGGTCTTCCATTCCGGAAAACGCAAAATCACATTAAAGCCGGAGGATTTACAAAAATTCCGCGCCGAACGCGGACGTCGGGGTTCCAGCCTGCCGCGCGGTTTACACAGCGGAGTGGAAATTGAAATCATCGAACCCGAACAGGTTTAATTTAAGCAAATGAAGAAAGCGTCGAGATTTAATTCGACGCTTTTTATTTACCCGTCGCCCACAGCAGCATGATTAAAAATAAACCTGAAACCGCGAACTCGATCAAGCCGACTTGTTTGGCGTTCAATTTTTTATGCGGTAAGCAAACCGCCCGAATCAGCGCCGGAGTAAATGTCAGCGCCAACTGCCAGGATTGGTAAACGCCCAATAAAGCCACGCAGGCAAGATGGAAAGCGATAGAAATACACAAATACCACGGATTTTTCCGCTCTCGCAGCATGGATTTCACATAAAAGGTGACGCCGACAAAAAACAATGCGGGATACACCGCCACTTGCAGGGCTTCGGCATTCAGTTGTTCCGTACCGAAATAATAAGCGGCGACGCCGGCTAAAGCAAAAACCGCAATGGCGGCGAAATCATTCAATAAGGCGCGTTCGTTTTTTGTTTTCGTGTAATAAACGGCGATCAGCATTAGCGGCAACATCGCGACGCCAAACCATAACATCGAGCAGTTTCGCCATAAAACCGGCAGGCAAAAAAGCACACTCGCCGCAGCATAAATACCGGCCCAGCGCGCATACTTCCGTTTATCGTTAATTTGCGGCTTAAACAGATTCAAAAAAGGATAACTGAATAGATATAAAGCCGTCCACGCCAGCAATAAAAACAGGTGGCTCCAATGAGGCCGCCCCTGCAACATACCGTATAAAAACGGCAACATTGCCATCACAAGCGCGCCGTGTTGATTCGAAACAAGTAATTTCATTATTGAGAATTATTCCTAAATGGAAAGAATTTTAGCGATAAAAAGCTTAAATTGCTATAATCCGAAAGCATTATTTCAAGGAAAAGCTTATGAGTATTCAACGATTACATCTTAGCAAACGCTACTGCGAAGCGGTAATTCATCAGGGAACGGTTTATCTTTCAGGACAGGTGCCGGAAAAAACGGTTAATCTGCCCGCCTATGAACAAACTCAAGAAGTATTAGGGCTTATTGATAACTTGTTACGGGAAGCCGGTACCCATAAAGGCAATATTCTGACGGCGCAGATTTTCTTAGCGGATATGGCGGATTATGATGACATGAATCGGGCATGGGATGAATGGGTCGCGCGCGATAACGCGCCTTGTCGAGCCACTGTCGAAGCACGGCTTGCCGCTCCGCGCTGGAAAGTGGAAATCGTGATAACCGCAAAGGTATAACGGAAAGTATAAAAAGTGCGGTCAAAAATCACGGTATTTTGTAGCCGTTACACAAAGTCCGAGTCTTCAAGCCAACTGTCGCTTAATCTCCACAATACGCGGCAGATTTTCCAACGTATCTCCTTTGGGCTGGTCAATAATTTCAGCAAGCTCTTCAAACGGGCTTTGGTGTGGAATGAGTTGTCCCCACGCAAAATGCCGAGATATTTCTCCACCCGTTGGTCTGTAAAAAATCAAACATTTTTTACCGCACTTTTACTTTATATTCATTATCAAACCGGACGAATACTGTTCAAATCCAGATGAGCGTCAAATGCCTGTTGCAACAGTTTAAGCTTCTTATCCGACTGCAAATCCTGACGCGCCCGTTCGCTGAGTTCGTGATAAATCTGACGGCGAAAATCCAATGGCGTAAGGCGTTGTTCATCGTCGTTCAGTTCAATTTTCAACTGCAAATCTTTGCCGTAATAAGCGCTTAACGCAGCTTGTAAAGCCACCATAGCACTTTCGCGCTGAAGATGTTTTTGATTGGAACGCAGACCCAATACAATTTCAGTCTCGCTTTGAGCCAAAATCACGGAATTCAACGCAATTTGTTTGACCAGTTTCAGATGATCCAGCCCTAAATGTTCCACCGCTTTTGTCCAGTCGTCCCGTTCTTCCGCCAAGGCAATCACTTTTGCCACTAATTCGGGCGTTTTTTCTTTTAAAATTGCCTGCTTAATTTCGGAAGGACGAATCACGTTTTCCGCCTCCGCCATTTCGGGATTTATCCATTCCCATTGATAGGTTTCGGCAAGATTGGCTTCGTCATTGTTGTCATCATTTTCCGATTCCTGCGCATTGTCGGCGGCTGGCGCATCCAACGCGTTATCGGCACCTTGCGTAGAAACCGGTTTGCGATTCGGCGCGGCGGCATTCCCGTTGCTTTGCGATTGTTGAGCAAGACTTGCCAGTCGATCAATCAAATCCGTTTGCGGGCGTTCTTTCTGCGGCATGGAAATCACCGGCAATTCGCGCGCCTGCGCCTTCGGTTGAACCGGCTCCGGAAGTTGTTTTTCGGCGGATCCCGCCGTCTGCACGCTGGCGCGCAAGCGTTCGATTTGAGCCAAGGCGTTTAATGCGTTTGAAGCGGATTTGGGCGGATTTGCCGACGCATTTTGAGGCGAGGCGGAAGCACGTAAATGCTGATTATAAACGGGCATTTCCACCAAATTTTCCGTTTTTTTGCCCGCACTTTCTTTTTCCGGACGGGGTTGTGTGGCGAGATTTGCGCTATATTCTGCGGGCTCCGCCCGACTAAACTTTGGGTGAAAAGCTAACGCTCGCAATAAGGTCATTTCTACCCCGACCCGACGGTTCGGCGCGAAAGCCAATTCCTTGCGCCCGACGGTGACAATCTGGTAGAAAAATTGAATGTTCTCCGGTGAAATATGTTTTGCTAAGAAACCTAGCTGACTTTCTTCGTCAATCCGATTCGGCAGCAGTTGCAACATGGCGATTTGATGCAATGCCTCTCCCACTTCAATCAGCAATTCGTCCCAATCCGCGCCTTTATCCGCAACGGACTGAATACAGTGCATCAGTTTTTCGCCGTTTCCCTGGTGCAAGGCATAAAGAATTTCGACGGGCTGATTATCATCCAGCAAACCCAACATGGTATTTACCACATCCGTCCGAATATCGACATTAGACATGGCAATGGCCTGATCGGTTAAACTTAAACTGTCGCGAATACTGCCCTGCGCCGCCTTGGCGATTTTATCAAGTGCGGGAGATTCGAACGGAATTTTTTCCTGCGTCAGAATGTGCGCCAAATGTTGAGCGATTTGCTGTTGATCCAACGCTTTCAAATGAAACTGCATGCAACGCGATAAAATCGTGATCGGCAGTTTTTGCGGATCCGTGGTGGCAAGCAGAAATTTCACATATTCCGGCGGTTCTTCCAACGTTTTCAATAAGGCATTGAAAGAATGGCGGGAAAGCATGTGCACTTCGTCGATAAGGTAAACCTTATAACGCCCCTGCACCGGTTTATATTGTACATTGTCGAGCAATTCGCGGGTGTCTTCCACTTTGGTGCGGGACGCCGCATCGATTTCAATCAGATCGATAAAATTACCGTTTTCAATAGCCTTACAATGTTCGCATTCGCCGCAAGGTTCGGCGGTAACGCCATGAATACAGTTCAAGCCTTTGGCGAACAAGCGGGCAATGGAAGTTTTTCCCACCCCGCGCGTACCGGAAAATAAATAAGCGTGATGCAGGCGGTTTTCTTTCAAGCCGTTCGCCAGCGCGGCCAAGATATGTTCCTGCCCGACAACCTGATGAAAATTTTGGGGGCGCCACTTACGGGCTAAAACCTGATAACTCACGCTTCTTTCCTGATAAAAATAAGATTAGTGTCCGGAAAAATCCACTAAAGTGAACGGTTCCACACCGAGTTTACGTAACCGCTCTTCGCCGCCTAATTCAGGCAGACTGATAACAAATGCCGCGTGTTTCACTTCGCCGCCAAGACGGTTCACCAGTTTAATACAAGCTTCCACCGTACCGCCCGTTGCCAGCAAATCATCGATCACCAACACGTTATCGCCTTGTTGAATCGCATCCGCGTGGATTTCCAATTTGTCTTCGCCGTATTCCAGTTGATAACTCTGCGAAATCACTTCACGCGGCAACTTGCCCGGCTTACGCACCAAAATAAACGGCAGGCCCAGCACAACGGCAACCGGCGCACCGAAAATAAAACCGCGGGATTCGGTGCCGATAATTTTTGTGATGCCTTTATGGCGAAACGCTTCGGCAATCAGATTAACCGTTGCGGTAAAGGCTTCCGGAATTTCCGTTAGGCTGGTAATGTCACGGAAAATAATCCCTTGTTTCGGATAATTGGGAATGGATTTAATCGATGATTTAATAAGATCTAATTGTTTGTTCATAATGTTAATAACAAAAGTGCGGTCAAAATTTCGACCGAATTTAATTGGAACCGAATTCTATCATAGCTAATGATAAATATCTTCCCCGTTTTTGCGGGTTCTTAATAATTGTAAAATCCACACGTACTGCTCCGGTTGCGGGGTGACGAAACGCTCGATTTCCGCATTCATGGCCCGTGCCGATTGTACGGGATCATCGCTTAATTCCATGGGCGGATGAATTTCCATTTCGTATTTTCCGCTTTCTGCGTTGTAACGCGGGAACATCGGGATCACCACCGCTTTCGCCAGTTTCGCCATTTTATTCAGTCCCGGTAAGGTCGCTTTATAGGTGCCGAAGAAATCCACGAACTCGCTGGCTTCCGCACCAAAATCTTCATCCGGCAAATAGTAACCCATATCGCCGTTACGAATCATGGTTAAAAACGGCTTTATCCCGTTTTGGCGGGCATGCATTTTGCCGCCGAAACGCTCGCGGGTAGCGGTCCAAAGCCAGTCTATCAGCGGATTCCGGTGCGGGTTAAACATGGAAGTCATCGGCATGCCGTGAGTATGCAGAATAATCCCCGAAGCATCAATCGCCCAACCGTGCGGCACCATTAAAATAATATTTTTACCTTCGGCTTTTGCCTGTTTGATGTGTTCGATACCGATAAATTCGCTGCGTTTTTGCAAATGCGCTTTGGAACGAACGGCGATTTCCCCGATGCCCAACATCACCTGCGTGACCGTCACGAACATTTTGTCGATAACCTGCTCGCGCTGTTGTTCCGCCCATTGGGGAAAGCAATAGGCGAGGTTAATTTGTGCGCGGCGACGCTGCTTACGCGCCTTACGTCCGATGATGATACCCAATTTTGCCGCCAAACGATCGCGCCAACGAAACGGCACATACGCCAGGATAAGCAAAACCGCCACACCCAGCCAGGTTCCCCAATATTTCGGCTGCAAATACGACCATGAGAAACGGGGTTCATAGCCTACCCGCGCCGTTAAACGTACATTTTCCTGCTCTGCCATTAGCCAAACCATCCTTGCTCATACGCCATTTTTGCCGTCATCACAAACGACATTAGCACAACCATCGGGCGAATCAATCGTTTTCCTTTGCTGAGTACCATTTTTGCTCCCAGATGTGCGCCGACAATCTGTCCGCACATCATAACAATGCCTACCGACCACACAATTTGTCCGCCGATTAAAAAACAAATCAGTGACGCAATATTCGAGGTAAAATTCAACACTTTGGCATAAGCCGTGGCTTTAGTGAGATTAAATCCCAGCAAAGTCACAAAAACCAAACTTAAAATAGATCCCGTTCCGGGACCGAAAAAACCGTCATAAAAACCCAAGCCAAAAGCGGCGGTCAACGCAAAAGTACGGAATGACAAACGCTGGCGACGATCCTCTTCGCCCAATTTCGGCGTTAATAAAAAATACAGACCGACCGCCAACACCAGAAAAGGAATCGCTTTCTTTATCAGCGAACTGTCCACCAGCTGAATCAAAACGGAACCTATGGCGGACCCGGTAAAAGTACATAACAAAATAAACCAGATCGCGCCTAAATCAACCGCTTTACGGCGAATAAAATACAAACTGGCGGAAAACGAACCGCCGCACGATTGTAATTTATTGGTGCCCAACGCCATTGCCGGCGGCATTCCCGTCATCAATAAAGCGGGAATGGTAATTAAACCGCCGCCGCCCGCCAAAGCATCAATAAAGCCGGCAATCATTGCCACGACAAATAGAATTCCGATTAATTCAACGCTGATTTCCACCGCACTTTCCTTATTTAAATCGAAAATTAGTTCAACCACTCATGGCGATTAGGCGAATTCAACACTTGTCGGCATAAGAACGGCTCGGGCGGAATCACTTTCGGTCTGTTTTCCGTGGCGGAAGGCGCTTTCGGCTCGAACCAGGAATAAAGTTCCTCTCCGCAACCGTCGCCGGCGGGAACCGGCGCCTGGTTTTCACAATGGTGGGCGCCCGGCGGGCAGGTTAAACGCACATGAAAATGGCTGTCATGACCAAACCAGGGACGAATTTTACGCAACCAGCCGCGATCCGCCCGCTCCGATTGGCACAATTTCAGCTTAATTGCCGGATTCACGAAAATACGGGTAACCGCCGAATCCTGCGCGGCCAATTTAATTAACTCAAAGTGATTTTGATTCCAAGCGTTCTCATCCACTCGTTGTAAAGTGCGATTCACCACCAGCAAGCCTTTGCCGTCGGAATTTAAGGCTTCCTGCTCGGACATTTCGCCCATTCGCAGCCAAATATCGGCGTCCAGCCCCATTTGATGGCTGGCGTGACCGGTCAGGAAGCGGCCGCCGCCCGGCATGGCAATATCGCCGATTAGCATCGTCGGCAATCCCGCTTGTTTCACTTGTTTGCCGAGACGTTCAAGATAACGAATCATGTTAGGATGACCGTAAAAACGGTTTTTATTCATGCGAATCACCTGAAAACCGTCACCTTTTGCCGGCATCGGCACGGAACCGAGAATGCAACCGTTACTGTATGAGCCGATCGGTTCCGCCTGTCCCGAAGTACTTGGAATAGGACGTTTAATCGCCTGCCAGTCCGCCGGTGAAGCCTGCACCGTCAGCGTACTAAAAACGCTGAAAAAACGACCGCACTTAGAATTTTTTTCATACTTTCCTTCGCTAAATAAGTTGCAATGACGCCGCGCAGACGCGCTCCGACTTAAACCGCACATCGATTTTGCAAAAAACTATCGTAAAATCGCCCGCACTTTTGCTTATTTACACTGCGCTTTAAACCGTAATAAATGATCCAGCAAAACAATCGCGACCATGGCTTCCGCAATAGGCACGGCTCGAATGCCGACACAAGGATCGTGCCGGCCTTTGGTAATCAGTTCTACCGGTTCATTGTTCACATTCACCGTTCGGCCCGGAATCGTAATGCTGGAAGTGGGTTTTAACGCAATCGTGGCAATGATCGGCTGACCGTTGCTAATGCCGCCTAAAATACCGCCCGCATGATTCGAGAGAAAGCCTTCCGGTGTCATTTCATCGCGGTGTTGCGTGCCTTTTTGTGCGACCACATCAAAACCGTCGCCGATTTCAACGCCTTTCACCGCATTAATTCCCATTAACGCATGAGCAAGTTCCGCATCCAGGCGATCAAACACCGGTTCACCCAAGCCTACCGGCACGTTTTCCGCGATAACGGTTAATTTTGCGCCGATAGAATTGCCTTCCTTTTTCAAGTTACGAATTAATTCGTCGAATTTTTCCACCGCACTTTTATCCGGACAGAAAAACGGATTACTCGCCACTTGTTCCCAGTCGATTTTTGTTACGTCCGCTACGGTTTCGGGATCAATTTTCACATTGCCGATTTGAGACAAATAACCGCGAATTTCAATGCCGAACTGTTCACGCAGATATTTTTTCGCAATCGCTCCCGCCGCCACTCGCATTGCGGTTTCCCGCGCGGAAGAACGCCCGCCGCCGCGATAATCGCGAATGCCGTATTTTTGCTGATAAGTGTAATCCGCATGGCCGGGACGGAATTTATCCATAATATCGCCGTAATCTTTTGAACGCTGATCCGTATTCTTAATGATTAAGCCGATACTGGTACCGGTGGTTTTTCCTTCAAATACGCCGGATAAAATCTGCACTTCATCCGCTTCCTGACGCGGCGTGGTATAACGGGAAGCGCCCGGTTTTCGGCGATCCAGATCAGGCTGAATATCCGCTTCGCTCAGCACCATATTCGGCGGTACGCCATCTACGATACAACCTAAAGCAATACCGTGGGATTCACCGAATGTCGTCACCCGAAACAACTGTCCGATAGTATTTCCTGCCATGAATGATTCCTTTTATTTTTTTAATTCTACCGTTTCACCGACTTTCAGCTCTTCGTTGGTGGTCAGGTTTTTAATGTAAATATCTAACTGATTGAATGCGATTTCAATATTATTTTCCGTCAGTAATTGGTTAATTCGTCGGTTGAGGTAATCCAGGGTCGGATTACGATCTCCTACATGACCGACATATACCCGCAATTCATGATCCAGCGTACTGGCGCCGAAATTCAGAAAATAAACCACCGGCGCAGGATCTTTCAATACTAATTCACAATCGGTGGCAGCCTGCAGCAACAACTTTTTAGTTAATTCCAAGTCTGCGCCGTATCCTACGCCGACGCGGGCGATAACCCTTGTCACCGTATCGGATAACGCCCAGTTCACCAATCGTTCCGTAACGAAAGACTTATTCGGTACAATCACTTCTTTACCGTCAAAATCCACCAATGTCGTCGCGCGGATACGGATTTTCGATACGGTTCCGCTGAATTCGCCCAGAGTAATAATATCGCCGATCCGAACCGGACGTTCAAATAAAATAATGATACCGGAAACGAAATTCGCGAAAATTTCCTGCATACCGAAGCCCAGCCCGACGGAAAGTGCGGCGAACAGCCATTGCAGTTTGCTCCACGACATGCCCAACGCGCCGAACGCAGAGGTTGCGCCTAATGCGATAATGGCATAGGTAAGCAAGGTCGTAATGGTGTAAGGCGTACCCTGTGACAGTCTGGTATGGGAGAAAACTAAGGTTTCCAGCAACCCTGAAATATTCCGCACCAATACGTAAGTGACAACCATAATGGCAATAGCGACAAATAAATTCAGCAACGTGATGGATTCCGTTATCGTCGTGCCGTTTTCACCTGAAGTGGTCTGTCGCCAAAGGGAAATACTGTCCAAATAATAAGCCGCCGTAACTAAATCCGACCATGCCCAATAAAACATGCCGAATAAGGCGATCCAAAGCAAGAAATCCGCCACCCGCAGCATCTGGGCTTTAATCTCGCTGATGGCGATACTGTCGTCGTACTGAATTTCCTGCATATCCGGATTAAGCGAACTGTTGGCTTCCGCAATCACTTTTGCCTGCAACTGTTCTCGTTTTTCCTTCGCGCGACGATATGCCATACGGCGAGCCGCCACCGCAAAACCACGATATACCAGATTCCGGATCAGCCACCAGGTCATCACCACGAAATAAGACGAAATCGAATGCTCGATCAAAACAATCGCCGTGTAATAATATCCCATGGCGGTTAAAACAATCAGCACAACCGGCACGAGCAACAATACCACGCGTAAAATCGGCAGAAAATACTGGCTCATTACCGTTTGTTCTTTCGCCGATTTCTGATAACTCGACACCGCCTGACGGAAGCGCGGCACCATAATTAACAGCACCGTCACCAGCACGATGATCATTGACGCCTGACCGATAACGTCATAACTTAATCCCAAATCAATATGGCTGAAAATCGACACATTCAACAATAATGCAATAATCCATGCCGAGCGTTTCAGCATATTACGGAACGCTTCATTACTTTCTTTCGGCATATTGAAATGGTGGTGTCCGATACCGTTCGGACGCAGCATGCCCAGCATAAAAGCGAAACTCCACCAATAAGCCGCCATTTTCAGCCCCCAAGGCCAAACCGTTGCGGGATCTTTAAAACAAATTCCCGTCACCAGAATAAAGCCGGCCAGAAACAAGAAAGTACTCGGCAAGCTTAATACGGCAACCCAGAAAATCGCTTTCGGCGTATGCCACTGAGTATCCGTGGCATAAACATTAATTTGCTGATTCAATTTGTTTAAACGCTTCTTAATATTTTCTTTTTTACGGCGAATAAGTGCGGTCAAAATCAGCAACAAACCGATCGCTCCTAATCCCGGCAACAAATTTTCTTTCCAATTGGAAAAATCAAAGTTTTTCTTTAATGCCCGGCGTTGAAAATTCATACTGTCAGGAAAAGATTTAAACCACTCCCAATCCATCACCGAATTACTTTTTACCCAGAAACTTTGCTGTTGCAATTTATTTTGTAACGAATCGCTGATTGCCTGAACCTGCTGCTGGTTTAATTCAATATTAATGGACAAATTCAGTTGATTATTTAATAAACTTAAATAATCCGCCAACAACTTGCGGCGTTCTTCCACCAAATCGACTAACTGCGCGCGATCTTTTGCCGAAAATGTCACTTTTTCCGTTTGTTCTAAATCTTTGATGTATGCATCCGTATCATAAAGTTTGTCGCGGAATTCGGTAATATCGAAGATTTTTACCCGCAAATCGGCGATACGCTTTCCCAGCCCCGAAATCATTTCATCCTGAGGCAACGACTGGCGCTGTTTATTAATAATGCGGGAAAGCACCAACGTGCCTTGCAACGAACTGATCTGTTCTTCGATATTACGCTGAGTTTGTTGCAAATTGCCCAACACATTTTTAATGCGCAAGTTGTCCTGTGACAAACTGTTCATCCGCGTGGTTTCTTCCAGAATGCCTTTACTAATTTGCGTGTTAAAATTCAGCTGCCCCGCAACCACCGGATTGGTGTTGGCTTCCGCGTTCTTTTCCTGATTCTGGGTGGCTTGTTCTACCTGTTCTTTGGAAAGCTGCAGATTCTTTTCATTAATCGCCGATTGCAAAGTATTCAGTTCGCTCTGCAACTGTTGTTGCTGCAAAGTACGTTCTTCCACAATAAGGGAATAAAGCGACGTTAAACGCGCCGTTCCCTGTAATAACGTTTGATTATAAGTATTTTGCAAATCAAGCAACGTCTGTTCCGCTTCAAGCCGCGTTTTTCTTGACTTTGACAACTTATCGTTAATAAACACCTGATTAATGGCCTGCGCCCGTTTAGCATTTTCCGCTAAAGTTTGTTGGGCACGTTCCGGCGCGGAACGTTGCGCAACCAAATCGGCGTTCACTTGGGCTAATTCGTCCTGCACATTCTGTAAAGTAATCTGTTTTTGTTCCAGTTGTTGTTGCAATTCTTCCAAAGAATACTTACTTAAATCCGCCGCCGTCGGCAGTTTATCCGCTTTCAGTTTGCTAATATTCGATTGCGAAGCGGAAATGCCTTTATCGGCATTCTCAATATTTTTCACCAACTTAGCGTTTTGTTCTTTCTGCTTGGCAATATCCGCAATAAAACGCTGAGTTTCTTCCAAATCTTTAACCAAATCCTTGACGGCGTCATCAGTTTGTTCCGCCTGTTTTGCCTTTTCGAGCTGACTTTCAATCTCGCGCGCCGACGGCAGAGCGGAATAAGCCGCATGCGGCCATGCTACGACTAACAAAGCGCCCAATAATAATTGTGTCACGACACGTCGTGTCCAAATAGCTAACTGCATTATTTCATTCCTAATATTTCATTTAATTTTTGTTTTAATTGAATGCGGGACGGCTTAATTCCGCTCTGCTGCGATATCGTCGTATCGAGCGGAAAATACCGCACCGGTCGTTTAAATTTCTCTAATTTATCAGCCAAAAAAACATGTAAATTTTTGACCGCACTTTCGCTGAAACGGGTTTTAAATTTTACCATCGCCACGGGACGTTGCCCGAATTCCGCATCGTCGATCGGCAAAACAAACGCCTGCTCGACTTGTTCGTGGCGTTGCAGAATCCGCTCGATTTCTTCCGGTTGAATGTTTTCGCCGCCGGAAATGAACATATTATCCAAGCGCCCTAAAACCTGCAAATTTTCGCCGTCCCAACCGCCTTTATCTTTGGTTTGCAGCCAGCCGTCGGAATTAGTCAGCGAAACGAGTTTGCCGTTTAACCAGTAACCTAAGCCCAATCCGGCGCCGCGTAACCGGATTTCATCATTTTCCAACCGAAATTCGCGACCGCGCAAAGGCCGGCCGACGCCCGCTTTGCCGTCGCATTTTTTGGCAAATACGGTAGACGCCATTTCCGTCATGCCGTATCCCACATAAGCCTGAATACCAAGTGCGGTCAAATTTTCGGAGATTTTTTCAGGAATATGCGAACCGCCCAATAAAATGTGCCGAATTTTGACCGCACTTTTCATCTCATTCGAAGGGCAATCCGCCAAATATTGCAATAAACGCTGCGCCTGAGTCGGCACTAAAGAGGCATGGCTCGCCTGCGTGAGGCTGCGGTAAAAATCTTCGCCCGGCAACTGTAATTCCGCGCCCTGCAACAGCCAACGCCAGACGATCCCCTGCCCGGACACATGGTACAACGGCAGAGAAAGCAACCAAGAGGAATCGCGGGAAAAATCCATTAATTCACAAACGCCCCGCGCATTTTCCAAATGGTTCCGCATAGAATGCAACACCGCTTTCGGCGCGCCGGTAGAACCGGAAGTCAGCGTCATGGTACAAGCTGAGAACAAGGCATGATCGACGCTATCGAATTCGGCAAAATCAACGTCTTTGACTTCGCTGAAAACCGGTTGCGGCCGGGTAAAATCAATCATCAGGCGAATCCCATTCCAGCGGCAAAGTGCGGTCCGTTTTTCATCAGAAAAGGCAGGATTTAATCCTAAAACCCGCGCATTCAGTTGCAGCGCGGCCAAATAGCAACACAACAGCGGGAAACCGTTTTTACCGCACAACGCCACCCCGGATTGCGCCGTCACCCCCTGAGCCGTCAGTGTTTCGGCCGTCCGACGGATTTCATCGGCTAGCTGCGCCCAAGTAAAAACTTCGCCCTGCGAAAAATCCCGCAAGGCGATGTGATGTTGATAACTCGACTCGGCATGAATGCGCCAAGGAAACGGATGGCTTAGCATAAAATCAATTTACAATGAAGTAACCGCGAATGTCTTCGATCAGCGCTTCGGGCAACTGCATGCCGCGCATCACGCCTTCCAGCATAATCATTTTGCGTCCGCTGTTATTGTTCGTAATCACCCAATAGGGCGTGTCCGGGATCTGTTTCGGTTTGGTGTGCGTGCCCGCCGCCAATAACGTGGCTTCGTCCCGTGCGAAATAAACCCTTGTGCGACCTTGCACCTGTTCGCTTTCAATCGCCAGTGAAAAACCTTCGGGATTGGTGCGGTAAAGTGCGGTTAAAATAGCCAGAAATCTCACCACGGCTTTGGTTTCTTCCTGAAACGCATCGGATTCAATCACTTGCCGCACTTTATTGACAATGTGCGAAATGAACTGTTCGGGTTGTTTTTTCACCGTTTTTTCGACCACTGTTTTTTCTACTGCCGGTTTTTCTGCCGCCGGTTCTAAAACGAAGTCATTTTTTACCGCACTTTTCGCTTCCGACGCCGGATTTTCCGCCGCTACGGCAGATTCGGAGACCACCGCGCCCAAGGCGACCGAACTGACGCTGGAAGTCGGCAAATTCAATAAGCGGCGCAGAATATCCGAAGCGCTTTCACCGATAGATTGGGTATGGCTTGCGATAAATTGATAGAGTTCTTCGTCAACTTCGATAATCTTCATTTTTAGCTCTGACTTGAATTAGAAACAATTTTTCCGCATTATAACGTTTTCTTTATGAATTCTCTATCAAAAAAATGACGGCAAAACGACAACTTAATTATCAATTTCAGCCCGCTTCCCGTTCGTCCGGCAATCCGGTTTTAGTTTTTTTACACGGGTTATTCGGCGATATGAATAATCTCGGCGTGATCGCCAAAGCCTTTGCGGAGGATTACGCCATTTTGCGCGCGGATTTGCGCAATCACGGACGGAGTTTTCATGCCGATGAAATGAATTATCCGGCAATGGCGGCGGATGTGATTCGTTTGGTGGAACATTTAAACGTTTCCAACGCCATTCTGATCGGACATTCCATGGGCGGCAAAACCGCCATGACCGCGGCGGCGCAACGTCCCGATTTAATCTCAAAAATAGCGGTGATCGACATTGCGCCGGTGGATTATAACGTTCTGTATAACGATAACGCCCATGCGAAGGAGTTTCAGGCGCTATTCGCACTGAAAGCGGCGGATATTCAAACCCGTCAACAGGCGAAAACCGTGCTTGCGCATTACCTGGATTCCGAAGCCACCATCCAGTTTTTATTGAAATCCTTTGATGCCGACGCATCGGAAAAAACGCGCTTTAATTTGACCGCACTTTACACTCATTACAGGCAGATTATGGGCTGGGAAAAGGTGCGTTATACCCAACCCGCCCTGTTTATCAAAGGCGGCGAATCCAATTATATTCTACCGCAATACGGCGATACCATTCTGGCGCAATTCCCGCAGGCGACATCATTCACCATTGCAGGAGCGCACCATTGGGTACATGCGGAAAAGCCCGAGCTTGTCGCCCGCGCAATCACAAAATTTATCCAATCGAATTAATCGAGAGTTGACGGTTTAAATCCCCGGGGAATTATGCTATAGTTCGCCCAACTTTTATATAGTAGAAAATCATTCTCAGCGTGAGAATGATTTCTAACAAATCAGCAAATTTACACATGGCAAAACAAGACGCAGATTGTATTACGCTTGATCTGTTTGCGGATGAACGCCGAGTTGGCCGTCCCAGAAGCAATCCGCTGAGCCGGGAACAACAAATCCGGGTGAATAAACGGAATCAGCTGCGCCGGGATAAATCAAGCGGTTTAAAGCGCGTAGAATTAAAATTACACGCTTCGTTAGTTCGGCAGTTAGAAGAATTAGCGTTTAGGCTCGACATTTGCCGGGCGGAATTAATCGAAAACATTTTACAAGATTATTTTCATACTCAAGAAAACAAGAATAAATAGGTAAACAGAATGGCTATTGTTGGTTTATTTTACGGCAGCGATACGGGCAATACGGAAAATATTGCCAAAATGATCCAAAAACAATTAGGCAACGAATTAGTGGATATTCGCGATATCGCCAAAAGCACAAAAGAAGATATCGAAGCTTACGATTTTTTATTATTCGGCATTCCGACCTGGTATTACGGTGAAGCGCAATGCGATTGGGACGATTTCTTCCCGACTCTGGAAGAAATTGATTTCACCGACAAACTGGTAGCAATTTTCGGTTGCGGCGACCAAGAGGATTATGCGGAATATTTCTGCGATGCGATGGGCACTATTCGCGATATCGTCGAAAGCCGCGGTGCGATTATCGTCGGTAATACTTCAACGGAAGGTTATACTTTCGAAGCATCCCGCGCCTTGATCGACGATAAAACTTTCGTCGGATTATGCATTGACGAAGATCGCCAACCCGAACTCACTTCGACGCGCGTCGAAAATTGGGTAAAACAGATTTATGACGAGATGTGCTTAGCAGAACTTGCTTAAGGAGCAATTATGTCGGAAGAAAACATTAAATTATTAAAAAAAGCGGGCTTAAAAATTACTGAGCCGCGCCTGACCATTCTAGCGTTAATGCAATTACACAAAATGCAGCATTTTTCGGCGGAAGACGTGTATAAACTTCTGCTGGAACAAGGGGAAGAAATCGGTCTGGCGACAGTTTACCGCGTACTTAATCAGTTTGATGAAGCGCATATTCTTGTCCGTCATAATTTTGAAGGTAATAAATCCGTTTTCGAATTAGCGCCGCTGGAACATCATGACCATATTATTTGTGTAGATTGCGGTAAAGTCTTTGAATTTAATGATAAAGTTATTGAGGAACGCCAGAAAGAAATCAGCAAAGAACACGGCATTCAGCTGGAATCTCACAGTTTATATATGTACGGAAAATGTGCCGACATTAAAAACTGCGATAAAGATAAATAAACGGCAAACAATATAAAACTAAAAAACGTTGAATTCGGATTCAACGTTTTTTATCGCTATTTACTGATTCCATACTGCTTCAATTTATTGGCTATCGCCGTATGAGAAACGCCTAATCGGGCGGCGAGTTTACGGGTACTCGGATAGCGAGCATAAAATTCACGTAACAACCGGCTTTCAAAATCCGCCATAATTTGCTCCAACGACAAATTATCAAATTGCTCAAGAGAAAAGCCGTTTTCAGCGCCAGACGTAGTCGGCGACAAATTCAAACCGGCAACGCTAAGCCGATTGTTCTCCGCCAATGAACAGGCGCGATACAGGGCGTTATAAAGTTCCCGCACATTGCCTTGCCACTGATAATTCTTCAGATAATCAATAAACGACTGATCAAAGTGCGGTCGAAAAATACCGAGATTTTTGCTGATTTGCGTGACAAACAAATCCGTTAGCGACGCAATATCGTCCTGTCGCGCGTGCAGCGGCGGCAATTCAAGGCTCAGAACGTTCAACCGATGAAACAAATCGTTGCGCACTTTGCCTTGTTCCACATATCGCGCCAACGGAACTTGCGAGGTACAAATCACCCGCACATTCGCATAATGTTCCTGTTCTTCTCCCACCCGACGAAAGGTGCCGTCATTCAGAAAACGCAATAATTTCGCCTGTAACGACAAAGAAAGCTCGGCAACACCGTCCAGCAACACCGTTCCGCCATCGGCGTATTCAAAAAAACCTTGCGTCGTTTTATCGCCTTTCGCCTGACCGAACATTTCGCTTTCCGCGTCCTCGTTGGGTAAACCGGCGCAATTCACCGCAATAAACTTATTATGGCGGCGCTCGCTGTGCTGATGACAAGCTTTCGCCAATAAATCTTTTCCGGTTCCGGTTTCGCCCTGAATTAATAAAGGCGCGTCAAGCAACGCAAATTTCTTTGCTTTTTCCACTAACGCCTTCATTTGCGGACTTTCGGCGATGAAATCGTTAAAACTGATTTCAGTCGGCTGCACGCGTGTCGTATTTTCAGTCATATTGTTTGTCCCGTGACAAAATTGTGCTTTATCATACCGAAAAAAACGGAAACCTAAAAGCGAAACGTCAACTTATCTTTACACGTTTTGTTTTTCCCGGTTTTTAGCGGATTTCAATACTACATTTTTCAGTCCGCTTAACAATTCCCGATGAATATGGCTTAAGCGCGGCTTATCTTCCTTATTGAAGGCCAACGGACGGCAAAATTCCATAGTTTTCAACCCTAATCGTGCCGTCAGCAAACCTACGCCCAAGCCTTGTCCGATGCGGCCGGAAAGCTTGGCGGTAATGTCCTGCGACAACCAATCCAGACCGATATCCTGCACCAATTCCGTTGCACCGGTGAAAGCCATATTGATGAGCACCATGCGCATTAAACGCAAACGGCTCCAATAACCTAATTCAATGCCGTAAATATTGGCGATACGATTGATTAACCGCGTATTACGCCAAGCCAGAAACAGCATATCCACCACCGCCAGCGGGCTGACCGCCACCACAATACCGCTTTCGACGGCGCTTCGGGTAATCAGTTTTTTCGCTTTTTTATCAATCGGATACAATACGTTTTTAGTGAACAGTTCGCCCACTTCGCGCGCCGTCAAGCCGTCGTTCAATTGCTTCCGCCACAACTCAACAGAGGGATGTTGTGCGTCCATATCCAGCGAAGAGGCGATTTTCTCACATAATTCTTTGGCTTTATCCGCATCAAAATCTTCTTTAAATTCGACCGCACTTTCAGCCCGTAAAGCCAGATGCCGGCGTAGTTTACGCAAGCGTAAAAATTCCTTGCCAAGCGCCGTCAAACCTAATCCGACGACAGAACAACCGACAACGGAAAAAGCAAAATAAATCCACTGATTCGCCCGCCAGCTATCGATCAACCATTGCACCGACTGCGCCACCGTCGCGCCCAAAAACAATATAACGACCGCAATCACCGCTCGCTTCCACCAGCGGGATTTTGGTCGTATCGCCCGTTCGAATTGAGCAGTCAGCAATTCGCCTTCCAGCGGCTCGTTTTCTCCGTTTTCGTCATCAAGTGCGGTCAAATCCGGCGTAATTTCTGCCGTTGCGGAAAACTCACGCTTTGCTTGAAAAGCCTCTTCTTCATTACCTGCATGATTTTCCGCATGATTAAAAACACGTTTATCGTTCATTTTTTTCTCCTGTTTTCGTGATTTTAGCGAAAAAATTATCGGTGCTCCAATTTAATGATCTAAATCACAAAAACTGTAATTCGTTCTATCCGACCTAACTATGAAGTGTTAGAATTCGTGCAATGTATTTTACTTTAACACAATAATAAATAGGTGATTATTATGACATTTCGTATTGAAAAAGACACTATGGGCGAAGTTCAAGTTCCTGCGGATAAATATTGGGCGGCGCAAACCGAACGTTCACGCAACAACTTTAAAATCGGTCCTGCAGCGTCAATGCCACACGAAATCATCGAAGCATTCGGCTACTTGAAAAAAGCGGCCGCTTATGCCAACACGGATTTAGGCGTATTACCGGTTGAAAAACGCGATTTAATCGCACAAGCCTGCGATGAAATCCTGGCGCATAAATTAGACGATCAATTCCCGTTGGTTATCTGGCAAACCGGTTCAGGTACGCAATCCAACATGAATCTGAACGAAGTTATCGCTAACCGCGCACATGTGCTTAACGGCGGTAAATTAGGCGAAAAATCCATCATCCACCCAAATGACGATGTAAACAAATCTCAATCCTCAAACGATACTTACCCGACGGCTATGCACATTGCGGCATATAAAAAAGTCGTTGAAGCGACCATTCCCGCTATCGAACGTTTACAAAAAACCTTAGCGGCGAAATCCGAAGAATTTAAAGACGTGGTGAAAATCGGCCGCACTCACTTAATGGACGCTACTCCATTAACATTAGGCCAGGAATTCAGTGGTTATGCGGCGCAATTACACTTCGGTTTAATCGCCATTAAAAACACGTTACCGCATTTACGTCAATTGGCATTGGGCGGTACGGCGGTCGGTACCGGCTTGAATACGCCTAAAGGTTATGACGTAAAAGTAGCGGAATACATCGCTCAATTCACAGGACTTCCGTTCATTACCGCCGAAAACAAATTCGAAGCGTTAGCAACGCATGATGCCATCGTTGAAACTCACGGCGCACTGAAACAGGTCGCTATGTCATTATTCAAAATCGCCAACGACATTCGTTTATTGGCATCCGGTCCGCGTTCGGGCATCGGGGAAATCTTAATCCCTGAAAACGAACCGGGTTCGTCCATCATGCCGGGTAAAGTGAATCCGACTCAATGCGAAGCCATGACAATGGTTGCGGCGCAAGTATTAGGTAACGATACGACTATTTCGTTTGCCGGCTCTCAAGGTCACTTCGAATTGAACGTATTCAAACCGGTAATGGCGGCAAACTTCTTGCAATCCGCACAATTAATCGCAGATGTTTGTATCTCATTCGACGAACACTGTGCAAGCGGTATCAAACCGAATACTCCGCGCATTAAGCACTTGCTTGAAAGCTCATTAATGTTAGTGACCGCGTTAAACACTCACATCGGTTATGAAAATGCGGCGAAAATTGCAAAAACTGCGCACAAAAACGGCACTACATTACGCGAAGAGGCCATTAACTTAGGTTTGGTATCAGCCGAAGACTTCGATAAATGGGTTCGTCCGGAAGACATGGTCGGCAGCTTAAAATAAGCAGTAAATATAAATAAAAATTGCAAGGCGACGGAAGTCGCCTTTTTTTTCTGGCTAGAGTTGGTATAATTTTGCCAATTCGTTTATGTTGGACGCTTTATGAAATTGAAATCACTCTTTATCGCCATTTTATGCTTAATTCCTACCGCACTTTCGGCGAATTGGCTGCCTGTGGGCAAAGCAGATTATAACTGGGGCCCGTTCCACGTTTATACCATATCGTTATTTACGGAAAACGGTCATTATAAAGAAAATCAAACTCCGGTTATGCTCTCTTTTGACTTTGGTAAGCCCGTCGAAGGTAAAAATTTTGCCATTATTCTGATCAAAGAAATGGCGGCGCTTGATGTCGATCCCAAACAGTCTGAAAGCTGGCTTGCTCAGCTACAACAAACCTTACCGGATTTATCGCCTAATGATCGTTTGAATTATATTGCCTTACCTGATACAGGTTATTTCATTGTGAACGATCAAGTGTTGGAACAACAGTTTGATAAAGCCTTTAATCAGGCTTTTATCGACATCTGGTTATCGGGCAAAACGAATTTTGCGGCGTTAAAAAATCAACTTATCGGTAAAGAAAAATCCACTGCGACGGAAATTCATCATAAAGAACCGCCTAAAGTGCCGATGATGGAAGATGACGCCAATCCGCAAATTCCGCCGACTTACGAATTACAACAGGAACGAATCCCGGAAATTTAAATTTCATTTAATCGAAGTATTCCTCAAAAAATAAAAGAGTTGATTTAATCAACTCTTTTTTATCATCCGGATTCCAATACTCCGTTTTTCCCTCAATAGATATGACCGAACCCTATGAAAATGCCGTTATTTTAGTTTTAGCCATACCGTCTAATATCAACAAGAATACCGCAACACATAAACAGCCCATTAAAATATAAGAATCCTGCTCTAAACGTTCGCCGATTAGAAAGGAAACCACTAACATCGTAAAAGGTTCCAAATAACCCAACAATCCTAAAATATTAATGGGAATTCGCTGACTTGCCATGATATAAGCGATAAACGCAATACCACCCACCAATCCCAATAATGCCAACCATTCATAAGCGAAAGGATTTTGTTTCAGAACCCAAGACATCTCCACCTGTGCGGCAAAATAGACAGAAATCGGAATCATCAATAACATCTCAAGCAAAAAGCTGGAAAGATGCAAAATATTAAAATGCTTACGCACTGCGAAATAAACGGGATAACCTACGCAAACAAAAGCCGTTTCCCACGAAAACACACCGGTTATCCAGATCTTACTGAAAACACCTAATGCGGCAAAAATAACAGCGACGCCTTTAACTCGACTCATTCGTTCACGGAACGCAAAACGCCCCATTAACACCATTACCAGCGGCATCAATAAATAACCGATAGAAACCTCAATCGCTTTGCCGTTCACCGGCGCCCATAAAAACAGCCACATTTGTGCGCCGATATTCAAACTATTAAACAAAAGAATAACAATGAGATAAGGTTCGTGCGTTAAACGGGTTAAAAAAGCCAGAAACTCTTGCTGTTGTTTCAATAGAAAAACAGCGGCAATCACGAAAGGAACAGTAACCAACGTTCGCCATCCAAAAAGCCCAGTGCCCTGAATCGGATATAAAACCGTTGAAAGAAAATAGACCACACCAAAAAGCAAAGAAGCGAAAACAGACAGTAAAACACCTTTTAGCATACGGAATCAACCAGAAAAGAGATAAGAAAAAAGCCACTATTACAGTGGCTTTGGAATGATATTTATCGGTGGTGCCTAGGGTCGGACTCGAACCGACACACCCGCAAAGGCGGCGGATTTTGAATCCGCTGTGTAATCATCGTCTTTGCACAAAAAACTCAAAGAATAAAGGAATAAATCCTGCTCCCAACAACAGTATGAAGAGCAGGATTTATTCTACTTCTTTCTGTTTTCTTGTAAAGTCTAGAAATAGATTTTTGTGTAAAATTTACAGAAGATCACATTTTTATAGAGAATCTACACAATTTCGGATCATTTCACAATTATATTCTATATAGCTTAATGTTACTTTTATGTCACTATGCCCTAATAACTGTTTAACATTGTATACATTGTCTACATTTTTCATTAGTTTGGTTGCTATTGTATGCCTGAAACGATGGCTAGAAATAGGGAAACCAACATTTTTTGAAATGACTTTAGTTAAATGACTAATTTGATCCCTAGTTGTTTTTTTATGCCTACTTCTTGTATGAGATGATACGAGATTTAGGTTAAATAATTGATCTGCTTGTGTTGCATTTCTTTGACGCAATTCAAAAATAAGCCTATTTAAATAAGGTAACAGTTTTCTCGAAATCGGGATTTCATGGTAATTATGATTTTTATTGATATGAGATGAAATCTTTATGATCTTATTATCTAAATCAATATCCCCTATTGTAAGCTGAATAAGCTGACTTCGCCTCATACCTGTATATCTTAATGTTTGGATCAGTGCTAAGCTAAACCAGTTAGGTTGTAATATTTCAGGAAGCTCTCTACTATTGGATAAAAAGTCGATAATACGGATAACTTGGTCATCAGTTAATGTTTTCTTTTTAACCCTATCCTCAGTAATAAACACTTTGGAAAATGGATTCTTTTCTAGAGATAAAAATCCATTTTCTATACCAAAATTATAAACACTTCTCAGATGCCTTGCATACCCATTCCAAGTTATTGGTTTGGCTGTTTGTAAAACCTTATTTCTCCAGTTAATGACAAACTCTATTGTGACATCGTTTGGATTCACCCCTGGGTAGGTTTTTTCTAGTAGGTTGAATATCTTGCGATATCCCAATTCAGTATAAGGACGTAATTTTTTGTACAAAAAAATTTTCTAACAATTGATGGAAGGTCATTGTAAATCTCCTTGTAATTTTAACCACTGATTATTTAACAATATCTTATCTCCAATAAACAATTTCACATCTTCAATCAGATATCCATTTAAAAATGATTGTTTATTAGGACCAACAATAGAACAAGTCCAAATATTTCTGCTATCGTCACTTGTATGCTGACGTTTATGTACGCCTAAATTTTGGAATTGCTTTTGTAGTAACTCCCAAGATTTTTTATCTGTAGAATTAGCTACTTCCTTTAAATATAGCTGAAATATACTTGGAGTAACAAGAAATATATGCTTTTCTACAATATGTAATTTAGCATTTGGTCTATTGATGACCAGTCTTCCAGAAAGAACCCCTGCCTTAACCCACTGTATGAACTTCTGAGCATCTATGCTGTGTTCATTGTAAATTTTAGGACTATCTTGAGTAAGTTGAGCGACATCGCCTAAGTATTTTTGTTCTGAGGTAGTAATTTGTGTACTGTTTTCTTGAGTAATATTTACAGTTTCATTGAAAGCAGGCTCATAAATATTGGAATCCTGTAGAACTCTCTCAGTAACTGGAGAAAACATATCAAGTACATAATCTATTTCCATAGATTCATTTGATTTATGAAAATTTTCGCCACTTAATACTAAGTCATTTGATACAGTCTTTGTTGTGGTTATGAACTGTTCTTGTTCTTCATTTTGGACGACTAACTCTGATGTTTCAGTTTCTAGGGTTTCGGTTGGTTCAAACTTAAGAGCTGTGGCAGTTGTGACTTCACCTTTTTCATTAACAATATCAATTCGACCATCAAATACTTCGGGCCTATCATCTAAGTTATCCCAAATAATTTCTGGAGAAACTTTTAACAAAGTAAAAGGTTTTGGTGGAGCCCATCCAGCATTAGATATAACTCTACCATTCCAAATGGCAGTAGCATTATCTGTTTTTTGAATCAATCTATGAGTTTGTAATTCATCAAATATTTTTCCATTTTGAGCTGGAACTGATACTCCTTGTAACATTAAATATGAACGAATATTATCAGCTGTACTTTTGCTCATTAGCCATAAACCATCCTCTGTTAGCCATCCATCACAGCCCCCTTTAGGTGAATTAAGCTTAAATTTTTCCACTACATTTCTTAATGCTATGTGTAGTTGTTTCGCAAAAGATAATTTCGTTTTTTCAGATAATTTCGATGGATCACCGCCCAATGCCATGGTAACGCTAATTTGATCTGCTCTTTGTATAATTTCTGATAGAACTCCTGACTTATCAGGGTGTCCAGAAATGAAATACATTAAACTCGAAAAAGCTTGTGGAAAAGGAGCAACCCAGTCAAACGCTTCTTTAGGGATAAGATTATTTGCAAAGAAGCTGCCTAATATAGAGTGTAATGAATAGTCTCTATTTTTAATATATCGGAAATTATATGGTTGTGCAGGCTTACCTTGCCAAGGAAACCACCTTGCACCATTTTGTAGAATAATCTCAATATCTACAGCAATTTTGCCTATATCGTGTAATAATGCAGCATAAATTACAACTGCAGTCCATACGTCTCTTTGTTTCGCTTGTTCCTCGGGAGCTGAGTTCTGAGGTAAAATGTAGCTTTGTCTTAGTTTAGTTGCAATAGATATTACTTCAAGCCCGTGATCAAGCATTCCGCCTATATGAGAGTGATGATGAGATTCTGATGCTGGAAGAAGCTGAACTATTTCAGCATATTTTTCTATAGGAGTCTTATACAAAACATTGAACATTTGTGGCTCCATAGATACGTTCTGCCAAATAGTTTTTAGATACTGTTGACGTAAAGGAGACGAGAGTAATTTATTAGCAGATAAAGGCTCGTACCATCCTATAGATAATTGTTCCATTGATGTGTTTGTTGCTACTGATTTTGTTTTTTTTATAAGTGTTCTTAGAATCTTTATCATTATTTAACTTCCTTATAACTTTTAGATTATTAGAGCAATTTTTTAGAAGTGAAAAAATGATAAATTAATGAAACTATTTTATCATTTTCTTAAAATATATATTTAATCTACTATGAAGGATATACTATGATTAATTCCTCTCAATTAAAATCTAATCTCATTCAAACTCTAAAATTCTTTAAGTACCGATATGTTGAGAAAAAGGGGTTAGAAAACTACTTCAATCTTCGCCTTTCCAAGTGAATGTAAGAACGTTTTGGTTTAGGAAATAGGCACTTTTTTTTGGAAACATCTAAGTAGGCATTGTATTGAGTGGAGTTTCCGTAAAAGTCAGGGGATTCGTAGCTCTTTTGAAGGGAATGAACTTGCACAATTATTTAGTAAATTAAGTCATACACACATTTGGATACCTAACTCTAAAAAATCTCTAGAGGAAAATACAACACTATTCTCAAAATGTTGAATTTTATGTTTAATCTGTTGAGCTACTAGCATAACTATCCCATATCATAAAAAGTAATATAATTCATGCTATATTAGCATTTAAAAAATGAAATTAATTCTTTCTAGTTTTTTATAGGGAAAAAGCATTTAATATGAAGAAAATAAATGAGAATGTATGTAAAATAGCTATTAAATCGTTTTAGTATATAAGATTTATGTAAAAATATAGAATACTTTAGAACATCAATATTTACAAAGCTATAAAAATATAGAGATTTATAGGTGAATCTTTTAACTATTTTATTTAGAGAAAAATTCAATTTTAACTATAAGGAATTTACATGTTTTCTTAGCATTTCAGGATCATTATGAATATATGTTAACGTTACAGTAAGATCTTTATGCCCAAGTAATTGCTTTACTGCATAGATATCTCCAGATTGCTTTAAAACCTCTGTCGCTGTAGTATGTCGAAAGCGATGTGATGTTACTCTAAATCCTATAAATTTGGAAATATGGCGAAAAAAATGAACTAGTTGCCCTTCTGTCATATTCTTATTTCTTGATGTAGTGACTAGTGAAAAACGATTAATATTAAACAATTGCTCATCAGAAGTAACACTTCTAGCTCTTAATTCTAATATTAATCTTTTTAAATATGGGTATAATTTATCTGAAATTGGAATTTCATGGTGTTCATGATTTTTATTTGTTTCAGCTCTTATATTTATAATTTTACTTGTCATATCTATATCAGAGATTTTTAGCTGTAAGAGTTGAGATTGCCTAATAGCAGTATATCTCAAAGTGTAGATTAAGGCCTTGGTAAAATAAGCTGGTTGCAAATAATGTGGTAATTTTTCTTCATTTTCTAAAGAGATTTCTAAAAAATGAATCTGCCTCTCAGTTAATAGCTTTTTCTTTGGTTTATCAGGTCTTACCATAAGACCTTTAAATAAATTTTTAGGATACTCAAATAACTCATTATCTATAGCATAATTAAAAATGGCTTTAAGGTGTCTAACATAGCTATTCCAAGTAATTGGAGTCATTTTACCTAGACAGTGTTTTCGCCATTCTAACAAGTCAAATTTAGATAATTGTTCTGGTTCCTTGTTTGGATAAAATTTAATAATCTGTACTATTACATTTTGATAAGAGCGTCTAGTTGCAGGTCTGTGATTTCGCTCCAAGAAAAATAGACACAATAATTGCTCAAAACTCATATTACACCCCATAACTAAGTGGTCTTTAAATAACGGTAAATTTAATGTAGACTAAGGGAATATTCTTAGGTTAGACTTAATTCTTTAACTTAAATAAATCTATGTTTAAGTTAAATCAAAACAACTTTAACTTAAATGAAAGGTAAAGTCAATGAGGTAATATGAAAGAATGGTACACTCTTAAAGAGCTTTTGGCTGTTGGTGGACTCCCTTCCACTCCACAGGGTATAATCTTGTATGCTAAACGAGATAAGTGGCGTAGACGACGTGTCGCAGGAGTTAAAGGTAATATTTTTGAATACTATGTTTATGATATGCCAAAATCTGTACAATGTAGTTTAGGTGTGACCCAGGAGGCTTTATTACAGCAAGAGGTAATTGATGATATTCAAAAAGAAAATGAGAATTTCCTAAACAAAATACTCTCTGATATAAAGAATGTTTTAGTTAATAATGGGGTATCTAAAATTAGAGAGAATTCAAGTGTCACTAAAGAAGAGGAAGCTTTATTAAGTTATTATAGAAAGAGTTCAGAAAAGGATAAGACAATAATTCTTAATATGGCAGAAACAATATATAAAACATCTAACAATTAGACTTTAATTCTTTTATACCACCAAGTATAAAGTTTTTTATAGCACTAGAAGTTCTAATAGCTGTTAAGATGCTAATTTCATTTTCTGTAAGAATTATAGGGTTAGAATAACCTAGCAAGATATAGTTAATATCCACACCAATATTTTGAATCTTTAAAAGATAATCAATACGAGGTAGAGATATATTTTTTTCATACTTAAATTGAGCTTCTGCACTAATATTAATTAGTTTACTAAAATCCCGTTGAGAGAGCTTAAGTCTTAGTCTCTCAGTTTTGATACGCTCTCCTACAGTTGTCATACCCCTCCAAAAAAATAATCTGAAATATTTAGGCTAATTTACCCGAGAGAAACAAGTGGCTCTATAAAAAACTCTTTTTAGCTTTTAGAGAAATATTTTATCTACTATGCCTACTAATTCGACAATCTTTTGTCTAAAAATTGACATTTATCAATAATAATATTATCAGCTGGTTGTGTGGTTCAACTTTTTTGAGGGGTGAATAATGTTAAAACTAACTCTCCAATGACACATTCTCCCCATTCACAGCAACCATTTTATCTCCTTGTACCAAGATTTTATCTTTAGATATAGAGATATAAGCTCCTTTTGTTTTCAATACCTTGAATTGTCAAACCAAGTGCAACGATTTTTTGAAGTAAACTTCATAAGGTGTTTTCCAACCTAAACATTTACGTGGTCGTAAATTCAGTTTATTGATCACCTGTTGAATATCAACTTCGCTCCACTGATTGATGTCTTGGTGCTTCGGAAAGTATTCACGAAGTAACCCATTTGTATTTTCATTCGTTCCCCGTGTCCACGGTTGATGCGGCTCGGGGAAGTAAAATTCTACACCCAGTGCTTCTGTTACCAAACGATGTTGGGCAAATTCTTTACCACGGTCTGGCGTAATTGACCGCAATATATGTGAATCCAGCAATTCAATCATGGCTTTTTGGACTGCTTCGGCTTTTTTGGCAGGAATTTTCTTCACCAACTCAAAACGACTTTTGCGTTCCGTCAGCGTCAGCAAACAAGCTCCACCCGCTTTACCCAGTACGGTATCGGCTTCCCAATGTCCAAAGCGACTGCGATTTTGCGCCGAAATGGGACGGTCGTTCAAATGGTTGGATATCTGAATTTTGCCACGTTTTTCATGATGATTTTTTGTATGCCGTGTTTTGCCTTTGTGGCGCAGTTTGCGACTGGCTTTGCGTTCGCCTATATCAAACAACCCTGAATAAATACCACGATAAATGGTTGAATAACTAATGGATAATTCAGATTTTTCCAATTTTAATCGTGCGCTGATTTGTTCGGGCGACCAGTTTTCTGTCAGAAACTTTTCTTGCACCAAATTGAAATATTCAGGCTGCTCTAATTTGCGCTGTGCTTTGCTATTTTGACGATGCTTCAAATAGCTGTTTTGTGCGTTCGTTGCACTGTAGCTTTCTAGAGCGTGTCGTTTCAGCTCGCGAGAAATGGTGCTGGAGCTACGTCCCAGTGCTTTGGCAATTTCTGCTTGTTTTTTGCCCTGTGCGAGTAAAATCATTATCTTTTCTCGCTCGTTTATTGTAAGATGTCGGTAGGAAGTACTCATCATTTGGAAGTGGTTTTTGTGTGGAAACAAAATTATATTCTAGTTGATGAGTACTTCTTTTTTTGTTGCACTTGGATTGTAAATTCAGCCGATTAAACTTGTTCACCCTTCTTAAAAAACACCCACGCAAGCCCTGCCGACATCGCCCACGCAAGCATCATCGACACCACCGTATGGCTCAAAAAATGATCGCCAATAATCATCTTATAGCAGCCCATCGCCCAGCCCAATGCCATCACCACGATGATGATCGCACCACGACGGCGGCGCAAACTTGGCGCAAACGCAAAGGCAAACAGCGCAAATCCGCTACTGGCATGCGCCGCAGGAAAGCACTTATCAGGAATGGTGTTACGCATACTATCAAGCATCGGCAAATACGGCAGCGTACCATCAAAAATCGTCAAATGCACAGGGCAGACCACATGAGTATATGCCTTCAATGACGCGACAACTGTCGGCACTAGGATCAAAGTCAGCACCAGATACGCAAGCTCACGCACGCGAAATTTTGTCACTGGGACAAGCCACTTGGCAGTGATAGCATTGCCCTTTTTCTCATGATAAGCACGGCAAATGGTCGCAACCAGCAAGTAGATCAGCATCGCCATCAGCAGCTTTTTTAGTCCAGAATACAGTAGCAAATCTGGCAAAAAAGCTTGCTTGGCAACCATCCAATGCCCCATACCCAGATAAAACCAATCAGCGACCATCAGATCAATCTGACTGTGCTCAAGGGTCAGCGTGGCAACGATCGCCATGACAAGAGCGATACTCATCTCAGCAAGTAGGCGTTTATTTGATAAATACGGCATAACAAACCCCACCCCACCGCCCATAATACGAATGGAGTGTGCGGTGGGTTTGGAAAAAATACAGGGAGAAATCAGCGGATGAATGCGGTGCGGTCTTTGACTTTGTCCGCGGTGACATCAAACAGCTTTAATAATGTCGGCGTGATCGCGTCATGGGTCAGGACGGTATCGGTTGCCATTGGCGTGATGCCAGTTTGCTTATCCGTCCAGAAAAATGCAGGCACACTGCGCTGTTCTTTTGGTGCAAAGGCATTTGGCATACCATGTAGATAGACACCGTTCTCACCCAGACTTTCGCCATGATCGCTGACATACAGCATTGAGACATCATAGGCATTGCTGTGCGTCTGCAGCCACTGGATACTTTGAGCGATGAAATCATCGGTGGCAAGCAAGGCATTGTCATAAGCATTGATCAAGGACTGATGTTCGCACTTGGCAAGCTCATTACCTTCACACACTGGCGTGAATTTGGCAAACTTTTCATCATATCGCTTAAAATACGCAGGCCCGTGATTGCCCATTTGGTGCAGCATGATCAGCATATCTTTGCCGTTATTGGCAGCGACAAAGTCATCTAAGCCAACGAGCATACCGACATCGCGGCATTCGTTATAAGGATTGGTGTTGCAGATGGCGTTGTTGGTCGCGGATTTATAATCGGCAAATTGCGCTTTTGGCAGCTTATCCATCACGCCTTTTGAGTCCGAATTATTATCACGCCACAAGATACTTACGCCCAAGCGATCCAGCGTATCCAGCACATTTTCTTGGTATTTGGCGGTATCGACATCATACTCATCCGCGCCCAGATAGCTGAACATACACGGCACAGAATACGCCGTCGATGTGCCGCACGATGTGACATTGCTAAAATTGGTCACGCCATCGATCTTGGCAAGCTGTGGGAAAGTATCGCGCTCATAGCCATTGAAGCTGACATGATCGGCGCGTGCCGTCTCACCGACGACGAACACCACTAGGCGTGGCTTACGCATATCAGGCTTGGTTGCTTGTACCGCGTCTTTGGCGTGATAAATGGTATCTTTTGGCGCACTGGCTTTTTTATACTCAATACTGGCAAGCTTACCCACCGAGTAGATTGGCATGATCGGATTGACATAGCTACGCAGCGGCTTATGCACGCGAAAGAAACTGGCATAATGACTGCTGAACGCCACCACAGGCAGTAAAATCAGCGCAAGACTTGCCACGATCAAGCCCAATCGGCGCATCAAACCCTTGCCCCAAGTCGGATAATCCACCTTAACAAAAGCCACAAGCAAACTTGGTAGCACACCCAAACCAATGATACGCATGATAAACGCTGCGTTTAATAGATCCTTGGTCTCGGCTTGGTCGGTCTGTAGGGCATTTTGGAGCATGGTCGTATCATAGACCGTGCCATAAGTGTCAGTAAAATAACTGGTCACCGCGCCCATGATTAATAGCAAAATCAACACAGGCTTTAGCACATAGCGATACGATGATAACAGCGTGGTGATCAGTAGCATCGCGCCAAAGAGCACGACAGCGATCGTCAGCACAAAGCCGAGATTGTCCGCGATGGGATAGGTTTGGCTGATTTTATCAAAAAAGGTAAGATTGGCGGTCGCGGTCAAGAAAACGGCAACACTCGCCACAAGAACAAACGGACTGACCGAGCGTCGGTACCACACAGAAGTATGCTGCATCATGAGAAACTACTCAAAAAATAAACGGTGGGATAATTGCGGCAATTATACTGCAATTTTTTAAGAAATCCAGTACAATTTATCTGATATAAAAAATTATGCGATACAGAAATATTTCAGAAATTTTATTAGGCAATCATTGCGCAATCCCATACTGAATATACACTTGAGAGTATTTATAATTTGTATCTTGAATTGTCAAACCAAGTGCAACGATTTTTTGAAGTAAACTTCATAAGGTGTTTTCCAACCTAAACATTTACGTGGTCGTAAATTCAGTTTATTGATCACCTGTTGAATATCAACTTCGCTCCACTGATTGATGTCTTGGTGCTTCGGAAAGTATTCACGAAGTAACCCATTTGTATTTTCATTCGTTCCCCGTGTCCACGGTTGATGCGGCTCGGGGAAGTAAAATTCTACACCCAGTGCTTCTGTTACCAAACGATGTTGGGCAAATTCTTTACCACGGTCTGGCGTAATTGACCGCAATATATGTGAATCCAGCAATTCAATCATGGCTTTTTGGACTGCTTCGGCTTTTTTGGCAGGAATTTTCTTCACCAACTCAAAACGACTTTTGCGTTCCGTCAGCGTCAGCAAACAAGCTCCACCCGCTTTACCCAGTACGGTATCGGCTTCCCAATGTCCAAAGCGACTGCGATTTTGCGCCGAAATGGGACGGTCGTTCAAATGGTTGGATATCTGAATTTTGCCACGTTTTTCATGATGATTTTTTGTATGCCGTGTTTTGCCTTTGTGGCGCAGTTTGCGACTGGCTTTGCGTTCGCCTATATCAAACAACCCTGAATAAATACCACGATAAATGGTTGAATAACTAATGGATAATTCAGATTTTTCCAATTTCAATCGTGCACTGATTTGTTCGGGAGACCAGTTTTCTGTCAGAAACTTTTCTTGCACCAAATTGAAATATTCAGGCTGCTCTAATTTGCGCTGTGCTTTGCTGTTTTGACGATGCTTCAAATAGCTGTTTTGTGCGTTCGTTGCACTGTAGCTTTCTAGAGCGTGTCGTTTCAGCTCGCGAGAAATGGTGCTGGAGCTACGTCCCAGTGCTTTGGCAATTTCTGCTTGTTTTTTGCCCTGTGCGAGTAAAATCATTATCTTTTCTCGCTCGTTTATTGTAAGATGTCGGTAGGAAGTACTCATCATTCGGAAGTGGTTTTTGTGTGGAAACAAAATTATATTCTAGTTGATGAGTACTTCTGTTTTTGTTGCACTTGGATTGTAAATTCAGCAAAATATGCCCCCTGCTGAAAAGCCAAGGGGGTTATTTTTTTGTGTTTTAAGAGTTGGATTACATGAGCCAACTCTTTGTTTTTTGTATCAGCTAATTGCACCATAAGGGTGCGCTGATACTCGGCTCAAAAGAGCCGACAGAGCCGTCTGCAAGACCCCTCGGCGAGCCCACCTTTACGAAGTAAAGTATAGTGGGTTATACTTTACATGGAAGTAATTGCCGGAAATAGTGAAAATGCCTCACATTTGTGCCACCTAAAAAGGAGCGATTTACATATGAGTTATGCAGTTTACGGGCCAAGATTGTTTAAGCAAAATAAGATAAGTTAAGGGATGCAGTTTATGCACCCCTTAACTTATCTATTAAATAATTTATAGCTATTGAAAAGAGACAAGAATTGTTCAAAGCTAATATTGTTTAAATCGTCAATTCTTGCATATTTTAAGGCTTGATAAAATTGGTTTTTGGAAAATAGTTTTATGTATTCTTTGTTAACCCATTTCATAACAAAATTTTCATATTGTTTTCTATCTTTGAGTGATATTTTTGAAGGGTGTCTTTTTAATACAATTAACGAGCTATTAACTTTAGGTTTTGGATGAAAGTATTCTCTAGGGACTTTACTTAATATGGATATCTCAACTTCTGTCATTAAAAATAGCGCTAGAGAACGATTTGTATTTAGCAACCTTTTAGCAAATCCATATTCCACTATTACATAACTTTCTGTAGCCGTGCTTTCAAAAACAATTTTGCGAATTATATCTGTACTGATGTTGTAAGGTATATTTCCAAATATCTTATATGACTTATTTTTAGGAAACTTAAATTTTAATATATCTTTATTGATAACCTGGAAGTTCTCATAATCAATAAGCTTGTTTTTAGTTGTCCTACACAATTTAGGGTCTATTTCAATGGCGGTTACATAATTACACCTTTTAGCTAATTCAAGCGTGAAATGACCTTTACCTGAACCTATCTCAATAATATTATCATTTGTATTTAAACGTATATTTCTCAATATTTTATTTATATGATACTTGGATGTAATAAAGTTTTGACTATCTTGTATATTTACTTTGTTCATTATAACCCACTCCTATGAGGTTATAATGAATGTTTATATTAACAATCCATTATAACCACTTTATGAAATTAGAATAATTATAGCACAAGCTCTGATAAATAATAAAGTGGTAACGAAAGCATCCCCCCTTTGCTGAGGTGGCAGAGGTCGGGTTTTTTTGTTTCTTTTTTTACGAAAAAAAAAGGTCTTAAAAGGTTTTATGGTTTTGGTCGGCACTGCCGACAGCCTCGCAGAGTACACACTTATATGAATATAAAGTATAGTGTGTATACTTTACATGGAAGTTGTACCGAAGTTAGGAGTGTTTATATGTCATTTGTAGTGGCTCGTATGCAAAAGATGAAATCAGGAAATTTGGTTGGGGTGGGTAATCATAATCAGAGAAATACAGACAATCATTCGAACAAAGATATTGATGTTGAACGGTCGTATTTAAATTATGATTTGGTCAATCGGACAGAAAATTATAAACGAGATATTGAGCAATTTATTAATGACAACAAATCAAGTAGTCGTGCTGTCAGAAAAGATGCTGTATTAATAAACGAATGGATCATAACTTCTGACAACCCATTTTTTAAAGCTTGAATTGTCAAACCAAGTGCAACGATTTTTTGAAGTAAACTTCATAAGGTGTTTTCCAACCTAAACATTTACGTGGTCGTAAATTCAGTTTATTGATCACCTGTTGAATATCAACTTCGCTCCACTGATTGATGTCTTGGTGCTTCGGAAAGTATTCACGAAGTAACCCATTTGTATTTTCATTCGTTCCCCGTGTCCACGGTTGATGCGGCTCGGGGAAGTAAAATTCTACACCCAGTGCTTCTGTTACCAAACGATGTTGGGCAAATTCTTTACCACGGTCTGGCGTAATTGACCGCAATATATGTGAATCCAGCAATTCAATCATGGCTTTTTGGACTGCTTCGGCTTTTTTGGCAGGAATTTTCTTCACCAACTCAAAACGACTTTTGCGTTCCGTCAGCGTCAGCAAACAAGCTCCACCCGCTTTACCCAGTACGGTATCGGCTTCCCAATGTCCAAAGCGACTGCGATTTTGCGCCGAAATGGGACGGTCGTTCAAATGGTTGGATATCTGAATTTTGCCACGTTTTTCATGATGATTTTTTGTATGCCGTGTTTTGCCTTTGTGGCGCAGTTTGCGACTGGCTTTGCGTTCGCCTATATCAAACAACCCTGAATAAATGCCACGATAAATGGTTGAATAACTAATGGATAATTCAGATTTTTCCAATTTTAATCGTGCGCTGATTTGTTCGGGCGACCAGTTTTCTGTCAGAAACTTTTCTTGCACCAAATTGAAATATTCAGGCTGCTCTAATTTGCGCTGTGCTTTGCTATTTTGACGATGCTTCAAATAGCTGTTTTGTGCGTTCGTTGCACTGTAGCTTTCTAGAGCGTGTCGTTTCAGCTCGCGAGAAATGGTGCTGGAGCTACGTCCCAGTGCTTTGGCAATTTCTGCTTGTTTTTTGCCCTGTGCGAGTAAAATCATTATCTTTTCTCGCTCGTTTATTGTAAGATGTCGGTAGGAAGTACTCATCATTCGGAAGTGGTTTTTGTGTGGAAACAAAATTATATTCTAGTTGATGAGTACTTCTTTTTTTGTTGCACTTGGATTGTAAATTCAGCAAAACAGTATTATACTTTCCAAAGCATTCTGGTAAATATCGCCATGGGCAGCCTGTTTTCAGGCGATATAAGATTCCTGTGAAAATATTTCTTAAATTTGGTTTGTCATAGATATTCAAATCTAGGATAATAGGCTTTAGTTTCAACCAAAGCTTGTCATTTACTACTCTCTATTTTTTTATTTCAAATGTTCAACAGACCCTATTATAGAAGCCCCCATGAATAAATCGCTCATCATTTTCGGCATCGTCAACATAACCTCGGACAGTTTCTCCGATGGAGGCCGGTATCTGGCGCCAGACGCAGCCATTGCGCAGGCGCGTAAGCTGATGGCCGAGGGGGCAGATGTGATCGACCTCGGTCCGGCATCCAGCAATCCCGACGCCGCGCCTGTTTCGTCCGACACAGAAATCGCGCGTATCGCGCCGGTGCTGGACGCGCTCAAGGCAGATGGCATTCCCGTCTCGCTCGACAGTTATCAACCCGCGACGCAAGCCTATGCCTTGTCGCGTGGTGTGGCCTATCTCAATGATATTCGCGGTTTTCCAGACGCTGCGTTCTATCCGCAATTGGCGAAATCATCTGCCAAACTCGTCGTTATGCATTCGGTGCAAGACGGGCAGGCAGATCGGCGCGAGGCACCCGCTGGCGACATCATGGATCACATTGCGGCGTTCTTTGACGCGCGCATCGCGGCGCTGACGGGTGCCGGTATCAAACGCAACCGCCTTGTCCTTGATCCCGGCATGGGGTTTTTTCTGGGGGCTGCTCCCGAAACCTCGCTCTCGGTGCTGGCGCGGTTCGATGAATTGCGGCTGCGCTTCGATTTGCCGGTGCTTCTGTCTGTTTCGCGCAAATCCTTTCTGCGCGCGCTCACAGGCCGTGGTCCGGGGGATGTCGGGGCCGCGACACTCGCTGCAGAGCTTGCCGCCGCCGCAGGTGGAGCTGACTTCATCCGCACACACGAGCCGCGCCCCTTGCGCGACGGGCTGGCGGTATTGGCGGCGCTGAAAGAAACCGCAAGAATTCGTTAGAGGAGCAACGCGATCTAGCTATCGCGGCCGCGATCAAGCAGGTGCGACAGACGTCATACTAGTAAAAAGGGTTAAAAAATGAACCATCAAAAGCAGTACAAAATTATCAATATTGATCAGTGGAATCGACGGGAACACTTTGAGAGTTTTAGCAGCATTCAATGTGGTTTTACGGTTACCGTGGAGATTGATATTACTCGTGCGTTAAACGTGATTAAAAAGCAGCAATATAAGTTTTATCCCACCATGATTTATCTCATTACACGAGCTGTGAATCAGTTGCCGGCATTTAAAATGGGGATGAAAGATGGTGAGTTGATCGAATGGGATCTGCTGCATCCAGCATATACGATATTTCATCCTGAAAGTGAGACTTTCTCCGGACTTTGGACAACATATCATTCCGATATTACCAAGTTTATGGCAAATTATTTGGAGGATGCCACGATCTATCAAGATGATCTGCAATTTTTGCCAAAGCCCAATATGCCGGAAAATACCTTTGATATCTCTTGTCTACCTTGGCTGAGTTTTACGGGATTTACTTTAAGTTTGCCTAAAGTTGACAATCACTTTAAACCGATTATGACGATGGGGAAATATCGTGAAAAAGCAGGAATTGTTTCTCTGCCAATGGCGATACAGGTGCATCACGCCGTTTGTGATGGATTTCATGTGGCAAAATTTGTCGAAACATTACAAAAACTATGTGATGATCCATTGGTAATGGATAGATAATAAGGTCATTCATTAAGCGCAATGCTTAAAATAGGAATGAGTAATAAATCCTTCTAGGATCAATCTTTGATGGGAAGTAAACGCCAACATTACGGTATCTTTAGAAGGATTTATTTGAAGAGTAAGATGATCCATGGAATGTAAGAGATTTAACGGATTTTAATGAATTTAAACGATGTAAAACCCATGATAAACCAACGATAAAATCGGCTATAAGTTTGTTGTAAATCCAGATATTAAGCCTTATCGAGATTATTTCGATAGCCTTTAATGATCGTTGAAAATGAGATGAGCAGATTGCTTTAGTGGCTTTAATTTATCGAAAGAGAATGTTATATTTTTGAGATCATTTCAAGATTTCTAACAGAGTATAGGAAGAATAAACGCCGTTTTTCTCCAAGTCCAGCCACTGTAGACCGCGAACGCCTTGCCTTCTATCTGCGATTGGACCCTCTGACTTGGGGTTGATGTTCATGCCGCCTGTTTTTCCTGCTCATTGGCACGTTTCGCAACCTGTTCTCATTGCGGACACCTTTTCCAGCCTCGTTTGGAAAGTTTCATTGCCAGACGGGACTCCTGCAATCGTCAAGGGATTGAAACCTATAGAAGACATTGCTGATGAACTGCGCGGGGCCGACTATCTGGTATGGCGCAATGGGAGGGGAGCAGTCCGGTTGCTCGGTCGTGAGAACAATCTGATGTTGCTCGAATATGCCGGGGAGCGAATGCTCTCTCACATCGTTGCCGAGCACGGCGACTACCAGGCGACCGAAATTGCAGCGGAACTGATGGCGAAGCTGTATGCCGCATCTGAGGAACCCCTGCCTTCTGCCCTTCTCCCGATCCGGGATCGCTTTGCAGCTTTGTTTCAGCGGGCGCGCGATGATCAAAACGCAGGTTGTCAAACTGACTACGTCCACGCGGCGATTATAGCCGATCAAATGATGAGCAATGCCTCGGAACTGCGTGGGCTACATGGCGATCTGCATCATGAAAACATCATGTTCTCCAGTCGCGGCTGGCTGGTGATAGATCCCGTCGGTCTGGTCGGTGAAGTGGGCTTTGGCGCCGCCAATATGTTCTACGATCCGGCTGACAGAGACGACCTTTGTCTCGATCCTAGACGCATTGCACAGATGGCGGACGCATTCTCTCGTGCGCTGGACGTCGATCCGCGTCGCCTGCTCGACCAGGCGTACGCTTATGGGTGCCTTTCCGCAGCTTGGAACGCGGATGGAGAAGAGGAGCAACGCGATCTAGCTATCGCGGCCGCGATCAAGCAGGTGCGACAGACGTCATTCTAGATATCAAGCGACTTCTCCTATCCCCTGGGAACACATCAATCTTACCGGAGAATATCGTTGGCCAAAGCCTTAGCGTAGGATTTCGCCCTCTCCCGCAAACGACCCCTTTATTGTAGGTGGGCCAGTTGGTGATTTTGAACTTTTGCTTTGCCACGGAACGGTCTGCGTTGTCGGGAAGATGCGTGATCTGATCCTTCAACTCAGCAAAAGTTCGATTTATTCAACAAATCCACGTTGTGTCTCAAAATCTCTGATGTTATACTGCACAAGATAAAAATATATCATCATGAACAATAAAACTGTCTGCTTACATAAACAGTAATACAAGGGGTGTTATGAGCCATATTCAACGGGAAACGTCTTGCTCGAGGCCGCGATTAAATTCCAACCTGGATGCTGATTTATATGGGTATAAATGGGCTCGCGATAATGTCGGGCAATCAGGTGCGACAATCTATCGATTGTATGGGAAGCCCGATGCGCCAGAGTTGTTTCTGAAACATGGCAAAGGTAGCGTTGCCAATGATGTTACAGATGAGATGGTCAGACTAAACTGGCTGACGGCATTTATGCCTCTTCCGACCATCAAGCATTTTATTCGTACTCCTGATGATGCATGGTTACTCACCACTGCGCTCCCCGGGAAAACAGCATTCCAGGTATTAGAAGAATATCCTGATTCAGGTGAAAATATTGTTGATGCGCTGGCAGCGTTCCTGCGCCGGTTGCATTCGATTCCTGTTAGTAATTGTCCTTTTAACAGCGATCGCGTATTTCGTCTCGCTCAGGCGCAATCACGAATGAATAACGGTTTGGTTGATGCGAGTGATTTTGATGACGAGCGTAATGGCTGGCCTGTTGAACAAGTCTGGAAAGAAATGCATAAGCTTTTGCCATTCTCACCGGATTCAGTCGTCACTCATGGTGATTTCTCACTTGATAACCTTATTTTTGACGAGGGGAAATTAATAGGTTGTATTGATGTTGGACGAGTCGGAATCGCAGACCGATACCAGGATCTTGCCATCCTATGGAACTGCCTCGGTGAATTTTCTCCTTCATTACAGAAACGGCTTTTTCAAAAATATGGTATTGATAATCCTGATATGAATAAATTGCAGTTTCATTTGATGCTCGATGAGTTTTTCTGATAGTTAGTCTTTGTAGAGACACAAACCTGAAATTCCGGACACCGCGCTTCAGGACATCTCCCTGGACGCCGATATCTGGCAGTATCCGGACGGTACTATCGAACGCCGGGCCAACGGTACTCCCCTGCCCTTTATGACTGACGACCGGCTATTTCACCCACGCACTTCTCCATGAAATTTAGCATCGTCGCGGTTAATGTCGCTTGAATTGTCAAACCAAGTGCAACGATTTTTTGAAGTAAACTTCATAAGGTGTTTTCCAACCTAAACATTTACGCGGTCGTAAATTCAGTTTATTGACCACCTGTTGAATATCAATATCGCTCCACTGATTGATGTCTTGGTGCTTCGGGAAATATTCACGAAGTAACCCATTTGTATTTTCATTCGTTCCCCGTGTCCATGGTTGACGTGGTTCGGGGAAGTAAAATTCTACGCCCAGTGCTTCTGTTACCAAACGATGTTGGGCAAATTCTTTACCACGGTCTGGCGTAATTGACCGCAATATATGTGAATCCAGCAATTCAATCATGGCTTTTTGGACAGCTTCGGCTTTTTTGGCAGGAATTTTCTTCACCAACTCAAAACGACTTTTGCGTTCCGTCAGCGTCAGCAAACAAGCTCCACCCGCTTTACCCAGTACGGTATCGGCTTCCCAATGTCCAAAACGACTCCGATTTTGCGCCGAAATCGGACGGTCGTTCAAATGGTTGGATATCTGAATTTTGCCACGTTTTTCATGATGATTTTTTGTATGCCGTGTTTTGCCTTTGTGGCGTAGTTTACGACTGGCTTTGCGTTCTCCTATATCAAACAGCCCTGAATAAATACCACGATAAATGGTTGAATAACTGATTGATAAATTAGATTGTTCTAATTTCAATCGTGCGCTAATTTGTTCAGGCGACCAGTTTTGCGTCAAGAACTTTTCTTGCACCAAATGGAAATATTCAGGCTGCTCTAATTTGCGCTGTGCTTTGCTGTTTTGACGATGCTTCAAATAGCTGTTTTGTGCGTTCGTTGCACTGTAGCTTTCTAGAGCGTGTCGTTTCAGCTCGCGAGAAATGGTGCTGGAGCTACGTCCAGTGCTTTGGCAATTTCTGCTTGTTTTTTGCCCTGTGCGAGTAAAATCATTATCTTTTCTCGTTCGTTTATTGTAAGATGTTGGTAGGAAGTACTCATCATTCGGAAGTGGTTTTTGTGTGGAAACAAAATTATATTCTAGTTGATGAGTACTTCTTTTTTTGTTGCACTTGGATTGTAAATTCAGCCATTTTTTTAAACTATTTAATACTAATGTCTTTTATAATAGCTTTTCATATATTATATAATCAATCTTTATAAGTCCTTTTATAAATTTCTTTTCTACCATTTTCGATAAATTCCTGTTTTTAATATTTTTAATTCCATAAACAATAGTTTCAATAGGATAATATTCTTCAACTATATCTTGATATTCTTTTGCTTTCTCAATATCTATATTTCCATACATTCTTAATATATCTTCTCCAAAATTTGTTCCTATTTCTTCTTCACTATCTTCAAGTAAGTATATAAAATCACAATATTCATCTATAATTCCAGAATCTCCAAAATCAATTATTCCAGTTAATCTATTATTGCCATCTAACAATAGATGATTACAACTAAAATCATTATGGCATAAACACTTTTTACCCTCAAAAACTGTTGTTGCATTTAGTCTTTCCATAAAACTTTCTATATAATCTTTTTCTATATCAGTTAAATCATTATAAATAGTTTCACGCAACAATATATACTCTTCTAATACATTTTGTTTATTATCAATAGTACATTCACTAATATCTGTATAATCTAAACCGTGCATTTGTCTTAAAAAACTGGCAATATCTCGTTTTAACAAATTTTGTTCTTCTTCTGACATAGTAGAATAAATTTCTGGTGTTAAAAAAGTTCCTTTAATTTCTTTATAACCTAGTATAGATAATTCATCACTAATATACGAATATTCAATATTAGGAATTTTTACATTAGTTTCTAAATTTGTATTTAAAAAATTATATATTGCTTTTTCTTTTGCATAACCTTTTTTCATATTAGTACTAAATTTTGTTTTAAAAATGTATTCATTATTAACTAAATATGCCACACTATCATAACCACTACCGATTATTTCAATACTATCTACTTTGAAATTATCAAAGTAATGCTCAATTAAATATTTCATTGCCTTAACATTTGTGGCATTATCATCATATCTATATTCCATTAAATAACAATCTTCTTTTTTGCCCTCGTGTAATTCATGTTCTGGCAAATCTTCAATAATTCTAAAACCAGATTTTTGGTATGCCCTTATTGCTCTTGGATTATTTTTATGAGGGTCTAAAATAACTGCATTAGCATTTCTTTCTTTTTTCAAAAATTCAAAAATCAATTTAATATATCTTGTACCAATTCCTTTACTCCAATAATTTGGCTCTCCTATAAATTGATCCATACCATAGACTATCTCATCAGTTTTTGGATAATGATAATCAGTATATAACTCATCATACATTTTATATATTTGTCCATATCCAATAGGAACATTGTTATATTCAATAATTACTCTAAAAACTTCATCTTCCCAAGGCTCTGTATAATGTTTTTTTAATGATTCTAATGTATATTTTTTATCTCTACCACCATAAAATTCTAATACTCTTTCATCAGTTAACCATTTTAACATCAAAGGAAAATCATCATCTATTAAAGTTCTTATACATATTTCATTTTCAACTATATTCATTTATTTATCACCTTTTTCATAATCATATACATATACTATTTCATCTTTATAATCATTTTTACCACCTAATTTTTCATATACATGGCAAGCTCTAGGATTACCTTTATCAGTTATTAAAAACATTTCAGAACAACCAATCTCTTTAGAATATTCCTTAATAAAAGGCTGAATTTTCACTTTTTCTAACAAAATGAATTTGTTAGTTGAGCTGTAAAGTATGAAATACTTGCTTTGCTGCATCTTCTACTAATTTATTGTTGAATTTGGCTTCTTCGGTAAATTGCGTACTCATGATTGCCATCACAATCGGTTTGCGATTTGGTATGCGAACCACCGCAATATCATTGCGTACACCATATTTACCCGCCCCGCTTTTATCGTACACTTTCCACGATGTTGGCGTAGCAGCGCGAATCAATGGATTGCCTGTTGCGTTATTGTCCAACCAATTCCACAAAATCGTTTTTTGCGATTCGGTTAATGTGTTGCCCAATAAATACGCATTTAAATTCATCGCCATTTGTTTGGGTGTACTCGTATCACGAATATCGTTGGGTTTGGCTTGATTTAAATCGGGTTCTAGCCGATTGGCATGGGTTACGTTATCGCCTAATTGTCGCAAAATACGTTGATATTGTTCCACGCCACCCAATTCTTTGAGCAGCAAATTGGTCGCGCTGTTGTCGCTAAACCGCACGGCTGCTTCACATAATTGGGCAATCGTCATGCCTTTGCCAACGTATTTTTGGGTTTCGGGAGAATAACTAACCAAATCTTTTTGGCTATATGAAATGGTACGATTTAAATCTTTTTCAGGCAGCGATTGCAACACCGCCCCAGCCAACAACGCCTTGAAAGTGGACGCATAAGCAAAGCGTTCATCTGCACGATAAGACAAAGAATGTCCCGTTTCTGTATCCCATACATAAACGCCAATTCGGGCTTGATACTGCTGTTCCAAATTCGCCAAAGTCTGTTGAAAGGTGGCTTGTGTGGCTGATTGTTGCACAGGCGCACTAGCAGGCTGCGGATTAGACGTTACCGAATGAACAGAATTGGGCGAACAAGCCGTTAACGTTAATGTCAGCAATAATAATGTGCCGATTTTTAACTTATTTAACATAAATTATCCTTTGATTTTACTAAATAAATTTCTTTTCAGGCAGCCTGAAAAATAATTTTACCAATCACGCGGGGCAATCAATTCTACACCATCTGCGTCATCAAAACCATAAGCTTGGGCAATAAATTCCATGGTTTCGCCAAAACAATCACGCGCAACTGTTTCAATTTCGCTGTCATTTTCATCAAATTCATCTTGCAATTCATTGAGTTGCTCGGTGGCTTCGTGCGTGATGGCATACAGCGCGTCTAAATTGTCGGGTTGTTCTTGTTCAATGCGTTGGCACACATTCAAAAAAATAGCTTTGCATTTATCAACCAAAAAATTGGGAAAATAGCCGTCATCATACATTCCACGTAGAAAATCGTATGATTGAATTTGCGGATTTTGAATGTTCATCTTGTTTCCTTATTTTATGGGTTATGAATGTTCAGGCAGCCTGAAACGTATTATTCAATAATAAACAAAGGTTCGCCAAATTCCACAGGCTGACCGTTTTCCACCAAAATTTCTTTAATCACGCCTGATTTTTCGGCTTCAATTTCATTCATCAATTTCATGGCTTCGATAATGCACAGCGTGTCGCCTGCTTTAACGGTTGCGCCCACTTCCACAAATGCAGGTGCGCTAGGGCTTGGTGCGCGGTAGAACGTACCAACCATAGGCGATTTTTGCGCTTGGCTCAAATCACGCGCAGCAGGAGCAGACGGTGCAGCCGCCGCAACCACAGGTGCTGCCGCCACGGGCGCAGGTGCAGGCGCAACAGGTGCAGCCATTGGCGCAGTCGCATAAATGGCTTGAGCAGGTGCTGGCACAGCCACGGTGCGCGTAATGCGGACTTTTTCTTCGCCTTCGGTTACTTCAATCTCGGCAATACCTGATTCTTCAACCAAATCAATCAGTTTTTTTAATTTGCGTAAATCCATTTTCAATATTTCCTATTAACAAGGTTTTGTGTGGGGCGCAACGCATTTCAGGCAGCCTGAAACGTACATTGCGCGGAAATTCGGATAATTTGTTTGCAGAACAAAAAACAGATTTTGGCGAATTTAAGCGCAAAAGTCTAGCAATTCAGCCGTAAAAAATGCCCTCTTGGGTTATCAAGAGGGTCATTATATTTCGCGGAATAACATCATTTGGTGACGAAATAACTAAGCACTTGTCTCCTGTTTACTCCCCTGAGCTTGAGGGGTTAACATGAAGGTCATCGATAGCAGGATAATAATACAGTAAAACGCTAAACCAATAATCCAAATCCAGCCATCCCAAATTGGTAGTGAATGATTATAAATAACAGCAAACAGTAATGGGCCAATAACACCGGTTGCATTGGTAAGGCTCACCAATAATCCCTGTAAAGCACCTTGCTGATGACTCTTTGTTTGGATAGACATCACTCCCTGTAATGCAGGTAAAGCGATCCCACCACCAGCCAATAAAATTAAAACAGGGAAAACTAACCAACCTTCAGATATAAACGCTAAAAAGGCAAATGCACTACTATCTGCAATAAATCCGAGCAGTACTGCCGTTTTTTCGCCCCATTTAGTGGCTATTCTTCCTGCCACAAAGGCTTGGAATACTGAGTGTAAAAGACCAAGACCCGCTAATGAAAAGCCAACCATCATGCTATTCCATCCAAAACGATTTTCGGTAAATAGCACCCACACCGTTGCGGGAATTTGGCCTATCAATTGCGCTGAAAAATAAATAATCAACAAAATGGGCATCGTTTTAAATAAAGTGATGTATACCGAATTCGATTGCGTCTCAACCCCTACTTCGGTATCTGTATTATCACGTGTATTTTTGGTTTCACGGAACCAAAACATAACCACAAGGAAAGCGACAATATTTAGCAACGCAGCGATAAAAAAGGGACTATGCGGTGAAATCTCTCCTGCAAAACCACCAATAATAGGCCCCGCTATTAAACCAAGCCCAAAACTTGCCCCTAACCAACCGAACCACTTCACGCGTTGAGAAGCTGAGGTGGTATCGGCAATGACCGATGCCGCGACAGCCCCAGTAGCTCCTGTGATCCCTGAAAGCAAACGGCCTAAATACAGCATCCAAAGCGCACTTGAAAAAGCCAGCAATAAGTAATCCAGCGATGCGCCTATTAATGACAACAACAGCACTGGGCGCCGACCAAATCGGTCAGACATTTTTCCAAGCCAAGGAGCAAAGATAACCTGCATTAACGCATAAAGTGCAAGCAATACGCCAAAGTGGTTAGCGATATCTTCCGAAGCAATAAATTCACGTAATAACGTTGGCAAGACTGGCATGATAAGGCCAATCCCCATGGCATCGAGTAACGTAATTACCAATGCGATCTTTGTCGAACTATTCATTTCACTTTTCTCTATCACTGATAGGGAGTGGTAGAATAACTCTATCAATGATAGAGTGTCAACAAAAATTAGGAATTAATGATGTCTAGATTAGATAAAAGTAAAGTGATTAACAGCGCATTAGAGCTGCTTAATGAGGTCGGAATCGAAGGTTTAACAACCCGTAAACTCGCCCAGAAGCTAGGTGTAGAGCAGCCTACATTGTATTGGCATGTAAAAAATAAGCGGGCTTTGCTCGACGCCTTAGCCATTGAGATGTTAGATAGGCACCATACTCACTTTTGCCCTTTAGAAGGGGAAAGCTGGCAAGATTTTTTACGTAATAACGCTAAAAGTTTTAGATGTGCTTTACTAAGTCATCGCGATGGAGCAAAAGTACATTTAGGTACACGGCCTACAGAAAAACAGTATGAAACTCTCGAAAATCAATTAGCCTTTTTATGCCAACAAGGTTTTTCACTAGAGAATGCATTATATGCACTCAGCGCTGTGGGGCATTTTACTTTAGGTTGCGTATTGGAAGATCAAGAGCATCAAGTCGCTAAAGAAGAAAGGGAAACACCTACTACTGATAGTATGCCGCCATTATTACGACAAGCTATCGAATTATTTGATCACCAAGGTGCAGAGCCAGCCTTCTTATTCGGCCTTGAATTGATCATATGCGGATTAGAAAAACAACTTAAATGTGAAAGTGGGTCTTAAAAGCAGCATAACCTTTTTCCGTGATGGTAACTTCACGGTAACCAAGATGTCGAGTTAACCACCCTTTAGATTCATAAAGCGAAAATAATGCGGCTCCAACGTACCCACCTAAATGGAAACGGCGTTCACTCCAATCTAAACACGCACAACAGATTTTACGTGAATGTTTGGAAGGAACGTCAATTCCCATTTCATGAAAATATTGAATACCACTTAATGTGATCATTGAACCATTTTCAGTGATCCATTGCTGTTGACAAAGGGAATTATAGATCTTAACGGCAACTTCGCCAGCTAAATGATCATAGCAAGTACGTGCTTTTCGTAAATGCACTGGCGTGGAAACTTTGGCATGTACGCCATGGTTTAAGGAGATCCCCATCATACTTTCCATCAATTCAGCAATATCTTTTCCTGCTAGCCGAAAATAACGATGCTTGCCTTGAGCTACTACTGTGATTAGCTGGCAATCTAATAATTTAGATAAATGACTGCTCGCCGTTGAAGCTGATATATTCGCCACAGAACTTAGCTCAGTGGCCGTCCAAGCTCGCCCATCCATCAAAGCACTGAGTATTTTAACTCGTGAAATGTCAGACATAGCCGCCCCTATCGCGGCTATTGAGGACTCAAAGGTAACCTCTTTTCGTATTAAATTAGCCATCGCAAGTTCACTTTATTGCCCAAGGGAGCGTAACAGATGCAGCCATACTATCATTGTCCGTTATTAATATCAGTTGGTTAGCATGGTCACTGTATTGCACTAAAATATTAATGTTATTCTCCGCCAATACTCGTGCTATTTCGCCAAGTTCCCCCGGTTTTTCCTGTTTTAACTTACGAATTAATGGTGTCCGGATCGCAAGTACTAACAGTCCAGCTTGCTCTAGCGCTATTTTAGCTTCCTTTCCTTGTTCAACAAGAAAATGAGCATGGCATTCATCACCAACCGTAAATATCCCTCCCCCTTCCAATCCAATACCTTTATTACCTAATGTTTTTCCTAGTAATGCTAATTGTCCTATTTGATTATCTAAAACAACGTGAACATCAAACATTATCCTTGTCCTTTTTAAATGAATATTCGCGAGTAATATGAGCAATACTAATTTTGTAAAAATCAAATATTGACTCTCGCCCTTCTTGTTGAGCTTTCGCATGTAAAACATGATTTTTCCATTGCAGAACTGCGTATTCGTTTTCCCACCAAGATAGCGATAACATTTTTCCTTCTGTAGCTAGACTTTGAAAACGTTCAATTGAAATAAAACCAGCTACATGACTTAATAGTGGTCTTAACTCCTCAGCTAAAGTCAAATAGCGAGTTTGTTGGTCGGGTTGTATTTGCACCTCAAATATTACAGCAATCATATTTTTCTCCGTTATTAATCAACAAACAGAGTAATCCACCCGAAAATTAACACTTCGATAAGCAACGAAATATAGAAAGGTCATGCTGCTGTTTTATGTTGTATATCACACTTCTTTAAATTGCTCGGCCTGCGCTTATCATGTTCTCCTTCTCTTATAATTTTGTTTATTATTTATACTTTTTTATTTTTTGCTATCACCGAAAATAGTGCGGATCCCGCATGGTATTTAGGTTTACCCATCATTAAATACCATTGTTGTTATTTTAATCTTTTTAATATTTCATGATTAAGATCACACTAAAATTATGACCCTATTAACTAAAAGTTATGGATACCCTAATAAAACTCATTGTTAAAGATTAGTTAACCAAAGTAACTTCATTTTTCACTATTGTTAAATTGTTATAGTGAAAATTCTGGTAAACTAATAGAGGTAAAAAAATGATCCTAGATGCCAGTTATACATTATTAGTCGCATGTATCGCGCTACTCATAGGAATGTTTGTCGTAAAATTTACCCCGTTCCTACAAAAAAACCACATACCAGAAGCCGTCGTTGGTGGCTTTATTGTTGCAATTGTTCTGTTAATTATTGATAAAACATCAGGTTATTCGTTTACTTTTGATGCTTCATTGCAAAGTTTATTAATGCTCACATTCTTTTCCTCTATCGGGCTAAGTTCTGACTTTTCTCGACTGATTAAAGGAGGAAAGCCGTTAGTTCTATTAACTATTGCAGTAACGATCCTAATCGCCATTCAAAATACTGTCGGCATGAGTATGGCTGTCATGATGAATGAAAGTCCATTTATTGGCTTAATTGCAGGTTCAATTACTCTAACAGGTGGTCATGGTAATGCCGGAGCATGGGGCCCTATTCTCGCTGATAAATATGGTGTAACAGGCGCCGTTGAATTAGCGATGGCTTGTGCAACACTTGGATTAGTGTTGGGTGGTTTAGTTGGCGGCCCTGTTGCCCGTCATCTTTTGAAAAAGGTCTCTATTCCTAAAACAACCGAGCAAGAGCGCGACACTATCGTTGAAGCTTTTGAGCAACCAAGCGTCAAAAGAAAAATCAATGCAAATAACGTTATTGAAACCATTTCAATGCTGATTATCTGTATTGTTGTTGGTGGCTATATCAGTGCATTGTTTAAAGATACTTTTCTGCAACTGCCTACTTTTGTCTGGTGTTTATTTGTCGGTATTATTATCCGTAATACACTGACTCATGTATTTAAACACGAAGTGTTTGAGCCGACCGTCGATGTATTAGGTAGCGTTGCTTTATCGCTTTTCTTGGCAATGGCGTTAATGTCATTAAAATTTGGTCAATTGGCAAGCATGGCAGGGCCAGTATTAATTATCATTGCTGTACAAACTGTTGTCATGGTGCTATTTGCCTGCTTTGTCACCTTCAAAATGATGGGCAAAGATTATGATGCTGTCGTGATCAGCGCGGGTCACTGTGGCTTTGGTATGGGAGCAACACCAACAGCAATTGCGAATATGCAAACAGTCACAAAAGCATTTGGACCATCACATAAAGCTTTCCTTGTCGTTCCTATGGTCGGTGCCTTTATTGTTGATATTTCAAACAGTATCTTAATTAAAATATTTATTGAAATTGGTACATACTTTACCTAATAGCTACACACTACTCGGCGTACTTCTCCTAACAATTTATTATAGGGCAGTATGCCGAGCCGCTTTCTTACCCCGTATATTCCCCTAGTCAATCTATTTAGCTTGCACGTTTACGAATTAATTCTCGTGACAACTAAACCAAAATTTGAATTATGACGAGTATATCTGATTATTTATACTTTATTCGTTAGAATAGTCCGTAGAAATAAATAATCAGTAGGCTACATGGAATGAAATTAAGACATCTCGATATCTTTTATGCTGTAATGACTTGTGGTTCCTTAACGCGTGCGGCTGAAGTTTTACATATTTCTCAACCCGCGGCGAGTAAAGCACTCAAACATGCTGAGCACTGAGAGATCCCCTCATAATTTCCCCAAAGCGTAACCATGTGTGAATAGATTTTGAGTAAGCAGGGTTGCAGCCACGAGTGAGTCTTCCCTTGTTATTGTGTAGCCAGAATGCCGCAAAACTTCCATGCCTAAGCGAACTGTTGAGAGTACGTTTCGATTTCTGACTGTGTTAGCCTGGAAGTGCTTGTCCCAACCTTGTTTCTGAGCATGAACGCCCGCAAGCCAACATGTTAGTTGAAGCATCAGGGCGATTAGCAGCATGATATCAAAACGCTCTGAGCTGCTCGTTCGGCTATGGCGTAGGCCTAGTCCGTAGGCAGGACTTTTCAAGTCTCGGAAGGTTTCTTCAATCTGCATTCGCTTCGAATAGATATTAACAAGTTGTTTGGGTGTTCGAATTTCAACAGGTAAGTTAGTTGCTAGAATCCATGGCTCCTTTGCCGACGCTGAGTAGGTTTTAGGTGACGGGTGGTGACAATGAGTCCGTGTCGAGCGCTGATTTTTTCGGCCTTTAGAGCGAGATTTATACAATAGAATTTGGCATGAGATTGGATTGCTTTTAGTCAGCCTCTTATAGCCTAAAGTCTTTGAGTGACTAGATGACATATCATGTAAGTTGCTGATAGGTTTCCAGTTTTCCGCTCCTAGGTCTGCATATTGTACTTTTCCTCTTACTCGACTTAACCAGTACCAACCCAGCTTCTCAACGGATTTATACCATGGCACTTTAAAGCCAGCATCACTGACAATGAGCGGTGTGGTGTTACTCGGTAGAATGCTCGCAAGGTCGGCTAGAAATTGGTCATGAGCTTTCTTTGAACATTGCTCTGAAAGCGGGAACGCTTTCTCATAAAGAGTAACAGAACGACCGTGTAGTGCGACTGAAGCTCGCAATACCATAAGCCGTTTTTGCTCACGAATATCAGACCAGTCAACAAGTACAATGGGCATCGTATTGCCCGAACAGATAAAGCTAGCATGCCAACGGTATACAGCGAGTCGCTCTTTGTGGAGGTGACGATTACCTAACAATCGGTCGATTCGTTTGATGTTATGTTTTGTTCTCGCTTTGGTTGGCAGGTTACGGCCAAGTTCGGTAAGAGTGAGAGTTTTACAGTCAAGTAAGGCGTGGCAAGCCAACGTTAAGCTGTTGAGTCGTTTTAAGTGTAATTCGGGGCAGAATTGGTAAAGAGAGTCGTGTAAAATATCGAGTTCGCACATTTTGTTGTCTGATTATTGATTTTTGGCGAAACCATTTGATCATATGACAAGATGTGTATCTACCTTAACTTAATGATTTTGATAAAAATCATTAGGGGATTCATCAGCACGGAGTTACTATTCAGACCAACTTGGTGTGGGCTGGTTGGGACAAGGCTGGTCGGTACCGGGATGTCAGCGTGTTGAGCGTCAATCTCGAGGTTTTGTGTATATTGATGAACAAGGTCGAGAGATATTACTTCCTGAATTAACGGCAGGTGGTGCCGGTGTGTTTATTCAGGCAGAGCAAATGTGGGTAACGTTGTTGGCGAATGGCGAGATTGAAATCAGTGGTTTAGACCGGTCTTTGACGTTCTGTTTTAAATCGTTGCGTGGGGATTATCGCCATTTTGCCTTAGTGCGAGTGTATGACAGTCACGCCAATCAACAGCAGTTTTACTATGATGAACGAGGTTTGCCGCACAAAATTATGGATGGTAACGGTCGGGTTTTCCGATTGGTATTTGAGGCGGTATCTGAAAACCGCTTACGTCTTGTGTCGGTGGCGTGGCAGCAAGCAGAAGATACGGCATTAACGCATTTACTGGTACGTTACCGCTATAACCTTGAGGGGGATTTAATTGCTGTTGAAAATGCACAAGGCGAAAAGGTACGCCAATTTGCTTACCAACATCATTTATTAACCTCACATCAAAATGCGGCGGGTTTGGTTTCTCGTTATGAGTACGATAAATATGAGCTGGGTGGCAAGGTCATTCGCAACCGCACGAATTTAGGCGAAGATTGGCAATTCCGTTATTTCCCGAACTATACCGAAGTGACGGATAATCTAGGTCGCATTGAACAATACCACTTTGACCATCATCAAGCGTTGGTCAAACGGGTGTTTGCAGATGGTAGCACACAGCAATTTGAACGAGACAAGTTAGGGCGGCTACTGTCACAAACGGACCGTGCCGGACGAAAATCCGAATTTCGCTACAATGCACAAGGGCAGTTGGTTGAACAGATACGTTCAGACAATCAAAGACAGTATTATGGTTATGACAACCAAGGTCGCTTAATTGAGCAGATTGATATGATGGGACATACAAGCCGTTATGCTTATGACGGGCAAGGCAATCTGATAATGTTTACCAATGCAGAAGGGGAAAGTCAGCATATTGTGTATAACGAGAAAGGTTTACGCACGGCAGTGATAGACCCTTTAGGCAACCGCACGCATTTTCGCTACAACGCCCAACACCAACTGGTGGAAACGGAAGATTGCTCGGGCAATCGCACCGCTTTCCGTTACAATGAATGGGGACAGCTTACGGGCATCACGGATGCGGAAGGAGATCACACCACTTACTGTTATGACGAACGACACCAGCCGGTACAGGTCACTTACGCAGACGGTAGCACGGCACATTTTCACTACGACTTCGCCGGCAGACTGACCACTTATACGGACAGCAAGGGGAATAGCACCTACTATCGCTACAGTCTTGATGATTTCAAGTGAAATTAAAAGGGGCATAGTAGACAAAAGTGTTGGTAAAAAGTGGGCTAAAGCCTTATAGTACAAGGCTTTAAGCCCACTTTTTGAAATATGAACAAAAAACTGTCCTTTTTGCCTTAAGAACAATATCCAAAAGTATGGAAAGAAAAATAATATTCAGAGATACTTTTGTTCATCCTGTCATAAAACCTTTTCTTCCACAAATAAATTAAATCCAATAGATATTTGGACTGATTACACCATAGGAAAACAAACCTATAAACAATTAGCCGAAAAATATCGCTGTTCCATTAGAACTATTCAACGTTATATTGAAAAATCCCCCAAAGCTAAATTAATTCCTTTACAACAAACCTATCTCAAGATTATTGCAGACGTGACCTTCTTTGGTCGTGAATTTGGTGTATTAGTTTTAATAGATACCTTATCTAAAAAAGTCGTTTATCATCGTGTCGTAAAAACAGAAAAAGACCTCTATTATAAGCTCGCATTGAATATACTTCGAGAAAAAGGCTATATGATTCAATCCATTACAAATGATGGACGTAGAGGGCTATTAAAGGATTTATTTAATACACCAATTCAAATGTGCCACTTCCATATGGTCGCCATTGTGATGAGAAAATTAAGAAAAAAGCATCAATCACAAGCAGGTAAAGAATTAAAGATTATTGTAAAAACGCTAAAAGAAAGCCACAAAAATGAATTTTATTTAAGATTACATCAATGGTATTTAAAACATAAAGAGTTTTTAGATGAACGGTCTGAATATCCCAATGAGAAAGGATATTTTCCTTATAAACACCGTAATGTAAGAGAGGCTTATACCAGTTTAAAATACTATATGAAATATTTATTCACCTTTGAAGAATATGCTCACTTAAATATAGAAAAAACAACAAATAGGTTGGAAGGGTTATTTAAAGAACTGAAACAGAAATTATCGGTTCATAGCGGATTAACGAAAAAGCATAAGATTATGTTTATAAAGGATTTTTTAAATAAAAAGAGTTGGTAATAATTAGGAAAAATAATTAAAACCAACACTTTTGTCCATTAGAGGCATAGTTTGCAAAAAAACCAACACTTTTGTCTACTATGCCTTATTTTTCCAATATGACCAAAACCGTGAGCAGGAGCGTTATACCTATGATAGTTGTGGCTATCTCACCCAACAGGCACAGGCAGAATATGGTTTTACCCGAGATGAACTAAACCCTGAATACTCACAACAACGCCTTATTCAACACAATGATATTTACCAACAAGGGCATAAACTTAATCGGTTAAATCATCATTATTGCTCACAATAGAAATGTAAATTTGATTTAAGAGAATTTAAAAAACTATAAGGAGTTGCATAAAAAAATAATATCTCTATAATACTCATAGGGTGGATACAGGGACTCTTTCTACGAGTCGCACCCCGCTGCTTCAGAAATGGAGTTTGCCCAGAGCATATTTTAATAGCGACCTGCCCTATACTTGTTATCTATAAGTGTAGCTGAGCCCCGACCAGTCTAGATTGGTCGGGGCGATATTTTATCTATATCCTTCTTTAGCTCCTGAACTACTGGATTTTGGACTTTTTATAAGATCAGAAAGCAGTTTAAAAATAGTAAATGATGGAGTATTTGAGGGGATTGGATTATCTTCTGTTCCTGTTCCTTCTCTCACAAAATAGGCTGTCAGAACGTGCAATCGCAATAAACGGTTTTCTTTAAAAAAAGTCACGCATATCTTATATGGTTCAATTTTGTTAGTAAAATTATTCATTTTATGAATCGTGAAATACCGTTTTTGATCACTTTTATAAAATCTCAACTGTCCTAAAATATCTTCGGAAAATAATATATTCCTCAACTCTTTGGATGCTAAGTATCTTTCAACGTCAAATTGACGAGTATCTCCAGAAGAATCCTTTACTAATATAGGTAGTGAAAATGGTGAATCATTCTTCGTAAAACAGTGCAATCCGTAAGTAACAACGAGTTTATAATCCATTTTTTTACTATGAATGATTAGTTCGTGTGCATTAAGATGACTCATATCAAAAGAGGTATTCTCGTACTCTTGTGATTCCCACTTCTGTATGGCTTCTATATGAAATTTTTTTGTCATTCTTTTTTATAGTTCAAATATTCGCTTGATAATATTGTGTGACACTTTAGATGTTTTATCAAGCCTTTTAGCCCTTTAGCCTTTTCATAAGTAAATGAACCTTTTTGGGTAAGCCCGCTCCACTTCAGTGGAGCGGGTTGCCCTTGAAAAATTTACCCTTATTATCCCTTAGCCTTTTCCTTTTTGCCACTATTCTTCATATATATAAATTTCAAGCTCATGGTCAGTTTCATCATCTATGTTATTGTCATAAGAATCTTTATTATCTAACCGTGATCCAAAACGTAACTCAATAGCCTCCTTTTTTTGCTCGTCTGATAAAAACTGCCAATAGTTACACTGTAGTTTTCCGTCGTCCCCAAGTTCCCAAAGCCCCGCATAATTATAATTAGAGTACTCTGGTTCAGCATGACATATTTTTCCAATTCTTGGTTCAATATTTTGAGCATGAGAAAAATTTTCTAAACAGCACAGTACGGGAAATATGAGTAAATATTTCATAATAGAAAGATATGTTGTAATTTTGTTGTGACAGTCTAAAAGTTTGTCATTCTGTTTAAGAGAGAAAAGTAATCATAGATTTGGAATGATTCTTGGGGAAAACTATAAAATTTGTGTGAAGAGTTTATGCTGGTTCAGCATGTTTAAAAATATCAAAATTAATACTGTCATTTGAGTATAGTTCAAAGCTACTAGCATAAATAACTTAAATACTACCACCATATAGCAATTAAATAGAGTTAAATGGTACAGGCATAATTTATAGATCTAAATGAAGGTACATAAATGTTAACCGCACGAATTTATATGAGAGTATCCACTGATCATCAAGATTTACAACGACAAGAAAAACTTATCAAAGATACACAAGAAAAAGGATTCTATGTTGCCGCAGTTTATAGAGAAAAGATATCTGGCGTAACAGAATGGGAGCAACGCCCTGAATTATTTCGTTTGATTAATGATTTACAGCAAAATGATATTGTAGTTGCAGAGAGTATTGATCGCCTTACTCGTCTAGAACCTAAAAAGGCATTGGAATTGATTAATGCAATTAAATCTAAGGGTGCAAAAATTCAAGTTCCTGAGGTTTTTGATTTCGATACAATTTCCAAAGAGCTCAATGGAAAAAGTAGCGTTTTTGATCCGAGCTTCTTGATGTCTGATTTATTTTCGGCAATGCAAAATATGTTCTTCAAATTAGCCGTCAGCATTGCTCACGATGATTACCGAAAGCGGAAAGAACGACAAAAACAAGGTATTATTTTAGCAAAACAAAACGGTAAATACCGTGGGCGTCAGCCTAATAAAGCATTACACAAAGCTATTATAGAGCAGAGGAAAATGGGGGTATCTATAGCAAAAACAGCATTGGCTCTAAATACAAGCCAAAGTACAGTAATTAGAGTTTGGAAATTATTCAAAGTTAATAGTATCTAAAGGGATAAATATTAAGAGTATCGTGGGTAATATGGAAATAGGTTTATTATTAGCAGCTATCAAGAGTAGGAGTAATGAAATGAAAAAAGCTATTTTAGACTTTATAAAAAATAAAAAATTACAAATTCCTTTAATCTATACCGACTGTGAAGAAGTAACTTGCTATATTCGCTTTTATATTCCAAATACAAAATGGGAGTTTTATATCTATGAAATAGATGAAACTTATAATTTTGCAAATGCTCTAGTTTACTCTCCACATACGCATGATATACCCGATTACGGTTTAGTGCCATTACAAAATTTTGTAGCTGAATATACAGAAGCATTCTCTGAGGATGATTTTTCTTTAGTTGCAATTGATGAGACATTTATACCAACTAAGCTATCCATAGTGATAAATCAGCATAAAAATAGCTAATAGAATGATAAGACATAAGTGAAGTGATATGGGTAAAATGCTTCATGATATTAATGCTAATAGATATAAATGAGTAACAAGTTGATGTAGTAATCCCCTAGGGAATTACCCCTAGGGTGGACGGTTGTATTGTAAAACTACTTAATCATCACAGATGAATTCTTCATCGAATATATTTTCAGCAAATTGTTGAATTTCATCGTCATCTTTATCTAACTGATAGAAAGAACCATTCATATCAGCGATAAATTCCCCTGCGAACCACATACCAGGTTCAAAAAATGAAAGTGTAAACTCAATGAGAGGGAATGCTGTACATAATGAACTAAACCAAGCATCTGGTGGTCCCCATGGTGTATCAAATATGCAGTCAATAGAACCATCATCATTAAAAATAACCTGACAGTTATCTGGACACACATTCCATTTACACCCCCATTTCGCATTTGACCAGTCATACCAATCTTTATATCCGTATTGAGATAAATTAGAGAGGTATTGCTGACCTAGTGGCAAATTTAACCATAATGCTTTTTGTTCATCAGGACGTTTTTGTAACCAGTGATTGAAATCGCCTACGCTCCAACGATGGTGCTTAGCTTTAGCGTATATCCTATCAATTGCTGGTGAGAAAACATACTTTTTGAGTAGTGAAAGTGTTAAACGTTTGTTTGGTGAAAGTTTTAGAAAATCCATTGCCCTATCTCCGCAACTACTTGATTCAATATAGATTGATTCAGGCATTGGAACAAGTAACCCAAAATCTAAATACCACTGACCGTTTTCCGTTTGGCTAAATAGTTTAGGTCTAATTTGTTCGGCTTGTGCGTGATCGCAAGAAATTTGTAGTTTATTTTCACACCAATTTGGCATAGTGTACTCCTTAATTTTGTAGAAAAAGGAAGGGATACACTATGCCCAAGGGGATAATGTATCCCCTAATGGGTAAATTTCAGTTAGTATGCTAACTTGTGAGGTTCATATGTTCGGATTATCACTTGAAGTGTTTTCTACCTAATGATACCCAGAAAGCTAGCCAGCCAGCAAGGTTATCATTATATGATACTCCGAATTTCTTCTCGTAGAGTGCTTGTAACGATTGCTCACATGTAATAATTTGTTCTCGGATATGTGGTATCCAATCACCATTTTGATCATATGCTTGCTCGTACAATATGCAATATTTTAGGTAAATGGTATCAATTTCTTGATCCAAATTTTCCATAGCTATTCTCCTATGCTTCATAGTTAAAACGTTCATATTGTTGAACAACTTGCAATGTCTCAAACATATATTGACATGCTTCGCGAGCTTTTCCTGCTGCCTTAAAAATCGCTTTCTTATCTTCCTTCAGAAGTTTAATCCAGCTCGCAATATAACTTGCATTTTTTGGAACAGTATTAAACCCAAGATGGCTACATAAAAAGGCGGCGCCCATTTCTGCAACAAGCTCTTCAAATGCGTAGACTTTGTTACCAAACTTGGACTTACCAGAAGCTATCCCTTCTCTATTTAATCGAGTTTTATGCCCCGTCGAATGTATCATTTCGTGTAATAACACTTCATAAAAGCCCTGTTCATTTGTGAACTGCTTCATTTCTGGCATTACAATAATATCTTCATTAGGATTATAGAAAGCTCTATTACTCGGTTTCACATTTACCTGTACTTCAATCCCTTCCATTATTTGACGAATTTCTGCAAATTCTTGATAAGGAACAGAATTATTCTCAGACTTAGAAGTTGGCACAGATTCATAGAGAATGTCTGGCAATGACTCACATTGTTCAATGTTAAACACACAATGTTTATTGAGATAAGCAAAATGCTCCATCTCAACATTTCCGTCATCATCTATAAGCTGATTGCCATCGGCATCCAATTTTTCTCGTTCAATCGGACAATAGTTGACAATCACGGTTGCTTTTTCACCTTTTTTGATACGTCCACCTAATTTGTTTGCAGATTCAGCAGTTATCCATTTTGATTGTTGATAACCATTTTCTTCATTCGCCATCCATAACAATAGTATATTAACTCCGTTATAGTAGCGATCTGATACAGCATTACGTGGCAAACTAAGATTACAGTCAGGACTAGACCAAGGTTTTAACCAAGGTACAGTACCTGTTTCTAAAGCTTTTACAATACGATCTGTAACATTTTGGTAAATATCGAATTTAGGTTGTTGGGAACTAGTGTTCATAATATGTTCTCCTATAAAGTCAATGGAGAACATATCCTTTGGGGAATATATTCCCCAAAGGGTTAAATGTTCATAGATTCCGTTGTTACCCAAGGATTCCAATTTGTTAATTTTTCTCATTGTTTATTTCTTTCGAAATTACCAATGATCCATCTTCTTTTTCTGTTACAGTAAGAAATCTAAATAATAGGCCATATTTAGTTGGCAACTTATATAAGAATCTTACTGTTTTTTCAGAAGGTTGACGATTTAACCAAGCATGATATGCCTGGTTTTTTTAAGTCATCTGTAAAATTAGCTCGTTCTTTCCAATCTTTAGAAAGCCGATCTCCTACTGCTGATAGTAGAATGTGAATTTTAGATTTCTCCAGCATATTATCTCCTAGACTACAAGGGGGAAAATGCTGTTTCCGTAGGGGAAACAATTTTCCCCCATAGGTGGATATCTACTTAATTACATAGAAGAAGGTACTTACGGCACCTCCAATAAATGAAAGTACAATAAGTAAACTAGAAACAAAGAACCAACGCTTTTTGAGTCGGCGAGTTTCTTGTTCAAACTCTTCTGCTTGTTCTTCAAGGTGAGCAAAAATTTCAGCCTGAATTCGTTCGTCTTCAGCTTCAATACGCTCATTGATACCTTTGGTTACTTCAATGTATTTTTTGGTCACTGCTTTTTTTGCAGAAACAAAAACACTACCTAATTTGTTACCAAATTTATTAAAGATAGATGTAGATTTAGGCGCAAAAGGTTCAAATGCACCGATGTCGTGTGAATTGCTCATAGAGATTTCTCCAAGGTAATGTCCAAGGAGAACCTTATCCCTAGGAATAAAGTTTTCCTGGGACAGGTTAATGAAAAGTATAAGATGCATTCCTAACAACACTAGATATCGAAGAACAGTATGTTAGAGTCCTTTTCAGAATGCTGAGAACATTTGGGATATGAACCATTTTACCGCAGTAAAACGTGGCCTTATAGGTTCTAGCCACCTAACTTAGTTATCAACGATAACAAAGATAGCTTTATTATGATAACTGCTACACATCTTTCAATTTAAAACTATATTTTTCTTTTTTATAGTTTAAAAACTGTCACAAATCTAAACATACTTTTTCATTTCATTTATATCGCTAACTTCTTAATGTTACGTTGATTAAATCTTTGTGAGGATAATTATGCGTAGAATTTTACTCAGCACAGTACTGTTATTTCTATCTTATTATGGCTACACCAAAGAAAATTCTAGTGTAATGGTAACAGTATATACCACCCAAAACTACCCTATAAAAAATACTAATTTGGCCGATTACATATATCAGCTTGATGCTGTGGAGATTATTGAAGAGCAAATTAGTCAATCCTTAGGGCAAGATCCACTAATTGCAGAAAAACAAGCCAAACGTTTGATGCAAGATAAATCATGGGTGAATTTTCAAAATCAACTGATACAAGCATACCATGGTGTAACAAAAGGTTGGAAAAATGGGATCATGAAAGTTCCTGCGATTGTTTTCAATGAAGATTCACCTAATCCGTCTGTTATATATGGTGAGCAAGATGTAGCCAAAGCAATCAGTCTTTATAAGTCACATCAGTAAGGTACCTATATGAAAGCTAAAATCTTACAAACATATTTAAAACCGCTTTTAATATCTTGTTCCATAGCGACTTACTATACTCCTGCTGTACAAGCAATAGAAGCTAACACGCTGAATACCGCATCAATAATGGCATCAGGAGCATCAACGGGTTGTGCTGATTACAAAATAGTAGGGATATGCTACTGGCTACATTGTACCTACTGGAAATGTAGCGTTCGAACATCAATGAAGGTTCACCACTTTATTCCTGAAATGGTTGTATCTGTGTATAACCATAACAATCAAAGTCCTTGGAAAGAGGTTAATTTCATGAATACGGGTGTGATGGGGGGACAACATCAAACTCCAAGTAAAATGTATACTCAGTTTACTTTCAAAAATGGAGAAGCTATCGGTCATCCAGGTGGGATTGCATTGCAGATGATCAGTAGTATGGGATATTCCTGCCAAAGTCAAACAAATGCATTTCAACCATATTTCTTAAGTAGTTTAGATTTTTTTGCATGGCGTTTTGGTATGCCAGAAATGTTTTACCCTGAAGCTATCACTCCTGGAATGAGAGAGGTTAGTCAAAATGGTGATTTATGGGGAAATATTTATCCACGTGGAGGAAGCATTACACAAACCCATGATTATAAAGCCTCATCAGTTATTGCTCAGAGAATTGGGGATATTGTTAGCCGTACTGGACAACTACATGTTTACATTCCAGCGGCTAAGCGTGGTGGAGAGGGAAAATGGTATCCAAAAGAAGTCAAAGAGGGTGATAAAAAAACACATCGTTGGCAAATGTTAAGCCCTAAAACTGAACGTAGCTGCTCAGTGTTCCCAAATGGGAGTTCTGTTGCTGCACATGGAGATAAAGTATCAAATACAGAAAACTACAGTTGGGCGTTATGGAGACCTTATGCTTGTTGCAAAAAGAGAGGTCAAAAATTTTTAGGTAACAGTGATTGGATAAATACACATACACAATAGGTGATGATATGAAAACAAAGCAAAAACTTAGCGTTTTAGCACTCGCTATTTCGATTGGTATCGTATCGGAAAGTAGCCAAGCTAATACAGAATATGTGCAAGGTACTGTTTTATCCGATAAAGTTTTTTATCAAATTGGGGGTGGCTCCGCTGTTATGCCACCACCATCAAGAAAAAGACCAAATGAACTAAGCATTGGAATCGGTTGGAAATCCAATTTAACTTGCGGTAACTTTGATATTAAAACCACAATCAAAAATCAGCTAAATGGTATCACTGAAGGCTTTAAAGATTTGTATGGCAATGTTATTGAATCTGCAACAGGAGCTGTTGCAAGCTTACCCGCAATGATTATTCAACGAGCCAATCCTCAACTTTATGACATACTTAGTAATGGTATGTATCAAGCTAAATTAGATTTTGACTCATTAAAAACAAGTTGTGAGGACATGTCCAATCATTTAGCTGATTACGTTATGGATAGTAAATGGGCTAAAATGGCAGGATTGGAAAATTACAAAGAGATTGCAGCTACAGAAACAGATGCCAAAAAAGCCAAGAAAAAATCTGAACAAGAGCAAGGTAGTAAAGGTATAACTTGGATTGGTGGTGTGAAAAAAGGTGGTATGGGGCAACAAGCCATAGATGTTATTAAAGATGTTGTTGGGGCAGGGTTTAATATGTCTCTTGGTCGAGCTCCAACAGCTAAAGGATCTATCCCAAAGACTCAGTGTGATGGTATGTTATGTACGGAATGGCAATCTCCCGAGGATATGGCTGAATATGCGAAACGTATTTTAGGTGAGAAAACGATGACCACATGTGATAATTGTGGAAATAAAAAAACAAAAGCAGGTACGGGCTTAGCTCCTGAGATAGAAAATCAGACAAAGATAAAAGCAACTCAACTAGAAGAGTTACTTAATGCTGAAGCTATTTCGGCAGAAAAGTTGAATCAACTTAGCACATCAACTGTAGCGGTAACTAGGGGGCTAATCGAATCTCTAAAAGAAGATCCTGATGCATCTATTCTTGGCTTTAGATTAGCTCAAGAATTAGCAATATCCAAGGAATTGGAAAAGGCTTTAGTTCTACGCCGAGTTATTCTAACTGGAATGAAAGAGCCTAATGTTTCTAATAATGAAGGAGCTCAAGAAGAACTAGAAAAATCATTAAAAATGCTTGATAGAGAAATCGAGCAGGTTAAACTGGAAATGGAGTTGCAAAGATCGATTAGTAATAATACAGCAATTGCTATACTAAATAATAGAATGGTGGAGCAACAGAGAGCTCTTGATAGTAATACCCCTGATGACAATAAGAAATTACATAATTTATCTAAAGATTCTGGAGCAAATATACTAGATACGAGCAATAGTAATTTATTTACTTCTCTTGATAGATATATTCCAATTCCAAGTAGTGATTCGAGTGGTCTAGGAAATATCTATGCAAGCTATACTTCAAGTATCAATGGTAATACGCCATATTCACCTATAGAGGTTATTGCTGGCAGTGCAAAAGATCAAGCAATGGGATTATTGAGACAATTTGAAGGTTTTATCTCAACGGCTAAATATGATGTTAATGCTCCTAGAGTTGGATATGGTTCTGATACTATTACTAGGGCAGATGGAACAGTTGTAAAAGTAACCTCAAATACAACTACAACAAGAGAAGATGCAGAAAGGGATTTAGCTAGAAGAACCCATGAATATTCTACTCAAATACAAAGAGAAATTGGAAGTTCTACATGGAATAATCTAACTCCGAGTGCTCAAGCAGCTTTAATTTCTTACACATATAACTACGGAACTCTAAATAAAACTAAAAGTGTTATAGCAGCTGCGCAAGCTGCAGCTGAGTCTGGAGATATGGAAAAACTAGCTATTGCAATTAGAAATAGATCTGTGGACAATAATGGTGTAAATTCAAGACGTCGTAATCAAGAAGCAGATTATATTTCTAACAATTAATGATTACTAAGGAGTATTCATATGCGTAAAATTACAATCTCATTGATTTCAATGATACTTTTTTCTGGCAATGCACTGGCTAGTGATGCTAGTACTAATATTATCTACTCTTGTACAACCACTGAAAATAAACAACTTACAATTAAAAAATCTCAGTCAGATTATATTTTTTCCTATGACAACCTAATATTCAGTAACTCTATCAACGATGTAATGAAACATGAAGGGACATCCATTGATATTGGTTCGGGCTTTACATCAATTGGCATTGAATTGCATAATCAAGGTAATTCGTATATTATTGGACATGCGCATCCTAATAATAAACCTAAGGAATTAATAGAGCCTGGATTATTAATTCAAAACACAAAAGATAAGGTCGTAAAAGGAATTTTTGAGTGTAATCCTAAAAAACAGATCAAACATAATTTCGATACTAAAATTATGAGAAAAACTGGAGTTTCTCCATAAGTTTATAGTGCTATGGGAGATAAATAATGAAAAATTACTTATTAAAGTCTAGAATGGGTAAATTACTATACTATGGCGTTAGAATTTTATTTGTCGGTAGTATATTTGGAATTGTTATGTTGTTTAGTTATTTATATATACTAGTATTTAGTATGTTAAATCGTGAACTAGGGTATCCATCTGATAATTTCTCTAAGAAAAATTAAAAAGTAGGCATCATATAGATGCCTACTTTTATCAAATTATTTTGGTACTGGAAATTTATTGGAAGATGAGTTTGTTCCTCTCGTTACTGAATTAGCAATAACAGTTCCAAAACTAAACCCTGCCCAACTTAACATTCCAAACCATAATGTCGGTAATACGATAAACATTGTCCCTAATACAAATTGTAAAATCAAATCATCTTGGGTATTTTGTATTCCCGCTAGGTTCCATCTTGAGTGTGTATCACTATCATACATTGCTGATAGTATCCAGCTATCAAGCCATCTAGCTAACTCCCACCAAAATGACAAAAAGAACAATCCTACTAACATCGTAGATATTGTCATTATAGTTTTAATACTATACCCACTGAATATAGTAATAATAGGTATAGATACAATTAAAGCTAATATTATTAAGCCTTGAACCATAGGTAAAGATTGTCTAATAGAGTCAAATGCTGGAAACATTGCTACACTAGCGATAGAATTTGCTGCCGTTCCTGCAGTTCTCGCAATAGTATTAGACCAACTAGGATCGGTATTACCACCATATCCTCCATAAGCATAGCCTGATGAAACAGTAATATTCTGCGGACTAACTAATCGTCTAATTATGGAATCCTCATATTCACTAGGATTTCCCCATATTTTTTGCATCCGATTCAATAAGCTTGGCTCAAATTGAGTTAATAATCTTGCTCTTAATCCTATTCTACTATCTGCCCACCATTCTTTACATGTAGGAAATCCCCCGTTTCCTGTATTGGGTAAACCAGAATCTCTAGGTAAAGAGTAACTCCATTGAGAACGAGGCAACTTAGAACGATAATTATCGTAAAACCCAGATATATTTATAAATAAACTAGAGCCAATCCAATCTATATCACGAGCCTGTGCCTCATTTAAGAATGTTTGCTCTCGCTTTATTTTAGTTCTAGATGGAATAAAACATTGTTCTACAAAATCTTGTACTTCTTGTCTGAGTACAGGATTTGCAATCTGGGTATTTTGTACCTCGAATCTAATTTGTCTCAAATCGGCCTTACATGGAATAATAGACACGGCTCCATGAGTTAAGCCTTTCCCTACTGAATAGGTAAACGCCCACCACAATGGCAATGTCGCACTTTTACCATTCAACTCACTTGATAAACTGGATAATCCTGTATCACTCGGTTTGTATATTGAGTGACCACAAGACTTCATTCTTTCAGTATTAAACTGTAGCGTTGTGTAGGAAACATTAAATAAAGGAAGGCAAGTTAATACCATGATGATTAACGCAATATATATCTTAGTTTCAATCCAGCTTGCGAGTAAACGCCCTTTTTCTCCTTCATCATCTCCTTGCTCTCTCACTTTCAAAAAGAGTCCTATCACATGGAATAAGATTGGTGCAGCAAATATGCCAGTTTGAACAAGCAGATCCCAAATTCCATTATTAATAATCCAGCCAAGTAATGTTAGGAAATATTCAAAATAACTATCTACTGTTAATGATATGTTCATTGGCTTACCCCTGTAATAATTGAATTAAGCTGGTTAATTCGATAATTGCAACAGCAACTCCTAAAGGTCTAAATAATGATTTATATTGCTCAGATATTTTTGCAAGTTTATTGATGAAGATAATAATGATGCCATAAATAACTATCCGAAAAGCTAACCATATATACCAAGTTTTTTGTATAAAATTCGTAATTTTGTCAAACTCTACACCATAGTTTACGGCCAAATGCGCAATAGCAAGCAGCGTCAAAATGATGAATACAAACACAAAGATAAATTTCAGTAATGACCAAAACTTACTATGTGGCACAGTGTCATTATTGATGTTTTTATCTTCAGTTTGAGCCTTCATAAAAATACCCTCGTAAAATCAAATTGTTAACTTTCCGTATCTGATATTGCTATATGATTATCCACAGTTTGTGTGGATAACTCATGTTTAAGTAACTCAACTAACCAAAAAGCATCTGTTGTATCAGTCACATTGATATTTAAACGATAGGTGTTTGGCTGTTCGAGCGTAGGTAATTCCGTATAGCCTGCGAGCACCATCATTAAATCAAAAGATTCTTCCTGATTATTTTTAATTCCTATTAATCGTAGACGAATATAATTCATATTTGTTACACGGTATGGATGCGTTTTAATATATTTAAGTGTCCCTACTCTTTGTTTAATATAAGTAATCAATGCTTCGACCTGTTTTTGTTGTTGTTCGGATAGCATTTTTTTCAATTCCACAATACTGGGTTCATGTGGTGAGATAGAAAATAGTGTTTTTCTTTTCATTGTGTGATTCCTCTTGCTTTGTCAATGTTTTCTGCAACTTTAATTGCTGCATCAAGTTCACAAATACCATATTTTTGCATCAACGTAGCACGTTCGGCTTTTTCTTCTGGTTCAGTCATCGCCAGCGCAAGGTATAAACTTGGTGGCACGACTCGGAATAAGGCTTCCATCTTACTTGATAACACGACACCTTCTGTATATTTTCGGTTTTCTTTTTTAACTGATGTAACTAAGAAAATTTGTTCTGGAGTTAGTTGCTTAAATCGCCCAACTTGTTCTACTTCATCTTTCTCAAGACACAATAATTCCCACCACTCTAGCATTGAGAGCAGTTTAGACGCATCGCCAGGGAAGTCTTTCAGGTTTTGTGTGGCAAGCCATAGCCAAATACCTAGCTTACGCCACATTTTACCTGCTTTCGTCAAAAAGCGAGCTAACATTGCATTTACTGTAATGATGTGAGCTTCGTCCGTAATATTGACAATAGGGCGACCTGAAAATTGATATTTTTCCCCTAATGAATTGATATGATTAATCAAAGAGATATAAGCAATAGCTAATTGAGCTTCATAGCCTTCTCTTGCCAACGTAGCTAAATCAACAAGCGTAATATCTGCATCGGGCCAGATTTCACCTTCTCTGTTGAAAAGTTCTGCTTCAAAACTACCAGGTAAACAAAACATCCCAATAGCTTCACCCATTTCATAAGCACGTGTTCGACGTGCTTCAGGGAGAGATTCATCTTGGCTTAATTCATAAAAAGCGTCTCTAATATCCTGAGTTAATGTTGTTCGCCCATGTGAATATGTTTTTTGAGCAGCCAATAGAATTGCTTTGCGAATCATCGCTTTATCAGGTCGGGTTAGTTTTTCATCTTCCTTAACCTCTCCACCAGTAATCATTAGACGAGCGGCAATTTCCATCTCTCCTAATATATCCCGCTGATCATCTCCCTCTTCTTCATCAACAGTTTCAATAGAGGACGAATCCTCCACATGATTTCCTTGGATTTCTTTCAATAATTCTCTTTGGGTTTTCGATAATTCAGGATCTGCCACAAGTCGATGACAGTCGGCAAATAATGGTAGTGAAACACCCCCACCAGGCTTCAAAGTTACACGATTGACAGTTAATCCATAGCGTTCTGCATATTCAGACATTAATCCAAATGAATTTCCCGCTTCAATGACAAATAATCGAGGTCGATGAATTGCCATCAACTGTGCAATTTTTCCGTTTAAGGTAGCTGATTTACCCGCTCCAGTCGGACCAAGAATAAGTGCATGTCCACTTTTTGCTCGGTCATCTTTATTTAAGGGATCAAAATCTAAGGGGGCACCACCACGGTTAAAGTAGGTAATGCCAGGGTGACGAGTACCAATACCTCGTCCAAATACAGGTAATAAGTTAGCAATATGCTGTACAAAATTGAATTTAGTATAGAGTGCATGACGATCGTCTGCGGGATTGAAACACATAGGCAACCATCGAATATAGCTACTTAGTGGTGCAATTTCCATACCTTCTTTAACTGCAACTAATCCTGTTGACTGTAAGGTTGTTCGTAGACGGCGTGAGCGTTTTCGTAATTCATCAGTGGTATTAGCTCGCAGATAAAATGCCAGTGAAGAGCGATACATTTTGTGTTTGTCTTTCAAAATATCTTTAACTCGATCACAATCTTTTTTGGCATAAATAGATTCTGTATTTTCTCCTAGAGCACTATCTTTAATACTCTGTATATGGTTTTCTAGTAGGTCTTGTGGATAAACGACAACAGTTAAAACCATAATGGTATTTTCTGGTAATAGGTCAAATAAACTATTAACATTATCTCCACGTTTGACTTCCCCTGTAAGATGACCAACCTCTGGAGCTCTTCGTAAGGAATCAACCACAACTACTTCATGTGGACAATTATCAAAATACCAATAACTTCCTTCTGTTCTTGGTGTATTGACGAGTAACGTTTCTGCAAAATCATTCACTAAATACAGATCATCAGGATTATTGTTCTGTTTAATAGTGTAATGACAAGCCTTATAGAATTCTTCAGGATTATCATAGTCTTCAGGTACAGGGTTGAACCAACGTAAAAGCCACTGATGAATTGCGTTTCCGTTCAGACGCTGAGCTCGAATGCCAGCCCCCAAAAGTGCATTCGTTACACTATCACAGGTTGCATTTAAGTCTTCTAGTGCTTGATCTAGTGTAATGTGTTTTTCAACGTAGCGATAAATGACCATTCGAGTACGACGTTGTTGCCCTCGCCATTGTGTACCTGTGACCGCTTTGTCTTCGAATAGACCACCTGGTTTGGATACATCACGTAAATGTTTTCCCATAATGTTAAGCCATTGCTCTGTAAATTGAGTTCCCTGAGCATTAGGTTTTACATAGTTACGTAAAATATCTTCATATTCCATGGACATCTCATCATCTTGGCAATAAAACTGCACAACCCAAGGCGACATATCTAATTCAGGAAAACTATCTTGAATTGCATGGCAGACTTGGGTTCTTGCATTAGCCAAAAATTCCGCAGAACGACCTTCAGTACCAATCACAGTAATCTCAAAAACGGCACCAACAGAACGACCATCTTCAAGAAGTAATGTTTTATTTTCATCTAAGAACTCAACCCAAGGAAGCCTATCCACAAAGGATAGCGATGGCTTGTATTGTTCTAAATGTTCTTTTTGAGTGTAATTACCTTGTCGTCGAATGAATTCAACATGTTGGGAGACTGGTGCTTCAGGTGCATTTTCTGTACTTTCTGAAACTTGTTGTTTACGACCAAATAATCTATTTAACATGGTTTTTATCCTTTACGACTAATATTCACGTGTTCGCTCGCCTGGTTGGGCATATTGAACTCGTCCGTAAAATGGAAATACAGTTGTATAGCCTGGGATGGGAACTGGTTCTGCAGTTTGAGATAAATGCGGGAATACATACATTACAAGATCAGGATTAGGCAATCTTGGAAATAAATTTGTTGCTTCATTTGCAGCTGTGCGAGTGTAATGGGTGTATTCAGCAGCATTTGAAAAGCTACTATTAATGGGTCTTACAAACTGAAGTGCATTTCTGGCTTCTTGTAGACCACTTTGTGTTCCCCCACCATTTTGTTGCCAAATGTCTTGCATTGTTTCACTACCTGTTGGTAATAATTCATCTTGTGATGTAGAACATCCAGCTAAAATAAATGAGCTAACTAACAGTAAAACTGGGAATTTCATCTGTATCTCCTTAATCTATTTGGCTAGTTCCAGAATTTTTTGGGTATTTCACTTTACGAGCTGCAGAATCGTAATCAATATTAATTGATTGAGAAATATGAACCGCAACAGCTTGTCCTGGTGGGACATAAATAGCATCAAACATTTGCCCATAGCGTTGTCTAAACCAATTTTCCATTTCTTTTAAACCGCCTCCGAGCGCTTGCCCTAATATATATTTACCTTGACTACCTGTGACGGCACCAACAACGGAATTACCATCAACCACTGTTGTAGTTTGGCTTTGAGCCATACTTTGAGCAGTTGCTCCTGCTGCGGATAATAAAAATTGAGATGATAAATATTCTGGTGCATTTGTTTTTCTTTCACCTGGTATACATGGTAATCCATTTGGATTAGATAACCATCCTAGAGATTTTCCATTGTTACTCCCTTGGTTCTCCTGCGTGGCAATACGTCCATCACTAAATACGAATGTAATACTATCGACATTTCCTTTTACGCAAGACAATGTCCAATCTCCACTTGCAGTTCCTGAAACAATGGCACCTTCAACATCAGGAAGCTGAATACCATTTGCCATAAGGTTTTCCCGACCGATTACAACTTTAAAAGGGTAAGGATCTGTAACATTTCCATCAATAGGCACTCGTCCCAATAATGCAGTCATTGCGACAGAACCCATCAGCGTAGAATTTGCGGGTAAAGTATAAAAAGGTTTTTTTGTCTGTTTTTCACGAGAATTGGGTTGTCCGTGGAGCTCTACAGCCGCCTGACCGAGAGTTGAGTCATCTAATGCTTTAAATGGATTTGGGAAGGTTGCAACAGTTTCTCCAGTAAAGTTTGAGGATACAGGTTTACCATTACGATCCGTCAATGTTACATCTGATGGCTTAATCCATTTTACTGCAGATTGGCTTCCTTCATCTGGATAAGCATTACCCGTATTAGAATGAGAACTATTAAATTGAGATTCCCCTTCCATTCCTAAACCAATAGGAATATCGTTTGAGCTTGGGGTGTCATTAGAGAGATTTGAGAATCTATCTGTTACTTCACGAAATCTACGTTCAAAATCAGCCATTAATTCTTGTTGTTTTGTTTGAATAGCATCATCAATTTGACGAGATACATCGTAAGACTGAATTTTCAATGCCTGATTTTCTTTTTTAAGACGCTCATTCTCTTCGTTTGTTCGTTGTACTTCTGCTTTGGTTTCTTTAACTGCACCCAATAATGTTTTCAGGGTATCATGTGGCGTATCTCCCGCAGTAAGACCAAGCTCTTTCTGCTCAGTTTCAGTGAGATCGTAAACGACATCAGAGGCTTCATTTTGAGATACCTGATTATTTTGGTTGTTTTTATAGGTAACAAATAAGATAAAAGCGAAAGCAAAAACAACAATAGGGACGATAATTTTCAGTAACCCATTTGATTTAACTGTACTCATATCTATCTCCTATTTAGTTTTGGTAGATGTTGAGGATGTTTTTTTCACAATAACATTAGGTACAAAGGCTTGATTTGGAGCACCTTCAGTGACTAAATAAACTACAGTAGTATCTTCTGGCGTACCTTTTTTCCCTAACCAATTATGCTGAAAAGTGGCTGAGTAGAAATATCCCTGTAAATACCGTGGGTCTAGATTAACTTGGTAAGGAGCTAAATTCTTTAGTCTTACTGCGGTGACAACGTATCCATCAAGTCCCCAACTATCTAATGGTGTAGCTAAAATACTTAAATTTGGCATCAATGTAGGCAGGCTTTTTGGTAGTTTTGCCGCTATTCTACGTACACCAGGGAGAGGTTCTACCGTTCTTAATGGGGCATACAAGGATTGAGCTGCATATCTAGTGAGTGCTGCTGGGGGAGGTAATTGACTTTTTACTGGATTTTCCATGCTTACATCTGGGTCAGATATATCTGTTTGAGCAATACCAGTCTTATTATTAGAAACAGATTCATCGAAAATAATTCTGACGGATTCTAATTTACCTGTATTTGCTTTACTACGCACATCAAGTAGGACAATTTGCCCTGTTTCCATATCTCTTAATTGGATACGGTTTAAATCGAAAGTTTCGTTAGCTTTCAGGTAGACTGCACCACCTGTACTTTGTACTCGTAATTTACCATCTAATTCTGACGGTAAACCTACTTGAACATTTTTATCGACAAAAACGATGCGTTCTTGATTGACATTCAGATCGATAGGGAGTGGAACTCGATTCCATTGCATAAGAATTTCACTTTGTGCAGGAAGTGACAGTAACGTAGTTAGTAGTAATGTTGATTTATTGATTGTCATAAAATTACTCCCATTATTTTTTCTCTTCTTCAACCTTGATTTCAATACGTTTAGGTGTTGAGCGATAGCAATTAAGAGCAAGCCCCCAAGGGTTGGCTTCAGGATTCAGATCGTAACGAACAATATGTAATGGATAGCGAACAAGTACTCGTTTAACAGGGTTATCTAAATAATATTCATCGGTACTTAAGTCTAATGTAACATCCCAATCATCTTGGCTATTAATCGTTACTCTTGATTGACTGAATCCCCGCCCTGGAATCTCATATACACCACGAACACGATTTCGTAGTTCACCTAATAAGTTACGATTTTCATAATCTCTCAATAAAAATTGGTAGCAGTGTGGTGTCAAATAGGCTTGAAGTGCCTCAATATTTTTCTTATAGTCCACTTCGCCATCTTGTGGCCAACGGTTTAACTGCTGGAAAATATAGAATGAAAATGCGTACACCGTGGATGGTGGTACCTCCCACCATGCTCTTACAGAGCCAGAGCGTAAATCAGGTGGATTATGAATAGTTAAATATTTAGGAGATGAATACCACCCATAAGCAAAAATACCTGAAATAATTGTAAGAATGAGAATAACTAACCGTAAACTTTGAATATGAAATCTTTCGCTTGTAAGTGCATGTTTATATTTACTCATTTTTTACCCCGTTGTTTAGGTGTACGTTTGATAGACCAGTATGTATTCGTTGTAATAAATCGTGACGGACTCTTTTTGAGTTCTATGTAGCGTTCCAACCAAGTATCAGGTTTTCCACGTTTAAGGCGAGAAATATAAGCACCGCCGAATCGCATTGATAAGTAGCCAATTGCTAACATCCCCATGGGAATTGCATACCAATCAACTGGGAAAAGAAGGATCATCAACAGTCCCAATAAAGCACCAATTACTGCACCAATAAACATCACTAAAATTAATTCAATAAATGTCATCCCTCTAAATACTGCTGGGCGACGATTTAGACGTTCTGGAATAAATGCAATTGTTTCTGTTGATGCTTCTTCTTTCATACAAATATCCTTATAGAATCTTACTTGCCTCGGTAATTAGCCAAATGATAACCACAAGTAAAATGGCACCAACAAGTGCAAGCATCCCTAAATCACCCCATTTCTTACGACCTGCTTGCACTTCACCAAATTCAGAGATCAAAGAGCCTGCCACTTTCATAAATGCATAAGCACCAAGCAAGAGTCCACCTAGGATAACAGCATCATAACCATGATTTTTTATCGTTTGCATGATACCTGTACCTTCACCACGAGAAGGTGCTTGCATTTTTGGTAAATCAGCAAGTGCTTCATTAACGCTTAGGATAGTTAAAGATACGGAGGTGATAACTTGATTTCTAAATGATTTAAGAGATTTAGATGCTCTTTTGATAAATTTTTTCATAATGGATCCTTAATGAAAAATTGACCTAACTAACGCAGTAAGAAATAGGTGAGAATCACAATGACTATGGCAAATCTCACAATTAATTTTAGGAACTTGGGAATGGTTGTTTTACCTTTCACAAGTGCGTCATAATTCTTCAAGATGATGTAAGCAAAAATGAGAAATAGGGCCGAAAAAATCAAACCTAAGAGAAGATAGTTGAGTTCACCTACAGGGCTATTTGCTCCAATCTTAAAAGCTTCTACAGCAGTATTACTCATTTTTGATTCACTCTAACTTTGTCATACTCTCCCGATAACGTTCGGATTTGTCTTGGGTCACGTGGTTGAGCTCGATTACTATTTATGTAACGATCAATACCATCACGAACAATAGCAATATCTTGTTTAGCCTTTGCATAGTCAAAATACACTCTATCTTTAACTCGGATGTTACTAGCATGTTTTTGTGCTCGATACAAAGCTTGTTGAGCTGACTCTAATTGACGAATAGCCTGCTCAAGCTCGGCTTTTTCATTGGCATAAACAGGGAAAGAGAAAAATGTAGATATCAGAAGAAAAATGGTTAATTGCTTTTGCATTATGAACTCCCATCTGTTAGTTACTGCGAGAAGATAATGCAAAAAATAGGTGAATAATGTAATGTGAAACTGTACAAGGAAATCAAACAATTTCTATAAAAAAACCATCTCGGTTATGGTTTTAACGGAGATGGTTTTATGATGATAAGTCTAGTGTCAATTAGAGATATTTTTTGAAATTTGATGCAGTTAAAGCAATCATAATACCGAATAGAATAGCTGCGGGTATGAGAATTAAATTTGGATGAATAGATATAGGTATAGCAAGATAAATGATCCATGCGATAAACATAACGGGGGCTACTGATTTTTTTGCATGGTGATACTTGAATGCCGATTCTCTACCAACCCCGAAGCGGCGTAAATCTCGTTGAACAAGTCCATCAGTTAAGCCGACAATTGCGACTAATATAAATAATGGGCTAGTAAGAATAATAATTAAGAGTCGAATAATAAAAATAATAATGACATATAAAGTTGACTCAATGTACGATCTTGCATAGAACCAAATATAGGCACTAACGCCAGCGTCTTGTGGGGTATTATGTAACCAAGTCTGTAAACCTGTTTTAATAAATAACCATTCATGAATAAATACAATGGTTTGTTCAGCAAGTATGACTGGATAGCTATAAAGTAAACTTTGTTGAAATTGGGCAGAAAACCAGCCAAATTCTTCTTTCATAACATTTTTACTGTGCATAGCACCTTGTTCTGGCCACACAAAAGTAATACATAGCCATTCTATGATAATACTTAAGATGAGTGAGGCTATTAATGTTTTGGTGATCGTACAGAGAAAATTAGGTTGTTTTTGAACCACCTGTTGAGGGGTTGATTGTTGATTTTCTGTCATTAGTGCACCTTACTTTGAGACAAAATTTCACATTGAACTAAAATCTCACCTGGATATTTCTTATTAAATCGAAGCCAAAAACAGAATTCGTTATTAGAATTGGTTGCTTTACCTACATCAGGAGCTGTCCACATTTCAATATCAAATGAATTCAAATAATCAGATAGTCGATGCAAAGAGCATTGATTGTCATGCCAATATGGAAAAATGGTTTTGGCAAAAAAATCTAAACGCTCTTGATCAAACTTCCCTGCACTAGAACAAAGAAAATTAGGGCTCTCTAAATCAATAAAGCGATCAGGAATATCAGTTATCAATACTTCTAAATGTGTTTTCATTGTTTTTCTCTTCTGGGAATAAAGTTTTACTAAGGTTTTCAAACGCTGCGACAGCATCAGAATTAGGTTGGTAGCTATTCACACCTTCCCACCATGTTTCAGTGGTTTGGTAATTGTCTTGCATATATTTTGCTAATTGCTGAAGATCTTTAGGCATTAGATCATCTTTATCTTCTACGGGTAACGGCATACGTATTTTCCATAGTTGGCTACCTTCAATTAAAGCAAAAGCTTGTCCTTTAGGTAGATTCGTAATATCTGCTGCAGATAACATTGGCTTCTGTTTCTGTGTAACACGATCGCCTGTATTCGAACCAAAATGTTTATCTGAGCCAGGATCTGAACTATCCGTAGTACTAGATAATGCCATGACTTCTAGTACAGTAACTTCATGTAAATTCTTGGTGAGTACTTCTGCTGTTGCTTGTTCTTTAACTCTTAACATCACAAGTGAGTTGAAGTTTCCAACTATTTGTCCTGCTTTAGATGCATCTCCTGTTCTTGCTTTAATATCAGAAATAGTTTGAGTATATGCAGTTACTTGAACGCCAGCACCACCGCCTTTATTGATTAATGGAATAAATTCATCACCAATCAACTCATTAAATTCATCGCAATGTACATTGATAGCAATCTTACTATTTTTATGAGTGAGAGATTGTGGAAGCCCTTCATTAATACCAAATTTATAGATATGACCAGCCATTGAAACAAGATCTGCAAACATAGAATTTCCAACTGCAGATGCAACCGTCAAATCAGATAATGCATCTAATCCTATGTAGACAATACCACGTTTACGAATAATCTCTTCCCAGTCAAATATAGGGCGTGTATCCGAGATATTAGAATAGTCTGGGGAGAGTAATTCGGCTACTTTACCTGATGTTAGTTTTTCAAGTAACGGAAGTAATGAAGCGACAATTTTATCAAAGTACGTTTTATCGTACCGCACAGCACTGCATAATCCATCTAAAACAGGATCGAATATCTTGTTATCCCGAATGTATTGGTCAACAGCGACTACCATTTCACTACGACCACGCATTGCCAGAGATAAATTTTTTTGATCTATATTTGCAGCTACTTCAGCAATTGCTAACCAGATATTTTTATCTCGTTGATCAAAATAAAATTTTGCGTAATCCAAGAATAACGAATCAATACTACGTACAAATTTTGCAATTTGTTCATAATCAGGACGTCTACCAAGCTCAACGAGAGCTCTAGCAATGATATTTACGAAACGCCATGCAAATTCTTTGAATGCGGCAGAATTCCCAGCCCCACTTAGTTGACCAGAAATACGAGAGGCAACTTCCGTAATTTTGTTGAAACGACCAACCGCATTATAACGTGCTGAAATATCGGGCCAACCTAAATGAAATACATAGAATTCATTCTCTCGACCAGCTCGTTTAGCTTCAGCATACATACGTTTTAAAATGTCAGCATCACCTTTAGGATCAAAGAAAATGACAACTTCACGCTCATTAAAGGTTTTTCCACGATGAATGTCTTGAGTAACCAATAATTCAGCTAATCGAGTTTTTCCTACACGAGTGGTTCCTAACACTAACATATGTCCTACACGACTAGCGAGAGGGATAGTTACATTTACCTCATTTAACTCAATACCATGAATAGCAGGAATCCCCTCTACTGGTGGCAAGGGTCTAAATGGGTTAAAGGGACTATCTTTGGAAGTTAACTTGGTGATGAAGCTTTCTTCATGTTTTTTCTCAAACTCTTTCACAAAGGTATAACATTTTGATGGGGCTAAATATTTTTCTCCATTTGCTTGAAAGCAATCATGCAATCGTTGAGTATGTTTTTGTGTCCATCGAAATCCTAGCCCTAAAAATAAATGTTTTTTCATAACAGGGATTTCCTTACTAGACATAGCATATCTCGGTAAACGCTTAAGATTTCTATGGTATTTGACAACTTTCCAGCCTTCAAGAGCTCGTTTTATACCTAGTACAGTAAAGCCTGCAGAAAGCCCATACCCAATACTTGGAGTTAAAGCCACTGTCCAAGGGGCAATCGCACAGAGAGCCGCCGAAGCTCCACAAACAGCAGATGTATAAAACTCAACAGGCGGTCGAAGCAATGATTCTACTAGAAATTTATTACTCATTGCGATGCTCCTTCTGATGTAATTAAAAGTGGGTAATGTGATATACCTAGCCTTTCTGCGAGGGTGTCTGCGGGTGAAGGTATCAGAGTTAATGTTGGCACAATCGCTCTCAATTCTTGCATTTGACTAACCGTTTGCACATTTATTACTAATCCCGTGGCATTTAACTCAATCAATTTTTGTTTATTTTTTTCTAGCCAACTTTGGGATGATACATCATAGCCAATTAAGAATATTGGTAGAGCACCAGGCAGATTAAATTTTCTCGTTTGTACCGTACCTATAGACCATTTATGAGAAATCACTGGTAGTAACTGTTCTTCTGAAAGTTGAGCGGGAACCGCATTTGGATGTATTGGTGCATCCTCTGTATGTACAGGCTGTATCGGTTCATAAAATCGAACAGCGCTTTCTCCACCGAAATCAGCAATGATATTTAATTCTGCAGATACGAGAGAAGGAATAAAGAAAAACAGCGAATAAAAAGAGAGCTTATATTTCATCATAATGGGTTTATCCAAATAATTTTATTAGCGGTTGTTGGTTCAATCCATCTTATTGAAGGTAAATCATTCTTTGATTTAGATATACGACTTTTTGTATTCTGTGTAATAGGTAGATTATTTATTGGAATGTTATTTGCAATGAGTGCATGCTGATAGTAACGACTTTTTTGATAAATAATAAAATCTCGTACACTCATGTTTCTCGTCATACCATTTAGTTTCATATTACGAATATCGTCTTTTGTTGACTTACCAAGTAAAGCTCGGTGATATCCGTCCAAGCCTATATTATGAGCCATATATAAATTAGCATCTGTTACTTTTATACCACGTTGATTAAATTGTTCTGTATGCCAACGAGCGAGAAGCCCTGTCGCAAGTGTATTGATATACTTATTATGGCGAGGATCTTTATGTGTCCCTCTATTTTTACTTGTAATAACACTCATACCAATTGCCTTTCCTTCAGGCATTGAAGCAAGCCAATTCCATGTTCCAACAGTAAACTGACCGACTCCAAGAGCACCTGTTGGAGATCTTTTGCCATACCATCCATCTTCAATTTTAACCAAGCCACGTAACATTTTTTCATTGACTTGATAGCGTTGAGAGGATTCTTTAATGTAGATATCAATCTCTTTACCAAAACCATAGAATGGTTTAGCAATTGATGCTGGTATCATTAGTAATGGTAAGTATATTAATAGACGAGCGACTGCCATTCCCCATCTCCTTTGATTTTAAATGCTGCAGGCATTTTTCCTTTTGCATATTTTAGCCAGTATCCACTGTCGTGATTTAACGTGATTTGTCGAGCTCTTACTTTTGCAATATCAATATTATTCTTCAATGCCCAATTTCGTATTGTTTCATCATTTTGCATACTATCTACAACGTAAATATCAAGAGGATAATTTTGAATATATTCCTGTAAACGTTTTAAGTTATCAATGCAAGGCTCGCAGTCTGTTCGGGTGAAATAAATAACTCGGTTAATTGCAGAGGTAGGTTGTCCTGAGTCATCCATTCGGAAAGGAAGTTGATTAGGATATAATCTTTCAAAAACTTGATTATATGCTATTTGGAAGGCAAACTCCTTTTCCACTCTTTGATACTCTTTTTTAGCCAATAGTTCGGCATAATGTTTTCTTTCATTGTCACTACGGGCCTCAACACCTAGCATAGTGAGGGGATCTAGATTTGGAGACCAAATTCCACGAGCCCCTTTTTTGAGTTCTTCATATCTTAGCCATTCTGTTTGCGTCAATCCCCATTCAGTCCATTTATTTTCTGAGCTTTGTGAATGCTGAATATTGAGACTTTTCTCCACACTTTGTTGTGTCGACTGGGCTTGAGAGATGGTATTTGTTACAGAGGTTTGATTTGCGAATGAGAAGGATGTGCTTAGAACTGTACCAAATAGTACAAATAAAGTGGTAATATGAAATTTCATAGTCACTCCAATATTGATAGTAAGTTGAAGTGACTATGCCAAAAAAGAAAAGTGAGTATAAGAAAAAATTCTATTGAAGTTTAAAACAGTTAATTAGTAGTCCTCAGGAACGATAGCTTCAATTTGTACTTTCGGCTCTATTGGTTTAGGTATGGAGGCTCGTCTTTCGTAACATATTTGTCGTAAAGTATCATGAACTGTTAATTCATATGCTTCACCTGCTAACATCTGTAACGCATCTCGTAATTTCATTGGACCAAATTGATAATGTACTTTAGGAAGTTGATGATTAAAGAGGCTTCTTACTTCAGGGCTAGAAATAGAACAGAGAGTATATCCTGTATCTTTTAGCGTATTCCAAATTCCTTGTTCAACGGTCAAATTATAATAGACTTTTTTCTTTTTACCGATCATATCAATATTAACTACTTGCTCAAGAAGATATTTTTGTCCACCGACAGGTGAGCTACTGACAAGGGTATATCGTCCATAACGTACTACTTCAGGGTATTGCTCAAAGTTAGAAGTATAAATATCCTCAGATACAGTTCTTGCTACTTCAATAGGTGCAGGGTTAGGATTTAAAGACGTTGGGGATGATGAATTCACATCTACAGCCAATTGGTTTTCAGGAATCGGAATGCCTGGCGCAATTACATCATTTGGGGAAGAATTATTTTGATTAGATGAGTTTGTCTGTTTTGCACACCCTGTGACAATAAAGGCACTGAGAATTGACAATAATAGTGTAGATGTTTTCATAGCGTGCTCCTTTAGTAATAAGTGACTAAAGAATACTATGCAAAAAATCGTTGCTTTTATTAAGAAAAAAACCGAATTAAAATTTCAACAATTTTAATTCGGTTTTGAATTAGGATATCTATACCTACATGAATAGGTATAGATATTATAGTTAAGACAAATCGCCAGATTCAACAAAAGAGTAAAAATCTTGTCTAGATACGATAATGTGATCGAGTAAACGGATGTCCATCAAACAACAGGCTTCTGATATCTTGCGTGTGATCATATGATCAGCATTGCTTGGTTTTATCATACCTGATGGATGATTATGAGAAATAATAATCGCAGCAGCATTACATAATAAGGCCATTTTGATAATTTCTCTCACATAGACACTAGATTCATTAATCGTACCAAAAAACAACTTTTCAGTCTTAATTTCACGATTCTGATTATCTAAAAAGATCGTTGCAAAGACTTCTCGCTCTTCAAAACCAATCAGAGCTTTTAACATTAACGCTGGGATGCAAGGGTCTGACATGGTCGCAGATTTATCGTTAGGATAAATCGCAGCCGTTTCCTGTAAAACACTTTCATATAGCATTTTGGCTTGCTCTAATTTTTGTTGCTGTTCATAAGATAATAATGCGTTCATTATGTATTCTCCTAAATAAAAGGGAAATACATCCCACTAGGAAATGTATTCCCTAGTGGGTAAAGAATGTTAATTTAACCCCAAAGAATTTGGGCTAGTTTCACTTTTTGCTCTAATTCATTGACTGATTTTTTAGCGTAAGTAAGTGAATAGGCGTGAGAGCGTTTTTCTGGGTTGTCTTTCAATTCTTTATGCGTCTCTTTGGCTTGCGCCAATTTGGCCGTAAAGTATTCAAGACTTTCTGGCATTGATAAATCAATTTTCTCAGCCATGGATTCCCAATAAGCAATTTTGCCGTCATAACTTTCGGCTTTTTTCATCTCTTCAACGGCCTTATCCATTCTACGAGCATTGCGATCAATTAAAGCTCTGTGTCGTTTCTCACTATGATGTCCAATTTTAATTGGCTCACCTAAACGAAGAAATTCACGTCCCTCATTAGCTGCTTCACAATATTTCTCGCTACGCACCATTGCACTATCCGCATATCCTTGATAGCGTTCGGCTTTCGTCGCTGCACGAGATTGGCTATTTAAGCCATCACAACGAACAAATGAATAGAAGTAAAACCCATCTTGTTGTTTGACAAGATTATGTATTTCAACCTCTGTTTCATTGCCGTATTTGCTGGTAAGTACAATGCATTCACCTTTAGCGTGAGCATCAGGACATTTAGCAATAAAAACATTAGGTGCAAATTTAGTATAAGTGTTAGTAGTCATCGTATATTCCTCAAAAAATGAAGGAAAATACGATTCCCAAAGGGAGTGTATTTCCCTTCAAGGGTTGTTAGTGTAAAATTTAGTGAATTCGATTTTGTTTGACACAGTTCCAATAATCATCGACGGTACAAATGTCCCAATCATTGATCACAAGATGAGTATCAATCGAATTGATCCAAAAGAAGATGTTTAAATCATCTATTTCTAAGCCTGTTTCATCACAGAAATGTGAAATTATTCGCTCAAGTACTAAATGTTGGTAGAAGTTACCTAGAACAGGAAGCTTTTTACTTTCTCGAGCAAATTCCCATACTTCATCATCATTAACCCAATCACTATAATGTAAAAGGATATCTTCCCAAGCAGCACATTTGGGCGAGCAATTAAGTGGTATATTGAAAAATGACATAGTGTTTCTCCTAAATAAAAAGGGGAAACACACCCGCTCGGGTAATGTTCCCCAGTGGGTGAATATGTAATCGGATTTATAAAAGTAAAGAAAGTTGTCTAATCGTCATCATCGTAATCATCGTCATATAAAGCACTATAAGCCTCACTGACTGCTTCATCCGATTTTAATCTGGCATTAGCAATAGATGAGATAGAAAGATCAAATCCTTGCTTTAATGCTGCCGAGATAAAACATTGCCTTTCTTCATTGTTTAGACGATAAGCATAATCACTTAATCGTAATAAAACGTTATAAAACCATTGTTCTAAAACCATTGATTGATACACACTATCGGTAATGCGTTGCACTAGAACATCCGCACGAATACGGTCATATATCTCTACGAGCGGAAAAGGTTTAGAATAAAAGTTGGTAATAAACATGGTAAACTCCTAGTTGAACAAAGCCCAACAGTCGTTGGGCTTTATAGGTTAAGCATTTGATTCATCTGTATCTCGTTTAGGCTCTTGGTATTTCAATTCGCCATCAATTTTAAGCATCTTAATGCGAATCAAGCGACCTTTTAAGGTCGTACCAGTATCGCCTTTTTTATGGTATTTACTATCACTTGTGTAAGTGAACGTATCGACCCAGAGATCTGCCATTACGAACGAAATAAGCACTTTCTTTTTCGCCTCTACAGCTTCTTGGCAACGTCTGATAAGTTTTTCAGTTTCAGCGCCAACGACATTCATATCGAAATAACGATATTCAGGTTCGTCAGATGAGCCAACTAATGCAGCGATACGGCAAGCTACAAATTCATTTCCTTTTTTTGGTTTTACGATACGAATATCGTTAATATAACCAATACCAGAAGTGTGTAAGTTAAAGTAGCTAGCTTTTTGAGTAGAAGTTTGAGTAGTCATAGTTTGTTTCTCCAAATGTAAAAAAAGCGGAGAAACATCCTTGCCCAACACGGGAAAAATGTTCCCCGCTAGGGTTAATTGTTTGGGACCACAAGAGATTTTTCTTATGGAAGAATATGGTTAAAGAGACATTCCTGCATAATGGAAAAAAGTTCATCAAAAGCAGAATCGCTTTTCAGAATGCTGAGCGATATTTGGGAGTTTTAGTTCATCTATACACGATAGAGCGTCGCTTTTCAGGAACTATGCGACTTACTAAGTGCTATCAACGATAGCTGCTTAATGCTGATAAACATAAACCTAAGTATGTTTTTATTAAACAATAAATTGAATATTGAATTTAGATATTTAATCCGATACACAAGAGAGAAAATAAAAACCCTAGAATTTTACTTCTAGGGCTTTGATTAGGATAAGATTAAAAATCAATGATTACATACAAAGACTAAAATCCAGATAAATTTGACCATATAATACAGACTAATAAATAGCATCTGTTCTCGTCAAGACATTACTATTTGCATCTACACTATCCGATAACGATGTGGTCTTTTATCGGCATAACACGCACCAAATGGCACAAAGGGCACCCATTTTTTCACCAGTGGGCACTGGTTAAGATAAATGTGCATTGCTGCAAAGACAGAAATAGATTTTGTCAAAATCCATTTTTGTCTTTGCAACAAATAACGTAGAGATAGCGAAAGCCTAAGTAAAATAAACACTCATAAGCGAACTTATAACTCTCTTTCAGAGTGCCGAGAGTATTTTGGATTGTCATTTGATACCGACAAATGACCAAAACGGATATATCGTTTGAATTTTAGCACGCTAAAGAGCAAAGATCTATTTGGGTTTAGCTTAAGACTTTTCCCCGAAACTGATCGTCCTTTTTCGTTGTAAATTTGCGCTTTTTCTTTACTGTCCCAATATTTTCAATGCCATCACAAGATGGGTATTTTGTACAACCCCAAAAAAGTCCATTCTTACCGTTACGTTTAGTCATTGGAGAACCGCATTTAGGGCATTTTTTGATTTCAACATTACCCATATTCATACCTTGAGATAAACAGACCTTCATTAAATGACGAATAAAATCTTCCTGCTTTTTCATGAACTCAGTGAGGGTCAAAGAACCTTCTGCTATTTGGTTAAGAGCTTGTTCCCATAGTGCGGTTAAACCAGGGTTTTTCAATAAATCAGGTAAGCTATCAATAAGAGCCACAGCTTCGGCAGAAGCGAGAAGAGATTTTTTCTTTTTAAGTAAAAAACCTTTGTCGATCAAACCTTGAATTAGTCCTGCTCTTGTAGCTTCTGTCCCAAGCCCTTCTGTTTCCCGCAATCGTTGTTTTAGCCGTGGATCGGTAACAAAGCGAGCGGCATTTTTCATTGCTTCAAGCAATGTACCTTCAGTATAGTGAGCGGGAGGTTTAGTTCGCAGAGTTCGAATATCAGTTTGAGTCACTTGGCACTGCTGATGAGTATTTAATACAGGAAGTCCCTGTTTGTCGTCTCCTCCATCTTCTTCATCAGCATGTTGACCAAATAAGATACGCCATCCTGGAGTAACAATGACATTCCCTCTCGCAATCAATGTGTGCCCAGCAGACTGGAGTGTGACGATAGTTTTATCTGTTTCTAAATGAGGTAAGAACTGAGCCAAATAACGACGGCGAATTAGATCATAGACTTTCATTTCATCATCATTTAGTTTGCTAAGATCAGCTTTTTTGATAGTTGGGATAATACCGTGGTGAGCAGTGATTTTTTTATCATCCCAAGCTCTACTTTTTTGTTGTATATTTAGACGTGGCAATAAATTTTGCAAATGGGCATCTGAGCTGACTAATGCACGAATCACCATAGGGGCATCTGTAAATTGTGATTCTGGGAGATAGCCACAATCAGAGCGAGGATATGTCGTAATTTTATGTATTTCATATAAGGATTGTGCAATATCTAAGACTTGCTGTGCACCAAAACCAAACAAACGGTTACATTCTCCCTGTAAATCACTTAAAGCATAGAGCAATGGTGGGGCTTTTTTCTCTCGCTTGGTTTCGACAGAAACGACCTTAGCTGTACCTGCTTGCTTAATTTGGGTCTCAGCTTGTTGTATGACACGACTATCAAGACAAAGTCCTGATTCATCTAAATATTGCTCAGGTACTGAAAGTCCAGCGATAAATTTTTCACCAGTAGAAGTTGCCAACTGAACGGATAACGCATAATGTGATTTAGGTACAAAATTTGCAATTTCTCTGTCACGATTTACTACAAGTGCGAGCGTAGGGCTTTGTACTCGCCCAACACTCAGTGGTTTTCCTGAATATCCCTTTGACTGAGCCATCAAAGTAAACAAACGAGAAAAATTCATACCAATTAACCAATCTGAACGACTACGTCCCATGCCTGCATAATAGAGAGACTCTGTCTCTTTGCCTAGTTTGAGAGATTGTAATGCCTTGCGAATACTGGCATCATCAAGAGCAGATAGCCAGCAACGCTGAATTTGCCCACGGTATCCTGCTAAATCAAGTAGTTCACGAGCAATCATTTCACCTTCTCGGTCCGCATCGGTGGCAATGACTACTGAAGAGGCTTTCTTGATAAGTCCAATCACTACATTGAATTGTTTCTTAGATTCTTTTTTAGCTGACATTTTCCATTGAACAGGAATAATCGGGAGAGTTTCAAATGACCAGCGTTTCCATGCTTCATCGTAATTTTCTGGTTGATATAGTTCAACTAAATGACCGAATCCCCAAGTCACGACAATAGATTTATCTTGTGTTGTTAAAAGTCCATCACCATTCACCGTGGCGCCTAATACATTAGCTAGATCTCTTCCCTGAGAAGGTTTTTCACAAAGATAGAGCTTCATACGATATCTCCTGCAATACTTGAAGAATTTAATAATAGATATGCAAAAAATAGAGAACAATTATTAATTGTTTGGGAAAGGGAAATAAAAAACGGCATCCTTTCGGATGCCAAGTATGCCAACCTAGTTAGATCGTTGTGGTCTTTCTAGGGTCTATCTGTGTTGTTATAAACTCTATTCTTACAGAAAATAGTTAATAGCAATAGAATTATATGTAAATCCAATTTTTTTATTTAATAGCTTTTAGAATATCAGCTTTAATTTCAGCTGCAAAACTTTTACTCCCACGAACCTTCCAAAATATTTGGGTGCCTTTGCCATCTTTTTCTAGTGTCACATCTACATAATATTGACCTTTATTACCGAATGTTTCAGCCATACGATAGTAGACACCAGGCGTTCTTTCATGAACATATCCACCTTCAGTGATAGCAGCTTCTTTCCATTTACAGCTAATATCAACATTTGGATTACATTTCATGGCTTCTTCTTTGGTAGCGAAACCGATTTCTCGCTTAATACGCACATAGAGTGTATCTATATCTCTTTTTGAAGTAATAGAGTCTTCAGTTACCTGTCTATTTGAATTGATAGATTGATTAATGTTACCAGCCCAATCTCCAACCTTACTATTAATTTCCGAAAGTTCAGCACAGCTTGAAATTAGTAGCATAGAAATAATACATAAACTGTGTTTGATGTAACGCATGTAATTCCCCTTAAAAATGAGTACCTGAATAGATTAAATGAATATCTATGGTGGCCACTTGTTTTACTACGCTGGCCCAACGTAAGGTTGTGTTAGTTAAATTACATAAATAGAATGTTTGCTAAAACCGTGGTGAATTGGAGAAAATGGAATATCATCATCGAAATTATCCATCGGTGGTTCAGGTTGTGGAGAGTGTTTTTGTTGAGATTTTGTCTGCGACTCACCTAAAGGTGGTGGAAAATTGCTTGGTTTACTGTCTAACATCTGTAACTCAGAAGCCCAAATTTCTGTGGTATAGCGATCGACACCATTTTGATCTTGCCATTTGCGTGTTTTCAATTTTCCTTCAATGTATACTTTCGAACCTTTATGTAAGTATTGCCCTGCCACTTCAGCTTGACGGCGAAATAATACAATACGGTGCCATTCAGTGACTTCTTTCCGTTCCCCCGTATTCTTATCATTCCACACATCACTTGTAGCAACACTGAGTGTTGTTACAGCATCACCATTAGGCATAGTACGAACATCAGGATCTGTACCAAGATTACCAATAATTGTGACCTTATTCACGCCAGACATAGTCATTCTCCTTGTAAGTATAAGTAGTTGCTTTATTAGACGACATTTATCACTTAAAGAGATCAATTAATTGAACTTGTTTTGCCATGAATTTCTATCTTACTCAATTTAGTGATCGATTGATAATTCATTATCCACTTCAATACTAAATCTGGTTTTTACAATCGACATTATTACTCCGTAAGACAAAGGCTTTTTCTCGTCAAGGGTAAGGGGGCTTGCACCCTTACCCTTGAAGGCCTTTTATTACAGGCTATGCATACATGATATTTCTAGGCTATGCATACATGATATTTCTAGGCTTTGCATACATTATTTAACATACTGTTCAATTTGATTCAGCTTATCTTTACACTCTGTTAGCTGTCGAATAATGTGAGCAATAATTGCCATTTGCATATTTAATGTAATACGCTCTTTTTCAGCCTGTACCAAAGATGCCTTTAGTGATTCAGGCTGGTTAGGATCTAAAATAATACTTCTCCAAGCAAATTCTCCATTTTTAGAATTACTGATATTTCGCCATCGTAAATAGCTTGCACCTGAGCGGCTAGCATTATCCTTGATAAACAGAAGGGGCAATGTAGAGATCAGGTTCTCTGATATTCCCTTTATCATAGTGGGCTGAAGTTCAATAAAGCCCTGACGCACTTTATGAGCTTCATCAAGTAAGAGCTCATAAGTTTCTATATTTTCAATCTTACCGAATAGACTACGAATAAACCCATTCAGGTTGGTTTTCTGCGTCAACGTTTTATACATATCTTCAGGGATGAGACTGTACACATTCATGAATTTACTCCATTACTTCTGAATCGCTTGTTACATCATCAAGTTCTGAGCCAGCTTGCTGATTTTTAATGTTTGGAGCAAACATAGCTCGTTTTTCACCACTAAGGATATCTGTTGGTAATTCAAATCTGAGTCGTTTTATCGCCTCTTGGTAGCGGACATTATTATCTCGAGCATCCTGTCGAGTTATCCCTGAATTTTTATAATTATCAACGACACCAAAACATTTTCGAATAAGTCCTGCACCAGTTTCTAGCCACTCACGAGCCTGATCTTTGGTCATGATAGCAATATGCGATGCTGTCATTACAGAGCGAGCAAGCATATCGAATTCTGATAATAGATAAATTAGTTTATAACCTAATTGAGAGTTTACATAGATAGGATAAGTGACAGGTGAAATATTGGCACAGCGAGAAATATCAATACCTTCAGGAATATTATCGGCATAAATATCAACAAGATCACTGATAAGTTTTTTCATTTCAGCAGTGTATTGTAAAACTTTATCTTCAAAGTTTATCAAATACCAGTCTGCGTAAGGGTCGTCGTTACTAGCATCTTTTTGAATTTGAGAAAGAATCGAGAGACATGCAGGCATGCTAAGGATTTGTGGTTTAATGATCTTATCGCCCTCTCGAACAATTGGGCGTCCTAACCACATTTTAGTGGCATATTGAGAATGAAGTGTGAGCGTAATATTACTACGTAATGCACCTAATTCATGGTTATATTCCTGAGTCATAATTTACCCCTTTTATTTTGATTAAAAATAGCACCAACTGTCGCCAGTGGCGACACTTTGTATGTTTTTTGTATCAACTGCCACCTGGGCGGCACTTTGTGTATTTTTTGTACCAACTGCCACCTAGGGTGGCACTTTGTGTATTTTTTGTACCAACTGTCGCCTAGGGCGACACTTTGTATATTTTTTGCACCAACTGTCGCCAGCGGTAACACTTTGTATGTTTTTTGTACCAACTGCCACCTGGGGCGGCACTTTGTGTATTTTTTGTACCAACTGCCACCTAGGGTGGCACTTTGTGTATTTTTTGTACCAACTGCCACCTAGGGTGGCACTTTGTGTATTTTTTGTACCAACTGCCACCTAGGGTGGCACTTTATATATTTTTTGTACCAACTGTCGCCAGTGGTAACACTTTGTATGTTTTTTGTACCAGTTGTTACCCACAGCTGTATCGTTAGCTAGATTTCATCGACTGAGATAGATGACGAATTATCTCAAGTGATTGATTTCGTTCAGCCTCTGATGGAGAGTGAACAGTATTTGGTAGATATTTCGTAGCCCTAGAAGGGTATTTGTCATAATGTTGTTTGTTTTCCGCTTGTTGAGCTTTGTTAATCAAATATGGTTTGAATTCTCCCACAATCGCTCGCTGAACAATTTTGAAAAGATATGCCGCTGGTTTTTTGATATCACCTTTCGATATGCGTTCTTTAGCTTCAAACAAGATTGCCTTGCGAGTATCGTCGTCAAACGGCTGTAATGCCGACAAAATCGAATTTTTCTCCAATGCACTAAGTTGGAATCCATCTAAGTCATTCAAATGAGAATCGTCTCCAGTACTAGTACTGTACTTTATATTAGTACTTTTAGTACTAGTACTATGGACTTCCACATAGTTCCGATATGGAACTAAGCCTAAAATCAATGGGTTAGCTTCATGTTGGTGACAGAGTTCCATATTGGAACTCTGTGGGTTTACTGATGTTTCACCAAGTTCCCTATTATATTTGCTGAGTTCCATATCGGAACTCAGTAGTTTTTCCTGAGTTTCTTGGACGGCAATAGCTATATTTTCAGGTAATTCAGTAGCTGTTTTTTCGATGACAACACTATCCTTATGATGCTTATAACGTTCTTTTATTACACCAATATGAGATATAAAGTGCCATAATTGGTCTTTATGTTCCAAAATTCGAGTAATTATTGCTGAGGCAATATCTCTAACTAATGGATCTTTATGTAAAGCTGCTTTTTCAACAATACGCAGATAGTCACTGTTGAGTTGAATAGCATCTGTGAGACTTAGTGGCTCATCATTCATGATGTACACATTACCTAATACTTGTCCATGAGCATTTCGAACAGTCTCACACAATGTAAGCCAACGAGTTAATCTAAGGATCAACAATGTTTGGCTCACCACCTTTCTTGAAACAGTCTTTCCTTGAAAAGCTCTATCTGATAACCATAAGCTTAATTCTTCATACGAAGGAAATACTGAGCCTTGAAACTGATATGCATTCAATTTAATAAGTTGCCAAGCTGTTTTTGCTCTAGGTGTTAAGTATTGATCTGTTAATAATCTAAGTGGTACCGTTTCATGGCGATTACCAACATATAACAAACCTTGAAAGAGATTTTTTTCAAGCTCATTTTTTTGTTCTACTTTTTCAATCAATTTTTTTCTTGCAACTTCAGTTTGAATATTTATAATTTGCTTGTTCATGTGCAGCTCCATGCGTATGGATAATGAAAAGTATCAAACCGAGATAGCCCCCTATCTCGGTTTTCTTATCTAGAGATTCCCTTTTTCCCATAAAGAAACTAAACGGGAGACTTCAGTCAAACTTACTTTGGATTCTTCAGCAATAAACATCAGTAAGTCTAAACCTTCTTCGGATTGTTCAACATTTTGAGTTAAAGAGTCCTTATGAGAATTCCACAGTTGCCAAACAAGATGCTCTTCCTCTTCTGTTGCATTACGTTTTCTGCCCATTGCTTCTTTGATACCAAGTAATTTTCTTCTTGCCGAAACTTCAGCAGAACTCCAACCAAAACGATGATTCAGCATCTCGGATGATGCACCCAATTCCAACGCTCTATCAATAATATTACGTTGGCGAGTATTCTCTCGAACTGCTTCAACGAGATTCCAAAATGTGCCATGATTTACTTGAATAGATGCAAAAGAAATATGGCTTTCACTTAAATCTTGAATCTCCTGTGTTGTTAAATTATCAATTGCTGATAATTCAGATTCATCAAAACCTAATTGGTGGCAATAATGGATTTCACCTCTTCTAATATGAGATAAAATCTCACAAATAATGGCTTGATTGAGTGTTGTATTAAGCATCTTATACTCCCATACGGACTTGTTCTTTTATATAACGGACAATACGGATAAGGCGGAAAATACGAACGAGCACTAGGTCAGAGATTTCTGGTGCATCTCGTAATGTACCAACCAATGCTGTAGCAGATAGTGTTAATAGTCGCTCTACATCTCTTTTATCTATGTTATCGGTCATCAATATAGACAGTAGAGAGTGTATAAAGACCGTTGTTTTATTTGGCTCAGTAATATCTAATGGTAATACAGTAAAACTGTAGTCTACGAGTTCATAGACCACGTGCTGAATAAGATGAGCAATACCATATTCTTCTGCAATATCTAGAGCGAGAGAAAAGGCATCCATCTTATGTGAGCGATTTGGATAAATTTTCCAAATATTAGTGACGGGTTGCTTACCTTGATTTGCGAATTCCAATCCATTTTCTATCGCTTCTTCAGCTCTCTGAGTTTCTGGATTGACACCTGGGGTTAATCCATATCCAGCAAAGTGTTGTGCGATAGCTTCAGAGAGTTCATTATCGGTATCAATACTTGGCATTGATATAGATGCTAAGTTACTAGAATCTCCGTTTGGAATATTGAATTGGTGATCGACTTCATCCACAGATTCTGGCTCATTCGATATTGTAGATACCGACATAGAATAGGGAGTAGCATCTTTAGCTTCTTTTTGTGATGTAACTGGGGTTTCAGCTGTTTCTTTATGATTCTCCTTATCTTGAATTTCATGTATACGATGCTCGCTATCCGTTGCACGTTGAATGATTTCGGGCTGCTTTTCTAGCAAACGTTGTAATTTTCGCTCTTCCAAATTGATTTCTAATTTAAGAGCTTCATAAGTAACTTGATATGCAAAGGCTTCAGAAATGTTGCCAATCAGTACATCCTCAAATTCAGAGATGGCAAAATTTTCAGGTGACTCATCAAAAGGAGAGAGTGTATTCATCCATAATTTAGAAAAATCACTATTTACAGGAAATTCTTCTTTATACTTGTCCCAAGAGTTTTGGGCGTTTCTATGGATAGTTAATAGTTTCTCTATTTGTGCTTTACCAAATCCAGATAACAGTATATTAGGAATATGGGGGTATAAATAAGTTAAACATTGCTCCATTCTGGCAATAATTTGGTTTGAGATCGGATATCCATTTTCACCAAGCTTTTCTGATAATTTACGATGAGAAAAATATTCTTTATATTTTTCTTCATATAATGCCTTAACCTCTCTAATTCCCAAGGCTTTTTCAATAAATGAAAGCTCCCCACGAATATCATTTTCCGCTAAATGCCCAATAAGCATATTGAGCTTAGAATTGATGTCATTAGCTTCACCCTCCCAAGGCTTAAAGACACATTCAATAGACCAAAAACGAGGATCTTGGGTTTCTGTAAACAACTCTTTCAAAGCTTGTAAGCGAGTATTACCGCCGTCAGCAATAGTATAAAAACTATCGCCTGGACGCTGTGTAACATTAGGTGCGTGATCGAGTCCTCTTGATTTAATAGATGCCTTAATTTCTTCATAGGCTGGATTTTTGGTTTTACGAGGATTGCCTTCATAGGGGCGTAATTTATCCAACGTAACTACAATTAAACGTTTTTTATGTTCACCTGAAACAGTATGAGCTGTAGGTGTATTATAGTCTGGTGATGTATTGTGGATTGCAGGCTGAGTTAATTGCTGCAACATACTTAGTCGTCTTTCTTCTTTTGATTTTCCATTAGCAAATGGATTTTTTCCACTACTCATAATCTGCTCCAAATTTATATTCTTCATCAGGTATATTCTCAAAGAGAGAGTATTGACCATAAAACTTCGTCATTACCGTACCGATCGGACCGTTACGTTGTTTGCCAATGATGATTTCAGCAATTCCTTTTAACTCCGAATCTGGGTAATAGACATCATCTCGATATACAAATAATAAGAGATCTGCATCTTGTTCTAAGGAGCCTGAATCTCTTAAATCTGAAGGCATTGGGCGTTTATCTGCTCGTTGTTCCAAATTTCTATTGAGTTGAGAAAGAGCTACCACAGGGCAATTGATTTCTTTCGCTAACTCTTTCAGTGACTTAGAAATATTCCCAATTTCAAGATTTCTATTTCTCCCATCTTTTGCGGTCGGATCAGACATTAGCTGAAGATAATCAATAATAATCATCGAAGGCTGACCATATTTCCGTACATTTCGGCGAACCTTTGTTTTCAGTATTTGTGGAGTTAAATAGCTACTGTCATCAATAAGCAACCTATTTACCCAATTATTATTGATATATTCAAAAGTCGTTGAAAATCTAGCCCAATCTTCGTCGTTCATGAGCATTGCTTGGCGCAACTTTTGCGATTCCACCCGAGATTTCATAGAAATAAAACGCTGCAGAATTTGATCTGCTGGCATTTCTAGACTGTAATACTGCACAGATTTATCTTTCTGAGACTCTAGAGCACCATCAGCAAATACAATAGATAAGGCTGTTTTCCCCATTGATGGTCTAGCCGCAAGAATAATTAGGTCACTATTTTGTGCTCCAGCGGTATTTGAATCCAATCGTTCAATACCAAACGATGTTCCTGTAACCACAGAATTAGTTTTACAACTAGCATCCATTTTTTGTAAAACTTGTTTAAGGACACCTGCTAGGTCAACAGTGGTTTCTTCATGAACATTTAGGGTAAGATCCGTCAGTTTTTTTTCTGTCTTTTCTAATAAAGTCTCTAGCGATTCTTGTGAATTGACCTTGATAGACTCTGTTTTGAGCTCATTACCGAGAACAAATAGCTCACGAGCTTGACTGTCACGTCTAACAATAGAAGCATAAACTGCGGTATTAGCAGAGCTAGGAGTATTTTTACTAAGCTCAATGAGATAAGAAAAATCTAATTGATCTAATAAATTTAGTTCTTTCAGTCTCCGTTCCAAAGTAATTACATCTACAGGTAAATTAGCCTCAAAAAGTTGAGACATAACCCTAAAAATGATTTTATGTGCCCCAATGTAAAAATTATGTTCATTCAACAAGAGAGAAACGTCATCCCATAATTCATTATTGATGAGTAAGCCGCCTAATACCCCCTGTTCAGCATTCATTGAGTAAACTAGTGTTGGCTGATATGTAGTAGATGATTTAGTCATACTTTCCCCCTATTACTTACATTTTGTAGTGAATTTATCCACCCATTGTGGGAAAAGTAATGAACACAAAATCCTGATATTTTCAGCTTCTTTAGAACTATGTTTGTGTACAGGTAGAGCTCTAGTAGCTGCTTCTCGATATGCGACCCGAGAAGGGATTACAAAATCAAGTAATTCAATATTTGAGTTCTCTGTATTTGCAAATAAATCTTTGAGATTAGCGATAACCTCTCTTGAATCATTAGTATGATCAACGCAGTTAATTACTGCTTTGAGTGGTGGAAGATGTATACCGTAGTCTGTAAAAATGTGTAGATTTTTATATATACCTAAGGTACCACGCATAAATTCACGAGCAGATACCAACTCTGGTCTTAGTGGAGAAAGGATAAGATCGCTAGCAAGGACTGTCATATCAACAGTTATGCCTCGTGTACCTCTAGTGTCAATGATGATTAAATCATAGCCATCAATTTTTTTAACAAGCTGATTAAATTTTAGGATACCTCCTGGTGTACTTGTAAGCTCGGTAGAGAGCTTATCTAGTGGGTCATTAGATTGGATTAAATCCAAGTTAGAAAATTCGGTCCGAGAGATAATCTCATTTAATGGAAGATCAGGGCGAGTGAAAAATTCATACAATCCAAAAGGTGCAGAATCTTCAATATGATAATAAGACGATAGGGTAGGTTGAACATCAGTGTCGATCATTAAGGTTTTAATACCATGATCAGCACAAAAAGCACCTATATTTGCGACATTAGTTGATTTTGTTACTCCACCTTTAGTGGACATTACAGTAACAATAAACGGTTTGATAGACTGTGGCATACAAATCTCTCCATTTTAATTAGTAAAGAAATTTGTCTTTTGTGCAGTCTAAGACGATGGTGCCTGAGGTCGGACTCGAACCGACACGCTTTAGGGGCGACGGATTTTGAATCCGTTGTGTCTACCGATTTCACCACTCAGGCATTGAGGTGGTATTTTTGATTTTGCCAGATTTACCGTTCATATACGCAGAAGATTTTGAATCCGCTGCGTCTACCAATTTCGCCACCCAGGCTTCACTGATAAACATCATCTGGTTTGTGTGCTGTGCATTATACGGGTATTCACCGGGCTTGCAAGCAGAAATTTTTATTTTTTATCCGTTCGCTGTAAAATTCGCCAAATTTTGACCGCACTTATCAGATAACGACAAAAGTGCGGGCAAATTTTGAGCCATTTTTAATCCCGTTTACGGCTGAGCAACCACCAGGTAATAATCAGGAAAAGGACGCTCGGCATTAGCGCGCCGGCAATAGGCGCCACATTATAAACCAAACTTAACGGCCCAAAAATCTCATTGATCACATAAAACAGGAAGCCGAAACAAATCCCCGTCACAATGCGTGCGCCTGCCGTGACGCTACGTAACGGCCCAAAAATAAACGACAACGCTAACATCATCATCACGCCCACCGAAATCGGTTGGAATAATTTCCGCCAATAGGTCAGCTCGAACTTTTTGCTGTCCTGTCCCGTTTGGTGCAAAAACGCAATATATTCCGACAAACCGGAAATAGAAAGCGAAGTCGGCCGCAAAGATACAATGCCTAATTTATCCGGTGTTAAAGAAGTCTGCCATTCCTGCGAAATATAATTTTTCGTGGAAATTTTATCCGGCTTAATATCGGATACATTCAACTGCTGCAACTGCCATTTTCCGTTCTCGTAAGTCGCGCTATTGGCGTGACTGAGGCGTTGTAACTGGCGATTATCGAAATGGTAGATGTATACGTCTTTCAGATTGGCGTCTTCACGCACTTGGCGAACAAAAATAAAATCATTGCCGTCTTTCGCCCACACGCTGTTTTTCACAGACATCAAAGAACCGCCCGAAATGGCTTTCGCACGCATATCGCGGGCGTATTGTTCCGTTTGCGGAATCCCCCACTCGCCAATCACCATGGTCATCAACACCAAGGGAATAGCGGTTTTCATGACGGCAATGCCAATTTTCAGCCGGGAAAATCCCGCCGACTGCATCACGATTAATTCGCTGCGGCTTGCCAGATTCCCCAACGCAATCAACGCGCCGAGCAACGCCGCCATCGGGAAAAAGGTTTCAACATCTTTCGGTATGGTTAAAACCGTGAAAAGCACGGCCTGCAAGCTGTCATAAGTGCCCTTTCCTACCGAACGGAACTGTTCTACGAATTTAATAATGGCGGACAATCCCACCAACGTCAGCAAAGTGGCAAAAATCGTCCCTAAAATGCTTTTGCCGATATAACGTTCCAATGTATTCATAGGCTACTTCCCTGCCGTCGCTTCGTTGCCAAACATATTGCGAACTTTGTATATAAACGAGCTTTCCCAGCTATTAAGCAAAATCCCCAGCAATAAAAACGCCACATTCACCAACGGCATAAAAAGAGCGGCATCCAATTTTCCCGCCGCGCCGGCCGATTTCAGCGAACTCTGTGCTAAAAAATAGATTAAATACAGTAACAGCGCCGGCAACATTTTGGCAAAACGTCCCTGTCGAGGATTTACGCGGCTCATCGGCACGGCGATCAACGCCATTAGCGGCACCGCCAGAATTAAGGTTAAACGCCAATGTAATTCGGTTTTGGCCGCCGGCGTATCTAATCGGGTTAACGTATTGAAATCCAATACTTCCGCTTCATTTTCCGTCGCCTCGGCAGACTGATGTCCCAAATAAGCCTGATATTCTTCAAAACGGGTAATTCGGAAATCCGGTAACGCGGCAGAACCTTCAAATCGCTGACTATTTTTCAGGCTCAAAATTTGATCGCCGTTCGGTAAGGATTTAAGTTCGCCTTTTTCCGCCGTCACTACCGACGGTTTGGCGCTCCCCTTCTGGCGGGTTTGGAACAAGTACACGTCATTGATTTGACTATCTTTTATCTTATTGATAAATAAAACAAAATCGTTGTTATTCGACATCATAAACTGTCCTGCCGATAATGCCGCCATACGCGGATTCGCTTTTGCGTCTTCAACGATTTCCGTTTGTTTCTGAATTGCCCAGGGAGACAGCCATAATGCGTTATAAGCGGCAAGTATAGCGGTAAAAAACGAAAGCAATAAAACCACGCGCACTAAAATCCGCTGTCCCACGCCGCATGCGCGCATCACGGTGATTTCACTCTCCGCATATAACCGACCGAACGTCAATAAAATCGCGATAAACAAACATAACGGCAACATCAGCTGCGCCATGGTCGGCATTCCTAATCCCAGCAGGGAAAAAACAAGATCCGCCGGCACATTTCCGTTAGCCGCCGAACCCAATACGCGGACAAGTTGCTGGCTGAAGAAAATTAAGAGCAAAATGAACAAAATCGCCACCTGGCTTTTGAACACTTCCCGGGTTAAATATCTGGTTAAAATCACGTTATCTTTTTTTCCGCTTGCAATTTATTGAAATTTCGTTAATCCTACGACCGCACATCGGCTATGAAGTTCCTTCACGAGGCGCTACAGGATTTGACCGCATATCATAGCCTATTTTCACCTTTAAAAACAGTAGGAAGAAAAATGAAATACTCAGCAAATTCAACCGCACTTTCACAGGCGAATGCCGTTTTTGTCGCCGTTTTTGAAGACGGCACATTGTCACCGAGCGCACAACAATTGGATACGCAAAACGAAATTTCCGATTTAATCAAAAGCGGGGATATTTCGGGTAAAATCGACGAAATCACCGCATTTCGCCGACAAAATCGACATATTATCGTAGTAGGCGCCGGCAAACCGGGTGAAATCAACGAGCGTCAATTCAAACAAATCAGTCAAAAAGCGTTTCAAGCCGTTAAAACCACTTCCGCTCAAACCCTTGTCAACGCTTTAACGGAAGTGTCGATTAAAGATCGCGATATGTATTGGAACGTCCGCTTCGGGCTAGAAGCCATTGCGACGGAAAGTTACGTTTTCGACCAATTTAAAAGCAAAAAAACCGATCCAATCAAGCTGCAGAACGTGATTTTTCATACCGACGATGAACAGGCGCAGCTTGCCGTTCAGCACGCCGCCGCCATCGCTTTAGGGATAAAATCGGCGCGTGATCTTGCGAACTGCCCGCCGAACGTCTGTAACCCGAGTTATTTAGCGGCGCAGGCAAAAACTTTGGAAAAACGTACCGCACTTTTAACCGCCGCCGTGCTGGGTGAAAAAGAAATGGCGGAATTGGGCATGCACGCTTACCTTGGCGTTTCGCAAGGTTCAAAAAATGAAGCGCAGCTTGCCGTGATGACATATAAAAATCATCCGAATCCTCATGCCAAACCCATCGTCTTGGTCGGAAAAGGATTAACCTTTGATGCCGGCGGCATTTCGCTGAAACCCGCCGCGGATATGGATGAAATGAAATACGATATGTGCGGCGCGGCGTCGATTTTCGGTGTAATGAACGCTCTGGTGGAATTACAGCTGCCGCTGAATGTGATTGGCGTTATGGCGGGTTGTGAAAATCTGCCGGACGGCAATGCTTATCGTCCCGGCGATATTTTAACCGCCATGAACGGATTAACCGTCGAAGTACTGAATACCGATGCGGAAGGCCGTTTGGTGTTATGCGATACTCTCACTTACGTGGAGCGCTTCGAGCCCGAATGCGTGATCGATGTGGCGACGTTAACCGGCGCTTGCGTCGTGGCGCTGGGACAGCACAACAGCGGTCTGATTGCCACCGACGATGCGCTTGCCGAACAACTGTTGCAAGCTTCGCAGCAAACGCAGGATAAAGCCTGGCGTTTGCCTTTAAGCGAGGAATATCAGGAACAACTGAAATCCCCTTTTGCGGATCTTGCCAATATCGGCGGACGTTGGGGCGGCGCCATTACCGCAGGTGCATTCCTGTCGAATTTCACCAAAAAATACCGTTGGGCGCATTTGGACATCGCGGGAACCGCGTGGTTGCAAGGCGCCAATAAAGGCGCGACGGGCCGTCCGGTCGGATTATTAACGCAGTTCCTGATTAATCAATGCCGCTAACCGAAAGGACGCTATCGGCGCCCTTTCATCTTCGTTTAACATAGACAAAAGTGCGGGCAAAAAAACGTTTATTTTTTTGCCCGCACTTTTCAGCTGTTCGCCTTGTTTTAGGTTATCTGCGACAAACCGTTACGCGTTTTTTCCGCCGCTTCGTCCAACATCGCGCGGCGAGCGGCGTCATCAATCAAATACAGACTACCGAATAAAGTATGCTGAATATCCGTGATTCCGCAGAAATTAAACAAACCGTTCACCAAACACACGTCTAAACCCTGCGCATAGCCGTTTTCCCGATAAGTTTGCGCATTACTGCCCAGATTAATGAACTGTTGCATTTTCTTGCCGCGCAACAATCCTACAGACCCCGTTTCGTCGGTTTGATAAGCGAAGCCGTGGGTTAATACGCGATCGAGATAACCTTTTAGGATAGCGGGAAAGCCCATCCACCATAACGGATAAATCAAGGTGATTAAATCCGCCCGGCGGATATATTGCTGCTCCTGCAGAATATCGGGCGGAATATCGCCTTTCAGTTCGTGCAAAGGCAGCACGGGATTAAAATTCATCTCGTATAAATCTCTTACAATCACTTCGGCGCCTTGCTGCGCGCTGACATCGGCCACGCGCGCAACCATCGCGTTGGTAAAACTGTCGGGGTTAGGATGGGCAAAAATAATAAGATGTGTCGCCATAATTTAAATCTTTTTCACAATTAATGTAATGCCTTGCACCGCAAGGACTTCAACGGTATCGCCGATATTAAGCCCGGCGCCTTGAATCCGCCAGGTGGTGTCGCCGAAACGTCCGCGTCCGATACCGTTATCGCCCATTTCCTGCACCACGCCGCGACTTGCCAGCATCGCGTGATTCCGCTGATTAAGCACGGAATGCTTTTCATCCGCCTGATCCCGTCCGTGCTGATATTTCCACCACATAATGCTGAAAATCGTGGCTAGCACGGCATAAATAATACCCAATAGCGGCAACGTCAGCGCGGTGACGAACGCCATCAGCCCCGCCACTACGACGGCCGCCAGCCCCCACCAAAGCAAAAAAATGCCCGGAATGAGAATTTCGGCAATCAGTAGCACAAAGCCTAAAATCAGCCAGTGCCAAGCCGTCCAGGTCGTTAACCATTCCATCTTTTTTCCTTATTTTTTATCGCCTTTCAATAATTCTGCGACGCCCGCCACAGAACCGATCAGATTACCCGCTTCCAACGGCATTAATACCACTTTGCTGTTATTGGCGCCGCCGATGTCTTTCAAGGCTTCGGTATATTTCTGAGCGATAAAGTAATTAATTGCTTTGGTATCACCGTTGGCTATGGCCTCAGATACCATTTGGGTTGCTTTGGCTTCCGCCTGAGCCGCACGCTCACGGGCTTCCGCCTGCAAAATGGCCTCTTGCTTTTCCCCTTCCGCGCGCAAAATACGGGATTGTTTTTCCCCTTCCGCACGCAAAATTTGAGCCTGACGCACCCCTTCCGCTTCCAGAATTTCCGCCCGTTTGTTTCGTTCGGCTTTCATTTGCGCGTTCATGGCTTCGCTTAATTCACGCGGCGGACGCACGTCTCGGATTTCAATTCGCGTCACTTTCACGCCCCACGGATTGGTCGCTTCATCGACGATAGATAACAAACGACCGTTAATGCTGTCGCGCTGGGAAAGCATTTCGTCCAGTTCCATGCCCCCTAAAACGGTACGAATATTGGTCATCACCAAATTGATAATCGCCTGTTCCAAATGATTCACTTCATAGGCGGCGCTGCGCGCGTCAATCACTTGCACGAAACACACCGCATCAATGGAAACATTGGCATTATCTTTTGAAATCACTTCCTGAGACGGAATATCCAGCACCTGTTCCATCATATTGATTTTGCGTCCCACGCGATCCACAAAAGGCACCACGAAATTCAAGCCGGGCGTAAGGGTTTTAATGTAACGTCCGAAACGTTCGATCGTCCAGTGATAGCCTTGCGGCACCGCTTTAATGGTGGAAAACAGAACGACAAACACCAAAATGACAAACACAATCGCGGCGGGGTAAAGATCAAAAATATCCATAATCCGTTCCTTTTATAAATAAAAAATACCTAAAAACTATAACAAATCAGACCGCACTTTGTACATATTTATAACCGTCGCGGTCCGGCACAAATTCAAAGATATGGGTGATACAATTCGGCGCGTCCTGATCCTGATGAGAGACGAACAATAATTGAGTTTTGCTGTTGCTCACAAGTTGCTCGATAAAACTTTTCACCAGCTTACGGTTTACACCGTCCAAGCCCTGCAGCGGCTCATCCAGAATCAATACCGGCGGATGCTTCACCATCGCGCGGGTAATTAACAGCAATCGCTGCTGCCCCCAGGACAACGAGCGAAACGGTTTTTTCGCCAACGCGCTTAAATTCAGGCGGGACAACCACTGCAAGGCTTTCACCCGTAATGCGTCGGGCGTCTGTTGATAGACGCCGATACTGTCAAAAAAGCCCGAAATAATCACGTCCGACACGGAACAATTAACGCGATAATCCATATGTAACTGGCTGCTGACATAACCGATTTTAGATTTAATGTCCCAAACGGTTTCGCCGCTGCCGCGCTGGCGCCCGAACAAGACCACGTGATTACTGAACGCTTGCGGATGATCGCCGGTAATCAGCGACAGCAAGGTTGATTTTCCCGCGCCGTTCGGCCCTTTAATCCACCAATGTTGTTTAGGCTCAACCCGCCACGAAAGATTATTCAGAATCACATTATCGCCGTAACGAACCGTTACATTGCGTAAATCAAAGTGCGGGCGATTTTCCGGTAGTTTTTGTAACGGTGCCGCCGCTTCCGGCAACGCCGCATCCACCGCATTTTCCGCATAAGCCAGCTGCTGAAAAATACTTTGTTCTTCAATTTCCTCTCGTTCGCCCTGCAGGATCAATTCGAGATTTTCCAACACGGCAATTTTCTTCGCCGCCTTCGGAATATCGCCGAAGCGGTTGACAATCAGCACTAACGCCATTTTTTCCGCCAATCGCTCAAGCAGCCGAACCCAATCCTGTACGGACTGCTTATCCAGCCCTTCGAAAGGTTCGTCTAAAATCAACACATCCGGCTCGCTCACCAATGCCTGCGCCAGCAACACTTTACGGCTTTCGCCGGTAGAAAGCTGCATAAACGGACGTTCCAGCAATTGTTCGATATGCAAACTTCCGGCATATTCTTCGCACAAGGCGTTTTTATCCGAACCGTTTAAAATCATCTGACGCGCGGTTTTACCGAAATCGTCAGGACTCACCATATCGTTATTTCGATCCTTAAAAGTTTGCTCTAAAATCTGCTGTTGCTTTTCAAAGGAAAGCAAATGAACGTGTTGAAAACTATTGTGACGCTCACCCGAATAAAGCGGCAAAGCGCCTTCCAACGCCAATGAAAATGCGGTTTTACCGCTGCCGTTGCTGCCCACGATCACCCAATAATCGCGCGGGAAAATCTCAAAGTGCGGTAAAATTAAGAAACGATTTTGCCGTAGCTTGAATCGTGCATTTTCGAAATTAAGCATGTCATTTCTCCGAATACAAAAAAAGCGGATAAAAAATCCGCTTTTTCAATCAATAGAACTATGCGTTATTTTTACGTTCTTCCGCCATACAGACCGCTGCCGTAAATAATACGTCGGTGGACGAATTGAGTGCGGTTTCCGTTGAATCCTGCAATACGCCGATAACGAAACCTACCGCAATCACCTGCGCCGCCACATCACCGGGAATACCGAACAAGCTACAGGCCAACGGAATTAACAAAAGCGAACCGCCGGCAACACCCGAAGCGCCACACGCACATACGGCCGATACAACGCTTAATAAAATCGCTGTCCAAATAGATACCGGAATACCTAATGTTTGTACCGCCGCTAAAGTCAATACCGTAATGGTAATTGCCGCGCCCGCCATATTGATCGTCGCGCCTAGCGGAATAGAAACGGAATAAGTTTCTTCATCCAAACCCAATTCTTCGGCAAGATCGATATTCACCGGAATATTTGCTGCCGAACTGCGGGTAAAGAATGCGGTTAAACCGCTCACACTGATACATTTCCACACTAATGGATACGGATTGCGGCGAATTTTCCAATAAACGATAATCGGATTAACTACAAATGCTACAAAGAACATAGAACCAAGCAACACAAGCAGTAAATGTCCATAATTCCAAAGCGCGCTTAATCCTTTGTCGGCAAGCGTTGCAGCAACTAAGCCGAAGATACCGAACGGCGCAAGGCTAATGACCAAATGCACAATTTTCGATACGGCTTCGGCGAAATCATTCATAACATTTTTCGTGCCTTCCGCGGCATGACGTAATGCAATGCCCAAAGCAATTGCCCAAGTTAAAATACCGATAAAGTTACTGGTTGCCAATGCTTCGACCGGATTGGCAAAAATATTTGAAATAACCACGACAAAGACTTCCGAAACGCTACTCGGCGGTGATAACGAATCCGCCGTGGTGGTTAACGGAATATGCATCGGGAAGGCAAAGCTTGCTAAAACGGCCACAATGGAAGCACCGAAGGTACCGATGGCATAAAGCATCACAATATCTTTCATGTTGCTTTTGGAGCCGACTTTCTTATTCGCAATGGCCGCAATCACCAAAACGAAAATTAAAATCGGCGCAACGGCACGAAGGCCTTTAACGAATAAAGAACCTAAAATACCGACTTTTTCAGCAAGATTAAATTTAAGAACCGGTTCCAGATCTGGACTGATTAATGCCGTAATTACACCAAGAATTAACCCGACTATAATACGTTTCACCAAACTGCCATGAAAAAAGAGAGAAATAAAACGTGAAGTATTCATAATAAAGCATAAAGTTATGCAAGCGTTTGCCTGCCAGTTAAACACAAGGATCCCGCGATCCGATAAAGCACACTAAAGATAACGGAAAATCCAGCGGTTGGAAACAAAAAATTAAGATTTTCTAACATTCAATGCTCGCCAGTTAAAAAAGATCTAAAAACACTGTTGACAAACTGTTTAAGAAAACAGTAACATACACCTGTAAATTAAATCACCCTGATTTTATTTTTAGTATCCCTAAGGAGATCCGTCATGAACTATGCGATTCAGGCTCAAAACGATTTTTCTTATCAACCTATGCCGTTTTTCGAAGATCATGCAATGACATCAAATTACAGTCGAAAACTGGATCTGAATTTATATTGCATCAAACGTCCGCAACAAACCTGTTTTATTCGCGTAACCAATCCCGATATGCTGGCATGGGGAATCGAACAAGGCGATATGTTGGTGGTCGAAAAAAGCGAATCATTGACGGTCGGCGATCTGGTTGTCATTGAAAACCGGAATAAAATGGACATCTACGAATTCGTCACCCACAACAACGGCGAATTTGTCTTGTTTTCGCTCAGTACAAAAGCGGCCAATATTAAAACCCATAACTTAGCGGATTTAAATATTGTTGGCGTGGTAACCAATACGATTCATCAAGTCAAACCTCGTCGCGACACCATGAAATTCGTGGCATAACCATTCTATTAACCGAGTACCAATTAATTCGGTGCGATACCATGCAAAAGTGCGGTCAAAATATTCAATATTTTGACCGCACTTTATACACAACAAGCTTCAACATTAAGTGTTATAGAATTCGACGAGATTGGGTGTAGGTTCTTGCCCAATAATTTTCATCCAATGAACTGATTGTGACACCCTGGCTTGAGCTGGCATGCATAAATTTATTATTTCCTATATACACGCCGACGTGAGAATTACCGCGGAAAAAAACTAAATCGCCTTGTTTGAGTTGATGTTTTTGAATACGTTGTCCTAAAGAACGTTGTTCTGAAGTCGAACGCGGCAAATTCACGCCGAAGGCAGTGGCAAATGCCGTTTGCATAAATGCCGAACAATCAATGCCGCCGCGTCCCGTACCGCCCAAACGATAACGCGTTCCTACCCATTTATTATAAACCTGGGCGAGTCTTTGTGCGCTTTGCGCCGGAGAAACGGTTGAATATTGACGAACGTATTGGTTAGAAAGGGATGATTGGTACGGACGGTTTGTTTTCAACTGGCCAATAAAGGAGGTTAATTCCGCATCGTTTCTTTCATCAACTGACGGATAAGCCGCCGTATCCAGTTTGGAAGACGACGAACAAGCCGCTAAAAATAATGCACCGGTGATAACTAACAGTTTCTTTAACATGAGTAAAAAAGAAGAATATTTTGAATAAATACGAATAAAGCGGTAGGACTATACCAAATACATCTAACCATTGCCAGCTTTTATTCCGTTTTTTATCATATTTTGTGAGATAAATCACATTTTTTATAATTAAACAAATATAAGTAAACGGCTTTTTTACGGTTCAAATACAAAAAACCGCACTTTTCTGAGAAAAGTGCGGTGAAATTTTTCAACGTTTTTTTACGGCTTATTTTTTCTTCGCTTTCGGATTCGGTAAATCCGTGACCGAACCTTCAAACACTTCTGCCGCTAAACCTACGGATTCGTGCAAGGTCGGGTGCGCATGAATGGTTAACGCGATATCTTCCGCGTCACACCCCATTTCAATGGCTAAGCCGATTTCACCCAGTAATTCGCCGGCATTGGTTCCCACAATCGCGCCGCCTAAAATGCGATGCGAATCTTTGTCGAAAATCAATTTCGTCATTCCGTCCGCGCAGTCGGAAGCAATCGCACGACCGGATGCCGCCCACGGGAATGTCGCCACTTCGTAATTTAAGTTTTCGGCTTTACATTCTTTCTCGGTTTTGCCAACCCAAGCCACTTCCGGCTCCGTGTAAGCGATAGACGGAATCACTTTAGGATCAAAATAGTGTTTTTTGCCTGCAATCACTTCGGCGGCGACATGGCCTTCGTGCACGCCTTTATGCGCCAACATCGGTTGTCCCACGATATCGCCAATAGCGAAAATATGCGGTACGTTAGTGCGCATTTGTTTGTCGGTACGGATAAAACCGCGCTCGTCCACCGCCACGCCGGCTTTTTCCGCATCAATCAGTTTACCGTTCGGCGTACGGCCGATAGCAACCAACACCGCGTCATAAACTCGGGTTTCATTTGCCGCTTTGCCTTCCATGGAAACATGAATACCGTCTTCTTTCGCTTCCACTGCGGTTACTTTGGTTTCGAGCAGCAAATTGAATTTATTTTCAATGCGTTTGGTAAAGATTTTAACAATGTCTTTATCCGCCGCCGGAATCACCTGATCGAACATTTCCACCACATCAATTTGTGAACCTAATGCGCTGTAAACGGTTCCCATTTCCAAACCGATGATGCCGCCGCCCATAACCAGTAATTTTTTCGGCACTTCGCGCAACGCTAGGGCGTCCGTGGAATCCCACACGCGGGGATCTTCATGCGGAATAAACGGAAGTTGAATCGGGCGGGATCCCGCGGCAATAATCGCATTATCAAATTTGATTGTGGTCGGATTGCCGTCACGATCCTTCGCTACCATAGTATGGCTGTCTGTGAATTTTGCCAAACCTTCCACCACGGTCACTTTACGCATTTTCGCCATGCCCGCCAAACCGCCGGTTAAACGGCTTACCACGCCGTCTTTACCGGCGCGGATTTTATCTAAATCGATGGTCGGTTCGCCGAATACCACGCCGTGGTGTTCAACATGTTTTGCATCTTCAATCACTTTTGCGACGTGCAATAAGGCTTTCGACGGAATACAGCCCACATTTAAACACACCCCGCCAAGCGTCGAATAACGCTCCACCAATACGGTTTCCAATCCTAAGTCCGCGCAACGGAATGCCGCGGAATAGCCTGCAGGACCGGCTCCCAGGACAACAACCTGGGTTTTAATTTCTTTGCTCATTTGTTTTCCTCAGTTCAAAAAACGTGCGGATTTTTGCCCGCACTTTTCGGAATAATCGTTACATAACCAGGCGACGTAAGTCGGAAAGTACGCCGTTAATAAACGTAATAAAGCGCGCGCCGTCCGCACCGTCGATCACACGATGGTCGAAAGATAACGACAACGGAAGCATTAAACGCGGTGTAAATTCTTTACCGTTCCACACCGGCGCCATTTCGGATTTGGACACGCCTAAGATTGCCACTTCAGGCGCGTTCACGATTGGCGCGAAATGCGTCGTTCCCAAGCCGCCGATACTGGAAATGGTGAAACAGCCGCCTTGCATATCGGATGCGGTTAATTTGCCTTCGCGGGCTTTTTTCGAAACTTCCATTAACTCACGGGAGAGTTCGATAATCCCTTTTTTGTTCACGTCTTTAAAGACCGGCACCACTAAACCGTTCGGCGTATCCACCGCCACACCGATATTGACATATTTTTTCAGAATCAAACGCTGTGCGTCTTCGGTGATTGAACTGTTGAAACGCGGGAACGCTTCCAATGCTTTCGCCACCGCTTTCATAATAAACACAACCGGCGTAATTTTCACGCCCAGTTTTTGTTTTTCCGCTAAAGCGTTTTGTTCTTTACGGAAAGCTTCCAAATCCGTGATATCCGCGCGATCAAAATGCGTGACATGCGGAATCATCACCCAGTTACGGTGTAAATTCGCACCGGAAATCTTATTAATACGGGTTAATTCGATTTCTTCCACTTCGCCGAATTTGCTGAAATCCACTTTCGGCCACGGTAATAAGCCCAAACCTGCGCCGTTTGCCGCGCCTGCCGGTGCCGCACCGCTTTCAAGCTGTTTAAGCGCGTTTTTCACGTATTCCTGAACGTCTTCTTTCAAAATACGACCTTTACGACCGGTCCCTTTCACTTTATCCAGATTTACGCCGAATTCGCGCGCTAAACGACGAACCACCGGCGTTGCATGCGCAAAGGTCGCACTTGATGTCACCGCTTCCTGGGCGGCCGTCGGAGCGGAAACCGCAGCGGCGGCCGGCGACGCCGGTTGTGCCGCTGGCGCTGGAGCCGAAGCCTGAACCGCAGGTGCCGCTACAGGTGCCGCACCCGCCACTTCAAAACGCATAATCAACGAACCGGTTGAAACTTTATCGCCGGATTTCACGACAATTTCTTTCACTACACCGGCAAACGGCGCCGGGACTTCCATGGAAGCTTTATCGCCTTCAACGGTGATCAAAGATTGCTCTTCTTTCACGGAATCGCCAACTTTCACCATAATTTCGGTTACGTTGACTTCATCACCGCCGATATCCGGCACGTTCACATCTTTCACCGCGCTTGCTGCCGCTGACGAAGCCTGAGCCGGAGCCTCCGCAGGTTGCGCCGGAGCGGCAACCGGAGCCGCGCCCGCCACTTCGAATTTCATAATTAATGAACCGGTCGAAACTTTGTCGCCGGATTTTACGGTGATTTCTTTCACCACACCGGCAAACGGCGCCGGAACTTCCATGGACGCTTTATCGCCTTCAACGGTAATTAACGATTGTTCTGCCGTAACGGAATCGCCGACCTTCACCATAATTTCGGTTACGTTAACTTCGTCACCGCCGATATCCGGCACATGCACGTCTTTTACCTCGGCAACCGCTGCGGCAGCCGGCGCGGCTTCAGCCTGAGGCGCCGATGCGGCGCCGGCGGCGTCCGCCGTTTCCAATACAAACATCGGCGTGCCGGTCGTCACTTTATCGCCGACTTTCACTAACAATTCTTTTACAACGCCCGCTTCCGGCGAAGGTACTTCCATTGAAGCTTTATCGCCTTCAACATTAATAATTGATTGATCCGCCGCAACGGTATCGCCTACGTTTACCATCACTTCGGTAACGGTTACTTCATCCGCACCGATATCCGGAATTTGAATTTGTTTTGACATGTTTTATTCCTTTTAAAGTGCGGTCAAAATTTTCATTGTTTTTTGACCGCAGTTTCTCTCTTACGCGTATAACGGGTTTGCACGATCCGCTTTAATGTCGTATTTGGCAATGGCTTCCGCCACGACTTTCGCATCAACTTTACCTTGTTTCGCTAATTGCGATAACGCGGCAACCACAACATAATGCGCATTCACTTCAAAGAATTCACGTAAATTTGCTCGGCTGTCGGAACGACCGAAACCGTCGGTACCCAATACGTGATAGCTTTGCGCCGGAATAAACGCGCGAACTTGTTCCGCGTAGAGTTTCATATAGTCGGTTGCGGCAACGGCAGGTTTATCGGACATCACTTGCGCAATGTAAGGTACGCGTTGTGGTTCCGTCGGATGTAATAAGTTCCAACGAGCGGCTTCCGCACCTTCACGGGCCACTTCGGTGAATGACGGTACGCTGAATACGTCGGAAGTAATACCATAGTCATTTGCCAAAATCTGAGCCGCTTCGCGGACATGACGTAAGATCGCACCGGAACCCATCAATTGAACCGCCGCTTCGCCTTGACCGACGGTTTCGAATTTATAGATACCTTTGCGAATACCTTCTTCCGCGCCGGCCGGCATTGCCGGTTGGTCGTAAGTTTCGTTCAATGTGGTGATGTAGTAGAACACATTTTCCTGTTGTTCGCCGTACATACGATTGATACCGTCTTGCATGATCACCGCCACTTCGAATGCGAACGCCGGATCATAGGATACGCAGTTCGGGATCACCGCCGATTGAATGTGGCTGTGACCGTCTTCATGCTGTAAACCTTCGCCGTTTAACGTTGTACGACCTGAAGTTCCGCCGATAAAGAAACCGCGGGCCAATTGGTCGCCGGCTAACCACATCATGTCGCCAACCCGCTGGAAGCCGAACATGGAGTAGTAAACGAAGAACGGAATCATCGGCAGGTTGTTCACGGAATAAGATGTTGCCGCCGCCACCCAGGATGAGGTCGCGCCCAATTCGTTAATCCCTTCCTGTAGCACCTGGCCGTCTGTCGCTTCACGATAATAAGCCACTAAATCACGGTCTGAAGGCACATAATTTTGTCCGTGCGGGTTATAAATACCGATCTGGCGGAATAACCCTTCCATCCCGAAGGTACGCGCTTCGTCCGCAATAATCGGTACGATTTGTTTGCCGATATTCTTATCTTTCAGTAAGGTGTTTAACGCACGAACAAACGCCATGGTTGTTGAAATCGGACGCGCTTGCGCTTCTAACAGCTGAGCGAAGTCCGTTAATGCCGGCACTTTAAACTCAGTATCAAATTTCGCGCGACGCGCCGGTAAATAACCGTTTAACGCTTTACGTCGATTGTGTAAATAGTTGTATTCGTCGGAACCTTCAGGGAATTTAACGTATTCTAAGTTTTCTACCTGTTCGTCCGTTAATGGTAATTGGAAGTAGTCACGGAAACCTTTAAGGCTGTGCTGTGACATTTTTTTAGATTGATGAGCGGTATTTTTACTTTGCGCTTCAGGGATTTTATATCCTTTCACCTGATGCGCTAAAATAACCACCGGTTTGCCTGCGGTCTGAGCTTTTGCATAAGCCGCATACATTTTTTCCGCGTCATGCGCACCGCGACGTAACGACCAGATTTCATCATCCGTCATATCCGCCACCAATGCTGCGGTTTCAGGGTAACGACCGAAGAAATGTTCGCGAACGTAAGCGCCGTCTTTAGATTTAAAGGTTAAATAATCCCCGTCCAGCACTTCCATCATTAACTGCGTGAGTTTACCGGAAGTGTCTTTGGCGAATAATCTGTCCCAGTTACCGCCCCACATCACTTTAATCACTTCCCAGCCGGCACCGGTGAACAGACCTTCTAATTCCTGCACGATTTTACCGTTACCGTCGACCGGGCCGTCTAAACGTTGTAAGTTACAGCTGATAGTAAAAATTAAGTTGTCTAATTTTTCACGGGCGGCAAACGCCAACGCGCCTTTAGATTCGATTTCATCCATTTCGCCGTCGCCCAAGAAAGCGTAAACTTTTTGTTTAGACGTATCTTTTAATCCGCGATTGGCAAGATATTTCAAGAAACGGGCCTGATAAATGGCATTAACCGGACCCAGCCCCATGGATACGGTAGAAAACTGCCAGAATTCAGGCATTAAACGCGGGTGAGGATAAGAAGATAAACCGTCGGCAAAGGCTTCCTGACGGAAGTTATCCATTTGTTCTTCGGTGATGCGACCTTCTAAAAATGCGCGCGCATACATCCCCGGTGCGGCATGTCCCTGGAAAAAGACCAAATCGCCGCCATCCTGCTCCGTCGCCGCTCTAAAGAAGTGGTTAAAGCAAACTTCATACATTGTTGCCGCAGCCTGATAAGTGGAAATATGACCGCCTAAATCAAGATCTTTTTTCTGACTGCGAAGAACCGCCATGATAGCGTTCCAACGTACGGCGGAACGGATACGGCGTTCAATTTTTAAATCGCCCGGATAGGCCGGTTGTTCGGAAAGCGGAATGGTATTGACATAATCCGTGGTAATGGCTTCGCCCACCGGTAAGCTGACATTCTGACTATGTGCGCGGTGCATTAATTTTTCAATAATATATTGAGCGCGTTCCACACCTTCTTCACGAATGATGGAATCGATGGCTGATAACCAATCCTGAGTTTCGATTGGATCTACGTCATTCTTTAACATTTCTGACATAGTTTTTTCCTTCTTCTTAATTAGTTGATGAATCATTTAGACCGGAAGCCTAAACACGGATGATCACTAAATACTTAACAAATCAGATAAATTTTATAAAAAAATTTGAGCGAAAGATAGCTAAATTTCATGTTTTTTAACAATTTAATTACATTTTAGTAAAAACGTACCAAATTTTGACCGCACTTTTGTGCAAAAATCCAAGCCATTTAACAAAACCGGCAAAGGACGAAATCTAATCTCCGCATCAATTTAACCGCTTTAACATAATAAAAAACCCTTCAGTTTAAAAACTAAAGGGTTAAATTCGAATAAAGAATTATTTCGCCGCAGGAGCCGGTTTTTCACCGTATTTTTTATCTAACTCCGCACCCAGATCGGCAAATTCTTTCACGGCTTTTTGCAAGTCCGCCACTTCACCCTGGATTTTTTGCATTTCTTCCGGAGAAGGTTGTGTAATGGCCGCTTTAGCACCTGCCGATGTTACGGCTTTAGAACGTAACAAAACATCTTTGGTTTTTGCTTTGAATGGTGCAATTTCTTTACTTTTCACTTCAACTTTATCAAGTGATTGAATAATTGCGTCGGTAGCCGTTTCGTAAGTTTTAATCGCTTCATCTACAGCCTGAGCATTTGCATTTTCTTTTGCAGTTGCAATATTTTGTTGTAACTCGGCAACAATTTTTTGTTGCGGCTCGGCTTGCTGTTGATTCCATTCGACCAATTTTTTGTAATCGGCTTTCGGATCTTCGTTATTACAAGCCGCTAAAGTCACCGCAAAAAGTGCCACTGCACCCATTTTTAATAAATTTTTCATGTACTAGCCCTTATTAAATTAAATAGCCCATCCAAATGCATAAAACGCAACCAGCGCAACGGCAATAATTACTGTTCCTGCATTTAAGTTTTTCACATCGCCGGAAACAATACGTCCGATAACCAGCGTAGCGAACCCTAGCATAATACCCGTAACGATATTAGCGGTCAACACAATAAATACCGCGCAAACCAATCCGGACATTGCGCCGACAAAATCGTTAAAGTCCAGTTTACTGACGTTGCTGAGCATTAATAACCCCACATACATCAACGCCGGTGCCGTAGCATAATTCGGGACAAGCGTCGCTAGCGGCTGGAAAAATAACATAAGCAGGAAGCCCAATCCTACCACAATGGCGGTAATCCCGGTTTTCCCGCCCGCTGCGGTACCTGCCGCAGATTCGATATAAACCGCCGCCGGCGCCGTCCCCAATAAGCCGGAGAACATACTGCTGACGGAATCCGAAGTTAAGGCTTTGCCTCCGTTAATAATCTGCCCGTCTTTGTCCAGCAGATTTCCCTGTCCCGCCACGGCGCGAATGGTGCCTGTCGCGTCAAATACCGCGGTCATGACTAAAGCGAATACCACCGGTAAAATTGCCGGCTGTAACGCTCCCGGAATATCTAATGCCAGGAAAAGCGATTTTTCACCGAAGCTCGGCATTTTGAACACTTCACCGCCGAATGTTACTTTCGGATCAAACATCAAACCGATAATCGTAACGGCAATAATCACCCATAAAATGGCGCCTTTCACCCGTAATTTTTCTAATCCGATAATAACCGCCAGCCCCATTAACGACATTAAAACGGGAAATGAGGTAAAATCGCCTAATGCTACAAGCGTGCCGGTTCCACTGGCTTTTATAATGCCTACGCCGCCCGTTGCAATCAACAACAGAAATAAACCGATGCCGATACCGGCGCCATGTGCAATGCTCGCCGGCAAATTACGCAAAATCCAGGAACGAACGCCGGTCGCCGAAATTAAGGTAAACACCACACCCATCAGGAATACGGCACCAAGCGCCACTGGAATACTGACTTGCTGCCCCAACACCAAACTGAACGCCGTAAAGGCGGTTAAGGAAATGGCGCAGCCAATCGCCATCGGCGCATTCGCCCACAAACCGATTAAAACGGATCCCAAACCGGATACCAGGCAAGTAGCGATAAATACGCTTTCCGCCGGAAAACCTGCCGCGCCCAACATATTCGGTACCACAATCACGGAATATACCATGGCGAGAAATGTGGTTAATCCCGCAATAATTTCTTGACGAACATTGGAGCCGCGCGCCGTAAGTTCGAAAGTTTTTTCTAAAGACATAACTATCCTATTGATTAAGTGAAAATTGCGCGTATTTTACCTTATTTCGTCCATAAAAAAACCTGCCGAAGCAGGTCTTTTTATTATCAGATAATATTTTATTATTTATCGATTTGGCTACCGATTAAGCCGCCTAATGCCGCGCCACCCAGTGTTGCGCCGGTTGAATTACCGATTACATTACCGGCTACTCCGCCGACCGCCGCACCGATTGCGGTATTTTTTTGAGTTCTGCTCATGCCGCTACATGCTGTGACTGCGGTTGCAACCAAGGCAACTGCTAATAATTTTACGATTGTCTTCATTAAAATAAACTCCATTTTTCCGAGTAACGTAAACGATCACTCCCGTTTACACTGCGTAAGACATAGCCAGAATTCAAAAGTTCATTAGAAAATATCAAAAAAACTATTATTTTTTTTCCCGCACTTTTAATCAAAAAAACAAAAAATGTGATCTACTTCAAATTTTAGAAAAATAACTATTGCTGAAACGTGCAAAGCAAATTGATAGTCTTTAGAATACGAACATTTTTAAAACTAATAAAGGAGTCGGTTATGACTATTGCAATTATCATCGCAACTCACGGTACGGCGGCAAAGGAATTGCTGAAAACTACCGAGATGTTGATCGGTGAGCAGGAAAATGTGGCAACCATTGACTTCGTTCCCGGTGAAAACGCCGAAACGATCATTGGTAAATATCAGGCTTTAGCGGATGGTCCTCTAGCAAGCTGCGATCATCTGTTATTCCTGGTAGATATGTGGGGCGGCAGCCCGTTTAATGCCGCCAATCGTTTCCTGGAAGGAAAAACCAATATGGATGTAGTGGCGGGAGTAAATATCCCGATGCTGGTAAATACCTGTATGGCGCGCGACGATGTGGAAACGCTTGAAGAACTTGTCGCCGTGGCATTGGAATCGGGCTCAACGGGCATTAAAGCGTTAAACAATCAGCCGGAAGAAAAACCGGCTGCGCCGGCTTCGCCGCAAGTTCAGGCCGCACCTGCCGTCGTCACCAATAAAGAAGGTCATTTAGTGATCGGTTTGGCGCGTATCGACGACCGTTTGATTCATGGCCAAGTGGCGACCCGCTGGACCAAAGAAAGCCGTGTCACCCGTATCGTGGTAGTAAACGATGAGGTAGCGAAAGATTCCGTACGTTCAACCATGCTGAAAAGCGTAGCGCCTCCGGGCGTAACCGCTCATGTAGTGAATGTGGATAAAATGATCCGCGTTTATAACAATCCCGAATATGCGGACGAACGCATGATGTTGCTATTCACCAATCCGAGCGACGTAGTCAAATTAATGGAAGCGGGTGTCGAGTTCAAATCCATCAATATCGGCGGTATGGCGTATAAAGACGGTAAAAAAATGATTACCAGCGCCGTATCCGTGGACGATAAAGATATTGCGGCATTCAAAGCGCTTGACGCCAAAGGCATTGAATTGGATGTCCGTAAAGTATCAAACGATACGCGTCAACATATGATGGATTTATTAAAGAAAAACAACTTACTTTAAGGAAAAGCAAATGGAAATTTCAACTTTACAAGTCGTTCTTGTATTCCTTGTATCCTGTGTTTGCGGCGCAGGCTCAATTCTTGACGAGTTCCAGACTCACCGTCCGTTAATCGCCTGTACCCTAATCGGTCTCGTACTCGGCGATATGAAAACAGGAATTATCGTCGGCGGTTCTCTTGAATTACTGGCTCTGGGCTGGATGAATATCGGTGCGGCGCTTGCACCGGATGCGGCGCTTGCCTCTGTGATTTCCACCATTTTAGTCATTGTCGGCGGTCAGGATATTTCAACGGGTATTGCGGTGGCCATTCCGCTTGCGGCGGCAGGTCAGGTATTAACCTATGTGGTTCGTGCAATTACCGTCGGTTTTCAACATGCGGCGGATAAATCCGTTGAAGACGGTAATCTTGCCCGTTTAGACTGGATTCACTTCGGCGCCTTAATGTTGCAAGCGATGCGTATTGCAATCCCGGCTTTAATCGTTGCCTTAACCGCCGGTACGGATGTGGTGCAAACCATGTTAAATGCCATTCCGCCGGTTGTAACGACCGGTCTTAAAATCGCAGGCGGTTTCATTGCGGTGGTCGGTTATGCGATGGTGATCAATATGATGCGCGCTGGCCACTTAATGCCATTTTTCTATGCGGGTTTTGTTATTGCGGCATTCACCGATTTCAACTTAGTCGCGCTTGGCGTCTTAGGAACGATTATGGCCGTCGTCTATATCCAAATTCATCCTAAATACAACAAAAGCCAACAGATTGTAGTTGCGGCGTCTTCCAACAACGACCTTGACAACAGATTAGATTAATGGGGAAAACAAAATGACAACCGAAATCAAAAAAGTAACACAAAGCGATTTAAATTCCGTTGTTCTTCGTTCTAACCTTTTCCAAGGTTCATGGAACTTCGAACGTATGCAGGCTCTCGGATTTATGTATTCGATTTCGCCGGTGATCAAACGCTTATATCCGGATCCGAATTCACAGGAACGCAAAGACGCCATTAAACGTCACCTTGAATTCTTTAACACGCAACCTTTCGTTGCCGCACCCGTTTTAGGCGTCACCATCGCCATGGAAGAAGAACGTGCCAACGGTAAAGAAATCGATGACGCCGCCATCAACGGTATCAAAGTCGGTCTGATGGGGCCGTTAGCCGGTGTGGGCGACCCGATTTATTGGGGAACGGCGCGTCCGGTATTTGCGGCGCTCGGTGCGGGTCTTGCATTAAGCGGCAGCATTTTAGGTCCGTTGCTTTTCTTCGTATTATTTAACTTTGTGCGTTTGGCAACCCGTTACTACGGCGTAACCTACGGCTACAAAAAAGGGTTGGACGTGGTGCAGGATATGAGCGGCGGTCTGCTGCAAAAATTAACCGAAGGCGCTTCTATTCTCGGCTTGTTTATTATGGGCGCGTTGGTGCAAAAATGGACCAGCATTAACGTTCCGCTCGTGGTTTCCACCATTCAAAAACAAGACGGAACGACCGAAGTCACCACCGTCCAAAGCATTCTGGACAGCTTAATGCCGGGTTTACTCGCATTACTGCTCACTTTTGCTTGTATGTGGTTGTTACGCAACCGCGTCAATGCGCTCTGGATTATCGTCGGTTTCTTCGTCATCGGCATTTTAGGCGCATGGACGGGAATTCTTGCGTAAAATCGACCGCACTTTATCTGTCGGGGCAAATTATTTTGCCCTGCTTATTTAAGTTGATTGGGCGAATATCATTCGCCCTCATAAACGACCCATAAACACCATGATTAACACCATCCTAACGTTCTCCGTCATCGCCTATTTCGCTTACGCCTTCTTCGAACAATTCGGTATCGACCGGCTCAAAGGCAAAACCCGCTTAAAAGTGCGGTTAAAAAAACATGCAAAATTAGACAGCCTGATTTTTATCGCATTAATCGGCATTATTATTTGGCAGGTGGAAGGAAATATCGAACCTTATACCGTTTATCTGCTCGGTTTTCTGATTATTCTCAGTCTCTACGCCGCCTTTTTCCGTACGCCGATGTTAGTAATCAAAAACGGCGGTTTTTTCTTCGAGAATATTTTCATCACTTTTGATAAAATCGAGGCCATTAATTTAGCAAACGATTATAAACTGGTTTTCGATCTCAAAAACGGCAAACGCATTATCGCGTGGCTCACTAATCAAGCGGACACCGATGCGGTGGTTACCTTGCTGGGCGGCTATAAATAACGGAAGACATTCAATGGCAGGCATTTATCCCTTAACCGGAACATTACAAAATTACGCTTGGGGCGGCGAAGATTATCTTCCCGAACTGCTCCGTTTCGCCAAACAACCGCACACTCATTACGCGGAATGGTGGCTCGGCGCGCACGTTTCCTCGCCGTCGACGATTAAAATTGACGGCAAGTCGCAATCGCTCATGGAATTTTTAATGCAAAATCCGACCGCACTTGGCGCACAAAGCCGTGCAGCTTTTGGCGATGAACTGCCTTACTTACTGAAAATTCTGGATGTGAAAAAACCGCTTTCCATTCAACTTCATCCGACCAAACGGCAGGCGGAATCAGGCTTTGCCGCGGAAAATGCCAAAGGCGTGGATTTAAAGGATCCGAAACGCACCTATAAAGACAACAATCACAAACCCGAAATGATGATCGCGCTGTCGGATTTCTGGCTATTACACGGTTTTAAAACCAAAGTTAAAATTATTAAAACCTTAAAAACTCGTCCAAGTTTGACCGCACTTTTAAGCAAGCTTGAAGGTCGGAACTTACACGATTTCTACGCCGACATCATGCAGGCCGGACAAGCGGAACTGGCTGATTGGTTACTGCCGATTATTGAAGCCAATCGGGCCGCTTACGCCAACGGCGAATTAACCTTAGAAAATCCGGATTATTGGGTGCTGTATACCATGGAAGCCATGGAAATTGCGCCGCAGAAACTGGATCCGGGCTTAGTTTGTTTTTACTTGTTTAACATCGTGCATCTCAAACCGGGCGAAGGCATTTTCCAGGACGCGGGCATTCCGCACGCATATCTGCGCGGACAAAATATTGAATTGATGGCCTGTTCCGATAACGTGATTCGCGGCGGGTTAACGCCGAAACACGTAGATATTCCCGAACTATTGAAAATAGTGGATTGTCGAGAAGTCGAACCGAAAATTATTCCCGCCGCCCCGCAAAATAACGGTTCTTTCACCTATCAAACGCCGGCCGAAGATTTTGCGTTGGAAAACGTGCGCTTTGATGCAGATTTCAACCTGAACGGCACTGCAAAAAACGGAATGATTTTGTTCGTCATGGAAGGCGCTTTGCAACTGAGCGAAAAGTCTGCCGCGCTCGAACTTAAACAAGGCGAATCCGCTTTTATCAGCGCACAAACCGATTACCGAATCAGCGGCGTAGAAAACGGTTACTGCGTGTTGGCTAAACTGCCTTAATCCATAAAAATCCGCCGAGCCGGCGGATTTTTTCTGCTAAATTTAAGCGCGAACCGAATAAACCTTAAATTTATTGGTTTTCGCCAACACGCGGTGACCGCCGAAATGCTCGTCAAGCAAATCGGGATACGGCAAAAAGGCGTTTGCCACAATGCGCAGTTCACCGCCGTCTTTTAATCGCCGGCGGGCTTCTTTGATTAATTCGTTCACCGCGCGATAAGCGGTGTCAATGCCGTCGTGGAACGGCGGATTAGAAATAATCAGATCGAACTTCTCCTGCACGTGAGAAAAAACATCACTCGCCAGCACCTCGCCCGCCAAATGATTTTCCGCCAGAGTACGTTCGGCGGACGCCAGCGCCATGGCGTGAATATCGGTCAACGTCACTCGGACTTGCGGATTCCGACACTTCACATATGCGCCGAGAATGCCGGCGCCGCATCCTAAATCCAACACGTCGCCGCGAACGGGTTCGTTAATCGTTGATAACAACAATTCGGTGCCCGCATCCAATTCGTTGGCGCTGAACACGCCCGGCAGGCTGTAAACGGTTAATTCGCCCAATTTAGGATTCCGATAGGTTTTCCAGTAATCGGCGATATCAAAGTGCGGTCGATTTTTCAAACAAAAATGATACAACCCGCAACGGCGCGCCGAATCGATTTTCCCGATTTCGCCGAAAGGTTCCAGCATTTTCTCCGCCGAACGCACGCCGCAACGGTTTTCACCGATAATCAGAATTTCCTGATTTTCCCGCCCGTTCGCCAACAACTGCATTAACTGAAACTGCACTTCCGCTTTGTTTTTCGTCCAGTAATACACAATCAAATCCGCCTGCGTGTCAAAAACAGGCGAAAATTTGACCGCACTTTTCCGGTTTAGCCCGTTCGCATAGTCAAAATACCAAGACCACACCGTCACGGCTTTGGCCGTTTTCTGGATTTGAGCGGGAAAATCATCGTGAACGCCGCCGGCGAATAATAAGGTTTTATCGCGGAAAAGAGACAAATGGCGTTCTAAAACCTGGCTTTCGAGAGAAATCATGTTGGGAAATCCTGAGAGATACGTTAAAATCATCGGCATTATAATGGAAAACGAAAGCCGAATGAACAGACGTGATCTTCTCTTACACAAAATGGGCATTATTCAATGGGAACTCGTCCGCCCCGACGTATTAAAAGGCGCGGTGAATATTCCTATTTCGGAAAATATCAAGTTGGTCGTGATTTCAGACAGCCCCATCGACCGGCAAAATCCGCTTTTGCAGGACATTTTGCGCAGCGTCGATTTGAACGATACCGACTGTCTGCTTACCGATTTTGCTCATGCATCACATCTGAATATTCAACATTCGCTGCAATATTGGATTCTGAGCGAAAATCAGGAAAAAATCGACCGCACTTTACCTTTGTGCAAACAGGCGGAAAAAATCTGGCAATCCGCCGATTTGTCGCAACTGAAAAACAATGCGAAATTCAAACGCGCCTTGTGGAAACAGATTTGCGCGGTCTGATTGTACAGTTTTACGGCAAACAAACGCCGTTTTTCAGTTTTTCCTTGCAATATGTGCTGAAACGAGTATATTAGCCGCCATCAGACGCGGGGTGGAGCAGCTTGGTAGCTCGTCGGGCTCATAACCCGAAGGTCGTTGGTTCAAATCCGGCCCCCGCAACCAAATTCAAAAAAGGCGTTCATGATGAACGCCTTTTTGCTTTCCGATATCAATCCGAGTTAACTTCGCACCGTGTAATCGCCGGTGGCCACCCATTTATAGGTGGTTAACGCTTCCAAGCCCATCGGACCGCGCGCATGCAGCTTCTGCGTGCTAACGGCAACTTCCGCGCCAAGCCCGAATTGGCCGCCGTCGGTAAAACGCGTACTGGCGTTCACATAAACCGCCGCCGCGTCGACCTGCGCCACGAATCGGCGCGCCAAGTGCGGAGATTCCGTTAAAATCGCTTCCGAGTGCTGACTGCCGTATTCGCGAATATGCACCACCGCCGCCTCAATATCTTTCACAATCACGACGTTTAAATTGGTACACAGCCATTCTTGGCGCAACACCTCTTCCGTAACGGGCGAAACATCCGCGCGGGCATTATGCAAAATTTCATAGGCCGCCGCATCGGCATAATATTTCACCGGCAATTCGGCGGCAAGTTTCGGCAGAAATTCGTGTGCGATACTTTCCTGCACTAATAAAGTTTCCAGCGTATTACACGTGCTCGGGCGCTGGGTTTTGGCATTTTTAATCACCGAAATCGCACGATGTTGATCCGCACTTTGTTCCACAAAAGTGTGACAAACGCCGATTCCTCCCACGATGACCGGAATCGTCGCGTGTTGCTTGCACAATGCGTGTAATCCCGCCCCGCCGCGCGGAATAATCATATCCACGTAACGATCCGATTTCAGCAATTCCATCACCAGTGCGCGATCGGGATCGGTAATCGCCTGCACCGCCGTTTTTGGTAAACCGGCTTTTTCTAACGCATGTTGCACGACCTCCACCAAAATCCGGTTAGAATGCCGGGTTTCTTTACCGCCGCGCAGAATCACCGCGTTCCCGGTTTTCAGACAAAGGCTTGCTACATCGATCGTCACGTTCGGTCTCGCTTCATAAATCGTGCCGATAACGCCCACCGGCACACGAATCCGCTCCAGTTTCAAGCCGCTGTCCAGCATACCGCCGTCGATTAATTTGCCCACCGGATCCGCCAATGACACTACATGGCGTACGTCTTTTGCCATTCCTTGCAGCCGTTCCGGGGTTAACAATAAACGATCGATAATGGCGTCGGTTAATCCGCTTGCCCGCGCGGCGTCAATGTCTTGCGCGTTCGCGGCTAAAATCCGCTGCTGCTGGGATTCCAGCTGTTCCGCAATAATCTGTAATGCGCGATTTTTTTCCTGCGCGGACAACTGGCTTAACTCAAATGCCGCCTGGCGTGCCGCTTTTCCCATTGCCTCTAAATTCGTCATCATTTTTATCCTTATTCGACTTTTTGCACAGCATACCCGATCTCAAAATACAAAAAAAGTGCGGTCAAAAATATGCAAAATTTTGACCGCACTTTATCATTCCGTTCCGGAATTATTTTTCATAACGGCGGAAAACTAACGTCGCGTTGGTACCGCCGAAGCCGAAACTGTTGGACATCACGGTTTTTAAGCCGGCATTTTCTTTCGTTTCGGTAACGATATTCAAGCCTTGCGCCTGTTCGTCCAAGGTTTCGATATTGATACTCGGCGCAATGAAGTCGTTTTGTAACATTAACAACGTATAAATGGCTTCGTGCGCACCGGCGGCGCCTAATGAGTGGCCCGTCATGGATTTCGTGGACGAAATCGCCGGCGTTTGATCGCCGAATACCGCTCTGATTGCGCCTAATTCTTTGACGTCGCCGACCGGAGTTGAAGTGCCGTGCACGTTGATATAATCGATTGGCGTATCCACATTTTGCATTGCCTGACGCATGCAACGTTCCGCGCCTTCACCGCTTGGCGCCACCATGTCGTAACCGTCGGAGGTGGCGCCGTAGCCGACCACTTCCGCATAAATTTTGGCACCGCGCGCCAACGCGTGTTCCAGTTCTTCAACCACCACCACTGCGCCGCCGCCTGCGATAACGAAACCGTCGCGGTTTGCATCATACGCACGGGAAGCTTTTTCCGGCGTTTCGTTATATTTGGTTGAAATCGCGCCCATGGCGTCAAATTGCGCCGCACCTTCCCAAGATAATTCTTCCGCACCACCGGCAAAAACGATATCCTGTTTGCCCAACTGAATTAATTCCACCGCATTTCCGATACAGTGCGCGGAAGTGGCGCAAGCCGAACTGATTGAATAGTTCACGCCTTTGATTTTAAACGGTGTCGCCAAGCAGGCTGACACGCTTGAAGACATGGTTTTGGTTACCGCATAAGGACCGACCGCTTTCACGCCGCGCGCACTACGCGCCGCATCGGCGGCTTTTACCTGATAATGGGCGGAACCGATACCCGCACCGATAACCAAACCGGTACGTTCGTTAGAAACCTGATCTTCCGTTAAACCCGCATCCTCAATGGCTTCTTTCATGGAAAGATAAGCGTATGCCGCCGCATCGCCCATAAAACGATAAATTTTACGGTCGATTAATTCCGCAGGATTTAACTTAATCGTTCCCGCAATATGGCTACGCATGCCGATTTCGATAAAACCCGGAACGGTTTCAATCCCTGATTTACCCGATTTCAATGACGCTAACACTTCTTCTTTGTTGTTACCGATGCTAGAGATAACCCCGAAACCGGTGATAACCACTCTTTTCATTCTGTCTTCCTTTGTTGGATTAAATAAATTCACCTTACACTTGTAAGCTGAATGCTAATTTACTATGAAATCGAAATATTGCAAGCATTTATTGCCATATTCGACCACTTTATACCGACACAGGATTATAATAAACTCCAAAATCAGAAAAAAGGAATAAATACATGCTTCATCTTCAACCCGCCGATTTACGTTTCAATGCGGACGGCACGCCGATATCTCACCGTTTTGACGACATTTATTTCTCCACCCAGGACGGCGCGGCGGAAAGCCGTTATGTGTTTCAGCAGGGCAATGCGTTGTGGGAACGCTGGCTGATCTGTCAGGATGCGCATTTTGTGATTGCGGAAACGGGATTCGGAACAGGGCTGAATTTCTTCGCCGTCACGCTTCTGTTTCGTCAGTTCCGTCAACAAAATCCGCAATCGCCGTTGTCACGATTGCACTTTATTTCCTTCGAAAAATACCCGGTTTCCGGCGAACAGTTATCGATAATCTATCGACCGCTCCCTGAATTTTCCGCGCTGGCGGAACAATTACAAAAATGCTGGCAAATCAACGGCCTGCCGATTGAAGGCTGTTATCGCTATCATTTTGGCGAAACGACGCTGGATCTCTGGTTCGGCGACATCAATACGCAATTACCGCAGCTGGGCGATTATATGCAAAACCGCATTGACGCTTGGTTTTTAGACGGCTTCGCGCCAAGCAAAAATCCCGATATGTGGAACGAAACGGTTTACCGTCAAATGTACCGTTACACCAAGCCGCAAGGCACTTTCGCCACTTTCACTGCCGCCGGCGCGGTCAAAAAAGGGCTGGAAGCCGCAGGATTTAGCGTCGAAAAACGCCCGGGATTCGGCAAGAAACGAGAATGTCTGCACGGCAAAAAACTTGCGAAAAACGTACCGCACTTAACCGATCCTCAGGTTGATACGCCTTGGTATTTACCGCAACCCGCGAAATTTGACGGCATAGCGAATGTGGGCATCGTGGGCGGCGGCATCGCCTCGCTGTTCGCCGCGCTGTCGTTACTCGAACGCGGTGCCAACGTGACGCTTTATTGCGAAGACGACGAATTGGCTCTCAATGCCTCCGGCAACAAACAAGGCGCCTTCTATCCGCAGCTCAGCGACGATGACGAACGCAATATTCGTTTTTACGTCCACGCCTTCGCTTACGGCCTGCAACGGCTGCAATGGGCCATTGAACGAGACATTTCCTTTGAACATCAATTCTGCGGCGTGGCCTTATGCGGCTATGACGACAAAAGTGCGGTCAAATTAGACAAGATTTCCGCTTATCGGTGGGATAAAAAACTGTATGTCGGCATGAATCGGGAAGAACTCAGCCAAACCGTCGGTTTACCGTTGCCCTGCGGCGGCGGATTTATCCCGAACGGTGCTTGGCTGGCGCCGCGGCAATTCGTTCAAAATGCCTTTGCCTTGTTGGAAACGATGGGCTTATCCGTGAAAACGGCGCAAAAAATCACCGCACTTTCGCCGATTCAAAAACACTGGACGCTGCAAAATGCGCAAGGTCAAACATTCCATCATGACATCGTGGTATTGGCAAACGGCCACCGCTTACACCGCTTCGAACAAACTGCGCATTTACCGCTTTATCCCGTACGGGGGCAAGTCAGTCAAATTGCTACCGGCGAAAATTTAATCAAACTGAACAGCGTGATTTGTTATGACGGCTACATGACGCCGGCGGATCAGGCTAAAACCAGCCATTGCATCGGCGCCAGCCATGTACGGGACTGTGAAAACCGCGATTTCAGCATAACGGAACAGCAAGAAAATCAAATGAAAATTCAGCACAATCTCGCTATGGACTGGACGCGGGAAGTGGATACCTCGGACAATCGCGCGCGAATCGGCGTGCGTTGCGCGGTGCGGGATCGCATTCCGATGATGGGCAACGTGCCGGATTTCGAGCGCCAGGCGGAAGAATACCGCAATCTGTTCAATTTGCGCCGCCGCAAACAACCGATTCCCGCAGCGGCAAATTTCGAGAATCTGTATTTAGTCGGTGCGTTGGGATCGCGCGGATTAACCTCCGCGCCGATTTTAGGCGAATGCGTGGCATCCTTGATTTACGGCGAACCGCTGCCTTTAAGCGAAGACATTATTCACGCTCTCAGCCCGAATCGCAGCTGGATGCGCAAACTGTTAAAAGGCACGCCGGCGAAATAAAAAGTGCGGGAAAAAAATCCTTCGTTTTTTGCCCGCACTTTTACCGAATTTTGTCGGCACAGATAAATTATGCCGCAACCATCACCATCGCCGGACGAATGACGCGGTTGTTTAATAAATAACCTTTCTGCAAAACGGCGGTAATTTGATTGGTTTCAAATCCTTCCGCCGGCTGCATGGAAATAGCCTGATGCAATTCCGGGTTGAAGGTATCGCCCACTAAACCTACCGGTTCAATGCCGAAGCGCGCCACCGTGGCAAGCAATTCTTTTAGGGTTAATTCCACGCCGTCAAACAAGCCTTTCACACTTTCGTCTTCTTTGTTCGCCGGCGTTGCCAGGGCGCGTTCAAGATTATCGATAGTATTTAAAATGTCTTTGGCAAATTTTTCCAAGGCGAATTTATGCGCTTTTTCCACGTCCTGTTCCGCACGACGACGCATGTTGTCCACTTCCGCCCGGGCGCGTAATAAAGCGTCCTGCTCTTTTTTCGCGGCGTCCGCCAGTTGTTCTTCCAATTCCTGTACCCGCGCAATGGCTTCCTCTAACGGATCCGTAGCGTTTTGTTCGGTTTGCGCTTCCGTTTCGGTTAAATCTTCGGTATTCGGCGCGGCATTTTCTGTTACATTTTCAATCGGTTGTTCTTGTTTTTGCTCTTGTTCTGACATGTTTTACTCCATTCAATAGCGAAAAGTGCGGTCATTCTAACAAAGGATTTCGGGAATGTTAATCTTTGCGCGTTTGTCGTTTCGATGTAATATAAGGGCTAATCCCGATTATTCAAGAAAAATCTATGAAAACGCAAAAAAAGCCCGTCAATACATTGCACGCTTCCTTTAAAACCATCGGTTTGGTGGGACGCCCGCGCAATGACGTCACCCTGCAAATGCACCGCAATATTTTCCAATGGCTGCGCGAACGCGGATACGAAGTTTTAGTGGAAGACAGCGTAGGCGAAGCGTTAAAGTTATCGGCGAATCATATCGCCTCGCTGGAACAAATCGGTCGTCAGGCCCAGCTTGCCATTGTCATCGGCGGAGACGGCAATATGCTAGGGCGCGCCCGCGTGTTGTCCAAATACGATATTGTCATGATCGGCATCAACCGCGGTCATCTCGGTTTTCTGACCGATATTGACCCGAAAAACGCCTATTCCCAGCTGCAGGCTTGTCTGAACGGTGAATTTTTTGTGGAAGAACGTTTCCAGCTTGATGTCAATATCGTGCGTAACGGCGAAATCATTGCCGGCGGTAATGCGATTAACGAAGCGGTTATCCATCCGGCAAAAGTCGCACATATGATTGATTTCCATGTGCACATTGACGATAAATTTGCTTTCTCACAACGTTCAGACGGTTTAATTATCGCCACGCCGACAGGTTCCACCGCTTATTCGCTTTCCGCCGGCGGGCCGATTTTAACCCCGCAACTGAACGCTATCGCGCTGGTTTCCATGTTCCCGCACACCTTATCTTCCCGCCCGTTAGTTATCGACGGCAACAGTAAAATTTCCCTGAGTTTCGCCGAATACAATACGCCGCAGCTGGAAGTTAACTGCGACAGCCAACTCGCTTTAAATTTTACCAGTGATGATATTGTGACCGTAAAAAAAGCGCCTCATCCTTTACGCCTGCTTCATCTGCAAAATTATAATTATTACAATGTGTTAAGCTCAAAATTAGGCTGGTTAAAAAAATTATTCTAAATTTACTGTAAAAAAACACTTTACTGTATATTTATTTAATATAAAATCACATCCATACAGTTAGAGGGGATTTTTACAGATGCTTACACAACTCACTATCAATAATTTTGCGATCGTTCGCCATTTAGACATTGAACTGGCAAAAGGCTTGTCCGTGATTACCGGCGAAACCGGCGCGGGGAAATCCATTGCTATCGACGCGTTGGGTTTATGTTTGGGTCAACGAGCGGACGCTTCCATGCTACGCAACGGGCAAGAACGGGCGGAAGTCTGTGCAACTTTTCGCATTGAGCCTCGTAGCCCTGCCGCGCTTTGGTTGAAAACGCAGGAATTGGAAGATCAGGATAATCCGACAAGCTGTATTTTGCGCCGTATTATCAGCAATGAAGGGCATTCAAAGGCTTTTATTAACGGCACGCCGGTTTCCGCCGCCGCATTGAAAGAATTAGCCCAATACCTGATCCAGATTAACAGTCAGCACGCCTCTCAATTACTCCTGAAAGCCGATCATCAACTGCAACTGCTGGACAATTTCTGCGCTCATCAGGATTTATTAGCACAAATGCGCAAAGATTATCAGCACTGGAAAGCGTTACAGCATCAACTCGACGTCTTCAAACAAAAAGTTGCCGAAAACGAAGCAAAAAAACAACTATTGCAATATCAGGTAAACGAACTGGATGAGTTTAATCTGCAGGATAACGAATATTTGGAATTGGAAGAGGATCACAAACGCCTCTCAAACAGCGAAGAATTAACTTCTTTAACGCAATCGGTTTTACAAATACTCAGCGAAAATGAAACGGTCAGTGCAGACGGTTTGCTCTATCGCGCCCTTCAGCAGCTAGACGAATTAGTCGAACTGGACGGGCAATATAGCGGCGTACAAAACATGCTGAACGAAGCTCTGATTCAGGTGCAGGAAGCAGTGAATGAGATGCAGACTCTGGCTTCCGGTATCGAACAGGATCCCCATTCGCTTGAAGAAATTGAAAACCGAATGAGCCAAGCCATTCATTTAGCCCGAAAACATCGCGTACAACCGGAAAATCTCGTGGAATTTCACCGCACTTTGAAGAGCGAATTAATGCAGTTGGTGGATTTTTCCGGAAGCGAAGACGAATTACTGGCGCAAGAAAAAGCGGCGTTTGATAAAATGCAAACAACCGCTGCGGCACTTCACCGCAGTCGCCAAACCGGTGCCGATAAATTAGCCCAAAGCGTCACAAAATCCATTAAACAATTAGCCATGGAAAACGCACAATTTTTTATCGAACTTAAAACGGATTTCAACAAAGTGAATGCAAACGGTGCCGACAGCGTTATTTTTAATCTGCAAAGCAATCCGGGACAGAATGTTCAACCGCTGGCAAAAACCGCATCGGGCGGCGAATTATCGCGTATCGCGCTGACGTTACAGGTTTTAACCTCCGATAAGAGCGCAATTCCAACCTTAATTTTCGATGAAATCGATGTGGGCATTAGCGGCGCCACCGCCAGTGTGGTCGGCAAATTATTACGTCGTTTAGGACAAAAATGTCAGGTATTGTGTGTCACGCATCTCCCGCAAGTTGCCTGTCAGGGCAATCAACACTTTTCTGTTGAAAAACTCACCATTGCCGGAAAAACGGAAACAAATATGACCGCACTTTCTCCGCAACAACGAGTAAAAGCGTTGGCAAAACTATTAGGCGGCACAAAGATAACCGATAACGCCTTAGCCAATGCTCAGGAATTGTTAAACTTAGCCGGTTAACGCTTCGGGTTTATTATTTGGGAGGATGTTTTTTCATCCTCCTTTGCTAATTCGTTTTTCCGAATACTCAGAACAGTTCATAGACAATCAAGAATAGCTTTCAAAATGAATAACCTTAGTGATTTCACCATAAAATGAGTATAATCTTATCAATTTTGTAACAACTCTATGTTTAAGGACAGCAATGCCAATTAACTTTACCCAACTTTTTCGCGACAGTTGGAATTTTATGCGGAACCAACGTCAGTTCGTCATAAAATTCATGCTGATATTTCTGGTCGTTTCCGCCGGAATGAGCGCTCTTGCTTCGATACTGCAATCTTCGGTAACCAACCCGGCTCAGATGGATCAAACCCAATTGGCTCAATCCATGATTGAACAGTCACAGCAACCGTCCAAGCAACTGTTTTTCTTACTGAATCAGGGCGTGACGCTTTTCATTTCCAGTTGGGCGCTAACGGTGATTCACTCAATCAGCCGGCAACACGGTATGAATCTTATAGTCTCGGCCGCTTTCACGGCCCGTCGTTTTATTGGCGTTGCGTTGCTGAGCATCTTGAGCGTATTGCCGTTATTCATCGGATTATGGTTCGCATTCGGCGACATGAGCAACAACCAAGCACCGTCAATTCTGTCTTTAGTTTTGATGATTGCCGGCCTTATTCTGTTTATTCGCCTCTGTTTAGGGCCGGTGGAGTATCTGATTCAACCGGTTTCCATGCAAAGTGCGGTCAAAAATATTTTAGTTTTTGGTACGAAACGGACGGGCACGCTGTTTTTCTATTGTTTAATCGTGAACTTTTTCCTGCCGCTTATCGGGTTGCAGCTCTCCGCGATGGCAATTAATATGCTGTTTAGTGTGATCGTACTGGCGGCTATTGCCTTAGTCAGCCTGTTTTCATTGATTTTCACTTATCGTTTTTATTCTATTTTCAGCAACCAGGCGACGTAATATGAAGCAATTACTCGAATTTATCCCGCTCGTCCTCTTTTTTGCGGTTTACAAATTATCCGGCATTCGCGATGCGGCGATAACCTTAGTTATCGCCACCGTCGTGCAGCTGATTATTCTTAAAATCAAATACGGTCAAATCGAAAAACAGCAAATCATTATGGGTATCGCCGTAGTCTTTTTCGGTTTATTAACGGCTTATTTCAATGAAGTCAAATACTTACAGTGGAAAGTAACCATTATATACGCGTTATTCGCCGCCATTCTATTAATCGGACAATTTGTATTCAAAATCCCGTTAATCCGGAAATTACTCGGCAAAGAAATCGAATTACCCGATCCCGCCTGGCAAAAACTCAATTTAGGCTGGGCCGGATTTTTTGTACTTTGTATGCTGACTAACATTTATATCAGCCAATATTATTCGGAAGAAATCTGGGTTGATTTCAAATCATTCGGCATTATCGGCATGACCTTTATTGCAACACTGATTACAGGCGTATATATTTACCGTTACCTTCCAAAGGATAAGGACTAATCATGACAGAACACATTGTTTCCCGCCAACCTGAAGGTTCTCTGATTTTACGTACATTGGCGATGCCTTCCGATACCAATGCTAACGGCGATATTTTCGGCGGTTGGATTATGTCACAAATGGATATGGGCGGCGCGATTCTGGCAAAAGAAATCGCCAAAGGACGCGTGGTCACCGTTTGCGTCGATAAAATTACTTTTTTACGCCCGATTTCCGTGGGAGATGTGGTCTGTTGTTACGGCAAACTGGTTAAAGTCGGACGCACCTCCATGCAGGTCAAAGTAGAAGTCTGGATCAAACAGGTATACGCCGGCGTACGTGATCGCCATTGCGTAACCGAAGCCCTGTTCACCTATGTCGCAATTGACGAAAAAGGGAAACCGCGCGCCGTACCACAAGAAAACAACCCGGAATTAGAGCAAGCGCTCGCATTAATGAATCCCTGACTTTTTAATAATAAAGGAGAAACGAAATGGAATATTTTGTTATTTTTGCTCAAGACAGACCTAACACTTTGGAACAGCGTCTGGCGGTACGTCCGCAACATTTAGCGCGTCTGGAACAGTTGAAAGCCGAAGATCGCCTATTAACGGCGGGCCCGAATCCCAGCGCGGACGGTAAAGGCATTACCGGGTCAACCGTGATTGCGAAATTTGCCACGTTAGAAGACGCGCAAGCCTGGGCGACCCAAGATCCTTATGTGGATGCGAAAGTTTACGGCGAAGTAATCGTCAAACCGTTTAAGCGCGTATTTTAATGCGCCAAGTTGATTTGAATATCAAAGAGATAATATCTTATTTTTTATGATCTAAATCATAAAAATTGCGGCTAATTTCCAGATTTTGTATTTCTCACTTGTTACAATAATGTTACATGGGTAGAATCCACCTTCAGAAATACCCAATATTAGGGATAAAAATTTAAAAGGGAAAGAAAAATGATAACGCCTAATATTCTTGTGGTCGAAGACGAAACTATCACGCGAAACACCTTAAAAAGTATTTTCGAAGCCGAAGGTTACAACGTTTTCGAAGCAACCGACGGTGCTCAAATGCACCGTGTCTTAGCCGAGCACAGCATTCATTTGGTGGTGATGGACATCAATCTGCCGGGTAAAAACGGACTTATGCTCGCCAGAGAATTACGTGAAAATGCCGATATCGCTTTGATTTTCTTAACCGGACGCGATAACGAAGTAGATAAAATCCTCGGGTTGGAAATCGGTGCCGACGACTATTTAACCAAGCCGTTTAATCCACGCGAATTAACTATTCGGGCACGCAACTTACTGCAACGCACCATGAGCGAACATAAAAGTGCGGTGGAAAATATTGAAATTTTCCGTTTTAACGGCTGGACTTTGGATTCCAACCAACACGCTTTAATCACTCCGGAAGGCGAAATCATTAAATTACCGCGTAGTGAATTCCGCGCAATGCTGCATTTCTGCGAAAACCCGGGCAAAATTCAATCCCGGGAAGAATTATTGCGCAAAATGACGGGGCGGGAATTGAAAGATAACGATCGTACGGTGGACGTCACCATCCGCCGCATTCGCAAACATTTTGAAAATCACGGCAATACGCCTGAAATTATTGCCACCATCCACGGCGAAGGTTACCGCTTCTGCGGCGAATTGGAATAAACTGTCGCATAACAAAAGTGCGGGCAAAAAAACGAAAGAATTTTTGCCCGCACTTTTGCTTTCCGGCTAGAATTGTGTTCGTTCCGCTTATTCGGTACAATTCCGACAAAACAATTAATCAGTAAAATTATGACGAAGAAAAAAAACAAAGCGGTCTCCAACACCATTGCATTAAACAAACGCGCTCGCCACGACTATTTTATTGAAGAAGAAATTGAAGCGGGGCTTTCACTGCAAGGCTGGGAAGTGAAATCTATGCGTGCGGGTAAAGCCAACATCAGCGACAGTTACGTCATTTTCAATAACGGAGAAGCGTTCCTGTTCGGCGCCACCATCCAACCCCTTTCCGTCGCCTCTACCCATGTGGTTTGCGATCCGACGCGCACCCGTAAATTGCTGCTCAACGAGCGGGAATTGGCCTCCTTATTCGGCAAAGCCAACCGGGACGGTTACACGATTGTAGCGCTTTCACTCTACTGGAAAAACGCTTGGGCGAAACTCAAAATCGGGTTAGCCAAAGGGAAAAAACAACATGATAAACGCGAAGATATTAAAGATCGCGAGTGGAAAGTTCAAAAAGATCGTATCATGAAAAACGCCCATCGAGGTTAATTTTCTCACTTCCCAAAAATACAGTATGTTTTTCCGAATATACTGTATTTTTTTGTATTTATAGGTTGTATATATAGTGAAAACTGTATAGAATATCAATCATTGTATACAACCACAGGGAAATATTATGTCATTAGCCAAACCACTTACTGCCCGCCAGCAAGAAGTTTATAACTTTCTCAAACACTACATCGAAACGACCGGCATGCCGCCGACACGTGCCGAAATTTCCCGCGAATTAGGTTTTCGTTCCCCTAACGCGGCGGAAGAGCATTTGAAAGCTCTTGCTCGCAAAGGCGCCGTAGAAATTTTAGCCGGCACCTCACGGGGTATCCGTTTACTGCTTGACGCCGCCAATGACGAACCGGAAGGTTTACCGTTAATCGGTCAGGTGGCCGCCGGCGAACCGATTCTGGCGGAACAGCATATTGAAGGCACTTATCGCGTCGATCCCGATATGTTTAAACCGCAGGCGGATTTCCTGCTTAAAGTGAACGGACAATCGATGAAAAATATTGGCATTTTAGATGGCGATTTGCTTGCCGTACACAGTACAAAAGACGTACGCAACGGGCAAGTGATTGTGGCGCGCATTGAAGATGAAGTCACGGTAAAACGTTTGGAACGCAAAGGCGATATTATTTATCTCCATGCGGAAAATGAAGAATTTGCGCCGATTGTCGTCAATTTACGCGAACAGGAACGTTTTGAAATTGAAGGGATCGCCGTAGGCATTATTCGCAATAATGCATGGATGTAATTGTTCCGGAAATCCTTTGACGCGGCAAAACTCAATCAAAGTGCGGTGAAAAATCGCAATGTTTTTTTAATTAATCTTAACGATTGTTAGTTAAGATAAGTGTCGTATTATTCGTTGGTTACACCATAAACGGTAAATTTTAAACGCTGTGGTTAAGTTTTTGCAGATATAAAGCGTTATCGGAACAATGCGTGGCAAAAATGTCGTTAAGGAAAATGCATGACGGTGGAAAGAACTAAAAAATGATCAATTTTTTGACCGCACTTTGATCATTTTTCAATTTCCCGCATGTCTCTGATTTGGGTCGGAAGCTTGTTTTTATTGTTAATACCGCTTCAATCCGGCTGATAACCGACATCTTCCGATGTCGGATTTTCCGCTCCCTGTTTTGCAAGCTCATCACAAATTTCATTTTCGCGATGACCGGAATGCCCTTTAACCCAGCGCCAATGAATATCATGAGATTGAATAGCCGCGTCCAACGCCATCCATAAATCCTGATTTTTAACCGGCTTGCCCGTACTGGCTTTCCAATTATTTTTTTTCCAGTTGAAAATCCATTGGGTTATGCCGTTTTTCATGTACTGACTGTCACTATGCAAGGTAATCCGGCAGGGTTCTTTCAATAAATTTAACGCCTCAATAACGGCGCGTAATTCCATGCGATTATTGGTAGTTAAAAAATAGCCTTTTGATAAGGTTTTTTCATGTTGTTTATAGCGCAGAAGCACGCCGATTCCGCCGGCTCCCGGATTGCCGAGACAAGAACCGTCAGTAAAAATTTCAATCTGTTTTCCCATAATCTGTTACAATCATCCCCTAAAAGTGCGGTTGATAATAGCGCAAATAAACAAAAATAGACAGTAAGAACCATGAAAGAAGAAAATGAAATTATTCGCCAAATTGTGCTCGATACCGAAACAACGGGTATGAACCAATTCGGTGCACATTATGAAGGACATTGCATTATCGAAATCGGTGCGGTAGAACTGATTAACCGTAAATATACCGGCCGTAAATTGCATTTATATGTCAAACCCGATCGCCCTATTGATCCCGAAGCAATTAAAGTTCACGGCATCACTGACGAAATGCTGGCCGATAAACCGGACTTTGCCGCCGTCGCGCAGGAATTCATTGATTTTATCAAAGATGCGGAATTACTCATTCATAACGCTCCCTTCGACGTGGGCTTTATGGATTACGAATTCCGCAAACATCATATAGATGTCAAAACGGCAGATATTTGCACAATAACGGATACGCTCCAAATGGCGCGTCGGCAATATCCGGGGAAACGCAATAATTTAGACGCATTGTGCGATCGTCTGCATATCGACAACAGCAAACGAACCTTGCACGGAGCATTGCTGGATGCGGAGATTTTAGGCGACGTATATTTAGCCATGACCGGCGGACAAGTCAGCCTGTTTGCCGAACAGGAAACCGAAACGCCGGTTCCGCAAGCGGAAGAAATCAAAGAAGAATTGATTCCCGTTAAAATTTCCTCAGAAGGATTAATCGCTTTACCGTTAACCGAAGAGGAATCTGCGGCTCATGCGGAATATCTTTCGTTAATTAACAAAAAGAGCAAAGATAACTGTATTTGGATCAAAAGATTGTCTCCGGACGCTAATGAAACCGTGCATTAATTAAGCAAGCGGATCCAAACCAGAGAAAAAACAGTTGACGAAAACGCTTATGACAAGTATCATTCGCAACACTTAGCGGAGTGGTAGTTCAGCTGGTTAGAATACCTGCCTGTCACGCAGGGGGTCGCGGGTTCGAGTCCCGTCCATTCCGCCAACTTTTTCAATTTGATTCCTTATAAATTAGCTGCGGAGTGGTAGTTCAGCTGGTTAGAATACCTGCCTGTCACGCAGGGGGTCGCGGGTTCGAGTCCCGTCCATTCCGCCAACATTCAAAAAGCACAGTTTAGACTGTGCTTTTTACTTTTACAAAATATAAAAATCCCCTGAGATCTGATATACTTTCACGAATTTTATTCCGAATTAAGAGATATTTTTTATGACAACTCCCGTTGTGGCGCTCGTCGGTCGCCCTAATGTAGGTAAATCTACTTTATTCAACCGCTTAACCCGCACGCGTGATGCTTTAGTGGCGGACTTTCCCGGTTTAACCCGCGATCGTAAATACGGTCAGGCTAATATTGCGGGCTATGATTTCATCGTTATTGATACCGGCGGGATTGACGGCTCCGAGGAAGGTGTCGAAGAAAAAATGGCGGAACAATCGCTGCTCGCCATTGAAGAAGCGGATGTGGTGCTGTTTCTGGTGGACGCGCGCGCAGGCTTAACGCCCGCCGACATCGGCATTGCCAACTATCTTCGTCAGCGTCAGCATAAAATCACGGTTGTGGTCGCCAACAAAACCGATGGTATTGACGCCGATTCTCATTGCGCGGAATTCTATCAGCTGGGGTTGGGCGACATCGCCCAAATTGCCGCCGCCCAAGGGCGTGGCGTCGCACAACTGATGGAAACCGTACTGACTCCGTTTGCTGAAAAAATGGAAGAAAGTGCGGTCGAAAATAGCGAAGATTTTGAAGAACAGGACGAATGGGAACAATCCTTCGATTTTTCCAATGAAAACGATACCGCATTACTAGACGAAGCGTTGGAAGAAGAAAATACGGGACCGGATCATAAAAACATTAAAATCGCGATTGTCGGGCGTCCGAACGTAGGAAAATCCACCCTCACCAATCGCATTTTAGGTGAAGAGCGCGTAGTGGTTTACGACTTACCCGGCACAACGCGCGACAGTATTTATATTCCGATGGAACGTAACGGTCAGCATTACACAATTATCGATACCGCCGGGGTACGCAAACGCGGCAAAGTTCATTTAACCGTCGAAAAATTCTCTGTCATTAAAACCTTACAAGCCATCCAGGACGCCAATGTCGTGTTATTGACGATTGACGCCCGCGAAGGTATTTCCGATCAGGACTTATCGTTACTCGGCTTTATTCTGAATGCCGGTCGTTCCTTGGTCATCGTGGTAAACAAATGGGACGGATTGGATCAGGATATTAAAGATCGTGTGAAATCCGAACTCGATCGCCGTCTGGATTTTATCGATTTTGCCCGCGTACATTTCATTTCCGCCTTGCACGGCAGCGGAGTCGGCAATCTGTTTGAATCCGTGCGAGAAGCTTACGCCTGCGCAACGCAAAAAATGACCACATCATTGCTGACGCGAATTCTGCAAATGGCAACGGACGAACACCAGCCGCCTATGGTCGGCGGTCGCCGTATTAAGCTGAAATATGCGCATCCGGGCGGTTATAACCCGCCGATTATCGTTGTACACGGCAATCAAATGGACAAACTGACGGATAGTTATAAACGTTATCTGTCAAACTATTATCGGCGTAGCCTGAAAATCGTCGGCTCACCGATTCGCATTCAGTTCCAGGAAGGCAATAACCCGTTTGCTGGCAAACGCAACAAATTAACACCGAATCAATTGCGCAAACGCAAACGCCTAATGAAATTTATTAAGAAATCAAAACGTTAACAAAAAGTGCGGTCAAATTTGACCGCACTTTTCATTATCCTCCACTGAAACTTAATTATTCGGATGGCACATTGCGATATTTCAAATGAAGGACAACAAATAACGCAATGCCAAGCACACCAATCAACGCGCCCGCAAAACCGATACCGCCTAAACCCCAATGCTGCATAACCTGATTACCGATTAAAGCGCCGCCACCGATGCCCACATTATAAATCCCCGAATAAATCGCCGTGGCCACATCCGTCGCGTCCGGAGCCTGCTGCAACACGCGCATTTGTAACCCGATCGACAGGCCTGAAATTCCGATTCCCCACACAAAAATTAAGATCAGCATTAGCGCGGTATAACCGCTCAGCAAATACAGCGAAAAAAGCGATAAAATCAGCAAGCCCATGGCGCTCATCACGAATTTGATCGGGGAAAAACGATAAATACGTCCGAATAAGAAACTAGCCACAAAGCCCGCCAGCCCGAAAATAAGCAACACAAGCGTCGCACTGCCTTCCGTCATACCGCCGATTTCTTTCACAAAGGGCTCGATATAGCTGTATGCCGTGAAATGGGCGGAAATAATCAGCACGGTCACCGCGTAGCTTCCCATCAGCAAAGGACGTTTAACCAAACTCGGTAAACTGGCGAAAGATCCTGCGTTTTTGCTGGGCAAATGCGGTAAGAGTTTTGCCAGAACGAGCATTACCACAAAAGCCGACAAGGCGATCAAGGCAAATGTGGTACGCCACCCCAGCCATTGTCCGATTATTCGTCCTAAAGGCAAACCCAGCACCATCGCCATGGAAGAACCCATTGCGATCATGCCCAATGCCTGCGTTTGCTTTCCTTTCGGGGCAATTCGCATGGCAAGAGCGGCGGTAATCGACCAAAACACCGCATGCGCCAAGGCAATTAATATGCGGGAAAGTAAAAGAATGCCGTAATTCCAGGCGATGACCGACAAAATATGTCCGCTAACAAACAACAGAAACAATTTTAATAACAGGCTTCGACGTTCCGATTTTGCCGTAATTAACATTAACGGCAAGGACATCAGCGACACAATCCAGGCATAAACCGTGATCATCAGCCCGGTTTGCGAAACGGGCATCGCAAAACTCTGCGCAATATCGGAGAGCAAGGCGACGGGAACAAATTCGGTCGTATTAAAAATAAAGGCGGCAAACGCTATGGCTACAATACGAAAATTAGCAAAGCGCTCGAATTTTGCAGTGTTAAACATTATCTAAATTTCTCACGCAGAAAATCTTTTAACTGATTACGAAAATCGCGATTAAATTTCACTTTATATTGAGGAGATTTGCAATCGCCGAAAAAATGCACCGGCAAGGTCAGGGCGCGATAACGTTCGTCATTGGACGAAATATAGGTCATAAAATCACAATAACCCGTGATTAAATCCACATATCCCTGACTTCTTGCCGTAAAGTCGCGATGCAGCATTTGCGTACGGTCAACGCGAATGCCTTCGGGTTCCCAGCGAAATTGGGTTTCAAGTACATCAAAAGAGGTTTCGATATGCTTATTATTCAGCTCGCTTTCATCATAGTTAAGCGGCACATACTGACCAATCAGCGCCAGCAATCCTATGCCTTTTAATTTACCTTCCGTCACGCGTCCCGTCACCATACCGTGGCGAGGCAAAGCGTCTTGCGAAAATAAATCCGCTTCAACGGAAACGACTCCTGAAATCAAATCCGGAATATTAAACGCTTTCAACCAATCCGCCAGCACCAAATGCTGAGCGGAAATCATTAAATGATAAGGTTCCGGCCGTGTCGATTGAGAGTGGGATTCAAGATTGGCGGATAACCGTCCTTTATCGGATATAAAGGGAAACTGAACGACCGCATTAAGCCGGGGCTCGGTTTGAATACGACCATTCACCTCATTAAGGGCAATGTGATTAAACTCCGCGCCGGCCAAATTGACAATATAGCCTTCTTGCGGCAAGCGCAAAATTTCACCGTTCTTCCAATTTAAAAGAATTTGTTCGGCATTAAATAAACGGCGGTTTTTCAGATGAATTGTCGCCTTTACATTATTCAGACCAAGCCCTGATGAGATCGGTTTTAACGCCCCTTCAAAGGTTAATTTGTCCTCATCTTCATTTAAAGCCGCAACATTAATGAACAATTCGGGCATTTTTTCCGGGAAGGCGGAACCTTGGCGATATTGCGCCGACAACGCGGGCAATGAGGCTAACTTTAAGTTTTCTGGCGTGATCACGGCGTTAATTTGCTGAAAATAAAAATTCTCCTTCAAATTTGACCGCACTTTTCCGTTTTCCAGTTGCAAATCGGCGATTGCCGATTGCCCGAATAACCATCCCCACCAACTGAAATTTAAGCGAACCCGTTCCGCGGAGAAAGACATATCTTCCGTTAAATAAGTGACGCCGGCTAAATCAATAGCGGGCGAAGGCAACCAATTTACCCGAGACTGCGCCACTTGAATGCGGTTATCCTGCAAAAGTGCGGTCAGTTTTTGCTCGATTTTGCCTTTTTGCACATAAACAAAAGCCAAAAAGGCAAAGACAATCACAAGAAAGCCTATGCCTAATTTTTTCATCATTATTTGTCCTGATTAATACGGCTTGCCACCGCGCTTTGCTGATTTTTATATTTTGCGTCCTGGCGGCTGTTGTAAGGCCGTGCCGCCGGTCCGCTTAATACTTCAAAACTCAGGGCGCCGATGATCATGTTAGGACGCAACGCCAGCGGCAATTTACCGGAATTATAGAATTCCAATACGATTTTACCTTCCCAGCCCGGATCAATACGATGGGCCGTGACGTGCACCATTAACCCTAAACGCGCCAGCGAAGAACGCCCGTCCAACCAACCGATAATATTATCGGGCAGTTTAACGCTTTCCAGCGTCGTCGCCAGCGCCAACACGCCGGGATGCAGAAAAAACGCCTCATCGTCGGCAATGATGATTTCGTCGCTCATCACCCGTTCAAGTTGTTCCGCCACCGCTTCTTTCGGTCCGCTCACATCGATGTAAGCGGCGGAATGGTCGCGAAAAACACGAAAGGAATTTCCCAAACGCAAATCGATGGTCGCACCGTTGATTTTGCTGTTATCCGGACGCGGGAAAATGCCGATAACGCCTTCGTCCAAGTGTTTTTCAATATCGGTGTCACAAAGTCTCATCTTATCTTCCTAATAATTTCAAAATCTGCGCTTTTAACAATTCAATGGCCACGCGGTTTTTTCCGCCACGCGGAATAATGACGTCCGCATATTGTTTGGACGGTTCGATAAACTGCAAAAACATCGGTCTGACCGTCGTGCGGTATTGCTGAATAACGGATTCCATAGAACGTCCGCGTTGCACCATATCCCGTTGCAAACGGCGAATAAAACAAATATCCAGCGGCGTATCGACAAATACCGACATGGACAATTCATTGCGCACGCGTTCGTCGGTAAGCAGCAAAATGCCTTCTAAAATAATAATTTTGCGCGGTTCAAAATGGGTTATCTCTTTCGAACGGTTGTGCTCGGCATAATTATAAACTGGAATATCCACCGCTTTTCCCGCTTTCAGGGCGCGTAAATGCTCGATGAGCAAATCGCGGTCCATCGAATTCGGGTGGTCATAATTGGTTTTAGTTCGGGTTTCAAAATCCAGGTGACTTTGATCTTTGTAATAGCTGTCTTCCGCGATAATGCCGATTTCGCCGCAATTTAATTCCCGTAATAATTCATCGTGAACGGTGGAAGCGATTAAACTTTTTCCAGACGCGGACGCGCCCGCGATGCCGATAATAATGCAAGATGTCTCTGCCATAAATGCTGACCTGAATGGGTGAAATTGAAGAAATTATACGGGAAAATTGTGGTTTTTGATAGCAATAGACAAAAAGTGCGGTCAAAATTTCCGGAATTTTGACCGCACTTGGATTATTGGTATTCGTCCAGCCATTTCAATAAAACGGCTTCGAGAATTTTTTCATTACTGGCATCGGGATTATCGTCAAATCCGTCCAATTCGCAAATCCATCGATGCATATCGGTGAAACGAACGGTTTGGGGATCTAAATCCGGATTGCGATCATACAGAGCTTCGGCAATTTCCTGCGCGTCCGTCCATTTCATTAATGCGCCGCCTCATTGACTTGGTTAATATTGTATTTAGGGATTTCCACCACCAAATCTTCATCGCCGATCACGCATTGACAGGATAAACGACTTTCCATTTCCAGGCCCCAGGCTTTATCCAGCATATCTTCTTCCTGATCGCTGGTTTCGTTTAAGCTATCGTAACCTTCGCGGATCACCACATGACAAGTGGTACAAGCACAGGAACCGTCACAAGCGTGGTGAATTTCCACCCCGGCATTATGAGCGACTTCAAGCAAATTCTCGCCCGCAGCGGCATCAACGACCATGCCTTCGGGACAAATCTCTTCATTAGGAAGAAAAACAATTTTTGGCATAATACTTTCCTATAACGTTATAAATTGTCTACAGACTGGCCGGACAATGCGCGTCGGATAGATTTATCCATGCGACGGGCGGCAAATTCCTGAGTTGCCGCATCCAGCGCTTTAATTCCCTGCTTAATCGCTTGCGTATCCGTGCCTTGTTGTAAATTATCCAAAAAAACTAACGCATTTTTGACCGCACTTAATTCGTCGTCATTCAATAAATCCTGATCGTCCTGCAAAGCGGATAACACGGCTTCAATCACGCGGCGAGCTTCAACCCGCTGCTCCGCCAGCATACGAGCGTCGATATCTTCTTTAGCATTTTCCATTGAAGCTTTCAGCATTCGGGTGATTTCATCGTCGGTCAGACCATAAGAAGGTTTCACCTGAATGCTGGATTGCACGCCGGTGGATTTTTCCATCGCCGTCACGCTCAGCAAACCGTCCGCGTCCACCTGATAAGTCACGCGGATATGAGCTGCGCCCGCCGCCATCGGCGGAATGCCGCGCAATGTGAAACGAGCCAGAGAACGGCAATCGCTCACCAATTCACGCTCGCCCTGCACTACATGCACCGACATGGCGGTTTGGCCGTCTTTAAACGTGGTAAATTCCTGCGCCCGCGCCACCGGAATGGTGGTATTACGCGGAATAATTTTTTCCACCAAACCGCCCATGGTTTCAATACCGAGAGACAGCGGAATCACATCCAGCAGCAACATTTCGTTATCGGGTTTGTTACCCGCCAGAATATCCGCCTGAATTGCCGCACCCAACGCCACAACTTTATCGGGGTCAATGGACGTCAACGGCTGACGTTGGAAAAACGCGCCCACTTGTTCGCGTACAAAGGGAACGCGGGTAGAACCGCCCACCATTACCACTTCCCGCACGTCGGACTGGCTGATTCCCGCATCTTTCAACGCTCGGCGGCAAGCCATTAGCGAACGTTTCACTAAATTCGAAATGAGTGTGTTGAACTCATCGCGTCGTATTTCACCCTGCCAGCCCCGGTATGAAAGGTTGACCTGCGGGCTGTCCGTTAAAGTGATTTTGGTTTGTGTCGCCAATTCAATCAGCAGCCGTTTTTGTTGATCATCCTGCGGTTGAATGCCGGATTTTTCACTGATCCAATCCGCGATCAAATGATCGAAATCGTCACCGCCCAATGCGGTGTCCCCGCCGGTCGCCAGCACTTCAAACACGCCTCGGGATAAACGTAGAATCGAAATATCGAAGGTGCCGCCGCCTAAATCATAAACGGCGATGACGCCTTCCTGTCCGCTGTCCAGACCATAGGCGATGGCCGCTGCCGTCGGTTCGTTTAACAGACGCAACACATTCAGTCCCGCTAATTTTGCGGCGTCTTTCGTACTTTGGCGTTGCGCGTCATCAAAATACGCCGGCACTGTAATCACGGCGCCCTGTAATTCGCCGCCCAAACGTTGTTGCGCAAGTGCGGTCAATTTTTTTAAAATTTCTCCGGAAACTTCAACCGGGCTGACGTTACCTTGCACCGTGTTCATTAACGGCAATCCGTTTTCGCTTTGCACAAACCGATACGGTAAATTTGGGTAACGCGCTTGCACATCGCTCAGGCTGCGCCCAATCAAGCGTTTTACCGAAATAATCGTATTTTGCGGATCCCGGCTCGCCAATTCGCCGGCTTCATAGCCGACGGTCACCTCGTTGCCGTAATGCACGATAGAAGGCGTTAACGGACGCTCCCGTTCATCGGATAAAATTTCCGCCCGACCGTTGCGCACCGTCGCCACCAGACTGTTTGTCGTGCCGAGATCGATACCGATTGCTAATTTATGCTGATGCGGAGCCGCACTTTGTCCCGGCTCGGCAATCTGAAGTAATGCCATAATGATTTAAAATCCTGAAATCTGTTCTTCTACCCGCTCAATCTCAGTGTTGAGCTTTTTCATAAAACGTAAACGATCGTTAATTTGTTCGGCTTGTTGCCAATTTTGCTCGCTAAGTGCGGTAGAAATTTCCGTTAAATTTTCTCGCTGCACCGATTCAATATTGAGCACGAAATCCGTCAACGCATCCCAGTCCTGCGCTTGTTCAATCTCTTCCAACCGTTCACGCCATTCCAGCTGCTGCATCAAAAATTCCATATCCCGATTGCTTTTTTGTTCGATGTCCCGCACGTCCGCCGAATTCAAACGGATAATACAGTCTGCGCGACTGACGGGATCTTTCAGAATCTGCAGCGCATCGTTGACTTCCGCCGATTTTTGCATGGCTAAGCGCTGTTCTTGCGGCGAACTATGAGCAAAATTATCCGGATGGAGCGATTTCTGCAACGCCAGATAACGGCTGGTCAGCAGGTCGTTATCAAGGTGAAAATCAACAGGAAGATCAAAGAGTTCGAATGGGTTGGCCATAATAATCCGTTTACAAAATGTTACACGCTGAAACTTTCACCGCAGCCGCATTGATCTTTAATGTTCGGATTGGTGAATTTGAAACCTTCATTTAAGCCTTCTTTGACAAAATCCAATTGTGTGCCGTCAAGATAAACCAAGCTTTTTTTGTCGACGATGATTTTAATGTCATCTTGTTCGAAGACCTGATCGTCTTCGCTTAATTTATCAACGAATTCAAGCACATAAGCCAATCCGGAACAACCCGATGTTTTAACCCCCAGACGCAAACCGATGCCGCTGCCGCGATTTTGTAAAAACGTACGAACCCGGTTTAACGCAGTTTCACTTAATGTTATTGCCATTTTCTGCCTCACAAAGATTGAAAGTGCGGTCAGTTTTTCGTCGATTTTTTTTGACCGCACTTTAAAATTATTCGCCTTTTTTCGCTTTGTAATCCGCAATCGCCGCTTTAATCGCATCTTCCGCCAGAATTGAGCAATGCACTTTTACCGGCGGCAATTCAAGTTCTTCGGCGATTTGGCTGTTTTTGATTGCGCCCGCTTCATCCAAAGATTTGCCTTTCACCCATTCGGTAATCAGCGAACTGGAAGCGATGGCGGAACCGCAACCGTAGGTTTTGAATTTCGCATCTTCGATGATGCCGCGATCATTTACTTTAATCTGCAACTGCATAACGTCGCCGCAAGCCGGCGCGCCGACCATGCCGGTACCGACATCCGACGATTTTTTATCAAATGAACCGACATTGCGCGGATTTTCATAATGATCGATAACTTTTTCACTATATGCCATTTTCTTCTGTTCCTAATTTTCAATAACAATAAACGTTGTCGCTAACCCTGATTTTAGTGGGCGGACCATTCGATTTTGGACATGTCGACGCCTTCTTTGAACATATCCCATAAAGGCGATAATTCTCGCAATTTTTTGACCGCACTTTTCACCAATTCGATGGTGTAATCAATTTCTTCTTCCGTGGTGTAACGGCCGACGGTGAAGCGGATTGAACTGTGCGCCAATTCATCGTTTAAACCCAATGCGCGCAACACGTATGAAGGTTCAAGACTGGCCGAAGTACAGGCGGAACCGGAGGACACGGCGATATCGCGCAATGCCATCATTAAGCTTTCGCCTTCCACATAATTGAAGCTGATGTTCAAATTGCTATCCACGCGATGTTCCATCGAACCGTTCACGTACGTTTCTTCAATGTCTTTCAAACCGTTGTACAAACGGTCGCGTAACGCTTTTAAGCGCGGCATTTCCGTCGCCATTTCTTCTTTGCAAATGCGGTATGCTTCGCCCATGCCTACAATTTGGTGAACCGGCAATGTGCCCGAACGCATGCCGCGTTCGTGACCGCCGCCATGAATAATGGCTTCCAAACGAATACGCGGTTTACGTCGAACATATAATGCGCCGATGCCTTTCGGTCCGTATAATTTGTGTCCGGACATGGAAAGCAAATCCACCGGCAATTCTGCCAAATTAATGGCGATTTTGCCCACGCTTTGGGTGGCGTCTACGTGGAAAATGATTTTGTGTTCGCGACAAATTTCGCCAATCGCCCGAATATCCTGAATCACGCCGATTTCGTTATTAACGTGCATAATTGACGCTAAAATAGTGTCCGGACGAATCGCCGCTTTAAATTCTTCAAGATCAATTAAACCGTCGGATTTCGGCGATAAATACGTTACTTCAAAACCTTCGCGTTCAAGCTGACGACAAGTATCCAACACCGCTTTGTGCTCGGTTTTGCAGGTGATAATGTGTTTACCTTTGGTTTGATAAAAATGCGCCGCGCCTTTGATCGCCAAGTTATCCGATTCCGTCGCACCGGAAGTAAAAACGATTTCCCGGCTGTCCGCACCGATTAAATCCGCGATCTGGTTGCGGGCGATATCCACCGCTTCCTCTGCCTGCCAGCCGAATTTATGGGAACGGGACGCCGGATTCCCGAAGGTTCCGTCAATTGTCAGATAATCCATCATTTTTTTTGCAACGCGTTCATCCACAGGGCAAGTTGCCGCATAATCTAAATAGATTGGTAATTTCATTTTATTTCTCTTAACTGTTTACAACTAATAAATTATCAAAATCCACATGGGCTTCACGGTGTTTTTGTTTGCCGTGATGTTTCTTAACCAATTCCGCCAGAGTAATTTTATCTAAAAAATCTTCGATCCGATGACTCAATTCCGCCCACAGCGAATGCGTTAAACATTCCGTTCCGTTCTGGCAGTTGCCTTTGCCCAGACATTTGGTAACGGTAATGTTTTCATTTACAGCGGCAATAATCATACCGATAGAAATTTTATCCATGGAATGCCCGAGCTGATAACCGCCACCCGGCCCGCGCACGCTTTTCACTAATCCGTGACGACGCAATTTGGCAAAAAGCTGTTCCAAGTAGGATAACGAAATATGTTGTCGTTCCGAAATATCGGACAGGGTTACGGGTCCGTCCGTGCCGAACAAGGCGATATCCAAAATTGCGGTGACGGCGTATCGGCCTTTTGAAGTTAATTTCATGTCACTTTCCTTTTAAATTGAGTAAGGTTAGTTTACACATAACCAACCAAATTAATCAACTATTATTCTTTATAAAAAATTAAGCGTTTTTCTACCGCACTTAGCATGCCGCGCAGAATATTAAGTTCGTTTTTTTCCACGTCCGCGCGCTGATATAAGCGCCGCAATTTCTGCATAACCGCTTGATTTTGAATAAAATCCAACTGCGTATACAAGCGTTCGACATGTTGATAAAAATATTCCAGCTCCTGCGCGGTCGCTAACGGATTCGGCGTTTGATTCATCTTTTCTATCGCAGAAAAAGGCGCTTTTTGCATCTTTAAATAAGCCATTCGCAACTCGTAACAAACCAACTGCACCGCCATTGCCAAATTTAAAGAGGAATAATCCGGATTGGCGGGAATGGTCAGATGATAGCGACATTTCAGCAGCTCATCATTAGTTAACCCGACACGTTCACGTCCAAAAACGATAGCAATTCGACCGCACTTTGTCGCCGTTTCTATCGCCTTTTCACCGCATTCGCGCGGTTCAATCAGCGAACTCGGTAAATGCCGTAATCTCGCGCTGGTGCCAATTACCAACGAACAATCCGCCACCGCTTCATCAAAAGCGGAAACCACCGCCGCATTTTTTACCACGTCCTCGGCTCCCGCCGATAATGCGATCGCTTGTTCATCAATCGAACATTTTGGGGAAACCAAACAAAGGTTCATTAATCCCATAGTTTTCATCGCTCTGGCGGCAGAACCGATATTGCCGGAATGAGAAGTCTCTACCAACACAATGCGAATATTATTTAACATATTATTTACATTCAAAGTAAAAATTGTGGTTATTCTACCATAATAACCTTGAAAGTTAGTCAGTTTTTTTCATTTTTTTCGGTAGAATTCAAAACAAAAAGTCTCTATAATATTTCACCGTTTATATGAGCGGATTTCCCGTCCGCAATCGTTCTTTTCACAATCTATCCGATGGACAATTTATGAACCCAATGTTAAATATCGCTATTCGTGCGGCGCGAAAAGCGGGCAATGTAATTGCTAAAAGTTACGAACGCCGTGATGATATTCAAACCAGCGCTAAAGGCCCTAACGATTATGTCACCAATGTGGATAAAGCGGCGGAAGCCGTGATTATTGAAACGATTCGCGCTTCTTATCCTGACCATACCGTCGTAACGGAAGAAAGCGGCGCGTTAGAAGGTAAAAACACCGATATTCAATGGGTGATTGATCCGTTAGACGGCACCACCAACTTTATTAAAGGTTTTCCCCATTTTTCCGTTTCTATCGCCATTCGTGTGAAAGGCCGCACAGAAGTGGGCGTGGTATACGATCCGATTAAAAACGAACTGTTCACTGCGGTACGCGGCGAAGGCGCCAAATTCAACGAACTTCGCTTACGCGTGCCGGAACGTCGCGATTTACAAGGCGCGGTATTAACCACCGGATTTCCGTTCAAACAACCGAAATTTATGCCGATTCAGTTTGCTATGATGAGTGCGTTATCCGCCGAAGCGGCCGATTTCCGCCGTACGGGTTCCGCTGCGTTAGACTTGTGTTACGTCGCCGCCGGTCGAGTAGACGGTTTCTTTGAAATGGGCTTAAAAGCCTGGGATATCGCCGCCGGTGAACTTATCGCTCGCGAAGCCGGCGCTTTGGCTTGCGACTTCAATGCCGGGCATCAATTCTTAAAAGAAGGTCACATCGTAGTAGCTTCGCCGCGTGTTGTAAAAGCGATCTTAAGTCTGATTCAACCTTGCTTAGGCAATGAATTCAACGCATAAAAAACGAGGAGCCTTTCGGCTCCTTGATTATTTTCATCGTTATTCCGCTTCCTCAATCCAGTTCTGCAAATATTGCAAACTTCGATTTTCCGCCGTATCCAGTTCTGCCATTCGTGCAGATAATTTGGCTTCCCAATCCGCCGCTTCACCATGCTGAATATGATCCGCCAGCAGCTGTACTTTATGCAATCCCAAACTGCCCGCCGCGCCTTTTAATTTATGCGCCGCCTGGCAAAGTCGTTCTTTTATTTGCGCATCCGGTTGCGCGCAAAACTGTTGATAGACGGAACGAATATCCAACTCTGCGTGCCGCGCCTGCCGGTAATGGGCGAGATTTTGCCGATACGCCGCTCGGCCAATCACGGCCGTTAATTCGTTGATATGGGAAAAATCGATATCCTCCGCATAAGCCGGATCAAAATCTTGCTCAAATTTGACCGCACTTTTTACTTGATCCAGGCTCGATTTTTCCGCCGCAATCGTCGAATCATCAAAATATTGCGCCAGGCATTCCGTTAATGCCGTCACGGAAAGCGGTTTGCGCAATACGTCGTCCATGCCTTTCACCTGAAATACGGATTTATCCTGCATGACATTGGCGGTGAGCGCCACCAACGGCGGCAAATAATCATAAACGCCGTCTTCATAATTGCGCCGCAGAAAATGCGCCACTTCAAAACCGGACATGTCCGGCAGCTGAATATCCAGCAACACCAAATCGTAATCATGTTGCTCGAATTTATCGATGGCTTCTTTGCCGCTCATCGCTACGTCCACATGATGGCCTAATTTTTCCAGCAAGGATTTCGTCACCAAAATATTGAGCTCAATATCTTCCACCAACAAAACGTTCAGGTTGGAAATAACGGGCGTTGCGAAAGTTGCATGAGATTCCGCCAGCGGCTCCGCTTCAATGGTCAGCACGAAAGTCGAGCCTTTGCCCAACTCACTGGAAACCGTTAAATTGCCGTTCATCAGATTGGCGATATTTTTCGAAATGGATAAACCGATGCCACTGCCTGCCGCTTTATGTTTGTTTTCGACCTGATAATACAGACCGAAAATTTTGGTCAGTTCATCACGGGGAATTCCCTGTCCCGTATCGCTGACGGAAAACTGAAAACCGTTCGCTGAAAGACGTTGAATATTCAACGTTACTTTCCCTTTTTCGGTGAATTTCACGGCATTGCTGATCAGATTCCATAAAATCTGATTCAGACGAGTCGCGTCGATCAACAGAAAGTGCGGTAAATCCGGCGAAGTTTTTAATTCGAAGGTAAGATTTTTCTGTCCCGCTAAAAATTGCGCAATATGATTAATATCGTTGATAAAGCTGAAAAAATCCGTTTCTTTTTTATACAGCTCCAATTTGCGCGAATCGATTTTTTCAAGATCGATAACGTCGTTAAAAATGTTGCCTAAAGAGACCGCACTGACATTAATAGTATTCAGATAATTTTTCTGTTCGTCGGTTAACGGCGTATCCAGCAAAATTCGGGTTAATCCTACAATGCCGTTTAAGGGCGTGCGCAATTCGTGGCTGATGGTCGCCATCAGATCCGTTTTATCGCGAATCAGCTGCGCCAAATCTTGCCGGGACAATTCCAACTTTTCCACCAAGACCGTGAAGAAATAAATCACAAACGGCGCTGAAATCAAACCGAAAATAATAGAATAGCCCAAACTTTCCCAATGAATTTTGCCAACCACGATAAAGCTCAGAATAATATGCGTAAGCAAGGCAAAAGCCGCCAGAATCAAAAATCCCAGCACGGAAAATTTTACGCGACCGAGTTTGATTACCCAGTCAATATAACGCTGTGTAAAGTGTCTGACATTTTTCATAAAATTATTTTCACGAAGCCATTGCGATAAATAAAGTTGAACTATTCTAACAAAATTTTATCTACAATTAGTAAGGACTTTATCGCCCATACCTTAAATCACTTCATAACAACGTTAAAACCAGGATGATAATAAACATGTCGGATTCTTCGCGTAAAGCCAGAAACCCTCTAATTTTAGCCGTATTGATAGGGCTTGGATTCCATTCGTTCCCCGTGCAAGCCGTTGATGACGACAGCGCAATTTTACAGCTTCGCCAGGCTTTTCAGCCTACGGAATCGACACTCAATAAAGAAACGGGGCTGGCGCTAGACATTGCCCGCCATTTTTATCCCGCCGAAGTGATTAAAGCGTTTATTGACACAATTCATAATGCGGGCGGAACATTCCTGCATCTGCATTTTTCCGATCATGAAAATTATGCCTTGGAAAGCGCCGTGTTAAATCAACGCGCCGAAAACGCGACGCAGGATAAATACGGTGTCTATATTAACCCGAAAACCCATAAACCGTTTTTAAGTTACGCCCAACTGAAAGACATCAAGGATTACGCCAAAAGTAAAAATGTTGAATTGATTCCCGAATTAGACAGCCCTAACCACATGACGGCGATTTTTGATTTGCTGGAAAAAGAACACGGAAAACCTTATGTGCAAAAGATCCGTTCCAAGTGGACCGAAGAAGAAATCGACATCACCAATCCTGACAGCATTGCCTTTGTCAAATCGCTGATAACGGAAGTGGTTGATATTTTCGGTGACAGCAGCCGGCATTTTCATATCGGCGGCGATGAATTCGGCTACGGAGTAGATAATAATCACGAATTTATTAATTACGCCAATACGCTAGCCAAATTTCTTCAGGAAAAAGGGCTGAAAACCAGAATTTGGAATGACGGATTAATTAAAGCCACCATCAATCAACTCAACCCCGATATTCAAATTACTTACTGGAGTTATGACGGCAATCCGCAGGACGAACGGGAAGCGCAACGTCGTCGAAAAATCCGCATGAGCATGCCGGAATTAATAGAACGCGGTTTTTCGGTTCTCAACTATAACGCCTATTATTTGTACTTCACGCCGGAAGAGGGCGCCGCCACCTCCCATGACAGCAATTTTGCCACGAGAGATGTGCTGAAAAATTGGGATTTAACCATCTGGGACGAGCAAAACCCGCAAAATAAAATCAAAGATCCGCATAAAATCATGGGATCAGCACTCTCCATCTGGGGCGAGCATGCCGGTTCGCTGCAAAGCGATTCCATTCAAAAATATACGGCGCCGTTACTAACGGCAATTATTTACAAAACCAAAGCGGCGGATAACCGTGACGAAACGAACCGACGCCTGCGTTTATTAACGGAAAACGATTTTGCCTCATTGGACAGCACAACCTATATCGACTTGTTGCAGCTTAAAAATCATGCGTTTATTGCCTTGAAAAACAATCGGCAAACCGTCCGTTTATTACAGGAAAACAAACTGCCCGAACGGAAAATTACTTTCTGGCTCAACGGTTCGGATAAACAGAAAATCCAATTAAATCCCCATTGGCGGAAAACGGACCACGTTCAACAGCGGGACGGTAAAGATTATCAGGCTTATGATTATCAAGGCAATACGTTGTGGCTGGATAAAACGATCGAGATTTCCGACCCCTAATTGAACAAAAGTGCGGTAAAAAATTCCATAGTTTTTTCACCATGTAAAAAACTATGGAATTTTTTACCGCACTTTACCGAAACCTTGATCACAAAAGGCACAATTTCTTGTGCCTTTTCCGTTAATCAGTTCTGATGATGAAGAACCAAGCGTTTTGACGGTTTTGCAATAAACGACCAAACAATTGCAATCACCAGCAATGCCACCGAGCTTGCGAACATAAATACGACAATGTCTGCGAAAAAGTAATGTTCAAAAACCGGATTGGTAAAAATCTTTTGCGAATACCGGATAATCGCATAAACGGTATATCCCCACAAAGACCAGGTTACCAGGCTTAACAACATACTTTTCAGAATCAAAGCCAACGGCAATTCTTTTGTTTGTTTTTTAATAATCATTAATTTTTGCAGTTCCAATTCATACCCCTCTATCAGGACTTGTCCAGACGGCCAACTTGGACTTGTTTCTAAAAATCGCCTTCGGAATCCCGAAAACGAGCGTCAACATATTCAGTAACCAATACACGTACGGATACCAAATACAATATAAAGAATAACGAAATAACCCTTTCTCATAGCGACTATCAATATACAAACTGAACATGTACTGCCAGAAGAAAGAGAAAAACAATACCGTCATCAGCACCCGAAATGCGGATACGTCAAACGTCCCTTGAGTAATTTGAAGATAAGTATTGATGCATAATACCGCAATAAGCGCATACGCCCAGATTGCAGTGACGAAATATTCCAGATACATCGGCCATAAACGACGGTTTTTAAAACGCCAAACCACCGGAAAATATTTCAGAATCGTTTCAGCTCCGCCTTGTGCCCAACGTAAACGTTGTTTAAAAAGCCCGCTAATTGTTTCAGGCATAAGCGTCCAACACAAAGCGCGGGGTTCGTAAATTATATTGTATCCCGCCGTTTGCAGCTTCCAGCTGACATCAATATCTTCGGTGATCATATTGGTACTCCAACCGCCGATTTTTTGCATGGCTTCCGCTTTGAACAAACAACATACGCCGGACACGGTAAAAATGGTTCCCATCACGCTTTGCGCACGTTTAATCAAGCCGATAATGGAGCTGAATTCCGAAGTTTGTAAACAGCCTAAAATCGTACTACGGTTACGCACCCGCGGATTCCCCGTCACCGCGCCGTATTGCGGGTTAGATTCCAACGCCTGAACCATGTAATCCACCGCACGGTAATCCAAAACGGCGTCGCCGTCGATACAGCCGATATATTTGCCTTTAGCGACGGTTAAGCCGTGATTTAAGGCGCTTGCCTTACCGGCATTCTCTTGATGTAACGCAACGATGCGGCTGTCTTTTTGCGCCCAGCGGTCGATAATTTCGCCTGTCGCATCCTTACTGCCGTCGTTAATAAAAATAAGCTCGAATTTCGGATATTTCAACTTGAGTAAATAAGGAATGGCGTCATCCAGATTATCGGCCTCGTTATAACAAGGTATCATAATAGAAACCATCGGCACGTCCGCCATATCCATTCGAGCGAATTCCGGTTCCTGCAATTTTCCTTCAATAAAAAAGTAATAATAACCCGCCGCAATGGTCCAATAAACCGCCATCAGAGCGGGATACATAAATAACGTTGCATTTAATACATCAAACCACGACATAATTCGCCCCTTATTTCAATCCGATATTGGTATTTATTGAAAAGTGCGGTCGGATTTTTTGCAGTTTTGGTTGATCGGTCTGGAAATTGTCCGGATAGTAGCCAAAATTGTAAATTTTGTTTTCATTCTGGAGCACCTCCATCCAATCCGCCAACTCATCATCCGGCACGGCTTGTTGAGTTCGCGCATCCACGGCTTGTAATTCAAAAGCGAGTTTATCTTTTGCAATATACGGCGTCGTACTTTTCACTACATCGTCCACCCAATTTTTTGCTTCCCGTTTGGAAAACTCGGAATGATGCAGATAAGGGGCGGTTGATACCAGCACGGTGTCATAATATTTAGCGAAACTCGCTAAACGCCGTGTAAATTGCGTTTCATTCTGAGACGATAAATTTAACGGCGCCGAAATCATGCCGGTCGTTTTAAAATATTCACTTCCCCACAATACATAAGGCGACATGACTTTTTTCACTTCGTCGGTTATTTTAAATAAAGCCGAAATATTTTGTTCGCCCTTTTCAATAACCTGATCATCGGTGAATAAAATACCTTTAAATTTAGCGTAAAGCGATAAATCCTGATAAACGGATTTAATCATCTCCGTTTTATGTGAATCCACATTTGTTAAATCAAAAGCCGAAACCGGCAGCCAGACGTAAGGAGAAACATTGAGTCTGGTTTCCAGAATCCAGGCAACTCGACTGAACAGATCAGCCCGCACGGGTAAATATTTGTTAGGAAAATACAATGCCTCTGCAATACCGTCATTATTTACATCCGAGAAAGCCTGAATATAAACTCTTGAAACACCTTGTCGGTGAATGCGTTCAATAATTTTATCCAGATTTTTACCCTGTTTTATCGGATCAGGATCATAAACGTCATCCAGCTTAATTCGCAGAGAACGTTGCACCGACAATGATTCATTCTTATTTTTCAAGTAATTCGCAATAGTCTCGATCGAAGTTTCAGTATCCAGCAATAATCGGCCTAAATGAAATTGTTCGGGCGTATTCGTTTTTGTATCGACAAGCGACATATGCACTTCAAAGCCAACCTCTTTCGCAATATCCGCTGCGGTTGCCGTAAAGTGACCATAAGGCCAAACCATGGCGCGAGGCGCCACGCCTACATTTTTTTTCAATAAATCATAAGAACGCTGGAAATCTTTACGCAACTTATTCTTATACTCCGTTGACGTTTCATACTGACCGTTACGATAGGCCGGCGCAATAACAGCCGGTAAGCTGCTGCCTGCCGGATTGGCGTTGATTCCGTGGTGAAGATCATTGGTGTGAGACGCCATTTCAATCAACCCGCTCGCCTGCATTTCACGCAGTTGCTGCCATGTAACGAACTCGTTACGATTCAATTTTTGATTACCGTAAGAAATTTTCCGGTTATTCGGAGTATTAACCCAATCCGTGACTATGGCATACACGGCAGGGTAGTTATAAGCTTTCAGAAGCGGATAAATCACGTTATAAAAACTTTCATAACCATCATCAAAAGTTAACAGTACAGCTTTATCCGGCAGCGGACGTCCGCCGTTTCGGGCATCCATGATTTGTTGCAGACTAACCGGTTTATATCCGTTATTCCGTAACCAGTTAAAATGCGTAATTAATGTCTGAGCAGAAATAGTTTGTGGAAAATATTGTTGATGTTTATTCGGAACACTTTCGTCAATTACATTATGGTAACAAAGAATACCTAAATGCTCGTTTAATGCAAAAGCCGGTATATTTAAAAGTAATAAAACAATTAAATACCCAAAATTTTTTATATACTTTTTAAACATATAAACCCTTAGAAAGAAATGCTATAAAAATTAAAAAGAAGCGGATAAATTCAGATTAATAAAATTATTAAATTCAGGCGCTCCATCATAAATGGATCTTTTTCGACCAATATCATAAGAAATACTTAAACGTCTACCTAAATGCCATTCCTGACCATAGGCGATAGACCAGGTTTCACTACTCTCGAAATTATCCTGCCAGTAATAACCCGTCCCGCCTTTAATATGATGCGTTAAAGTGATACGGTGATCAAACGGTTGGAAATAAGACAAATCCAAATTTCCTTCTGCAGAACGACTCTTTGACGGATTATAATAATATGCCCCGGAGATATCTTTATTGCGTTCATAGGAAGCAAACAAACTGCCGTCTAAATTCCAGCGATTGTATTTAAATAAATTAAAATTCGACCAAATAGACAAATCTTTACGTAAGTTTCCATCGTCAAATTTCATTAGGGAAACATTACTCCCGACTTCGAATCGATTTGAATATTTATAACTGGCTGAAAAATCCAGCTCCTTAGTATATACATCTTGATATAGTGCCTTCACCGGTGTATTGGCGCTATTTAAACCGCCTCGTATGCTAAAATTCCAATGCTGATTTAAACGATACTGGATATTAGCCGCAAAATAAGCTTTATCGTTTAATTTAATCCCCTTGCCCGCTTCGGCCGTTATAATAACGGGATAAAAATTCGCTTCAATCCCGGCGCCAATACGTTGCTGTTCAAGTTTTAAACCGTCATCGGGTGATTTAGTTATAAGGTAATGAACAAATGCATTATGTCCGTCATCCATTTTAGGCGAGTAAAGATAATATTCCTGATTACTTTCATTCTCTCCGGCCGGAGAAGTGCGGTGAGAAATTCCCCCGGATGCAACTAACCGAGCGGATTTTGCTTGTTCATATTGTTCTAAAAAAGACGTAACATTTTCTTTTTGTTCTGTTGACCAATTATTGACTATACCACTCGCAGTTTTCCAATCATTTACGGATAACGCCACATTCGCTTTCGCAACTTCGACCCAAATCGGTTCGCCCGGTAAAAATTCCTGAGCTTTCTCAATCCAGTTTAACGCATCATCCGAATGATCCCGCGCACTTTCCAGCTCAGCTTTAGTCAACATCACCCATCCGTCTCCGGGAGTAAGCGATAATCGCTCATCAACCAACTGCATTGCATCCGATAAATTCCCTTTAGCCGCCTGTAAATTCACTTTGCTGGAAAAATAATTACCATAATCGGGATTCTCTATTTTTCTCGAACGGGTAAAGTCCATCACATAAAGCGGCATTTCTGCCATTCCGGATTCTAAATAATTCTGCGCTTCCGAATATTTAGCCGCATCAGTTAGTGCGTTAACAATTTTTAATTGTAAAGAAAACGGGACTTTCTGTTTTTGTGCAAAATAACTTTGTTCGATTTCACGATACAGATCAAGCGCTAAAAAAGGCGAACCCGAGGCCAATAAAGAATCCGCATAAGATTCTTTTACATAATTCGGTATAACTTGCTCCGATTCTTGCAAAAGAATATAGTTTTTTTCAACATAATCGGTATTATTCAGCTTAGAGGCAACAACCACCATATCCTGTAAAGATTGTTGTTTAACAGGACTGCCTTCAGGTGCTTTGCTATAAGCTTCTTCGAGATTCGAATAAGCTTCCTTTAATTGCCGCCGATTAGGAATATTTTTTACCGTTCGAACGGCATCATCATGCAAGAACCATAATTTATCGGTTTCATTAAATAAATCCGGATAATCGGAAATAAGTTTTTCTTGAAGAGGTGAAATATTTAATTGAGCCGCAACGCGATATAATTTTTTCGCTGATTCAATATCATTCGGATTTTTAACTAAATTATTACTTAGTCGATGTAATTTGGAGGTTAAAGATTCACTACTCTCTAATAAATATAAATCGGCTTGCTTATATTCGTTATCAATACCGAATTTTCGTTTATATTGAGAAAGATATTTTTGAGAATCGTCGAAATGAGATATATCGGTATTAACCAAAGATAATCCTAATAATCCATTAGGATTTTTAGGCGAAACTCGTGTTAATCGATTATAAAAAGATAAAGATTGCTGAAATTGTCGTTCGTTTCTCGCCGCTTTAGCTAAAACTTCCAATTCATTTTCGGACAATTCGTCTAATCGACAATGACGACAAACGGCTAAAGCCTCTTTAAATTGATTTTGTCTGACTAAAAGAGTAATCAGATCATCACGAACCTTATGATCATGCGTATTCCGGTATAAATCCGCAAGCTGTTTTGTTCCTTCGACCAATTGCGCATCACCCAACCGGGAATAGCGAATAATATCCTCTCGTTGTTCATCTATCGGAGAACTTACCGCATTTTGAGCGCACAAAGCTCCGCCCATAAGGAAAGCTAATACACCGACCTTATTCATTAAATAACCCCAAAAAATAAAAAAGTAAATAACAAGTCCATTAGCCAATTCATTTAGCAAATAATTGTCTAATGAATAATTTTATAGTTAATAATATTATCACAGATGAAATTAAAAGAGTATAACCCAAAAGAAACGTTCACACTTTTGATAAAATAAAAGAAGAAATTCGCAACGAATTAACCCGGCAAAGAACGTTAATTATCGAAAACACAAAAACCCCGGCTCATTTCTGAACCGGGGTTTCCTTCGCTAAAATAAAACCTGGCGGTGTCCTACTCTCACATGGGAAGCTCCCACACTACCATCGGCGTTACGGCGTTTCACTTCTGAGTTCGGCATGGGGTCAGGTGGGACCTCCGCACTCTCGCCGCCAGGATAATTCTGTCTCCCCACACTCCAAAGTGCGGGCGATTTTTTCAATGTTTTTTCTTTCGCGTTTTCACTTTGCGCTTTTAACGTCTTAGCTTTTTAACTTTTCCGCTTTGCACTTTTCGCTTTCGCGTCTTTCTCTCTAAAATTCAAAACAAGCTGCACTGATGTATTGTTTGTCTCTTCTTGCTCCGTCTCGTTTCTCTCTCACTCGACTTCACCACCTCTCTTCGCCCCGGATGCTACCTCCATCCAAAAACACTTGAGCGTTGTATAGTTAAGCCTCTCGGGCAATTAGTACGGGTTAGCTCAATATATCACTACACTTACACACCCCGCCTATCTACGTCTTCGTCTCAAACAACCCTTACAGTCTTATAGACTGGGAGAACTCATCTTAAGGCAAGTTTCGTGCTTAGATGCTTTCAGCACTTATCTCTCCCGCATTTAGCTACCCGGCAATGCGTCTGGCGACACAACCGGAACACCAGGGATGCGTCCACTCCGGTCCTCTCGTACTAGGAGCAGCCCCTTTCAATTCTCCTTCGCCCACGGCAGATAGGGACCGAACTGTCTCACGACGTTCTAAACCCAGCTCGCGTACCACTTTTAAATGGCGAACAGCCATACCCTTGGGACCTACTTCAGCCCCAGGATGTGATGAGCCGACATCGAGGTGCCAAACACCGCCGTCGATATGAACTCTTGGGCGGTATCAGCCTGTTATCCCCGGAGTACCTTTTATCCGTTGAGCGATGGCCCTTCCATTCAGAACCACCGGATCACTATGACCTGCTTTCGCACCTGCTCGACTTGTCCGTCTCGCAGTTAAGCTTGCTTTTTACCATTGCACTAACCTGACGATGTCCGACCGTCATTAGCAAACCTTCGTGCTCCTCCGTTACTCTTTGGGAGGAGACCGCCCCAGTCAAACTACCCACCAGACACTGTCCGAGAGCGTGTTTCCACTCGTCGTTAGAACATCAAACCTTAAAGGGTGGTATTTCAAGGTCGGCTCCATGCAAACTGGCGTTCACACTTCAATGCCTCCCACCCTATCCTACACATCAAAAATTCAAGGTTCCGTGTCAAGCTATAGTAAAGGTTCACGGGGTCTTTCCGTCTAGCCGCGGGTACACCGCATCTTCACGGCGATTTCAATTTCACTGAGTCTCGGGTGGAGACAGCCTGGCCATCATTATGCCATTCGTGCAGGTCGGAACTTACCCGACAAGGAATTTCGCTACCTTAGGACCGTTATAGTTACGGCCGCCGTTTACTGGGGCTTCGATCAAGCGCTTCTCTTTCGATTACGCCATCAATTAACCTTCCAGCACCGGGCAGGCATCACACCCTATACGTCCACTTACGTGTTTGCAGAGTGCTGTGTTTTTAATAAACAGTTGCAGCCAGCTGGTCTCTTCGACTTACTTCTCCTCCATCCGTTAAGGACTTCAAGTACCGTAAGCGCACCTTCTCCCGAAGTTACGGTGCCATTTTGCCTAGTTCCTTCACCCGAGTTCTCTCAAGCGCCTGAGTATTCTCTACCTGACCACCTGTGTCGGTTTATAGTACGGTTCAGTAAACCCTTTCGCTTAGTGGCTTTTTCCTGGAAGCGTGGTATCGGTAACTTCCGCTCCGTAGAGCCTCGTCATCACTTCTCGTTGTTTAAATGGATAAGCGGATTTGCCTACCTACCCCAACTACCAGCTTAAACAGACATATCCAACAGTCTGCTTACCTAACCTTCTCCGTCCCCACATCGCAGCTTTTACCAAGTACGGGAATATTAACCCGTTTCCCATCGACTACGCTTTTTCAGCCTCGCCTTAGGGGCCGACTCACCCTGCCCCGATTAACGTTGGACAGGAACCCTTGGTCTTCCGGCGAACGGGTTTTTCACCCGTTTTATCGTTACTTATGTCAGCATTCGCACTTGTGATACCTCCAGCAAACCTCTCGATTCACCTTCTTCAGCTTACACAACGCTCCCCTACCCAACAATGTCTCCATTGATGCCGCAGCTTCGGTGCTATATTTGAGCCCCGTTACATCTTCCGCGCAGGCCGACTCGACTAGTGAGCTATTACGCTTTCTTTAAATGATGGCTGCTTCTAAGCCAACATCCTAGCTGTCTAAGCCTTCCCACTTCGTTTCCCACTTAATATAGACTTGGGGACCTTAGCTGGCGGTCTGGGTTGTTTCCCTCTCCACGACGGACGTTAGCACCCGCCGTGTGTCTCCTGAGTATCACTCTTCGGTATTCGTAGTTTGCATCGGGTTGGTAATCCGGGATGGACCCCTAGCCGAAACAGTGCTCTACCCCCCAAGGTGTCCGCTCAAGGCTCTACCTAAATAGATTTCGGGGAGAACCAGCTATCTCCCGGTTTGATTGGCCTTTCACCCCAGCCACAGGTCATCCGCTAATTTTTCAACATTAGTCGGTTCGGTCCTCCAGTTAGTGTTACCCAACCTTCAACCTGCCCATGGCTAGCTCACCGGGTTTCGGGTCTATATCATGCAACTCGACGCCCAGTTAAGACTCGGTTTCCCTTCGGCTTCCCTATTCGGTTAACCTCGCTACACAATATAAGTCGCTGACCCATTATACAAAAGGTACGCAGTCACCCTTTCAGGCTCCCACTGCTTGTACGTACAGGGTTTCAGGTTCTCTTTCACTCCCCTCACCGGGGTTCTTTTCGCCTTTCCTTCACAGTACTGGTTCACTATCGGTCAATCAGGAGTATTTAGCCTTGGAGGATGGGCCCCCCTTCTTCAGACAGGATTTCTCGTGTCCCGCCCTACTTCTCGTGTGCTTAGTACCACAGCCTGGATTTTGAGTACGGGATTATCACCCTCTATGATTAGGCTTCCCAGCCTATTCCTCTATCTCTGCTGCTATCACACACAGGCTCTTCCGCTTTCGCTCGCCGCTACTGACGGAATCTCGGTTGATTTCTTTTCCTCGGGTTACTGAGATGTTTCAGTTCTCCCGGTTTGCCTTTCATTACTATGGATTCATAATGAAATGATGGATTCTTCATCCATCGGGTTTCCCCATTCGGATATCTCGGATTAAACGCCTCTTATCGACTCATCCGAGCTTTTCGCAGATTTGCACGTCCTTCTTCGCCTCTGATTGCCAAGGCATCCGCCCTGTACGCTTAGTCACTTAACTATACAACCTCAAATGCTTTCTGTCCTTTCAATGACTCAATCTCATCAAAAGTGCGGGCAATTTGAAGTCCGTTTTTCAACTAAACACTTGACTGCTTTTGTTCAGCCAAGATTTTTTTAAACGACCTCTCAATCCGCCTTTCGGCTGTCTTTTTGAGACCGTTTGACTACTCAGACTTTCACTTTATCCCCTCTACTCTCAATCTGCATTTTTCAATCCGGATTGATTTCGGTCGGGACTTAAAAGTCTCTTCAGTTTTTCAGCTTGTTTCCAATTTTTTAAAGAACAACGATAATGCCTTTCGGCTATCATCATGACTAAACACACGCCAAGTGCGGGCAATTTTTCACCCGTTTTTTATACGGAAAATCTGCCGCCTTCCGGCAAATCCCCGTGGTGCGCTTAGGCATGATGATTGGTGGAGATAAGCGGGATCGAACCGCTGACCTCCTGCGTGCAAGGCAGGCGCTCTCCCAGCTGAGCTATATCCCCAATTCCTTTCACCGAGCTTGCGCTCCGTGACTGCCCATCCTTTCTTTTCACTCGCCTTCCGCTTCCGCACAAGCTCGCTCGAGTGGTGGGTCTGAGTGGACTTGAACCACCGACCTCACCCTTATCAGGGGTGCGCTCTAACCACCTGAGCTACAGACCCGAAAGGATGTCGCGTAACTACGCGTTTCGCTTCCCTTCCCTTTATCAGACAATCTGTGTGAGCACCAATCCTTCGTCTTCGGTAAGGAGGTGATCCAACCGCAGGTTCCCCTACGGTTACCTTGTTACGACTTCACCCCAGTCATGAATCATACCGTGGTAAACGCCCCCCCTAAGGTTAAGCTATCTACTTCTGGTACAACCCACTCCCATGGTGTGACGGGCGGTGTGTACAAGGCCCGGGAACGTATTCACCGCGACATGCTGATTCGCGATTACTAGCGATTCCGACTTCATGGAGTCGAGTTGCAGACTCCAATCCGGACTACGACGCACTTTCTGAGATTCACTCCCCCTCGCAGGCTCGTTTCCCTCTGTATGCACCATTGTAGCACGTGTGTAGCCCTACTCGTAAGGGCCATGATGACTTGACGTCATCCCCACCTTCCTCCGGGTTTTATCACCGGCAGTCTCCTTTGAGTTCCCGACCAAGTCGCTGGCAACAAAGGATAAGGGTTGCGCTCGTTGCGGGACTTAACCCAACATTTCACAACACGAGCTGACGACAGCCATGCAGCACCTGTCTCATAGCTCCCGAAGGCACTCCCGTATCTCTACAGGATTCTATGGATGTCAAGAGTAGGTAAGGTTCTTCGCGTTGCATCGAATTAAACCACATGCTCCACCGCTTGTGCGGGCCCCCTGTCAATTCATTTGAGTTTTAACCTTGCGGCCGTACTCCCCAGGCGGTCGATTTATCACGTTAGCTTCGGGCACCAAGCTTATAGCCCAATCCCCAAATCGACAGCGTTTACAGCGTGGACTACCAGGGTATCTAATCCTGTTTGCTCCCCACGCTTTCGCACATGAGCGTCAGTACATCCCCAAGGGGCTGCCTTCGCCTTCGGTATTCCTCCACATCTCTACGCATTTCACCGCTACACGTGGAATTCTACCCCCTCCCTAAAAGTACTCTAGACCCCCAGTCTGAAATGCAATTCCCAGGTTAAGCCCCGGGGATTTCACAACTCACTTAAAAGTCCGCCTGCGTGCCCTTTACGCCCAGTTATTCCGATTAACGCTCGCACCCTCCGTATTACCGCGGCTGCTGGCACGGAGTTAGCCGGTGCTTCTTCTGTGACTAACGTCAATTGTATGCTCTATTAAAACATCCACCTTCCTCATCACCGAAAGAACTTTACAACCCGAAGGCCTTCTTCATTCACGCGGCATGGCTGCGTCAGGGTTGCCCCCATTGCGCAATATTCCCCACTGCTGCCTCCCGTAGGAGTCTGGACCGTGTCTCAGTTCCAGTGTGGCTGGTCATCCTCTCAGACCAGCTAGAGATCGTCGGCTTGGTGAGCCCTTACCTCACCAACTACCTAATCCCACTTGGGCTCATCTTACGGCAGGTGGCCCGAAGGTCCCACCCTTTCGTCCTTAGACATTACGCGGTATTAGCGACAGTTTCCCGTCGTTATCCCCCTCCCTAAGACAGATTCCCAAGCATTACTCACCCGTCCGCCACTCGTCAGCAAAGAAAGCAAGCTTTCTTCCCGTTACCGTTCGACTTGCATGTGTTAAGCCTGCCGCCAGCGTTCAATCTGAGCCATGATCAAACTCTTCAGTTCAAGTTTTCATCGCTCAAAATACTGACTTAAATCATTCGTTAAATTAACTTTGGTCAGCACCTTAAGTCTTCTGTTTTCTTTCAAAACGAATCTTATCGGTGCCCACACAGATTGTCTGATAAATTGTTAAAGAGCAAAAAATAACGACGCACCGCAGGTTTTTCTTAAAGCTCACAACAGCGCGTCGTTGTGTGGGGCGTATTATAGGGATTTTAGCCGCCTTTGCAAGTGGTTTTTGTAAAAAAATGTCAAAAAAGATTCAACTGTTTATCTATTGTTCACTTTTGTTGTAATTTTAATCAATTTTCAATAATTCCAATTCATTAAATCCCCATCTTTTTAGCACTTGATGAAATTGTTGTTCAAAATTAAAGTGCTTCGTATAAAAAACACAATTATTCTTCTCTTTTTTCGACCGCACTTTACTGTTTTCTAACAATGATTTTACCCTTTTAGCAATAGCACAACCCGGGTCTAAAAAATTTTTTACCTGCGGTAAGCACATTTGAATTTCTTCTTTAATTAGCGGGAAATGGGTGCATCCTAAAATCACGGTATCGAGATCGTGCAAACCCTCCCAGGCTTGCAATTCCTTTTTTAACAATAATAAATCAACCGAGTTGCCCTTGATTTTTTGTTCGGCGATTTCGGGCAAAACGGTCGAGCCTAATCGCTCCACCCGGCAGTTTGAGGCGTATTGCGCAATCAATATATCGACATACTCACGTTTAACCGTGCCCTTGGTTGCAAGCAACCCGATATGTTTGGTTTGTGAAACTGTCGCCGCCGGTTTAACGGCCGGTACCGTACCGACGATAGGAATAGAAAAGGTTTGACGCAGACTCGGTAACACTACGGTGCTTGCCGTATTACATGCAATAACGACGAGATCGAGCGGATAACGCCTATCGATTGTTGTACAAATTTTTAGTACCCGTTCAATCAACGTTTCTTCGCTTCTTTCGGAATAAGGGAAAAATGCGTTATCAAAGCAATACAGATAATGGCAATCAGGCAGCAAGGATTTGACTTCGCTGTAAACACTAAATCCTCCAACGCCCGAATCAAAAAATAAGATGGTCGGCTTCATTTATTTGAGATCAAAAACAAAATTTTGTGAAGTATGCTACGCCTTAATTTTCTTGAATTCAAGTACAGGATTCTTGAATAAAATGCCGCAATTTACTGCGGCATTTCTAAAATTCATCCTTGATTACCAAGGATAGTGATGATATCGGTGACCATATCGCCCAATACCCACGCCCACCCCGATATGAGGTTGAACCCGGGCGGTTCCTTGTGAAACCCGCGGATATTTATCACTTTGATTAAGCGGGTTATCTACGCGTTTAGGCGTTGTTACCCGCTGATCTTTCGGCACGGTATTGCCAGAATAAACTTTGTTATTGTATTCCTGCACGGCTTGCATATCTAGCGGCGCTTGCGGGTGATTTTCAACCGGTGACGAACAGGCCGCACATAACCAAATCGCTCCCAAGATAAAATAATTACGCATAACTTTCTCCTTACTGACACACGATTTCAGATAAGACATCCGCACGTTCCCGTACATTGATTTTCGCTTTATATTCGCCGGTTTCCGTTTCATCCTGACGGAGCTTGTTTAAAATATCTTTCGCCTTAATATTAAAAACCGTCGTATATTGCATGCCTTTAATTTTATTTAAAATCGAAACGTTAGCCCGAATAATGATGGCATAGTATTCTTCGGGATCAGGAAGATAATAAGTGGTCGAATCCGTCAAATCCACGCCCGCCTGATTACGATATCCGCGACAAATACCGGCACCGGACTGATATACCGTATGGGAATAATAATCTTCATGTATATTATAGACTTCCAACTCGATACTCTCCGCCATTCGTTTCATATCTTCGGAACGCTTCGGGTCCAGCTTCTCCACGCTGCCTTTTGCAATGAAAGTACATTCCGTCGGATTAGTTTGGCCCATGCTCGACATAGGGAATAAAATTAACGAAGCAAGAATAATTTTTACACCCGACTTCATTTTCCATCCTTATTTTTTCTCTTCAGTTTGTTCTGCAATGGCATCTCGAGCGGAACGAATCGATTTTTCAATCAGCTCGCGACGCGTATCGTCTTCCGGCATCAGTTTAAGCATCATCGTCCATGTGACCGCCGCCATTTTGTAATCTTCCCTGGAGAAATAGTAAAAAGCCAGCAAACTCAGTGCCTGCATATTGGAGTGATCGCGGCGAATCACCTCTTTCAGTAATTCTTCCCCGCGCATTTTCTCATTCGTATCATCAGACATCATAAGAATTCTAGCATAAGAAAGCTTATATTCCGTATTTTCGGGCTCTAATTTTGCCGCTTTTCCGTAAGCATCGAAAGCTAAATTGCCGTTATTCAAAGACATACCGATTTGTCCGAGCAGCCACCAGCTTTTCGCATCATTCGGCTCGTTCTGCAATTTTATCCGCAACGCCGTGGCAAATTGCTGTAATTCCTGATCCGTTAACGGATTATTATCTTCGTCTTTCACTCGCTCATAAAAATAAGGCAGTTTCTCATAAGTTTTAGCGAACATATCCTGCGCCTGCCAGGCTCCAATTTTAAAATAAATCGCGCCGGCAATAATCAGCAAACTCAAAAAACCTGAAACAAACCATAATTTGCCGTAAAATTTGTCCTCAAAATTGACCGCACTTTCCGGCGGAATATCTTCCAACAAATTTTTCTGCAATTCAATTTTAACCTGTTCGGGATCATCCACCAACCCTTGCTGCGCATCACGTTCGATTTCCCGTAAACGATCCAGGTAAAACGCTTTGTTCAGCGTATCACGTTTCGGCTGTGAAGTTCGGGTTGTTCTTCGCAGCAAAGGATAAAAACAAATCAGCGCAATCACCAACGTCAGCAATACGCCGCTCAGCCAAAAATTCATATTATTCCTTCCCGTTTAAAATAGATTGTAAACGCCGGCGTTCCGAATCATCCAAATTCTCCGGGTTTTTGACCGCACTTTGCTGCGCCGTTTTGCCCGTCGAACGGGCTTTTTTCCGACGCATTACAAACCATGCGCCCGATACTACAAACGCACAAGGCAATATCCAAAGCAACAGAGTTGCCGGCGTCAGCGGCGGGTTGTAAGTGACAAAATGACCGTAACGTTCCACCATGTAGTCCACCACGTCCCGTTTGGTTTTGCCTTCCTGTAAAAGCTCGAAAACCTTGGCGCGCATGTCCACGGCAATTTGCGCATTACTGTCGGCAATATTATTGTTCTGACATTGCGGGCAGCGCAATTCCTGCGTAAGCGTGTGATAATCCTCTTCCTGCCGAGCCGATTGAAAATTCAGCGCATCGATGGCGCCAAATCCCGTGCAGGACAGCAAAAGTGCGGTCAAAAAAATCATTATTTTTTGCATTAGTTTTCTCCCGCCAATTTATCGTACAGAGGCTTTAAAGTCTGCGTCCAGACTTTCTCGTTAACATCGCCAGCATAACGATAATGAATCACTCCGTTGCCGTCCAGCACGAAGGTTTCCGGTGCGCCGTATACGCCGAGATCCAGCCCCAGTGCGCCTTTTTCGTCGTTAATCACAATCTGATAAGGATTGTTCAAATCTTTCAACCATTTAATGGCTTTATCGGATTGATCTTTATAATTGATGCCGATAATGGTTACATTCTGTTTCGCCAGTTCGTTCAGATACTGATGTTCCGCATAACAAGTCGGACACCAGGTGGCCCATACGTTAACTAAAATCGGTTTGCCCTGTTGGAATATTTCGCTGCCCAACGGTTTGTTATCAAATAAATCCGTCATTTGACGGAGCGGCATCGGTTTTCCCACCAGCGCACTTTCCAACGCTTTGGGATCGTCTCCCTGCGCATTACGCTGTAATTGCACCACAAAAGCGATAACCAGCCCCAGAAAAATAATGAGAGGTAAGAACAGTTTTTTATTCATTTGTTTTTTCTTTTACAATTTTTGAGAAACGGTAACGACGATCGCTCATGCAAAGCAATCCGCCCAAGGCCATAAACAGACCGCCGAACCAAATCCAGCGGACAAAAGGTTTGTAATACAAGCGCAACGCCCAGGAACCGTCTCCCAGACTTTCACCTAAGGCCACATAAAGATCGCGAGTAAATCCCCAATCAATCGCCGCTTCCGTCATCGTCATTTTGCTGACGGTATAAAAGCGTTTTTCGGCAAACAACGCGGCTTCCTGCTTATCGCCGACAAAAATATCCACTTGCGCTTTGCCGCCGGCATAGTTCGGACCGTTTGCTTCGGTAACGCCTTTGAATTCAAAACGATAATCTTCAATTTGCACGCTGTCCCCCACTTTCATGCGCACATCACGCTCAACGCTGTAATTCTGGCTGAAAGCGACGCCCCAGATAGTCATCGCCACGCCTAAATGAGCGGCAATCATCCCCCAGTGAGAGCGGGATAATTTGGTCAGCCCCGTCCAGAATCCGCAACGATGAGTCGCGCGTTGATGCAATTCATACAAACTGAGTAACACAATAATGACCGCCATCATCACGCCCAACACGGCGGAAACCGTTAATTTATGTTGCAGCAGTAACGGCAAACCGAAACCCAATAATGCCATGAGAATAACGCTGACAACCACCGGCGTGCGAATAGCCGAGAACTGATCCCGTCGCCATTTCACCAGCGGGCCGATTCCCAACAGCAACGCAAACGGCGTACAGATAATCAGGAACATTTGATCAAAAAACGGCGCGCCGATCGAAATGGTGCCCAATCCCAATTGCTTATGCACCAATGGCAATAACGTTCCTAACAACACCACGGAAAGTGCGGTCATTAAAAGGATATTATTGAGTAACAACATGCTTTCGCGAGAATAACGTTCCGAATTATCGCGGGAGCGAATCCGATTGCCTTTAAACGCATATAAGGTTAACGAACCGCCGATCACTACCACGAGATAGGCCAAAATATACAGCCCGCGGGTCGGATCCGAAGCAAAGGCATGCACGGAAACCAAAATGCCGGAACGCACTAAAAACGTACCGAGCAAACAAAGGGAAAAAGCTAAAATCGCCAATAACACGGTCCACGCCTTGAAAGCGCCGCGTTTTTCCGTTACCGCCAGGCTGTGTAATAACGCCGTTCCCGCCAACCAAGGCATCAGCGAGGCATTTTCCACCGGATCCCAGAACCACCAGCCGCCCCAGCCGAGTTCGTAATACGCCCACCAGGAACCGAGCACGATACCTAAAGTTAAAAAGATCCAGGCCGCCATCGTCCACGGACGGGACCATCGCGCCCAGGCGGTATCCAGTTTTCCCGTCATTAATGAGGCAATGGAAAAAGCAAAAGCCACAGAAAAGCCCACATAGCCCATATACAGCAAAGGCGGATGGAAAATTAATCCCACATCCTGCAGCAACGGATTCAACTCACGCCCGTCCACCGGGAAATCCGGAAAGGTTCGGGTAAACGGATTGGAAGTAAACAACACAAATAGCAGGAAACCGATACTGATAAGTCCCATAATGCCCAATACCCGCGCCACCGCTTCCTGTGGCAACCGTTTACTGAACAGGGCGACGGCCGCTCCCCATAAGGTCAGCATCCAAATCCAAAGTAACAGTGAACCTTCGTGCGAACCCCATACCGCAGACAGACGATATTGCAGCGGTAAATTAGAATTAGAGTTATTCACCACATATTGCACGCTGAAATCATTCACGGCGAACGCATAAAATAATGCGCCGAAAGCCACGCTAAGCGACAAAAACAAACCGTATGTCATCGGACGCGCCAATACCATAAATTGAACGTTGCCTCTCTCAGCTCCCCACAAAGGAAGAATCGCCAGGAAAACCGACACGGCTAAACTGAGCGCAAGCGCATAATTACCTAATTCCGCAATCATTATTGGTTCTCTTTTTGTTGTTGATCTCGCTCGCTTTCCCCTTTCAGGTCGGCACTGCTGACACCCATCGGCTTATGTACTTTTTCCATTTGTTCGCCCAATTCCGGCGGAACATAGTTTTCATCATGCTTCGCCAACACTTCGGAAGCCTGCAGAACCGTCGGTTCAATTAAAGTGCCTTGAGCAACGATACCCTGTCCTTCACGGAATAAATCCGGCAAAATGCCTTCATATTCCACGGTAATGGACGGACCGATATCATTCACATCAAAGCGCACTTTAAGGCTTTCCGCATCACGTTTCACCGTACCGGCAACCACCATACCGCCCACTCGGATACGCTGGCCGACTTCCGGTTTCTGACTTGCATCGTTTTGTTTGCCGTTCACCACTTCCGACGGCGTATAAAACAAATCGATATTCGAACGCAACGCATACATCATCAATCCCGCGGCAACAGACACGCCGAGCAAAATAAACAATACGACTTTCAATCTGGATTTACGTCTCGGATTCATAGACCGCCTCTCGTTTTATTCGCCTGTAATCGTTGTTCGCGCGCCAATTCGCGTTTCACTTCCGCAAAAATCGTTTTCTTGCCCCGATAACTCTGCACAATCAAGCCGACAATCGCCGCCAGCGACACCCCGTAGGACAGCCAAACGTAAAATCCGTAGCCGCCCATATTTAAAAAGTCACTCCAAGATTGGAAAAACATAGTTCTCTCCAAAAAACGTTTAAAATTTTATGCGTCGCCGGTGCGATTACTTATGGCTTCGCCACCGTTGGCAAAGCCAAAGTTCAAAAAGCGTTGCTTTTTGTGCACGCACTTTTATTTCACCAGCGCGCGTACCCACGGACGTTTAATGTCTTCGCGCAATAAAGCGTTTCGATAACGCACCAATGTCAGCCAAACGGTTAACGCCATAAATCCGAAAATACTGAAAATCAACGGAATCAACATCGGCGTGGCAATAGAAGGCTTCTCAAATTTCGTAATGCTGGCGCCTTGATGTAAGGTGTTCCACCATTCTACCGAAAAATGAATAATCGGAATATTGATGACCCCGACAATACACAAAATAGCAGTGGCTTTCATGCCGGCGTTGCGATCCTGAAACGAAGAATACAGCGCCATAACGCCAAGATATAGAAAAAACAAAATCAATGAAGCGGTTAAACGCGCATCCCACACCCACCAAGTTCCCCACATCGGTTTCCCCCAAATTGAGCCGGTTGCCAGCGCCAAAAAGTTAAACACCGCGCCAATCGGGGCCATCGCTATAATGGACAGGTGTGCCTGTTTAATCTGCCAGACTAAACCGATCACGCCCGCCAGCGCCATGGCGACGTAAATACTCATCGACCAAATCGCCGACGGCACATGCACGTACATAATCCGGAAACTGTTACCCTGTTGATAATCGGCGGGCGCAAACGCCAGGCCCCATACCAGACCGATACCGAGCAGCAACGCGGTCAGAACCGCAAAAAACGGGCTCAGCTTGCCGCACAGGCGGTACTGAGTTTCAGGTTTCGCATAAGGGTGTAACCATTTCCACATGAACATTTTTCCTTTTAATTATCTAAACTGACGCGTAACGCCGCCGCAACGGCAAAAGGCGCAAGCGTTAACGAAGCGACCGCCATCGCAGCGAGAATCGCAAGTTGTCCCCGATAAGGCAAATTTAACGTTGCGGCATCCAATACGGAGGCCGAAAAAATCAAAACCGGGATAAACAGCGGAACCACCAGCAGGCTTAACAATACGCCGCCCTTGCGTAATCCCACGGTTAATGCCACGCCGATCGCCCCGATACAACTCAGCACCGGCGTACCAACGAATAAAGTCAATGCCAACGCCCACCAAATATGCACATCCAAAGACAGCAATAAAGCCGCAACCGGCGACAGCAAAATCAACGGAAATCCCGTCAACATCCAATGCGCCGCCACCTTTGCCAACGCCACCAGCGCCAGGGGCTGCGAAGTTAACATCAACTGTTCCAGCGAGCCGTCGATAAAATCGTCCCGAAACAAACGCTCAAAGGACAGCAAAGCGGAAAGCAATGCCGCCACCCAAGCCACGCCGCCCGCAATTTTGGCAAGCAAATTAGGATCCGGCCCGACAACCAGCGGAAACAAAGTAATCACGATCAAAAAAAACCATAACGGATTTAGAATTTCCGCCTGTTTCCGCATGGCGATACGCAGTTCCCGCTTGATAATTTCAGCAAATAGCATGGCTTATTCCAAAAACTTGTAAAAATCTAACCGCACTTTATCCAGTATCCGGCTCGGCACGTCCTGATGACTGGTTAAAATCACGATACCGCCGTTTTTCACATGCCGTTCAAAATGTTCCGTCAGCACAGTTACGCCGTGTTTATCAATGGCATTAAAAGGCTCATCTAAAATCCACAACGGCGCTTGCGATAACCACAAACGGGCTAGCCCAATACGTTTTTGCTGCCCGGCGGAAAGCCGGCCGGCGGCAATATCTTCACGTCCCGCCAATCCCACCATTTCCAGCGCCTGCCATAATGCCGATTCGCTTTGCTCACAGGCGGAAATTTTTTGGTAAAAGCGCAAATTTTCCCACGCGGTTAATTCGGGTTTCACACCGGAAAGATGGCCTAAATACAATAAATCCGCGTGAAATTGTTCGCGACACAAAGAAATGTCCTCACCGTTCCATTGCACACGGCCCGTTAACGGCTGCGTCAATCCCGTAATTATGCGTAACAGACTGGTTTTACCCATGCCGTTATGCCCTTCAATTTGCACGAAATCGCCCGATTTAAAGGTTAAAGACAAATCGGTAAATAAAACTTTATCGCCCCGTTGGCAAGCAATTTGTTCTAATTGAAGTTGATGAAGCATAAAAAATCCGGCCACAAAATAATGGTAGATTCTAACATAAGCTATTAGGAAGTCGTAGGAAATTGAGGCGGAAGAGTTTAACCATTTAGGGGTAATGAGCGCAAAAATTGCGTTAAATCAAAAAGATCGGACAAGCCGATCTTTAGGTTAATAACCGTCTTCACTCATATTCGGTAAGAAACTGGCTTGCTGAATACGGCGAACGTAGGTTTCAATTCGCCCGTCGCCGTGCAGAATAATTTCACGCCAGCCGGGTTGCAGCGTATCCAGCTCAAAATGATTGCTATCCGGCTTAAACTGAATACAGGTGGAAGGCGTCGACATCACACGGTATCCGTTCCAAATACCGTCCACCGCCTGATGAATATGCCCGTAAACAATACCTTTCACATTGTTGAATTCCGCCAATATCTGCGCCAATTCATTGGCGTTGCGCAGGTTATGTTGATCCAACCAGGCGGAATGGGTTGAAAGCAAATGATGATGCAGCGCAATCAGCGCATAACGAGCCGGTTCCGCTTTCAGTTTATCGTGTAGCCAATCCAACTGATATTCCGTCAAACTGCCGTGCGGCACGCCGAAAACCTGACTGTCCAGTAACAGCACCTGCCATTTTTCACCTGCCAGAATCTGCTTTTTTGCGCAAATGTTACCGTGACTTTTATTCAGCAATTCATTCATTTTCGGCTGAAAATCATGATTACCCGGCAACCAGAAAACCGGTTTTCCCAGCGATTGCACCATCTCGCAAAAGCGCAAATAACCTTCGTCCGAACTGTCCTGCACCAAATCACCCGTTGCCAAAACCAGATCCGCCTGAAACGGCGAAGCCTGAATTTCCGTTAAGACCTGGTTAAAGCTGGCGCAAGTATTTATCCCCAATAACTCGCTGCCGGCGTCCTTAAATAAATGCGGATCGGTGATTTGTAGAATGCGTATCTCATCCGAATCCGTGTCATATTGATACGTGTTAATCATGGGATTCTCCTGTTCCCCATCCAATATCGCAATCGCAAGATTATCCGCTTCAAAAAAATTTGCACCTGTTAAAATGCTAAAATGTTACAGAGATCATATTTCTGTACAAAATTTTTGCTAAAAATACCACATTCGTCACATTTTACAACCAAGCCTGTTGCAATTTTTTATAATTGAGTTGCAACCACAACAAGCCTAACACGGCAATGCTGTTATCCACTTTGCCCCGTTCAGCCCATTCATAAGCGGTTTCCCGGGCCACTACATGCACTTTAATGTCTTCGTGCTCTTCCGCTAATCCGTGTAAACCTTTAGCTTTCGAACTATCCACTTTGCCGGCAAACAAATGAATACGTTCCACCGTGCCTCCCGGACTGTCCCACACGCTCAAGGCATGGGTCAAATTCGTCACCTCGACGCCGGCCTCTTCCTGACTTTCACGCACGGCAACCTCTTGCGGCATTTCGCCTTCTTCCACCATACCGGCAATCAGCTCCAGCAACCAAGGCGAACCGGATAAAGCCGGATTATAGGCCCCGATACGAACCTGTTCCACTAAAATCACCGCATCCCGCTCGGGATCATAAGCAATAACGGCGGAAGCGGCGCCTTTCACCAATAATTCGCGAACCACCTCGCCGCTCATGCCGCCGGCAAACAGTTTATGGCGGAAATGCACCCGTTTTAATTGAAAAAAGCCATCATAAAGTGGCTCCTCATTAAGAATCTCAATATCATTCTGACTAAATTGTTGGATATCTGCCATGATTTTTCCTTATTTGAGAACGGTTCTAAGAATACTAAAAAATCGTGCGTATTTTGATAATTTTTATTGAAAAATTTGAGGTACGTCACAAATTTTTTGCCTATTCGGTTAAAAATTGACTAAATATTTGACCGCACTTTTGAGCGAATACGAGCAAAGCCCCTGCGGCGACCAGTAAAAATATTGCGCCTCGTTTAATTCGTTTCCCGCGGCAAACGCTGCGAGGTAAAACGGCAGTTCTTCGAAAAAAAACAAGCGACCGGCAGGGCAATGCGCCGAACGGATTTGTAACCGCTCCGGCCAATGTTGCACTTCGCTCAGTTTCACAATACCGACTCCCTGCGATTTCAACACCGCTTCGCGCAGGCACCAGCAACGATAAAATCCCGCGGCAACATCATTCTGTCGCGCCAGCCAACGCTGTTCCGCCGGCGGCGCGAAATGCGCCAAAAGTGCGGTAAAATTTCGTTCCGTTTTTGGCATTTCAATATCAATACCCACTACCGGTTTGGCGGACGAAACCGATAATATCACCGCCACCCAATCGCCGGAATGAGAAATGTTAAAATCGACATGTTCCGACGGAAATTCAGGGCGACCACTGTCGGTATAATAAATCTGCGGCAAAAATGCGGTATCGATTTGCGCCTGCCGGCATAACCGCCATAACAGAAAATGAGCGAGCCGGCGGCAGCGATGACGTTGCCGAACGCGCGCGTTTCCTTGGAGCGGATGCTCAACCGATTGACGCAAACGTTCGGGAATCAACTCCGGCGGCAGCAGTTGAAACGGGTAATCCTGCCGAATATTGCCCCAAGCGATGAAAGTTGCCATTATTTTACCTGATGACGCAAAGTCAATAAGCCGTTTTGGACGGCTTTGGCTTGCGTGTTTTGAATTTGAATCGGCATTTTATTCTTTGTCGTCGTCCGGCGGCATGAACGCGACGGCGATTTTTTTCATCCCGAATATCCGTCATACGCGCATCCGTTTCCATGAAAAATTTTTGACATGCAAAAGGAAACGCCCGCGCATTTTTCATACGCAGCAACATAGCCGTCACACAGAAAAATTGCTTCATTAAATTACCCGTTCAAATCTAAAAAACATCGAAAAAAATGACCGCACTTTACTGCAAACAGCGGCAAAGTGCGGTCATATAATGCGCTAAATCTAGCCGGCAAGCAAGGTATTCACGCGTTTAATAAAGGCCGCCGGATTGTCCAACGTGCCGCGTTCCGACAACATGGCTTGTTCCAACAGCAATTCCACCCAGTTGGCGAAAGCGGATTCATCCGTCAATGCCGCCACTTTTTTCACTAAATCGTGATCCGGATTTAATTCAAAGGTGTATTTCACTTCCGGCACCGGCTGACCGCTCATCGCAAACAATTTCGCCATTTGCGTGGTCATTTGATCGTTATCCGTTGACACCACCGCCGGCGTATCGGTTAAACGATGGGTTAAACGCACATTTTTTACTCGTTCGCCCAGCAAGGTTTTCACCCGTTCTACAAAACCGCCTAAGGCTTCGTCCTGCGCTTTCTCTTTTTCTTCTTCGGCTTTGTCCGCCAAATCGCCTAAATCCAAATCCGCTTTGGTAACGGATTGCAGCGGTTTGCCGTCGAATTCCGTTAAATAGCTCAACATCCATTCGTCGATACGATCGGAAAGCAGCAACACTTCAATGCCTTTTTTATTGAATAATTCCAGGTGCGGGCTGTTTTTCGCCGCCACATAACTGTCGGCGGTAATGTAATAAACGGCTTTTTGCCCTTCTTTCATGCGGGCGATGTAATCTTCCAGCGACACAGTTTGTTCGCTGCTGTCCGTATGAGTGGAAGCGAAGCGGAATAATTTGGCGATTTGTTCGCGGTTGGCAAAATCTTCGCCTACGCCTTCCTTCAAGACCAAACCGAATTCTTTCCAGAACAAAGCGTATTTTTCCGGTTCGTCTTTCGCCAGTTTTTCCAGCATTTGCAAAGCGCGTTTCGTCAAAGCTTTGCGCAACGCCGCCGTGGTTTTATTGTCCTGCAGAATTTCACGGGAAACGTTTAGCGGCAAATCATTGCTGTCTAACAAACCGCGCATAAAACGCAGATAATTCGGCATGAACACTTCCGCGTCATCCATGATAAAAACCCGTTGTACATAAAGCTTCAAACCGTGTTTTTGATCGCGGTTGAACAAATCCCACGGCGCTTTGGACGGCACATAAAGCAGGCTGGTATATTCCTGATTACCTTCCACTTTATTATGTTGCCACACCAAAGGATCGGCAAAATCGTGGCTGATATGTTTATAAAATTCTTTGTATTCCTCGTCGGAAATCTCGCCTTTTGCGCGCGTCCACAACGCCTGCGCCTTATTGATTTTTTCCCATTTTACGCCGGTTTCCTTGCCTTCGTCGTCGAATTCTTTGGTCAGAATTTCCACCGGCAACCCGATATGATCGGAATATTTTCCGATAATTTCACGCAAACGCCATTCGTTTAAAAATTCTTTTTCGTCTTCCCGCAAAAACAGCGTAATTTCCGTGCCGCGATCTTTTTTCTCAATATCTTCAACGGAATATTCGCCTTCGCCGGCTGAAGTCCAAAGTACGCCCTGATTCGCCGGTACGCCTGCGGCGCGGCTGCGCACTTCCACTTTATCCGCCACGATGAAAGCGGAATAAAAACCCACGCCGAACTGACCGATTAACTGGCTGTCTTTAGCCTGATCCTGTCCAAGTGCGGTCAAAAATTCCTTCGTTCCCGATTTCGCAATGGTGCCGAGATGTTCCATCGCCTGTTCGCGCGTCATACCGATACCGTTATCGCTTACGGTAAGCGTGCCTTTTTTCTCATCAAAACGAATGCGTACTTTTAAATCGCCGTCGCCTTCATACAATTCCGGCGCGGAAAGGGCTTTGAAGCGCAATTTATCCGCCGCGTCCGAAGCATTGGAAATCAATTCGCGTAAGAAAATTTCCTTGTTGGAATACAGGGAATGAATCATTAATTGCAGAAGCTGTTTCACTTCCGTTTGAAAACCAAGAGTTTGCTGATTATTGCTCATATTAGTTGTCCTATTCGTTCAAGGTCTTTAAATTGACTTTGTTGATATAGGCATTATTTCGCAAATTTCAACCGCACTTTGAGGAAAAATGTGAGGGTTTGGCTAAATTTCCGGCAAAAAAGAAAAAGTGCGGTCAAAAAAACTCACGTTTTTTTCCCGCACTTTTGCGTCAAGATCGACCTTGAAGCTTAGAATGTGTAACGTACGCCGATTTTTGCACCGTATTGATTAAGTTTTACGTCGTCCACTTCGCCAAGACGGTTATATTCCGCGGCGACATTCAAATCCCAACTCGGCGCCAGGTTATAAGTGACCCCGACCACGGCGCCGTAACCGAATTCGGTATTCGAATCAGAATAGTGGAAATAATCGGAAACTTCGTTAAAATCATCGTTAACTTTGATATGGTTAGCCGAGAGACGGACGCCGACATAAGGTTTCAGGGCGGTATTCAGATCAAAATCATAATAAGCCGACACGCCGAAACCATAAGCTTTCACTTCGGTTTCTCCCGAACCGTAACGACTGCCTTCGGACCAACCGTAATTATCGTCGCCTTTACCGTAATAAGTGTAATCTAAGGCAAAGCGCCAATCGTTGATTTTATAACCGACGGCAACGCTTGGAGAAAATGAGCCGTCACTGATTTCATCAAAATCCAAACCGGACGTTTTTAATCTGGAATAACCCGCATTACCCTCAACATACCAGTTCGCGCCGGCAACGCCACTGAATAATAATGCGCCTAATGCCATGGCTAATGTTGTCTTTTTCATAAATCCCCCTTCGTTATTATGTTAAAAAGTTCAGCGTGAATATAACACAACCCCGCTGAAATTTCACGGACAAATTTCATCCGCCGGTACCAATCGTCCTTGGCAGATCTGGCATAAATAAACCGCACGTTCCCGTTGAATTTTATTGTGGCGTCGCACGGAAAGCCGATGAATACGGCAGCCGCAACGGTAAGCGAAGGTTTTGCCCTGCACGGATGCGACGTCAAACCGATGATAGGTTTCGGCGGGCAGCTGAAAGACTTTTGTCATCACCGATTGCCATTCTTCGCCGTGTGGCTTCACTCTGCCAAACAGCTGATACACAATTAAATGCGCCAATTCGTGCGGCACCACTTGATTCACAAATTCCGTCGGATTTTCCAGCAGTAAAGTGCGGTTAAATTTTATCGTGTTTTTTTGCAGATACGCCACGCCCGCTTTCACACCGCGCACCTCATAACTCACCGTCGGCACGGCAAAAGTGCGGTCAAAAAATTGCTCGGATTTTTGTAAACAGTCGTTCAGTTTACGTTGAACCTGCATTTTCAAATGACGAAATCGGGTTTGTTGGTCCATGGAAAATATTTTAGTTTTACAGAAAACAAAGGCACGCGTTAAAAACGCGCGCCGTTCATTTATTTCGGTTGAAAATTAGAAGCTGTAACGCACACCCACTTTCGCACCGTATTGATTATATTTCACATCATCGTATTTCGCTAAACGGTTATATTCCGCCGCTACGTTTAAATCCCATTGTGGCGCAAAATTGTAGCTCACCCCCACAATCGCCCCATAACCGAATTTGGTGTCGGAATCCGAATAACTGCCGCTCCCTACCATATTACCGGTGTTGTCGGAATAAATAGCGTAATTTTGTTCGGTCTTAATATGATTAGTTGAAAGACGGACACCCACATAAGGTTTCAAAGCGGTATTAGTATTGAAATCATAATAAGCGGAAACCCCGAAACCGTATGCTTTGATTTCTTCATCCCCTACTTCATGCTCTTGGTAATACTGCCAGCGGTAGTCTTCATTGGCTTTACCGTAATAAGTATAATCTACGGCAAAACGCCAATCGTTAATTTTGTAACCAAGTGCAATGCTTGGTGAAAATGAATTGTCTTTGAGATCATAACCGTCACCACCTGATGTTTTCAGTCTGGAATAACCGGCGTTACCTTCAACATACCAATTTGCACTGGCAACACCACTGAAAACCAATGCCCCTAGTGCCATAGCTAATGTTGTCTTTTTCATGGATTACTCCTTGTTATTTATGTTAAAAATCCGATGTCAATATATCACAATCCCACAAGGTTTTCACAAGTATTTATACACGACATTGCAAACAAAAAAGCACGCGCCTAAACACGTGCTTTTCATCAATTACGGTTAAATTTATAACCCGGCGGCCGCTCTTAATTCGGCGGCGCGATCGATTTTTTCCCACGGGAACTGTTCGCGGCCGAAGTGACCGTAAGCGGCGGTTTCGCGGTAAATCGGTTGAATTAAATTCAACATTTTGATTAAACCGTACGGACGTAAATCAAAGAATTCGCGTACCAGTTTCACCAATAATTCGTTTGCCACTTTTCCGGTTCCGAAGGTTTCCAACATAATGGACGTCGGCTCCGCTATGCCGATGGCATAAGAAAGCTGAATTTCACAGCGATCCGCCAGACCGGCCGCAACGATATTTTTCGCTACATAACGGGCGGCATAAGCGGCGGAACGGTCGACTTTTGACGGATCTTTACCGGAGAAAGCGCCGCCGCCGTGACGCGCCGCGCCGCCGTAAGTATCGACGATGATTTTACGTCCGGTTAAACCGCAGTCGCCCATTGGGCCGCCAATGACGAAACGCCCGGTAGGGTTGATAAAATATTTGGTGTCTTTATCCAACCATTTCGCCGGCAATACCGGTTTGATGATCTCTTCCATCACGCCTTCGTGCACTTCTTTTTGGCTGACGTATTCCGCGTGCTGAGTGGAAAGTACCACGGCGTCAATGCCCACAATTTTATTGTTTTCGTATTTGAAAGTGAGCTGACTTTTGGCATCCGGACGCAACCAGTCAAGCGTGCCGTCTTTACGCACTTTTGTCTGACGTTCCATCAGGCGGTGAGCGTAAGTGATCGGCGCAGGCATCAATACTTCGGTTTCATTGGTGGCGTAACCGAACATAATTCCCTGGTCGCCGGCGCCTTGCGCGAGCGGATCTTCACGATCCACCCCTTGATTAATATCGGAAGACTGTTTGCCGATACCGTTTAACACCGCGCAAGAATGCCCGTCGAATCCCATATCCGAATGTCGGTAACCGATGTCGCAAATAACCTGACGGGTAATATTTTCAATATCCACCCAGGCAGAGGTGGTAATTTCGCCGCCGACCAGCGCCATGCCGGTTTTTACGTAAGTTTCACAGGCGACACGCGCTTTCGGGTCCTGTTTGAGAATTTCGTCTAATACCGCGTCTGAAATTTGGTCCGCAATCTTATCCGGATGGCCTTCTGACACGGATTCGGAAGTAAATAAATAGGTTGACATGTTCTTTCCTTAAAAATGAGTTTAGCCGTTTAGACGGCTATAATACGCATTTTTACCTGAATTTCAATCTAAAAATAAAAAATCCCCCGGACAAGGTAGCCAAGGGATCATTTTCAGCCGTTTCTAGCGCCCGCAGATTTCGGTATCCACAAAAAAATAAGCGATTTCTCTGACCGCACTTTCTACGCTGTCCGAGCCGTGAACCGAGTTCCGCTGCCGGCTTTCGGCAAAATCTTTGCGAATCGTCCCTTCCGCCGCCTGCGCCGGATCGGTGGCGCCAATCAAAGTGCGGTAATCTTTTACCGCATTTTCTTTTTCCAGTACGGAAACCACCACCGGCGCCGACGTCATATATTCCACCAAGCTGTCAAAAAACGGTTTGCCCTGATGTTCCGCGTAAAAACCTTCCGCCTGCGGTTTGGTTAAATGCAACATTTTGATTGCCGCAATCCGAAAGCCGCTTTGTTCGAAACGGGCCAGAATTTGCCCGATTAAATGACGTTCCACCGCATCGGGTTTGATGATCGATAATGTTCTTTCTAATGCCATAATAAATTCCTATAAATTCGCTTTTGTCACTAATAAATTGGCCAGCGTTTGCACGCCGATTCCCGTAGCGCCCGCCGCCCACAAATCACCGGCGGATTTGCGGAAGGTGGCGGAACAATCGATGTGCAGCCAGTTTCGCTGATAATCTTTCACAAAATAAGATAAAAAGGCGGTGGCCGTACTCGCCCCCGCGCCGGATCCCGCCGGCACCGAACCCACGTTAGCAATATCGGCGAACTGCGAATTCACCTGCGAACGGTGGAAATCTTCAAACGGCAAACGCCAGAACGGTTCCCGCTCTTCTTTCGCCGCCTGAAACAAATCGGAAATTAAGTCTTCGTCCATAGACAACACGGAATGATAGTCGTTGCCCACCGCCACTTTCGCCGCGCCGGTTAGGGTTGCCGCGTCGATGATGAATTCCGCCCGTTGCGCATCGGCGTCAATCAAACCGTCCGCCAACACCAGGCGTCCTTCCGCATCCGTATTCAGAATTTCAGCGCTGACGCCGTTGCGGTATGAAATAATATCACCCAGTTTCAAGGCGCGGCCGCTCACCATATTTTCCGCGCAGCATAAAAACAGTTTCACCCGCCGGTTCAAACCGTGAGCAATCGCCATGCCCAGCGCGCCGGTTAACAATGCTGCGCCGCCCATGTCCGAACGCATGGAATCCATGCTGTTGCTCGGTTTAATGCTGTAACCGCCGCTGTCGAAAGTGATACCTTTACCCACCAGACAAGCCAGCACCGGCGCCTCGGCATCGCCGGTCGGGTTAAAATCCAGCTGCAATAATGCGGGCGGATTCGCCGCGCCTTTGCCCACCTGCCAGATTCCCGCATAACCCTGTTCGCGCAAATCCTCACCCAAAACGATGGAAAATTTGACCGCACTTTTCGCCGAATAAGCCTCTGCCTGAGCCTGAATAAACGCCGCGGCGCGGGTTGCCAGCTCCGTCGGCGTAATCACATCCGCCGGCAGATTGATGATTTCCCGCACAAAATCACCGCATTGAATACGCGCTAACAGTTCTTCATGATCCTCGCCCAATTCCGGAAATTCCACCGCCCAATCCTGTTTTGCGGTATAGAATCCCTGATAAAACGCCCAACAATTTTCCAAATTCCAGTTTTCGCCGCTCAACACCGCCTCTTTAATGCCCTGCCCGCGCAATTTACGCGCCGCTTTTTGCACTAAAGTGCGGTCAAAATTTTCATTGTTTTTTGACAAATGAATGACGGCCTGATTGTGGTTGAAACTGAGCAGCGCATTTTCGCCCCAAACATCGGGAGCGGGTTGCGCGGAAAGTAAAATATCCATGATTTTCTCCATAAAAAAACCGATATAGCTGCGTCACTATATCAGTTTTTCAGAATTTTGCATGCGTTTCGGCTGATTTCTGTTTGGCACGCGTCGCCTAATCAAATAAAACGGCATCCGCCAGCAATTTTCCCGCTAAATCCTTGGCGGACAGATTCGGCTCACCGGTCAGATTCCATTCGATCCCGACGTCGGGATCGTTCCAAAGCAAAGAATGTTCCGCTTTCGGATTGTAATAATCCGTGCATTTATAGGTAAATTCCGCCGTGTCCGTTAACACGTAAAAACCGTGAGCAAAACCTTCAGGAATCCATAACTGACGCTTATTATCCGCCGATAAAATCTCGCCGATCCATTGCCCGAAGGTAGCCGAACTTTTACGCAAATCCACCGCCACATCAAACACTGCGCCTTGTACCACGCGCACCAGTTTACCTTGGGTGTTTTCCGTTTGATAATGCAAACCGCGCAGCACGGCTTTCACCGATTTCGAATGATTTTCCTGCACAAAAGTGCGGTTTGCCACATTTCGGCGAAACCATTCATCGCGAAAAGTTTCCATAAAGAAACCGCGTTCGTCACCGAAAACAGTTGGCTCTAATAATTTTACTTCCGAGATTTTCGTATCGATAATTTTCATGATGAATACGCCTTAATGTTTTTGAGTGCTTTTCGCCAGTCGCTCGGTTCAATTCCAAATACCGCTTTGATTTTGCTTAAATCCAAACGGGAATTGGCGGGACGTTTGGCCGGTGTGGGATAATCGGCGCTGGTAATTGGGTTTAAGTGCGGTCGTTTTTTCAACAGTTTTTTAGTCTCCGCCGCCGCAAAAATCGCATCGGCGAATTCATACCAGCTTACATAAGGTTGACCGCTGAAATGGTATGTACCGAAAACATCCGTTCTGCCGTTAATTATTTCGAACGCAATTTTAATCAATGTCGAAGCGATATCACCGGCATAAGTCGGACCGCCGATTTGATCGCCCACGACACCTAAAACTTCACGTTCTTTGCCCAAACGCAACATGGTTTTCACAAAATTGTTGCCATGTTCGCCGAATACCCAGGCAGTGCGAAGAATGATATGTTTCGGGTTGGCTTTTTGCACGGCAATTTCGCCGTCTAACTTGGTACGACCATAAACGCCTTGCGGATGAGTTTGGTCATCTTCTTTATATTCACCGGCGCCGGTACCTTCAAAAACGTAATCGGTGGAAATATGTAAAATCACCGCGCCGATTTCATTAGCGGCTTCAGCCAAATACTGCGGACCTTTGACGTTAATCGCCTCGCTTAATTCCGCTTCGCTTTCTGCGCGATCCACTGCGGTATGCGCCGCCGCATTGATGATGACATCCGGCTTAAAAAAAACGACGATATTTTTGACCGCACTTTGATCCGTAATATCCAATTCATCGCGATCTACCGCCAAAATTTCCGCTTTACCGGTAAGTTGTTGAGTTAAGCAATATCCAACCTGCCCTTTTGCGCCTGTAATCAAAAAACGAGCCATTATTTTGCTCCTTTTACTAAACGCAATAAGTACTGACCATACTCATTCTTCGCCATCGGCTTGGCAAATTGCTCGATTTGCTCCGCTGAAAGCCAGCCGTTGTAGTAAGCAATTTCTTCCAAACACGCCACTTGTAAATTCTGTAAACTTTGTACGGTTTTCACAAAAGCCGCTGCGGAATGAAGACTATCGTGAGTGCCCGTATCTAACCATGCAAAACCGCGGCCTAAAAGCTGAACATTGAGCGATCCGTCGTTAAGATACATTTCATTCAACGTCGTAATTTCCAGCTCGCCACGAGCCGACGGTTTCACTTGTTTGGCAAACTCCACCACACGATTGTCGTAGAAATATAAGCCCGTTACCGCCCAGTTTGATTTCGGTTGAGCCGGTTTTTCTTCAATTGATAACGCACGGAAATTTTCATCAAACTCGACGACGCCAAAACGTTCGGGATCCTTGACTTGATAAGCAAAAATGGTCGCTCCTTTTTGTTTGACAGATTCCGTCGCGTTTTTTAATGCCTGAGAAAAATGCTGGCCATAGAATATATTGTCGCCTAACACCAGGCAAACCGGTTCATTACCAATAAAGGTTTCACCAATCAAAAAAGCCTGAGCCAAGCCGTCCGGACTTGGCTGAATAGCATATTCAAGATTGATACCAAAATCTGATCCGTCACCTAATAAACGTTTAAAACCGGCTTTATCTTCCGGTGTAGTAATCACTAACACATCACGAATACCGGCGAGCATTAGCACAGAAAGAGGATAATAAATCATGGGTTTGTCATAAACCGGCAAAAGCTGTTTTGACGTACCGCGTGTAATCGGGTAAAGGCGAGTACCCGAACCGCCTGCTAAAATAATTCCTTTCATATAATCCCTAAAGTGCGGTCAGAATTTGCAAAGTTTTCTTAAATTTTGACTTCTCGTTACTTATGTATGCCCAGCCGCTCACGATTATAAGAACCATCCAACACACGGCTCCACCATTTTTTATTGGTCAAATACCATTCCACCGTTTTACGAATACCGCTTTCGAACGTTTCTTGCGGTTTCCAGCCGAGTTCGCGGCCAATTTTAGTTGCGTCAATGGCATAACGCACATCATGGCCCGGTCGGTCCGCCACATAAGTGATTAAATCTTCGTATTTTGTTATGCCTGCCGGTTTATTTGGCGCGAGTTCTTCTAATAAAGCGCAGATGATGCGAACTACCTCGATGTTCGATTTCTCATTGTGTCCGCCAATATTGTAAGTTTCACCAATTTTGCCTTCGGTTACGACTTTATAAAGTGCCCGGGCATGATCTTCAACAAAAAGCCAATCACGAATCTGCTGACCATTGCCATAAATCGGTAAAGGTTTGCCGTCCAAAGCATTCAGAATCATTAATGGAATGAGTTTTTCAGGAAAATGAAATGGACCATAATTATTAGAACAATTAGTCACAATCGTTGGCAAACCGTATGTACGTAGCCAAGCTCTGACCAAATGATCGCTTGATGCTTTTGAAGCCGAATAAGGACTAGAAGGTGCGTAAGGGGTAGTTTCCGTAAATAAATCATCGGTGCCTTCTAAATCACCATATACTTCATCCGTTGAAATATGATGAAAACGGAATTTTTTCTTTTTATCTTCCGGCAACCCATTCCAATAACTGCGCGCCGCTTCTAATAAAGTGTAAGTACCGATAATATTGGTTTCAATAAAATCAGCCGGACCGTCAATTGAACGGTCTACGTGACTTTCCGCCGCCAAATGCATAACGGCGTCAGGCTGATATTCGGTAAATACACGATCCAATTCCGCCCGATTGCAAATATCCACCCGTTCAAAAGCATAACGTGGACTATCGGAAACGGATTCGAGAGATTCAAGATTTCCCGCATAAGTGAGTTTATCCACATTCACCACGCTGTCCGGGGTATTGCAGATAATATGACGAATAACGGCAGACCCGATAAAACCGGCTCCGCCGGTGATGAGGATGGTTTTCATTATTTATTTTTTAACGTTTTTAAGATATCGTCAGCTATACGTTTCGCAGCTCCATCAATCCATAAACTTTCTTTTAATTTCTGTACTGCATCAGATTTAATTTCTAATTCAGAAAGGAAAAAACGTTCAATTAGACGGAATAATTCTTCAGAATTTTTTACTACATGACAACAATTTCGAGCTAATTCTCCATTTTCATTAAACTCCATGTGAGAAGGCGACTCAATATAAATAATTGGCTTATTAGTCAAAGGGTATTCAGCCAAAAAAGAAATGCCATCTGAAATCATTAAATCCGACCATTCAAAACTCTTAACATAATCCCAATCTCCATCAATAGAAGTATTCGGTAATTCATTCCATTTATAAATAAATTCCTCCCAAAGCGCCCTGTCATAATTCTGCATTGCTGAAGCTAATAGTGGATGAGCTCGTAACTTGATATGAATTCTCTGTCCATATTTCTCCGCAAGATGGATAAAATCTAAACAATTTTTCTCAAATGTTCCAAATGCAAGCCAGTTACCCCCAATACTGTGATGTGGGGCCCAAATAACATTAAGCACTCCTGTTTTTCTAAAATGATGATTCTCAACAATATTTTTAGTTAGAAACTCAATTTTTGTATTACCAAGAAATTCATATTTCCTATAATCACCTAAATAAATTTCTTTTGCATGATTCACAAAATACTGACTAGTTCCATAAATCTTCTTACTCAGCAAATGTAAATTCTGATTATATTCCAAATTAAGTTTGTCTGTAGAAAAATCATTTATAACATCCAAAGAATAATAAGGAATATAAAAAATATTATAATTTGATAAATTTATTGCTGAATAAATATTAGGAATATCGGCATCCCATCCAGATTGCCGAATAATTGCAGTCGGAGAAACAGCTGACAAATATGAAATTAATCCAGTCACATCATCATACTGAATATAATGGTATTTTATTTTCTCATCTGACAGAAAATCTGTTGTTTTGCTAGAATAAGATTTCTGTAGATCGTTTGAATTATCTCCTGAATTTATTGCCAAAACAAATATCTCTACATCATCTCTTTTCTCAAATTCATAATAAAGTAATGATAAAGCTGCCCACGTGTACATGTTATGTATAATAAAAAGCACTCTATTTTCTTGACTAGAATGAATATTCAGCTGACGAAGCAATATGGAGTTAGTTTTATTATCCAATAAATCTAATCTTTTCTGAATTTGGTTAAAAGCAGGGTCCAACTTTAAAATTAATTCAGAAATAAGAGATAATATTTCTTTTCTATCTTGAAATTCCCGAGTCGAAATTTGTTCATTATATTTCTCAAGCTCTTTAATTATTTTTGTTTGTTTTAACAGTAAATCATCTAGTTTACTATTTATATTTTTTAAAAATTTCTCTTTAAAAATACGATATAAATATTTAATCATATTAATAAGCCCCATCTCTATTCAAAACCACATTCACCGTTTTGAACAAAATTGCAATATCGTTCCACAATGACCAGTTTTTGACATACCACGAATCAAAATAAACCCGGGTATCGTAATCTACGTCATTTCGACCACTTACTTGCCATAAACCAGTCATCCCCGGTTTAGCCATAAGATAGTAATCCACATCATCCTGATAACGTTCCAATTCTTCTTTAACAATCGGGCGAGGGCCAACAAGGGACATTTCGCCTTTTAATACGTTAAATAATTGAGGGAGTTCATCAAGACTCCACTTACGAATAAATCGACCAATTGGTGTTATTCTTGGATCATTTTTTAACTTACACTCTAAATCCCATTCGGCTTTTGCCTTAGCATCTTTTGCCAGTAAATCGTGCAGAACTTGGTCTGAATTTATAACCATGGATCTAAACTTTAAACACTTAAACGGCTTACCATTACGGCCTATGCGTTTATGCCCATAAATAGCTTCCCCACCATCCTGCCTGATTAAACAATAAAGTGTGAATAATATGGGAGAAAACAAAACAATCAATATCAATGAACCAATAATATCCATTGTTCGTTTAACTATGCGAGAAGAACGTTTTGCTAAATTATTATTGACGCGCAAAAGCATTACTTCATAACTAAATAAAAATGACATATCCGTACTATAAAGAGGTAACCCGCGTAAAGTCGGAATAACCGAAACAGAACGATATTGCATTTTTGAAAAATAACGTAACCAATGGTTACGTTGTTCATATTCATCTTCTTCTAAAGCAATAATAAATTGATCACTTTTATGTGTAACCAATCGCCAAATTCCCTGGCGAGTTTCATTAATTATCGGAACATTCAACTGTTTTAATTCATCAATTTGATTTAATGCAATAAAATATTTAATTCTAAATCCTAAATAAGCCTCACTCATTAATGCTTTATATGCATCTATTGCATTTTTTCCACCACCAATAATAATGGCATTTTTTAAATATAACCCTGTTCGAATTAAGCACTTTTTAACTACAACACGACAAAACGGAACAATAAAAATCGTTAAACTCCAACTTAAAACCCATAAATAACGTGAAGAATAAAGTTTGGAGAAGGCAATGGTAGCAAGCTCAACTACAGCTAAGATTGCCAGTGTTCTGATAATTTCTTTAAGTTCAAACCAAAATGGTTTTCGATAAGTATAATGACGATAACGTACCCAAAATAAAATCACACAAACAATAGCCAAACTAAAATGGATGAAAACAGCTTCTTGAAACTGCTCTATAGGGAAAAAACGATCCAAATCTCTCGTCCAAAGATTAAGGGAAAATAATCCTAGGACATAGGCCGCAAGGAATGAACAGAAATCTGTCATTGCTAATATATATTTACAAACTAGAGCTTTTTTCATAGTAATTATCTTCTTGGTAAAATTTTTCGCTTTAGTAAGCCAATAGCTTTCTTTACAAGATTTTCACCTTCTAAAGCAACCACTTTCTGTTCTCTTACTTTTAATTGATTTTTAATTAACCAAACATTAAATAATCGTTCAGCTAGAAAACCAAAAACTCTTTTTTGATAAAGATCATAATTCGAAATATCAATCTGACCTTCAAGCTTAAACAGAATGTAAAATAACCATTCACAATATTGTTCGAAATGAACCCTCGACATTACAAACATATTAAACAAATGTAGTTTCTTTCCATTCATCACCTGATCAAATGCCGAAATATACAAAGGAAAATCTTGTTCAATAATTTTCCTAGTTTCATCTAGATCTTTTACAAAATGTGCATTTTTATAATGATTATAAACAGATTCAATATAATAATTACGCTTTCTAGGCACAATTACATCATAATCTTTCAAAAGACTCAAAAGAAAATCAGAAGATGCAACTTCTTTATTTTTTATACGAAGCCCTTTGCCTGAAAAATAACGACGATAATGAATCAATCCAATATACTCAACTTTAGACAAATTCTTCCAAGCCCAATATAATGCTGTTAACTCACAAAAAGAGGTATTTTTAGCTGAAATATTATCACCTGTATTATCAGCTATAATTCCCAAATCATTTTTGTTCATTGCCTTTCCGACTTGGATTGGGAAATAACCATTATCTTGTGGAAATTCATAGACTTTATGAGTAGCAATAAGAATTTTAATATTCATATTAGACAATATAATCCTTATGCGCTGAGAATTTCTTTGCTAATCCATGGATAAGTCCTTTCCAGCCAAGTACTAGTTTTTTCAAATTCGGTCTGGTAAATACATAAAACCAAGTAACTTTTGCACAAAATAAAGAAGCAATAATAATATTCTTATAATCAAGTAAATTACGTAAATTATTGCGACACATACAATACAATTTCAATTTTGATTCTGTATCATTAAACTTCATTAACCCAAAAAACATTGGCGTACCTAATGTATTTTCTTTAGGGTGAAAGAAATGAGCACTGACTACCGTAAAGATTCTAAAACAATATTTTCTCGCCCGCCATGTATATTCCATATCATCACCCCAAATAAAATACTCTTGTTTAGGGAGTCCAATTTTTTTCACTAACTCTCGAGAAAATAAAATACCATTAAATGGCATTACAATATCAGGAATAATATTATCTTTCGTTGCGATATTCACATCCGCTAAATTAGATAACACAGTTTTAGAGTTAGGTAATCGTAATGTAAAAGTCAATTCATTTGGATTTTTAATATTTAAAACTAAAGGACCAATATAAACATCATCCGCAGCATAAGGGATAAGCTCTGCCAAACTGTCTACTGCCGGCAAACCGTCATCATCCATTAACCAAATATAATCAAAACCTTCCTTATAAGCGAACTCAATACCCGCATGAAATCCACCAGCTCCACCTAAATTTTCATTAAGAGTAATCAATGTGAATTGATCTGAATTTACCCAACCGTTTTCTGCCAAAAAATCTACCGTACCATCTTTACTTGCATTATTAACCGCAATTATATGATCAATTGCATAAGTTTGATTCTTTAATGCTGCCAAACAATTTAATAATAGTTCTTTGCGATTATATGTAACGACAACAGCACAAATAGATTTTGTACAATCCATAAATATCTTCCAAATTATAAAAATGACCGCCCATAATATTACTATCAAGTGCGGTCAAAATTCCAAACGTTTTTTACACTTCCATATTTACATAGAACGGTTTTAAAGATTCACCTGCAGCTAATGATGCTTTAATTTCATCGGTGACTTCTAATGCTTCTTTAATAGTCACGTCCATATCTAAATAACGATATGTACCTAAACGACCAACGAAAGTGACTTTTGTTTCCTTGTCCGCTTTTTCAACATATTGTTGCAATAATGCTTTATCTTTTACTAAACGGATCGGATAGTAAGGAATATCATTTTCTCCACATAAACGGCTAAATTCACGATAGCAAATCGTTTTTTCGTGTTGTTCCCAAGGTGCGAAATGTTTATGTTCAGAAATACGCGTGAACGGCACTTCTTCATCACCATAGTTAATTACCGCATTACCTTGAAAATCTCCTTCATCACGGAATGCTTCAAAGTCTAACGTACGATAGCCTAAACGACCTAAATCAAAACCAAAGTAAGCATCTAACGGGCCAGACCAGAAAATATGATCAAATTCGGTTTTCATTGATTCAGAAAATGGTGTATTTAAACGCACTTCAATATTATCGTGTTTTAAAATATTTTCCACGATAACAGTGTAACCGTCTTTTGGCATACCTTGGAATTTGTGCGCAAAGTAATTATCGTCATAGTTAAAACGCACAGGTAAACGTTTTAAAATGCTTGCAGGTAACTCCTTCGGCTCAACACCCCATTGTTTTTTGGTATAACCATAGAAGAACGCTTTATATAAATCTTTACCCACAAAACGCATTGCTTGCTCTTCAAACGTTTGCGGATCGGTAATTGACATATCCGCTTGGCTTTCAATCAATGCTTTCGCTTCCGCAGGCGAGCAGGTTTTACTGAAGAATTGGTTGATGGTGTGTAAGTTAATCGGTAATGAATACACAGCACCTTGGCTAATGGTTTTCACACGGTTTACAAACGGCATCCATTCACCAAATTGATTAATATAATTCCACACGCGCTCATTATCAGTATGGAAAATATGTGGACCATAAACGTGGACCATGACATTAGTTTCTGCATCACGCTCAGAGTGACAGTTACCAGCTACATGATTACGTTGATCGATAACGGTTACTTTGTAGCCTTGTTCTGCCAATTCACGAGCGATTACGGCATTTGAGAAACCTGCACCAACTAATAGAAAATTTTGCATATAATTTAATCCTCTAAATATTTCGTTCTTAAACTCATAAATGGTTTTTCAATTACATAATATGAGAGTATAGAACAAAGTATAATTGCTGGGAAACGAATAAGATTATTCAATATAGATTCAGTCAATGAATTTGATTCAGTAAATCCTAATAGGTTCCCTACTATCATACCTACTGGTAAATGCAATAAATATAACGAAAAACTTAGCATACCACCAAAAGCGAATACCCTACCTATTGTACTAGAAAATATATTTTCTTTTATTTTAACAGATAAATATCCTAATATAAAAACACTCCAAAGCATTGCTTCAACAGTAAAATATAATATTGTACTAAAAGAAGTTATATTCCTATTTTCATATAATAAAATAGTCAATAAACTAAACGAAATACACATCATTAGCCCAGCCTGGGTATTTCTAACTCTATTAAAATATCCTCTAATATAAAAAGTACCTAATAAGATTCCAATTAAAAACTGATCCAATCTACCTAATATAGAATGATACATATTATAGTAAATATTCTTATCAGTTAATGAAACAACCATAAAACGTATCATCATAATGAATAAGATAGATAGAAGAATATAATGAATACCAAATTTAGAGAGCAAAAGTATTAGTATTGGAAATAATAAATAGAATTGAAATTCCATTGCAATTGTCCAAATAGGCCCTACAGGAAAAAACTCATGCCCCCAACCAGTCATTGCATTACCAGTATTTAATTGCAAAGTTAATACTCGGAGAATATCTACCCCCCGCACGATTAATTGTTAAAACAATGAAAATTAATACTATAAGTAAGGGAAAAATTCTTAAAATTCTATTATAGATAAAATATTTATAATTAATTTTTTCATTCCTGCATTAGCAATTAATGTAAATAAAAAAGCGCTTAATACAAGAAATAGACTCACACCACTAGAACCTTGTACCAACCATATTTTAACTACATTTGAGACTGTAACATTTTCTATATTTGAAATACTAATATTAACTCCTCTGAAATGATGAAATATAACAAGGATTGCAGCTAAAAATCTCAAATGATCTAACTTAGACAAATAATTAAAATTTAGCGACTTCATTATTTAATTTTACCTTTAATGTATTTAATAACTCCGTAAATTTTTTTACCAAATTCTCGATTAATAATAATTGATTTTTTAAAACTGCCAATAGTAAGAAAAATTTCAGCTTTATCACCTCGTAAATCATAAGATATAAAATCAAATATAGAATTAATCTTATATTGTTCCAACCATTCTGAAGATAACTGACTTTTATAAAAATCATAATATGACTTCAATAAATGACGACAAGAATTTTGCCATGGTTTTTCTCTATCTGAATAATGAATAATAGCAGGCAGCATTGCAGCCTCTTCTAACTCCCTTTGAGAAAAAGCGTACTCCAATTCATTAGGTTTATAAAAACGAGACTGGACATTCCATCGCAAAGGTAGTTTCTTGATTTTATTAACAAATGTTATATTCAAAATATCTTGATCTTGCAATGTGATAAGATCACAGTTCTTATACAGTGATTCAGCATATAGATGCTTCAAATTTAACTCTCTCATTTTTTTGATATTCATCACACAAATACCCGCATTTATGTAATTGTGTGATAATGGTAATCCTAAACGTCTTATCTGTAAAACGCCCCCCTCATCCAATGCTCCACCAATAAAATTATCTTCTAAATCAATATCCCATAATTTAGCAATATTTTCCATAACAACTAAATCTGCATCTAAATAGATAACTTTGTTTACATCTTTAGGTAAAAGATCCTGTAGTGCTAATCTATAATATGTTGCAATAGAAATATGCTCTCTATTCAATGGATAAAATGAGAAGTCTGATACATTAACTTCTAAATAAGTAAAGGATATATTGTTATTTTCATATTTTCTAAATAGCTCTTTATTTTTCTCGGAAAACGTATTATCACAAATAATGAAAAATCTAATTTTTTGTTCTGAATTTATATGATCTAAAATAGAATTAATTGCTACTGCACAATGTCTAGCATAGTTATCATCAATTGCAAAAACAATATTTATCTCTGAATCTGAAAGATATGAGATACTATCAAGCCTATTTTGCATTAGATTACTTTCAATCAATGGCTTAGAAAATTTGTTTTCTTCAAAAATTCCAAAAACCATACCTAAAGGAGTGTATTTTAATTCTTTATCACGAGAACGAAGATATTCAAGGAAACAGTTCGACAATCTCTCAGCAATAAACCCCCAAATACGTTTTTGATAAGAATCATATTTAGAAATATCAATTATCTTCTCAGCTTCAAATAGAATATCAAACACCCATTCACAATATTCATAAAAATACTCTTTCTTCATAATCATCATATTAGCAAAAAAGCATTCTTTAGAATATAACGATTTCAAAGCATACGGATATAAATCAGGACTCCTCTCTTTAATAAGTTGAATCACAATATCAAGATCTTTAACAAAATGCTCTTTTGCATAAAAATCATAGTTAGTCATAAGTTTTTGTGGTAGACCTACTGGATGGATTCCCCAAATAGGTGAACTTATTACGTCATACTGACTACAAACTTTTTCTATCGTTTCATCATCCCAACCAAAATCCTCAATTGATTCAGAAGAAAAATCGTTAAAAGTACTATATCCGCTACCAATATCATTAAAATTTAAGAAACGTCGATAGTGAAATAACCCATAGTAATCAGCCTGAACATTCTTCCACATCCAATAAATTACAGTTAATTCACACCAAGAACTATTACGTTCTGAAATATTATCCCCGGTATTATCACCTATAATATCTAATTCTAAACTAGAATTCGCTTTTCCAGCATGAATCGGAATTAATATATTCGTTTTAATAATTGGCGATTTTTTATGATTACAAATAAAGATTTTAATATCTTTCATATTTTTCCTTAGATCATTGTTGTTTTTTTACTTACAGAACAATCAAATGAGGACCCCGTAAAAACTAACATTACGCCATCCTCAAATAACTCCATTGATACGATTATATTTTAACGAAAAAGATACTTACTTGATTTAGTCAGCAATCTAATTTTATTTTTTCTTGCCCTATTTCATATCTTTAGCTTTTCAAGCTCTTCTTTACTTTATACTATTACCTAATACCTGTTCATCAATAAATATATTTTCTTTATTTCTAATTCAATATGCTTTAGACTTAAGAAATCACCTATAACGATATAATTAATTTTCCTGTTATTTACTCTTCCTTCATTATTTTAGCTATAATACTAAATATCATATAATGGAATTATATCTTTAGCTTTTCCTGAAGCTTTTACAACGCCTTTATCAATCCAGATCACATTTTGACAAAGTTGTTTTACCTGAGTAATTGAATGTGAAACAAATAATAGTGTTGTACCGCCTGAAAGCATTTCTTCCATGCGTTTTTTACATTTTTCTTGAAACGCCGCATCACCTACTGCCAATACTTCATCCACAATTAAAATCTCAGGCCTAACAATTGTTGCAACCGCAAAACCTAAGCGGGCAGACATACCTGATGAAAAGTTTTTTAATGGCACATCAACGAAATCTTGTAATTCAGCAAATTCAATAATTTCATCAAAATGCTGTTCCATAAAAGCTTTTTTATGCCCTAACAACGCACCATTAAGATAGATATTTTCTCTTGCCGTTAATTCTCCATCAAAACCAGCCCCTAACTCAATTAATGGCGCAATATTGCCATGTACTTCTACAGTACCTTTATAAGGTTTTAAGATACCGCAAATAAGTTTTAATAGCGTTGATTTACCTGAACCATTAGTACCAATCAAACCCCACGATTCACCTTTTTTTATTTCAAGATTAACGTCTTTTAATGCTAAAAACTCTTGAAACATTAGTTCCCCTTTTAGCATTTTGATTACGTATTCTTTTAAGCCATTATAATTTTCTGTTGCTTTATTAAAACGAACAGTGGCATTGGTTACTTTAATTACTATTTCTTTTGTCATTAGATATATAAGATAAATTCATCTTGTTTTTTATTAAAATACCAAGCACCTAAAACTAAAATTAAAAGTGCAAGTCCTGAGCCCATATAAATTGAATTAATTTCCGGGAATCGCGCATAAAGCACAATATCACGGAACTGTTCAACATACCAATACATCGGATTAGCCGTTTTATAAAGTTCTTGATACTCCTGTGGGATAATCGATACGGGATAGAAAAGCGGCGTGAGATACATCCACATTGAGACAAATACACCCCACAAATATTGGATATCACGGAAGAATACTGTCGCAGCAGCAAGGAATAATCCTAATCCGAGACTAAATATAAAAACTTGCAAAATAACTATAGGAAAGAATAATAAATTCCAAGTGAATTCCGCACCTGTAAAAATCATAACGAGTACTAATGCACCAAGCGAAAAAACAAGATTGACTAACGAGCTTCCTACTTTTGATACCGTAAAAATATACTTAGGTACATAGGTTTTCTTTAGTAAAGCGGCATTCCCTGTGATTGACCATACAGACATATTGGTTGCTTCAACCATAAAATTGAAAATTGTCTGTCCTGCAATCATATATAACGGAAAGTTTGGAATATCGAAGCGAAAAATATTAGAAAAAACAATGACCAATACCATCATTAACATTAATGGATTCAAAATACTCCATAAATACCCCAGATAACTACGGCGATATTTTAATTTTACATCACGGATAATCAACTGCTTAAGCAGTTCATCAAATGCTAAAAAACGTCGAAATTTACCAATAAATTTTTTCATAATTATTTTCTAATCTTCCAAAACCACTTTTCCGATAAACCCTAAATTACGGTAACGTTGCGCGTAATCAATGCCGTAACCCACAACAAATTCATCGGGAATTTCAAAACCGACCCATTCTACGGGCACCGAAACTTCCCGACGGGAAGGTTTATCGAGCAAAGTACAAATCGAAAGGCTCGCAGGTTCGCGCAGGGCTAGGATGGCCCGTACTTTATCCAATGTGTAACCGGTGTCGATAATGTCTTCCACAATCAATACGTGTTCGCCTTTGATATCGCCGGTTAAATCCTGACTGATTTTCACATCGTGAGTAGAGGTCATACCTGTGCCGTAACTGGAAGTCGTTAAAAATTCAATTTCCACCGGTAATTTCAGCTCCCGCACCAAATCCGCCATAAACATAAACGAACCGCGCAGCAAACCTATCACGATTAATTTATCAACTTGTTTTTGCTGGTAAAATTCAGTGATTTCTTTGCCTAACGATTGAATTTTTGACCGCACTTCCCGCTCGGAAATCAGGACATCAACATGATGTTTTTTCATTCAATTTACCTTTGTTAAAATTTTCAAGATTATAGCAAAAAAAAAACTGAAGTCATACAACTTCAGTTTTTACCCTAACGAATTTACTTTCTACTCTACCTGTCGGAGCATCTATGCCTTAACAGATGGCACTAAGATTAAGCCAAATGAGAATCATTGTCAACAACTCTTTTTTATATTTTAGTTAATTTCCTGAAATTTTCATATTTTCCAATAAGATAGATCCGGTTTGAATATTGGAACGATGTTCGATGTCATCGGCAACTGCTACGATACGATTTAACATTTCCGACAAATTACCGGCAATGGTGATTTCGGATACCGGATAGCGGATTTCGCCGTTTTCCACCCAAAAACCTGAGGCGCCGCGGCTGTAGTCGCCCGTGACCATATTCACGCCTTGTCCCATCAAATCCGTGACAAGCAAGCCTGTGCCCATTTGACGTAAAAGTGCGGGCAATTTTTCGTGAGAATTTGATTTAACCAACCAGTTGTGAATACCGCCAGCATGCCCCGTGGTTTGCATGCCCATTTTCTTCGCGCTGTAGCTGGTGAGCAAATAGGTCTGCAACACGCCGTTTTCGATAATTTCACGCGCTTGCGTACGCACGCCTTCGCTGTCAAAAGGGGTGGAAGCCAAACGCCCGATTAGGTGCGGTCGTTCGCTGATTTGAAACCAGTCGGGTAGAATTTTTTGGCCTAATTTATCGAGCAAAAAACTGTTTTTACGATACAAACTGCCACCGCTGATTGCCGCCGCCAAATGTCCTATTAATCCCGTCGCCACATCGTTCATAAAAATCACCGGACATTGTTGCGTGGCAATTTTTTGCGGTTTCAAGTGAGAAATGGTTTTCTCGGCGGCATGCCGTCCCACCCATTCCGGGCTTTCCAACTCGACAAGTTTGCGGGAAACCGTGTACTCATAATCGGTTTCCAATTCATCGTCCGCGCCGCCCAATACGGAACAGGAAACGGAATAACGGCTGGATAAATAACTCTGCAACATGCCATAACTATTGCCGTATACGCGCACGCCTTGATGAGAATTAAAGGATGCGCCGTTGCTGTTTACGATACGTTCGTCGTAATCCAGGGCGGCGGATTCCGCCTGTAAAGCCAATTCGACAGCGGTATCCACATTGATGTCCGCCGGGTGATACAAATCCAAATCCGGCGCGTCAAACGCCATCAGCTCTTTCGGCGCCAAGCCTGCGCAATCGTCGGGCGAGGTATATTTGGCAATCGCCAACGCGGATTCCACCGCATTTTTAATGGCTTCGCGACTTAAATCCGAAGTGGACGCACTGCCTTTTCTCTGCTCCGAATACACTGAAATGCCCAAGGCGCCGTCGTTATTGAATTCCACATTTTCCACTTCCCGCAAACGAGTGGAAACGGATAAACCGCTGACTTTAGTTACCGCAACCTCCGCCGTTGCGCCGGCTTTGGCGGCAATTTCCACCGCATAACTCACCGCATCGCGCAATTCCTGTTCCTGTGCCGTTAAAAGTGCGGTCGAATTTTGTTCTGTTTTCATTATTTTCTCTATTCGCTAAAAGGATTAAACAAACGTACGCCTGTTCGCTCAAAATCGGCAACGTTCCTTGTGACTAAAGTTAAATTATGCTGTATAGCGCTTGATGCGATCCAAGCGTCATTTTCCGGTGCGGCATCCGGGATATGAAGTCGGGAGCAAATCGTTGCCGTATGCTGATCTAACGTCAAAATACGACCGGAGAAAGAACGTAAAATATCCACTTCAAACCAATGTCTCAGCAATTTACCCTGTACGGCATCCTTTCTCTCTTTTTGCAAAATTCCGCGATCCAGCTCCATCAGTACAACTATATTCGTAAAAATCTCGTTCTGAGAAATACTTTCCAACCAGGTTTTGACTCCCGGGTTAGCCCTTCCTTTAGGAATTTTCCGCGCTTCACTAATGATATTCGTATCAAGCAAATACATAAAAACCCTTAAAGTTTAACTGGTTGGCGTCGTGTTCGGCTGCGCGGTTTCAATTCCAAATCAATCGTTCCGACCGCAGGATCTGATGGGGATAAAGCTTCCGCTGCCGACATCGGGCGTTGCTGCAATTGCTCAAATTTTTCATAGCTCATCAATACGAACACCGGCTCACCACGATTGGTGATAGTGACGGGCGAAATCATTGCGGCCTTTTGAGCTTGTCCCAAATGCTGATTGAATTCGCGGCTTGTCATAATCGTCATCATCGTTCTCCTTGTCTATACATTTTCCATAATGTTACTACATTTATAACAAAGTTGCAATTTGTCCCCGTACCGGTTCTTTGCTAAAATGCCGCAAAATTCAATCGGTATAAGGAATAACAATGAAAAAACGGGGCAAGAAACCGGAACTGGACTGGACGGACGACGAACAGGAAGAAATCATCTGGGTGAGCAAAAGCGAGATCAAACGTGACGCGGAAGAATTGAAAAAGCTGGGCGCAAAATTAGTCGAATTAACCCAGACCAATTTAGACAAAATCCCGTTAAACGAGCGTTTGCTGGACGCCGTAAATCTGGCTCGTCGTTCGGAGAGAGAAGCCAAACGTCGCCAGTTGCAATTTATCGGCAAATTACTGCGTTCGGCGACAGAAGATGAAATTAATCATATCCGTGAAAGTCTGGATAAAATCGAGAATAAGCACAACCAACAACAAGCTATGCTGCACAAGCTTGAGCAGCTACGCGATGAACTGGTTGCCGGCGACGATGCGATATTAACAAAATTTTACGATGACTATCCGCAAGCGGATCGCCAGCATTTGCGTAATCTGGTGCGCGCGGCGAAAAAGGAAAAAGAACAAGACAAAGCGCCTAAAGCCTATCGCGAGATTTATCAATATTTAAAAGAATTGATTCTGGAAGATTAAACATAGGTTGGGCTTGAACGTAGGGTGGGCTTGCCAGCCCACCATTAGAAACTTTTTGGTGGGCAAGCATGCCCACCCTACCTGTCATACGAAATACCGTTCAAAAATCTCATCTAAATGTTCAATTAAACAATCTTTGCCACCGATTTCTTCCGTTTCCCAGGCGGAAATCAAAAGCTCCGGCGTAAACCGATTCTGCGCTTGTTCCGCCAAAGGCCAATAGCTAATATGCCAAGGCTCGCGCCCTACTTCGATTGACTTTTCGGATTGCATAAAAGGCAAGGTAAAACCGAAGGTCTCCAGATTATCTGCTAACCATGCACTTAAATCCGCAAAATAGCCGCCTTGTTCGTATTCCCAGGGTTCAAGCTGAAGCGACTGATTTTCGGGAATGCGATCAGGATCCCAAAAATCAATTTCCGTGCCCCAATGATGGCGGCTGGCGCCCGGCAAAGCCGACCAACGCAAAATGGCCTGGCATTTTTCCCATGAAGAAAGTGCGGTCAGATTTACTGCAGTTCCGTGATCGTCGTGCACCTTGCGTTCGCCGTTGAATTTTCCGTTCCAAATCAGCTGCTGCCGCCAAAAATCGCGAAAACTGCTGGCGGGTTGTAAATTGAAGCCGTTTTTGACCGCACTTTGCTGTAACGCCTGAAACGCTCGCACCGCCTGCGCCTGCAGAAAATGGTTCGACGAATAAGGGCAAGGCAACGGCAGCAAATGCGTGCGGGATTTACCGGTTAGTTGTTCGGGTGTTAATTTCATTTTTGGTTACATTGTCGGGCAATTACGAACGTTTATTAAGCTCGAAAAAAGCGCATCTAATATGCCCGGATAAATTGGGGTCAATCCAAAAGATTAACCAGCATTCGTTGATAAACGGCGCCCAGTGCCACTAAATCCGCCACGGGAACGCATTCGTTCACTTTATGAATGGTGGCGTTTAACGGACCGAGTTCCACCACTTCCGCTCCCATTAGCGCAATAAACCGTCCGTCTGATGTGCCGCCGCCGGTATCCAGTTTAGGTTTAATACCAACGATCGATTCTAAACCGTTTACCACGGCGTCTACCAATTTTCCCACTTCAGTGAGAAAGGGTTTGCCGGATAAATCCCAGTTAATACGATACTTCAAGCCGTGTTTTTTCAGCATCTCCGCCACAGTATTTTTGATGAGCTCATCCGTCACTTCCGTGCAATAACGCAAATTGAACTGCACATATAATTCGCCCGGAATCACGTTATTAGAACCGGTTCCCGCCCGAATATTGGCGATCTGCAGGCTGGTCGGCGGAAAAAATGCATTACCCTTATCCCATTGATATGCGGTTAATTCCTGTAAAAACGGTAACGCTTTATGCACCGGATTTTCCGCTAAATGAGGATATGCCACGTGCCCCTGAATGCCTTCAATATAAAGATTACCCGTAATGGAGCCGCGCCGTCCGTTTTTCACCACATCGCCCAAGGTGTTTGAGCTGGAAGGTTCGCCCACCATGCAGAAATCAATATTTTCGCCGCGCGCCATCAGGGTTTCCACCACGCGCACCGTGCCGTCTTTAGCGGCGGCTTCTTCATCCGACGTAATCAAAAACGCGATCGTACCGGCGTGATTCGGATTGGCTTTCACATATTCTTCCGCCGCTACCACCATCGCCGCCAACGAGCCTTTCATATCCGCCGCGCCGCGCCCGTACAAGATATCATCCACGATTTTGGCTTCAAAAGGCGGATAAGTCCATTGACTTTCATCTCCGGGCGGCACCACGTCCGTATGCCCGGCAAAGGCCACAACCGGCGCACCGGAACCGTGTTTCGCCCACAGATTCATGGTATCGTTAAAGGGCATCCATTCAATGACGAATCCTAATTGTTCCAGTCGTTGCGCAATAACTTGCTGGCAGCCCTGATCATCCGGAGAAACGGACGGACGACGGATTAAATTTTGCGCTAATTCGATAATGTTATGATTCATAAATTCTTTTTTATGCCATCTGTAGGGTGGGCTTGCCAGCCCACCAATAAGTTATTATTCAAAATCAAGACAGGAAATTTCATGACAAATATCTCCGCCCCAATCTTCATCAAAAAGACCAAGTCTAACATCACGATGAAATGATGAATATTCCCAATCACTAACCTTCGTTACATATCCGTGTTTAACAGGATTATAATAAATATAATCAATATGATTGTTCAAATCTCGATCATCTCGAATCAGATGCTCCCAAAACCGCCTTTGCCAGATACCGCTTTCTCTTTTCTTTAATTGACTTGCTGTTTTATCCGTTCGATTCTGTATACGCCTCGAAAAATTTGTTTTAATTGCACCAATTCTTCGGGAATAATTACTATCACCTTCAGGCAACTGCATAATAACATGAAAATGATCAGGCAATACTACAATCGCAATAGTTTCAAAGGGATAATAAGATTGAACTTCACGATAGGCTTCACGAAAATCACCAATAAAATCAGTTAACAATGTACTTTTACGATCTAATAATACTATCGTAAAAAAATACATTGCACCTTCAGTAAAATCACGACGATAGTTAGACATTCTCGATATTCTGTTTATTGGTGGGCTAGCAAGCCCACCCTACATATATTCATTTTATTTGGGAAAACGCTGCCGTGTAATCTTGCTCATTAAAACCAATTAATGCAATTCCGTCTTGCAGGATGATGGGGCGTTTGATGAGTGTAGGTTGCTCCGCCAGCACGCAAAGTGCGGTCGATTTTTTCAATGTTTTTTTCGTGTTTTCATCCAGATTACGCCAACTTGTGCTGCGTTTATTGACTAATTCCCGCCAGCCGAATTGCGCTTCGGCACGCACCAGAAAATCGGGTTCCAAGCCGTCTACACGGTAATCGTGCAAGCGGTGTTCGATGCCGTGTTCCGTCAGCCATTTCAACGCTTTTTTCACGGTGTCGCAATTTTTAATGCCGTAAACAATCATCATTTTAAGAAATCCTTATCCGAAATTACGCGAAGCGGTTGCATATCGCTGTCGCCCACAATAACACGCGTCGGATCGGAACGCAAACAGCTGCCGCCGTAATGCCCGCCCACCGTAAACGTGCAGATTTGGGTGTATTGTTCCTCCACTTTCGGCAGGCACCAAAGACGTTGATAAATGTTAGTCTGGCTGTCGAATTTACCAAAAGTGCGGTCGGAAATTTCACCGTTTTCGCCGATAAGCTGCACGTTGTCGCCGCGGCGTCCGCCAATCGGTTTTTGCGCATAACCGTCTTTGCGTAAAGCGTCCGTCAATTCAAAAGTCGCTTCCAGCAAATAACGATGATTCGGGAATAATGACCACAGCACCGGTAAAATTGCTTTATTGCTCGGAATGGCCGTCCATAACGGTTCGTACACTAGCACTTCCGGACGCAGCAGAACGTCAATCAAACGCACGGTATCGCCCGGATAACCCGTGCGAATCGGCGGCGCCACTTCTTTGCCCGTCGCATCTTCGCGCAGCTGTTCCAGCACGGTTTCCCACGCCCAGGTTTTCCACACCGTCCGAACGGGATTGCCGTCATCGTCCAGCAAATTGCCGCGCGTATCCCAATGCAAGCCTTCCGTGCCGTGAATAATTTTGGTTTGAAACTCCGCTTGCGTTAAGGCTTTCTGCATAAACATGGCATGATAATCTTCTTCAAAATCATTATCCTGCATGATATGCACCAACGGCGTCGCCTGACTGTGTTTCCAGCAATCCGTCAACACATTACGCAAATCCGCCCCCGGATTTTTGCCCGCCGTTAGCCCCGCCTGAATCGCCCATTGATTCAGAATATCGCCCGCTTCCGCGTGGCAGGACGCGCTGTCCGCGTTGTATTCGTAAACTTTCAGCCCGTTTTTATCCATACAGAAATCCAACCGTCCGCTAATGGTTTGATAACGACGGTTCTGCCAGGACAAACGCAGACGCGGCCACAGCAATTTCGGGATATTGAACAATTGCAACAGATTATCGTCTTTCAGCACTTTATCGGTGGCATGCAAATACATCAAATGTAATTCGTTGGTGGCGCGAATCAATTCCTGATGGGCGGATTCGGAAATCGTAAAATAGCGATATTGATCGGTGCGACTGACGCAATGTCCCTTCATCGCCGTAACAAAAGCTTTCTCGAAATCGTTATTTTCGTTCAGCCATTTGCCGTCGAACTGACCGCGGTTTTCCAGATGATTCGGTCTGATTTCCAGCAAAGCCGGTTCCGGCATCGGTTGCGGAATGCTGTAAGCGGTGTCGTCCGTTTGAATCATCCAGCCCAGAATTTCCGTGTCGTCAAAAGTGTCGTGCAAAAAATAGCCGTTTTCATCGGCGGTCATCGGCAATTCCCGAGTCCATTGCTGGCCGCGCGGTAAGCGGGAATGCAACACGTTTTGTTCCGCAATTCGGATTTTATGTTCAAACACTTCCGTAATAATCGCCACATGTCCGGTATGTTTGAACTCGCCGCCTTCCTGCCAAATCAGTAAAGCGCCGGCCTCAGGCTTTTTTTTACTGCCGTTGGCAAAAGCCTGCAACGGCAAAATCGTGTCGTTCACCACTTGGCGCAAAAATCGCAAAGAGAAAATTTCATAGGCCATGCCCACATCCGTAAACACCCAGCCGTGATTAAGATAAAGATAGCGACGGGCGAATTCCACACACTGCCATTTATATCCCATATACTCATGCCCGATATAGCTACGAAACGCCGCATCGTCAGGATATTCCCGCTTGTCCGCGGTTTCATAATCCGACGAATAAATCGCGATGCCGCCCGGCGCGTACCCGAGCAGACTGCCAAAAGGATCGTGAGTGGTAATATTAGGCGAAATGTCAGGCATACTGCGCTCCTAACCGAAATGAATAAAAGAAAGGCGTTAGTATAGATCCAATTAAACGGGAAAACAAAAGTGCGGTCAAAAAACGTTTCATTTTTTGACCGCACTTTACACGGGAATCTCTACGCGATTATTTCAGCAAATAAGCGCGTAATGTGGCGAAATCCGCCTCCATTTCGTCGGAAAGCAACGGCAATTTATTGTGTTTGTCCAGAGCTTGCGGTAACGGCAGTTCAATATTCAGAATGCGTTCTACGCTTTCTTTGAATTTCGCCGGATGAGCGGTGCATAAGAAAATGCCCGTTTCGCCCGGTTGAAGTTGATTTTTCAACGCCTGATAGGCAATCGCGCCGTGCGGTTCGCACAGATAACCTTCCGCATATTCCGCTTTTAAGGCGGCTTCCGTTTGCGCATCGGTTAAGCTGGCGGAGGCCAAATCTTTCAGGCTCCACCCGTTGCGTTTAAACAATTCTTCCACTCGTGGCCAGTTGTTCGGGCGACTGACGTCCATGGCGTTGGAAAGGGTGGCAATCGTTGCCTTCGGTTCCCATTTTCCGCCGGCTAAATAACGCGGCACGGTATCGTTGGCATTGGTGGAAGCGATAAAGCGCTTAATCGGCAGGCCCAAGGTTTTGGCGATTAATCCGGCGGTCAGGTTGCCGAAATTGCCGCTCGGCACGGACACGACCAGATCTTTGCGTTTTTCTTTCGGTAATTGCGCCACCGCTTCAAAATAGTAACAAATTTGCGCCAATAAACGGCTGATGTTAATGGAATTGGCGGAATTCAAGCCGATTGTTCGCCGTAATTCTTCGTCGTCAAAGGCTTGTTTGACTAACGCCTGACAAGCGTCAAAATCCGAATGAACGGCGACGGTGCGGATATTACCGCCAAGGGTACAGAACAATTTTTCCTGCAACGGACTGATTTTGCCTTTCGGATAAAGAATCACCACATTAATGTTTTCCAATCCGTAAAAGGCGTGCGCCACCGCCGCACCGGTATCGCCCGAGGTTGCCGTCAAAATGGTGATTTTGCCGTCGCCGCGCACCGTGGCCAAGGCTTGCGCCATAAAGCGTCCGCCGAAATCTTTGAAAGCCAGCGTCGGGCCATGAAACAATTCCAGCGCGTAAATATTTTCATTCACTTTCGCCAACGGCGCCGGAAACGTGAAAGCATTTTTCACCATGGCATTTAATTTTTCCGTCGGAATTTCGTCGCCGATAATCGCGCCCAGAATTTTCTGGCTGCGTTCCACCAACGGCAGATCCAGCAAAGCGTCAATATCGTCTAACTGCGGAATCACTTCGGGGAAAAACAAGCCCTGGTCTTTTCCCAGCCCCTGACGCACCGCTTGGGCAAAGTTAACTCGTTCTTCAGGGTGTTTGATGTTGTATAGATTCATGTCTGTGTCCAATTTCTTGTTCAATTTCGACCGCACTTTACACCAATTCCGGCATTTGCACAAAAAGTGCGGTCAATTTTTTCGTTGTTTTTTAATCCAATGCTCTGGCGCCTTGATTGTCCACTTTGCAAATATGCACGAAGCCTTCGTTATTTTGCAGATAATGTTGCTCCAGATATTTTGCCACTTTGGTCGCCGTTTGCAAATCCGGCGCGATGGCAAACATGGTCGGACCGGAACCGGAAATACCGCAGGCCAACGCGCCGAGATCCCTTGTTGCCTGTTTCACTTCGGCAAAATTCGGCAGCAAGGCGGCGCGATACGGTTCGGCGATAACATCCTGCATCATCATTGCGGCCAAGGCTTCCTGATGGGTGTGGCAGGCATGTACGAAGCTGCCGAGATGGCGACCGTGGTCAATCACGTCCTTGCGGGTATAGCTTTTCGGCAGAATAGCGCGCGCTTCGGCGGTGGAAACTTCAATGCCCGGATAGGCCAGTACCCAGTACCAGTGATCGAAAAACGGCAAGGTCTGGCTGATATTGCCCAGACTTTCCACCATTAACTGCAAGCCGCCCAGGTAGCAGGGCGCCACGTTGTCGTAATGGATTGAACCGGAAATCCGCCCTTCCAGTTCGCCCATCATTTCTAACAATTCCATTTTAGAAAAAGGCTCGTTATGGAATCGATTTAACGCCACTAACGCGGCCACGATAGAACAGGCGCTGGAACCCAGGCCCGAACCGATCGGCATATTTTTTTCCAGCGTTAAGCGTAACGGTTTGACGCCGATACCCCGTAATTTCAAGCGTTCGCTGAACAACACGTACGCTTGATAAACAATATTTTTTTGCGGTTCTTTCGGCAGTTTGCGGACAAAATAACCGACGCTTTCCAGTTCAAAACCGTTTGCGATTTCATCAATTTGAACCACATCGCCCAATAAGGAACCGTCGATGGGCGAAATCGCCGCGCCTAAGGTATCGAAACCCACACTGACATTGGCACTGGAAGCCGGCGCATAAATTCGTAAGGACATCATATACCTCCGTGCAACGTGCGAAGAATATCGGCAAATACGCCGGCGGCCGTGACATCCGTTCCCGCGCCGTAACCGCGCAATAACAGCGGAATCGGGCTGTAATAACGGGTTAAGAACGCTAAGGCGTTTTCGCCGTCTTTCACTTTATAGAGCGGATGATTTTCATCTACCGCCTCAATGGCGACACGGCATTTAGAACCGTTAATGGAGCCGACGTAACGCAATACTTTGCCTTCTTTTTTCGCCGCCTGAACCCGTTGGTCGAATTCCGCATCCAAATCAGGCAGAACGGCTAAGAATTCATCGCGGCTCATGCCGTCGGAGAAACCGCGCGGCAATACGCCTTCCACTTCGATATCTTCAAACTCGAGCGGCAACCCGGTTTCACGGGCTAAAATCAGTAATTTCCGCGCCACATCGGCGCCGGATAAATCATCGCGCGGATCCGGTTCGGTAAAGCCTTTTTCTTTCGCTAATAACGTGGCTTGCGAAAGAGTTAAACCTTCTTCCAGTTTACCGAAAATGAAAGAAAGCGAGCCGGACAGAATGCCTTCGAATTTTTCCACTTCATCGCCGGCAGCCAGCAAGTTTTGCAGGTTTTCAATTACCGGCAAACCTGCGCCCACATTGGTTTCATATAAAAATTTATGGCTCCCCTGACGCGCCGCTTCGCGCAATTCCTGATAATAGGCATAACTTGAAGTATTGGCTTTTTTGTTCGGAGTGACCACATGAAAACCTTCGCGCAACGCTCGAACATAAAGATTTGAAACGGATTGCGCCGAAGTACAGTCTACAAACACCGGATTCACCACATGATGCAGTTTAATGAAAGACAACAGCACATCGAAATCCGACGGTTGAATGGCATTTTGCAAGTCGTTTTTCCAGTCGTCCAAATCCAAACCGTTTTCGTTCAACAGCATTTTATTCACGTTCGCTAACGCGCAAACGCGAATTTCAATGTCTTTTTTGGCTAAAAACGCCTTTTGTTGTTTGATCTGCTCGATCAGCGCACCGCCAACACCGCCAACACCAACGAGGAAGACGTCAATGGACTTTTTATTGCTGAATAATCCCTGATGCGTAGCTTTTACCGCTTCAATCGCTTTATTCATCGGCACCACGGCGGAAATGGAGCGTTCGGAAGAGCCCTGCGCAATGGCCACAATGCTGATATTAGCCTGAGCCAGGGAAGAGAAGAAACGCGCCGCAATACCTTTGGCGGTACGCATACCGTCGCCCACCACGGAAACAATGGATAAATCTTTAATGATATCCACCGGATCAAGGGCGCCGGATTGCAGTTCCCGGGCAAATTCCGTATTTAATACGCTCAGGGCGTGATCCGCCAATTTAGCCGGCACACAAAAACTGATGCTGTATTCGGAGGAAGATTGGGTAATCAAAATCACGGAAATTCCCGCTTTCGACATGGTTGAAAAGACGCGCGCCGCCATGCCGACCATGCCTTGCATGCCCGGGCCGGACACATTAAACATCGCCACATTGTCTAAATTGGTAATGCCTTTCACCTGTAAACCTTCAGCGGCATTTTCGTCGCTGTCGATCACCGAACCCGGTGCGTCCGGATTGCCGGTATTTTTAATCAGACAAGGAATATTGGTTTGCACCAACGGACCGATAGTCCGGGGATGAATCACTTTCGCGCCGAAATAAGACAACTCCATGGCTTCGCGATAAGATAAATGCGGTAAGAGACGAGCATCCGGTACCAAACGCGGATCACAGGTAAACACGCCATCCACATCCGTCCAGATTTCGCAGGCGCTGGCTTTCAGGCAGGCGGCCAGACAGGCGGCGGAATAATCGGAACCGTTACGTCCCAGCAGAACTAATTCACCCTTTTCGTTTCCTGCGGTGAATCCCGCCATTAACACCAGGTTCCGTTTCGGAATGGACGCCACATCCACCCGTTTGGCGGATTCCGCAATATCCACGGAAGATTCCAAATAAGTGCCGTGCGCCAGTAATTTTTCCACCGGGTCAATCACCGTCACCGCATAGCCGTTGGCTTCAAACCAAGCTTTCATCATGGCGATGGATAATTTTTCGCCGCGGCAATCGATGGTCGCTTTCACCGCGTCTTCCACTTTACCGGCGGCACGGATTTGTTCCAGTAATTCGGCGATTTGAGCGAATTCCCGGTCGATCAAAGCCTGAGTGCCGGCAAGGTCGAAATTGTTATTTTCAGCGTGTAATCCTTTGATGATGTTATAAAAAATATTAACGGCTTCATCAAAATGGCAATCGGTAGGTTGGTTCAGACTCGCTTTTTCGGACAGGGCGACAAGGTGGTTGGTAATTTTGGCGGGAGCCGAAAGCACGCCGGCGGCTTGTTCTTCCAAATGAGCTTTTTCGATTAACCGGGCGGCTTGCAAAAACCGTTCGGGATTCGCCAGAGATGTGCCGCCAAATTTGAGTACACGCATAGGTTTTCCTTCTTAATATGTTGTGATTTGTGAATTGAGTTCCGTTGTAAAAAAGCCCGCACTTTTTCAGTTGCGGGCTTGATTGAATACCTTTCGTTCGCACTATCCCGCCGCTATGATGGTCATAATGGTGGTCATCGTCATGATGGTGAAAGTGCGGTCGAATTTCATGATATTTTTTCCGTAAAAACGAATGTGGTTAGAAATACCTAAAAAGACTTTATTTGTCAAATAGAAATTGCGTTAAAACCTATTTAATCACACCGCAAGCCATTCTGGCGCCGCCACCGCCCAACGGTTTCGGATGATCGGAATGATTATCGCCGCCGGCATGAATCATCAACGAACGGCCTTTAATTTCGGACAACGCTTTCAAGCGCGGCGCCAATACCGGATTCGCCGCATGACCGTCAGCCTCGACATAAAGCGCCGGCAAATCGCCTAAGTGAGCGACATCAGACCAAGGATAACCGTGACCTTCCGCTTTAGTCGGATTCCAATGGCCGCCAGCCGCCAAACCCGCCGTAAGTTTGCCGTCTTTCTCTTGCGGTTCGCAGCTTGGATGTTCATGAATATGGAAACCGTGCAACCCTGCGGAAAGCCCCTTCAATTCCGGTGTAAACACCAATCCGTAAGGCGATTCGGTAATCACCACTTTTCCGACGGAACGGTTCCCTTTCACCGGATCCAATAATTGCATGTCGACGGTTAAATTTTCAGCGGACGTCGCCGTTTGGTGTCCGGTTTCCGCCGCATTCGCCGCCGCAGAAACGCCTAACGTTGCTAAACCTAATGCCAATAATGTTTTTCGCATAATTTCACCTACTAGAAAAAAACGAATTAAGTTAAAATAAGCTTCGCGACACTCAGTTCGAAAGCAATTCCAATATAAAGACTATTCAAAAAATATTCAATGAAAACGGCTTGGACGGAAAAAAATGACAATTCGGCAAAATCTTGAACATATTCACCAACAAATCGAAAACGCATGTCTGGCGGCGGGACGCAACAAAAGTGCGGTCAAATTATTAGCAGTTTCCAAAACCAAACCGGTGACGGACATTCAGGCGGCAATTGACGCCGGGCAACGGGCTTTCGGTGAAAATTACGTTCAGGAAGGCGTGGAAAAAATTCAGTTTTTTGCGACAAAACATCCGGAACTGGAATGGCATTTTATCGGTCCGTTGCAATCCAATAAAACCCGTTTGGTGGCGGAACATTTCGATTGGATGCAAACGGTGGATCGCGCCAAAATTGCCGATCGGCTGAACGACCAGCGCCCTGCAGACAAAGCGCCGTTAAATGTGCTGATTCAAATCAATATCAGCGACGAAGCCAGCAAATCCGGGATTCGTCCCGAAGAAATGGCGGCGTTGGCAAAACACATCGAAAATCGCCCGCACTTACGGCTGCGCGGGTTAATGGCGATTCCTGCGCCCAGCGACGATATCGGCGAGCAGGAAAAAGCCTTAAACGCCATGAAAAATCTGTTCGAACAACTGCAGGCGCTCTGTCCGAACCAACAAATCGACACGCTTTCCATGGGCATGACGGACGATATGGCAAGCGCCATTAAATGCGGTTCCACCATGGTGCGTATCGGCACGGCGATTTTCGGCGCGCGCAATTACGGCTAACCGCATTATTTCACGCCGACGAAACGCACTTTGCCGTGTTGCAGCAGCGTGTTCATTAAATCCGCTTCCTGTGCGGCATTGTTCACTTTGCCTTTCAACGCGATCAGCTGCAACCGCAGATGATCGAGTTCATGAATGCGTTTCACCACGTCGCGAATATGGCGATCCAGCAACTCGCTCATTTCGTCTTTAGCCGCCGACGCATGTTTCAGCTCCAGCAACTGTTTGATTTCATGCAGCGAAATATCCAACGAACGGCAATAACAAATAAACGTCAGCCGTTCCAAATGTTCGTCGTTATACAGACGAAAATTACCGGATGTCCGTTGCGGCGGCGGCAACAATCCTTGTTTTTCATAAAACCGAACGGTTTCCACCGTACATCCTGCGACTTGCGCCAATTTACCGATTTTCATTTTTCTTCCTTAACATGATCTACCTCAAAAAAGTGGTATTTATACCTTGACCCTGAAGTTACTTCATATTTTACACTATACGCCCGTTGAACAGGAGCCGTATTTGGAATGATCACATGAAAAAAACCGTATTTATTTTGACCGCACTTTTCGCCCTTCCGGCGACGGCGCATAACGTCTGGCTACAAAAAGACCCGCAACATAACGACAATTACGTGTTGAAATTCGGTCACGAAACCGCAGAAAACTATCCCGAATCCAAGGTTAAATCCGTACGAGCGATAACCGGCGACGGCAAAGACGGCAAAGTGACGTTAAGTTTCCGCCCGGCACGGGACGGCAAAGGCGAAACTCACATCAAAGCGGATAACGCCGCCATAATTTATATGCAATTCGACAACGGCGTTTGGTCGAAATTAGCAAGCGGCAAATTCGTGGAAAAAAGCAAAAAAGACGCGCCTGATGCGGAATTTTCCCTTAATCCGGTGAAACTCGGTAAAGCCATTTTGAGCTGGAACGAACAGGCGACCAAACCGCACAATATGAGCTATGAACTGGTTCCGCAGAGCAAACCTGTGGCGGGAAAACCGCTGGCGATTTTAGTCCTGCGTAACGGCAGCCCCGTTGCCGGCATTAAAGTAGGATTGGGGGAAGACCAACCGGCGAACTTAAGCGATGCAAACGGCATAGCGCAATTCACGCCAAGCCGCGGCTTCAATAAAGTGTGGGCCGAATTCAACGAAAAAGTGACGGACAATCCCGATTATACCGATCGCAGCATCGAATATCTGTTGACCTTTGACGCGGACGAAAACCAATAATGAAAACTCGAATAATTTTGACCGCACTTTTACTGAGTTTCGCCGCCTCCGTTGGCGCCCACGGTCTATCGATTTTCGCCCAATACGACGGAACGGAAATCAGCGGCAAAGCCTACTATTCCGACCAAACGCCGGCGGCGGAAACCTATGTGGAAGCGGTTCGCGCCGGTGAAACGGAACCGGCGGTTTACGGCAAAACGGACAAACAGGGCGCATTTCGCTTACCGATTCGTGAAAACGCCGATTTCAGCGTAAATATTGAAGGCATGGAAGGCCACAAAGCCACCGCTAAAGTTAACCGCATTGAAAGTGCGGTCAATTCCGGCGCCGTTTCCAATGAAGCCGTTCTTGCCTTACGGGAAGATATCAACCGCCTGAAAGATAAACTGTATTTCCACGATATTCTCGGCGGAATCGGCTATATTTTCGGTCTTGCGGGCATGGCGGCGTGGTTACGCTCGCGTCAATCTAAAGGAAAAGATTAATGCATATTTCCGAAGGAATTCTACATAGCCAAACGCTGATTATCGGGGCGACGGCGGCGGTTATCGGCGTGAGTGTCGGTTTGCGCAAAACCGATTACGAACGATTGCCGCTTACCGCTTTATTTGCCGCCGCGTTTTTTGTCGCCGGCACGATTCACGTGCCTGTGGGAATCGGTTCCGTGCATTTAATTCTGAACGGCATGGCGGGATTGTTTCTCGGCTGGGCGGTGTTTCCCGCTTTTCTTATTGCCTTGTTGTTACAAGTTATCTTCTTTTCCTTCGGCGGCTTTGCCGTGCTCGGCGTTAATCTGTGCGTGATGGCGCTGCCCGCCGTTTTGGTGCACTTGTTGTTAGGACGTTGTTTGCAGCAATCTTTAAGTCGCGCCCGCTTAATCCTGTTGGGCGTCTCGGCGGGCGTAATTGGCGTGGGCGGCGCCGCGCTGCTCGCCTCGCTGATTCTGGCGTTTGACGGCGGCAAAGCTTATTACGATCTCATCCGATTGCTGATAGTCACGCACATTCCGGTCTTTTTTATCGACGGAATCATTAGCGCGGGCGTTTTACTCACGCTAAACAAAATGTCGCCCGCGCTATTACGGACAACGCCATGAAATCGGCCATTTTTCAACCGCACTTTCGCCTCATTTTCACCTTTGTTTTAGGCTTAAGCGTGAGCGCCATTCAAAATCCGCAATGGTTGCTGAGCTTGCTCTGTCTTGCGGCGGGCGCGCTGCTGATTGTGCTGATTCGACAAGGAAAACCGCTGGCATTTTATCTTCGCCGCGCGCTGATGTTTAACCTATTCACCCTGTTGATTTGGTTGACGCTCAGCTGGAAAATAAGCGAAAACGGCCCGGAATGGAATGCGGCGGGCATGCATACGGCGTTACTTATCACGCTGCGTATGAACCTGATTTTATGCACGATCTGGTTGTTTCTGATCAATATGACCGACAGTATTTTGGTGCAGGCGGTGAGCAAACTGCCGCTGCCGGACAAACTGATTCATCTGTTTATTCTGACGGTGCGTTATATTTCGCTGCTCGGCGAGCTGAACCGGCAAATGGCGCGAGCCATGAAAGCCCGCGGATTTCAGCCGGAATTTAACCGACGCACCTTTTCCGTCATCGCTCAACGGGTGGCGTTATTGCTGATTCAGGCGATGGTGCAAGTGGAAAAAAGCGAAATGGCGTTAAAAGCGCGCGGTTTTCGCTTTGCTTCCCGTTCGTCGTTGCTGGATAAACCCTGGTGGAAAACAGTGGAAATTTCTACCGCACTTTTACTTATTATCGGGATTTATTATGCTCAGCGTTAATCATCTTTCCGTTCGGCGGGGCGATCAATGGGTTATTCGGGATCTCAGCTTCCGGCTTGAAGGAATGCAGCGCCTGTTTTTACAAGGCGAAATCGGGACGGGGAAAAGCACGTTATTGCAAGCGTTGCTGGGTTTTATTCCCGCCCAACAAGGGGAAATCCGATTATTCGGCGCGCTTTGCCAAACGGAAAAAGATTTCCGGCCGTTTCGCGGTCGGGTAGGATTTTGTTTTCAGAATCCGGACGATCAACTATTCGGTCCGACCGTTTTGGACGATGTGGCGTTCGGCCCGCTTAATCAAGGTTTATCCCATCCCGAGGCCTATGCCGTTGCGCGGCGACAGCTGGAAAAACTGGGTATGGATTATCTGAAAGATCGCTCGGTTAACGTGCTGTCCGGCGGCGAGAAGAATTTCGTCGCGTTGGCGGGCGTATTGGCGATGCGGCCGGAAATGTTGCTGTTAGACGAACCCACCAATGGATTGGACGGTAAAAATATTAAAAAACTCACCGCACTTTTGCGCGATTTAAACCTGCCGATGTTGGTCGCCTCTCACGATTCCGCCTTTAAGGAACAACTGGCGGATTCGGTGCTGTGGCTGCAAAAACCGGAAAACGGGTAAGAAACGGCGTCGCGGGCAAATAACCTGAAAAGTGCGGTCAATTTTAATGAAGTTTTTTTAACTGCCGTGCTTTTATTCGTGCTTATCTTTTTGTTTTATGATTTTCATCATTTCCATAATATGCGGTCTTAACCGGCTGAATAACGGATTGTCTTTGTCTTCCATCATCGGCTCGGTCATGAGTTTTAGCCCCACCGCAAAGCGTGCGGCGATGTTGTCGCTCATCCCTTCGCGCTCTTTAGTGCGCTTCACAATCTCAAAAATATCATCGTGATTAGGTGCGTCAAATTGCAACGCTTCGCGTTCAACGGCATTGCCGTCTTTGTCGGCGAGATGTTCTACGGTAATACGATATTGATGTTGTTTCATATTGCATCCTTGTGTTAAGTTCGATTTCAAACCGGCCGAAAAGTGCGGTGAAATTTTACCGCACTTTTACCCGCCGCTTATTTACTGATGCTATCCGCCCAGTTGAATAATTCCTCTAAATCATAATCGCCCGAATGCGGCACATTCCACGGCATTTGATAATCCACCCGTTTTCCGCTCATTTGCAATTTAACGGCAAGCATGGCGGCGATGGCATGCGAAGTGTCGCGATCGGCCGTGCCGACCCGAATGCGCCAATGTCGGGCGGCGTCAGGGTTGTTCACATAATTCATGGCGTTCATCATTTTAATGACGTCAGGCGGCGCGATGGTGCTCACCGTTTCAACTATTCGGAAAAACGTTCGATTCGAGCGCCTAAGCCGCGCAATTTGTCTTCGATGTGTTCGTAACCGCGATCAATGTGATAAATCCGATCTACCACGGTTTCGCCGTTTGCAATACAGCCGGCAAGCACCAAACTGATGGATGCCCGTAAATCCGTCGCCATCACCTGCGCGCCGGACAAACGTTCCACGCCGTGGATAATCGCCGTATTGCCCTCTATTTCCCCTTTTGCGCCCATGCGGATTAATTCCGGCACGTGCATAAAGCGGTTTTCGAAAATGGTTTCGGTGATTTTACTGGTTCCCTCCGCCACAACGTTCAGCAAAGTAAACTGCGCCTGCATATCCGTCGGAAAACCCGGGTGCGGCATGGTGCGGATATTTACCGCTTTCGGACGCTGTCCGCGCGAATCCAGCGTAATGGTGTTTTCCGTCACTTCCACCTGCATACCCGCTTCACGCAATTTTTCAATCACCGCATCAAGAGTATCCGCTTTGGTGTTATGACAAGTAATGCGGCCGCCGGAAATCGCCGCGGCGATTAAGAACGTCCCGGTTTCGATACGATCCGGCACAATGCTGTGCTCGCAACCGCCTAAACGGCTCACGCCTTCGATCGTAATGGTATCGGTACCGGCGCCTGAAATTTTCGCGCCCATTTTATTCAGGAAATCCGCCGTATCCACAATTTCAGGCTCGCGTGCGGCATTTTCAATGGTGGTGGTTCCCTTCGCCAGGGTTGCCGCCATAATCAGCGATAACGTAGCGCCGACGCTGACTTTATCCATATAAATACGAGTGCCGGTTAAACGACCGCTGACCGTCGCTTTCACATAACCTTCATCCAGTTCGATGGTCGCGCCCATTTTTTCCAAGCCGGAAATATGCATATCCACCGGACGGGCGCCAATGGTACAGCCGCCCGGCAAAGACACCTGTCCTTCATGAAAACGGGTAAGCAACGGCGCTAACGCCCAGATTGAGGCGCGCATGGTTTTCACCAATTCGTAAGGCGCAACGTAACGATCGATTTTAGACGCATCAATTAACACGGTTTTATCATCGCCGCGCTCAACGGTAACGCCGAGTTTTCGCAGAATTTCAAAAGTGGTGTCGACGTCTTTTAATTCGGGAACGTTGATTAACTTAACGGGTTCTTCCGCCAGAATTGCGGCAAAAAGAATGGGAAGCGCAGCATTTTTCGCCCCGGAAATCCGCACTTCACCGCTTAATGTTGATTGGCCATATACACGGAATTTTTCCATTTTCGTTACCTCCTAATTTAATACGTTCAGAACGCGATCACGCGCCCATTTCGCTTTATCGTAGGTTTTAATGGTTAACGCATGAATTTCACCGGTTTGAAAATATGACATCAGCGGCGCATAAATCGTTTGTTGTTGTTTAATGCGCGACAATTTTGCGATATCGTCATTTACCACGATGACGCTGAAATGCGCGTCTTCGCCTTGCGCATACACTTCATCAAGATTAAGGGATTCTTTTAAAATACGTTCGATTTCTTGCGGTTCCATTCCAGAATTCCGTTGTAAGGTTAATGAGTTTGAAGAAAACCACTCAGCCACTGATCTAAATCAAACAGTTCGGCCAGGGTAAGTAACTGTGAAGGCGCATGTTCAATGGTCAGAGTTTTATCCGGCTCCTGAACCCGGCGCACTTGATGAATGAGATCACAAAGCAGCGCAAAACCCGCACTATCCATTCGAGTAATCGTTGATAAATCAAAAATTACGTTTTGGCGAGCAATTTGCTTGTCCGATAAAACGGCAAAACGCTGCTGCCACAAAGGCAACAACGTATCGCGCGAAAGCTCTCCAATTAATCGGAGAGCCATTCTATCATCATTTTGCGCTGTCGACCACGTGAGTTTTTCAGCTTGCGTCATAATATTATTTTTTGCTAAAAGTGACCGGAACGGCCGCTGCTTTCTGTACTTGCGCGGTTAAAGCGTCGATACCTTCTTTACGCAAAATGTTGCTCCATTCCTGTTTTTTGGTTTCAACCATGCTCACGCCTTCCGCCGTCATATCATAAACCTGCCATTGTCCGGTTTTACTGTTTTTACGCCATTGGAAAGTAAGATTCAGCGGTTGCGCCTGGATCAGTTTTACCTTGACGCTGGCCTGACTGTCACCGTTTAATTGAGCTTTCTGAACTTGTACGTCTTGTCCGTTGTACATGGTTAACGCCTGAGCATAAGCCTGTTCGATAAATTTATCGAAAGCGGCAAAGAACGTTTCGCGCTGCTGCGGCGTGGTCGAACGGAAATACTGTCCCAATACTAACGATCCCGCATAATTGACATGCACATAAGGCATTAAATCGTTACGCACGATATTTTTCAGCATATTCGGATTGGATTTGATTGCCGCGTTATTGGATTTCAAATCGGCAAACAACTTATCCGCCGCCCGCTGCGTTAATTCATAAGGACCTTCCGCCGCCGTCACGGTTTGCACGGCCAAAAGTGCGGTCGCCAATACGACCATTTTTGATAACCACGTTTTAAATAAAAGCTTCATGATTACTCCTAAACTTTGCTTTCCTAATAAAATTACTGAGCCGCCGGCGTTTCGCCCGTCGCTCCGTCTTTTTTGTCCTTATCGCCGTACAGGAACTGACCGATAAGATCTTCCAACACCATCGCCGATTTGGTATCTACAATTTTGCTTCCCTCTTTCAGCATGGCGGTTTCACCGTCATCAAAACCCACATTCAAAGAAATATACTGCTCGCCTAGCAATCCCGAAGTTTTAATGGAAAGTGAGCTGTTGTCGGGGATTTGATTGTATTCTTCATTCACCGCAATCGTCACTTGCGGCAAATAAGTTTTTTCGTCCAACGAAATGTCCGTTACACGACCAATCACCACGCCGCCCACTTTCATCGGCGCACGAACTTTAAGACCGCCGATATTATCGAAAGTTGCAGTGATATGATAGGATTTTGTTTCGTTAAACCCTTGCACGTTGGCGACTTTCAGGCACATAAACACTAAGGCCGCAATACCCAGCAATAAGAAAAAACCTACCCAGAATTCATATTTAATTGTTTGTCGCATAATTTTTTAACCTAATTTTTAACTATTCCGCACGGGCTTGCCAGCCCCAAAAAAACTGTTCCGTTTTTGACCGCACTTTTACGCCGCAAAGCCGATCCGATTTTTATCAACCGCCGAACATGATGGCGGTCAATACAAAGTCTAATCCCAATACCAATAAGGAGGCGTGCACCACGGTTTGAGTCGTCGCCTGACTGATGCCTTCCGCGGTCGGCACGCAGTCGTACCCGTTAAACAACGCCACCCATACGACGGTGAACGCAAAAACCAGACTTTTAATAAACCCGTAAACCAAATCTTTGGTGGCGACCGCATTTTGCATCACCGACCAAAAACTGCCGCCGTCTATGCCCTTCCAGTCCACGCCGATTAAGGAACCGCCAATCACGCCCACCGCCGTAAACAGCACGGCTAAAATCGGCATGGCAATCACACCCGCCCAAAAACGCGGGGCAATCACACGTCGGAGTGGATCCACCGCCATCATTTCCAAACTGGAAAGCTGTTCCGTCGCTTTCATCAGACCGATTTCGGCCGTCAACGCAGAACCCGCCCGACCGGCGAATAAAAGCGCAGTCACCACCGGCCCTAATTCGCGCAATAACGCCAATGCCACCAGCTGACCGACGTTCGCTTCCGCCGCGAAATCTACCAGTACGACATAACCTTGCAAACCCAGCACCATGCCGATAAAAAAGCCCGACATCAAAATAATCAGCAAAGATTGGACGCCAAGCACATGCAACTGTTTAAGCAGTAACGGCGTGTGCTTGCGAAATTGCGGTTTGCCCACCAGCGCGCCGAACAACATAAAGCCCGAACGTCCGAGCGCCTGCACGGATTTGATGGCGGCCGCACCGAAGTCAGAGATTAATTTCACAATCATTGGAACAAATCCCCCAAATAATCATCGGCGGGATAATGAAAACGCACGGGGCCGTCCTCTTTCCCTTGAATAAACTGCACCACTTGCGGATCTTCGCTTTTCAGTAAATCCGCCGGTTTGCCTTCCGCCACCACACGTTTATTCGCAATAATGTAAGCGTAATCGGCAATGCTCAATACTTCCTGCACATCGTGGGAAACTACGATAGAGGTCAGATTCAACGCTTCGTTCAAACGTTTGATTAAGCTGATAATCACGCCCATGCTGATGGGATCCTGACCGGTAAAGGGTTCGTCATACATGATTAATTCAGGATCCAGCGCAATGGTTCGCGCCAAAGCCGCACGTCGCGCCATGCCGCCCGACAATTCCGACGGCATTAAATCCGCCGCACCGCGCAATCCCACGGCTTCCAGTTTCATCAGCACCATTTTACGGATAATGGATTCCGGCAAGCGGGTATGTTCGCGAATGGGAAACGCCACGTTCTCAAAGGTCGAAATATCGGTAAACAAGGCGCCAGACTGAAACAGCATTCCCATGCGTTGACGGGTTTTATACAATTCCGAGCGGGACATTTTGCAAATATCGACGCCTTCGAACAGAATTTCACCATGTTCCGGGTGCAGTTGCCCGCCAATCAGTTTTAACAGCGTGGTTTTACCAATTCCCGACGGCCCCATAATTGCCGTGATCTTGCCTTTTTCCACGCGCAAATTGAGGTTGTCGTAAATGGTTCGTTCACCACGTTTGAACGTGAGATTGTTCACTTCAATCAGTGTGTTCTCACTCATTGTAATTTTCCATTTAATTTTCTCAAAAATAAAAGGCGGATTCTGTCAAACCCACCTGTTTGCCCTTGTATTTATACGAACGCATTTAAATTATAGACTGTCAAAATGCCGAAATGTTCGCCGCAGTAAAAAACCTTCATTTTTTTGACCGCACTTTTATTCCGCTTACGCCCCGATTACGGCAAAACTAATCTGTTCCAGCAAACGTTTATACAAATTGGTGGCATCGTTCGGACCGGCTTTAATTTCAATCACTGTCGCTTCTTTGCGCATATACGCCTGTTTCAGCACGGAACCCAAATCCGCCCAGGTGTAAGGGCGGGCGTATTTGAGATCGAAAACCGACGCTGCTTCCGCAAAACCGAGATTATGCGGCAGCCGATAATAAGCATTTTTCGCATCGGCATCCACCGGCAGCATATCGAAAATTGCACCGCCGTTATTATTAATCACAAACAGCACGAACGGCTGCGTCACTTTTTTCAGTAACGCCAAAGAATTCAAATCATGCAGCGCGGACATATCGCCAATCACGGCAGCAACCGCTTGATTCGCGCCGATGCCGACGCCGACGGCGGTGGCGATTAAACCGTCGATGCCGCTGGCGCCGCGATTGGTATAAATCGGATAATTTTCGGTACGCTTGGTTAAGGCGTCCACTAACCGCACAAATAAACTGTTGCCGAGGAATAAGGCCGCATTTTTCGGAAACGCCCGTTCAATGTGATGAGCCAACGAGGCTTCGTTCAAACTGCCGCCCACTTGTTGTTCGATGAAACTGGCGCAGAAATTCGATAACGCCACCGCTTCCAGCAGCCAAGGTTTTTGTCGCAACGGCGGATGGGCGCGCAGCCATAAATGCGCTTTGGCGTTAAAACGGGTTTGAATGTGGTGATAAGGATCAATCCGCTTCGGCGATTCGTCCACCAGCCAAAACTCGCCTTTAAAATCCGATAAAAACTGATTAATGCGTTTGCTGACAAAATGCGAACCCAGTTGAACCACCAAATCCGCCTGCAATAATTTTTCCCGCACGGTTTTGTTGGCAAGCCAGATGTCGGCGTAAGGCAACGTCGGTTCCACGCCGGATTGCACGTCGGTTAACAGCACCCAGCCCATGGTTTCCACCCAAAGTTTCAGACCCATGCCGTGCCCTTGCGGTAATTTGCCCGCCACAATCACACCGCGCTTGGTGCGCCAGTCGTCCCAATGTTCGTGCATTAACACTTCCAGCTGCGGTTCCTGATATTCCGCCCATTTTTTGTTTTGTCCTAACCAGCGACGAACCGGCCCCAGCCAGACGTGTTCGTCAATTTCGTTCACATCGGCTTCATATAAAGGCTCGGCGAAAGGCGCATTGATATGCACCACGCCTTTCTCTACCAACTGGCGATGACAAGCCTGATCCAACGTGGAAATCAGCCATTTCGCGGCGTAACTCTGACTCGGTTTCGGTAAATTCACGGTCGCGACAGGATAATGCGCGAACATATTTTCCTGCAAAATCGCCTGATTGGCTCCGCATTCCAATAATTCGGGCGGACGATCCGCCGTTAAGACGATCAGTTTTTCACCGCTTTGACGCGCTTCCACAATCGCCGGATATAAATTGGCCGCCGCCGTGCCGGACGTTACAATCACCGCCACCGGCGAATTGGAGGATTTCGCCATGCCTAAGGCTAAAAAACCCAAACCTCGCTCATCAAAATGGGTATGGCAATGCACTTTGCCGCGTTCCTGTAAACGGACGGCTTCAAGAGTTAACGGGGTTGAACGCGATCCCGGCGCGATACACACGTGTTTCACGTTATGACGAACCAAAGTTTCCAAAATCACTTTTGACCAACAACGGTTAAAGGTGCTGATTGACATAGTTACTCTCCGTGATGTGTTAATAAGGTTAATAAGCCCGAGGCTTTGCGTTCTATTTCCCGCCATTCTAACAGGGGGACGGAACCCGCCACAATGCCCGCGCCGGCAAAAACGCGGATTTTATTCGATTCAATAAAGGCGGAACGAATAGTTACGCAGAATTCGCTGTGATTTTTGGTCATAACGCCCAATGTTCCCGCATACCAAGTGCGGTCAAAATTTTCCGTGTTTTTTAAAAAATCCAACGCTTTTTTTTGCGGCAAACCGGAAACCGCCGCGGTGGGATGAATCGCTTGTAAACAAGCGGCGTCGGAAAACTGCGGTTTTAATTCCGCCTGAATCCGACGACGCAAATGTTGCACGCGGCGAAGCTGTTTCAACCCCACTTCGCCCACATCCAGCCGCCGGACATAATTTGCTAAGTTATCACAAATATCCTGAACCACCAGCAGATTTTCGTTGTCATTTTTCGGATCGCTCAGTAACCATGCGGCTTCCCGCTGATTTTGAATCGGATCTTCGCTCATGGCGGCGGTACCGGCTAACGCTTCCGTTTGAATAGAACCGTTGTGCCGGGCAAACAGACGTTCCGGCGTCGATCCCACAAAAGTCCGCTGCGGATTTTCCGCGTATAAAAAATGATAACATCCGGTATTTTGCTTTTCGCTTTCGGCTAAAAAATCTTTACCGTCAATGGGATTTGACGCAACAAAACAGGTTTCGTTCGCCAGAACGACTTTGGTGAAATCTCCGCGCTCAATGGCGTCGACCGCTTTTTGCACCCAGGCGCGCCAGCGGTTTTCATCCGCTTTTTGCGTATCGATTCGCAACGGTTGCCGCACCGGCGAAAGTGCGGTCGAATTTGACAACGTTTTTATCGCATCCAGCGCCGCCCGGCGTTCGCTTTGCGGGTTTTGTGCGCCGTCCGCATAAAGCGTGGCGTACAGTTTGTTATCCGTCTGTTCCAATACCATTCGCGGCAACCAGAATGTCGCCCGTTTATCAAAGGTTAATCCGCCCACTACAAGCAAATCCGTTTGCCGGACAAATTCCTGCGCCGAAATCTCGCTGGAAAACGACCGCACTTTACCGATAGCGGCAATGCAGCGGGCGCTGTCGCGAAAATTCAAATAATATTGCGGGAACGTCGCCTGCCCTTTCAGCCACGGCAACAGCGAACCGACTGCCGGCATTTCCGCCCGAAATGCGGTGATCGTCGGAGATTGCGGGGTGAACGGGTGCGTTTTGACTTGTTCTGACAACGCGTGCTGTAATTGTTCCATTTGCCTGCGACAGAGGTTAATCCATAAAAATGGCGGCTATTTTACCGCAAATAAAAAAATTTTTTTAGCAAATCTTTTATTCCGCCCGAAATGGGGGTAAAGTGCGGTTAATTTTCCGCAAGTTTTTTATTTCAGTAGTAAGGAACGTTCAATGACTTTTTTTCCTAAATCCGACAAACTCGAGCACGTTTGTTACGATATTCGCGGTCCCGTTCATCAGGAAGCGTTACGCCTTGAAGAAGAAGGTAACAAAATTTTAAAACTTAACATCGGTAATACGGCAGCATTCGGTTTTGAAGCGCCTGACGAGGTGCTGGTGGATATTATGCGCAATATCGCCACTTCGCAGGGTTATTGCGACTCGAAAGGTTTATATTCGGCGCGTAAAGCGATTGTGCAATATTATCAGTCCAAAGGCATTATGGGCGCGACGGTGAACGACGTATATATCGGCAACGGGGCGTCGGAACTGATTACGATGTCCATGCAGGCATTATTAAACAATGACGACGAAGTGTTGGTGCCGATGCCGGATTATCCGTTATGGACGGCCGCCGTTACCTTGGCCGGCGGTAAAGCGGTGCATTATTTATGTGATGAAGAACAGGATTGGTTTCCGTCCATTGAAGATATTAAATCCAAAGTCACGCCGCGAACCAAAGCGATTGTAATCATTAACCCTAACAATCCGACAGGCGCCGTTTACAGCAAGGAACTGTTGGAAGACATCGTGGAAGTGGCGCGCCAGAACGATTTGTTGATTTTTGCCGATGAAATTTACGATAAAATCACTTACGACGATGCGGTGCATTACCATATTGCGGCACTGGCGCCCGATTTACTCACGATTACTCTGAACGGCTTATCCAAAGCTTACCGCGTATGCGGCTTCCGTCAGGGTTGGATGATTTTAAACGGTCCGAAAGCGCGGGCAAAAGGTTATATCGAAGGGTTGGATATGATTGCGTCCATGCGTTTATGCGCGAATGTGCCGATGCAGCACGCGATTCAAACCGCATTGGGCGGCTATCAAAGTATTAATGAATTTATTGTGCCGGGCGGGCGCTTATATGATCAACGGGAACGCGCTTATCAGCTGTTAAACGACATTCCGGGCGTCAGTTGCGTAAAACCGAAAGGAGCGTTATACATGTTCCCGAAAATCGATATTGAACGGTTCAATATTTATGACGACGAAAAAATGGTGCTGGATTTATTGCGTCAGGAAAAAGTGCTGCTGGTACACGGTCGCGGTTTTAACTGGCATAAACCGGATCATTTCCGATTGGTCTTTCTGCCGCATATTCAAACACTGGACGACGCACTGAGTAAATTTGCCCGTTTCTTAAGAAACTACCGCCAATAAGCGGAATCAATATAAGGTAAAAAAGCATCGATTGATGCTTTTTATTTTGCCTGAATAACGTTATTTCTCCGTCGCAAGCGGCAACTCCATTACAATCCGTAAACCGCCGAAAGGACTTTTTTCCGCCCAAACCCGACCCTGATGCTGCTGCACGGTATTGACGACAATCGCTAATCCTAAGCCGGTTCCTCCGGTCGTTCGGGTGCGCGCCTCATCAACACGATAAAAAGGTTTAAAGATTCGCTCATATTCCTGTTCCGATACGCCGGCGCCGTTGTCGTCCACAATAATCATCATAAGATCGCTTTTCTTCAGCGTCATCAACGCGACAATTTTATTATTCGTATACTTTAATGCGTTCCGCAAAATATTTTCCAACGCACTGGCTAAGGCTTCTTTATCGCCTAAGATTAAATAGCGTTCGGGATGTTTAATTAATTGAATAAAAGTAAAATCGATCTTGCGATGTTCCGCTTCGAATTCGGCATCTTCAATCACTTCATTCCAGATGGAATCGACGGTCAGGTAATCCCGTTCCAATTGCAAACGTAACTGGTTTCTGGAAAGCAACAACAAATCGTTGATCATTTTATCTAAACGTTCGGATTCCATCTCAATCCGCTTGGTTTCCGGATATTCGCCCACGCGACGACGCAATAAGGCCACTGCCAACTGCAAACGGGTTAACGGCGTACGCAGCTCATGAGAAATCGAGGAAACCAATCGTTGATGGGTATCCAATAATTCCGCCAACGAGGTGGTCATATGGTTTAAACTCTTTCCTACCTGGCGTAATTCAATCGGTCCTTTATTCTCCAAATCGGGATTGGTAACAAACTGCCCGAGAGAAACCAATTCCGCCGCCTGTCTGAAACGCCTGATAGGTATACCGATTCTCCACGCCAACAGCAACAATACGGGCGTAGAGGCTAACGCAATAATCAACATAACCAGAAACGGATGAGCGAACAAATAAGAAAGAAAGACAAGATGCGTATCCACCGGAGAGACGAAATACATTAAATAAGCCACATCCTTAGGCTCATTATGTTCATTAATAAGATTCACGTTAACGGAAAAAGGCCCGACAATGCGTCTTTCATTAACCACCTGTACCATTGGATTGGAAAAATCGTTAGAACGAAAAATAAAATTCTGAACATCAGGATATTCGTCGGCCGAAGTTCCCGCAATTTCTTTCGTATCCGGATTAAACAATACGGCATGTAAATCACTTGTTTCTTCAGTAGGCAGCGAATTTTTGGCAAATCCTAAAATACGATAGATTTGATTTGTCCGGTAAACGGAAAGAATTTGTTTGTGATAGGCACGCAACTCCTCACTTTCCAGTTTCTCGGGCCCATGGCTGTCCAGAAAGTGCAAAAGAACGAATGTAATACTCAAGGTGGTAAAAATAACCAGCCAAAACGACGCAAGCAACTGAAAGGAAAGGCGATTAATGCGTCGATAAAAAAAGGAAAGCAAGACTTCCGCCTTATTATTCGTTATTCGGTCAATAAAATATAACCCCGTCCGCGCACGGTTTTAAACCAAGGCAATCCATGTTCGCGCTCAGGTAATTTTTTTCGTAAGTTTGACATGTGCATATCAATGGTGCGATCAAACGGTACCAGTTCTTTACCCAACGCTTCAAGACAAAGTCGCTCGCGGGAAATAATCTGTCCTTGGTATTTCACCAGAACATATAACAACGCAAATTCCGAACTGGTCAGTTCCAACGTCGAATCATGATAAACCACTTGCTGACGGGTCGGATAAATTTTCAGGCCGAAAAACTCCATATCCTGCATTTCATCCATTTTGGATGATAAACCCGAAATCGGAGCGGCATTGGTTGTCCGGCGCAAAATCGCTTTAATACGCGCAACCAGTTCTCTGTCATTAAACGGTTTCGGCAGATAATCGTCCGCCCCCAGTTCCAAACCGATAATACGATCAATATCGTCACCGCGGGCGGTCAACATCAGAACCGGCACGACCGATTTCTGACGGATTTGCTTAAGGGTTTCGATACCGTTCAATCCCGGCATCATGACGTCAAGTAAAACCAGACAAATACTATCATCCAGTTTTTCCAGCGCTTCCAGACCGTTTTGCGCCGTCACGACTTCAAACCCTTCCAGTGACAGCAGTTCCCCTAAAAGATCCGTTAATTCGACGTCGTCATCAACTAATAAAATTTTCGTCATTAAAGTATCCTATGTATTTGATCAACGCTCCGGCTGAAAAATCATTTCCAGAACTGCCACCAACTACCCGATTCCTGCGGGGTAGCTTCAATAATAGCGTTATTTACCACTTCCCTTTTGGTTTCGGGTAACGGTTTATCCAGATTAAAATCCGTGACATTGCCCGCCTGATTAAAATTCACCGTTAAAGTATGTTGCTGCGGCGCTTCATACGCTTTTTGCTGCAAGTAAACGTAATACCAGGTTTGCGTACTGAAAGGATCCTGCAACACCGGCGTACCCAGTAAATATTTCACCTGCTCGCGCGTCATCCCCACTTGCAGTTTATCAACCGTAGATTTTTCCAGATAGTTACCTTGCGGTACATCGATGCGATACACGACTTTTTCCACCGTTGAACATGCAGACACCACAAATGACATGCAAAGTGCGGTCAAAATTAGTTTAATTTTCATTATGCCAGCCAGCCTTGTTGTTCTAATTTATAGATAATGATGATACAGAAACTTCAGAAAATTGCCAAATTAATTATCATGCTTCAGATTTCGTTGTAATTGATCGCGCAGATTTGCCGGCAATCCGTGAATCGTTAAACTGTCCGCTTCTTCGTCCCAGATAATGCGCTGATTCATTAACGCCGCATCAAAACTGATAGTGACGCCTTTTCCCGAACCGGAAAATTTGGTCAGCGCTTTTAAGGTCGAACGCACCGGCGGAATTGTCTCTTCCAGACCGTAATCCCGTTCATGGGTAAAGGAGGCGAAAGACCGTTCATTTAGAGTGGGCAATTCCGCAGAAAGTTCCGCTAAAGCGATGTCATCGCCGGCATGAATTTGCCCTTTACAATAATCGAATACTTGTTTTTTCACCGCTTGGGTCTGTTCTTTATTCAACTCACCCTGAACGCAGTAATCGCTCACCGCCTGCAATAAACACTGATTTTGCACTTGTGGGTTTAAACCTTCGTCCGCTCCTAAGAAATCCATAAAAAAATCACCGACTTTGCGCCCGACGCGACCTTTAATAAACGTTAAGTAACGGTTTGACTGCGCGTTCAACTGTAAATCCGTTAAATTAATCCGTGCCGCAAGATCAAATTGATTAATGTTCAGATATTGGGTCCGGTGAATCTCCAGATTTTCATCCACTAACATGCTGATTCGGCTGTCCAGCAACGCAATAAACAGATAATCCGTCGCTAAAAAGTTATATTGGCATAAAACCAGCGTACCGCTTTCCGCGAAGGCATATTTACCAAGCTCGGCTGCCAGTAATTGCGCGGATTCATAACTAAACGGCAGAAAATCCGTTTCCCGCTCCAATAACCGATTTAATTGCTGAGCAAACAACGATTCCCGCTTAAACACGCCGTAGCCTTTGGCTTTACCCTGATAAGCCCGATGCAATTCGAGCATTAACTGTTCCACTTCCGGGCTGATTTGCAAAAGAGCGTTGCGTAATACGGTATCTAACTGAAAATTTCCGTCTTCCGTAGTTTGCTTAACCAGCTGATGTAACACAATTTGATTGACTGTAATGCTCATTTTACCGCCCGAATGAAAAGAAATTTATAAAACGTCGCTAATTATAACCGCACTTTACATGAAAATGTGATAGGATCGCGAAATTAAATCCACAGAAAATTCAGATCTGATTATGGCTAAAAACTCAAAATACCCGGACAAACAAGTTGATGCGGTTTTACACGACATGATCGCCGTGCTGGAAAAGCACCAGGCGCCCGTGGAATTGTCGCTTATCGTTCTGGGCAATATGGTCACCAATTTACTCACCAGCAGCGTGGGAACCCACCAGCAAGTCGCATTGGCGCAGGCATTTTCCGATGCGTTAATGAATTCGGTCAAAAAATAAGTCTGGCGCCGGAATGCTATGCTTTGGTTGAAAAACGGTAAAATCAAATTCGATCGGCAATATCGAGAGCAAACCTCCCAGAAAATATCCTGGGGGCATTGGTTTGCTTTCTTTAATATTATTTGGGCGGTTTTAATCGGTTCCCGCTACGCTTTCATTATCGACTGGCCGCATACGTTTTTTGGTAAACTGTACTTTTTCATCAGTCTGCTCGGGCATTTCAGCTTTGTCACTTTCTCGCTTTATTTGCTGGTTATCTTTCCGCTCAGTTTCATCATCAAAAACGAACGCACTTTTCGCGGAATTTCCGTAATTTTCGCGACCCTTGCCACTACCTTGTTACTGGTGGATACGGAAGTTTTCGCCCGTTTTAACCTGCATCTTTCCTCCGTCGTGTGGAATCTGTTGGTAAACCCTGAAAACGGTGAATTATCCCGAGACTGGCAGATTTTCTTCACGCCGATGCCGTTTCTGCTATTGGTACAGATGGTCTTTTCCCGCTGGGCATGGTACAAGTTACGCAGTCTGGAACGTCAAAAATGGATCCGTCATGTGGGTTTCGGCTTAACCGCATTATTTATTTTTTCTCATTTGATTTATGCCTGGGCGGACGCCGCTATTTACCGCCCGATTACCATGCAAAAATCCAATTTCCCGTTGTCTTATCCGATGACGGCGCGCTCGTTTCTGGAAAAACACGGTTTCCTGGATAAAGAAGAACATCAGGCAAAAATTAACCAGGAAGGCAACGCCGACGCCCCCGCCATTCAGTATCCGAAAAATACATTAACTTACGAAACAACGGCGGAAAAACCGAATGTGTTAATCATCACCGTTAACGGTTTGCGCCAAGATGCGATTCAAGCGGAAAAAATGCCGGCCTTGTATGAATTTGCCTCTCGCGCAACCCGGTTTAACAATCATTACACCACCGGATTAACGGGCAATGGCGCCGTCACCGGTTTATTCTACGGTTTAACCGCCAACTACACCGACAGTTTATTGAATCAAAAACTGTCTTCCGTGCTGGTGGATAAATTACGCCGGGATCAGTACCAATTCGGCTTATTTTCCGCAACGAATTTCAACGACAGCATTTTCCGGCAAGCGCTGTTTTCGCAAGTCAGAATGAAGCAAGGTAAGAAAAATAACGAAAGTGCGGTCAAAAATTGGCAAGAATGGTTTAATCGCCGGTTAGCGGATACGCCGTGGTTCAGTTATATCAGCTTAGATTTAACTCAACCGATGAAAGGGAAAAACTATAAGGATCTCGCTGCGGAACAACAGGCTTACGAACAACTGCTGAAGCAAACGGATCAATTGTTAAATCTTGTATTGTCCCAATTACAGGCGCAGAATCAGCTGGAAAATACGGCGGTGATTATCACCTCGGAACGCGGATATGTCTTCCGGAAAACTGAAAAAGAACAGCTGGAATATTTCGCGCCGGAAGCCATAAAAGTGCCGATGATTGTTTCCTGGAAAGAGTTGAATACGGGCGTCGAAAACAAATTAACCAGCCATATTGATGTGGTGCCGGCGCTGATGTACAACCTGTTCTGGGTAAAAAATCCGAACTCGGATTATACGTTAGGACATAATCTGTTCGATCATACTCAACGTCCGACGGAATGGGTTCTGCTGACGGATAGCCGTCGAAATGTCATTGTTGTGCCGGATGGTACGCAATATCACCTTGACCGCAAAGGAAACTATCAAAAATTTGACCGCACTTACGAAAAAACTTCATCAACGCGACCGCCGCTCGGCCTGTTCCTTGATGTTTTTACGCAAAGTCGATCTTTTATTGAAAAATAACGCTTGGACGATTATACTAGCGACCTAGCATCAATAGAGACTAGACGACAATGTTATTAATGAAAAATCAGAGAGTTTTTTATAACATTCCTTTCAATGCAACCGGCTTGGCAACACCGGTCAGCGCCTTTTTTCATACACCCATCTGTCTATCGCTAATCTCATTTATTTCACCGATTTGTTCTTTTTACGGAGTTATATATGAAGAATCACGTTCGTAGTTTTAAAACCTACATCCGGGACGAAATCATTAAAAAAGGCGGTTGGGTTAACGCTCACGCTCATGCTGACCGGGCATTCACCATGACCCCCGAAAAAATCAGCATTTACCATAACAGTAATCTTCAACAGAAATGGGATTTAGTGGATGAAGTTAAACGAACATCAACCGTAGAAGATTATTACGCCCGTTTTTGTCAGGCTATCGAATTAATGATTTCCCAGGGCGTGACGGCATTCGGTACTTTTGTGGACATCGATCCGGTTTGTGAAGATCGCGCAATTATCGCCGCCCATAAAGCCCGTGAAGTTTACAAAAACGACATTACGCTAAAATTCGCCAATCAGACATTAAAAGGCGTAATTGAACCGACCGCCAGAAAATGGTTTGATATCGGTTCGGAAATGGTGGATATGATCGGCGGTTTGCCTTATCGCGATGAGCTGGATTACGGGCGCGGACTGGAAGCCATGGATATTTTGCTGGATAAAGCCAAATCTCTTGGGATTATGTGCCATGTGCATGTAGACCAATTCAATACGCCGAAAGAAAAAGAAACGGAACAACTTTGCGATAAAACTATCGAGCACGGCATGGAAGGCCGTGTGGTGGCCATTCACGGCATTTCCATCGGCGCGCATTCGAAAGAATACCGCTATGCCTTATACGAAAAAATGCGACAGGCTAAAATGATGATGATCGCCTGTCCGATGGCCTGGATCGACAGCAACCGTAAAGAAGAGCTTATGCCGTTTCACAATGCATTAACCCCGGCGGACGAAATGATCCCGGCTGGCATCACAGTCGCACTGGGTACGGATAATATCTGTGACTATATGGTTCCGTTATGCGAAGGGGATTTATGGCAGGAATTAAGTCTGCTGGCGGCGGGTTGCCGTTTCCCTAATCTGGACGAAATGGTGAATATTGCCAGTATCAACGGCCGCAAAGTCCTCGGCTTAGACGTTTAAAATTAATTCATCAATAAAAACCACCGTAAGGTGGTTTTTATTTCTCTGAAACGATTTTCGAATAAATGGCCAAAAACATAATAAGCGAAGCTTTGTTTTAATAACGGAGTGCTTTTATAACCATTTCGTCTGCAATAAAAAAGCAGGCGCTAGGCCTGCTTTTAGGAAGTTTTCCATAAATTGAGAATTAAGCGTTGCCGCCTGTGATTTTCGCTACTTCGGCCGCAAAATCTTCTTCCACTTTCTCAATACCTTCGCCCACTTCAAAACGGACGAAACCGGATACTGTCGCGCCGGCTGCTTTTAAGAAATCACCGACGGACTGTGCAGGATCCATAACAAACGGTTGACCGGTTAATGAAACTTCACCGGTGAATTTTCTCATACGACCTTCAACCATTTTTTCTGCGATTTCACGCGGTTTACCGGATTGCATTGCGATATCCACTTGGATGTTACGCTCATGTTCAACAACATCCGCAGGCACGTCCGTCGGATTCACATAATCCGGACGGCTTGCCGCAACGTGCATTGCCACTTTTTTGAACAATTCTTCGTCACCGCCCTGACCGGCAACCAATACGCCGATTTTCGCACCGTGCAAGTAAGATGCGCGCGCGTCATCCAAGTATTGAACACGACGAATAGTCATGTTTTCACCGATTTTAGCCACTAACGCCGCACGTTTTTCTTCAAATTGCGCCGCTAACGCTTCAATTTCAGTGCCTTTGTTAGCCGCCGCATAATCCGCCACTTCATTTGCCAAGCCTAAGAAACCGGAATCTTTTGCAACGAAGTCGGTTTCACAGTTCATTTCGACTAACACACCGAAACCGTTTGCAATACGTGCAATGATCACACCTTCTGCCGCTACGCGACCCGCTTTTTTCGCTGCTTTAGCCTGACCGGATTTACGCATGTTGTCGATTGCCAATTCGATATCGCCGTTCGCTTCAACTAACGCTTTTTTACATTCCATCATACCTGCGCCGGTACGTTCACGAAGTTCTTTAACTAATGATGCTGTAATTTCAGCCATTTTCTTGCCCTCTAAAATTGAGTTGGAATTTGATTGAAATGCGATGTTGTAAAAACAACGTAAAAAACACCGCACTTTAGAATTTGAAATAAAACAGGGAACCTTCGCCCCCTGTTTTTTATGCCGGATTACTCTGCCGCTTCTTCAGCAAATTTTTCTTCAACCGCTGCTTCGGCTTTGCGACCTTCTTTCACTGCCGCGGCTGCAGCAGTTAAGTATAATTGAATCGCACGAGTGGCGTCGTCATTACCCGGGATAACATAATCAATATTATCCGGGCTTGAGTTAGTATCAACAATCGCGAATACCGGAATACCTAAATTGTTCGCTTCTTTGATGGCAATGTGTTCGTAATCGGCACCGATAACGAAAATTGCATCCGGAAGGCCCGCCATATCTTTGATACCGCCAAGGCTTAATTCCAATTTAGCCATTTCGCGTGAACGATCTAACGCTTCTTTTTTGGTTAATTTTTCAAATGTACCGTCTTGAGATTGCGTTTCCAAATCTTTCAAACGTTTGATTGACTGACGAACCGTTTTCCAGTTAGTCAGCATACCACCTAACCAACGATGGTTTACATAGAATTGCTGGCAATCTAACGCCGCCGCTTTAACCGCTTCGCTTGCCGCACGTTTTGTACCGACGAACAAAACTTTACCGTTGTTGTTTGCGATACGGGTTAATTCGGCTAATGCTTCGTTGAATAACGGAAGGGTTTTTTCCAAATTCACGATATGAACGCCGTTACGCGCACCGAAAATGAACGGTTTCATTTTTGGATTCCAGTAACGGGTTTGGTGACCGAAATGTACGCCTGCGTTAATCATTTCACGCATTGAAACTTGTGCCATAATATTTTCCTTTTATTGGGGTTGAGCCTCCACATACCAAGTAAACCGACCGTTTGGCACCCCGATTTACCCGAACGATATGTGTGTGTTGTTAATAAAGTTAATCGATTATTTTTGAAAGCCAAAAATAACCGCGACTTTATATCATAAAGTGCGGTCAAAAACCAGCGAATTTTTTCCGGAATAAAAAACAGGGCTTCGAAAGCCCCGTTTTCAGTCCGATTACCACTGATACATATAACCTGCGCCGGTCATACCGTAACCGCGGGTATCCGCACCTGCGCTGAGCTTAATAATATGTTTGCCGTTATCGGACAAGCGGGAATATCCCACCGCAATTGCATTTTCGTTGCGATAATTAGCCACACCGACGCCGACGCCGCTACCGCCGTTTTTCGTCACTTGCGGAATATTTGCCATCGCACCGGCTTGGGCAATTCCCGCCCGCAGTTTTTTGTCCACCCGACGTACGTTTGCATTGGCATTATTCATGCTGTTACGCAATTGACTAACGTTAACCGCGTCGGTATCCGCCGTTCCCGGCGCTACATTGCTAATTTTCTTGTCGTTCATGTTAATACCGTCGCTGTTTATTGTCGGACCGTTATTCACTTGAACCGTATCAGCCGTCACCGTATTAAATTTCGGATTATCCGACACCGCTACATTGATTGTTTTGCCCGAACCGCTGATTTCCACATTACGACCGGCATTAATCGCTACCGTGTCGCCGGCTTTCACGCTATTATCCGTTGCCGTATAAGTGTTCTGAGTGGCGCCGTTTGCCGTTGCATTATCCACAGACGATGTCACATTCCAGCTGACATTATTCACGGCATCAATCACGTTCTGCACTTTTGCAATACTGTTAGGCGTCACATTACCGTCCGCAACGGCTTTACCGTTTGCCGTGGTCATATTTCCCGTGTTCACGTCCACTGTCACATTACCGTTATCAACGGTGATATTCGCCGTAGTGCTGTTCACAAAATTTAATGTATTACCATCAATCGGCGTGGCTTTTTTGTTAATTTCATCCGTCAATGTTTTTGCAACCAAATAAAGCTGGGAACCGTTGATCGCATCGGTGGACGCCATCGAAATGTTACCCGCCGCCACATTTTTGATCTGGCGATACGTATTATTATCCGATTTACCTACTGACACTACGAGCCCGTCGCGTTCCGGTTGCCCCGCAAAACCGCTGTAAGTAATGCCGTTAATCGTGGCCGACGTTTCCGTGGTTGCCGTTTCACCCGTTGCCGACCCCGAACCCAAGGCGACGGATTCATTCAATGTCGCGCTGGAATAACGCCCCAATGCCGTCGAATAGATTGCGTTGGCAACGGCATGCGAACCTAGAGAAACGGCGTCAATTCCGCTTGAATCGGACTGATAGCCCAGCGAAACGGAGGCATTTCCGGAAGAAACCGATTCAACGCCGATAGCGATTGCCGCACCGTCTTCGGTAACGCCGCTTACATTCGCTAAATGGCCAATGGCGATCCCCGCTACGGATGAAACCGTTGTCGCATTACCGATGGCGACGGCGTTTCTGGTTGAAATGGTAATTCCCTGACCAAGTGCGGTCGAATTTTGAGTAGAATTTGTATCGGAATTAATCGTGTTGTTCGTCCCGATCGCAACGGAATTATGGGAGTTAACCCAGTTATTCGAACCGACCGCCGTCACGTTATCCGAGGCGACTGTCGAAACGGTATTTAAGCCCGTAATATTATTCGAAGAAGCCGCGCCGATAAAGGTACCAACCGTATTATGATAACCATAACCGATAGATTGAGAACCGTTGACATTATTGGTATCGCCGTATGCCTGCGCATATTCGCCCAGCGCCTGGTTGCCGTCACCAAATGCATTGGCGTGACTGCCGTTTACGCTGTTTTGATTACCAAAAACACTGGAACTGTTTGATGTCGTCAATACTTCATTGTATTGACCCACTACCGAATTACCGTAACCGGTGCCGGCTATCGGTGCGACATATGTCGAACCGTTGCTCGTCGGCGAATCCGCCGGTGTGGAATATGCCGGAGCAATAGCGTTGTTTTGGCTAACGCCATTGGCCGCGTCATTCTCCGCATAAATAAGTGTTGTTGTATCGGATGCGGTTGCAGTTGAGGCTGCGAACGCAGCAACCATTCCCATGGTTAACGTATTAATTTTCATAGTACCCCCTTATTGGTTCCAAAATAATATCAAGACAAAAAATAACTTATCTTTACAAAGATATTTATTAGAATAGACTTAATTTACAATTTTATTGGTACGACCACAGTCAAAATCAGGTCTAACCACTTATTAATCCGACCGCACTTTCAAGATAAAAAAAACCGCTGAGAAATCCCAGCGGTTTATTTTTAACTTTTATCTGTTAATTATCTTCGTTCTGCTTCATAAAAGATTCATTCACTTCAATCTTCGCTTTCGCCCGTAATGACTGCAACAAATGGATCTGAGCATCACGCATTTTATCCTGTAACACTTGCACGTCGAAACGCTGACGTAAGGTATCGTCTACCTGCCCGTCTTCCACTTTGTCTAATGCTACGATCATCACATCGCCGTTATTGGCTTTTGCCGCCTTATAAGCGGTCCGGTTTTCTTTCGGCTGCATCGTGAAAATAATATTGTTTAAGGCCGGATCTTTATTTTCCGCATAAACCCATTTTTCTTCCGCGCCGAAGCTAATACCCGCCGGTAACGGTTTATCGGCTTCCAACTCTTTAACAATATTCTCGGCTTGCGCCAAAACGGCGGTTTCCGCTTTCTGACGTTTTAAGAAATCGGTAATTTCCTGACGGGCCTCCTCCAGACTTCTGGTGCCTTCCGCTTTATGATCCACTACGCGAACGACGATGGAATGTTGATCGCCCACATTCATCGGTTCGGAATTCACATTGCCTTGCGACACGTCACCGTCAAACATTGCATTCACCACAGACGGGAAATTCAATTTCGCCGGCACGCCGTTACGCGGAAAATAATCGGTTTCTTTGACTTCCACACCGGCCGCTTTCGCCGCAGCGGTTAATGAAGTGCGATCTTCGAAGGCTTTCTCCGCCACCTGTTTTTCCAGCGAATAAAATTGGTTACTGACCAAATCCCGACGAATAGCCTGAGTAATCTGTTCTCTTACTTGTTCAAGCGGCAATAACGCGGAATCTTTGCGATCCAATACCCGAATAATATGGAACTGACCGTCCACATTGACCGGCGTACTGTAACGGCCGACTTCAAGAATCGTTGCCGCATCTTCAAATTCTTTAGGCAAATCGCCGGCGTTCAACCATCCCAAATCGCCGCCGTTTGCGGCAGAAACTTTATCGTTGGATTTCTCTTTTGCTACAGTAGCGAAATCCGCACCTTTTTGTAAGGCTTCATACGCATCCAAAGCATCTTTTTCGTTTGCCAGTTGAATATGAGCAAGGCGTTCTTGGCCCTTGGTGGTGAAATCCGCTTTATGATCCTGATAATATTGCTGAATTTCCACATCAGTCACTTTCACCGCTTTTTCCGCAATCGCCGGCGTTAAATCCAGATATTGCACTTTAATTAATTCCGGAACGGTAAATGCCGATTTATTCGAATCGTAATAATTCCGGATTTCTTCTTCCGTCACCGTTTGCTTCGCAATTTCGGCCGCTAACGGTAAATGCGCCAAACGCACGGTGCGGGACTGAAAGAATCCTTTGGCGAAGGCTTCCTGACTGGCCGGCACTAAAAAAGCGGTATCCGTCAATGCACTTTGCAGTTGCGCCAAACGTAACGCTTCGCGCAAATATTGCGCATAAGCGTCCGAGCTTAAGTTATTGTTACGCAGGAATAATTGGTAAGTTTCATTACTGAATTTGCCGTCCACCTGAAATTCCGGCGTACGCACAATTTCCCGTTTAATCTGTTCATCACTCACGGCAATATTCAGTTCGTCACCATATTGGCGCAATAATTCCTGATCAATCAAACGGTTAAGCACGGTCTGGCGTAATCCCGCGGTAAATTCCGGTGTGTCCGATAAAGCGGCGAACTGCGGGCCTAACTGTTGTTCCAGACGTTGAAATTCATTGTTATATTGCTGTTGAAAGTCTTGTTGGGAAATTTCTTCACCGTTCACTTTTACGGCCGAGGTATCGGAAGACGAACCCAGATAGCCGTACATTCCCGAAATCACGAACGAAACGGCAATGGCGCCTAAAATAGCTTTCGAAACCCAGCTATTGGCGGCATGGTGCAATTTTTCCATTAACATGGCGGTTAATCCTATATTTAAAAATAAAAATCTCGTCGATTATAAAATAAAGTGCGGTGAAAAATAAGCAAATTTTTCACCGCACTTTTAACTTATCGGGAAGTTCGTCCGCCGAAGCGTTAATTTGCTACACGCTCAATCAACTGCTCGAACGCCATTTCGTCATAACCTTCTTCATAAAGCGCATCATCGCCGGAATTGCGTAACTCCCGATTATTCAAGGTGAGACAGCCGTATTGTTCAAGTTTGCTTTTCGTAAATGCCGAACGGAACGCGGAACTGGTATTATTCAAACTGATCACGCCGATGGTGGATTGGTGGCATTGAAATTTATTGACGAACACCAGATTATATCCCGATTCGCGAATGTAACCCGTTTTATTCAGGGCGGCGCCGAAAATTTCTTCTCGCACCAGTTTGTTGGTATTTTTCACAAAAACATTGCGTCCGCCCGCGCGGATATAAGCCGCCGAAGTATTGGACAACGCCTGAATTTGCGGCTTATTCAAAGAATATTTGGCGAGCTTCACCAAATCCATGGCACTCGAAACATTATTACTGGACAATCCCGAGCTGTCGCTGAAACGCGTGGATTTCATGCCTAATTCTTTCGCTTTTTCATTCATCTTACCGATAAATTGAATACGCGACATCCCCGCCGAACGCGCCAGCGCATGGGCCGCATAGTTATCGGAATGCACCAACATGGCTTTCAATAATTCACCGCAAGGCATCGGCGTATATTTCGGCAATTTGGTGTGCGTGCCCTTAATGTAATCGTTATCTTCATCCGTAATCGATGCCGTACAGTTTCGGTTACGGTTATTTTCCAAAAATACGTTTGCCGTCATCAATTTCGTTACCGAGGCGATAGGCTGCACGGAATAAGGCGAACGGCTTTCCAATACTTTGTCGTGGGTAAAATCATAGACCACATAAGATTGCGCCATCGCAAAAGACGGAAGAAGCAAAAGAATCGAAAAGGCTTTTTTTAACATAACTTGCGAACTGGATAAGAAATAAACGATTTATTTTAGCAGTTTTTTTACGGGCTTACTATTCTCACAAGCGTTTAAATATTAAATATTTCCCGGCTTTCTTACGTAAAAGTGCGGTCAAAAAATCTTATGTTTTTTCGACCGCACTTTATGCTTTTATCCGATGACGGTTTTCATCGTCTTCGGCGATTAATTCACCGTCGGTTTGTGTTTCGAAGTTTTACGCGGACGCGGCACTTTCACCGAACCCACCGGCGCCAGTTTCACAAATTCCACGCCCTGCGGCGGATTTTCCAAGGCGATCGTTAACACTTCGTCAATGGTTTCCACTGCGTGAATGGCCAGACTTTGTTTGGCGTTTTCCGGGATTTCCTCCAAATCTTTCACATTATCTTTCGGAATAATCACCGTCTTAATCCCGCCGCGATGGGCCGCTAAAAGTTTTTCCTTTAACCCGCCAATCGGCAACACTTTACCGCGCAGGCTGATTTCGCCCGTCATCGCGACATCGGCACGCACCGGATTTCCCGTTAAACAGGAAACCAATGCCGTACACATGGCAATCCCCGCGCTCGGGCCGTCTTTCGGCGTGGCGCCGTCCGGCACGTGAATATGGATATCGCGTTTTTCGTGGAAATCAGTAGCGATCCCTAATTTTTCCGCGCGGGAACGCACCACCGTCATCGCCGCCTGGATGGATTCTTTCATCACATCTCCCAGCGAGCCGGTGAAAGTCAGCTTACCTTTGCCGACCACGGAAGCGGTTTCAATGGTGAGCAAATCGCCGCCCACTTCCGTCCAGGCCAGGCCGGTCACTTCGCCTACACGATTTTGCGTATCCGCCAGACCGAAGTCAAAACGTTTCACCCCGAGATAATCATGTAAATTATCGGCATTCACCACCAATGTTTTCACTTTCTTATCCAGCAGTAAATTTTTCACCGCTTTACGGCAGATTTTTGAAATTTCGCGTTCAAGCCCGCGTACACCGGCTTCACGGGTGTAATAGCGGATAATGTCTAAAATCGCGCTGTCTTCAATGGTCAGTTCGCCTTTTTTCAATCCGTTGCGTTCCATTTGTTTTTGTAACAAATGGCGAGTGGCGATATTGAGCTTTTCATCTTCGGTATAGCCGGAAAGACGAATCACTTCCATACGATCCAGTAACGGTCCCGGAATATTCATGGAATTTGAGGTCGCCACAAACATTACATCGGATAAATCATAATCCACTTCCAGATAATGATCGTTAAATTTTGAGTTTTGTTCCGGATCAAGCACTTCCAATAACGCCGCCGCCGGATCACCGCGATAATCCATCGCCATCTTATCAATTTCATCCAGCAGGAATAACGGATTTTTTACTCCGACTTTTGCCATTTTCTGAATCAGTTTACCCGGCAACGAACCGATATAGGTTTTGCGGTGACCGCGGATTTCCGCTTCATCACGCACGCCGCCTAATGCCATACGCACGTATTTACGTCCGGTCGCATTGGCAATGGATTGCCCTAAAGAGGTTTTTCCCACCCCCGGCGGTCCGACTAAACAAAGAATCGGCCCCTTGATTTGGTTCAAACGGCTTTGCACCGCAAGATATTCCAGAATGCGCTCTTTCACCCGTTCCAGACCGTAATGATCCGCGTCTAAAATTTCCTGCGCTTTCAAAATATCTTTTTTCACTTTAGTGCGTTTATGCCAAGGCACCTGCAACATCCAGTCGATATAACCGCGAATAACCGTCGCTTCCGAAGACATCGGCGACATCATTTTCAGTTTTTTCAACTCGCTTTCCACTTTTTCTTTCGCTTCCGCAGGCAGCTTCGCTTCATCCAGTTTTTTACGCAGCTGATCGATTTCGTTATCCGCTTCCGCTTCTTCGTCACCGTCCAGTTCTTTGCGAATCACTTTAAGCTGTTCGTTCAGGTAATAATCGCGCTGTGTTTTTTCCATGCGTTCTTTCACCTTGGAACGAATCCGTTTTTCCACTTGCAGCAAGTCCGTTTCGCTTTCCATCGTGCCAAGCAAGTATTCCAAACGTTCCTGAACGTTAGCGCGCGCCAAAATTTCCTGTTTATGGCGCACCGCCACCGGCAAATGCGCCGCCAGCGTATCCGCAAAGCGATCCGCATCATCAATGGCGGAAAGCGCATTCAACACTTCGGGTTGAATCTTTTTATTCTGCTTAACGTAGTTTTCAAATTCTCTAAATGCCATTTGACGCACGACATCAATTTCTTTGGCATCGCTCCAAACCGTATCCACCAATTCGACGGTCGCCGTAAAAGCATCCGTATCGCTGATGCTGACGATATTGGCGCGTTGCTGACCTTCCACCAGCACTTTTACCGTGCCGTCAGGCAGTTTCAGCATTTGAATAATGTTCACGATTGTGCCGACGTTGTATAAATCCTTGGCTTCGGGATCTTCAATTTCCGCCTGTTTTTGCGCCACAAGCAACAGCTGTTTGCCGGATTCCATCGCTTGATCCAGGCTGCGAATGGATTTATCGCGACCAACAAACAACGGCATCACCATATAAGGAAAAACCACCACGTCACGAAGTGGAAGAAGCGGTAATTCCCGGCGTTCAATTTGTTTTGCGTTCATATTTATATACTCTTTCTTCTCTTTAAATCTGTAGATTAACAGGTATGTGGGGGCAAAAAACGAAAGTTCAAGCTTAGACTAAAAAGTGCGGTCAAATTTAACCGCACTTTTTTAACGCTAAATGAGAGACTATTTGAAAATTAATTTCGGCTTCTCGCCTTTTTCAATCACATCTTCATCTACGATAACTTTGGCTAAATTTTCTTGCGACGGTAAATCGTACATGGTATCCAGCAAAACGCCTTCTACAATGGAACGCAAGCCGCGCGCGCCGGTTTTACGCGCCAAGGCTTTTTTCGCCATCGCTTTTAAGGATGCCGGGGTAAATTCCAGCTCGACCTCTTCCAGCCCGAATAACGCCTGATATTGCTTGGTCAGCGCATTTTTCGGTTCGGTTAAAATTGAAATTAACGCATTTTCATCTAATTCGCTTAACGGCGCAATCACCGGCAGACGACCGATAAATTCCGGAATCATACCGAATTTGATTAAATCTTCCGTTTCAATTTGTTTGAACAAATCCGTCAGCGTAAGTTCATCCCGTTCGCCTTTAACTTCCGCATTAAAACCGATTCCGCTGCCCACATGCACGCGTTTTTCAATGATTTTATCCAATCCCGCAAACGCACCGCCGCAGATAAACAGAATTTTCGAGGTATCCACTCGCACCATCTCTTGTTGCGGATGTTTACGTCCGCCCTGCGGCGGAACGGCGGCAATCGTGCCTTCAATCATTTTCAGTAACGCCTGCTGTACGCCTTCGCCGGACACATCGCGGGTAATTGACGGATTAGCGGATTTACGGGTGATTTTATCGATTTCATCGATATAAATAATTCCCTGTTCCGCTTTTTCCGTATCGTAATCACAGTTCTGCAGCAATTTTTGAATGATGTTTTCCACGTCTTCGCCCACATAACCGGCTTCCGTCAACGTGGTAGCATCCGCCATGGCAAACGGCACATTCAGCATACGGGCAAGGGTTTGCGCCAATAAGGTTTTTCCGCTTCCGGTCGGTCCGATTAACAACACGTTACTTTTGCTTAATTCCACTTCATCGGTTTTATGCCCGGAGCGCAAACGTTTGTAATGGTTATACAGCGCAACCGCCAGCACTTTTTTGGCATAATCCTGACCGATAACATAATCGTCCAAATGCGCGCGGATTTCGTGAGGCGTCGGCAATTTCTCTTCAATTTTGTCCGCACTTTCTTCCTCTTCCGCTTCAATTTCTTCATGTAACAAAGTATGGCATAAATCAATGCAGTCGCCGCAAATATAACCCGATGTGCCGGCGATGAGCTTGCCCACTTCGTCCTGCGACTTGCCGCAAAACGAACAACGTGTATCTTTTTCGTCTGTCATGTTATCTCTCAATCCTTAACCGCGTTTTACCAAAACGCTGTCGATTAGTCCGTAATTTTTCGCTTCTTCCGCAGACATAAAATTGTCGCGATCGGTGTCTTTTTCGATTTGTTCCAACGGTTGACCGGAATGGAAAGCCAGGCGTTCATTCAAAGTATGTTTGATTTTTAAAATTTCCTGCGCATGAATCTGAATATCCGACGCCTGGCCGCGGAATCCGCCTAAAGGCTGATGAATCATCACCCGGGCATGCGGTAACGCCGCCCGCTTGCCCGCCGCCCCGCCGGCTAATAAAAACGCGCCCATGGAACAGGCCTGACCGATACAAAGCGTGCGTATATCCGGTTTGATAAACTGCATGGTGTCGTAAATCGCCATCCCCGCCGTTACGGAACCGCCCGGGCTATTAATGTACAGATTAATGTCTTTATCCGGATCTTCCGATTCCAAAAACAAAAGCTGGGCGACGATCAAATTCGCCATGTTGTCTTCCACTTCGCCGCTTAAAAAAATGACGCGCTCTTTTAAAAGACGCGAATAAATATCGTACGAACGTTCGCCGCGCGAAGTCTGTTCAATCACCATTGGAACCAATGCCATAAAGTTCTCCGTTAAATTCGGTTAAAAAATCGTTCGGTTATTCTACCTGAAATTCGTTCGAAATGAAAAAGTGCGGTCAATTTTCGGCAAGTTTTTAAAACTCACGTAAAATCGACCGCACTTTACGAATCAGTCAGTCAAATTATGCTTGCGGATTCATGATTTCATCGAACGAAGCTTTTTTCTCAGTCACTTGCGCTTTCGCTAATACCGCGTCAACCGCTTGTTCTTCCAATACCACATTACGTAAGTTTTTCATTAACTCGTTGTTTTTATTATAGTATTCGATAACTTCAGCCGGTTGTTCGTAAGCGGAGGCAATATCCTCAATCATGGCTTTTACGCGATCTTCATCGGCTTTTAATTCGTTTGAAGCAATGATTTCGCCGAACAGTAAGCCCACTTGAACGCGACGTTTCGCCTGCTCCTCGAACAGTTCACGCGGTAATTGCGCCGCTTGTTGCGCATTGCCGCCGAAACGTTGCGCCGCCTGGCCGCGTAAAACTTCGATTTCCTGATCAACCGCCGCGAAAGGCACTTCGATCGCATTTTCGGCTAATAAACCATCGATAACCTGTTGTTTTACGCGTGAAGTCAATGCGTTTTTCAATTCGCGTTGCATATTTTTGCGGATTTCATTGCGTAAATCCGCTACGGTTTTGGTATTCGGACCGAATTTTGCTACGAATTCGTCAGTTAGTTCAGGTAACACCATCACTTCCACTTTTTTCAGGGTAATAGCGAATTTTGCCGCTTTTCCTTTTAAGTTTTCGGCGTGATATTCTGCCGGGAAAGTGACATCGATATCGAACTGTTCGCCGGCTTTGTGACCGACAATACCGTCTTCAAAGCCCGGAATCATACGGCCTTGACCCATGAGTAATACGAAATCGGACGCCTTGCCGCCTTCAAATTCTTCACCGTCGATAGTGCCGGTGAAATCGATGGTTACGCGATCATCCGCTTTCGCCGCATCCTGACTTTCAGTCCAAGTCGCCTGTTGTTTGCGTAACACTTCGACCATGTTGTCCACGTCCGCTTCAGTGATTTCAACAACCGGTTTTTCAACTTTAATGTTTTCCAAACCTTTTAATTCAACTTCAGGATACACTTCGAACGTCGCGGTGAATACAACGTCTTTGCCACTTTCTGCGTTTTCAACGGCAAAAGTCGGGCGACCGGCAAGGTTTAATTTTTCTTTAAACGCTAAATCGAAGAAATGACGCGGCAACAGGTCGTTTAACGCTTCGGAACGTGCGGATGCGCCGAAACGCTGTGCGATGATGTGATGAGGCACTTTACCTTTGCGGAAACCGTCTACGCGCGCGTTTTTGGCAAAACCTTTTAATTGCTCGCGAACGGCCGTTTCAACTTCATTAGCAGGAATAGTGATAGAAACACGACGTTCTAAACCTTGAGTTGTTTCAATTGTTGACATTCTTGTTTTCCTTTAAGTAAATTTGAATGAATTTAGCTATATTTGGCTATAAAACTGGCGAATTATAGCGAAAGATTCAGATTTCGTCGAGAAAAAAATTTGTACATAAAAAATCCCGTCTCAACGGACGGGATTGCATAAAAAACCGGATTTTACAGTGATTTCGGTAAGCGAATTTTTTGCCCCGGGAAGATTTTATTTTCGTCTTTAATCACTTCTTTATTAGCTGCCACGATTGCCGTATATTTCGCGCCGTTACCATAGGTTTTTTCCGCAATTTTCCACAGCGAATCGCCTTTCTGGATGGTATAAAATTCGTCATCGCCGCCCAGCGAACCGTTCAATACTTTAATGGCGTCGATATTCACCGATTCGATACCTTCAATGTTGCCCGCCATCAAAATGGCTTTTTCCGCCGCTTCCGCCGTTGCGGCCACACCGGAAAGTTTTGCCACGCCGTTTTCAACGGTTACGGCCACATTATCGATACCCGGGTTATCTTCGGCGATGTGATTCGTCACAGCCTGAGATGCGTCTTCTTCTTTATTGAAGATTTTTTTACCGATGTTTCCTACAAAATCAAATAAGCCCATTTTTCTTTCCTCTGTTAATGTGCAAGCGAACGGTGAAACCGTACAATTTTTACGGTGCGGTTGTCACGCAAAAAACTGCATAAATTCCGACCGCACTTTGCTATTTTAGTTCAGATTATTCATCGATGTAAATCGGCCTGACCAAGTTATGCGTTTAAATGTTGTTCATAAGCCGTCAATGTGTTCGCCATTAGCATTGCGACCGTCATCGGCCCGACGCCGCCGGGAACCGGGGTAATAAAGGCGGCTTGTTCCGCCGCTTTGGCATATTGCACGTCACCGCGCAATTTGCCGTCTTCGCCGCGGTTAATGCCGACGTCGATAACGATTGCGCCCGGTTTCACCCAATCGCCGTCGATAAATTCCGCTTTGCCTACCGCCACCACCAGAATATCCGCTTGCCGAACGTGACTTTCCAAATCTTTGGTAAAACGATGGGTCACGGTGACGGTGCAACCGGCAAGCAGCAATTCCATAGCCATCGGGCGGCCGACAATATTTGAAGCGCCCACAATCACGGCGTGTTGACCATGCAGATCCCGCCCGGTGGTTTCCAGCAGTTTCATAATTCCGTACGGCGTGCAGGCGCGTAAAGTCGGGATGCGTTGACATAAACGCCCCACATTGTAAGGATGAAAACCGTCCACGTCTTTATTCGGCGCAATCCGTTCAATCACTTTGGTGCTGTCAATGTGTTTCGGTAACGGCAATTGAACCAAAATGCCGTCTACATCGGGATCCCGATTTAACTCGTCGATAACGGACAATAATTCCGCTTCCGTTGTGGTTTCCGGCAGATCGTAAGATTTGGAGCGAATCCCGATTTCCGTACAGCTTTTCCGTTTGCTGCCCACATAAACCTGCGATGCGGGATCCGATCCCACCAGAATCACCGCCAATCCGGGAGCCCGTCGCCCCTGTGAAATATATTGCTGAATTTTCTGAGTCAGTTCCGATTTGATTCTTTTCGCCAGTTCCGTACCCGAAATTACTTCTGCCGCCATGAATTTTTCCTTTAAATTAAAATAAGTCACGAAAACGTTTGCTATTGTCGCAAAAATTCCGTGCGAATGTAAGTCTCTCTCGGTGAAATTGACACAATTTTGAGCGTTCAACGAAAAAAACGAAAAAAATGATTGACTGAAATGGAAAGAAACTTATAATGCACACATCTTGTCGGCGAGTAGCGCAGCTTGGTAGCGCAACTGGTTTGGGACCAGTGGGTCGTAGGTTCAAATCCTATCTCGCCGACCATTTCTTTTTATGTTTCCTTTGAATTTTCTTAACAGAAATATCCATTTGAATTGCGCCCTTAGCTCAGCTGGATAGAGCAACGCCCTTCTAAGGCGTGGGTCAAAGGTTCGAATCCTTTAGGGCGTGCCATTTCAATCCTCAAAAACAACGAAAAATTCGCCCGCACTTTTACTTTATCGTTCGATTCGTTAAAATGGTCGCATCTTTTTTCTGTTATCGGGTTATCTTTGAAAGGTTTAGTTATTCGAATCAGTGTGGCTCTGGCGCTTTTACTGTGGGCGGTGGATATGGTTTTTCCGTGGCAGCAGATTATTCGTTCCGAAGCCAATCACTATGAGGCAATTCAGGAACGTGGCGCGTTAGTGGTGGGCACCGTCAATAATTCCGTCTCTTATTTTATCGATCCCAACGGTAATCCTGCAGGCCTGGAATACGATTTAAGCAAAGCCTTTGCCGATTATCTGGGCGTAAAATTAGAAGTGAAATCGCTGGATAACAGCGATGCGCTATTCGAAGCGTTACAAAATAACGAAATCGACATTGCCGCCGCCAATCTGCTGCATCAGCAACGTTATCAGAACCAATTCCAATTCGGTCCGGCTTACACTTCCGCTTCGTGGCAACTGGTTTACCGCAAAGGGAAAGACAAACCTCGCTCATTGGCGCAATTATCGGCAAAAGATAAATTGGTCATCGCCAAAAGCGAAGAATTGCTTAATATTCTGTCCGCCGAGCAGAAAAAACAACCGGCTTTAAGTTGGCAAACCAGTTCTCAGCTAAGCCAGGAAGCCTTGTTGTTACAAGTGGCGGAAGGCAAAATCGATTATACCATCGCCAATTCCATCGACGTTTCGGCGGCGCAGCAAATCAAACCGGAAATCGCGGTGGCGTTCGACATTACGGATGAAGCGGATGTGCATTGGTATTTGCCGTCCAGTTCGTACAGCGAATTGCAGGCCGCTTTGCTGGATTTTATGAACGGCGCCATTGAAAACGGTCTGATTGCCCGCATTGAAGAAAAATATTTCAGCCATATCGCGCAATTTGATTACGTGGATATTAAATCCTATACCGACGCCATTGAAAAAACTCTGCCGAAATACACCGCACTTTTTGAGAAATACAAAGGCGAGTTGGATTGGCGGTTACTCGCGGCGGTCGCTTACCAGGAATCTCACTGGAATGAAGACGCCACCTCGCCAACCGGCGTTCGAGGCATTATGATGCTCACCAAAGCCACCGCGGATCGCATGAACATCAATGACCGCACCGACGCCGAACAAAGTATTAAAGCGGGATCCGAATATTTACACTGGTTGATTTCTCAAGTCCCGAACAGCGTCCCGCAGGAAGATAAAATCTGGTATGCCTTAACGGCGTACAATATGGGATTGGGCCACATGCTGGACGTCCGCCGTTTAACCAAAACCCTGGGCGGCGATCCGGATAACTGGCTGGACGTGAAAAAAAATCTCCCGTTACTGGCGGAAAAACAGCATTACAGCAAGCTGAAATACGGCTACGCCAGAGGATACGAAGCCTTTCAATATGTAGAAAATATCCGCCGTTACATGAACAGCATCACCAATTATCATCGGGTGCAGGAAGATCAGATTTCGCAACCGCTTGAAAATGTAACGGATTCCATTATGATGACACCGCAGGAATCGCAGAATTAAGGAAAAAATATGGCATTAAAACGCAGAACGTTTTTACGCAAAACATCGAAATTATCGCATCTCGCCCAAGTCCATCGCGTACTGCGTCTTCATCGTTTAAAACGACACAAACGCAAAATCGCCGATCGCAAAGCGCTCCATTTTATGAGCCTGGAAAACGATTAAATTTTTGCCCGCACTTTCCCCCGAAATACGAGCGGTTTTTATCCAATTTTCACTTGTTTTTCCAATGAATTTCTGTATAATTCGCGCTCTACAGTCACATCCATTTTTTAGTTCCTTGCTTCCGCAGACTGGTGACTGGTCTATCGTCGGAGGCTGATTAACCCGTAAGGAGCAGTAATGCGTCACTACGAAATCGTTTTTATGGTTCATCCGGACCAAAGCGAACAAGTACCAGGTATGATTGAACGCTACACCGGTTCTGTAAAAGAAGCAGGTGGTCAGATTCATCGCCTAGAAGATTGGGGTCGTCGTCAATTGGCATACCCAATCAATAAATTACATAAAGCACATTATGTGCTTATGAATGTAGAAGCGCCTCAAGAAGTCATCGACGAGCTGGAAACAACTTTCCGTTACAACGACGCCGTTCTTCGTAACGTGATTATTCGTACTAAGCACGCCGTAACCGAAGCGTCCCCAATGGCTAAAGCAAAAGACGAGCGTAAAGCTGCTGTAGCTGAAGTTGAAACCAACGATTTTGAGGATGCTGAAGAGTAATTTGAACATTGAGAATCGTTTATCGTTAATCGGTATCGCCGACAGCATTAAACGAAGTAAAAGCCCTAATGGCGTCGAACATTGCCGTATTTGGCTCGAGCATCGTTCCGAACAACAAGAAGCGGGATTGGCTCGCCAGGCATGGTGTAAAATGCCGATACAAATTAGTGGCAATCAATTAATTCATAGCACTCAAGGCATTACGGTCGGTAGTAAAATTCTGGTTGTCGGATTCATTAGTTCCCACAAACAAGCCAACGGCTTAAATCAGTTGGTTTTACATGCCGAGCATATCGAATTATTAGATTAGGAGACTAGCCAAATGGCACGTTATTTCCGTCGTCGCAAGTTCTGCCGTTTCACCGCGGAAAACGTAGTTGAGATTGATTATAAAGATATCGCTACATTAAAGAACTACATTACAGAAAGCGGCAAAATTGTTCCAAGCCGTATCACCGGTACTCGTGCGAAGTATCAACGTCAATTAGCGCGTGCAATCAAACGTGCTCGCTACCTTGCGTTACTTCCGTACACTGACAATCATCAGTAATTAAGGAGATCGGTAATGCAAGTTATTTTATTAGACAAAATTGCTCACCTTGGTAACGTCGGTGATCAAGTAAATGTTAAATCAGGTTTCGCCCGTAACTTCTTAATCCCTCAAGGTAAAGCGGTTATGGCGACTAAAGCTAACATTGAATTCTTTGAAGCCCGCCGTGCTGAATTCGAAGCAAAAGCAGCGGCTGAATTGGCCGAAGCGCAAGCTCGTGCAGCGAAAATCACTGCATTGGAATCTGTTACTATTGTTTCTAAAGCCGGTGACGAAGGTCGTTTATTCGGTTCGATTACAACTCGTGACATCGCGGACGCAGTGACTGCCGCCGGTGTTGAAGTGGTGAAATCGGAAGTTCGTTTATCAACCGGTCCGTTACGTACTATCGGTGAACACGAAGTTCGTTTCCAACTTCACGGTGAAGTATTCGCAGCATTAAACGTTGTTGTGATTGCAGAATAATTTATTCTTCAATGAAAATGCGAAAACCCGGTTCAGACCGGGTTTTTTATTGCCTATTTTTGGTAATGGTTGAAATTAAAATCAGAATAAATAATCCGTCTGAACGGCAAGTTAGCCGAAAAAGTAAGATGGTATATCTATAATGCGATTTGCGGAGAGAATTGTTCGGTTAACGTAACAAATTCCGACATCGAAATCAGATTAATAAATGGAGGAATCATGTTTTTTAATCCCCGCGCTCGAATATCATCTTCCATGACATAACAGGGCGCACCGTTTTTGGTAAATAGATGAGGGTATTTTAATAACAAAACCACGCCGTTCTGCCATAAGACTACGGCATCGCGATCTGTTAACAGTTGAAAATAGCGTTCCAGTTCAACGCTGTCGTAAACGGATTCGGAAAATGTATAAAGCATGAAAAATATTAAAAAGTCATCACTTTTTCGGCCGATTGTAATTTCTTCAATAATTCTTCACGTTCCAGCGGTTCGCAAACCAATGCGCATTCTTTATCCGACACACCGAAATCCATGATTGAATCAAGGCATAAATAACGATTGTTGATATCGTAAACATCCAACACCTTAAACGCTTCGGCCACATCTCTTTGCAAGATATTTTCGGGCTCTTGCTCCACTAATAAATTCAATACGCCTTCGCCTATGAAAAAGACATCAATATCTTCTTCCTTGGTAAAAGCCGTGGCGGCCAATAACGCGTCCAGACCTTCTCTCGCTCTGGCCGTTCCATGGGGTGCCGATTTAAACACAAAAGCTAATTTGCTCATAAAGTAATCACTCGTTCAGATTCTAAAGTTGCCCGAATAAATTCGCCTAATCCGGCAATCAAAAAACCATCGGCAAGATTAGTTAATTCAGGGTTAAGTGCGGTCAGATTATCAACAATTCCGCGTCGTTGGCCGGCAGAAACACAAAGATGTAAAGGGATCCCACAATCCCGACTTAACTTCTGCCAGGCTTTTTGTAAATTAAATTCATCGGTGGCGGGATAAACAAAGGCGTTACCGTTTGTTACTCCGTCCTGAAAAAAAAATACTTGCGTAATTTCGTGTCCGGCGGCAAGCAAGGCCATGGCAAGCTGATATGCGGTGAATGCGCCCTGATGTCCGTAAACCGGACGACTGACCGCAATAACATAACGCATTACTCATGCTCCTGCTTAATTTGACGAATATACAGATAAACCGTATGGCGGGAAATATTTAATCGTTCCGCGACCAGATTAATTGCGTCTTTAATATCAAAAATTCCTTTTTCATATAAAGACATGACAATTTGACGGTTTTTATTATTATTGGCAACCAAACGATCCGCCGTAATCTCCTCGATGGTTTGCTCGACGGTCTGCGTCACCAAGTCTTCGACCGAACTGGCAAAATTCACCGATGAAGTCTCATTTGATTCCGCCGTCGGCATTAATGCCCGGATAAACTGGGAAACCGGCACGTCCAGATTAATATTGATGCACAGCAAACCGATAATCTTTTGCGACTTATTTCGGATAGCAATTGTGACGGATTTCATCAACCCGTTACTTTTCGCCCGGGTGAAATAAGGCTTTGAAACGCTGTCCGTTTTCATATTGTGCAAAGACTGCAACGCGCGATCCGTAATGGGCGCACCTTCCTGACGATTGGTATTATGCCCGTTCGCAATATAAATGGCAGAACGCTCCAAATCTTCCAAGGAATGCAGGACAATCTCGCAATACTCCCCGATTAATGCGCTCACACCGTCCACAACAGCGCAATAAGAATTCAGAATAGCCCGATCATCATCAGTAAACGGCCGTTTATCATTCAACATCATCATTAATGTAATTTTAAATTATCGTTATTATTTTCGTTTAAAAAATCAGGATAAGGCAAAAAACTCAGTAAAATTTGCCCGCACTTTTCAATGTGCTAACGTTTACCCAACATTCCGGCTAATCCGCCCATTCCGCCACCCATTAAACCTTTCATGCCGCGCATCATTTTTGCCATACCGCCGTTACGCATTTTTTTCATCATGCGTTGCATTTCGTCAAACTGTTTTAGTAATTTATTCACGTCCTGCACTTGAGTGCCGGAACCCAATGCAATACGACGGCGTCGCGAACCCTTGATAATATCGGGATTCGCACGCTCTTTCAGGGTCATGGAATTAATCATGGCTTCCATTTTGACAAACATTTTATCGTCCACTTGATTTTTCACATGATCCGGTAAATTCTTCATCCCCGGTAATTTATCAAGCATAGACATCATGCCACCCATTTTTTTCATTTCGACCAGCTGCTCGCGAAAATCATCCAAGGTAAATTGATCACCTTTTTTGAATTTCTGCGCCATTTTTTCGGCTTTTTCCTTATCGACGGAACGTTCGAGATCTTCGATTAAAGAAAGAACATCGCCCATGCCGAGAATACGGGAAGCCACACGATCCGGGTGAAACGGTTCAAGCGCCTCGGTTTTCTCACCTACACCTAAGAATTTAATCGGTTTTCCCGTAATCTGACGAATAGACAATGCCGCGCCGCCGCGTGCATCGCCGTCGACTTTGGTTAAAATAACGCCGGTTAAAGGCAACGCTTCATTAAAGGCTTTTGCCGTGTTCGCGGCATCCTGGCCTGTCATGGCGTCCACCGTGAAAAGCGTTTCCACCGGATTCAGCGCGGCATGGATTTGCTTGATTTCATCCATCATCTCGCTATCCACATGCAAACGCCCCGCGGTATCCGCGATCAGCACATCATAAAATTTTAATTTTGCTTGCGCAACCGCCGCTTTAACAATATCCACCGGATTTTGATTTACTTCCGAAGGAAAAAAATCCGCATGGACGGTTTGCGCTAACGTCTCCAATTGTTTGATCGCCGCCGGACGATAAACGTCGGCGGAAACCACTAAAACTTTTTTCTTATGGCGTTCGCGCAGAAATTTTGCCAATTTAGCGACAGAGGTGGTTTTCCCCGCCCCCTGCAATCCCGCCATTAAAATAACGGCCGGCGGTTGTACGGCTAAATTTAAGTTTTCATTACTTTCGCCCATGGCGGCTTCAAGCTCGGCCCGAACGATTTTTAAAAATTCCTGTCCCGGCGTTAAGCTCTTATTTACTTCCTCGCCGATTGCGCGTTCTTTGACTTTATTGATAAATTCACGCACCACCGGCAACGCCACATCGGCTTCCAGCAACGCCATACGCACTTCGCGTAACGTATCTTTAATATTATCTTCGGTCAATCGCCCTTTTCCCGTGATATTACGCAGGGTTTTCGACAGGCGATCCGATAAATTCTCAAACATGGTTTGTTCTCTTTAAAGTCGAAAAATTGGGTTGATTATACCTGAATAATTGCGTGAATTGAAATTTTTGCTGCAGATCGATAAAATAAAAACAATTCTCAAATTGAGGCGGGCTTTATATTTATGTCGTATGCAATTTTTTCCATAATTTTTTATGTTATCAATATTCTGCTGATTACACCGATGCTGGCGAAAGCGCAAAGCGGCGAACAAATCCCAAAAGTCAATAAAACGTTCTTTATTTTGACCGCACTTTTAGCGATGATTTTGCATCACTTATCCTTTCGTGAAAGCGCGGTGCACACTTCGGAAGGAACCAGTTTTTCTCTGCTCGCCGTCAGTTCCATGATCAGCCTGGTTATCGCGTTATTAGTAACGGTTCCCGCGATATTCAGAGTTAAAACTCTCGCTTTTTTACTGCCCTTGGTTTACAGTTTCGCCATTATCAATTTATTGCTGACGGAATTTTTATCAAGCCAAGCGGTGCAATGGCATCGTCAAGTCTTGTTCCATATTGCGTTGTCATTATTAACTTATGCCGTCTGTTTTATCGCCATGCTTTACAGTATGCAGATTGTCTGGCTGGACAATAAACTCAAACAGAAAAAAATGATGCCGTCTCCCGCCATTCCGCCGTTAATGATGGTGGAACGCCATTTTTTCCGCGTAATGTTAACCGGTTTTATTTTGCTCACCGCGACGCTGATTTCAGGCTCCATTTATTTATTGAACGCCCCGGATTCCTCCAATTTACATAAAGCGTTGTTTTCTTTTCTCAGCTGGATAGTGTTCGGCATTTTATTAATCGGCCATTGGAAATACCACTGGCGCGGAAAAAGAATGATCATTTATACGATTTCAGGTATGATCCTGCTTACTATCGCTTATTTCGGCAGTCGAATTATGCTGTAAATATGCGTCCGAGACGAACGCCGGCAATAATCGAAACATAAACGAATTGGTCTGCCGAGTCTATTTCTACTTTACAAAAGGACAACAAGTTGGACAGTATTCCCCTTAGTACCCTGATTATTTCGCTTGTCATCTGTTTAATTTTATCCGCCTATTTCTCCGGTTCCGAAACGGGGCTGCTTGCCGCTAATCGTTATCGTACCCGCCATCTTGCCGAAAAAGGGCATTCCGGCGCAAAAAAAACAGAAAATTTATTAAAAAAAACGGATAAATTGCTCAGTTTGATTCTTATCTGTAACAACCTGGTGAATATTTCCGCTTCCGCCATCGCTACCATTATCGGTATGCGTCTGTACGGCGATGCCGGTGTGGCTATCGCAACCGGAACATTAACTTTTGTCATGTTGGTGTTTTCCGAAATTTATCCGAAAACCATTGCGGCCATTTACCCCGAAAAAGTAGCGTTTCTGAGCAGCCATCTTCTCACTCCGTTGATGAAAATATGCACGCCGTTGGTGTTTTTGATGAATATCATCATAAAAGGGTTGATTAAAATCACCGGTTTAAAATCGGAAGCCAAAAATACCAATCTCAGCCCGGAAGAATTGCGCGCCATCGTCAATGAAAGCGGCAAATTCATTCCTTCCGCTCACCAGGAAATGCTGCTTTCCATCCTGGATTTGGAAGAAGTCACAGTAGACGACATCATGGTTCCGCGCAACGATATTTCGGGGATTGATATTAACGACGACTGGAAAGCCATTATGCGCCAGCTCAACCACGCTCCGCACGGCCGCGTAGTATTGTATAAAGACAATATGGACGAAAACGTGATCGGATTCCTGCGCATTCGCGAGGCTTTCCGTTTAATGCTGGACAAAAACGAATTCACCAAAGAAGTGTTATTGCGTGCCGCCGACGAAATTTACTACATTCCCGAAGGAACGGCGTTGAACGCTCAATTATTGAATTTCCGCAACAATAAAGAACGCATCGGTTTGGTTGTGGATGAATACGGCGACATCAAAGGTTTAGTCACGCTGGAAGATATTCTGGAAGAAATCGTCGGTGAATTCACCACCTCCACGACGCCTTCCATCGATGAAGAAGTGGTACCGCAATCCGACGGTTCCGTTATCATTGACGGCGCAGCGAATCTGCGAGACATCAACAAACTTTTCGACTGGAATCTCAATACCGACGACGTGCGGACTTTCAACGGATTTATTCTCGAATATTTGGAAGAAATCCCGGAAGAAGGCACGGAATTTGAGTTGGACGGCTTACGGATTACCATTCTGGAAGTTGCCGACAACATGGTGAAACAGGCAAAAGTCGTCAAAATCTGACCGCACTTTGCTCTACCTCCCAAAGGTTGGACAGGTTAGTTAGTTAAATACTGAGCTCTGTATTGTGCAGGGCTCAAGTTTTTTAAATCCGTTTTTGATTGACTTCCGTCACGCTGAAATCACGATTCAGTAAATTCGACGCAATATACGACGTTTTCCGTGTCTTTTCTTGCACAATATGGAATGAATATTCAGTTCGTTTTATAAAGCGATAACAGACTCGCTTTCGCCTTCGCATAATTTCACTTAACCTGTTGATAATAAAAGGTTAAATGCGACATTTAGGCGATCTTAAGTAAATCGCCTAAAGCATGATGCGGCTTCAACTTGCGGATGACGTCTCTTCTTTCCGCCGCCGTTTTTGCCGGTCGAGCTCCTCCAACTTTTTTAAGTACGCATTCTCCGCATGTAAATAAGCCGGTTCGCGCTACAACTTGTTGAACGCTTACCGCTCAGTGACAAGTTTGCAACGCTTAAACAAAATTGATAAGAATAAGCCACGTCCTGCACCTCAATTTGGGTGTCCGGGGTTTTGGATATGAATAAAAGTGCGGTCGATTTTTGTCACGTTTTTTGATGTTTTTTCTTGCCGGATTTTGTTCTAGAATAGGCGTCACCGAGGTAAATTCACAATGCAAAACGCCCTTCAAAAATATTACGATTATTTGCGGATAGAACGCCGGCTCAGCCCGTACACGCTGCTCAATTACCGACGTCAACTGACGGCCGTCACCGACATGCTGGCGCAAAACGGCATTCATTCCTGGCAACAAGTTACGTCGAGCGTGGTGCGCTTTATTCTGGCGGAAAGCCGCAAATCGGGTTTGCATGAAAAAAGCCTGGCGTTGCGTTTGTCGGCGCTGCGTCGGTTTTTAGCCTATTTGGTCGTTCAGGGCGAACTGAAAGTGAATCCCGCCACCGGCATTTCTGCGCCGAAACAGGGAAAACATTTGCCGAAAAATATCGATCAGGAACAAATCGGTAAACTGCTGGATAATCACAGTAACGAACCCATTGACATCCGCGATCGCGCCATGCTGGAGCTGATGTACAGCTCAGGTTTGCGGCTGTCGGAGCTGCAAGGATTAGATCTCAACCACGTGAATCTGCAATCCCGCGAAGTGCGCGTGCTGGGGAAAGGCTCGAAAGAACGCATTCTGCCTGTGGGACATCAGGCGTTAGAAGCGATTAGAGACTGGTTGCGGGTGCGTTTGCGGTTCAATCCCACGGACGACGCGTTATTTGTCAGTTCTCAAGGCGGGCGCTTAACTCAGCGCGCCATTCAAAAACGCATGGAAATCTGGGGCGTAAAACAAGGATTGAGCACCCATCTTAATCCGCACAAACTGCGCCACAGTTTCGCCACCCATATGCTGGAAGCCAGTTCCGATTTACGCGCCGTGCAGGAACTGCTCGGACACAGCAATCTGGCCACCACACAAATTTACACCCATTTGGATTTCAAACATCTTGCGGATGTATACGATCAGGCACATCCGCGCGCTAAACGAAAAGGTTAAAAAAACAGCATGAAATTTTACCGCACTTTTCTACCGTTTAAGGTTATCAGTTTTGACCTGGACGACACCCTTTACGATAACCGCGAAGTCATTCGTACCGCCAATCAGGAATTTTTGTCGCGGTTACAGCAAACCAGTCAAATCTCCGACCTGAACGAAGAAACCTGGCAGGCGTGGAAAGATCGCGTCGCGCAACAGGAACCCGTTTTATGCGAAGATGTCACGGCCTGGCGCAAATTAGCCATGCAGCGCATGCTCGAGCATCACGGCAAAAGTGCGGTAGAAATTCAGTATATTTCTCAGGGCGTTATGCAACATTTCCTGGAATTTCGCCATGAAATTAGCGTGCCGTCCAAAACTATCGCCATTCTCAACCTGCTCAAACAACGCTATCGCCTGGCGGCAATCACCAACGGCAATGTTACGCCGCGCCGCATAGGGTTGAACCAGTTTGACGTCGTCTATTGCGGCGGTTTACAGGGCAGAGCCAAACCTCATCAGGATTTATTTCATCGAACCGCCGAATATTTCGGCGTTCGGCCTGATGAAATTTTACACATCGGCGATAATCTGATCACCGATGTGCGGGGCGCTATTCAAGCGGGATGCCAGGCGGGCTGGATTAATTTATCCGATAAAAGCATACGGGAATTCAGCGACGCCACTTTATTGCCGACCATGGAAATCTCGGATTTACTACAGTTACTTGACTTGATATAAAGGCATAGTAGACAAAATGGTTGCTAATGAATCTTTTTAATTATCCTTAGCCGCTCTTTTAAAAAATCTTTATGTTTTCAATACCAGTGATGTAACCGTAAATAAAATACTTTTTAGGCGCTCTTTTTAAGAGTCGGCGCCATTATTTTTAATTCCTCACGCTGTCAATCCAGCGCCTTACCTTTCAATTCCGGAATTAAGAATAAAGTGGCGACCATATCCAACAGATAAATCGCCGCTAAAAAGCCAATAGCGATTTGGAAAGAATAAGCGGAAACCACCGCGCCCACCACAATGGGACCAAAACCGCCCACGGCTCGTCCCAAATTAAACAGCACATTCTGTGCCGTGGCGCGGGCTTCCGTCGGATAAGCTTCCGACATTAACGCGCCGTAGCCGCCCATCATCCCGTTCACAAAAGCACCGAGTGCCGCGCCGGCAAACAGCATAACGGTCGGATGAGTTAATTGGGAATAAACGATAATACTGATAACCGCACCGGCTTGGAACAACAGAAAACTCGGTTTGCGTCCGATTTTATCCGCCAGGCGGCCGAAAATCCAAATTCCCGCCATCATGCCGAAAATCGTCACCGCCGTCCACACGCCGGATTTAGTCAAGCTAAAACCGAGTTGCTTGGATAAAAAATTCGGCAGCCAAATCATAATACCGTAATAACCGAAATTTTGTACCGAAGTTAACACCACCACGCCCAAACTGACTTTCGCCGTCGCCTTATCTTTCACTAATAATTTGAACGGCGAACTTTTCGGTTTATCCGTTACGGTCTGTTTTTTCACAAAAACTTCCGGTTCATGTAAACGGGCACGCAGAAACCAGGCGACAAAAGCCGGAAAAATCCCCACTAAAAACATACCGCGCCAACCGATAATCGGTAAGAATAATGGGGTTAATAATGCCGCCGCCAATACGCCGACCTGCCAACCCAACGCCACATAGGAAGAAGCTTTAGCACGATGGCGCGCCGGCCAGGCTTCCGCCGCCAGCGCCATACCGATACCGAATTCACCGCCTAAACCGATGCCGGCAATGGTGCGATAAATTAACAGATCCCAATAGCCTTGGGCAAAAGCGCACAATCCGGTAAATACGGCGAATAACAGAATAGTCCAGGTGAGCACCCGCACACGCCCGTATTTATCGCTCAAGGCGCCAAAGACAATTCCGCCCGCTACGGCGCCAATCAGCGTCCAGGTGACTAAAGAACCCGCCTGAGCCGGCGATAATGCGAGATCGGCGGAAATAGCGGAAAGCATAAAACCGAGAATTAAAAGATCGAAGCCGTCCATGGCGTAGCCCACGGCAGAGCCCATTAGCGCTTTCCAGCCGTAGCTGTTTACTTTATTTGACATGATGAAGTCCTTTTGTTGCTCGCAGGCAACCTTTAAAGTCAAAGAAGAGAAAAAAGACACTTTCCCATCGGGAAATTGAGGCGTAGTTTAGGAAATTCCGCCTGATTTGACAATAAAATTTCGTAAAAAATGACCGCACTTACATAAAGTGCGGTCGATTTTCAGCAAGTTTTTTACGGATTATTCCACCGTCACCGCTTTCGCCAGGTTACGCGGTTGGTCAACGTCGGTACCTTTGATTAACGCGATGTGATACGACAACAATTGTAACGGCACGGTATAGAAAATCGGCGCGGTCACTTCGTCTACTTTCGGTAACACGATGGTTTTGAAGTTATCGGCGTCGGTAAAACCGGCGTCGCTATCGGCAAATACATACAACTGACCGCCGCGGGCGCGCACTTCCTCGATATTGGATTTCACTTTTTCCAATAAATCGTTTTCCGGCGCCACCACCACAACCGGCATTTCGCTGTCGATTAACGCCAACGGACCGTGTTTTAATTCACCCGCCGCATAAGCTTCCGCATGAATATATGAAATTTCTTTCAGTTTCAGAGCGGATTCCATCGCAATCGGATAATATTCACCGCGCCCCAAAAACAGGGTGTGGTGTTTTTCCGCAAAATCTTCCGACAGCATTTCAATTTGTTTATTGAACACCAAAGCGCTTTCAATTTGAGCCGGTAAGCGTTGTAACGATTGAATGATGTGATGTTCCTGTTCTTCGCTTAAATTGCCTTTCAAACGACCGAGCGCCGCGGTTAACAACAACAGACAGGTTAATTGAGTGGTGAACGCTTTGGTTGACGCAACACCGATTTCCACGCCCGCACGCGTTAAGAAAGCGAAATCCGATTCGCGCACCAACGAAGAACTTGCCACGTTACAAATTGTCATTGCCGACATATAACCGGATTCTTTTGCCAAACGTAACGCCGCCAGGGTGTCCGCCGTTTCACCGGACTGTGAAAGGGTGATCAACAAGCTGTTCGGACGGGTCACGAATTTACGATAACGGAATTCCGATGCGATTTCCACATCACAACTTACGCCGGCAATCGCTTCGAACCAATAACGCGCCACCATACCCGCATTATACGAAGTACCGCAAGCCACAATTTGAATATGTTCCGTTTTAGCCAGAATTTCCGCCGCATTCGGACCGATAGCGTCAATGTTGACTTTACCTTCTTTGATACGACCGTCCAAAGTGTTCATAATGGCAACCGGCTGTTCAAAAATTTCTTTTTGCATGTAATGACGGTAAGGGCCTTTATCCGCGGCATCCGCTTCAAAGTTACCTTCATGGATTTCGCGTTGCACTTTTTGACCGTCGCGGGTATAGATTTGCACGGATTTGCGGGTAATTTCCGCCACATCGCCTTCTTCCAGATAAGTGAAACGGCGGGTTACGCTTAATAACGCCAACGGGTCGGAAGCAACAAAGTTTTCACCTACGCCGTAACCGATAACTAACGGGCTGCCGGAACGGGCAACGATTAAATGTTCGGGTTCTTCTTCGTTTAATACCACCGTACCGTATGCACCGCGCAGTTGTTTTACGGTTTTTTGTACCGCTTCCAACAATGAACCTGAAGTACGCAATTCCCATTCCACTAAGTGTGCGATAACTTCGGTATCGGTTTGAGATTTAAACACATAACCGCGTTCCTGCAGAAGCGCTCTTAATTCTTCATAGTTTTCGATGATGCCGTTATGCACGACCGCAATTTTGCCCGAACGGTGCGGGTGTGCGTTGACTTCCGTCGGTTCGCCGTGAGTCGCCCAGCGGGTATGCGCAATACCGGTTCCGCCCAACAGCGGTTTTTCCGCCATGGCGTCATCCAGGGCTTTGACTTTGCCCACACGACGCAGGATTTGCATATTTTTATCGGCACCTAATACCGCAACACCGGCTGAATCATAACCGCGATATTCTAAACGATGTAAACCATCGACTAAAATTTCCGCCACATCACGTTGCGCTACCGCACCAACAATACCACACATAATTTTTTCCTCTTAGTTGCAGTGAGATTTCCCCACTAAATGGTTAAATATAAACTTTTCAATTATTTCGCAATAATCACTTCGACATGATGTCCTTCGATAACCGCTTTATCTTTATCGGACAGCAAATCATCCGTCACCAACACGTCAATTTGCGCCCAATTCAATTCTAAATTCGGCATTTTGCGCCCGATTTTCTGGCTTTCCACCATCACGATCACTTCCCGGCTGACTTCCGCCATCACCTGGCTTAATCCCACCAATTCGTTGAAAGTCGTCGTGCCCCGTTCCAAATCAATACCGTCGGCACCGATAAAAAGCTGGTCAAAATCGTAAGAACGCAACACCTGCTCCGCCACCTTCCCCTGGAAGGATTCCGAACGGGTGTCCCAAGTACCGCCGGTCATCAGCAAAGTCGGTTCGTTTTCCAGCGAACGCAATTCGCTTGCCACCGACAAAGAATTAGTCATCACCACCAATCCTTGTTTACTGTTCAACTGCTTAATGAGCGCCGCCGTCGTACTGCCGCTGTCAATAATAATACGATGATGATCCTTAATCCTTTCAGCCGCCGCTTTCGCTATAGACAACTTTCGTTTCGAAAGGTTCTCATCCTGCGATTCATCAATGAAATCTTTCGGCATTAAAATTGCTCCGCCGTAACGGCGAACCAAAAAACCGTTGATTTCAAGTGCGGTCAAATCTTTACGGATCGTGACTTCGGAAGTATCAAAAAGTTGAACCAACTGTTCTACGCTCACTTCGCCCTTATCCTGCAACAACTGCATAATGGCGTGACGGCGTTGTTGGGTATTGCGCACGGGGGAATTTCGTTTTGTCATTTCCATGGTTAATGTTCGCCCTAAAGTTTCGTTTCGGAATTATAAGTTAATTTTTCGAAATGTAAACAATAAAAAAGCCGCAATCAGCATTGCGGCTTTGAACTGAGTTTATTAAGAATTATCCGTCATACGCGGACATTAAAAAACGTTGCGGTTTTTATGCGTAATCGTCGGTGCGATCACTTATGGCTTCGCCACCGTTGACAAATCCAACATCAAAAAAACATTGCGTTTTTTGACCGCACTTTTTAGATTTCTTCGTCAAGATCGCCGCGGGCCATGCGACGGAAATAATCGCGGGTTTCCTCTACAATCACTTTACGCAAGCCGATTAACGCAATTAAATTCGGGAACGCCATCAAACCGTTTACGATATCGGCCAGAATCCAGATTAAATCCAGTTTCAGGAACGCTCCGCAAGCCACCAATAAAATAAAAATCGAACGATAAATTTTAATGCCGCGAATATCAAACAAATATACGAAACAACGTTCGCCGTAATAACACCAGCCTAAAATCGTGGTGAAAGCAAAAAACAGCAAACCGACCGTAACGATGGTCGCCCCAAACTGCGTGCCAAGCCCTAGGGAAAACGCCGCATTAGTCGCGGCCGCACCTTCTACCTCGGCGTTCCATACGCCCGTAATCACCAAAACCAATCCCGTCATGGAACACACAATAATGGTATCCAGGAAGGTTCCGGTCATAGAAATCAAGCCCTGACGCACGGGCTCTTTGGTATGCGCCGCAGCGGCCGCAATCGGCGCCGAACCCAAGCCGGATTCGTTGGAAAAAATCCCGCGCGCCACCCCCGATTGAATCGCTTTCATGACAGTAATGCCCAGCACACCGCCTAAGGCCGCTTCCGGATTAAAGGCGCTTGCGACGATTAACGCCAAAGCGGCGGGCACTTTATCCGCATTAATCATCAGAATAACCACGGAAGTCGCCACATACAAAATCGCCATAAACGGCACGATGAAGGTGGACACCGAGGCAATCCGTTTCACGCCGCCCAATACGATTAAGGCGACCAAAACGGTCATCACCGCCGCCGAGGCTTCAATCGGCACGTTAAAGCTATCGTACATTGCGTGAGTAATGGCGTTAATCTGCGGAAAAGTTCCGATACCGAAGAACGCAACCAAAACGCCGAAAACGGCAAATAATTTCGCCAGCCATTTAATGCCCAATCCGTTTTCAATGTAATACATCGGGCCGCCCGCCATAAAGCCGTTTTTATCGCGTACACGATATTTTACCGCCAACAAACCTTCCGCGTATTTGGTTGCCATACCGAGCAACGCCACCAACCACATCCAGAACAAAGCGCCCGGTCCGCCCGCTTTAATCGCCGTGGCGACCCCGACGATATTGCCGGTGCCGATCGTCGCGGACAATGCGGTACAAAGCGCCGCAAAAGCGGAAACGTCGCCCGCCTGTCCCGCGCCGCTTTCGCGTTTAAACATATACACAAAAGCCCGCGGCAAATGGCGGAATTGAATAAAGCCTAATCTCAGCGTTAAATATAATCCGGTGCCGGATAATAAAATCAGTAAAGGCGGCCCCCAAATAAAAGAGTCGACGGCAGATAAAATTGATTCCATTTGTAAATTCCCGAAAATTGAAAAATACAAAGGCAGAAGAGATAAAAAATGATAGGTAAAATGAATCTCTCGCCCCTGTCCTTTTGCCTGAGCGTTTCAAGTGTCGCCACTTTTTCGCCTTCGGCGTCCGCGCATAAAATGCGAACGGATCTCTCCAAGGGTTCGTCCAGTAACAGTCCCCGCGACGGATGTCGCACCTGAAAGATTTTGCTTCTTCGGTGTGAAGTTAATTCTCCACTCTCCAGCTACCTTCGTCCGAACGGTTTTTATCGGTCGCTACCAATAAAAAGTGCGGTCGATTTTATCAAAGTTTTTGAAAAATTCAACCGTAGTTTAAATACCAAAAAATATATGCCGGTCCGACCTTATTTGCCCTGCGCAATTTTCACCGAAATATCCGCCAGTTGATCCCAAATATCGGCGCCGAAATCCAGTTTCGCCGTGCGTTCCAAATCCGCCAGCTGTTGGATAATTCGATACAATTTGCGATAAGTTAAGCGTTGAAAGGTTAATACATAAAGATTCCGGCGGTTTTGCCACACTTTGAGACGGTCGAAACCTTCCCGCAGCTGAGCGGCAGGCAACGGCGCATCAATGGCGGGCAAACCTTGTGCCGGTTTGGACAGTTCCAACAAAGTCATCAACTCACGTTGTAACGTCCGCAACAACACCACCGGTTGCACATCTTCCGCCTGCAAACCGGTCAGAATCCGTCTGGCGCGCGCTTCTTTGCCTTCCAGCACGGCATCAATCCATTGAAAAGGTGTGAACGTCGAAGATTGCTCCACCACTTTCTGCACCCGCGCAAAGGTGAGTTTTTTGTCCGAATGCAATAACGCCAGCAGCTCTAACGCCTGCTTCAGCGCCAGAAGATTGTTTTCATAACTGTAACACAATAACTGCAGCGCATCCTGCTCAATAGTTAATCCCATGGCTTTCACGCGATTCGCCAGCCAGCGCGGCAACTGCTCGGCGGTCGGCGTTTGGCAGTTCACCTGAACAATCGACGGTTCATAATTTATCGCCCGTTTATGCCATTCGCTCTTTTCGAACAGTTTGGAAAACTTGGCGAATTGTACAATCAACAACACGTCCTCATTCAACACCGATATCAATTCCGCCAGATTTTTCTGTAAAAGTGCGGTCAGATTTTCCGGTAAATTTAGGCTGATAACTTGCTTGTTAAAAAACAATCCGCGGGACTGGCAACGTTCCTGCAAATCAATCCAATCCGTCGAATTATCCGCCGTCACTTCCAGCCGCTCGTCAAAACCTTGTGCGGCGGCGGTTTTGATAATCAGATCGCGGCTTTCCGCCAGCAACAGCGGATCCTGTCCGACCAAATAATAAAGGCTCGCTAAGCGTTGACTTAGCGAGCTGGTCAGTTGTTCGGGGAAAATACGGGTTAACGCCATTTATTTTGTTTTGACCGAAGAATCCGGTTTAGCTTCGACTTGATGCTGTAGCGCGACCATTTTGGAAATAAGCTGGCGCGCCGCCTGTTCGCGCATGTCGCGCCACATGATTTCCTTTTCGGAAGATTTGGCAAGCGCCGCACGCGAGTTATCGAAGAAGGTTCGGTTCACACGAGTGGAAATCGGATAAGCGTCTTTATTCGGAAAACGAACGGTCGCGCTGACATCCAACATCAGCATTTTTTCCGCTTCCCGCCCTTGTTTGAACACCGACACGACTTCGTCATCCGTGGTAATTTTGGTAATTCTCAGCACCGGCACGTCTTTCGCTGCGTCCACCAGTTTAATATTGTTTAACTGCAACTGTCTGCGCATCGCCATGGACATATCGCTGTACGGATCGCCGCTTTCGAAAGTCAGCGTTTGCAATTCGGCGGGCACCAATTGTCCGGTCTGAAAATGAAAACCGCAGGCGGAAAGACCGAAAAGTGCGGTCAAAAATAACGCATTTTTGATATGTTTAAACATAGAATTCGTCTCTATTTACAAATAATATTGAATAAAATACTGGCTTTTTCCTGAATATTCAATAGCGCAATATTTTTGCCCCGTTTCGCTTCGTCGGCTTTCAATTCACCTTGCAAAACCACATCGGAACCGGTAAAACTCGGGGTATAACCAATCTCTTTCGGCGCTTCGTCATGGCGCAGATTGACATTAATCAGGCTGGTATAAAAATCCGTGAAACTGTTGCGCGGATAATAATTGGTGGTCATCAGCAAATCCACGCCGGTTTTGCTTTTGAAATCCCGGCAAAGAGCATTTTTTCCTGCAAACCTGGCATGCGTCAAACGGAATTTGCCGAATTCATAAAAGTCCACCGTACGGGATTCGGCCATTTGCTTGACATCCTGCGCCGCATAAGGGCTGAGCGACTTACCTTGCGCCCGGAAAATCGCCGCCGCGGCGTTTTTCTCCGTATCGAACAAATAATACAAATCGCCCAAACGTTCCCGTCCGCCAAGGCTTTGGCTAATCGCCTCGCCCTGCGGTTGGTCGAGGGTTTTGGCGCGTTGCGTGTTCGATGAATAAACCCGTCGCGCAAACGCCATTTTTTTCACTTGCCCGTCAATATCTTTATAAGGACGCCATTCCAATCCGTCATGATCAGCCCGACTACAACCGCAAAGTGCGGTCAAAATCAGCGACATTTTTGCCCATTTCACGATATTCATAACGTCCTTAGCAAACGATTCCGGCGGCCTATTTCGCGACGAAGCTGAACAATTTGCCCGGCACGTAAATGGTTTTCACAATGTTTAATCCGTTCAGGAATTTTTGCACGTTTTCATCGGCAAGGGCGACTTGTTTGATGTCTTCTTCCGCCATGTCCGCCGGCACGGTAATTTTGCCGCGGACTTTGCCGTTTACTTGCACCACCACGAGTTTTTCGTCTTCCACCATGGCCGCTTCGTCCGCTTGCACCCAAGGCGCAAAGTCGATGATATTTTCGTTCCCCAGATCTTTCCATAATTGGAAACAGATATGCGGGGTGATTGGGTAAAGCATACGCACGACCGCACTCAGCGCTTCGCCCATTATTGCGCGATCCTGCTCGTCCGCTAACGGCGCACGGGTTAATTTGTTCATTAATTCCATAATTGCCGCAATCGCCGTGTTGAAGGTTTGGCGGCGACCGATGTCATCGGACACTTTGGCAATGGTTTTATGCACATCGCGGCGTAACGCTTTTTGCACACTTGAAAGTGCGGTCGGATTTAGCGAAGTTTTTGCCGGATTTTTATTGTATTCGAACGCCAGGTTCCATAAACGGCCTAAAAAACGTTTCGCGCCTTCCACGCCGGATTCCTGCCATTCCAGCGTCATTTCCGCCGGAGAAGCGAACATCATAAACAGGCGAACGGTGTCAGCGCCGTATTTTTCCACCATTTCCTGCGGGTCAATGCCGTTGTTTTTGGATTTCGACATTTTCGTCATACCGGCGTGAACAAGTTCGTGGCCTTCGTCGTCCGTGGCTTTCAGAATTCGGCCTTTTTCATCGCGTTCTAAAATCACTTTGGTCGGCGACACCCAAATCCGTTCGTTGCCCTCTCCGGTGTAATAGAAGGCGTCCGCCAACACCATGCCCTGGCAAAGTAATTTTTTGGTCGGTTCGTCCGTCGCAACCAAGCCTGCGTCACGCAATAATTTGTGGAAGAAACGGAAATAAAGCAAATGCATAGTGGCGTGTTCGATACCGCCGATATATTGATCGACGGGCAGCCAGTAATTCGCTTCTTCCGAATCCAGCATGCCTTCATGATATTGCGGGCTGGTGTAGCGCGCATAGTACCAGGAAGATTCCATAAAAGTGTCGAAAGTATCGGTTTCTTTTAAGGCCGGCTGACCGTTATAACGGGTTTTCGCCCAGTTCGGATCCGCTTTAATCGGGCTTTTTACTCCGTCCATGACAACGTCTTCGGGAAGAACGATCGGTAAATCCTGCAACGGCGCCGGCACCACATCGCCGTTTTCCAGTGTCAGCATCGGAATCGGCGCGCCCCAGTAACGCTGGCGGGAAACACCCCAATCGCGTAAACGGTAATTAACCTGGCGTTTGCCTACGCCCATGCGTTCCAGTTTATCCGCGATGCCGTTAAATGCGGCGTCGAAATCCAAACCGTCGAATTCCGCCGAATTCACCAGCTTGCCATGTTCGGTAAACGCCGCTTTGGTTAAATCGATTTCTTCACCGTTTATCGGCGCAATAACCTGGTTAATCGGTAAACCGTATTTGACGGCGAATTCAAAGTCGCGCTGATCATGGGCCGGCACCGCCATCACGGCACCCGTACCGTAATGCATTAACACAAAGTTCGCCACCCACACCGGCACCGGTTTGCCGGTAATCGGGTGAATTGCATTAATGCCGGTCGCCATGCCTTTTTTCTCCATGGTGGCCAGTTCCGCTTCCGCTACTTTGGTATTTTTACATTCCTGAATAAAACGGGTTAATTCGGGATTATTTTGCGCCGCTTTTTCCGCTAACGGGTGACCGGCCGCCACCGCTATATAAGATACGCCGTAGAAAGTGTCCGGACGAGTGGTGTAAACCGTAACGGTCTCGTCGCCGTTTTCGATTTTGAAGGTAATTTCCACCCCTTCGGAACGACCGATCCAATTGCGTTGCATGGTTTTTACCATATCCGGCCATTCCGGCAGCGTATCCAGTCCGTCCAGCAATTGTTCCGCATAATCGGTGATTTTAATAAACCATTGCGGAATTTCCTTTTGTTCCACCGGCGTATCGCAACGCCAGCAGCAACCTTCGTGAACCTGTTCGTTGGCAAGCACGGTTTCGTCGTTCGGACACCAGTTCACCACCGACGTTTTTTTATAAACCAGACCTTTTTTATAAAGCTCGGTAAAAAACCATTGTTCCCATTTATAATATTCCGGCTTACAAGTGGCGATTTCACGATCCCAGTCGTATGAAAAACCCAACATTTTCAGTTGTTTTTTCATGTAATCAATGTTTTCGTAAGTCCATTTCGCCGGTGCGGTTTTATTTTTTACCGCCGCCCCTTCCGCCGGCAGACCGAAGGCGTCCCAACCTACCGGTTGTAACACGTTTTTGCCGTTCATTCGTTGATAACGGGAAACCACATCCGCAATCGTATAGTTTCGCACGTGTCCCATGTGCAAACGACCGGACGGATAAGGGAACATCGATAAACAATAATATTTTTCTTTGCTGGTGTCTTTGACTGCTTTGAAGGTCTGATTATCCTGCCAGTATTTTTGGACTTCCTGTTCAAGCAAATCAGGACGATATTGTTCTTGCATAGTATTACCTTAAAAAATAACGAATTTTTTGACCGCACTTTGGCGGCGAAATCGGTTCTGAAAAATGAGGTATAGAATAGCGTAAAATGGGGGAAATTAACAGATTTTTTGCGGGCTATCGCGACGCTTTATCACCGAAAATCGGTTTATATCGCCTATTTCCGAAGCAATCGCAAATCCGCTTACGGCGTTATTTCAAACCGAACATAAACCGCGTTAACGGCATACTGTTAACGATGAGATAGCAAATAAAAGACAACAAGTAACCGGCCGTCACCAATAACATGAAATAAACGAACGGTGTCATGCCGGGAACGTCAAAATAATAGCCTAAAACAATCAAAACCGGATGATGAAACAAATACACGATGATTGCGGAACGCACTAAAAACGCGACGGCGCGGGAAGGCGGAAAAGACGAACTAAAAAAGAAATCGAATAATAACAAACTGACCGAAACGGCCGACGCATGCTGAATACAAATATTGATTGCCCGCATGGCGAACGGCAGATTTTCTTTTGCTTCACTCACGCTAAAGGTTTGATAGCTTAAGCCCGCTATGGCGATAATCCACAAGAAGGTTTTAATCGATTTTTTATGAAAAAATCCGCGAATCGCTTCATTGCGATAAATCAGATAACCGATGAAAAAGTAAATGCTGTAATACAGCGTTTTTTCTATCAGATAGCCGTACAATGAATAAAACAACGAATGCTCCGCCATAGGAACGAACATATTCAAAACGAACTTAACGCTGAAAGGCAGATACATATAAAAAACCAATAATCCCAGTTTTACAAACCCGTTAAATCGGCTTAAATAAGCGAAGAATTTATCTATCGGCAATAAACAAATTAACGAAATTATCATTAAGGTTAATAAAAACCAGGAATGCACAATAAAATTCCCGATACCGATATTCTCCCGGGAAGTGATGCCATGCCCAACCACAAACCAAACTTCAAAGGAATTGATTAACAGAATAGAAAAAATCAGCGGCATCAATACCCGCAAATAGCGGCCTTTTAAAAAATAACGCTTGCCTTTTTTCACTAACACCATGGCCGAAAAGAAACCGGCAATTAAGAAAAACGCCTCTACTCGGAAGAAATGCGTGACATGCACGATATTATGAATTAACGCATCCTGATATCGTTCGCTGTGATAATTCCATTGATAAAAAGGACTGATGATCGACGCCGCATGAGTCAACACGCCGATCAACATCAACAACGCTCTGAGTTGATCCAATCCGTAATAATATTCTTTCCTGGCAATCATTAAAACCGGCTTCCCAATTTAACGTTTTATCTTTAAACGGATAAAAACGAGGTCATTAATCAGCTTTGTTTGCCTTTCGTCATAATGACTTCTGCCGAATGGGACAGAACAAAGTTGTTCCAGTTTAATGAATCGAAATGCTTTTTCGAGTAAATTTGCCTAATATTACTCAAGCCTTACCGGATGAATATTAATCTTACAAAGAATAACTAAGGCTTACATTATTCTTTCACTACCGCATGATAATGCAACTTATCAATAGCGTTGATCATCATTTCGTCGGTGACTTTTTCATCGGCGACCACGTTCACCAGACGCGTGTTGAAATCGGCTTTGGTGGACACCACGCCGTCAAGGTTGCGCAGTTCCTTGTTCACCAAATAAACGCAAAGCTGGCAGTTCATTTCTTCAATATGCAACGTCACCTTGCGTTCGGCGGCAAAACCGTTACCCGACAACAAAAGTGCGGTCACAAAAAGTAACGTTTTTTTCATTCTAAAAATTCCAAAATATAAGGTAAAACATAGGGATAACTTAAGAAAAAGAGAATCACCGGCGCCATTATCCAATATAAAATCCGCAATGTTCGACGGGATAAATATTTAGTGCAAATGATTTTATCGGAAAAATTCAGCAGCCAGAATCCGTAGCCGAAAGCACCCAGAGAAATCACCAGCATGGGCGCCTGCAAATAGCTGTATTCGCTTAGCTGCACCAACCAGGCGGAAGACACGCCGAAAGCCAAATAAAGCAGCGGCCCGATACAGCACAGAGTCGAAGCCACGGCGGCAGCCAGCGCCGTGGTACACATCGCCCAAAATTTGGCGTTAGCGCTCTTTTGAGGTGAATTCATAACCGAACTCTTTGGCGTCGTAAGAATTTAACGGATCGCCGCCCACTTCCGCATAAGGATAGCCAAAGTTATTCAGCGGCGCCAATTCCGGCATTGGATAAAGATTAAAATCCCGCGCATGGTTAAAGCCCATCCAGTTGCCTTCCCAGTTTCCGAACAAATATTGTGAAACCGCTTGGGTATCCTTATCTTCCACGGATTTTTTCTCGGTTAAGCGATATTTCGCCACATCCGCAGAATCCACCGGCACCCAACCGAAGCCCGCTAAATAGAATTCCGCCCGACAATGTTGACCGCCGTTTTCATTGGCAACCTTATCTTTTGCGCTGCCGAAAGCGGATTGGGAATATTCGCCCATTTTCACCGCCCGGCCTAAACGGATACCGAAAATTTCACGCGCCGGAATGCCGGAAGCGCGGGCTAAGGCCACGAAAACGGAGTTAATATCCGTGCATTTACCTTTTAACACGCCGGTGGTTAAGATTTTTTCCACATCGCCGTCGCCGCAGCCTAAAACGGAATTGTCCCGCTCCATATTGTTAACAATCCATTGGTGAATCAGCTCGGCTTTTTTCAACGGATTGCTTTCTTTGCCCGCAATTTTATCGGCGAACCGCTTGACGATGCCGTCGGTTTTGATGTGTTGAGTCGGTTGTAAATATTGCTGCACATCCACAGAATATTCAATATTTTCAGGAACTTGATAATCTTTCAACAAACCTTGCTTCATCGGTTCGCGGTCTTTGGTTTCGACGACAAGCTTAACCGTTAAATCGCGTTTAGCCGCATCTTTTTGCCAAACGGCAAACAAGGTTTTAGCGCCGTATCGGTTATTTTCCGTGATATAAGCTTGTTGATAGTTACCGTCAAATTCGACGGATTTAACCTCCTGATAATCGTTGCTGAAAGGCAACGGCACCCACAATTTGGTTTCGCCGCTCGAGCCTTTCGGCACCTGCAAATCGTAGCGTTGGGTAAATTCGTAAGTGTGCGTTGTCGTATTCGGTGAGGTTTGCGCCTGGGCCAACGCCGCAACAGAGGAAAGCGCGGCGGCTAAAATCAGTTTTTTCATGGAAAGTCCTTAGAGAAGTAAACAAACAAAACTTGTTATATTCAGGTTCAGCGCTGAGGACAGAATGAACCGCTGTTAAGAATAGCTTAAAATTTCAGAAAAGAAAATGAGATAAGCGGGATAAAGTGCGGTCATTTTTTGCGAAGTTTTTTATTGATGACATTTTTCATACAGCGGCAATAATTCTCGAATGGTCCGGCTGATAAAATCCACCACGTCAAGATGAGCCAGTTCGGCTTTCTCCACATTTTTGCCGATGCACCAGAAATCCTCGTCGGAACGCAAATTCAAGTCGGATTGAGTCAGCTGTTTTACCCGACGGAAATCCGCATATTCGCTTTCATCGCCGCGCCAAATATCAAACTCGGCGAATTGCCGGAAATCGAAATTATCCAGCCATTGATTGTATTGCTGAACGCTGATTTGCGAACGATCCGCGCGATAACAATGCCAATCCAGGCTGACCTGCAAACGGCGGCGATTCAACAACACCGACAAAATCGCGGCGGAATTTTTGTTAAATTCATATTTGAAATAGGCAAAAAAATGCGCGCGCACCTGCCAACCGTTGCACCATTTTTCGATATGCGGTTCGGCAAAAGGCGAACCGAGCCGCGCCGAAACCTGCAATATACAGTTTTTCCATTCGTTCCATTCCCGTTTGTAATCCGCTTTAATACGGGGAATGTCTTCAGGGCAATATTTTTTCAACTGGGCGAATTGAAAAAACGGAATATCGAATAATTGACAGCTTGCTTCGGAAATCATGCAAAAACTCCGTGATTTTTATGTGTAATCGCCGGTGCGATTATTTATAGCTTCGCTACCGTTGGCAAAGCCAACGTTCAAAAAACGTTGCTTTTTTATGCGTAATCGCCGGTGCGATTATTTATAGCTTCGCCACCGTTGGAAAAGCTAAGGTTCAAAAAACGTTGCTTTTTTTGACCGCACTTTGACTGAAAATTCGTTTGTCGTCCCAGCGTAACAGCGTCATGCGATTGCCCCAGGCGCATCCCGTATCCAATGCATAAATATTGGCCGGCGTCGGATAATCCACCAAACTTGCCCAATGCCCGAAAATAATATTTTCGGTTTTAAACAACGGATTGTCGCAGGCAAACCAAGGCATTAACTCCGACGGCGCCTGCTCCGGCGGCAGCTTGCAGTCGAAATCCAAACGATGATCCGCATAACAGAAACGCATGCGAGTGAAAACATTAATGCTGTAACGTAAACGTTCAATCCCTTGCAAATCCGGCGACCAGCGCTCGGGCCGGCTGTCGTACATTTGGCGCAATAAGGCGCGGTAATCTCCTTGGCGCAACACCGTTTCCACTTCACGCGCGCAAGCCTGCGCCGTCGCCACATCCCAATCCGGCGAAATGCCGGCGTGAACCAGGCTGAAATTCAAGCATTCATCATGCACAAATAACGGTTGACGGCGCAGCCAATCCATTAATTCATCAAAATCCGGCGCGGCAAAAAGTGCGGTCAAATTATCGCGAGTTTTTACTTTTTTAATGCCGTACGCGCAGGCAAGCAAATGTAAATCGTGATTACCCAGCACCGTCTGCGCCGACGAACCGAGATTTTTCACAAAACGCAGACATTCCAGCGATTTCTCGCCGCGGGCGACAAGATCACCGGTGAGATAAAGTTTATCTTTTGCGGGGTCAAACCGAACCCGTTCCAGTAGCATTTGCAGTTCGTCAAAACAGCCGTGCAGATCGCCGACAAAATAAGCGGACATATTTTATGCTTCCGTATCCAAGATTTCGCCGATGTCGCTGTCAAGCTCAGGCGGATTATCGTGCAGCCAGTTTGCCAGTCGGACATAATCGGCAATGGTCAGATTTTCAGCGCGCGCCGTTAAATCCACGCCAAGTGCGGTCAGATTTTCAGGCGAAAATAACGTCGAAAGCGCATTGCGCAACGTCTTACGGCGTTGATTAAACGCCTGGCTTGTCACGCGATTAAGCCAATACAAATCTTTCGCCGGATGCGGTAATTCCTTGTGCGGAATCAAACGAACCACGGCGGAATCCACTTTCGGCGCAGGTTTGAAGGCGGTCGGCGGCACTTCCAACACCGGCATCACCCGGCAAAAATATTGGGTCATGATGGTCAGGCGACCGTACGCTTTGCTGTTCGGCGCCGCGCATAAGCGTTTCACCACTTCCTTTTGCAACATAAAGTGCATGTCCTGAATTTTGTCGTGAAACTGCAGTAAATGAAAAATTAACGGCGTGGAAATATTGTACGGCAAATTGCCGAATACGCGTAATTTCAAGCCTTGCCCGGCGAGATTTTGTTCTTCATATAATTTACCGAAATCAAACTGCATGGCGTCGGTTTCAATTACATTCAGTTTTTGATGTAAAAACGGATGATGACGCAAACGCTCGGCTAAATCGCGGTCCAGTTCCACCACGGTTAAGCGATCAAGTTGATCGGCGACCGGCTCGGTTAACGCGCCCAAACCGGGACCGATTTCAACCAGAAATTGCCCTTTTTGCGGATAAATGGCGGCGACAATGCTTTGAATAACGTTGTCGTCATGTAAGAAGTTTTGCCCGAACCGTTTGCGGGCGGTATGTCCCAGGTGTCGTTTGGAATTGTTCATAATAATGATGCTAAAAATAAAAAAGAGTGGGCGAAACCCGCCCACTGAGAAAATTCGTGTAATCCTTTTAGTTAAGAACCCGATTAAATTACTTCGTTAAATATTTGATTTCTGCGCCCTTGCGTAACGCTTTCACCCAATCTTTCGAATATTCGCGAAGTTGCTCGTTAACCAAGGTTTCGTACGCTTTCTGACGGTAGGCTACATCCGTCATATCCCCCTGGCGGGTATCCGTCACTTCCAGAATATGCCAGCCGAATTCGGTTTTAAACGGTGGGGAAATCGTGCCTTGCTTAGTGGTTTTCACCACTTTAGCGAATTCCGGCACATAATTTTCCGGGAAAGCAAAGCCTAAATCCCCGCCGTTGGCGCCGGAAAGATAGTCTTTCGAATAATTTTTTGCCGCCTCCGCGAAGGTGGTTTTACCGGTTTGAATATCCGTTCGTACTTGGTTTAACTGCGCTTTTGCCTGTTCATCGTTTAACAGCGGATTCAACTTCAACAGAATGTGACGCACTTTGTATTGGGTAGCGGTGACCGCCTTCGGATTACCGCTGGCTTTCGCCTGCTGCAACATTTTCTGACTTAATTCTTCCACCTGTTCGCGACTCACATCCACGCTTTTGCCGATACTGCGGTTACGCACTTCCGCCATCATAATTTGGTTGGAAATATTCGCTTTGAACTGAGACAAGCTGATGCCCTGATAATCCAATGCGTCCAGTAATTGCCCGTAGGTTAAACCGTTTTGCGCCGCGATATTGCGCACGATTTGATCCACTTGCGCCGGATTCACTTTAACGCCCGATTCTTTAATGGCTTTCTGCACCAACATATCATCGATAATTTTATCTACAGCGGCGCGGCGATTGCTTTCGGTATTCGCCCGTTTTCCCATCGCTCGTTGTAATTGACTCTCCAAAATAGGTTCGCCGTTCACTGTCGCCACGACCTGTTCAATCGCCTGAGCGCCGGTTGCAACGGCAAACAATCCTACTGCGGAAATGGCAATAGCCTTTAAATATCCTAATTTCATAAACTATCCAGATATAAGTTAATAAATTTGCTTATTAGAGAAAAAACGGCGGAAAAAGTTCCTTATCGCGGCAATAAAGCCACTTCATAACAGCCGTCAAACTTCATCGTACGCACCTGCACTTTCTCGCTGCGGCTGGTCGGTACGTTTTTTCCTACGTAATCGGCACGAATCGGCAACTCGCGATGCCCGCGATCCACAAAAATCACCAGTTCCACTCTGGACGCGCGCCCGAAATCCACTAAAGCATCCAGAGCCGCACGAATGGTTCTGCCGGTAAACAGCACATCGTCCACCAAAATCACGGTTTTATTCTGCACGCTGATGAAGTCGGAGGAACCGTTATACACCGGCGATTGGCTGCTCGGTTCGGCATATTCCAAATCATCGCGATAAAAAGTGATATCCAAATCAATAGACGGAATTTGAGAACCGGTTAACTCATTGATTTTCCGCTTAATTAATTCTGCAATTTCCGCTCCGCGGCGTTTAATTCCGACAATTACGAGTTCGTTTAAATTCTCGTGTTTTTCAATAATTTCGTGGGAAATTCGTGAAATCGTGCGCATAAACTGGTCTTCATCAATGATGATTTTTTCCATACCAATGCGTTCTCCAAAGGTTAATAAGTCAAAGACCGTATTACTATATCAAAAATCCGATAAAAAATGACCGCACTTTATGAAATTATTCGTCGGCATAGCCGTTTTCCGGCAATAATTTGCCGTCTAAATAGGCTTTACCTTGAATTTCCTGCAAACGACCATCGATAAACCACTTCACTACCAACGGATAAATCTGCAATTCCTGGGTTTTAACCCGCGCTTCAATATCCGAAATGTCGTCCCCGGGGAAAATCGGCACTTTCGCCTGTAAAATAACGGCGCCGCCGTCCAGTTCCGGCGTGACGAAATGTACGCTGGTACCGTGTTCGCTGTCGCCAGCGTCCAGCACTTGTTGATAAGTATTCAGCCCTTTATATTTCGGCAATAATGACGGATGAATGTTGAGAATTTTCCCTGCAAAGCGCGTAACGAAACCTTCGCTCAGAATTTTCATGTAACCCGCCAACACGATTAAATCCGCGCCGATCTTTTCGATATAATCCCCGATGGCTTGGTCCATCGCCGCATGATCGGCGAAATCCCGACGGATAAAAAGTGCGGTAGGAATTTGCGCAGTTTTTGCCCGTTCCAAACCCAAAGCGGAAGCCTGATTACTGATGACCGCCGCCACCCTGGCATTAATACGGCCCGCCGCACAGGCATCGATAAGCGCCTGTAAATTCGTTCCCGTTCCTGAAATTAATACGACAATTTTTTTCATTATTAAAACCAAAAGCCCAATCCGGAGATCGGGCTTTGTTAAATTATTTTTCCATTAACGAATGATGACTTGCTCTTCTCCGGCATTCAACGGTTCGACCCGGCCGATTAACCAAGCATTTTCACCTGCCGTGCGCAAAACGTTCAACGCCTTTTCCGCTTCCGTCTCAGGCAACGCAATCACCATGCCGACGCCGCAGTTGAACGTACGGTACATTTCATGGCGGGTAATATTGCCCTGTTGCTGCAACCATTTAAACACCGGCTGCCATTCCCAGCTGCTTTCATCAATCACCACTTTCACATCTTTCGGTAACACGCGCGGAATATTTTCCCAGAAACCGCCGCCGGTCAAATGGGCAATGGCGTGCACTTCCGCTTTTTCGATTAACTCAAGTACGGATTTAACGTAAATTTTAGTAGGCGCCAACACCTGTTCCGCCAACGGTTTGCCGGCTAATTGTTCGGTCGCCGGATTCACGCCCGCCACTTCAATTACTTTACGCACTAACGAGTAACCGTTTGAATGCGGGCCGCTTGAACCTAATGCAATTAACGCATCTCCCGCCCGCACTTTAGAGCCGTCCAGAATTTTTGACTTTTCTACCACGCCGACACAGAAACCCGCCAAATCGTAATCGCCCTCATGATACATGCCCGGCATTTCTGCGGTTTCGCCGCCCACTAACGCACAACCGGATTGCACGCAGCCTTCCGCAATGCCTTTTACTACATCGGACGCCACATCGACGTCTAATTTACCGGTGGCATAATAATCCAGGAAAAACAACGGCTCGGCGCCTTGCACCACTAAATCGTTTACACACATGGCAACCAAGTCGATTCCGATGGTATCGTGTTTTTTCAAATCAATAGCCAAACGCAGTTTGGTTCCCACCCCGTCAGTCCCCGACACCAACACCGGTTCTTTATATTTGGTCGGTAAAGCGCACAATGCGCCAAATCCGCCTAAACCGCCAATCACTTCCGAACGCGTGGTGCGTTTCACATGCGGTTTAATGCGTTCGACCAATTCATTACCCGCGTTAATATCGACGCCCGCGTCTTTATAACTTAAAGATTGTTTGCTCACGGTAAATTTCCTTCTAAAGATTAGGTGAGTAAAAAATTTGTGGCGTATTGTATCAGCTAACGTAATCGTTTGCGATAATTTTCCGCGTACGACGGAGAAAAATCCGCCCGGTGAAAATCGGTTATTTTTTGACCGGCGCTAATCCGGCCTAAACGGGAAAAATTTCCGCCTCATCAGTTCATGTCTAACTCATTAATTTTATTTATATATTTAGAACAAAGCCCCTTCAACCGAGAATATTTTACAGTGTTCTTCCCGACTTCAATCACAACCTTATCCACAAAAAAACTGAATAACTCATAAATGGCTTTTCCCGCTTTCCGATCGGTTAAAATCCGAGCGAAATATCGTCCTTTTCCCGATAAAAAGTGCGGTCAATTTTTGTTTTAAATTTCAGATAATCCATATTCGGAACCCCGTTACTTTCCGAATCTTCGGCGGGATCGGAATTTTCTGTCTCCCAATTATCCCCAAATTTATCCACAATACGAAGAATGGCGCGAGATAAACCGCATACAGTATTGGCGAAATCCGCCTGCTATGACATAATTCATGCTTATGAATTTTTACAGTTAAGGTGAAGGATAGTGATCGACTTCGATGGCTACCGTCCTAATGTTGGCATTGTGATTTGTAATCGCAAAGGACAAGTGCTTTGGGCAAAAAGGTACGGGCAAAACTCTTGGCAATTTCCGCAAGGCGGCATCAATGAAGGCGAAACGCCCGAACAAGCGATGTATCGCGAATTGTTTGAAGAAGTGGGATTACAGAAAAAAGACGTCAAAATTCTTTACGCTTCGAAGCAATGGCTGCGTTATAAATTGCCGAAACGATTATTGCGGCACGACAGTAAACCCGTTTGCATCGGGCAGAAACAACGTTGGTTTCTGTTGCAGTTACTTTGTAATGAAAAAGAAATTGATATGGGCCGTACGCAATCTCCCGAATTCGACGGCTGGCGCTGGGTTAGTTTCTGGTATTCCGTTCGTCAGGTGGTTTCCTTTAAACGCGATGTATATCGCCGGGCTATGAAAGAATTTGCGCAGTTTTTATTCGATCCGAGTAAAAATGAGACCGCACTTTTTCAACATAACGAAGCCGGAAAGGCGGAATCCGGCAAAAAGCAACCCTATTACCACAAATACGCCCCTCAAAATAAAAAAGGGAAAAAACGCAGATGATAACGTTATTTTTAATTTGCCTGCCGGTAGGTTGTTTAGTCGGTTTTCTGGCGGGCTTGTTCGGTATCGGCGGGGGATTGGTGATTGTGCCCGTGCTGGTTTATTTGCTTCCGCTGGCCGGTGTACCGGATTCTCTGCTGATGACGACCGCGCTGGGTACATCTTTCGCCACCATTATCGTAACGGGCGCGTCTTCCGCCTATAACCACTATAAAATAGGCAATATTCGTTGGTCGTCGCTGAAAGTATTTGCACCGTCCATTATGATCGCCACATACCTGGCGAGCTTATTTATCAGCAACCTGCCGCGCGAGCTGGCAAGTAAAATATTTGCCGCATTAGTGGTTTATCTTGCCGCCAAAATGGTTTTATCCGTTAAATCCAAAACGGGCGACAAACCGCTAACCACGCAAGCCGCCATTATCGGCGGCTCCGTCATCGGGATTTTATCCAGCGGCGCAGGCATCGGGGGCGGCGGTTTTATCGTGCCCTTTCTGAACAGCCGCGGTTACGAAATGAAGCAGGCAATCGGTTCTTCTTCATTCTGCGGCATGTTGTTGGCATTGTCCGGCACCTTAAGTTACATCACCAGCGGCTGGAACAACGCCAATATGCCGGAATGGTCCCTGGGTTACGTTTATCTGCCGGCTATGTTAGGTATTGTGGCAACCTCCATGTTTACTACCAAATTCGGCGCAATGACCGCAACCAATCTGCCGGTCGCCAGACTTAAACGCTATTTTGCCGTTTTCTTACTGCTGATTGCCGTTAAAATGTTTATCGCATAAACAGAATTTATTTTCAGGATTTTTATGACAAATTTTATTCATCTTCCTTACATCGATCCGGTTATTTTTTCTATCGGGCCCATCAGCCTGCGCTGGTACGGCGTGATGTATTTATTGGGTTTTGCCTTCGCTTACTGGTTGGGTTTACGCCGGGTGAGAAAATCACAAGGCGCCTGGACCGAAGATCAATTCGAGCAATTGCTTTACAACTGCTTCGCCGGCGTGATTTTGGGCGGAAGAATCGGCGATGTTTTTTTCTATAATTTCGATATTTTTTTACAGGATCCCCTTTATTTATTCCGCATCTGGGAAGGCGGCATGTCTTTCCACGGCGGATTAATCGGCGTGATTATCGCCATGATTCTGACTTCCGTCCGCCAAAAACGCAGTTTCTGGCAAACCGCCGATCTGATTGCACCGCTGATTCCGTTCGGATTAGGATTGGGCCGCCTCGGCAACTTTATTAATAACGAACTTTGGGGTCGTCCGGTGGAAAATCCCGATGCCGTACCTTGGGCGATGTTCCCTTACGGTTATACCGGCGATGTGCCGTTGCACCCGTCACAACTTTACGAAATGCTGCTGGAAGGCGTGTTGCTGTTTATCATTTTGAATCTGTTTATCCGTCGGTCCCGGCCTCAAGGCGCGGTTTCCGGTCTGTTTTTAATCGGCTACGGCTTGTTCCGGTTCTTAGTGGAATACGTACGCGAAATCGATCATCACGTCAACACGGCAAGCGATCTGATTACGCGCGGACAAATGCTGTCGCTGCCGATGATCATTATCGGCATCGCCGTCATGATTTGGGCGTATTCACATAAAAGTGCGGTCAAAAAATAAGGAGTTTTTTTATGCGTCAATATTTAGATTTATGTCAGCGTATCGTGGATGAAGGCGTCTGGGTGGAAAACCGACGCACGGGCAAACGCTGCCTCACCGTGATTAACGCCGATTTAACCTATAACGTGGCAGATAACGAATTTCCTATTATTACCACCCGCAAAAGCTACTGGAAAGCCGCTATCGCCGAATTTCTGGGCTACATTCGCGGTTACGATAATGCGGCGGATTTCCGCAAACTCGGCGCGAAAACCTGGGATGCCAACGCCAACGAAAATCAAGCCTGGTTAAACAATCCCGCCCGTAAAGGCACCGACGATATGGGACGCGTTTACGGCGTACAAGGACGCGCATGGCGTAAACCCAACGGCGAAACCGTGGATCAACTGCGCAAAATCGTGGATGATCTCAGCCGCGGTATTGACGATCGCGGTGAAATTTTAACCTTCTTAAATCCCGGCGAATTCGATCTCGGTTGCCTGCGCCCCTGCATGTACAATCACACCTTCTCATTACTCGGCGACACGCTGTATTTAACCAGCTATCAACGTTCCTGCGACGTGCCGCTCGGCCTGAACTTCAACCAAATTCAGGTTTTCACTTTCTTAGCCTTAATGGCGCAGATTACCGGCAAAAAGCCCGGACAGGCGTACCATAAAATCGTCAACGCGCATATTTATGAGGATCAGCTGGAATTAATGCGGGATGTGCAGCTCAAACGCCAACCGTTCCCATCGCCGAAACTGGAAATTAATCCGGATATTAAAACCTTAAAAGATTTGGAAACCTGGGTGACGATGGATGATTTCAAGGTAGTAGGATATGAATGCCACGAGCCGATTAAATATCCGTTTTCGGTATAAATTTATTTCTTACTTTCTTTGCTTCGCCAAAGGTTCCATACTTTTCTTTGCTTGCACAAAGAAAAGTATACAAAAGAAAGTGCCCCCGACTTCGGCGCCGTTCTTCCCTTGGTTGAAATTTTCTTGACGGAAAATAAGTAAACTCGTTACGCTCAAACAAACTTATTTTCCTGAAAATTTCAAGTCGCTCAGGCACCTCAGACGGGGCCCCTTAGAGCGTGATAATAAAAGTGCGGTTAAATTTCTGAATGTTTTTTATAATTCGTTGAAAAGGCTATCATTTTAATACGTCGGCACTTTCCCCTTTTTGCCGCCTGAAAATGGTTAAATTTGTAGAAAATCTTGTTTGTCTGAGCGTAGCGGGTTTACAAGATTTTCGTGAAGCAAATTTAAGTATTTTCAGGAAACAAGGCAAAACAGGGTCGCCTTTCTTTGCTTACTTTCTTTGGCGAAGCAAAGAAAGTAAGTGATTAAAATAAAAAAACTATGAACACATTAATACCCAAAGATCAAACCGCTCTCGATGAATTCTTCATGAATCACGCGCTTACGCTTGCCGATAAAGCGCAGGCAACGGGCGAGATTCCCGTAGGCGCGGTTCTGGTGGATGAGAATAACCGAATTATCGGCGAAGGCTGGAATTTATCGATTATTCGCAGCGATCCGACGGCGCATGCGGAAATTATAGCGTTACGTCAGGGTGCGGAAAAAATTCAGAATTACCGTTTATTGAATTGCACTCTTTACGTCACGCTGGAACCTTGCACCATGTGCGCCGGCGCAATTCTGCACAGTCGGATTAAACGGCTGGTTTTCGGCGCGGCTGATGAAAAAACCGGCGCGGTCGGTTCCCGTTTTCATTTTTTTGAAGACTATAAAATGAATCACATCATCAACGTAACCGGCGGCGTGTTAGCGGAAAAGTGCGGTCAAAAATTGAGTGATTTTTTTAGCATGCGGCGGGAACAGAAAAAAGCGCAAAAACAAGCTCGTCAAGCCGAACAAAAAACCGTCGAAAAACAAAAATCCACCTTATAAAGGTGGATTTTTAACGAACGTAAGAACCGCTATTCGTCCAGGAAACTGCGTAATGTTTCCGAGCGGCTCGGGTGACGTAATTTGCGTAATGCTTTTGCTTCGATTTGACGAATACGTTCGCGCGTCACATCGAACTGTTTACCCACTTCTTCCAACGTGTGATCCGTATTCATATCAATCCCGAAACGCATGCGCAACACTTTCGCCTCACGCGGGGTTAAACCTTCCAGCACTTCGTGCGTCGCCACTTTCAGACTTTGCGCCGTTGCGCTGTCTAACGGCAGCTCAAGAGTGCTGTCTTCAATGAAATCGCCTAAATGGGAATCATCGTCGTCACCAATCGGCGTTTCCATGGAAATCGGTTCTTTAGCGATTTTCAGCACTTTACGGATTTTATCTTCCGGCATGCCCATGCGTTCCGCCAATTCTTCAGGAGTGGCTTCTCGTCCCATTTCCTGCAGGCACTGACGGGAAATCCGGTTTAACTTGTTAATGGTTTCGATCATGTGTACAGGAATACGGATGGTGCGCGCCTGATCCGCAATCGAGCGGGTAATCGCCTGACGAATCCACCATGTGGCATAAGTCGAAAACTTATACCCGCGGCGATATTCGAATTTATCCACCGCTTTCATCAAACCGATGTTACCTTCCTGAATTAAATCCAAAAACTGTAAGCCGCGGTTGGTATATTTTTTCGCAATGGAGATCACCAAACGTAAATTCGCTTCCACCATTTCTTTTTTGGCGCGGCGGGCTTTCAATTCGCCTTGAGAAATACGATCGCCGATGTCCCGGATTTGCTCAATAGTTAAGTGAGTTTCCTGTTCCAAATTCTGTAATTTGGCTATCGAAGCGCGAATATCCTCCGCATATTTTGCCAGTTTTTCCGCATAAGGTTTCTTGCCGCCCAGTAACTTGGTTAACCAGGCATCAGTGGTTCCTTTGCTCGCGGAAAAAACTTTCACAAATTCTTCTTTCGGCATTTTGGCATAATCCACCGCCCAACGCTGAATTTGGCGTTCTTCGATGCGGATGCGTTTCATCATGTCGCGCATCGGAATGACCAACACATCAAATTGGCGCGGCACCAAACGGAATTGCGTGAAAATATCGGACAACGCTTTCATTTGTTCGCGCGCTTTGGCGCTGGCGCGACCGTGTTTGGCAATCGCCGCAATGGTTTTATCGTGTTGATCTTTTAACGCATGGAATTTTTCACGGGCGACTTCCGGATCGATAGAATTGTCATTGTCATCATTGGAACCGTTGTTATCGCCGTTGCTTTCTTCGTCTTCGCTTTCATCGTCCAGATCCGTATCCACTTCGATATCCGCATCTTCGTCATCCGCTAAATCTTCGCTAAATTCCACCGCATTTTCTTGTTCCACCGTCGGATCCACAAAACCGGTAATCAAATCCGCCAGGCGAACGCCGCCTTCTTCCACTTGCGCATATTGGTGAAGTAAATAGGTGATGCCTTCCGGATATTCCGCAATGGCGCTTTGTACCTCGTTGATACCGTCTTCAATGCGTTTGGCGATACCGATTTCGCCTTCCCGATCAAGCAGTTCCACACTGCCCATTTCACGCATATACATGCGCACCGGATCGGTTGTGCGGCCCAGTTCGGATTCCACGCTGGAAAGCACTTGCGTGGCTTCTTCCACCGCATCTTCGTCGGTTTCGGTAATATTTTCGTTTAACAAAAGATCATCGGCATCAGGTGCGGTTTCCAACACTTGAATACCCATATCATTAATCATTTGAATAATGTCTTCGATTTGATCGGTATCCACCAAATCTTCAGGGAGATGATCGTTCACTTCCGCAAAAGTCAAATACCCTTGCTCTTTCCCTTGGGCGATTAACAATTTCAATTGAGATTGTGGATTATGCTCCATAGTGATCCGCCTTTGATTAATTTGTCATTCTGATAAAGAAATAAATTTTAACATTGTTATGACAGTTTACCTAGAATTGTTTTACGCTCGTTCCCGGCTCAATAATTGTGCAAGCTCTTGTTTTTCATCCAAATCCAGGCCTTGTTTACGATCTTTCGCGATCAAATCCTCTATGCGCTGAGATTGCAATTGATTAGCGAAAAATGCGAGCGTATCGATAAACGTGACGGTAATATTGTCGTCTTCGATTAAATGATCCCACACCGACAGAATTTCAAGGGACTTGGCATAATTTGTACCGCGGAAATATTCCAGAATCTGTCCCATGGTAATCCCCACATTTTCACGACAAAGTGCGGTCAGATTTTCCAACAAATCCAGGCCGTTCACATCCGTTTTCAATTCTTTAAAAGCATCCAGCGTATAAGGCAGTTGCGCCAGTTCGGGATTTTGCAACAATAATGCAACCAGGACGCGCATCGGCGTGCGTTTCATTTCCGGTGCCTTTTTGACCGCATTTTTCCCCGGCTGTCCGCCTTTGGCAAATAATTTTTCAATTTGGGCCGGCTCAATAATACCGAGCTTTAACGCCAGCGTATTCTGCAAATATACCCGCAACATATCGCCCGCCACGCGATTAATCAGCGGCACCGCCAACGCGGCCAACTTGCTTTTTCCCTCTTTAGTGGAAAGATCCACCTGTTGCAATAAATGGTCGAACAGAAAATCATGCAAGGTTTGCGCCGTTTGAATATAGGATTCAAAGCCTTCTTTGCCGAACTGACGAATATAACTGTCGGGATCTTCTTTCTCCGGCAGGAAAACGAACTTTAACTGACGGCCGTCTTCCAAATAAGGCAAAGCATTTTCCAACGCGCGCCAGGCGGCGGCACGTCCAGCACGATCGCCGTCATAGCAGCATACCACCTGTTCCGTCGCTCTGAAAACCAACTGGATTTGTTCGGGCGTCGTTGCCGTGCCCAGTGACGCCACCGCATAATTCACACCGAATTGGGCAAGCGCCACCACGTCCATATAACCTTCGACCACCAGCAACATTTCCGGCGATTCATTCGCCTGTAAAGCTTCAAATAATCCGTAAAGTTCGCGTCCTTTGTGATACGTCACGGTTTCCGGCGAATTCAGGTATTTCGGCGTGCCCTCTCCCATTACGCGGCCGCCGAAAGCAATAACCCGCCCGCGGCGATCCCGAATCGGGAACATAATGCGATGACGAAACGCATCATAAAGCCCGCCGCGTTCATTACGTTTCACCATACCCAAAGTAAACAGGCGTTCCTGTTCTTCTTTGCTTCGTCCGAAATGCCGCAACACGAAATCAAAACTGTCCGGCACATAACCGATACCAAATTTATGGATTATTTCCTCGGATAAACCGCGTTGCTGCAGGTAAGCCTGAGCGGGAATCGCCGTGGTAAGCTGTTTTTGATAAAGCGTGGCAATGTCTTGCATCAACTCGTATAAATCGCGCTTTGCCTGAAAACCGATCGGCGTTTTTTGATTTTTACGGTCGCCATACTGTTCCCGCGGAACATCCAGCCCTAGCATCGCCGCCAACTCTTCCACCGCTTCCACAAACTCCAGTTTGTCGTATTCCATCAAAAAATTTAGTGCGTTGCCGTGAGCGCCGCAACCAAAACAATGATAAAACTGTTTGTTTTTACTGACGGTAAAAGAAGGTGTTTTTTCATGATGAAAAGGACAGCATGCCTGATAATTATTGGTACCGGCTTTTTTAAGTTTAACGCGAGAACCCACTACATCGACAATATCCGCTTGAGCGACAATATCATTGATGAAATCCCGTGGAATATGCCCTGCCATGGTAAATTCTCCTGCGTTTAAAGCAACAAAACCGCGATCCCACTGGCATCACGGTTTGTTGAACTCGAGTTTTAATTCGTTAACGTGACGAATTAGTATAAACGTGTATTACGTGCATTTTCGCGAGCGACGCGTTTCGCGTGACGTTTTGCACGAGTTGCGTTTTCACGTTTACGAATTGTCGTCGGTTTTTCGTAGAATTCACGAGCGCGAACTTCCGCTAAAATACCGGCCTTTTCGCAAGAGCGTTTAAAACGACGTAATGCAACGTCAAATGATTCGTTTTCACGTACTTTAATTACTGGCATATGCCATCACCTCTAGTAAAATTTTGATAATAAGTTAGTTAATTTTGCAAAATTACTGAGCAACTTACTCAATAAGGGTCGTAATTCTACTTCACTTAGCCTATAAAAGTAAAGTTTAAATTTCGCCGCATTGCCCGCGCTTTCGGCTAATTTCGCGAAATAATGTAAAAAGTGCGGTAAAAAAACGCAATGTTTTTTTACGTCGGCTTTGTCGGCGGGTTCAACGGGGCGATTAATGCTTTCAAACGCCGCAAACAAAAAAGACGGACTTAATCGTCCGTCTTTCGAGCCAAACTAGAATTTATAGGAAACGCTGAGTTTGTAGTTGCGACCCGGGTCTAAGTCAACGGAATCATAGTATTGGGTACTGTGATCTTTGTAAGCTTTATCGAAGATATTATCAATACCGAAGGTTAATTCCAACCCCTTCACTTGAGTCGGCGCCCAGCTTACATAAGCGTTGCTGACGGCATATTCTTCTTTCGTCGTAATCGATGAAGCGGAAGTGGCATAAGCTAAACCGCGAACAAGCATGGTATTCCAGCCCATTTCAACGCCGATATTCGGAATACGGTAATCAACCGAGAAAGTATAACGATCGCCGGAATCCGGGAAAGCGGAATAACCGTTCTCTTTTCGTTCGCTGCGGGCACGGGCGTAACTTACCCGGGCGCTGAAATTATCAATCCAATAACGGGCCTGGGTTTCGACGCCGCGCAATTTTACATCACCCAAGCTGGCATAAATACTTCCGCCGCCCGCCGGATTAGCGATGGATTGATTAATGTTGTCGTAATCGGTACGGAAATATTTTGCCGTGATGGAGAAACCGTCAACATCAGTGAAAACGCCGTCATGTTTATAATTGAAACCGACCTCTTTGTTATCGCCGCGCGTCGGTTCCAGACTGCCGGTATAACGTCCCGGCGCGACCAGCGTCAATTCGCCGAAACCCGGTCCTTTAAACAATTCCGTATAATTGGCAAAGAACATCAAATCCTCTGTTGCCAAATATTTTAAACCTAAAGCTTTAGAAAAACGGTGATAGGTTTTATCCAGATCGATTAAATCCGCTTTGTAATGATCAAACCGCAAGCCCGGTGTAATCACGAAATCACCGACAGCGATAGCATCTTCAACGTAAATCGAAGTAGAATCGGAATGTTGTTTATAATCGGGACGATAACCCGTTACGCGACCGGTACGACGATTAGTTTCCACGCCGCCATAACGCAATGCGGTGGTTTTATAATATTCACCGCCCACAAGCACGCTGTGGTTGGTAATACCAAGATCAAAATCAGAACGGTTGGATAAGCTGCCACCCACCGTTTTGACTTTTGTCTGTTTACGATTCATCGATGAGTTTTCGGTTTCGGTATAATAGGCGTTGGCTTTCACGTTTACCCACTTATTATCATTCGGATTATAAGCGTAGCCCAACGTATAAGTGGAACGTTCGATTTCGGAACGTGCTTTCCCATGATTTGCCTGAACAAAGCCGTTTTCACCTTCTGACGGTACATCACCCAGACACATCGCCATATTGGCACGATAGCAGTTAACGGAGGTATTGGTGTAATGTTCGGCGGATAATTTTAACCAATGATTTTCACCGAAATTGTATTTACCCTTGAATAAATAATTTTGTAAATGACCTTTATTTTCGTTTTTTAAACCGTTACCGTCTTTACCGTTATTTTGATGACGATAGTTAAAGTAGCCTAATAAATCCAGGTTTCCGGCACGCCCGTATAACATCCCCATGCCCTGGTTGGAATCGCCGTTGGAACCATAAGAATATTTCACCTTACCGCCGAAATTCCGACCTTCTTCCAACATATCTTCCGCGTCCACCGTTTCAAATTTTATTGAACCGCCTAACGAACCCGCACCCGTCGCCACGGAATTGGAACCGACATCAATATCCACCCGTTTCAAAATTTCAGGATCAATCCCGTAATTCCCTGAATGATGGAAGGAATAACCTTCCTGACGAGCGCCGTCTACCGTAATATTCAAATATTCTTCGCTCACACCACGAACGTTATAACGTTCAACGATAGAACGCGCACCGTTCACATTCACGCCCGGCACGCCGCGCAAAACGTCGGACATTTTCTCCGCCTGACGCACTTTTACCACACCCTTGGCGGCAACATTTTCTTTCTGCGGCGAATAATTATCGCTCACCACATCGATAGTATCCAATTGTTCGGGTGCGGCGGCCTGCACGGACATCGCCACAAACGCCGCCACGGGCAGCAATGCAAAATGTGTTTTTTTCATGTTTTTTCCTTGGTTAAATTGTTTTTGATAAAAACGCGAATAATTATTATTTATAATAATATTACCCGTCAAGAAAAACTTAAAAAAATTTGACCGCACTTTTCTTGTGGGAAAAGACCGGCAATCGATTACCTCAAATCCCGGCCGCAACAACAGGCGACATTCCCTTCAGATATTGTTATAATCCCCGCATTATTTTTCGCTTAAAAGAGGAAGATTATGAATTTATTAGAAAAAACTTTAGATTTAAGTTATTGGAAACGTCTGAAAATTGCCTTCCAATATGTGATGCCGCAAAAATATCTCACCCAATTTGCCGGTTGGTTTGCCAAACAAAAATGGGGAAGCGTCACCCACTTCGCGATTAAAATGTTTGCTAAAAAATACGATATCAACATGGATGAAGCGGCAAAAGAAAACTTCAGCGATTATGCTTCCTTCAACGAATTTTTTATCCGCAAATTAAAAGACGACGCCCGAAAAATCGACGAAAATCCGACCGCACTTTGTCAGCCGGCCGACGGCAAAATCAGTCAGTGCGGACATATTTTCGATGAAACCATGTTGCAGGCCAAAGGACATAGTTTCAGCCTGCGCGATTTATTAGCCGGCGATGAAGAATTAACGGAAACCTTTAAAAACGGCGAGTTTGCCACCACTTATTTATCACCGCGCGATTATCACCGCGTTCATATGCCGTGCGACGCCACATTACGCAAAATGATTTATGTGCCGGGCGATTTATTTTCGGTGAATCCGTTTTTAAACGAACACATCCCGAACTTACTCGCCCGTAACGAGCGCGTCATTTGCGTATTTGATACCGAATTCGGAAAAATGGTACAAATTCTGGTGGGCGCCACCATTACCGCCAGCATCAGCACCGTTTGGGCGGGAATAATTAATCCGCCGCGTTTAACCCATGTGAAAAGTTGGGATTATGACGGCGAACAAGCGATAAAATTGACGAAAGGCCAGGAAATGGGAGCATTTCAGTTGGGCTCGACCGTCATCAATTTATTCCAGCAAGATCGCGTGAAATTAGCGGAAAATTTAGATGTCGACAGCGTAACGCGAGTCGGCGAAGTATTGGCTTTTAAAAAGTAAGAAGGAAAAACAATGTCAATTTTTGACTCGGTAAAATTGGAAAGCGTCGCCGAAAAAGGCGGTTACGGTGTGGGTTTACAAATCGGTCAGCAGCTTGCGGACAGCGGTTTGGGCGTGTCCGCCGAAGCCGTAGCAAAGGGAATTTACGACGTATTGAATCAAAACCCGCCGGCGCTGGATTTAAACGAAGTAACGGCGGCGTTACAACAATTACAACAAGCGGCACAGGAAGCGGCTCAGGCGCAATTCAAAAAAGTTGAAGAAGAAGGCCGTGCGTTTTTAGTGGAAAATGCGAAAAAAGCCGGCGTAAACGTGACCGAAAGCGGTTTGCAATACGAAATTCTGACAGAAGGCAACGGCGCTAAACCAAGCCGTCAGGATAGCGTTCGCGTACATTACACCGGCACCTTAACCGACGGTACCACGTTCGACAGTTCCGTGGTCCGCGGCACGCCGGCGGAATTCCCGGTAAGCGGCGTCATTGCAGGCTGGACCGAAGCATTGCAATTAATGCCTGTGGGTTCAAAATGGCGCTTAACCATTCCGCATAATCTCGCCTACGGCGAACGCGGCGCGGGCGCTTCCATTCCGCCGTTCAGCGTATTGGTATTTGAAGTGGAATTATTGGATATTCTTTAATTTCAATAAATTAAACAAAAGTGCGGGCAAAAAAACGAAAGAATTTTTACCCGCACTTTTCGTATTTATCCCACTAATGTCGAAATATATTTTGCTAACGTTTGTGCGCTGAGGACGGCCATTAAAACGGCTACCGTCCATCCGATAACGGCCAGGCTCTTCGGGTGTCGATAATTGCCGACGATATGGCTGCGATAGGCGGCAAGCAGAATCAACGCCAACGCTATCGGTAAAATCAGTCCGTTCAATGCGCCCACAAACACCAGTACTTGAGCCGGTCGTCCTACCGTCACAAGCACGGCGGTAGAAACGATGATAAATCCGATAATCCATTTATTGCGGTTCGCTTCAATCTGTTTATTGAAGCCGGAAATGAAGGAAACGGACGTATATGCCGCTCCGACCACGGACGTAATGGATGCCGCCCAAATCACCACACCGAAAATAATCGCGCCGAAACTGCCCGCCACATGCTGAAACGGCGTTACCGCCGGATTTTTGGGATCCAGCATCACGCCCTGACTGACCACGCCTAATACGGCAAGAAACAGAACAATACGCATAACGGAGGCAATAAGAATGGCCGAAACGGAACTGCGGCTGACATCCGGCAAGGCCGACGGTCCTTTAATGCCGGCGTCCAATAAGCGGTGTGCACCGGCAAAGGTAATATAGCCGCCGACCGTACCGCCCACCAACGTTACAATGGCGATAGGATCCAATGCTTCCGGGACAAAAGTCCGAATCACCGCCTCGCCGACGGGCGGATGAGACCGGAACGCGACGTAAGTGGTCAGCGCAATCATGATAAATCCCATCATCTGAGCAAAACGATCCATCACGCTGCCCGCTTCTTTCACGATAAAAATACCGATCGCGATAACCGCGCTTATCACCGCTCCCGTTTCGGGCGATACGCCCGTAAGTATATTTAGCCCTAAACCGGCGCCGCCCACGTTACCGATATTGAAGGCCAATCCGCCCATTACAATCAAAACGGCTAAAAAATATCCCGCTCCGGGGAAAACCAGGTTGGCAATATCCTGCGCCTTACGTTCCGAAACGGCGATAATGCGCCAGATGTTTAATTGCGCCCCGATATCGAGCAAAATCGACAGTAAAATCACAAAACCGAAACTCGCCGCCAGATTTTGTGTGAATACCGCCGTTTGCGTTAAAAAACCCGGTCCGATAGCGGATGTGGCCATCAAAAACGCCGCACCTAAAACGGCGTTTCTACGATGCCGGATGTTAGAAGTTGATTTTTCCGTTTTCATAGTTGTCTTCCTGTATTGTTGTGTATGTTTTTTTATACTTTAAGCCGTGACGCGGATTTTTTGTTGTTGTAATGCATCACGAATCTGTCGGGCGAATTGCAGCGCGTGAACGTTATCACCGTGCAGACAAACGCTTTCCGCCTTTACGCTGACGGTCGAACCGTCTACGGCGGTAACCGTGCCGTCCAGCATTTGACAAACTTGCATGATGGCTTCCTCATCGCTGCCTACCATCGCATTGGGTTGAGTACGCGGTACCAGCATACCGTTCGACTGATAATGACGATCCGCAAATACCTCGGAAATTGTTGCCAATCCCGCCTCCTCCGCAAGACGCAGCATTAAACTGCCCGACAAGCCCATCAATTTTAGCGCCGGATTAAACTCCCTGACGGCATGAATAATCACTTGCGCCAGGTGCGGATCGTTCGAAGCTTCATTATATAAAGCGCCATGCGGTTTAACATAAATCAATTCCGCTTGCTGCGCATCACAAATTGCCTGCAACGCTCCCAGTTGATAATGCAGATAAGCCGTTAAATCGGCGTCCTTTAGCGGCATATTTTTGCGCCCGAAATTTTCCCGATCGGGAAATCCCGGATGAGCACCGATGCGAACGTTATTTTCTTTCGCCCACTTGACGGCGTTACGCATTTCTATCGCGCCGCCGGCATGCAATCCGCACGCAATATTGGCGGAGGTAATCAATTTCAATAAAGCTTCGTCAAATGGGAAACCTTCGGCCAAATCGGCGTTTAAATCAATCTGCTTCATAGGCGATTCTCCGTATATGATTGAGGTAAATATCATTTTCCTTATGCAATTTTTCCACGGTTTGCATATCCGCAAGATAAAATTTAATTTCGCCGCCGAAACGGACTTGCGCCAGCCGCCCAAGATCGGCGGAAACAACCGTGGCAATTTTAGGATAACCGCCCGTCGTTTGCGCGTCCGCCATTAAAATAATAGGCTGACCGTTCGGCGGAACCTGCACCGTACCGAACTGAATCGCATGCGACAACATTTCAAGCGGCGCCTTCAGTTGCAAACTTTCGCCTTTAAACCGATATCCCATACGATCGCTGGAACCCTGTAATATCCAGGTTCGTTGCCACCACAAACGTTGAGATTCCGCGGTAAACGCATCATACTCGGACGACGGAACGGCATAAATCGTATTACGCCATGCGATGGGAGCGACTCCGATTGTCGACAACGTATTATGCCGCGTCAGAGTCGGCACGGCATCGCCCTGTCGTAAATAGCGTCCTTCGATTCCGCCAAGGCCCGTACGATTATCCGTGCTGGCGGATCCCAATTCATGCGGCACCTGAAAACCGCCGCATATACATAAATAACCGTACATCCCGATTTTAGCCCGCACCAATGTCAAAATCTGCCCGGCTTTGGCGGTATAACGCCAATAAGAATAAATCGGTTCACCGTCTAAATACGCTTCGTAAAAGGCGCCGGTGATGCAAAACGGCGTATCATAATCGAATTGCACCGTCATTCCTCCGAGAATCACTTCAACCGCCGCGGCATTCTCTTCATTACGAACAAGCAAATTACCCGCTTTCAATGCCAAAGGATCCATCGCACCGGCTTGACCGATACCCAGTTCCCGCCAACCGGAACGTCCCAAATCCTGAACGGAAGCAAGCGCCTGAATATCCAAAATTTTCATCATAAATCAATCTTCTCCGCGATAAAACGCACTCGATCGCCGGTTTTAAGCAATGTCGGCGGCAGTTGATTTTTATCGAATAACGGAACCGAAGTATGGCCGATAAGCCGCCATCCGCCCGGCGAAGCAAAAGGATAAATGCCGGTCTGACTGCCGCCAATTCCCACCGAACCTGCGGGAACGAGCGTTCGGGGCTCGGCGCGACGCGGCGTATGTAACGATTCGGGCAAGCCGCCGAGATAAGGAAACCCGGCCTGAAAACCAATCATAAATACGGTATAAACCGGTTGAGTATGCAAAGCGACAATGTTTTCCGGCGTCGTATGATGAAACGCCGCCACTTCCGTCAAATCTTCTCCCCATTGTCCGCCGTAACGCACCGGAATTTCCACAAGACGGCTTTGGTAGTCAAGTGCGGTCGTTTTTTGCCATGTTTTTTTCAAATCCGCCGCCAACCGCGTAAAATCAACAGGATAATGCACAAATACCGTCACGTTATTCATCCCGACCACCACTTCCCGAATCCGGGAATATTCGCGCAAGTGGGTCGCAAAAGCCCAAAAACGCTGCTGATTTTCAAGACTGGCCGGCGGCGGCAAACGACAAACGACGGCCGATTCAGAGGTCGGTATAATTTCAAGCATCCGTTATCTCCTTTTAAAATAATATGTTAATAACGTAAATCAGCCCGAACTGTCAACAAAGAAATGGAATATAATTAAACATTAAGCCATTTTATTAAAAATAATATAACCAAATAGACAAAAAATAAAAAAGCAGGGAAAACAGCCCTGCTCTTATTGGAAAAAATATAAAATCTATTTTATCACAATCATATCATCGCGATGTACCGCTACGGCGCCGTATTCATAGCCCAAAACCCGTTCGATTTCATGGGATTTTTTACCTTTAATCAAGGTTAGCGCATCGCTGTTATAACGCGGCATGCCAAGTGCAATATCTTTGCCGCCGAGCGTACGGATTTTCACTACTTCGCCGCGGGAAAAACGTCCTTCCACGCGCACGATTCCCGCAGGCAACAAGGATTTATGCTGAACCAACACGGCGTTTTCCGCGCCGTCGTCAATGATCAGCCGTCCCGCCGACGGCGCAGCAAACAGCCATTGTTTGCGGCTTTCCAAATGTTCCGGCGCAACGGTGAACTTCGTGCCGATAGGTTTGCCGTAGGCCAAATCCGTAATTACATCGGGGCGGTTGCCGGGGGCGATGACGGTTTCTATGCCGGAGCGGGTTGCAATATCCGCCGCCCCGATTTTAGTGGACATGCCGCCGGTACCGAGTTGCGTACCGCTGCCGCCTGCAATGGAACGGATATGATCGGTAATCTCATTCACCACGGGAATTAATTTCGCCGCCGGATTTTTGCGCGGATCGCTGTCAAACAAGCCTTGCTGGTCGGTCAGCAGATAAAGCTGATCCGCCTGCACTAAAATCGCCGCCAGTGCCGATAAATTATCGTTATCGCCCACCTTAATTTCTGCCGTCGCCACCGCATCGTTTTCATTAATCACAGGAATAATGCTGTTATCCAGCAGCGCCCGCAAAGTATCGCGCGCATTCAGAAAACGTTCGCGATCTTCAATATCCGCACGCGTCAGCAAAATCTGCCCGATATGAATATCGTAAATGGCGAAGAGCTGTTCCCAGGTTTGAATCAACTGACTTTGTCCGACGGCGGCAAGCAGCTGTTTCGAGGCGATCGTCGGCGGCAATTGCGGATGATTCAGATAATCCCGTCCCGCTGCAACCGCACCGGAAGTGACGATAACAATACGGAATCCCGCCTGATGTAAGCGGGTAATTTGCTGCACGATAGAAATCATGTGCGGACGATTCAATTTCGGTGAGCCCTGAGTTAAAGTGCTCGTGCCGAATTTAACTACAATAGTTTTGCAATTCTGCGCCATAAAAATTGATCCCGGAAAGAAAAGAGCCATTAAAGTAGCACTAAACTATCCCAAAATCACGAAAAAATTACGAAAAATCCGACCGCACTTTACCGCCTTTTATCTTTATGTAAGATCCGTTTTCATCCGCCCGAAGATAGGCATATAATTGCGCTGGATAAAACTTTTCACGGAGAAAAACAATGACGGATATTTCGCCGAAACAACGGGATATTACGCGGCTTTGCGTTCAAGTTGCCGCATTGCAGTTGCAACACGGTCTGGAAAGTGCGCAAGTAGTGCAAATGACTATGCGTCTGGGATTGGCGTTGGGCGTGGACAGCGTAGAATGCGCGTTAACCCCCGACGCCGTCATTATCACCACCTTGCTGAACGGACATTGTCTCACCACAACCAGACGCGTGCTGGATAAAGGTTTGAATATGCAAGTGATTACGGAAGTACAACGCATCATTATTACCGCCGAGCATAGAATCTACAACATCAATATGGTGAAAGAAAAACTTAACCAAATCAAACCGTTACGTTACAATCGATGGCTAGTGGTGTTTATGATCGGGCTGTCCTGCGCCTGTTTCGCTCACTTGGCGGGCGGTGATTGGACGATTTTTTCCATTACCTTCGCGGCTTCCGCCTTAGCCATGTTCGTCCGCCAGGAATTTGCCAAACGACATTTTAATCCGTTAATCGTATTTGCCGTCACCGCCTTTGTGGCTTCCTTGATTTCGGGGTTGGCGCTCAAATTTGACCTTGGCAATAATCCCCAAATCGCGCTGGCGTCAAGCGTATTATTGTTAGTGCCCGGATTCCCGCTGGTGAATTCTATCGCCGACATTCTGAAAGGGCACATCAACATGGGATTGGCGCGCTGGTCGCTGGCAACGGTGCTCACATTCGGCGCCTGTATGGGAATTGTGTTAGCCTTAAACGTGCTTAATATTTCGCAATGGGGAAATTAATATGGAACTGATTTTACAGTTGTTGGACGACATGATTTTTGCCGCCGTTCCCGCCGTCGGTTTTGCGCTGATTTTCAACGTGCCGCCCAAAGCCTTAGTTTATTGCGCTTTTTTAGGCGCTCTCGGTCACAGCTTCCGGACATTATTGCTGCATTTTGACGTTCAGCTGGTGCTGGCGACCTTTCTGGCGGCCGGTTTAATCGGTTTCATCGGCGTGCAGATTTCGCAACATTATTTGGCGCATCCGAAAGTTTTCACCGTCGCCGCCATCATTCCTATGATTCCGGGCATTTACGCCTACAAAGCGATGATTGCCATTGTGCAAATCGGTTCTTACGGCACTTCGCCGGAATTGTTTCAACAAATGATGGACAATTTTGTGAAAACCGGTTTCCTGCTCGGCGCATTAGTCTTTGGACTTGCGCTGCCTCGTCTGTTATTCTATCGCCAAAGACCGGTCGTTTAATTTAAAGGAAAGCTATGTTATTCAGCCTTATCGTTGCCGCCGCCAACAATCGCATCATTGGAAAAGACAATCAAATGCCGTGGCATTTACCCGCGGATCTCGCTTGGTTTCGTCAGAATACCACCGGCAAACCGGTGATTATGGGACGCAAAACCTTTGAAAGCATCGGACGTCCGTTGCCTAAACGGACTAACATTGTGTTGTCGCGCCACCCTTTTGCGCACGAAGGCGTAATTTGGAAAAACAGCCTGGAAAGTGCGGTCGATTTTTTGAAAGATTTTGATGAAATTATGCTGCTTGGCGGCGGGGAATTATTCAAACAATATTTGTCGAAGGCGGATAAGCTCTATCTGACGCAAATTCAGGCGGACATTGAAGGCGATACTTTTTTTCCCGAATTGAATTGGGCGGAATGGGAAATCGAACATGAAGAATGGCGCCCCGCGGACGAAAATAACGCCTATGACTTACGTTTTTTAATTCTACGTCGCAAATCCTGCGATACGGCGAACCAAAAGGGCTGATTCAGCCCTTTTTTCTTACGCCGGAATTTAATCTTCGCCCCAAATTTCACGGGCAATTTCTTCCACCAAACGAACTTTCGCCCATTGTTGCTCTTCCGTCAAAATATTACCTTCTTCGGTAGAGGCGAAACCGCATTGCGGGCTTAAACAAAGCCGTTCCAACGGGATATATTGCGCCGCTTCGCGAATGCGCGATTTGATAAATTCCTTGTCTTCCGGCTCCGGAAATTTGGATGTCACCAATCCGAGCACCACTCGCCCTTTATTGGCGGCAAAATATTTCAAAGGCTCAAATCCGCCGGAACGTTCATCGTCGTATTCCAGGAAATAACCGTCATAATCGGTTTGCGCAAACAAGGCGTCGGCAATAGGATCGTAAGCGCCGGTTAAACGATAGGAAGATTTATAATTACCGCGGCAAACATGAGTAGTGACGGTCATATCCGCCGGTTTCACCGATAAAATCGCCTGAACATTTTCCAGCGCCTGCGCTTTTATCCGCCGGAAATGAAGGTAAGTCCTTGTTATTACACAAGGTTCCCCAATACACATCATCAATCTGCAAATAACGGCAACCCGCCGCATAAAAAGCTTTAATCGCATCCTGATAAGCTTTTTGAACATCTTTCATCATTGCCGCTTTATTCGGATAAACCGCAGTATTCAGTTGATAGTCATACATCAACTGATTCGGGCTTGGAATAGTGAATTTGACGATGCCTCGACCGTTCACAATTTTCTGCAGTGATTTGAAATGGTCTAAAAAAGGATGATCGTCATTCCAGGAAATTTTGCCGGAACAACGAATATTGTACTTACGTACGCTGACACCGCGGAAATTATAAGCTTCCTCCGGCACATAACCTTCTATGCCGTTTAAATTTTCCAAAAAATCAATATGCCACCAGGAGCGGCGATATTCGCCGTCGGTAATCACCTGAATGCCGGCCGCCAACTGCGCCTGAACCAATTTTTCAATTTCCGCATCCTCAACGGCGGTCAATTCCGCCCGAGAAATGTTGCCTTCGGCGAATTGGGCGCGCGCCGCTTTCAACGGTGCCGAACGCAAGTAAGAACCGACGGTATCCGCGTGCAAGGGTAAAACTTTGTTTGTCATCATTAAATTCCTTAATATTGTCTGTCATTTTCAATGACATTCACTATAAGGAAAAGCCTGGGTAAGAACAAGTTAAAATCAGCCTGAATAGCGTCTTTTTATTGATAATAAACATGAATTTAATTCATATTAATGCCTTGCGCGCAGGCATAAGCCGAGCTCCACGCCCACTGAAAATTGTAACCGCCGAGCCAGCCGGCGACATCCAGCACTTCGCCGATGAAATACAGACCTTTCACCTTTAGACTTTCCATCGTCTTAGAAGAAATTTCACGGGTATCCACGCCGCCCAGCGTTACTTCCGCCGTGCGATAACCTTCCGTGCCGTTCGGTTGAAAACACCAATGATGAACCAAATCCGTCAGTTTTTCCGACCGCACTTTGGTTAAATTTGCCACAGTTTCGTCTTCTATCAGCCCTTGCGCCGACCAAACATCCACCAGTTTTTTCGGCAACACTCGATTTAGCAGGGTTTTCAATCGAATTTTCGGTGAATCGGTTTTGGCTTGCCGCAGTAGATCGGCAATGTTTTCTGACGGCAACAAATCAATGGTCAGCGATTCGTGCGGTTGCCAATAATTGGAAATTTGCAAAACCGCAGGCCCCGAAATTCCGCGATGCGTAAACAACAGCCGATTGTTAAAACGCTTGCCGTTTTGAGCGGTAATCGTCACCGGCAACGAAATACCGGAAAGTGCGGTCAAAAATTTATCGATTTCTCGATAAGTAAAAGGCACCAGGCCGGCGCGCGGCGGTAACACCTTCATACCGAATTGTTCCGCAATCCGATAGCCAAAAGGCGACGCACCAAGCCCCGGCATCGATAACCCGCCGCTGGCGATCACTAAATTGTCACAGCGCCACAGTTGCCCGTTGGCGCGAATCATAAAACCCGCATATTCGCCCGTTTCCGATTCGCTTTCCGCGCGTTCCACGGACTCAATCTGCTGACGCAAGACAATCCGCACGCCGCTTTGCTCGCATTGGCGCGCCAGCATCGCGACAATGTCTTCCGCGCCGTTATCGCAAAACAATTGCCCGTCTTCCTTTTCGTGATAAGCAATGCCCGCTTCCGCCGCCATGGCGATAAAATCCCATTGGCTGAAACGCGCCAATGCCGATTTAACAAAGTGCGGATTATGGGAAAGGTAATGCTGCGGAGTGACATCCAGATTGGTGAAATTACAAAATCCGCCGCCGGACATCAGGATCTTACGTCCGATTTTCTTGCCGTTATCCAGCACCGCAACGGTTTTGCCCCGTTTACCGATTTGCGCGGCACAAAATAAGCCGGACGCGCCGGCTCCAATAATTATCGTGTTGAAATACTTCATTATTTTTTCGCTTTCTGTAACTGTTCCGCCATTTTTATGGTTTCGATAATTTTACGGCGATCCACTTCCTGTCGTCCGCTGTCCAGCAGTTGCTGCCAATAACGGATCGCCTGTTCGTAATCGGTTTTCAAAAAAGCCTCCGACGCCAATAAAGACAAGCTGGCGGTTTCATGCTTATCCTGTTGTAACGCGGCATCGATTAATTGCCGCACTTTCGGCGTGATTTTTTGTCCGGCCTGATAATAAAGCGCGGTCGCCGCCAAGCCCAAAATTTCAGGCTTGCTGCCACGCAGGCGTTCTGCGTTGCCATAAGCGACCAAAGCATGTTCGAATTCGTTGTTCAACGCGTAAGCCTGGCCTAATTCCATCCAGGCGTCCGCGTCATTCGGATCCTTGCGCAATTTATTTTGTACGGAAGTCACATAATCCGTATTTCTTTCCGTTGCCGTAGCGGTTTGAAGTTGTTTTTGTTTATCGGCGAACGCCTGTTCGCCCTGTTTCACGGCATCAAAACGGTTAAGGGAAAAATAATAGGTAAGCGGTACGCCGATTAATATCAGCCATAAAAATGCGGAAAAAACAGAGGTATTTTTGACCGCACTTTTTACTTTCGACGGTGCGCTTTGCTGCAACGCCTGTTCGTCGGTGAGTAAACGCTGACTCAATTCATCCGCTAATTCGGCGGAAGGATGAGCGTCCATTTGCGCTTGATACAACTCAATATTTTTCTGCCGGCGATAATTTTTCTGCCAGTCGATTTTCGCCGTAAAAGGCACAAAAACCAACATGGCCAGCAGGGCGAAAATAAAGATGCCTAAAGGTAATATCATTGTTTTTTCTCTAATAAATCCGTCAGCGCCCGCTTTTGTTCCGGCGAAAGTGCGGTAGATTTCGGCGATGTTTTTTCCCGTTGACGGGAATAACGCCATAACGCGCCCAATGCCGCTAACAATAGCAGAACCGGCAATCCCCATAACAATGCGGTTGTCCGTTGAAACGGCGGTTTATACAGCACAAAATTGCCGAAACGCGATGTCATGACCTCTATAATTTGTTCGTTGGTTTTGCCTTCGTCAATCATTTTATACACTTCAAGACGCAAATCGTAAGCGATAGGCGAATTGGATTCCACCAGGTTTTGATTCTGGCATTGCGGACAACGCAAAGATTTGGCCAACGCCACCGCGCGGGTGCGATCCTCCACCGATTTAAACCGGTAAGTATCCACCATTTCGCCGCGGGCTACGCCTGCGACCAAAATCAACAGATAAAATAAAATTCTCATTTCAGTTTTTCCAATTCCGGCAGCAGGACGTTTTCAATAATTTTGCGATCAAGCGCACCCGATTGACGGTAACGAATAACGCCGTATTTATCCACCACATAGGTTTCCGGCGCGCCGTCCACACCAAGCTGCATAGCAAGTTTGCCGCGGCCGTCATCAATATTAAACAAGAAAGGATTGCCCCAATGCTGCAAATATTCCAGCGCATTTTGCCGTTTATCGCGATAATTCAAGCCCACAATCTGCACGCCTTGTTTTGCCAATTCCAGCAATAACCCGTGTTCCTGTTTACAATAATAGCACCAGCTTCCCCAAATATTGATTAAATGCGCCGTTTTCGGCAGATTTTTATTACTGACAATTTGATCGGGATTCTGCAAATCCGCCTGAAAAAATTCCGGCACCGGTTTATCAATCAGCGCCGAGGCAATTTTTTTCGGATCCTGCTGCAAACCGACAAATAACAACGCGCAAACGGTCAAAATCAACGCTAAAGGTAAAAATAAAATAATTTTTTTCTTCATAATTCACATTTTTTTGAAAAAAGGGTTACTCCGTCCCGCAAAAATTCATATAATAAGCGACGTTCTTTCGTGCCGACTTAGCTCAGTCGGTAGAGCAACTGATTCGTAATCAGTAGGTCGTCAGTTCGATTCTGATAGTCGGCACCATTTCCTTTCTTATTCTTTCTTTTTACCGTTTCGTTTCAGGCTTAATGCCGCACATAACGCGCCGATTGCCATCAATGCGCCGCCGAACCACAACCATCCCGCGAAAGGTTTGTAATGCAGACGAAAAGTGAATTCGCCCGGGTTGCCGCTTTCGCCGGTTAATTTGTCGCCCATGACGATATAAATATCTCCGAGCCAGCCCCAGTTAATGCCCACTTCGGACATATTCATGGTTCGCACTTCATAATAACGGCGTTCAGGGTAAAGTGCGGTCAGAATTTCATCGTTTTTTACCACATCGAAACGGGCTTTTTCACTGGTATAATTAGGCCCGATTTCATTGCTGAATCCCACATAACGGAACTCGTAACCGTTCAGTTGCCGGCTTTGTCCCGGCGCTAAGCGTACGCCGATTTCGGCAGCGAAATAACCGGACATTACCGCGCCGATTACCGTCACCGCCACACCGCAATGCGCCAGAATCATGCCCGCGCGCTTCAGCGTCAGCGCCCGCCAGTTAGCCCAGACGGTAGAGATAAACAACCAAATAGCGAGGCTCAGTAAAATCAACGCCGTCCAATTAAATTTTAAACTCGGTTCCTGATTCAGGGTATAACGAATCAAAGCGTAAGCGGCCACCGCCGACGGCAACAGGCATGCCAGCCGTTTAAACAGAAAAGTGCGGTCGATTTTTTGCCATTTTGTTGCCGGCGCAATCACCATGGCAATCAGCAAAATCACGATTAACGGCAGAAAAATACTGTTGAAATACGGCGCACCCACAGAAATGGAGCCCCATCCCATGGCAGTGAATAACATCGGATAAAACGTGCCGATAAACACACTGATCATCGCGACGGCAAATAAAATATTCGCCAATAACATCAAGGTTTCTTTAGAAACAACGGAAAATCTGACCGCACTTTGACGTAAATCGGTTTTCATCGCAAACAACGTAAGCGAGCCGACGGTCATAAGAAAAAACAAAACCAGCAGCGCGGAACCGCGTTCACCGTCCACGGCAAACGCATGTACGGAGGTTAGCACGCCGGAACGTACGATAAACGTTCCCAGCAAACTGAAAGCAAAAACAAACAGGGAAAATAAAATAGTCCAATAGCTGAAAATGCCCCGCTGTTCCGTGACAATCAAACTGTGTAATAAGCCCAGTCCGAGCAACCACGGCATTAAAGAGGCGTTTTCCACCGGATCCCAAAACCACCAGCCGCCCCAGCCCAATTCGTAATACGCCCACCAGGCGCCGAGCACAATACCAACGGTTAAGAAAAACCAAGACACTAACGCCCACGGACGCATCCAGCGCGCAATGGCGGCATCCGCATGACCGTCGATTAATGCGGCAATCGTAAGCGCAAAATTCACGGCAAACCCCACATAACCGAGGTATAACAGCGGCGGGTGGAAAATCAATCCCACATCCTGCAACATCGGATTAAGATCCCGACCTTCCGGCGGCAACGGAAATTGACGGATAAACGGATTGGAAAAGAAAATGATAAAAATGCCGAATCCCAGACACAACAATCCCAGAACCGATAACGTCCGTGCGGCGATAATCGGATCAATGTTGCGACTGAAAAAGGCGAATAAACTCACCCAAACGCTTAACGCAAACAACCAAAATAACATGGAACCTTCATGCCCGCCCCAAGTCGCTGCGATTTTGAAAAAGGTCGGTAATTGAGAATTGGAATGCGCCGCGATATATTCCACCGAGAAATCGTCAACGGCAAAACCGTATGCCAAAATACCGATAGAAATCGCGGTAAAAATGGCGGAAATATAACTGAGATTCCAGGCATATTGCGGTTTACCGATCATCGGGCAAATCGCCAATAAACCAAAAGCGAGCGTGGCAATCACAAGCGCTAAAAAAGCAAGTTCGGGTAACATGAATCTTTATTTCGTCTATCGTTTCGTTAATCTGAATTCATAAAAAAGGGCGTTATGAAACGCCCTTATTTTACAATAAAAACCTTACTGCGCGATGGTTAATTGCCCTGCATATAAAATAAAATAACGTAAGCATAAAACACCAATCAGGTCGAAAATAGACACTAAAATGATGAATTTAGCGTTATATTTAAATTTATCGCTGGCAAATAAATTCGCAACAAGCGGGATCAAAATACCAATCAACATTACCCCGATCCAGAAAACGGCTCCCCAGAATCCGGTTAATGCGTTATGTAACGACACCACTTTTTGACCGCCGCCGAAATATAGGCCCACAAAGAAACACACGATTAACCCTAACTCGGTCACCATGATCGGCACTTCGAATTTATGGATAAAGTGAACTTCGTGGCTGTCTCCTTTGATTTTACCGGCAAGTAAAATACACAAAAATGTGGCGGCGATACCGGACGACGTACCGGACGCCAGGAACAACGCCGGCAAAACCGGATTATTCAGCATCGGATAACTGATTAATGCGGAAAGTAAGAACCCCGTATAAGCGCCAAGTACGGCGGCCAGGACGAATAAAATCACTTCCGATGCGCCGAAAATCCATTCGATTTTTGTGATCATAGCGGTCACAAACCGAAGTTTCGGCACGAAACGTTTAATCAGTGCGTCAATTTCTTCTTTAAAGATAACGGCAATCCAAATTACCATGAATAACATGTAAACTTGAAATAGCATTACCCCCATCGACATTACCGAGTTGAACTGATAGTTAAACATCAATTTCCAGAATGTCCAAGGACGGGCCAAATGGAAAATCAACAAAGTTAAACCGATTAAAGTCGGAATCGTGCCTAAAAACGCCGCGCTACGGATAATCCAGTTTTCATTCGGTTTATCCAATTTATTACTACGACGGTAAGCAATCGCTAATTGCACGGCACCCGATGAAATCCCCAATAAGAAGAGATAAATGGCAATCGAGCTATCCCAAACGAGGTTCGGGGTTTGGAACGGTACATATTCATTCATTATCTATGTTCCCCCTTGCCAAATGGAATATGATATAAATTCGGTTCGGTACCCAGTTGTACTTTGGTACGGTAAACCGGATTTTCGCGAACTTTACGTGCAACGGCGCTGTTACTGTCGTTCATATCACCGAATGTTAACGCTTTGGTCGGGCAAGCTTCCACACAAGCCGGTTGTTTGCCTTTTGCCAGGTTGGTATCGCGACAGAAATTACATTTATCCGCCGTTTTATGCACAGGATGAATAAAACGGACGCGATACGGGCAAACGGCTACGCAATATTGACAACCTACGCAAAGATCCCGGTTCACATCAACAATACCGGTTGTCGGATCAATGTAAGAGGCGCCTGTCGGGCATACCGCTACGCAAGGTGCGTTAGTGCAATGCTGACAAGACTGGCGGAAAAATTCATATTCCTGATTCGGAAATTCGCCGATAGGCCCGCTACGGATAATTTCCAAACGAGAAACTCCTTCCGGCACTTGGTTGGTTTCGCGACAAGCCTCCATACACGCCGTACAGCCGATACAGACGGATTCGTCATGCACCATTGCATAGCGTTTCGGTTTTTCCTGCTTTTCGCTTTCGCCTTGTGCCTTTAAACTAACTATTGTTCCCGTCGTAAGGATTAATGCTCCCACTCCGGAAACAAAGTTTCGGCGTGAGCAAGTTGTCATTGTTTATCCTTTTGTTCGGTCGTCATTTGTTGTGCGGCTTCTTTACGTTTACGTTGTTCGCCGTGACAATCAACACAGAGTTTTACGCGTTCTTTCGTTTTAATTTCTTTCATTGCTTCTTTTTCAGGATGCAATGTATGGCAAGACGCACACGGCAGTTTCATGGCGTGGACATCATGCGCCCAGAATTTTTCACGTAAATCTTTTGGTCGGTGGCAAGAGAAGCACACTTGATTCTGCTCTTCGGCTGTGTACATCGGTTTTTCATCACTGAAAATATCGCCGTCAAAACGCATGACGTCTTTCACACCTTTTCGGTGGTTTTCACTGATATTTCCGTGACAGCTTACACATGTAATCGGTTTGCCCGTCGCAGGATTTTCTTTGGTTAAATGCACACCGTGGAATTTCCCTGCGTGATTCGTCCCCACGGCCTGATCTTTCGCGACATCAAGATTATGACATTGCGCGCAATAATGATTAGGATCGCGCACGTTATCTAATTTCTGTTCAAAAGACGCAACCGGAGACTCTTGTTTTGCTTCAGTTTTCGCTTGCTCGGCTTGAACTGTTGTCGCAAATAGCATCACCCCGAATACGGCCGAGAGCTTTGCAAATTTTTTCAATACAGAGTTCATTTTCGTTACCTTAATCGTTTGATTGAAGTTACCGCACTTCGAAGCGCTTTTTAATGTCAAAGTGCGGTCGGTTTTTTCATTATTTTTCCGGTGTTGTCGGCGGTGGAGTTAAAATTAAACCTTTTTCAATCGCTTCTTTATTCCATTCCGGAATAACGGTTTTGATGAACTCTTCTTTGTCTTTACGTTCTTTTTCGATATCAATACCCATGACTTTCCAGGCTTTCTCAGCGGTTGAAATATCAGGATAATTGATAGGTTGTTGAACACCGTGTTTCGCTAAAATTACCGCTAATTTAGCACGCGCATCCGCCGCGCGATCCAAACCGCTGGCAATAATTTTCAATGCTACATCCGGTGCGTGCATGTGCATACCGTGGCTGGCGGCGGCAAAATCCCAACGCCATTGCGCATGACGAATCGCTTGTAACGCATCTTTCATTTCTTCTTTGGTCGCACCGGCATCCCAGGCGGCTTTTGCTTCGAAGTGCGCTTTCACGATTTGATCTTCAAGTTTAATCATAACTTCGCGAACATCGGCTTTATGCTGAGCAACCGTTTTCACTAACGTTTCCTGACTTTGGTCATGGCAACGCGCGCAGGTATTTTGGAAATTATCCACGACCGGGTTGCCTACCACTTGGTGATCCGTAAAGACTTTGCCGTCTTTATCCTGTTTTTTCGCCATGTGGCAATCGATACAGGTAACACCGTTTTTACCGTGCGTGCCCATAGACCAGGCTTCAAAGTCAGGGTGCTGAGCTTTTAACATCGGCGCTTTTGAAATGGAATGTTCCCAGTCTTTGAATTCGATTTCGTCATAGTATTTTTCAATACTGTCCACATCGCGACCTTTATACCATGGGAATACCACGTTATTCACGCCGGTACTTTTATCGAAGTAATATTCAACGTGGCAGTTAGCGCAAACACCGGCGCGCTGATCGGTACGATCCGAAGTCGCAAAGGTTTTACCTACCGTATCCAACGCACGTAAAACATGAGGACGGGCAACGCGTAATGCCGGCTTGCCGTCTTTAAATTCTTGGGATTGCGTGTCATGACAGTCCGCACAACCAATACTGTTTACCACTTCGGAACCGGCTTTTGCCCATTTACCGCTGAAATAGCCTTCTTCCCCCCATTCCGCAATTAAACGGGGAACATCAGGACCTTTACATGTCCAACACGCCATTGCCTGAGGACCGTCGTTTGCATTTTTAGGCGCACCGGTACGTAAAATATTACGCACGTCGGTCACTGCATAAAAATGGCCGCGAGGAGAGTTAAACTCTTTCGCAAAGGCATAACCGCCCCACATCACGATCATACGCGGATCATCCTCGACTTCGCGATGAAATTCCGTTTGGTCCGCCGTTTTTGCCCAGGTTTCATATTGACGAGGGAAATCTTTTGCAAATTTTTCGTTGACGGCATCAATCTTCAAATCGGGATTAGCTTTCGTTAATTCCGCTTGAGTCGGTGCGCGTTTGGCGGCCGTTTCAGGTAAAGGTTGTTGCAACTGCTGCGCTTTTTCATGTGTCGTTTTCGGATAATCTTCCGCTGATGCCGAATTTACCATTGCGAAACCTAAACCAATCATCGTTAATGATGATAGTGTTTTCTTGAGAATGTTCACGGTAATCACTCCATTAAAAAATTAATAACCAAGGTTATATTTTTATATACAAATTTTAGGTTTATTCAGGCTCACTTAATATAAATTATTAATATTTACATTAATTCACATGAATAAAATGAAAATTATTCGAGGGTAAAAATAACAAAATTAGTAAGGGTTTTCACGATTATTTAACAAAAGCTTGCGTTCGATCAAGATTTTCTTAATGCCATGTATTTTCTAAGCTTATTAATGGGTTACAAATACCTAACAGTAGGTATAAAAATGAAAGTTTGATTAGCGTCACAAATTTTAAAATATAACTATAATAAGTTATTAACAAATAAAAAAACGGAGAACCGAAGTTCTCCGCTTTATTAAAATAATCATTATTTCACAAGACCGCCGCTTGCCTGTAAATCCGCATGGTAAGACGAACGCACAAAAGGTCCGCATGCCGCATGTTCAAATCCCATTGCCTCCGCTTTTTCGCGGAATTCGTCAAACTCCTCAGGCGGAACATAGCGTGCAACCGGCAAATGATGACGACTCGGTTGTAAATATTGCCCCAATGTCAGCATGGTTACGCCGTTGGCACGAAGATCGCGCATAACATTTAGAATTTCTTCATTACTTTCGCCTAATCCCACCATTAAACCGGATTTAGTCGGAATATGAGGGAACATAGATTTAAATTCACGCAATAACTTCAGTGACCACTCATAATCAGCACCGGGGCGGATTTCACGATACAAACGGGGCACATTTTCTAAATTGTGATTAAAAACATCCGGCGGATTATCTTTCAGTTTTTCTAATGCCAGTTCAATACGTCCGCGAAAATCAGGTACCAGAATCTCAATTTTAATACCCGGATTTAAAGCGCGAATTTCCCGCACGCAATCCGCAAAATGCCCGGCACCGCGATCCGGTAAATCATCACGGTCTACCGAGGTAATCACCACATATTTAAGTTTCATATCCTGAATGGTTTCCGCCAATTTTTTCGGTTCTTCCGGATCCGGAGGTAGCGGTTTTCCGTGCGCAACATCACAAAACGGACAACGACGGGTACAAATCGCCCCTAAAATCATAAATGTTGCGGTCCCGTGATTAAAACATTCGTGCAAATTCGGGCATGACGCCTCTTCGCACACGGAATGCAATCCATGGCGACGCATTCCGTTCTTAATGCTATCGATTTTGGCCGAACTGGCGGGCAGTTTAATTTTCATCCATGAAGGTTTTTGCAATAATTCCCGATCAGGATCGATATTAGTCACTTTAATGATTGAAGTTTTTGCGGCATCGCGATATTTCACGCCGCGTTCCATTTTAAATGGCGTACCCATAAATTTTCCTAAATTATAAAAAAAGTTGAAATGTTAAAATTTTGTTGCATTATACCCCAAAATTTCAGCAAAGTGTGTAACTAATTTAGGCGATACTTTATCGCAATCCGCTTCGTCGTTTTCAACAAAATCAGCTAACTGACACATTTCAAGCCCGGCATAACCGCAAGGATTAATATGTTGAAACGGGCTTAAATCCATATTGATATTCAGCGCCAGTCCGTGAAACGAACAACCGCGACGAATACGCAATCCCAGTGAACAAATTTTCTTCTCTTTTCCGTCCGCTTGCACATAAACGCCCGGCGCATCGGTTTTCGGATACGAATTTATACCGTAATCCGCCAGCGTTTTTACTACGGATTGTTCAAGTGCGGTCACTAATTGACGCACATTTAAATTCTGTCCGTAAGCTTTATGGCGTTTAATATCGATCAGGACATACATAATTTGCTGCCCTAAACCGTGATAAGTAATCTGTCCGCCGCGATCGGATTGCACCACGGGAATAGCGGTCGGGTTAAGCAAATGTTCCGGCTTTCCCGCCTGTCCTTGGGTGAACACCGAAGGATGCTGCACCAGCCAGATTTCATCGGGCGTATTTTCATCTCGCCGATCGGTGAAATCCTGCATTTGTTGCCAAACCTGATTATAATCCCGCACGCCGAGCCGGCGGACAATTAACGGCATATTCATTACTGTTATAACACCATTCTCACGCCTTCAATTTTGGCAAGCTCGGCGTAAAGGGTTTCAATCTGTTCGATATTAACGGCCAGAATTTCAATCGAAACGGAATTATATGTTCCCTTTGCGCTGCGTTGTTGAGTCGGGCTGTAATCGCCTTTTGCATGAATCTGCGTTACCGCAATAACGTCGTCTACCAAATCATCACGATGCGTACCCACTACTTTAAATGTAAACGGGCATGGAAATTGCAATAAATCCTTCAGTTTCGCTTGCGGTACATCTTGTAAATTAATCATTTTCTGTGTCATAAAATCACCTTAAAACAGATAAAAAAATCACCGCACTTTTACATAAAAAGTGCGGTCGTTTTTTGCTTCATTTTTTTAATGACAAATGGTGTCGGATATCAGCATTTCAAGGCTAGTCAAACAAACTTTTTATCGTTAAGACCAACCAGTCCCAACCTTTACCGATAAACCCGGCTTCGCCTACGTCTTTCATCACTTGCAAATCCAGATTCGCCACGTCTTTGCCGTCCAAACTATAAACCACTTTGCCTACGGTTTGTCCTTTCGCTAACGGCGCTTCCAAATGTTTCGTCGTAAATTCCATCCGCGCTTTTAAATCCGCCTGACGGCCTTTCGGCACCGTAATAAAACCGTCCTGCAACACACCGACCGCAACCTCGCCGTCTTCACCGTAATAAACCGGTTGTTCGCCGACGGCTTTACCGGCTTCTAATGTTTTGAACGTATCAAAACTGTTAAAGCCCCATTGCAACAATTTTTTACTTTCCACTTCGCGGCCTTTATAAGTCGGCACGCCCATCACCACGGAAACCAAACGCATATTATTGGCATTGGTTGCGGAAGCTACTAAATTATAACCCGCCTGACTGGTATGGCCGGTCTTCATGCCATCCACGTTCATGCTTTTATCCCACAACAAACCGTTACGGTTAGGTTGTTTGATTTTGTTGAAAGTAAAATCCTTTTCCGCATAAATTTTATATTCTTCGGGCAAATCATGAATAATCCGGATACCGATTAACGCCATATCCCGCGCAGAAGAATACTGATTCGGATCATCCAAACCGTGCGGCGTGGTGAAATGGGTATTTTTTAACCCGAACTGCTGCACATATTTATTCATCAATGCCACGAATTGCTCGGTGGAACCCGAAACATGCTCGGCTAACGCCACACAGGCGTCATTACCGGAAACCACAATAACGCCGCGGTTTAAATCCGAAACCGAAACCTGTTGATTCAGATTCAGGAACATTTTTGACGAATCCGGGAAATTTTTACCCCAAGAACTTTCGCCGATAGTGACTTGATCATTCGGGTGGATTTTACCCTGCTTAATCGCATCACCCACCACATAACTGGTCATCATTTTGGTCAAAGATGCCGGATACTGGCGTTGATCGGGATTTAATGCCGCCAGCACCGCACCCGAATTATAATCCATCAAAATATATGTTTGTGCGTTTAACTGAGGCGGAGTAATACCATATTGAGCGTCTTCGGCTGAAGCGGCAAATGCCGTTGCCATTAAACCGGCGGTTAACGCAATTTTTGTTTTTTTAAGGGTTGCTGATAACATCTCTGTATTTACGATCCTGATTAATTTTTAACAATATGTAATTTTTCAATTTTCACATTCCCGACGCCGGAATTGAGCATACCCAAATCGGAAGCGGCGGCACGGGATAAATCGATAATTCGGGAACCGTGATAAGGCCCTCGGTCATTAATTTTCACCACCACTTTTCGGTTATTACGCAAATTCGTGACTAAGGCGTAAGAACCCAAAGGCAGGCTGCGATGTGCCGCAGTGTATTCGCGGGAATTATAAACTTCTCCGCTTGCCGTGCGGCGACCATTAAATTTGTTGTGATAATAACTCGCTCGCCCGTTTTTGCTGTAATGAGCGGCGGAACCGGATTTGGTCGAATAAGTTTTTCCCTCTACTTCGTAAAGGGGATGATTAATGCTTTGGTATTGATGAATCGTTTGTCTCTTCACCACTTTTCTCGCTTCCGCCGACGAAGTACAGCCGGTCAAAAATAACGCTAAAAGTGCGGTCAAAATAATCTTAAATTTCATCATAATTAAATTCTCAAGTTGTCCTAAGTGCCAACGAATAAATCAAAAATCCGTTAACTAAGAGTAAAAAAATACTGATTAGTTCCCTTGGGAATAGAGAGAACGCTTATGAGTGTGGATTGACATAATCAATCCGAACCCCGCCATGAGCGCCACAAATGACGTACCGCCATAGCTCACCATCGGTAACGGCACACCGACGACCGGTAAAATGCCGCTCACCATACCGATATTAACAAATAAATACACGAAGAAAATTAATGTCAGCGCACCGGTTAAAATACGACCAAATGCCGTTTGCGCCTGAACGCCAATCATTAATCCACGGATAATAATAAAAAAATACAGCAATAACAGAATAATAACGCCTATCAATCCGTGTTCTTCGCTTAATACGGCAAAAATAAAGTCCGTATGCGGCTCCGGCAGAAATTCAAGCTGGGATTGCGTTCCCAACATCCAACCTTTACCCATTAAGCCGCCTGAGCCGATAGCAATTTTCGATTGCAAAATATGATACCCCGCACCCAGCGGATCTTTCTCCGGATCAAGCAGGGTTAACACCCGGGTGCGTTGATAATCATGCATCAGATAAAACCACATCACCGGAATAAAAGCGGTCAGCCCCACTACCGCAATGCCAATCAGCCACCAGCTCATGCCTGCTAAAAATACCACAAATATTCCCGAAGCACTAACTAAAATTGATGTGCCCAAGTCCGGCTGGATAGCCACCAGCAAAGTCGGCACGATAATTAATCCCAAAGAAATCATCGTATCGGCCAGGGTCGGCGGTAACGAACGATTACCCAAATAAACCGCAACCATCAGCGGTACGGCCAATTTTACAATCTCCGAAGGCTGGAACCGAACAATACCGAGATCAAGCCAGCGTTGCGCTCCTTTGCTCGTTGTCCCCACCGCATCCACCAATATCAATAAAATAATACCGGCGATAAACAAATAAGGCGCAATACGTTGATAAAACCGGGGCGGAAATTGCGCCATCACAATCATCACGACGAATCCCAAAACCACCTGAATCACACGGCTGCGGAACATCGCTTCGCTGGCGCCGGACGCACTGTAAAGCACAATCAAACCGTAGCCCGTAATCGCCAATAAACCAATCAACAACCAAAAATCCAGGTGCATTTTACCCCAAAGGTTGGATAATAAAGATTTTTTCTCGTCCATTTCTCTATTCCGCCGGTTTAGGTTCGCTCAACGGGGCATTTTGCTGTATTTCGTTTTGTTCCTGCAAGATAACCGGGATATTCTCTTCAAAATCTTGCTCATTTTCGACCGCACTTTCATCTCCGTTGTTGGAAGCCGGTAAGTTTTCCGTTTCGTCAGGGACTTCGTTCGGCACCACACCGCCATTTTCCGTCTGTTCTTCCGCTTTCATCAATTCAGGCAAACGTTTATTCAGATAAAAATCCATAATTTGACGCACTACGGGCGCCGCATTACTGGAACCGCCGCCCGCATTTTCCAGGATAATCGACACGATTAACTTCGGATTTTCATAAGGCGCAAACGCCGTGAACCAGGCGTGATCATGCAGGAATTTTTTTAAATTGGCCGCGTTGTATTTTTGCCCTTCTTTCAAACTGAATACCTGCGCCGTGCCCGATTTTCCCGCCGCCACGTAAGATGCGCCGGCAAACGCTTTGCGCCCGGTACCGCCCGCACCGTTAATCACGCCGTACATCCCGCGTTTAGCCGCGCTCCAGGCCTCCGCTTTCGGTTCCTGAATATCTTCGTACAACAGCGGATCCTTATAAGGTTCCACAGTAGAACCGCGCGATTCTTTCATTAAATGAGGCGTGTTCACTTTGCCGTTGTTCACTAAAATCGCCGTCGCTTTCGCCAGCTGTAACGGCGTCGCGGTCCAATCAACCTTGACCGATGCCCACCGGGATCGTATCTCCCATCACCCAGGTTTTTTTATAGCGTTTTTGTTTCCACTCTCGCGTCGGCATGATGCCCGGCGTATCTTCGTGAATATCCACGCCCGTGGGCATGCCGAAACCGAAACGCTTCATCCAGTCGGATAACCGGTCAATACCCATACGATAAGCCACCGTATAAAAATAAGTATCGGAGGATTCTGTAATAGCCTTTTGCAGGTTAGTCGGACCATGCCCCGATTTTTTCCAGTCGCGAAAGCGTTTGGTGCTGTTTGGCAACTGCCAATAGCCCGGATCGGAAATCGTCATGCCCGGCGTAATGACACCTTCCGTTAACGCCGACACCGCAATAAACGGTTTCACGGTGGAAGCCGGCGGATAAGCCCCTTGTGTTACGCGGTTATACAACGGACGGTTTTCATCATTCAGTAAACGACGATAATCCGCCCCCGAAATACCGCCCACAAACAGATTGTTATCATAACTCGGGCTGGAAACCATGGCTAAAATGCTGCTGTCTTTCGGATCCAACACCACAACCGCCCCTTTCTGCTCGCCCAAAAGCTGCATAATAAACTGCTGCAACGGCAAATCGAGCGTCAAATAAATACTTTTGCCGGCAATGGGCGGCTGTTCGCTTAATTTACGAATCACTTTGCCGCGGTTATTAATTTCAACCTGCTCAAATCCCGCCTGTCCGTGTAATTGTTCCTCATAATAACGTTCGATACCTAACTTACCGATATCCGTTGTGCCCGCATAAGCCGTTTCTTTTTCGGCGTTTTTCAGGCGTTCGGCATCCTTATCGTTAATTTTCGCCACATAACCCAAAATATGCGTGAGCGGTTCGCCGTAAATATAATGACGTTTAAAATAAGGGCGCACGTCCAGACTCGGATAATTGTATTGATTAACGGCAAATCTGGCGATTTGTTCTTCCGTTAAATCGGGTTTCAGCAAAATCGGAGTATAGCGGGAAGAGCGACGGCGCTCTTTCTTAAATTGTTCGATATCCTTATCGGTTAACCCCACCACCTCGCGCAATTCGTCAAAAGTGCGGTCAAGATTTTCCACTTTTTCCGGCACGATATACAAACCGAAAAATGTCAGATTTTCCGCCAGCAACGTGCCGGAACGATCATAAATCAGTCCGCGGGTCGGCGGAACCGGCAATAATTTAATGCGATTACCGTTTGAACGGGTTTGATATTTATCGAAATCCACAATTTGCAAATGATATAAATTCACCAACAAAACCGCCGTCAGCACCAACGTGCCCACAAAGGCCACCAATGCGCGGCGTGCGAACAGATTTCGCTCCGCTTGGTTATCGCGAATCGGTTCGTGAGTTGGCGGCGAAAGCAATTTTCTCAGAAACTTCATAAAGTTATGCTATTTTTAATCATTCACGGTGATAAGGATGATTGGTTGTGAGCGACCACGCGCGATACAGGCTTTCCGCCACAACGACGCGCACCAACGGATGCGGCAAAGTCAACGGCGAAAGCGACCAGCTTTGTTCCGCCGCCGCTTTACATTCCGGCGACAGCCCTTCCGGCCCGCCGATTAACAAACACAGATCGCGACCGTCGTTTTTCCAGGCTTCTAACTGTTGCGCCAACTGCTGGGTCGTCCAAGGTTTGCCCGGAATATCCAGCGTCACAATTTTATTTTTACCGCAAGCCGCCAGCATGGCCTTGCCTTCCTGTTCCAGAATACGGGCGATATCGGCGTTTTTGCCGCGTTTACCGGCGGCAATCTCGATTAATTCAAACGGCATATCTTTCGGAAAACGGCGTTGATATTCTTCGAATCCCGTTTTCACCCAGGCCGGCATTTTTGTGCCTACGGCAATCAGCTGAATTTTCATAAAAGTGCGGTCGATTTTTCTCGAGTTTTTTGGAAATTAAGCCCAAAGTTTTTCGAGCTGATACATTTCCCGGCTTTCGCGCTGCATGATATGCACCATCGCCTGCCCGAAATCGACCACCACCCAGTCGGCCGTGGCTTTGCCTTCCTGGCCGAAAGTGTCAAATCCCGCCAGCTTGCTTTCGTCAATTAATTTCTGCGCTAAAGACGCCACATGGCGGCTTGAGGTGCCGGTACAAATAATCATGTTATCCGTCACGGAGGATTTGCCCCGCACATCGATGGTTAAAATATCGGCGGCCTTTAAATCGTCCAGTTTTTCGGTTAAAAATTTCGTTAATGCGGTTGTCATTCTCTTTCCTTTAAAAAGCCTGAATTTTATCACAAATTTTCTATTCCGGGGTAATCCAGTTCAGCGACCATTTTCCCGTGCCTGCCGGCACCAGCACTTCGGTTAAGTACGGCAGAATCGACTTCATTTGCGTTTCCAGCTGCCACGGCGGGTTGATGACAATCATACCGCTCGCCGTCATGCCGCGCTGATCGGAATCGGGCCGAACCGCCAGTTCGATTTGCAAAATTTTGCGGATACCGCTTCGCTCCAGACCGCGTACAATACGCTTCGTCTGTTGGCGCAGCACAACGGGATACCAAACGGCATAAACGCCGGTGGCGAAACGTTTATAACCTTCTTCAACGGCTTGCACCACCAAATCGTAATCCTCTTTTAATTCATAAGGCGGGTCGATCAACACCAGGCCACGGCGTTCTTTCGGCGGCAGCGTGGCTTTCAGCTGTTGGAAACCGTCGTCACGTTTGGTGACGACATTGGCATATTCCTTAAAATTATTACGCAATAGCGGAAAATCCGAAGGATGCAATTCCGTTAGCAACGCGCGATCCTGCGGGCGCAGTAATTGGGCCGCAATCAACGGCGAACCGGCGTAATAACGCAACGCTTTCCCGCCGTAATTCAGCCGCTTAATCTGATCCACATAACGTTTTACTTCCGGCGGCAAATCATTCCGTTCCCATAAACGGGCAATTCCTTCTTCAAATTCCGCCGTTTTTTCCGCTTCATCGCCGAACAGACGGTAACGACCGACGCCGGCGTGCGTATCAAGATAATAAAAACCTTTTTCTTTGAGTTGAAGATTCTCGATAATCAGCATTAGCACGATATGTTTCAGCACATCCGCATGATTGCCGGCATGAAAGCTGTGGCGATAACTCAGCATAATATTTCCTTATAAAAAACAATGGAAAAACCGACCGCACTTTCCCAAGTGCGGTCGATTTTCGAAGAGATTTTAGAATAATTCCTGTTGCGAACCGTCCGGCGCTTTACCGAGGCGTTCCTGCAGCGCAGGCGGTACATAATAAGCCGGACCGGCTTTTTCCTGTACGTAAACCCGTTTAGGTTCGGTGCCGACGATGAAATATTCGGTGCGACCGCCGTCGGCGGATAACAGCCCCGAACCGATATCAATTTTCTTCTCGACAATATTTTTCGGAATCGGCAACACACGTTCCGGCACATCGGCAAGCGCTTGTTTCATATAGGCAATCCAGGCCGGCATGGCGGCCGTAGCACCCGCTTCATGTCTGCCTAAATTCCGTTTATTATCGTCAAAACCGATATAAACGGTTGTGGTCAGATTGGCGCCGAAACCGGCATACCAAGCCACTTTCGAATTGTTGGTGGTACCGGTTTTACCGCCGACGTCCGCCCGTTTGATCTGACTGCCCATGCGCCAGCTGGTACCTTTCCAGTTTAATCCTTGCTCGCCGTAAATCGCCGTATTCAACGCGCTGCGGATTAAAAACGCCAATTCGCCGCTGATCACGCGAGGCGCGTATTCCACGGTGGAATGATCCGATTTCCCTTGCGCCATTAAATTCAAATCCGTTTCCTTGATTTGACCGTCTTTGGTTTGGATTTCCGGATCTTCCGTCGGCTCGGCGGCTTCGTCAATTTCTTCGCCGTTACCGGCGTCCGCCGTATTCTTTAACGGCACATTGGCGGCGGCATCGGCAACGGAAGCTTGGAATCCGTCGATTTTTTCATTGGTTGAAGAATAAACCGTCGGAATATCGTCACAAGTCGGGCAGGCGATTTTCGGATTCGCCACAAAAATTTCTTTGCCGGTATTGTCCAGGATTTTATTGATGATAAACGGATCAATTAAAAACCCGCCGTTATCAAACACCGCGTATCCGCGCGCCATTTCGAGCGGAGTAAAGGACGCCGCACCTAACGCCAGGGCTTCGCTGGCAAAATATTGATCGCGTTTAAAGCCGAAACGCTGTAAAAATTCTGCGGTGAACGGAATTCCCGTCATCTGCATGGCTTTCACTACAATCATATTTTTAGATTGCCCCAAGGCCACACGTAAACGCATCGGGCCGTCATAGCGATCCGGCGAATTTTTCGGACGCCACGGCTCCTGTCCCGGTTTGTTAATCACGATCGGGCTGTCCTGCAACACGCTGGAAAGCGTCAGCCCTTTTTCCAATGCCGCCGCATAAATGAACGGTTTAATGGATGAACCGACCTGCACCAAAGATTGAGTGGCGCGGTTAAATTTACTCTGTTCAAAACTGAATCCGCCGACAATCGCTTCAATCGCACCGTTATCGGAATTGAGCGAAACCAGCGCAGAATTGACTTCCGGCAGTTGTCCCAGCGTCCAATTGCCGTCCTCAAGCTGACGAATCCAGATTTGCTCGCCCGCCCGCACGCCTTTGCTTCCGGCGAAACGAAGTGCGGGAGAATTTAGCGTCATTTTTTCACCCGAAGCCCGCATCACTTCCGCACCGCTTTTATTCACGGCTAACACCGCGGCCGGAACAAACGGCGCCGCATTCGGTAATTTCTGTAAAAACTCGGTGATTTTATCTTCGCTCCAAGCTTCTTCGCCTTTCTTCCAAAGCGCGGCGGCACCGCGATAACCATGGCGCATATCATAAGCAATGATATTCTGAATCACCGCATTCTGGGCATTCGTCTGAGCTTGCGAGGAAACGGTGGTATAAACCTGATAGCCGCTGTTATAGGCATTTTCCTCGCCGTAACGTTTAACCATTTCCAAACGGACCATTTCCGTCACATAATCGGCACGGAATTCCAGTTGTGCGCCGTGATAGCGGGACACGATCGGCTCTTTAATCGCCGCCTCGTATTCCTCCCGCGTGATATGGCGCATTTCAAGCATACGTCCCAACACGACGTTACGACGTTCTTCCGCGCGTTTTACCGAATACAGCGGATTCATCGTAGACGGCGCTTTCGGCAAGCCCGCAATCACCGCCATTTCGGATAAAGTTAAGTCCTTCAAATCTTTACCGAAATAAGTTTTCGCCGCGGCCACGACGCCGTAAGAACGATAGCCAAAATAAATTTTATTCAGGTAAAGCTCTAAAATTTCATTTTTACTCAAGGTGTTTTCAATATCGATCGCCAAAACCGCTTCTTTGGCTTTGCGGATAATCGTTTTTTCGTTAGTTAAAAAGAAGTTACGGGCAAGCTGTTGAGTGATGGTGCTCGCGCCCTGTGAAGCGCCGCGGTTGGCAATCGCCACGCGAATCGCACGGATAATTCCCACCGGATCGACGCCGTGATGATCGTAAAAACGGCTGTCTTCCGTATCTAAAACCGCATCAATCAAACGTTTCGGCACATCTTCCAGTTTCACCGGAATACGACGTTGTTCCCCCACTTCTCCCATTAATTTACCGTCTGCGGTATAAATCTGCATAGGTTGTTGCAGAGTCACGGTTTTCAGGCTTTCTACATTCGGTAAATCCGCCTTGATTTTGGCGTAAAACAAACCTGCCGCCACACAACATAAGATAATGATGGTTAACAAGGTACTTAAAATTAATTTTGCGATCTTCATTCCAGAATTCACTCTTGAGTAATGCGTTGGATTTTAATTTACGGAATACTGCCCCAATCCGATTTGGGCGTAAGTATATAGATTTTAGAGCCGTTAAGCGAAAGAAAATTCATTTTGAAGGAAAATTTCATGTCGGGAAAAACACAAAAATATCAGGCGACAATACAAATTGGCGTGTGGAAACGGGGAGAGATCTGGGAAGCGGTTTGGTTTTCACCGAATCAGGAAGAAATCCGACCGCACTTTATACGTACGGAAGAATTTTTAACCGGTTGGCTGATTCAGCATTTTGGCATGCAAAAACGCCCGCTGAGATTCAATTACATCGTCAGCTTATTACCCAATCACATTTGGTGCAAAACCCTGATTCTGCCGCAGGTTTTAAATGCTCAGGAATGCGAACAGCAGATTACGGCGATTATTGAAAAAGAATTGCCGTTGCCTTTGGATCAACTGTGGTTCGATTACCGTTCGGAAATGCTGAAACAAGGCATGAAACTGGAAATTTCCGTAGTGATTCAGGAAACGGCGAAAGACTGGCTGGAACAATACGCGCCGCTGTCCGTTTCCGTGCTCGATAACACCGCGCACGCCGTTTTCCGCGCCTTTCGTTATCTCAAACCCGAAATGCCGAAAAATACGTTGTATCTCTACCATGACGAAAATTTCTGTCTCGCGCTGCAGGAAAGCGCACAGGAATTCCACGTATTACAACAGCAAAACATGCCCGCGGAACAGCTGGTTCAGCGCTTTACAGAACGTTATCAAACCGAAATCGGGCAAATTTGTATTTATCGGCGAACGGCGGATAGCGAACAGAACCGGGAACTTCCCAAAAGTGCGGTCAAAAATCATCACGTTTTTGCAAATGCCGTTTATCTTTCCACGGAATTGCCTTTTATCGCGCTGGGAAACGCCCTTTGGCGGACGGACTTGCATCAACACGCCATCAAAAACGGTTAACCGATAATGAATTTACTGCCCTGGCGATTAACCGCTCACCGGCAACGAAGCCGGCAGGCTTTTGGACGCTTGACTTTGGCGCTGGGAATATTCCTGGCGGCTTATATCGCGCTGTGGCAGGTTAATCTTCGTAGTGAAAGCGAGTTAAACCGCATACAAGCCGAACTCGAACAAATGAACCAAAAACTGCCGGCGCTGATTGCGCAGGTGCGGCGGCAACAGCAGCATCTCACGCAACAAGCAAACAGTAAATCCGTTGCCCGAGCGCAAATTCAACAAACCATGGATTTATTGCAACAGCTGCCTTTCATTCAAGGAGAATTATCCGATTTTACTCTTGACGCGGAACAAATCAGGTTAAAAGGCAAGGCGCAAGATCAGCGGGAATTTGAACAAATTCAACAATTTCTGAATGATTTACCGGCTTTGAAGACCGAATTGCAACAATTTTTACCGCAACAAAACGAACTGCAATTTGAGTTTTATCTTTCCAGGGAAAACGCATCATGATAAATCGCTACTTTCGCCGTATCGACACCCGAACCGGTCAATGGCAATATTTTTCCCGGCCCTATAATTCCTGGGGAAAATGGGCTTCATTCACGCCGCTAAAACAATACCTCGGATTACTTTTGCCGTTCGCATTCCTGTTGAGTTTTCCCGCCCATCAATATTGGCAAAACCAGAATACTTTGGCGGAAAATTTTGCCGAATTACAACGGAAACGGCAGCAATTGGATCACCAGTCACGGCTGCTGGCAGTTTTGCAGCAAAAGGCGCAACGCCATCTCAGCCAAGCCATGACGACAAAACTGGCGTCAATTCATCAGCAAATTCAGTCGCTTGCCGTCGATTTATCGCTCACTCATTCTCAATGGCAACTGCAAGGGACGCCTGGTCTTGAGCTAAAAATCCAAGGTCATTTCGCCGAAATTCAACAATTTTTGACCGCACTTTTACGGCAAATTCCCGAATTAGCGTTGCTCAGCTGGCATATTCGGAAAAACGATGAAACCGATAATGCCGAAACTGACGGCCATTCTTTCATCGAAAGCAGTCTGTCGTTTCGGCTTCAAATTGACAAGGAGTAATCATGTATCGTTTAAGCCTTTTCCTTTTCATTTTTATTGTAAGCACGGCTTACGGCGCGGATCCCTTTGATAAAAACCGTCGCGCCGAAGCTCATCGGGCGCAACCTCATCCGGTTACCGCAACGCCGAATCAAACCTGTCATTCCGGGAACGAAATTATTGCCGAAAACATAAATTTTAAACGGCTTAAACTGGTGGGGCTGTTATCGGAAAAAGATCGACCGCGAGCATTATTTCAAACCGATGAAAAGCAAATTTTCATGGTTAAAGAGCAGGATTTTATTGCGCAGGAACGATTGCAAATTCAGCAAATCGAAAAAACCGCCGTTCACTTGAATCAGTGGAAACTCGATTGCCATAAACCCGAACGGCTAACCTTGAAATTTTAGGAGAAAAACATGAAATCTTGGGGCGATTTTACGGTAAAGTGCGGTCTGTTTTTGATGAGTTTTTTAGCATCGGTTCAGGCGCAATCCGCAGACAACCGCGTTTTTTCCATCCGTTTACAACAAGCTCCTTTAGTGGCGACCCTGCAACAGCTGGCGCTAGAACTGGACGCCAATTTAATCATTGACGACGAGCTGGAAGGCACATTATCCCTCAAACTGGACAATACCGATTTGGCTCAGTTACTGCGTTCGGCGGCGAAAATCAAACAACTGGATTTTTGGCAAGAAAACGGCATTTACTACCTTAACCGAAAAAATTCATCCTCCTCGGAAAGCGCGGATTTCAACACGCCGGATGCCGCCGATATTCCCATTACGCCGGCAGAACCGAAGTTAGAAACCGCGACCGTCAAACTGCATTACGCCAAAGCGTCGGAAGTGATGAAATCGCTTACCGCCGGCAACGGCGCGTTAGTCAGCGATATTGGTCGGTTAACCTTCGACGATCGCAGCAATCAGCTGATCATTCAGGACGATAAACAATCCATTCGCAATATCAAAAAACTGATCGCCGAATTGGACAAACCTATCGAGCAAATCGCCATCGAGGCGCGCATTGTCACCATGAACGACGAAAGCCTGAAAGAACTCGGCGTACGCTGGGGCATGTTCGAACCGACGGCGGGAGCGCATAAAGTCAGCAGCAGCCTGGCAGCCAACGGATTCGCCGATATCACGAACAACCTCAACGTAAATTTTGCCACCGCCACCATGCCCGCCGGTTCCGTCGCATTACAAGTGGCTAAAATCAACGGACGCCTGTTAGATCTGGAATTAACCGCTCTGGAACAGGAAAAGAACGTGGAAATCATCGCCAGCCCGCGCTTGCTTACCACCAACAAAAAATCCGCCAGTATTAAACAAGGTACGGAAATTCCTTATGTCGTCACCAATGGCAAAAATGACACGCAATCGGTGGAATTCCGTGAAGCGGTATTAGGGCTGGAAGTGACACCGCATATTTCGCAAAACAACGCCATTTTAATGGATTTAATCGTCAGCCAAAATTCGCCGGGCAACCGCGTTTCATACGGAGAAAACAGCGAAGTCGTCTCCATCGACAAACAGGAAATTCAAACCCAGGTGTTCGCCAAAGACGGCGAAACCATTGTGCTTGGCGGCGTATTTCACGATACCGTAACCAAAGGCAACAATAAAGTGCCGGTTCTCGGCGACATTCCCGTTATCAAGCATCTGTTCAGCAATGACAGCGAACGCCGCCAGAAACGGGAGCTGGTTATTTTCGTCACGCCGCACATTTTGAAAAACGGCGAAACACTGGAACGATTAAAACACAAAAACGGCTTACAAAACCGCAAACCGTCGCCCGTTCGGGACAAAACGCCGACAAATCGGCAATCCACAGAAAATCTCGTAAAAAGTGCGGGCAAAAAATGACGAATTTTACGCTATTCAATCACAGGCTAACAATTCGTGAAAAAAATCCTAAATTAGATCAATTTTTGGCGGATTTACCAAAAAATTAGTAGAGCCCCGTGCATTCTTGGTGTAATCTTACGGGCGTTTCTCAATTTCAATATTTTTAAAATTAAAAGGGTAAATTCCATGATCAAAAAAATTGCAGTCTTAACAAGTGGCGGTGACGCGCCGGGAATGAATGCCGCAATTCGTGCCGTGGTACGTGCGGGATTATCCGAAGGCTTAGAAGTTTACGGTGTATTCGACGGTTACCAAGGACTTTACGAAAACCGTATCGAACAACTTTCGCGTTACAGCGTGTCCGATGTCATCAACCGCGGCGGCACATTTTTAGGTTCCGCCCGCTTCCCGGAATTCAAACAACCGGAAGTGCGGTCAAAATGCGCCGAAGTTTTGCATTCGCGCGGTATCGACGCCTTAGTGGTGATCGGCGGTGACGGTTCCTATACCGGCGCAAAATTATTGACGGAAGAACACGGCTTCCCTTGCATCGGCTTGCCGGGCACAATCGACAACGACATTCCTGGCACCGACTACACCATCGGTTATCAAACCGCATTGGAGACCGCCGTTGACGCTATCGACCGGCTACGCGACACCAGCGGTTCTCACCACCGTATTTCCATCGTGGAAATCATGGGACGTCACTGCAGCGACTTAACCATTTGTGCGGCAATCGCCGGCGGTTGCGAATACATCGTCGCACCGGAAGTCGGATTTAATCAGGAAGAATTAATTCAGCAAATCGAGCGTAGTCTTGCCAACGGCAAACGTCATGCGATTATCGCCATCACCGAATTGGTGACGGATGTACACAAATTAGCCAAAGAAATTGAAGCGCGCGTGGGCAACGAAACCCGTGCGACCGTGTTAGGCCACGTACAACGCGGCGGTTCGCCTTGCGCTTTCGACCGTATTTTGGCCTCCCGTATGGGCGTATACGCAGTAGAATTATTGCTGCAAGGCGAAAAAGGTCGTTGTGTGGGCATTCAGCAGGAAAAACTGGTGCATCACGACATCATCGAAGCCATCGACAGCATGCGCCGTCCGTTTAAATCGGATTACCTGGAAGTTTCCAAAAAATTATTCTAACGGCGGAAGCACAAACAAAAAAGTGCGGTCAAATTTGACCGCACTTTTCGTTGAACCGAACTTGCTACAATAAAATCCGTAACTGCGCGTAAGCCCGCGACGCTTTTTCCAGGGCTTTTTCCACAGAGATATCACGGCTCAAGATAACCGCCATACGACGATGGCCGTCTACCTCGCCTTTACCGAAAATGCGTAAATCCGTATCGGCTTCCGCCAGCACTTTGTCCAGATTGGCGAATTGAACCTGATTGGATTTTCCTTCCACCACCACGGCTTTAGAAGCCGCCGGGCCAATCAAATTAACGGAAGGAATCGGCAAACCTAAAATCGCACGCGCATGTAAAGCGAATTCGGACAGCTCCTGCGAAATCAGAGTAACCATGCCCGTATCATGCGGTCGCGGCGACACTTCGTTGAAAATCACGTCATCACCGCATACGAACATTTCCACCCCGAAAATACCGCGTCCGCCCAATGCCGCGGTGATTTTTCCCGCCACATCCTGCGCTTTTTTCAATGCCGTCTCAGACATTGCCTGCGGCTGCCAGGATTCGCGGTAATCGCCGTTTTCCTGACGATGCCCGATAGGCGCTAAAAACGAAGTGCCGCCAAGATGCCGCACGGTAAGCAAGGTGATTTCATAATCAAATTTCACAAAACCTTCCACGATAACCCGCCCTGCTCCGGCGCGTCCGCCTTCCTGCGCATAATGCCAAGCGCGTTCCACATCCGCTAAAGATTTGATTACCGACTGCCCGTGCCCGGAAGATGACATAATCGGTTTCACCACGCAGGGAACGCCGATTTTTTCCACCGCACGTTGAAAATCCGCGAAATTATCCACAAACCGATAGGGCGAAGTGGGCAGACCCAATTCTTCCGCCGCCAAACGGCGGATGCCTTCGCGATTCATAGTCAGTTTTGTGGCTTTCGCCGTAGGCACCACGGTAAAACCTTCCTGTTCCAGTTCAACCAAAGTATCCGTGGCAATGGCTTCCACTTCCGGAACGATATAATCGGGACGTTCTTTTTCCACCAACGCACGTAATGCCGCACCGTCTAACATGGAAATCGTATAAGCGCGGTGAGCGACCTGTTGGGCGGGAGCGTTCTCGTAACGGTCCACGGCGATCACTTCCACGCCGAGGCGCATTAATTCAATCGCCACTTCTTTACCCAATTCACCCGCGCCGAGTAACATTACCTTCGTCGCCTTGGCGGTTAACGCCGTACCAATTGTCGTCATGTTGTCACTCCTTCGTTATTCGGTCAGTAAAGATTCGTCTAACAACAACGCTTCATTTTTATTGACGCCGATACCGCGCGCAATCACATGTTGCGCCGTCTCCTGCGCGTCGCTGAGCGAATGTTCGGTAAAAGTACCGCATTGATAAATATTCAATTCCGGAATATGGCTTTGATCCCGTACGTTCAGAACATCATGCATTGCCGCCAGCCATGCGTCCGCCACCCGTTGTTCGTCTGGTGTACCGATCAGCGACATATAAAAACCGGTGCGGCAGCCCATCGGGGAAATGTCGATAATTTCCACATCGGCGCCGTTCAAATGTTCACGCATAAAGCCGGCAAACAAATGCTCAAGGGTATGAATGCCTTTAGGCGACATTATTTCTTTGTTCGGTACACAAAAACGCAAATCAAAAACCGTGATAGAATCTCCTTTCGGCGTCATCATCGTTTTTGCGATGCGCACAGCCGGCGCCTGCATTTTGGTGTGATCAACTTTAAAGCTATCTAATAAAGGCATAAAAATTCCTCAAAAAAATTTGAACTTAATAAAAACCCGCCTGTCCTAGAATACAAGCAACTTGCAGTTGTGATTAATAATAAAAAAATTGGTTCCTTAGGTTATATTCACCGCTCAATCTCGCAAGAGAAAGGGCGGTTTTTTTATCCTGCGGATTTCACATAAACGCTGAGAAATACCCGGATAAACATGTTCCGCCGGCAATGTCCCGTAAAAGTGCGGTCAAAAAATCAATCGTTTTTCATGTATGTTGTCAGATAAAATTGACGATCCGCATCGGTAATTTCCCGCAATACGCGACAAGGATTTCCCACCGCCAAACTGTTGGCGGGAATATCTTTGGTGACAACCGCCCCCGCGCCAATCACCGTATTATCGCCGATAGTGATGCCAGCCAAAATGGTCACGCTGCCGCCGACCCATACGTTATTTCCGATGATAATTTTTCGTCCGTGCTCCCAGCTTTCATTACGAAGCGATACGTCAAGAGGATGATCCACCGTATATAAACTCACATTCGGACCGAACAACACATTATCGCCGATACGGATTCCGCCGGTATCCAGCATGGTACATCCGGCGTTGGCAAAAAAATTTTCGCCCACTTCGATTTGAAATCCATAATCGCAAAAAAACGGTGAGTTCACTTTGATAGTCTGACCGGTTTTGCCCAGAATTTTCTTGATTAACGCTGTTTTTTTCGCTTTTTCCGAAGGTCGCAACAGATTATTATAATCGAACAACATTTCACGGCAGTGTAAGCGCAAATCGGACAAATCCGGTTCGGCGGCGAGATGCGCGAATCCCTCCCGCATTAACATCAACTGCGTCGTCATTTCGCACCTCGGGTTAGCGTTTTGGTACGCACGTCAAACACATCCATACCGCCGTTCAATGCGGCTTGCACGCCAAGATCCGCATCTTCAAATACCAGACAGGCTTGCGGACGAACGCCCACTTTTTCCGCACATTTCAGAAAAGTTTCCGGATCAGGCTTATGCGCGCTGACTTCGTCGGCATCGACAATGGCATTAAAATAACGGCGTAATTCGAATTTATCCAGCAACATATTCACCATATTACGGTGAGAACCGGTGCCAAGCGCCATCGCGCGTCGCCCCAGATTGGCTTTCACAATATCAAAGGTCGGCAATAAAGTCGCATTCAGTTCAACCATTTCAAAACCGAACTGACGTTTTAAACGAATGACTTCATCCAATAAATCCATCGGAATACCGTAACGACTGCAGGTTTCCCGCGCAATAGTACGCACCGGCGCGCCGCCCAGCTCGTACATAATATCACCGGTAATGGGATAGCCTAATTGACGCCCAACCTTTTCCCAGGCTTTGGCATGGCTCGGCATAGTGTCGATAAGCGTGCCGTCCATATCGAAAATTAAGGCGTCATATTGATTAATAACGGATTGTTCCAACATTTTGATTCCCGATATTCCTTCTAAACTGATAAAGTGCGGTTAAAAAACGTGAAGTTTTTTTAACTCTAAAAATGACCGACAAACAATGCGTTCAATTATAAGGCATAATTTTGCTATGCAGACTAAAAATTTGCAAACAAGCGGAATAAAAATGAATTGGGAAAGGAAATTCAGATAAAATTGGAATGGCGCACCCGAAAGGATTCGAACCTTTGACCGCTCGGTTCGTAGCCGAGTACTCTATCCAGCTGAGCTACGGGTGCGTATGGATTTTAATTCATTATTTTAAATTCTCGACCCTTTAACTTATAGAGCAAAGCTAAATGGCGCACCCGAGAGGATTCGAACCTCTGACCGCTCGGTTCGTAGCCGAGTACTCTATCCAGCTGAGCTACGGGTGCAGAATCAAATTAATCAAATTAAATCGTAACAGACAAACAAAATGGCGGTGAAAGAGGGATTCGAACCCTCGATGGAGTTTTTGACCCCATACTCCCTTAGCAGGGGAGCGCCTTCAGCCAGCTCGGCCATCTCACCGCAATCGGTTTGTGGGCCGTATGATACGGATTTCTGAGATGAAGTCAAACGCTTTTTACAAAAAAATACCCGTTTGACTAAATCCTCTACAATTTCGCTTTGGATTGCGCCAGGATAGCGCGCAGATTGGCAATATTGGCGGATGCCTTTTGCTGCTTTTGCTGTTCCGTCATCGGCGGTTTATCCCTTTCCCACAATACGTCGTCCTGCGGCAACTCCAGCAAGAAACGGCTAGGTTCGGGTTTAATCAGTTCGCCGTATTGACGACGTTCTTTGCATAAAGTAAAACGCAACGTCCGTTGCGCGCGGGTAATGCCTACATATGCCAAACGACGTTCTTCCTCGATATTATCTTCATCAATGCTGGTTTGGTGCGGCAGCAATCCTTCCTCCATGCCGACTAAAAACACGTGGGGAAATTCCAAACCTTTAGACGCATGCAAAGTCATCAACTGGACCTGATCGCTTTCGTCTTCATTTTCAGCGCGTTCCAGCATATCGCGTAAGGTCAGACGCGTTACCACCTGATCCAGCGTCATCGGCTCATTATTATCGTCGCCTTGCAGCATGCCGCTCACCCATTCAAACAGCGTGGCGACGTTTTTACTTTGCATTTCCGCCGCTTTCGGGCTAACGGCATTTTCATACAAATATTCTTCGTAATGAATTTGCGTCAGCATGCGTTTTACCGCCCGTTCGGGTTCGGAACGCAGTAATTCGTCATTCAATTCCACCATCCAGCGGGCAAAATTCTGCAACGCATTATAAGCCTTCGGCGTCACACGATGAATTAAATCAAAGTCAAAAACGGCTTCAAACAGGCTGATATGCTTCTCATGCGCCAACATACCCAGTTTTTCCAGTGTCGCCGTACCGATTTCCCGTTTCGGCGTATTGATAATGCGAAGCAGCGCCGCATCGTCGTCCTGATTCACCAATACGCGCAAATACGCCATCATATCTTTAATTTCCGTACGGCTGAAAAAAGACGTTCCGCCGGAAATTCTGTAAGGAATGCGGTTTTGTATCAGTACTTTTTCCAGCAAACGGGATTGATGGTTACCGCGATACAAAACGGCATAATCCTTATATTTGGTTTTATGAGAAAAACGGTGGGCAATCAGTTCCGCCGCCACGCGTTCCGCTTCGTGCTCTTCATTGTTCGCTTCAATAACCTGCAGCGGCTCGCCTTCACCCAGATTCGAGAACAATTTCTTCTCGAACACATGAAGGTTATTGTCAATCAGAATGTTGGCGCAATGCAAAATCCGTTGCGTAGAGCGATAATTCTGTTCTAATTTGATCACCTTCAAATCGGGGAAATCATCGCGCAGACGCACCATATTCTGCGGTCGCGCTCCGCGCCAGGAATAAATGGACTGATCGTCATCCCCTACCACAGTAAAATGTGCCCGCTTACCCACCAGCAGTTTAATCAATTCGTACTGGCTGGTGTTTGTGTCCTGATATTCGTCCACCAGCAAATATTTAATTTTCGTTTGCCATTTCGACCGCACTTCTTCATTTTGTTTAAACAATAACGTAGGCAACATGATTAAATCGTCAAAATCCAAAGCGTTATAAGCGCGAATCTGATTGGCATAACGGGCATAACAACGGGCAAAAACCTGCTGTTTCTGATCTTTCGCCAACGCCTGCGCCTGTTCCGGCAGAATCAAATCGTTTTTCCAATTGGAAATTTGCATCGTCAGTTCGCGCAGCAAATCTTTGTCTTCCTGCAAATAATCGGCGGTCAGCTCTTTTAACAACGCCGTTTGATCCTGTTCGTCAAGCAGCGTCATATTAGCTTTAAAGCCTAAATGTTTGTACTCGCGTTTAATGATATCGAAACCTAAGGTGTGAAATGTAGAAACGATCAAACCTTTGGTTTGCGCTTTACCGATGGAATGCGCGACCCGTTCTTTCATTTCCCGCGCCGCTTTATTGGTGAACGTCACGGCGGCGATTTGGCGCGGCAAATAACCGCACTTGCCGATAAGATAAGCGATTTTATTAATAATCACGCGGGTTTTGCCGGAACCCGCGCCCGCCAGCACCAAACAAGGCCCGGAAGTGAATTCAACGGCGGTTTGTTGTTGAGGATTTAATTTCATTCTTGTTGCGACCAAACGTAAGGTAACAAAACGGTATCCAGTAAAAACGACAAAGGCAAATCCAAAATCGGTAAGCCCCATTTCTGCGCCTGTCTCCAATCGTACCGCGTGCCGTCATAAGCTTCGTATTTATCGGCTGGATTCATCAACTGCACGATTGTGCCGCACCCGTTCAGCATGAAAAGTGCGGTCAAAAAAAGCAACGTTTTTTTCATATCAATAATGAGGCGGCGGGGTTTCTTCCGCCTGACTGGCAATATTCGAAGGCTGCATATCGTTCAGCTTCGTCGCCACATGGCGCAATTGCACCTGCATGCGATCAATCACAAATTGTTGTTGAACTAATGCGTGGTTTAGTTCCTCTAATAAATTGTCTTGAAATGTAATTTTCATTTCCAGTTCGGCGATTCGTTCTTCAAGATTTTGCATAATATTTTAAATAAAAGGTTGTGCATTGAGGGATAAAGCTTTACTCTAATTCAATATTCTACCCTAATACAGAGGAAAACACAGAGGAAAAACAATGGTAAAAATTCAAAAACTCTCAGCGGTTGCATTATTAGTCGGCGCCGTTTTTATGACGACGGCCTGTAACGAAAAAGACAAAACTGCCGCGCCTGCTGCGGAAACCCAAGCCGCGTCGACGGCAAATGCGGATTTGGTAAAAGATCCTTCTTACGCCGTGGGCGTGTTACTGGGTTCGGATCTGAAAGGTCTGGTAGATTCCCAAAAAGAAGTGATGAATTACGATCAGGATAAACTCGTTTCAGGCGTGAAAGATGCTCTTGCGGGGAAAGTGGATTTAACTAAAAACCAGGAATTGCAAAAAACTCTCACGGATTTAAACGAAAAACTCAGCAAAGCAACGGAAGCAAAAGCCAAAGAAGATGCGGCGAAAGCGGCCGAAGCCGCCAAACAGGCGCAAGCTGACGGCGAAAAATTCGCGGCCGAATTCAAAAAACAGGAAGGCGTGAAAGAAACTCAATCCGGTCTTTTATACCGCATTCAAACGCCGGGTGAAGGCGAAACCATCAAACCGGAAGACAGCGTAAAAGTTCACTATACCGGTAAATTACCGAACGGCACCGTATTCGACAGTTCGGTAGAACGCGGTCAACCGGCCGAATTTGCGTTAAACCAAGTTATTCCGGGTTGGACGGAAGGTCTTCAGTTAGTGAAAAAAGGCGGCAAAATCGAATTGGTCATTCCGCCAGAACTGGCTTATGGCGATCAGGATTTAGGCACCATCCCGGCAAATTCAACCTTACATTTTGATGTTGAAGTGCTTGACGTCACGCCGGCTAAAAAATAAAAAAACATAACAAAAAATGACCGCACTTTTATGGCGGTCATTTTATTCTGCACTTATAAAACCAATTCAAACACCGATTTCCGGGGATTCAATTTAAATCCTTCCATTTCCAGAATATTACGCTGTTGCTGATCCTGCTCCACCGTCAGAATATTCGACTGGGTAAAACTGACAAACTCTTTTGCCTTTTCAATCAATGCCTTATAAATATCGTTTTTATGTTTGCCGTCTTTCACGAAAATATCCGTCAACTGCCAGTAACGCTGTAATTGCAGCGAAGACAAACGCGGATAAAGCTGAATAAACCCAACGGCTTTTTCATGTTCGTTAACGGCGATAAAAAAAATGCTTTCACTGAAACGGATACGATTATTCAGAAAAGTTAAGGTACGATCAGGATTTTCCGACATGCCGTGAGCTAACCGGTATTCTTCAAATAACGGCAGAAGCAGCGCCAGATTCCATTGTTCGGCTTTGAAAATACGCATAACGGGTTCACTTAGTACAAAAATTGGTTAAAAAAATATCAAAAATATGCGCCGAATTCTACCCGCTAAAGCAAAAATAATCACCAATTAGATCAAAAAATTGTAAAAAAAGCCGAAACGCCTAATAAAAATTTGGTATATTAAACGCGTTTATTTTTATTAACACGGAGATTAAAAAATATGGCATCTCGTAAACCATTAGTTATGGGTAACTGGAAATTAAACGGCAGCAAAGCGTTTACCAAAGAATTAATTGAAGGCTTAAAAACCGAATTGGCCGGCGTGGAAGGCTGCGACGTAGCCATCGCACCGCCGGTGATGTATTTGGCGGAAGCGGAAGCCGCGCTTGCCGGCAGCAAAATCGCCTTAGGCTCGCAAAACGTGGACATAAACGTAAAAGGCGCGTTTACCGGCGACATTTCCACTGAAATGTTAAAAGATTTCGGCGCGAAATACATCATCATCGGCCACTCCGAACGTCGTACTTATCACAAAGAAAGCGATGAATTCATCGCAAAAAAATTCGGTGCGTTGAAAGAAGCAGGTTTAGTTCCGGTTTTATGTATCGGTGAAACCGAAGCGGAAAACGAAGCGGGTAAAACGGAAGAAGTGGTTTCCCGCCAGATCGACGCCGTCATCAACGCCTTAGGCGTGGAAGCGTTTAACGGTGCGGTGATCGCTTACGAACCGATTTGGGCAATCGGCACCGGCAAATCCGCGACACCTGCGCAAGCACAGGCGGTGCACGCATTCATTCGCGCTCATATCGCGGCGAAATCTCAAGCGGTGGCGGATCAAGTGATCATCCAATACGGCGGTTCCGTAAACGATTCGAACGCCGCCGAGTTATTCACTCAACCGGATATCGACGGCGCATTGGTGGGCGGCGCGTCATTAAAAGCGCCGGCATTTGCGGTAATCGTGAAAGCGGCGGCAGCGGCAAAAGCTTAATGCCGGCTTAAAATCCTCTCAAAGTGCGGTGAAATTTGACCGCACTTTTTTTATCTTTATACTATCGGTAAGTTTTCCCGATTTCAGATAATCATGCGCCATTTTTACACATTCTTAATGTATCTGCTGCAGCCTTTTGTGCTGTTATTTATGCTGACTCGCAGCCTGAAAGCGCCTCAATACCGCCGGCGTTTCGGCGAACGTTACGGTTTTTACCGCAACCTTACCGCGCCGCAAGCACAAGGCGTGCTGATACATGCGGCTTCAGTGGGCGAAGTGATCGCCGCGACGCCGTTAATCCGTCGCATTCAAACGGATTATCCCGAACTCGCCGTCACCGTTACCACCATGACGCCGACGGGTTCCGAGCGCGTCAAAGCCGCATTCGGCGACAGCGTCACCCACGTTTATTTGCCTTACGACTTGCCTGATGCCGTTGCCCGCTTCATCCGCTTCATTCGGCCAAAACTTTGCATCGTCATTGAAACCGAATTATGGCCGAATCTGATCCACGGACTGCACCTTCATCAAATCCCGTTTATTATCGCCAACGCACGGCTTTCCGCCCGTTCCGTCCACCGTTACGTCAAATTTAAAGGCGCGCTGCGGGAAATGTTGAGTGAAATCGAACTCATCGCCCCGCAGGATGAATTCAGCGAAAAACGCTATCGGGAAATCGGCTACCGGGGCAGAATCAGCCTAACCGGCAATATTAAATATGATCTGCACATCAGCGATGAATTAGTAAATAAAATCAAGGAATTGAAAGCCAAAATCGGCAATCGTCCGGTTTGGATTGCCGCCAGCACCCATCAAGGCGAAGAAGAAATCATCTTAAAATCGTACCGCACTTTGTTGCAAAAATACCCGAATTTATTGCTCGTTCTGGTGCCGCGCCATCCCGAACAGTTTAACGCGGTGGCGGAAATGATCGAAAAAGCCGGCTTTACTTACGCCCGCCGTTCCACAAACGGAACGCCTAACGCCGATACCCGGATTTTTCTGGGCGATACCATGGGTGAGCTGATGTTGCTATATGGCACGGCCGATTTGGCGTTTGTGGGCGGCAGCCTGATAAAACGGGGCGGGCATAATCCGTTGGAGCCGCTGGCGTTTAAATGTCCGGTCATCAGCGGCAAATATACCTTTAATTTTCCTGAAGTTTTTGCCAAATTAAAGCAAGTAGGCGGCGTTATTGAAATCGAGGAAAACGATGCCGTACTTTCGCAAGCGGTAACCGATCTATTAGATAATAAAACACTGCGCGAACGGCTCGCTAATGCGGGTTACACCGTGTTAACGGAAAACCGTGGCGCGTTACAACGGTTATTGGATTTATTGAAACCCTATTTAGAGAAATAATATGAAAACTGTGATTTACCCCGGCACATTTGACCCAATCACCAACGGGCATTTGGATATTATCGAACGCACGGCGGTGCTGTTTCCGCAAGTGATTGTGGCGGTGGCGGCCAGCCCGACCAAAAAACCGTTATTCGACCTGCAAGATCGCGTACGGTTAGCGGAAGAAAGCGTGGCGCATTTGCCGAATGTGCGCGTTATCGGTTTTTCCGGTTTGCTGGCGGATGCGGTGAAAGAACACGACATCACCGCCATTATTCGCGGCATGCGCACCACGATGGATTTTGAATACGAATTGCAATTAGCCCACTTAAACCGCGTACTTTCGCAGGGCGTGGAAAGCTTGTTCCTGCCGTCCACCGAGCAATGGTCTTACGTTTCGTCCACCATTGTACGGGAAATTTATCTACACAACGGCAACGTGGATCAATTCGTCCCGCCGCCGGTATTAAACGCATTAAACCGGCGCAGAAAAGCCGATGCTTAACTCACCGCGAACAAAAAGTGCGGGCAAAAATTCTTTCGTTTTTTTGACCGCACTTTACGTGATTCCATTTCTCCCTTCGGCATTAATTCCGCCACCAGGCGGCAAGCCCGATAACTACGGCAAAAATCAGCAGCCAAACCAGCTGAACTCTGGCATTTTGCTTGTTTAACTCCCGATTGTGCAAACGGTGCTGTTCCAGTTTTTGTTTGTAAAGTTCAAGATCCGCCGCTTTGAAAGAAAAACCGCAATGGGGACAAAATTCCGCACTTTCGCTGATTTTTCGCCGACATTCGGGGCATTTTCGTAACGCCATATTCGATTCCTTCCGTTATTTTCCGCTCGCATGGCGATAAGTTAAAAAATAATAGCAGCTTATGGCGAGAATCGTGCAGGTTCCCATAGTCAGCAGCATCGGTTTGGCGGTATCCATTTTCATCAACGCCACCAAAGAGCCCACCGTCGCGCCCAAACCGAATCGCGTACTGCCGGCAATGGAATTCGCCGTGCCCGCCATATGGGGAAATTTTTCCAGAATCGAGGCCATGGCATTAGACGAAATCAACGGATTCGGTCCCACAAACAGCGCCACGCCTAAAGCCATCGGCCAAAATCCTAAATCAAACCACGCCACGCTAATCAGAAACAAACCGGCGCAACATTGAACGACCAACCCTATGCGCAGCATCCGCTCCGCCCCGACTTTCTGCACAAAGCGTCCGTTCGCCATAGAGGAAATCGTCATCATGGCGATATTCAGCATAAAGAAATAACCGAATTGATCCACGGGAACGCCGTACAACCCGATATACACAATGGAACCGGCGGTAAGAAAAGCGAAAATGCCGCCAAAACCTAAGCCCGAGGAAAGCATATAACCCAGCACTTCTTTTTGCTGCCACAAGGTGACAAAATTACGCGCCACAATATTCAATCGCAAAGGAATGCGGTTTTCTCGGCGATGGGTTTCCGGAATAACCAGCAGCACCAATAACGCACTCAGCAAACCCATCATACAAATCACATAAAAAATCATGTGCCAATGGAAAAATTTCACGATATAGCCGCCGATAATCGGGGCAAGTAACGGCGCAATCATGAAAATTAACGTAATAATCGACATCATTTTCGATAATTCGTTTTTGTCGAATAAATCCCGTAATAAAGCGCCGACCAACACCACCGGCGCAGAGCCGAAAAAGCCCTGAGTAAAGCGAAGTGCGGTGAAATTTTGAATAGAATTTACACCGGTTAAAATGAACGCGACCACCGCCGCCACCAGCACGCCTAATAAAATAATCGGTTTGCGTCCGTAGCTGTCTCCTACCGGCCCCCAGAATAACTGCCCGGCCGCCATGCCGAAAGTGAAGAACGTTAACGTGTGCTGAACCTGTTCCGCATTCACCTGAAGATCCCGCGCGATATTCAGAAACGACGGCAAATACATGTCGACACCAAGCGGCGGCAACATGGACAAAATACCGAGCGTAATAATAAATACTAAGCTCACTTTTCGTTCGCTCATAACAATGCCTCGATTTCCTGTCGGGTTAAAGGGCGAAATTCGCCTTCTGCCAGGCGGTCGTCCAGCAGTACCGGTCCGACGCGCCAGCGATGCAGCGCCTCCACTTTATTACCTAACGCCGCAAACATGCGTTTCACCTGATGATAACGTCCTTCGCTAATCGTTAAATTCACGTTGTAATCGTCGATAATTTCCAGCTTCGCCGGCTTTGTCGGTTCCTTTTCGCCGCGCAATAAAATGCCCTGTCGGCAAGCCGTTTGATAATGACTTTCCACCGGATCCGCCAACGTCACCAGATAAGTTTTCTCGCAATGATGTTTCGGCGAAGTCACGCGGTGCGACCACTGTCCGTCGTCCGTTAACAGCACTAAGCCGGTCGTGTCCGCATCCAACCGCCCGGCAGTATGCAGTTTACCCGCCAGCGGATAATCAAAAAACTGATAAACCGTCGGGTAATCGCCGTCATCATGAGAGCACACGCAACCCTGCGGTTTATTCAACATGAAATACTGGAAACCCTCCAGCCATTGCAGCGGCTCGCCGTCAAACAGAATTTCATCCTGCGCCGAAACTTTCCGCGCCCCGCTTTTTTCCGCTTCCCCGTTTACCGTTACGGCGCCTTGACGAAGCGCTCTAGCGGACTGAGAACGGGTTAAGCCCGTTTGTTCCGCAATAAATTTATCCAATCTCATGATGAGCCTTTATTCCATTAACTAATTTTAGATATTTTACGCTAAAGTGCGGTGAAATTTTGTAAAATTTTTGTAAAGTGATCTATAATTCGGACGCTCAATTAATATTAACCACTCCCCCACAATCCATAAGAGGACCAATCATGTCAGATTTACGTCAACAAGCACTCGATTTCCATGAATTTCCCGTTCCGGGCAAAATTTCCGTTACACCGACAAAACCCTTGGAAAGCCAGGGCGATTTAGCTCTCGCTTACTCTCCCGGCGTTGCCGAACCTTGCTTAGCCATCCAACAGGATCCGGCAAAATCTTATCGTTACACGGCGCGCGGCAATTTAGTGGGTGTAATTTCCAACGGTTCCGCCGTATTGGGATTAGGCAACATCGGCGCATTAGCGGGTAAACCGGTTATGGAAGGCAAAGGCGTGCTATTCAAAAAATTTGCCGGCGTTGACGTATTTGATATCGAAATTGACGAAAGCAATCCGGAAAAATTTGTTGAAATCGTTGCAGCGTTAGAGCCGACCTTCGGCGGTATCAATCTTGAAGACATCAAAGCGCCCGAATGTTTCTACATCGAAAAAGCGTTACGCAAACGCATGGGTATTCCGGTGTTCCACGACGACCAACACGGAACCGCCATCATCAGTTCCGCCGCCGTATTAAACGGTTTACGTCTGCAAAATAAAAAAATCGAAGACGTCAAACTGGTCGCGTCCGGCGCCGGCGCCGCCTCCATCGCATGCCTGAATTTATTAATTTCATTAGGCGTAAAACGCGAAAATATCACCGTATGCGACTCAAAAGGGGTAATCTTTGAAGGTCGCGACAACAACATGGACGAAACCAAAAAAGCCTTCGCTCAAAAAGACACGGGCGCCCGCACCTTAGCGGACGCTATTCCGAATGCGGATATATTCTTAGGTTGTTCCGCCGCCGGCACATTAACGCCGGAAATGGTGAAAGCCATGGCGCCTAATCCTTTGATTCTGGCATTGGCCAACCCTAACCCGGAAATCACACCGCCGGAAGCTCAGGCCGCACGCAAAGACGCCATCGTGTGTACCGGTCGCTCGGACTATCCGAACCAGGTAAACAACGTGCTTTGCTTCCCGTTCATTTTCCGCGGCGCATTAGATGTGGGCGCAACCGAAATTAACGAAGAAATGAAAATGGCCACCGTTCGCGCTATCGCCGATTTGGCGTTGGAACAACCGACGCCGGAAGTGCTGGCGGCTTACGGTAATAAAGCGATGTCTTTCGGTCCGGAATATATCATTCCGACGGCGTTCGATTCCCGTTTAATCACCCGCATTGCACCGGCGGTTGCCAAAGCGGCGATGGACAGCGGCGTGGCAACCCGTCCGATTACGGATTGGGACGATTACGCGGCGCAACTTAAAGCATATAATCGTCGCTTAAAATAAATTTGCAAATAAACGCAATGCTCCGTTTTCACGGAGCATTTTTTGGGCAAAAATTTACATTTTTAATGATCTAAATCAATTTTGCTGTTAAAATGACCTCAATTTTTATACACACACTGAAAAAATAAGGAAACTTTATGGCTTACACATTACCTGAATTAGGCTACGCCTACAACGCTTTAGAACCTCATTTTGATGCGTTAACCATGGAAATTCACCATACTAAACATCATCAAACTTACGTCAACAACGCCAACGCGGTATTGGAATCGTCACCGGAAGCCGCAGAATTAGCGGCGCAAGGCTGCCCGGGTTCCGTATTAAAAAATTTAAACAAAATCCCGGCGGACAAATTTACTGCGGCGCGTAACAACATCGGCGGTCACGCCAACCATACTTTCTTCTGGAAAAACCTGAAAAAAGGCACAACGTTACAAGGCGCCTTAAAAGACGCGATTATCCGCGATTTCGGTTCTTTCGAAGCGTTCCAGTCCGAATTCGAAAAAGCGGCGGCCGCTCGTTTCGGTTCCGGTTGGGCATGGTTAGTCTTGCAGGAAAACGGCAAATTAGCGGTGGTTTCAACCGCGAACCAGGATTCTCCGTTAATGGGTAAAGAAATTGCCGGTTGCGAAGGTTATCCGATTATCGGTTTAGACGTTTGGGAACACGCTTATTATTTGAAATTCCAAAACCGTCGTCCGGACTACATTAAAGAATTCTGGAACGTGGTGAACTGGGACTTCGCAAGCGAACGTTTCGAGAAAGCAATCGCAGGCTAATCTCAAACGGCCTAAAAAACTTAACAAATTTCGACCGCACTTTTGCGCTCGGATTTCAACATAAGCAAAAGGGAGTTTAAAACTCCCTTTCTTTTATCCGCATGCCGACAAAGCCGAATTATTTATTTTTGCCTTCTTCGTATAACCATTGGGCGACCTGTTTGGCGAAATAAGTCAAAATGCCGTCCGCTCCGGCGCGTTTAAAGCAAAGCAGCCCTTCCATAATGCATTCTTTTTCTTTTAACCAGCCGTTTTGAATGGCGGCGCAATGCATGGCATATTCGCCGGATACCTGATACGCAAAAGTCGGCACGCCGAATGCCTCTTTTACGCGATAAACCATGTCCAGATACGGCATGCCCGGTTTTACCATCACCATATCCGCGCCTTCTGCAATATCTAACGCCACTTCCTGCAGACCTTCGTTGCCGTTGGCGGGATCCACCTGATAAGTTTTTTTATCGCCGCCTTTCAGATTGGCGGAAGAACCGACCGCATCGCGGAACGGGCCGTAATAATTCGAGGCATATTTGGCGGCGTACGCCATAATCAATGTATTGATGTAACCCTTTTCTTCCAACATGGCACGGATTTTGCCGATACGCCCGTCCATCATATCGCTTGGCGCGACGATATCCGCGCCGGCTTCCGCGTGAGATAACGCTTGTTTCACCAAAACCTCGCTGGTGACTTCATTCAGCACATAACCGGTTTCGTCGATAATGCCGTCCTGCCCGTGCAGCGTGTAAGGATCCAGCGCCACATCCGTTAACACGCCAAGTTCAGGATAAGCGGCTTTCAACGCGCGCACCGCACGTTGCACCAAACCGTTCGGATTGTAGGCTTCTTCCGCCATCAGAGATTTTTTGTCCTGACCGACCACCGGAAATAACGCGATAACCGGCACGCCGTATTTCACCAATAAACCGGCTTCCACCAACAATTGATCAATGGTCAGCCGTTCCACATTCGGCATAGAAGGCACCGGCTCGCGCTGATTTTCCCCTTCCATAATAAACACCGGATAAATTAAATCATCCGCGGTTAATTTGTTTTCCGCCATTAAACGGCGGCTGAAATCATTTTTACGCATACGGCGTAAACGACGGCCTGGATAGCCGGTAAAATATTGCTGAGCCATATTATCATCATTCCTTTTTTTATAAACAAATAGTGGGCACATTTGCCCACTTCAACGAATAAAAATCTTGTTAATTTTCTCCCGCACTTTTGGATTCATCCTCATCTTTCGGACGATAAAATCTTGCGCAAATCACACCGACTTCAAACAGCAAACACATCGGAACCGCCAATAAAGTTTGAGAAAACACATCCGGCGGCGTCAACAGCATGCCTATCACGAATGCGGAAACAATAATATACGGGCGTTTTGCTTTTAAATCTTCCGGTGTCGTCACGCCGCTCCAACACAGTAAAATAATAGCAACCGGCACCTCAAAACAAATGCCGAAGGCCAGGAATAACGTTAGCACAAAATCCAGATAGTTGCTGATATCCGTTGCCATCGCCACACCTTCCGGCGTCGTGCTGGTCAGAAAACTAAAGACTAAAGGAAACACCACGTAATACGCAAAAGCTACGCCGAGATAAAATAAAAGCGTGCTGGAAATCAACAACGGATAAACCAGACGTTTTTCATGCTGATACAGCGCGGGCGCCACAAATGCCCAAATCTGATAAAGCAAAAACGGGACGGACAGAAAAATCGCCGTGATGCCCGTCAGTTTAATCGGCGTGAAAAACGGCGCCGCCACATTGGTGGCGATCATGGTCGAACCCTTCGGCATGGCCTCCAGCAAAGGCGTGGCGATCAGATGATAAATATCATTGGAAAAATAAACCAACGCACAGAAAACCGCTAAAATGCAAAGCACGCAACGCAATAAGCGATTACGCAATTCCATAAGATGGGAAATAAGCGGTTGAGTTTCTTCCACCTGACTCATACGTTTTTCTCTGAAGAAGATTGGGGTTGGACATCCTCGCCGGGATGATATTGATCAATGTATTTCGCTAACTGTTCGTCCAGCGAAGGGGAATTTAAGGTCGTCGCTTCGGTATTCTCCGTGATTTCCGCCGCGGTTTGCAAGGTTTCACTTTCAAGTGCGGTCAAATTTTGCGACGTTTTTTCCGACGTATCCGTTCCCACATTCAATTTATTCCAATTGGCTTCGCGCACATCCTTAATCTGTTCTTCAAGGGTTTTGTTCACGTCCGACGCCTGTTTGTCCAAATCCGCTTTCATTTTTTCCGCCGAAGCTTTCAGTTCGTCCACGGTTTTTGCCAAATCCGGCGAAAGGGTTTTCAGATTAAGGTTTTCCGCTTTTTTAATACTTTCCTGCAATTCCTGTAATTTCAGTTCCTGCGAAAGCTCATTTTGCACATTGGCGGCCAGCCCGCGGATGGTCCGCACCCATTTCATCACCGTGCGAACGGCCACCGGCATACGTTGCGGCCCCAGCACCACCAGCCCCACAATAAAAACTAAAAGTAATTCAGAAAAACCGATATCAAACACGGATTATGCCTGTTCTTTCTCTTTTTCTTCTTTAGTTTGACTTTGCGCCGTTTTTTCCGCTTTATCTAAAGATTTGAATTCGGCATCTTTCGGCTCGTCCGCCATCGCTTTTTTGAACCCTTTTACGGATTCGCCCAAATCCGAACCCAAGGTACGCAATTTTTTAGTTCCGAATAATAAGACGACGATTGCCACAATAATCAGCAGTTGCCAAATACTAATACCACCCATAACGATATCCTTCAATAATTTAGTGAAAAAAGAAGTCTGCGTGAATATACCCTTTTTGAAACTCTTGAACAATAGCTCACCCGGATTATTTTAATTTTTTAAAAAATTTTCCGTTTCCCCCTTGAAAGCCGTTTTTTTCCGCCTTATATAGAAAAAGCATGAAATCAATTCAATTTTCATAGGAGTATAAAAATGGCAATTCGTCCTTTACATGATCGTGTAATTATTAAACGTGAAGAAGTAGAAACTCTTTCCGCCGGCGGTATCGTATTAACCGGTTCCGCGGCGACAAAATCCACCCGCGCGAAAGTGCTGGCGGTGGGCAAAGGTCGCGTGCTTGAAAACGGTACGGTACAGCCTTTAGACGTGAAAGTCGGCGACACCGTTATTTTCAACGACGGTTACGGCGTGAAAGCGGAAAAAATTGACGGCGAAGAAGTGTTAATCATCTCTGAAAACGACATTTTGGCGATTGTCGAATAATAAAAGTGCGGTCGATTTTGACCGAGTTTTGAGAGTTTCGTAGAGCGTAAAACATAGGCTCATCATCAAATAAAAGGAATATAAAAATGGCAGCAAAAGACGTTAAATTCGGTAATGACGCGCGCGTAAAAATGTTAGCGGGTGTAAACGTATTGGCAGATGCGGTAAAAGTCACTTTAGGTCCTAAGGGTCGCAACGTAATTTTAGACAAATCCTTCGGCGCACCGACCATCACCAAAGACGGCGTTTCCGTCGCACGTGAAATCGAATTGGAAGATAAATTCGAAAACATGGGCGCGCAAATGGTAAAAGAAGTGGCCTCCAAAGCAAACGATGCGGCGGGTGACGGCACCACAACCGCAACCGTTCTTGCACAAGCTATCGTAAACGAAGGCTTAAAAGCAGTGGCGGCGGGCATGAACCCAATGGATTTAAAACGCGGTATCGACAAAGCGGTAGCGGCGGTTGTGGCTGAGTTAAAAGCACTTTCCAAACCTTGCGAAACCTCTAAAGAAATCGAACAAGTGGGCACCATTTCCGCTAACTCCGACAGCATTGTGGGTCAATTAATCGCACAAGCCATGGAAAAAGTGGGCAAAGAAGGCGTTATCACCGTTGAAGACGGCACGGGTTTAGAAGACGAATTAGACGTAGTTGAAGGTATGCAATTCGACCGCGGTTACTTATCACCGTATTTTATCAACAAACCGGAAACCGCCACCGTTGAATTGGATAACCCTTACATTTTATTGGTAGACAAAAAAATCTCTAACATCCGCGAATTATTGCCGGTATTGGAAGCGGTAGCCAAAGCGGGTAAACCGTTATTAATCATCGCGGAAGACGTGGAAGGCGAAGCGCTGGCGACATTAGTGGTGAACACCATGCGCGGTATCGTAAAAGTAGCCGCCGTGAAAGCGCCGGGCTTCGGCGACCGTCGTAAAGCCATGTTGCAAGACATCGCGATTTTAACCGCCGGTACCGTGATTTCCGAAGAAATCGGTATGGAACTGGAAAAAGCGACGTTAGAAGATTTAGGTCAGGCCAAACGTGTAGTGATCAACAAAGATAACACCACTATTATCGACGGCGTAGGCGATGAAGCGCAAATCAAAGGTCGTGTGGCGCAAATTCGTCAACAAATCGAAGAATCCACTTCGGATTACGACAAAGAAAAACTGCAGGAACGCGTGGCGAAACTTGCCGGCGGCGTAGCGGTAATTAAAGTCGGTGCCGCAACGGAAGTGGAAATGAAAGAGAAAAAAGACCGCGTAGAAGATGCGTTACACGCCACTCGTGCGGCGGTTGAAGAAGGGATTGTCGCCGGCGGCGGTGTGGCCTTAATTCGTGCCGCCACCAAAGCGGCCGCCGAATTGAAAGGCGATAACGAAGAACAAAACGTCGGTATCAAATTGGCCTTACGTGCAATGGAAGCGCCGCTTCGTCAAATCGTGGCGAATGCCGGCGAGGAAGCGTCCGTGGTTGCCAGCGCAGTGAAAAACGGCGAAGGAAACTACGGTTACAATGCAGGTACCGAAGAATACGGCGATATGATCGCAATGGGTATTCTGGATCCGACGAAAGTTACCCGTTCGGCATTGCAATTCGCAGCGTCTATCGCAGGTTTAATGATCACCACCGAAGCGATGGTCACCGAATTACCGAAAGACGATAAATTAGACGCCGCCGCGGCCATGGGCGGTATGGGAGGAATGGGCGGCATGATGTAATCGCCGATTTCACCGACAAAAAGCCGCCGAGCAAGTTTCGGCGGCTTTTTTATGCCCTCAATTTTCATAAAATCAAAACAAAAGTGCGGTCGAAAAAATCAACGTTTTTTTGACCGCACTTTTATGGTTATCGATTTGCCATCAACGCTTCAATCTCGTTAATTTCCTTCGGCACCGCACAGGTCAGGATTTTATTGCCGTATTCCGTGATTAACACATTATCTTCAATCCGCACGCCGATGCCTTTATATTGTTCCGGTGCATGAGATTTCGGCGAAATATAAAGCCCCGGCTCCACAGTTAACACCATGCCGACTTCCAAAGTGCGGTCGCGTTTTTTCGAGTTTCTGTCGCCGTTTTCATCCGCATTGCCGTAACTGCCCACATCATGCACGTCCAAACCCAGCCAATGCCCCAATCCGTGCATATAAAATGCGCGATGAGCGTCGGCGGCAATCAATTCGTCCACCTCGCCCTGCAAAATACCGAGTTTCACCAAGCCTTCGATTTTAATCCGCACCACTTCATCATTGGCCTGTTGAATGGAATTGCCCGCCACCAATAATTCAATGGCGCGTTTTTGCGCTTTTAAAACGAGTTGATAAATATCTCGCTGCGGTTGGCTGAACTTGCCGTTTACCGGAAAAGTGCGCGTAATGTCACCAGCATACATGGCGAATTCGCAACCGGCGTCAATCAGCACTAAATCGCCGTCTTTCAGCACTTGATCATTTTCGCTGTAATGCAAAATACAGGCGTTTTCGCCGCCCGCAACAATCGTGTTATAAGCAGGAAATCTTGCACCGAAGCGATTAAATTCATGCAGAATTTCGCTTTCGATTTCATATTCGAGCCGATTCGGACGGGTTTCTTTCATTGCGCGAAGATGCCCCAGTGCAGAAATTTGTCCCGCCTGCTGCATTAAGCGGATTTCATTTTGCGACTTGAACAGGCGCATTTCGTCCAACACGGGGCGCCAGCTCAAAACTTCGCTAAAATCGCCCGCACTTTTCTCCAGCAACGCGTCGCCCCAGGTTTGAACGCCTGCGGCGTAATAGAGTTTATCCGTATTTTCCGTCATTTCGGTGAAACGGGAAGTCAACTCATCAATCGCATAAGCCTGATCCGTCATCAGCGCATTCGGCGCATTTTGTACGCCTAAACGACGTCCGTTCCAGGTTTCCAGCAACGGATCATTCGGACGCAGGAAAAGTGCGGTCAGATTTTGCTGATTTTTTTTCACCAGCAACAAGGCCGCATCGGGCTCGTTAAAACCGGTGAGATACCAAAAATAGCTGTCCTGACGAAACGGATAAGTGCAGTCATTATTACGGATTTGTTCGCGTGCGGAAAAAATAACCGCTGCGGAATTATCCGCCATTTGCGCAAACAATTTGGCCCGGCGCGCCGCAAACTCCTCTTTCGGCAACGCCGCCATATAAGCTAAATCCATCATCGCTCCTTGTTACCGGCTTAATCCATCTCGTGTACGCTCTTGAAATGGCTGTGGAATAAATAAGCGATTCCGCGCAGATAGGCAACGATATCTTCCAGGGAATCCAGCAACTCCGCTTCGTCATCGTCTTCATCGTAGCCCAGCTGGCAGATTTGATGTAAATCCGCAATCGTGTCACCAATAACTCCGCGCTTTTTGCTGATTTTCGGACGCGCCAGCCCGACACCGAGCAAGAAATGATTCGCCCAATCGCACACGGCTTCCGCTCTCACATCCAGCTTATATTCTTCCGGCAACAATAATTGGAATTTAAACGCATCGCTGTCCCGCAGTTTGTCGCGAAAATCCGCATACATGGCATCCAGTTCTTCCATTAATTCCGCTGGATAAGCGTGGTTGTCGTTGGTAATTTGATAAAGTAAAGCATGCCATTTTTGCCGATCACGTATGCCGCCGGCAAACAAACCGGTCAGAAAGCCGTGTAATTCGGTGGGTGAAACGGCGATCCCCGCCGCTTTAAGTTTTTGATTTAAAATTGAATATTCCGCCATATGAAACGTCCTGTTATGATAGTCTGCGTCATTCTAACAGATAATTTATGACGAAAATATTTCTCTGTGGCATAATAACGAAAAATTTCAACCCTATGGTGAAAATATGGCATTAAAACCAATTGAATTGAACTTTTTAGGTCAGGTTGTGCGCTTAAACGCACCGGAAGAGCAGCATAACGATTTGCGCGAAGCGGCAAAAGAACTGGACAAACGGGTTTCGGAAATGAAAGATCGGATGCAAACCGTGCAGGTAGAGCGCGCGGTGCACGTCGTGGCATTAAACCTTTGTTTCGAGTTGCTTTCGGAGAAACGTAAAACCCAATCCACCGAGCAAATTCTGCAAAATCAGATTCGACAATTGAGCCATTCATTGGAAAATATTGCGGCGCGCTCAACAAATCAGCAACCGACTTACGAAATCCAATAAATTGGGTTAAATTTACAATTTGAACTGGTCAATTTTAGATTTTTCAGTTACTATTATTTTCAAAGATTACCTGAGATGTTCGCCAGCGGGTTACGTCCCTGAGCCGATACTTACATACTTCGAGTTGGTTCTCTATATTGTTGGTGCGCAGGCTTAGTTTTACTAAGAAGCCTAAAAACGATTACAACCGACTCCCTTGAACCGTCGGGTTCAAGGACCGACCACCCACAACGGCATCTCGGGACCTAAACACAATATGAAATCCATTTCCGAACGCCGTTCTCAACTTCGTCAGCAAATCAGAAAAACTCGACAAAATCTGACCGCACTTGATCAAATCCGGGCGGCCCAAACCGTAACGCAAAAAGCCTTAAACTTAATTGCCGAGCGCCATGCCAAGCATATTGCCGTTTATCTTTCCTTTGACGGCGAAATTAACACCCGACCGTTAACCGAAGCCCTTTGGGCGCAGCATAAAAATGTCTATTTACCGGTGTTACATCCGTTTTGCAAAGGGCATATGCTATTTCTGCATTACACGCCGGAAACGGAGCTGATTCCCAATGAATTCGGTATTCCGGAACCGCGTTTGAATGTGAAAAATATTTTACCGATTCACCGCTTAGATATTATTTTCACCCCGTTAGTAGCATTCGACAGGCAGGGAAACCGCCTTGGAATGGGCGGCGGTTTTTACGATCGTACGCTGCAGGATTGGCACCATCAGCATTTCATCCCCGTAGGATTGGCGCATCAATGTCAGCAAGTGGATAAATTGCCGACCGAAAGCTGGGACATTCCGTTATTTGATATTTTGGTCGGGTGAACACAAAAACGGGCGTTACGCCCGTCTTTTTCCCGATAGCGTTATGAGCGGAAACAGAAATAATCCCTGTCTTCGCCGCAAATTACAGCAAGGATTTCGCTAATTCGCGCGCCCGGCAATCCACTTCCAGCACATCCTCCACGCAGGAAATCCGTTGCGGCGGCATTGCCTCCACCGCTTTAGCATTCACTTTCGCGATATCGGTAAACTTAATCCGACGATGCAAAAATGCGTCCACCGCAATTTCGTTCGCCGCATTCATTGCCGTGGTGGCATATTGGCCGGCGGCAAAAGCGTCCATCGCCAGCTTCAGATTAGGATAGCGATTAAAATCCGGCTGCAGGAAAGTTAAGCCGTTTAATTGATAAAAATCCAGCGGCGCCACGCCGGAAACAATTCGGTTCGGATAAGCCATGGTTTCCGCAATCGGGGTTCGCATATCGGGATTGCCCATCTGCGCGATCACCGAACCGTCAATGTAACGCACCATGGAATGAATGATGGACTGCGGATGAATAATCACCTCCATCTCGTCCGCACCGGCATTAAACAGCCAACGCGCCTCGATATATTCCAGCCCTTTGTTCATCATGGTGGCGCTGTCCACGGAAATTTTTTTGCCCATGGACCAATTCGGATGGGCTACCGCCTGTTCCGGCGTGATGCCGTCGAACTCGCTTAAATCCGTATAACGAAACGGACCGCCGGAACCGGTCAGCACAATTTTGCTGACGCCCAATTCGGACAACGGGCAAAATCCGATTTTCTGCTGCGCTTTCGGCGGTAAAGACTGGAAAATCGCATTATGTTCGCTGTCCACCGGCAATAATTGCGCACCGTGTTTTTTCACCGCATCGATAAAAATCCGCCCGCACGTCACCAAACTTTCCTTATTCGCCAACAACACACGCTTACCCGCCTGCACCGCCGAAAGGGTCGGTAACAGCCCGGCAGCGCCGACAATCGCCGCCATGATTTGATCCGCTTCAGGATGCGCCGCCAGTTCGCAAACGGCTTTTTGCCCGCTTAACACTTGCGTTTTACAACCAAGTGCGGTCAATTTTTGGCGTAAATTTTTAGCCGCGTTTTCATCGTCTAAGGCCGCAAATTCCGGTTGAAATTTTACGCACTGCTCAACCATTAAATCCGCATTGCGTCCGCCGGCTAAGGCGAACGCACGATATTTTTCAGGATTATGTTCAATGACGGAAAGAGTGCTGGTGCCGATAGAGCCGGTCGAACCCAAGATGACCAAGTTTTGTTTTTTCATAACCAATCCGTAGGGTTTGCTAACCCGCCGTTTTTATACAAAAAAACGCAGAAAACTCTGCGTCTGTTTCGGTGGACTCAAACCGCCCACCGCCAATATTCGGATTAGAAATCCATCAATTCTTTTTCTTTATCCGCCAGCACTTCATCCACTTTTTTCACGAAGCTGTCGGTCAGTTTTTGAATTTCTTCTTCCGCTTTACGCTGTTCGTTTTCGCTGATTTCTTTGTCTTTCAACAGCGCTTTAATTTTCTCGTTGGCATCGCGGCGCACATTACGAACCGCCACTTTACCCTGTTCGCCTTCGCCTTTAACCAGTTTGATCAAATCACGGCGGCGTTCTTCCGTTAACGGCGGAAGCGGCACGCGAATGGTCGTTCCCGCAGACGACGGATTTAAACCCAAATCGGAAGTTAAAATCGCTTTTTCCACGGCGCTGATTAATGAACGGTCAAATACGGTCACCGCTAACGTACGAGCGTCTTCCGCCACCACGTTGGCCAATTGACGCAACGGTGTCGCCGCACCGTAATAATCCACCTGAATAGCGTCCAATAAAGACGGTTGCGCACGTCCCGTACGGATTTTAGAGATATGACCTTTTAAAGCTTCGAGACTTTTTTCCATGCGCTCCTGCGCGTCTTTTTTAATTTCGTTGATCATGGTTTTTCCTTTATCTGTGAAATTCATCAATTAAGAAATAATGGTGCCTTCGGTTAAGCCGGTCACCACTTCGCGCAATGCGCCCGGTTTGCCCATATTGAACACGCGAATCGGCATATTGTGGTCGCGCGCTAACGTAAACGCCGCTAAATCCATCACTTTCAATTCATGTTCAATCACGTCCGCATAACTTAATGTGTTGAACAATTTCGCATTCGGGTTCTTCGCCGGATCGCAATCATAAACGCCGTCCACTTTAGTAGCTTTCAGCACCACATCCGCTTCGATTTCAATTCCGCGCAGACAAGCGGCGGAATCCGTGGTGAAAAACGGGCTGCCGGTACCGCCGGAGAAAATCACCACGCGTTTTTCCCGTAACATTTTGATCGCTTCCGACCAGTTGTAAGTGTCGCAAATTCCGTTTAACTGGAACGCCGACATCAATTTCGCATTAACATCCGCACGATGCAAGGCGTCGCGCATCGCCAGGCCGTTCATCACGGTTGCCAGCATCCCCATGTGGTCGCCCACTACGCGGTTCATGCCGGCTTTTGCCAATTTCGCGCCGCGGAACAGGTTGCCGCCACCTAAAACAACGCCCACTTCCACGCCCATGGCGATTAACTCTTTAATTTCCAATGCCATTCTGTCCAAGATGGAAGGATCGATACCAAACCCTTCGGCGCCCTGCAGTGCTTCACCGCTTAATTTTAAAAGAATTCGTTTGTAAATCGGATTGCTCATTTTCTTACTCCGGCTAGAATATTGGACATAAAATTGCCGTCATTATAATGTAACTTCACGCAACAACCAATAGAACGAATCAGAAAAATTCGGTAAAATCTGACCGCACTTTTAGCAAAGAAGGAATATTTTGTGCTAACCCGATTAATTAATAGATACGTTTCGAAACCATTAGCCAAGCAAATTTTAGCGGCGATATTAGCCTTGGTTTGCATCATTTTTGCCAGCCGTTTAATGTTAATCGGCTCCGGTTTTTTCGTCCGCCCGACCGTGAAACAAACGCTGTTAATGGCGGTTTTGTTCATTATTTTTAACGCCTCGAAAAAACTGTTTTGGTTCGTCGCATTTCCCTTTGCTTTGCTGCACGCTTTATATGCGCCGATCGGTTTAACCTTCGGACCGCCGTCTTATCAATATATCGCATCGGTATTCGCCACGGATTTACTGGAAAGCAAAGAATTTCTGTCGCAACTGCCGTTGGTTAATTTCACTTATCCGGTGGCAATTGTTGCGCTGTTATGGCTGTTTCGTTCGCTCACCCAAACGTTTCATCTGCATTTTTACAAAAACAAAATGTTTCTTGCCGCGGTCGCCGTTTTTTTAATCTGGGGCTCCGCGCCGTTAAAATTTGTGACCGAAACCTATGATGCGGGCGTGAAAGTTCAGGACGAATTAACCCGTCTGAACGGTTTGGCGATTGAAAGCAAATGGGGAAAATCCGATCTATCTGACGCGAAATACGACGATTATGTATTGATTATCGGCGAAAGTGCGCGAAAAGACTATCTTCACGCCTATGGCTATCCGGTCAATAATACACCGTTTATGAGCACCGCCAAAGGCACGCTTATCGACGGCTTCACCGCCGGCGGCACCAACACCATTGCGTCGCTCAAATTAATGTTAACCAAGCCCGACACCAAAAACTGGGAAGGCAATTATTCCCTTAACCTGATTGATTTAATCAAATCCGCCGGCGTGAAAACTTATTGGATTTCCAATCAAGGCTATTTGGGCGAATTCGACACCCCGATTTCCGCCATCGCCAATAAAAGCGACGTCAAAATTTTCCTGAAATCCGGCGACAGCTTAAATTCCAACACCAGCGATTTCGATCTGTTACCGAAATTCGCACAGGTTATCGAACAGCCGGCGGCGGGAAAACGCTTCATCGTGCTGCATTTATACGGTTCGCACCCGATTACTTGCGACCGTCTCAGCGATTACGAAAAAATTTATAACGACTACCAAATCGACGAAAAATATTACAACGTTAACTGCTACGTTTCTTCAATGAAGAAAACCGACGAAGTGCTGAAACGCGTTTACGACGAATTGGTAAAAAACTATGAAAAATCTCACCGCACTTTTTCGATGATTTACTTCTCCGATCACGGTTTGGCGCAGCATGAAACGGAAACCGGCGTGGATATTCACAACAGCGCGGGCAAAAGCAAACGTCATTACGACATTCCGCTGTTCAAAATTTCCAGTGACGACACCCAACGCCATGTGTATAAGGTGTTCAAATCCGGTTTGAATTTCACCGACGACATCGCCAAATGGATGGGAATCAGCAACCCGCAGCTTAATCCGAACGCGGATTTATTCTCCGATCAAGCTGATCCCGACGATTACGGCTTAAAAGCGGAAATCGAAAAAATTACGGCGCCGGATGATCCCGCCATTGTGATTCCAGAAAAAAAGACGAGCGAATGAATTTCATCTTTCTGCACGGCTTGCTCGGCACCAAAAACGATTGGCAAGCCGTGATCGACAGACTGCCGAATCAGTCTTGCCTCGCGCTGGATTTACCGTTTCACGGTGAAGCCAAAGGGGTTTCCGTACAAAATTTCGAAGAAACCTGCGCATATTTGTCGCAGCAAATCCGAAGTGCGGTCAAAAACGAGCCGTTTTTTCTGGCGGGCTATTCCCTCGGCGGTCGTATCGCGTTGTATTACGCGCTGCAATATCAAGGCATGAAAGGCAATTTACAGGGTTTGATTTTAGAAGGCGCGAATCTCGGTTTAATCAATGAAAAGGAAAAAGCCGCCCGTCGGCTGAATGATGAAAAATGGGCGACAAAATTTCGTCTTGAGCCGCCCGAAATCGTGCTCAACGATTGGTACCGGCAACCGGTTTTCGCGCACTTAACCGACGCCGAACGCGACGCGTTAATTCACAAACGCTCGCCGAATTGCGGCGAAAATATCGCTAACATGTTACTTGCCACATCCCTTGCCAAACAGCCTTATTTCGGCGATAAAGTGCGGGCAAAAAATTCGACGTTTTTTTATTTTGCGGGCGAACGCGATACCAAATTCCGGCAAATCGCAGCGGCGCATCAACTCAATGTCCGCCTGATTTCCAAAGCCGGCCATAATGCGCATTCAGAAAATCCCGACGAATTTGCAATGCGGTTATATGATATTCGGAATTTATCTAAAAAAGCGTAAAAATCCGGTCGTCAAAACAATAAAATTTCATTATGATTTGGCGGAAATTTTATCGTTTTTAAAAGGAAAGTTATCATGTCTCAATTTCAGATTCATACGATCGAAAGCGCGCCGGAAGCGTCTAAGAACGCACTCGAAGCCGTAAAAAACGCCAACGGTTTTATTCCCAACTTAATCGGCGTATTGGCAAACTCGCCCGTCGCACTGGAAACTTATCGGACCGTCGGCGCGATCAACGGTCGCAACAGTTTAACGCCGGAAGAACGCGAAGTGGTACAAATTACGGCCGCGGTGGTGAACGGTTGCGGATTTTGCGTGGCGGGACACAGTAAAATCGCGTTAAAACTGCTGAAAATGCCGCAGGAAACGGTGAATGCCATCCGTGCCACGGCGCGTATCGACGCGGACAATAAATTGGACACTTTAGCGCGCTTCACCATGACCGTTATTGTGCAAAAAGCCAAATTATCGCCCGCGCAATTAGCGGAATTTTTCGCCGCCGGTTATAACCGACAAAACGCCATCGACGTTATTTTAGGGGTGAGCCTTGCCACGTTGTGTAACTATGTGAACAATATCGCCGAAACGCCGATTAACCCTGAATTGCAGGATTTCGCCTAATTCCATCCGCATTCACGCCGCAAACGGCATATTCCGAAATCGGAAATATGCCGTTTTCTTCAGCGTCGCGCTTTAGCCACGCCAAAACTTCCGCTATAATGACCGCACTTTTCATTAACTCAAAGGACTTACCATGTTATATCCAAGCGAAGAATTTCTATACGCGCCGGTGGAATGGGTCGACCATAGCGACGGTTACAGCGACATTCGTTATCACAAATCCAAAGACGGCATTGCCAAAATCACCATTAACCGCCCGCAAGTGCGTAACGCGTTCCGCCCGCAAACCGTAAAAGAAATGATTCACGCCTTCTCCGACGCCCGTTTCGACGAAAAAATCGGTGTTATTGTGTTAACCGGTGAAGGCGAATACGCATTCTGCGCCGGCGGCGATCAAAAAATCCGCGGCGACTACGGCGGCTACAAAGACGACAGCGGCGTTCACCACTTAAACGTGCTGGATTTTCAACGCGATATCCGCACCTGTCCGAAACCGGTTGTGGCCATGGTGGCCGGTTATGCGGTGGGCGGCGGTCATGTTTTACACATGATGTGCGATTTAACCATCGCGGCGGATAACGCCAAATTCGGGCAAACCGGTCCGAAAGTGGGTTCTTTCGACGGCGGCTGGGGCGCCAGCTATATGGCGCGGATCGTGGGGCAGAAAAAAGCCCGCGAAATCTGGTTCTTATGCCGCATGTACGACGCCCGAGAAGCCCTGGATATGGGCTTGGTCAACACCGTGGTGCCTTACGCGGATTTAGAAAAAGAAACCGTGCGCTGGTGTCGCGAAATGTTGCAAAACAGCCCGATTGCCTTGCGCTGCCTGAAAGCCGCGTTGAACGCGGACTGCGACGGTCAGGCCGGCTTGCAGGAATTAGCGGGCAACGCCACCATGTTGTTCTACATGACGGAAGAAGGCCAGGAAGGACGCAACGCCTTCAACCAGAAACGCGAACCGGATTTCAGCAAATTCCGTCGCAATCCTTAATCGTTCTGCCAAAGTGCGGTCAAAAAACGTCGAGAATTTTATACGTAATCGCCGGTGCGATTACTTATGGCTTCGCCACCGTTGGCAAAGCTAACGTTCAAAAAACGTTGCTTTTTTTGACCGCACTTTTTCTGTTTTTAACTCCATTGTGAGCAGAAATTATGACTATCCGAGAATATCATCTTTATCGCTACGCCATTCCCGTCGACAGCCAACTGATTTTGCGCAACCGCTTTTTAAAACGGCGGGAAGGGTTGCTGGTCCAAATTAAATGCAAAGAAAACGAAGGCTGGGGCGAAATCGCGCCGCTGCCCGAATACAGCCGGGAAACGCTGGAACAGGCGCAACAACAGGCGACGCAATGGCTGAAAGATTGGGACGCCGCGCGCAGCCGCAATGAAAAACTCACCTTTGACGGCTTATATCCGTCGGTGGCATTCGGTTTAAGCTGTGCGTTGGCGGAAATGAAAGGCGCATTGCAGGCGGAAGGCAATTATCAAGCGGCTCCGTTGTGTTACGGCGATCCCGACGAGCTTTACGAACCCTTGGATCAAATGCAAGGCGAAAAGGTCGCCAAAATTAAAGTGGGCATGTACGAAGCCAACCGCGACGGCATGATCGCCGACATGCTATTGGAAGCCATTCCCGATCTTCACTTGCGCTTAGACGCCAACCGCAGCTGGACGCCGGCAAAAGCGGCCATGTTCGCCAAATACGTTAAACCGGAACACCGTCCGCGCATTCAGTTTTTGGAAGAGCCCTGCAAAACCCGCGAAGAAAGCCGCCGGTTTGCCGCAGAAACGGGCATCAATATTGCCTGGGACGAATCGGTGCGCGAACCGGATTTTGACGTGATCGCCGAACCGCACGTCAGCGCCATTGTGATTAAGCCGACGTTGGTAGGTTCTCTGGAAAAATGCGTGTCGCTCATTGAAAAAGCGCAAAGTTTCGGCATGAAAGCGGTGATCAGTTCTTCGCTTGAAAGCAGTTTCGGCTTAACTCAGCTTGCCCGCATTGCGCGTCAATATACGCCGGATGTCACGCCGGGCCTGGATACGCTGGATTTAATGGAATATCAAGTGGTGCGCCCATGGCAGGGTTCGGATTTACCGTTAATCGGTCTGGAGTCCGAATTCGTCACTCAAATTTTCTAGCGAATTTTACCTTTCACAAAACAAAAGTGCGGTGAAATTTCACCGCACTTTTATCGTTTCATCCGTAATTTTGCCGTTTTATCAGCTCATTCCGTATTTTTTCAGCTTTTTACGCAATGTACCGCGATTCACGCCTAACATTAACGCGGCGCGCGTTTGATTGCCTCGGGTATATTGCATAACCATATCCAGCATCGGGTGTTCGACTTCCGATAACACTAATTCGTAAAGATCCGTCGCGTCTTCACCGTCTAATTGGGCGAAATAATTTTTTAACGCCTGCTTAACCGATTCACGCAGCGGCTTGTTAGTGACTTGTGATTGAGAATTTAGCACTGAAACAATTAATGCTTCAGCCGGATTACGCTGTTGTTCTAACATTCTGGTTTCCTTTGCGAACTAAATTAAAAAATTTTTCGAGTGCGATTAACTGTTCTTTGGCGTCAGTAATCGCATTGAAAGTTTGTCTAAAATCGGAATTATATTGAATTCCCTGTAAATACCAAGCGACATGTTTGCGAGCGATGCGATAACCTTTTTGTTCGCCATAAAACCGATGCAATTCAGAAATATGACGCAAAATTTGACCGCACTTTTCGTCTATGCCCGGTTCCGCAACGGTCGAACCGTTTTCGATTAAGCCCGCCACAGATCGGAAAATCCAGGGCCGACCCAATGCGCCGCGGCCGATCATAACGGCATCCGCTCCCGTGTACGCCAAAACCCATCCCGCTTTTTCCGCGGATATAATATCGCCGTTGGCAATCACGGGAATGGATACCCGCTCTTTTACCGCCTTAATGTTGTCATATTCGGCTTCGCCTTCAAACAGACATTCGCGCGTCCGACCGTGAACGGTTAACGCCTGAATTCCGCACTGTTCGGCAATTTTGGCAATCTCTAAGCAATTGCGGTGCGCCCGATCCCAGCCCGTACGAATCTTTAATGTAACGGGCACTTCCACGGCATTCACCACCGCGCTTAGAATATCACGAATCAGATCGGGAAACCGTAACAGGGCGGACCCCGCCAGTTTTCTGTTCACCTTCTTCGCCGGACAACCCATATTGATATCAATAATCTGAGCGCCGTATTCCACATTGACGCGCGCCGCCTGCGCCATTTCCTGCGGATCAGAGCCCGCAATCTGCACGGCCTTAATCCCCGCTTCTTCATGGTGCGCCAAACGCAGTTTTGATTTTTCCGTATGCCACAGTTGCGGGTTGGTCGACATCATTTCCGAAAAAGTTAAACCGGCGCCGTATTCTGCGCACAGTTTACGAAAAGGTTGATCGGTAATGCCTGCCATCGGTGCCAATAAAACACGATTTTTAAGCTGATAATCGCCTATTCGCATGCTTTATGACCTCCGCGATTCCCCTACAATGATACAGAAAAAAGAAACCGAACATTTTGCAATGTCCGGCTATCACAACCGATAAGGGCGTGTATCATACGCATTTTTCGCCCCTTTGAAAAGAGTAAAAATTAAACAAAACTGACAAAATATGACATTTTTATCATTGACATTTTCGTTTCAATCGGTATCACGCCAGTTTACCGGTAATGCGGCACCATTCTTCGCGGACCGCAACCGGTTGCAGCTCGAATGTTTGCGCATAAGCTGCGCAAACCGACGGCGCCTGCGTTTCCAGAATGCCGGACAAACCGAGATCACCGTTCGGTTTAACCAACCGACTGATGACGGGATACAGCTCTTTCAACGGACCGGCAAGAATATTGGCCACCACCACATCCGCTTGCAAATCCGCCGGTTTTTCGTCGGATAAAAATAACTGCAGGCGATCCGCCACGCCGTTGGCTTCCGCATTATTTCGGCTGGCAAGAATCGCTTGCGGGTCGATGTCGATACCGACGGCATGTTTGGCACCCAATTTCAGCGCGGCAATCGCCAGAATACCGGAACCGCAGCCAAAATCGATCACCGTTTTACCGGTTAAATCCAGCCCGTCCAACCATTCCAGACACAACGCGGTAGTCGGATGGGTGCCGGTGCCGAAAGCCAAACCGGGATCCAACATCACATTCACCGCTTTGGGATCCGGAATGTCGCGCCAGCTCGGACAAATCCATAAGCGCTTGCCGAACCGCATCGGGTGAAAATTATCCATCCATTCCCGCTCCCAATCTTTATCTTCGATTTGCTCTATTTTGTAAGCAAAACCGTCCTCTAACAAACCGCTTTGCCGAAGTGCGGTCAAAATCGGCTGCATTTCCGTTTCCGCATCGAACAGCGCAATTACGTCCGTATTGCCCCACAAGCGCGTTTCGCCGGGCAGCGGCTCGAAAATCGGCGTATCCTGGCTGTCCATGAAAGTGACGGAAACTGAACCGAGCGCCTCCAAAAGATCACTGATTGCTTCGGCTTGTTCGTTCGTGCTGTTAAGGCGGATTTGAATCCAGGCCATGTTATTTATCCTTTTGTTTTTCCTTCAAAGTGCGGTCACAAAAAGCAGCGCTTTTTGAACGTTGGCTTTGCCGACGGTGGCGAAGCCATAAGTAATCGCACCGGCGATTACGCATAAAATTTTAGCACAGTTTTTGGCATATTGCCTGTGAAACCGCCCGAACACCGCACAGGATATTCCGCCGAAAAAATACGGTCAAATTTGACCGCACTTTTCTTACCGGGTTTTATCTCCTAATCGATTTCCGATTAAGAATGCGATTAAGCCCCACACCAAGGACGGCACAATTTCATGGAATTTGCCGAATAATTTGACGCTTTCCGTCAAATACCGGAACGACGGGTTTAAGGCGGTTAAATCCACGCCTTTCATTTGAGTCAGAAAAATGTAAACGCCTAAACCGACGATCATGGAACTGAGCGCGCCGGCGGCGTTGGCTTTGTCCCAGTAAATGCCGAGCACAATCACCCACAAAAATGCGGCTTCCAGCCCGCCGAAAGCGAATAAATTCAGCCAGATAATCATATCCGGCGGATTTAATGCCGCCCAAATCAATAAAACGGTGATGGTTAACGTAATCAGCGAGGAAAACCGGCTAATCCGCTTCTGATTGGTGGCTGCTTCGGGTTTCGCCGATAAATACAGATCTTTCACGAAAATCGCCGAAGATTGAATCAATTGCGCATCAATGGTGGACATAATCGCCGACATGGGAGCGGCAAGGAAAATTCCTGCCACCAGCGGCGAAAGCACTTGCAGCATTAACGACGGAATCACTTGATCGGGAACGGTTAAATCCGGTACCACGGCGCGCCCCAATGCGCCCGCAAGATGCATGCCGAGCATAATCACGGTTAATATCACCGTACCGATCAGCATGCCGCCGTGCAAGGCTTTGCTGTCTTTGAACGCCATGCAACGCACGGCGGTGTGCGGCAGGCCCACTACGCCGAAACACACCAATACCCAAAAGGACGCCATAAACTGAAATCCCAGCATGTCGTTCGGTCCGTAAGGACTGACTAAGTGAGGATCGATTTCCGTCAGTTTTGCGATTGCACTTTCTACGCCGCCCGCCGCATAAATCACGGCGCCAAGCAATACCAGCGTGCCTAAAATCATCACCGTACCCTGAATGGTATCCGTCAACACGACCGCGCGAAAACCGCCGATAAAAGTGTAAATTCCCACGGTGGCGGCGAAAATCAATAAAGCCTGCGTGTAAGAAATGCCGATAGTGGTTTCCAACAAGCGCGCGCCGCCGATAAATTGCGCCATCATCGCGGCGAAAAAAGCGATTAACAGCGCAATACTGGCAATCCATACCAGCCAGCGGCTTTTGTAGCGATAAAACAATAAATCGCTGATCGTCAACGCGTTGGTTTCCCGGGAAAGCAGCGCGAATTTTTTTCCCAACGCGCCCAAAGCCAGCCACACCGCCGGCACCTGAATCATGGAAAGCAACACCCAGCCCAGGCCGTATTTGTAAGCGGCGCCCGGTCCGCCCACAAAGGAACTGGCACTGGCGTAAGTGGAAGCCGTGGTCATAGCGAGCACCAAGCCGGTCATCGAACGGTTGCCTACATAATATTCCGTTAAAAAATCGCCTTTCGACCGTTTAATGTAAGCATACAATGCCGCACCGAATACAAAAACGAGGTAAATAATCAAAGGAAGAATAATGCCCAAATTCATTTTTCAGTTTTCTCCGCAGATTCCGTCGCCGAATGCGCTAAAGTGCGGGCGATTTTTGCCGAGTTTTTCGGTTCGATTTCAAGATCGATATCCTGATAAACAATCTTCACCAACCAATAAGCCACCACCAAAAATAAGACGGGCAAATAAATACAGGACAACTCAAACCATAACGGAAAACCGAGCGGGCCGCTTCCGCCTTCCGGCAAATAGGCGCTCAAACACCAGCCGATTAAATACAGCACGGTCAACAGCAATGCCCAGCGGGCTTCCTTGGCGGCTTGTCTGTAACGTTGTTGCAAATTCATTTTCATTTTTCACCTTCACACAAAAAATGGAGCATAAGCTCCATTTTGTCATTAATCGGCAAGGCCCAGTTTCTTCTCAAGATAATGAATATTGGTGCCGCCTTTCTGGAAATTTTTATCTTCCATAATCAGATTGTGCAGCGGAATATTGGTTTTAAGCCCTTCGATAATGGTTTCCGACAACGCATTCTGCATGCGACGGATGGCGCTTTCGCGGGTATCGCCGTACGTAATCAGTTTCGCAATCATCGAATCATAATGCGGCGGCACGGTGTAACCGCCGTAAATATGGGAATCCCAACGCACGCCCAAACCGCCCGGCGCATGCAAATGCACCACTTTGCCCGGCGACGGCAGGAAGGTTTTCGGATCTTCCGCATTAATACGGCATTCAATGGCGTGGCCTTTCACTTTAATGTCTTCCTGTTTGAAAGACAACGGCAAGCCCGATGCTACGCGTAACTGTTCTTTCACCAAATCCACACCGGTAATCATTTCCGTCACCGGATGTTCAACCTGAATACGGGTATTCATTTCAATAAAATAGAATTCGCCGTTTTCATACAGAAATTCGAAGGTACCGGCGCCGCGATAACCGATTTCCACGCAAGCCTTCGCGCAACGGGAACCGATGTCGCGACGGACTTCTTCCGTAATACCCGGTGCCGGTGCTTCTTCCACCACTTTTTGGTGACGACGCTGCATCGAACAGTCGCGTTCCGCTAAATACACCGCATTACCGTGCGTATCGGCAATCACCTGAATTTCCACATGACGCGGGTTTTCCAGGTATTTTTCCATGTAAACCATGTCGTTGTTGAACGCCGCTTTCGCTTCCGCTTTGGTCATCGCAATGCTTTCTTCCAGACTGTCCGCATCCCGTACCACGCGCATACCGCGACCGCCGCCACCGCCGGAAGCTTTAATGATCACCGGAAAGCCGATACGTTTGGCGATTTCTTTATTTTTCGCCATATCCGTTCCTAAAGGACCGTCGGAACCCGGAACACAAGGCACGCCGGCTTTCTTCATAGCATTAATGGCGGACACTTTGTCGCCCATTAAACGAATCACGTCCGCCGTCGGTCCTATAAAGGTAAAGCCGGAACGTTCGACCTGTTCGGCAAAATCCGCATTTTCGGATAAAAAACCGTAACCCGGATGAATGGCATCCGCACCGGTCACTTCCGCCGCCGCAATAATCGCCGGCACATTTAAATAGCTTTTTACCGACGGCGCAGGGCCGATACAAACGGTTTCATCCGCCAGCAACACGTGTTTCAAATCACGGTCCGCCGTGGAATGCACGGCAACGGTTTTAATGCCCATTTCTTTACATGCGCGCAAAATACGCAATGCAATTTCACCACGGTTGGCAATAACCACTTTTTCTAACATAAGATTATTCCAATTCGAAAATTTATGAGATAAAAATAGTGGGCAAGTCTGCCCACCCTACAAATTATTCAATAACGATTAACGGCTCGTCGAATTCCACCGCATCGCCGTCGTTAACTAAAATTGCTTTCACCACGCCCGCTTTATCGGCTTCAATGCGGTTCATCATTTTCATCGCTTCGACAATGCAAAGCGCGTCGCCGACTTTCACGGATTGTCCGACTTCAACGAAGGCTTTCGCTTCCGGGCTCGGACTGCGGTAGAAAGTTCCCACCATCGGAGAACGAATCACGTGTCCGGATAATTCCGGTGCGGCGGCAGGCGCAACAGTAGCCGGTGCGGAAGCGGCGGCAACAGGCGCCGCTACGGGAGCCGGTGCGGCGGCCGGAACGGTGTACTGAACGGAACTTGGTGCGGCGGAACCACGGCTGATGCGAACCGATTCTTCGCCTTCGGAAATTTCCAATTCCATAATGCCTGATTCTTCAACTAATTCGATTAATTTTTTAATTTTACGAATATCCATTGCCATAATTTGTTTTCCTGGTTGAGAGATAAAAAGATCCCGCACTTTCGGCGCGCTTTTCAAGCCGAAAGTGCGGTCAAAATAAATTCTGTTTTTTTACGCCCGCAAGATTACCTTAAAATAATTCGTTTTGCGACTATTTTCTACAAATTTGTCGATATTTAACGAAATTCACGCGTTTTTCGCTAAAAATTCGGCGGCGAATATCAAGGCGCATTCATAACCTTTTGCCCCCAATCCGCAAATCACGCCTTCCGCCGCATCACTGAAATAAGAATGGTGACGGAACGGCTCGCGTTTATGAATATTCGACAAATGCACTTCGACGAAAGGAATCGACACCGCCAATAATGCGTCGCGCAACGCAACGCTGGTGTGTGTAAAGGCGGCGGGATTGATGATAATGAAATCGACTTTTTGGAAGCTGTCGTGAATTTTGTTAATAAGTTTTTCTTCGCTGTTGCTTTGAAAACATTCCAAATTCAGACCGCACTTTTCCGCCAACGCCCGGGCATTGGCTTCGATTGCCGCTAACGAAAGCGAACCGTAATGTTTTGGTTCGCGCGCCCCCAACATGTTCAGATTGGGGCCGTTTAACAGCAAAATTTTAGGTAATGGTGACATATCGGCTCCTTTTTATGGCAATGAATTATAGCGCATTTCACCCGGCGGGTGGTTGTACCTTTATTCGATTTCATCCGGTGATTTCGGCTTCGGCGGCAGCATGCGTTTGTGGTGAGAACGGTTATGCCAGAATCGAATCCGTTCTAATGCCTGCGGGCTGACGGTTTCACCGCGCAAATAGGCATCGATTTCCGCATAAGTGACGCCCATTTCGCCTTCGTCCGTTTGTCCCGCCCACAAACCGGCGCTCGGTTTTTTCGCCAGCACGGTTTGCGGTACGCCGAGATAACGCCCGAGTTCAAACACCTGTTCTTTGCGCAATCCCGCTAAAGGCAATACGTCCGCCGCGCCGTCGCCGAATTTAGTGAAGTAACCCGTCAATATTTCGGCAGCATTATCCGTGCCTAACACGATGGAACGATGACTTTGCGCGGCGGTAAACAGCGCGATCATTCGTAAACGCGCCATCAGATTGCCTCTTAACACATTAACGCGTTCGGGTTCCGCATGTAACGCGGGGGAAAGTTGCTGCATGATTAAATCGTACCAAGGCGTGATGGAAATGATTTGCCCGCTGATTCCTGCGCTTTCCAGCGTGGCTTGAGCGTCCGCCACATCGATCGGGTCGGTCACTTCTGCGGGCAAAATTAAAGCCTGCACGGGAGCGCCGGTCCGCGCCAACAAATGCGCACAAACGGCACTGTCAATGCCGCCGCTGACCCCCAGGGTATAACCGTCCATACCGTAAAGTTCGGTACGCTGAGTTTCCAGCCATTGAATTAAATAATCCGCATATGCTGCCGTTTTCATGATTTTTTCCCCGAATGCCGTTCAATCAGATGTTGTTTTAAAGTCCATAAATTCTGTGACAAATCCACATAATAACCGTGCGGTTTTTCCAGACGGCGCACTTCATTCCATAAAGATTCCAGTTCCCGCCGGCAATAAGCGCGGCTTTCCGCTAAAGTTGGCGCGGAACGCCGTCTTTCGCCCTGTTCGAACCATTGCTGCAATTTTTGTTCCGCTACAAAATCCGTCACCCATTTGGTTTTCCAGGTATACTCAGGATCAAACAGCATGTAAGGTTTACCGTTATCAATAATTTCATCATGCAAAGTAATCACGTCGGCAATGGCTTTGCGGTTTTGATCATATAACCGCCACAAATTTTTAAATCCCGGTGTGGTGGTTTTCTGCAGGGTTTCACTGAGTTTAATTTTCGGAATAAGTCGCCCATCTTTTTCCAATGCTACAATTTTGTACACGCCGCCGAAAACCGGTTCGCTCTTGGCGGTAATCAAACGTTCGCCTACGCCGAAACTGTCAATCTTCGCCCCTTGCAACAGCAAATCTTTAATCAGATATTCATCCAAGGAATTGGAAACGGTGATTTTGGTTTCCGTGAGCCCCGCCGCATCCAACATTTCCCGGGCCCGAATACTCAAATACGCTAAGTCTCCGCTATCAATACGGATACCTTTTAATTTGTAGCCCCGCGGCGCCAGATATTCTTGATGCACTCGGATTGCGTTAGGAATACCTTGATGCAGCGTATCGTAAGTATCCACCAGCAACACCGTGTTGTCGGGATAAGTTTCGGCATATTGCAGAAAAGCCTCGTATTCGCTATCAAAACTTTGTACGTAAGCATGAGCCATAGTGCCCAACGCGGGAATCCCGCACATAAAATCGCTATACACATTGGAAGTGCCGTCCACACCCGCGATATAGGCCGCCCGCGCACCAAAATGCGCCGCATCCGCACCATGCGCCCGACGCGCGCCAAATTCCAACACACCGCGCCCCTGCGCTACACTCACTATACGTGCCGCCTTGGTGGCAATCAGCGTTTGATGATTCAACGTCAGTAACAAAAACGCTTCAATCAGGGTGCAATCAATAATCGGCGCCCGCACAATCAGCAACGGTTCGTTCGGAAATACAACGCTTCCCTCTTGCACCGCCCACACATCGCCGCGAAAATGAAAACGGCGCAAATAATCCAGAAAACCGGCGGAAAAAATATGTTTTTGTTGCAAAAATTCAATTTCTCGCTCGGAAAAATGCAGATTCTCAAGATAATCCAGCACCTGTTCCAATCCGGCAAACACCGCATAACCGCCCTCGTCCGGAACCTTCCGGAAAAAATAGTCAAAATAGGCAATTTCATCTTGTCTGCCCTGTTCAAAATAACTGTTTGCCATAGTCAGAGCATAAAAATCCATCAATAATGCGCTGTTTTGCATAATGCCTCCCGATTCGATGAGCAACACATTTCACATGTTGCATACAGGCTACATTAAACGCCTTTACAGTGAGTTATTCAAGTTATTTTGTAGCAAATAGATAAAATAAAAAACTTTACAAATTTTGACCGCACTTTTGCGCATTGTTATAAAAACAGGCGCGTACAATCTGTGTTGATAAGGAAACGTTTAGTTATTTGAATAATTCTATTAAACTTAAAAGACCAATAATAATCCCAATAATAGTAAATCTGGTATTCAATTTATCCTGCTTGGCTTGATACCGATTATCTAATTCGGCTTTTTCCTTCTCAGCTTCCAAGTTCAAAATGTAATGTACATTAGATAATTGCCCTAATAATTCATTGGATGAAACATTAACATCGAGCGCTTTATCAATACATTTCCATGTCTCGGTTAAACTTGTATTTTTACTTAAAACAGGTTGATGAAAGAAAAACATAGAATTAAATTTAGCCGCTTCAATATATAACTCGTTTAATTCATCAATATTACAATCATGGCAATTTATTTTTTCCGCCAATTTATTGGCTATAAATTCAATAGCGCCTAAATAAGCATATGCTAAAGATTGTAAAATAATATGTCGTTCAAACTGTTCTCGTTGTCCGTCCAATTTACTGAAAAAGGATATTCCTTTGCCGTCAATGTGACTGTAGTGAGAAGGATATTCCGTAAAATCCGTAATCTTTAAAGATTTATTCTCTCGTACTGAACTTGAAAGAATTTCTGCATCGTTATTATTAAAATCATCTTTTCCAATTATCAAACTCGATGTTGATAAACATAACTCTCTACGAAATAAATTCTTACTGATTAAAAATGACTGTTCGTAGTTTTTCCCTACAAAAAACTTAAGTATCCAATCATTATTTACATCCCGTTTGAATTGGCAATTATTTAGTAGAATCTCTCGCAGAAATTTTATTTTTCCGCCAATTATCAAGTCGTCCAATTCATTTGTAGACGGATTGGTTTCTAATTTATAAATTTTATAAATAATATGAGTCATATTTCCCTAAAAACTTCACAAATTCTATACGTAATAATCGCCAATGCGATCACTTATGGCTTCGCCACCATTGGCAAAACCAACGTTCAAAAAACGTTGCAAATTTTGACCGCACTTTGGCATTTCGGGCAGGGATAAACCCCGCCCCTACGTATTATAATACGCCTTTCGAACTTGGCATTGCATCCCCTTCTACACGAATCGCTTGTCTTAAGGTTCTGCCGAAAACTTTAAACAGGCTCTCGATTTTGTGGTGATCGTTGTCGCCGGTGGCTTTTAGATGCAGCGTGGCAAGCATGCTGAACGCCAGCGATTGGAAGAAATGCTCGGTCAATTCGGTGCTGAAATCGCCTACTTTGTCACGTTTGAACTTGGCGTTGAATTTGATCCACGGTCTGCCCGATAAGTCCAACGCACATTCGGCGCGGCATTCGTCCATCGGTAAGACAAAGCCGAAACGTTGGATGCCACGTTTATCGCCGACGGCCTGTTTTAACGCCGTGCCTAAGGCCAAGGCGGTGTCTTCCACCGTATGATGTTCATCGATCCACAAATCGCCTTTACATTGCACGTTCATGCGGAAACCGCCGTGGGTGGCGATTTGATCCAGCATATGGTTGAAAAAACCCACGCCCGTGTCGATTTCGTTCACGCCGGCTTCATCCAGCCACAGTTCCACTTTGATGTCCGTTTCTTTGGTTTTGCGTTCCACAACCGCGTGACGGGGCGCCCGATCCGCCGCCGGATTTGCTACAGCTTCATTCAATAACTTTTCTGCAATCAAATCCCAACCTAATGATTCCGGATTGTATTGCAATGCGCGAATGCCTAAATTCTGTGCGAGCTGCACGTCCGTCGGGCGGTCGCCGATCACAAAGCTGGTTTGAGGATCAAACAGTTTTTTGTCGATATATTTTTTCAGCAATTTGGTTTTCGGTTTGCGACATTGGCAGTTGTCTTCCGGCTTGTGCGGACAAATCAAAATATCATCAAATTCAATACCTTGCGAACGAAACACATCCAACATCGCATTGTGCGGTTTGTCAAAATTTTCTTTTGGGAACGAGCTTGTGCCCAATCCGTCCTGATTCGACACCATCACAAAGCGGAATTTGTCCTTCAGTTTGAGCAACGCCGGAATCACGTTGCGTTCAAATTTAAGTTTTTCCAGGCTATCGATTTGGAAATCGGTTTTCGGCTCGTCAATCAGCGTGCCGTCGCGGTCGATGAATAAAATTGGTTGTTGTGTCATGTTGTGTCCTTGTAAAACGGGCTCTCCGTCCATTATCAACGGATGTAAAGTGCGGTCAAAAAAAGCAACGCTTTTTGAACGTTGGCTTTGCCGACGGTGGCGAAGCCATAAGTAATCGCACCGGCGATTACGCATAAAATTTTTAAATGTTTCGGACGGGCAAGCCCGCTTTATGCTTATACGGCTTTAATCGCTTCTATGGTCTTCTCCAGTTCGGCTTGGGTGCCGATAGTTATCCGAATACAATTCTGCAATCCCAACGCTTTGTGCTGATCGCGCAGAATAATGCCTTTTTCCCACAAAGCCTTGAAGACTTTTTCGCCGTCTTGGAATTTCACCAATACGTAATTGGATTCGCTTTCGAACACTTTTTCTACAATTTCGATAGCGTTTAATTGCGCAATCAGCCAAGCGCGGTCGGTTAAAACGGAATCAACCCGTTGCCGCATTTGCGCTAATCCCTGCGGCTGTAAGGCTTGAGCGGCGATGTCGGAAACCGGCGTCGGCAGCGGATAAGGGGCGATGACTTTTTGCAACACGGCAATTAATTCGGGATTGGCAAGAGTGAAACCGCAACGCAAACCCGCCAGCGCAAACGCCTTGGAAAGAGTGCGAATAACCGCTAAGTGCGGGTAATTTTTCAGTTGTTTTACTATCGAGCTTGCCGGGCAAAATTCAATATAAGCTTCGTCCACCACCACAATGGCTTTGTTTGCCGTCATCTCTAATAAACGTTGTAAATCCGCCGGATTTAACACATTTCCCGTCGGATTATTCGGGCTGCAAACAAACACCACTTTCACGCCCGTTAAATTTTTCTCGATTTCGGGCAAATCCAATTGAAATTCCGCGGTTAACGGCACGATTTTAGCGGTGATGCCTAAGGTTTCCGCGCTTACCGCGTACATGCCGTAAGTGGGCGGGCAATAAAGAACGCTGTCATCGGATTCGCAGAACGCTTTAATCAGCAATTCAATGCTTTCGTCGCCGCCGCGGGTCACAATCACGTTTTCAGGTTGCACGCCGGCGTAAGCTGCGTATCCTTTCACCACGGCTTCGGGTTGCGGTTCGGGATAACGGTTAAAAATGCGCTCGGAAAGGTTAAAATCCGGCGAAACCGGGTATTCGTTGGCGTTCAGCCACACATCGCCGTTACCGCCCAATCGACGAGCGGATTGATACGGTGTTAAGGCTTGGACGTTTTTTCGGGAAAGTTGTGAAATGGTCATATTTTTTTCCTGTGTTGTCTTCGCAGCAGCGGATTTTATCCGCCGACCGCACAATATCCGTATTTTCGGGCGAACGCATAGCCCGCCTTACATTTCTTTTCTTTATAAGCGATCGGATTGGGTAAAAACTTTGCAAATTTTATGCGTAATCGCCGGTGCGATTACTTATGGCTTCGCCACCGTTGGCAAACGTTCAAAAAACTTTGCAAATTTTATGCGTAATCGCCGGTGCGATTACTTATGGCTCCGCCACCGTTGGCAAAGCCAACGTTCAAAAAGCGTTGCTTTTTGTGACCGCACTTTATTCAAAATCTTTGTAGGAACGCCGCTATTTCAATTTTTCAAGGCGAACGCTCACCGCCTGTTTATGCGCATCCAGCCGTTCCGCCGCCGCCATCACTTCCACGGTTTTAGCCAAATCTTTAAAGCCTTGCGGACTGAGTTCCTGTACGGTCATTCGTTTGCTGAAATCCGCCAGACCGAGGCTGGACGAAGTTCGGGTATAGCCGTAAGTCGGCAACACGTGGTTTGTGCCGCTGGCGTAATCGCCCATGCTTTCCGGCGAATAAGCGCCTAAGAAAATGGAACCGGCATTGTCGATATCCAGCAATAAATCACGGGCGTTTTGCACTTGCACCACCAAATGTTCCGGCGCATATTCATTACTGATTTCAACGCATTGACGCAAACTTTCGGCGATAAAAATACGGCTGTGAGATAGCGCTTTTTGCGCGATTTCAGAGCGCGGCAAGGCAGCCAGCTGGCGTTCGAGGGCAAATTCCGTTTCCAGCGCCAATCGTTCGCTTGGCGTCACCAAAATCACTTGGCTGTCGGCGCCGTGCTCCGCCTGAGAGAGCAAATCGCTCGCCACAAAATCCGGATCGGCATTTTCATCGGCAATCACCAACACTTCCGACGGCCCCGCCTGCATATCAATCACCGCGCCGTTCACCGCCTGGCTTACCTGACGTTTTGCTTCCGTCACAAAGGCGTTACCCGGCCCGAAAATTTTATCCACTTTTGCCACGGTTTCCGTACCGAACGCCATCGCAACGACAGCCTGCGCACCGCCTACCGCATAAACGGTTTCCACTCCGCAGAGCTCCGCCGCATAGAGGATCGCATCCGCAATCGGCGGCGGCGAACAAAGCACAATTTTTTTACAGCCTGCGATTTTAGCGGGAATCGCAAGCATTAATACGGTCGAGAACAAAGGCGCGGAACCGCCGGGAATATATAATCCCACGCGATTAATCGGGCGGGTCAACACCTGGCAACGCACGCCGGCTTGGGTTTCCACATCCACCTCGACGGGAACCTGGGCAAGATGAAAAGCTTCGATATTTTTCTTTGCATTTTGAATGGCTTGTTTGAGTTCCGCCGGTAAGCGTTGAGCCGCCTCCTCAATTTGCTGTTTAGAAATCACCAAACTATTCAATTTTACTCTATCGAATTTTTCCGAAAGCTCGAATAGCGCTTTATCGCCGTTTGCCCGCACATTTTCACGAATGGCATCCACCGCCTCTTTAATATTGCCCGCCGCAGAGATCGCAGGACGGGTAAGCGCTTCCTTTCGCTGCGGTTCGGTTAAATCTTTCCAGATTAAAGTTTGCATATTTTCCTCCGTTATTCTATTTCTATAAAATCGTCTCTTTACGAAAGCGAAACCTTTTCTTCATTCGCTTCTTTTGTAAGAGGGCAAGGGGAGATTTTACCGTTCTTTCACCCAACACTATTTCCTGCAAACATCCGAACGCCGTCGGAGCGATTCCTTTCGAGGCTAACAGCGATCGTTTTTCAGTTTTTGTGAATGGCATATTTCCCGCTCGCTTTTTAGAATTGATCGTTTTTCAAAAAATTATTAAAAATCCGACCGCACTTTATTATTTAAAGAACGCCTGAATAGCCGCCCACAGTTGGTTCGGCTGTTCTTTTAGCACTTCGTGCGCTCCAAACGGGACATTCATTAAATGTATATCGGGTAAATGTTGTTGTAACGCCGCCATATCTTTCAGTGACAACAAAAAATCCGCTTCACCGCGCACCGCCAGAACAGGCGCCCGGATTTGTGCAACAGCTTCGTTCGGGTAACCGCTTGCACTTTCATCCAACCACATTGCTTTCAGACTGCTGATCCATTTTTCTAAATTCGCTTGCGGATTCTGTGCGAAATAGACTTTAATTTGCTCCGCCATATATTCATTGACAAAAGCGATATCCAATGCCTCAAACATTGAACGAACTTCTTGAAGATTATCACTATGCCAATGCGCACCGACCGTAATAATTTTTTCCACACCGTATTCCGTCGTCCCGAGACGATAGGCGATAGTACCGCCGTCACTAAAGCCCAATATGCTGAATTTTGTGATGTTCATCCGTTCCAGAATATGTTTGATATCGTCGGCGGCTTGGGCATAAGTCAGCGAAACATCACCTAAAGTCGAACGTCCGTGTCCGCGCGTATCCACCGAAACAAGGTGAAAATGTCGCCGTAAAAAGGGAATTAATTCGGCAAAATCATCAATTGATCCAAAACCGCCGTGCAATAGAACCAGAATTGGCGCATCCTGTTTACCGCCAACCCGATAGTGCAATTTAGCACCAAGGTAATCGGCATAATATGATTTCATTTTAACTTTCTCCGTATTGACTTAGGTATAAACAGTCGCTACTTCAGTAATTGTCGGCAAAGCCAAGATCCAAATACAAACAATTGCCTAAAAATCTTGCAAAATTTGACCGCACTTTTCTTTTTTGCAAAGCAAAAATGAGAGATTTCACGCTAACATTTTCTCAATCGGCAATACCAGCACCGAACTGGCGCCCATTTCTTTCAGTTGTTCCATGGTTTCCCAGAATAATGTTTCCTGGCTGACCACATGCATTGCCACTTTGCTGTCGTCGTGGGCGAGCGGGAGAATGGTCGGATTCTCTACGCCCGGTAAAAGTGCGGTGATTTCTTCGAGTTTTTCTTTCGGCGCGTGCAGCATAATGTATTTGGATTCGGCTGCCTGTTGCACGCCCTGAATGCGGGTGAGAAGTTTATCCACAAGTTGTTGTTTATCGCCGTCCAGCGGTTCGGCACGTTGAATCAGACAGGCTTTGGATTGATAAATCACTTCCACTTCTTTTAAGCCGTTGGCTTCCAGTGTGGCGCCGGAGGAAACCAAATCACAGATTGCGTGCGCAATGCCCGCGCTGGGCGCAACTTCGACCGAGCCGTTAAGCAGAATACTTTTAAACGGCACGCCTTGTTCTTTCATATAGCGTTTCAGCAAATTCGGGTAAGATGTGGCAATCAGAGCGTTGTTAAAATCCTGCACGCCGTGATAGGGTTGGTCGCGATCAATGGCCAGTGACAAACGGCAGCCACCGAAATCCAGGGTGCGCAGTTTTTTGTATTCCACTTTTTCGCCGCCGGCAATGCGCCCGAGTTCTTCCTCTTCCAACACGTTTTCGCCGATAATGCCGAGATCCACCACGCCGTCGAATACCAATCCCGGAATATCGTCATCACGCACGCGCAGAATTTCAATCGGCAGATTCTCCGAATAGGCAATCAGCCGCTGCTCGTTCCAGGTAATTTTCACACCGCATTGTTTGAGCAGTTCGTTACAGTCTTTGCTTAAACGTCCTTTTTTCTGCAACGCGATACGTAAACGGTTATTGCTGTTTGTCATATTGTTTTCCTTTTTGTCTTAATTTTGGGGTAAAAAAAATCTCTCGAAAGTAGAAAATCACTTCCGAGAGATTGAAAATTGAGGAACTCACACTTGCTCGGAAGTTTTCTTCCGAACACCACATTATGCCCGAAAGAATGTTCAGGAAGAATGATGGTGATGATGCAAAGTGTTGTTAAAGTTCATAATCAATCCTATGTTAGGTTCGTAGCCATTAAAATACGGAAAAAATTTTCTACTTGCAAGCGGTTTTCTTAAATTTTTTAAAATCTGAAACGTTTTTTCTCGCTTTTACAAAAAGCAGCACGGGGCGATGTTGCAGATCCTTAAATTCCGCCTGCCATTCCGGACGGTCGGCAAGCATGGGTTCCTGCACGTTTTCGATAACAAATCCCGCTTCAATCAGATTATTCATAATAGTCGCCGTGGTGCGATGATAAGTTTTAAACGGCTGTTTAAACCAACTTCGGTTACGTTCGCCTTCATCGCGATAAAAATTCAAACGGTACGCCAGCTGTTCTTTTTGTGCATTTTTCTCCCAGCGCTCACCGCCTTTGTAAGCGGTCACAATGGGATGTTCCTGCGAAAAAATCAACGTTCCCTGCGGTTTCAGCTTCGCCGCGACGGCATTGAGCAATCCCGGGAAATCCTGCACGTAATGGAAGGCAAAAGAGCTGGTTATTAGGTCAAATTCGGATGCCGGCAATTGCGACAAACATTCCATCGGCGTCTGATATAACGCAAAGTGCGGTCGAAAATCCGCAAGTTTTTTTTCCGCTTGCCGCAGCATGGCGGCGGATAAATCCAAGCCCGCTACGAAACCGGCGCCGCGCTCCAGATATAAACGCAAATGTTCGCCGCTGCCGCAGCCTAAATCCAGTAATTTTTTTCCCGTTAAATCAGGCAGTAAGGACAACATGGTCGGCTTTTCCACAATGTTGTTCAAACTGACGGGATTCGCCCGTAACTTTTGGTACGATTCAAAAAAATTTTCCGTATCGTAAACGGATTGCCGTTCAGTCATTCTCGCCCGCTCATTCGCCTTTAAACACAGGCAACCAGCCGAATTGCGCCGCCAGTTGCGACAAGATGTTCAATAAACCGAAGAAAATGACAAAATAAACCATCAGGTTACCGCCGAAAACAGTGTATTGACGTTGCGGGAATTTCGTGCGGCTGGCTTTGGCCAGCAGCGCCGGCACGATAGCCGCCCAAATCGTTGCGGCCAACCCCGCATAACCGATGGCAATCACAAATCCGTAAGGAAATTTCAAACTGAGCAGCAACGGCGGCAGAAATGTTACCAACGCGGTTTTGGTTCGGCCCGCACGGCTATCGTCAAACCCGCACAAATCGGCAATATAATCGAATAACCCTAAAGTTACGCCCAAAAACGAGCTGGCAATCGCCATGTAAGCAAAGAAATTTAATGCAACGCCGATATAATCCGTCCGAATGTATCGCCCCAACACATTCAATAACGCCGCAATATCGCCGCCTTTCTCGATAACCGGCGCGAATTCGGCGCGCGGTAAATTGCCCTGAATCGCCAACTGCCACAGCACATAAATCAGCAATGCAAGAAAGGTGCCGATAAATACGGATTTCGCCACTTTTCCCGCATTTCGGTCGTAATATTTGACCAGGCTCGGAACATTCTGATGAAAGCCGAAAGACACTAAACACACGGGCAACGCCACAAATGCGTAAGACACATAGTGCGGATCCGAACGAACCGCGGAATCAAACAGTAATTCGCCGTGAGAAGACGCGACCAGCCCCGATACCGACAGGAAAAAAGAAATCACCATGCCCGCAATCAATACCGTACTGAAACGATCCACCGCCTTGGTGGAAAACCACACGAACGCCGCTAATACAAAGGTGAAAACCAACGCGCCGGCGGTTCGTCCGATTTCCACCGGGTTCTGTTCGGTGCTCAGCAGTTGATTGGCCATTTCTTCCGTAATTCCGCCGCCGGAAGTGATATAGGCGTAAGTCAGAATATACAACACGAATGCCAGCGATAAGCCGTTCAGCACGTTCCAACCGTTGCCCAGCAAGTCTTTCACAATAGTGTCGAAACTGGCACCGGTGGGATAATGCAAATTAGCTTCCAGCAACATTAAGCCCGAAGACATCATGCAAAACCAAGTATAAATCAGAATTAACAGCGAGCCCGTAAACCAAACGCCCGCAGTTGAAATCGGATTTGCCAGCATTCCGGCGCCAATGGTGCCGCCCGCAATAATCATTATGCCGCCCAGTAAAGGAGGTTGTTTGTTTGCCATAAAATGGTTCCGTAAAAATAAATTTTGCACTATTATAGTAGTACAAAAGAGACAAAACAAGTTAAAAGTGCGGTCAAAAAAAGCAACGTTTTTTGAACCTTGGCTTTGACAACGGTGGCGAAGCCATAAGTAAGCGCACCGGCGATTACGCATAAAATTTGAATTGTTTTTTAGAAAGACGGAATACGCCGAATCAACGGGAAAAACGCGCCACCTGCGCCAGAGTGAATTGCACCGTACAACCGATGGACAAGGCAAAAATCAACGTGCCGACGCCGACGGTTCCGCCCAGGCAGAAACCAAGAAAACAAACCGTGACTTCAATACAGGTGCGGACGATTCCCACTTTCCAGTGAAATCGCTGGCAAAGCCCGACCATCAGCCCGTCGCGCGGGCCGGCGCCCTGATGACAGGTCAGATAAATGGCGGAACCGACGCCGAAACAGAAAATCCCGAACAAGACATAAGCAAAACGGCTCCAAAGCGCAACGGGAAGGGGCGCGGTTTTCACCGTAACGCCCAAAAAAATTGCGATTACCACAATATTCAGAATGGTGCCGAGCCCCATATGCAGTTTCAGCGGAAACCAGAACAGCATGACGATAACGCTGATAAAAAAAGACGCCCAGCCGACGCTGATACCGCATTGTAATGAAATGCCTTGAGACAGAATGGTCCAGGGGGCGGATCCCAAATCCGACAGAAGTAGCAAGCCTTCGCCGATTCCCACAATGGTGAGCGACATGCACAACATCGCCAACGAGCGCCATTCCAACGACCAAAGCGACATGGCGGTCCAAGGGGTTTGCGGCAAGACTTTGAATTTCGACATAAAAACCTGTTAACAATGAATTCCGCTTAATAATAAAGAAAGTGCGGTCAAAATTAAACAAAAATCTGGTGATAACTTATAGCTAAATCGCCTAAAAAACGCTAAAATTCAACAGTTTTATCATTTTGGGAGACTTATAATGTCTGCACTAATCAGCCTCTTAGGCATGGTCGTACTGCTTGCCATCGCCTTCCTGCTTTCCAACAATCGCAAAGCCATTAATTACCGCACGGTATTCGGCGCACTCGCCATTCAAGTGCTGTTCGGCGCGTTAATTCTTTATGTTCCGGTCGGCCGCCATGCGTTGCAATGGGTGTCGGACGGCGTACAAAGCGTCATAAATTACGGCTTTGAAGGCGTAAAATTCGTATTCGGCGGTCTTGCCGGCGACAAGATCTTTGAAGTGCTGGGCGGCGACGGCTTTATTTTTGCCGTGCGCGTATTACCGAATATTATTTTCTTCTCCGCGTTAATTTCAGTGCTCTACTATATCGGTATTATGCAATGGGTTATCAAAATTATCGGCGGCGCATTGAAGAAATTGCTCGGTACCTCAAAATCCGAATCCATGTCTGCGGCAGCGAATATTTTCGTCGGGCAAACCGAAGCGCCGCTTATCGTTAAGCCTTACATCAGCAAAATGACGCAATCGGAATTATTTGCCGTTATGTGCGGCGGTTTAGCCTCTATCGCCGGTTCCGTTCTGGCCGGTTATGCGGGCATGGGCGTGCCGTTGACTTACTTAATCGCCGCGTCATTTATGGCGGCGCCGGCAGGATTGTTGTTCGCTAAAATTCTCTATCCGCAAACCGAACAATTCGATGACGATATGACCCATGTGGAATTGGAAAAACCGTCCAACATTTTAGATGCCGCCGCCGGCGGAGCTTCGTCCGGTATGCAGTTGGCCTTAAATGTCGGCGCCATGTTAATCGCTTTCGTAGCCTTGATCGCCTTAATTAACGGGATTCTCGGCGGTGTCGGCGGTTGGTTCGATATGCCGGAATTATCTTTAGGTATGATTTTCGGTTGGGTGTTCAAGCCATTGGCATGGATTATCGGCGTACCTTGGGAAGAAGCCAATATTGCCGGACAAATGATCGGTACCAAACTGGCAATCAACGAATTTGTGGGATACATGGAATTTGCCAAATATCTCAACCCGGAAAGTGCGGTACAATTAGGCGATAAAACCAAAGCCATCATCACATTCGCATTATGCGGTTTTGCCAACTTTAGCTCTATCGCCATTCTTATCGGCGGCTTGGGCGGGATGGCGCCAAACCGTCGCGGAGACATCGCACGGTTGGGAATTAAAGCGGTCATCGCCGGTTCGCTCGCCAACTTAATGAGCGCCACCATCGCCGGCTTATTTATCGGTTTAAGCGGTGTCGCATTAGCGTGATTCCTGCTATACTAAATAAAAGCCGTCGCGCTTAACGGAACACATACAAAACCACAGTTTGGCTGTGGTTTTGTCACATTAGGACCAAGCTAAACGATTGCTTTGTTCGAAATATACAGTTTTCGGGATTGAATATAAGGAGAAAAACCATGAAACGCGTACTGATTATGATGCTGGATTCATTTGGTATCGGCGGCGCAGAAGATGCGGAAAAATTCGGCGATAAAGGTTCAAATACGCTGGGACACATTGCGGAACGGCAAGAATCGTTGAATCTGCCACACCTGGAAAGCCTCGGTTTAGGGCTGGCGGCGAAAGAATCCTGCGGCGAATTACCAAAACATTTCAAAAATCAACCGCACTTAATCGGCGGTTACTCCTTTGCCCGCGAAATTTCATCGGGTAAAGACACCACCTCGGGACATTGGGAAATCGCCGGTGTGCCCGTATTGTTCGATTGGGGCTTATTTCCCGACAAACAAAACAGCTTCCCGAAACCGTTGCTTGATCGCATCGTCGCCAAATCCGGCATTAAAGGCTATCTCGGGAATTGTCATTCTTCCGGCACCGTGATTTTAGATCAACTGGGCGAAGAACATATGAAAACCGGCTTACCGATTTTTTACACTTCCGCCGACTCGGTTTTCCAAATTGCCGCCCACGAAGAAACCTTCGGACTGAATAATTTATACGAACTGTGCGAAATTGTGCGCGCCGAACTGGAAGGCTATAATATCGGACGGGTTATCGCGCGTCCGTTTATCGGCAACAAAGCGGGAGAATTCAAACGCACCGGTAACCGCCGCGACTATTCCGTCGAACCGCCGGCAAAAACCATACTGCAAAAATTGATCGAAGAAAAAGACGGCACGGTGGTTTCCGTGGGCAAAATCGCCGACATTTACGCTCACACCGGCATCAGCAAAACGGTTAAAGCCACAGGATTGGAAGAGTTGTTCGACAAAACGTTGGAAGAAGTGAAAAGTGCGGGTGATAATACGATAGTTTTTACTAACTTCGTGAATTTCGATGCGGATTTCGGCCATCGCCGCGACGTGGCGGGTTACGCCAAGGGTTTGGAATATTTCGACTGTCGTCTGCCCGAATTACTGCAACTGATGCAAACTGACGACTTGCTGATTATCACCGCCGATCACGGTTGCGATCCGACCTGGACGGGTTCCGACCACACCCGCGAACACATTCCGGTGTTGATGTACGGCACTCAGGTTCCAACCAAATTCTTAGGCGGACGGGATACCTTCGCCGACATCGGTCAAACTATCGCCAAGTATTTGGCACTTTCACCGATGGAATACGGCACGCCGATTATTTAACCGACGTATTTAAGCTTGTTACGGCAAGCGATTCAAATAAATTAAGGAAATTTTATGACTCCACACATTAACGCACCGGCCGGCGCCTTCGCCGATGTCGTATTAATGCCCGGCGATCCGCTGCGGGCCAAATATATCGCGGAAACCTTTTTAGAAAACGCCGAACTCGTCACCGACGTACGCAATATGTTGGGTTACACCGGCAGTTATAAAGGACGTCGCGTTTCCGTTATGGGGCACGGCATGGGCATTCCGTCCTGTTCCATTTACAGCAAAGAACTCATCACCGAATACGGTGTGAAAAAAATCATCCGCGTCGGTTCATGCGGCGCAGTCCGTCACGACGTTCACGTCCGGGACGTCGTTATCGGCCTGGGCGCCTGTACCGACAGCAAAGTCAATCGCATCCGCTTCAAAGACAACGACTTTGCCGCCATCGCCGATTTCGACATGGCGCAGGCGGCGGTTTTAGCGGCGAAAAATAAGGGAATCAACGTACGCGTCGGCAATTTGTTCTCCGCCGATTTATTCTATACGCCCGATGTGGAAATGTTCGACGTAATGGAAAAATACGGCGTTCTCGGCGTGGAAATGGAAGCCGCCGGCATTTACGGCGTCGCGGCGGAATTCGGCGCCAAAGCGCTCACCATCTGTACCGTATCGGATCACATCCGAACCGGCGAACAAACCAGCCCGGAAGAGCGTCAGCTCACTTTTAACGAGATGATCGAAATCGCGCTGGAATCCGTTTTATTGGGTGACAACGATTAATTTTCAACCAAAGTGCGGGCAAAAATTTCAACATTTTTTATGTCCGATACGGTTTGGATATGATGTAAAAATTCCACCGTTTCCGACCAAAAATAAAGAAAAATTTGTCAATTTTTGACCGCACTTGCTTGAACTTCCCCTTTTTCAACCTTATCTAATCCGCTAAACTAACAAAAATTTTCCGAATGAACTGGAGTATTAAATGAATTTTATCGGCAAAGTGATCGGTTTTTTCCTGGGCTATCGCTACGGCGGGCTGTTCGGCGGAATTGCAGGCGCCATTTTAGGCCATTTGGCGGACAAAAAACTTTACGAACTCGGCAGTGTGAATTCGTCCTTTTTTGACAAAAAACTGACGCGTCAATCTCTGTTTATGCAGACAACGTTTGCCGTGCTGGGCAATCTGAGTAAAGCAAAAGGCCGCGTGACGGAAAACGACATTGCGCTGGCAAACAATCTGATGCAACAACTTAATTTGGATGAAGCGAACCGCAAACTCGCACAGGACGCCTTCACCCGCGGAAAAGAAACGGATTTCCCGTTGCGTCAGATTATTCGCGAATTCCGAATCGGTTGTGGCCAGCGCGCCGATTTATTACGCATGTTTTTAAGCGTGCAAGTGCAGGCGGCCTTTGCGGACGATCATTTGCACGATAACGAATTGGCGATTTTACGCACTATTGCCGAAGAGCTGGGTTTATCCGCATTCCAGTTTGAGCAAATGATCGCGATGGAAATGGCGCGTCGTCAGTTTTCCAACGGCGGTTTTTACGAACAGGCTTACCAACAATATCAGCAATATCAACAAGGCTATTCGCAAAGCGGCTATCAGCAATCAGGCTCTCAAAGCGGTTATCGTCCTCATTCCGGTCCGACGATCCACGATGCTTACAAAGTGCTCGGCGTTTCCGAAAACGACAATCAACAAGCGGTTAAACGCGCCTATCGCCGCTTAATGAACGAAAATCATCCGGATAAACTGGTTTCTAAAGGTTTGCCGCCGGAAATGATGGAAATGGCGAAAGAGAAAGCGCAGCAGATTCAGGCGGCTTACGACTTGATTTGCAAAGCGAAAGGCTGGAAATGATGGGCGGAACGATGCGCCGGCTGCCCGTCATTTTGGCGATTTTTTTGACCGCACTTTCCGTTTGGTCGGGGATTTCCCCTTTTTCGCGAGCGGTCTGGTATGCGGAAGTCACGCCGGTTTTTATCGTGTTTGGCGCGCTGCTCGTTACCTATCCCCGCTTTCAGTTCAGCAATACCGCCTATTTTTGTATGTCCTTATGGTTAACTCTGCATTTAATCGGCGCACACTACACATTCGAGCACGTGCCGTTCCAATGGGGAAACCGTCTGCTTGCCGGTTGGTTGGGCGAGGAGCGCAATCATTTTGACCGCGTCGCTCACTATGCTATCGGCTTTTATAGCTTTCCCATGGCGGAATTTCTATTGCGCCGTCATTTAACCGGCCCTGTGATTGCCGGATTCTTCAGTCTGTTTTTCATTATGTCCGTAGCTGCCGGTTATGAACTTATCGAATGGCAATATGCCGTTATCGCCGGCGGTGAAGAAGGCGCGGCATTTTTAGGTTCTCAGGGAGATATCTGGGATGCGCAAAAAGATATTTTCGCCGACACCTTGGGCGCAGTCACGGCTCTGGTGCTGTTCTATTTAATCCATCCCCGGAAAAGTTTTTCATAATGCGTGTTATTCTGGCGCCGATGCAAGGCGTGTTGGACCCTTTAGTACGGCAGCTTCTTACGGAAGTAAACGACTACGATCTGTGTATTTCCGAATTCGTTCACGTAGTGGATCAACTTTTACCGGAAAAATTGTTCTACCGACTTTGTCCCGAACTGCAAAACCGGGGAAAAACGCCTTCGGGTACGCCGGTTCGCGTGCAACTGCTCGGGCAATTTCCCCAATGGCTGGCGGAAAATGCCTGTCGCGCCATTGAACTGGGTTCTCATGGTATTGATTTCAACTGCGGCTGCCCGTCAAAAACCGTAAACGGCAGTAACGGCGGCGCCAGTTTATTGAAAGATCCCGAATTAATTTACCGCGCCACGCAAGCCATCCGCCAAGCTGTTCCGAAAGGACAGACGGTCAGCGTCAAAGTGCGGTTGGGTTGGGACGATATTTCCCAGGCATTTGAAATTGCCGATGCCGTACAACAGGGCGGCGCCGATGAAATCGCCATTCACGGACGCACCAAAACCGACGGTTATCGCGCCGATCGCATTAATTGGCGACAAATCGGCGAAGTGCGCTCAACATTGCGGATTCCCGTCATCGCCAACGGTGAAATCCGGTGTTGGGAAGACGCTGTAAAATGCCGACAAATAACAGGTTGCGAAGATTTAATGGTAGGACGCGGCGCGCTGAATATTCCTAATTTAAGCCGGGTGATAAAATTTAATGCGCCGAAGATAGCATGGCGCGATATTATTCCCATTCTGCAAAAATATGCACAAATGGAAAATATTCACGACACCGGTTTTTACCACGTGGCACGAATCAAACAATGGCTGCATTATCTGAACAAAGAATACGAACAAGCCCATGTTCTGTTTGAACGCATCAAAACCTGCCATGATGCCGACGATCTGCGTATTCGTCTCACTCGTTAAGGCAAGTTAATCGATTAGCCATTTATACGAATTTCACTTTTATGTACCGTTAAAAAAACAGCGATAATTTTTATTAACGCCCCTTTTATATTGCATATTTATGCAGAAAATATTAATATTATTGCAGTTTTACAAAAGGATAGAGAACAAATCACACAATGGCTCTTAGCGTTAAAAACTTGAACTTTTTTTATGGCTCAAACCAGGCCTTATTTGACATTAATTTAACGGCGGAGGCGGGCGACATCCTGGTTCTGCTCGGCCCGAGCGGCGCAGGGAAAAGCACCCTGATTCGCACCTTAAATTTACTGGAAGTACCAAAATCCGGGCTGTTGGACATCGCCAACAGCCGCTTTGATTTATCAGAAAATACCGATCCGAAAAAAATCCGCGAACTGCGTCAAAACGTAGGCATGGTTTTTCAACAATATAATTTATGGCCGCACTTCACCGTGATGGAAAACCTAATAGAAGCGCCAATGAAGATTCTGGGACTGGATGAAAACGGCGCAAAAACGCAAGCATTGGAATTATTAACCCGCTTACGCTTGAAAGAACATGCGGAACGTTTCCCGTTACAACTTTCAGGCGGTCAACAGCAACGAGTCGCCATTGCCCGCGCTTTAATGATGAAACCGCAGGTTTTATTGTTTGATGAACCGACCGCCGCACTGGATCCGGAAATTACGGCGCAAATCGTGTCCATTATTCAGGAATTACAGCAAACGGGCATTATTCAGGTGATCGTAACTCATGAAGTCAGCGTTGCCCGCAAGGTGGCGACAAAAGTCATCTACATGGAACAGGGTCACATTATCGAAAGCGGCGACGCCGCTTGTTTCGAACAACCTAAAACCGAACAATTTAAACAGTATTTATCTCATTCAGAATAGGACTTATTATGAAAAAATTAATTATCGCCGCTTTATTGGCCAGCACAACATTCGCAACTCAAGCGCGGGAAATCCGCTTCGCAATGGAACCAAGCTATCCGCCGTTCGAATTAACCAATGAAAAAAATGAAATTATCGGTTTTGACGTGGATCTTGCCAACGCTATTTGTAAAGAAATTCAGGCTAGCTGCACGTTCTCCAGTCAAGCCTTTGACGGCTTAATACAGGCGGTAAAACAAAAACGCATCGACGCCGCCATCTCCGCCATGGATATCACCGAAGCGCGCGCAAAACAAGTTTTATTCACCGACCCGTATTATGATAGTTCCGCCAGTTTTATCGCCGTAAAAGGTAAAGCGGATTTAAACAGCGCAAAAAATATCGGTGTGCAAAACGGCACGACATTCCAGCAATATGTAGTGGCTGAAGCCAAACAATATGCGCCGAAATCCTACGCCTCTTTGCAAGATGCGATTCTGGACTTAAAAAACGGACGTATCGACATTATCTTCGGTGACACCGCCGTGTTGGCGGATATGCTTTCCAAAGAGAAAGATCTGACGTTCGTCGGCGATAAAGTAACCAACAAAAAATATTTCGGTAACGGATTGGGCATTGCCGTAAATAAATCCGATAAAGAACTTGCCGCCGACTTGAATAAAGGACTGGCTGCCGTAAAAGCAAACGGCGAATACCAAAAAATCTACGACAAATGGATGACGGCTAAATAAGCAATGTTCTTTGATTTTCTTCCTTTAATGTATTCCGCCGCGCTCATGACGTTAGCGCTGGCGGTTTCGTCGTTAATTGTCGGACTGATCCTAGCGATGATCTTCGTGATGCTGGAAACCAACAAATTTGTGTGTATCCGCAAACCGGTTTCTATCGCCATCACGTTATTGCGCGGTTTACCTGAAATTATTGTGGTATTGCTAATCTATTTCGGTTCCACCGAAGTAGTGGAAAAACTCACCGGAGAATATGTGGAATTCAGCGCTTTCGGTTGCGGCGTTACCGCGTTGTCCTTAATTTTTGCCGCCTATGCCTCGCAATCTTTACGCGGTGCCATTCAAGCCATTTCCCTCGGACAGTGGGAAAGCGGTGCGGCGCTGGGGCTAAGCCGTCGCTACACGTTCATGCACATTATTCTGCCGCAAATGTGGCGCCACGCCTTGCCGGGATTAAGTAACCAATGGCTGGTTTTGCTAAAAGATACCGCTCTGGTGTCGTTGATTGGCGTGAATGACATCATGCGTCAAACCGAATTGATCAATACCAATACCCATCAACCGTTCACCTGGTACAGTTTCGCCGCCTTAATTTATTTGGTCATCACCTTGGTCAGCCAGGTTTTTATCCGTCGCTTGGAACAACGTTTTACCCGCTTTGAACGAGGGGGAAAATAATGGCTTACGATTACTTTAAAATTATCGCCCAAGGCATTCCGACCAGCCTGATTTTAACCGCAGTGGCGTTGCTCGTCGCGTTCTTTCTGGCGTTACTTTGCACGTTCCTGCTGTCAATGAACAACAAAATCGCCAAAAGTGCGGTCAAAATTTTCATTACTTTATTCACCGGCACTCCGTTATTGGTGCAGTTTTTCCTGATTTACGCCGGACCGGGCCAATTCCAATGGATTGTTGACAGCCCCATGTGGTCGCTGTTATCCAACGCCTGGTTTTGCGCTATGCTGGCATTGGCGCTCAACAGCGCGGCATATTCCACTCAACTGTTCCACGGCGCCGTCAAAGCCATTCCGAAAGGACAATGGGAAAGTTGTGCCGCCTTAGGATTAAACCGCCTGCAAACCCTGAAAATTCTGATTCCTTACGCCTTAAAACGCGCCTTGCCTTCATACAGCAACGAAATCATTCTGGTGTTTAAAGGCACCTCGCTGGCCTCCACCATCACGATTCTGGACATTATGGGCTATGCCCGCCAGCTTTACGGCACCGAATACGACGCTTTAACCATTTACGGCATTGCCGGCGCGATTTATCTGGTGATTACCGGCATCGCCACATTGTTACTGCGTAAATTGGAAAAACGCGTACTCGCTTTTGAACGCCTGGAAGTGGAAAACGCCGCTTAATCAAAGCCGTTCGGTCAAACGAACGGCTTTCCCGCTGAAATAAGCCGGGATCCGCAAATTTTTCACGTGCAATCCCTAAAAAGTGCGGTCACAAAAAGCAACGCTTTTTGAACGTTGGCTTTGCCAACGGTGGCGAAGCCATAAGTAATCGCATCGGCGATTACGCATAAAAAACGAACGTTTTTCTAAACCCTATTTTCCGCAGCCCAAATAAAGGATTTTTTATGACAATTAAGTACGTAATTTTTGATATGGACGGTGTGTTAGTCGACAGCGAACCGCTCTGGGCGGAATCGCAAATCGAAACGCTGGCCCAATACGGCGCCGTCATTACCGAACCCGATTGCGAAAAATATACCCGCGGTTTGCGGGTGGACGAACTTGCCGTCGTCTGGATAAAGAAATTTCATTTAAATATCGAACCGACGCTGTTACGCGACGAAATCGTAGACCTCGTTTGCCGGAAAATCGCGGAAAAAGCCGTGCCGATGGACGGAATCTATCCATTACTCGATTTTTTAAAAACGAAAAAAATTCCGACCGCACTTGCCACTTCATCCAACCGGAAAGTGATTAAAACCGTTTTTGATAAGCTGAAATTATGGGATTATTTCCCGATTCAATGCTCCGCCGCCGAAGAAGAACTGGCAAAACCTCATCCCGCCGTCTATCTTTCCGCGATCAAAGCCCTTGGCGCAACGCCTGCGGACTGTCTGATTATCGAAGACAGCGTCACCGGTTTAATTGCGGCCAAAGCGGCAAACGTACGCACCTTTATCGTCAATCCTAAATTTGCCGATGAACGCTTCGCCATTGCCGACGAACGCTTGCCAAGCCTGCACGAGGTGCTGAACATTTTACGACAGGAATTATAAATAAGCGGCGAATCGCCGTTCGCGCCGAATTAAAGGTTTATCCCAGGCGTAAATTGTGCCAAAATAAGATCGACCTCGAACTGATGTGATGGTTTAAGGAGCCTATTATGAAAAAATTCATTCCTGTCATTCTTGCAATCTTATTATCGGCATGTACGTCGGTTGAACAAACCAAACGTCCGCCGGTAGCGCTTTCGCCGCCGGAAGAAACAGCGCCCGAATTCTTCAGAATGTCTCCCGCTCTCCATTACTACGTAGATATGAGTTCCATTTTGGCTGAGCCCGAACAAAAACATATTGTGCATTTTGATACGGTAATCAACCTGAACAAAGGCGGCTACCTTTTCCCTGATCCGACGGTTTTCGTCCGTTCGATTCGGCAATCCAAAGTGTTGAACTGCCAAAATCATCAGCTGAAACAGTTAAAAACCAATTATTACAGCGAATTCTGGGGCGCCGGACAACATACCCCCGCTAAAAAACAACGGGAATACATTATAAAACTCCGTCCGGGTTCATCACTTTATACTTTGAGCGAAGTGATTTGCGTCAACGTTATGCGTTAATTGAAAAGAATCAACGAAAGTGCGGTGAAAAATCTTCATGATTTTCACCGCACTTTTTTCTTATAACCCGCTAAAATACCGTTTCCAATCAAAATATCGGCCGGGATCGATTTTACGCCCGGGCGAAATGTCGCAATGCCCCACAATACGATTTTGACGAATCAACGGATAACAACGCTGAATTTTCCGGGTTAATGAAATTAACGCCGCATATTGCGCGGCGGTAAACGGTTGTTCGTTACTGCCTTCCAGCTCAATACCGATGGCAAAATCATTGCATTTTTCGCGTCCTTCAAAGCAGGACAAACCCGCATGCCAGGCCCGGTCGTTAAAATTGACATATTGCGTCACGCGCCCGTTTCGTTCAATCAGACAATGAGCAGAAACGCGAACCCGATAGATTTCTTCAAAATAAGGATGACGGCTCGGATCCAGCTTGCCCTGGAAAAAATCGTCAATAAAGCCGCCGCCGAATTGTTCGGGCGGCAAGCTGATGTAATGAATCACCAACAACGAAATATCCTGCGGATCCGGGCGGGCATCAAAATGCGGCGACGGAATTTTTCGGCTGTTTTCCAGCCAGCCGTCAGCAATTTTAAAAACGGTCTTTTGTGTCATAACGCGTGATTTTTGCGATCCTGATTCCAAAACAAGGACAACTATTTTGACAGGATTTTAGCTTTATTTCAAAGTGCCGTTATCCGATTCCAACCACTTAAAAGGAAAAACATCATGAAAATCGCCCGCACTTTTCATCGCGCTTCGCTTTCCGTTTCCGTTCAAAAAGGGTTTACCTTAATCGAATTGATGATTGTGATTGCGATTGTCGCGATTTTAGCCACCATCGCTATTCCGTCCTATCAAAATTACACCAAAAAAGCCGCCGTTTCGGAACTGTTACAGGCATCGGCGCCCTATCGCTCCGAAGTGGAGCTGTGCATATACAACACCGGCGAAACCAAAAACTGTACGGCGGGCTCAAACGGCATTCAGGCCGACAATACCGGTTTCGGCAAATATGTGGCAAGCGTGAAAGTCTCGGGCGGCGTCATCAGCGTAACGGGCAAAGGCAGTTTAAGCGACACCAGTTACACATTAACCGCCGCCGGAGACGCCGCTAAAGGCGTCACCTGGACTACCGCCTGCAAACCGAACGCCGGCGTTTTTCCGCCAGGGTTTTGCAATTAAGGAAACTCACATGTCAGGCGACATCAAAATCGTCACCACAAGTGCGGGAGAAACCATAGAAATTTCGCCCCATTTGTGGGCGAAAAACCAGGAACAACAAGCCCTGCTCGTGCGTTTTCTTGCATTACCTTTGCGGGAAGACGACGGCATGCTTTGGCTCGGTTTAGACAGTTTAAGCAATTTATCCGCTTGCGAAACCTTTGCATTTTTAACGGGCAAAATCATTGAACCGGTGTTATTGACCAATCAGGAGTTAAAACATTGGCTGCAGGCGTTATCGCCGCAACCCCTGCAAGTGGAAGAAAATCCGGTTTTTTATATGGAGGATGTTACCGCCGTTGAACAAAAACCGGACGATACCGTAATTCAACTGCTGGATCAGATTTTTGAAAACGCTCTTCATCAACAGGCTTCGGATATCCACTTGGAACCGCGTACGGATTGTTTACAAGTGCGTTTCCGCATTGACGGCGTGCTGCAAAATCAAACGCCGATTTCGTCGGTATTCGCTAATCGCGTGATTTCCCGTCTGAAACTATTGGCTAAACTGGACATCAGTGAAATGCGCCTGCCGCAGGACGGTCGATTCCATTTTAAAACCACCTTTTCCGACGTGCTTGATTTGCGGCTTTCCACTCTTCCCACCAATCTGGGCGAAAAAGCCGTACTGCGGGTACAACAAAATAAACCCGTCACTCTGGCGTTTTCCGATTTGGGAATGAATGACAATCAACAGCGTATCTTCCGACATGCTCTCAGCCAGCCGCAAGGGCTCATTCTGGTAACCGGTCCCACCGGCAGCGGAAAAAGTATTACGCTTTACACCGCACTTTCCTCGCTGAATTGCGTCGAAAAACATATTATGACGGCGGAAGATCCTATAGAAATAGAACTGGAAGGAATCATTCAGACCCAAATCAACCCGTCCGTCGGCCTGGATTTCAGCCGCCTGCTGCGTACTTTTCTGCGTCAAGATCCCGATATCATCATGCTGGGCGAAATCCGTGACGAAGAAAGCGCCGCCATGGCGTTGCGCGCCGCCCAAACCGGTCATCTGGTGCTTTCCACTCTGCACACCAATGACGCTCCGTCGGCGATTTCCCGTTTACGCCAACTCGGTATCCGGCAACATGAAATCGACGGCAGCCTGTTACTGGTTATCGCACAACGGCTGGTTAGAAAATGCTGTCCGAAATGCGTGGGAAAGCCGTCGAAAAATTATCCTGACACAGAAAAGTGCGGGCAAAAATCCGTTAGTTTTTGCGATTGTCATCAAGGTTATAAAGGTCGTGTAGGAATTTATCAGTTATTACAACCCGATTTTCGTGACAATCAAGCGCAATATCGGCTGGATTTTCCCGATCTTTATCAGGCGGGACTGGAAAAAATCAAGGCAGGAATCAGCGATATTGCCGAAATCCAGCGGGTGCTGGGAGTTAAAGATGAAGCTTAATATGTATCGCTGGCAAGCGACGAATCGTTTCGGGCAAAAACAACGGGGCGTGCTGGTGGCGGAAGATGAAAACCAAGCCAAACGAATTCTGTTCTCACGTCAGTTGCAAAACATCAGATTACAACGGAACTGGCAATTTTCCTACGCGCCGAAAAACGCAGAAATCTGCGACTTGCTGCAACAACTCGCCACTTTACTGGAAGCCTCGGTTACCCTCAAAAACAGCCTGCAAATTCTGCTGTCCAACTGCACGAACATTCCGTTATACCAATGGCTGCAGCACTTATTAAGCGATCTGGAAAGCGGACTGGCGTTTTCCCAGGCGTTAAACCGGCAACCCAAATTTCTCACGCATCAGGAACGTCAGCTTATTCGGACGGGCGAAATGACCGGACAGCTGGCGAAAGTTTGCCGGCAGATTGCGTTGTCCAAACAGCAAAGCCTGGCATTGCAGCGAAAAATCCAGAAAATTCTGCTTTATCCCATGATGATTCTGACTATTTCACTTATTTTGACCGCACTTCTGTTGATTTTTATTGTTCCGCAATTTGCCGAAATGTACGGCGGAGAAACAACCCAATTGCCATTATTCACCCGGATTTTGCTGTACCTTTCACAAGGTCTGCAGCAATATTTTATGCCGTTTTGCGTCCTGTTAACGGCAATCGCTTTTTTTCTTAAACGCCGACTTCAGCATTCATTGCGGTTGAATCGACAGAAAAATAAGCTGATTGCCGCCACGCCGGTATTAGGACAAATCGTGGCACTTTCCCGCTTGATTCGTTTTTGCCGCAGTTTGCATTTAATGTTGCACGCCGGCGTACCGCTCAATCAGGCGTTGCAATCATTTCTGCCGACTGACAAACCCAACGCCGCTATTCACCACGATGTCGCGTTGACCCAAGAAGTGCAATACATCCTGCAAGGGATTCAGAGAGGTTTTACGTTTTCCGCCTGCGTAGGAGTCACGCTGTTTCCCATGCAGGCGCAACAAATGATTCAAGTGGGCGAACAAGCGGGCAAACTGCCTCTTATGCTGCAACACATCGCGGACAATTATCAGCGGCAGCTGGATCATAAAATCGATTTGTTATCGCAAATGCTAGAACCGTTGTTAATGCTGATTATCGGCGGCATTATCGGTTTGATCATGTTGGGAATGTATTTGCCGATTTTTAATATGGGATCGCTTATCCAATGATCATCGCATTTTTTCTGGCGGGCGGGTTGTGCGGCACAGCCGTCCGTTATTACTGCCGCCGGTTCGCTCTTTGGGTGATGTATGAAATTCATGCGTCTTACTGCGAAATGTTTTCCCAGGAAATAGCTTGCGATGCTCATCAGGCGGTGCTTAAGCCGTTAAAGTGCGGTCATTTTTTGTGGTATTTTTTCTTTGGCGGAACGCTATTTACGCTCTGTTTTCTTGGCTTGGGCGAAGCGTCCGTCAGTTTCTATTTCGCTTGCTTAAGCGCATTACTTTATCTCATCGCTAAAATCGATTGGCACTATCGCCTGATTCCGCCCGATTTATGTCAGTTAGTCGCGGCATTCGGCATTGGCGGCAGCATCTTTCATCTGCAACCCCAACCGCTCGAAAATGCGATTCAAAGCCTGTTTATCGGATTTAGCGTATTTTGGGCTGTTTTTCATCTCGCCCGGTTTATCTACCGACAAGAAGCTTTCGGACGCGGCGATTATTGGTTAATCGGCGCGCTTGCCGTTTTTTTGCCCTGGCAGCAACTGCCGCTGTTTATTTTTATTGCCTGCATTTATGCGTTGATTTTTGTGGTCATCATGCAGGCTCGCGGCAAAAAGACATCCGTGATTCCGTTCGCGCCGTTTCTGATTATCGGCGGCGTGTCGACATTTATATGGAATGTGCTAGGATAAGCACATGGCTTTACATCACGGGAAAACGCAATGACTTACGTCGTGGGATTAACCGGCGGCATCGGCAGCGGAAAATCCACCATTGCCAATTTATTCGCCGAACTTAACGTACCGATTATCGACGCAGATGTCGTCGCACGCCAAATAGTAAAAAAAGATTCGCCTTTGTTAGCCCGAATCGCCGATCATTTCGGCCCCGCCGTGTTAACCCCGGAAGGCGAGCTTAACCGTCCTTTTCTGCGCCACCTGATATTTCAGAACGACACGGAGAAAAACTGGCTGAACCGGCTGTTACATCCGGCAATTCGCGAAGAAATGAACGCACAACTGAATGCGCAGACCGCACCTTATACCTTGTTTGTGGTGCCGCTGTTAATTGAAAATAAGCTCACCGAACTGTGCGATCGCATTCTGGTGATCGACGTTCAACCTGAAACCCAGTTAACCCGCGCCAGCCGACGGGATCACAGCCAACGTGCGCTGATTCAGAAAATTATGGATTCGCAGGTAAGCCGGGAAACCCGTTTAAGCTTTGCCGACGATGTCATCAATAATGACGGCGAACTGGCCGACCATCACCACGAACTGCGTCAAAACGTGTTAAAATTACACCGCACTTATTTGGATTTAGCGGAGAGAAAAAATCATGAACGACACCTTTAGCGTCGCATGCCCGATTTGTAAAAAACCGGTAATTTGGTCGCCCCAAAGCCCTTATCGACCGTTTTGCAGCAAACGCTGCCAGCTAATCGATTTGGGCGAATGGGCGGACGAGGAGAAAGCCATTCCGTGCGAAACGGCGGATTTCGCCGTGAATCCGGAATTTTCCGATGAATGGACAGGGCGACAGGAATAAATCATGAAAATTCATCACCAAAACAATGAGCGTGACGGCGAGTTTTTTATGCTCAATGACAACGGCGAAAAAGTTGCCGAACTCGCCTATTTTTACGAGGACAAGAAAACCGTTAACGCTCATCATACCTATGTATCTGACAGTCTGCGCGGTCAAGGCGTGGCGGATAAACTTTATCAGGCATTAATCGCGTTTATCACAGAGAACGAGCTGAATTTACATCCCACTTGCAGCTATATAGCGCGCAAATGGGAACGGGATAATCGTTAGACAAAAAAGTGCGGGCAAAAAACATCGTATTTTTTGCCCGCACTTTTACCTCATTTAATCGGCATTTCAATCACACCGCCGCCCAGGCATTCTTCTCCTTGATAAAAGACCGCCGATTGCCCCGGCGTCACCGCGATTTGCGGCGCGTCAAAACGCACTTCCGCCGTATCCTCATCTACCGGCACCACAACGCAAGGAATATCCGTCTGACGATAACGGGTTTTCACCGTGCAACGTAATGTTTCCCGCAGCGGCTGTTCCGACACCCAAGTCAGCTGTTTGGCGATCAGCCCGGAAGATTGCAAGGCGGAATTATCATGCCCTTGCGCAACTACTAACACATTGTTTTTCAAATCTTTTTCCACCACATACCAAGCATTTTCATCTTTGCCTTTAATGCCGCCGATGCCTAAACCTTTACGTTGTCCCAGCGTGTGATACATCAAGCCCTGATGACGACCGATTACCTCGCCTTCGGTGGTTCTAATTTCACCCGGTTGCGCCGGTAAAAAACGGGCCAAAAAATCCTTGAATTTACGTTCCCCGATAAAACAAATACCGGTGGAATCTTTTTTCTTCGCCGTAATCAAGCCCAATTCTTCCGCAATAGCGCGCACCACCGGTTTTTCAACCTCGCCCACCGGGAAAAGGCTTTGCCCCACTTGCTTTTTGGTTAACGCATGCAAAAAATAGCTTTGATCTTTATTGCTATCCAAACCGCGCAGAAGACGAGCGTTGTCATCCGGACCGGCACGGCGCACATAATGCCCGGTAGCGATATAGTTCGCGCCGAGATCTTCCGCCGCATATTCCAGAAACGCTTTAAATTTGATTTCCTTGTTACACAGAATATCGGGATTCGGCGTGCGCCCCGCTTTGTATTCGTTGAGAAAATGTTCAAACACATTATCCCAATATTCCGCGGCAAAATTAATTTTATGTAAGTGAATACCCAGTTTGTCGCAAACCGCCTGCGCATCGGCTAAATCCGCCGCCGCCGTGCAGTAATCCGAATCATCGTCTTCTTCCCAGTTTTTCATAAACAGACCTTCCACTCGATAGCCCTGTTGCTGCAGAATAAAAGCGGAAACTGAAGAATCGACGCCGCCGGACATGCCGACGATCACCTTGATTTTGCCGTTTTCGGCAAGTTGTTCCGATGTAAGTTTCGGAAAATGTCGGTCGTAAGTTTTTGAGCCGAGTATTGTTGAGTTAGTCATATTTCTCCCGTAACTTCGGTTAAGGCGAAGCACATTTGGTTTATATGTTGATAAAGAATAACGCGTAAGCCTTACGGTTACGCTTGATTATTTTACTTCGTAAAATTGCGGTTTTTTATTGAATCGGTCTAATGCCGACGCGTCCGCTTCACCTTTGGCCACTTTGTCTTTTAAGTTATCGCAGGGCTCTTCGCAATCGCACATTTTTTTCATGCCGAGAGCCGTAATACCGCCGCAGCTGCCTTTAATGGATTTTTTGTTAAGAATATAACCGACGGACATGCCGAAAATAACCAGAATAAAAATTCCGAATGTCGCTAAAAATACTGGCATAGTTGTTCCTATTTTTCCTGTTCCGCCAAAAGTGCGGTAAATTTTGATGACATTTTTGTTTCAAAACCCTTATCGGTTTTGATGATGAGATATACGGCAAGATTATGTTGTTCCGCCACCCGTAACGCTTCTTCTTCGCCAAGCACAAACAGGCCAGTAGACAAACCGTCCGCAGTCATTGAACTCGGATGCAGCACCGTAATGGAGGCCAGATGGTGCTGAATCGGATAACCCGTTTTCGGATCGATTTCATGGGAAAAACGTTTGCCCTGATCTTCAAAATAAATGCGGTAATTACCCGACGTCGCCATGGCTAAATCCTGCAGACCAATCACCTGTTCCACCGAACGGGAACCGTCAAAATTCGGTTTTTCAATCGCGATTTGCCAATATTTACCTTCGATATTTTTGCCTTTGGCACGAATTTCACCGCCGATTTCCACCATATAATTCCGTACCCCGAATTGTTCAAGGACGTCTGCCGCCTGATCCACGCCGAAACCTTTGGCGATGGAAGACAGATCGATATAAAGTTGCGGCACGGTTTTTTCAAGCGTGAATCCGCCCGATGTTTGGTTCAGCTTCAATTTATCCGCCCCTACCCATTGTTGGCGTTCCGCCAATTGTTGTGCTGTAGGTTGGCGTTCTGGGCGTTTTTCCGGACCGAATCCCCATAAATTCACAACCGGGCCGACGGTCACATCCAATGCGCCTTCGGTAATCCGATTCAAACGCAAGGCTTCCTGCAACACTGTCCCGAACTCTGCGGAAATCGGCACCGGCGTATTGATTTCCCGCGATTGATTGAAACGGCTCAATTCCGAATTCGGATCATAAGTAGACATTTTGACATTCACATCTTTCAGAATTTCTTCAATCCGCGCATGCACTTGTTCCGCATTTTGGCTCAGGCTGCCGTCATCAATATATTTGATGTGATAAGTGGTGCCCATGGTTTTGCCCACAAGCGAAATAATTTCAGGATCTTTTCCGCAACCGCTTAATGTCGTTAACACAAAAAGTGCGGTCAAAAAAAACGATGTTTTTTTCACGCGGATTTTTCTGTCTTTATCCCCAATAAACAACCGCTTAATTGCAGTCCGTAAAATTAAAATCATTCGGTTCATATTTTTGCCAGAGCGTCTCGCAACGCCCGATTTCCGGTTAGCTTTCGGGCGCATTCGATACGCCCCGATAAATCATTTTCACGAATAAGCGTAAACGGTCAAATTCACAAAACCTTTGCAAATTTGACCGCACCTTTAATTGACGCAGATTAAAATCAACCGCCGAAATCGTCTAACAGGATATTTTCATGCTCGACGCCTAAATCTTCCAGCATTTTGATTACCGCCGCATTCATGACCGGAGGTCCGCACATGTAGTATTCGCAGTCTTCCGGCGCTTCATGATTTTTCAGATAGTTTTCATAAAGCACATTGTGAATAAAGCCGGTGTAACCGTCCCAATTATCTTCCGGAAGCGGATCGGAAAGCGCAACGTGCCATGTAAAGTTCGGATTTTCAGCTTGCAGCTGATCGAAATCGTCCACATAGAACATTTCACGTTTGGAACGCGCACCGTACCAGAATGAAATTTTGCGTTTGCTGTGCAAGCGTTTTAATTGGTCGAAAATATGCGAACGCATTGGCGCCATACCCGCACCGCCGCCGATAAAGACCATTTCTGCGTCGGTATCTTTCGCAAAGAATTCACCGAACGGACCGGAAATCGTCACTTTATCACCCGGTTTTAATGACCAAATATATGAAGACATTTGACCCGGCGGCACGTCCGGATTACGCGGAGGCGGCGTTGCAATACGCACGTTCAGCATAATAATGCCTTTTTCTTCCGGATATGAAGCCATGGAGTAAGCGCGAACGATATGTTCGTCGACTTTCGACACATAACGCCACAGGTTATATTTATCCCAGTCTTCATGATATTCTTCCGGAATATCGAAGTCTTTATAGTTAACCACATGCGGTTCGGCTTCGATTTGAATATAACCGCCCGCGCGGAACGGCACTTCTTCGCCTTCGGGAATGGCAAGTTTAAGTTCTTTAATGAACGTCGCCTTATTATCGTTGGAAATAACGGTACATTCCCATTTTTTCACGCCGAAGACTTCTTCCGGCAATTCCACGTCCATTGAAGATTTTACGTTCACCTGACAAGACAAACGCCAGCCTTCTTTCGCTTCTTTCTTTGAAATATGCGATAGCTCGGTCGGTAAAATTTCACCGCCGCCCGATTTCACTTTTACGCGACATTGACCGCAAGAACCGCCACCGCCGCAAGCGGATGACACGAAGATCCCTTTGCTCGCCAATGCGCCGAGCAATTTACCGCCGGCCGGTAACGTAATGGCTTTTGACGGATCATCATTAATGGAAATGGTGATGTCGCCGGAATCCACTAATTTGGATTTAGCGATCAAAATCACCACCGCAAGCACCAATACAATGGCAGTAAACGCACCAATACCGAAAATAAAATTACTATCCACGAGATGCTCCTTATAATTGAATGCCTGAGAATGACATAAATCCTAATGCCATTAAACCCGCAGTGATGAAGGTGATACCTAAACCGCGTAGGCCTGCCGGTACGTCCGCATATTTCATTTTTTCCGTTAACCCGGCAAGGGCAACAATCGCTAACATCCAACCGGTACCCGCGCCGATTCCGTATACCACGGATTCCGCGAAGTTGTATTCACGCTGAACCATGAAGGATACGCCGCCGAAGATCGCGCAGTTTACGGTAATTAACGGTAAGAAGATACCCAATGCGCTGTAGAGAGACGGCACGAATTTATCCAGAAACATTTCCAGGATTTGCACTAATGCCGCGATAACGCCGATAAAAGTAATAAAGTTTAAGAAACTTAAATCGACGCCCTCGACTAATGCGCTGTCTTTTAAAACGTGCACATAAACTAATTGATTTACCGGCACAGAAATACCTAAAACAACGATTACCGCGATCCCTAGACCAAAAGCGGTGGATACTTTCTTAGACACCGCAAGGAATGTACACATACCGAGGAAGAAAGCAAGCGCCATGTTTTCAATAAACACGGACTTCACAAACAGACTAATGTAATGTTCCATTGGTTATTTCTCCTGTTGTGCCGGTTTCCAGGTTCTTAATCCCCAGATAACAAAGCCGATGATGAAGAACGCACTTGGTGCCAATAGGAATAAACCGTTCGCCTGATACCAGCCGCCATCCTGAATCGTTTGGAAAACCGTTACGCCGAAAAGCTTGCCGGAGCCGATCAGTTCCCGCAGGAATGCAACGATAACCAGTATCACACCGTAACCCAGCCCGTTACCGATACCGTCCACAAAACTTTCGATAGGACCGGATTTCATCGCAAAAGCTTCCGCTCGCCCCATTACAATACAGTTAGTAATGATAAGGCCTACGAACACGGAAAGTTGTTTGGATAAATCATAAGCGTAGGCACGTAAAATTTGGTCAACCAAAATTACCAATGAGGCGATGATTGCCATTTGTACGATAATACGAATACTGTTTGGAATATAATTGCGAATACAAGAAATAAAGAAACTTGAAAACGCCGTAACCAAACTCACCGCTATCGCCATTACTACCGCAGTCTGTAACTGAGTCGTTACCGCTAATGCGGAACAAATTCCGAGAATTTGTAATGCAATCGGGTTGTTATCGGCAATTGGCGATAACAATAATTTTTTAAGATTGCTGCCAGCCATTAGTTAGCCCCCTCCGCTTTGAATTTCGCTAAATATGGACCGAAACCGTTTGGACCGAACCAATATTTAAATGAACCGTCGACACCGTTTGAGGTTAAAGTCGCACCAGATAATGCGTCCACCCCGTGTTCTTTATCCGACGAAGCATTTTTGCCTACGCGTAATGCCACTTCATTCGTGTCATTAAACAATTTTTTGCCGACAAAGTATTTTTGCCAGTTAGGATTGGCGATTTCGCCGCCCAAACCGGCGGTTTCACCCTGCTCATAGTAAGTAATACCGTTAATCGTGTTCGCGTCAGTCTGAACTGCAACTAAGCCGTACATAATCGACCACAAACCGTTACCGTACATCGGCAATACAACCTGAGTCACTTTGCCCGCCTCATCTCTTACGAGATAAACCTCTGCAAATTTTGACCGCACTTTTATGCCCGCTTTATCATCTTCGGCGGCAATCGCGACACTCGTTGCGGGATTTTTCGCCGATGCTTTCGCATCAAAGTTCTTCATGCCGTCAACATAATCGCCGGTTGCCAAATCAACGATTTTCGGTTCAATGAATTTCGCGTAAGTTTCCTGAACGTTCGTATTTTTTTGCAATAACCCTGCTGCCTGCAGAATATTTTTTTGTTTATCAAGTTGCTTTTGAATCTCTTGTGCCGGTTTTAACAACACCGCAGCACCGGCTACGATAAGAGAACAAACTAAACTTAACAGAACAACGACGGTTAATGTTCCGCCAACGCTATCTTTATTAAACTTAGACATTGCGAGCTCTCCGACGTTTGATATTTGCTTGAACGACGACATAGTCGAAAATTGGTGCGAATAAGTTGGCAAATAAAATTGCTAACATCATACCTTCCGGATATGCCGGATTAACAACGCGGATAATCACCGCCATCGTACCGATAAGTGCGCCGTACCACCATTTACCGGTGTTCGTGAATGACGCAGAAACAGGATCCGTCGCCATAAAGAACATCCCTAACGCAAAACCGCCTAATACAAGATGCCAGTGCCACGGCATAGAAAACATCGGATTTGTTTCAGAACCAATCAGGTTAAACAGGGTTGAAGTGATCACCATGCCGACAAACACACCGGCAATAATTCGCCAGGACGCAATACGCGCGAAAACGATAATTGCCGCGCCGACAATGAGGGCTAACGTAGAAACTTCGCCAATTGACCCCGGAATGTTGCCTAAAAACGCATCCATCCAAGTAATCGGTTGACCTGTAGCCACATGTTTTAACGCCGCTTCACCGCCCTGAGACCATTGTGAAAGTGCCGTCGCACCGGAAAAGCCGTCCGCTGCGGTCCAAACTAAATCACCAGAAATTTGGCCGGGATAAGCAAAGAACAAGAATGCACGTCCTGCAAGCGCCGGGTTCATGAAGTTTTTGCCCACTCCGCCAAACACTTCTTTTGCCATCACCAAACCGAATGAAATACCCAGTGCGGCTTGCCATAACGGCAATGTCGGAGGAACGATTAATGCGAACAGAATCGTGGTTACAAAGAAACCTTCGTTCACTTCATGGCCGCGAACAATCGCAAATAACAATTCCCAGAACATCCCCACAACGAATGCTACGATGTAAATAGGTAAGAAGAATGTGGCGCCTAACAGCATTTTGCTGCCCCAACCGCCATTCTCAAGGTCAGCACCTAACGCCTGCGCTAAAGAATAATGCCAGTCGTTCGCCACGACATCGGCTAAATTACCTAAACTGGCAACCGCCGCCATCGATTGAGCACCCACGTTATACAAGCCGTAAAACAACGCCGGAAATAATGCCAACCAAACGATGATCATCATACGTTTTGAGTCAATCGCATCACGCACATGTGTGGTTTTCTGCGTTGCCGTACCCGGCGTATAAAGCAATGTGTAAACCGATTCAAACAACGGATACAATTTTGCATATTTTCCACCGGGTAAAAAAGCGGGTTCCATTTTTTCAAAAAGATTTTTCAACCCCATTTTTAACCTTCCTTCTCAATCTTGTCTAATGCCTGACGCAAGAATGAACCGTAATCGGCTTTACCAGGATCCACGAAAGTACAAAGGGCCAAATCTTCTTCATCCAGCTCTAAGCAACCTAAGGATTGTGCCGAATCCGTATCGCCGACTTCCAAATCACGTAGTAATAATGTCGGCAGAATATCCAACGGCATCACGCGTTCATAAGAACCGATCGGTACCATCGCACGGTGACCACCGTTTTCCGCAGTCGTAAAATTAAACAATTTTTTACCGAAATGCCCCAATACCGTACGCGTAATGGAATACTTATTCGGTTGCGGAGAAATCCAGCCCAAAAATTCTTTCTCGGTATCTTCCGCAAGAACGGAAACCTGTAATGCATAACGACCCAGGTAATTATGCGGACCTTCCGCTTTGGCACCGTACAACACGGAACCGGAAACAACGCGATTTTCTCCCGCACTTAGTTCGTTTTCGGTCAATTGAGCAAGATTCGCTCCCGACACAGTACGCACTAAACGCGGATTTTTCACTTGAGGACCGGCTAAAGACACCACGCGTTCCACAAATAATTCACCGCTTGTGAATAATTTACCGATCGCAATAACGTCCTGATAATTCAAGTGCCATACCGTTTTGGTAAGACTCACGGGATCAATAAAATGAATATGAGTTCCCACCAAACCCGCCGGATGTTTACCGCCGAATTCGTGAACTTTAACGGCGCCGACACCGGAAACATTGCTTCCGGCCGCTTTTACCAGATTGACTTTATCGTGTAAACGCGTTAATACCGTTAAACCGTTAGCAAAATCTTCGGCATGTTCGTTAATGATAACCGCCGGATCCGCCGCTAACGGATTAGTGTCCATCGCATTAACGAAGATAGAGGACGGCACTGCATCAATGGCAGGCACTTTACTGAACGGACGGGTACGCAACGCAGTCCACAAGCCAGAAGCCTGCAGGTTTTGACGGACTTGGTCACCCGTTAATTGATTTAATGCGGCGACATCGTATTTTTCAAAAGTAACCTGTTCGTTACCTTCGACACGAATTACCACGGATTGTAATACACGCTTAGCGCCGCGATTAATTGCGGTCACAGTACCGCTTGCGGGTGCGGTGAAAACAACGCCGGGATTCTTTTTATCCTCAAAAAGAACCTGCCCTTTTTTCACCGTATCGCCTTCACGGACCTTCATAGAAGGACGCATGCCCACATACTCTTCACCAAGCATAGCAACTTCAGTCACGGCATTACCGTCACGGATTACTTGTTCCGGCTTCCCGGCAATAGGAAGATCCAAACCTTTTTTAATCGTAATCATGTTTGCACTACTTTTCGTTAGGTTTAAAAATTAAGTCATTCTTACAAAACGCGTAAAAAAATGACCGCACATTGAGTAATGATTCTCTCGAATCATAAAAATAAAAACTCAAATTCGGGAATTTTGCCTGTTTTCTACTTAATTTTGAGTAGCAAAAACTCAGAAAACTGTGCACGAGACAAAAATAAACACTGCATTCTAACTGAAATACCGTATTTTTTCCACTTATTCCGCATGGACATTTAACATTTTTTATACATTCTTAATGCCCGCCGCCCGAACAATTCGTGGACTGAGGAATCTGCCGATCGCGCGCCTGCCATTCCGCCAACGTAAACGTGTGCAAAGCCAGCGCATGGAGCCCGTCGGCAAGCTCTTGCGCCACACATTGATATACCAATTTATGGCGCGCCACCCGGCTCAATTCATTGAACTGATCGCTGACCAGTACCACTTTAAAATGACTTTCGCCGCCGCGATCCGCGCGATGACGGTGACTTTCGTTTTCGATATGAATAAAGTGCGGTAGAAATTTCTGCGATAATTTTTCCGTTAAGGCTTGTTGTTTTGACATAATATTCCCAAATTTCATTTATTTCGTTTTAAGCGAGCAACAAAGGCTATACATTATTGTCGAAGTTTGCAAGAATAAACCGCTTTCAACCATAAGAAGGAAAAATAAATGAAAATGATGAAAACCCTTTCCCTTGCCGCTGTAATAAGTTCTTTATTTTTGGCCGCCTGTACCGCACCAAGCAATACCTTAACCTTTAACCCGACCGCGCCGACCGCCTCAACGGCGTTTAATACCGGCAATCAAAAAGCCATCGTGTCGGTGGTGACCAAAGACGAACGCCGTCAAGCGGAAATCTCCGCTTACACTCACGAAGGACAGCTCCACAAATTGTCTTCGTCACCGGATGTCACCGCGCTGTTTCAACAAATCATTCAGCAGGATTTAAACGCGAAAGGTTTCCGGCTTTCCAATACGCAAGCGAACACTAACCTATTGGTTACGGTAAAAGAATTTTATGCAAAAGTTGACGAAGGCACGATTCGCCACAAAATCACCTCGCGTATCCAATTGGAAATCCATGTTCAGGGCGCCAAAGGCAACTACACCAAAAACATGGGCTCCAGCCGCGTAGACGAAGGCGCGTTGGGCGTGAATAATCAGGATATTCAGAAATCTTTAGACGCCACCTTAAAAGAAGTGGTCAAGGCTTTGTATAACGACCAGGAAATTGCAAACGCGATCCGTCAATACGCCAATTAAAAAACGTGCGAAAATTTGACCGCACTTTTACGTCCTTAACGGGAACCCGCCGAAAACAAATTCAGAACCAATACGCCGGCAAGGATCAACCCGATGCCGGCAAATCCGGCGGCGTCCGGTTTCTGCCCGAAGGCAAAATACGCCACAACGGAAGTTAAAATGATGCCCACGCCGGACCAAACCGCATACACAATGCCGAGCGGCAGGGTTTTCGTGATAACCGACAGCAAATACAGCGAAATCGCAAATGCCGCAACGGCCACCGCCGCCGGCAGCGGTTTGCTAAAGCCGTCGCTGGCTTTAATGCAGTTGGAACCGATCACTTCAATCACAATGGCAATGGCGAGCAGCATCCAGGGATTCATAACATTTCTCCTCGTAAAAACCTTCCGTTATTCGGCCGAAAGCACGCTTTCCAATTGTTCCTGCGCCGCAAGCCAATTGATTTCCGCCTCATCCAGCGCTTTCTTGGTTTGCATCTGTTGCGCTAAAAGTGCGGTCAGTTTTTCTTTATTTTCGGCGCGGTAAAGCTCGCTGTCCGCCAGTTGAGTTTCGATGTCGGCAAGCCGCTGGGTCAGCCCGTCCATTTCCGTTTCAAACTTCGCAAGTCGCTTACGGATTGGCGCGGTTTGCTGCCGCAATTCCGCTTCACGGCGCTTTTGTTCTTTACGGTTCTGGCTCGAATTTTCATTCTCCGATTGTTTAAAAACTTCGCTATTTTTGACCGCACTTTTCTCCTGCGCATGGCTGTCGTTCAGCCATTTGGCGTAATCCTCCAAATCGCCGTCGAACGCTTCCACCTGTTTATCGTGCACCAGGTAAAATTCCTCCACCGTATTGCGCAATAAATGGCGATCGTGCGACACCACCACCAACGAGCCGCGGTAATCCACCAAAGCTTCCGTTAAAGCTTGCCGCATGTCCAAATCCAGATGGTTGGTGGGTTCGTCCAGTAACAGCAAATTCGGGCGCCGCCACACGATTAAAGCGAGCACCAAACGGGCTTTTTCACCACCGGAAAATTGTTTGACGGGATCGTGAACTTTATCGCCGTGAAAAGCGAAACTGCCGAGGTAGTTACGCAATTCCTGCTCCGTTTGCTGCGGCGCCAGTTTTTGCAAATGCCAAAGCGCGGATTCCTCTGCCCGCAACGTATCCAATTGATGTTGCGCAAAATAGCCCAGCTGTACGCCTTTAGCCGGTTGCACCGTGCCTGAAAGCGCGGTCAGCTCGCCCGCCAAAAGTTTAATCAGCGTGGATTTGCCGGCGCCGTTTTTACCGAGCAAACCAATGCGCGAACCCGGCACCAGATTCAACTTAATTTTACGCAAAATTTCTACCGCACTTTCGCCCTCGCCGTAACCGGCGGAAGCCTTGTCGATCATCACCAACGGATTCGGTAACGCAAGAGGTTCGCGAAATGAAAAAGTAAAAGGATTATCCACATGGGCCGGCGCAATTAATTCCATTCGTTCCAGAGCTTTCACGCGACTTTGCGCCTGTTTCGCCTTGGTGGCTTTGGCTTTGAAACGGTCGATATATTTTTGTAAATGTGCGATTTTATCCTGTTGCCGGCGGTAAAGAGCGGTCTGTTGCGCCAGTTTTGTCGCCCGTTGTAATTCGAAAGACGAATAATCGCCGGTATATTCATTGAGCTGTTGATTTTCCATGTGAATGATTTTATTCACTATCGGATCCAGAAAATCACGGTCGTGAGAAATCAACACCAATGTACCCGAATATTGAGCCAGCCAGCGTTCCAGCCAGATGACCGCATCCAAATCCAAGTGATTGGTAGGTTCGTCCAACAATAACAAATCCGACGGACAGAGCAACGCCTGCGCCAGATTCAGGCGCATCCGCCAGCCGCCCGAAAAGGATTTCACCGAACGCTGCAGTTCTTCCTGACCAAAGCCCAAACCCTGTAATAACGCGGCGGCGCGGGATTGAATCGTCCAGGCGTCGATGATGTCGAGCCTACCGTGAATACGAGCGATAGCATTGCCGTCATTGCGTTCGTTCGCCTGTACCAATTCCTTTTGTAGCCGTGTGTAAGTGCGGTCGCCTTCAATCACATAATCCAATGCGGAAATCTCAAGCGCGGGCGTTTCCTGATTCACCCAGGATACCGCCCAATCAGCCGGATAGCTGATTTCACCGCCTTCGGGTTGATTTTCTTTTTTTAATAAGGAAAAGAGCGAAGATTTGCCGCAACCGTTTTTGCCCACCAAACCGACTTTTTGTTTAGGATTGATTGTGGCGTTAGCGTTTTCCAGTAATAAATTTTGCCCGCGTTTGAGCGATAAATTTGAAAATAAAATCATAAATTTGTGTTAAATTAATCGGTAAATTAGTCATTCCCCTGTTTTTTAGAGGTTTTACAATGTTTGATTCATTACTCGTGCAATTTGTTGTGTTATGGGCCGTGATTGATCCTATCGGTTCCATCCCCGTTTATCTGACTAAAACGGCAAGATTATCCATTGAGGATCGACGCCAGGTTGCACTTAAATCCGTTTTAATTGCGAGCGGTATTTTATTATTTTTCTTAGTGGTTGTGCAGGCATTATTTGAACTTATGCAGATTCCTCTTACCGCATTCCAGATTGCAGGCGGTTTGGTTTTATTTATTTTTGCGCTCACCATGATTTTCGGCGAAGGAAAACCCGAACATGAAATGAAGATGCATACCAACTTATCCGAATTGGCCGTTTATCCGCTTGCCGTGCCGTCTATCGCCTCGCCCGGCGCAATGATGGCGATTGTGATGTTAACGGATAACCATCGTTTTAGTTTTATTGATCAATTTATAACGACGCTTATTATGCTGCTGGTTCTCGGCATTACTTATGTATTATTTTTAATGGCGAATCGTATTCAGAATCTTATCGGAAGCACGGGCGCGGCGGTTATTAGCCGGGTTATGGGATTAATTCTGGCGGCGGTGGCGGTCAATAACATTCTGGTCGGGATTAATGATTTCTATATCCAGTCTCTGCGTTAATTAAACGCTATATAAGAAAAAGTGCGGTCGAAATTTGAATAGTTTTTGACCGCACTTTTCTTTTTCGCGTAAAAAATGAGTGAAAACGCAACATTTACGTGATCCATCTCACAAAATCGAAAGAAATGATTTTGTTCTTTTAGTCGTTTAGAGTATCTTTATGGCGCAAACAACTGGTTTGTTTTTTTTATTTTTTGGAGAATGATTATGTTTGGTCCGTTTAAACCGGCGCCGCATATTGCGGAGCTTCCGGCGGATAAAATTGATTCAACGTACAGACATTTACGTTGGCAGGTTTTCGCGGGAATATTTTTTGGTTATGCCGCATTTTACTTTGTTCGCGCAAACTTCGATTTAGCGCAAAAAGGCTTAATTGAAGCCGGCATGTATACTAAAACAGAATTGGGTATCATCGGTACCGGTGCCGGTTTGGCATACGGTTTGTCAAAATTCATTATGGCGGGAATGTCCGATCGCTCGAATCCGAAAGTGTTCTTACCGTGCGGTTTGTTACTTTCAGGTTTGTGTATGACATTAATGGGACTGATGCCTTGGGCGACCTCCGGTATCGCCATTATGTTTACGTTAATTTTCCTGAACGGTTGGTTCCAGGGAATGGGATGGCCGCCGTGCGGTCGCACCATGGTTCACTGGTGGTCTAAATCGGAACGCGGAACTATCGTTTCAATCTGGAACTGCGCCCATAATGTGGGAGGCATGGTGCCGGGTATGATGGTGTTATTAGCCAGTGCCGTTTATTTCAGCCAACACGGTGTTCAGGCCACGGCGAAAGACGTATGGCAACAGGCGTTATATTATCCTGGCATTGCCGCCATGGTTGCCGCCGTTCCTATCTATTTGATGATGAAAGATACGCCGCAATCCTGCGGTTTACCGCCGATCGAAAAATGGCGTAACGATTATCCGGACGATTACGATGAAAAAACCGCAGAAAAAGATTTAGGCACCAAAGAAATCTTCGTCAATTATGTGCTTAAAAACAAATTATTATGGTACATCGCCATCGCCAACGTATTCGTATATTTAATCCGTTACGGCGTGTTGAAATGGTCACCGGTTTACCTGGGCGAAGTAAAACACTTCAACATTAAAGGAACCGCCTGGGCTTATACCATTTATGAACTCGCGGCAATTCCGGGCACCTTATTGTGCGGTTGGGTTTCCGATAAAATTTTCAGAGGCAAACGCGGCGTAACCGGTTTCGTATTCATGATTTTAACCACTATCGCCGTATTCGCCTTGTGGAAAAACCCGGCAACGCCGGAAGCGGAATTGGCACAATATGCCGGTCGTCCGTTCTATGAAAATCCGTATCAATTAACCGACTTCATTTTAATGACAACCGTTGGTTTCTTAATTTACGGACCGGTGATGTTAATCGGCTTACACGCCCTTGAACTCGCGCCGAAAAAAGCCGCGGGTACCGCCGCAGGATTCACCGGTTTATTTGGTTATTTGGGCGGCACGGTTTCCGCTTCGGCCGTAGTCGGCTGGGCCGCCGATAAATTCGGCTGGGACGGCGGTTTCTATGTCATGATCGTCGGCGGTTTACTGGCCGTTCTGCTGATGTTTATCGTGATGATTGCCGAAGGCAAACATAAAGCCCAATTACGCGACCATTACGGTAAATAACCTTTAAACGAAAAGGAAGAGCGCAAGTTCTTCCTTTTTTGTTATCCGGCGGAATTTAACCTTATCCGCCTGAAAAAACGTTGCATTTTTTGACCGCACTTTTACGTACTTATCTGCAAAACCTAAAAGGAGGTTTTATGAAACTTAAAATGTTAGCCGCAGCCGTTGCCATGGCGACATTAACGGCATGTTCTTCTCAATCGTCCACATCTCAACAAACCGTGAAAAATCAGGATAAAATCGTTATCGCCCACCGCGGTGCAAGCGGATATCTGCCGGAACACACGCTGGAAAGCAAAGCCTTGGCGTTCGGACAAAAAGCCGATTATCTGGAACAGGATTTAGCCATGACCAAAGACAACCGCCTGATTGTGATTCACGATCACTTCCTCGACGGTTTAACCGATGTGGCGAAAAAATTCCCGAACCGCAAACGCGCCGACGGACGTTATTATGTGATCGACTTCACCCTGAAAGAAATTCAAAGTCTTGAAATGACGGAAAATTTCAAAACCGAAAACGGCAAGCAGGTACAAGTTTATCCGAACCGGTTCCCGTTATGGAAATCCCATTTCCGCATTCACACTTTTGAAGACGAATTGGAATTCATTCAGGGATTAGAAAAATCCAGCGGTAAAAAAATCGGTATTTACCCTGAAATCAAAGCTCCTTGGTTACACCACAAAGAGGGAAAAGATATCGCCAAAGCCACGCTGGAAGTGTTGAAAAAATACGGTTACACCAAAAAATCCGATACGGTTTATCTGCAAACCTTCGATTTCAACGAACTTAAACGGATAAAAACCCAACTGCTACCGCAAATGGGTATGGATTTGAAATTAGTACAGCTCATTGCTTATTCCGACTGGCATGAAACAGAAGAAAAAAATGCCGACGGCAAATGGGTGAATTACGATTATGACTGGATGTTTAAAGACGGCGCAATGGCGGAAGTAGCGAAATATGCCGACGGCGTCGGTCCCGGCTGGTATATGCTGGTGGATGAAAAACAATCCAAAGCCGGCAACATCGTATACACGCCGTTGGTTAACGAACTGAAAAAATACCGCATGGAACTGCATCCGTACACCGTGCGCAAAGACGCATTGCCGCCATTTTTCAGTGATGTAAACCAAATGTACGATGCGTTGCTGAACAAAGCGGGCGCCACCGGCGTGTTCACCGATTTCCCGGACACCGCCGTGGAATTTCTGAAAAAATAGCGGCGTCACGCTCAATACTAAAAAGTGCGGTCAAAAATTCTTTCGTTTTTTTGACCGCACTTTTCTATATATTCATCCAGCTGAAAGGGTTCAATTCAAACGATAATCTTTTATTAAAAAAGCATTTTTGTGATCTAGATCACGTTTATAGCTAAAAAATATATTTATATACCTCGAAAGAAGTAAAATCTCCTCAGTTTAATATTTAACAACTTTAGGAGAAATCGTTATGAGTAACACTGTTGAAAAGACGGTAAGCCCGGCGCAAGCCGAAGTGAACTCACTGGTTGAAAAAGGTTTGGTTGCACTGGATAAATTCAGGGAACTGAATCAGCAACAAGTGGATTACATCGTTGCCAAAGCCTCGGTAGCCGCACTGGATCAACACGGCGCATTAGCGTTACATGCCTTGCAGGAAACCGGGCGCGGCGTATTCGAGGATAAAGCCACCAAAAATCTGTTTGCCTGCGAACACGTGGTAAACAAAATGCGGCACTGGAAAACCGCCGGAATTATCAGCGACGATGATGTCACCGGTATTACGGAAATTGCCGATCCGGTGGGTGTCGTCTGCGGTATCACGCCGACCACCAACCCGACTTCCACCGCTATTTTCAAATCACTGATTGCTTTAAAAACCCGCAATCCTATTATTTTTGCTTTCCACCCTTCCGCTCAACAATCTTCCGCTCATGCCGCGCAAATCGTACGTGACGCCGCGGTAGCCGCCGGTGCGCCGGAAAATTGTATTCAATGGATCGAACACCCGTCTATGGAAGGAACCAACGCGTTGATGAACCATCCGGGCATTGCCACTATTCTGGCGACCGGCGGTAACGCCATGGTGCAGGCGGCGTATTCCTGCGGTAAACCGGCGCTGGGCGTCGGCGCCGGAAACGTGCCCGCTTACGTGGAAAAATCCGCCGATATTAAACAGGCCGCTCACGATATCGTGATGTCGAAATCTTTCGATAACGGCATGGTATGCGCTTCGGAACAAGCCGCTATTATCGATGCGGAAATTTATGACGAATTCATCAACGAACTAAAATCTTACGGCGTGTATTTCGTCAATAAAAAAGAAAAAGCTTTACTGGAAGCGTTTATGTTCGGCGTAAAAGCCAACAGTGCAAACTGCGCCGGTGCGAAATTGAACGCCGACGTAGTGGGAAAATCCGCATACTGGATTGCACAACAGGCAGGCTTTGAAGTGCCCGAAAAAACCAACATTCTCGCCGCAGAATGTAAAGAAGTCAGCCCGAAAGAACCTTTAACCCGGGAAAAATTATCGCCGGTACTCGCTATTCTGAAATCCAATTCTACGGAACAAGGTCTGGCGCTTTCCGAGGCGATGGTGGAATTTAACGGCTTGGGACATTCCGCGGCAATTCATACCAAAGACGCCAACCTGGCTAAACAATTCGGCGAACGGGTTAAAGCCATTCGCGTTATCTGGAATTCGCCTTCTACTTTCGGCGGTATCGGCGACGTTTATAACGCCTTCCTGCCTTCATTAACCCTGGGCTGCGGTTCTTACGGTAAAAACTCCGTCAGTAACAATGTCAGCGCCATGAACTTAGTGAACATCAAACGCGTAGGAAGACGGAGAAATAACATGCAATGGTTTAAAGTACCGTCAAAAATCTATTTTGAACGGGATTCAATTCAATATTTACAATCTGTACCGGATATGCAACGCGTAGTTATCGTCACCGACCGTACTATGGTGGATCTGGGATTCGTACAAAAAATCGCTCATCAGTTGGAATCCCGCCGCGATCCGGTATCTTATCAACTGTTTGCCGATGTCGAGCCGGATCCGAGCATCCAAACCGTACGTCGCGGCGTAGATTTAATCCGTAATTTCAAACCGGACACAATTATCGCGCTCGGCGGCGGTTCGTCCATGGATGCGGCAAAAGTCATGTGGTTATTCTACGAACAACCGGAAGTGGATTTCCGCGATTTAGTTCAGAAATTTATGGATATCCGTAAACGCGCCTTTAAATTCCCGTCGTTAGGTAAAAAAGCACGTTATATCGGCATTCCGACCACATCCGGTACGGGTTCGGAAGTCACGCCGTTTGCGGTGATTACCGAAGGTAACAAAAAATATCCGATTGCGGATTATTCCTTAACTCCGACAATCGCTCTGGTGGATCCGGCGTTAGTGATGACGGTGCCGGCTCATGTGGCGGCGGATACCGGATTGGATGTATTAACCCATGCGACCGAAGCTTATGTTTCCGTACTTGCCAACGATTATACCGACGGTCTGGCTTTACAAGCGATTAAACTGGTGTTCCAGTATTTGGAAAAATCCGTGAAAGAAACCGATCCGGAAGCCAGAGAAAAAATGCACAATGCCTCCACTATCGCAGGTATGGCGTTTGCCAACGCATTTTTAGGCATGAATCACTCGCTCGCTCACAAAATCGGCGGTTATTTCCATACGCCGCACGGTCGTACCAATGCGATTCTGATGCCGCACGTGATTCGTTACAACGGCACGAAACCGACGAAAACCGCCACATGGCCGAAATATAATTATTACAAAGCGGATGAAAAATATCAGGATATCGCCCGTTTGTTAGGCTTACCGGCGGCGACACCGGAAGAAGGCGTGAAGTCTTATGCCAAAGCGGTTTACGATTTAGCGGTGCGCTGCGGCATTAAAATGTCTTTCAAAGAACAAGGTCTGGAAGAAAAAGCCTGGATGGATGCTCGTCATGAAGTAGCCTTACTCGCTTATGAAGACCAATGTTCGCCGGCCAACCCGCGTTTGCCGATTGTGGCGGATATGGAAGACATTCTGACCAAGGCTTATTACGGCTATGACGAAAGTCAATATTAATTAAAAAACTCGTAAAAAATCGACCGCACTTTATCCCCGAAAACCGGCCAGAACGCCGTTGAGTAAAGAGATAAAGTGCGGTTTTTTTTATATTATTTATCGAGGTTAAATATCTTTCACGTCTTTTGTTGCGCCGAGTTTCACATAAGCTTCGTGTACGGGATCCACATATTTAGATTTCTTAATCATGCCTTCTATGGTCGTGCCTTGAATCAGAATAGAAAAAGTCACCACTGTATAAGTCATTAAAATAATCACATCGCGCACATCAAGTTTCATCCCGTCACCGATAACAAAACCTACGCCGGACGGAATGGAAAGCGCCATCGCCAGGGCAAGTCCGCCCCGCAGCCCGCCCCATGTCAAAATGCGCAGCGTGTACGGGTTATAAAGGCGATAACGCGACATAATTTGATAAGGAATCCATACACTGAGATAACGCGCGCCCAAACAAATCGGAATGGAAAACAACATCAAAAGAGAGCTCTCGAAATTAAAATCCACCAACAGAAGCACCAGCCCAATCAGCAGAAACAGCAGCGAATTAAGCGAATGGTCGATCATTTCCCAGAAATTATCCAGATACAAACGGCTTTGTTGGGAAAAACCATGGCGACGCGTCCAGTTACCAATCATAATCCCCGCCACCACCATGGTGAGCGCGCCGGAAACATGAAGCAAATTCGCCATACTGTAACCTACGGTCGGAACGGTTAAAGTGATAAGAATTTCCAAGCTGCCGTCATCCGTGGCGGAAATAAAGCTATGCGCCACAAAACCGGTCAGCAAACCGAATAAAATCCCGCCTACGGCTTCCTGCAGGAATAAACCCAATACCCCGCCGACAGTCGGCGATTGCCCTTCAAAAGCGACGGCAAAAATCGTGGTGAAAATCACCAATCCGATCCCGTCATTAAACAACGATTCGCCTTCCACCTGCATTGACATCCGTTTCGGCGCTTTCAGATTTTTGATAATCGCCAGCACGGCAATGGGGTCGGTGGGAGAAATCAACGAACCGAATAACAGGCAGTAAATAAAATCGATATTCAGCCCTAACAGAATCGCCACGCCGTAGAGTAAAAACCCAATAATAAATGTCGACGCAAGGGTGGAAAACAACGCATAAACCGCAATTTCCCGCCGTTGTTCCTTCATTAACGGCAATTTAATGCCGAGCGAACCGGCAAACAACAGGAATCCGAGCATGCCGTCCAGCAAAAAATGCTGGAAATCGAGTTTCTCTATGATGGAAATCGCCAACCGGTCCAGATTAAACCAGCCGAACGAACTAAACGCCCAAAGCAACAGCGAACCGACCATGGCGGAAGCCGTGATAACAATGGTGGATTGAAGATTTTCATTGATTTTCAGGGTGAAAAAATTAATGAACATCGCCAGCCCGAACAAAAAGCAAATATAAGAATAAATTTCCATTATTTTTTCCACCCTTTCAACGCATCGGCGAAGGCATTATTTGCAAATTGATTACGCGAAGGGCGGTCGTTCCGTTCCTGACGGGATTTTGCCGATAAAGTGCGGTCAGATTTTTCATTGTTTTTCAGCGGAGTTTCGTCCAATCGCATGGTCAGTGAAATGCGTTTGCGCGCCACATCCACGTCCAACACTTTAACTTTTACCACATCACCGGTTTTCACCACCTGATGAGGATTTTCCACGAATTTGTCCGATAACCCGGAAATGTGCACCAAGCCGTCCTGATGAACGCCGATGTCCACGAAAGCGCCGAAATTGGTGACATTGGTAACGGTGCCCTCCAAAATCATACCCGGTTTTAAATCCGCAATTTCTTCCACGCCGTCCATAAAAGCGGCGGTTTTAAATTCGCCGCGCGGATCGCGTCCCGGTTTTTCCAGTTCTTTGAAGATATCCATTACCGTCGGCAGACCGAACTGCTCGTCGGTGAATTGCTTGGCGTCCAGCTGACGAATCGCCGCGCTGTTGCCCATTAAATCCTGAACGGATTGCGTCGTCGCCTGCAGAATTTTTTCTACCACGGAATAACTTTCCGGGTGCACGCCGGAAGCATCCAGCGGATTTTTTCCGTTGATAATCCGCATAAATCCGGCGCACTGTTCAAAAGCTTTCGGCCCTAAACGCGGCACTTTTTTCAATTCGGCGCGGCTGTTAAAACGTCCGTTTTCATCGCGATACGCCACAATATTCTGCGCCAGCGTTTTGCTCATGCCCGCAACCCGCGCCAACAACGGCACGGACGCCATATTTAAATCCACGCCTACGGCATTTACGCAGTCTTCCACCACCGCGTCCAACTTGCGGGCCAGCTGAATTTGGTTGACGTCATGCTGATATTGTCCGACGCCGATAGCTTTCGGGTCGATTTTCACCAATTCCGCCAACGGATCCTGCAAACGACGCGCAATAGAAACCGCGCCGCGCAGCGATACGTCCAACTCCGGAAATTCCGCCGCCGCCAATTCGGAAGCGGAATACACGGAGGCGCCCGCTTCACTCACAACCACAGTTTGCGGCTTGTGATCCTTCATTTCTTTAATTACTTCTTTAGCGAACCGTTCGGTTTCGCGGGACGCCGTGCCGTTTCCGATAGCAATCAATTCCACATTGTGTTTTTTAATCAGTTTGTAAGCGGCGACCATGGCTTCGTCCATACGTCCCGTATGGGGATAAATAGTGGCGGTTTCCAGTAATTTACCGGTGTTATCCACAACCGCCACTTTCACGCCGGTACGCAAACCCGGATCCAGTCCCATAGTATTTTTCGCGCCGACCGGTGCCGCCATTAAAAGTGCGGTCAGATTTCGGGCAAAAACGTCAATGGCTTCGTCTTCCGCTTTTTCGCGCAAAACGCCCATCAATTCGGTTTCCAAATGCAACGCCACTTTAATTTTCCAGGTCCAGGCAATAACCTGTTCCCGCCATTTATCGGCAGGCTGACCGCTGAAACGAACATCCAAATGGCGGCAGATAATTTCTTCACAATAACTGGAGCGACTGCCTTCTTCTGCGTCGGGATCCGCATTCAGACTTAACTGCAAAATGCCTTCGTTGCGCCCGCGGAACATTGCCAATGCGCGATGAGACGGTACTTTGTTAAAGGGTTCCTGATGATCGAAATAATCCTGAAACTTCGCGCCTTCCGCTTCTTTACCTTCAAAAACTTTAGAAATAATGACCGCACTTTGGGTTAAATACTGACGGACTTTCGCCAATAATTCGGCGTCTTCGGCAAAGCGTTCCATCAAAATGTAACGCGCGCCGTCCAATGCGGCTTTGCTGTCGGCAACGCCTTTATTCGCATCCACAAATTGCTGTGCCGTCGTTTCCGGATCACGGTTTGGTTCCGTCCACAACAAGTCTGCCAGCGGTTCCAGACCCGCTTCCACGGCAATCTGTCCTTTGGTGCGGCGTTTCGGTTTGTACGGCAGATACAAATCTTCCAGTTCCGTTTTGCTTTGGGTGAGCAGAATTTTATCCCGCAATTCGTCGGTTAATTTTCCCTGCTCGCCAATGGATTTCAAAATGGTCTGGCGGCGTTCTTCCAATTCGCGTAAATAAAGCAGGCGGGTTTCAAAATGACGCAGTTGACTGTCGTCCAGCCCGCCGGTGGCTTCTTTGCGATAACGGGCGATAAAGGGAATGGTGTTGCCGTCGTCCAGTAATTGCACGGCGGCGAGAATTTGTTGCGGTCGAACCTGAAGTTCTGCGGCGATAATTTGACTGATTTGTTGATTTAACATAATTTTCTCTTAAATAAAAAAATGCAAATAGCATACTGGTTTTAGCGCTTGGGCTCAACCGCTAATCATCGACATAATATTTATGATCCCTATCACAAAAATCAGAATTATCGCTAGACAGAACCGCCGCTGATGTTTAATAATCAAATAAATTTTCACCAATAAGGATAGATTATGACAACACAATTAGATGCATTAAAACAAATGACCGTCGTAGTGGCGGATACCGGCGATATTGAAGCAATGAAAATTTACCAACCGCAAGACGCCACGACCAATCCGTCTTTGATCTTAAGCGCATCCGCACTGCCGCAATACGCGCCGTTAATCGACGATGCCGTCGCTTACGCCAAAGCCAAAAGCGCGGATAAAGCGCAACAATTAATTGATGCGGAAGACAAATTAGCGGTCAATATCGGCTTAGAAATTCTAAAACTCGTTCCGGGACGCATTTCTACCGAAGTGGATGCCCGTCTTTCTTACGACACTCAAGGAACGATTGAAAAAGCCCGTAAAATCATTGCGTTATATAACGAAGCCGGAGTCGCAAACGATCGTATTCTGATTAAAATCGCCTCAACCTGGCAAGGTATCCGTGCGGCGGAAGTGCTTGAAAAAGAAGGCATTAACTGCAACTTAACGTTATTGTTCTCTCAAGCGCAAGCCCGTGCCTGTGCGGAAGCCGGCGTTTATTTAATCTCTCCGTTCGTCGGTCGTATTCTCGACTGGTATAAAGCTAACGGCGACAAACAGGAGTATGCGCCGGCGGAAGATCCGGGCGTAATTTCCGTCACACAAATCTACAACTACTACAAACAGTACGGTTATAAGACCGTCGTCATGGGCGCAAGTTTCCGTAATATCGGCGAAATTACCGAATTAGCCGGTTGCGACCGTTTAACCATCGCGCCGCCGCTGTTAAAACAGTTGCAGGAAAGCACGGCACCGTTGGCCCGCAAATTAGAATACAAAGGCGAAGTGCAAGCCCGTCCGGCACCGATGACGGAAGCGGAATTCTATTGGGAACACAATGCGGATCCAATGGCCGTCGATAAATTAGCGGAAGGAATTCGCAAATTCGCCGCCGATATTGAAAAATTAGAAGCGATGCTTGCGGCAAAACTTTAATTTCTCAACCGAACGGCTCCAAAGTGCGGTCAAAAAAAAGCAAGTTTTTTTCCGCACTGTAAACAAAAGGCATAACAGACAAAAGAGTTGGTAAAAAAACCGACTCTTTTTTGCTTAAGAAATCTACTATGCCGATAAAAAAGTGCGGTGAAAAATTTTAATGTTTTTCACCGCACTTTTCTATTTAAGGATTGTTCGGATTAATAATCTTCCATGTAACCTAAACTGCGTAACGCCCGTTCGTCGTCCGCCCAGCCGGATTTCACTTTCACCCATAATTCCAGGTGAACTTTGTTGTCAAACAGACGTTCCATATCCTGGCGGGCTTCGGTGCCGATCACTTTGATTTTTTGTCCGCCTTGTCCGATGACCATTTTTTTCTGGCCGTCGCGTTCGACCAGAATCAAGCCGTTAATTTCATAAACGCCGCGTTCGTTTAATTTGAATTGTTCGATTTCTACGGTGACGGAATAAGGCAATTCTTCACCCATGAAGCGCATTAATTTTTCACGGATAATTTCCGACGCCATAAACCGCTGCGAACGGTCGGTTACGTAATCTTCCGGGAAATGGTGGATGCCCGGTTTTAACGAGCGGCGCACGATTTCCTGTAATTTATGGACATTATTGCCCCGTTGCGCGGAAATCGGGACGATATCGGTGAAATCAAATTTCCCGCTTAATTCGGTAATAAAGGGTAACAATTCATCTTTATTTTTTACGTTATCGATTTTGTTGATCGCCAATACCACCGGCGCTTTTGCTTGTCGCAATTTATTCAGCACCATCTCGTCGTCTTCGTTCCAGTGGGTGCCGTCCACCACGAAAATAATCAGATCCACATCACCGATCGCACTGCTCGCCGCACGATTCATCAAACGGTTAATGGCGCGCTTTTCTTCGATATGTAATCCCGGCGTGTCCACATAAACGGCCTGATACGGACCTTCCGTATGAATGCCCACGATACGATGGCGGGTCGTCTGCGCCTTGCGGGAAGTGATGGAAATTTTTTGTCCTAAAATTTTGTTTAATAAGGTGGATTTGCCCACATTCGGGCGACCGACGATAGCAATAAAACCGCAATAGGTTTCGGCATTTTCGGTTGGAGTTAAGTTTTTATCCGTCATTTTATATCCAATACTTTTAAAATTTGTTCCGCCGCTGCTTGTTCCGCTTTGCGACGACTGCTTGCCACACCGATAAAAGTGCGGTCTAAATTTTCTACGTGACATTCTACGGTAAAGGTCTGGCAATGGGCTTCGCCCTGAATGTCCGTCACATTATAGGCCGGTAATGCCAAGCGTTTCCCTTGTAAATATTCCTGCAGCCGGGTTTTCGGATCTTTCTGATTTTCTCCCGGTTGAATATTCTGTAGCAATGTTTCATACCAAGTACACACGACTTTCATTGCTTTCGGCAAATCGCTGTCCATCGATATCGCACCGATGATCGCTTCCACGCAGTCGGCCAGAATGGACGCCCGCCGGAAACCGCCGCTTTTCAGTTCGCCGGCGCCCAATGCCATATAGTCGCCTAAATCGAATTCATGCGCCAGTTCCGCCAGAGTTTTTTCCCGAACCAACGTGGCGCGCATACGGCTTAATTCGCCTTCATTACAGCGGGGAAATTGTAAATACAACGCTTCTCCGATGGTTAAGTTCAAAATGGCGTCACCAAGAAATTCGAGACGTTCGTTATGAACCTTTGCCGCGCTACGGTGTGTCAATGCCTGTTTTAATAAGCTAAGATCGGAAAATTCGTAGCCGATTCTGCGTTGTAATTTATCCAAATGTTTCATGTCGATTATTGAATTTTAGTAAATAAGCGTTCCGTACGAATGCCCGTCGGCCATTGATTCGGTTCTTTATCCAAACTTAACCAAATGTAAGTGGCTTTCCCAACAATATTTTTTTCCGGTACAAATCCCCAGAAACGGCTGTCTTCACTCATATTGCGATTGTCGCCCATCACGAAATACTGGCCTTGCGGCACTACCCATTCCGTAATGTAATATTCCTGTTTGTCATATTGTTGATAACGGAACCCTTCCGAAATCGGTTCCGGAAACCAATGAATCTTATGGGTGACGTCTCCGGTTTCCGTCAGTTCCAGCATGCTTGGGCCATAAATCAGGGAGCCGTCGGGATTTTTACCTAAAATCGCCTTAAAGGCGTCATTCGGCACCGCTTCGCTGTATTCAAATTCTTTGCTCTGGCAGTTTTCTTCGCAAGGTTTTCCGTTTTGTCCGTAAACGATGGTCAATTTGCGTTCGATTTCGTTATACATTACGCGATCGCCGCCAATGCCGATAACCCGTTTAATGTAATCGATATTAGGCTGAGTCGGTGCTTTGAACACAATCACATCGCCGCGTTTTACATTACCGGTTTCGATTAACGTGTTTTGGAACACGGGATCTTTAATGCCGTAGGCATATTTTTCCACCACAATAAAGTCTCCGACCCGTAAAGTCGGCTCCATGGATTGCGACGGAATTTGAAAGGGTTCGAACAGGAAAGAACGTAAAATTAATACGAACGCCAAAACCGGGAATAATGATGCGATGAATTCTTCTCCTTCGCCAATCGGTTCAATTTTGGCTTTTTCTTCATCCGTCAGCACCTGTCCGCTACGTTGTTCCGCTCGGGCAATTTGGCGTTTTCGGCGGGGAATCACGGAAAATCGGTGATAACACCATAAAATACCGGAAAGTGCGGTCAATAAAATCAACAAAATTGAGAAGGTGTTGGGTAACTGCAGAGAATCCAACACTTTCCAAACCGCGAAGCCGACAACTAATAAAATCGGGAGAAAGAGCTTTGACATAATTTTCCTTAATCCTTACCTACGTGTAAAATGGCTAAGAACGCTTCCTGCGGCACTTCTACGTTGCCCAGTTGTTTCATACGTTTCTTCCCTTCTTTCTGTTTCTGCAACAGTTTTTTCTTACGGCTCACATCGCCGCCGTAGCATTTTGCCAAGACGTTTTTGCGCAATTGTTTTACGGTCGAACGGGCAATGATTTGATTACCGATCGCCGCTTGGATGGCAATGTCGAATTGTTGACGCGGAATCAATTCTTTCATTTTTTCCACTAATTCGCGTCCGCGATATGTCGCGTTTTCTCTATGCACAATTAATGCCAGGGCATCGACACGATCGCCGTTGATCATAATATCTACCCGTACCATATTGGCGGATTGGAAACGTTTAAAACCGTAATCCAATGAGGCGTAACCGCGTGAAGTGGATTTCAGACGATCGAAGAAATCCAGCACCACTTCGCCCATCGGAATTTCATAGGTCAGCGCAATCTGGTTACCGTGATAAACCATATTGGTTTGTACGCCGCGTTTTTCTACACAAAGCGTAATCACATTCCCCAAATATTCCTGCGGTACTAACATATTGCATTCCGCAATCGGTTCGCGGATATCGGCGATATTGTTTAGCGGCGGTAGTTTTGACGGGCTATCTACATAGACCACCTCGCCGTTAGTGAGTTCTACTTCATACACTACCGTCGGCGCCGTGGTGATTAAATCCAGGTCATATTCCCGTTCCAAACGTTCCTGAATGATCTCCATGTGCAGTAACCCAAGGAAACCGCAACGAAAACCGAATCCTAATGCGCTGGAGGTTTCCGGTTCATAAAACAGCGAAGCGTCATTCAGACTTAATTTGGCCAGGGCATCACGGAAGGCCTCATAATCGTCCGAACTGACAGGGAATAATCCCGCGTAAACTTGCGGTTTTACTTTCTTAAAGCCCGGTAACGCTTTCATTGCCGGATCATGCTGATGGGTTAATGTATCTCCCACCGGCGCGCCCAGAATATCTTTAATGGCGCAAACAACCCAGCCTACTTCGCCGGTAGTCAGCTCGGTTTTATCCACCTGTTTCGGGGTGAAAATTCCTAAACGATCCACATTATAGGTTTGTCCGGTGGACATCACCTTAATTTTATCGCCTTTTTTCAGCGAACCGTTTTTTACGCGGACAAGCGATACCACTCCCAAGTAATTGTCAAACCAGGAATCAATAATTAAGGCTTGCAACGGCGCATTAGGATCGCCTTCCGGCGCGGGAATTTTATGCACGATTTCTTCCAGCACCTCTTCGATACCGACGCCGGTTTTAGCGGAACAACGCACCGCTTCCATTGCGTCAATGCCCACGATGTCTTCAATTTCTTCCGCCACGCGTTCCGGATCCGCCGCCGGCAAATCGATTTTGTTTAAGATCGGCACCACTTCCAAATTCATTTCAATGGCGGTGTAGCAATTCGCCAGCGTTTGCGCTTCCACGCCCTGTCCGGCGTCCACCACTAACAGCGCGCCTTCACAAGCGGCAAGAGAGCGCGATACTTCGTAAGAAAAGTCCACATGTCCCGGCGTATCGATAAAGTTCAACTGGTAAGTTTCGCCGTCTTTGGCTAGATAATTGAGCGTAACGCTTTGCGCTTTAATAGTGATTCCGCGTTCCCGTTCGAGATCCATCGAATCCAGCACTTGCGCTTCCATTTCACGATCAGACAATCCGCCGCAGGTTTGAATTAAACGGTCGGAAAGCGTGGATTTACCGTGGTCGATATGGGCGATAATGGAAAAGTTACGAATGTTTTTCATAAATAAACAGTTAAAAATCAATAATAGAATGTAAAAAATTAATCGATGAATTGTACCTGAAAGTCAGTGAAACGGCTAGAAGTGCGGTAGGAAATTGGAAGATTTTTGTAAAAAAACAGCCCCAAAGTCACCTTTGGGGCCAAATTCATAAAGTTCGCGAATCAATTATAGCGATTCAGTGAAAGTACGAGTGATTACATCGCGTTGTTGTTCCGGAGTTAATGAATTGAAACGTACTGCATAACCGGAAACACGGATTGTTAATTGCGGATAGTTTTCAGGATGTTTCACCGCGTCTTCTAAGGTTTCGCGGCGTAATACGTTAACGTTTAAGTGTTGACCGCCTTCTACTTTTACAGAAGGTTGAACGTCAACCGGTAATTCGCGGTATTCGAATTGACCTAATTCGCTTACTGCCACGACCTGGTCTTCTGCGAAACCTGATTTAGCCGCTAAACAACGGGCTTCACCTTTATCGCTGTCTAATAACCAGAATGAATTTAATAAGCTGTCATTTGCCGCTTGAGTAATTTGGATACCTTTAATCATAAGTGCCTCCATTTGGCTGTTGGGAATTAAAATCTTCAAAAGTTGCCGTAAATTTTATCAAAAAATTTGAGTAGATCAACTATTTTTTGACCAAAATCAAATTTATTTTTAATTTAAAATAGTAAAGAATTTGATGTAAATCAATCATATAAGTTTAAAAAGCTTATTTTTCATAGGGTTATAGAGAATTCGAAGATAAAACACTATCTAATCCGACCGCACTTCTTTATAATTTAGCCATGATTAACGGCAAAGGATAAAACATGAAAACCTGGAAAGACGTCATCGGCAAGGAAAAAACGCAACCTTATTTTCAACATATTCTTGCACAGGTACATCAGGCGCGCGCCGCCGGAAAAGTGGTTTATCCGCCCCAGGCAGACATTTTTAACGCTTTTAAATTAACCGAATTCGAACAGGTAAAAGTCGTGTTGTTAGGCCAGGATCCCTATCACGGTCCCAATCAGGCTCACGGTCTGGCGTTTTCCGTGAGACCGCCGGTCGCGCCGCCGCCGTCACTGGTGAATATGTATAAAGAGCTATCGGACGAATATCCCGATTTCCGGATACCGAATCACGGTTCCCTGGTACAATGGGCGCAACAGGGCGTATTACTGCTTAACACGGTTTTAACCGTGGAGCAGGGGCAAGCGCATTCCCACGCCAATTTCGGTTGGGAAACCTTTACCGATCGCGTTATTCACGCCTTAAACGAGCAGCGGGAGCATCTGGTTTTTTTGCTTTGGGGCAGTCACGCGCAGAAAAAAGGGCAATTTATCGATCGCACAAAACATTGCGTATTGACGGCGCCGCATCCTTCGCCGTTATCCGCTCATCGCGGCTTTTTCGGCTGCGGGCATTTTTCTCGGACGAACGATTACTTACGTCGTTACCACATTCCTGAAATTAACTGGCAATTAGACAATATTTAAATTTTTATGTTAGCAATTATTTCACCTGCAAAAACGTTGGATTATCAACGCGCGCTACCAAAACTCGCATTTACTCAACCGCAATTAACGGATTACAGCCGGCAATTGGTTGATGTCTGCCGTCAACTGACGCCGGCGCAAATCGGCTCCCTAATGTCCGTCAGTGATAAACTGGCCGGTCTGAACGCCGCCCGTTTCGCCGACTGGCAAAAAGTTCATAACGAACAAAACGCTCGCGCCGCCGTTTACGCTTTTCGCGGTGACGTTTATAGCGGTTTAGACGCGGACAGTTTAACGGCTGAAGATATTCAATTCGCGCAAGCCCATTTACGCATGCTATCGGGGTTATACGGTTTATTGCGTCCGCTGGATTTAATGCAACCGTACCGGCTCGAAATGGGCACCAAACTGGTCACGGCAAAAGGCAACGATTTGTATCGGTTCTGGGGCGATATTATCACCGAAGCCCTGCAACAGGCTTTGGACGAACAAGGCGACGACGTTCTCGTTAATCTCGCTTCCGACGAATATTACAAAGCCGTCAAGCCGGGCAAATTGCAGGCTCGCATTATTAAGCCCGTCTTTTTAGATCGCAAAAACGGAAAATACAAAGTGATCAGTTTCTATGCGAAAAAAGCCCGCGGTTTGATGAGCCGTTATCTAATCACCCGACGTCTTGATCGAATCGAACAGCTAAAAGACTTTAATCTGGGCGGTTACGGGTTCGACGAAGCGGCGTCCACAGAACGGGAATGGGTCTTTAAACGCGATGTAAGTGAGTAATTTATGAATAAAATTTTAATGATTTTTTTGACCGCACTTTTAACCGGTTGTGTCACCTCAACCTCGAATAAAGCGGAAAACGAACAACCTGCGGTACGACTCCTTGCGCCTAACACATTGAAACATAACGGGAAAATATATTATTTGAAAAAACAGGTTGATCTCGGCCCTGTCGCGCGTTATGTGTATTTCAGTAAAAACGAAAGTGCCAAAAACTGGAGCAGTTTAATTGAAGTCTTTTTCGACAAAGACGAAAGCAGAACGTTTGAAGAACGCATAAAATTACGCGAAAAAAGTTTCGAGACCAGTGGCATTAAGCATTTTAATTTAACGGAAAAAGCGCCTTATTTATATTCTTTCGTGATTCATTCGCCGTCCGAAAAATTCAATAATTGGCAAATTAACGTGGCAAAAGGCAAAAACGTAGAAGACTGCGGTTTCGTGCAATATCAATATTCACAAATTATGCCCAAAAGCCGGAAGTTAGCGAAGATGAGCAAAGTAAAACTCATCGGTTATCTGAAAAAATATGCCGTCGATAAGGAAATGGCTTATCTGACCACGCAGGATTGGGACTGGAAATGCACGAAATAGCTTTTCGTCCGTAAAAAATGCGCGCTATTCACGCGCATTTTTCGTTTTTTGCTTTTCCGGGCAAAAGTGCGGTCAAAAATTCTTGAGTTTATCGGAATACAATACCAAACAGAGCGCAATCACCATAATCAGAATCGCGCCTGCGAATAAAATCGTGTTCAGCGCACTTTCGTGATCCACGATAATCAAACGCAGCATCGCCGTAATCCCGGTATAAATAAAATAACGCAACGGAAAATGGTAGCCGCTTTTAAAATACTGAGAAATCAAGCCCAAAAAACCGAAATACAGAAAAAACATCACGATCTGTTCCGCCAAATAATAAGGCACCGCAAGGCTGTCCGTAAACACAATGGCGCACAATCCAAGAGTGATTTTTATCAGCGCAATCACTAAAATCAAGGCTAAAATGATCAATGACGAACTTAATGTAGTGCGCAGAATTTTCGTCACCATATCCGGCACTTTGTCTAATACTTCCATGATAACTCTTATTCCTTTATTCTTTAGCCAGCAAGGTTTCCAGTTTCTCCATCACCATTGCCGGCGTGATATCAATCAGACTCTGATGATAACCTTCCGCGCTGTCCGATCCTTTACGGATTTTAATTAAACCACCTTCAATCAAACGGATGATGACCGCTTTATCCGATAAAGGCGGCGTATATTGCGGGCTGGTCGGGCCGTAAACCGCCACCAGCGGTCTGTTTACCGCTGCGGAAATATGCATTAACCCGCTGTCGTTGGTAACCATAGCCGTGCAATCGCGGATTAAATCCACCGCTTCGTTTAACTGGGTTTGTCCCGCCAGATTGATGCAATAGCGACGCAATGTTTCAGGCAGGCTCGAACGAATTTGTTCCCCGGCGTCCGTATCTTTGGCAGAACCGAACAACCGAATGCTGTAGCCTTTTTCAATCAGCATTTCCGCCAGTTTGGCATAATGATAATGCGGCCAGCGTTTGGCCGGTCCGAATTCGGCGCCGGGACAAAAACCGATAGCCGGACGATTTTCCGCCAATTCAAACTGCGTGGAGAATTTTTCTTTGTTTTTTTCTACCGCACTTTGTTGAACGGTTAAGTAAGGCGTCGGAATCGGCAATTTATCCGCCGCCGGAATGGCGCCTTTTTCATAGGCCAAGGCCACGTAACGTTGCACCATCATCGGATAATCGTTTTTGTTGGCGCGTAAATCGTTCAGGAAAAAATAGCGGGATTCGCCTTTCCAACCGCGTCGCACGGCAATTTTGGCGAAAAACGGAATAAATGCGGATTTCAGCGAATTCGGCAGTACAATCGCCATATCATATTGATTACGCAGAGATTTTCCTATTCGATAACGTTCCCTTAAATTAAACGCGCCGTGTCCTATCGGCATGGTAAGCGATTTGCGCACCTCGGGCATGCGTTCCAACAAAGGTTTACTCCAATTCGGCGCCAATACGTCAATTTGGCAATCGGGATATTGGGTTTTCAGGGCTTGATACAAACTGTGCGACATCATCATGTCGCCGACCCACGACGGGGCGATAATCAGAATATTCATAATATTAAAAGTGCGGGTAAAATTTCGCTTATTTTACCCGCACTTTTGCCATTTCAAAAGCGATAAAAAACGCCGCAGTAAATGCAGCGTTTTTTATTCGGACGAAATTAAAGATAACGTTTGCTGATGACTTTCAGGTTATCGTCCAATTCGTATACTAACGGTTGACCGGTCGGGATTTCCAAGCCCATGATATCTTCGTCGGAAATGCCTTCGATGTGTTTTGCCAATGCGCGTAACGAGTTACCGTGCGCCGCCACTAACACGCGTTTGTCCGCTTTGATCGCCGGTGCGATTTGGTCTTCCCAGAACGGCAAAACGCGATCCAACGTTACTTTCAGGTTTTCGCAATCCGGAACCACATCCGCCGGCAGATGGGCGTAACGACGGTCGTTATGCGCGGAGTGCGGATCTTTCGGATCCAACACCGGCGGCAATACGTCGTATGAACGGCGCCAGATACGGACTTGCTCGTCGCCGTGTTCAGCCGCCGCTTCCGCTTTGTTCAGGCCTTGTAAACCGCCGTAGTGACGTTCGTTTAAACGCCAGGTTTTGATTTGCGGCACCCATAATTGGTCGGATTCTTCCAACACTAGATTACAGGTTTTAATCGCACGGGTTAATACGGAAGTGAATGCGATGTCGAATTCAAAACCGGCGGCTTTTAATTTGCGGCCCGCTTCTTTGGCTTCTTCCACACCTTTTTCGCTTAAGTTAACGTCTCTCCAGCCGGTGAAAAGGTTTAACGCATTCCATTCGCTTAAACCGTGACGAATAAATACTAATTGCATGAGGAACTCCTATTAAGTTAATGAATCTGTTATTTGTCGTACGTTATAGCAAAAAACGGGTGGATTTAAAAGTGAAAAGCGAATGTTTTCTGATCTTTCGCAAAAATAATGGTATATTTATGCGCACGTTATTATTCATAGGAATTTGTTTGAATGTTGTGCTTTTTGCCGTTTAAAAAAACTGTCAAAAATCTGACCGCACTTTTCTGCGGCGGCATGCTTTTGTCGTTTTCCGCGCAGGCGGCGGATTTAAACCAAATTCAAAGCCAAATCAAACAGCAGGAACAGAAAATCGCCACGCAAAAACGCGAACAAAACAAACTGCAATCCAGTTTAAAATCTCAGGAAAATCAGATTAACGATATTGTGGGATCGCTGCGCGAAACGGAAGCCGATCTGAAAGAAACCAATAAAATCATTGCGGATACCAATAAACAAATCAAACTGCTGGAACAACAGGAGCGCCAGCAAAAGCTTAAGCTGGCCAAACAACTGGATGCGGTTTACCGTTCCGGCAATCCGAATTCCGTTATTGAACACTTGCTTTCCGACGACGCAAAAAACAACGATCGCATGATGGTGTATTCCAAACATGTGAATAAAACCCGGCTGGCGTTAATCGACAAACTTAAAGCGACGCGCGCTCAGCTGGACGAACAAAAAAATTATCTGGCGCAACAGCAAGCCGAACAGCAGCAGCAGTTATCCGAACAAAAAAAGCAACAGCAGGCGTTACAAAAAGCCCGTAACGAACGCCAAAGCACCTTGACGCAGTTAAATAAAACCCTGGAGCGCGATCAAAACAAACTGGAAACGCTGAAAGCGAACGAAAACGCCTTGCGGGCGGAAATCAACCGCGCGGCGCTGGCGGCTCAGCAACAGGAAAAACAGGAACGGGAGCAGCTGGCGCAGAAAAAACAGGCGGAAGAAAAGCGCACCAATAAAACCTATCAGCCAACGGCGCAGGAAAAACAACTTATGCGTTCCGGCGCCGGTTTAAGCGGCAAATATCCGTTCCCGGTGGCAGGCAAAATTTTGCATCAATTCGGTTCGACTCAGGCGGGCGAAGTCAAGTGGAAAGGGATCGTTATCGCCGCCGGTACGGGAGCTGCGGTCAGAGCCATTGCCGGCGGGCGCGTTATTTTAGCCAACTGGCTGGCGGGTTACGGTCAGGTGGTGGTAATCGACCACGGCAAAGGCGATATGTCGTTGTACGGTTACAATCAGGCGGTTTTCGTGCGTTCCGGTTCGCTGGTTAATGCCGGACAACAAATCGCCGAAGTGGGCAACAGCGGCGGACAAGGGCGTTCGTCACTGTATTTTGAAATCCGCCGCCAAGGTAACGCGGTGAATCCGATGAACTGGTTGCGTTAATGAACCGTTTTCCGCAGAGCGAATGCTGCAAAAGTGCGGTCAAAAAAATGATCGTTTTTTTGACCGCACTTTTATCCTTGCCGGCTCCGGCGCAATCTGACCAGTTTGCCGCCGCACAGCCGAATAAGCTTGCCATCGTGATTGATGACATGGGTTATCGTCCGCAAGAGGATGCGCAAATTCTCGCCATGCCGAAAGCGGTTTCGGTGGCGATTATTCCCGCCGCGCCCTATGCGGCCCAGCGTAACCGACAGGCGCAGCAGCAGGGACGGGATATTTTAATTCACATGCCAATGCAATCCGTCAGTAATATGAAAATTGAAGAAGGCGGATTGTCGCTCGGCATGTCGAGACAAGAAGTGGAACAACGGCTGCAGCAAGCCGAACAGATTGTCAGCCACGCTATCGGAATGAATAATCATATGGGCAGCGCCGCCACCGCCGATACGCCTTTAATGACTCATTTAATGCGCGTTTTACATCAGCGGGGCTTGTTTTTTCTGGACAGTCGTACCATCGGCAAAAGCGTTGCCGCTAAAATCGGCAGACAGGAAGGCGTGAGCGTTCTGGAACGCCATGTTTTTCTGGATGACAGTGATAATTTCGGCGATATCCAGCATCAATTTCAATTGGCGCTACAACATGCCCGTAAGCACGGAGTGGCTATTGTCATCGGTCATCCGCGTAAAAATACCATTGCGGTGTTACAGGCCGGATTACGGCATTTACCGGCGGATATCCAATTGGTCGGTATGGGACAATTGTGGCGTCACGAAAAAATCACGCCGCCGAAACCGTATATTTTGCTGTTCAGCGATTTACCGGCGCCTACTTCGCACGCTCCGTTTAAATACGAGCCTTTGTTACGCGGCGTGCCGGAATAATTAACGCAATAAGCGGAAAAGGAGGAAAAATGGCTGATCCGCACATTCAATCTCCCATGGATTTTCTGGATAAACTCACGGTTTGTCTTTATCGCTCGGGGTTTATCGTAGCGGCTTGCGCCGTTGGTCTGTTGCCGTATTCACCGCAAGTGGGTTATTTCGGTTTATTGGTCGCCGCCACATTGTGCGCGTCGTCATTACATATTTATCTCAAACCCTTCCGTCTGCTGTTACAAATGGCGACCTGGATCGCGTTGTTGTGCCACGCTTTCGGACAGCCGGAACTGGCGCTCGGCGGCGTTTTACTTACTCTTGGTGGCTTAGCGTTTAAAGAATATTTTTGCTTTCGGGTTTGGGCGTTGAATTTTATGCCGTTTTTTGCGGCGTTGCTTTGGCTGTGCACCGTGGTAATCGTTTCCACTGCCGCAAAAAATACTCAGTGCGGTCTGCGCGCTGTTATTTGCCGTTTTATTTGTACAAAAAATCAAAATGCCGCTGCATTTTGATATCGGCGATAAAAGCAAATATCAGGTTTAAAAAGGACTAAAAAACTTGATGAATAAAGGCCGAATCCCGTGTTGAACAGGATTCGGCCCTTTTCGTTAATTTGCACGTTTAGCGGCGGAATTAAAAACCTGCACGTTTTTCCAATTCTTCCACCAACTGATCATCTAAACCGAGAGCTTGCGCCAGTTTGGACAAAAACACGATTTCTTTGCGATCCAATTCCTTGCACACAACGCGCGCCGCCAAATAAACCTGTGCGGCCAATGCGGCGTCATTGCCCACTTGCGCGGCAATTTGTTCCGGCGTTGCCGGCGAATTGATCGCCTGTTCCAGCCATTGTTGCACGTCAGCATCATTATTGGCTTCATTTAAAATCGCCTGTTTTTCTTCTTCGCTAATCGCGCCGTCCGCCGCGGCCGCCGCAATCATTGCCTGTAAAATGACCTGGCCGGCATCGGAACTTTTTGCGCTTTCGGTGAAATTGGTTTCTTCAACCTGCGGCGCTTGCCCTTGTTTGGCCTGGTAAGATTGATAAGCCTGATAAGCCAGGCTGCCTAATGCGGCGAGCGATCCCAATTTGGTTAAACTTGCGCCTCCGCTGCGACCTAAAATCATGGACAAAATTCCGATAGCCGCCGCGCCGCCGCCCGCCTTGGTAATTTTATCCATCGTACTGTTACCGCTCATGGTTTTGCTGACTTGCTGTTGAGCGGTAGTAAAAACTTGATTCAGAATTTTGCTGAAATCCATAGGGTTCTCCAATAAATAGCTAGTTAACGTTTGCCAAATTTAGACCGTTTGATCGCGGCTTGGTTCAATATGCCGCCGTATATTTCATCATTTTGGGTATTTCTAATCGCCGGCGGGAAGAATCATTCAAAAAGTGCGGGCAAAAAAGGGAACGTTTTTTTGTTCCCTTTCATGCGAAATGTCGTTTGTGACGACATCGGAAAATTTAGTATTTTACTTCGTGCCCATAACTTTCAAGCAAGGCTTTGATATGTTCCATGGATTCTTTTGTCGGCGGTTTCACTTCTTCAAGTTGATATTTATCGCCCAACACCGCCCATTTGTGGGCGCCCAAACGATGATAAGGCAATAATTCGATTTTTTCGACATTTTTCATGTTTTGAGTAAATTTCCCCAAAAGGTGCAAATCTTCGTCATTATCCGTATAACCCGGCACGACGACATGGCGGATCCAGGTGCGCTGGTTGCGCTTTTCCAGATATTTGGCAAAATCCAGCACCCGCTTGTTCGGCACGCCGATCAGGCTTTGATGCACGCGGTCGTTCATTTCTTTTAAATCGAGCAATACCAAATCGGTTACGTCTAACAAATCGTCGATAAATTCATAATGACGCACGAATCCGTTGGTATCCAGGCAGGTGTCGATGCCTTCCGCTTTGCAGGCACGGAACCATTCGAGCACGAATTCCGGCTGCAAAATCGCTTCGCCGCCCGACGCCGTGACGCCGCCGCCGGAGGCGCGCATGAAAGGTTTATAAGTCACGACTTCTTTCATCAGTTCTTCCACGCTGATTTCCTTTCCGCCGTGCAAATCCCAGGTATCGCGATTGTGGCAGTATTGACAGCGCATCAAACAGCCCTGTAAAAATAAGATAAAACGGATACCGGGCCCGTCCACCGTGCCGCAGGATTCAAATGAATGGTATCTTCCTAAAACAGACATAAATAAGCGTTCCTTTCTGACTAAATAGCCATAATATTGTATCAGAAAGTGCGGGCGATTTTTTCATAATTTTTTATTTTTACCATTGGCGGCGATATCCGCCGTCTTCGCATAAAATCAAATCCTGCAATTCGAGATCCAACAGCTGAATCAGCAGTTCGTCCACCTTTAATCCCGTTCGGGTCGCCAATTCGTCCACACTGATTAAATTATGACCGATCAAATTGAATAAATCGGGATGCCGCGGATCCGCATAACGGGCGGAAGGCGGGCGCGGATTCGGGCAAGGCACGGTCGCTTTCAGGACGTCTTTCACATCCTGAATTTGCATATTGGTAAAACCGTAATAGGGAATGTTTTCAATGACGTCTTTGGCGTTTTCCACCAGCATTGCCCCTTGCTTGATTAATTTGTGGCAACCTGTGCTGAAATCGTTGTTGAGATTCCCCGGAATGGCGAACACTTCGCGGTTTTGTTCCAGCGCGAAACGGGCCGTAATCAGCGAACCGCTGCGCTCGGAAGCCTCCACTACCAATGTGGCAAGAGAAAGCCCGCTGATGATTCGATTACGACGGGGAAAATTGGCGGGAACCGGCGGTTGATCGGGAATGAATTCCGTCACCAAGGTGCCGCCGGTTGCCAGAATGGCTTGAGCCAGCGATCGATTTACGGCGGGATAAATCTGGTTTAAGCCGTTTCCTAACACCGCGATGGTTTTGCCTTGCACATCCACCGCCGCCCGATGACTGTGCGCGTCAATGCCTTTCGCCAGTCCGCTGGTTACGGCGAAACCGGCGGTACAAAATTCCGTGGCAAAGTATTTCGCCCAATAACTGCCGTAATCGCTGCAATAACGACTACCCACGATAGCGATTTGAGGATGTGCCAGCAAATCCGCATTACCCTGCACAAACAGCACGGGCGGCGAACTTTCGATTTGTTTTAACAAATAAGGGTAATCCAGATGGAAACAGTGAATAATCTGATTACCGCTTTTTTGCCCCCATTCCAGCGCGGGGTCGATATATTTGCGTTCCGGTTTAAACCAACGTTTAATTTGATGCGTCGTCCAGCCGATGGCGTAAAAGGCGTCGGCGTCGTAAGACAGCAGCGTGTTTAAATCGATGGCGGTAAGAATCTGACTGACGGTGCTGGCGCCAAGCCGGGGCACTTGCAGTAAGCGCAATAAGGTTTCCGCATATTTATCCATAAAATTGCCCGCACTTTTTGCTGATATTAAATGATAATGTGAATTTTGGCTGCGAAGAGTATGAAAGTGCGGGAGATTTTCGCCAAGTTTTTGCGATGGAATCCGGAATGCGGATCACAAAATTAATCCGGCAAACATTGCCAGAAAGCGCGAATCAGCGGGAGTTCGAGACTTTTTTTCTGTACGCAAACGCCCAATTCAAAGGGCGCGACGGGCGTATCGAAGGTTAACGAAGAAATTTGGGTATTCATCGGGCTGTTTTTAATCACTACGTCCGGCAACAGCGCCAAGCCGCAGCCCAGCGCGACCATCGGCACGATGCCTTCGTGGCCGGAAACCGTCGCATAAATTTTCGGATGTTTGATTTTTTTCCGACGGAACCATTGATCAATCCGTTGTCGCACCGGCCCTTCCACCGGCAGAATAAACGGCATTTCCTGCCAGTTTACCGGATCCTGCTGCAATAATTGCGTCGCCGGGCAGGCAACCCGGGGCGCAATCAACGAAAGGGAAACCTGATCAATCGGGTGAAAAACCACGGCATTCGGCAGGTTTAAAGGTTTCCCCGCCAAAGCGAGATCCGCTTGCTGGCTCTGCACCAACTGAATGGCGGAGGCGGCGTCGCCGGTGGTGAGCTGAATTTCCACTTTCGGATAACGCAGCCGAAAATTTTTCAGTACTTGCGGCAAGTGACTATAAGCCGCAGTGACCGAACAGAACAATTTGAGTTCGCCCGATAATTCCGCCGAATTTGATCGCAGCTGACTTTGGAAGTTCTGCCAATCCGCCCGGCTCCTTTTGGCAAATTGCGCGAATTGCTCGCCTAATTCCGTCAGCTGCACCTGGCGATTATCACGCAAAAACAAAACGCCGCCCAATTCTTCCTCCATTCGCTGAATCTGACGGGACAGCGTGGAAGGCGACATATGACTTTGCATGGCCGTTTTGCTGAAATTGCGGGTTTCCAGCAGTTGTAAGAACAGGGAAAGATCGTTGAAATTCATGGATATTTCCTAGATTTGGTAGAGTTCTAACGGTAATCCGTCGGGATCTTTAAAAAACGTAAATTGTTTACCGGTTAATTCGTCAATCCGAATCGGTTCGCATTCCAACTGATTTTCTTGCAAAAAATCTACCGCACTTTGTACGTTTTGCACGCGAAACGCCAGATGGCGCAATCCGCAGGCTTCCGGCTGATTCGGACGAGCGGGCGCGGCGGGAAAACTGAAAAGCTCGATCTGCGAACCGTCGGCGAAAGCGAGATCCAGTTTGTAACTTTGACGCGCTTCGCGATAAGTTTCGGCCAATATTCGGGCGCCGAGAATTTGCGTATAAAACCGTTTGGACGTTTCATAATCGGAAACAATAATGGCGACATGGTGAAAACCAAGAATCGATGCGGACATAACAGCCTCTTTTGGTTGCGTGAATTGCAATAATAGATTCCAATAATATCAATTTACGCAATATAAAAAAAGCGTATAATCCTTTGCATACTTAGTCCAGCACAAAAGGAAAACACAATGTCTAATTACTTTAACACTTTAAATTTACGCGAAAAGCTTGATCAGCTGGGCCGTTGCCGTTTTATGGAACGCAGCGAATTTTCTGACGGTTGCAATTTTTTAAAAGGTAAAAAAATCGTGATTGTCGGCTGTGGCGCACAAGGCTTAAACCAAGGTTTAAATATGCGCGATTCCGGTCTGGACATCAGCTATGCCTTGCGTAAAGCAGCGATCGAAGAAAAACGCGCTTCATTCCAACGCGCGACGGAAAACGGTTTTAAAGTGGGAACATACGAAGAATTAATCCCGACCGCCGATTTGGTCATCAACTTAACGCCGGATAAACAACATTCAAAAGTTGTGGCCGATGTGATGCCGTTAATGAAACAAGGCGCGGCATTCGGTTATTCTCACGGTTTCAACATCGTTGAAGTGGGCGAACAAATCCGTGAAGATATTACCGTTGTAATGTCCGCACCGAAATGTCCGGGTACCGAAGTGCGTGAGGAATACAAACGCGGTTTCGGCGTACCTACATTAATCGCCGTTCACCCGGCGAATGACCCGAAAGGCGAAGGCATGGCGATTGCGAAAGCCTGGGCGTCCGCAACCGGCGGCGATCGTGCGGGCGTGTTGGAATCTTCATTCGTTGCAGAAGTAAAATCCGACCTCATGGGCGAACAAACCATTCTTTGCGGCATGTTGCAAGCGGGTTCGATCGTGTGCTACGACAAATTAATCGCAGACGGTAAAGATCCGGCTTACGCGGGTAAATTAATTCAATACGGTTGGGAAACCATTACGGAAGCCTTAAAACAAGGCGGTATCACTTTAATGATGGATCGTCTTTCCAATGCGGCGAAACTGCGTGCGTTCGAACTTTCAGAACAGATTAAAGAAAAATTGGGCTTCTTATACCTGAAACACATGGACGACATCATCAGCGGCGAATTCTCCCGCGTGATGATGGAAGACTGGGCAAACGGCGATAAAGACTTATTAGCGTGGCGTGAAGCGACCGGTAAAACCGCTTTCGAAAACGCACCGAAAGCCGACGGTATTAAAATCTCCGAACAGGAATATTTCGATAACGGCGTGTTAATGGTAGCAATGGTGAAAGCCGGCGTAGAAATGGCGTTCGACGCTATGGTGGCAAGCGGTATTTATGAAGAATCCGCCTATTACGAATCTTTGCACGAATTGCCGTTAATCGCGAATACCATCGCCCGTAAACGTTTATATGAAATGAACGTGGTAATTTCCGATACGGCGGAATACGGCAACTACTTATTCTCCAATGTTGCTACTCCGATTCTGGCTAAAGAAATTATCCCGACCTTACAAAAAGGTGACTTGGGCGAACCGACTCCGGCGGTAGAAATCGATAACGTGACTTTACGCGACGTTAACGATGAAATCCGCAACCATCCGGTTGAATTAATCGGTTTGGAATTACGCGGTTATATGACGGATATGAAACGCATTTCATCTCAAGGTTAATGGTCGTTAATCGGAATCATATGCTAAAACCCGGCGAAAGCCGGTTTTTTTGTTGCTATAATAATGCCGTGATTAATAAGGAAAAGGATTACCTGAATGAATATCTTACTTTCAAACGACGATGGTTACCATGCGGAAGGCATTCAAATATTGGCCGCTTATTTGCGTAAATTTGCCAACGTTGTCATTGTGGCGCCGGATCGCAACCGTAGCGCGGCATCAAGTTCGCTCACGCTGGTAGAACCGTTGCGTCCCCGCCAACTGGATAATGACGATTATTGTATTAACGGCACTCCCGCCGATTGCGTACATTTGGCGTTGAACGGTTTTTTATCGGGCCGGATTGATTTGGTGGTGTCCGGGATTAATGCTGGCGTAAATTTGGGAGACGATACCCTTTATTCCGGCACGGTGGCCGCCGCCTTGGAAGGACGCCATTTAGGTCTACCGGCTATTGCGGTGTCATTGGACGGGCGCCGGCACTACGAAAGTGCGGCGAAAATTGTGTGCGATTTAATTCCTAAATTACACGGGCAACTGCTAAAAAGTCGTGAAATTTTGAATATTAATGTTCCGGATTTGCCTTATGAAGAAATCAAAGGCGTGAAAGTTTGTCGCTTGGGCCATCGCGCTTCCGCCGCCGAAGTTATTAAACAGACGGATCCGCGCGGCGAAGCCATTTATTGGATTGGTCTGGCCGGGCTGGCGGAGGATGAAGATGAGGGAACGGACTTCCATGCGGTGCAACACGGTTATGTGTCGATTACGCCGATTCAGCCGGATATGACGGCGCACCATTCACTTCAAGCTTTACAAACTTGGTTAGAACAGGAATAATACAACATTTATTTTTTATGACTGAAAGGAAAGCTTATGAATTTTTTTGGGGCAATGTACGATAAAACCATGGAATGGTCTAAGCATCGTCTGGCGGCGTATTGGTTAGCGTTCGTAAGTTTTATCGAAGCGATTTTCTTCCCTATTCCGCCGGATGTCATGTTGATTCCGATGGCAATGACTAAGCCCCAAAGTGCGGTCAAATTTGCGTTAATTTGTACCGCGGCCTCGGTTGTCGGCGGGGTAGTCGGCTATTCCATCGGTTATTATGCCTTTGATTTAGTTCAACAATATATCGTGAAATGGGGTTATCAGACTCAATGGGATAAGGCGATTTCATGGTTTGAGCAATGGGGCGTTCTGGTTGTTTTTGTCGCCGGTTTTTCACCGATTCCCTATAAAGTTTTCACTATCGCCGCCGGCGTGATGCAAATGGCGTTTATCCCTTTTGTTCTCACGGCAGCGGTTTCCCGTGCCGCCCGTTTCGTATTGATTGCAAAATTAGCGGCGTGGGGCGGAACTAAATTCGCAGATAAATTGCGCCGTTCGATTGAAGTGATCGGCTGGTCGGTGGTGGCCTTGGCCGTCATTGCCTATTTAGTTTTAAAATAAAGGAAATAAAATGAAAAAAATCATTTTTTTGTTGTCTATGATGGCAGCTTTAACGGCTTGTTCATCTGAAGCGCCCAACGACGATCCTAATGCATTGCCTGACGGCATTATGCAACCGGTGGCGGGAACGGGGGCGATGGACGGCGGTGGTTTTATGCCGGTAGTTGAACAAAGTAATATGCCTGATAATATGAAATAATTCCCAAGGAAAGCGAAATGAAGAAATCCTTTTTATTGTTACCTCTTGCCGCTGCCGTATTGGCGGGATGTTCCTCGTCTACGCCGGCGCCGGTGGATAGTGTGGACGGTACGTTATCTCCGTCAATCCCACAACCGGTCGACGGTTCCTCAAACAGCACGTGGGAACCGCAAGTTCAACAAAGTACCATGCCTGAAAATATGAATAATCCGGTTGCGACTCAACCGGTGGCGAATCAAACGGGGACGTTGTCGACGGCCTCTAGCGCACCAGCCGCTACAACAACCGCGGTTCAACCGACCTTCCAACAAACGCAGTCGCAACCTGCAATGACGACTAAAACCGTGTGTAAAACCGTTGAAGTGCCGGCGGCCGGCAGTAAAGCGACCAATCAAAGTCAAACCGTAGAAATTCCGCGTAACGCCACAACCAACGCGCCGGATTATAGTAAAATCAATAAAGGTTTCTACAAAGCAACGGAATATACAGTGAAAAAAGGCGACACCATGTTTTTGATCGCTTATATTGCCGGTATTGACGTGAAGGAGCTGGCGGCATTAAACGGAATGTCAGAACCTTATAATCTGAAAGTCGGACAAACCTTAAAAGTGTCTAACGGTAGTGCGGCAGCTGCAACGACCACTCAACAGCAATGTACCGAAGTTCAGGTACCGGCTGAACCGAAAGTGTCTTATACCGCAGGACCGAACGGTACTCAATATGGTTCGGACGGCACGATAACCGGTCCGGTTAAAGCTTCGACAGGTACGGTTGCACCGACGACAGGTGCGGCGAGTGCGGGCGGAACGAGTGGCGGAGTGGTTGCCGGCGTCGGCACCGCGGGAGCGACAACAGGCGGCATCGTGGCGGGAACCGGCACATCGGGTTATTCTTCGGGCGCGACCGTTGCCCCGGCTTCAAATCTGAAATGGCAATGGCCGACTACCGGTAGAATTACACAAGGCTTCTCAGCCGGTGACGGCGGAAACAAAGGTATTGATATCGGCGGCTCGAAAGGACAGGCCGTTTACGCCGCCGCGCCGGGACGCGTCGTTTACGCCGGTAACGCTTTACGCGGTTACGGTAACCTGATTATCATCAAACACGACGATGATTTCTTAAGCGCCTACGCCCATAATGATAGCATTTCCGTTAGCGACCAGCAGGAAGTTAAAGCCGGTCAGCAAATTGCAACAATGGGGAACAGCGGAACCAACAGCGTAAAACTCCACTTTGAAATTCGTTACAAAGGTAAATCGGTGGATCCGACGCGTTATTTGCCGCGTCGTTAAATGAAAAGTGCGGTGAAAAACATTAAAATTTTTCACCGCACTTTATTTATCCCCGACATAAAACCGTTGGTTTGGCTTCGGTTAAAGTAAACAATATTCGGCGCGATTTATTGCCCCGAACCCGCGGATTCTCCTATGTTTTCTACGTCTGCCGTCATAAGATCGTGGCTGTTGTCCATGGCAAGATTCATAAAGCGTTCATATTGTTTTAATACGTCGGCGATTAACTCGTCTTTGGTCATATATTGCACGTCATAACCCTGGCGGCCGTCAAAGAAATAAGTAATCGGTTCGTAGATTTTGCTTTCTTCTATATTCGGTACGTTGCTGTCTTCCACCACTAAATCGGATAATTCGCGGGATTGACATTCGATACCGTATAGGAAGTTACGCAGGTTTTCTTTGATCACTTCAAATTCGATTTTCGGATTTTTACCGTTAATAAAATTCATCTGTGCCGTTAAGCCGTGACTTTCAAATTCTTCCACCAGTTCGTTAAACGCCGGACGGGCAATTTTGGTGAGGAAACGGCGAATATCTTTGCGATTGGTCGGGTTAACAATTTTTTCCAGCCGCGTTTTCCAGTCTCCGCTGGTCCAGGAGGCGCTTCCCTGCGAAAACGTTTTACTGGAATATTGGCTGTCTACCATTAATCCCTTCCATAAGCCGAAACATAAGGCAATCATAATCGCCATGAACGGTAACGCGATAATTAATGTCATCGTTTGCAGCGAAGCCAGACCGCCGGAATACAATAAAGACAGACCCAATACCGCCAGCAAAATCCCCCATAATATGGTTTGCCATTTCGGCGCTTTTTCTTCGCCTTGTGAAGCGATGCAGTTCAAGACGAAAATTCCCGAATCCGCCGACGTCACAAAGAAAATGGAAATCACCATGAGCGCAACCACGGAAGCGACAATACTGAACGGCAATTGGTCGAAAAAGCCGAATAATAGCGCTTCGGTATTGTTGCTGATGGCAGCTAAAGCGCCGTTCGTTTGCTGATCTATCCAGATTGCGGATTCGCCGAAGCTGGTCATCCACAAAATATTGAATAAAGAGGGCACAAACAATACGCCTAAAATAAATTCACGAATGGTTCTGCCTTTAGAGATTTTGGCGATGAACATGCCGACAAACGGCGCCCAGGATGCCCACCAAGACCAGTACAGAATCGTCCAATTACTCAACCAGCCTTGATTTTCCGGTTCGTAGGCAAAGGTGCGGAAACTGAGTTCTAATAATGAGCTGAAGTAATAGCCTAAATTTTCCGTTAGGCCCGAGAACAATAACAGCGTCGGTCCCGCGATAATCACGAAAACCAATAACAAGCCGGCGAGTAACAGATTGATTTCACTAAGTATTTTTACGCCTCTGCCGACACCGGAAATGGCGGAAGTGATGGCTAAAGCCATGGCGACACTCACGATCATTATTAATACGCCAAAGCTATTGCTGTCCAACAAACCAAGGTTGTTAAAGCCTGCTTTGACCTGCATGGCGCCATAACCTAAGGTGGTGGTTAAACCGAAAATAGTACTGCATAACGCCACCACATCAATCGCATGCCCTCCAAAGCCGGAAATGCGATTCTTCATTAAAGGATAAAATCCCGAACGCACGGTTAACGGCAATTTATAACGGAAACCGAAATAGGCCAGTGCCAGAGCAATCACGGCATAAATGGCCCACGCATGAATACCCCAATGATAAAAAGTCATCATCATCGCGTCTTTCATGCGTTCTGCTTCACTAAGCCCTTGTCTCAAGGGTTTTAAATAATGCAATATGGGTTCCGCCACCCCGAAATACATCAAACCGATCCCCATTCCGGCGGCAAATAACATCGCAATCCAGGAGGGAAAGGAAAATTCGGGTTCGTCCGTATCGGCGCCCAAATGAATACTGCCTAAACTACTGACACACAAAAACATCAAAAACAGAAAGAATATGGAGCCGGCCAAAATGTAAAACCAGCTAAAATTGGCAAAAACGGACTGTTTAATCGCATTCAATGTGGTTTGCGCCTGTTCGGGAAAAATCGAACAAAAGGTGGCGATTAATATGACAAAAATCACCGTCGGCACAAAAATCGGGGCTTTCAGGGTGGTTGTAGCACGAAGTTGTTGTAATACGCTCACGATATTCTCCAAATATAACAATCATTAGCCATACGGCTAAACAAAATAAAAATCACGTTGTAATGCCAATTAATAAAAAAATCTACGATTTTTTGACCGCACTTTTACGGTTAATTAATCACTTAAAAATCAAGCTGAAAGTTCATGTTAGCGGCACCCTATCAGATAGGGAATTTGATGCGGGATCGCAGGAAGCAACCCATCTAAATTGACAGCGGAAAAGCTGATTGAATAAGCGTTGAGCGCAATTTTCCATGTAGCATAAACGGAATTTTTCAACGCTCAGGTGATAAGCATGCTACATAAAAATCCTTTATCTGTCAAACCGTAATCGTTTTTTGAAAGCCGACTGACATAAAAATACTGTAAGTCGCGTGATTAATGACTATAATCCGATCAAGCCAATAGAAACCAGCCAGAAAGGAATTCCTATGAAAAAACTGAATGTCGCCATTGCCGGCAGCGGTTATTCCGCCCGTTTATTTCACGTACCGTTTTTTAAAGCCGATCCGCGTTTTAATATTAAGAAATTTTTTGAACGCAACACGGAACGCGGCAAAGAATGGGTGGATAACGCAGAAATCGTGCATGATTACGCCCAATTGTTTACGCCCGATATTGATTTGGTCGTTATTACCACGCCGAACCAAACCCATTATGACATGGTGAAAGCCGCACTGACGGCGGGCAAACATGTTCTGGTGGAAAAGCCGTTGGTGGCGACTTCATCGGAAGCCATGGAATTAGCAAAGCTCGCCCAAGAACAAAATGTTGTGCTTTATGTTTATCAAAACCGCCGCTGGGACAGCCATATTTTGGCGGCGCAGCGGATTTTAGCCGAAGGATTAATTGGGGAGCCGGTGGATTGCGAAATCCGCATTGAACGTTTTTCCAAAACGAAGAATCCGAAAGTCTGGAAAGAAACGGGCGACGCCGGCACCGGTTTGGTATACGATTTAGGCGTGCATTTGATTGATCAGGCCGTTCATTTATTCGGCAAACCGCAAGCGGTTTTTGCGGATATTCGTTATCAACACGAAGGCGCGCTGGTTGACGATAATTTCGACATTCATCTTTATTACGAAAACGGTTTAAAAATATCCGTTATGGCAAGCAAATACGCGCGCGAACCGGCGCCGGCCTTTTCGTTGCACGGCAAACTGGGTTCTTATGTCAAACAGGGCGTCGATATTCAGGAAGCGCAACTTGCCAAAGGTGTTGCGCCGATCGGGGATTGGTATCGGGAAGCGGAAGAATTGTGGGGCGTTTTGCATACCGAAATCGAAGGCGAAATTGTGCGTAAACCTTATCCTAATGTTAAGGAAAGTTATCAGGGGCTGATTGATAATTTATACGATGCCGTCGCGAACGGCGCCGCTTTGGCGGTTACCGCGGAACAGGCCGCTTTTGTTTTGCACATTATTGAAAAAGCCTTCGAAAGCGCCCGCCAAGGCAAAAAAATGACATTATAAGATCATAAATTCCGTCAAAGTGCGGTCAAAAAATCGATAGTTTTTTTAGCTTTGAACGGGCATTCGGGCTGATTAGCACGATTCGCCGGAAAATCTCATCAGCCCTTGACTTTACGGATTCATAATTTGATTAAACCGTTTGTTTTCTATGCCCGATTTTTCCACTATGTTTTTAATTAACAGGATAATCCAGCTGGCCACGATAAACCCGATTGTATAGGCCGCCAGCCCCGTTTGGGCGACGGCGTAATGAACGGCCACCGCCAATATTACGCCGCCAATCACATAACAAAAATTCGAGAACTTCGGACCGGCAAAAGCGCAGGCGACCAGAATGGCGGAAAAACTGTAAATTCCGTTGGCGAGGGTATTGAGGTCTACATTGAAACACTGATACGCCAGTAACGCGCTAATCGGGGCGACCGCCATGCCCCACATTGCCGCCATCGGCGAACTGACCGCAATAGCGATAAATAATAAAATTCCGGTCATCAAACTGGAGCCGAAATTGATTTCGGCCCAGGCATAAAAGGCCTCACCGATAGAATGAATCGTATCGGTATAGTCCATTAATTGCGGCGTCGTCTGACTTAATCCGAAGAGATGAAATTTTGCGACGGTCCAGCAAAAGATCCAGCAAGTCACCACAAACGGAAAGGTATAAGCGACTTTGCCCGCCTTAATAAATGCGCGCATAATCAACGTGGCGGTTATTGCAGCGACAACGCCCAATCCCCAGACCAGCGGGATTGCGGAATCTACCAGACCAAAAGTAAACAATACGCACATGAAAGCCAGGCTGCCGTTAAAGCCATATAATCCCTGATTAATTTGTTCTTGGGGGAAACCGGCCGATTTCGCGGTTAATGTGCCGATGAGCGCACCCAGAAAACAGCTGACACCCAACGTCCAGTGACTGAAAAACATCGCGATAATGATAAGCAAGCCCGACAAACCGTTTTCCTGGAGAAAAATTTGTCCGATTCCTACAAAAGTCGTTTTGATTAATTTCATAATATTTTCCTCGTTCATATTTGAACGCATTATAAAAACAATCGTTTGCTTAACACAAACTCGTAAAAAGATTTTATCTAAATAATTCCGGTTTTTATAAAATATATCCAATGTTTTTGCGTTATTATGAAAAATATCTAATAATTTTAACATAAAGCTGAATTTTTTCATTTTTGAATTTGCCATTCGGAGGAATTCGTCATAAGATAAGCCCACCTTTTTAATTGGTAAGGAAACTTAATATGCATTTAACCTCAAGAGAACAAGAAAAGCTGATGCTTTTCCTGGCCGGCGAGTTAGCGGCAAAACGCAAAGCCCGCGGCGTAAAACTGAACTATCCGGAAGCGATTGCTTATATTGCCAGTCATTTACAGGAAGCCGCCCGCGACGGCATGAGCGTGGCGGACGTGATGCAATACGGCGCAACGTTATTAACCGCGGCGGATGTCATGGAAGGTGTGCCGGAAATGGTTCACGAAGTACAAATCGAAGCGACTTTCCCGGACGGCACAAAATTAGTAACCGTTCATAACCCGATTCGTTAATGAGCAAACGGACGCCAGGCACGGTGCTCCTGCTGATAAACCATTATCGTAGGGACACGATGCATTGCGTCCGCATCAACATAAAAGGACAAATAAAATGATTCCCGGTGAATATCAATTAGCCAGCGGCGACATTCAGGCAAATGCGAACCGCAAAACCATCAGACTGGATGTTATAAACAAAGGCGATCGCCCGATTCAGGTCGGCTCTCACTATCACTTTTTCGAAACCAATAATGCCCTCGAATTTGACCGCACTTTAGCGCGCGGTATGCGTTTAAACGTGCCGTCAGGCAATGCCGTGCGGTTTGAACCCGGTGAAGCGAAAACCGTGGAACTGGTGGAATTTGGCGGAAACAAAGTGATTTACGGTTTCCATAATGCGATCGACGGAAAATTATAGGGAGAGAACAAAATGGCATTAACCATCCCACGCAGCCAATATGTTGCGACTTACGGACCGACTGTCGGCGATAAAGTACGTTTAGGCGATACCGACCTGTGGGCGACTATCGAACAGGATTTACTCACCAAAGGCGATGAATGTAAATTCGGCGGCGGCAAATCGGTGCGCGACGGCATGGCCCAATCGGGCACGGCAACCCGTGAAAATCCGAATGTATTGGATCTTGCGATTACCAACGTAATGATTATCGACGCGAAACTCGGCATTATCAAAGCGGATATCGGTATTCGCGACGGGCGCATTGTCGGCATCGGTCAGGCAGGGAACCCCGATACGATGGATCACGTCACTCCGAATATGATTATCGGCGCAAGCACGGAAGTGCATAACGGAGCGCACCTGATCGCAACGGCGGGCGGTATCGATACTCACATTCACTGGATCTGCCCGCAACAGGCGCAGCACGCTATCGAAAACGGTATTACGACCATGATTGGCGGCGGCACGGGCCCGGCAGACGGTACGCATGCGACCACTTGTACTCCGGGCGCGTGGAATATCCAACGAATGTTTCAAGCGTGCGAAGCCTTGCCGGTAAACGTCGGTTTCTTCGGCAAAGGAAACTGCTCCGCCGTCGAACCCTTAAAAGAACAAATTCGTGCGGGAGCATTAGGCTTAAAAATTCACGAAGACTGGGGGGCAACCCATGCGGTAATCGACGCCTCTCTCAAAGTGGCGGATGAAATGGACGTACAAGTGGCGATTCACACCGACACGCTGAACGAATGCGGCTTCTTGGAAGACACAATGAAAGCCATTGACGGACGAGTGATTCACACTTTCCACACCGAAGGCGCGGGCGGCGGTCATGCTCCCGATATCATCAAAGCGGCGATGTATCCGAACGTATTGCCGGCTTCCACCAATCCAACCCGTCCGTTTACCGTTAATACGATCGACGAACACTTGGATATGTTGATGGTTTGCCACCATTTGGATAAATGTGTGCCGGAAGACGTGGCGTTCGCCGACAGCCGTATCCGTCCCGAAACCATTGCGGCGGAAGACATTTTACACGATATCGGCGTGTTCTCGATGATGAGTTCCGACTCGCAAGCGATGGGACGCGTAGGCGAAGTGGTGACGCGCACCTGGCAAACCGCCGATAAAATGAAAGCGCAACGCGGTGAATTAGGCACGGAAGGCAACGATAACTTCCGTATTAAACGTTACATTGCAAAATATACGATCAATCCTGCGATTGCACACGGTATTGCCGATCATGTCGGTTCGCTCGAAACGGGCAAATTAGCGGACATCGTGCTTTGGAAACCAATGTTTTTCGGCGTGAAACCGGAACTGGTGATAAAAAAAGGCTTTATCAGCTATGCCAAAATGGGCGATCCGAACGCATCGATTCCAACTCCGCAACCCGTGTTCTATCGTCCGATGTTCGGCGCGCATGCCAAAGCGAACAAAGAATGCGCGGTATTTTTCGTGTCGCAGGCGGGCGTGGATGCGAACATTAAAGACGCTTTCGGCCTCGAGAAAGAAACCGTCGCCGTGAAAGGCTGCCGCAACATCGGTAAAAAAGATCTGGTTCACAATAACGCAACCCCTGAAATCACCGTTGATCCGGAGCGTTACGAAGTGCGTGTGGACGGCGAACTCATCACTTGCGAACCGGCAAAAAAATTACCGTTAGCGCAGCGTTATTTCATGTTCTAAGCTGTCGTATACGAACGACCTTATAAACCGAGTGCAGCGCAACAACGCCGCGGAGCGATTCGGACAAACCGACCCGGCGACGAGCCGGGTTTCAGAACAATAATAAATAACGTCAAAATTATGCAAATATTAAATCCTATCCTTCCTATTATGGAAAAAACTCTCGGAAATTTGACCGCACTTTGTGCGGCAGGGAAAATTACAACGCAAACGATTGATTACGTGCCGTTGCAATGGTACGAAAGTGAACGCAACATTTTGCGTAAAACCTCGAAAGCGGGGCGTGAAGTGGCGTTTCGTTTGCTTAAAGAAGGCCAGCGTTTGGAGCATGACGATGTAGTGTTTATCGGCGAAAATCTGGTTATTGCGATTGAAATCCTGCCGAGCGAAGTGATTGTGCTGTCGCCGAAAACCTTGCCGGAAATGGCGCGCGCCTGTTATGAAATCGGTAATAAACATTCGCCGTTATTCCTTGATGGCGATGAAGTTACGCTTCCGTACGATAAACCGATGTTTGAATGGTTGCAGGCGGCGGGATTTCGTCCGCAAAAAGCAAAACGCCGGTTAAGCCGCGCATTGCGCGCGAATTCGGCGCAGGGCCATTCTCACGGGCATTCGCACGATCATCACCAAGGTTATCATCAGCACGGAGACGGAAATTGGCACAAGCATTAACCCAATTGGGCGCGTTGCTCCACTTGGTCGATCCTACTTTGCCGATAGGCGGGTTTAATCATTCCAACGGCTTGGAAACCTTCGTACAGCAAGGCAAAGTTAACAGTAAAAACAGCCTTGAAGAATATGTGCGAACCCAATTACTGCAAAACTGGACGTACAACGACGGCGCTTATTTGTCGTTGGCGTTTGATGCAATGGAAAGATACGATTTGGCGCGCCTAATTGAACTTGACCAAGAGCTCGCCGCAACCAAAATTGCCCGGGAAGTTCGCGAAGGGAGCTACAAACTGGGTGTGCGCCTGCTGAAAATTTTTATCCGTTATGAAAATCATCCGTTATTGGCGGAATTTCAGCAAGCCGTTACGGAAAAGCGCGCCAACGGCTTTTTTCCCGTGGTGTTTGCCATGGTGGCCAATGCGATGCGGCTCGGCAAAGCGGAAACGCTTTATGCCTTCTACTACAACGCGGCAGTGGGTTCCGTTACCAATGGCGTAAAGCTGATTCCGCTCAGCCAAATGGACGGTCAGGATATTTTATTTGAGTTACGTTCGCCGATTGCAAGTGCGGTGGAAAATAGCCTCGATCCTGATTTAGACTGGCTCGGCGCCGCAACGCTCGCGAATGATGTGCGTTCCATGCAGCATGAGCAGTTATATACCCGTTTATATATGTCTTGATATTCGCTCTAACACATATTTTTATCGGGCGAATGTCCTTCGTCTTTATATTTATTCCCAAAGGAAAAACAATGCGTAAATACATCAAAATCGGCGTGGCTGGTCCCGTTGGAGCGGGCAAAACCGCGTTAATCGAAAAACTCACCCGCGAAATGGCGGATAAATACAGCGTGGCGGTCATTACCAACGATATCTACACCCAGGAAGATGCGGAATTTTTAACAAAAAACAGCTTATTGCCGCCGGAACGGATTATGGGCGTGGAAACCGGCGGCTGCCCGCATACCGCCATTCGTGAAGACGCGTCGATGAATCTGGAAGCGGTGGACGAAATGGTGGCTCGTTTCCCGGATGTGGAAATCCTGTTTATCGAATCGGGCGGCGACAACCTTTCGGCCACGTTCAGCCCGGACTTAGCCGACGTGACGATTTTCGTCATCGATGTGGCGCAGGGCGAAAAAATTCCTCGCAAAGGCGGACCGGGAATCACGCGTTCGGATTTACTCGTCATTAATAAAACCGACCTTGCGCCGTTCGTGGGCGCGGATTTAAGCGTGATGGAACGCGATGCACGCCGTATGCGTAACGGCCAGCCGTTTATTTTTACCAATCTGATGAAAAAGGAAAATCTCGACGGCGTCATTGGTTGGATTGAAAAATATGCGTTGCTGAAAAACGCGGAAGAGCCGGCGTCATTGGTAAGATAATTCGTAGGGCGAACGCCGGTCGCCCGTTATTTCTGATCTTTAAGGCGAATGTATTCGCTTGTGCAAAAATGAATAGTCAATTATTTCTTTCGACAAAATTAACCGCCGACGGAACCACGCGACTTGACGAATATTTCGTTTCGCCGCCGTTCAAGCTGATGACCTTGCCCGTTTACGAAGATGCGTGGCGGCACGGATTGAATGCGATGCAAATGTCTTCTTCGCCCGGCTTGCTTGGCGGCGACCGTTTGGAAATCCGAATTTCTTTGAAAAAATCGACCGCACTTTCGCTTAAAACCCAAGCGTTTACTCGTGTTCAGGCAATGAATGGCGACAATCATGCGGAACAAATTACCGTCGTTAAACTGGCGCCGGACAGCCGTTTCTTCTATTTGCCGCATCCGCTCGTATTGCATAAGGATTCGGCGCTGAAGCAGAAAACGACCATTGAAATGGGCGAAAATGCCGGACTGATTTACGGCGAAATCGTGGCAATCGGACGTGTGATGAACGGTGAGCGTTTTCAGTTCCGCCGGTTTTCCTCGCATTTGAAAATCTACAAATTGCAGGAAAACGGCGCAACACGACCGCTCTTATCAGATTGCATTCAGTGGAAACCGTCCGTGATGAACCTGACAGCGCTGAGTCAAATGGAAAACTACAGCCATCAAGGTTCGTTATGTTTTATTCATGTGGGCAAAAGTGCGGTGGAAATCAAAGAAATTTTGACCGCACTTCAACAACAATTTACTCCGCAGACGGACGTTTTAGCGGGATTGTCGCAGTTAAATGAAAGCGGAATCATAATCCGAATATTGGCGCATAAAGCCGAAGATATTCAAAATTATTTCGAACGGATCGGCGCTTATTTAAAAGAACGGTTCTGACAACCGTGTGGGGCGCTTTGATTCAATCGCAGATATCCGTTATGCATCAACGCAATGGTGTGTATTCACTCCCGGATTTTCGATTTGAATGGTGACGTGTTCGATCTGATATTCGTACTTCAGCATATTGCTGATGTTTTTAACCAGTTCGTAATCATTTACGCCCTGATATTGCTCTAGAATCACGTGAAACGACAGACTGTATAATCCGTCGGCGATAGACCACAAATGAAATTCGTGAATGCCTTTTACGTTCGGAATCGCCAGAACGGATTGATGAATTGCCGCTGTCTGCAGTTCCGGCGGCACGGCTTCCATCAAAACGCCGCCGGCGCGACGGCAGATTTTATAACCGCCCCAGAAAATCACCACGCTGATCACCAAGCTGGCAAGGGCATCAATGGTTATTATACCCGTCCAATGAATCAGCAACGCCGCGATGAGAATGCCGACGGAATTCAGCAAATCGCCGAAAAAATGCCAGAATGCGCTTTGAATATTCAGATTTTTCTCATGTTTCAGACTGTTCATCAGCATCAGCGTTAACAGGATGTTGATCAGCAAACCGACGCTCGCCACCGCCAGCATCGAACGGAAATCCACCGCCACGGGATGAAACAAGCGCTGAATGCCTTCCGCCGCCACGCCCAACGCAATCAGAATTAAGGCGATTCCGTTTAAAAAAGCGGCGATAATTTCAAACCGCACATAACCGTAAGTGAACTTATCCGTCGGCCGTTTCGCCGAATAATAAATGGCAATCATGCTCAACGCCAATGCCAGCACGTCGGAAAACATATGAAAGGAATCCGAAATCAGCGCCAGCGAACCGCTTATTATCCCGCCCAGCAGTTCGACCAAGGCAAACACGAAAGTCAACACAAGAGAAAGCCATAAGGTTTTGCGGCTGTAATGCTGAATTTTGTAATGGTTCGTATGGTGATAGTGGAAGTCGATATTATTCATGAAAGTGCGATATCCTTAACAACGGCGGCATTTTAAACCGATTGAAAAGTGCGGGCAAAAAACGTGACATTTTTTGACCGCACTTTTGCCGTTATTTCGCCAAGTATTGATAAATCGCCGCCATATCCGCTTCGCTTAACCCCGATTGATTCGCTTGATTATAGCTGACGGCGGCTTGCTGAATCAGCGGAAAGGCTTTGTCCATTTTGGCGATTTCCGCTTTCGCCAGATTAAAATCTTTGGTCATGTGTTTCATCATAAACGCCGGCGTGAAATCGTTCTGTCGGTACATCGGCACTTTAGCCTGGAAAATCTGGCTGTTCATAAACGAACCGGAAATCATGTCAATCACCTGCTCTTTCGAAATGCCGAATTGTTCCGCAAACAGCAAAGCCTCGCCGTAGGCTTGAATGAAAATGCCGAGCAGAGAATTAATCATCAGTTTCACGCCGCCCGCTTTGCCCACTTCGCCGTAATAAAACGTTTTCGTGCTGAAGGCGGCGAACAGCGGTTTAAGCTGTTCCACAATTTCCGGTTTGCCGGCCGCCAATACCAGCAATTTGCCCGCTTCCGCCACTTTACTGGAACCGGAAACCGGCGCTTCAATAAATTCCGCGCCGTGTTTTGCCAATAAGAACTCCAGTTGTTGGTTTTGCGTCGGCGAAACCGTACTCATATTCACCACCAACTTGCCTTCCAGAGCGGTCAGCACTTCTTCGGTTAACAGCGATTCAATCACCGGGAAATCCGCTACCATGAGAAAAATCACGTCATAGGCTTTCACCAGCTCCGATACGGAAGCATAAACCGCGGCGCCTTTTGCCGCCAGGTTTTGGCATTTTGCCGCCGTTCGGTTATAAACGCCGACTTTCACCCCGTGTTCCAACAAATGAGACACCATCGGCTCGCCCATTTGTCCTAAACCAATCCAACCGACTTCCCGAGTATTAATCTGCTGCATTTTTTTCTCCTTTTTGTTGGGGCGTGACATGGTTCGTCACCTGCCGACATTAAACCGTTTATTTCTCCGCACCGCGCAATCTCATTGATTCGACGGCAAAAAACTGCGTCAATTTTGACCGCACTTGGACTAAGATCTTTATCATAAAGCCGATAAAAAAGTAAAGCGCGTCCGGTAAATAATTTTCACTGAACGGTGAATAAAAAAGAGCGGTACGCATAATTTGCACCGCTCTTTAGGATTCATCTCAAGCCATTAAATATCAACCGTATGCCAGTTTTTATCGCCTTTTAACGGTGGTAACATCGGGCTGCCTTTTACGCAAAGTTCCCACAATAAACCTTTAATGCCGTATTGCTCCGGTTTATTCGGATCCAATTCCGTGACGATTTCGGCTTCTCTGTCCGTTTTAATCAGGGTGGCAATGGTCGGATTAATCATCACGGTTTTACCCAGCGCGATAAATTCCGCCCAGCCGGTGTTGTATGCCGCTAAAATCTGTTCCGCAGTAAACAGCGCGCCCACGCCGATAAGCGGCAATTTACCGCCGATTCGATCGTGCACCAACTGCATGCGGAATGCATTGGTATCCGCGCCGCGACGGGCTTTTTTATAGAAATCGTGCAGAGAAATGTGCAGATATTGCAACGCTTTGTCCTTTAAGGCATCGATAAGCGCAAAGGTGTCTTCCATGGTTAAACCCGATTCTTCCGGTTCTTCCGGCGAAAAACGGTAACCCACGATAAAGTCGTCTTTGCCGTGTTTGGCTTTTACCGCCAATACGCTGTCTACGATCGCCAACGGAAAACGCATGCGATTTTCACGGGAGCCGCCCCATTCGTCGGTGCGACGATTGGAATGACCGGAATAGAACTGTTGAATCAGGTAATTATTGGCGCCATGAATTTCCACTCCGTCAAACCCCGCTTGAATGGCTAAATCTGCGGCATTAGCGAAGGCGTCGATTAAAGCATGGATTTCTTCTTCGTTGGCGGCTCGCGTGCCGGTGGCTTCATCCGCACTGGCGGAAATTTTATCTTTGCCGTTTAACAATTCCGTCAGCGCCAGTTTGCCGCCGTGATGAAGTTGCAAAATGGCTTTAGCCCCTTGCGCTTTAATGATGTCCGCGGTCGCTTTTAAGGAAGGCAGTTGCGCCGCACGAATCGCTTCGGGCTGACCGTAAAAAGCTTTACCACCGTCCCGCACTAATGTCGCCGCTAAGATAAACATGCCCATGTCCTGCGCGCGATTTGAAATAAACTCGCGTTCCGCTTCTCCCAAAGTGCCGTCCGGGTTTGAACCGAAATGCGTCATCGGCGCCACCACTAAACGGTTTTTGATTTCCACTTGGTTGTTTAAGATATAAGATTGAAATAACGGATTAAATTTTGGATTCATAGTTTTTTCCTTGTGAGGTTCTGAGGTTTGCTTTGAAGCCTCATTAAAATCCGTTTTATTATATCGCTTTTTTAGCAAGTAAAAATAACTAAAACGGTTTGCCGTGTTATCTAAATTGATGTTTCCGGCGTTGGGCAAAAAGCTTTCAACGGCAAAAAAACGTGCCAAAAATCGCCCGCACTTTTAGTTCCCGCTTCCGCCGAAGCCTGTTTAGCATAACAAAAAAGCCTTGAAACATTGTGTTTCAAGGCTTTTGAATTTGGTGGAGATAATCGGGATCGAACCGACGACCTCTTGAATGCCATTCAAGCGCTCTCCCAACTGAGCTATATCCCCGTTTTGATGTGGCGTTATGATAATGACTAACCCTGTCCGCTGTCAACCATTAATCAAAAATGATTGCAACGATAGCCTAAAATTTAAGCAGCTTGCGCTTTAATGAAGGCAAGGGCTTTGTCGATGCGCGCCAATACGCGTTCGCGACCGATTCCGGCGAGGGTGACGTCCATGGACGGCGATTGACCGGCTCCGGTGACGGCAACGCGCAACGGCATACCGACTTTACCCATGCCTACGCCCAATTCGGCGGCGGTTTGTTCGATTGCCTCGTGCGTATTGTGCGCGTCCCAAACGGAAAGTGCGGTCAATTTTTCTTTTACTTTTTCCAACGGTTCAATTGCTGCGGCTTTAAGGTGTTTTTTCGCCGCCGCTTCGTCAAAGTTTTCAAATTCTTCAAAGAAATAACGGCTGGACAATGCCATTTCCCGCAGCGTTTTGCTGCGTTCCGCGAACATAGACACGATGTCGGTTAACGCCGGACCGTTTGTGATATCAACGCCCAAATCCCGATATTGCCAGGCTAAATGTTTTGCCACGTAATCCGGCGGCAATTCGCGCATATAATGCTGATTGAGCCATTGCAGCTTTTCCGTATTGAAGGCGCTGGCGGATTTGCTCACGTGTTCCAGTTCAAACAAACGAATCATTTCTTCGCGGCTGAAAATTTCTTGATCGCCGTGCCCCCAGCCCAAACGCACCAGATAATTCACCAAGGCTTCCGGCAGATAACCGTCGTCGCGGTATTGCATGACACTGACGGCGCCATGGCGTTTGGATAATTTTTGTCCGTCGTCGCCGTTGATCATGGAAACGTGAGCGTAAGTGGGAATCGGTGCGCCTAAGGCTTCTAAAATATTGATTTGACGCGGTGTGTTGTTGATGTGATCTTCGCCGCGCACAACATGGGTAATGCCCATATCCCAGTCATCCACCACCACGCAGAAATTGTAAGTCGGCGAACCGTCGGTACGGCGAATGATTAAATCGTCCAGTTCGTGGTTGCTGATTTCAATACGACCGCGTACCGCGTCTTCAAATACCACGGAGCCTTCCTGCGGGTTTTTAAACCGAACTACGTGCGGCTCGTCGGGCGAATGACTGTGATCGTGTAGACAATGACGATCGTAGCGCGGTTTTTGTTTATTGGATTCTTGGGTATGACGTAATTGTTCCAAACGTTCTTTTGTGCAGTAACAACGATAGGCTAAGCCTTGTTCGATCATTTGATCGATAACCTGATTATAGCGATCAAAACGTTTGGTTTGGAAATAAGGACCGTGTTCCCAGGAAAGATTTAACCATTCCATGCCTTCGATAATAGCGGCGGTAGCTTCCGGCGTGGAGCGTTCTAAGTCCGTGTCTTCAATACGTAGCACGAATTCGCCGTGATTATGCTTTGCATATAACCAGGAATAAAGCGCCGTACGAGCGCCCCCTACATGCAGATAGCCGGTCGGGCTGGGGGCGAAGCGAGTGCGGACTTTTACATTGGGATCTAAATCAAATAACGGTGCTAATTTCATCTTATTGCCTTCATTCATGATATAAACTTCGCTATTGTACTCGTTTTTTATCTAAAAAATGACTAGAAATTTTAAACTTATGCCTATTTTTAAGCCAATTAATGCAAATTTCACAAAAAGAGGTTGACTGTAATCCTGGATTCCCTATAATACGCCCCACAAACAGCGGGCGATTAGCTCAGTTGGGAGAGCACCTCCCTTACAAGGAGGGGGTCACTGGTTCGAGACCGGTATCGCCCACCACTTTCCATAAGGTGTTCGCTGTTTATCCCTTTGATTTTAAGGCTCTTTAAGCGGGCGATTAGCTCAGTTGGGAGAGCACCTCCCTTACAAGGAGGGGGTCACTGGTTCGAGACCGGTATCGCCCACCACTTAAAGCCTACAAATCTAAACCGAGAAATTTGAAGCGAGTGCAAAAGCACAGATCGTATATTAAATACGGCAAAGCTATTTAACGCGCGGTAGCGAAAAATTTTAGGGCGATTAGCTCAGTTGGGAGAGCACCTCCCTTACAAGGAGGGGGTCACTGGTTCGAGACCGGTATCGCCCACCAATTCTTTTTTGAACTTCATTTTTAATTTCGTTATACTGCGACTCTTAATTATTATTCTCGCAGGAACTGTATTTTGTCTCTCGCAAGCATCATTTTCATTATCTGGGTTTTATTTGCTTATTTTCAACTGATTCTACATTTTCATCGCCTGAAAATGATGAATGCTTTCATCCCCCGCGATGTGCGTCGCGGTACACAATATCAACCCGCGCTCAGCCGAATGCTGAAACGCGGCGCCCAATTCGACGCCAAAGTCATCGCCATTATTCTGGCGCCGTTTTTTCTGTTCGGCTCCGCCTCTTTTGCATTTTTAAGCGTAAATTCGACCGCACTTATTTGGTCTATGTACATTTTTGTTTTGGCTTTTGCGCTTATCGGCATTGTGGTCGGTAATTTTTATTACTTTAAAACCTATAATAATTATTACGACATGTTTATGTTCGGTTTAGCGGAAGACGACACCAAGGCGGTACTGAAAAATATTTACGACGATTATCCCGTCATTTCCGGATTTTTTGCGATTTTTGCTTTGGCCTTCATTCCCGGCTGGTTGACCCATTATGCTTTGATAAATTGGCATATCGACTTCAACCCTTGGTGGTCGTCGCTGTTATTTATCGGTACGTTATGCGCGCTTGCCTTCTTTGCCCGCGGCACCATTCATTCCACGCCGCTGGGCAAAAATCATGCGCAAGTGGCTTCTCTTGCGGTCATCAACAAACTGGTTCCCAACGGCGTTATCGCTATGGAATGGGCATTCGGCGATCGCAAACGCAATATTCGTTTTGAACCGGTGGATTTAGACCAAGGCAAAGCCTTGATGCGACAGGTTTTCGGCACCGAATCTTTAATCGAACGCACGCCGAAAAACGATAAGCTTGCCGCCTTGAAACCGCACGTATTTCTCGCCGTAATGGAAAGTTTCGGCACCAATTATTTGGTGTTGGATAATGCGCAAACGAATGATTTATTAGGTAATTTTCGCCCGCACTTTGAGCGCGACATAGTGTTCAAGCGTTTTATTTCCGATTACGACGGCACCGCGCCGACTCTGGCTTCGCTGTATTTTTACAGCCCAATTCAAAATATCAGCCAATCCTCGGCGCAGCAAACCAAGCTGGCGTACAATCCGTTTTTAACCTACAAACAACAAGGTTACCGCACGATTTTTATTACCTCCGGCGGCATGATGTGGCGCAATCTCGGCAATTATCTGCCGCTGCAAGGCGTGGACGAACTGTACGATCAAAACGACATCATCGAAGCGTTTCCCGAAGCGAAATCTTCGCTGTCTTACTGGGGAATCGCCGACGAATACGCGCTGGCGTTAGCGGAGAAATTGCTGGCGGAAGCGCAGGAGCCACTGTTCATCAATTTCTTAAGCATCACCAATCATCCGCCTTACGACGTGCCGACGCACTATCGGGCGGAACGCATTAATCCTGCCGCGCTGGACGGCAAATTCGGTTCCGAACAGGAAAACCGTAAATCCCTAACGACCTATCAATACGCCAATAATGCCTTGGGAAATTTCATTTCCGATCTGGATCAGGCGGAAAACGGGCGAAAGACCGTTATTGCCGTCACCGGCGATCATCACGTACGCTGTGTGCGTTTTGACGCGCCGAAAGAAAATTTTATGGCGAAAGGCGTGCCCTTTTACCTGCACGTGCCGGAGGCGGTGAAAAACGCGGTGGCGATTCGTTTTGACGCGAATCGCCTCGGTTCGCACAAAGACATTATGCCTACTTTGTACGCATTAAGCTTATCCGACGCGGAATACTGGAATTTGGGCGGTCGCAATTTATTGGCGCCGCAGGACGAGGAGAAATACGCCTTCGCGTTTAACGAAAATCTGTGGGCGGACGCAGAAGGCGTGGTAGAAGGCGCGGCGGACAGCGGATTTCAATTTCCATGGCAAAATCCGACCGCACCTTATCCCGACAATTTATGGGTCAATCCGCCCGTTCCGTTGCCGCAAGCCAAACAGGAACGCATTCAGGCTTATCGCAAATTACTGCACTGGCAGATCAATTATTTGGTCGCCGGCAAAAAATAACGTAAAAATCGACCGCACTTTAACATTATGACAACGAAATATTTTACGCTCGATATTCCCACTCAACCGAACGATCACAAAATTCTCGGCAACGTGCAGGCGGGCGCCGATTGTCTGGCTATCGCCGAAATCGCCGCACAGCACAAAGGGCTCACCGTTATCGTCACGCCGGACACCAAAAGTGCGGTACGTTTTGAGAAAGTTTTGCGCGAAATTACCACTACCGATATTTGCTTTTTTCCCGATTGGGAAACCTTGCCTTACGATGCGTTTTCGCCTCATCAAGAGATTATTTCCGCGCGCCTGAGTGCGTTATTTTATTTGCAACAGGCAAGCCAAGGCATTCTGTTGCTGCCGGTTTCCACATTAATGCAGCGCGTTTGCCCGCCGTCATTTTTGCAACAGAATGTGTTACTGATTAAAAACGGCGATCGTTTTAATATTGAGCGTTTGCGTCTGCAACTGGAAAGCGCCGGCTATCGGGCGGTGGAACAGGTTCTGGAACCCGGCGAATTTGCGGTGCGCGGTTCGTTGCTGGACCTGTTCCCCATGGGCAGTCCGCTGCCGTTCCGATTGGATTTTTTCGACGATGAAATTGATTCCATTCGCACCTTTGATGTAGAAACGCAACGCACGTTGGAAGCCATTCCTCAAATCAATTTGTTGCCCGCCCATGAATTTCCGACGGACGCAAAAGGTATCGAATTTTTCCGTGCTCGTTTTCGCGAAACCTTTGGCGAAATCCGGCGGGATCCCGAACATATTTATCAGCAGGTTTCGAAAGGTGCGTTGGTGTCGGGAATCGAATACTGGCAACCGCTGTTTTTTGAGCAAATGGGAACCTTGTTCGATTATTTGCCGCCGGACAGTTTGCTGGTGGACACGGAACAAAATGCCGAGCAGGCGGCGCGCTTTTATGCGGACGCCGCTCAGCGTTTTGAAAGCCGTAAGGTCGATCCTATGCGCCCGCTTCTGCCGCCGGAATGCCTGTGGCTACGGGTGGACGAGCTCAATCGCCGGCTGAAGCAATATCCCCGCATAACCTTTAAAACGGAAAAAGTGCGGTCGTCCGTACGCCAGAAAAATCTGCCGGTTTCGCCGTTACCGCCGCTGCAGATTCAAGCGCAGAGCAAAGAACCGTTGCAGGAATTACGTCGGTTTATCGAATCTTTCGACGGCAACATCGTGTTTTCCGTGGAAACGGAAGGGCGGCGGGAAACGCTTTTGGATTTGCTTTCGCCTATCAAGCTTAAGCCGAAGCAAATCAAAGGCTTGCAGGAGGCGGAAAATCAACGCATCAGCCTGTGGATCAGTTCTCTCGATCACGGCTTTATTCTGGAAGCGCAAAGTGCGGGCAAAAAAAACGAAGTTTTTTTGCATAGCGACGATGCCGAAGGCGCCGAAGAGCGGCGTAATTCGGCGAAGGGAATGACGAATAACATTGCGGTTATTTGTGAAACGGAATTACTGGGTGAACGAGTACAGCAGCAGCGGCGCGATAAACGTAAAACCGTGAATCCGGACGCCTTAATCCGCAATCTTGCCGAACTGAAAATCGGCCAACCGGTGGTGCATCTCGAACACGGCGTCGGGCGTTACGGCGGCTTGGTGACATTGGAAAACGGCGGCGTAAAAGCGGAATATTTATTGTTAACCTATGCGAACGACGCCAAACTTTACGTGCCTGTCGCCGGTTTGCATTTGATCAGCCGTTACGTAGGCGGCGGCGAGGAAACCGCACCGTTACACAAGTTGGGCGGCGACGCCTGGGCGAAAGCGCGTCGCAAAGCGGCGGAGAAAATTCGTGATGTTGCGGCGGAATTACTGGATGTTTACGCCCAACGGGAAGCACAGAAAGGTTTCGCTTTCAAATATGATCGTGAGGAATTCCAGGCGTTTGCCGCCACCTTTCCGTTTGAAGAAACCTTTGATCAGGAACTGGCCATTAACGCCGTGATTTCCGATATGTGTCAGCCGAAAGCCATGGATCGCTTAATCTGCGGCGATGTGGGATTCGGCAAAACCGAAGTCGCCATGCGCGCCGCATTCCTTGCGGTCATGAATCATAAACAGGTGGCGGTGTTGGTTCCGACCACCTTGTTAGCTCAGCAACATTATGAAAATTTCCGCGATCGTTTTGCCAATCTTCCCGTTAACGTGGAAGTGTTATCGCGTTTTAAAACCGCTAAAGAACAGCAAAAAGTATTAGCCGGACTCGCCGACGGCAAAGTGGATATTCTCATCGGAACCCATAAACTGATTCAGTCCGATGTGAAATTTCACGATCTGGGCTTGCTGGTGATTGACGAAGAGCATCGTTTCGGCGTGCGCCAGAAAGAACGGATTAAGCAATTGCGCGCTAACATTGATATTCTCACCTTAACCGCCACGCCGATTCCGCGTACGCTGAATATGGCAATGAACGGCATTCGCGATTTGTCCATTATTTCCACCCCGCCGGCCCGTCGGTTAACAATCAAAACCTTCGTGCGGCAGCAGGACGATCTCACCGTTCGCGAAGCGATTTTGCGCGAAATTCTGCGCGGCGGGCAGGTTTATTATCTGCACAATGATGTGGCGAGCATTGAAAAATGTGCGGAAAAATTGACCGCACTTGTACCGGAGGCGCGCGTCACCGTAGGGCACGGACAAATGCGCGAACGCGAATTGGAGCGGGTGATGACGGATTTTTATCACCAACGTTTTAATGTGCTGGTTTGTTCCACCATTATCGAAACCGGTATTGACGTTCCCACCGCCAACACCATTATTATCGAGCGGGCGGACAATTTCGGCCTGGCGCAATTACATCAATTGCGCGGCAGAGTGGGGCGTTCTCATCATCAGGCTTACGCTTATTTACTGACACCGCCGCCGAAACTGATGACCAAAGACGCGGTAAAACGTTTGGAAGCGTTGGAAAGTCTGGATAATCTCGGCGCCGGCTTCGTTTTGGCCACTCACGATCTGGAAATTCGCGGTGCCGGCGAATTATTGGGTTCCGAACAGAGCGGACAAATCGAAAGTATCGGTTTCTCGTTATATATGGAATTGCTGGAATCCGCCGTAACGGCGATGAAGGAAGGCCGTGAACCCAGCCTGGATGAACTCACGCAACAGCAGGTGGAAATCGATTTACGGGTGCCGGCGCTGTTGCCGGAAGATTATCTGGGCGATGTCAATATGCGTCTGTCTTTTTATAAACGTATTGCCGGTGCGGAAAATAAAACCGCCCTGGATGAATTAAAAGTGGAATTAATCGACCGTTTCGGTTTGTTACCGGAAGCCACTCGGAATCTGATGCAGATCGCCGAATTACGCACGCTGGCAAAACAACTGAAAGTCATCAGAATCGATGGTACGGCAACCGGCGGTTTTATCGAATTCAATCCGACGGCGGACATTGAACCGGTGAAATTCCTCAATCTCATCCGGCAGCAACCGGCGGTGTTCAAATTTGACGGACCGACTAAATTCCGCTTTTCCTGTAATCTGGAGCAGCCGAAAGTGCGGTTGGAATTTGTGTTGAATTTGTTAAATTCGTTACTCGGTTAGCAATCGCTTTGCCGTTTCAGCTTGTTAAGCTTAATTGATTTCCATTCGGAGAAAAAACAGTTTTTTGTACTTTTACGACCTAGATCACATTTTGCAAAAATTGTCCGAGATAACACAAGAAATCACTTGCAAAGCGAAGTTAATCAGCATATTTTGTTAACAAAGGATGTAAAAAAACGGGTGCAGCAATGCACCTTCACAGCAAAAGAGGTAACTGCTATGACACTAAATATCGCAAGCAAACAAATGGATATCACCCCTGCAATTCGCGCTCATATTGAGGAACGTCTCGCAAAATTAGGAAAATGGCAAACGCAGTTAATCAATCCCCACTTTGTATTAAGTAAACTTCCGCAAGGTTTCGGGGTGGAAGCGACTGTCGGTACGCCGTTCGGCAATTTGTTCGCCAGCGCGGAATCCGACGATATGTATGTCGCTATTAATAATGTAGAAGAAAAACTGGAAAAACAGCTGAACAAACTACAGCACAAAGGTGAAGCCCGCCGTGCGGATGAACGTTTAAAGGACTCTTTTGAATAACATTAATTCATTGAAAATAACATTTTAAATCAATAAAACGATAAACAAAGTGCGGTGAAAAACATTAAAATTTTTCACCGCACTTTTATTTCCGTATCAATAAAACCGCTTATTTTTTCTTAGCCGGTCGTTCCCAACCCGCCGTGTGGCGTTGCGGTACGCGCGTTGTGACCAATTCGCCGGCGGCGACGTCTTTTGTAATCGTCGAACCCGCGCCGATGGTCGCACCGTCACCCACTTTCACCGGCGCCACTAATTGCGCATCGGAACCCACGAATACGTTATCGCCGATAACGGTTTTGAATTTGTTTGCGCCGTCATAGTTACAGGTAATGACGCCCGCACCGATATTACAAGCCGCACCGATTTCAGCATCGCCCACATAAGTCAAATGATTCACCTTGGAACCTTTGCCTACTTTGGCTTTCTTGATTTCGACGAAATTTCCGACATGAGTTTCCGCCGCCAATTCCGCGCCCGGACGCAAACGGGAGAACGGACCGATTGCCGCTTTGTCTCCTACCGTGCTGTCTTCCAGAACGGAATAAGGTTTAATTTCCGTGTTATCACCGACCGTTACGTTTTTCAGTACGCAACCCGCGCCGATTTTAACGCCGTTACCTAATTTCACTTTTCCTTCAATAATCACGTTTACGTCAATTTCCACGTCTTTACCGTGTTCAAGTTCACCGCGTAAATCAAAACGTTCCGGATCCGCTAAACTCACGCCCGCTAACAACAAAGCCTTTGCCTGTTTACGTTGAAAATAACGTTCCAACGCGGCTAATTGCAGCCGATTATTGGCGCCTTCCACTTCCATCATGTCATCCGCTTTAACCGCCGTCACTTTAAAACCGTCCCGATTAGCCAAGCCAATGACATCCGTCATATAGTATTCGCCCTGCGCATTGTTATTATCCAAACGCGCCAACCATTTTTTGAAACTGGCGCCGTCCGAAACCATCACGCCGGTGTTGACTTCGGTGATTTTGAGCTGATCCGGCGAGGCGTCTTTTTGTTCGACGATAGCGACAACCGATCCGTTTTCGCGAATAATACGGCCGTATCCCGTCGGATTTTCTAATTCTACGGTCAACAATGCGATACCGTTTTCCGGCTTCGCCGCCACCAAACGTTCCAATGTTTCTTTAGTAATCAGCGGCGCATCGCCATAAAGCATCACAATGTTTTCGTCATCGTTGAAAAATGGCGCCGCCTGCTGCATGGCATGCCCCGTTCCCAACTGTTCCGCCTGGAAGACCCAGTTTACCGGCTCGTCGGCAAGACGTTCTTTCAATAAATCCGCGCCATGTCCGTAAATTAAGTGAATTTGGTCCGCACTTAACTGCTTGGCCGTATCAATAACATGTTTCACCATCGGCTTGCCGGCAACTTTGTGCAACACTTTGGGTAAGTCCGAATACATACGGGTTCCCTTGCCGGCGGCAAGAATCACAACGCTTAATTTTGACATGTAATATCCTTAATCAAAAAGAAATCTCCGCGTGAACAGGAGAGAAATGAGTTAGAGTTATTTAATTGACAATGTCCGATCAATTAAAGTTCATTTTATGCTTAATTTTGCGTGCAAAGACCGAACGGAACAGGCATCGCAAGCTCCGGGGCTTTTCACGCCTTCCGCCGCCGTGGCGGTTTAACACCGGCGAATCGGCAGAAACATTAGCGTGAATATTTCCCCCTAAAAAAACAGTCGAATTGTAGCAGGATATGCGCAAAAAAACATGAATTTGTGACGATTTCGACCGTGCGGTCAAATCCTGACCGCACTTTAAAACGCATCTGTCTCGCGGTTAAACTCTAATCCCGAATCTATTTTCGGCAAGCGGCGAGAAAATCGAGGCCGTTGTTATATTCCTTTAAACTATCCATTTTCATATCCAATAAACTCAATACGGAATGGAAAATATTGTCGTGCGAATAGGCGTTACTTGAATTCCGGCGCACACAGTTCAAATCAAAAGGCTTGTTTTCCGCCCATTTTTGCGAAAACCACATGACCATCGGCACTTGCGTTTGCTCTTTAGGCGCAATAGCATAAGGTGCCGCGTGCAGATACATATTGTTTTCACCAAGGCTTTCACCGTGATCGGAAATATATAACATGGACGTTTTCCAATCCGGATGCTCTTCAAGCCGGGCTATCACTTTATCTAAAAACTGATCAATGTATAAAACGCCGTTATCGTATGTGTTGACCAATTCATCCCGTGAGCAACGATTGATTTCCTGAGTATCGCAGGTCGGCGTAAATTGTCGCTCTTTGTCCGTATAGCGTTCAAAATAAGTCGGACCGTGGCTACCGATAGTATGCAGAACAATCACTGTGTCCTTCGTCACATTCGCCAGCGCTTTTTCTAATTCGGGTAACATGATATTGTCCAGGCATTCTCCCTTCGTACAATATTCCGGCACCTGCAAATCCAGGGTATTCACCGTCGGAACGCGGTTACAAACATCTTTACAGCCCGCATCATTTTCAATCCATTGCACCTTTACGCCGGCATGTTGTAAAGTATCGAGCAAATTATCCTGGTGATTGGCCTGCGCTTCATCATAATTCGCGCGGTTTAAACTGGAAAACATGCAGGGTACGGAAATTGCGGTCGCCGTGCCGCAGCTGCTTACCTGAGAAAAATTAATTAAATTCTCACCGCGCTTTAAACGCTCCGCCAGATTCGGCGTGGTTTGGCGCGCATAACCGTTTAATCCCCAGTTTTGGGCGCGCGTGGTTTCGCCTACGACGATAACCGAAACGTTATAATAACCGTCGGTTTTCTCGGTTTTAGCGTCAATTCCCGTTTGCACAAAAGGCATATTTTCCATCCGCGTATGCTTAATCTTACTCACCGTTGCCGCAACAAAATTTGACGGCACAAGTAAATGAGGTAAATATTTGTTGTTACGGAAAAACGACGCGTAATCCTGATAAAACACGAAACCAATGGCAAAAATAACTAATGCCGACGCCAAAATTGAGGTCATGCGCGTCACAAGTTCCATCCACCACTTTTTGTAATCCACTTTCACGCATAAATACAATACCGACGGCAACAGGCCCAACACGAGCAACCATGCCGCATAGGACAAACTCATCATACGCACGCTTTCCGCAAAATTGGTCTGTAATACGTTGGTGAGCATATCCCGATCAAAATAAACGTTATAAAACAGTGAGTTATAGCTTACCGCCGCGCTAATAAACAACAGTAGCGGAATAATGATTTTGTGCAGAATCGGCACGGACAAAATATTAAACACGATATTACAGGCTACAAACAGCACCAATGGTGTCGTAAGTAAAAAATAATCCGTTGATTTGCTTAATAAAAAAACTTCGCGGAAAAAGGCAAGATTAAGGATAAGCGTAAAATATAATGACAAGATTACATTTAATTTTATGGACGACATTTTCCAATGCGGCAAACGTATTAACATTTCTACTCCTAAAAGTGCGGTCAAAAAAAGCAACGTTTTTTGAATTAAATAATCATCATGACCAGCAAACGCGCGTTGAGCCACGTTTCGTCGAATGACATCGGCAAAGTTGTCGGCGTTTTGCGCATAAACAACTTGTCGAAAATCAGCGCTATCGATGAAAAGAGGAACAGAAAAAGACTTACGCTAAAAATTCCGATAAATAAAAAACCGGCAATCAGAAATATCATTGTTTGTCGAATAATCGTTAAAACAGGTTTAAACATAATTTTCTCCAATAAAAAACACCATTGAGTTATTTCAATGGTGTTATTATGGAAAAGAAGAATTAGGCGGGAATTAGCCGCCGAGGTTATTTTTCGATTTTTTGAAAATAATTTTAACCATTAAGCCGCTTGCAAAATGCGGGCTATCAAGTAATTCGATCGTGCCTTGATAATTCTGTACGATTTGACTGGCAATCGCCAAACCTAAACCCGAACCTTGCTGATCGGAGCCGAGAATGCGGTAGAACGGATCCAATACGCGCTCGCGTTCCGCCAAAGGAATGCCTTTACCGTTATCTTCTACAAAAATTTCCAAAACTTCGTCTTTTTCTACCGCACTTAGGTCGATTTGCGCCCCCTTCGGCGCGTAACGAATGGCGTTATCCACCAGCGTTTTTATCAATAAATAAAAATCTGTTTCGTTACCGTAAATTTCGGCTTCGCCTTCGGACACCACACCGATGTCCTGTTCTTTTTGTTCCGCCAGCGGATAAAGATCTTCAATTACTCTGCTGAAAATGCTGTGTAAATTCAGCGTAGTCTGATACTTATGATCTTTATTCTGACTGCGGGCTAAAGACAAGAGTTGTTCCAACAAATCTCGGCTACGGCGAATTCCTTGGTTCAGTTGCCGTACCTGCGATTTCGCTTCGGCCGACATGTCCTGATTATTCAAGCGTTCCGCTTGTAAGGAAAGCGCGGTCATCGGGCTGCGTAATTCGTGCGCTGCATCGGCAATAAAACGCTTTTGTTGCTCCACAAAAGCTTCGGTACGACCTAACAATTGATTAATGGCTTGCACAAATCCCGTAATTTCCGTTGGCACTTGAGAGATCGGTAACGCGGTTAAATCCTGCGCATTTCTTGCGGCAAGGCTGTTGGATAAGCGTTCTACAGGCTTCATCGTGCGTTTTACCACCCAAAAGGTTAACAATACGATTAACGGCAACAGCACCAACAACGGCATTAAACTTGCCCAGGCGGAATGTTCGGCAAGCTCTTCACGATATTCGTTTTCTTGTAAAATCGCGAGAATACCGCCGTCTCGCGCTTGCAAATAACCGCGATAGGTTTCTTCGTCATACCATAAATTAGTGAAAATATTGCGTGGGTTTTGGTTGGGAGAAAGCTGAAATACGCCTTTGTGTCGCACAAAATTATAATATTCGTCAGTTAATTCCGCAGGAAGCTGAAACCTCGGATGTGCCTGATTATCCGCCAGCCAATAGACGGCAATACGGTTATCATCGCCTTCTCTAAAGCCGTCCATCAATTCGGCCGGAGAAGTAATATAACTCGCGATGCGTTTTAAGGTGCGATCCTGTTGCTTATAGGTTTCGCGATAGGTGTCATAAAAAGCAATGCCGGCGGCAATAAGGCTAATCATTGCCGTAGAAAGCAGTAAACTGACGACTAATTTCGTTTTAATCGATTTAAACATTCGCCTTCCCTTTCGGCATCATCCAACCCACACCGCGCACGTTTTTGATTTGTTCTTTGCCAATTTTCTTGCGCAAGCCGTGAATTAAAAAGTCAATGGCGTTACTCTCCACTTCTTCGCCCCAGGCATAGACTTTATTTTCCAAATCACTGCGGGAAAGAATGGTGCCTGCGCGCGAAATCAAGGCTTGTAGGACGGAAAATTCCTTATTACTCAGGACAACAGGCTTATCCTGTTCCGCAATTTCCACCATATAAGTGGTGGGATCGAGCGTAATCACGCCGTTGGTCAGTTTCGGCGAACTTTGTCCGCCGTGACGACGCAGCACCGCCCGCATTCTCGCCTGTAATTCCGCCATATCGAACGGCTTAATAATGTAATCGTCCGCACCGCCGTCCAGCCCCGAAAGACGGCTGTCCAAATCGTCGCGAGCGGTGACAATCAACACGGGCGTTGCATTTTTCTTTTTGCGGATATGGGTTAGCACCTTCAAACCGTCTTGCCCCGGTAATCCTAAATCAAGCAACACCAAGTCATAACTTTGGGTCATCAATGCTTCTTCCGCCGTTTTGCCGTTATTTACCCAGTCCACCGCATAATGACCGTCGCGTAAACTCGCCGACACCGCATCGGCAATCATTCTGTCGTCTTCCACCAGTAAAATTCGCATGCTTTTTTTCCGTTTATTTTCCTCAGGTTATTAAAAAACAAGTAAAAAAACGACCGCACTTTATCGTGCGGTTGTTTCCCCGTTTAACTTAATAATCCACGCCCGAGCGAATCACTTCGCCGCTGGCGGCATCCACTACGGTTTTGTATTTTTTGCCGTCCTTAATACTTTCAACCTCATAACGCAACGCGCCTTTTTTGGCTTCCAAATCGGCTGCGTTCACTTTACCGCCGGTTTTTTGCATAGCGATGTCGATGGCTTGTTCAAGCGATACTTTCGCCTCTGCGGACGCCTTATCCTTTTTATGGGATTGGGTTTCTATATTGTCCGCCAACACCTCGCCCGTTTTTGCATCCACAACGACTTCGTGTTTTTCCGCATTGCCTTGATTATCCCGCAACACGTCCACTTTGTAATAGCTTGAGCCGTTTTTGAATTTAAAATCCACTTCCGTCGCTTTACCCGCCACTTTGCCTGTTGCCGTCTGAACCGCCTGTGCCGCGCTGATTGCAGCTTGTTCAAATGCCGCTTGTTTTTCAGGATGGCTGCTTGCATAGGCGCTCGCCCCGCCTAATAAAACGGCTGAAGCCAGTAATGCCGATAATACTTTTTTACTTTTTGACATAAAGTCTCCTTATCATTTGCAAAATTTAAATTAAACATTTATTTGAAATATCGTCAGGCCGTTGCCTTTCGATGTGCGTATCTTAAAAAAGAAAAATTAGAAGAAAATTAGATAGCAAATTTATTTCTGAAAAACTATCAAAAAAATGACCGCACTTTTGACGGTGCGGTTCGAACATTATTGATAAAAGCTCTCAGCAATGCAATCTACGGGCTTTCGCCTTCGATAAACCATTGTGTAAAGCGAAAATTAACGAAGAATTCAGTTCGTTAATTTTCATGCTTTGTTTAATTTAATTGCGCATGTAAATTTTGAACGGAATAGACCTCGCAACCGTCAATACTTTTCACACCTTCCGCCAAAGCTTCCGCCGCCGCCATGGTGGTTTGCAGGAACACGCGTTGCTGCAAGGCGCTGCGGCGAATGGAGTGGCTGTCGGAAATACTTTCCGGCAGGCTACCTGAGGTATTAATCACCATGGCGATTTCACCGTTTTTAATGGCATCCACAATATTCGGACGACCTTCGCGCACTTTATTGACAATCTGAGTCATAATGCCGTTTTCACGCAGGAATTTTGCCGTGCCCATAGTTGCACACAAACCGTAACCCTGTTCCTGCAATGCGCGGGCCACCGGCAATAACCGGGCTTTATCCGCATTATCCACCGACAAGAACACTTTGCCGGTTTTCGGAATACGCTCGTTTGCACCCAGCTGAGCTTTTAAGAACGCTTCGGAGAAAGTCGTTCCTACGCCCATGACTTCACCGGTTGAACGCATTTCAGGGCCTAAAATGGTATCCACGCCCGGGAATTTGATGAACGGGAACACCGCTTCTTTCACGCTGTAATATTGCGGAATAATTTCACTGTCAATACCTTGTTCTTTCAGGCTGATTCCCGCCATTACCCGCGCGGCGATTTTCGCCAGCGGACGACCGGTGGCTTTGCTCACAAACGGGACGGTGCGGCTGGCGCGCGGATTGACTTCCAATACGAAAATCACGCCGTTTTGCACGGCAAATTGTACGTTCATTAAGCCTACGACGTTTAACGCTCTCGCCATTGCCGCAGTTTGACGGCGGATTTCGTCCTGCACATCTTGCGGTAAGGAATACGGCGGTAACGAACAAGCGGAATCACCGGAATGAATACCCGCCTGCTCGATATGCTGCATAATTCCGCCCATGACAACATCCGAGCCGTCGCAAATACAATCTACGTCCACTTCGATAGCATTGTTCAGGAAGTGATCAAGCAGAATCGGGCTATCGTTGGAAACGGACACCGCTTCGCGCATATATTTATTGAGCTCTTCCACGTTATACACGATTTGCATAGCGCGACCGCCCAATACGTAAGACGGGCGCACCACTAACGGATAACCCACTTCATCCGCCAATTTCACCGCCTCGGCGGCATTACGTGCGGTGCGGTTATTCGGTTGTTTCAATCCCAAATCTTTTAAGATCTTTTGGAAACGTTCGCGGTCTTCCGCGGCATCAATGCTGTCTGCGGAAGTACCGATAATATTCACGCCGTTGTCATGCAACGCATTCGCCAATTTCAGCGGAGTCTGGCCGCCGTAATGAACAATTACGCCCCAAGGCTGCTCGGTATGCACAATTTCCAGTACGTCTTCCAAGGTTAACGGTTCGAAATACAAGCGGTCGGACGTATCGAAATCGGTAGAAACGGTTTCCGGGTTACAGTTCACCATAATGGTTTCAAAACCGGATTCGCGCAACGCCAATGCCGCATGTACGCAGCAATAGTCAAATTCGATACCTTGACCGATACGGTTCGGGCCGCCGCCTAAAATCATGACTTTTTTGCGATTCGTCGGATTGGCTTCGCATTCTTCTTCATAGGTGGAATACAAATACGCGGTGTCGGATTTAAACTCGCCGGCACAGGTATCGACGCGTTTATATACCGGATGTAAATTCAATTCGCGGCGTTTGGCGCGTACTTGATCTTCACTGACTTTAGTCAGTTGCGCGATACGTTTATCAGAAAAACCTTTACGTTTTAAACGGCGTAATTCCGCATAATCCAGTTCGGCAAAACTGCGTTTTTCAAGCGCCAATTCTTCCCGCACCAAATCCTGAATTTGAATTAAAAACCAAGGATCGATTTTGGAATAATGATGCACTTCTTCCAAACTGAAACCTGCGCCAAACGCGTCCGCCACATATAAAATACGGTTCGGGCCCGGATTTCCCAATTCGGTACGGATTTTTTCAGGTTCTTCCGATAACAAATTAAAGCCGCAAATACCGGTTTCCAAACCACGCAGCGCTTTTTGCAAACTCTCTTGGAAGGTGCGGCCCATCGCCATGACTTCGCCCACGGATTTCATTTGGGTAGTTAAACGATCGTCCGCCTGCGGGAATTTTTCAAAGGCGAAACGCGGCACTTTGGTAACCACATAGTCGATAGACGGCTCAAACGAAGACGGAATTAAGCCACCGGTGATGTCGTTGCGCAATTCGTTCAGGGTGTAACCCACCGCTAATTTCGCCGCCACTTTGGCAATCGGGAAGCCCGTCGCTTTGGACGCTAATGCGGAAGAACGGCTGACGCGCGGGTTCATTTCGATCACGATCATCTCGCCGTTTGCCGGATTCACCGCAAATTGTACGTTGGAACCGCCGGTATCCACGCCGATTTCACGCAATACCGCCAATGAGGCGTTACGCATAATCTGATATTCTTTATCGGTTAAGGTTTGCGCCGGTGCGACGGTAATGGAGTCGCCGGTATGAACGCCCATCGGGTCAAAGTTTTCGATAGAACACACGATAATGCAGTTATCCGCTTTATCGCGCACCACTTCCATTTCGTATTCTTTCCAGCCTAAAACGGACTGCTCGATTAATAATTCGTGAGTCGGCGAAGCATCAAAACCGCGTTCGCAAATGGCCTGGAATTCGTCGCGGTTATAAGCGATACCGCCGCCGGAACCGCCCATGGTGAAGGAAGGACGAATTAAAGTCGGGAATCCCACTTCTTCCTGCGCTTTCCAGGCTTCGTCAAAACTGTGACAAACGAAGGATTTCGGCGTATTCAAGCCGATTTTCGCCATTGCATCTTTGAAGCGACCGCGATCTTCCGCTTTATCGATAGCGTCTTCCGTCGCCCCGATCAATTCCACGCCGTATTTTTTCAGCACGCCGTTTTTCGATAAATCCAACGCACAGTTCAATGCGGTCTGCCCGCCCATGGTCGGCAAAATCGCGTCCGGACGTTCTTTTTCAATAATCTTTTCCACGGTTTGCCACTGAATCGGCTCGATGTAAGTGACATCCGCCATATTCGGATCGGTCATTATGGTGGCCGGATTAGAGTTCACCAGCACCACTTTATAGCCTTCCTCCCGCAAAGCTTTGCACGCCTGCGCGCCCGAATAGTCAAACTCGCACGCCTGACCGATGACAATCGGACCGGCGCCGATAATTAGAATTGTGTTTATGTCTGTACGTTTTGGCATAGTATTTTCTCTTTAAAAAAACTTTTAAAAAATCGACCGCACTTTTGGTTAATTTCGAATTTAGATTTTCCTAATATCCATAAATCCCGGCAAAATGATCTTCGTTCGGATCGCTTATCCAATGATATTCTGTTTGCTCAGCGATTAATTGCGCCTGCTCGACGCCGTAATAATCGCTGATAAAGCCTAAAGCCATATCCATTCCCGCCGAAACGCCCGACGAAGTATAAAATTTCCCGTCTTTCACCCAGCGCGCCACCGGCTGCCATTGCACGTTCGGGTTAACGGATCGCACCCATTCGAAAGCGTGTTTATTGGACGTCGCCCGTAAACCGTTCAACTCGCCGGTAGCGGCCAATAACGCCGAACCGGTACACACCGTTAAACAAAGTGCGGTCTGTTTTACCCGAGTTTTCAGCATCGAGATAAACTCGGCGTCATTTACCAGCGTTCGGGTGCCTTGTCCGCCGGGAATCAGTAAAACACTGTTTTCGCCCAAATCCGGTAACGGTTTTGTTTCCGTATAAAACCCTTGCCGGCTGCGAATTAAACCGCCTTGCTGCGAAACATAATGCAATGTTACATCAGGCAGACGGTGCAGAAACTCCACCGGCCCCATTAAATCCAGGGTTTCATAATCATTGAACAGAAGACAATAAATCCGTCCGGTTAAATGATGCTTATCCGTTACAGATACCCTTTGCAAATAAGCTTTGCGTTGTTCGCTGTATTTCCACCAAGGTTTTGCTTCATTTCCTTGCATAAAATCGGTTAAAGATAAGAAAACATCAATCATACAGGGATCATGTTGCGTGCCGGTTAATTCGCAAAGCTCGTAATACATGGCATAAGCATCACGTCCAATCAAATCCTGCGGTTTATTAATTCCGAGTTTCAGCAAATCATCGGCAACCGCTTCGCCTACATTCGGCAAATCTGTCAGATACTGCAATTGGTCTCGTTTTACTTTAGCCGGATTCATATCTTTCCGTTTTTGCTTTCAAAAACCTTTAAAAAATTAACCGCACTCTGCTGGCGCACGTCTCCCGACGCGTGCCGAATTTCCTTCGATAGCGCGCGTCTCCCGACGCGTGCTTTAAAATCAGACAAATTTTTCACTGATCTTTTATCTCTAATGGCACGCGTCGGGAGACGCGCGCTATCAGCTTACTTATTTAAAATCTAGCCACTTAAATATAACTCTATAAAGAATATAGCTAATTAATAATATAGACCATAACAAAGCATATAATTTATTTGGTTTATCTAATAAATCTTTCATTAGATCATCGATTGCTAGAATATAGTAAAGACAAACTATAAATATAACTATATGAATAGTTGCTTTTGTACTAAAAGCATAATTCCAAAATAGAATAGGAACAGTTGAAAATAAAACTGACATTACTGTAAATATTGCTAATGTCAAAATTAAAATCACCGCTGAAAATTCTTTTATGCGATTTTCTATATCTACAAATCTATCTTCAGATTGCGATTTTTGGTAATTAGACAAAATCAAAGAGCATAAAGGTGCTATAACTAAAATAGTATCAATATTAATAATTGAACGCACCTTACTCATCACTCTGGAAATTTTATCTGAAGGAATAATTTCTAAAAAACTAACCATAATAGGTAAAGCAATAAAAAATGTTATAGCTAACGCTAACAAATAATCCCTAACTCTTAACTTTTTAAGTGTATTAAGAATTCTTTTTTTACTTAAACTAAAATCTATGGTTTTACCAAATAACTGCATATTATTTTCATTTAGCTGCTCGCATGGCATCAATAAATTTATCAAACAAATACGCCACATCATGCGGGCCAGGGCTGGCTTCCGGGTGTCCTTGGAAGCTGAACCCCTCCGATAGCGCGCGCTATCGGTGGTGCTAATCATTTGCTCTATAATATTTTCTAGCTTCTTCTAATTTTTCAGAAATCCACTCTGGATCATAAAGCTCAATTTGTGTTTTATTAATATCCTGAGTTTCAAAAACTGGAACAGTTAATTCTGCACCTTTTGTTATAGCAATATTAAATACTACACTAGCTACTTTATTCCATGCTTTAGTTGCAAGAATAAGTAGCTCATCAGGAAAATCTGGCAATTTCCACTCTCTTTGAATACCTGTATATTCCCCACTGCCATCTTCCTCAGTTTGCAATACTGGAAATATCCCAGAACCCGTATCTATTTCGTCCTTAGCAAGTATATAAATATATCTTTCCATAGCCTTTAAACTATCATCTAAAGGATTTATAGGAACCTTAAGACCTAACTTTAAAGTTGAACCTCTAAAATATCCTATATATCCCTTACTTTCTGGCTTAAGCATGGAACGATGTACTACAAAATCTCTTTTTTTAGATAAAAATGACACTAGGAGATCATTCTTTAGCTCTTCTTTTTTACTTTTAATTATCTTTTTTATTTCTTGGTTATCATTTTGAAGCTCTGCCGACAACATGGATATAATTTCCTTTAAAGTGCGCAAAAAGCCGTTAAATGCCCACCTAAATTGGTCTGCATTATGATAATTATTTTCCATTTGTCTTATATTCCAAGAGGCTTCATTTAATCTATCAAAAGAAGATTCTAGTCCTTTAAATATCTGATAATTTTTACAATTTTTATACACTCCTCCCCCTCGATAGCGCACTCTTCCCAGCGTGTGCTTTTCACTCATTTTGTTGTATTACTCGGCACGCGTTAGGAAACGCGCGTCATCAATTTATATAAAAAACACTTAAAAAATCGACCGCACTTTATCCTTTCGATTTTCGCATTTCATCAATAAATTTATCGAATAAATACGCTACGTCATGCGGGCCCGGGCTGGCTTCCGGGTGTCCTTGGAAGCTGAACGCCGGTTGGTCGGTCAATTCGATGCCTTGCACCGAGTTATCGAATAACGAACGATGCGTGATGCGTACATTTGCCGGCAGACTGTGTTCGTCCACTTCGAACCCGTGATTTTGGCTGGTGATCATCACTTTTTGCGTATCCAAATCCTGTACCGGGTGATTGGCGCCGTGGTGACCGAACGCCATTTTTTTGGTTTTGCCGCCGCTTGCCAAGCCTAATAATTGGTGGCCTAAGCAGATGCCGAATAACGGTTTTTTATTGGCAAGAATTTTTTGAATGGCTTCAATGGCGTAATCGCAAGGCTCCGGATCGCCGGGTCCGTTAGATAAGAAAACACCGTCCGGATTGAGTGCGAGCACCTCTTCCGCCGATGTCGTCGCCGGCACCACGGTCAAGTGACAGCCGCGTTGGGCAAGCATGCGGAAAATATTGCGCTTCACTCCGAAATCATAGGCCACGACGTTGAATTCCGCCTTTGGCGCTTTCATATAACCCTCGCCCAATTTCCACTCGCCTTCATCCCAACTGTACGGTTTGTCGCAAGTCACTTCTTTCGCCAGATCCTTGCCTGCCATGGAACCGAAACTTTTGGCTAATTGAAGAGCTTTCGCCTCATCGATTTCGCCCGCCATAATGCAGCCCGCCTGCGCGCCGTTATCGCGTAAATGGCGGGTTAAACGACGGGTATCGATATCCGCAATAGCCACTACATTATTTTCTTTTAAATAATCCGAAAGGCTTTGATTGGCGCGGAAGTTACTGTGAATCATCGGTAAATCGCGAATAATTAAACCGGCTGCGTAAACGCCTTTACTTTCGAGATCTTCCGGATTGGTGCCGGTGTTGCCGATGTGAGGATAAGTGAGTGTGACAATTTGTTTAAAATAAGAGGTGTCGGTGAGGATTTCCTGATAACCGGTCATTGAAGTATTAAAAACCACTTCGCCGATCGTGTGCCCCGTAGCGCCGATAGAGGTGCCGTGAAAAACGCTGCCATCTGCTAACACAAGAATTGCAGGTTCAGACATAAAATATCTCCTATAAATTGTTGTTCGGTCGAACACTTGCGAATGTTCATTAACCAAAAATCCCGAAAAAAACCACCGCACTTTTCATGCATTTTGCATGTAATATTGCACGGACATCACAAATTTGCAGGATTCGCTGATAAATTTTAGCGCTCGCGGGCTAAATTTTGGCTATTTTAAAGGACAACGGCGCCTGATTCAAGCAAATTCGCAAACGGTTAACTGATTAATTATGCTTTATTTTTGCATAAAAATTCAATTTATAAAAGTCAATAATGAAAAAAGTGTGGCGAATTATTTGCCAATTCCGGAATAACTCATTTACAATGCAAAAATTGTTTCAGCACAGGATAACCGTATGAAAAAAATCTCTCTTTTTTTGACCGCACTTTTCAGTGCCGTTGCCCTTGCCGGTTGCAGCAACACGTTAGATCCGGTGACGGGCGAGCGAAGCGACCCGCTACAAGGATTTAACCGCACCATGTGGGATTTCAACTACAAAGTGCTTGATCCGTATTTATTGAAACCTGCCGCCAAAGGCTGGAACGCGCTGCCGGATCCGCTCACTACCGGATTATCCAACGCTGCCAATAACCTTGACGAACCCGTTAGTTTCTTAAACCGTTTATGGGAAGGCGAAGGGCACAAAGCCATGGTGCATTTAAATCGTTTTATCATCAACTCCACTTTCGGATTAGGCGGCCTAATCGACTGGGCAAGTTACAGCGATCCGCTTAAAATCGAACATCAGCGCAACTTCGGCGACACTCTGGGCAGTTACGGTGTGAACCCTGGCACTTATATTGTATTACCGGTATATAACGCGACTACGCCGCGCGAATTAACCGGTGCGTTAGTGGACAACGCTTATACTTATCCGTTCTGGCATTGGGTTGGCGGCGCCTGGTCGTTGGTAAAATATGGCGTTCAGGAAGTGGACACCCGCGCGAAAGCGATGAATACAAATGCAGAAGCCTTGTTAGAACAATCTGCGGATCCGTACATTACATTCCGTGAAGCTTATTACCAAAACTTAGAATACCGCGCCACAGACGGCAATGTGAAAGCAAAAGAAACCGGGCTTTCCGAAGAAGACTTGAACAGCATCGATTAGGAGTAATCATTATGGAAATGACCACTACGCAACGTTTGATTTTAGCCAATCAATACAAGCTTATGGGATTGCTTGACCCCGCCAATGCGAAAACCTACGCCCGTTCGGAAGCCATTGTACGTGGCGGTTTCAGTTTGGAATTGCAAGCGCTGGACAACGAATTCAGCAATCTTTCCGCGGAAGAATGTCAAACCGTGCTTGACACCCTTGAAATGTATAAAGCGTTGCAGGTGTCTTATAACAATTTAAGCAATAAAACCGAGGTGACGGAACATCGCTTAAAATTCGCCGGTTACTGCGCGGTGCGCGAGAAAAAATACTTGAATTATTTACGCTTTATTACCGGCACGGAAGGCAAATACCAGGAATTCATGCATTGCGAACACGGTTGCGATTCACAAACGCCGATGTGGGATAAATATATCAAAATGCTGGATGTCTGGCACGGTTGCCCGCACGGTTATCACTTAAGTATTCAGGAAATTCAGAAGATTCTGAATGCCTAAATTCCAAAACAGAGTGAATAAACGATTAAGGAACCGAATTCTACGGAATTCGGTTTTTATTATGACAATGCGTCATGTCGCCGTATTTAATGGATAAGAAAGCAAAAACCCGTCAGTCTTTCGACTAACGGGCTTTTTTAATATGGCTCCTCCTGCGGGACTCGAACCTGCGACATATGGATTAACAGTCCACCGTTCTACCGACTGAACTAAGGAGGAAAAGATGGTGCCTCGAGGCGGAATCGAACCACCGACACGGGGATTTTCAATCCCCTGCTCTACCGACTGAGCTATCGAGGCGTTTAACGCTCATTGCGTCAACACGGGGCGTATTAAACCGTATTTCAGACCTGAGGTCAACACTTATTTCTTAAAATAATATAAAAAAAACGCCGTTTGATTGTTTAACAGGCAAAAAGAATAAAAACCGCTCAGGAATTGGTTAAAATTTATCGCCGAGCCGAAAACAAAGGGTTCCGCTCGCCTTTATATAAAAAACGATCGTTTTTTTATGCGTAATCGCCGGTGCGATTACTTATGCCACCGTTGGCAAAGCCAACGTTCAAAAAACGTGGCTTTTTTTGACCGCACTTTTGTAATAAAAAATCCTTACGGTAATACACACCGTAAGGATTTTTGCGATATTCTCAGACTTATCTCGCGCGACGGTAACTGCGCTGCGCTTTATCCACTTTCACCAAATAGTTTCTGGCCTGTGCCGACGGATGGCTGGTGGTTAAAATGCGATAAATCTGTTCCGGCTGCATTTTATTGATGAGATAAATGGCTTCATCCGGATCATCGCTGAATACCCGTAACACGGCGCCCGCGCCGCTGTTATAAGCCGAAATCATGGCGTAACGCATAGAGGTCGGATTCTGAATGCCGGCCAAATATTCGTTTCTCAGTAACCACAAATAAGATGTGCCCGCATCTACGTTTTGAGCCGGATCAAATAAATAACTCTTACTCGGTTGACCGCTGCGACCTTTCATCTTGAACACGTCACGTCCGGCGGAATGCGGTACCACCTGCATCAAACCGATCGCATTGGCGTAACTGATTGCGTACGGGTTGAAACTGGATTCCGTTTGCATAATCCCCAGAATCAGGCTTTCGTCAATGTCGTATTGGCGCGCCGCTTTGCGAACGAACGGCAGGTATTTTCTCGCACGGATATTCACGTGATTCGCAATCATTTGAATGGAAACGAATTGTACGGTGCGTCCGTTGCTTAAACGACGTTGTTGTAATTTATTCTGAATCAGATAAGTGGCGAAGTTATTCGCGACATTCACATCCGTAATAGCCTGTCCGTAGTTATTCACCACCTGTCCTACCAGGAACGGGCGGGAACTGATCGGCGTATCGCCCGAGGCGAATAAATCAATGCCTCTGGCATCGGAACCCATCAATAACGTATGAACGATAGCGCTGTGCAGACGATTAACGTCCGCCAAAGTTTCAATCGTGATTATCCCTTCGTCGAAGCTGATGTGACTACGAGTATAATAACTGTCGTTATATTTTACGTAGTCTTTACGACTTGCCACCAACAATTCGTTCACCCCCCAAATCTGGTCGATATTCTGTGAGAACTGCCCGGTCAGCAAATCCAGTCCGTGGGTATCTTTGGCAAACACATCGTCGTAATTCGCACGATCCGACGAACAGGCGTATAAAAACGGAACAATCGCTAAAATCAGTAATTTTTTTAACGTAATCTTCATATTTTCAAATTATTTTTCCGGTGGAACATAGCCTTCGATATGCACGTCTTTGCCTTCAAACAAAAAATTCACCATTTCCCGTTCAAGCATCTGACGATGTTCGGCATTCATCATATTCAGTTTTTTCTCGTTTACCAACATGGTTTGTTTTTTCAACCAATCGCTCCAGGCTTGTTTACTGATATGCTCAAAAATACGCTTGCCCAATTCGCCCGGATATAACTGAAAATCCAGACCTTCTGCTTCTTTCTTTAAATATTCGCAGAATACGGTTCTAGCCATGACTATGTCCTTTTTTAAATTGAAGTAATAAATTTTTGACGGGGGTTGCTAACCCGATTAGATCAGGATTTCGCAAATCATACCAATATTTGACCGCACTTGATACCGAAGATTGATATTCCCGCGGATTTTCTTCGATTTTTTTCCAATCACTGCGATCTTCGTCACGTTTTTTCGGTGTAAGTTCAGCATAAATAGGATAAATATCCAAATGAAAATGACTGAAAGTATGGCGAAATCCCGCCCACTCCTGATATGTCGTCACGCCTTGTCGGCGCAGATAAGCCAACAACGCGGATTTGCTGTCGAACTGAGGAAAACAATAAAGCCCACCCCACAGTCCCGCCTTCGGACGCTGTTCCAAAGCGATCTTGCCGTCCCGTTCCAATAAGAGAAAATATCCCTTTCGTTGCGGTAAATTTTTCTTCGGTTTTTTCGCCGGATAATCTTTCCACGCCTCCGTTAAATGCGCTCCGCATTTTTCGCGCAGCGGGCAAAGATCGCATTTCGGCTTGGAACGCGTGCACACTAAAGCGCCGATATCCATCATCGCCTGATTAAAATCCGCGCTTCGATCACAAGGCGTTACCTCGGCACTTAACGCCCATAGCCGGTTTTCCACTTTTTTATCGCTCGCCCAGCCTTCAACCAAAAAATAACGGGACAACACCCGCTTCACATTGCCGTCTAAAATCGGATAAGGCTGACCGAGTACGGAAGACAAAATCGCACCGGCGGTGCTACGCCCGATGCCCGCCAGCGCCAGCACCCGTTCAAATTCCGTCGGAAATTCGCCCTGAAATTCGTCCCGAATCTGTTGCGCCGCTTTATGCAAATTCCGGGCGCGGGCGTAATAGCCCAATCCCGTCCACAAATGCAGAACTTCATCCAGCGAAGCGTCCGCAAGTGCGGTCACATTCGGAAAAGTTTTGATAAACCGTTCAAAATAAGGGATCACCGTCGCCACCTGCGTTTGCTGTAACATCACTTCCGACAGCCACACGCCGTACAGCGTTTTCTTTTGCTGCCACGGCAAATGTTTGCGTCCGAATTGATCAAACCAGGCGAGCACGGCGGAAGCAAAAGGCGAAGATGAAGACGAGCGGGCTTGCATAAAAATCCTAGAATAATAAAAAGATTGAAAATTCTAACACAGCTATTCAAACGAATAAAACGTGAAAAAATTTGACCGCACTTTTAAAACCACGGCAAAAACCGTATAATCCTCCGCCAATTTAATGATCACGAAAACACTTATGACAGAACCCAAAATCACTTTTGCCGATAAAAAACGGAAAACCGTTGAAACCGCCGAATTTACCGAAGACGGACGTTATAAACGCAAAGTGCGCAGTTTCGTCCTGCGCACCGGGCGTTTAAGCGAATTTCAACGTCAAATGATGAATGATAACTGGGCGGATTACGGCCTGGATTATCAACCCGAACCCTTTGATTTTCCTGCTATTTACGGCAATCGGCAACCGGTGATTGTGGAAATAGGTTTCGGTATGGGCAAATCCTTAGTGGAAATGGCGGAACAAAATCCCGATAAAAATTATCTCGGCATTGAGGTGCATACGCCGGGCGTGGGCGCCTGTCTGGCGTACGCGATAGAAAAAGGGGTGAAAAACCTGCGCGTCATTTGCCACGATGCCACGGAAATCCTGCGCGATTGTATCGCCGATCGTTCTCTTGGCGGCCTGCAATTGTTTTTTCCCGATCCCTGGCATAAAACAAAACATCATAAACGTCGCATCGTACAGCCGTATTTTGTAGAAACCGTGGCGAAAAAACTGGCGCCCGGCGGTTTCATTCATTTCGCCACCGACTGGGAAAATTATGCCGAACATATGCTGGACGTGTTACAATCCCTACAAAGTGCGGTCGGAATTCGTAACGTTTCTGCAACCGGCAATTTCATTCCTCGTCCCGATTCGCGTCCGTTAACCAAATTTGAACGGCGCGGACAGCAACTCGGACACGATGTTTGGGATTTATATTTCGTCAAAAATTAACCGCCACACAATAGGAGAATATTATGGCTATCAAACGTAATGCGCGCCAACGTAAAAAAATGCACTTGGCTGAATTCCAGGAACTGGGTTTCTTAGTGAACTGGCAATTTGCGGAAGGCACCGCGATTGAAACCGTCGATGAAGTGGTGGATCGCTTTATCCGCGAAGTTATCCAACCGAACGGTCTGGCTTATGAAGGTAGCGGCTACTTACACTGGGAAGGTTTGGTTTGCCTGGAAAAATTAGGGAAATGCAACGAATCTCACCGCAAATTAATCAAAGACTGGTTGGAAGCAAATGGCGTTCAACAGGTCGAAATCAGCGAATTATTCGATATTTGGTGGGATTATCCGGTGAAAACCGCCTAATTCCTCAGAGATCTCCGACAAAAAACAGCACGCAAGGTGCTGTTTTTTTTTACGGTTTTTATGATTTCGATTCTGGCCGTTCCAACATCGAATGCAGCACAAAAACCAGAAAGAAATAGAACATTTGCGTGGCGTGCAACGAGAAAAACGCTTCGCTCATACCGTAAAACAACACCGCCACCACATGCACAACGCCTAACGCACCAATCGTTTGCTGAGTAAAATCCGTCGATTTCGCCCCCCGCCAAAATCCACGTAAAGGCACAAAAAATATTGCCAGAAGCGATAACAAACCGAAAATTCCGTTTTTTGCTAAATTTTCCAGATAAAGATTATGCGCATGGCCGTAAATACTGGCGGATTTCGCCATTTTGCCTTCCGCCGCATATTTTTCGAAATGGGTTTTGAATCCGGCTTCGCCCGCGCCGGCCAGCGGATGTTCCTGCGCCATCATTAATGCGCCTTTCCACATTTCAAAACGCGCACCGATAGAGGTGTTCGGGTTATTTTTCTCGAAATAATTCACAATATCGCTATGCGCCTGATAAATGCGCTGACTCACCTGAGTTTGCGGAATCATAAATAATGCAACGGCTCCGGCTACCACCAAGGTGCACAAACCGGCAATAAATTTTCCGGAAAGCTGCCGACGGAAAATATAAAGCAGCGCAATCAGCACCGGCGGCAAACTAATCCAACCGCCGCGCGCCGTAGACAGCACGCTGGCGCCCAAACCGGCGAGGATGCCCAGCACGCAAAGTGCGGTCAAAATTTTTTGTTTTTTCTTCAGCGCATAAAAGAACAAAGGAAAAGACAACCAACCCAGCGACAACGCCATGTCGCCGGCCTGAATATGAATCATACTGCCGAAAGGCAAGCGCAAACCGAGATACAAGCGATCATAGGCGGCAACGGCAAACCCGATTACGGCGCTGCCCGGAATGGCAAAAAATAAAGCGTTAAGGCGAATTTTAAATCTCCGCAGCAGGAAATACGCCGGTAAAAACGCCAATAACTGGCTCACCACATCCACATGACGCCAACGATCATCATGGAAGCCAAAGGTTATTAAACGAACGATAATATAAAACAATAAGGCGTAGCAAAACCATTTATCCTCTTTCGTTAAGGAAAAGGTTTGCTTGTTTTTCAAAACAATCAGACTATACGCCAATCCTAACAACGCTAAAGCAATAAACGCAGCATTATGCACGGGTTTAAGGATAAAAACGGTCAAAATATACACTGCCGTGAGCACATTCACCCAAACCGGCAATTTTTCAAATCGAAACAGTTGCATAACGGATCCCGTAAGACAAATAAAAAACCGCACAATAAAGTGCGGTCTTATTTTAACTGATTTTTAACGATTATAATACGTCAACACAGTTTAAATCGTGGAAAGATTTTTCTAAGCGTTTAGACATAGATTCTTCCATTTTACGTAACCAAACGCGTGGGTCGTAATATTTTTTGTTCGGTGCGTCAGGACCTTCAGGGTTACCTAATTGACCTTGCAAATACGCTTCGTTCGCTTTGTAGAATTGAAGAATACCGTCCCATGCCGCCCATTGAGTATCCGTATCAATGTTCATTTTGATTGCGCCGTAACTGATGGCTTCGCGGATTTCTTCAGTGGAAGAACCGGAACCGCCGTGGAATACGAAGTTAATCGGTTTCGCCGGAAGATTACGTTCTTTCGCCACGAATTCCTGCGAAGCGCCTAAGATGGACGGTTTCAACTTCACGTTACCCGGTTTGTAAACGCCGTGCACGTTACCGAATGCCGCCGCCACGGTAAAACGTGAGCTGACCGGATTTAATTGATCGTAAACATATAATACGTCGGAAGGTTGGGTATAAAGTTTAGACTCATCAACGCCGGAATTATCCACACCGTCTTCTTCACCGCCGGTAATACCGATTTCGATTTCAAGAGTCATGCCCATTTTGTCCATACGTTCTAAGTATTTACGACAAGTCGCCATGTTTTCTTCCATCGGTTCTTCCGAAAGATCCAGCATATGAGAAGAGAATAACGGTTTACCGGTTTCGGCGAAATGTTTTTCACCGGCATCTAACAAACCGTCAACCCACGGAAGTAATTTTTTTGCGCAATGGTCAGTGTGAAGAATCACCGGCACACCGTATTCTGCGGCCAAAGTATGCACGTGTTTTGCACCGGCAATCGCGCCTAACACATCCGGACGAACGCCGCTTGCCGGTTTCACGCCTTTACCGGCATAGAATGAAGCGCCACCGTTAGAGAACTGAATAATAACCGGCGCTTTTACGCGAGCTGCCGTTTCCAATACCGCATTTACCGAATCCGAACCTACGCAGTTTACGGCAGGGATAGCGAAACCGTGTTCTTTTGCGTATGCAAATACTTTTGAAACGTCATCACCTGTTAATACGCCGGGTTTTACGATGTCTAGTAATTTAGCCATTTTGCTTGTCCTTTAATGTAAAATAAAATTTGTTTTGTTCCCCCTCTTTTGTAAAGAGGGGAAGTTAAGAATAATTAACCGTTCGCACGTTTTTCTAAAATTTCAACCGCCGGTAATACTTTACCTTCTACAAATTCCAAGAATGCTCCGCCGCCGGTTGAAATGTAAGAAATTTTATCCTTAATACCGAATAAGTCGATCGCCGCCAATGTATCGCCGCCGCCCGCGATTGAGAACGCACCGTTTGCGGTAGCTTCCGCGATAGCGTTTGAAATCACCTCGGTACCTTTACGGAAATTAGGAAATTCAAATACGCCCACCGGACCGTTCCAAAGAATGGTTTTAGCGGATTTAATGATTTTCGCTAATTCTTCTGCGGATTTATCGCCGATATCGAAGATTGATTCGTCCGCCTGCACTTCGGTTACCGGTTTTTGAGTGGCCGGTGCGGTTTCGGAGAATTCGGTACCCACACGAACATCTACCGGAACCGGAATATTGGTTGCCGCCGCCAAACGTTTCGCTTCAGGGATTAAATCTTCTTCATATAAAGATTTACCTACATTGTGACCTTGCGCCGCAATAAAGGTATTTGCAATCCCGCCGCCCACGATTAATTGGTCGGCAATTTTTGCAAGCGAATCCAACACGGTTAATTTAGTGGAAACTTTTGAACCGCCCACAATCGCCAACATCGGACGTTGCGGTTCTTTTAACGCTTTACCCAATGCGTCCAACTCAGCCGCCAATAACGGGCCGGCACAGGCAACGGGCGCATATTCGGCCACACCGTAAGTTGAAGCTTGCGCACGGTGTGCCGTACCGAACGCGTCCATCACGAACACATCACAAAGTGCGGCATATTTTTTGCCCAATTCCGGATCATTTTTCTTTTCGCCTTTATTGACGCGCACATTTTCAAGCACCACAATTTCGCCCGTTTGCACGTCTACGCCGTCCAGATAGTTTTGCACCAAACGAACAGGCACGCCAAGACCCGCATTATTCAAGTAATCAACCACCGGTTGTAATGAATCTTCAGGTTTAAATTCGCCTTCCGTCGGACGCCCCAAGTGAGAGGTTACCATCACTTTCGCGCCTTTTTCCAAAGCCAGTTTAAGCGTTGGGATAGTCGCGCGGATACGCGCATCGGATGTCACTTTACCGTCTTTTACCGGCACGTTTAAATCGGCGCGAATAAAAACACGTTTTCCTGCTAAATCAAGGTCGGTCATTTTGATTACTGACATAATTTATCCTCTTTTGGTTAAATAATAAAAATTTCACATTTGGGCATTATACCCAGTTATGACTAGGTTGTAACTGTTTCAGATCAAATAATTGAGATTTATTTGCAAGTAAGCTTAACCGTTTCACCTCTAACGAGACGGGCAATTTATCGGCGTCCAGCTCAGATCGTAACAAATAAAAAGTTCATGGCGACTGGCTTGCATAAACGTGTTTTTCAGCGACGGATTATGCCGTTTCATCCAACGGAATAACGCTTTGCGTTCCATATCCTGTGTCGGCAGAATCAATTCCCGGAATAATTGCCGTTGCTTCTGAAAATAGGCATCCGCCGATTGAAATGCGCAGGCGCCGTGTTTTTCCCATTCGCCCTGTAATAAAGCGGCGCTCGGACTGTCCGCCAAATACTTTTCAATCACGGCAAAATCCAGCGGCGGTAAATCACCGCGGCAAAAACGCGGATGATCCGCCGTACCGCGCGCCGAACGGCTTTGCGGCCATAAGCCGTGAATCACCCAGCCGTATTGGCGTTGCGTACCGCATTGTTGTTGCGCCGAAGGCGGCAAATCGGCGCCGAATTTTTTTATTTGCGAATCACAAAAAGCCGGCGACCAGGACAACGCCAGCATGTAATAATCCACAGAGGCCTTGGCATTTTGCCCGATGGCGTCGTCACGCATAATGTAATCGTAATCGGCCAAAGCGCCCGATGCTTTATTCGTATTCGCCGCGTCGTGGTCATGGTCGGCCTTGCCATTGAAAAAAACATCGTGATTTTTGCCCGCACTTTGGTCGATTTCGCCCCGAATCGAATTCTCTTCATTTCGTTTTTGCTGTTGCTGCGGCTTTTCCGTTATCTTGTCGTTGGAAATCCATCGCTGCGAGAAATAAAAATACGCCGCCAACAGCGCCAGCGCGCCGAGACGAATCCATTTCAAATGTTTCCGATTCATTTTTTACCTTTAAATTTAGCCCTGATTTCTTTATAATCGCCGCACTTTTTTGTTAACCGAAGACTATCATGGCATTACTCATTACAGACAAATGCACGAACTGCGATATGTGCCTGCCGGAATGCCCGAACGACGCCATTTCCGTCGGTGACGAAATCTATGTGATCGATCCCGCCCTTTGCACGGAATGCGTGGGGCATTATGACACGCCGACCTGTCAAAAAGTTTGCCCCATCACAAAATGTATTATAGCGGATCCGCAGCATGTGGAAAGCAATGACGAACTTTGGGAAAAATTTGTATCGATTCATCATGCGGACAAACTCTAATTAGCCGTCGTCACGCCGAAAGTGCGGTCAAAAATCACGATGTTTTTTTGAATATAGATTTCGCCAAGCGGCGAATACAACTGCTTGTTTAACCGCTGATTTCGCCACCGCCGGCAAATTTTTTACGGACACACGTCTTGCATGCCGGAGAATTTTGCTATACTGCTCCCGGAACGCTCAATCCGGCGTCTTAATTCAAAGGAGAACTTCATGTATTTACAACAAATCAAAGCGGAATTACTGGAAGCGCAGGACGTGCTGCAAAAATTCATTGCGGACGAAAACAATATCAAATTGATTCAGCAAGCCGCATTGCTGATTTCCGACAGTTTCAAACAAGGCGGCAAAGTGCTGTCCTGCGGCAACGGCGGCTCTCATTGCGACGCCATGCACTTCGCGGAAGAATTGACCGGCCGTTATCGTGAAAATCGCCCAGGTTATCCCGCCATCGCCATTTCCGATGTGAGCCATTTAAGCTGCGTCAGCAACGATTTCGGCTACGATTACGTCTTCTCCCGTTATGTGGAAGCCGTGGGTAAAGCGGGCGACGTCTTATTCGGATTATCCACTTCAGGCAATTCCAAAAACGTGTTAAACGCCATTAAAGCGGCGAAAGAAAAAGGAATGAAAGTGATCGCCATGACGGGAAAAGACGGCGGAAAAATGGCGGGGCTGGCCGATGTGGAAATCCGCGTGCCGCATTTCCGTTATGCGGATCGCATTCAGGAAATTCACATTAAAGTCATTCACATTCTGATGATGCTGATTGAATTCGAAATGGCGAAAGCGGCTTAATCGACAGAAAAACGGTTTAAAGTGCGGTCAAAAACGGCCGCATTTTTTATTTCCGAAACATCGACAAAAAACGAATAAAAAAATAACCGCACTTTGGCGTTCAAAGTGCGGTTAAAATTTAATGAGTTTTTTCGCTCAATCAGTGGCTTTCACCTTTGCTGATTCGCGGTGCGTTTTCATCGAATTCCGGCAACGGTTCGTGATCGGAACCCAAATAGGTGTAAATCACCGGCAATACGAATAAGGTAAACAAGGTACCGATAGCAAGGCCCGCCACCACGACAACGCCCATACTGAAACGCATCACTGCACCGGCTCCCGACGCGTAAAGCAACGGTACAAGACCTGCAATCATCGCCGCCGTCGTCATTAAGATTGGACGTAAACGTAATTGCGCGGCGGTCATAATCGCTTCCATTTTGGTTTTACCGTGGAGCAATTGTTCTTCTTTCGCCACTTCGCACATTAAAATACCGTGTTTGGTAATCAATCCCACTAAGGTGATCAAACCGACCTCGGAATAAATATTAAGCGTTACGCCCGTCACGCCGAAGAAGCCGAGCAAGTTCAGAACTAATAGCGCGCCCGAAATGGCCAGCGGCACGGAAACCAGGATCACCAACGGATCGCGAATGGATTCGAACTGAATCGCCAATACCAGGAAGATGATTAACACCGCCAGAATGAAGGTGGTGGCCAATGCGTTACCTTCCTGAACCAACTGACGCGCCTCGCCTTTCCAGTCGTAGGAATAACCTTGCGGTAAATCCTTCGCCGCATCCTGCAACCATGCGATAGCGTCACCCGTTGTGGTGGTCGGAGACGGCACCAGCTGGATTTCGGCCGAGTTCAACTGGCTGAAACGCGGTAATGAATACGGTTGCGGTTCAAGAGACACGGTAAGCAAGCTGCTGAGCGGCACACTTTCGCCGTTGCTTGCGCTGATATAATAATTTTTCAGGCTTTCCGGCGATAAACGGTTTTCACGTTTTACCTGAGAAATCACTTTGTAAGCGCGACCGTCGATATCCACACGGGTAATCGTTGCCTCAGACAAATAATAACCTAAGGTATTGGCGATTTGCTGCATGGTAATGCCGTAAGTCCCCGCTTTCTCTTTGTCGACTGTAATACGCATTTGCGCGACATCGTATTTCAAGGTTAAATTCGAATACACGAATTTACCGGATTTACGGATTTTATCTAAAAACGACTCCGCAACCTGCGCCAATTCTTTGGTATTGTTCGGCGAACTTAACACAAACACCACCGGCGGTCCTTGTTCCCCGGTTTCAATTTCCGGGAAGGAGAACGCCGAAATGGATACTTCGGGAATTGTTGCCGCTTTCGCCGTTAATTCCGCCATTACTTCCGCTTGAGTACGGCTGCGCTCCGACCAGTCTTTCAAGGTGGTAATCACCAGCGCCTGATTGGTATTCGGCGCACCGGCAATCACCTGTGAATATTGTTTCTCCGGAGTATTGTTCAGGATTTCCTCATAAGGTTTGGTAGCCTGCTGCACATAGTCCACGTTCACATTAGACGGTGCCGTGACCATTCCCAAAAAGCCACCCTTATCTTCCGCCGGCGTTAACTCGCTGGATAAGGATGTAAACAATATCGGCAACGTGGTAAAAATAATCACCGCGAACAGCAAAATCGCCTTACGGGTTTGCATCACCAAGCCTAATACATAGGTATAAGCGTTGGTCATTTTTGTTAAAGTGCGGTTAACTTTTTCTTCAAATTTCGAACTTTCGTGTTTCAACATTTTGCTCGACATCATCGGAGAAAGCGTTAAGGCGATAATCCCGGAAATAAATACCGAGCCTGCCAGCGTTAAGGCAAACTCTTTAAACAGGGTTCCGGTAATCCCGCCCATTAACGCCATCGGCGAATATACCGCGACTAAAGCGATGGTCATGGAAATAACGGGCACCGCAATTTCACGGGTACCGATAATCGCCGCTCGGAACGGAGTTTCGCCTTCTTTAATGTGACGATCCACGTTTTCGAGCACCACGATAGCGTCATCCACCACCAACCCGATGGCAAGAATCATAGCGAGCAACGTCATCAGATTCAGTGAGAAATCCAATGCCTGCAGTAAAAATACCACCCCTACTAAGGAGATCGGAATCGTAATAATCGGAATAACAATGGCGCGCAATGACCCGATAAACATCATGATCACCACCAATACGATTACCACCGCTTCAATAACGGTGTGGATTACGTCATTGATTGAACTGTTAATCGCTATTGTGCGGTCATACAAAATATCCGCTTCGATACTGTTCGGCAGATTCTTTTTAATGATATCGAATAACGGACGAACCTTATCGGCAATATCCAGCGGATTCGCATTTGAAGTCGGTTCAATCCCCAACACGACCGCATCGGAACCGTTGGCGGCCGCTCGGGTATCGTCGCTTTCTTTATTTAATTCCACATCGGCGACATCGCGTAAACGTACCAGCTTTTCACCGTCGGAATAAACAATCAAGTTACCCAAATCTTCTACCGTATTTGTGGTGGTTTCCACTTTGTTACGGTAAACATTAAAATACCCTTTATCGTTACCCGCCGCAGTTTGTACGTTATTATTGGCCAACGCCGTCGCAATCTGCGAAGCCGACAGATTTTGCGCCGCCAGTTTCTGCGGATCCAACCAAATACGCATTGCATATTCGGCAGCCCCGTACACATTAACTTTCGCTACACCTTCAACCGTGAACAACTGCGGCTTCACCACGCGTTCAATATAGTCGGTTACCTGGCTCGGATGTAATTTATCGGAACGGAAACTGATATACATAATCCCCGAACCACCGGTTGAAGAAGTTAGCGTCGGGTCTTCAATACCGCTCGGTAATTCCGAACGCACGGACTGAACCTTAGACAATACGTCCGCTAACGCTGAAGCCGGGTCGGTATTCAGTTTCATTTTTACCGTAATGGTGGAAGAACTCGGCGCGCTAGTGGAAGACAGGTAGTCGATATTGTCCGCCTGCGCAATCGCTTCCTCCAACTTAGACGTTACGAATGCCTGAATTAATCCCGCATCCGCCCCCGCATAGGTCGTACTCACGGTAATTACCGTCGTCGTCATTTTCGGGTATTCACGCACCGCCAATTTCGAAATCGCCTGCAAACCGAGAATAACAATCAGCAAACTAATCGAAATCGCCATCACGGGGCGTTTAATAAAAATATCTGTAAATTTCATTCAAACAATCCTGAAATTAAAGGTTGGTTTTGTTTGCAGGTTGAACGGTGCCCACGCCTTCTTTATCGGCTACCGTCACCAGACTACCGTTACTTAAACGTTGCTGACCACCGGTTACGATAATATCGCCGGCTTTCACTTCATTACCTTTTAACTGCGCATAAATACCCTGACGGTCTTTGGTGAATACGGTAATTTGTTGGGCGCGATACATTTTGTTGAGATCTTCGTTATCTTTCAGTTTTTCTTTATCTTCATCGGACAAAGACTGTAATACATAAGCCATCTCGCCGTACATATTGTAAGTAATCGCCACTTGCGGAACCACGATTTGTTCTCTTTCCGTCGGTAGCGCCAAACGCAAACGGGTAAACATACCGGATAACAGTTTCTTGCCGTCTTCCGCTTCAAATGTCGCCTGCACATCGATCAAACCGGTGGATTTATTGATTGCCGGTTCAATTGCCGTTACTTTCGCCGCAAAAGTTTCACCCTGACGGGCGTCGGAAGTGGCCGTCACTTTCTGACCGATCTGCAGATTTTCCAAATCATTTTGGGATACGGAGAAATCCACTTTCATGGAACTTACATCTTCAACCCGGACGATTTCCGTTCCCACCGAAATATATTGTCCCTCATTCACTTGTACGATACCCGTTACACCGTCAAACGGCGCCAGGATTTTGCGCCGCTCTATGGTGGCTTTTAACGAATTGATATTCGCCACTAATTGATCATAAGTCGCTTTCGCACTATCCAGTTCAGTCTGAGATACACTTTGAGATTTAATCAAATTGGCATAACGTTGATAAGTTAAACGGGCGGCGGGCAACTGCGCTTCGGAGGCTTTCAAGGTCGCAATTTCTACGTCGCTGTCTAATTCCACCAACACATCACCTTTTTTCACCGCCTGACCGGAAATAATAAAAATTTTCTTAATGGTACCTGCCGATTGTGCGCTCAACATCGCGCCTTGATTCGGACGCACCAAACCGGTGGTATTAATTACCGGCGTCCATTCGCGCGGCGCAACCGTCATTGCCGTCACCGGATTAGCTTTCTCGGGCATATTGGCAATGGCTCTGCCGATCATGATTTCTTTAAATTTATTCAATCCGATGACCAGTGCAAACACTAACACCGCAACGGCTAAACCTACTTTCAAAAAGAAAGCGTGCGAACGCTTCGGCTTGTTCGTTTGAAGTTCAGACATAAAAACTCCGTAAAGTTAAGTTAAAAATTATTTTTGTATGGCTCGCCATGTCCGTTCAATGACGCTTTCCAACATATCGTTTGTGAGTTCCTGATTGAAGTAAATACGGTCACTCGCCAAATTTATTGCGCTTTCAAGTCCTAACGAAAAAAGCACCTTGACGGGCAAATCGCATATCACGCCGGCGGCAATAGCCTCTTTGCAGAATAAAGCCCAATGACTTTGATCCTCCGCCTCGGCACACACCTCTACAAAATAAGGCAGCGACAAATACTGGCTCATATTTTTTACCGTAATCGGATTGTCCAATAAAAGGTACCAAATATTCCACCACATGATTCGATATTGTTCGAAATAGGCTTTGGTGGGATCATAGCCTTTCTCCAACTCTTTTGAAAAAAGAGAAAGAACACGACGGGCAAGTTGTTCCAGCAACACATCTTTGCTCTTAAAATAAAGATAAATCGTTCCCGCTGAAATATTGGCGGCTTTCGCAATTTTATGCATAGACAAGTTATGTAAACCCTGCTCCGCTATCAATCGTTCGGTCGCTGTAAAAATCTGCTCCGCCATATCATTATCAGATTGGCGCATAAAACAAATCCTAAGTGAAATTAAACATAGAACAAAAAGCGGCAAAAATGCCGCTGAATGAACGTTCGTTCATTTTAATGATTTTTTATTGATAAGCAAGCGTTAAAATGAAAAAAGTGCGGTCAAAAATTCATTCGTTTTTTTGACCGCACTTTTCCAAATAAATTACATTCCGATGATCACGCAACTTGCCACCGAAGCGGCCTGTTGCTGCGCCGCCGACGCCGCCTGACGATCGCCGACCGGTCCGACTAACACGCGGTTCCATTTACCGCTTTCGATAATGCGCGCATTTAATCCCGTCATAGCCAGCTTCGCCTGCAATGCCTCGGCTTTAGCGCGATCATTAAACGCGCCGCACTGTAAACCGAACTTGCCGCCGGAAGCTTTTGCCGAATCGGATTTGGCGGCCTCCGCTTTTTTCGCCGCCTGCTGTTTGGCTAATTCGGCTTTTTTACGCTCTTCTTCTTTCGCCTGCTCGGCGGCTTTTTTCTCGGCTTCCGCTTTTAACGCAACTTCATCGCTGATCGCCGTTGCCGGTGCCGTAGCGGTTGCCGCCACAGAAGTAGCATCGCTCACAGGTACGTTTTCTTGAGCGCCGCTTTCCGCCTTACTCGTCCGCTCTAACGCCGCTTTTTTCTCGGCTTCTTCCAAACGTTTTAAATCTTCTTTTTGCTTTTCGCTTAACTGCGCCACTTTTTCCAACGCCGCCTGACTGTTATCGGTCGGCACGGTGCGACGTTCCAGCTCTTTAATATAAGACCAGCTTTCTTCCGGGCGACTTGGTAATTGGCTTTTCGGCTTCGCTTGCTCTACCGCGAGCTCTTTCGATTGAGGTTCCGGCACTTTTGAGGTTAAAAAATAAAGCCCCAATGCAAATCCCAAAACCACGACGCAGGCAATGGTTAATAACACCGACTTTCCTAATCCGGCCGATTTTTTCTTTTTGGTGCTGCGCGCAGCATAATCACGTTGTGCCACAATTAAACCTTAATATTTTCCAAAATTAATAAATAAAGAGTTTGTTTATCTCTCATATAAATGTGCTTAATTTTACTCAAATTTCGTCAATGTGACTAGTCTGTCGTCACATTCTTTCCTGTAATTGCGGGAAAAATCCGTCGCTTAACTCAAATCCTGCGGATCCACGTCTAAATTTAACCGCACTTGCGACGATTTGTGTTCCCAATCGCGATGAAAATCCGCCAACGCCCGCTGTAACTCAATACGTGAGGGATGTTGCAATAAAAGCTGCCAGCGAAACTGATCCGCTTTTTTCGCAAAAGGCGCGGGCATCGCCCCCAGAATCTGTAAGTGCGGTTGATTTTTAACCTGTTTCCATTGCTGAAAGTAGTCCGCAATCCGTGTGAGTAATTGCTCAGCCGCCTCCGATTGCCGGCTTTGCGCCTTAAATAAGGCCTGAGAACTAAACGGCGGCAAGCCCATCGCGTGGCGCATTTGCAACGCATCGCGGGCAAACGCGGCATAACCTTCATGCAGCAAACGCTGCAATAAAGGGTGCTCCGGATAATGCGTCTGTAGCAACACTTCGCCTTGCTTTTCCGCGCGTCCGGCACGTCCCGCCACTTGTACGTAAAGCTGCGCCAGGCGTTCTTCCGCGCGAAAATCCATGCTGAATAAACTGCTATCCACATTAATCAGCGCCACCAGCGTCACATCCGGGAAATGGTGCCCTTTCGCCAGCATTTGGGTACCAATCAGAATGCGGCTTTTACCTTGTTTAATATCATTCAGATGATTTTCCAGCTTTCCTTTACGCGCCGTACTGTCGCGATCAATACGGGTAACGCCGTATTGCGGAAAACGTGCTTTCAGCGCTTTTTCCAACTGTTCGGTACCAAGCCCCGTGGTTACTAAATGCGTGGAACCGCAATCCGCACATTGCATAGGAATCGGCCGTTGCGATGCGCAATGATGACAACGCATCACGCGCTGCTGTTGATGATAGGTAAGCGGTTTATCACAATGAGAACAAGTGGCAATCCAGCCGCATTCATGACATAGCAGCACCGGAGCGAAACCGCGTCGGTTCAGAAACAGCAAAACCTGATTACCCTTTTGCAAATGTTCGTCCATTTTACGCAACAACTCGCCCGATAAACCGTTCACGACCGATTGTTTTTTCAAATCAATCAATCGGCTGTGTGCCGCCGTCGCCCGCCCCGCACGCTGAGACAAAATGATATGCGTGTATTTTCCCTGATTCGCATTATGCAAACTTTCCAGACTCGGCGTGGCCGATCCCAATATCACCGGAATGTTCAGCTGTTTGGCATAAACCACGGCTAAATCGCGCGCATGATAACGCCAGCCGTCCTGCTGTTTGAAAGACGCGTCATGCTCTTCATCCAGAATAATGGCGCCGAGATCATGAAATTGAGTAAACAACGCCGAGCGTGTGCCGATGATCACCGCGCTTTGCCCGCTTCTCGCTCGTTGCCACACCTGCAATCGTTGAGAATCGTTCAAATTTGAATGCAACACGTCAATTTCCGCATTAAAACGCGCCTGAAAACGATTCACCGTTTGCGGCGTTAAGCCGATTTCCGGCACCAACACCAAAACCTGCCGGCCTTTTTTCAGCGTTTCTTCAATAAATTGCAAATAAATTTCCGTTTTGCCGGAACCCGTCACGCCGTCCAGCAAAAACGCCCGAAAGCCCTGTTGAAATAGCAGCCGGCTTAGCGCCAACGCCTGTTGCTTGTTTAAAGTTAAACGGTTTTCCGCTTTGGTTAGCGGTAATTCACCTAACGTTTTTTGCCAGGAAACGGACTCAACCGTTTGTTCGAATTCCGTAATCAGCGCTTTCTCTTTCAGCGCCGACCAAATACCCGCCGCGAAAGCATTATTGCCCTTTTCCAACGGCGCTAAACGTAACGCCTTTGCCGCTTCCGCCTGTTTTTTCGCCCGATTCAGCGAGCCGTCCGTTAATGCCTGCTCACCAAGTGCGGTTAATTTCCAAAAAGTTTTTGATTTTTTCACCGCACTTTCGCCGTTACGCAACTTCACCGGCAAGGCCGAAAAAAGAGCGTCGCCCAGCGGCGCCTGATAATATCCCGCCGCCCAGTTCAGCAAAGTCCAGGTCGGTGCATTAAAAATCGTTTTTTCATCCAGCACCGCCGTGATTTGTTTGAGCTGATTGACGGGCAGCTCGCTCCGAACCGGAAAATCCACCGCAATCGCCACCCGTTTTTGCCGTCCGAAAGGCACCAAAACCCGGCTTCCCACTTCAACCGAAAGGCCGTCAGGCAGCAAATAATCAAAAAAACGCATTAACGGCACCGCAAGCGCGACACGAATAAATTTCATAGGGAATCCTTACATCAATCTGCCGCCATTATAGCGAAAATTGCCACTTGAATAATGTATTTTTTTCGGTATAATTTGCCGTCTAATTTCCGTGCTGCCCGTGCAGCGTAATATTCACTTCGTATGGTGTAAGGTGACTTAAAAGCCGACCTTATAGCGATACGGCTTCTGACAGAGGTTTTCCAATGAAACAAGGTATTCATCCAGAATATAAAGAAATTACTGCAACTTGTTCTTGCGGTAACGTCATTAAAACACGTTCAACTTTAGGTAAAAACATTAACCTGGACGTATGCAGCAACTGCCACCCGTTCTATACGGGTAAACAACGCGTCGTCGATACCGGCGGTCGCGTAGAACGTTTCAACAAACGTTTCAGCATCCCGGGTTCAAAAAAATAATGTGAATGCCAAACAAAGCCCTGCTTTTGCGGGGCTTCGTTTTATCCTGTAAAAGAAAAATGACGGAAGAAAAGCATGAAAGTGGCCATTAACACCTTAAATTTTCGTCGGGGCGGCGGGGTCGAACGCTATATTCTGGACTTAATCAACGGATTTCATCGGCAAAATCTGCGTCCGCGGGTTTATACCTGCAAAGCGGAGCCCGACCTGCCGGAAAATCAATGGATTGATCTGATTAAAGCCAATATTTCCCTTATCCCGCGAAAGCTGCGTCATCGCTTTCTGTCGACGTTTGTACGCAAAAACCGGCTGGACGATGAAGTGATTTTTTCGTTGTTTTTTCTGTATTGCGATATTTTCGTGTGCGGCGGTAATCATCAAGGCTATCTCAACGCCTTAAATAAGAAGCCGAATTGTTACGAAAGACTGATTAAAATTCCCCATGAATACAAGGTATTGGAGGAATGCCGGCTCGTCATCGCCCATTCGCAGCTGATGAAAGACGAACTCGTCAAATTTTACGGCGTGCCGCCGCAAAAAATTCAAGTGATTTATCCGCCGGCGGATACGCAAAAATTTGTGCTCCCAAGCGCAGAACAACGTCAGGCGTTACGCCGTAAATTCGGTTTTGCCGATGACGAAATAATTTATCTGTTTCCTTCAACCGGGCACAAACGTAAAGGTTTCGAACGGCTGAAACATTTCTTCAATGCCTCGGATTTGCCGATTACCTTAGTGGTGGCGGGCACGCCGGTAGAAAACGGCCGAAATGTGCGTTCGTTAGGTTTCAGAAAAGACATGCCCGAATTATATCAGGCGGCGGATTTCACCATCATGGCATCCGTTTACGAACCTTTCGGGTTGGTGGGGCTGGAATCCGTGCTGTCGGGCACGCCGATCATTTTTGCGGAAAATATGGCTTGCCTTGAAGTGTTTCAAAACCGATTCGGTTTTACCTTTAATCGTGATGACCCGAATTCGCTGGAAAGTGCGGTCAGAAAATCCGTTGATTTAGTCAAATCCGGGCGGGCTCGAATCGAAGATCCGAAACATTGTTTAAACTACGATCCGGAACTTTCAACCCACATCAGCCGCCTGCTGGAAATCGCAAAAACTGTGAAAAATTCGCCCGCACTTTACTAAAAACGATACCGCTATCGCCATAAAAAACGCCTGTGGAAACAGGCGTTTTTGCTTATTTGCGAGGTTTGTAATATTTCATCGCCTCAGGCAATAAGCGTTGTAAGTTTTCCTGACGGGATTCGTCACTCGGGTGAGTGGAGAAAATTGTCGCCACGTTCGAACCACCGGCCGCCTGCATTTTTTTCCACAATCCTGGCGCCGCCTGCGGGTTGTAGCCCGATTTCGCCATTAAGATTAAACCGATTTCATCCGCTTCGCTTTCGTTGCTGCGGGAAAACGGTTTGTTTGTCATCAAATCAACGGTGCCGCTGGCCAAACCGCCGGTATCCGCACCTAACGCCGCAGAAGCGCCGATTTCGGCAACCGCGCCCAGAATGCTGGTCGCCACGCCCATGTTGTGAGAAGCTTTACCGTGTTCTCTTAAAGAGTGCGCCATTTCATGTCCCATCACGACGGCGATTTCGTCATCCGTCAGTTTGAGGCGATCCACCAAACCGGTATAAAACATCATTTTGCCGCCCGGCATTGCCCAAGCGTTGAGTTCATTACTCTTCACCACCGTAATTTCCCAGTTGAAACGTTCGCCGGTATGATTTTCCGCCGTGGCATAAGGCACCATGCGATTGAAGACGTTTTTGATCCGAACCGAAGTGGCGGAAGTGTTATCCACTAAATGTTTCGCTTTCGCCTGGCGCACCACTTGCGCATATTGCGACGCCGATTGCCGATTGATTTCCGCCGAAGATGCGCAGCCGGCAACCAATACGGCGACAAAAGAAAGTGCGGTCAGTTTTCGTAAAGATTTCATCATGTTAAAAACCCCAAATCAAAAAAATACCGTCCTTCAGACAAGGACGGCAGCCAAAAAACGCTTATTTTTTCGCACGTTCGAACGAATCCAGAATTTCTTTACGGGCGGATTCAACGCCTTCCCAACCTTCAACTTTTACCCATTTGCCCGCTTCCAACGCTTTATAGCTTTCGAAGAAGTGTTGGATTTGCGCTTTTAACAAGGCGGGTAAATCGTTCACATCTTTAATATGATCGTATTCTTTGGTTAATTTACTGTGCGGAACCGCCACCACTTTTGCGTCGCCGCCCGCTTCGTCGGTCATTTTTAACACGCCCACCGGACGGCAGCGAATAACGGAGCCCGGTTGCAACGGATACGGCGTCGGCACCAACACGTCTACCGGGTCGCCGTCTGACGACAAAGTATGATTGACATAACCGTAATTCGCCGGATAAAACATCGCCGTTGCCATGAAACGGTCAACAAATAAAGTGCCGGTTTCTTTATCGACTTCGTATTTGATCGGATCCGAGTTTGCCGGAATTTCGATAACCACGTAAATATCATCTGGTAATTCTTTACCTGCCGGAACGATTTCTAAACCCATTTTGGCCTTCCTTATATTAAATTGAGTGAATAAACGGCTTGATTATAGCGGGAATTTTGCCGTTTTGCTAGGCAACCTTTGAGGATATGGCTATAATCTGAAAAGTTTACCGATTTTGACCGCACTTTAAAGAGAATTGTTATGAATAAAATCCCTGTTTCCGTTACGATGCTGGTAAAAAATGCCGAAAAATATCTGCAAACGGTGTTAACTGCGCTGGAGGATTTTGACGAAATTATCCTGTTGGATAACGGTTCGACGGATAGCACTTTGGCGATTGCGGAAGCGTTTGAAAATGTGAAGATTCACTTTCACGAATTTAACGGTTTCGGACCGATGAAAAATCTGGCCGCGAGTTTTGCCCGTCACGATTGGATCATCAATATCGACAGCGATGAAGTGTTCCCCGCGGAACTGGTGGATGAAATTCGCCGCCTAGATTTTAACGATATCAATAAAGTGTATGCCATCCTGCGCATTAATCATTATCGCGGTAAACCGATTAAAACCTGCGGCTGGTATCCTGATTACGTGAAGCGGTTATATAATCGTACGCGAGTGAATTTTAACCATAAAAAAGTGCATGAAAGTTTGGATATTCCGAAAGAAGTGAAGACGGTGAAGTTAAAAAATAGCTTTAATCATTATTCCTTCGACAATGCGGCCGGTTTAATCAACAAAATGCAACAATATACCGATTTATTTGCCGAACAACAAAAATTCCGCAAACGGGCTTCCGTGCTGTCGGCGATTTCTCACGGATTTTCCGCCTTCTGCAAAAATTATTTCTTAAAACGCGGATTTCTGTCGGGCGCAGACGGCTTCGTCATTTCATTTGCCAATGCCTGCGGCGCTTACTATAAATATGTCAAACTGGCTGAGGCGAACCAAACACTGACGACATCGTTAATCATTACCACCTACAACCGCCCGGACGCCTTACAATTGGTGTTAAATTCCGTATTGGCTCAACGCGTATTGCCGGATGAAGTCATTGTGGCGGACGACGGCTCCTCGGCGGAAACCCAAACGGTTATCGCCCGTTTTGCCAAAACCAGTCCGGTTCCCGTAAAACATGCCTGGCAGCCCGATGAAGGCTTTCGTCTGGCGGAATCCCGCAACCGCGCGCTAGCGACGGCAAGCTGCGATTACATTGTGATTATCGACGGCGATATGGTCATGCATCCCGAATTTATTGCCGATCATAAAGCCGCGGCGAAAAAAGGTTTGTATGTGCAAGGCGGACGCATTGTGCTGCCGGAAGAAAAAACGCAGGAATTATTGACCGCACTTGATCAATATCGCCCGTTAAAATGGTATGAAAAAGGGCTGGAAAAACGCTTCGAAAAACGATTTTCCGCCGTTCATTTTCCGTTATTGGCAAAAGCGTTATTGCAAAAAGAAAAGAAACATTATTACAAAAACATCCGCGGTTGCAATATGGGCTTTTTCCGCGAAGACGCCTTGGCGATTAACGGGTTTAATAACGATTTCGTCGGCTGGGGACGGGAAGACAGCGAATTCGTAGCGCGTTTTTTCAATAACGGCGGAAAAATCGCCTCTCTCAAATTTGCCGCTATCGCCTATCATTTATGGCACCACGAAGCCCCGCGCGCCGCGCTGCCGGAAAATGATCGTTTATTGGAAAACGCCATGAAAAACGGCCTGATTCGCGCAGAAAACGGGATAGCTCAGCTCCGTTAAAAAACGTGCCGAAATTTGACCGCACTTTTCGTATTTGAACGCAGGTAAATCTTGCTTTTTAGGCTCAGGAATGTATAATTCTTGGGCTTTTTGTCTACATACACAGAGAAAAAAGTAAGCATTCCTGCTCCTTCGATGCAGGTTTTCTTTTATTATTAAATACTTAGAGGAAGGTTATGGTAACCATTCGTTTATCTCGTGGCGGAGCTAAAAAACGCCCATTTTATCAAATCGTTGTCGCTGACAGCCGCGCACCGCGTGACGGCCGTTTTATCGAGCGCGTCGGTTTCTTCAACCCGTTGGCAACCGGTAAAGCCGAACGTTTACGTTTAGACTTAGACCGCGTTAACGCTTGGGTTGAAAAAGGTGCATCTTTATCTGATCGCGTTTCCGCATTGGTTAAAGAAGTACAAAAAGCGGCTTAATTCATTGATTTGAATTGATTAGGTGGTATAAATGGAACAACAACGTATTGAAGTAGTTGGCAAACTCGGCTCAACTTACGGTATTCGTGGTTGGTTACGCATTTATTCATCAACAGAATACGCAGAAAGCATTTTTGATTATCAGCCTTGGTTTTTAAAAATCAAAGGGCAATGGCAACCTACCGAGCTGGAAAGCTGGAAACATCATAATCACGAATTGATCGTCAAATTAAAAGGCGTGAATGATCGCGACGCCGCGCAAACGTTGACCAATGTCGAGATCGGCGTGGATTTATCCGCGTTCCCGCAACTTGAAGAAGGCGACTATTACTGGCACGATTTAATCGGTTGCCGGGTGGTGAACCTGCAAGGTTATACGATGGGAACGGTTTCCGAAATGATGGAAACGGGTTCGAATGATGTGTTGGTTGTTCGTGCGAATGTCAAAGATGCCTTCGGCAAACAGGAACGCTTAATTCCGTTCTTGTATGAACAAGTAGTTAAAAGAGTCGATCTCGCCACAAAGACGATTGAAGTGGATTGGGACGCTGGTTTCTAATCTCAGGTATGCTGTAGAGCTTTAAGTTGTAACACGAAGGATAAATTATGTTTGTAGGGATCGTCACCCTGTTTCCTGAAATGTTTAAAGCGATTACAGAATTTGGGGTGACAGGCAGAGCCGTAAAACAAAACCTGCTGCAAGTGCGGTGCTATAATCCTCGGGATTTTACCCACGATAAGCACAAAACCGTTGACGACCGTCCTTATGGCGGCGGTCCGGGCATGCTGATGATGGTGCAACCGCTACGCGATGCAATCCGTGCGGCAAAAGCGCAGGCAGGTGAAGGCGCAAAGGTCATTTACCTTTCGCCGCAGGGACGTAAACTCGAACAATCCGGCGTAACGGAATTAGCCAAACACGAGAAATTAATCTTGGTTTGCGGTCGTTACGAAGGCATTGACGAGCGATTGATTCAAACCGAAATTGATGAAGAATGGTCAATCGGAGATTACGTGCTGACCGGCGGGGAACTTCCTGCAATGACATTAATTGATGCCGTTGCAAGATTTATTCCCGGTGTATTAGGCAAACAAGCCTCGGCGGATGAGGATTCGTTCGCTGCAGGATTACTGGATTGCCCGCATTACACCCGACCGGAACAATTAGACGGCTTAACCGTGCCGCCCGTGCTGATGTCGGGCAATCACGAACAAATTCGTCAATGGCGGTTAAAACAATCGCTAAAACGAACGTGGTTACGACGCCCTGAGCTACTGGAAAAACTAGCTCTGACTGACGAACAAAAAAACATGCTGCGTCAGATAAAATCTGAAACGGCTTAATCAGTTAACACTAGTTAAAATAAGGTTAAAAAAAATGAGCAACATCATTAAACAACTTGAAGAAGAACAATTAAAACAAAACGTACCGAGCTTCCGTCCGGGTGACACATTGGAAGTGAAAGTATGGGTAGTTGAAGGCGCTAAAAAACGTTTGCAGGCATTCGAAGGCGTGGTTATTGCAATTCGTAACCGCGGCTTGCACAGCGCATTCACTTTACGTAAAGTATCAAACGGTACCGGTGTTGAGCGTGTTTTCCAAACTCACTCACCGGCAATCGACAGCATCACCGTGAAACGTAAAGGTGCGGTGCGTAAAGCGAAACTTTACTACTTGCGTGAACGTTCAGGTAAATCCGCACGTATTAAAGAACGTCTTGGTGCGTAATCCGCGGGATTATTATCAAACGGAAAAGGCTTGGAGAAATCCAAGCCTTTTTGTTTACGCTAAAAACATTTTTCAACAAATCTTACGGACAATAAAAAAATGCGCTCAAAATCGACCGCACTTTTCGCTTTTCAAATTCGTTATTCCGCATTTAATTCGTCTAAATCCAACGGTTCCTGAGAAAGAATGATCCCCGTTAAATCCGCATAAATATAATCTTCCGGAAAGAACGTGACGCCACCGAAGTTGACCGGAATATCGCTCTCGCCATGAGAGGATTCGTCCGCGCCCACCGGAATCGGTGCTAAAGCGTGAATGCCGATTTCAATATTTTCCAACTCGGCAAGCTGGCGAATTGCGCCGTAAACAATAATGCCTTCCCAATGATTATCGGCGGCAAGTTGAGCAAGTTCCGCGTCAATCAGGGCGCGTCGAACCGCGCCGCCGCCGTCGATAACCAGTACGCGCCCCTCTCCGTTTTCTTCCAGAATTTCTTCAATCAAGCCGTTATTTTCAAAACATTTTACCGTGGTGACTTTGCCGTGAAACGCCTGAACGCCGCCAAAGCTTGAAAAAATAGGATCCACCACATCCACTTGATCGAGGTAAATATCGCAAAGTTCTGAAGTATCAATTCGCATACAATTTCCTTTCATTCGAAATGACAATAGGGCTAGTATATGCCCGTTACGGTAAAATTAGCAAGCCTAAACTGAAAAGCGCCGTGCTGATCAGTGCCAACATCGACATTTTTGCCAGCATAGGACGTAACGCGGCCGGCTCTTTATGCGTCACGACAAATCGCCCATGTTTTGCCAATAATAAGGCGATAAGCACGATAACCCACAGCAAAACGGGTTTGTGTTTTAGCGCAAAAAATGCGTAACAAAGCACGGCGCCAAGCAATAACAGACAATGATAAATCCGTCCTTTTTCCGGGCCGATTCGCACGATTAAGGTATTTTTCCCCGCTTTTTTGTCTTGTTCGATGTCCCGCAAATTATTGATGTTCAACACCGCCGTGGATAATAAACCGCAAGCGGCGGCGGGCAGAAAAATATCGCCGCGCAATTCGTGAGTCTGCAAATAATAGGTTCCGCAAACCGACAATAAACCAAAGAATAAAAAAACCGAAATATCGCCCAATCCTAAATACCCGTAAGGCTTTTTGCCGACGGTATAGGTAATCGCCGCTAAAACGGCAAGCAATCCCAGCGCGCCGAACACAATGAGATCACGGAGACTTTCGTATGCCATCGCAATCAGCGAAACGCCGGAAAGTAAACTCGCCGCAATCGCGATAATCAGTCCCCTGCGCAACTGTTCCGCCGTCATCTGCCCCTGCTGAATGCCGCGTAAAGGACCGATACGTTCCGCCGTATCCGAACCTTTCCGGTAATCGCCGTAATCATTGGCAAAATTAGACACAATCTGAAGCAGCGTTGCCGTTAACAAACACAATAAGGTCACCGGCCAGCTGAAACTGCCGCGCCATTGCGCAAGCGCGGCGCCGGTTAAAATAATCGCCAGCGCAAGAGGAAGCGTTTTCGGCCGAGCAGTGTCAAGCCACACTTTAAATGATGTTTTAGCCATAAAAATCTGCAAAATTTTGACCGCACTTTTGCGGTTTCAGGTATGATACGGAACACGAAGTTTACCATAGATTAGCAATGATGTCTGACTTAACCTTAACGCCGGTTGCGATAATTCGCACGCCTTACAAAGAGAAATTTTCCGTTCCACGCCAGCCCGATTTGGTGCAAGACGGAACCGGCGTCATCGAATTACTGCCGCCCTATAATATTCCCGAAACCGTGCGCGGATTAGAACAGTTTTCGCATTTATGGCTGATTTTCCAATTTGATCGCATTGAAACCGGCAAATGGCATCCGACAGTGAGACCGCCCAGATTAGGCGGAAATCGGCGAATGGGCGTTTTTGCCACGCGTTCGACTCATCGTCCCAATCCGATAGGCTTATCCAAAGTAGAATTGAAAAAGATAGAATGCCAAAACGGCGACGTGAAATTATATGTCGGCGCGGTGGACTTAGTGGACGGCACACCGATCTTTGATATTAAACCCTATATCGCTTACGCCGATCAGGCGCCCGACGCCGTTTCGGGTTTTGCTCAACATAAACCCGAAACACGTTTAACGGTTACCTTTACGCAAGAAGTGCAACCTATTCTGGCGCAAATCGAGCAAAAATATCCGTTCATCAAACGTTTTATCACCGAGGTTCTGCAACAGGATCCACGCCCGGCCTATCATCAGGAAAAACATCCGGCCAGAATCTACGGAATTACCTTGTATGACTACAACATCCGTTTCCAATTTGACGGGAATATTGTGAAGGTCATCGACATTTTTCGTTAACCGCTGCGTTAAAGTGCGGGCAAAAAATGACACGTTTTTTCCCGCTTAAATCACCCGGCGCGTCACCAACGCCGCCAGCACCAACGGAATAAACACCGCAATAACGTCCGTCACCAGCATCGCCGTTACGCCCCAATTCAGCAATACGGAATACGAAGCGTACAGGCAGAGTTGTCCGATCACGCCGGCAAAAATCGTACAAATCATCGCGTTACAATTCATAATGCCGTTTTGTACGCCGATAAACATCACCCACAGCGCAAGCGGAATAAACAGCAACGAGCCCGTAATCAATCCCGGATGATGCAAAAACGGCTGATTATCCACCAGACTAAAAATCAAATGAATTAAGCCGTCGGCAAAAATCAATCCGTACAAACTCAATCCCACCAGCGGATTTCGTTTGCACAATATCGCCGCCATCGGCGCCGCCACCCAGGCCAATAAGACGTTCACCAAAGGAAAATGAACAATGGGAATCGGGCAATGTTCATAAGGAGCAAACCCGTGGACGCGGCAGACTTCGCGTATCATGGCGTAACTGTCCGTCGTCACATTATAAGACGCCGCATATTCCTCGAATTGATGAAACATGCAAAGCGGCACCACCAGCCACGCCAACCAGACCGGATCCGCCCAGCGATGACCGTTTTCATCGCGACGGAAAATATCCGTGGTAATCATCAACACCGACAATACCGCCGCCACGGCAAGCCCCATCCAGGGCCAGGCAAAATTAAATTTCACGAATAAATTGTCCATCGCAACCTCCCTATTAACCTGCCGGGCGACACCCGCCTTCTGACTTTGAGTATACTCTTTTTTTCCCGGTCCGGTGGCAAAGGAAATGCGATTTTGTCGAAATAAGCTTATCGGCCTCCGTTCTCCGTCCGCAGTCATGGCTTGCAATCGTTTCGAATTCGTTTAATCAGCATAAAACCGGCTGACGGAATACCTCAATCAATGAACGCACATTGCCTTGAACGAGCGCGTATTCCGACAAATCGGCGCTAAGATTTTTCGCCCGTCAAAATCTCGCTAATCAATGCGCCGGATCGCGTCAACACTTCAATCTGTCGTTCGATATCTTTTTGTTTATCCAACAGTTTGCTACGTAATGCGGCACAGAAACGTTGCGGTTCGTCATGCAAACAATCGCGCAGCAACGCGATATCTTTCAACGGCAATCCCGCATGATTTAATAACATGACTTTTTTTACATAATCCGCATCTTTCGGCGAATATTGACGGTAGCCGTTCTGCGTTCTCGCCGGGACGAGTAAATTCAATTCTTCATAAAAACGCAACATGCGCACGCTGGTATGACAGGCTTTTGCCAATTCTCCAATTTTCATGATGTTTCCTTCTTGACCCTCACACAATGTCATACTTTATATTATAGCTCACTGGCATCTCAACCGATCAATAAGGAGAATAATGATGAACAGAAGAGGATTTTGTTTAGGGCTCACCGGTTTGTTGTCCGCCACAGTCATGCCGTTTACCGCTTACGCGGCGGATAAACAGCCGATAAAAGCCTATATCATTCACGGCTACGGTGCGACCGTTCATGATCATTGGTTTCCCTGGTTGCATCACAAACTGGAATCCGCCGGAATTAAATCCGTTTTAGTGGATTTGCCCGACAGCCTGCATCCCGATTTTGAAAATTGGCAATCCGCTCTAGCCAAGCAAATCGGCATGCCCGATGAAAACAGCATTTTTATTGCACACAGTCTCGGCACAATCAGCTTGTTGCATTATCTTAGTCGGCTCCGACCACAAAAAGTGGGCGGAATTATTTTAGCGGCAGGGTTCGGACAACGTATTCCGGGCTTATCCGAACTTAACGGATTTAATCTCGATGCTTATATTGATCACATCAAAATTGATTTTGCCGCCGTTCGGGCCACGACCCGACAGATTTATTGCATTATCAGCGACAACGATCCGATTGTTCCACCGAAATCCAGCGAACGGCTCGCTCATCAGCTTCACGCCCATGTTTATCGCGTGGCAAACGCCGGACATTTTCTGGCGTCGGACGGATTTACCGAATTGCCGGTTGTATGGCAAGCGGTGGAGAAATGTTTAATCGAACGACATAACGGAGAGAAAAATGTTTAAAGTTATCATGTTGGTTAAGAAAAAAGACAGGCTCACAAAGGATGAATTTATCGCGTTATGGCAGGCGCATTCGCAAAAAGTCATCACATTTAAAGACGTATTACGGATAAACCGTTACGCTAAAACATTCCCTTTGCCGGCGGACAACGCGCCCGCTACGCAACGAGAAACGCAGGCTTTTACTTTCGATGCCATGGGAGAATTATGGTATGAATCCAAAGAAGCTTTTATTCAGGCGCGAAATTCGCCGGCCGGCCGACAGGCTCTGGCGGCTTTAAAAGAAGACGAACAGAAATTTGTCGATTTGGCGCATTCGGTTATGTGGCTGGGCGAAGAGGAACGGATTGTGTAAATCCCGTTGAGGGCCAATCAATATTTTAAGATTAAATATCGGCGGTCGATTTTCTCGCGCTGAGCGGTGCAAAAAACGTCTCAAAATTCGACCGCACTTTTTCACTTTTCTCCGCATTTTGTTTTTCCTCCGCCTAAGCCTTTTGCCGAAACTGCTCAAGCGACTTCATTTACGCTCCGATTTTAGGCTAAAATAATGCTTTCATTCAGCTGAGAGCCCTTATGTTACCGAAAACTCCCGTCCCCGTTAATTATTTCAGTATTGTGTTAGGACTTGCTGCGCTGGGTTTAGCATGGCGTTACGGCGCGTCGATCGCGCTGCTTCCCGCCTGGCCCGGCGAAACCATTATCGCCGCGGCGAGTTTGATCTGGTTGGCATTAATGACAATGTATGTGCGCAAATGGCTGAAATTTCCCACAACGGCACAGTCGGAACTGAGCCATCCGATTACCGGCGGTTTTGTCAGTCTGCTGCCCATTACTACGCTGTTAATTTGTGTCGGAATTCGACCGCACTTTGCTGCGCTCAGCGCAATATTGTTAGTGCTCGGTATTATCGGGCAACTCGGTTTCTCCGCCTATTTCACGGCGCGGCTGTGGCAAGGCACCCATCCGGCGGAAGCCACCACGCCGGCGTTGTATTTGCCTACCGTCGCAACAAACTTCGTCAGCGCCATAGCCTTAGGCGATATCGGGTTAAACGACTTCGGCATGCTTTTCCTGGGCGCCGGGATTTTCAGCTGGCTCTTTATTGACGGCGCCATTCAGCAACGGCTGCGCAATCTGGCGGAAATGCCGAATGCCGTTCGTCCGGCCCTCGGCATTCAATTTGCGCCGGCAATTGTAGGTTGTTCCGCTTATCTGGCGGTAAACGGCGGCGAAATCGACACTTTCGTGAAATTACTGATCGGTTACAGCTTACTGCAATTTTTATTTTTAGCCCGTTTATTTCCATGGATAGCCCGACACGGCGTCAGTCTGTCTTATTGGGCGTTTTCATTCGGACTGGCTTCCATGGCAAGTGTCGGTTTGCGGGTTTTTCACGAATTCGGTAACCAACCTTTCGGTCACCTGGGTTATCTCATGTTCGTGGCGGGCACAGGCTTCATCGCGTTATTAACGGCGGGAACCCTTTGGTTAATCATGAAAAAAATCCGCCGAACCGAAAAAACGGAGGCGGAATAAAAACGGTATTATGTAGCAGTTGCACAAAAGTCAATTTTAGGAAAATTTATGTAGGGGCGGGGTTTATCCCCGCCCGTAAGCCCTGATATTTGAATGAGATTCGGGCGGGGATAACCCCCGCCCCTACGAAAACATTAAATGTTTGTGCAACTGCTACATAATACCGAATAAAAATGCCGATTCGCTCTAATCGTCCAAACAACGGCGTATCGTGTTTTGCAGAATATCCACCATCACCTCGGGACTTTCCAAACGCCCGCGTTTAATCCATTCGTCCAGCGAACCGAAGCAAAGCCCCATCATAATAGAACTTCGAAACGCTTCTTCGTTGGATTGCTCGGGCTTCGCGCCGATAACGAAAGCGAAATAGCGTAAAAAAAGATGGGACAGCCCTTGCGAATACAATAAATCCAGTACATCGCCCAATTCGTCCGTCACTTTAAACAAACCGATCAAGCGTTCGCGGACAGTATCCGCATGCAGCGCCGTAAAGGAAGTTATAGCGCGTTCATACAAATGTTTAATCAGCACGTCTTCTTTCGATTCGAAGTTACGATAAAAGGAAATCCGGCTCACGCCGGCCAGCGCGGTAATTTCGGTGATACTGATAGTATCGAAGTTTTTCTTCTTCATCAGACGAAGAAGCGCCTCGGTGATACTCTCTTTCACCACAAAGTTCACGGTTTTTTTCATACTGTTACAAATCCCTGATTCTGTTTCAGTTAGAAACGGATGTATTGACTAAGTTCCCGCAATACCTAAAATAATATCCGCTAAATGTTACATTTGTAACACTTTTTATACTACTCGGAGAGCAAATAATGAAAAACGCATGGTTAAAAGGATTAATGATAGTTGCCGTCGCCGCTTCCGTTTCCGCTTGCGGTCTGCACGGACATCAACGCGATACGGCAACCGGTGCACTAATCGGCGGGGGAGCGGGTTATTTAATCGGCGGTAACACCGTATCCACCATTGCCGGCGCGGCATTAGGCGGCGTGGTGGGCAGTCAGTGGAACCGTTAATCCGTTAAAACAAAAGAAGGGGCGGCAACAGGCGGAAAAAATCCGATGTGCCGATTAGATTAAAAGTTCAAAATTTTTTTCATTCTGTTACAAAACCTATTTATTTGTTTCAGTACGGTTTTTCCATCTTGACGAAATATTCTTAAATTCGCAGAATGACGCCATTAGGTGGAAACACCGAAAATAACAATAATATTTAAGGGGTTTATTATGAAATCAATCATCGCAAAAGGCTTGACCATCGCTTTATTATCGACGTCGGTTTCAGCTTATGCCTTAAGCCGTTCGCAACACGATACCGCTGTCGGTGCCGTATTAGGCGGCGTAGCGGGTGCCGTAATGGGAAATGACGTGACGTCAACCGTTGCCGGCGCGGCATTAGGCGGTGTAATAGGCAGTCAATGGAACGCCGATGACGACGATCGTTATCATCGCTATTACGGTTACGACCGTCCTCGCCATCGTTTCGATCGCCACGAAGTCCATCATCGCAAATTCCGTCATGACGACTGGCGTCCGCATCGTCACCATCGTCATCATGATGACGACGACGATTAACAATCAATCGCCCCCGTTTGAAACCCGAACGGGGGGTTATTTATCCGCAAAAAACAAGCCAAAATTCGACCGCACTTTACTGCGTAACGGCTTTCTCTTTCGCATAAAAAACCGCCCGAACATCAGTGTCGGACGGTTTTTTCGTCAGAATAACCGGCAATTAAAATCTTGCTACGAAATCCGCATAAGCGTTGATGAAATTTTGCAACATGCTTTGCACCGCTTCCGAAACGATTTCGCCCCGTTCATTCAGCACGCCGTTAAACACGCCGCCTACATTTGCCGAAAACGGCGCAACCGGCATATTGATGAAGGCACCGGAATAAATGGTGCGCAATTGATCCGTCACACGTACACCGCCCGCCGCGCCGGCAGCCACGCTCACTAAGCCCGCCGGCTTGCCCGGCCATTTGCTTTGCCCCATCGGACGGGAAGCCACGTCAATCGCGTTTTTCAGCATCGCCGATACGCCGCCGTTGTGTTCCGGGCTGATCAGCAACACACCGTCGGCTTTCTCCACCGCCTCGCGGACGCGAGCGTATTGCGCGATGTTTTGTCCGTCCGAATCACGATCGTAAAGCGGTAAATCGCCGATTTCCACGAAGTTCAAGCGAATACTTTGCGGCGCTACGCTTTGTAAGTAACGGGCGACGATTTGGCTGATTGAAGTGCTGCTGGCACTGCCGACAAAAACGGCGATTTGTTTAGCCATAAAAATTCCTTATTTAACTGATGAAATTTGCGCGCTTATTATAAAGATTCCGTTTTAAATAAACAGCCTTATTTTTGTAAGATAACATTGCAAAAATAGAACGTTCCGGGGCCAATTCCTGAAACGGCGTATTCCCGCTTTCCATGAGCGAATGAAAAAAACGCGTCAATTTTTGACCGCACTTTTCACCGAAAAATAAATGGCGACGGTAATCAATCCGCATACCAAAATTACCGCGGCGGCGGCATAGAAAATGTTACCAAGCCCCACCAACGGCGAAATCGCGCCGCCCAGTAAAAACGGCATACAACCGAGCAACGCCGACGCGGAACCGGCATATTGGCGCTCGCTTTCCATCGCTAAAGAAGAAATAGCGGGAAGCGGAAATCCCGTCATCAGCAACATGACAAAAAATCCGGCTTCCACCCACAACCAGTGAGGCTGCACAAGCAGCATGGAAACGGTATAAAGCGTAGCAACGAAAAAGCCCGCCACGCCCGAATTCAACGCCGCGTTATCCGATAAGCGACTGCCTAAGTTCGAACCCAATACCAACGCGAAACCGTTCGCGCCGAAACACAAACTGAAGGCAAAGGCCGATAAGCCGTAAAAAGACTGCAAAATAAACGGCGAAGCGGCAATGTAGGCGAACATGGCGCCAAACAGAAAACTTTCAATGCCGACATAACTCATAAACAGGCGGTTTTTGGCTATTACGGAAAAAATCCCGAAAATGGATAATACCGAACCGTTCAACCGCGCATCCGGCTGCAGACTTTCTTTCAAATTGAGGCAGAACAACATCACCGACACACCGATTAAAGCTAAAAACACGAAAATGCCTTTCCAACTGATGTATTCGAGCAATAAACTCCCAAGTACCGGAGAAATAATCGGCGCCATGCCGTTAATGGTCATTAACAGACCAAAGAAACGCGTCATCTCGCGCCCTCGGTATAAATCCGTCGCCACCGCTCGGGAAATCACCACGCTGCCGGCGGAAGACAAGCCTTGAATTAAACGCAGAACGATCATCGTTTCGATATTCGGCGAAAACACAATCGCCAACGTACTGGCGATATAAACGGTCAATGAAAGAATCAACGGTTTTTTGCGGCCGAATTTATCGCTGACCGGCCCGATTAATAATTGTCCGACCGCCAGACCGATCATCGCGGTGGTTAAGGTTAACTGGGTCATAGAAGGCGCGGTTGCAAAAAAACTGGCCAATTGCGGTAAAGAAGGCAGATACAAATCCACCACAAACGGACCGAATGCGGACAGCACACCGAGCAACAAAACTAAGAAGAATTTGGAATTGGATTTTGCCATAGTCGTAAGTCGAATTAAAAATGGCAATTATAAGACAAATCGGTAACAAATAAAGGCAAAAGTGCGGGCAAAATTTGAACTGTTTTTTAAAAAACTTTCAAAAAATCGCCCGCACTTTTCAGGAACGGTATCAATTAATAATTTTTGGATTGTGCTTTATCCACCACCACAGGATCCACGTAATATACCGGCGGAATTTCCTGTTTGTTGATTTGTTTCAAAGCGTGTTCGATTGCAATCGCCACCTGTTTTTTCGGCAGCTGGTCGATGGTATTTTGCATTTTGCCCTGTTTAACGTATTCAATGGCTAAAGGAATGCCGTCGTAACCGGAGACTAACACTTTGCCCGCAAGGCCTGCGTTTTCCACCGCGGTTACGGCGCCGATGGCCATGTTATCGTTGGCGGCGAAAATTCCGTTGATATTCGGATTGGCGGTTAAAATGTTGGTCGTCACATTAAGCGCCTGTTCCGTTTCCCAGTTGGCGGATTGCGATGCCACGATTTTGATGTCCGGATATTCAGCAAAGGCTTTTAAGGCGCCGCCTTTACGTTGTTCGCCGTTATCCACGCCGGGAATCCCTTCCAGAATGGCCACGTTACCTTTACCGCCAATGGCTTCCGCCAGATTTTTCGCTTCCAGATAACCGCCGTTGAAATTATCCACGCCCACATAATTGAATTTCAAACCGGCCGCCTCGGCAGCTTTAGCGTCAAGACGAACGTCCAAATCAATAATCGGAATGCCCGCTTTTTCGGCTTTCTGGAAGGCCGGAATGAAAGCGATGGAATCGTTCGGCGTCACAATGATTGCGTCTACTTTTTTGGCGATCATATTTTCCACCAATCCCACTAATTGTTCGGTGGAATCCTCTTTTTCCGCCACCTGGACGATTAAATCGATATTTTTCTGTTTTGCCGCTTCCTCCGCCCCTTGACGCATGGAAATAAAATATTCGTTGCTTAATGTTTTCATTAACAGCGCAATTTGCGGTTTGTCCGCTGCAAACGCCAAAGCCGGAAGCGCACTGAGCAATGCACTGAATTTAAAAATATTTTTTAATAATTTAGATGCCATAGAAGACTCTCCTTGATTTGACGTAAAAGAATTTGTTTCCGCTGAAACGGCATTAGTGTAACCAGATTTAATTTCTAAAACTGTGACCGTTATCCCATTTTTAACAGAAAAAATAATCTATTCTATATCTCAAAATTTAACCGGAATTTGGCGGAGGGAAAATGACCGATAGCAATATTCTGACGCTGAAAAATATTTCAAAAAGTTTTTTCGGCGTAACGGTTTTGGAAGACATCAATCTGGATATCCGATGCGGTGAAGTGCTTTGTCTGATCGGGGAAAACGGTGCCGGGAAATCTACGCTGTGCAAGATTATTGCGGGCATCTACGGCAGTGACGCCGGCGAAATGTTTTATCAGGGCAAGCCTTACTCGCCGGGCACGGTGAAAGAAGCGCAGAGCGCGGGTATCGGTTTTATTCACCAGGAATTAATGCTGGTGCCGAAACTTACCGTAATGGAAAATATTTTTCTCGGCGCGGAAAAATCTTTGTCTTTCGGTCGCATGAATTGGGCGGAAATGCGCAACAGAACACAGCATATTATCAACGAGCTGGAACTGGACATTAAACCGGACGATTTAATCGCCGATCTTTCGATTGCCCAGCAGCAAATGGTGGAAATCGCCAAAGCCGTTTTCAGCGAATATAAAATTATTATTTTTGACGAGCCCACATCCTCCATTTCCCGCAAAAATACGGAAGTGCTGTTTAAAATTATTCATCAGCTGAAAGAAAAAGGCGTGGCGATGATTTACATTTCTCATCGCTTGGAAGAATTCAAATATATCGCCGATCGGGTGACCGTACTGCGGGACGGGCGCGTAACCGGTAACCTGCGTTATGAGGAAACCTCGCCGGAAGAGATCGTACGTTTAATGGTGGGACGCAAGGTGGATTTTAGCCGTTATCGGCGCGACACGGTTTTCACGCAGGAAAAATTGCGGGTGGAAAATATCCAAAGCAAGCATATCAACCCGATTTCGTTTCAGGTAAACAAAGGGGAAATATTAGGTTTCGCCGGTTTGGTAGGAGCGGGACGAACGGAAGTTTTACGCGCGATTTACGGTGCGGACGAAGCAACCGGTAAAATTTATATCGATCAACGGGAAGTCAGCATTCATTCTCCGGAACAAGCGGTTAAACACAAAATCGGCTTTATCACAGAAGATCGTAAATCGCAGGGATTGGTGCTGGGTATGAGCATTCGCGAAAATATTACCTTACCGATTTTAAAACGCTTCTGGAACGGTTGGCGGTTGGATAAAAACAAAGAACGCGAAACGGTGGAAGCCAATCGCAACAAACTGCATATCGTTTCGAAAGATCAGGAGCAACAGACCAAAACGCTGTCCGGCGGCAATCAGCAAAAAGTGATTTTAGCCCGCTGGCTGGAAAGCGGCGTAGATATTCTGTTTTTTGACGAACCGACGCGCGGAATCGACATCGGCGCCAAATCGGAAATCTATGATTTAATGCGGCAATTTACCGAAAACGGCGGCACTATCGTGATGGTGTCGTCGGATTTACCGGAACTCATCACCATTTCCGATCGCGTCATTGTCATGCGTAACGGTGAAAAAGTGAAAGAAATCACCAACCGCGACGAGATCACGGAAGAAAATTTAATGCACGCCATGATCGGCATTTAAACGTAAGGATAAGTTTATGTTTTCATTAAAAAAGTTATATCCAAACTGGGTATCGGATTGGTTTTATTGTTCATGATTATCGGCATGTCGCTGACTTCGCAGGCTTTTTTATCCACCAATAATATCTTCAATATTTTATTGCAGGTTTCCGTTATTTGCGTGATTTCAGTGGGCATGACTTACGTCATTCTCACCGGCGGTATCGATTTGTCAGTGGGGTCCATCGTGGCGCTGAGTGCGGTCTGTTTAGGGCTGTTTACTCATTGGGGCGTCGCCTGGCTGGGCGAAAATCCGTCGCAAAGCGCATTATGGGGCGTGGTGTTGCTTTCCATTGCGGGCGCCGTGCTGGTGGGCGCATTATGCGGTTATGTGAACGGTGTGGTGATTGTATACGGCAAAGTGACGTCGTTTATCACCACGCTCGGTATGATGGGCATCGCCCGCGGCCTGGCGCTAACCTTATCCAACGGTAAAACCATTTATAATTTCCCCGAACAGCTGCGTTTTTTTGGTAACGGACGCCTTGCCGTAACAGAAAGTTTCAGTATTCCGATTCCGGTGATTATTGCGTTAATCGTAGTATTAATCAGTTTTTATGTGTTAACCCAAACCGTTTTCGGCCGTCAGATTTACGCGCTTGGCGGCAATCGCGAAGCGGTACGGTTGTCCGGGATTAACGTCAATAAGTTGGAAATTAAAACCTACGTGATTAACGGTGCGTTAGCGGCCATCGGCGCCGTTATTCTGGTGGGTCGCTTAAATGCGGCGCAGCCGATTGCGGGAACGGGCTATGAATTGGACGCTATCGCCGCCACGGTCATCGGCGGCACCAGCCTGATGGGCGGCGTCGGTTCCGTTATCAGCACCTCCATCGGGGCGCTGATTATGGGCGTGCTGCAAAACGGCTTAACCTTATTGAACGTCACCTCTTACTTGCAACGGTTGATTATCGGTATGGTGATTATTCTGGCGGTGTTCCTCGATCAATTACGCCGCGGCGAAGTGTCCACCGGCCGTTTAAAACGCATTTTCTTCAGAGAATAAAACATGAACTACTATTTAGGCATTGACTGCGGCGGTACCTTTATCAAAGCCGCGCTGTTCGACGAAAACGGCAAAATTCATGCCTGCGAGCGTGAAAACGTCGCCGTCATCAGCGAACAATCGGGCTACGCCGAACGGGATATGCCCGAACTCTGGCAAGTTTGTGCAAAGGTGATCCGACGCACGCAAAAATCGAGCAAAATCCGACCGCACTTAATCAAAAGCGTCGGTATTTCGGCTCAGGGAAAAGGCGCTTTTCTGCTGGATAAGGCGCGTCAACCGCTGGGACGGGCGATTTTGTCTTCCGATCAGCGTGCGCAGGCTATCGTTAAACGCTGGCAAGCGGAAGGGCTGGAGGAAGAAGTCTATCCGCTTTCCCGCCAGAGTTTATGGACGGGACATCCCGTATCCATTTTGCGCTGGCTGAAAGAAAATGAACCCGAGCGGTATCAACGTATCGGTTATCTATTGATGTCGCACGATTACCTGCGTTTTTGCCTGACCGGCGAGCTGTATTGCGAAGAAAGCAATATTTCGGAAAGTAATCTGTACAACATGGCAACGGGCCAATACGAACCGCAACTGGCACGCCTGCTCGGCATTGAGGAAATCACCGATAAACTGCCGCCTATTATCAAAGGCAATCAAATCGCCGGTTATGTGACGGAACAGGCGGCGCAGGCTTGCGGACTGGCGGCGGGAACGCCGGTGATCGGCGGCCTGTTTGACGTCACGGCGATGACCCTGTGCCTTGCCGATAATCAGCCGCACAAACTCAATGTGATATTGGGAACCTGGTCTATTGTTACGGGGATTTCCAAGGAAATTGACGATCAACAGGCATGGCGTTTTGCCCACGGCCGCTACGTGGAACCGGGCAAATTTTTGATTCAGGAAGCCAGCCCCACTTCCGCCGGCAATCTGGAATGGTTCGTGAAGCAGTGGAATTTGCCTTATGAACAAATTAATCAACTGGTTGCCGCGCTGCCGCCGGCGCAAAGTGCGGTCATTTTTCTGCCGTTTTTGTACGGCACCAATGCTAAGCTGGGCATGACCGCCGCTTTCTACGGCATGCAGGCGCATCATACTCGGGCGCATTTGCTGCAGGCGGTTTACGAAGGCGTGTTGTTTAGTCTGATGACTCACTTGGAACGCATGTATCGGCGCTTTCCTCAAGTGAAAACATTGCGCGTGACCGGCGGCCCGGCGAAATCGTCAGTCTGGCTGCAAATGCTGGCGGATCTGAGCGGCAAAACCCTGGAAGTGCCGGAAGTGGAGGAAATCGGCTGTCTGGGCGCCGCCATCATGGCGGCCGAAGGGGTTAACGGCGACAGCGCCGCGTTAAAACCACATCAGGCGCCGCGCGTGATTCGGCCTAATCCGGCCAATTTCACCGCTTACCAAAACAAATATCGTCAATATCAAAAACTGGTGAAACTGCTGGAACAAATGGCGGAGCCGCTTCAAATCTCATAGCCGAGCTGAAAAGTGCGGTCAATTTTTGTGACGTTTTTAAAAAAACTCTGCAATTTTTGACCGCACTTTTCGGCTATCGGAAGGAAGATTTTCAGATAACAAAAACACCGCGCAGTTATTGGGCTGCGCGGCGTTTTGTCAAGAAAATGCGGTTACTCTTGCGCCTGTTTTGGTCTGATGACGGCGTAAATCACGCCGGTAACCAATGCGCCGGCGGCAATCGCGCCAAGGTACATTAACGGTTGCGACACTAACGGAACCACAAATAAACCGCCGTGCGGCGCCGGCAATTCAATGGCGAAGCTCAAAGAAAGCGCGCCCGCCACCGCACCGCCGATCACGCTGGAAACAATGACGCGAATCGGATCCGCCGCCACGAACGGCAACGCCCCTTCGGAAATAAAGCATAAACCCAGCACAAATGCCGCGTTGCCTGCGTTGCGTTGGCCCGCATTGAATTTATTGCGCGCAATCCAGGTGGCAATCGCCATGCCTAACGGAGGAACCATACCGCCCGCCATAATGGCCGCCATCGGCGTGTTCACCTGCGAAGCCAGCAAACCGGTTCCGAATACGTACGCCGCTTTGTTCACCGGTCCGCCCATATCGATACACATCATGCCACCTAAAATCGCACCGAATAATAAGCCGTTAGTCGAACCCAAACCGTTTAACCAATCGGTTAAGGACGCCATCACCGCCGCAACAGGCGGATTCAGGAAATAAACCATGGCTAACCCGACAATGGCGGAGCCCAGCAGCGGCAGAATCAGAATCGGTTTCAACGATGTCATGCTGGCCGGCAACTTAATGATGTCATTCAGGAATTTCACGGTATAACCGGCAAGGAAACCCGCCAGAATCCCGCCCAAAATCCCGGCGTTGGCATTGGTAGCGAGCATACCGCCGATTAAGCCTACCGCCAAACCCGGACGGTCGGCAATGGAATAAGCCACATAACCGGCAAATACCGCAATCATCAATTTAAATGCGGCGCCGCCGCCGATTTCCATTAACGCCGTCGGTAAACCGCCCGCAATACTCGGATCTTTAAAAGCATTCGGTCCGAACATAAACGAAATGGCAATTAACAAACCGCCGGCAACCACCAGCGGCAACATATGAGAAACGCCGGTCATTAAATGTTTATAAACGCCTTTTTTCTCCCCTTGGACCGAATCGTCGGCAGAGGATTTATCTTCGCCGCCGTCATAAATTTTGGCTTCCGCAAAGGCTTTGCTGAATTCCTGTTCGGTTTTTTTCAACGCCAGACCGGTAGAGGTGCGGTACATCGGTTTACCTTTGAATTTACTTAAATCCACGTCGATATCCGCAGCCACAAACACTAAATCCGCCGCCGCTACTTCTTCCGGCGTAATCGGATTGCCGGCGCCCACCTGTCCGCGGGTTTCGACCCGAACGTTCCAGCCCATTTTTTTACCGTAAGCTTCTATCGCTTCGGCAGACATAAAGGTGTGGGCCACGCCTGTCGGACAAGCGGTAACCGCCACGATATTTTTGCTGCCGTCGGCTGCAGGAGCTGAAACGCCGGCCGGGGAGACATAATCCGTCGCCTCGGTTAAGGCGCGTTGTACGGTTTGTTCCGGTGCGGTTAAGGTTTGTTCCGGATCCGCCAAATAGACTTTTTTGCCCTGAAGTGCGGTCAAATTTGGCAAAGTTTTTCCGAAAATAATCGCCACATCCGCTTGTTCGGCATTATCCACAATTTGATGATTTTGGGCTTTCGCCGCCGCTGCAATCACTTGCTTTAATAAAAAAGCTTTTGCGTTGCCGAGTTGAGATTGAGTCAGAAAAATGTTCATCGCGTTATCCTTCAATCGTTGTAATTTTAACGTTGGCGAGAATCGGTTCGAGTAATGCCCGATCACTGACCCCCACATTGCTTTGCGATACGGCAAAGGCAGAAACCGCACTGGCAAACGCCAAGGTATCCTGTTGCGATAAGCCGTTCACAATACCGTAAATCAGCCCCGCCACCATGGAATCACCCGCGCCGACGGTACTTACTACATTTTCACATTTTGGCGGTTGGGCACGAACGACGCCCTGTTCGCTCAACCACAGCGAACCGTCGGCTCCCATGGAAATAATGACGTTGGCAATGCCTTGCATCCGTAATTTTTTCGCGGCCTGGATAATTTCATCCAAGCTGTTCAGACTGTGCCCGATCCAGGCTTCCAATTCGCGGTGATTCGGTTTTACTAACCAAGGACGGGCACTCAAGCCTGCGGTCAAAGCGGCATTGGAGCTGTCCAACACCACTTTCACGCCGGCCTGATGCAATTGACGTAACCAATCGGCAAACAATTCCGGCGTGACGCCGCGGGGAAGACTGCCGCAGACCGCCACAATGTCGAAGGCTTTGCAATAATCCAGGGAATCCGCCACAAATTTCTGCCAATCCGCTTGCGAAATGCAATAACCCAAGAAATTTAAATCGGTTACATCCGCTTCCGTTTCGGTAATTTTTACATTAATTCGGGTTTTGCCCGCCACGCGTTGAAATTTATCTTCCAGACCTACGGACTGAAAAAGATGTTCAAAATCACCGACGTTATCTTCGCCTAAAAAACCGCCCACAGCAACGCTGACACCGAGATCATTCAGGACTTTCGCCACATTAATGCCTTTACCGGCGGGGAATAAACCCAAAGTTTCCACCGTATTGACTTCGCCTAATTCAATACGTTTTAAACGCCCGACCAAATCGTAAGCGGTATTTAAGGTAATAGTTGCTACTTTCGCCATGATTATTCTCCCAAACCCGCCTCAATAACCGCACCGATACCGTCGATGGCCTGTTGCGCTTCTTCGCCTGTGGCGACAAAGCGTAAACGATGCCCTTTGACGGCGCCCAACGCCACAATCTTCATCAGACTTTTCGCACTGACTAATTGCGTATTGCGATCAAGATTTTGCACCGCCACGGAAGCGTTATATTTTTTTACTTCATTGACTAACACCGCACTCGGACGAGCGTGCAAACCATGTTCGTTATTTAATACGAAAATACCTTCGGCGCCTTCATCGGATTTTGCTTCGTTTTTCTCCGTCACACCGACTGTCGATTCCGCCGGCACCACTTCAATGGTATCCGGCTCAGCCGGCGGCGCGGCGGACACGCCCTCGCCCAAACCTTCGGAAAAGGCTTTTGCTAAGGCATCCATTGCCTGTTTGGCGTCATCCCCTTGGGCGACAAAACGTAAACGATGATTTTTAGTCGCACCGAGACCGACTAATTTCATTGCACTTTTCGCGTTGACCGCCAAGCCGCCGCGGGTAAGATTTTCAACCGTAATTTTCGCTTCGAAAGATTTTAAGGTATTAACCAAAATCGTACTCGGACGGGCATGCAGACCATGCTCGTTGCGTAACGTAAAGGTTCCGATCACCGTACCTGCGGCTTGCGCCGGTTTCGCATTTACGACCAATTCTTCGCCGTTCAAGGCTGCAAGAATTTGTTCCTGAGAACCGGTCAATAGCTGTTCCTGCACGTTCGCATCCAGCAAACGCGCCAATGTTTCGTTCACTGCGTCATCTTTAACGGCGACGGTTAATACCGCCCGCACGGTTTTCCCGTTATGTTCGAACGCATTGCGCGCCCGGCTGAAGGCCAGGGCGTTTTTCGCGTTACCCGCAGCGCTGTCCGTTAACCATAATCCGTTGCCTAAAGGTAATGCCGGCGAACCGATGACGTCAGAAACAAAGCTATTTTCGACCGCACTTTGTTCCTGCAATTTAGCTGCGTTAATGGCGGTTAAGGTAAGCAAACTGGCGGTATCAACATCTAAGCTGATCGTTTCAGCTTTTACCGAAAAATTTTCCGCTTCACCCATGAGAATCGCACGAAATTTTTTCACATCGTCCAATGTCGCTAATTCCGCCGCCGTGTCTTCATCACCCAAAACGTGCGTCAACTGGCGCAATAACGCCAAATGCTCGTCCGAGCGGGCGGCAATACCAATCACCACATAGGCTTTATTACCTTCGCCCCATTCGACGCCTTGCGGGAACTGGAAGACGGCAACACCGGTATTTTTAACCAAACCGCGGGTTTCCAAGGTTCCGTGCGGAATGGCAATGCCGTTACCCAAAAAGGTGGAAGTTTGCTGTTCACGTCCTAACATGCCCTGTAAATAGCCGCTTTCCACATAACCTGCCTGTTCCAACGCAGCAGCAGCCATTTCAATGGCTTGTTGTTTATCCGTCGCCTGAGCGGCGAGATGAATGTTATTTTCAGGTAAATTGAACATTCTGCTGTCCTTTTGTTGAATGAAAAATGAAAAAGGCTAAAACGACAAAAGTGCGGTCGTTTTAGCCTGAGTTTTTTTACTTACACACACCCAGTAACTGTTCCGAGCCCTTGCTGATGTACTCGTCGTTCTCGTTACGCGCTTTGCCTTTCTTCAGATCAAGCATGGCGTCGTAAATCCCTTGCGTCATACTCGGACGGTCGATTTTCGACCAACAATCTTTACTCAAACGGCTGAAATTGTTCTGTAAGTCCGAAGCGAACACCACACCGCTGTAATAAGCGTGAACATTGCTGTCGATACCCGACGAAAGCTTGGCTCTGATTTGTTCAACCGGCACCAGAATACGATTGCGATTCCAATCATTCACGCCGCTGGCAAAGTTGTTTACATCATAACTGTCGTTGATCTGCCCTTTATAAGTTTGCACCGTAGAAGCATAAGCGACGGCGTAAGACTTCTGATCAATCTGATCCTGCTCCAAATCAATTACGGGTTTGCTGTTGCCCATAAACGGCACATAATCCGAAATGGAAGAACAGGCGGCTGTCATCGCGATTAACGCGGCTAATGAAAATTGCTTAAACATAAATACCCTTCGTAGCAAGTAAAAAAGTGTCGTTAAAGCATTATACTGAATTCTGTGTAAGAACAAAAAACGTTTTTTCCGGAAAATTCTTCTGTTACAATTAATCCATAGTTATTTACTCAGGAATTAAAATGTCATTTACCGAAATTACGCCGGAGCTGGCGTGGAACATGATGCAGACGAAAAACGCCGCGTTGCTTGATGTGCGCGATGCCGCTCGTTTTGCTTATAGCCGGGCGCAAGGCGCCTTCCATTTAACCGACCAAAGTTACGGTCAATTTCAGGACATTTACGATTTTGATCATCCTATCATCGTCAGTTGTTATCACGGCGTAAGCAGTCGCTCGGTGGCCGCCTTTCTGGCGGAACAAGGCTACGACAACGTGTACAGCGTCATCGGCGGTTTTGAGGGTTGGCAACGTGCGGGCTTGCCCATAGAAACGGCGTATTAAGTCAGCCCGAAATAACCGATCGCCAATAAAATACCCCAAAAACGACCGCACTTATCCATAGCGCAACCTTGGCTTTTGCAGGATTCCGCCGATTCATTTTGAATAAAATACGAGCCGCCAATGCAAATACAAAAGGATAAATCCAAAACACCGACGCCATAGCAACCGGATTCGATAGAGTCGGATTTTCCAAAATCGCCGGCGACAACAACAATGCCAGCGGCCATAACAAAATCGGCAGACAAAAGCCCGCCAGCGCCCATGAAAACCGGCTAAATCCTGAATTTTCCTTTTCCATCCCGTTCCGCTTCTTTATAATGGTTAAAAATACATTGACGAGGAATATAGCAAATGCAGCGTTTATTTGGAACCGAAATTCACAATTTAGCCTGGGGATTTCGCGATTACGTGCGCGCGCAGTACCATGTGGAATTGATTTTGCGTTCGGAACCGGATGCCCGCGGTGTGGAAATTCTGAACGTTTATCTGCCGGAAAATTCGCCTCACGCCCACATCATTCAACAAGAAACCGCGCGCTATTTAACCAATCCTTTCGATGCGAAATATCATCAGGCAAGCTGGACTAACGGGGATACCCAAGCCATCAGAATGACCGCGCCCAACCTATCCTGGTCGCAGACGTTCATGAACTGGCGCCAGATAAAATTTACCGTTTTTTTGACCGCACTTTGTCTTGCGGTTTATCTGTTTGAAATCATGGGTTACGACCAATCCATTATGTTTTTCGCGCATTATCCGGCGGAATTCGGCGAAGATCAGCAACTTTGGCGTTATTTCAGCCATACTTTAGTTCACTTATCACCCTTACATATTTTATTTAACCTATGCTGGTGGTGGATTTTCGCCGGCGCTATTGAACGTCATTTAGGCGCTTTCACACTGATTACGCTTTATTTTTTATCCGCTATTATCAGCGGCGCTGCGCAGAATTTTGTCAGCGGACCGGCGTTTTTCGGCTTATCCGGCGTGGTTTACGCCGTAATGGGATTTGTGTTCGCCGCCGACAAATTCGGCAAAACACAGGGAACCCTGTTGCCGCAAGGTTTCTTTACCATGTTGGTAATCGGGATTTTGTTCGGTTTTGTCAGCCCTTTAATCGGGATACAAATGGGCAATACCGCGCATATTTCGGGGCTTATAACCGGATTAATTTACGGTTTTCTCTACGCAAAGACTAGGCAAAACCGCGAAATTCCACTAAAGTAGGGAAAATTTGGTTTCAGGTTGGGAAATTTTATGAAACAGTCTATTCGTCATAATAAAATTGTTACGCTCGTCATGCAAAAAGGTTACATCAGCACGGAAGAGCTCGTCACCTTATTAGATGTTAGCCCGCAAACTATCCGGCGGGATCTCAATGAATTGGCGGAAAATAATCAAATCCGCCGCCATCACGGCGGCGCCGCCTCTCCGTCCAGCTCTGAAAACAGCGATTATTTAGATCGCAAACAGTTTTTCTCACAAGAGAAAAATCGTATTGCCGTCGAAGTAGCGAAAACCATTCCGAACGGCGCATCGCTTTTTATTGACATCGGCACCACGCCGGAAGCCGTCGCTAACGCCTTGTTGAACCACAGAAATCTCCGAATCGTCACCAACAACCTCAACGCCGCCCATATTCTTATGCAAAACGAAACCTTCAACATTACCGTTGCCGGCGGTTCGTTGCGGCAAGACGGCGGCATTATCGGTTCGGCAACTATCAGTTTCATTTCCCAATTCCGCTTGGATTTCGGGATAATCGGGATTAGTAGTATCGATCAGGACGGTTCCTTGCTTGATTATGATTTCCATGAAGTACAAGTGAAACGAACAATGATCGAAAGTTCCCGCGTTACCTTGTTAGTCGCCGATCACTCAAAATTTAATCGTACCGCAATGGTTCGTTTGGGCGAAATTAATGATGTGGATTACTTCTTCACGGACACGCCGTTACCGATTTCGGTACAGGAAAAATTAGACGCCGACAAAGTAAGCGTTAAAATTTGTCGCTGAGTCAGTTCGGCATCAAATATTTGTCAGGTAAATTACGGTTAAAGCATAACTTTTGACAGGTGTTCCTCTAACGATTCCACCGAGCAAACCGTTATGTGATGCATCATTGTAAGTGCATTTTCTTCTGACTGAGTTGTTTCTAAATTCAGTAAAATCACATTTTCCTCAGGTAAATTGAACTGTTTTCTGATCTCTTGATATTTACCGAAATCAGTTCGATAGTTACCCGATTTGCATTCAATGAAAACAGGCTGGCGGTTTTCGCAGATGTAACCAACCACTTAAAATGAGAAAAATAAAGAAATAGGAATTTGGCGGAAAAAAACGGAATTTGGCGGGTCAAAATACGCGTAAATAAAGGGCTGGCGGTGTGTCAGTCCTTTTTTATGCGTTGAAAATGTGAGAAACCGTTAAAATGAGAAAAAGTAAGTGAATGAAGCTGTTTAACCGCATAATATGAGAATGTGGCTATATAATTTAAATTTAGTTTAAATAGCGTTAAATCTAGCTTTTTCCTAAATTTCACTTTTAAAAATCGTCCGACTAACCTTTTGTAACTTAGACGGAAACTTGGACGCGCCTGCTTTATAAATTTTTTAATATTATCAACATGTTATAGTTTGTTGATGATTTTGAAACTCGGACGTTATTCAGACAGTAAACGTCCGAGTTATTTTACTTAGAAGCTGTTCGTTTTTTGCTAGAAACCGCCAAATAAACTTTTTGGAGTTGTTCATCGTCTAGCTCCGTCAGACTTTCAGCAGCATATCTATCTTGGATATAAGCTCTTAACCACAATTCTAAGTTAAATTGTTTAACATTAGTATGAATATAGGCGTATTTCTTATTTCGCCACGGATTACCCAGTTTTTTAGGGGCAGATTTTGCTGAAGTTAGCCTTCCAAGCCATTTTCTTAAATAAGTTTCAGCTTTGGCATAGCTTTCCTTTGGTATTTGTCGATAGGTTACCACGCCACAGTGTTTATTTAACGATGCCCAAACCGCTTGGAATGATTTAGGGGCTTTTTTAATCTGTTTTTCTGTTTCAACAATTTCTTTTACGAGATCTTGCAAGGTTCTAGCCATCGTTTCATTGATATGCTTATCATCAGGTTCAATAACAGCCTTGGTTCTAGTAACGTGTTTTTCTGTTGTAATATTGTTGATCGTCCCACTATTAACAATCCCTTTATTGTCATAAACAACATTATTTTTATCGCCTTGAACGCTTTGTGTCGGCGGTGTCATTATTTTAGTCTCAATGTCAGAATTGGAACGAATCCCTGTAATAACGTATTGCACATCCACGCCCAACTGTGCAGCCCGCCCTAAAAACTCAGCCGAGATCCCTGTTCTACCCGTCTCATTTAGTCTTAATGTTTCACGATTAATTTCAGTTTGATGTGCAAAAATTAGCTTGCGAATACCCCAATCTTGTTCGTTCTTCAACAAGACGAATGCCCATATCTTCTCGAGTTATAGAGAGCTCCATAGAAAAATCCTCAAATAAAATGCAAAATTTATTTGACGTGCCAAAAATATTTGGCATATAATAAACTTGTTTAATTAATTGGTTGTTTTATTTGGTTGATAAAACTAGTTGAAAGGTAATTCTATGATTCAGGAAAGAATTTTTCAAGCATTAAAGAATAGAGGGTTGAACGTATCTATGCTTGCGGAAGCGTTGAACGTTAGCAATCAAGCTGTATTTAATGTGATCAAGCAAGGTAAAGGAAGCAAAAGAATTGCTACGGCAATCGCTATTGCTATTGATACACCGTTAGATAAGGCATTCCCCTATTACAGCAAAATCCAGCACGATAGAGTAATGAGAGATAACAAAATTGATCGTTTAAAAAGTCAATTTGCTCAGATAAATCAATAGTTTGGTGGCTTATGTTTGAACAAAAAACACATTACAGCGCAAAAGAATTATCCATCCTCAAACTTAGCATTTTGCCAAGCAGTGAAAGACGAATTTTAGAGAAAGCAAAACGCGAACATTGGTCTTTTCGTAAACGCAATGGGCGTGGTGGTGGGGTGGAATTTGATTTTGTAGGTTTACCCCAAGCTGTCCAAGCCGAATTACTTCTCAGACAACCACAAAGTGCGGTCGAAAATCCGCAAGTTTTGGAAACGCCGAAGGCGCCGAAAGAATTGAATTATCTGCCGGAAGTCATTTGGGCGCCTTGGGATAAAGCCACGGACGCACAGAAAGCGAAAGCGCAAGACCGTTTGAAACCAGTCACCGCCTTTGCGGATTTAATGAATAACGGACAAAAATTTGAAGAAGCGCTTGATTTGGTCGGCGCCAAGTTTGATGTTGCACCAGGCTCTTTAAAAAGATGGTATTACGACGTGCGCGATTTTGAGCGTAGCGACTGGTTGCCGTTACTACTGCCTAAATACGGCAAACGCAACGGCAAAGAGGCGGAATTTACGCCGGAAGCCTGGGAAGCCTTTAAGGCTGATTATTTTCGGAACGAACAGCCGCAATTCGGGAGCTGCTACGAACGGCTGAAACGGGCTGCGATTGAAAATGGCTGGTCTATCCCCTCACCGACCAGCGTAAAACGCAAAATCGAGCGCGAAGTGCCGAAAATGCAACAGGTTTACTTGCGCAAAGGCGCGCACGCCGTAATGGAATATTATCCATCTATGCGCCGCACGGTGGAAGAAATCGAGGCGATGGAATGGATTAACGGCGATGGTTATCAACACAACGTGTTCGTGAAATGGCATAACGGTGAAATTGTGCGCCCGAAAACATGGATTTGGCAGGACATCCGAACCCGTAAAATCCTCGCTTACCGCACGGACCTGAGTGAAAACAGCGACACTATCCGCCTATCAATGATGGATTTGATTTGGAAATACGGTGTCCCGAAAAAATGCACCATTGATAACACCCGCGCGGCGGCGAACAAATGGATGACAGGCGGTGTGCCGAACCGCTACCGCTTTAAGGTTAAAGATGATGACGTGTTAGGGATTATCCCCATGCTTGGCATCGAGCTTTACTGGACGAGCGTGCAATTCGGCGAGGGCCACGGACAAGCGAAACCCATTGAACGCGCCTTTTCGCACGGCGGTTTAGGTGAATTAGTAGATAAACACCCAAGCCTTGCGGGATTTTTCGCGGGTGAGAACGTCTATAGCAAGCCGGATAACTACAACGGCGGCAAAGACGGCGTGGATTACGGCACCTTTATTATGGCGCTCGAAGACGGTATCCGCACGTTTAACGAGCGAGAAAACCGCAAAACCGAAATATGCCAAGGTATTTACAGTTTTAGTCAGGTATTTGAGCGGGACTACGCCAAAGCGCATATCCGCAAGGCGAGTGCGGAGCAAATGCGGTTTTTAATGTTGATGAGCGAAGCCACAACGTTGAGACCAAACGGCGAATTTAAGTTATCTGTAGGCGGCAAGGTACACGGCGGCGAAAACATCTATACGGCGTATGACCTTATCGGACTAAGCCACAAATACAAAAAAGTGGTCGTTAAATTTGACCCTAAAGACCTACACAACAAGGTCTGGGTATACAGCTTAGACGGCGTATTTTTGGCCGAAGCGCAATGCACCAGCGCGAAAGCCTTTGGCGACAAAGAAGCCGGCCGCGAACACGACAGAGCCCGTAAGCAATTTGTGAAGGCGGTGAAAGCTCAGGCAAAAGCACAACTTGCCATGAATGCCCAAGAAGCCGCGCGCTACTTTCCTGAATTTGAAGAAGAAGAGCCACCGGAAGCGAAAATAATCGAAATGCTACACGCAAAAGGCAACGTGGTGCACAAAGCGGAAGCGATTATCGACGAAGACGAAGAAGAAAACAGTTTTGAAGCCAACTTATTTAAAGGCTTGGCACAGCTTAAAAAACAAGGTTAAACGACAATTAAAGGAGTGTTAAAAATGACCTTAAAACAGCAGATACAGGCGATTTTGGACGGCAAAACCCTAAGCCAGCGCGAGCTTGCCACCCAAGCGGGGATCTCTACCGCGGCGTTAAGCACCTACCTTAAAGGCACTTACGCCGGAAACGTTGAAAACGTGGAAAGCGCGCTGGAAAACTGGTTATCCGGCCGCGAAAAGAAAGCCTCTACTTTTGTCGAGGCGCCGCAATTTATTGAAATCCCAACCGCTAAAAGAGTATTTGGGGCGCTGGAAATGGCGAAGTTGCTCCCTACTATGGTGACGGTTTACGGCGCAAGCGGCGTGGGCAAAACCAAAGCATGCCAGGAGTTTGAGCACCGTAATCATAACGTGTGGATGATCACCGCAAGCCCATCCCGCGCCACATTGAGCAGTATTTTATTTGAGTTGGCGCTTGAGTTAGGCATTAACGACGCCCCGCGCCGTAAAGACCGCTTAAGCCGGCTTATCACTAAAAAATTAAAAGGCACGCAGGGCTTAGTGATTATTGACGAGAGCGACCACCTACCCTATGACGCCCTGGAAGAGATCCGAATCATCCAGGAAGAGACCGAAGTGGGATTTGCGCTAATAGGCAACGATAAAGTGTATACCCGCATCCAAGGCGGCGTGAACCAGGCGCACGAATATGCGCGGTTATGGAGCCGTATCGGCAATAACTGCGGCATTAAAAAGCCAGTACGAAGGCGGATATCAAAGCTGTCGCGCAAGCCTGGGGGGCTAGACAGCAACAACAAAGACTTAATGACCGCCCTCTACGATATCGGCGGCAAAGCCGGCGGCTTACGCGCCTTAACGCAATATTTACGGTTGGCAGGCATTACCGCCAAAGGTCAAGGCATTGCCATTAATTTAGACTTGATTTTACAAGCCAAAGCGCACATGCAAGGGGGCGCCCAATGAACCTGTTAAACAACAAACGCCCATTAAACGACGTTAACAGATTTGCTTACAAAGTTAAAGCAAGTGCAAAAAGCCATTGTTGAATGCAACACCTTGGGCTTAGAAGTAGAAGAAATTGAATTTAATTGCATTAAACCGCGCATCAGAATTAAAGATAACAGCGCCGCCGCGCGGCTGGAATATATCGGACGAGCAATTGAATACGGCTTTGGCCAGGACAAAAGCGGAAAAGTGCGGATGTTACAGATTATGGCGGCAGGCATAAAAGTGATCTGGCTTACCAACCGTGAAAGAATCCATTAACCATCAACAAAAGGAAAAACCATGAAAACGATCACCAAAATCGAACCGAAAGACGCAGAGCTCTTTTATGCGCATTGCGTCATGTTTAGCAAAAAAGCAACAAAGGAAGAATTAATAGCGGCATTGTCGCGCGGCATTAAAGCTTTTGAAGTTACTAAAGAAGACGGATACGTCAGTATCTCAGCCGAATTGAAAAAACACCCTTGGGAGTTAAATTAACATGGCAAAAAAAGCAACCAGAATTAAATCGGATACCTTTGTAATCCGTTATCAATCCCGCGACGAAGTGGAATCCGCCATTACAACTATCGGGCTGTTACAACGTGAATTGCAACGTAAAGCGACCGAACAAAATGACGAACTGGCGGCAATTACCGACCGTTACGCGCCACAGCTGGCGGCATTGCAAGACCAAATTAAGCCAATCCAGGCGGCAATCCAGGCATGGTGCGAAAGCAACCGCGACGAGTTGTTGCCAGGCAAAGCGAAAACCATCGAATTTAACACGGGATCGGTGCAATGGCGCCAGCGCCCGCCGTCAGTAGTGTTACGCGGCATTGATAGCGTGCTTGAAGCATTAAAAAAATCGGGGGTTATTGCATTTTATCCGAGTTAAAGAAGAAGTTAACAAAGAAGCTATGCTTAACGAACCTGAAAAGGCGGCGGGCGTGCCGGGCGTCACTATTAAAACCGGCGTGGAAGACTTTGTGATTACGCCGTTTGAACAAGAAGTACAACGCTGATAATAGGAGTAAAGGATGAATTTTTTAGCTATTACATCAAAAAACGACATATTCCCGGATTTGGTTAATTTTGACAAGGTGATTTGCATTAAGGTCACTGAGGTTAATAACGGCAAAGCAACGCTAAAAATTGAATTGGAAAACGGCAAATACTTAACAATGTCAGACATTAGCGCCGACAGCTACGCCCGAATCATGAATGCCATAGATAGAGGTTAAAGGCATGTTAACCGACCCGATTACCTACTTAATCTTAGGCGCGATATTAACCTTAGCCGTTGGCGTCTTTGACGAGCGGGATTAAAACCTATTTACAGCGCATTGCGCGCAGTGCGCTGAGTAATAAGTTTTAAATTAAAAGAAGGAGAATATTTATGGAAGGTTACGAAATCACGCTTGAGGATAAAGGGCAAGATTTTTTGAGCTTTAAAACGGATATCAACGGCATAGTAATAGCCGCCGAACCATTTCAAACGAATGTATGGAGAGGTGCGTTAATCCCGGTTGAACAACAAAAAATAGGTGATTTATGCATGATCCATCATTTGCCACATATTAAGTATGGCTACCTAAGATATAAGGTATTAGCCATTAAAAAAATTAACTATTAACCCCCACCAAGGAGAACCTATGGAAACTTATAAAGAGCTGGTATTACTGGCGATTAAAACCGAGCGCGCGGGCGATTACAGCTACGCGCAACAACTATGGGAGCGTGCCGCACCGCTGACAAAAAATCCCGTTAAAAAGATGTTTTGCCGGAAGCACGCAGAATTTTTAAACGCGTGGATGGCAAGATTATACAAAGCCCGTCGTGAGGAGTTACAACATGCCTAAATACATTATCCGCGCCGAATGCATGGTGGAATTTACGGTGGAAGCCGACACCATTGAAGACGCGCAAGACCTGGATTTAAATTTAACAGAGCTTGACAAAATGCCCCATGAAATCACCGAAATATACGACGTTATCGAAGCGGAGGAACTATAAATGATGTTAACTAAACGCCAGGATATGGTGGCGGAAATCGCCGATATTATGCAGTTGTTGGATGACGTCAAAACCACGCTATTAAACGATAGCATTGAAGACGCTAACAAATTGCTAACCTTTGTGGAAAAGGACGTCCGCAAACTTAAAAACAATGTTAAAAAGGCGCTGAATTGAGGTGTGTATGGATAAGGTAATCAAAAAAATCAAGAAACTGCTGGCGCTATCTAAATCCAGCAATCCATTTGAAGCCGCGAAAGCGCTGGAAATGGCGCAGAAATTAATGGCGGAACACCGGGTTAGTCAGGCTACAGTTGAGTTTAGCCAATACCACGGAAAACAGAAAACCGCCAAAAAATCCGCGCGTTATGTGCATATGTTAGTAAGCGTTATTAGAAAAGCATTTGGTGTGGAGGCTTATAGCGCTAATTATTATCCGGGCGAAGATTTTGGCGAAAAGAAAATGCACATGGTCTTTTACGGCGCCGAAGAGCGCCCGGAAATAGCATCATATTGTTTTGACGTGCTATATCGCAAATTACAGGCCGCCCGCAAAGAGTTTTTGGCCAAACAAAACAAAAACTTAAAACGCCGCACATTAATTGCCCGCGGCGACAAATTTTGCGAAGGCTGGGTGGTCGGCGTCAATGACAATGTTAAACGATTTGCCATGAGCCAGGAAGAAAAGCAAAAACTGGATGACTATAAATCATCGGTTTTTGATAAATCGAAATGGAGCGAAGCAAACGTGCGCGAAGCCGGCAACGCAAAAGATTATGGCGCCTCACAAAGTGAGGGCTATAAACAAGGTCAACAAGTCAAGCTAAATCACGGTGTGAATGGCAAAGAAACGGTTAAATTAGGAGTACAAATATGAGACCAGAATTTAGATATTTTAAGTGCTCACTTGATGTTGAGCCAATTAAGTCACTCAAAAAAGAATGGGACGATCTACGCGAAGAACGGGATAAAAAATTAGATGCCATCTTCGACACTATCCCCTTTTATGAATTTTGGCGTGGATCTGATAATCGGATTTTCGGCATTGTATGCAACGCTAACAATCCTGAATTTGTGAAAATTAAAAACGACAAAACTTACAAAATCGAGAAAATCAACGATGAAAAATTCTGTATTACAGGCAATAAGCGGACTAAAACGGGTAAAGCGTTCAATGCCAAAATACAGGAGGTTGGGGGTATATTGCAAAAATATCCAAGCTTCAACGACTTTATGTTGAGTAAATTAAAGCTGAATTGTTGGGTATTAGGGGATCGCATGGCGTATTTGTCTGTGTGCGGCACAGCAAATAATCATTTTATCCTATCTATCCCCGTTAAGTCGGAAGAATATGGCGGCGACGAATTCCCGGAAATCCCAGAGTTTTTGATTGAAATAAAACAAAGCGAATTCTTGTTAATACAAGGTAAATAAGGAGATACAAAATGAACAAAGAAAACAACGGCTGGATTAAATGCAAAGACAGATTACCGAATTTGCACGCGGGTTATTCGAGAACGTGTCTTGTTTATGGCATAGAAGACCAGGATGACCACGAAGAAACCGTATTTACTGCTTTGATGGGTAAAAACGGCGAATGGTACGGATTATACGGAAAATGCTTTAAAGTAACCCACTGGCAACATTTTCCGGCGCCGCCAATGTCGGACGAATAAAACTCATTTACAGCCCATTTAACCACGTTTAAGTGGGCTGAATAATGTGTTTTAACAGAGGCAAAAAATGAAACTGACTAAACAAAAGCTCATCCAGCTGATCCACATTGCCAAGCAGAAGCTTAGCATCGACGAATACAGCTATCGCGCCATGCTTAATAATTTAACCGGCAAGCAAAGCACCACGAAAATGACTATCCAGGAGTTAATGCGAGTTATGGACGACTTAGAAGCCAAAGGCTTTAAGAAGACGGTCCGTAAAACGCAGTCGCCAAGCACACAAAGTGCGGTCGGAAAAAGCAAAATTATCACCAAAATCCGCGCAATCTGGATAGAAATGGCACGCGCCGGCGCGGTGCGTGACAGCTCCGAACAGGCGTTGACCAGATTTGCCCAGAAAATCGTCAACAGCGAACTAAAAAACAGCGGCTCAAACCTGCGCATGTTAAATTTACAAAGTCTTAACGACTACCAGGCCAGCCGCGTGTTAGAGCGTTTAAAACAATGGCAAAACCGCACAAAAGGAGCAAAAAATGAAGCTTTGTAGATGTCCTGTATGCCACTCGGATATTAATCTTGATCAGCTGTGCGAAGACGACGCCGGTCGCGAAATATTAAGCCTGATTTGCGATTTAAAATACGGCGTAGCGCGTCCGCTGGTGGCTTATATCGGGCTGTTTCGCCCGGCGAAATCCGCCTTAAGCAACTCTCGCGCGCTGAAACTTATGCGCGAGGTGCTGGACCAATTCCCGCCGAGCAGCCTGTTAGCGCATTGTCTGGCGGAAACCGTCAACAGCGTGCAAAAAAACCGCCGGGAAATCGGAAAAATTGCGCCGCTATCCAACCATAGTTACCTGAAAAAGGTTATGGATACCAACCGCCCGCAATTTATCGGCACCGCCGGCGCCGAAAACGCCGAACGCCAAGCGGAAAAATCCACCGCCCCGCGCGAAAACAGCGACGAAAACGCGATTATGTATATCGACCGCTTTTACCGCATGGGGCAACCAGTGGAACATTTGCCGGGATATGAAATTTGGAAAAAGTGGAAAGAAAAAATGGAGAAATAACCGCTTAAAATGGGAAATTCGATTTTTGGACTTGATTTTAAGCGAAAAAAAGTTTAATTTTGGAATCACGATCTCAAAAATCGACGAAACGGCGTGCACGGCTGACCCTTTGTGCTATTTTTTTGCCTGTAACTTTTTTAAAGTGCGGTTAAAAAATAAAAAATTTAATCAAACAATGACCGACAGTGCGAGGAATACAACACCGAAAGGGAATAACTCCGCTGTTTTTCGTGCAGTTTTGAGCTGTCGGTCACCCTACTCAAAATAGGGACTATTTTCAATAGGAAACACGAAAATGACACATTTCAATATTAAAACCTTCACAGGTTCACTTCAAAATCAACCAGTTCAACTAATTAATGCTCGTGATCTACACCAGATGTTACAGGTCGGACGTGATTTTTCTAACTGGATTAAATCAAGAATTGAAAGCTACAGCTTTGTTGAAAATGAAGATTTTACTTGCTCGCCAAATTTGGCGAGCGAGAAAAATAAAGGTTTAGCCAGCTTTTGGGGCGGTCAAAATAAAATTGACTATCACATCACCCTAGATATGGCAAAAGAACTCTGCATGCTTGAACGCTCTGAACTCGGGCAACAAGCACGCCGTTATTTTATCCGTATGGAAAAAGAAGCCTTGCAAGCACGCCAAACTGCCCCAGCGTTGCCATCAGCCAATCACAATGCCGTACAGTTAAGCAAAGATCGCTATATTGAACTGTTGGAAAACGAAAACCAACTACTACGCACCCAACCAAACCCACTACGCAAAAAAGCCCCAGTGCCGTTAAGCGCAGCGGAAAAACATCAAATCTTACAACTTGCACAGCAAGGTCTGCAAACCATGGCAATCGCCAAACAAATCAACCGCTCAAAATCAGCCGTGCGTGCAGTTATTCGTGAAAATTTAAGCAAATAAGGGGGAAGTTATGCGTATTGAATTTCAAGACTTGATTGCCAGTGCGGAAACCCTTGCCAATGGCTTATATGCGTTAGATAACTTGTTACAACTGGCAGAAGAACAAGAAAATGCCGAGCCGGTGTCGGGGCTGGAAGCTTTAGTCCGAGTGTTTTGCATTGCCAGCCGACAACACAGCGAAGCGGTGCAATTTGTACTCGGATACACCGAGCGAGAAAACCGTTAAACACTTGTAACCGCCAGAAATGGCGGTTTTTTGTTGCTTTGGTGTGTTTTTTTAAAAGTCAATAGCACCAAACGAAAAAAATGAAAGAATTTTGTTGTGCGGGTTGTATATAATTTAGCCTGTTAAGGATAGGAGGGCTTATGAGTAAGTTACAGGCTGATTTGTTTGCGGGCGACCACGCTGTGATTGGCGCCCTGTTTGACAATTTAGACAACATCCCGGAAGAAGAAATTGCCAATCAGTGGCCGGGCACGCTGGCGGATATGATTGATGTCATCAAAACCGAATTAATCCGCCAAGGCGAAGATGAAGAAAAAGCCCGCTTGCAAGCGTCAAAAATTATTGGTATTTTGGCAAATTACATCGGCGGGCAGTCGATTTATCTGCCGACCGGCGACAGAATCAAAGTTGCCTTGCGCGATGCGCAGATTTACCAGGATTTTAAGGGCAATAATGTGCGCGAGTTGATCCGTAAATACAAATTATCGGAAACGCAAGTCTATGAGATTATCCGCACGCAACGCAGATTATTCCGCCGACGGAATCAACCGGATTTGCCGTTTTAAATGTCGGATAACCCGCAAACACAAGCCCCCGCAAGATTCATTTAAACTCCCTTTAAAGCAAATTTAAAGGGAGTTTTTTTGTGGCTGAAAATCTAACATTTAAAGAGATGTTCGACCGTTTAATCGGGCACGAGGGCGGTTATGTCAACGATCCGCAAGACCCGGGCGGCGAAACCAACTGGGGCGTGACAAAACGCACGGCGCGGGCGAACGGCTATCAAGGCAGTATGCGCACTATGACGCGCGAAGACGCCTATCAAATCTATCACTCCGCTTTTTGGTTGCGCTACAAATGCGACAAAATGCCCAACGCAGTGGCGTTCCAATTTTTTGATGGTTGCGTAAATCACGGCTACGGCAACGCCGCTCGCTTATTACAAAAGGCGGTCGGCGTGGTGCAAGACGGCATTATCGGCGAGAAAACCCTCGCCGCCATCAACGCAAAATCCGTTAATGACGTATTGATGTTATTTAACGCTCACCGAATCAAATTTTACACGCAATTATCCAATTTTAATCGCTACGGCAAAGGCTGGGTGAATCGCTGTGCCGATAACCTGATTTATGCCGCGCAAGACAACGGAGAGTAACTCATGCTTTTAGCAGCTTTTTTGGTCGGCATTTCGTGTGTTATTGGCGTTGTTATGGCTTTTTCAGAAGATGAAATTTGGTTTGTACCCTTTATTATTGCTTTGGTTGCGCTGACATTTTTGATTAGCGTGACAAGCAAAGCGCAGGATTGCGAGGATTTCGGGCGATTCAACAGCCTTAACAAAATTTATCAATGCGAAGTTATCGAGGTTAAATATGAGCAAACGCGTTAAAAACACCACTGTACCCAAATTACCAGACTATTACAAAGGCACAAGCCCAAAATTAAGCAAAAACGCTAAGCGCAATAAACAGTTAAATCGCGGTATGACCGCCGCCACTGGTTTTTATCTTCGGGTGGCGCCATGAAGTTAAAAGACTTAGTGAGCAACAGCGACGGGCGGTTATCAACCACCGGTACTATCCAGTTTTTGACCTTTTTGGGATTGTTGGGCGTATTAATCTACTCTACTTGGCTTGACCGCGCTTACGTACCTGAGCTGTACTCTACGCTGGCGTTATTCGGCGGCGGTTTGGTGGTCACCAAAGGCGCGGTGACGGCGTATCAATCCCGCGGGAAGAATCCGGAGGAAGAATAATGAGCATTATGCAGATTATTGTTACCGGGGTGGCGTTAACCCTTGCCGGATTAGGCTTCACCGTCTGGCGGCGCGGCAAGCTGGCGGACCGTTTGAAAACGGAGTTAGACGCCGCCAAAGCCGAAAAATCAAGATTAGCGGAAGAGGTGCGGAATGCACAAATCACACCGAAGATTTTAACCGCACTTTGTCTGACGACAATATTGATGAGCGGTTGCAGTCAAAAGGCTACTACCGTGACTAACACGGGCTGTATGGCGTTTGGCAAAATCTACGTAAGCCGGCAAGACACAGCGGAAACCAAGCGCCAGGTATTAAACCATAACACCGTATATGAGCAGGTGTGCGAGCAGGATAAAAAATAAATGGCATTATTTAAGTATTTGACCAAGGAAAAGGCCATCAAAAAAGGGTTTACCCATAAAGGCAAGCTGTTCGGCGTCCCAGTATTTATTGCGGATTTAGATTCTCCCGCCCCCGAAATTATCGCCGGCAACTTTGTACCCGAATGGGTATTAGATATAGCAGAAGCCTTATATTTTACCGTTGAAGCCTACGTGGAAAGGGACAATCCGGAATACGAGCCAGGCTATAAAATCCTGGTCACAGAAGAGCTTAAACCGGACGGTGAATAATGGTGGATTTTTATCGATAAGCTTGTGGAGCAAGAACAAATCTTAGAGCAAAAAGCTCGCTCCGCGCCCGGAAAGCACATTATCAGAAGACGAAATCGCCATCATTGCGCTAAAGGGGCGGGATTGCGTCGAGTGCGGCTTACCTATCCCGCCGCAACGTCTACGAGCCGTTCCGCTGGCGGTGCGTTGTATCAGTTGTCAACAGGATTTTGAGGACGGCAAATTATGATGGACATTTTAGACGCAATCCGCCAGCACTGGGGCATTATTTTGACGATTTCCGGGCTTATTGCTTCGGTGTTTTGGCTAAAAATGGACAGTCGCTATGCATCGGATATTGCTGATTTGTCCGAAAGATTGGGCAGCATTGAAGATGAGGTCCGCCATTTGCCAAATGCTAAAGACGTCACCGACCTAAGAATCGCGCTCATCGAAATGAAAGGCGAAACCAAGGAACTGCGCGCCGAAACGAAGATTTTTCCGCCATTTTAGTAAACCTACTCACTGAAAAGGAAGTTAACAAAGAATGAAAGATATTTTTTTACTAAAGATCAGCGCCTGGTTATGCTCCGCACTCTTGCCGAAGACGGTTACGATGCAAATGAATCCATTTTTGTCGGACGTGCTCGAAATGTACAGCCATAATATCAGCCGGGATTTAGTGCGTAATCACATGATTTGGCTCGAGGAGCAAGGACTCATTGAAGTTAATCGCCTGCCGGTGGGTAACGGCAAAGAATTGTTTGTCGGCGTGATTACACAGCGAGGTTTAGACGTTGCTCGCGGCCGCGTCGTGGTTGATGGCGTTAAGCGCCCATCCCCGCAGTTTTAACGACAACTAAAGGAGCGCTAAATGGCCGATAAAACAACACGCGGACGCGCAAGCAAGGTGGATTTACTCCCGCCTAACATCAAGACCCAACTGGCGATGATGTTGCGGGATAAACAGTATTCGCAGACGGAAATCTTATCAGAAATCAACGATTTAATCCGCGATTGCGGCTTGCCGGAAGATATGCAATTAAGCAAAACCGGCCTAAACCGTTATGCCAGCCGAATGGAAGAAGTAGGCAGAAAAATTCGGCAATCCCGCGAAATCGCCGAAGTGTGGACGAAACAATTCGGCGAAGCGCCGGAATCGGACATCGGCAAACTGTTGATGGAAATGGTTAAGAACATGGCGTTTGAAACCTCCCTCAATATGACGGAAGGAACCATGGCAAGCACCCCGGAAGTGCTGAAAGACATGGCAACCGTTATCCACCGAATCGAACAGGCACAATCCATCAGCGACGACCGCGAACGCAAAATCCGCAAAGAAGTGGCGCAACTTGCCGCTGAAACGGCGGAAAAGGCTGTGGCGCAAGCGGGATTATCAAAAGATACTGTCGCAACCATTAAAGCACAGATTTTAGGGGTGGCATGATGAGACTGCCAGACTATATCCCTTTTGACCCTACCGAATTATTATTAGGCTACCAAGAACGCTGGATAGCGGACGATAGCCAGCTAAAGATCGCGGAAAAATCCCGCCGAACGGGTTTAACCTGGGCGGAAGCGGCGGATGATGTGTTAATTGCCAGTCGCACCAAGTCAGACGGCGGGTCTGACATTTTTTATATCGGCTCAAACAAAGAGATGGCGCGCGAATTTATCGACGCCTGCGCGATGTGGGCGTCAAAATTTAATCAAGCCTGCGGCGAAATTCGCGAAGAAATGCTGGATGACGAAGACAAAGATATTTTGACTTTTGTCATTTATTTTTCATCCGGCTTTAAAATCAAAGCCTTGTCCAGTAACCCGAAAAATTTGCGCGGTATGCAGGGGGTCGTTTGTATCGACGAAGCCGCGTTTCACGAAAAATTGGCGGAAGTCCTGAAGGCGGCATTGGCGTTAACCATGTGGGGCGCAAAAGTGCGCCTTATCTCTACCCATAACGGCGTAGATAATCTATTTAACCAGTTGATCCAGGATAGCCGCGCGGGGCGAAAACGTTACTCCGTGCACACCATTACGCTTGATGACGCGTGCGCAGAGGGCTTGTATCAGCGTATTTGTCAAGTAAGCAAACAAGAATGGACACCGGGAAAAGAAGAAGCCTGGAAAAAGGATTTATTACGGGATACCGCCAGCGAAGAAGACGCCCTGGAAGAATATTACTGCGTGCCGAAAAAAAGCTCCGGCGGTTATATCCCGCGCCCGCTAATTGACCGGGCGGCGGATGAAAGCAAGGTGATTTTGCGGTTTGAGTGCAACGATAAATTTGTAACCTACTCCGAGCAGGAACGCGAAGTTTTAACGCTGGAATGGCTGTTAAAAGAGGTTGCGCCGGCGCTTGAATCCCTGAACAAAGATTATCGCCATAGTTTCGGGGTGGACTTTGCCCGCACCGGCGACTTAAGCGTGTTTAGCGTGTGCGCCTGCCTGCCGAGTACGGCACGGCACATTGAAATCACCCTTGAAATCCGCAACTGTCCGTACGACCAGCAAAAACAAATCATGCTGTTTATTTTGCCTAAATTACCGCGATTCATCGGCGCGGCATTTGACGCAACGGGCAACGGCGGCTATTTGGCGGAAAGCGCCTTATTGCGCTACGGTGCGTCCATGATTGAGACGGTTATGCTCAACGATAAGTGGTACCGCGAATGGATGCCGAAATATAAGGCCCTGTATGAGTCGGATTTAATTCGAATCCCGCAAGATGAAGAAACCATCTTAGACCAGGGGCATATTGTGGTGATCAATGGCGTGCCTAAAATCGACAAATCCCGTAGCCAGGGCAAAAGCGGCAAACGCCACGGAGACAGCGCGGTGGCGTATTGCATGGCGGTGCGGGCAAGCTATATGACAGGCGGCGAAATCGACTTCACCCCGCTCCCGGCGAAACACCGGGAAGGCGCCACCGGGCGCAGTTTTGATTATAGCAACAGTGAAATGGACGACTTAACCGCCGCGTTTGGCTCGGATTGGGACGATGTATAAGGATTGTTTATGCAAAGCAAGATTTTAGATATTTACGGCAACCCGTTCATGTTCGATGACGACATGCAAACGGAGAATAACAGTCAACTGGGCTATTTGCGCCATCATTACAGTGAGCACCCGGCCAGCGGATTAACGCCGGCCAAAGCCGCCGCCTTATTGCGTGCCGCCGAACAAGGCGACCTTATCGGGCAGTGCGAGCTGGCAGAAGACATGGAAGAAAAGGACGCGCATTTGCAATCCGAGCTGGGCAAGCGCCGCGCCGCCATTTTAACGGTTGACTGGCAGATTACCCCGCCGGCAAACGCCAGCGCCGCCGAGCAACGCGACGCGCAAATGCTGGAAGAAATCCTGCGTGATGCGGTCTGGTTGGACGATTGTATTTTTGACGCAACCGACGCCATCTTAAAGGGATTTAGCTGCCAGGAAATTCAGTGGGAACCGAATCTTGTCGACGGATTAAAACTTATCCGCGCCATAAACTGGCGCGATCCGGCGTGGTTTATGACGCCGCAGGATGACCGCAATCAGCTGCGCCTGCGCGACGGTAGCGCAGACGGCTTGGAGCTCGCGAAATTTGGCTGGATTGTGCACGTCGCCAAAGCCAAAACGGGCTATCTCTCGCGCATCGGCTTAGTGCGCACCCTGGTCTGGGCCTTTTTGTATCGTAATTATTCCGCGCGCGATTTTGCCGAGTTTTTGGAGATTTACGGCTTACCTTTGCGACTGGGTAAATACCCCGAAGGGGCAACCGCCAACGAGAAAAACACGCTGCTGCGGGCCGTGATGAGTATCGGTCACAACGCCGGCGGCATTATTCCGCGCGGAATGGAAATCGAATTTGACAAAGCCGCCGAAGGCAGCGCCAACGAATTTATGGCGATGATTGACTGGGCCGAGAAATCCATGTCAAAAGCCATTTTGGGCGGTACGCTCACAACGCAATCCGACGGCAAAACCTCAACCAATGCGCTGGGTAACGTCCACAACGAGGTGCGCCATGAGCTGCGCGACGCCGATTTGAGACGGTTGCAGGCAACGCTCACCCGGGATTTGGTCTACCCGCTTTACGCTCTCAACTGCAAATCCTTTAACGACGCGCGCCGGATTCCGCGGTTTTGAGTTTGATACATCCGAAAGTGAGGGACATCAACAGCTCTCGGCGAGGGGTTAAGCAAGCTCGTTGATATTGGCTTTAAAATCCCGGCGCAATGGGCGCACGACAAAATGCAAATTCCGGTGGCTGCCGAAGGCGAAGAGATCTTACGTCGCGCCAGCCAGCAGGCCGCGCCGGTTGAACCCGATAAAAGTGCGGTATTAAGCGCCGGCGTCCCGCTGAAAATCCACGCTATCCACCGCGACCCGGATGATTTGCTGGACGAGTTGGAGCCGACGGCCGAAGAATATGCCGCCGTAATTGATCCGCTATTAAAACCTATCGTTGACGCGCTGCGCACCGGCGGCTATGACTACGCCCAGGCGCGTATCGCAGAATTGTATCAGGATTTGGACGATGACGCGCTGGAGCAAATGCTCACCCGCGCTATCTTTGTCGCCGACTTAATAGGACGCCTCAATGCCAGCCGATAACCTCGATATGCGCGAGCTGTTGCGCATGGAGCCCAAACTTGCCGTTGATTACCTCAAGGCCAAAGGATACGCCATTGCCTGGAATTGGCAGGAAGCCCTGGAAGACGCGCATGCGCGCGCATTTACAGTGGCTAAGGTAACGCGTATGGACGTGCTTGAGACCATCCGCACGGCCACCGTCGAGGCCATCGAAAAAGGTATCCCGGAGTGGGATTACATCAACAATCTGCGCCCTAAATTAGAGGCGTTGGGTTGGTGGGGCAAAACCAAGGTATCCAATCTAAACGATACGGAGCAAACGATACAACTCGGCAGCCCGCACCGGCTGAAAACGATTTTGCGCACCAACAAAATGGTGGCGTATCATACCGCCCGTTATGCCGAGCAAATGGCAAACGCGGACGAGCAGCCTTACTGGCAATATTTGGCCATAAAAGACAGCCGCACCCGGGCAAGCCATTTGGCATTGCACGAGAAAATCTACCGTTATGATGATCCGATTTGGGACAGCATGTACCCGCCGAACGGCTGGAATTGTCGCTGCCGGGTGCGCGCATTAAGCGCGAGCCGGCTTAAAAAAATGGGGCTTGAGGTAAGTCAATCCGGCGGCAGAATCAAGCAAGGCTGGGCTATCGCTGGCGTCGATAAGGCAACAGGCGAAGAAACCCACGCCAAGGTGTACAGCCTGACCACCGAGAAAGGCACGATCACCACCGACGCCGGTTGGAGCCATAACGTCGGTAAAAGTGCGGTCGGAAATGATATCGTTTTGCTGCGTAAAATCCTGGCGACCGGCAACCGGGATTTACGCAGCCAAACCATCCAGGCAATCAACAACAGCGAAGCCCGGCATAAGGCCTTTGAGAGTTGGGTGTATGCCAATCTCGGCCAGCGCGGCGCCAGCAGTCGTTATATTTCGGCGGGCATTGTCAGCGAGGACATCGCCGACAAGGTGGCCGCACTCTCTGGCGGCGAGAAATCATCAGAGCGCTTGTTGGTGATGAGCGAGCAGCGCCTGCAACATGCAGATAGCTCTAAACACCGGGCAAAAGGCACGGCATTGAGTGCGGATGAATACGCCGGCATATCCCGGGTTATTGCCACGCCGGGAATGGTTTTGTGGGATAAACAAAACAAAAACTTGATTTATATCAATAAAAACAAGACGCTGAAAGTGATTGTGTCCGCGCCGAACAAAGATAAAATCAAACCTAAAGACAAAGTGGATGCGATAATCAATGCGTACAAAGTGGATTTTAAAACCGTAGAAGAGGCAATCCGAGGGGGAAATTATGTAGTGCTCGAATAACAAAAGGGCGGAATCCTCCGCCCTCTTGTCCGGTCGTGGTGGGAGTCGAACCCACAATACCGCGATTGCTCGCTGGCTTACCGTTAGCCGACACAACCTGTACGGATATTACATAACAATTAAAGGAGTGAGTCAAGTGGAGTTTGAGATTAAATTTGACCAGGAAGACATGCGCATTGTCCAGGGCGTGTTTGCAAAATTGGTTAAACTCGGCAAATCCGACGGCCTCACGCGTAAAATGGCTAATGTGCTGCGCGAAGACGCCGAAGACGCCTTGAAAACGAGCGCGCGCCGACGGGCGAAAAATGGGAAGCCCTGTCGCTGGGGTATAAAAAAAACCGGTACGAAAAAGGATATGATGGTAAAATATTACACCGCACCGGCTTACTGATAGCCAGTCTTAATATCGACTACGGCGATGACTTTGCGGCCGTGGGGGTGTCCGAGCCTTACGGCATCTATCATCAGTTTGGCACCAAAAAAATGTCTGCCCGACCGTTTCTCGGTATTTCTGAGGACGGCGTGGATGAGATTAAAGAGATTCTCGTCAGACAAATCCGCAGCGCGATTCGTGGATAGCGCAAAACGCAATAAGAACGCCGTAGCGCGTTTTTATTTTATTTATGGCAAACTTGCCGGGATTCAAAAATTTAAACGCGCTGTGATGAATTTAAACGGCATTTAAACGATATTAATTATTGTCGCGATGTATAAATACCATTGTCACGCCAAAATCCCCTCTTCATTATTTTATTTTGCCCGCCCCTGCGCGGGCTTTTTAATCCCCGAGACCCCGCAAACTCAACTCACCCCCGGGCGCGCGATAATAGCGCCATGAAAACGACAAAACATCCGCTTGCCGTCTTAACGGCTCAAATCAACCAAACCTCGCCGGACGGCTGGCAGCAATTGCTCCCGAAGGGCGAATTTAGATCGCGCGACGGCTCCCCGCACGACGTGCCGCACTGGTATCTTGACGAGAAGATAGCAAATCACCTGATTGCCCGCTTGCGCGCCTTAAAGCAAGACGTGCTGATTGATTATGAGCACGAGACGATTCTCAAGGCCAAAAAAGGCCAAGCCGCCGGCGCGGTATTAGCGGCGGGATGGTTTAACGCCGATGAAGTTAAATGGTTTGATGACGACGAGCGCCAGGGCTTATTTATTCGCCCGCGCTGGACGCCAAAAGCCTATGAGCACATTAAAAACGGCGAATTCGCTTTTTTGAGCGCAGTTTTCCCCTATGGCGAATCCGGCGAGCCGCTGGAACTCAGAATGGCGGCGCTCACCAACGACCCCGGTGTGACCGGTATGCGTCGATTGGCCGTGCTCTCAGCCCAAATTAATCAACCCCAACCCAAGGAGAAAGCAACAATGAATCCATTGTTAAAACAGTTGCTTGGCAAGCTGGGCGTGACCGTGGACGATAACGCGGCCATTACCGACGAGCAGGCACAAACCGCCCTTTCGGCGCTGGACAGCATTACCGCCGCCAAAGCGTCGGCCGAAACCCAGGTCGCGGCGTTAAGCGCCAAAATTGACGACGTGGACTTAACTAAATATGTGCCGAAAGCGACGTATGACGCCACGGTGCAACAGTTGGCAGTGTTATCCGCAAAAACCAACGAATCCGACGTGGCGGCGGTGATTGCCAAGGCCAAAAATGAAGGCCGCGTAATGGAGACCGAAGTGGATTATTTAACCGGTTACGGCAAACAGCAAGGCGTTGCGGCGTTATCCGCTATGTTGGACGCCCGCCCGAAACTGGCCGTGTTATCCGCACAACAAACGGAAAACATCGAAAAACCAAAAGAAAAAGGTGTGGCAGTGTTATCTGCCGAAGAACAAACCGTCGCAAAATTGTTAGGCATTAGCGAAGACGATTTTGCCAAAGAAAAGGAAGCTAAATAATGGCTAATGTAACCCCTGAAATCGTCAAAGCGTTATTTACCGGTTTGGGTAAAAACTTCCGGGAAGGCCTGGCAAAAGCGCCAAGCCAATACACCAAAATTGCCACCGTGGTTAACTCGACCACCAAAAGCAACACTTATACGTGGTTAGGCCAAATGCCGAAACTTACGGAATGGGTGGGCAAACGTGCGGTGACCGCTATCCAAACTCACGGCTACGCGGTTGTCAATAAAGACTGGGCGTCCGGCGTAGAAATCCTGCGTACCGACATCGAAGATGACAATATCGGCGTATATGCCCCATTGGTAATGGAGTTAGGCCGCTCCGCCGGCGAACAACCAGATGAGCTGGTATTTGGCGCATTAAAAGCAGGCTTTAAGACGGCGTGCTACGACGGCCAGTACTTTTTTGATACCGACCACCCTGTTGGCAAAAAGCCGGACGGCACAGACCCGGTGACGGTAAGTAATATTACAGATGACGGCACAAGCGTCACCGAAGACGGTGCCTGGTACCTGTTAGACTGTTCCCGCGCATTAAAACCGATTATTTTCCAAAATCGGAAAGCGCCGACACCGGCGCAAATGACCGACGCCAACGCGCAGAAAGTCTATGAAGACAATATGTACAGCTACGGCGTGGACTCCCGTTGTAACGTGGGTTACGGCTTCTGGCAGATGGCACATGCCGTAAAAGGCAAGCTCACCGCGGAAAACCTATGGAAAGCCATCAAGGCGATGCGCAAAGTACAAGGTGACGGCGGCCATAAACTGGGCATTAAGCCGACCCATATTGTGGTGCCGGTGGACTTACAGGAAGAAGCTACGAAGTTATTAGAGCGTGCATTCCGCGTCGAAGAGGGCGCCACCGTAGACAATGAATTGCGCAATCTGAAACTTGAGCTGATTGTGGCGGATTATCTGTAATCGTTCATCAAAAGTGCGGTCAAATTTGACCGCATTTTAAAGGGATGTTAAAGGTCGTTTAACCGTAATTTAAGGGATATGATGCAATGTCAGGATTATTTAAAGTCAAAGTGCAAAATAAAATTAAGGATGGTTATTGTCGCGCTGGCCGTATCCTGCCAATCGGCGACAGCGTCCTTGACGATGTCACCGAAGAACAGCTTGCAGCGTTGCAGGGAGACCATCGTTTGGTTGTCGGCACGCCTGAACCGGTGGAAGTGGAAAACGTATTACCAGCCGATTTAACCAAACTGACGGTTGAGCAGTTAAAGGCGGCACTCACCGCGCGCGGCGTGCAATTTGGCGATAAAGCCGTCAAAGCGGATTTAGTGGCATTACTCACCGCCGCAACGACACCCCCGGCACAGGACGGTGAATAATGCTTTACGCCACCCCGGACAGCCTGGTGAAACGCTACGGCGAGCAAAGCATTAAGACGCTCGCCGGACAAGCGGACAGCCCAAAGGTCACCGAAGCGCTAGAAGACGCCTCGCAGACTATCGATAGTTATTTGGCCGGGCGTTATACCCTGCCGCTCAAAAGTGCGCCGGCGGTGCTGGAGCGCCACTGCTGCTATATTGCCCGGTATTTTCTGGAAAAATCGCGCCACGGACCAGGCGCGCCGGGATTATGAAGACAGTATCCGCTACCTGGAAAAAGTAGCGAGCGGGGCAATCTCCCTCGGCATTACCGAGGACGGCGATACGGTGGAGAGCGACAATGCGGCAACCATTGAATCTGCGGGCTCCGTCTGGGCCCGAGACCGGGCGAAAGGATTTATCTGATGAGCAACATCGCAAACCAGTGACGCGTTGCAGGAAAGAATCCGCGAGCTTTGCGGCGAGATGTTGCACGAGGTGACCTCTCACCCGGGGCATTGGGATGATTCGGCGGTCGCGCGCATTGTAAGCAACCCGCCCGCCGCCTATACCGCCTGGCTCGGTCACATGCCGGGAGAGAATCCCCACGTTGTGCAGGCGCGCTGGGCGATATATGTCGTCGCTAACGTGTTAGACGGCGAGCGCGAAGACGACGCCGGCATCTATCAGCTGGTTGAGCGATTAAGCGCCGGGCTGCACCGCATAAAAATCGCCCCCAGCGGCGTGTTTGAGCTGCTGTCGGTACAGAATTTGTGGTCGGATACGCAAAGCGGCATGGGTGTGGCAGTCTATGGGATGTATTTTAAAGCGCCAATGCCGAATCGAGGGGGGTTAAATGGCTAAAGTCAATATCACGCTCACTGCTCAACATACGCACGCCGGCAAAACTTATCAGGCGGGCGAAACTATCGAAATTGAGCAATCGGACGCCGATTTTATCGTTAAAAATCGAATCGGCAAAGTGACAAAAATCACGAAAACCAAAACCAAGGAGAAAAATAATGGCACGCGTTGAAACATATTCTTACGGGCAGGGCAAACTTTATCTGGCCAATCGCGACAGTAGCGGCAATATCGGTGCGCAGCGATGGGTCGGTGATGTGTCCGAATTGTCCGTATCGCTAACCGTTGAGGATTTCACTCACAAAGAATCCTACAGCGGCAGTCGCCAGGAAGTGCGGAAAATCATTACATCAAAATCCGGCGAAGTATCGACCAAATTCCATGAGTTAAGCATTGACAATCTGGCACTGATGTTGCTTGGCAGTCCGATTAAAACCGTAGGCTCAACCGTTACAGGTGAAAAATTGCCGGCGGAAATTGAAGTCGGCGACCGCATTGCCCTGGCACATCCGAATGTCAGCAACGTCACAATCGAAGGTTTGACTGAAAATACGGACTTTATTGTGGATGAAATTTTCGGTGCGCTTGAGTTTTTGAAAAAACAAACCGGGCTGACAAAAACCGTCGCATACACTTACGGCGCATCCGAAAGCGTGGCCTTATTAACCGAAAATCCGAAGGATTTATTCCTACGCTTCGAAGGTGTCAACTTGGCGGAAAATAACGAATGGAACATCGTTGAACTGTACAAGATTAACTTTAATCCGACGGACGCACTAAATTTAATCAATAGTGATAACTCACTGGATGCGCTTAGCGCCAAAGCTAAAGTGCTCGCCGACACCACAAAGGTGGGCGACGCCAAACTCGGTCGCTTTGGTCGCGTAATTAAAATCCGTAAATAATCCATTTCCCGGGGTAAACCCCGGGGAAAATTAACTCAAGATATCAGGCGCAATCATGACAACAGAAGAAACCAACAATAAAGAGCTTCAAATTCTTTTTCCAACGGCAGAACTCACCATCGGCGGCGAAAAAATTACGGTTAAGGAATACACGCTTAAACAGCAATTACAGCATAACGCTAAATTCGTGCCGTTTATAGCCTCGTTACGCGCCACATTGGGCGCCAAAAAAGAAGATTTTAGTCTTGATGAATTAATGGCATGTCTGAGCGAAAATTATCAGGATGTAATCGAACTGGTCGCATTGTCAATCAATAAACCGGTTGATTTTATTGAAAATCTCAATGCCCGAGACGGCGAAGACTTGCTGATGGCCTGGTGGTGCGTTAACAGCGATTTTTACCCGCAAGGCGATAGCGCCAATCATCGAGAAAATGGCGAAGGACAACCTCAACACACTGGATGGGGGCGAAATCATAGAGCTGTTGGTTGCCAACGGGCACCATTTTGCGGAGCTTGGTGATTATACCGCGCGACAATTGTTGCTGTTCTATGAAAGGGCGTTGATCCGCCGGCGGAAAGAACGTGCCGACAGAACCGTTGATGTGTCATTCGGGGTAAATGGCGGAAATGAGGTGCAGGGCTATATAGACGAATTGACCGCACCTTAAAAGTGCGGTCGATTTTTTTAGAGTTTTGAACCGATGACTATGCCGAGCATGGCGGCAAGAGGCGCACGAAAGAAGGCGCCGATAACAAAAATAATCGCGTAAAACACCGTGCCCCAAAACAGCACCTGACCAAAGGTGACGACCCCGAACAGCATAAACAATAAGCCGATTTCGTAGGGCAACAACACGATAGCCCAACCCAGCAGGCTGATATTAACGTTTTCTTTTTCCATCGGAGCCCCCATGGCAGATAATTTAACACTCGCACTCAAAATCAAAGCCGACCTTGAGAATGCCTTATCTAATTTTAAGGCGTTCGAAAGCGAATTGCAACGCAATAAAAAAGCGGCGGAAGGTCTGGGTAAATCTGCCAAAACAGGGGCAGCAGGCATTGAAAAACTTGGCAAAAAAGCCGACCAAACCACCGGCAAGCTCGGCAAAACCCGCGCGGGCTTGGAATCTATCAGCACACAATTAGCCCGTTTGAAATCGCAAGCCATCGGATTTACGTTGGGCAATCTGGCGATTTCCAATCTTACGCAAACCATAGACTCGTACAATAGTTACGAGTCACGTATTAATCTAATCTCCAAATCTAACGCGCAAGCCAAGGGTACGTTTGCCGAGTTAATGCAAATCGCAAATGACACCGGCTCGGCGTTTGGCGCAACCGCAGAACTCTACACTCGCCTATATCGTGCGATGGGTAGCAGTGCCAATAGCGCTGAATTATTGCAATTTACCCGCACCATCCAGCAAATGACGGTGATTTCCGGGGCCGGCGCGGAAGAAGCAAAAGCCGCCATCATCCAGTTGGCACAAGGTTTAGCTTCCGGCGCGTTGCGGGGCGATGAGTTTAATTCCGTGGCCGAACAAATGCCGATATTGCTCGAAGTGTTGCAAAAATCTCTCGGCAAACGCGGGCGGAACTGCGCAAAATGGCCGAAGACGGCGAAATCACGCCACAGTTGATTTTAGGCGCAACCAAAGAAGCCACCGAAGAAATCCAGCGTCAATATGAGCAAATGCCGCTTACCATTGGGCGCGCCGTAAATCAACTGTCGAACAACTGGCTGAATTTTATCGGTAACACGGATAAAACCGTATCCGCCTCGAAAGTCGTGGCGGGCACGATTTCCCTTGTCGCTAATAATCTGGATTTATTGGCCGGCGCGGTGATTACTGCCGGTGCGGCATACACCGTGCATTTAATCGCTCCATTAGCCAAAAAAAAGCCACGGCACTGGCGGCGAGTACATTTGCGCTAAATGCCAACACCGTTGCCGTAAACGCCAATGCCAGTGCCCAGGTACGTACCGCACAAGCGACAATTATCGCCATGCGCGCCGTAGACGGCGAAAGCGTATCCGTTGCGCGATTAACCCAAGCCTATGGCGCATTGGCCCTGGCTAAAGCAAAATCTGCCGCCGTTAATATCGGCTCCGGTGCGTTGGCATTTATGGGTGGTTGGACGGGTGTGGCAATTACCGCCGCGGTCGGCTTATACGCTGCTTATCAGTATTTAAAATCCCAGGAAGAAGAGCTTGAGGCGCAATATCAACGGACAACCAACGCGGTCCAGTCTAACATCGAAAAAACCGAAGCCCTCATTGAAGCGCGGACAAAACTCGGTGAGTTGGGCGGATTCAGTGAGCGCGTAAGCCAGGTTGAAACCAATAATCAAGCCATCGATGAGGCGCAAGCGCAACTGGATGAGTTAATCAAGCGCCGTGATGATTTACAACAACAAATGCTGACGGATAGTTTCGGCGGGTTTATTAACACTGATAAGTTGGCTGAGGCAAATAAACGCGTTGATGAGTTACAGACCCACATCAACGAGCTTCAGGACGGCACAAGCACTCTTGCAGACTTAAACGTGCAACAACTTACCGCCGCTTTTAATGACGCGGTGGCCGCCGGCGGAGAACTTGGCGAAAAACTCAAAGAAATTGGCGACCCGACTGCACCGGAAGCGATGAAGTTGCTGGAAAGTGTCATTAAAGACGCTGAAGCGCAAATGAGTTCAATGGGGAGCGAACTTGACCAGGTTGAAAAGAAAGTCCGCCAAGAATTAACCAACTCAACCATGACTGCCACCGAACAGCTCGAAGCCATGAAGGCTAAATTTATTGAGCTTGGACGCAATGCCGGCACGTCTGCCGAATTGATGGATCCGTTTATTGAGCGGATTAATATGGTGATTGGTTTATACAAAGAGTTAGACCAAGTTAAACAGCAAAAAGATAACGAAAAATTCTTTGGCGATATCAGCAAACGCGCTCGTCAGGCAAAAATGACCAGTAAGGAGCGCTTAATTGATGATATTAAAAATCGCCCGGGCGCCACTCAAGCACAAATTGACCAGGCCATTAAAGACGCAAACACAATTGAAGCAGGTGAAAGCTATCGTAGGGCGCAATCCAAATTCGCTCGGTCATCAAAAAGTCAAAAATACGACGCCACCGACAAAAACCTTGCACTCAATGTGCAATATTTGCGTTTGACCGGGCAAGAGGTCAAGGCCAATTTAACCGATATTGAGGGGCGTTATAACAAGCTTTTAACAGAGTTTCAGAAGCACTCCAATGTTGAAGGAATCAATCTGATTATCCTGCCGTTGGAACAGGCAAAAGCACAAGTTGACGGTGTACAAAACGAAATCAATCGATTGTATCAAAATCAAAGCACGCAAGAGCAACGCATACAGGCTCAGGTGCAAGTCGGCATTATCAGCCATCTTGAAGGGCAACAGCGCTTAAAAGAGGTGTATGCATCAACCGTCGCCGAACTCGAAAAACAAATCCCGGTATTGGAAAAACTGGCGCAAATGCCGGGCGCACAAGGCGAGGCGGCGAAGGTTACGCTTGAAAACATGAAGATTAAAATTGCGGAATTAAAAACGGCTTCCGACGAGCTTGAACAGGCTTTTAAGGACGGTTTAACGCAAGGTATTCAAACCTCTCTCATGGGGTTGGCGCAAGGCACCATGACGCTTAAAGATGCGATTAAAAATCTGGCGACCACTATTTTAAACGCTATGGCGCAAATTGCCGCACAACAACTTGCGATGCAGGCAAGCAATGCCATTAGCGGGTGGCTTGGATTGACCGGTACAGCGGCCAGCGCGGCGGCTGGTACGCCTGTCACAGCGGCAACAGGCGGGCATATCCGGGGTCCTGGTACCGGCACATCAGATTCCATTCCCGCACGTTTGTCAGACGGCGAATTTGTGGTGCGCGCGGCAATGGTATCGCGTTACGGTGTAGATTTTCTTCATGCTATCAATCGTGGCCGGTTGCGTAAGTTTTCGCAGGGCGGACCGGTCTCCGTGCCGACTGTACCAAGTTACCGTGACCCCGGATTAAGCGATTCACTTCGTGACGGGCGCGGCGGAACGCAAGTTGTGGCATCGCCGGTGAATATTCAGCAAACTTTAGCTGTTGACAGCGCCGAACTCTTTACCGCAGGCATTAGTACTAACGCAGGCACAAAAGCGGTGCTGACCTTGCTTCGCACCAATAAATCAACCGTAAAAGATATCCTGAATTAAGAGGTAAATTTAAATGGCATACAAGATGGGCGTTGCACAAAATGAGCGCGATTTATTAGATATTTTGAATAAGTTTTTAACCACCGACCCGACGCTCGTTGCTAGCGGACAGGCGTGGACGGTACTATTCGACCGCACATTGCCCGCAACAAGCACACAAGTTGAACGACGTCAAATCGCCTGGAAATCTACCGGCACAGGAATTGAGCAAGACATTTATATTTGTGCTGTGACAGATAATTTAATTTCGGCGGATACATACAACATCAATTTTTGCGGCGGCACCTTCTTTAATTCGGATTTTATAAATGCAAACCAAATTTGGCCTGGAATGATTAATGTTTCGCCACGCGTGGTATTGTTCGCGGACAGTCGCCCGATTGATTACATTTTTGTGGCGGACGGGCGTTGTTTCAAAGCGATTACGCGTATCTCGAATGTGTGTTCAAGCGCCTATTGCGGCTTTATTTTGCCAACTGTGGCACCGAATGAATACCCTTATCCGCTTTGTGTGGCGGGGTCAGCGCCACTTCTGAAAAAGAATCCTGGAACGACTAGCTTTTCATCTATTTTACCGCGTTACTCCAATACGTGGGAGTATCATTCATCCTTAGCCAATCCTTTAGCCGGCAACTGTTGGTTGTTTACTCCGGACCAAAGCTGGCGAGACTTTTATGGAACTTCGTATGTGGAATTCACGAATGATTCAAAAGCACAAAATATAATGCCACATTTCACTTATAAAAAAGGAAGTTACAACTGGTACGTCATGCAGTGTTTATCTGCGTCGCCTGGCGATACCTATCCTCTTTTTCCGGTCGAATTTATTTCTGACGGTAACAGTAGCCAAGGAATTAATCGCTGGGGTGCATACGATGGTGTGTATTGGATTCCCGGCGTCCAACGCGCCGTAGGTGATGAAGTGACACTGCCTAACGGCAATAAAGGGGTGGTATGTAATAACGGATACCGCACAACCACAACAGATTATTTTGTTATTGATTTAGGAGCATGATATGGCATATCAAACCGGCACCGCTAAAAACGTCGCGGATTTATTAACCAAACTGTCGGATTTTGCCAACTCGCTGGGATGGTCAACCAACAAACTTACGTCAACGGCACTGTTTATCAATAATGCTGACGGATACTGGGCAATGGAATTTAAAGATGGTTTGTTATTCACTATTGCAGCGACCGGATACGATGGTACGCGAGACTGCTTTAACCAGCCGGGCTCATCGTCGGTCAATTCATACGCCAACGTAAAAACGTGCACATCGCAATTAGGTACCGGCGATTATGTGAGTTATGACTTTTTCGGTACAAGTCAATATTTACATATTTGCGTTCAGATTAAAAATGAGGTGTTCCGCCATTTCGGCATGGGCACGCTCAACAAAGAAGGCGAATACACCGGCGGTCAGTATGCGTTTGGTACCTATCTAAATTATGGAAGTTATTATATCGGAGAATTAAGTAGCTATCATGTTTTCGGTTTTTCTCATGGTGCGCAATCATATGGCCCCGTTCTGCGGGCGGACAGGATAGCGGGGGGCCACGCCTCACCGTGGTATTTTATTAATGATTACCGAGAGGATTACGCAAAATTGGATAAATCAGCATACGGTGCCTATATGCTAACAAACGGCAGAGCGGATGGTTATTGGAATCATCCGGACGTCTGGCTGCTTATTTCCAGTCAGTCTAATTTCGGGCAGGCGGTTATCCCAGTGCCAAATGCGCCGATTGCACTCTGTAAAGACGGATTGTTCCGCCGCCTCGGCGTACTACCGGATCGTTATCAATGCCGGTTAAATAACATTTATCCTCGCCAGCGATTGCAAATCAACGGTGAAAGCTGGATGTTTATCCCAAGCGCAAAATACCAAAAAGGCAATCCGTCGGTATCTGCCGATAAGTCGGATAATTCCGGTGAGTATGGTGTGGCGTATCGTATCGTTGAGTAAAAGAGTATGGCAGTAATTAACGGCTATCATATTCCGACGATTGCCGTCGGTAAAATTAAAGATACCGGCTACCTTGATGCGTTGGTGACGTATCGCGGAGCGGATTCCCGGCTTCTCAACTTAGGGGTGACAACTGCCGGAAAAATCACAGCGCGCCATATTCAAAATCAAACCTTAGGCGCGCAGGCGTATGTTATTCCCAACTATTATTCGGATTTATACCGCCGCATTATCGTTATTCCGCATACGGTCAGTCTTGGCTCAATTTCAACGGATCAGACTTTTAGTGTTCAGGTTTGGAATGCAAATAAAAGTGCGGTCAAATTGTTATCCGTTTCCGTAGTTGGCGGTGAAGGTATTACGTTAGACGGGCCAACATCCGGCACATTTAACGCGCTCGCACTAAAAAATGGACAGTCAACGTCAGCATGCAGGGCCCAGCTGTAATTGATTGCGTCGTGACCTTTAATTTTTTAGGCAAAAATCCCGTCACGTTGCATATTACCGGGTCGCGCTCAACAGATTGGTCGTTTATGCCCGATTGGAGCGAGAATGTCACCGAGAATCTGGAGTGGCTTACCCGTGTACATCAATCTGTCACAGCCGCCGAACAGCGCATTGCGCGCCGTTTATCACCACGACGCACTTTCGAGTTTAAAGTGAGTTTCGGCAACGTCGAACGACAACTGTTTGAATCTGCGCTCTACGGTTACGGCTCTCGCGTCTGGGCTATGCCGGTTTTTACTGACTGCGCAAGATTGTTGCAAAATGTGCAACAGGGCGAGATTGAGCTTGCTATCAATACCGTTGGTTATGATTTTTCCGTCGGTGGCCGCGCAATTTTGATGACCGGAAATTACAAGGAAATGGTAGAAATTACTGCGCTTGAAGCGGGAAAAATTACTGTTAAGCGCCCAATCACCAGCAATTTTGACCGCACGTTGACAACGGTTTATCCGCTCCGTTCGGCTGTATTAACGGATATGCCGCAGATACGCCGCCTGAGCGATAATGTATCTACCGCTCAAATCCGCTTACAACTGCACGAGCATAATAGCTGGAGTGATGATGTAGGTCACTTGCCGACATATCGCAATCACCCGGTATTAGAGCCGACCAGCGAATGGTCGGAAGACATTACGGCGCAATATACGCGGCTGATTAAGACGCTCGATAACGAGACAGGTCTGCCGTATTACTTAGATACGGCCAATAAGGCGTTTCAGCTCACATCTCATCGTTTCATTGTAACCGGACGCGAGGAACAACGTAAACTACGTAATTTATTTTATTTCCTGCGCGGACGTCAGCGCGCCATTTGGGTGGCAACGGCCAGCACGGATGTGACGCCGGTGGAAGATATTTTAGGCCAGACTTTGGATATCGCTCACATCAACTACACCGCTGCTTTAAAAAAACAAACCGGACGGCAGGATGTGCGCATTGAGTGTACCGGCGGACGGATATTTTATCGCCGTATTATTTCGTCAAATGTGATTAACCCAACAACCGAACGTCTGGCATTTGACGGTGATGCAATCAAAGTGACACGGGCTGAGATCCTCAAAATATCGTTTTTAGCCCTCTCCAGACTGGAGAGCGATACGGTGCCATGGGTGCACCATACGGATGCCGACGGTGCGGCAACGGTCACCGTGAGTTTTAGAGGATTGCGCGATGAGCTTGAGGGGTAATCAAAAAACGTTCAACTTTTTGACCGCACTTTAAGCAATATTTAAACGGAATTTAAAACATATGAGCTACTTAAACAAAACACATTCTATCGCTGAGGGGCAACCTGTCGACCTGTATCAGTTTACCCGTGGCGACAATGAGAAAGTCTGGCGCTTTTGTAATGCCGACCAAGATTTAGAAATCAACGGCGAAAAATGGTTAGCGGCGGCAATCAAGGATGAGCGCGGTGACGGCGGGGATGGCAAAATTACCATTAAAATGCCGAGTAATAACCCGGTGGCCCGGCTATATCGAGGGATTCCGCCGAGTCAAACGGTGACATTGACGATTATGCGTCTTAACTGGATGGACACCGAAATTCGGGTGGTATGGATTGGCACGATCGTAGAGGCTAAACGTCCGGAAATTCAAACCACACAACTGATTTCTGCCGCCTTATCCGAAACGATGGAGAGCGCAGGCTTGCGGCTTACATGGGGACGCAACTGTCCTTATACCCTCTATGACGTAGATTGCAAAGTGAAGCCTGGCAAATTTGTTGTTGCCGGGCTGACGATTAACGCGCTGGATGGGGTTTCTATCACCGTCGATACCCCGGCTAATCTGCCGCAAGGCTGGTTTAACGCAGGTTTTATTGAGTGGATTGACGACGGCGTGCGCGAGGTGCGAGCGGTGACTATCCATGAAAATAATAAATTAACGCTTATGGGGGGGACACAAAAGCTTTCCGTCGGTATGGTTATTAAGGTCTATCCGGGTTGTGACGGACGGGCTCAAACATGCCTGAAAAAGTTTAATAATATGCTCAATTTCGGCGGTGTGCCGCACATGCCGACCAAGTCGCCGTATGACGGTTCGAGAGTATTTTAAGGAGTTAATGATGTGGGCAGCATTCGGATGGGCAATCGTACGTGCAGTGGTTGTGATGGCGATCAGTTATCTGGTTAACCAGGCGACATCGCGAAAACAATCAAGTAACAGTCCCGAAGCGGTCGGGGCAAAAGACTGGAATTTTCCGCAAATCGAAGAAGGTACACCTCAGTGTGTATTTTTCGGCGACTGCTGGACTGAGGATTGGCAAGTTTTAGCATACGGAAACTACCGCACCTCAGAAATTAAAAAGGGTTAACTATGGATAAATTAATCATCACCATGCAAGACATGCGCCGAGTTCATTTTTGCGCATCCGGCGTTGAAGCCTTTTTTAAGCGCGAAGGATTGGATTATATGGATTTTTTGCAAAACGGCATTCCGGCGGATAAATTTTTGGCCACCGGGAGTGTCTTTGCGCGCAAATGTGTAAATGCCGCACTTGCCGCGCACAAGGAGGCCGAATAATGGGGGGAAAAAGTAAGAGTAAACCGGTTACAGTCGGTTACCGTTATTACTGGGATATTCAATCCGGTCTGGGACGTGGGCCGGTAGACGAAATCGTGGAACTACGCGTGGACGATAAAACCGCGTATGTCGGCAAACCGGGCGAATTAACGCAATCCCAAGCTATCTATATCAATAAACCGAATTTATTCGGCGGCGAAGATACCGGTGGTGAGGGCGGCATTCAAGGACGAATGGAAATCTTAATGGGTGAGCCAGACCAGAAGCCGACTCAAATGCTTATTAACCTATTAAAAGGCGTATTAAATCCTGCGCTCTCTAATGCCGGCGGTTTTTTCGCGCGTAAACGCAATAGACGGTATCATACCACGCAACAAGATTTCTTCTCTTCCGGTCCGGTTTTACCGGGCGATATTGCACCAGATGAGATTATTCCTGGTTTCCGAGGTATTGTAACAACGGTATTCAGCGGACTTATCAGCTGTTATAACGCTTACCCCAAAAAACACAGCTACCGAGTCCGGCGTGCTAATAAGGGCTGGTATAACGGTGGGGTATGGTACCCGGAAAAAGCTAAAATCCTGTTGCGCAACGATAATCTTAAAATTTCCGGTTTAACGCCGGAACAGGAAGAAAACGTGCGTCAAATTCATGCCATGAATCCTGCGCACATCCTCGTTGAATGTGCCACCAATAAAAGCTGGGGCGGGAAAAAAGAGTTTTCCGACTTGGATTTGGATAGCTACAAAAAAGCCGCCGACACACTTTACGCTGAAGGTTTTGGCTTGTGTATCCGCTATAACCGTCAGACTTCAATTAAAGAATTCATTCAACAAATCGTTGACCATATCGGAGCGGCGCAATATGACAATGTGGAAACCGGTAAACAGGCGATTAAACTGATTCGCAAAGATTACAAAATCGAAGATTTACCACTATTTACTTATGATAACGGCATTTTAAGCGTGCTCGATGATGACAGTGCCGCGACCGACAAGCAAGCTAATCAGGTCATCGTTAAATATCGGGAGCCAGTGACAAACCGAGAGGACCAAGCGATTGCCAATAATATCGCCGCTGTGCAAATGCATGGTGTGATTAGCAAAACAGTCGAATACAAAGGTGTCCCAACGTTTGATTTGGCTGCACGCCTAGCACAGCGTGATTTAGAGATGATTGCAAGCGGACTGACCCGACTCAAAATTACATTTGATATGCGCGGATCGGAATTGCGTCCTGGCGATGTAATTCGAGTGAATTTGCCGGACCGTGATATTGTGGATGTGGTATTCCGCGTCGGTGAGCTTAAAAACGGCAATGAAGGCGAAATTGTGGCAACTTGTCTGCAAGATGTATTTGGGATGCCGGCCGCGAACTACTCGACGCAAAAAGGCGAGTCATTCTATGTTCAACCCGACTATACCGCCAAACCTATCGACCAAGCACGGTTATTCGAGGTGCCATATCATGTGCTTCCGCTTGTGCTGACAGACGCAGAGTTGGCGTTTGTTAAAACCGACAGACTGTTTTTGTCTGGAGCCTTGGCGCGCAACCGACCGCACTTTCCGTGGGCTATGATATGTTAATTAATGCGGGCGCTGGTTATACACAAACTGCCACTGGGTCATTTACTCCGTTTGTGCGACTTGTGGGCGAGGTCACCCCATATCAGACAAGCATAAAAATTTAAACTTGAGGGAGATTATGCGGCATTATCCGGCGCGGAAGCCCCTAATCGTAGACGATGAAATCATCAAGATTGCTTCGGTGGATTTCAAAACCGGCACAATGACGGTGGGGCGCGGTTGCGCGGATACTATCCCGCAAGCGCACCAGGCGGGTTCCGTGGCGTGGTGCTATTTGCTGGCTGCCGGGACGGACGAGACTAAATATACTGTGGGCGAGCGGCTTAAGGTCAAGCTACTCACCCGCACCGCACAGCAGACGCTGGATGAGAGCAAGGCGACAGAGCTTACAATCACTACCCGACAACGCCAGGCGAGACCGTATCCGCCAGGCAATGTGCGTATCGATGGCAATTATGACAATGCGATTGCAGATGGCACGTCATTTAAACTGACCTGGGCGCATCGTGACCGTGATGTTCAGGCCGACCAGTTAATTCCACATACGGACGGCAGCACGGTCCTTGGTGATGGTGTGGCGTATAAAATTGACCTGTTAAACGATGATATGGTTGTGCGATCAATTAATACTACGACGACGGCATTTACTTATCCCGACGCCCCAAATGGAAGGGGAACAGTTTAACCGGGTTGCATTGTATAGTGTTAAAAACGGCTTGCAGAGCTTACAGCGTTATATCTTCAAAGTTGGGGGGGCGTTGATATTACTGCATGATTTTGACCATCAAACAAGATGGACTGCAGGCGACAGTTATTTCAACCGCTACAATGACAGCGATTTCGGCGAGAAAATCGGTTATTTACTACTCGGTCGTGTAAGCCAAACAACTGACGTATATAACGATTACGCAATCCCGGCGGGACAATATCAGCAATTCGAGCTTAATTACAAAATCTCAACATATAGCAAGCGTTCAGGTCAATGCAAAGTTATTGTGCAGCTACTTAACGGCACGGATGTGGTGGGATCATATGAGTCGGATTTATTGGGTAATTACCCAAAACAGGAATGGCACCCGCAACTTGTAACAGGTGTAATTCCGCCTGAGGTAACAACGATTCGGTTCAGAATTGTTCCGCAAAGTAATATATCCACCAGTAATACACTGGCATTCACCGGCATCACGATTCGGGTTAGGGGGTAGCTTTCAAAACGTTTAAAAATTTATGCGTAATCGCCGGTGCGATTACTTATGGTTTCGCCACCGTTGGCAAAGCCAACGTTCAAAAAGCGTTGCTTTTTGTGACCGCACTTTTATTTAATCAGTCTAAATGAGGATAAGCAAATGCAAAACAAGACAGTGACATTACGCAACGGCAACGTCGGTACGGTGGTTCATGAGAGCCCTTTCGGCAAACTCTTAATCGTCGAGCACAATGGCGATGAGTTACCGCCGACCCATTGGCACAATGCCGACGGTTCATTTTACGCAGACGCAAAAAGCCCGTTGGATGTGGTTGACATTAATTAAGGACAGATATAATGCCAAACAAACAAACAAACAAACAAACAAACAAACAAACAAACAAACAAACAAACAAACAAACAAACAAACAAGGAAGTAACTATGTTTAAGCAGGCCCCACTCCCGTTCGTCGGTCAAAAGCGCATGTTTTTAACGCACTTCAAGGCTATTTTAAGCGAGCAGATTCCAGGGGATGGCGAGGGTTGGACGATTGTCGATACCTTCGGTGGGTCGGGTTTGCTTAGTCATACGGCAAAACAGCTTAAACCCAAGGCACGCGTAATTTATAATGACTTTGACGGCTACGCAGAGCGTATTAAGCATATTGATGACATCAACCGCTTGCGTAGACAAATTGCGGCACTGTTAAGCGCTGTTCCGCGCCAAAAGCGCGTGACAGATAAAACACTCAAGGCTGAAATCATCGGAGCAATCAAAGCATTTGACGGTTATGTGGATTTGACAAGCCTTGCGAGCTGGTTATTGTTTTCAGGCCAACAAGTGGGCACATTCGAGGAGTTATGTCGTAGAGATTTCTGGCATTGTGTACGCCAAACCGACTACCCTGTGGCGGATGGTTATTTGAACGGCGTAGAGGTCGTATCGGAGTCATTTCACACATTACTTCCTCGCTTTATGGATGACCCGCAAGCGGTGTTTGTATTAGACCCGCCATATCTGTGCACGAAACAAGAGAGCTATAAACAGGCGCATTATTTTGACTTGATCGACTTCTTGCGACTGGTCAACATTACCCGACCGCCATATATCTTCTTCAGTTCAACTAAGAGTGAGTTTGTGCGATTCATTGAGTATATGCAGGAGGCTAAGATAGATAACTGGCAAGCGTTCGATGGTGCGCAACGGATAACAATTGAATCAGCTCTAAATCATCAGGCTAAGTACGAGGATAATATGGTGTTTAAGTTTTGATTAATCAGCGTTTAAATTTCCCAATTTAAACGGATATAACCGCTAAGAATGAGATTTGGCGGTTATTTTTATTTTCCCATTTTAAGCGGTCGTTTTTCCCATTTTAAGCGGTCGGCTACAGCAGATAAAAGCGACATCCAGTTCATATTTTTTATGATTCTGTAACTTAATCAATGCATTGCGTGAAATAGATAACGCAATTTTATGTTTTTTCGCAAATTTCAATACTCGACTAAGTACGAACCATTCTAAATAATCACCTCGGAAAAACTGCTCAACCGTTTTACTTTCTTGACGAGACAACCAAACCACATTATTTGTTTTATCAAAGGAATAACGCGCAAACACAGTATATTTATATAATTTTTCTAAAATTTGTCGAATCTGTTTTTGTTCCGGCTTGGAATAATTATCTAACACAATTTTGATGTTATTGACCGACTTCCGATATGCCCAACGGATCTGTCCTACAATTTTGTCCATAAGTTGAGCATTATGAATAAGTACTTCTGCTGCTTCGTCAAAGAAACCCGTCATATTAACTGATTCATAATTAAACTGAACTGATACCCCTTTTAACCGAAAATAATTTTTTAATGCTTCGTGCTGCTCTTTTGTTGCAAATACTGCAGAACTATTAATATCAAAATCCGGTGAGGAATGAGTTGAATTCAACGTAATATGTTCGGGACGGGATGAATCAATATCATTTAAATACAATTTGGATGACGGCGGAGGCATATTTATTAATCTCTTAAGCCGTTCATCAACAGGTCGGGTTGAATTGGATTGGGATTTAAATAATGAGAAAAGAAATTTTATCATTGAGTTGTTACGTTATAGCTTGATATTAAAAACCCTCAACCTTTTTCAAGGTTGAAGGTTTTAGATAGTTCAGAAATTATCAGTTATTTGATAACTTGTGCCACCACGCCGGCGCCGACTGTGCGACCGCCTTCACGGATAGCGAAACGTAAACCTTGGTCCATCGCAATCGGGTGGATTAGGCTTACCGTCATTTTCACGTTATCGCCTGGCATAACCATTTCCACGCCTTCCGGTAATTCGATTGTACCGGTTACGTCTGTCGTACGGAAGTAGAACTGCGGACGGTAACCTTTGAAGAACGGAGTATGACGACCGCCTTCTTCTTTTGACAGAACGTATACTTCTGATACGAAGTCTGTGTGCGGAGTAATTGAACCCGGTTTCGCCAATACCTGACCGCGTTCGATTTCTTCACGTTTAGTACCGCGTAATAATGCACCGATGTTTTCACCCGCACGACCTTCGTCCAGTAATTTACGGAACATTTCCACACCCGTTACCGTGGTTTTCGCCGTATCTTTGATACCTACGATTTCCACTTCGTCACCGGTACGGATGATACCGCGTTCTACACGGCCGGTTACTACCGTACCGCGACCTGAAATGGAGAATACGTCTTCGATTGGTAATAAGAACGGTTGATCAATCGCACGTTCCGGTTCCGGAATGTATGTATCTAATGCGTTGGCTAATTCCAGGATTTTTTCTTCCCATTGTGCATCGCCTTCTAACGCTTTTAATGCGGAACCGCGGATGATTGGCGTGTCATCGCCCGGGAAGTCGTATTGAGTTAACAACTCGCGTACTTCCATTTCCACTAATTCTAATAATTCTTCGTCATCTACCATGTCGCATTTGTTTAAGAATACGATGATGTAAGGCACGCCTACCTGGCGACCCAATAAGATGTGCTCACGAGTTTGCGGCATCGGACCGTCGGTTGCCGCTACCACTAAGATTGCGCCGTCCATTTGCGCCGCACCGGTAATCATGTTTTTCACGTAGTCCGCGTGTCCCGGGCAGTCAACGTGTGCGTAGTGACGGGTCGGCGTGTCGTATTCTACGTGTGAGGTATTGATGGTGATACCGCGCGCTTTTTCTTCCGGCGCGTTGTCGATTTGGTCGAATGCACGAGCCGCACCGCCGTAATGTTTCGCTAATACGGTAGTGATTGCTGCAGTTAAAGTTGTTTTACCGTGGTCAACGTGGCCGATTGTACCCACGTTTACGTGCGGTTTTGTACGTTCAAATTTTTCTTTAGACATTGAAAGTCCCTCTAAAAAACACGGTTACGATGGTACAATAACACCAAGTGAACCTAATGTAATTAATCAACGGTTTATTCTAAACGGATAGGTGAAAATAGGCGTGGTGCTGATAGGCGGATTTGAACCGCCGACCTCACCCTTACCAAGGGTGCGCTCTACCAACTGAGCTATATCAGCGTACTGGAGCGGGCAGCGGGAATCGAACCCGCATCATTAGCTTGGAAGGCTAAGGTAATAGCCATTATACGATGCCCGCAGTCCTAAATTCATCTGTCCCATCAAATCTTGTGAGTGGTGGAGGGAGAAGGATTCGAACCTTCGAAGGCTGAGCCAACAGATTTACAGTCTGCCCCCTTTGGCCGCTCGGGAACCCCTCCACACGAGATTGATCTTGTTTATGAGATGGTGCCGACTATCGGAATCGAACTGATGACCTACTGATTACAAGTCAGTTGCTCTACCTACTGAGCTAAGTCGGCGTCATAAGCAAGTGAGGCGTATTATAGGGAAAAATTTACCTCTGACAAGTGTTTTTTTGTAAAAAATCAATATTTTTTAATTATCCGCTTAAATTCCACACAAAAATGCAAAAAACTGCGTTTTTTTGACCGCACTTTATAAAATTCTCTGTGCACAAACCGTTTATAAGGTATATTCTTAACAAAATTTCCCATTAAATGAATGCAGAAAATCGTGAATACATTAAATCAGACGGAAACTTCCGCGCAAATTGTCAGCCCGTTTCTTACCTTTAACCGTTCGCAATGGGCAGAATTACGCAAATCCGTTCCCTTAACTTTGACCGAACAGGATTTAAAACCCTTGCTCGGTATTAATGAAGAGTTATCGCTGGATGAAGTCAGCACCATTTATTTACCGCTTGTGCGTCTGATTAATTATTATATTGAAGAAAACCTCCGCCGCCAGACCGTACTCAACCGTTTTCTGGGCGGGCAACATCCCAAAGTTCCTTACATTATCAGCATTGCCGGCAGCGTCGCGGTGGGAAAAAGCACATCCGCGCGTATTCTGCAGTCCTTGCTGTCGAACTGGCCGCTGGCGCGCAAAGTGGATTTGATCACCACCGACGGTTTCCTCTATCCGCTAGCCGTTTTGCAGGAAAAAAATCTGTTGCAGAAGAAAGGTTTTCCGGTTTCTTACGACACGCCGAAACTGATTCAGTTTCTGGCCGACGTCAAATCCGGCAAACCTAACGTAAAAGCGCCGATTTATTCGCATTTGACCTATGACATCGTCCCGAATCAATTTAACCTGGTGGATCAACCGGATATTCTTATTCTGGAAGGCTTAAACGTATTGCAAACCGGTAACAAAGCGAAAACCTTCGTATCGGATTTCGTGGATTTTTCCATTTACGTGGACGCCGATGAAGCGCTGTTGCAGGAATGGTATATTCGCCGTTTTTTGAAATTCCGCCAAAGCGCTTTCAGCAATCCGCATTCCTACTTTAAACATTACGCCACCTTGTCCGAATCGCAAGCCGTGACCACCGCGGCCCATATTTGGGATACCATAAACGGGCTGAATTTAAGGCAGAATATTTTGCCGACCCGGGAACGGGCGAACCTGATTCTGCACAAAGGCGCCGACCACGCGGTGCAGGAAGTGAAACTGCGGAAATAAAAAACTATCGAAAAATCGCCCGCACTTTTCCGATGTTCACGGTAAAAGTGCGGGCAAAATTTTGCGAGTTTTTTGCCGGTTCGGTTGACTGGATGTCTGTAAAAATGCCGCTTGAAGCGATTCAAACGGCATGTTCGGTTTAAGCGTTCGGGAAATAATCGTCTTTATTGACGGCCCGGGCTTTGACGGCGTTTAAGACGAATCCGTCGACCTTCACGCCGGCATTGGCGAATCGTTCCCGACTGGCTTCGATTTCATGCACCGTAGTTTGCTCGAAACGCCCGATTAACAGCGTGACATCCGCATGTTGTCCCACAATCGCGGCATCCGTGACACTCAGAATCGGCGGTGCGGTGACAATCACGGCATCGTAATGCTGCACCGCCCAATCCAGTAATTGTTGCCAACGCGACGAAGACAGCAATTCGGACGGCGTGGCGGTCACGCTTCCGCAAGGAATCGCGTCAAAATGCGCACCGACATTTTTTACGCCTTGTTCAAAAGGTAAATTTTCCGTCAGCAGTTCGGTCACGCCCGGACGGTTTTCCACGCCCAAGGCGTAATGTAAGCGACTGCTGCGCAGATCCGCATCGATTAACAACAGTCTTTTATCCGCCTTGGCCAGTAAATTGGCAAGATTAGACGAAACGAAATGTCTGCCGACGCCTTTCGATACGCCGGAAAGTAAGACGATCCGGTTATTCGCTTCGGACAGCATGTGGTTTAAGCTGGTTCTTAAGCTTCTTAAGCTTTCTATTGAAGCATCGTCCGGCTGACGTTCCGATAATAAACCGCCGCCCGCCTGGTTGCCGCCTCTGGCTCGGGATAACGCCGATTGTCTCTTGGAAAACGGTACGCTCGCGTGAGTCACCAAACCGATGTCAGAAACTTCGGATACGGTAAGAATGCCCTTTTGCAAAATGGATCTTAACAGCACGGCACCGCTGCCGAACATGAAACCGATAATGGCCGTTAACACAAAAATAATCAATTTACGCGGCGCTACCGGTTTCGGCAAGGTTTGAGCCTGATCCAAAATGCGCACATTTCCGACCGCACCGGCTTTAACTACGTCCAATTCCTGAATTTTGTTGGATAATTGAGTATAAATCTGTTGGTCGACTTCAAAATTACGGGTCAAACGAACCGTATCTTTTTGAGTTTCGGGTAACGATTCAAGCTGTTTGGTTAAACGGGCTTTTTCGTTCAGCAAAACTTTACGTTGTTCCAACAGCGCGACATAATTCGGGTGACGTTTGGTAAAACGTTGAGAAATATCGCTTTCTTTGATAGTTAACGCATTGAGATCCGCATCTAACTGCACCAACGCGTCCAACACCGATTTCGCTTCCAACCCTAAATCAATAGAGGCTTTCTTCTGGCGGTATTCGTTCAGTGCATTTTCGGATTTGGTCAATCTGTCGCGCACTTCCGGTAAACGTTTTTCTAAAAAGGCCAGGCTGTTACTTGCCTCCGCCGAATTGCGCGCGGTGCTGTGTTCTAAATAACTTTGAGTAATGCTTTGCAGCACGTTTTGAATGTATTCCGGATCTTCACCTTTCAAAGTTAATTCCACTACGCCGGTTTGTTTACCTTTTTCTTCCGCCGTAACCGCTTGTTGCAGCTGCTCCACCAGTTCAAGAACGTCGGATTTTTCCAGTTTTTTCAGGCTAAAACGTTGTCCTGACGCCCCTTTCAAGTAGGTGACCTGAATTTCAATGTCCTTATTATCGTATTTTTCGCCGACGACACCGCTTAATACGGTTTGTTCCTGTTCGTCCACGACGGCATATTCATTTTCGTTAGAACCGATAATTAAGGTATATTCCTGCGATGCGTCTTGTTTCGGCACAAAACGGGTAACGGTGATTTCCGATTTATCGCCCGTCAGCTTTTCAATGGCTTTGCTGAAAAAAGGAATCGAATAGACGGGAGAAACTTCCGTCGTTAAATTCAAATCCTCCACCGCTTTTAACATAATCGCTCTGGATTTAATCACAGCAATCTCGGTGCCGGCCGTGGATTCCTGTTCAAAAATACTGGAAATCCCTTGCAAAGCCCCGCCCGTATATTTTTCCTCTACCTGAACGGAAGACGTCGCCATGTAAATCGAGGGCGCCAATAATGAATAAATCAGCCCCAGCCCCGCACATAACAACGTAGAGAAAAGAATGATTCGTTTTTGATCCCAGAATAAACTCAGTAGTTTAGTCAGATCGATAACATCATTTTGTTTTTTACTCATTATGATAAAACCCTTAATAATAAAATCTGTTGTTCAACTTCCAGCATGTCAATTTGCAATACCTGAAGAAAAACCGCCAACGGGCAATATATCGTCCGATGAAGGTTCTCCAGGAGGAGAACCTCAGATATTTCCCTTAATGACCAATTAAAGCGGTCAAAAATTTATACGCTTACGCGGTGTTTAAGGCCATGTTCTGATTCGTAATGCGCCTTCGGTTAAGTCGTTAAATCCGCTGATAGTCGGTACGACTTGAGAAATCACACGGTTCCAACGGGAAACCGGTGCGGTCGTCACGTAAACCACATCATGCGGTTGCAGATAGAATTCCGTACCTAAAATATAAGCCGTCGGATTGGTAACGTCTAACTGATAAATATTGGCGACTTTTTCGATTTTTTCACCATTGCTATCCTGAACGAGCTCATGTTTACCCCGCTGACCCCGAATAACAAAAATCCCCGTTGCGTCGGAAGACAATTTGTCGATACCGCCGCTCGCACTCAGCGCTTCCGTTAAGGTCATGCCGTTACGCCCGATGGTAAGAAGCTGTGATTGCACCACTTCTCCCACCACAAAAATCTTCATGGTATCGTTACGCGGTACATGCACAATATCACCGTTTTTCAACAAACGATTCTGCGTTAAATCACCGCGCTGAATTAACGCCTCCACTGAAATCACTTCATCCCGTCCGTTTCTGGTCAGCGTCACATTATGCCAGTTAGCGTTATCCGCCAACCCGCCGGCCTTATTGATTGCATCTAACAAAGTCAGCGGCACATTGGTGATAAATTGCTGACCCGGCGACTTAACCTCGCCCGTTACATAAGCTTTTTGTGACTGGAATGATGCGACATTCACCTCAACCTGAGGCTCGGCGATATAATTGGATAACGCTTTGGTTAAACGACCGCGGATCTGATCTACGGTTAATCCCGCAACTTTTATGTTGCCGGCATAAGGATAAAACATTGTTCCGTTCGCATGAACCTGGTTACCGGCCTCCGCCGATGAACGATAAGAACCCGCCGGCGTAGTTAATTCCGGGTGATCCCATACGGTAACATTCAGTACATCGCCGACACCCACACGATATTGATAATCTCTCAGTTCTTTATCCAGATTCAGATTAGACTGTGCCGAGGCGTTCATCGGCTTCAGCGTTTTCAATAACTGCGGCGTGATGAGATAAGCATCAATCGCTTTGGCTAAATCGACATTTTCACCGACAATCTGTGCGGGTCTCTGCGAAATAGGCGATTTATGACTATCCGGCAAAAATACGGAACAGGATGACAAAGATAAACCCAGTCCGGTTACAAGTAGAGATTTAATTAATTTATTCATATTTAATCTGTAATAAAAGTTAATCGTCCGAATGTTGTTTGTTCCAAACAAAATCCGCAAGTTCACTGACAGGATGATATCCCGTCGGCGCATTTAACAATAAATGGCGAACCTGTTCGCAATCGTTATGATTGCAAGCGTCTTCAAGTTGTTTAATCAGCTCTTTCAGTTTATCCGGCGGCAAAAAATCTTCCTTCGCCGTCATAATCCGTTCGTGATAAGTCTGTTCAACATTATCGCCGCCGATGAGCAACTCTTCATAAAGTTTTTCACCCGGTCTTAATCCGGTAAAACGAATTTCAATATCACCATCCGGATTACTTTCGTCCTTTATGGTTAATCCTGAAAGTTTAACCAGATTTCGTGCTAAATCGACGATTTTAACCGGTTCACCCATATCAAGGATAAACACGTCACCGCCTTTCGCCATAGCACCCGCCTGAATGACTAATTGTGCCGCTTCAGGGATTGTCATAAAGTAACGGATAATCCTTTTATCCGTGACGGTTATAGGCCCGCCATGCGCAATTTGTTTTTTGAACAACGGAATAACGGAACCCGATGACCCCAATACATTACCAAAACGAACCATAGAAAATAAAGTATGATGCGTCTTTCCTTGTTCTTGGGCAAGCGCTTGCAGACAAAGTTCGGCAATTCGCTTCGTCGTTCCCATGACATTTGTCGGCCGTACCGCTTTATCCGTAGAAATCAATACAAAGGAATCCACGTTCGCTTCAATCGCGGCTTTCGCCGTATTATAGGTTCCGAAGATATTATTCTGTACGCCTTCAACCACATTATATTCGACCATCGGCACATGCTTGTAAGCCGCCGCATGATACAATGTTTCAACATTGAACGCTTTCATGATTTCAACCAGTCGCTGCTTATTTTGTACATTACCCAGTAATGGCAAAATTTTCGTTTCAGGCAGCGATTCTTCTCGGATAATATTTCTTAAATCCTGCTCAATGGCATAAAGTGCATATTCCGAAATTTCGAATAACAACAATGTATTAGGTTGATTACGGATAATTTGACGGCACAATTCGGAACCGATGGAACCGCCCGCTCCCGTAACCATAACGACTTTACCTTGAATATTCTTGCTGAACAATTCCGGCACCGGATCCACCGGTTCTCGTCCCAGCAAATCCACAATATCCACTTCTTTAATATCCGAAATATTGATTTGCCCGTCTACCAGCTTAGTCAGGCTCGGCAATTCCATAATCCGTCGATGAGATTGAGACAAAAATTCCACAATCTCGTTTTTTCTAGCCCGGCTAATCGAAGGCAACGCAATTAAAATCTCATCGATCTCATAACGCTCCAACGCATCCAATGCCGCTTTTGCAGAATAGATCTTTAATCCGCCGACTCGTCTGTTTCTCAGATTTTTATCGTCGTCAATAAAAAATAACGGTAAATGCTCATCGGAGCGCAACAGAGTTTGTACAACTTGTTGCCCGCCGATACCCGCACCATAAATGGCAATGCGCTTACTGGTCACCCGCGGATTTAAAATATATCTTACGGTTAAGCGAATCGCACTACGGCTGAGCCACACCCATAAAAACATCATAAACCCGAACATGAAAGCGACCGATGCCGGAATAAAGACATCCGAAAAATGCCCTAACAACAGCAATCCGATCACCGTCATAATGGTGGCGATAAACAATCTGACAATCAGCGTTTCGTTAAATGTCCGGATAACAAAATGGTACACACTGCATACAAAAAGGCAGGCCACGGCAAATAACGAAATCCAAAACTCACCCAAATAGAGATTTGGCACCAAATCCGCAGAAAGATCTAATAAACGCAAGGCATAACACACCCACAACAAGATCGGAAAAACCAAGAAGTCCAACAACATAAGACCGCAGAGTTTAATCCATCTTGATGCAATCACTAAGCTTGCAATAAAAGACTTCATAATAATCCGCTACCTTATTTGTTTTCCGATAATGCCTTAATAACCCGAGTTATTGCCGCACAAGTTTTATTCAGACTTTCTTCGCTCAGCGTCGGATGAACTAAAAACATTAAGCTGGTTTCACCCAACAATTTCGCATTTTGCAAACGCTGAACCGGACGCCACGGCGTATCATCAAAAGCCTTTTCCAGATACACTTCGGAACAGGAACCGCTGTAGCAAGGCACACCCTGCTCGTTAATTTCCTGCATAATCCGATCTCTCGACCAACCTTCCGGCAAGGCTTGCGGATTAACCCGCACATAACATTTATACGCCGCATGCACATAATCCTGACCAGGTCTGTGTACGGAGAAATAAGGACTGCCGTCGAAAGCATTCAGAATACGTTCCATATTGCTAATGCGCGTTGCCGTCCAATCCGCCATACGGGTCAACTGAATACGACCGATGACCGCCTGCATTTCCATCATTCGCCAGTTGGTACCGAATGAATTATGCAGCCAGCGGAAGCCTGACGGGTGCTGTTTGTTGTAAACCGTATCGAAATCTTTACCGTGATCTTTATAAGACCACATTTTATTCCACAACGCTTTATCGTTGGTGGTTACCATACCGCCTTCGCCGCCTGTCGTCATAATTTTATCCTGACAGAACGACCAGGCCCCGATATGACCGATAGATCCCGCCGATTTGCCTTTATACATAGCGCCGTGCGCCTGCGCGCAGTCTTCAATCACATAAATGCCTTTTTCTTTCGCCAACGCCATAATCGGATCCATATCACACATCCAGCCGGCTAAATGCACACAAATAATCGCTTTGGTATTCGGCGTTAAAACGGCTTCAATGGTACGACGGGAAATCACCTGAGAATCCGGCTCGACGTCCGCAAATACCGGATTGGCGCCGGCGGTTACGATTGAACTGGCGGAAGCTAAAAAAGTACGGGAAGTTACGATAACGTCATCACCGGCGCCGATGTCCAACGCTTTCAAAGCCAGATCCAGCGCAACAGTGCCGTTAGTCAGGGCAATGGCATATTCTGTCCCCACGTAAGCGGCAAATTCTTTTTCAAATTCTCGGCATTCGGTGCCCGTCCAGTAATTTACCCGGTTTGATAACAGTACGCGGGAAACGGCGTCGGCCTCTTCTTGAGTAAAAGACGGCCACGGTTCAAAAGCGGTATTCAACATAATAAACCCCTTAATGATTAAGCAATAATAAAATTAAAAATCTAAAATCGTCGGTAAATCCGACCAATCCGACATATAAAAGTGCGGGAGAAATTCGTGAAGAATTTCAAAATCCTGTTTATGGATATTCGTCCCGCGATCCCTTAAACAAATGGTTTTCCAGCCTAATTTATTCGGCGTGACAAAATCTTTTTTAGGATTGTCTCCTATATAAATGTAATGTTCGCATTGCAATGCGTCCTGAACCAGCCGGTAATTGTTGATACTGGGTTTTTCACTGCCGATTTCCTCCGAAATCACCATGAAATCCAGCAATGGTTCCAATCCCAACGCTTTCACTTTATTCCGTTGCGTCACGGAGCGGCCGTCCGTGATTAAGGCAAACCGATAATCCGCCTTCAGCCGGTTTAGTTGTTCCTCCACATGCGGAAAAAGCCTAATCTGCGGAATATGAAATCGGTACCAATCCAGCAAAGTTGCCAAATCGACATCATATTGTTTCACCAAATACTGAAAGGCGTTCTCTCCGCTGTGATACAGTTCGACCAGTCGATTAAATAACGCTTCGCCCTGTTCCGGCGCCAAACGAAACGCAATATGCTGATAAGCGGAATACAGAAAATCGATTTCCGCATACAGCGTATCGTCCAAATCTAAAACCAGCGCCTTATTTTTCATAATGATGCGCCAGGATTTCCGCGTCATAACGCAGCATTAATAAATCCGCTTCCCAATCGTCGAAGGCGGGAATCGGTTGATTAAACAAATATTCCTGAATCAACCAGCGCGGATAATTGGCGCCCGCCAGATAACTCAACGGATAACCGCCGCCGAAACGCGGATTAATTTCAATTCCCAGCATTTCGGCGCTAGATTTGTGATAAAACACCTGCACCGTCAAACAACCGCGCGCACCCGGTAAACGAGACAATTTTTCCGATAACTGAGTGACGATGGCGTTTTTCTTGGTCACGCCTTTATTGATTTCGCCCGCCCGCACAAAAATTCGCTTTCTCGGCACCGCACTTTTCAGTGCGGAATGTTTATCAAAATAACAATCTACGGTGTATTCGTCGTATTCCGCCGGCGAAATATACTGCATAAACATGAGTTCGGGATTTTCCAGCTGCTCCGGTGAAATATCCTCCGGTTTTTCCGCCACAAAAATCCCTTTGCTCAAACTGCCGTTATAAGGTTTCACAAAAACCGGATATTCAAACCGACCTTTCTCAAATTGTTTAGGCACGGCAATACCCTGTTCAACAAACAATTGGTTGGTTAATCGTTTATCGCGACATTTTCTGACAAATTCCGCATCACTGACGGAAATAAAAATGCCTTTATCCTTAAACTGCTGCAAGTGTTCGCTTAAAACCAATAATTCCGTATCAATGGTCGGAACAATTAATTTCACGTTATTTGCTTCGCAGATTTCAAGTAATGTCGGAATATAACCGGCATCCGTCACCCTAGGCACCCGGAAACGGTCGTCCGCCACATAACAGGCCGGCGCCAGTTCGGGATTTAAATCCACGGTCAACACTTTTCCGCCGCTCACTAATTGCGATAATTCTTTCTTAAACGCCTGAACGAGAGAAACCCGTTGTCCGGCTGAGGTAACAAGAATGTTCATGATTTTTTATTCCCTTCAAATTTAGGCATAGTGGCGTCATTTGCCGCGTTAATATCGTCTTTCGCAATCACTTTTTGAATGGTTTTCGCGATGATTTTCAAATCTAACCAGAATGATCGGTTTTCCACATACCAGGCATCCAATTCAAATTTTTGTTCCCAACTGATGGCGTTACGCCCGTTCACCTGAGCATAGCCGGTAATGCCCGGTTTCACGTCGTGGCGTTTAGCTTGCCGTTCGTTATAAAGCGGTAAATATTCCATCAGTAACGGGCGAGGCCCTACCAGACTCATATCGCCTTTTAACACGTTCCAGAGCTCCGGTAATTCGTCCAGACTGGTGGCGCGAAGCATTTTACCGAACGGCGTTAAGCGTTCCGCATCCGGTAAAATATTGCCGTTGTGATCCACGCCGTCTTTCATGGTTCTGAACTTGATCATCTCAAACGGTTTACCGTGCAAGCCCGGACGGATTTGTTTAAACAAAACCGGCGAACCCAAATTCCGTTTTACCTTATAAGCCACGAATAAATATACGGGTGAAAGCAAAACTAAGGCTGTCAGCGCAATAACAATATCGAAAAAACGTTTTACCATGAAGAACTCCTACTGCCGACCGATTTCGAGCTGGCGAAAGTACCGTTTTTAGCCAGAACGGCATAAACTAAAACCAGGAAAAGCGGATACCAGACTAACGGCAATCTCAAAATGGAAGACGGCACCCAAACGATCCAACAGAAATTAATAAAAATAAATAAAATAAATATGCGTTCTTTCCAGGCTAATAAATAATCGGTTAATACGTAATAAATAGCATTCAATATAAAGTATAAAAATGCTAAGAATGCAAAAATACCGAAAGCCAAATAAATCTCAATAAAGAAACTGTGCGGATTGGTATAACCCAACGGAAAACTTAACTTTATTCGATCGAAATACTGAATGTAATCCCGCGGACCGTAACCCAACCAAAGAATTTTAAAATTATCTAAGAACGCGGTATAAATTTCTGTCCGATAACCGACGGACTTATCATCCGCCATAGAAAATATAACTAATGAAAAACGTTCTATCGGACGTTCCAACCAATCAATTTTGGCAAGTAAAATAAATAACTCCTGCAACCAGGAAAGATTAAATATAAATAATGCGACCACACAGGCGAAAAACAGATATATCGCCTTAAAATAGACCGATGCATTTAAAAATAATATTAACATCAGCATAATCAGATAACTCAGTAATACCGAGCGGGACGCACTGACTACAACCGCCAAACCGATAATCAACAACAACGCATATCCGGTTAATTTCCATTTCCAATTGTTTTCTCGGATGATATAAAAAAATCCTATTAACGCGGCAAGTGAAATCATAATCACAGCCTGGTCATTAGTATTAAAGAAAAATCCTTTAAACGCATTATCGGTTACCGTTAATTCGTCATTACCCGACACCAACTGAAAACCCAGCAAAGCCTCAATAAAAAATCCCGCCAAAACAATTAACGACATTCCCAATAACAAACGTCGGATACCCGCTTCGCCATCATTCCGATTAAATGCCAAAAAAGAATAATGAAATAAGAAAATCACAATACCGAAAAAGAACGAATCCACCGCTTTATCCGTTGAAAACGAATTTAATAATGAAATTCCCACAAAGAAAAACAGCGCATATAACGGAAATATCAGTTTTAAAAAGTCCTTTTCTATCTCTCTAAAAAAGAGCGTCATAAAAGACAAGAAAAAAAATACGAAACTCAGCGCACTATCCAATCGAGGTAAGCCTAACAGATTAGATAATGCGGGCGAAAATATGACCAATCCCAATGCAAAAAATAATAACAGCTTAAAAGTACTGATAACGCTAATATTCATATCAAATAATATTTTTGATTAATTTCTCAATTTCTTTATAAGAACGTTCACGTAAGAATTTCTCTTTCGCAAGCGATAAATTAACTTGAGACATATTGTTTAAAACCGTTCTGTCTTCCGCCAATTTATTTAATTCGGCGGCCAATTCCCGATAATTCCCCGCCGCATATTGAATGCCACCGCCTTGCGCCAGCAGTTTTTCCACTTCCGGATGTTTCTGACAGCTTAAAATCGGCAATCCACAGCAAATATAATCGGATAATTTATTAGTAATACTGCCTTCCGACGAAGCTTTAATAGCATTCAGCGCCACATCGGAATCCGCCAGCATTCGCATGGCTTCGTTATAAGGATGAACGCCTAAAAACGCCACATGACCGCCCAATTGGCGGTTCAGCGCCTGCAGGGAAGCTTCATGCGGACCGGTGCCGATAAATTGAATGTTCACCTTCTCGCTGCACAACGGCGCGGCTTTCACCACGGTCTCCAAATCATAACTGCCCGCCATGGTGCCTAAATAAGTGGCAATCAATTTACCCGTTGTTTTTTTATCCTCCGATTTGGCGAATAAAAAATCTCCGCCAATATAGACCGCACTTTTCAGCGTATCCGGCAAATGATTCACATCCGCCCGGCGCAAATAAGTTTCCGAAACTGCCACTAACGCATCCGCATAGCCGTATGTTTTATCGGCATAGCGCGTAATCGGCTTCATCAGCATTTTGCCGATTGGCGTAGAAAAAAACGCAATAGGCCCGGCAATGGCTTCCGGCCAAACATCCTGCACATCGATAACCAATTTAAAATTTTTACTTTGCTTATATTTGCCTAAAATATAATTTGTTCTAATTAACGGATAAGCGGAATAAACCACATCGATTTTTCGTGCATAATTTTTTAAAAAGGTTTCAAAATGACGGCAAAACGCATGGTGACTGATTAAGCGGCGAATGCTGACATTTTTGGCGTATCCCGGTTCATCCAATAAAACCACGTTCACATTATCCAAGTGCGGTACGTTTTCGCGATGTTTTTTTAAGAAATGACAATATTTACTGGTCACCAATGTCACGTCAAATTCCGTCGATAACATTTTGGCAAGATAAATAAATCGGTTCATTCCCATTTCATGAGGAAACGTGACATAAGGCGCAACAATCATAATGTGCTTTTTATCTTGCATTTCTTAATCCTTTTATAAAACTTACCATCATGCCGAAATCCGAAGGCTTCGGAACGATATGCCAAAACGCCCGGCTTTGTGTCACTCGGTTAAAAGCGATCAATCGCAACACTAAATCCATGGTGTAGGCAAGCGTCGTCGCAATGGAGGCTCCGATTAATCCCCATAACGGCACAAGGCATAAACTCAATACCGTATTAATCCCGAACACCCAGTAAGAATTTTTCAGATTTAATTCGGCAAATCCCCGGGCGGCAAGATCGTTAGCTAAAATTCTTGACGGTGTCCAGGCTAAAATTCCCGGCAATAACAGCAATATTACGGACACCGCCTTTTCATATTCCGCACCGAATAAAATTCTTACGATGAGGGAAGACAAACAAGCAAATGCGATACCGATAACCAGCGTGACAATAAAGGTCAGTCTGGCACTGTCTAATGTGAGTTTTGCGACTTCTCGGTCGTCACCGCCTTCTCCTAATTTATTGGATAATCGGGGGAGCAATACCGTACTGACCGCCTGAGAAGGCAACCACAATTTTTCCGCCAGCTGCATCCCGACCGAATAAATACCCACCACTACCGGCGTAGTGAAATAACCTAAAATCAACAATGAAAACCGATAATTCAACAAAGTAATAATGTTACTTAAATGAGATTTCAGTCCGTAACCGATAAAGTCGAAAAAAAAGCGTTTCAGCGAATAAGTTTCCACCTTGATTAATTTCAGGATAATTCGCAGTAAAATAAAGAAACTTATCCAATGGCTTAACACATAGGCAGTTAAAATAGAACTCACATCGTTTGAAAACAGAATCGCCACCATTGAAATCAGAAAAATGACTAACGGCTGAGCAACACAAACAATATTGAACCATTTAAAGTTCTGCACCGCCTGAATTAAAGAAGGCAATACGGTAAAAAATGTCTGCGGCAACAAAGAAGCCAAGGATAAATACAATAAACTCACCGGCACTTCGTTAAAAAAATACTGCCCGAAATAATGCACCACGATACCTAACGCCAAACCGGTCACTATCGACAAAGCGGATAAGAAAATCAAATTGGCATACAACGCCTGATTTTCATTAACCATTTTCCGCCCGATGGCATAAATATTGATACTCTGTAAACCAAAAGTAATGATTTGAGAAAATAACGTCGGCAACAAAATGGCTAACGTATATTGCCCCATTTGCTCGGTACCCAATCCTCTGGCAATTACAATTAATGTAATAACCTGCAGAACACCGACTAAAATCTGTCTGACAAAAACCGTCGATATTAATCTCACCATAACGTTACTTTTTATCTAAAATATCCCGATAAATATTTGTCAGTTTATTGACAAACGGCTTTTTGGAATAGGCATCGATACAGCGCCGCCGGATTTGCTCGTTATCAAATTTTTCCTGATTGGCAAGAAATTCCAAAATACCTTTCGCCAGTTCCTTTTCATCGCCCGCTTTGACAAATAAACCGTCACCTTCCGTTAAAATGGATTCGGGGCCGCCACACAATGTGGATACCACCGGTGTACCTTGTGACAAAGCTTCGATAACCACCACGCCGAAAGTCTCGATATAACTGGAAAGAACAAAACCCAGACTTTCTTTCATTAATTGGCAAACTTCCCCGCGGGAAAGCGCCCCCAGTAAAGTTACGTTATTTTCCAGACCTAAAGTTTTGATTAGCATTTCCAGTTTGGCCCGTTCGGGCCCCTCTCCGCCAATCATGAGCTTTAATTGCGGATATTCTTCCACAACGTTGGCAAAGGCTTTGATTAATACATCAAATCCTTTCTTTGCATGTAAAAATGCGACGGCGCACAGCTGATATTTTCGCGCCGATAAATTCATCGAACTTTCGACAAACAAATCATCCAGCAAATTAGGAAAAACCGTCCATTCTTTACCGTTTAATTTCTGTTTTAACAGATCCGCCAGGCTTTTACTGACAGCCAATAATTTGCTTGCCGCCGCTTCGGAGCGTTTCAAATACGGCCATTCCCAGTCTTTCACCAATCCCCGCCCGAAAACCGAACTGTGCTCGGTAACACAGTAAGGAATTTGATATTTTTTATGGATTTCCAGTGCCAAAGGTCCCGCATGTAATAAACTATGCACATGCAAAATATCCGGCATGCCTTGTTCTTTAACATAACGTTCGAATAATGCCAATCCGGCTTTCACCCAACGCTTTAAATCCAAGTAAGGAATCTTAGGAAACCAGAATACGCCATGTTGAAAATACGTGCTAATATTGCCGTCCTGCCAGAATTCTTGATCATAACGACCCAGAACCGCATTTTTACCTAACCGTAATGATCTAAACTGCGGCGCAATCACACCGACTTTCACACCGGAATCAGCGAGAACATAAGCTTGTTCTCGAAAAAATGCGCCGTTCAGATCATCTTTATGTAAAGGGTACCAAGACGGCAATATCAGAATATGCATTACAATTCCTTATATAATTTCAACAATTTTTGTGCATATTTTTTCGGATCGCATTCGCGAATAATCAAATCATACGCATTATTCACATAAGATTCGGTTGCCGTTTTATCGTCAATCGTCCGGCAAACCGCTTCCGCCATAGCGGCGATATCGCGCGGCTCAATCAGATGTCCCGTACTACCGTTTATCACGATTTCTTCAATACCCGCGGCTCTAAAGGCACAAACCGGCACTTTCATAATCATCGCCTCGACAATGGAATTGGATAAACCCGCGCCGCTGTCACCGTCAACAACCAGCGGACTGACAAACACATCGACACCGTCCATAAAAGCAGTCACATCCGATACATTGCCCGCAAACTTCACCTGTTGCTCAATCCCTAAATCTCCAGCAATCTTTTCCAAGACCCCTCGATGCGGGCCATCACCGCCAATAACAAATTCAAACTGACGTTCCGGGTGATAAGTTAAACAATATTTCGCAAAATCCAGAAATAACTCAACGCTGCGCCCTTCCCGCAAAGCGGATAAAGTACCAATCACAAACCGCGACTTTTCCAAGGACTTCATCGGCTTGCTGGTCGGAATTAAACGATATGCATTGTAAATATAAGAAGTTTGCACCTCCGGATAACCGTAGCGAATCAGCTTTTGTTGTTCAAGCTTACAATTTCCCAGCCCTCTCACGCCCATTTTGACAAAAAACGGTACGACTTTTTGATAAGTCTCATGATCCAAACCGCGCGATGTCCAGAAAATCTTCACTTGTTTATTTTTGAAGAATTTCTTCGCCAACCAAATAAACAACAACGGACGCGCCATTTGGGCATGAATCACATCAATTTGCTTATCATTCACCGTTTTCACCAACTGATAAACATAATTAAGTAGTTTCAGCGGATTCTTGGTATGACAATCCGCATTAATTTGTTGAATACCCAATTTGTTGATCGTATCAAACAGCGGTCCGGTTTTACCGAAAACCGTCACCGACTCCACGAGCGGATTCAATTCGGTGGCGGCAATCAGAGTAGCGATCTCCGTTCCGCCGATATGCCCCATATCGCTCACCAGCAATACGCGTAATTTAGCCTGGCTCATGGCGAAAAATCCTATACTAAACTTTGCACAATCTTTTGCTGTTCTTCCGATGTGAGATACGGATGCATCGGCAAACTCATCACACGTTCGGCAATTAAATCTCCCACCGGTAAATTGATACGGCTATCCGCCACCGCCGGTTGTTTATTTAACGGAATCGGATAATGAACTGCGGTCGGAATTCCCAACGTTTTTAGTTTTTCCTGTACCTCGGCACGATTATCCACTTGGATGGTGTACTGCGCCCAGGCGCTTTGGTTATGCGCTTCAATAAACGGCGTGCTGTTGATGCCGGCTTGATTAAACAAACGGGTATAGTTTTCCGCCACCCGTTGACGGGCCGAAATTTCATCGTCCAGGATCGCCAGTTTTGGCAACAAAATCGCCGCCTGTAAGGTGTCCAAACGGCTGTTTACGCCCACGCGGATATGATGATAACGACGATCCTGACCGTGTCTTGCCACCTGACGAATCACTTTTGCCAATTCATCATCGTTAGTAAAAATTGCACCGCCGTCGCCATAACAGCCTAAAGGTTTGCTTGGAAAAAAGCTGGTACAGGCGATAGTGGTTAAATTGCAACTTTTACGGTTTTTATAGCTCGCGCCGAAACTTTGTGCGGCATCTTCAATGACCGGTAAGTTATATTTCTGCGCCACGGCATTTACCGCGTCAAAATCCGCACATTGTCCGTATAAACTCACGGGAATAATGGCTTTAGTACGCGGTGTGATTGCCGCTTCCAGTTTTGTCGCGTCAATATTGTAGGTTTTCGGATCCACATCCACATAAACCGGTTTTGCGCCTAATAAAGCGACGGTTTCCGCCGTAGCGATATAAGTAAATCCCGGGGTAATCACTTCATCACCGGCGCCGATGCCCAACGCCATTTGCGCAATTTGTAACGCATCCGTGCCGTTAGCGCAGCTGATACAATATTTTGCGCCGACATAAGCCGCCAGCTTTTCTTCCAATTCCGCGACTTCCGGACCTAAAATATATTTACCGTGCGCCAACACTTTCTGAATACCCGCGTCAATTTGCGCTTTAATTCTTTGCTGCTGAGCATTTAAATCAATGAATTCCATCTTCTTTACCTGCTTATAATTTCTTCAACACATGACCGTCCAAACGGTAAACCTCTCCTGTATGCGGACATCGGGCTTCGGCTTGTCCCGACAACGGCAAATCCAATTGTTCGCCGTATTCGCTCATCCAACCGATTTGTTTGGCGGGCACACCTACCATTAAGGCATAATCCGGCACATCCCGGTTGATCACCGCACCTGCGCCGATAAAGGCGTAAGCGCCGATCGTCACACCGCATACAATGGTGGAATTGGCGCCCAAAGTCGCACCTTTTTTTACCAAAGTATCTTTATATTCGCTTTTCCGCTCAATCAACGAACGCGGGTTGTACACATTGGTAAAAACCATGCTCGGACCGCAAAAAACCCCTTCTTCCAAATACACATTGTCGTATACGGAAACGTTATTCTGAATTTTGCAACGATCGCCGATGCGGACTTTATTGCCCACAAACACGTTTTGTCCCAGCGACACCTCTTTCCCGATTTTGGCGCCGCCGCATACGTGGGCGAAATGCCAAACTCTTGAGCCGTCGCCGATCTCGGCACCCTCGTCAACGATTGCCGACGGATGTTGATAATAGTTCATAATGTTGGTTTCCCGTTGAATAGTTGAATGGATATCGCTTCGCGTTTTATACAAAATTCTTAAAGATTAAATGCAATCCTCGAATGGGCTATGTATAAATTATGGTCAAAAAACAATCTAAAAAAACGTTGCTTTTTGTGACCGCACTTTTATATAGCCCAAACTCGAATTGCAATTGAACTGCTTGCTAGTGCACTCAATTGAGGTTTATTTTTGTAATAATTTTGTTAAAAACGGATGCGGATTGGTCGGATTCGCTATCACGTCGGCATGACGGATATGTTCCACCGTCTCGATCGCCGTGCGGTTTTCTTCCAAGCCGTAACCCTTGCCTTCCAGAATGCGTTGATAGCTTTGGGTGTGCAAATCGGTGAAGCCGCCGGAAAATTCCAGTTCTTCGTTTTCAATCGTAATGCTGCGATAGGTGAGTTTTTCACCCTGCACCGCATTTGCCGGTAAATTGTTGGCATCAATAGACAAGAACCAACGAACCCGCGCACGTTTGTATTCCAAATAACCGGAAACGGTTTTCTCATCGCGATAATGCACTTCGTTTTTCACCACATCACCGAAAATGAAATGCAGCATATCGTAGAAATGTACGCCGATGTTGGTGGCGACGCCGCCGGATTTTTGATCTACGCCTTTCCAGGATTTCAAATACCATTTGCCGCGCGAGGTCAGATAGGTTAAATCCACATCGAACACTTTATCCGCCGGCGCAGATTCCACTTTATCGCGCAAAGCGATAATCGACGGATGCAGACGTAGCTGCAGAATGGAATTTACTTTCGCGCCGTATTTTTGTTCGTATTCGGACAACACGTCCAAATCGGCGGAATTCAATACCAACGGTTTCTCACAGATCACGTTGATGCCGTTTTTTAAGGCGAATTTCATGTGCGGCGCATGCAAATAGTTCGGTGAACAGATGGCCACGTAATCCAGTTTTTCGCCTTTTAATTTTTGGTCTTCCACAAAGGCTTCAAACTGCTCGAATTCGGTGAAAAATTCGGCTTCCGGGAAGTGGCTGTCCATAATACCGACGGAATCGTTCACATCCATGGCCACAACCAACGTATTACCCGTATCTTTGATCGCTCTCAAATGACGCGGAGCGATATAGCCGCCCGCTCCGATAAGTGCAAATTTTTTCATAACTTCGTCTCTATTATTTATAAACGGAACACACTAATACCTTGTTGCGATAAGGCATCTCGGTCAAATAAACTTTTCACATCCACCAATACCGGATTATCCGAACGCATGTATAAACGCAAAGTTTCAGCGCTTAATTCTCTGAATTCTTTATGTCCCACCGCCACAATCAGTGTATCCACCGGATGTTTTTCATCAATCACTGACAGCTCCAGGTCGTATTCGTGTTTCACTTCGGCAGGATCCGCCCAAGGATCGGCGACCACGACGTCCACGCCCCAGTTACGTAACTCGTCGATCACATCAACCACTTTACTGTTACGGATATCCGGACAGTTTTCCTTGAAGGTCACCCCTAATACGCCCACCTTGGCTTTGGCCACGTCAATATTATGATTCAGCATTAATTTGATCGTGGTTTGCGCAACATAATGAGCCATATCGTCATTAATGCGGCGGCCGGCAAGAATAACCTGCGGGTTATAGCCCACTTCTTCCGCTTTATGGGTTAAATAATACGGATCGACGCCGATACAGTGTCCGCCGACCAAGCCCGGACGAAACGGTAAAAAGTTCCATTTACTGCCCGCCGCTTCCAATACATCAACCGTATCGATACCGACACGTTCAAAAATAATGGATAACTCGTTCACCAACGCAATATTCAAATCCCGCTGGGTGTTTTCAATCACTTTGGCCGCCTCCGCCACTTTAATGCTGGCGGCTTTATGAGTGCCCGCGGTAATAATACTGCCGTACATTTGATCGACGATATCCGCCACTTCCGGCGTGCTGCCGCTGGTGATTTTTTTAATTTTCGTCAGCGTGTTAACTTTATCACCCGGATTAATCCGTTCAGGGCTGTAACCCGCAAAGAAATCCCGATTAAATTTCAGGCCGGACACTCGTTCCAGAATAGGAATACAGACTTCTTCCGTCGCGCCGGGATATACCGTGGATTCATACACCACAATATCGCCTTTTTTCAGCACTTTACCGATAGATTCACTGGCCTTTTGCAGCGGCGTCAAATCCGGACGGTTCACATCATCAATGGGAGTGGGAACAGTAACAATAAAGAAATTGCATCGTTTCAGCTGTTCGAGATCGGAAGTGTAAGAAAGATAAGTTGCCGACTTGAGGGCGTCCGACGAAACTTCTAAAGTTCGGTCTTTACCCTCAGCCAGTTCTTTTACCCTGTTCGGGCTAATATCAAAACCTATGGTTTCACGCTGTTTACCGAACTCTACCGCCAACGGTAAACCTACATAACCAAGGCCGACAACACCAACTTTGTAGCTGTCTAGATTCATAAAATATACCCCTATATTTTCAATATATTAAAATAATGATTCAAATAAAAAGTGTAGTTTATAAAAACAAATAACAATCGAACTGTAAGGAAAATAACATAATATTTTCACCCTCATTTACGGTTCGAAAAATTAACAAAAAATTAAACAATCAGAATTCGGTAAAAATCGGTATAAGCATAGGACTTAATACCCATGAATATAGTTCAAATAGCCATAGTCAGGTCCGACCACAAGAGAAGTAACGGTGATAAACGGCAATTCATGATATTTACGGCTAAACATACTTAAAAACAAGTCCAACTTATTGAAATATAAAATAACATTACCTAAAAAGCGACATCGACACATGGTCCAACGTCCGATTTGTTGCTAATAAATAGCAGTATTTAACGGCGATAGCAATTTATTTCGGATAAATAATTCATTATTTACACAAGCTTACAATTCTTTTACAAATAATGATGGAAAAATAACAAATTCTTTTATCGTAAAAAAAATCCTTATGGGGATAAAAACTCTCCGCTCGAATTTAAAATTTAATTAATTTACCCGAATTAAAAAGTAATTTTTAACGCCATTTATTAAACCGTTTACATAATAAAAAAACTCTGAAAAAACCGACCGCACTTTCCGCTTTAAGTGCGGTCAAAAAAACCGCCGTTTTTTCTTCCCGCAACTTCGCTAACAACCGAATTCTGCGAAAAATCAAAGAAATAGGAGCGAGCCGGCGGAATTTCATGTAAAATACGTTCAATTTTTTTAACATTTATGGAAAGAGACTTTATGGCATTATTAAACGTACTGATTTACCCCGACGAGCGCCTTAAAACCGTCGCGACGCCCGTCACCGAATTTAACGACGAACTGCAAACTTTTATCGACGACATGTTCGACACCATGTATCAGGAAGAAGGCATCGGGCTAGCCGCCACGCAGGTTGACGTACACAAACGCGTGATCACCATCGACATCACCGGTGAAAAAACCGAACAACTGGTATTGATTAATCCCGAATTGCTTGAAAGCGAAGGCGAAACCGGCATTGAAGAAGGTTGCTTATCCTTGCCCGGTCTGCGCGGTTTCGTACCACGCAAAGAAAAAATCACCGTCAAAGCCCTCAACCGCCACGGCGAAGCCTTCACCTTACATGCGGACGGTTTACTGGCGATTTGCATCCAGCATGAAATGGATCACTTAAACGGCATCGTCTTTGCGGATTATTTATCGCCGTTAAAACGCAACCGAATGAAAGAAAAATTGCTGAAATATCAGAAACAATTGGCAAAACAAACGGCGTAATTCTTACTTTCTTTGCTTCGCCAAAGAAAGTAAGCAAAGAAAGGCGCCCCCGTTTTGCCTTGTTCCCTGAAAATAATGAAATTTGCTTTACGAAAATCTTGTAAACTCGCTACGCTCAGACAAACAAGATTTTCTACAAATTCCACTATTTTCAGGCGGCAAAAAGGGGAAGTTGAATAAGCGCGAATATTTAAAAATATCAAAAAAATCAACCGCACTTTTATCACGATTCTACGCTCATCGGGGCCCCGTCTGAGGTGCCTGAGCGACTTGAAATTTTTAGGAAAATAAGTTTGTTTGAGCGTAGCGAGTTTACTTATTTTCCGTAAAAAAATTTCAACCAAGCGAAGAACTGCACCGAAGTCGGGGTGCACTTTCTTTTTGCTTACTTTTGCTTTGTGCAAGCAAAGAAAAAGTAAGTAGCCCATCGGGCGAAACTCGATAAAAATATATTTATGAAAAAACTGAACATTATCTTCGCCGGCACGCCGGATTTTGCCGCCCAACATCTACAAGCGCTGCTTTCGTCCAATCACAATGTTATCGCGGTTTACACCCAACCCGATAAACCGGCGGGACGCGGCAAAAAACTGCAGGCCAGCCCGGTTAAACAGCTGGCGCAACAGCATAATATTCCCGTTTATCAGCCGAAATCTCTGCGTCACGAAGAAGCGCAAGCGGAACTGGCGGCATTAAACGCGGATGTTATGGTGGTGGTGGCTTACGGGTTAATTCTGCCGAAAGCCGTTCTGGCCGCGCCCCGTTTGGGTTGTTTGAACGTACACGGTTCGATTCTGCCCCGTTGGCGCGGTGCCGCACCGATTCAACGGGCAATTTGGGCGGGCGATACGCAAACCGGTGTCACCATCATGCAGATGAACGAAGGCTTGGACACCGGCGACATGCTGCACAAAGTTTATTGCGATATTACACCGCAAGAAACCTCCGCTTCGCTCTATCACAAACTGGCGCAGCTCGCGCCGCCGGCATTAATTGAGGTGTTGGATCACCTGGAAGACGATAAGTTTAAGCCGCAACCGCAGGATGACAATCAAAGCAGCTACGCCGATAAGCTCAGCAAAGAGGAAGCGAAACTGGATTGGTCCTTACCCGCCGCTCAGCTTGAACGCAATATTCGCGCCTTTAATCCCGCGCCGACGGCGTTTTTAACCGTCACCGTCAACGGCAACGAAGAGCGGATTAAAATTTATCAGGCCGACGTATTGCCGCATCAGGAAAAGACGGCGGGAACGGTGTTGGCTTGCGATAAAAAAGGCCTGCGGATAGCCACGGCGGACGGCGTATTGAACATTACCCGCTTACAACCTTCCGGCAAAAAACCGATGTCGGTGCAGGATTTTCTGAACGGTCGGGCGGATTGGTTTCCGGCGGGAACGGTATTGGCTTAATTCCGCCGCCCGCAATATCATCAAACGGCATTGAGTTAACGCATATGACAAAAACGTTGCAAAAAACGACCGCACTTTCCACAAAAAACGGGAAAAAAAGCCCGACGGACAAAAATCTCAGCGCGCGCGCGGCAGCGGCGCAAATTATCCTGCAAGTGCTGGATCAGGGAAAATCCTTATCCGCGCTGCTCCCTGAAATTCAGCCTAGAATGAAACCGCAGGATTTGCCTTTACTGCAGGAAATCTGCTTCGGCGTGTGTCGCGTGTTGCCGCGATTGGAATGGATCATCCGTTTGCTGGTGGACAAGCCGCTGAAGGGCAAAACCCGTATCGTACATTGTCTGCTACTGGTGGGATTATACCAAATTCTGTACACCCGCATTCCGCCGCACGCGGCGATCAATGAAGCGGTAAACGCCGCACGCCAGCTGAAATCGGACAATTTCCGCGGCCTGCTCAACGGCGTGTTGCGCCGTTTTCTGCGGGAACGCGAAAGCGTGCTGGCCACCGTGGACAAACATTGGCAAACCAACCATCCCGAATGGCTGGTCAATAAACTGAAAAAAACCTATCCGAACTGGCGTGACATTATCGACGCCAACAATCAGAAACCGCCCATGTGGTTGCGGGTAAACCGGAATCACAGTTCCGCGGAAAATTACCGTCAACGGCTGGCGGAAAACGGCATAACGGCTTTTCCCGCTGAAAATCCTCACGCTCTGCGTTTGGAATCGCCGGTTTCCGTGTCACAGTTGCCGCATTTTGCCGAAGGTTGGGCCACGGTGCAGGACGTGCACGCCCAATGGTCCGCTATTTTACTGGAACCGCAAAACGGCGAACTCATTTTAGACGCCTGTGCGGCGCCGGGCGGCAAAACTACGCATATTCTGGAACAGGCGCCGCAAGCAAAAGTGGTCGCCTTGGATGTGGAAGAAAACCGCCTCAAACGGATAACGGAAAACCTCGCCCGCTTAAATCAACAGGCGGTGGTGATTTGTGGTGACGCCACCCGGCCCGAAACCTGGTTACCGCAGGCGGCGCAACAGATTACCGGAAATAAAAGTGCGGTCAAATTTGACCGAATTTTATTGGACGCGCCCTGTTCCGCCACCGGCGTTATCCGCCGTCATCCCGACATAAAATGGCTGCGTCGGGAACAGGATATTGCCCCGTTAGTGGAAATTCAGCACCAAATTCTGACCGCACTTTGGCAAACCCTCAAACCGAACGGCATATTGCTGTACGCCACCTGTTCCGTGCTGCCTGATGAAAACGGTCGGCAAATCGCCCGTTTTCTGGCGGAACAGAACGACGCACAACTCGAACCGCTGCCGTTCCCAGCGCCACAGGCCATCGGTCGTCAATTTCTACCGGCAGAAAACGGCGGCGACGGATTTTATTACGCCAAACTACGAAAAATCGCTTAATCTTTAGATAAAATTCAAAAGCCTGAGAGGTTTCAGGCTTTTTTATATAAGAAAAATAATGTTTAGCTGTTTTTTTATGAGATTTTCGTGCCAATTCGCCGTAGTTCGTCTATACTCAAAATCCGTTTAACCAAGGAAATCTATTATGAATCAACCGACACTAAAAGAACTCACATTTCGAGGAATGTTGTTAGGCGCGCTGATTACGGTGATTTTCACCGCCTCTAACGTTTATTTAGGGCTGAAAGTCGGCTTGACGTTTGCTTCATCCATACCCGCTGCGGTCATTTCTATGGCGGTATTAAAATTTTTCAAGGGTTCGAATATTCTTGAAAACAACATGGTGCAAACGCAAGCGTCCTCAGCGGGCACACAATCTTCCGTCATCTTCGTACTACCAGCAATGCTGATGGTCGGATACTGGCAAGGATTCCCGTTCTGGCAAACCTTATTGGTTTGTATGGCGGGCGGGATTTTAGGCGTAATTTTCACCGTGCCGTTGCGGCATGTAATGGTGGTGAAAAGCGATCTGCCTTACCCTGAAGGCGTAGCCGCGGCAGAAATTCTGAAAGCCGGTCATGACGAAAGCCATAACGGCGAAAGCGGTATCAAAGAAATCGCTGCCGGCGGAATATTGGCGGCTATCGTGGGATTTTGCACCAACGGATTACGCGTTATCGCCGACGGCGCCAGCTTATGGTTCAAAGGCGCCAATGCCGTTTTTCAGGTACCGATGGGATTCTCTTTCGCCTTACTCGGCGCCGGTTATTTGGTCGGCATGGTGGGCGGTATTGCCATTTTAGCGGGTATTTTCCTCGCCTGGGGCGTTGCCGTGCCGTATTTTACGGCGGCGGATCCGATGCCGGCGGATGCGGAAATGATCGGTTACGCAATGAATATCTGGAAAACCAAAGTGCGTTTTATCGGTGTGGGAACTATCGGTATCGCGGCAATCTGGACGCTACTGATTTTGTTAAAACCGATGTTGCAGGGCATGGGCCAATCCTTCCGCGCGCTGGGTGACAAAAACGTGCAAAAATCCGACCGCACTTCACAGGATTTATCGCCCAAAGCCATGGGTTTCATCACCTTAGTGAGCGTGGCGTTAATCGTATTGGCGTTGTATAACTTTGTGCAACCCGTTTCGCTTTCGGCGGAAGCGGCGTTATTGCTGATCGTGGTTTGTACCGCTCTTGCGGTGGTAATCGGCTTTTTTGTCGCCGCTGCCTGCGGTTACATGGCGGGATTGGTAGGTTCCTCTTCCAGCCCGATTTCCGGTATCGGCATTATTTCCGTAGTGATTACCTCTATTGTTCTCATGACAATCGGTAACAGCTTAGGCTTAACCGCACACGAAGACGGACAACGCTTCTTAACCGCGTTAACCATTTTCACCGGTTCTATCGTGATGACGACCGCCGCCATTTCCAACGATAACCTGCAGGACTTAAAAACCGGTCAGTTGGTACAGGCCACGCCTTGGCGCCAACAAATTGCGTTAATCATCGGCTGTATCGTAGGCGCTTTCGTTATTGCGCCGGTGCTCGAAATCCTGTTCAATGCCTATGGTTTCAGCGGTGCGATGCCGCGCGAAGGCATGGATGCGACCCAAGCGTTATCCGCGCCGCAAGCCACTTTGATGATGACCATCGCCAACGGCATTTTCTCCCATAATCTGGAATGGTCGTACATTTTCACCGGTATCGCTTTAGGCATAGCGTTAATTATTGTGGACGCCTTGCTGAAAAAATCCAGCAACGAACGCTTTGCCCTGCCGGTGCTTGCCGTGGGAATGGGCATTTATTTGCCGCCGGCGGTCAATGCACCGATTGTTGTAGGCGCGGTGCTGGCTTGGCTCATCAATCGCCATATTGAAAGTTATGCCAAACGCAGCGGCAAAAATGCGGACGAGATAAAGAAAAAAGCGGATCGCTACGGTACGCTTTTCGCCGCCGGCTTAATCGTGGGCGAAAGCTTAATCGGCGTTCTACTTGCCTTTATTATCGCGGGCTCCGTCACATCCGGCGGTTCCGACGCCCCGCTGGCGTTAGCGTTGAATGATTGGGGCACCGTCGGTCAGGTGTTAGGATTAATCGTATTCGTCGCAGGAATCGGTATCTACGCCCTTCGCGTGTTGCGGGCCAAAAACTAATATTTCACCTCAACAAAAGTAAGCATCATCTGCACCCCAAAGGTTGGATTTAATCGCCGACCGATTAAGGTGCAGAATATGATTCCCGCCTTCGCGAATCAAACCGCCATCCACACCAAACTGACAATCAGAAACGCAATCACGCCGTAAATGGTTGTGAGAACCGACCAGGTTTTTAAGCCGTCCGCCACCGAAATACCGAAGAATTTTGTCCAAACCCAAAATAAGCTATCGTTTACGTGGGATAACGTCATCGAGCCCGCGCCTACGGCGGCGGTAATGAGCGCGATTTGCACGCCGTTGTATCCGCCCGCATTAATTGCCGGCGCAAGAATGGTCGCGGTCGTAATGGTCGCAACCGTTGCCGAGCCCTGGGCGGCGCGTAACAAAGCGGCAAGGATAAAACCCAAAGCCAAGACGTGCAATCCCGTGCTTGCCAAGACTTCGGATAAGGCTTTGCCCACACCGCTGGCATCCAGAACTTTACCGAACATCCCGCCGGCACCGGTGATTAAAATAATACCGGCAATCGGCGCTAACGAAGAATTCAAAATTTCTTCCAGTTTTTCTTTATCCCAGCCGCGGCGAATGCCTAAAACATAAGAAGAAATACAGACGGCAAGCAATAAAGCGAAGGGCGAACTGCCGACCATACTGAAAATATCGCGCACGATATTGCCTTTCGGTAAGGTGGTGGCGGTGATGGTGCCTAGCATAATAAGCACCAAAGGTAACACAATCATGGTTAACACGGTGCCGAATTTAGGTAACCCGTCGGCATTATGCGATAGCTGTTTTTGATATTGAATCAAATCCGTTGAAGCGGGGACATGAATGAACGTGCGTTTAGTAAAGAACGGAATAAACAGCTGTCCCAGCAAATAAGCCGGCAAGGCTGCGCAAAAACCGACGCCCAGAACAAAACCGATATCCGCATTCAATACTTGCGCACCGGCGACTACGCCCGGATGGGGCGGCAACATGACGTGCACCGTTAACATGGACAGCCCGATCGGTAAGGCGTAAACCAGCATGTTCCCGCCGATGCGGCGCGCCACGCTGAAAATGATGGGCAACAATACGATAAAGCCTACGTCCACGAAAACCGGAATGCCGAAAATAAAGCCGGTGGCGCCCAAGGCAAAAGCGGCGCGTTTTTCGCCGAATTTATCCAATAACCAACCTGCCAACACATCGGCGCCGTTTGATTTCTCAATCACTTTACCGAGCATGGCGCCCAATCCCACGATGAGGGCGACACTGCCCAGGGTTCCGCCCATGCCTTTGACTAAGGTCGGAATAACATCGCCCAGCGGAATACCCGCGCTGAGCGCCACGGCAATACTGACTACGCCCAATGCTAAGAAAGGGTGAACTCTACCGCGAATCATTAAGGCCAGCAACGCGATCACGCTCACCAAGCCAATAAGAATAAGACTGCCGTTTGACATATCATCACCTCGATTTAAAAAAGCGCTTCACTTCAATGAAACGCTTTATTCAGGTTTGCACCGTTCACTCATTGATAATGAAAAGTGCGGTCAAAATTTTGAAAGTTTTTTGCAGGCGGGCTTTCCGTCATCCCGCCGCGCATCATCTTTTCAGGTCTTTATTTATAGGTTTGGAACCAACCCAACCCGGCGGCGGTGTCACTGCGCGGATTATATTCGCAGCCCACATAACCTTGATAACCAATTTCATCCAACTTATTGAAAATAAACGGATAATTGATTTCACCCTCATCTGGCTCGTGACGATCCGGAACGGAGGCGATTTGCACGTGATAAAGCACGTTTTTCACGCGATCGGTTAAACGCGCCAGATTACCTTCCACATTCTGAGCGTGATAATAATCAAGCTGCAGGAACACGTTGTCCCGATTCACTAAATCGATGATTTCCAGGGCGTCGTCCTGGGTTTTCATTAAGTAGTTTTCCTTCACTTGCGGACTTAATGCTTCCAGTACGATATTGATGCCGTGCGGTTTAAATTTTTCCGAAGCGTAACGTAAATTATCGATAAAGGTTTGTTTATATTTGGCGCGGCTTTGACCCGGCGGAACAACGCCGCCCATAATTAAAACCGTAGGGCATTCCAGCACAAGCGCATATTCCAACGCCAAATCGATATGTCGGCGGCTTTCCTCCTCTCTGCCCGGAATGGCGGATACGCCCCATTCTCCCGCGGCAATATTGCCGGGCAGGGAATTGAACAACACCTGTTTCAATTCGTGTAAATTGAGTTTGGCTTTTAATTCTTGCGCCGGATAATCGTAAGGCCATAAATATTCCACATATTTAAATCCCGCCCGGGCCGCCGCTTCAAAACGATCAAGAAACGGCACTTCCGTAAACATCATAGTTAGATTTGCTGCAAATTTAGGCATAATTATTTTCCTCTGTTTTCGAGATCTTTCACTTCTTCATCAGTCAGATAACGAATTTTTTGTCCTTGTAAAATGAAGAATAATTTTGCGGTTTCTTCCAATTCTTCCGCATTATCGGCGGCATCCGACAAATCGGTTCCCGTCACCACAACTCCGTGGTTTGCCAACAGGAACGCCTTGCCCGTTAACGCGCGATTACCGAGTTCTTCCGCAATTTTAGGCGAACCCGGACGGTAATAAGGAATGACCTGCATTTTACCTACGCGCATCACATAATAGGGCGTGAAGGCGCGCACGGCATTGTTCGGGTTAAGACCGTCCAGGCACGAAAGTGCGGTCAAATAGGTGCTATGCAAATGCACGATGGCTTTGCAGGCGGGATTTTTCTTGTACATCGCCAAGTGAAACACCGATTCTTTCGACGGTTTATCGCCTTCCAATAAATTGCCGTTCAGATCCAGCACGGACAAGCGTTCCGCCCGTAAGCGACCTAAAGAAGAACCTGTCGGCGTGACTAACACGCGATTGTCATCAAGGCGCACGGACAAATTACCGGCGCCGCCCACGGTATAACCGCGCTCATAAAAAGAACGCCCGAGTTTTACCATTAATTCTTTTTGTTCTAAATCCGTCATACAAACATTCCTTGTGCGTATTCAAAAAAATCTTCTTGGCCGAAATTGCCCGATTTAAGCGCCAGAAAAATCTCTTCTTCCACCGCTTTTAACCAAGGCACGCCGGGAGCGATTTGTTTGCCGATATGAAAACCAGCGAAGCCAAGCCACTGCACCACAATACTTGAAGTTTCACCGCCGGCGGTGATGAAATTGGTCACGCCATATCGTTTCAATTTAAGCGCCAGCTGTGCGAAAGTGTGTTCAATGGCGTGGCTGGCTTTATCGACGCCAAATTCATTCTGAATCGCTTTCAACGCATCAGGCGGCACCGTTGCAAAAACCATCGGCGCAAGCGGCGCGTCAAGATTTGCAATCACCCACCGATAAAGCTCTTCTACATAATTCGGATTATTCATCGCTTGTTCTACGCTAAGCTGAAAGTGCGGTGCGTTTTTGCGATATTTTTCCACCTGTTTATTGGTCATCACCGAACAAGAACCCGAAAGCACCACGGTTTTGCCTTTTCTCGGTGTGAAGGCGTTCGTGCCTTTCTTGCCGCCGCTTAACCGAGCCGCCATATAAGCGCCCAGACCGGAACCGCCGGTGACGAGTTTGAAATCCGCCACCGCTTCGGCAAGCGCTTCAAGCTGCGAATTATCCGCCGCGTCCACTACGGCGTAGCGATAACCTTGCGCTTTCAACTCGGCGAAACGCTCTTTCACGCGCGCAGCGCCCCGAATCACATCCGCATAGGTGACCAACCCCGTTTTGCCTTTAGCCTGCGCATCCATCAAACGCATTAAGTTGGCATCGGTCATAGGCGTAATCGGGTGATTTTTCATGCCCGATTCGCTTAACAGCTGCTCGCCTACGAATAAATAACCGTTAAAAATGGTGCGACCGTTCACAGGCAAAGCCGGCGAAATCACGGTAAAATCTTCGCCTAATTCGTCAAGCAACGCATCGGTTACCGGACCGATATTGCCTTTCGGCGTGCTGTCAAAAGTGGAACAATATTTAAAATAAAACTGACTACAACCGTTTTCTTTCAACCATTTATACGCGCTTAAGGATTGTTCAATCGCTTCGTTAACGGGGTTAGAACGCGATTTTAAGCTGATCACGATCGCATCCGCTTTGCTATTGAGCGGTTGTTGCGGAATCCCGTTCATTTGCACCGCACTGAGCCCGTTTTCCACTAAAAAACTGGCAATGTCGCTGGCTCCGGTGAAATCGTCTGCAATAACGCCTAACATAGTCACGCTCCTTTTTTCGGAAGATTAACGCCGCTGAAAATTTTAATCACGGCGCTGTCGTCTTCTTTGCCGTAACCGGCGTTGCTGGCTTGCGTAAACATGGAATACGCGGTGCTGGCTAAATAAAGGGGGAAATGAAGGGATTTTGCAGTGTCGTTCACCAGACCTAAATCCTTCACGAAAATATCCACCATGGATAACGGCGTGTAATCGCCGTCCACCACATGTTTCATCCGGTTTTCAAACATCCAGGAATTTCCCGCGGCATGGGTGACGACATCGTACATTACATCTAACGGAATGCCGGCTTTTGACGCCAGCGCCATCGCTTCCGCACCCGCCGCGATATGCACGCCAGCCAGCAATTGGTGCACGATTTTCACGGTTGCGCCTAATCCGATTTCTTCACCGATGTTATAGACTTTCGCGGCGGTGGCATTCAAAACCGGTTGTAGTTTATTAAAGGCTTCCTGTGAACCCGACGCCATCACGGTCATTTCGCCTTTTAAGGCTTTTGCCGCACCGCCGGACACCGGCGCATCCAGCATAATCAGCCCTAATTCTGTTAATTTTTGTGAAATCCCTTGCGCATCAGCCGCCGCCATGGTGGAAGACACCATCACCGCCGTCCCCGGTTTTAGTTTTTTTGCAATACCGTTTTCGCCGAATAAAGCGGAATTCGCTTGCGCCGCATTAACCACCAACACCACAACGGCATCCAAATTTTGTGCAAATCCCTCACCGTTTGTTGCAACATCTTTAGCGCCGGCAGCTTTTAATTTTTCTAATGCCGCCGGATTTAAATCAATGCCGTAAGTGTTCAAACCCGCATTAATACAGGATACGGCGGCGCCCATGCCCATCGAGCCCAAACCGATAACGGCGACAGAATAAGATTGATTATTCATTATGAATCCTCCTCAAGATAAATCAGCTGTAACAACGCTGAGTATTCTGCCCGATGAATGTGTGAAAATCTGTGATCAAGATCGCAAAAATGATAAATATTGTTAAAATATGTTCAAAAAAGATATGGATTGATCATGCGATATAAAGTCATATAATGAGAAACCGTATATTCAAGGAGATAAGATGATACCTTTAGAGAGACTTCGCATTGAGCTTGAACTTATCCGAAAATACGGCGTAATCAGCATCAACACGTTAATGGAAAATTTAAACGTTTCGCATATGACAATTCGGCGAGACATCCAAAAACTCGAGAGCGAAGGCAAGGTCATCTCGGTGTCGGGCGGCGTACAATTGCTGGAGCGACTGGAAACGGAGCTGCCCCACGATGATAAATCGCGGCTTTCCCACGATCAAAAGGAACAAATCGGCAAAGCGGCGGCGGATCTGATCCCGCAAAATTGCGTGGTTTATTTAGACGCCGGTACCACAACGCTTGAAATTGCAAAATATATTACCGAGCGCGAGGATTTGTTAGTCGTCACCAATGATTTTGTGATTGCCAATTATCTGATGATTAACGGCAAATGCCGCCTGATTCATATCGGCGGCACCGTCAATAAAGCCAACCGTTCTTCCGTCGGCGAATTAGCGGCGCAAACATTGCGGCAGCTCTCCGTCGATTTGGCGTTTATTTCGACTTCTTCGTGGAATTTGGCGGGTTTAACCACGCCGGACGAAGACAAAATTTCGGTCAAGCGCGCCATTATTCAGGCCAGCAGACGCAAAGTATTGGTTTCCGATTCCTCAAAATACGGCAAAGTCGCCACATTTTCACTCTTTCCGTTGACAACATTTAATCGTATTATTTGCGACAAAGGATTAGTGATAAACGCGCAGGAAAAAATCCGTGAAATGGATGTGGAATTATCATTGGTGTGAATGTTTATTCGCCGTCCTTGAAAGCATTGTGCCCTTTCGGGCCATCGGTCAAAAAACGTTGCGTTTTTTGACCGCACTTCTAATAAAGCTGATGCGGCAATATGATTTGAGCGCGACTTCGCATTGAAAAATAACCGTGGAGTAGACATGGACAGACGAAAATTCATCCGACTTGGAACCGGCGCCATGCTGGTGCTGGGAGCTGGTCGTTACGGCTGGGCAGCGGACAACGACAGCCAGGCAAAATTACGCGTTATCGCAACGACTGACGTTCACTGCTTTTTAACGGACTTTGATTATTACAAAGACGCCCCGACCGATAAATTCGGTTTCACCCGCGCCGCCACCCTGATTGATCAGGCGCGCCGGGAAGTAACGAATTCCGTTCTGGTGGATAACGGTGATTTAATCCAGGGCAATCCTATTGCGGACTATCAGGCGGCGGAAGGCGCCAAACAAGGCAAACCGCATCCGGCGATTCTGGTCAATAACGCAATGCAATACGATGTCGGCACGCTGGGCAACCACGAATTTAATTACGGTCTGGAATACCTGAACCGCGTCATCAAACAGGCGCATTACCCGACCATTAATACCAATATCGTGCGAAAAGGCACTAACGAACCCATGTTCCAACCTTATGCCGTGCAGGAAAAAGAAATTCTGGATCAGGCCGGCAACAAACAAAAAATCCGCATCGGTTATCTCGGATTTGTGCCGCCGCAAATCATGGTTTGGGATAAAATAAACCTGGCCGGTAAAGCGGAAGTGCGCGATATCGTCCAAACCGCGCGCAAATATATTCCGATTCTGAAAAAAAACGATGTGGATATTATCATCGCATTGGCGCATACCGGCCCTTTCAACGGTCCTTACCGTGCGGGAATGGAAAATGCGGCCTTTCATTTAGCGGAAGTAAAAGACATTGACGCCATTGTTTTCGGTCACTCTCACGGCTTGTTTCCAAGCAAAGAATTTGAAAAATTCCCTCATACGGATATCGCGAAAGGTACCATCAGAAACGTGCCCGCCGCTATGGCCGGATACTGGGCGAACCATATCGCCGTGATTGACTTAACGCTGGCAAAACGTCGGGGAAAATGGACGGTTACAGACGGCTCTTCCGATTTGCGTCCGATTTACGATGAACAGGCGAAAGCGCCGACAGTAAAAAATCATCCGAAAATCACCGAACTTTTGCAGCCGGTGCACGAAGCCACACGCAGATTCGTCGCGCAACCGATCGGCCGCTCGAGCGACAACATGTACAGCTATCTGGCGTTAGTACAGGATGATCCGACGGTACAAATCGTGAACCGCGCGCAAAAAGCCTACACTGAAAAAATCATCAAAAATCTGCCGAAACTGGCGAAATTGCCGGTGTTAAGTGCATCGGCGCCGTTCAAAGTAGGCGGACGTAAAAACGATCCCCTCGGTTTCACCGAAGTCAACAAAGGGCAATTAACTTTCCGCAACGCTTCCGATTTATATCTGTATCCGAATACCTTGGTGGTGCTCCGCATTACGGGCGCGGAACTGAAGGAATGGCTGGAATGCAGCGCCGGCATGTTCAACCAAATTGACGTAACCAGCGAAAAACCGCAGTCCCTTTTAAACTGGGACGGTTTCCGCACTTATAATTACGATGTCATTGACGGCGTGGAATATCAATTCGATATCACCCAGCCGCCGCGTTATGACGGCGAATGCAATCTGATTAACCCGAAGGCGCATCGCGTTGTGAAGTTAAAATTTAAAGGAAAACCGGTTGATCCCAACGCGCAATTCCTGATCGCCACCAATAATTACCGCGCGTACGGTAATAAATTCCCCGGCACGGGCAATGATCACATCGTGTTCGCCTCACCGGACGAAAACCGTCAGATTCTAGTGAATTACATTTCGTCAAACAGCAAAGCAAAAGGCGAAGTCTCTCCGACGGTGGACAAAAACTGGCGGATTGCACCGATTCACAGCAAAGTGAAACTGGATATCCGCGTTGAAACCTCGCCGACGGAAAAAGCCACGGCGTTTATCCGAACCAACGCCCGGCACCCGATGACATTCGTGGGCACGGATGAAATCGGATTTGCGGTGTATCGAATTGATTTAACGCACTAATTCATGTTATCGATTATGAAAATCTCCGGTAAAGAACCGGAGATTTTTTGTTTCGAGCAGATAAAGTGCGGGCAAAAAAACGAGAGTTTTTTCGCCCGCACTTTAGCGCCATTAATCCGTGCTATTTTCCGCCGTTTCTGCTATAATTTCGCCAACTTTTTTGCAACAAATAAGAGATATTTCTATGTCAGAAAACACAGCCGAAAATTACGGCGCGGGCAGCATCAAGGTCTTGAAAGGCCTGGATGCGGTACGTAAACGCCCCGGAATGTATATTGGGGATACGGACGACGGCACGGGCTTGCACCATATGGTTTTTGAAGTGGTGGACAACGCCATCGACGAAGCATTAGCCGGTTACTGCAAAGATATTATCGTCACCATTCACGAAGATAATTCCGTATCCGTGCAGGACGACGGACGCGGCATTCCGGTGGATATTCACCCGGAAGAAGGCGTTTCGGCGGCGGAAGTTATTATGACCGTATTACATGCCGGCGGTAAGTTCGACGATAACTCCTATAAAGTGTCGGGCGGATTGCACGGCGTAGGGGTTTCGGTGGTCAACGCTCTTTCTGACAAACTTCAGCTCACCATCCGCCGGCAGGGGCACGTACACGAACAGTTCTATCATCTGGGCGAACCGGAAGCGCCGTTGAAAGTCATCGGCGACAGCGAAAAAACCGGAACAATGGTACGTTTCTGGCCGAGCTCTTCCATTTTCACCAAAACCGTTTTCGAATACGATATTCTGAAAAAACGGTTACGCGAGCTTTCTTTCCTGAATTCGGGCGTGTCCATCAAGCTGTTTGACGAACGCGACGGCAAAAGCGATCATTTCCACTACGAAGGCGGCATTCAGGCCTTCGTGGAATTTTTAAATCAGAACAAAACCCCGATTCACCAAAAACCGTTTTATTTCAGCACGGAAAAAGACGGTATCGGCGTGGAAGTCGCATTACAATGGAATGACAGTTACAACGAAAACATTTACTGTTTCACCAACAATATTCCGCAACGGGACGGCGGCACCCATTTAGCCGGTTTCCGCGGAGCGCTGACGCGTACCCTGAACGCTTACATGGATAAAGCCGGCCTGAACAAGAAAGGCAAAAGCGATAAAGATAAAGTGGAAACATCGGGCGACGATGCGCGTGAAGGTCTGGTCGCCATTATTTCCGTAAAAGTGCCGGATCCGAAATTCTCCTCTCAAACCAAAGATAAACTGGTTTCTTCCGAAGTGAAAGGCGCGGTGGAATCCGCCATGAACGAACGTTTGCAGGAATATCTGGAAGAAAACCCGAACGACGCCAAAATTATCGCCACCAAAATTGTGGAAGCGGCCCGTGCGCGTGAAGCGGCCCGCAAAGCCCGTGAAATGACCCGTCGCAAAGGCGTACTGGATATTGCCGGTCTGCCGGGTAAACTGGCGGATTGCCAGGAACGGGATCCGGCGCTGTCCGAACTTTACTTGGTGGAAGGAGATTCCGCGGGCGGCTCGGCAAAACAGGGACGCAACCGCAAAAACCAGGCGATTTTGCCGTTAAAAGGTAAAATTCTGAATGTGGAAAAAGCGCGCTTCGACAAAATGCTGTCTTCTCAGGAAGTGGGCACCTTAATCACCGCTTTGGGTTGCGGTATCGGACGCGACGAATACAATCCGGAAAAACTGCGCTATCACAAAATCATCATCATGACCGATGCGGATGTGGACGGTTCGCACATCCGCACCTTGCTGCTGACGTTCTTCTATCGTCAAATGCCGGAATTGATCGAGCGCGGTTACGTGTATATCGCCCAACCGCCGCTTTACAAAGTGAAGAAAGGCAAACAGGAACAATACCTGAAAGACGATGAGTCCATGACCCAATACGAACTGGCGATCGCACTGGAAGACGCGGCGCTGTATGTGAATGAAAACGCCCCGGCCATGAACGGCTTGGCGCTGGAAAACCTGGTGTCCGAATTCAACGGCGTAGAACAAATGATTGCACGGCTGCACCGCCGCTATCCGGAAGCTTTATTAAAAGCGTTAATCTATTATCCCGAACTTTCCGACGCTATATTGCAAGACCAAAGTGCGGTAGAAAATTGGGCGGATTCTTTGGTGAAAAAACTGGAACAACAGGATACCGACAGCAATCACTATCGCGTTCGTACGCAGTTCAACGGCGAACGAAATATGTACGACATTGTGCTGACCGTGCGCTCCCACGGTATCGACACCAACTACCTGCTGGACTTCAATTTCGCCCACAGCAACGAATACGCTCGCGTGTTGAAATTGGGCAAAAAAATCGACGGCTTATTGGAAGACACCGCCTACATTCAACGCGGCGAAACCAAAAAAACGATTAACAGCTTCGAAGAAGGCATCAACTGGTTGGTCGCGCAATCCCGCCGCGGCTTAACCGTGCAGCGTTACAAAGGGCTAGGCGAAATGAACCCTGAGCAGCTCTGGGAAACCACAATGGATCCCGAAGCTCGTCACATGCTGCAGGTGACAATCAAAGACGCCGTCGAAGCGGATCAATTGTTCACCACCTTAATGGGTGACGAAGTCGAACCGCGCCGCGATTTCATCGAAACCAACGCATTACGGGCGAACTTAGATATTTAATCCAAAAAACTCATGAAAATTTGACCGCACTTTTGAAAGATGAATCAAAGTGCGGTCTTTTTATTTTCGTTTTATTCAGCAAAGAATCATAAAAAACGATGCCCCTTGAGAAACCTCAAGGGGCAGGACGTTTCGGTATAATCTTTTCAGAAAAACCTTATTGTAACAACGTTTTTCATTTCGCAGTGCCATTACAACGGCGTAAATTGTAAATTTATCTAAATTTTTGTCAATGTATTTCTATTTTCAAACAAAACGTTGTTACAATTCCAGCAATTTCATATATTGCAAGGAATAGGCTATGGCAAATGTTCATTTAACTTATATTCTAGGTTTAGATCTGGGTATCGCATCTGTCGGTTGGGCGGTCATTGAAATTGATCAACAGGAAAATCCGTTACGTATTATTGATGTCGGAGTTCGAACATTTGAGCGGGCGGAAGTGCCTAAAACGGGCGATTCATTAGCGTTGGAGCGAAGACTGGCACGCAGTACGCGGCGGCTTATCCGGCGTCGGGCGCACCGCTTATTACGCGCTAAACGTCTGTTAAAACGAGAAGGCCTGTTACGGGCGGAAGATTTTAGTTCGCCGACCGAACTTCAACATTTACCCATTAATGCCTGGGAACTGCGCGTCAAAGGACTGACGCATAAACTGGAACGTAAAGAATGGGCGGCGGTATTATTGCATTTAATCAAGCATCGCGGCTATTTATCACAGCGTAAAAACGAAAGCAAAACAGACAATAAAGAACTTGGCTCCTTACTCAAAGGCGTAAAAGAAAACCATAGGTTACTACAATCGAACGACTATGGAGCTACAACTACAATCCCTATTTATTGCAATAGGGATTGTAGTTCTTACTTATTACGCCAACATAGCAGTTTAATAGTTAAATTAAATATTCCAGACGTTATTCTTGCTATGTAACGGGGTATTAAGAATATAGATCTAAATAAACCTCTTAAAGAAAGATCAATATTCCTATTTTTATTTCGTATATCTTTATTATTTTTAATTAATTTTGGTATACTTTCAAATCTCTCTGATGGTTTAACTTGCACGAGTAAATTATTAAACTCTACCGTTACATCATCGTTGTTACTTATCGATTCCCAACTAGCCTCAGATTTCGCCATTGATATTTCTCGATGCATTCTGCAGCTTTCCTCAATTTTTAAAGCTCTCATGGATGGTCGAAATTCTTCTAAATTTAACCCCATCTTTTTGCTCAATATAGTTAGCTTTCTCTTTACACCGATCTTAGGGTTTAAATATATTGCATCGACATAATTCAAAAAAGCCTCGTCATTTTCGCCAAGCATTTCAAGATATTCACCACGTTTCCTTAATACCGTTGCAGCCCAAGATACTCCATGAAATTGGTTAAATTGATCATCTATAATTCGATCTAATGAATAAACAACTTGCCTAATAGCGCATTCTGAGTAGCCATTGTCTTCTAAATAAGGCTCTATAAAATCAATAGAATAAGTATCTGCGCCCATTATGGCATCATAATGAACTTTTTCTAATTCAACTACTTTACCATTCTTATCCACTTCATAAGAGCCAAAATGATTTGTAACATATAAGTCTTCAGCATCTCCCAAAAAGAATAGTTCTGAAATGTAACCTATTTTTAATTCCCCAGAAAATAATAATTTCTTATCTTCTAAATCAAAGATAAAAACTTTCCCGCTATCCTCGTGTTTACTATTAGCTGTAGCTACGACAAAATATTTTCCAGATGAAGATAATTTATATATATGAGTTAAAGCGCCGAATTTATAACTAAAAATAAGTTTATTAGTTAAATAAACTGACACGATACTCTCTAATATTTCTGTAATATTTTGTATTTCAACAGAATATTTACTCATGGTCATTTCACTAATTCAAACTTACTAAAACTTACTCTTAGATACTGTCAATCTTTCACAGTAACATAAGTTTAATTATAGCACTGCGAAATGAAAAAGGGAGCTACAACCTTCCGCACACAGTACATTCTTTAATCATGGTCGTCCCACCAGAGATAAAGATAAAGATACAGATTCAAAAGCCGAAATCAATTCTGATATATAAACTAAGATTTTGTAGACGGGCAAAAAACTCTCAAATTTTTGCCCGCACTTTGTCTCCTTTAGGTTATGTTCGCATGTCGGCTAATCGTCTTCATGCGTAAATAACGCGTCGATAAATTCATCTGCATCGAAAGTGCGTAAATCTTCGATTTTTTCCCCGACCCCGATATAGCGAATCGGCAGCTTAAACTGATCGGCGATAGCGAAAATCACGCCGCCTTTCGCCGTGCCGTCCAGCTTGGTTAAACTGATCCCGGTTAAACCTACGGCCTCATTAAATAATTTCGCCTGACTGACGGCATTTTGCCCCGTGCCGGCATCCAGCGTCAGCATGATTTCATGAGGCGCGCTTTCATCGTATTTTTTCATAACGCGAACGATTTTCTTCAGCTCGTCCATCAGATTATTTTTATTCTGCAAACGCCCCGCCGTATCGGCGATTAAAATATCGATCCCACGCGCCGAAGCGGACTGCATGGCGTCAAAAATCACCGAAGCCGAATCCGATCCCGTGCTTTGCGCCACCACCGGAATATGATTGCGTTCTCCCCAGACTTGCAACTGTTCTACCGCCGCCGCCCGGAAAGTATCGCCCGCCGCCAACATCACGGATTTGCCTTGCTGTTGGAATTGACGCGCTAATTTGCCGATAGTAGTGGTTTTCCCCACGCCGTTCACGCCCACCATCAAAATCACATAAGGCTTTTTCGAACCGTCGATTTCAAGCGGTCGCGCCACCGGTTTTAAAATTTCCGCCATTTCCAGTTTCAACCGCTGATACAGCAAATCCGCGTCTTTCAGCTGCTGACGGGTCGCGTGCTGTTCTAAATTTTGGATAATTTTGGCCGTCGTCGGCACACCGATATCGGCGACCAGCAATTGTTCCTCCAGCTCTTCAAATAACTCGTCGTCAATTTTTTTACCGCTAAAAAAAGAACGAAATCCGGCGCCGATATTTTGTTTGGTTTTAACCAAACCTTTCAGCAAGCGGCTGAAAAAACCGCCTTCGCTCGGTTTTTCCCGGGTTTCCGCCGGCACGGCAAGGGCTGCGTTTTCCGCCTTTTGAGAGTTCGTTTCATCTTCCGAAAGCGACGAAAAATCCGCCGCACTTTCGCTCGTTTCCGTCGTCGCTTCAGCCTGAACGGCACTCGCCGTATTATCGGTATTTTCCGTCGCGACAGATTCCGGCGCCGAATTTTCTGTCATATTGGCTTGCTGCCGACGGACGTCCGCTACCAATTGCTCCGTTTGAACGGGCTCAAGTGCGGTCGAATTTTCCAACGAATTTTGCGTTTCCGATTGCACAAAATGCTCGATTTGTTCGACCGTTTCTTCGCTAAGATTTTGTTCCGCCGCTTCAAGTTTTTCGTCAATCCGCGCCTGAATGCGATCAAACCGTTCTTCAACTTCATCGCCGATTTGCTGGAATTTATCTTCGATTTTGTCGGCAACGTCCTCAATCTTGTCGCTAACATCGTTAATTTTATCTTTTATTTCATCGACTATGTCGTCAATTTTATCCGCAACGTCCTGTTCCGCTTGCTTTTTGCCCAATCCCAACCAGGACCAAAAACCGCCTTTTTTCTTATCTTCTGCCATAATGTTCTCTTTTTCTGTTAAAATGCGTCAAAATTTCGCATAGTCTATCATTTATCCGTATGAAAAAACACACAAAACCACGAAATCCAACGGCTCAAAAGGCAAATCCGAAAGGCGAGGTACGCATTATTGCGGGCCGTTGGCGCGGACGTAAATTGCCGGTGTTAAATGCGCCGGGTTTGCGACCGACGGGCGATCGGATAAAAGAAACCCTGTTCAACTGGTTAATGCCTTACATTGCGGATGCCGATTGTCTGGACGGCTTTGCCGGCAGCGGTTCGCTGGGGTTTGAAGCTTTGTCCCGCCACGCGAAATCCGTGACATTCCTGGAATTGGACAAAGCCGTGGCAAGCCAACTCAGCAAAAATCTGCAAATGCTGAATTGTGATAAAACGCAAGCCGTCGTGTTGAATCAAAGCAGTCTGGAATTTCTAAAACGACCGCAAAATCGCCCGCACTTTGACGTGGTGTTTCTCGATCCGCCGTTTCATTTCGGATTGGCGGAACAGGCGGCGCAATTACTGACGGAAAATAACTGGTTACGACCGAACGCCTTGATTTACGTGGAAACGGAACGGGAAAAGCAGCCGAAGGTGCCGGAAAACTGGGTTTTGTTAAAAGAGAAAACGAGCGGACAAGTCAGTTACCGCCTCTATCAAGCCTGATTTTAAAATACAAAAAAACCGAGATAAATATCTCGGTTTTGATTTGAGTGAAACTTAGCGCATTTCTTCTTCCGGATCCGGTTGACCGGTGATGCGATTACGCAAATCGCGACGGATAATTTCAATCGTCCAGAACCAGAAAATATGACCTACGATTTCAGAAACATGTTCGTATAACGGCCATTCGGATACCGGCGGAGTCAGGTTCATTGCCGGGAACACAATGTAGTGAACCACGATACAGGCTAACAAACCGGCGCCGATACCTTGCCAGAATTTAATTTTCGGGAACACTTCGGCCACTAAACAGTAACCGATAGCAAACACTAACGAAAAGATGATGTGCGTTACGCCAATCCAGTTAAATGCTTGATCCGCAAAGGTAAATGCCGCTTGCGTCGGATCGATGCCAAGATAATCGCGCAAAAACACATGCGGAGGATTTAAAAACGCGCGGGAACATTGTTGTAACGCGCCGTCCATTGCCAAAGCGCCTGAATTTAATGCGTCCAAGACGGGTTGCGGACAGGCGGCGGTAAATAAATCGATTGGGCTGCGCGGCGGGAACGGATGCTCGGCTCCCCATTTTACGAACGCAGAAATAAGACCGCCGATGATCCCTACAAAAAAGGCAACACCATAACGACGTTTTGATGGCTGAGTAAATAATGCCATAACTAGACTCCGAGTAAAATTATTGAATTTCGTCGCCCATAACGGCGACACCATTTATTCACAGGAATAAATTGCTATAAATTTTAAGCATGAGTCCAAAATAGTCAAGTTATTCCTACCCGAAAGCGGGAGAAGCCGCCTTCTAATGATCGAAAATATCGCGATCGCGCAACAAATGAAAATTGCCTTTGCGACGTAAAAAACCGCAACGATCAAAATATTCCGTCAACTGTACCGTTAATTTCCGCCCGAACTGCAATTCGTCACGCAGCTGATTCACCGAAATCGCGCCCTGCGCTTCAATCAACGCTTTAATCTTCTCCGCGTACCGATAAACGGTTTCCGTTAAAAAGAACCGATCCTTCACAATCGCCGTTAAATATCCCAAATTTCCCGCTTTATAACAGAAATTGCGCATAACGGTTTCCTCCACGTTCAACGCCGTTGCCAATTCGCGCACCCAAAAGGCTTGTCCGTTTTGTTCTGCAAATTTCGCCGATACCCGTTGCCACAAGGCTTGTTCTTCCTGATTAAACTGAATGCGATGGGTCGGCAAATGCAGCCAGCCGCGACTTTGCTGCAGGCGACCGTCCGCCAGCAACTGATCGATCAAGTGATAAATCAATTTTTCCGGCTGCTGCAAGGCGGCAATGCGATACAAACGGGCTTTTCCCAGCCCCGCCTGATCGCTGTGCGCGGCGTGATAATGCTCAAGTGCGGTCAAAATTTGATGAGTTTTTTCCTGCTGATAATCCCGGTTAAAACACCATTCCTGAAAGTGCGCCAAATGCTGTTCCGCCATCAAGGCGTCAAGCTGAGCGGCGGTCAGTTGTTCAATCCACATTAATTGCGAAGCGCTCACCGCTTGCGACCGCAAATATAAAGCCAATCGTTCGCCCACACTTTGGGCGTTCTGTAAATCCGTTAAAAAATTTAACCGCACTTCACTGCGTTTATGCCGTTTCGGCGAATACACTTCCAGCACCCGCGCACCCGCCGCCAGTTGTTTGTTATCGCCGCTGCGCAGAATCAATTTATCGCCATGGGCCAGAAACAGCGGCTTATCCAGCAGCACTTCCGCCAAAACTTCGCTATTTTTGACCGCACTTTTCGCCGTTAGCAGGCCCAGTTTACCCATCACATGACTCGCCGCGTGATAAACGTGCACGGGCTGACTTTCGTTCAATTGCATTTCGGCATTCAACACCACAGTGAAGCGATCCGTCGGCCCCCAAGGCGCTTGCGAAAACAGCCAATCGCCCCGTTCAATCAAACTGCGGCCTAAATCCGCGTTAATATTTAATGCTAAACGTTGACCGGCAAGCCCTTCGCTATTTTGCTGATTTTGCGCATGAATATTTTTCACCCGCACTTTTTCGCCGGTGGAAAGATAAAGCTCGTCATCAATTTTTACCTTGCCGCTAAATGCCGTGCCCGTTACCACCGTGCCCGCCCCTTTCACGGTGAAAACGCGATCGATGGCGTAACGAAACGGCTTATTTTGATCCGCCGGATTAGCAAGTGCGGTCAAAAATTCCCGTAATTCCGCAATGCCTTGCCCGCTCACGGCGGAGGTGACAAAAAACGGATTCTTCGCTAAAAAAGGATAATCCTGTTTAATTTTGCGCTGAAGATCGTCGATCTGCGCCGAATCCGCACGATCCGCCTTAGTGATAACCAGCATAATTTTATCGATCTGCAGCAAGCGCAAAATGGCTAAATGTTCTTTCGTTTGCGCCTGCACACCTTCATCCGCCGCCACAATCAACATGGCGTAATGAATGCCGCCCAAACCCGCCAGCATATTGGCAAGGAATTTTTCATGCCCCGGCACATCGATAAAACCTAAAATTTTATCCTGCACCGGCAAATAGGCATAACCCAAATCAATAGTCATGCCCCGTTTTTTTTCTTCGGGCAAATGGGCGGTACTCACGCCCGTCAAAGCTTGCAAAAGCGCGGTTTTTCCGTGGTCAACATGACCGGATGTGACGATAATCATAATTTTTTCTTCGCTAATTTAATTCATCTAAGGCGGTTAATAACTTTTCAAGATCGGCGAGGGAACGCAAATCCAGCCAAATTTTGTTGTTTTCCACCCGGGCGATAATCGGGCTTGAAAGTTTTTTAAAACGCGTTAAAAGTGCGGTCAGTTTTTGCGAACTTTTTTCTGCGATGGTGATGGCGACGGACGGAATCCTTGCCATAGGTTGCGAACCGCTACCTATTTGCGCCGAACTTGCTTCGATTTGCAGAGAAAATTCATCATTCAACACCGATTCCAATTTTGCTTTCAACCGTTCGGCCTGCCGTTGTAATTGTTCGACCGGTTGAGTGAGTAAATGCAAACTCGTAAGTTTTTCGGCGAGTTTTTCAGGTTGAAGATACAAGCGCAAAGTGGCCTCCAAGCCGGCGAGGATCACTTTGTCGCAACGTAAAACCCGTTTCAGCGGATGAGATTGCAGTTGTCGAATCAGTTCTTTCTTGCCCGCAATAATGCCCGCCTGCGGACCGCCGAGCAGTTTATCGCCGGAAAAGGAAATCAAATCCACGCCCTGTGCGAATTTCTCCTGCACCGTCGGTTCTTTCGGCAGATTATATCGGGACAAATCCGTTAATGCGCCGCTGCCGAGATCGCTGATCACAGGAAGATTGAATTCTCTGCCCAATTCCACCAATTGATGTTCGGCCACCTCGCCGGTGAAACCGCAAATTTGATAGTTACTGCTGTGAACTTTCATTAAAAAGGCGGTATTTTCGTTAATTGCGTTGCGATAATCAGTTAAATGGGTACGATTCGTCGTCCCCACTTCCACCAGCTTGCAGCCCGCCTGCGCCATAATATCGGGAATACGGAAAGCCCCGCCGATTTCAATCAGTTCGCCGCGGGAAATAATCACTTCTTTGCCTTGAGCGAAAGTCGCCAGCATTAACAACACCGCCGCCGCATTGTTATTCACCACGCAAGCCGCTTCGGCGCCCGTAAGTTGGTGAACCAGCTCGCTGATATAGTTATCGCGATGGCTGCGTTTGCCGGCCTCTAAATCATATTCCAACGCCACATTCTCGCCCATAGCGGTTAAAGCGGCCCGCTGTGCGGACTCCGCCCATAAAGCGCGTCCTAAATTAGTGTGCAGTACGGTGCCGGTCAGATTATGTACGGATTTTATTTGTACCTGACTTTGCTGCAGCAAACGTCGTTCAATTTCGGCGAACACGGCTTGATCCTGAATTAAAAAATCGGGAAGTCGCCGGTTTTGCTGAATAAATTGCCGGCTCTGTTGCAACAAAGCGCGACAAACGCCTACCACGGCCGAATGTCCGAATTTTGTCGTCAGTTGTTGCCCTTGAACGGCATTTAACAGCTTATCAACGGAAGGAAGTTGTTGGAAAAGTGCGGTCATTTTTTCGTCCTTTTTCGACAGAAATCTTGACCGCATTATACATGAGAACGGCAAAAATTGGGCGTTAATCCGCAATAATCACATCGTTCCCGCAGGCGCTTAACGGCACTCGAAACTGTCCGCTTTGCTCACATCGCCGCCTTTGTAAGTGGCCACTTGCGGATAGGCGCAAATCGGCATGGTTTTGTTTTTATCCGGCAACGCTTTACCGGCTTTACCCACCAAATATGCCGGTGCGTTGCCGTTTTCCACCCATTGTTCCAAGGCGGTCAGCGGATCGATATCCTCAAATGCCGGTCCGCCGCCGCAGTGATTCATGCCGGGAATCATAAACACGCGGGCAAATTGTTCGGCCGCTTGCATATCCGCCTGCAACTGTCGATACCAATCCCGTAAATCATGGGCGGAAAAAACCGGATCGGACACGCCTTCAAAAATAATCATTTTGCCGCCGCGGGACCGGAACGTGGATAAATCCGTTTTATCCGCGTCGTTAATGCCTGAAATTTGCGCAACTTTGGCGGGATCCTTATCAAAATCGAATTTCAGCGTATCAAAATCCGGATTGCGCGGCGTCATGAAATATTCTTTCAAACTCGCCGCCCCCATGGTGAAATTACGCGAATTCGGTTGTGCCGTTTGCGAATCGCCGTGTTTCCACTGGCGCCAGCCCTGAGTATTAATACCCGCATCGTAAGGCCAGGAACTGTACACATTTTCGCCTCGGCTGTTTTTCGCCCCGTTGAAAATGGCATTCAACAACGCCACTTTTTGCGCTCCGATTTCCTGTTTCACCATTTCCGGTTTGAAATCGCAGTGTTCCCATGCATTAACAATGCCGTCTTCCAAACCGTCTTTCGCATCGCAACGGGCAAGCACGCCCTTGACTACGGCGTCCAAATCCGCCTGAGTTAAAGCATTTGCCACGATTTTCTCGCCTTTCTCATTGGTCGGCGCAAATTTCATAAATTGCTGATTATCCCAGGCTTCGCCCATGGCGGCGCGGGATAAACGAAAACCCGGATTGCCCGCCACCACGCCGTCGAATTCCAAAGGATAACGCATAGCGGCATTCATGGCTTCCCGTCCGCCGTTGGAACAGCCCATAAAATAGCTGTGTTCAGGCTGAGTTTGATACATTTGCCCAATCAGCCGTTTCGCTGTCGCCGTCACTTTGCCGGTGGCGGCATAAGCGTAATTCAAACGCGCCTGCTGATCCGCGGTGAAAGCGGTATCGCGCGCGCCCTGATGTCCGCCGTCCATGGTCACCACCGCATAACCGCGCATCAGTGCCGGCTGTGCATTGGAACCGCGTACCGGCACGGCGCCCACCGCCGGCGCTACAAAACCGTCCAGACCGCCGCCGCCCTGAAACAGGAATTTTTTATTCCAGTTTTGCGGCAAACGTAATTGAAAGCCGATAGCGTACGGTTTACCGTCCGCTCCCTGATATTTTTCAATTTCACCGTTCACCACGCAATGCGGCCCGGCCTTGGTCTGGCTCTCGCTGGCGCCGGTAAAACTGGACTGCTCGTCCTGCGGCAACACACCACCGGCAAACCATTTCACGGACGTAATTTGAGCATTCGGAATGGCGACGTCTTTTAACGCCAGACATTGATTCTGTTCTGTTTGCGCCATGCCGTTTTGCGCGGCAACAACCAATGCGACAAAACCTGAAAGTGCGGTCGATTTTTTCATCGTTTTTCTCCTTGACGGATAAAATAAAAGCCGAAACCGTCGCAAGGTGTTTCAGCTTTGCCTGATTAATTATCGGTTTTTAGCCGATTCCAGTATTTTTCATAAATATCCACGGCATCGCCCACATCAGCCTGAAAGACGCCCTTTTTCACTTCGCTTTCGGGCGGAAACAGCAACGGATTCGCCACATCTTCCGGTTTTAACAGCGCTTTCACTCCTTCATTCGGCATGGAATAGCCCATGCGCTCGATAATCACCTTCGCATGTTCCGGACGCAACATAAAATCGATAAATTTGTGCGCCGCTTCTACGTGTTGCGATCCTTTCGGAATCGCGTAATTATCCATCCAGAAAATCGCGCCTTCTTTCGGATAAATAAACTCGATATCCGGATTTTCGCGTTTCGCCATATAAGCCGAACCGTTCCAAATCATGCCCAAATCCACTTCGCCCTGAATATACGGCAATTCCGGCGTGTCGGAATTAAAGGTCGCCACATTCGGCAAAAGTTTGGTTAACCGTTCGTATGCCGCTTTGATTTCCTCTTCGTTTTGCGTATTCGGTGATTTGCCGTCCAGCAATAACGCGATATGGAACACCTCGCGCGCATCGGCGGTTAACAGCACTTGCCCTTTGTATTCCGGATGCCACAAATCCGCCCAACCGGTGATTTTCGCCGGATCGATAACGCTTTTATTCACCCCGATACCGGTTAAGCCGTACACATAAGGCAGCGAATAATCGTTATTCGGATCAAAATCCTTATGCAACAGATTGGCCGGAATCTGGTTAAAATTGCTCAGTTTACTGTGATCAATTTTCTCCAGCATGCCTTCTTTCGCCATCTTACCGATGTAATAGCTGGAAGGAAACACCAAATCATAACCCGTATTTTTCAGCAGTTTCAGCTTCGAATACATTTCTTCGTTGCTTTCGAAAGTGGAATAATTTACATCAATGCCGGTTTCGCGCGTAAATTCGGCGATTAAATCGGAAGGAATGTAGTCCGTCCAGTTATAAATGCGGATTGATTCCGCCCAAGAGGAAGCTGAAAACAGCATAACGGCCGAAACCGTCAGACTTTTCAAACAACAGGATAAGGATTTTTTCACGGCAGAACTCCTAATCAGGATAAAAGTGCGGTCAAAAAAAGCATCGTTTTTTGACTTTGGTTCGGCTTGCTTTTTAACGGAAAACCGAACCGTACGCCGTCCGTTTGCACGGATAACGGATAAAATTCGTACGAATTATAACACAGTCCGCCCGCTTCCGACAGCCGCCCGGCTAGCGACAATCACGGCGTTCTTGACGCACGGCGGCAATCGGAACTAAAATTCAGGCTAAAATCGAACCGCCGACATTTCCGCCGTAAGCCTTAATGCCGCCTTTTCCACCTGAATTCAACTGACATTATGCTAAATTTCGCCCATCAGGAACACATCCACAGTTATTATTACGCCAGCAAAAATCTCGACATAATCCGACCGCACTTAGACAAACCGCTTTCCGCCGATGTTTGCGTAATCGGCGCAGGATTCGGCGGATTATCGGCGGCCCTGGAACTTGCCGAAAAAGGCAAACAAGTGATTGTACTGGAAGGCGCCCGCATCGGATTCGGCGCGTCGGGGCGTAGCGGCGGACAGGCGATTAACGGCTTTGAAGACGGCATTGATCAATATATCAAACGGTTCGGTTTGGACATCACCCGCCAACTTTGGGAAATGTCCCTGGAAGCCATTAATATTATTGACGAACGCATCACCAAATACGATATTCGGTGCGACTGGAAAAAGGGCTATGCCACGGTGGCGCTCAATTCGCGCCGAATGGACGATCTCATCGCCATCGAACGGGCCAGCCGCGAAACCTTCGATTATCCCAACATGCAGCTGTGGGATAAAAACCAACTTAAACGACACCTCGGCAGCGACATTTACGTAGGCGGCCTGTATGACAGCAATTCCGGCCATTTGCATCCGCTCAACTATTGCTTAGGGCTGGCAAAAGCCTGTCTGGATGCGGGCGTACGGATTTTTGAACAATCTCCCGTGGTGGATATTCGGCGCCGCGGCAATCAAGTGACGCTCGTCACCGACAAAGCCCGCGTCACCGCGCAAAACGCTGTCATCGCCGCCAACGCCTACATCACGAAAACGGCAAAATCCGTGCACCGCGGCACCGCGCGCAAAATTCTGCCGGTAGAAAGTTTTATTATCGCCACCGAACCGCTCGATCAAGCCACCGCCGATAGCCTGATTAATAACGGCATGTCCGTTTGCGACAACAATTTATTGCTGGATTACTACCGTTTAAGCGCGGACAACCGCTTGCTTTTCGGTTCCGACAGCAGCGCCGACAAAGACATGATTCGCATCATGCGAAAGAATATGCTGAACGTATTTCCGCAACTGGAAGCGACCAAAATCGAATACGGCTGGGCGGGGCCTATCGACATGACGATGAACGCCCGACCTTATTTCGGGCGCATCGCCCCGAATATTTTCTTCGCCCACGGCTATTCCGGGCACGGCGTCGCATTAACCGGCCTGGCCGGACGCATTATTGCGGAGGCCATATGCGGCGACGACCGCCGTTTGCGCGTGTTCGAAACGCTCAAAATTCCGTCGCTTTACGGCGGCAAATGGGTAAAAAATCTGGCGCTGAAAATCGGAATTCCTTATTACAAATTTTTGGATAAATACCGCTAAAATCGCAAATCGAAAGGATTAACGCATTGAAAATAGGTAAAAGTGCGGTCAAAAAACGTCGTATTTTTTATTCGCAATCTTTTAAAAATTGCTCACAAGGGCCGTCGGCAAAGCCAGCGTTCAAAAAGTGATGATTTTTTGACCGCACTTTAGCGTCGGTTCACGAACGGTAAATCGGGTTTAAAGCCCTAACAGTCGAAACAGTTCTTTCAATTCCGCCTCGCTAAGCCGGCGATACTGTCCGTTCGGCAAGCCGTTCAGACTCAATCCGGCCACCGCCGTCCGCACCAGACGCAAAGTGGGAAAACCGATATGAGCCGTCATGCGGCGAACCTGACGGTTTTTGCCCTCGCTGATTTGAATTTCCAACCACGCGGTGGGAATGGTTTTACGCTCGCGAACGGGCGGCACCCGCGGCCATAAATCCGGCTCGGAAATCCACCGCACTTTTGCCGGTTTCGTCATGCCGTCTTTTAATTCCAGGCCGCGACGAAGCGGTTCCAAATCCGCTTCCGTCGGCCGCCCTTCCACCTGCACCCAATAGGTTTTCGGCAGTTTAAATTGCGGATTCGCCAATCGGTGCTGCAACTCGCCGTTATTGGTTAAAATCAGCAAGCCTTCGCTGTCGCGATCGAGCCGCCCGGCAGCGTACACATCGGGCACGGGGATAAAATCCTTCAGGGTTTTGCGCCCATTTTCATCGCTAAACTGAGTCAGCACCTCGAAAGGTTTGTTGAACAGAATGACTTCAGTTTGCGCCAGACTCAAAGCCGGTTTCCGGCGGCGAAAATCAGTGCGAAAATCGACCGCACTTTTTGCCTGAGGACGCGCGGCCCGCATCTGATTTCTACGAGATCGTTCCGTTTGTGAACGGTTTTTAGCCTGAGTTTTTCGCAATTCGGTTCGCATAATCCGTCCTACGGAAGATAAATATCGAAGCGGTGATTTTTGGTTTCGCGCGAAAAATGCGGCGGAATCTGCGCGAGATATTCCGCATAATCGGGACGTTTCACCACGACTCGTTTCCGCGCCAGTCGGCGGGCGGGAGCGAGCAAGGCGTCCGCATCCGAATCCGCGCCCACCAAATGCTGAAACACCCGCATTTCTTTTTTCACCAGCGCCGATTTCTGTTTGTGCGGATACATGGGATCGAGATACACCACATCGGCAAAATCCCGGGCGGGATCCAGTTCTGCAATATGACAAACCTCCAGCAGCCGCATATTCCGTCGCATCATGTCGCCGATTTCGGCGTCCCGATAGGCGCGGCGCAAGCCGTCCTGCAGCAACAGGCGAACCACGGGATGGCGTTCCACCAAGCGCACCCGACAACCGACGGATGCCAGCACGAAGGCATCGCGCCCTAAACCGGCGGTGGCGTCGATTACGCTAGGCAATTCCGCGCCTTTTACGCCCACGGCTTTCGCCACCGCTTCACCGCGTCCGCCGCCGAATTTACGGCGATGCGCCATCGCGCCGCCGACAAAATCCACAAATACGGCGCCCAGTTTGGGTTCGTCCAGCTTGCGCAGTTCCAAACGAAAATCCTCGTCTCCCATTTCCGTTTGCACCAACGCCAGCGGGCTGTTTTCAGCATGCATTAACCCCGCCGCGGCACATTGTTGCATGAAAAGTGCGGTCAAATTTTCGTCTGTTTTTAATTCGCTGCGTAATTGAATCATCATTTTCGAATCAGCCACACGCCTGCTTCCATATGATCGGTATAGGGGAATTGATCAAAGAGCGCCGCCCGTTCGATACGATGAGTTTGGCTCAAAGTCCGCAAATTTTCGCATAAAGTCTGCGGATTGCAGGAAATATACAAAATGCGATCATACTGCCGCACCAGTTTTACCGTATCGGGATCCAGCCCCGCCCGTGGCGGATCCACCAAAATGGTGTTGCATTCGTATGCCTGCAAATCAACGCCTTTCAAGCGATTAAAGGTGCGCACGCCGTTCATAGCCTGGGTAAATTCTTCCGCCGACATGCGGATAATCTGTACATTTTCCACCCGATTTGCCGCGATATTGAATTGCGCGGCCGCTACCGACGGCTTGGCGATTTCCGTCGCCAGTACTTTGCGGAAATTTTGCGCCAAGGCAATGGAAAAATTGCCGTTGCCGCAATACAGTTCCAACAAATCCCCCCGACTGCCGCGCGTGCAATCTATCGCCCATTCCAGCATTTTACAATTCACCGCCGCATTCGGCTGAGTGAAGCTGTTTTCCACTTGGCGATACACGTAATTTTTGCCGTTAACGGGCAGCACTTCGTCCGCAAAATCCTGATCCAGACAGATTTTCTGCTTGGCGGCGCGCCCGATAATCTGCACGGAAAATCCCTGATTTTCTAACCGCACTTTTAATGCCCGCGCCGCCGTTTGCCATTCTTCCGTCAACGTTTTGTGATACAACAGGCTGACAATAATCTGATCGCTCAACGTGCTGAGATAATCAATCTGAAACAGCTTTTTGCCGAGCACTTCCCGTTCTTTCAGCAACGGCAGAATGGTCGCCATCATGCGGTTAATCAGCTGTGTGGCGATGGGAAACCGATCCACGCGATAACGCCGCTTGGTGGTTTTATCGAACATGATGTGATAAAGATCGCCGTCGCGGTTTGAACTGTAATCGTGCCACAGGCGAAATTCCGCCCGCATGCGGAAATGTTGAGGCGGCGAAGCAAAAACCGTTAACGCCGGCGCCTTAAAAGGCGCCAAAAGTGCGGTCAGTTTTTGGCATTTTTTCGCTAATAATTCATCGTATTTTTCAATGGGTAAAGGTTGCATGTCAGAATTCGGTTGCAGTAAAAATTGGCGGGATTTTAGCATAACGCGAAGAAAAAGGCTTGATTTCTCAAGCCTTAATCGATACGGAAATTATTTGCGCACGGCGATGGCTTCAATTTCCAGGCCGACGTCTTTCGGCAACCGCGCCACTTCGACGCAAGAACGCGCTGGGAAATTCGGATGGTCGTTTTCTTTGAAGAAGCGTTCGTATTCGGCATTTACCGCGGCAAAATCATTCAGATCTTTTACAAATACGGTCGTTTTTACAATATCCGCCACCTGCAAACCGGCTTGTTGAATAATCGCTTTAACGTTTTCCAGCGATTGACGAGCTTGCGCCGTGATATCCGCCGGTACTTCGCCCGTTGCCGGATTCACCGGAATCTGACCGGATGTCATCACTAAATTGCCCAAATCCACGGCTTGTACGTAAGGTCCGATTGCCGCCGGCGCCTTTTCGGTGTGAATAATTTTTGTCATGATATTTCCTTTCTGCTGATTTGCCTGTCTACGATTTTACACGTTGAACGGATAAAAAAACAATGAAAAACGACCGCACTTTTCTCTCTTAACACAATTCAGGCGGAAGCCAAACGGCGCGCCGCTTCGATCACCACAGAAACCGCTTTTTCTTCCGTGCTTTTTATGGTCGTCTCGTTCGGGATTTCCTGTTGGGTACGGTTTACAATCACGCCCGCCACCATGCCGGCTTTTAGCCCCAACGCCGCGCACATGGTCAATAAGGTGGCGGATTCCATTTCATAGTTCATTACGTTTAAATCCTGCCATTGTTTCAAGGTGCCTTGGAACGCCGGATAAACTTTGCCGCTGAAGGTATCGTAACGTTCCTGTCCCGGATAAAAAGTATCCGACGACGCGGTAATCCCGACATAAGGCGTAACGCCCTGTGCCACCGCGGCATTATACAGCGCGTTGGTACAGGCGAAATCCGCTACCGCCGGATATTCCAACGGCGCAAAATGACGGCTCGCGCCGTCTAAACGCACGGCGCCCGTCGTTACCAATACATCGCCCACGTTAATGTACGGCTGAATCGCGCCGGTGGTCCCGACACGCAGGAAGGTTCTGACACCCAGTTGCGCCAATTCTTCCACGCAAATGGAAACCGAGGGTCCGCCGATTCCCGTTGAACATACCACCACGGGTTCGTTTCCAAGATAACCCAGCCACGAGGTAAATTCTCGGGTCGAGGCAAGAAATTCCGGTTTATCCATTCGCCGTGCAATACGTTCGCTGCGCGCCGGATCGCCCGGTACGACGGCGATTTTAGCGCCCTTCAACATGGCTTTGGTTAAGCCTAAATGAAATACTTCCGACATAGATTCTCCTTTTTATCAGTCACGCCGATAATTATCAGTTTACCCCCGCAATATCCGTCGTGCAACTCGCAATGCCCGAAATAAAAAAGTGCGGTAAAATCGCCCGCACTTTTAGGATTCGTACCGCCTAACTTTATTTCACGGCGAAACTGAGCGTAAATTCATGTACTTCTTTATCGCACACTTTCGGATCTTTACTTTGCACTTCCACCTCGGAAGCCAAATACCAAGGGCCGGAAGTCAAGGCTTTAAAGCTGAATTCGCCTTTGTCGTCCGTGGTGGCGGAGAAGGCGTGAATTTCCAAGTCATCGGTGTCAAAGCCCGCCGGTGCACCTACCACTTTTACGCCTTCCACCGGTTTACCGTTGTGAGTGACTTTGAATTTCGCCGTTTCATTGGCTTTCAACCCGTTCAACGGCGCCAACGGCGTGATTTCATAACCCTGAGCGAGCGGTTGAGTGGAAAACGCTGCGTCATCGTCAATCACCACAAAACTTTTGCCCTGCATGGTGTACAATCCGCATTCTTTTGCCTGCGCGACGTCTCGGCGGGTTTTGCCCATCTCCCATTCGCCGTTGGTTTTTTCCGTCCAATAGGTCGGTTTGTAATTCGCCACCAGAATATGCGTGCCTTTGCCCAATTTGGCCGTGTGTTTATAGTGGTAATTTTCCCCGCTTTGAGTTAACACGACGGTGCCGTCCCGGCTCACCACTTTCAACGGTTCAAATAAAGACAGACGTTTTGCCGGAATTTTTTCCGGATGCGGGAAATCGTGTCCGTACAGAATATCCGCTTCAAAGACCTCTTTATTTTCACCTAACGTCCATAAACTGTGCGCCGAAGCCGTTGTCGCCGCGCCGAGCAATAACGATGTTAATAACAAATTGAATTTTCTCATATTTTCTCCTTGATGGATTGAACAAGTAACATCGTGATGGATATTGACATAAATGAGAATTATTATCAATAAATATATTTAGTATAATTTAATCTGTAACTAGGGTTGAATATTTTCGAGGTTTTTATATTGCACGCATAAATGCCACCGCCCACGCCCGTAGCGAAAGATTAGTGTTAGTCCCCTACAATAGCGCGCGTCTCCCGACGCGTGCTTGAGTTTAAAAGATGAAAAAGGCACGCGTCAGGAGACGCGCGCCATCGGGATATTACTTAAGTTAATTAAAAATACGTGCTTTTCAGTCGGAACCACTTTAGACCACTAAAAAAACCTCTGTTTATAACCAAACACAGAGAAAATCCACCGCACTTTTCAGACAAAAAAGGAAAAAGTCGGTTTTCTTTTTATCTGTTTATTTTGAAAACTTAGGTGGTGCGCCCGCTATAGTGCAAAATATTCGATTTCCAATCCCAAATAACGGTGCGCAAGCTGTTCCGTAATACTTCGATGACTTAAACCGCCTTGGCGTTCCGCCATAATAATCCGACTGACGGGCAAGTCGGACAAACCGCTTAAACGCCGGTAATTCAACGCGCATTGTAACGGCAGAAAACTGGGATTAAATGCCGCATTTTCCGCATAACGCCCCGCTATGATCTGCTTACCCACTTGCAATGCGACGCCACTCAAGGCCCGGCTGTACGGCGCGTACGCCTGTCCCGCGGCGTCCGCTGCCGCCTGAACCAGCGGATCGGCATGAGTGAAACCGAAGGAATGCGGTTGCGGATCAAACAAGACGCGGCTGATATTCAAATCTTTCGGACCAAAGGCATCGGGCAAATAGCTGTGCAGGCTATTGTTCCGACTGTGAGGCAAATGAATCTGCAACCGATCGGCACTATTCAATTCATTCATAAACTGGCGACAATGACCGCAAGGCGTGTAATTCACCACCATATCCGTCAGCGCAGGTTCTCCCGCCAACCAGGCATGGCTGACGGCACTCTGTTCCGCATGAACCGTTTGTTGTATGGCATCGCCTGAAAATTCCTGATTCGCCCCGAAATAGAATGCGCCGGATTGCCCAATAGCCACCGCCCCCACATTAAAATGTGAAACGGGCGCCAACGCATAACAGGCGGCAACGGGCAAACAACGTAACGCCAGCTCTACCGACGTAAGATTGAAATCATCGCCGCATCGGCGAACCCAATCCTGAGAAAGTCGGGCTTCTCCGCCCTGCGCGAGAATCTGCCACACAACCCGCTTCAACACTTCATCTTGCGATTCGTTGATTAATTTATCCAGTCTTCCATCGATATGATCATCCATCTTAGCCTCCTTAATTTTTTTATTATAGAAAATTCACCGCCGACTCTCCGTGATCAAGATCGGATTTATCAAAACTATTAAAAAAACGACCGCACTTTTGGGTTTACGCTACGATAGCGCGCGTCTCCCGACGCGTGCTTAGTTTTAAGAGATGGAAAAGGCGCCTACGATAGCGCGCGTCTCCCGACGCGTGCTTAATTTTAAGAGATGGAAAAGGCACGCGCCGAGAGACGCGGGCCATATTTTTATGCCGCACAAGAAAATTACACTAAATAATCAATCTCCAAAGCAAAATCCACTTCTGCATAATTTCTTGCGCTACTATATTTCCATCCTTCAGATTCCATAACAAAACCGCTCGCCACTGGATTTTGATGAATATATTCCAATTTCTGCTCAAAAAAACTCATCTGAATGAATTTCAATCGGGTGATTGCTATGTTGCCAAAATTGATAATGTTTTACATTGGAACAATGTTCCCCAGCTCTTTTAAACATCCACAGTAACCAACTTTTACGGCTTTCTTGAATATTATTCCGAATACAATCTAACATTCTTCTTGCTGTAAATTTCTTAAAGTCTCTTAACAATGCTGATGGATTGCTATTTTCTGCACTGAATAATAAATGTACATGGCTAGGCATAATGCAATAACCATAAATTTTCATACCTTTATGTTTTCGAAAAAAATCCAGTGCATTGATCATTTCGATAAAATAATCATCTCGAATAAATACATCAATCCAATATACTGTTGAAAAACTCACAAAATAAACACCATCCGGGTTACAAAACTTATATTTTCTACTCATATTCTCTCCTATACCAACAAGAATACTGCAGAAAAAATCTAATAGTAAAATCTTGAGCAAGATTGGAACAGAGATCACAAAATTAAATAAATTTGTATATATAAAGGATAGTTAGATTTAAGAAATCTGATGATAACTAATAAAAAACCAAGCAATAACTAATTAAAGAAACTAAATAATAGCCAATTAAAGGAACTAAGTGATAGCGCGCGTCTCCCGACGCGTGCTTAGTTTTAAGAGATAAAAAAGGCACGCGTCGGGAGACGCGCGCCATCGGGGGTACCATCAGGGTTGAACATGCTATTCGTTGTCCCTTTTAAACCATATTTTTATTTCTTGAATCCAGTTTGGAATCGAATAGCTAGATTCTTTCATCAACTCGACATATTTTAATGCAAAAAGAATCTTATTCTCCCCATTATTATCATCCAAAAATTCCTTTAATATATCTTTTTCACTAGGTCTTAGATCTAGTCCATAAAAAGACACCTGACTTTCATTTATATCGATGTCTTTTGTAATCTTCTCTAATGTAGGATAATTATTAGTAAATGTTAATAAAGTATTTATAAATAATTTACCATTTAGACAGTCTTCTATTTCTGTTTCTGGTGATTTGGGATTAGCGCTAATACTTACAAGCTTAGTATCATTATTACTATTCACAATTCTTCTACATCTAAAATTATTATCTTCTATAGCATCGTAGTTTATAAATTCAGAATCAGTATCTGATATAAGTAAAATCCTCCCCCATTCAGGGTTATCTTTTTTGCCTATATTTTCTTTTATATCTTCATATGGTGTGATCAAATTTCTATATAGCTCTTTAATTTTTTTTGCTCCACCAACTGGAATAATTCTCAAATTATTATTCTTTACTTCATCCTCAAAATACTTTTCAAAGTATATTTTTTCGGATGTACCCTCACAAATTAACCAGTTATAAGGATTGTCAGACATAATACTTGTAATAATCGATTGTGATAAATCAGTAATACTTTTTAACTTAATATGGTATGGTTGTTTTCCTTGAGATGCTCTTATTTTACCTACGATTTGCTCTCGATAATTAGTTAAATCCATAAGATCAAATAGGTGAGTATATTTGCTTGGTTCTTTTGAAATTACACAAATATTTGCTTTATTTAAAATTGGTAAAAATCCATACCAATGAGAAGAAAATAAAACTTGTCGACAATCATTGCATATTTCAAAAAGTGAATTAAATTGTTCAAAGCAAGCTGAAATATGCAAAGATGATTCTGGTTCATCAATAGCAATTATTAAATTTTTACCATCTTTTCTATGGTTTTTTAAAAGGCTATGAGCCACATCAATTATCGCTCTTTGTTTCTCTCCTGAACTCAAAGAGCTTATTTCTATATAATGATCACCACGTTTTTTATTTAATTTTCTAATATTAAAAAATGCCTTTATTATTAAATCATTAATATTACTTCTTCTTATATTTTGCTGTCTATCTGTTGAGGTTCTATATGCATATCCAGGTAACTCACTTTCTAATTGAGTGATAAATTCATTTAATTTAGCATTAATCGTATCTACACTTCCCTCTGTGACTCGGTCATTTAATATATTATTTAATGATTCTCCCATCAAAACCTGTATTTGTTCAGTTTCTAGTCGAGTAAACAATTCAGAATCAATATCCTTTGGTATATAAACATAATCAATCTTACCCTTAATATAATTTAATACCTTTTTTAAATCATTTGTATTTATTTTAAATATACTTTCTAAAATAGATAAATTTGGTTCCAAATTAAAATCAATACCAATCGGAAATAAATAATATTCATCATTAAAATTTTTATTAATTATAGTGTGAAAACTAATAAAGGTATCCTTTATTGTTCTATCTGCACTACCTATATTAATATCAGACTCCTTTAAATTTCTAAACTTCGCATCAATATTAGAAATAACAGGACTTAACTCTTCATTTTCTTTACGCACCTCATCTTTTTTTAAAGCGAAAACAGGGACAATATAAGGCTTAGAACTTGCAACCCCTGACTTTTTAGTTGAATTATTGAAATTCCATTTTCTATTATTAAAGAAACAATCTAAAGCTTCCAAAATTGAACTTTTTCCGATCCCATTATCACCTAAAAAGCCATTAAAATTATGCATACTAGAAACAGGGATGAAATGAATACCTTGATATGTTTTAAAATTTCTAATAAATAATCCAACTATCATATAATTTCCTTATCTTAAAATTTAACAAAATGTTTGTTTATTGTATTATTTCACTAAACTATAATCCGTGACCAATCTCACAATCCTTTTCACTTCTTAAAAAACTCTCAAATTTTTAACCGTTCTTTCCTATAACAAGGCATAAAAAAAGCACGCGTCGGGAGACGCGCGCCATCTTTAGCACTTTTCTCCTACAAAACCATAAAAAAGCACGCATCAAAAATGCATACCTTCTTAATTATTAAACAAAATGCTTATTTAAAAAACCACCCTCGCATTTCTAAACAACCGCATCCATGCACCGTCTTCATTCCAGTCTTCCGGGTGCCATGAGTTGCTGACGGTGCGGAAGACGCGTTCCGGGTGCGGCATCATGATGGCGACGCGGCCGTTGGCGTTGCTGAGAGCGGTGATGCCGTCCACGGAGCCGTTCGGGTTGGCCGGATAGATTTCCGTCGGCTGAATGTTGTTGTCCACAAACTGCGCCACGATTAAACCCTGATCCCGTAAGCCTTGCAGTTGTCCTTCATGTTTGAATTCGACCCGTCCTTCACCGTGGGAAACGGCGATCGGCATGTGAGAACCCGCCATGCCTTGGAACCAAACGGAATGGCTTTCGTTAATGCGGACTAATGCTGCGCGCGCCTCAAAACGTTCGGAGGTGTTGCGTACGAAACGCGGCCAGTTTTCCGTGCCCGGGATAATTTCCGCCAGATTGGATAACATTTGGCAGCCGTTACAAATCCCGATAGCGAGGGTATCTTCGCGGTTGAAAAAGGTCTCGAATTGATCGCGAAGTGCGGTGTTAAATAACACGGATTTTGCCCAGCCGCCGCCGGCACCCAATACGTCGCCGTAAGAGAAGCCGCCGCAAGCCACTAACGCGTTAAAATCTTTTAAGTTCCGGCGCGCCGCGTGCAAATCGCTCATATGTACGTCCACCGCTTCGAAGCCGGCACGATCAAAGGCCGCCGCCATTTCTACATGGCTGTTCACGCCCTGTTCGCGCAGCACGGCAATACGCGGCTTGACACCTTTGGCAATGTAAGGAGCGGCAATGTCTTCGTTAATATCGTAAGTTAAATGCGCGCTGAAACCTTTGTCGTCAGCGTTTTTCTTGGCTTCGAATTCTTGATCGGCGCATACCGGATTGTCGCGCAGACGTTGCATTTGATGGGTCAATTCCGCCCAGATTCCGCGTAATTCGGAACGTTTCTCGGCGAGCAACACTTTAGTGCCGCGCACGATTTCAAATTCGTCGTTATTGTTAACCGTACCGATTTCTTTGGTTAAGTGAATTAATCCGTGTCGGCTTAATACCTCGCGCACCGCGTTCACATCGTTTTCTTTCACCTGAATCACGGCGCCCAACTCTTCGTTAAACAACACCGCTAAGTCGTTATCGCCCAAAGCGCTGATATCCACGGATACGCCGCAGTGACCGGCGAACGCCATTTCCGCCAAAGTAGTGATTAAACCGCCGTCGGAACGGTCGTGATACGCCAATAATTTTTCCTGCTGCACCAAAGTTTGCATGGCGTCAAAGAAGCCTTTCAAGGTTGCCGGATTTTCCACATCCGCCGGTTTGTCGCCTAATTGTTTATAAACCTGCGCAAGTGCGGTCGCGCCCAGACGATTTTTTCCTTCGCCCAAATCAATCAGCAATAAACGGCTGTAGCCTTTGTCGGTGCGCAGTTGCGGGGTGACGGTTTTGCGCACGTCTTCCACCCGCGCAAAGGCGGAAATCACTAATGATAACGGTGCGGTCACGGTTTTTTGTTCGCCGTTTTCATTCCAGGTGGTTTTCATCGACATGGAATCTTTTCCCACCGGAACGGTTAAGCCCAAGGCCGGACAAAGTTCTTCGCCCACGGCTTTTACCGCTTCGTAAAGTCCGGCGTCTTCGCCTTGATGGCCCGCCGCCGACATCCAGTTGGCGGACAATTTAATCCGTTTAATGTCGCCGATATTGGCGGCGGCGATATTGGTGACGGATTCCGCCACCGCCAAACGGGCGGAAGCGCCGAAATCCAACAACGCCGCCGGTGCACGTTCGCCCATAGACATGGCTTCGCCGTGATAGGTGTCCAACGCCGCAGTCGTCACCGCCACATCGGATACCGGAATCTGCCACGGTCCCACCATTTGATCGCGCGCCACCATGCCGGTCACGGAACGGTCGCCGATGGTGATCAGGAAGGTTTTTTCCGCTACCACAGGCAGCCGCAATACGCGGTGCAGCGCGTCTTTAATGTCGATGTCGTCCTGAAAAACAGGCGGATTTTTGACCGCACTTGATCGCACATTGCGGGTCATTTTCGGAGTTTTACCCAGCAACACGCCCATCGGCAAATCAATCGGATTATTGTCGAAATGATCGTCGTGTAAAGTTAAATGTTCTTCCGCGGTGGCTTCGCCGATGACGGCATAAGGCGCGCGTTCGCGACGGCACAGCTCTTCGAAAACCGCCAGATTTTCCGGCGCTACCGCCAGAACATAACGTTCCTGCGATTCGTTACACCAGATTTCCAACGGCGACATACCGCGTTCGTCGCTTAAAATTTTACGCAATTCGAATTTGCCGCCGCGCCCGCCGTCGTGCACCAGTTCCGGCATGGCGTTGGACAAACCGCCCGCGCCCACATCATGAATGAAGGCGATCGGGTTGTTTTCGCCCATTTGCCAGCAGCGGTCGATCACTTCCTGACAACGGCGTTCCATTTCCGGGTTATCGCGTTGCACGGAAGCAAAATCCAAATCTTCTTTCGATTTTCCGGATGTCATGGAAGACGCCGCGCCGCCGCCCAAACCGATGTTCATCGCCGGGCCGCCCAATACGATTAATTTCGCGCCCACAGGAATTTCGCCTTTTTGGACGTGTTCCGCGCGGATATTGCCGATACCGCCCGCCAACATAATCGGTTTGTGATAACCGCGCACTTCTTCGCCGCCGAAGCTGTTCACTTTTTCTTCGTAAGTACGGAAATACCCCAACAATGCCGGACGCCCGAATTCGTTATTAAACGCCGCGCCGCCGAGCGGACCTTCAATCATAATATCCAGCGCGGAAGCAATACGGCTCGGTTTCGAAAGTGGCGCTTCCCAAGGTTGTTCAAAGCCCGGAATCACCAGATTGGAAACGGAAAAACCCACTAAACCCGCTTTCGGTTTCGCTCCGCGACCGGTGGCGCCTTCGTCGCGGATTTCCCCGCCGGAACCCGTTGCCGCGCCCGGGAACGGTGAAATGGCGGTCGGGTGATTATGAGTTTCCACTTTCATTAAAATATGGGCATCTTCATTGTGATAACGATATCGACCGTCCGCATCCGGGAAGAAACGCCCCACTTTAGAGCCTTCCATCACCGCCGCATTGTCTTTATAGGCGGACAACACGTAATCCGGCGTTTTCTCGAAGGTATTTTTGATCATCTTAAACAACGATTTTTCCTGTTTTTCACCGTCGATAACCCAGTCCGCATTAAAAATTTTATGCCGGCAATGCTCGGAATTAGCTTGAGCGAACATGTAAAGTTCGATGTCGTTCGGATTGCGTCCGAGTGCGGTGAAATTTTCCACCAAATAATCCATTTCGTCGTCCGCCAAGGCTAAACCCAGCTCCACGTTGGCCGTTTCCAACGCTTTGCGACCGCCACCCAGCACGTCCACGGCGGTGAACGGTTTCGGTTCCTGCTGATCGAACAACTTCGCCGCATCTTCCGCACGGCGCACTACATTTTCCATCATGCGGTCGTGAATATGCGACGTCAGCTTCGCCTGCTCCTCTTCCGATAAAGCGCGGTCGAATTCAAAGTAAAATGCCAGACCGCGTTCCAAACGAAGCACTTTTTCCAATCCGCAGTTATGCGCGATGTCGGTGGCTTTGGACGACCAAGATGAAATAGTGCCGATGCGCGGAATCACCACAAAACATTCGCCCTTCGGTTCATGCTGAGCAAGGGTCGGACCGTAATGTAACAATTCTTCTAATTCTTTGGTTTCGTCTGCGTCTAGCGCCGTTGCAAGGTTGGCAAAATGTAAGTATTCCGCATAGCAGGATTTCACCGGTAAATCCGCTTTTTGAAAGCGCGCGGCAAGTTGGCTTAAACGGAATTCGGACAAGGCTGGCGAGCCACGGAAAATTTGAAACATAGGAATATCCTTTGTTAGTGAGAAACAGGGTAAAAATCGGGCTTATTATAAAGGAATTTAGCGGTAAAAGGAATGAAAAACGGAAACGTTTGCGCGCAATCGTTTGAATGAAAAAACGGCGATAAAATAAAAAAGTGCGGTCAAAAAAACAAAAGTTTTTTACCTAATCTTTGGCGGAAACGCATTCTCTCAAAACACGTCGGAAAAGCCGAGATTAAAAAACGTTGCCTTTTTTTATTCGCAATCCTTTTAAGGATTGCTCTCCCAAGGGCCGTTGGCAAAGCCAACGTTCAAAAAGCGATGCTTTTTGTGACCGCACTTTTGCTGAAATCAGGCGACGCCGAATTGTTCGCGATAGGCTTTCATCGCCGGCAAATACTGATTGTATCGGCCGTCGGTTTCGAGGAAAGCGAGTAAATCATCCAAATCGATAATGGACAGCACGCGGCATTGATAATCCCGTTCCACTTCCTGAACCGCGGACAGTTCGCCTTTGCCGCGTTCTTTGCGGTTTAAGGCGATCAGCACGGCGCCGAGCGTCGCGCCGTTTTGCGCGATAATATCCATGGCTTCGCGAATGGCGGTGCCGGCGGTGATGACGTCGTCCACCAATAACACCTTGCCCTGCAACGGCGAACCGATAAGGTTGCCGCCTTCGCCGTGATCTTTCGCTTCTTTGCGGTTAAAGCACACGGGTTTGTCCAAGCCGAATCGATTGAACAACGCCACGGATACCGTGGTGCCGATAGGAATGCCTTTGTAGGCGGGCCCGAAAATTACGTCGTAATTCAGTTGATTGGCTTGAATCGCCGCCGCATAAAATTCGCCTAAACGGGCTAAATCGGCGCCGGTGTTAAACAGACCTGCGTTAAAGAAATACGGGCTGACGCGACCGGATTTTAAGGTGAACTCGCCGAAACGCAACACATTACGGTCGAGGGCGAATTTGATGAATTCGATTTTGTAATCCTGCATAAAAAACTCCTGAAAAATCGCCCGCACTTTACGCGGCAAGCGCCGCCCGTTGCGCGGCGAAAATTTGGTCGCAGCCTTGTTTTGCCAGGTCGAGCAGGGTTAACAGTTCTTCGTGGCTGAACGGTTCGCCTTCCGCCGTGCCCTGCACTTCGATCATGCGACCGTCTTCCATCATCACCACGTTCATATCGGTTTCCGCGGCGGAATCTTCCACATATTCCAAATCGCACACCGGCGTGCCGTCCACAATGCCTACGGAAACGGCGGCCACCAGGCCTTTCAGCGGGTTGGCGGTTAAGGTGCCGTTTTCCACTAAGCCGTTAATGGCGTCGATCAACGCCACGCAGGCGCCGGTGATGGAGGCCGTGCGCGTGCCGCCGTCCGCCTGAATCACATCGCAGTCCAGCGTGACGGAACGCTCGCCGAGGGCTTCCAAATCCACCATGGCGCGCAGGGAACGGGCGATTAAACGCTGAATTTCCATGGTGCGTCCGCCTTGTTTGCCTTTTGCCGCTTCGCGCTGCATGCGGCTGTAAGTGGAACGCGGCAACATGCCGTATTCCGCCGTCACCCAGCCTTGTCCCAGGCCTTTTAAAAAGCGCGGCACGCTGTCTTCCACCGTGGCGGTGCACAGCACTTTGGTATCGCCGAATTCCACCAAGACGGAACCTTCGGCATGTTTGGTGTAATGACGGGTAATTTTAATCGGACGGGGTTGATTATTCGCTCTGTTATTCGGACGCATTCTGTATTCCTTGCTTGTCATAAAAGTGCGGTCATTTTAGCACGCAAAACGCCATAAACGAAATTCAATGCGGGTAAATCCCTTACAAATTAAGCGTTTTTCTTTGCCGCGTTTCACAGTAGAATAGGCGCGGTAAATTGATATACAAGGAGAAAGCAATATGATTTACAGCATGACCGCCTTTGCCCGTCACGAAATTAAAAAAGACTGGGGCAACGCCGTGTGGGAAATCCGTTCGGTGAATCAACGTTATCTGGAAAATTTTTTCCGTTTGCCGGAACAGTTCCGAGGGCTGGAAAATACTCTGCGCGAGAAGCTGCGTCAGCATTTAACCCGCGGTAAAATCGAATGCAGTTTGCGTATTGAAAGTCAGAAAATGATGAGCGCAAAATTGAATCTGAATAAAGAATTTGCCGAACAGGTGATTCAATCGCTTAAATGGATTAAAGCCGCCGCCGGCGAAGGCGAATTGAATCCGGCGGACGTGCTGCGTTATCCGGGCGTGGTGGAAACGCCGGAGCAGGATTTAGACGCCATCAGCCAGGATTTACTGGTGGCCTTTGACGAATTATTGCAGGAATTCATCGCCATGCGCGGACGCGAAGGGGAAAAATTACACGACGTTATCCGCCAGCGGCTGGACGCCATTTCCGCGGAAGCGGACAAAGTGCGGTCGCAAATGCCGACGATTTTACAATGGCAGCGCGAACGCTTATTACAACGTTTCGAAGAAATTCAGCTGCAGCCGGATCCGACCCGGTTAGAGCAGGAAATGATTTTACTGGCGCAACGAGTGGATGTGGCGGAAGAGCTCGATCGGCTACAAATGCACGTGAAAGAAACCGCGTCCATTCTGAAAAAAGGCGGCGCCGTCGGTCGCAAGCTGGATTTTATGATGCAGGAATTAAACCGTGAATCCAACACGCTGGCTTCCAAATCCATCAACGCCGACATCACGGCTTCCGCGGTGGAATTAAAAGTATTAATCGAACAAATGCGCGAACAAATCCAAAATCTGGAGTAAACATGACGCAATTCATTGAATTAAGCCAATATACCTTAATCGTTATCGCAGGCGAAGAGGCGGAAACCTATTTGCAAGGGCAGTTGACGACGGACGTCACCGCTCTTGCCGTGGGAGATTCCACGCTCACCGCCCATTGTGATCCGAAAGGTAAAGTGAGCGCCGTTTTCCGTTTGATTCGGGTAGCCGAACAACGTTTTTACGCGTTAATCAGAACCTGTTTATTGCCTCTCGCCCTTGATCAACTGAAAAAATATGCGGTGTTTTCGAAAGTCACCTTTGCGCAGGAAAACGAAGCCAAACTGGTGGGCGTTATCGGCGAAACAACTCTGCCTGCGCAGGCCGCATTCGGCAATCGCGCGATTTTGATTAACCCGCAAAGTGCGGTCGATTTTAACGAAGTTTTTAGCGTCTGGGATTTGGCGGATATGCAGCAAGGCTATCCGATTTTAACGGACAAATCACAACTGGAATTTATTCCGCAAGCCCTGAACTTACAGGCGATAGAACAAGCCATATCCTTCCGTAAAGGCTGTTACATCGGACAGGAAACGGTAGCACGCGCCAAATACCGCGGCGCCAACAAACGGGCGATGTTTAGCTTCCGAGCCGCGACGGATTTCACCCCGGCGACAGGCGGCGAAATCGAAATGCGACTGGAAAGCGGCTGGCGCAAAACCGGCACTATTCTCAGCACCGTTCATGCCGACGGAAAATTATGGCTGCAAGCGGTGTTAAACCGTTTTGAAGGCAACCCGGAATTCCGCCTGGCGGAAAATCAGGTTCCCCTTGAATTACAGCCGTTGCCGTATGGGTTAGAGGATTAAAACGGCATAACAGACAAAAGTGCGGGCAAAAAACTTTCGTTTTTTTACCCGCACTTTATTGGTCGTTGACCTTTTTAGCCCGCCGTTACAGCAGAAAATAACGATAAGCCGGGCTGTTTGTGACGTCCTGATAACCGTAACCGAGGGCCTGCAAATGCTGATTGAATGCCTGTAAATCGCCGTCGTCGATTTGGAAACCGGCCAGCACATCGCCGTAATCCGCGCCATGTCCGCGATAATGGAACAGCGAAATATTGGCCTTGGTGGTGCCCAGCGTTTCCAGGAATTTCAACAGCGCGCCTTTCTGTTCCGGAAATTCGAAACTGTAAAGCCGTTCCTTGAGCGGGCTGGACGAACGCCCGCCAATCATATAACGCACATGGGTTTTGGCGATTTCGTCGTCGGATAAATCCTGCACGTCGTAACCGCCCTGTTTGAGTTGGGCTAAAATCGCCGCTTTTTCTTCGGCGCCGGTAATCCGAACCCCGACGAAAATGCGCGCCTGTCGTTCGTCCGCATAGCGGTAGTTAAATTCCGTCACCGCATTTTGTCCTAGAATCTGACAGAATTTCAAAAAGCTGCCCCGTTGCTCCGGAATGGTCACGGCAAATAAGGCTTCGTTTTGTTCGCCGATTTCACAACGTTCGGACACATAACGCAAAGTGTGAAAATTCAGATTGGCGCCGGAAAGCACGTTCACCAGCGTTTCGCCTTTAATCCGACGTTCTTTTACGTATTTTTTCAATCCCGCCAAAGATAAGGCGCCGGAAGGCTCGGACACCGCGCGCACGTTTTCAAACATATCTTTCATGGCGGCGCAGATTTCATCGCCGTCAACGGTAATCACTTCGTCCAGATATTGCTGACAAACGCGGAAGGTTTCGTCGCCGATACGTTTCACCGCCACCCCGTCGGCAAACAAGCCGACGCGTTCCAAATCCACCGGTTTGCCGGCTTCCAAAGCGGCTTTCAGACAGGCGGAATCTTCCGCTTCCACGCCAATCACTTTAATTTCCGGCATTAACTGTTTGATTAGCACCGCAATGCCCGCCGCCAAACCGCCGCCGCCCACCGGCACGAATACGCGATCGACGCGGCTGTTTTGCTGAATAATTTCCATGCCGATGGAACCCTGACCGGCGATCACGGCGGGATGATCAAAAGGCGGAATAAATGTCATGCGTTTGCTTTCGGACAGTTCCACCGCTTTGGCTTTGGCTTCATCGAAATTGGCGCCGTACAACAACACTTCGCCGCCGAAACCGCGCACGGCGTCCACTTTAATGGACGGCGTGTTCTGCGGCATCACGATTAAGGCGCGAATACCGGCGTTTTTGGCGGATAGCGCCACGCCCTGCGCATGGTTGCCGGCGGAAGCGGTGATGACGCCCGCCACTTTCTGTTCCGGCGCAAGACCGGCGATCATGGCATAAGCTCCGCGCAATTTGAAGCTGTGCACCGGCTGGCGATCTTCCCGTTTCACAAAAATCCGGTTTTCCAGTTTTTCCGACAATTTCGGCATAGCCTGCAGCGGCGTGACCTGCGCCAGTTCATATACCTTTGAACTTAACACCGCTCTGAGATATTCCGAGCCGATTGGTTGTTTTGATAAGTTATTCGTCATAATTTATTCCGTTTTTCTTTTTATTTTTCATTTTCCGAGCAATTGCCGAACCGGCTTTTTTGTTGCTTGCCGGCGCTGAAAACCGGTTGCAAAAACATTGAAATTTTTGACCGCACTTTTACCGTTGATGAAAGGTAAAGCCCTAACCCAACGCCACGTCCAACACCATCATCACCACAAATCCCAGCATTAATCCCATGGTGGCGCTGTCGCCGTAGCCGTTGCATTGGGATTCAGGAATCAATTCTTCCACCACCACGAAAATCATCGCGCCGGCGGCGAAGGCTAAGGCGTAAGGTAAAACGGATGACATGGACATCACAAATGCGGCACCCAGCACCGCGCCGATAGGTTCGACAACGGCGGACATAGAACCGTACCAGAACGCTTTCCCGCGGCTGTTGCCTTCGGCGCGAATCGGCAATGACAGCGCCGCACCTTCGGGAATGTTCTGCAAACCGATCCCCACAGCCAGACTGACGGCGCCCATTAAGGACAAGCCCATGTCCGTCGTTTGCGACGCCAAAGCGCCGAAAGTCACGCCGATCGCCAATCCTTCCGGAAAATTATGAATGGTGATGGCCAAAAACAGCAGGGTGGATTTCGATAGTTTTTGCTTGTACGCGGGCAGTCCTTCCGCCTCTTCAACAGGCATATTTAAGTGCAAATGCGGCACGAATTTGTCGATCAGACGCAAACAATAACCGCCGGCAATAAAGCCGACCGCCACCGGCACCCACGCCCATTTGCCGTAATCCGCCTCCGCATAATCCAGCGCAGGATTAAGCAGCGACCAGAAAGACGCGGCAATCATCACACCGGCGGCGGCTCCCATCAGGATATCGAGCAATTTGCGGTCCACATGCTTGAAGAAATATACAAATGCCGAGCCGAAAACGGTACAACCCCAGGTAAACAAACCGGCGACAAATGCCTGACAAACGGGATTCAACGACAAGAAATAATCAACCATTCACTTTTCTCCCTATCCTGATACAAATAAAAGTGCGGTCAGAATAACCGCACTTTTTGCTTAAAGTTTTGTTTTATCGCGCACCGCACCTTTGTCCGCCGAAGTGGCGAAATGACCAAAGATTTTCAAGGCGGTGGAAACTTCGCGCTGACGATTTTCCGGTTGCCACGCCCGATCGCCTTTGGCTTCCATAGCAGCGCGGCGGGCGGCGAGTTCGTCATCGGAAATCACCAGATTGATGGTACGGTTCGGAATGTCGATTGCAATGGAATCGTTATCCTTAACCAAACCGATGGCGCCGCCGGAGGCTGCTTCCGGTGAGGCGTGACCGATGGATAAACCCGAAGTGCCGCCGGAGAATCGTCCGTCCGTCAATAACGCGCATTTTTTGCCTAATCCCATGGATTTCAGGTAGCTGGTCGGATACAGCATTTCCTGCATTCCGGGGCCGCCTTTCGGGCCTTCGTAACGAATCACCACGACGTGACCTTCTTTCACTTTACCGCCCAAAATGCCGGCAACGGCATCTTCCTGGCTTTCGAACACGATAGCCTTACCGGTGAATTTCCAGATGGATTCGTCGACGCCCGCGGTTTTCACGATACAGCCGTCTTCCGCAATGTTACCGAATAAAACGGCTAAACCGCCTTCTTCCGTCACCGCATGAGCGCGATCGCGGATACAGCCGTTAGCGCGGTCGTCATCCACCGTATCCCAACGGCAATCCTGAGAAAACGCTTCCGTAGTGCGAATGCCCGCCGGACCGGCGCGGAAGAATTTATTCAGTTTTTCGTCTTTATTGCGCATGATGTCGTATTGATTGAGCTGTTCTTCCATGGTTAAGCCCAAAATGGTTTTCACATCACGGTGAATGAGACCGGCGCGATCCAATTCGCCCACAATGCCCATAATACCGCCGGCGCGATGAACGTCTTCCATGTGGTATTTGTTGGTGTTCGGCGCAATTTTGCTTAAGCACGGCACCACCCGGGACAAGCGGTCGATATCCGCCATTTTAAAATCGACGCCCGCTTCCTGCGCCACGGCTAACAAATGCAGCACGGTGTTGCTGGAACCGCCCATGGCGATGTCCAGACTCATGGCGTTTTCGAACGCTTCAAAGGTGGCGATGGAACGCGGCAGAACGCTGTAATCGTCCTGTTCGTAGTGACGTTTGCAGATTTCCACGATTTTACGACCGGCTTCCAGGAATAATTGTTTGCGATCCGCATGAGTAGCTAGCATCGAACCGTTGCCCGGCAGGCTTAAACCCAACGCTTCGGTCAAACAGTTCATCGAGTTGGCGGTGAACATACCGGAACAGGCGCCGCAAGTCGGGCAGGCGCTTTTTTCAATGGCGTCCACATCGGCGTCGGACACGTTGGCATCCGCGCTTTGAATCATGGCGTCGATTAAGTCTAATTTAATCAGTTTGTCGGAAAGCTTGGTTTTTCCCGCTTCCATCGGGCCGCCGGAGACGAAAATCGTCGGAATGTTCAAACGCATTGCCGCCATTAACATTCCCGGTGTGATTTTGTCGCAGTTGGAAATACAAACCATGGCGTCGGCGCAATGCGCGTTCACCATATATTCCACGGAATCCGCGATTAAATCGCGGCTCGGCAAGGAATAAAGCATGCCGCCGTGCCCCATGGCGATACCGTCGTCCACCGCGATAGTATTGAATTCTTTGGCGACGCCGCCCGCTTTTTCAATTTCGCGCGCAACCAGTTGCCCCATATCTTTTAAGTGAACGTGCCCCGGTACGAATTGGGTGAAGGAATTCACCACCGCAATAATCGGTTTACCGAAGTCGTTTTCTTTCATTCCCGTCGCACGCCACAATGCGCGCGCGCCTGCCATATTTCGACCTTGTGTACTGGTCGCCGAACGTAAAACCGGCATAATAATCTCTCCAAATAAATTGTTAAATTCCGACCGTTTTGATCGTCAAAGTGCGGTCAAAAAAACGAAAGTTTTTTCTCCTGATTTTTTGGCTTTATCAAGCGAGTGAAAAAGCCGATGCCGCCGCATTCGTTGCGGACGGACTTATTCGCAGCTTTCGCAGGTTACGTCCACCACATCGAAAAGTTTCGCCACTTGGTTCACCAGCCGGCAAACGTCGCGTTCACCGATAACGGTTAAATCCAGCCAGACTTTCTCATTTTCCAGCAACATTTTCATGCGGTTTACGGTGAATCCGCGGTGGCGCACGACGCGCAAAATGCGTTCCAGCACTTCGGGACGATGATTTGCCACGATAGTCATTTCGGTTTGTGTCATGTTTAGCCTCTTGCGATTAACTCATTTCTTCGATCATATCCGTGTTGCAGGCGCCGGGCGGCACCAACGGCCAAACGTTTTCGTCTTCATGAATGCAAACATGCAGGAAATAAGCGCCTTCGGCATTCAGCAATCGATCCAGCGCGGCGCTGACGTCGCCCGCTTTTTCGATGCGTTCGCCCGCAATTCCGAAAGCGGACGCCAAAGTGACAAAATCCGGGTTGTCATCCAGCACGGTGGCGCTGTGGCGACCGTGGAAAAACAGGGATTGCCACTGACGCACCATGCCGAGGCGTTGGTTGTCAAGCAACAAAATTTTCACCGGCACGCGACCGGATTTCATCGCGCCCAGTTCCTGAATATTCATCATAATGGAACCGTCGCCGGTGACTAAAATCACATCGTCCGCAGGGCGGGCTTTTTGCGCGCCGATCGCCGCCGGCAAACCGAATCCCATGGTGCCGAAACCGGCGGAAGTGATGAAATTTTCCGGAGCGAAATGCCGCATGTGTTGCGCCGCCCACATTTGATGTTGACCGACATCGGTGACAATCACCGCATTTTCCGCTTTGCGGCGGGATAAAGTATGAAGCAGCCAGTTCGGATTAATCTCGCCTTCGCCCTGATTTTCCTGATAAGTAAAATCGAAATCCCGTTTTAGGCGCAGCACGTCTTCGCGCCAGGGTTGAATATCCAACGCCAGAGTGAGCGCTTCCAGCGTTTGGTTCAAATCACCCTGTAAGGCAATATCCGCTTGGCGCAATTTGCTGATTTCCGCCGCATCGATGTCCGCGTGAATCACTTTCGCGTTAGTGGCGAAAGATTCCAGTTTACCGGTGACGCGATCGTCGAAACGGGCGCCAAGCACGATTAGCAAATCCGCTTCCTGAGTGGCATAATTGGCCGCTTTGGTGCCGTGCATACCGATCATCCCCATGTAATACGGATCCGACGGCAACACCGCGCCCAATCCTTTCAGCGTGGAAACGCTCGGAATCCGGCCGATTTCCAAAAAACGACGCAATGCCGGCACCGCATGCGCCATTCCGACACCGCCGCCTACATAAACGATCGGGCGTTTGGAAACTTTCAATAATTCCACCGCACTTTTCAGGTTTTGCGCATTCGCGGGAGCCGGGTTTAATTTCTCCCATACCACCGGTTGCAAGCGGGTTTCGGCGAATTGAACGTCTTTCGGAATATCAATCAAAACGGGGCCGGGTCTGCCGCTTTTGGCAATTTGGAAGGCTTTGGCGAACACATCGGGTAATTCGTCGATGTTTCGCACGATGAAACTGTGTTTGGTGCAAGCGAGGGACAAACCAAGCACATCCGCTTCCTGGAACGCGTCGGTACCAATCAGCCCGCTCCCCACCTGACCGGTAATGGCAACCACCGGAATGCTGTCCATCAGCGCGTCGCCCAGGCCGGTGATTAAATTGGTGGCGCCGGGACCGGAAGTGGCAATGCAGACGCCGACGGTATCGTTACCGCGCGCCCGGGCGTAACCGATTGCTTCGATAGCCGCACCTTGTTCGTTACGGCAAAGAAAATGCTCGATGCCGCTGTCGTAAAGCGCATCGTAAACGGGCATAATCGCCCCGCCCGGATAACCGAACACCGTGGTAACTCCCTGGGCTTTCAAACATTCTGTGACTAGTCTCGCACCGTTCATTGAAATTCCTGTAAATACGATTTGTTATTATGCATTATGAATGAAAGGTCTCATTATAGCGCTCTTTCGCCTGATTCCTATCATTTATTACCGAAAGTGCGGTCAAAATTTTAATAATTTTGATATGATACGAAAAACTTTTCAGTGTAAGGATGTCAAAATGAAAAAATTCCCCTTTCGTACCTTTGTTTCCGACATGGACGGCACGCTGCTGAACGCTCATCATGTGGTCGGCGATTTCACCCGTTCCACCTTGAAAAAACTCGACGAACGCGGCATTGATATTATTCTCGCCACCGGTCGCGGTTATGCGGACGTGTCTTCCATTCTGAACAGTATGGAAATCGAAAACGCCGCCATGGTCACTTCTAACGGTGCGGAAGTGCATGATTTAAAAGGTAATTTAATTTACAGCAATTATCTGCCGGAAGAATTGGCGTTTGATATCATGCAGGAAAGTTTTAATCCGAAAAACGTGTGCTTAAACAGCTACCAGGGCGACGAATGGTTTATCAATGTGGATTTGCCGGCCTTAATGAAATATCACAAAGAATCGGGCTTCAGTTATCAGGTGGTGGATTTTGCCACTCATCACGGACGCCGGACGCAGAAAGTGTTTTTTATCGGACGCTCGCTGGAAGATTTACTGCCGCTGGAAAAACGGTTACGGGAAAAATACGGCGAATACACGTCCATTATGTATTCCACCCCGCAATGCCTGGAAGTGATGAATAAAAACGTGTCAAAAGCGACCGCACTTTCCGCGCTGGTGGAACAGCGGGACTACGATCTGAAGGATTGCATCGCGTTCGGCGACGGCATGAATGACATCGAAATGCTCACCGAAGTGGGCAAGGGCTGCGTTATGGGCAATGCGGATGCGCGCATGGTAGAAAAAGTGCCGCATTTGGAACGCATCGGTTTCAACAAAGATGAAGCGGTGGCCAGTTATGCCCGCGCCGTCTTCGGAATTTACTGATATGTGGCAGCCTCTTTTACTGATCAGCGGCGGCGCGGCATTAGGCGCTTCCGCACGCTGGGCGTTGGGCATATGGCTGAATCCGTTGTTCAATCATCTCGCTTTCGGCACCCTCATTGCTAATTATGCCGGCTGTTTCATCATCGGCGTTTGCACCGCCTTCTTCTGGCAATTTCCGCAACTCAGCGCCGCCGTTAAGTTGTTTGTCATTACCGGTTTTCTCGGTAGCCTCACTACTTTCTCGTCGTTTTCCGCCGAAGTGGTGGAAAACTTTCTGCAAGGCAAAATCGGCTGGGCGTTCGGCATTATGAGCCTGCACCTGTTCGGTTGTCTTGCCTTCACATTTTTAGGCATTTTTTTGACCGCACTTTGGTGGAAATAAAGGTTCCGAGCGAAACAAAAAAGGTCTGAACTCTTCCGAATTCAGACCTTTTTCCTGATGAATTTACTGTAATAGAGAAATATCCGCCACCTGTAAGAACAGATTACGCAGAACGTTTAAAATCGCCTGACGGTTTTGCCGCAGTTTTTCATCTTCCGCATTCACCATCACTTTGTCGAAGAAGTTGTCGACCACTTCACGCAAGCCCGCTAAGCGATCCAGCGCCGTTTGGTATTCGCCCTTGGCAAATACCGGCGCCAGTTCCGTTTGCAACGCAAGTACTTGTTCCGCCAAGGCTTTTTCTTCCGGTTCGAGCAATAAAGTGCGGTCGATTTTTGATGAGATTTTTCCTTCGACTTTCGCCAGAATATTGCTTACGCGTTTGTTCGCCGTCGCCAAGGCTTGCGCCGAATCCAGGGTGCGGAAATGAGACACCGCTCGCACGCGGGCGTCAAAATCCGCCGGTTTCGTCGGACGACGAGCCAGCACCGCCTGGATAACGTCCACCGCAATGCCTTCGTCCTGATACCAGGCGCGGAAACGGCCGAGCATAAAGTCAACCACATCGTCCACCACATTTTTATTGGTGAGTTTGTCACCGAAAAGTGCGGTCGATTTTTCAACGATTTTTTCCAAATCAAGCGGTAAATTTTTCTCTACGATAATACGCAACGCCCCTAATGCGGCACGGCGTAGCGCAAACGGGTCGGCGCTGCCTTTCGGCGCTTGTCCGATGCCGAAAATCCCGGTGAGCGTGTCGAATTTGTCCGCCAGAGCCACCGCGCTCGCCACCAAGGATTTCGGCAATTGGTCGCCGGCAAAACGCGGCATATATTGCTCGTTTAAGGCAACCGCCACTTCTTCGTCTTCGCCGTCATGACGGGCATAATGCATGCCCATTACACCTTGGGTGTCGGTGAATTCGAATACCATATTGGTCATTAAATCGCATTTCGACAGCAAGCCCGCGCGCGCCGCTTTGGCTTTATCCGCGCCGATTTGTTCGGCGATTTCGCCTGCAAGCGCTTGAATACGTTTGGTTTTGTCAAGTAACGTGCCTAATTGTTGTTGGAACAATACGGTTTCCAAACGCGGTAAACGATCTTCCAGGCGTTGTTTTAAGTCGGTTTTAAAGAAGAATTCCGCATCGGTTAAGCGCGGACGCACCACTTTTTCGTTACCTTCGATAATCGCCGTCGGATCTTCAGGATTAATGTTGGAGACGAAAATAAAGTGCGGTAGAAGTTTTCCGTTTTTATCGTAAATCGGGAAATATTTTTGGTCGCCTTTCATGGTGTAAACTAAGGCTTCCGCCGGCACCGCCAGAAAACGCTCTTCAAAAGTAGCGGTTAACACGTTCGGAAATTCCACCAGTGAAGTCACTTCGTCCAACAAATCGTCTTCGATATCCGCCACGCCGCCAAGTGCGGTCGCTTTTGCCTGAGAATCCGCCAAAATAATGGCGCGACGCTCGTTAAAATCGGCAATCACCGAACCTTTATCTTTTAGCATTTGCGGATAGTCATCGGCATGGGCGATTTGGAATTCCGCTTCGCCCAGGAAACGGTGACCGCGAATGGTGCGACCGCTGGCGATACCTAAAATCTCGCCTTCAATTAACTCGTCGCCCAACAATAAAGTTACCGTGTGAACCGGACGCACGAATTGCACGGTTTTATCGCCCCAACGCATGGTTTTCGGAATCGGCAGATTCGCCAGAGATCTCGCTACGATGTCGAGCATTAAATTTTTGGTCGGCTGACCTTCAATCCGCGCGCGATGAACCAACCATTCGCCTTTATCCGTTGCCAAACGTTCCGCCTGCTCAACAGTAATACCGCAACCGCGCGCCCAGCCTTCCGCCGCTTTAGTCGGTTTGCCTTCCGCATCAAACGCCGCCGATACCGCAGGTCCGCGTTTTTCAATTTCTTTGCTCGGCTGGCTGGTGGCAAGGTTCAACACCTTCACCGCCAAACGGCGGGGCGCGGCATACCATTCCACTTTATCGAAAGATAAACTCGCTTGGTTAAGCTCGTTCTCAACATTTTCCGCAAATGCGGTCGCTAATTTTTTAAGTGCCTTCGGCGGCAGCTCTTCAGTGCCGATCTCGGCGAGGAAATTTTGTGTTGTCATTTTGCGTTTTTTCTCTACTAAAACTATTTATTTTCTTTTAAATTCGCTTTCAAATTCACCTGTTCCAGGGTTTATTTTAAATTTAATATCGTAGTCTTTATAAATTGCCATAATTAACCCAATACCCAAAAAAGCTACAGCCATGATTACTGCAATTTCAATGCCAGTTAATGCTGCCACAGCAGATGCTGCACTTAACCCAATCGCTCCAGAAACACCTCCGGTAGCAGGAGACAAGACAATACCTCCAATAGCTACTGTTAATACTCCCAAACTCCAAGTGCTTAAGGTTGTTATTTTTTTTGAGCGTTGGATTTTTTCAGCTAATTCACCTCTAACAATAAAATGTGTTTCCTTATTTTGGATTGCTTTTTCTAACTCGGATTTAGTTGAAATTATTTTCATAAAATAGTCCTCAATAAAATAGGTATATTATAGCTCCCGATCCTGTTGCAACGATATTCTATAGAGATCACTATATGTTAAACATTTTGGCAAATCTCTGACAAAATCTTACCGCTTGTTACCCCCCATACTTACGTATGGGAATACGCATAGTGCGGTTGCTCCGCAACCTATTTTACTTGTCGCAGCGCGACAACATTATGCTTAACCTAGTACGTTAGTGCTAGGCGTGTAACCTTATTTAAGGTACAACTTCCAACCCGTTCCGTCTTTATTTAATCTTACAGCACGATCTTTACTCACATATCCACCTTTCACGCTTTCTAAAATGGTATTTTCAGGTAAATTTGCACCGAAGATTTCAGCCTGTTGTTTGTCTTCCGACAAAATGACATAAACGGCTAAAGTATCGTTAGTGGGATCAGGTAATTTAATATCTGCGACGTTGAACACTTGCACACACTCTTTTTTGATAAAAGAGTAGCTTGCACCGGTGGAAGGGTTACAACCGTGAGCATCCACCGTTCCGCCCACCATAACGTCATTATTTGTATTTGAGCATGCCATAAGTAGTGTTGCTAATGTGAGAATGACTAATTTCTTCATTATTTTTTACACCCCGGAAATCCCAACGCTTCGCGGCTGGCGTAATAAGCTTCCGCCACACCTTTGGTTAACGCGCGGATGCGTAAAATATAGCGTTGGCGTTCGGTAACGGAAATCGCTTTACGGGCGTCAAGTAAGTTGAAGCTGTGAGCGGCTTTTAAAATGCGTTCGTAAGCCGGCAGCGGTAATGCGGTTTCCACCCAAAGTTCTTTGCCGTTTTCCAGGCGAGGTTCCTGTTTTAACAGGAATTTGGCTTCTTGCTCGTATTTGTTGAAACATTCGAACAGAAAATCCACGTCGGCGTATTCGAAATTATAGGCGGATTGTTCCACTTCGTTTTGATGGAATACGTCGCCGTAAGTGGTTTTGCCTAACGGACCGTCGGAATACACCAAATCGTAAACGGAATCCACGCCCTGAATGTACATCGCCAGACGTTCCAAACCGTAAGTGACTTCGCCAGTGACCGGTTTACATTCCAGCCCGCCCACTTGTTGGAAATAAGTGAATTGAGTCACTTCCATGCCGTTTAACCACACTTCCCAGCCTAAGCCCCATGCGCCTAACGTCGGGTTTTCCCAGTTGTCTTCCACGAAACGGATGTCGTGTTGGGTCGGATCGAAACCCAGCATTTTAAGTGAGCCGAGGTAGAGTTCCTGAATATTATCCGGAGAGGGTTTAATGACCACTTGGAATTGATAATAATGCTGCAGGCGATTCGGGTTTTCGCCGTAACGACCGTCCGTCGGCCGGCGAGAAGGCTGAACATAGGCGAAGGCCATCGGTTCCGGGCCTAACGCGCGCAGTGCGGTCATCGGGTGAGAGGTGCCGGCGCCCACTTCCATATCGAACGGCTGCACAATGGTGCAGCCTTGTTGCGCCCAGTAATCCTGCAGGGCAAGAATCATACCTTGGAAAGTTTTAACGTTAAATTTGCTGTCCATAATTTCGATTTCTATAAAAATGATGAAAAATGCGGGTTATTATAGCCTAAAAAGGCAAAAAGTGCGGTCAAAATTTAACACGTTTTTACGGAAAATCCGCCAAAAACAAGGTTGAAGAATAACGAATCGCAAAATGATGTTTTATCCGGCCGACAGATAAACGGCTTTGTCCGGCGGTCCGTACGGCCGGATTGAGATTTGCCCGTTTTTTGATTAGAATACCCACAAAATTTCAGTGATTAGGATTTTACATGGCAAATTGGGATGGAAAATACATCAGCCCTTACGCAGAACACGGCAAAAAGAGCGAGCAGGTGAAGAAAATCACGGTGTCGATTCCGATTAAGGTATTGGAAATTCTGACCAACGAACGCACCCGCCGCCAAATCAAAAATCTGCGTCACGCCACCAACAGCGAACTGTTGTGCGAGGCCTTTCTGCACGCCTTCACCGGGCAGCCGTTGCCGACGGACAATGATCTGCTGAAGGAACGCCATGACGAAATTCCCGAGAACGCCAAAGAAATTATGCGCGAACTGGGCATTAATCCGGAAGAATGGGAATATTAAAAATCTCGCCGCGAAATATCGGCGAGATTTTTTATGGGCAATCTTTGCAAAGATTGCCGAGTCTTAAGAACCTGCTGTAACCAACCACTTAAAATGAGAAAAATAAAGAAATAGGAATTTGGCGGAAAAAAACGGAATTTGGCGGGTCAAAATACGCGTAAATAAAGGGCTGGCGGTGTGTCAGTCCTTTTTTATGCGTTGAAAATGTGAGAAACCGTTAAAATGAGAAAAAGTAAGTGAATGAAGCTGTTTAACCGCATAATATGAGAATGTGGCTATATAATTTAAATTTAGTTTAAATAGCGTTAAATCTAGCTTTTTCCTAAATTTCACTTTTAAAAATCGTCCGACTAACCTTTTGTAACTTAGACGGAAACTTGGACGCGCCTGCTTTATAAATTTTTTAATATTATCAACATGTTATAGTTTGTTGATGATTTTGAAACTCGGACGTTATTCAGACAGTAAACGTCCGAGTTATTTTACTTAGAAGCTGTTCGTTTTTTGCTAGAAACCGCCAAATAAACTTTTTGGAGTTGTTCATCGTCTAGCTCCGTCAGACTTTCAGCAGCATATCTATCTTGGATATAAGCTCTTAACCACAATTCTAAGTTAAATTGTTTAACATTAGTATGAATATAGGCGTATTTCTTATTTCGCCACGGATTACCCAGTTTTTTAGGGGCAGATTTTGCTGAAGTTAGCCTTCCAAGCCATTTTCTTAAATAAGTTTCAGCTTTGGCATAGCTTTCCTTTGGTATTTGTCGATAGGTTACCACGCCACAGTGTTTATTTAACGATGCCCAAACCGCTTGGAATGATTTAGGGGCTTTTTTAATCTGTTTTTCTGTTTCAACAATTTCTTTTACGAGATCTTGCAAGGTTCTAGCCATCGTTTCATTGATATGCTTATCATCAGGTTCAATAACAGCCTTGGTTCTAGTAACGTGTTTTTCTGTTGTAATATTGTTGATCGTCCCACTATTAACAATCCCTTTATTGTCATAAACAACATTATTTTTATCGCCTTGAACGCTTTGTGTCGGCGGTGTCATTATTTTAGTCTCAATGTCAGAATTGGAACGAATCCCTGTAATAACGTATTGCACATCCACGCCCAACTGTGCAGCCCGCCCTAAAAACTCAGCCGAGATCCCTGTTCTACCCGTCTCATTTAGTCTTAATGTTTCACGATTAATTTCAGTTTGATGTGCAAAATTAGCTTGCGAATACCCCAATCTTGTTCGTTCTTCAACAAGACGAATGCCCATATCTTCTCGAGTTATAGAGAGCTCCATAGAAAAATCCTCAAATAAAATGCAAAATTTATTTGACGTGCCAAAAATATTTGGCATATAATAAACTTGTTTAATTAATTGGTTGTTTTATTTGGTTGATAAAACTAGTTGAAAGGTAATTCTATGATTCAGGAAAGAATTTTTCAAGCATTAAAGAATAGAGGGTTGAACGTATCTATGCTTGCGGAAGCGTTGAACGTTAGCAATCAAGCTGTATTTAATGTGATCAAGCAAGGTAAAGGAAGCAAAAGAATTGCTACGGCAATCGCTATTGCTATTGATACACCGTTAGATAAGGCATTCCCCTATTACAGCAAAATCCAGCACGATAGAGTAATGAGAGATAACAAAATTGATCGTTTAAAAAGTCAATTTGCTCAGATAAATCAATAGTTTGGTGGCTTATGTTTGAACAAAAAACACATTACAGCGCAAAAGAATTATCCATCCTCAAACTTAGCATTTTGCCAAGCAGTGAAAGACGAATTTTTAGAGAAAGCAAAAACGCGAACATTGGTCTTTTTCGTAAACGCAATGGGCGTGGTGGTGGGGTGGAATTTGATTTTTGTAGGTTTACCCCTAAGCTGTCCAAGCCGAATTACTTCTCAGACAACCACAAAGTGCGGTCGAAAATCCGCAAGTTTTGGAAACGCCGAAGGCGCCGAAAGAATTGAATTATCTGCCGGAAGTCATTTGGGCGCCTTGGGATAAAGCCACGGACGCACAGAAAGCGAAAGCGCAAGACCGTTTGAAACCAGTCACCGCCTTTGCGGATTTAATGAATAACGGACAAAAATTTGAAGAAGCGCTTGATTTGGTCGGCGCCAAGTTTGATGTTGCACCAGGCTCTTTAAAAAGATGGTATTACGACGTGCGCGATTTTGAGCGTAGCGACTGGTTGCCGTTACTACTGCCTAAATACGGCAAACGCAACGGCAAAGAGGCGGAATTTACGCCGGAAGCCTGGGAAGCCTTTAAGGCTGATTATTTTCGGAACGAACAGCCGCAATTCGGGAGCTGCTACGAACGGCTGAAACGGGCTGCGATTGAAAATGGCTGGTCTATCCCCTCACCGACCAGCGTAAAACGCAAAATCGAGCGCGAAGTGCCGAAAATGCAACAGGTTTACTTTGCGCAAAAGGCGCGCACGCCGTAATGGAATATTATCCATCTATGCGCCGCACGGTGGAAGAAATCGAGGCGATGGAATGGATTAACGGCGATGGTTATCAACACAACGTGTTCGTGAAATGGCATAACGGTGAAATTGTGCGCCCGAAAACATGGATTTGGCAGGACATCCGAACCCGTAAAATCCTCGCTTACCGCACGGACCTGAGTGAAAACAGCGACACTATCCGCCTATCAATGATGGATTTGATTTGGAAATACGGTGTCCCGAAAAAATGCACCATTGATAACACCCGCGCGGCGGCGAACAAATGGATGACAGGCGGTGTGCCGAACCGCTACCGCTTTAAGGTTAAAGATGATGACGTGTTAGGGATTATCCCCATGCTTGGCATCGAGCTTTACTGGACGAGCGTGCAATTCGGCGAGGGCCACGGACAAGCGAAACCCATTGAACGCGCCTTTTCGCACGGCGGTTTAGGTGAATTAGTAGATAAACACCCAAGCCTTGCGGGATTTCGCGGGTGAGAACGTCTATAGCAAGCCGGATAACTACAACGGCGGCAAAGACGGCGTGGATTACGGCACCTTTATTATGGCGCTCGAAGACGGTATCCGCACGTTTAACGAGCGAGAAAACCGCAAAACCGAAATATGCCAAGGTATTTACAGTTTTAGTCAGGTATTTGAGCGGGACTACGCCAAAGCGCATATCCGCAAGGCGAGTGCGGAGCAAATGCGGTTTTTAATGTTGATGAGCGAAGCCACAACGTTGAGACCAAACGGCGAATTTAAGTTATCTGTAGGCGGCAAGGTACACGGCGGCGAAAACATCTATACGGCGTATGACCTTATCGGACTAAGCCACAAATACAAAAAAGTGGTCGTTAAATTTGACCCTAAAGACCTACACAACAAGGTCTGGGTATACAGCTTAGACGGCGTATTTTTGGCCGAAGCGCAATGCACCAGCGCGAAAGCCTTTGGCGACAAAGAAGCCGGCCGCGAACACGACAGAGCCCGTAAGCAATTTGTGAAGGCGGTGAAAGCTCAGGCAAAAGCACAACTTGCCATGAATGCCCAAGAAGCCGCGCGCTACTTTCCTGAATTTGAAGAAGAAGAGCCACCGGAAGCGAAAATAATCGAAATGCTACACGCAAAAGGCAACGTGGTGCACAAAGCGGAAGCGATTATCGACGAAGACGAAGAAGAAAACAGTTTTGAAGCCAACTTATTTAAAGGCTTGGCACAGCTTAAAAAAAACAAGGTTAAACGACAATTAAAGGAGTGTTAAAAAAATGACCTTAAAAACAGCAGATACAGGCGATTTTTGGACGGCAAAACCCCTAAGCCAGCGCGAGCTTGCCACCCAAGCGGGGATCTCTACCGCGGCGTTAAGCACCTACCTTAAAGGCACTTACGCCGGAAACGTTGAAAACGTGGAAAGCGCGCTGGAAAACTGGTTATCCGGCCGCGAAAAGAAAGCCTCTACTTTTGTCGAGGCGCCGCAATTTATTGAAATCCCAACCGCTAAAAGAGTATTTGGGGCGCTGGAAATGGCGAAGTTGCTCCCTACTATGGTGACGGTTTACGGCGCAAGCGGCGTGGGCAAAACCAAAGCATGCCAGGAGTTTGAGCACCGTAATCATAACGTGTGGATGATCACCGCAAGCCCATCCCGCGCCACATTGAGCAGTATTTTATTTGAGTTGGCGCTTGAGTTAGGCATTAACGACGCCCCGCGCCGTAAAGACCGCTTAAGCCGGCTTATCACTAAAAAATTAAAAGGCACGCAGGGCTTAGTGATTATTGACGAGAGCGACCACCTACCCTATGACGCCCTGGAAGAGATCCGAATCATCCAGGAAGAGACCGAAGTGGGATTTGCGCTAATAGGCAACGATAAAGTGTATACCCGCATCCAAGGCGGCGTGAACCAGGCGCACGAATATGCGCGGTTATGGAGCCGTATCGGCAATAACTGCGGCATTAAAGCCAGTACGAAGGCGGATATCAAAGCTGTCGCGCAAGCCTGGGGGCTAGACAGCAACAACAAAGACTTAATGACCGCCCTCTACGATATCGGCGGCAAAGCCGGCGGCTTACGCGCCTTAACGCAATATTTACGGTTGGCAGGCATTACCGCCAAAGGTCAAGGCATTGCCATTAATTTAGACTTGATTTTACAAGCCAAAGCGCACATGCAAGGGGGCGCCCAATGAACCTGTTAAACAACAAACGCCCATTAAACGACGTTAACAGATTTGCTTACAAAAAGTTAAAGCAAGTGCAAAAAGCCATTGTTGAATGCAACACCTTGGGCTTAGAAGTAGAAGAAATTGAATTTAATTGCATTAAACCGCGCATCAGAATTAAAGATAACAGCGCCGCCGCGCGGCTGGAATATATCGGACGAGCAATTGAATACGGCTTTGGCCAGGACAAAAGCGGAAAAGTGCGGATGTTACAGATTATGGCGGCAGGCATAAAAGTGATCTGGCTTACCAACCGTGAAAGAATCCATTAACCATCAACAAAAGGAAAAACCATGAAAACGATCACCAAAATCGAACCGAAAGACGCAGAGCTCTTTTATGCGCATTGCGTCATGTTTAGCAAAAAAGCAACAAAGGAAGAATTAATAGCGGCATTGTCGCGCGGCATTAAAGCTTTTGAAGTTACTAAAGAAGACGGATACGTCAGTATCTCAGCCGAATTGAAAAAACACCCTTGGGAGTTAAATTAACATGGCAAAAAAAGCAACCAGAATTAAATCGGATACCTTTGTAATCCGTTATCAATCCCGCGACGAAGTGGAATCCGCCATTACAACTATCGGGCTGTTACAACGTGAATTGCAACGTAAAGCGACCGAACAAAATGACGAACTGGCGGCAATTACCGACCGTTACGCGCCACAGCTGGCGGCATTGCAAGACCAAATTAAGCCAATCCAGGCGGCAATCCAGGCATGGTGCGAAAGCAACCGCGACGAGTTGTTGCCAGGCAAAGCGAAAACCATCGAATTTAACACGGGATCGGTGCAATGGCGCCAGCGCCCGCCGTCAGTAGTGTTACGCGGCATTGATAGCGTGCTTGAAGCATTAAAAAATCGGGGGTTATTGCATTTTATCCGAGTTAAAGAAGAAGTTAACAAAGAAGCTATGCTTAACGAACCTGAAAAGGCGGCGGGCGTGCCGGGCGTCACTATTAAAACCGGCGTGGAAGACTTTGTGATTACGCCGTTTGAACAAGAAGTACAACGCTGATAATAGGAGTAAAGGATGAATTTTTTAGCTATTACATCAAAAAACGACATATTCCCGGATTTGGTTAATTTTGACAAGGTGATTTGCATTAAGGTCACTGAGGTTAATAACGGCAAAGCAACGCTAAAAATTGAATTGGAAAACGGCAAATACTTAACAATGTCAGACATTAGCGCCGACAGCTACGCCCGAATCATGAATGCCATAGATAGAGGTTAAAGGCATGTTAACCGACCCGATTACCTACTTAATCTTAGGCGCGATATTAACCTTAGCCGTTGGCGTCTTTGACGAGCGGGATTAAAACCTATTTACAGCGCATTGCGCGCAGTGCGCTGAGTAATAAGTTTTAAATTAAAAGAAGGAGAATATTTATGGAAGGTTACGAAATCACGCTTGAGGATAAAGGGCAAGATTTTTTGAGCTTTAAAACGGATATCAACGGCATAGTAATAGCCGCCGAACCATTTCAAACGAATGTATGGAGAGGTGCGTTAATCCCGGTTGAACAACAAAAAATAGGTGATTTATGCATGATCCATCATTTGCCACATATTAAGTATGGCTACCTAAGATATAAGGTATTAGCCATTAAAAAAATTAACTATTAACCCCCACCAAGGAGAACCTATGGAAACTTATAAAGAGCTGGTATTACTGGCGATTAAAACCGAGCGCGCGGGCGATTACAGCTACGCGCAACAACTATGGGAGCGTGCCGCACCGCTGACAAAAAATCCCGTTAAAAAGATGTTTTGCCGGAAGCACGCAGAATTTTTAAACGCGTGGATGGCAAGATTATACAAAGCCCGTCGTGAGGAGTTACAACATGCCTAAATACATTATCCGCGCCGAATGCATGGTGGAATTTACGGTGGAAGCCGACACCATTGAAGACGCGCAAGACCTGGATTTAAATTTAACAGAGCTTGACAAAATGCCCCATGAAATCACCGAAATATACGACGTTATCGAAGCGGAGGAACTATAAATGATGTTAACTAAACGCCAGGATATGGTGGCGGAAATCGCCGATATTATGCAGTTGTTGGATGACGTCAAAACCACGCTATTAAACGATAGCATTGAAGACGCTAACAAATTGCTAACCTTTGTGGAAAAGGACGTCCGCAAACTTAAAAACAATGTTAAAAAAAGGCGCTGAATTGAGGTGTGTATGGATAAGGTAATCAAAAATCAAGAAACTGCTGGCGCTATCTAAATCCAGCAATCCATTTGAAGCCGCGAAAGCGCTGGAAATGGCGCAGAAATTAATGGCGGAACACCGGGTTAGTCAGGCTACAGTTGAGTTTAGCCAATACCACGGAAAACAGAAAACCGCCAAAAAATCCGCGCGTTATGTGCATATGTTAGTAAGCGTTATTAGAAAAAGCATTTGGTGTGGAGGCTTATAGCGCTAATTATTATCCGGGCGAAGATTTTTGGCGAAAAAGAAAATGCACATGGTCTTTTACGGCGCCGAAGAGCGCCCGGAAATAGCATCATATTGTTTTTGACGTGCTATATCGCAAATTACAGGCCGCCCGCAAAGAGTTTTTTTGGCCAAACAAAAACAAAAAAACTTAAAAACGCCGCACATTAATTGCCCGCGGCGACAAATTTTGCGAAGGCTGGGTGGTCGGCGTCAATGACAATGTTAAACGATTTGCCATGAGCCAGGAAGAAAAAGCAAAAAAACTGGATGACTATAAATCATCGGTTTTTTTGATAAATCGAAAATGGAGCGAAGCAAACGTGCGCGAAGCCGGCAACGCAAAAGATTATGGCGCCTCACAAAGTGAGGGCTATAAACAAGGTCAACAAGTCAAGCTAAATCACGGTGTGAATGGCAAAGAAACGGTTAAATTAGGAGTACAAATATGAGACCAGAATTTAGATATTTTAAGTGCTCACTTGATGTTGAGCCAATTAAGTCACTCAAAAAAGAATGGGACGATCTACGCGAAGAACGGGATAAAAAATTAGATGCCATCTTCGACACTATCCCCTTTTATGAATTTTGGCGTGGATCTGATAATCGGATTTTCGGCATTGTATGCAACGCTAACAATCCTGAATTTGTGAAAATTAAAAACGACAAAACTTACAAAATCGAGAAAATCAACGATGAAAAATTCTGTATTACAGGCAATAAGCGGACTAAAACGGGTAAAGCGTTCAATGCCAAAATACAGGAGGTTGGGGGTATATTGCAAAAATATCCAAGCTTCAACGACTTTATGTTGAGTAAATTAAAGCTGAATTGTTGGGTATTAGGGGATCGCATGGCGTATTTGTCTGTGTGCGGCACAGCAAATAATCATTTTATCCTATCTATCCCCGTTAAGTCGGAAGAATATGGCGGCGACGAATTCCCGGAAATCCCAGAGTTTTTGATTGAAATAAAACAAAGCGAATTCTTGTTAATACAAGGTAAATAAGGAGATACAAAATGAACAAAGAAAACAACGGCTGGATTAAATGCAAAGACAGATTACCGAATTTGCACGCGGGTTATTCGAGAACGTGTCTTGTTTATGGCATAGAAGACCAGGATGACCACGAAGAAACCGTATTTACTGCTTTGATGGGTAAAAAAACGGCGAATGGTACGGATTATACGGAAAATGCTTTAAAAAGTAACCCACTGGCAACATTTTTCCGGCGCCGCCAATGTCGGACGAATAAAACTCATTTACAGCCCATTTAACCACGTTTAAGTGGGCTGAATAATGTGTTTTAACAGAGGCAAAAAATGAAACTGACTAAACAAAAGCTCATCCAGCTGATCCACATTGCCAAGCAGAAGCTTAGCATCGACGAATACAGCTATCGCGCCATGCTTAATAATTTAACCGGCAAGCAAAGCACCACGAAAATGACTATCCAGGAGTTAATGCGAGTTATGGACGACTTAGAAGCCAAAGGCTTTAAGAAGACGGTCCGTAAAACGCAGTCGCCAAGCACACAAAGTGCGGTCGGAAAAAGCAAAATTATCACCAAAATCCGCGCAATCTGGATAGAAATGGCACGCGCCGGCGCGGTGCGTGACAGCTCCGAACAGGCGTTGACCAGATTTGCCCAGAAAATCGTCAACAGCGAACTAAAAAACAGCGGCTCAAACCTGCGCATGTTAAATTTACAAAGTCTTAACGACTACCAGGCCAGCCGCGTGTTAGAGCGTTTAAAACAATGGCAAAACCGCACAAAAGGAGCAAAAAATGAAGCTCTGTAGATGCCCTGTTTGCCACTCCGATATTAATCTGGATCAACTGTGCGAAGACGACGCCGGCCGCGAAATATTAGGCCTGATCTGCGATCTAAAGTACGGCGTAGCGCGTCCGCTGGTGGCTTATATCGGGCTGTTCCGCCCAGCGAAATCCGCCTTAAGCAACACGCGCGCTCTGAAACTTATGCGCGAGGTGCTGGACCAATTCCCGCCGAGCAGCCTGTTAGCGCATTGTCTGGCGGAAACCGTCAACAGCGTGCAAAAAAACCGCCGGGAAATCGGAAAAATTGCGCCGCTATCCAACCATAGTTACCTGAAAAAGGTTATGGATACCAACCGCCCGCAATTTATCGGCACCGCCGGCGCCGAAAACGCCGAACGCCAAGCGGAAAAATCCACCGCCCCGCGCGAAAACAGCGACGAAAACGCGATTATGTATATCGACCGCTTTTACCGCATGGGGCAACCAGTGGAACATTTGCCGGGATATGAAATTTGGAAAAAATGGAAAGAAAAAACGGAGAAATAACCGCTTAAAATGGGAAATTCGGTTTTTGAACTTGATTTTTTGCCAAAATTATTTTATTTTTGCGATCAGGTTCCAAAAAAACCGAAACACGCCTACCGTAAAGCGTTATTTATGGTATTTTTTTGCCCGCAGTCCATAAAGTGCGGTCGGAAAAATTAAAAAATCGTAATTTATGGTCGAGAGTGCGAGGAATACAATACCCCTTGGGGGGAATAACTCCGCAGCTTGTTTCGCTGTTTTTGGCTCTTGACCGCCCTACCAAAAATAGGGTCTCTTACAAGAGGAACGAAACAATGACAACTTTTCCAATTAAAACCTTCACAGGTTCAATCTTCAATCAATCCGTTCAGCTGGTTAATGCTAGAGAACTCCATCAAATATTACAAAGCAAACAAGATTTTTCAAACTGGATAAAACATCGAATTTCAGAGTACGAATTCGCGGAAAGCGTTGATTTTATCGGTGTCGATAAAATTATTGTCACCGAGGCAGGCTTTCTTGGTAAGCGTGAAAAAGTCATTAAAGATTATCATTTAACCATTGATATGGTAAAAGAGCTTTGCATGATTGAACGCACGAAAATCGGTCGTGAAGTTCGCCGCTATTTTATTCGCATGGAAAAAGAAGCCCTTGCCGCCCGCCAAGCCCTGCCGGCGCCGACAACGCAGGCAAATGCCATTTCCGTGAGTAAAGACCGCTATATCGAACTGCTGGAAAACGAAAACCGCATGCTGCGCAGCCGGCCCAACCCGCTGCGCAAAAAAGCCCCCGTGCCGTTAAGCGCGGTGGAAAAAGATCAGATTTTGCAACTATCACACCAGGGTGTACAAACCACTGCTATCGCTAAACAAATCAATCGCAGTCGTTCTGCCGTGCGTGCTGTTATTCGCGAGAACTTAGGTGAGTAAGGGGGAAATTATGCGTATTGAATTCCAGGATTTGATTGCCAGTGCGGAAACTCTTGCCAATGGCTTATATGCATTAGATAACTTGTTACAACTGGCAGAAGAACAAGAAAATGCCGAGCCGGTGTCGGGGCTGGAAGCTTTAGTCCGAGTGTTTTGCATTGCCAGCCGACAACACAGCGAAGCGGTGCAATTTGTACTCGGATACACCGAGCGAGAAAACCGTTAAACACTTGTAACCGCCAGAAATGGCGGTTTTTTGTTGCTTTGGTGTGTTTTTTTAAAAGTCAATAGCACCAAACGAAAAAAAATGAAAGAATTTTGTTGTGCGGGTTGTATATAATTTAGCCTGTTAAGGATAGGAGGGCTTATGAGTAAGTTACAGGCTGATTTATTTGCGGGCGACCACGCTGTAATTGGCGCCCTGTTTGACAATTTGGACAACATCCCAGAAGAAGAAATTGCCAATCAGTGGCCGGGCACGCTGGCGGATATGATTGACGTCATCAAAACCGAATTAATCCGCCAGGGCGAAGATGAAGAAAAAGCCCGCTTGCAAGCGTCAAAAATTATTGGTATTTTGGCAAATTACATCGGCGGGCAGTCGATTTATCTGCCAACCGGCGACAGAATCAAAGTTGCCTTGCGCGATGCGCAGATTTACCAGGATTTTAAGGGCAATAATGTGCGCGAGTTGATCCGTAAATACAAATTATCCGAAACGCAAGTCTATGAGATTATCCGCACGCAACGCAGATTATTCCGCCGCCGGAATCAACCGGATTTGCCGTTTTAAATGTCGGATAACCCGCAAACACAAGCACCCGAAAGATTCATTTAAACTCCCTTTAAAGCAAATTTAAAGGGAGTTTTTTTGTGGCTGAAAATCTAACATTTAAAGAGATGTTCGATCGTTTAATCGGACACGAGGGCGGTTATGTCAACGACCCGCAAGACCCGGGCGGCGAAACCAACTGGGGCGTGACAAAACGCACGGCGCGGGCGAACGGCTATCAAGGCAGTATGCGCACTATGACGCGCGATGACGCCTATCAAATCTATCACTCCGCGTTTTGGGTGCGTTACAAATGCGCCAAAATGCCCAACGCCGTGGCGTTTCAGTTTTTCGATGGCTGCGTAAATCACGGCTACGGCAACGCCGCTCGCCTATTGCAAAAGGCGGTTGGCGTGGCGCAAGACGGCATTATCGGCGAAAAAACCCTCGCCGCCATCAACGCAAAATCCGTTAATGACGTATTGATGTTATTTAACGCTCACCGAATCAAATTTTATACGCAATTATCCAATTTTAACCGCTACGGCAAAGGCTGGGTGAATCGCTGTGCCGATAACCTGATTTATGCCGCACAAGACAACGGAGAGTAACTCATGCTTTTAGCAGCTTTTTTAGTCGGTATTTCATGCGTTATTGGTGTTGTTATGGCTTTTTCAGAAGATGAAATTTGGTTTGTACCCTTTATTATTGCTTTGGTTGCGTTGACATTTTTGATTAGCTTTTGACAAGCAAAGCGGAGGATTGCGAGGATTTCGGGCGATTCAACAGCCTTAACAAAATTTATCAATGCGAAGTTATCGAGGTTAAATATGAGCAAGCGCGTTAAAAACACCACTGTACCCAAATTACCAGACTATTACAAAGGCACAAGCCCAAAATTAAGCAAAAACGCTAAGCGCAATAAACAGTTAAATCGCGGTATGACCGCCGCCACTGGTTTTTATCTTCGGGTGGCGCCATGAAGTTAAAAGACTTAGTGAGCAACAGCGACGGGCGGTTATCAACCACCGGTACTATCCAGTTTTTGACCTTTTTGGGATTGTTGGGCGTATTAATCTACTCTACTTGGCTTGACCGCGCTTACGTACCTGAGCTGTACTCTACGCTGGCGTTATTCGGCGGCGGTTTGGTGGTCACCAAAGGCGCGGTGACGGCGTATCAATCCCGCGGGAAGAATCCGGAGGAAGAATAATGAGCATTATGCAGATTATTGTTACCGGGGTGGCGTTAACCCTTGCCGGATTAGGCTTCACCGTCTGGCGGCGCGGCAAGCTGGCGGACCGTTTGAAAACGGAGTTAGACGCCGCCAAAGCCGAAAAATCAAGATTAGCGGAAGAGGTGCGGAATGCACAAATCAAAAAAAACACCGAAGATTTTAACCGCACTTTGTCTGACGACAATATTGATGAGCGGTTGCAGTCAAAAGGCTACTACCGTGACTAACACGGGCTGTATGGCGTTTGGCAAAATCTACGTAAGCCGGCAAGACACAGCGGAAACCAAGCGCCAGGTATTAAACCATAACACCGTATATGAGCAGGTGTGCGAGCAGGATAAAAAATAAATGGCATTATTTAAGTATTTGACCAAGGAAAAGGCCATCAAAAAAGGGTTTACCCATAAAGGCAAGCTGTTCGGCGTCCCAGTATTTATTGCGGATTTAGATTCTCCCGCCCCCGAAATTATCGCCGGCAACTTTGTACCCGAATGGGTATTAGATATAGCAGAAGCCTTATATTTTACCGTTGAAGCCTACGTGGAAAGGGACAATCCGGAATACGAGCCAGGCTATAAAATCCTGGTCACAGAAGAGCTTAAACCGGACGGTGAATAATGGTGGATTTTATCGATAAGCTTGTGGAGCAAGAACAAATCTTAGAGCAAAAGCTCGCTCCGCGCCCGGAAAGCACATTATCAGAAGACGAAATCGCCATCATTGCGCTAAAGGGGCGGGATTGCGTCGAGTGCGGCTTACCTATCCCGCCGCAACGTCTACGAGCCGTTCCGCTGGCGGTGCGTTGTATCAGTTGTCAACAGGATTTTGAGGACGGCAAATTATGATGGACATTTTAGACGCAATCCGCCAGCACTGGGGCATTATTTTGACGATTTCCGGGCTTATTGCTTCGGTGTTTTGGCTAAAAATGGACAGTCGCTATGCAAAAAAATCGGATATTGCTGATTTGTCCGAAAGATTGGGCAGCATTGAAGATGAGGTCCGCCATTTGCCAAATGCTAAAGACGTCACCGACCTAAGAATCGCGCTCATCGAAATGAAAGGCGAAACCAAGGAACTGCGCGCCGAAACGAAGATTTTCCGCCATTTAGTAAACCTACTCACTGAAAAGGAAGTTAACAAAGAATGAAAGATATTTTTACTAAAGATCAGCGCCTGGTTATGCTCCGCACTCTTGCCGAAGACGGTTACGATGCAAATGAATCCATTTTGTCGGACGTGCTCGAAATGTACGGCCATAATATCAGCCGGGATTTAGTGCGTAATCACATGATTTGGCTCGAGGAGCAAGGACTCATTGAAGTTAATCGCCTGCCGGTGGGTAACGGCAAAGAATTGTTTGTCGGCGTGATTACACAGCGAGGTTTAGACGTTGCTCGCGGCCGCGTCGTGGTTGATGGCGTTAAGCGCCCATCCCCGCAGTTTTAACGACAACTAAAGGAGCGCTAAATGGCCGATAAAACAACACGCGGACGCGCAAGCAAGGTGGATTTACTCCCGCCTAACATCAAGACCCAACTGGCGATGATGTTGCGGGATAAACAGTATTCGCAGACGGAAATCTTATCAGAAATCAACGATTTAATCCGCGATTGCGGCTTGCCGGAAGATATGCAATTAAGCAAAACCGGCCTAAACCGTTATGCCAGCCGAATGGAAGAAGTAGGCAGAAAAATTCGGCAATCCCGCGAAATCGCCGAAGTGTGGACGAAACAATTCGGCGAAGCGCCGGAATCGGACATCGGCAAACTGTTGATGGAAATGGTTAAGAACATGGCGTTTGAAACCTCCCTCAATATGACGGAAGGAACCATGGCAAGCACCCCGGAAGTGCTGAAAGACATGGCAACCGTTATCCACCGAATCGAACAGGCACAATCCATCAGCGACGACCGCGAACGCAAAATCCGCAAAGAAGTGGCGCAACTTGCCGCTGAAACGGCGGAAAAGGCTGTGGCGCAAGCGGGATTATCAAAAGATACTGTCGCAACCATTAAAGCACAGATTTTAGGGGTGGCATGATGAGACTGCCAGACTATATCCCTTTTGACCCTACCGAATTATTATTAGGCTACCAGAAACGCTGGATAGCGGACGATAGCCAGCTAAAGATCGCGGAAAAATCCCGCCGAACGGGTTTAACCTGGGCGGAAGCGGCGGATGATGTGTTAATTGCCAGTCGCACCAAGTCAGACGGCGGGTCTGACATTTTTTATATCGGCTCAAACAAAGAGATGGCGCGCGAATTTATCGACGCCTGCGCGATGTGGGCGTCAAAATTTAATCAAGCCTGCGGCGAAATTCGCGAAGAAATGCTGGATGACGAAGACAAAGATATTTTGACTTTTGTCATTTATTTTTCATCCGGCTTTAAAATCAAAGCCTTGTCCAGTAACCCGAAAAATTTGCGCGGTATGCAGGGGGTCGTTTGTATCGACGAAGCCGCGTTTCACGAAAAATTGGCGGAAGTCCTGAAGGCGGCATTGGCGTTAACCATGTGGGGCGCAAAAGTGCGCCTTATCTCTACCCATAACGGCGTAGATAATCTATTTAACCAGTTGATCCAGGATAGCCGCGCGGGGCGAAAACGTTACTCCGTGCACACCATTACGCTTGATGACGCGTGCGCAGAGGGCTTGTATCAGCGTATTTGTCAAGTAAGCAAACAAGAATGGACACCGGGAAAAGAAGAAGCCTGGAAAAAGGATTTATTACGGGATACCGCCAGCGAAGAAGACGCCCTGGAAGAATATTACTGCGTGCCGAAAAAAAGCTCCGGCGGTTATATCCCGCGCCCGCTAATTGACCGGGCGGCGGATGAAAGCAAGGTGATTTTGCGGTTTGAGTGCAACGATAAATTTGTAACCTACTCCGAGCAGGAACGCGAAGTTTTAACGCTGGAATGGCTGTTAAAAGAGGTTGCGCCGGCGCTTGAATCCCTGAACAAAGATTATCGCCATAGTTTCGGGGTGGACTTTGCCCGCACCGGCGACTTAAGCGTGTTTAGCGTGTGCGCCTGCCTGCCGAGTACGGCACGGCACATTGAAATCACCCTTGAAATCCGCAACTGTCCGTACGACCAGCAAAAACAAATCATGCTGTTTATTTTGCCTAAATTACCGCGATTCATCGGCGCGGCATTTGACGCAACGGGCAACGGCGGCTATTTGGCGGAAAGCGCCTTATTGCGCTACGGTGCGTCCATGATTGAGACGGTTATGCTCAACGATAAGTGGTACCGCGAATGGATGCCGAAATATAAGGCCCTGTATGAGTCGGATTTAATTCGAATCCCGCAAGATGAAGAAACCATCTTAGACCAGGGGCATATTGTGGTGATCAATGGCGTGCCTAAAATCGACAAATCCCGTAGCCAGGGCAAAAGCGGCAAACGCCACGGAGACAGCGCGGTGGCGTATTGCATGGCGGTGCGGGCAAGCTATATGACAGGCGGCGAAATCGACTTCACCCCGCTCCCGGCGAAACACCGGGAAGGCGCCACCGGGCGCAGTTTTGATTATAGCAACAGTGAAATGGACGACTTAACCGCCGCGTTTGGCTCGGATTGGGACGATGTATAAGGATTGTTTATGCAAAAGCAAGATTTTTAGATATTTACGGCAACCCGTTCATGTTCGATGACGACATGCAAACGGAGAATAACAGTCAACTGGGCTATTTGCGCCATCATTACAGTGAGCACCCGGCCAGCGGATTAACGCCGGCCAAAGCCGCCGCCTTATTGCGTGCCGCCGAACAAGGCGACCTTATCGGGCAGTGCGAGCTGGCAGAAGACATGGAAGAAAAGGACGCGCATTTGCAATCCGAGCTGGGCAAGCGCCGCGCCGCCATTTTAACGGTTGACTGGCAGATTACCCCGCCGGCAAACGCCAGCGCCGCCGAGCAACGCGACGCGCAAATGCTGGAAGAAATCCTGCGTGATGCGGTCTGGTTGGACGATTGTATTTTTGACGCAACCGACGCCATCTTAAAGGGATTTAGCTGCCAGGAAATTCAGTGGGAACCGAATCTTGTCGACGGATTAAAACTTATCCGCGCCATAAACTGGCGCGATCCGGCGTGGTTTATGACGCCGCAGGATGACCGCAATCAGCTGCGCCTGCGCGACGGTAGCGCAGACGGCTTGGAGCTCGCGAAATTTGGCTGGATTGTGCACGTCGCCAAAGCCAAAACGGGCTATCTCTCGCGCATCGGCTTAGTGCGCACCCTGGTCTGGGCCTTTTTGTATCGTAATTATTCCGCGCGCGATTTTTGCCGAGTTTTTTTGGAGATTTACGGCTTACCTTTGCGACTGGGTAAATACCCCGAAGGGGCAACCGCCAACGAGAAAAACACGCTGCTGCGGGCCGTGATGAGTATCGGTCACAACGCCGGCGGCATTATTCCGCGCGGAATGGAAATCGAATTTGACAAAGCCGCCGAAGGCAGCGCCAACGAATTTATGGCGATGATTGACTGGGCCGAGAAATCCATGTCAAAAGCCATTTTGGGCGGTACGCTCACAACGCAATCCGACGGCAAAACCTCAACCAATGCGCTGGGTAACGTCCACAACGAGGTGCGCCATGAGCTGCGCGACGCCGATTTGAGACGGTTGCAGGCAACGCTCACCCGGGATTTGGTCTACCCGCTTTACGCTCTCAACTGCAAATCCTTTAACGACGCGCGCCGGATTCCGCGGTTTGAGTTTGATACATCCGAAAGTGAGGACATCAACAGCTTCGGCGAGGGGTTAAGCAAGCTCGTTGATATTGGCTTTAAAATCCCGGCGCAATGGGCGCACGACAAAATGCAAATTCCGGTGGCTGCCGAAGGCGAAGAGATCTTACGTCGCGCCAGCCAGCAGGCCGCGCCGGTTGAACCCGATAAAAGTGCGGTATTAAGCGCCGGCGTCCCGCTGAAAATCCACGCTATCCACCGCGACCCGGATGATTTGCTGGACGAGTTGGAGCCGACGGCCGAAGAATATGCCGCCGTAATTGATCCGCTATTAAAACCTATCGTTGACGCGCTGCGCACCGGCGGCTATGACTACGCCCAGGCGCGTATCGCAGAATTGTATCAGGATTTGGACGATGACGCGCTGGAGCAAATGCTCACCCGCGCTATCTTTGTCGCCGACTTAATAGGACGCCTCAATGCCAGCCGATAACCTCGATATGCGCGAGCTGTTGCGCATGGAGCCCAAACTTGCCGTTGATTACCTCAAGGCCAAAGGATACGCCATTGCCTGGAATTGGCAGGAAGCCCTGGAAGACGCGCATGCGCGCGCATTTACAGTGGCTAAGGTAACGCGTATGGACGTGCTTGAGACCATCCGCACGGCCACCGTCGAGGCCATCGAAAAAGGTATCCCGGAGTGGGATTACATCAACAATCTGCGCCCTAAATTAGAGGCGTTGGGTTGGTGGGCAAAACCAAGGTATCCAATCTAAACGATACGGAGCAAACGATACAACTCGGCAGCCCGCACCGGCTGAAAACGATTTTGCGCACCAACAAAATGGTGGCGTATCATACCGCCCGTTATGCCGAGCAAATGGCAAACGCGGACGAGCAGCCTTACTGGCAATATTTGGCCATAAAAGACAGCCGCACCCGGGCAAGCCATTTGGCATTGCACGAGAAAATCTACCGTTATGATGATCCGATTTGGGACAGCATGTACCCGCCGAACGGCTGGAATTGTCGCTGCCGGGTGCGCGCATTAAGCGCGAGCCGGCTTAAAAAAATGGGGCTTGAGGTAAGTCAATCCGGCGGCAGAATCAAGCAAGGCTGGGCTATCGCTGGCGTCGATAAGGCAACAGGCGAAGAAACCCACGCCAAGGTGTACAGCCTGACCACCGAGAAAGGCACGATCACCACCGACGCCGGTTGGAGCCATAACGTCGGTAAAAGTGCGGTCGGAAATGATATCGTTTTGCTGCGTAAAATCCTGGCGACCGGCAACCGGGATTTACGCAGCCAAACCATCCAGGCAATCAACAACAGCGAAGCCCGGCATAAGGCCTTTGAGAGTTGGGTGTATGCCAATCTCGGCCAGCGCGGCGCCAGCAGTCGTTATATTTCGGCGGGCATTGTCAGCGAGGACATCGCCGACAAGGTGGCCGCACTCTCTGGCGGCGAGAAATCATCAGAGCGCTTGTTGGTGATGAGCGAGCAGCGCCTGCAACATGCAGATAGCTCTAAACACCGGGCAAAAGGCACGGCATTGAGTGCGGATGAATACGCCGGCATATCCCGGGTTATTGCCACGCCGGGAATGGTTTTGTGGGATAAACAAAACAAAAACTTGATTTATATCAATAAAAACAAGACGCTGAAAGTGATTGTGTCCGCGCCGAACAAAGATAAAATCAAACCTAAAGACAAAGTGGATGCGATAATCAATGCGTACAAAGTGGATTTTAAAACCGTAGAAGAGGCAATCCGAGGGGGAAATTATGTAGTGCTCGAATAACAAAAGGGCGGAATCCTCCGCCCTCTTGTCCGGTCGTGGTGGGAGTCGAACCCACAATACCGCGATTGCTCGCTGGCTTACCGTTAGCCGACACAACCTGTACGGATATTACATAACAATTAAAGGAGTGAGTCAAGTGGAGTTTGAGATTAAATTTGACCAGGAAGACATGCGCATTGTCCAGGGCGTGTTTGCAAAATTGGTTAAACTCGGCAAATCCGACGGCCTCACGCGTAAAATGGCTAATGTGCTGCGCGAAGACGCCGAAGACGCCTTTGAAAACGAGCGCGCGCCGACGGGCGAAAAATGGGAAGCCCTGTCGCTGGGGTATAAAAAAAACCGGTACGAAAAAGGATATGATGGTAAAATATTACACCGCACCGGCTTACTGATAGCCAGTCTTAATATCGACTACGGCGATGACTTTGCGGCCGTGGGGGTGTCCGAGCCTTACGGCATCTATCATCAGTTTGGCACCAAAAAAATGTCTGCCCGACCGTTTCTCGGTATTTCTGAGGACGGCGTGGATGAGATTAAAGAGATTCTCGTCAGACAAATCCGCAGCGCGATTCGTGGATAGCGCAAAACGCAATAAGAACGCCGTAGCGCGTTTTTATTTTATTTATGGCAAACTTGCCGGGATTCAAAAATTTAAACGCGCTGTGATGAATTTAAACGGCATTTAAACGATATTAATTATTGTCGCGATGTATAAATACCATTGTCACGCCAAAATCCCCTCTTCATTATTTTATTTTGCCCGCCCCTGCGCGGGCTTTTTAATCCCCGAGACCCCGCAAACTCAACTCACCCCCGGGCGCGCGATAATAGCGCCATGAAAACGACAAAACATCCGCTTGCCGTCTTAACGGCTCAAATCAACCAAACCTCGCCGGACGGCTGGCAGCAATTGCTCCCGAAGGGCGAATTTAGATCGCGCGACGGCTCCCCGCACGACGTGCCGCACTGGTATCTTGACGAGAAGATAGCAAATCACCTGATTGCCCGCTTGCGCGCCTTAAAGCAAGACGTGCTGATTGATTATGAGCACGAGACGATTCTCAAGGCCAAAAAAGGCCAAGCCGCCGGCGCGGTATTAGCGGCGGGATGGTTTAACGCCGATGAAGTTAAATGGTTTGATGACGACGAGCGCCAGGGCTTATTTATTCGCCCGCGCTGGACGCCAAAAGCCTATGAGCACATTAAAAAAAACGGCGAATTCGCTTTTTTGAGCGCAGTTTTCCCCTATGGCGAATCCGGCGAGCCGCTGGAACTCAGAATGGCGGCGCTCACCAACGACCCCGGTGTGACCGGTATGCGTCGATTGGCCGTGCTCTCAGCCCAAATTAATCAACCCCAACCCAAGGAGAAAGCAACAATGAATCCATTGTTAAAACAGTTGCTTGGCAAGCTGGGCGTGACCGTGGACGATAACGCGGCCATTACCGACGAGCAGGCACAAACCGCCCTTTCGGCGCTGGACAGCATTACCGCCGCCAAAGCGTCGGCCGAAACCCAGGTCGCGGCGTTAAGCGCCAAAATTGACGACGTGGACTTAACTAAATATGTGCCGAAAGCGACGTATGACGCCACGGTGCAACAGTTGGCAGTGTTATCCGCAAACCAACGAATCCGACGTGGCGGCGGTGATTGCCAAGGCCAAAAATGAAGGCCGCGTAATGGAGACCGAAGTGGATTATTTAACCGGTTACGGCAAACAGCAAGGCGTTGCGGCGTTATCCGCTATGTTGGACGCCCGCCCGAAACTGGCCGTGTTATCCGCACAACAAACGGAAAACATCGAAAAACCAAAAGAAAAAGGTGTGGCAGTGTTATCTGCCGAAGAACAAACCGTCGCAAAATTGTTAGGCATTAGCGAAGACGATTTTGCCAAAGAAAAGGAAGCTAAATAATGGCTAATGTAACCCCTGAAATCGTCAAAGCGTTATTTACCGGTTTGGGTAAAAACTTCCGGGAAGGCCTGGCAAAAGCGCCAAGCCAATACACCAAAATTGCCACCGTGGTTAACTCGACCACCAAAAGCAACACTTATACGTGGTTAGGCCAAATGCCGAAACTTACGGAATGGGTGGGCAAACGTGCGGTGACCGCTATCCAAACTCACGGCTACGCGGTTGTCAATAAAGACTGGGCGTCCGGCGTAGAAATCCTGCGTACCGACATCGAAGATGACAATATCGGCGTATATGCCCCATTGGTAATGGAGTTAGGCCGCTCCGCCGGCGAACAACCAGATGAGCTGGTATTTGGCGCATTAAAAGCAGGCTTTAAGACGGCGTGCTACGACGGCCAGTACTTTTTTGATACCGACCACCCTGTTGGCAAAAAGCCGGACGGCACAGACCCGGTGACGGTAAGTAATATTACAGATGACGGCACAAGCGTCACCGAAGACGGTGCCTGGTACCTGTTAGACTGTTCCCGCGCATTAAAACCGATTATTTTCCAAAATCGGAAAGCGCCGACACCGGCGCAAATGACCGACGCCAACGCGCAGAAAGTCTATGAAGACAATATGTACAGCTACGGCGTGGACTCCCGTTGTAACGTGGGTTACGGCTTCTGGCAGATGGCACATGCCGTAAAAGGCAAGCTCACCGCGGAAAACCTATGGAAAGCCATCAAGGCGATGCGCAAAGTACAAGGTGACGGCGGCCATAAACTGGGCATTAAGCCGACCCATATTGTGGTGCCGGTGGACTTACAGGAAGAAGCTACGAAGTTATTAGAGCGTGCATTCCGCGTCGAAGAGGGCGCCACCGTAGACAATGAATTGCGCAATCTGAAACTTGAGCTGATTGTGGCGGATTATCTGTAATCGTTCATCAAAGTGCGGTCAAATTTGACCGCATTTTAAAGGGATGTTAAAGGTCGTTTAACCGTAATTTAAGGGATATGATGCAATGTCAGGATTATTTAAAGTCAAAGTGCAAAATAAAATTAAGGATGGTTATTGTCGCGCTGGCCGTATCCTGCCAATCGGCGACAGCGTCCTTGACGATGTCACCGAAGAACAGCTTGCAGCGTTGCAGGGAGACCATCGTTTGGTTGTCGGCACGCCTGAACCGGTGGAAGTGGAAAACGTATTACCAGCCGATTTAACCAAACTGACGGTTGAGCAGTTAAAGGCGGCACTCACCGCGCGCGGCGTGCAATTTGGCGATAAAGCCGTCAAAGCGGATTTAGTGGCATTACTCACCGCCGCAACGACACCCCCGGCACAGGACGGTGAATAATGCTTTACGCCACCCCGGACAGCCTGGTGAAACGCTACGGCGAGCAAAGCATTAAGACGCTCGCCGGACAAGCGGACAGCCCAAAGGTCACCGAAGCGCTAGAAGACGCCTCGCAGACTATCGATAGTTATTTGGCCGGGCGTTATACCCTGCCGCTCAAAAGTGCGCCGGCGGTGCTGGAGCGCCACTGCTGCTATATTGCCCGGTATTTTCTGGAAAAAAATCGCGCCACGGACCAGGCGCGCCGGGATTATGAAGACAGTATCCGCTACCTGGAAAAAGTAGCGAGCGGGGCAATCTCCCTCGGCATTACCGAGGACGGCGATACGGTGGAGAGCGACAATGCGGCAACCATTGAATCTGCGGGCTCCGTCTGGGCCCGAGACCGGGCGAAAGGATTTATCTGATGAGCAACATCGCAAAAACCAGTGACGCGTTGCAGGAAAGAATCCGCGAGCTTTGCGGCGAGATGTTGCACGAGGTGACCTCTCACCCGGGGCATTGGGATGATTCGGCGGTCGCGCGCATTGTAAGCAACCCGCCCGCCGCCTATACCGCCTGGCTCGGTCACATGCCGGGAGAGAATCCCCACGTTGTGCAGGCGCGCTGGGCGATATATGTCGTCGCTAACGTGTTAGACGGCGAGCGCGAAGACGACGCCGGCATCTATCAGCTGGTTGAGCGATTAAGCGCCGGGCTGCACCGCATAAAAATCGCCCCCAGCGGCGTGTTTGAGCTGCTGTCGGTACAGAATTTGTGGTCGGATACGCAAAGCGGCATGGGTGTGGCAGTCTATGGGATGTATTTTAAAGCGCCAATGCCGAATCGAGGGGGGTTAAATGGCTAAAGTCAATATCACGCTCACTGCTCAACATACGCACGCCGGCAAAACTTATCAGGCGGGCGAAACTATCGAAATTGAGCAATCGGACGCCGATTTTATCGTTAAAAATCGAATCGGCAAAGTGACAAAAATCACGAAAACCAAAACCAAGGAGAAAAATAATGGCACGCGTTGAAACATATTCTTACGGGCAGGGCAAACTTTATCTGGCCAATCGCGACAGTAGCGGCAATATCGGTGCGCAGCGATGGGTCGGTGATGTGTCCGAATTGTCCGTATCGCTAACCGTTGAGGATTTCACTCACAAAGAATCCTACAGCGGCAGTCGCCAGGAAGTGCGGAAAATCATTACATCAAAATCCGGCGAAGTATCGACCAAATTCCATGAGTTAAGCATTGACAATCTGGCACTGATGTTGCTTGGCAGTCCGATTAAAACCGTAGGCTCAACCGTTACAGGTGAAAAATTGCCGGCGGAAATTGAAGTCGGCGACCGCATTGCCCTGGCACATCCGAATGTCAGCAACGTCACAATCGAAGGTTTGACTGAAAATACGGACTTTATTGTGGATGAAATTTTCGGTGCGCTTGAGTTTTTGAAAAAACAAACCGGGCTGACAAAAACCGTCGCATACACTTACGGCGCATCCGAAAGCGTGGCCTTATTAACCGAAAATCCGAAGGATTTATTCCTACGCTTCGAAGGTGTCAACTTGGCGGAAAATAACGAATGGAACATCGTTGAACTGTACAAGATTAACTTTAATCCGACGGACGCACTAAATTTAATCAATAGTGATAACTCACTGGATGCGCTTAGCGCCAAAGCTAAAGTGCTCGCCGACACCACAAAGGTGGGCGACGCCAAACTCGGTCGCTTTGGTCGCGTAATTAAATCCGTAAATAATCCATTTCCCGGGGTAAACCCCGGGGAAAATTAACTCAAGATATCAGGCGCAATCATGACAACAGAAGAAACCAACAATAAAGAGCTTCAAATTCTTTTTCCAACGGCAGAACTCACCATCGGCGGCGAAAAAATTACGGTTAAGGAATACACGCTTAAACAGCAATTACAGCATAACGCTAAATTCGTGCCGTTTATAGCCTCGTTACGCGCCACATTGGGCGCCAAAAAAGAAGATTTTAGTCTTGATGAATTAATGGCATGTCTGAGCGAAAATTATCAGGATGTAATCGAACTGGTCGCATTGTCAATCAATAAACCGGTTGATTTTATTGAAAATCTCAATGCCCGAGACGGCGAAGACTTGCTGATGGCCTGGTGGTGCGTTAACAGCGATTTTTTTACCCGCAAGGCGATAGCGCCAATCATCGAGAAAATGGCGAAGGACAACCTCAACACACTGGATGGGGCGAAATCATAGAGCTGTTGGTTGCCAACGGGCACCATTTTGCGGAGCTTGGTGATTATACCGCGCGACAATTGTTGCTGTTCTATGAAAGGGCGTTGATCCGCCGGCGGAAAGAACGTGCCGACAGAACCGTTGATGTGTCATTCGGGGTAAATGGCGGAAATGAGGTGCAGGGCTATATAGACGAATTGACCGCACCTTAAAAGTGCGGTCGATTTTTTTAGAGTTTTGAACCGATGACTATGCCGAGCATGGCGGCAAGAGGCGCACGAAAGAAGGCGCCGATAACAAAAATAATCGCGTAAAACACCGTGCCCCAAAACAGCACCTGACCAAAGGTGACGACCCCGAACAGCATAAACAATAAGCCGATTTCGTAGGGCAACAACACGATAGCCCAACCCAGCAGGCTGATATTAACGTTTTCTTTTTCCATCGGAGCCCCCATGGCAGATAATTTAACACTCGCACTCAAAATCAAAGCCGACCTTGAGAATGCCTTATCTAATTTTAAGGCGTTCGAAAGCGAATTGCAACGCAATAAAAAAGCGGCGGAAGGTCTGGGTAAATCTGCCAAAACAGGGGCAGCAGGCATTGAAAAACTTGGCAAAAAAGCCGACCAAACCACCGGCAAGCTCGGCAAAACCCGCGCGGGCTTGGAATCTATCAGCACACAATTAGCCCGTTTGAAATCGCAAGCCATCGGATTTACGTTGGGCAATCTGGCGATTTCCAATCTTACGCAAACCATAGACTCGTACAATAGTTACGAGTCACGTATTAATCTAATCTCCAAATCTAACGCGCAAGCCAAGGGTACGTTTGCCGAGTTAATGCAAATCGCAAATGACACCGGCTCGGCGTTTGGCGCAACCGCAGAACTCTACACTCGCCTATATCGTGCGATGGGTAGCAGTGCCAATAGCGCTGAATTATTGCAATTTACCCGCACCATCCAGCAAATGACGGTGATTTCCGGGGCCGGCGCGGAAGAAGCAAAAGCCGCCATCATCCAGTTGGCACAAGGTTTAGCTTCCGGCGCGTTGCGGGGCGATGAGTTTAATTCCGTGGCCGAACAAATGCCGATATTGCTCGAAGTGTTGCAAAAATCTCTCGGCAAAACGCGGGCGGAACTGCGCAAAATGGCCGAAGACGGCGAAATCACGCCACAGTTGATTTTAGGCGCAACCAAAGAAGCCACCGAAGAAATCCAGCGTCAATATGAGCAAATGCCGCTTACCATTGGGCGCGCCGTAAATCAACTGTCGAACAACTGGCTGAATTTTATCGGTAACACGGATAAAACCGTATCCGCCTCGAAAGTCGTGGCGGGCACGATTTCCCTTGTCGCTAATAATCTGGATTTATTGGCCGGCGCGGTGATTACTGCCGGTGCGGCATACACCGTGCATTTAATCGCTCCATTAGCCAAAAAAGCCACGGCACTGGCGGCGAGTACATTTGCGCTAAATGCCAACACCGTTGCCGTAAACGCCAATGCCAGTGCCCAGGTACGTACCGCACAAGCGACAATTATCGCCATGCGCGCCGTAGACGGCGAAAGCGTATCCGTTGCGCGATTAACCCAAGCCTATGGCGCATTGGCCCTGGCTAAAGCAAAATCTGCCGCCGTTAATATCGGCTCCGGTGCGTTGGCATTTATGGGTGGTTGGACGGGTGTGGCAATTACCGCCGCGGTCGGCTTATACGCTGCTTATCAGTATTTAAAATCCCAGGAAGAAGAGCTTGAGGCGCAATATCAACGGACAACCAACGCGGTCCAGTCTAACATCGAAAAAACCGAAGCCCTCATTGAAGCGCGGACAAAACTCGGTGAGTTGGGCGGATTCAGTGAGCGCGTAAGCCAGGTTGAAACCAATAATCAAGCCATCGATGAGGCGCAAGCGCAACTGGATGAGTTAATCAAGCGCCGTGATGATTTACAACAACAAATGCTGACGGATAGTTTCGGCGGGTTTATTAACACTGATAAGTTGGCTGAGGCAAATAAACGCGTTGATGAGTTACAGACCCACATCAACGAGCTTCAGGACGGCACAAGCACTCTTGCAGACTTAAACGTGCAACAACTTACCGCCGCTTTTAATGACGCGGTGGCCGCCGGCGGAGAACTTGGCGAAAAACTCAAAGAAATTGGCGACCCGACTGCACCGGAAGCGATGAAGTTGCTGGAAAGTGTCATTAAAGACGCTGAAGCGCAAATGAGTTCAATGGGGAGCGAACTTGACCAGGTTGAAAAGAAAGTCCGCCAAGAATTAACCAACTCAACCATGACTGCCACCGAACAGCTCGAAGCCATGAAGGCTAAATTTATTGAGCTTGGACGCAATGCCGGCACGTCTGCCGAATTGATGGATCCGTTTATTGAGCGGATTAATATGGTGATTGGTTTATACAAAGAGTTAGACCAAGTTAAACAGCAAAAAGATAACGAAAAATTCTTTGGCGATATCAGCAAACGCGCTCGTCAGGCAAAAATGACCAGTAAGGAGCGCTTAATTGATGATATTAAAAATCGCCCGGGCGCCACTCAAGCACAAATTGACCAGGCCATTAAAGACGCAAACACAATTGAAGCAGGTGAAAGCTATCGTAGGGCGCAATCCAAATTCGCTCGGTCATCAAAAAGTCAAAAATACGACGCCACCGACAAAAACCTTGCACTCAATGTGCAATATTTGCGTTTGACCGGGCAAGAGGTCAAGGCCAATTTAACCGATATTGAGGGGCGTTATAACAAGCTTTTAACAGAGTTTCAGAAGCACTCCAATGTTGAAGGAATCAATCTGATTAAAAAAATCCTGCCGTTGGAACAGGCAAAAGCACAAGTTGACGGTGTACAAAACGAAATCAATCGATTGTATCAAAATCAAAGCACGCAAGAGCAACGCATACAGGCTCAGGTGCAAGTCGGCATTATCAGCCATCTTGAAGGGCAACAGCGCTTAAAAGAGGTGTATGCATCAACCGTCGCCGAACTCGAAAAACAAATCCCGGTATTGGAAAAACTGGCGCAAATGCCGGGCGCACAAGGCGAGGCGGCGAAGGTTACGCTTGAAAACATGAAGATTAAAATTGCGGAATTAAAAACGGCTTCCGACGAGCTTGAACAGGCTTTTAAGGACGGTTTAACGCAAGGTATTCAAACCTCTCTCATGGGGTTGGCGCAAGGCACCATGACGCTTAAAGATGCGATTAAAAATCTGGCGACCACTATTTTAAACGCTATGGCGCAAATTGCCGCACAACAACTTGCGATGCAGGCAAGCAATGCCATTAGCGGGTGGCTTGGATTGACCGGTACAGCGGCCAGCGCGGCGGCTGGTACGCCTGTCACAGCGGCAACAGGCGGGCATATCCGGGGTCCTGGTACCGGCACATCAGATTCCATTCCCGCACGTTTGTCAGACGGCGAATTTGTGGTGCGCGCGGCAATGGTATCGCGTTACGGTGTAGATTTTTCTTCATGCTATCAATCGTGGCCGGTTGCGTAAGTTTTCGCAGGGCGGACCGGTCTCCGTGCCGACTGTACCAAGTTACCGTGACCCCGGATTAAGCGATTCACTTCGTGACGGGCGCGGCGGAACGCAAGTTGTGGCATCGCCGGTGAATATTCAGCAAACTTTAGCTGTTGACAGCGCCGAACTCTTTACCGCAGGCATTAGTACTAACGCAGGCACAAAAAGCGGTGCTGACCTTGCTTCGCACCAATAAATCAACCGTAAAAGATATCCTGAATTAAGAGGTAAATTTAAATGGCATACAAGATGGGCGTTGCACAAAATGAGCGCGATTTATTAGATATTTTGAATAAGTTTTTAACCACCGACCCGACGCTCGTTGCTAGCGGACAGGCGTGGACGGTACTATTCGACCGCACATTGCCCGCAACAAGCACACAAGTTGAACGACGTCAAATCGCCTGGAAATCTACCGGCACAGGAATTGAGCAAGACATTTATATTTGTGCTGTGACAGATAATTTAATTTCGGCGGATACATACAACATCAATTTTTGCGGCGGCACCTTCTTTAATTCGGATTTTATAAATGCAAACCAAATTTGGCCTGGAATGATTAATGTTTCGCCACGCGTGGTATTGTTCGCGGACAGTCGCCCGATTGATTACATTTTTGTGGCGGACGGGCGTTGTTTCAAAGCGATTACGCGTATCTCGAATGTGTGTTCAAGCGCCTATTGCGGCTTTATTTTGCCAACTGTGGCACCGAATGAATACCCTTATCCGCTTTGTGTGGCGGGGTCAGCGCCACTTCTGAAAAAAAGAATCCTGGAACGACTAGCTTTTTCATCTATTTTTACCGCGTTACTCCAATACGTGGGAGTATCATTCATCCTTAGCCAATCCTTTAGCCGGCAACTGTTGGTTGTTTACTCCGGACCAAAGCTGGCGAGACTTTTTATGGAACTTCGTATGTGGAATTCACGAATGATTCAAAAAGCACAAAAATATAATGCCACATTTCACTTATAAAAAGGAAGTTACAACTGGTACGTCATGCAGTGTTTATCTGCGTCGCCTGGCGATACCTATCCTCTTTTTCCGGTCGAATTTATTTCTGACGGTAACAGTAGCCAAGGAATTAATCGCTGGGGTGCATACGATGGTGTGTATTGGATTCCCGGCGTCCAACGCGCCGTAGGTGATGAAGTGACACTGCCTAACGGCAATAAAGGGGTGGTATGTAATAACGGATACCGCACAACCACAACAGATTATTTTGTTATTGATTTAGGAGCATGATATGGCATATCAAACCGGCACCGCTAAAAAAAACGTCGCGGATTTATTAACCAAACTGTCGGATTTTTGCCAACTCGCTGGGATGGTCAACCAACAAACTTACGTCAACGGCACTGTTTATCAATAATGCTGACGGATACTGGGCAATGGGAATTTAAAGATGGTTTGTTATTCACTATTGCAGCGACCGGATACGATGGTACGCGAGACTGCTTTAACCAGCCGGGCTCATCGTCGGTCAATTCATACGCCAACGTAAAAACGTGCACATCGCAATTAGGTACCGGCGATTATGTGAGTTATGACTTTTTCGGTACAAGTCAATATTTACATATTTGCGTTCAGATTAAAAATGAGGTGTTCCGCCATTTCGGCATGGGCACGCTCAACAAAGAAGGCGAATACACCGGCGGTCAGTATGCGTTTGGTACCTATCTAAATTATGGAAGTTATTATATCGGAGAATTAAGTAGCTATCATGTTTTCGGTTTTTCTCATGGTGCGCAATCATATGGCCCCGTTCTGCGGGCGGACAGGATAGCGGGGGGCCACGCCTCACCGTGGTATTTTATTAATGATTACCGAGAGGATTACGCAAAATTGGATAAATCAGCATACGGTGCCTATATGCTAACAAACGGCAGAGCGGATGGTTATTGGAATCATCCGGACGTCTGGCTGCTTATTTCCAGTCAGTCTAATTTCGGGCAGGCGGTTATCCCAGTGCCAAATGCGCCGATTGCACTCTGTAAAGACGGATTGTTCCGCCGCCTCGGCGTACTACCGGATCGTTATCAATGCCGGTTAAATAACATTTATCCTCGCCAGCGATTGCAAATCAACGGTGAAAGCTGGATGTTTATCCCAAGCGCAAAATACCAAAAAGGCAATCCGTCGGTATCTGCCGATAAGTCGGATAATTCCGGTGAGTATGGTGTGGCGTATCGTATCGTTGAGTAAAGAGTATGGCAGTAATTAACGGCTATCATATTCCGACGATTGCCGTCGGTAAAATTAAAGATACCGGCTACCTTGATGCGTTGGTGACGTATCGCGGAGCGGATTCCCGGCTTCTCAACTTAGGGGTGACAACTGCCGGAAAAATCACAGCGCGCCATATTCAAAATCAAACCTTAGGCGCGCAGGCGTATGTTATTCCCAACTATTATTCGGATTTATACCGCCGCATTATCGTTATTCCGCATACGGTCAGTCTTGGCTCAATTTCAACGGATCAGACTTTTAGTGTTCAGGTTTGGAATGCAAATAAAAGTGCGGTCAAATTGTTATCCGTTTCCGTAGTTGGCGGTGAAGGTATTACGTTAGACGGGCCAACATCCGGCACATTTAACGCGCTCGCACTAAAAAAATGGACAGTCAACGTCAGCATGCAGGGCCCAGCTGTAATTGATTGCGTCGTGACCTTTAATTTTTTAGGCAAAAATCCCGTCACGTTGCATATTACCGGGTCGCGCTCAACAGATTGGTCGTTTATGCCCGATTGGAGCGAGAATGTCACCGAGAATCTGGAGTGGCTTACCCGTGTACATCAATCTGTCACAGCCGCCGAACAGCGCATTGCGCGCCGTTTATCACCACGACGCACTTTCGAGTTTAAAGTGAGTTTCGGCAACGTCGAACGACAACTGTTTGAATCTGCGCTCTACGGTTACGGCTCTCGCGTCTGGGCTATGCCGGTTTTTACTGACTGCGCAAGATTGTTGCAAAATGTGCAACAGGGCGAGATTGAGCTTGCTATCAATACCGTTGGTTATGATTTTTCCGTCGGTGGCCGCGCAATTTTGATGACCGGAAATTACAAGGAAATGGTAGAAATTACTGCGCTTGAAGCGGGAAAAATTACTGTTAAGCGCCCAATCACCAGCAATTTTGACCGCACGTTGACAACGGTTTATCCGCTCCGTTCGGCTGTATTAACGGATATGCCGCAGATACGCCGCCTGAGCGATAATGTATCTACCGCTCAAATCCGCTTACAACTGCACGAGCATAATAGCTGGAGTGATGATGTAGGTCACTTGCCGACATATCGCAATCACCCGGTATTAGAGCCGACCAGCGAATGGTCGGAAGACATTACGGCGCAATATACGCGGCTGATTAAGACGCTCGATAACGAGACAGGTCTGCCGTATTACTTAGATACGGCCAATAAGGCGTTTCAGCTCACATCTCATCGTTTCATTGTAACCGGACGCGAGGAACAACGTAAACTACGTAATTTATTTTATTTCCTGCGCGGACGTCAGCGCGCCATTTGGGTGGCAACGGCCAGCACGGATGTGACGCCGGTGGAAGATATTTTAGGCCAGACTTTGGATATCGCTCACATCAACTACACCGCTGCTTTAAAAAAACAAACCGGACGGCAGGATGTGCGCATTGAGTGTACCGGCGGACGGATATTTTATCGCCGTATTATTTCGTCAAATGTGATTAACCCAACAACCGAACGTCTGGCATTTGACGGTGATGCAATCAAAGTGACACGGGCTGAGATCCTCAAAATATCGTTTTTAGCCCTCTCCAGACTGGAGAGCGATACGGTGCCATGGGTGCACCATACGGATGCCGACGGTGCGGCAACGGTCACCGTGAGTTTTAGAGGATTGCGCGATGAGCTTGAGGGGTAATCAAAAAAACGTTCAACTTTTTTTGACCGCACTTTAAGCAATATTTAAACGGAATTTAAAAACATATGAGCTACTTAAACAAAAACACATTCTATCGCTGAGGGGCAACCTGTCGACCTGTATCAGTTTACCCGTGGCGACAATGAGAAAGTCTGGCGCTTTTGTAATGCCGACCAAGATTTAGAAATCAACGGCGAAAAATGGTTAGCGGCGGCAATCAAGGATGAGCGCGGTGACGGCGGGGATGGCAAAATTACCATTAAAATGCCGAGTAATAACCCGGTGGCCCGGCTATATCGAGGGATTCCGCCGAGTCAAACGGTGACATTGACGATTATGCGTCTTAACTGGATGGACACCGAAATTCGGGTGGTATGGATTGGCACGATCGTAGAGGCTAAACGTCCGGAAATTCAAACCACACAACTGATTTCTGCCGCCTTATCCGAAACGATGGAGAGCGCAGGCTTGCGGCTTACATGGGGACGCAACTGTCCTTATACCCTCTATGACGTAGATTGCAAAGTGAAGCCTGGCAAATTTGTTGTTGCCGGGCTGACGATTAACGCGCTGGATGGGGTTTCTATCACCGTCGATACCCCGGCTAATCTGCCGCAAGGCTGGTTTAACGCAGGTTTTATTGAGTGGATTGACGACGGCGTGCGCGAGGTGCGAGCGGTGACTATCCATGAAAATAATAAATTAACGCTTATGGGGGGGACACAAAAGCTTTCCGTCGGTATGGTTATTAAGGTCTATCCGGGTTGTGACGGACGGGCTCAAACATGCCTGAAAAAGTTTAATAATATGCTCAATTTCGGCGGTGTGCCGCACATGCCGACCAAGTCGCCGTATGACGGTTCGAGAGTATTTTAAGGAGTTAATGATGTGGGCAGCATTCGGATGGGCAATCGTACGTGCAGTGGTTGTGATGGCGATCAGTTATCTGGTTAACCAGGCGACATCGCGAAAACAATCAAGTAACAGTCCCGAAGCGGTCGGGGCAAAGACTGGAATTTTCCGCAAATCGAAGAAGGTACACCTCAGTGTGTATTTTTCGGCGACTGCTGGACTGAGGATTGGCAAGTTTTAGCATACGGAAACTACCGCACCTCAGAAATTAAAAAGGGTTAACTATGGATAAATTAATCATCACCATGCAAGACATGCGCCGAGTTCATTTTTGCGCATCCGGCGTTGAAGCCTTTTTTAAGCGCGAAGGATTGGATTATATGGATTTTTTGCAAAACGGCATTCCGGCGGATAAATTTTTGGCCACCGGGAGTGTCTTTGCGCGCAAATGTGTAAATGCCGCACTTGCCGCGCACAAGGAGGCCGAATAATGGGGGGAAAAAGTAAGAGTAAACCGGTTACAGTCGGTTACCGTTATTACTGGGATATTCAATCCGGTCTGGGACGTGGGCCGGTAGACGAAATCGTGGAACTACGCGTGGACGATAAAACCGCGTATGTCGGCAAACCGGGCGAATTAACGCAATCCCAAGCTATCTATATCAATAAACCGAATTTATTCGGCGGCGAAGATACCGGTGGTGAGGGCGGCATTCAAGGACGAATGGAAATCTTAATGGGTGAGCCAGACCAGAAGCCGACTCAAATGCTTATTAACCTATTAAAAGGCGTATTAAATCCTGCGCTCTCTAATGCCGGCGGTTTTTTCGCGCGTAAACGCAATAGACGGTATCATACCACGCAACAAGATTTCTTCTCTTCCGGTCCGGTTTTACCGGGCGATATTGCACCAGATGAGATTATTCCTGGTTTCCGAGGTATTGTAACAACGGTATTCAGCGGACTTATCAGCTGTTATAACGCTTACCCCAAAAAACACAGCTACCGAGTCCGGCGTGCTAATAAGGGCTGGTATAACGGTGGGGTATGGTACCCGGAAAAAGCTAAAATCCTGTTGCGCAACGATAATCTTAAAATTTCCGGTTTAACGCCGGAACAGGAAGAAAACGTGCGTCAAATTCATGCCATGAATCCTGCGCACATCCTCGTTGAATGTGCCACCAATAAAAGCTGGGGCGGGAAAAAAGAGTTTTCCGACTTGGATTTGGATAGCTACAAAAAAGCCGCCGACACACTTTACGCTGAAGGTTTTGGCTTGTGTATCCGCTATAACCGTCAGACTTCAATTAAAGAATTCATTCAACAAATCGTTGACCATATCGGAGCGGCGCAATATGACAATGTGGAAACCGGTAAACAGGCGATTAAACTGATTCGCAAAGATTACAAAATCGAAGATTTACCACTATTTACTTATGATAACGGCATTTTAAGCGTGCTCGATGATGACAGTGCCGCGACCGACAAGCAAGCTAATCAGGTCATCGTTAAATATCGGGAGCCAGTGACAAACCGAGAGGACCAAGCGATTGCCAATAATATCGCCGCTGTGCAAATGCATGGTGTGATTAGCAAAACAGTCGAATACAAAGGTGTCCCAACGTTTGATTTGGCTGCACGCCTAGCACAGCGTGATTTAGAGATGATTGCAAGCGGACTGACCCGACTCAAAATTACATTTGATATGCGCGGATCGGAATTGCGTCCTGGCGATGTAATTCGAGTGAATTTGCCGGACCGTGATATTGTGGATGTGGTATTCCGCGTCGGTGAGCTTAAAAACGGCAATGAAGGCGAAATTGTGGCAACTTGTCTGCAAGATGTATTTGGGATGCCGGCCGCGAACTACTCGACGCAAAAAGGCGAGTCATTCTATGTTCAACCCGACTATACCGCCAAACCTATCGACCAAGCACGGTTATTCGAGGTGCCATATCATGTGCTTCCGCTTGTGCTGACAGACGCAGAGTTGGCGTTTGTTAAACCGACAGACTGTTTTGTCTGGAGCCTTGGCGCGCAACCGACCGCACTTTCCGTGGGCTATGATATGTTAATTAATGCGGGCGCTGGTTATACACAAACTGCCACTGGGTCATTTACTCCGTTTGTGCGACTTGTGGGCGAGGTCACCCCATATCAGACAAGCATAAAATTTAAACTTGAGGGAGATTATGCGGCATTATCCGGCGCGGAAGCCCTAATCGTAGACGATGAAATCATCAAGATTGCTTCGGTGGATTTCAAAACCGGCACAATGACGGTGGGGCGCGGTTGCGCGGATACTATCCCGCAAGCGCACCAGGCGGGTTCCGTGGCGTGGTGCTATTTGCTGGCTGCCGGGACGGACGAGACTAAATATACTGTGGGCGAGCGGCTTAAGGTCAAGCTACTCACCCGCACCGCACAGCAGACGCTGGATGAGAGCAAGGCGACAGAGCTTACAATCACTACCCGACAACGCCAGGCGAGACCGTATCCGCCAGGCAATGTGCGTATCGATGGCAATTATGACAATGCGATTGCAGATGGCACGTCATTTAAACTGACCTGGGCGCATCGTGACCGTGATGTTCAGGCCGACCAGTTAATTCCACATACGGACGGCAGCACGGTCCTTGGTGATGGTGTGGCGTATAAAATTGACCTGTTAAACGATGATATGGTTGTGCGATCAATTAATACTACGACGACGGCATTTACTTATCCCGACGCCCCAAAAATGGAAGGGGAACAGTTTAACCGGGTTGCATTGTATAGTGTTAAAAACGGCTTGCAGAGCTTACAGCGTTATATCTTCAAAGTTGGGGGGCGTTGATATTACTGCATGATTTTGACCATCAAACAAGATGGACTGCAGGCGACAGTTATTTCAACCGCTACAATGACAGCGATTTCGGCGAGAAAATCGGTTATTTACTACTCGGTCGTGTAAGCCAAACAACTGACGTATATAACGATTACGCAATCCCGGCGGGACAATATCAGCAATTCGAGCTTAATTACAAAATCTCAACATATAGCAAGCGTTCAGGTCAATGCAAAGTTATTGTGCAGCTACTTAACGGCACGGATGTGGTGGGATCATATGAGTCGGATTTATTGGGTAATTACCCAAAACAGGAATGGCACCCGCAACTTGTAACAGGTGTAATTCCGCCTGAGGTAACAACGATTCGGTTCAGAATTGTTCCGCAAAGTAATATATCCACCAGTAATACACTGGCATTCACCGGCATCACGATTCGGGTTAGGGGGTAGCTTTCAAAACGTTTAAAGAAATTTATGCGTAATCGCCGGTGCGATTACTTATGAGTTTCGCCACCGTTGGCAAAGCCAACGTTCAAAAAGCGTTGCTTTTTTTGTGACCGCACTTTTTATTTAATCAGTCTAAATGAGGATAAGCAAATGCAAAACAAGACAGTGACATTACGCAACGGCAACGTCGGTACGGTGGTTCATGAGAGCCCTTTCGGCAAACTCTTAATCGTCGAGCACAATGGCGATGAGTTACCGCCGACCCATTGGCACAATGCCGACGGTTCATTTTACGCAGACGCAAAAAGCCCGTTGGATGTGGTTGACATTAATTAAGGACAGATATAATGCCAAACAAACAAACAAACAAACAAACAAACAAACAAACAAACAAACAAACAAACAAACAAACAAACAAACAAGGAAGTAACTATGTTTAAGCAGGCCCCACTCCCGTTCGTCGGTCAAAAGCGCATGTTTTTAACGCACTTCAAGGCTATTTTAAGCGAGCAGATTCCAGGGGATGGCGAGGGTTGGACGATTGTCGATACCTTCGGTGGGTCGGGTTTGCTTAGTCATACGGCAAAACAGCTTAAACCCAAGGCACGCGTAATTTATAATGACTTTGACGGCTACGCAGAGCGTATTAAGCATATTGATGACATCAACCGCTTGCGTAGACAAATTGCGGCACTGTTAAGCGCTGTTCCGCGCCAAAAGCGCGTGACAGATAAAACACTCAAGGCTGAAATCATCGGAGCAATCAAAGCATTTGACGGTTATGTGGATTTGACAAGCCTTGCGAGCTGGTTATTGTTTTCAGGCCAACAAGTGGGCACATTCGAGGAGTTATGTCGTAGAGATTTCTGGCATTGTGTACGCCAAACCGACTACCCTGTGGCGGATGGTTATTTGAACGGCGTAGAGGTCGTATCGGAGTCATTTCACACATTACTTCCTCGCTTTATGGATGACCCGCAAGCGGTGTTTGTATTAGACCCGCCATATCTGTGCACGAAACAAGAGAGCTATAAACAGGCGCATTATTTGACTTGATCGACTTCTTGCGACTGGTCAACATTACCCGACCGCCATATATCTTCTTCAGTTCAACTAAGAGTGAGTTTGTGCGATTCATTGAGTATATGCAGGAGGCTAAGATAGATAACTGGCAAGCGTTCGATGGTGCGCAACGGATAACAATTGAATCAGCTCTAAATCATCAGGCTAAGTACGAGGATAATATGGTGTTTAAGTTTTGATTAATCAGCGTTTAAATTTCCCAATTTAAACGGATATAACCGCTAAGAATGAGATTTGGCGGTTATTTTTATTTTCCCATTTTAAGCGGTCGTTTTTCCCATTTTAAGCGGTCGGCTACACCTGCAAAAAAACGTGGCTTTTTTTGCCCGCACTTTTCAGTGCTAACCTTTTCAGCAAATATCGTGCAACGGATTTCAGGCTTTGCTATTGGCGGTTCGCCGCTTTGTGGTCGCAGATTTTTTCTCTGCCGCCGTTTTTTTGGGTGCCTGTTTTTTGGTCGTCGCTTTCTTCTCGGCTTTGGCGGAGGAGCCCGCTAACGTCACGCCGTTTTTATCCGCCCATTCGGTTAATTTCGCTAAGAAAGTTCGTCCCATCGGGGTCGGATCGCCCATAAACAGGGTCTGCAAACCGTTATTTTCGATAATGTGCAGACGCAATGCCAGGCGTTCGGTATGATTTTCCGCCAAACGTACGGCGCGTTCCACATATTCGTCCACCGTATTGGCGATTAACCAATCCGGCAAACCAAGACGTTTAAACAAGCCTTCATCGATGTGTTCGTGCACTTCCGGACCGGTTTTGCATACGCCCACTAAGCCCAGAGTGATCATGTCGATGATGCCGTTGGTATTGCCGAACGGGAATGGATTCAGCATCATGTCGCAATTATTCAGGATTTCCAAATATTGGTGATACGGCGTATGCGGATGAGCGGTGGCGTCATCGCCCAAATAAGATTTGATAAAACGCGCCACATAGGGATGCGTAATGCCTTGTGATTGTCCCAAAGCAAAGTGAAAATGCACTTTCACTTTAGCGCGATCACGAATGGCTTTTAACGCCTCCAGGAAATACGGGTTCAATTTCATCGTAGTGGCGGCAATACCGATATTGACCACTTCAGGATTCTCCCGCAGTTTGTAGTTCACCGATTTTGGCGCTAAAGCGGAAGGAACGTAAGGCAACGCATCTTTCGGCAAGCGTAGCAGCGTTTCGCTGAAACAGCTTTCCGAACCCACATAATCGTCTTCCACCACCACGTATTCAATATAAGGCGAATACGTGGTCGCCGGATGCCCCAGCGCAATCGCCTGAATCGGGGCCAGGCGCGTATTGCTCAGGAAAATCGGCAGCAAATCCATGCCGATCGACGGCATATAAAGAATTGCCGCACCGTATTCTTCACAAACGTTACGTACGAATTCCATTTTATCTTTCAAATTGGCACCCTGCACCAGGCGGAATTCGTCGAAAACATCGCGTCCCAATTGATCCACCGCGTCGCCGCCGATACCGATCAGATAAAAATGCTCGCGCGCCGCGCGCATAGAGGTGGAATGAGTCCGATAAATGGAATGGGCGGAATGGAAATGCTCCAGCACCACCACCATGACGGGTTTACCGTTTTTATCGCCGATGCGGGAGACATCGCGATCCTGCCAGCCGAGCAGTTCGATATGACGGCGAACCACTTGATTTAACGCATGTTTTACCTGATGTTTATTGGCGGCGACGTCATAACTGCAATGCATATACACATCGTGGGAAATAGCGCTCGGAACATTATTCAAATCGGGCAACGTCGCTAATCTGGCCGGGAACCACTGCAGAATGGTATTTCGTTTTGAAAATGCCGTCTGCGTACCGATAAACCGCGGCGATTGCAGTGCAAAACATAAGGAGGCGCAAAGAGTCGGATTCAGGTGCCACAAAATATCCAGATTTACGTTTAAATTCGATTCCGGCAAATACATAATGCAGAATTTCACCAACGAAGCGGGATTGTTGTCGATGCGAATATCGGACGAATTCGGATCCGGATTCTGATTGTAAACCTGCAGAATATGATCCGCATTAATATAAGGCGAACTGGCGAAAATCAAAGCGAGCCAGCGCTGAAACATAAAGAAACGCTGAGCGCCGGAATCGGAAACCGACAAGGCTTTATCGGTGAACAAAGCGGTGATTGCCGTTGCCATTCGGGTGCAAAAGTAAACATGTTTGTCTTGCACCAGATTTTCATTTGCCAACTGAATCGGCATGCGGCAGTCAATGCCTGTGATATAGCCGAAATTGCTGTCGATTTTCGCGAGAATGTTCAGTAATTCCGTACAGGCGGCCTCATAATTCTTTTCTACAATCGCTTGTTCAAACGTTTCGACACTTGGATTTTTTTGCTGTTCTGTCATGAGCTTTTCCTCAGTTTGATCTAACAAGTTCCCCACAGATCATATTCGTCTGCCTGGCTAATTCGGACATCAATAATGTCACCAATTTTGACCGCACTTTGGCTCAAATTATCCACATAAACCACGCCGTCGATTTCCGGTGCATCCGCCATGGACCGACCGATAATGCCTTCTTCATCAATCTCATCCACAATAACTTTCAGTGTTTTACCGATTTTCCGCTGCAGCCGCGCCGCAGAAATTTCCTGTTGCAACTGCATAAAACGGCGAAAACGATCTTCTTTCACATCCTCCGGCACCTGGTCCGGCATATCCGTCGCCGCCGCGCCCTCCACCGGGCTGAATTTGAAACAACCGACGCGATCCAGCTGCGCTTCTTTTAAGAAATCAAGCAATAGCTGAAAATCTTCTTCGGTTTCGCCCGGAAAGCCGACGATAAAAGTTGAACGCAAGGTTAATTCAGGGCAGATTTCACGCCATTTTTTAATGCGTTCCAACACGCGTTCTACGGAACCCGGACGCTTCATGGCTTTCAGAATTTTCGGGCTGGCGTGTTGCAGCGGAATATCCAGATACGGCAAAATTTTGCCCGCCGCCATTAACGGAATCAGCTCGTCCACGTGCGGGTAAGGATAAACATAGTGCAAACGCACCCACGCGCCCAGCGTTCCCAGCATCTGACACAGGGTAATCAGATTATTTTTAATCGGCATGCCGTTCCAAAAAACGGTTTTGTTCTGCGTTTCTTTGCTTTGATCCAAGGAATAAGCCGACGTATCCTGCGAAACCACCAACAGTTCTTTTACGCCGGAATCTACCAAACGTTTGGCTTCATCCAGAATTTGAGTAATAGGACGGCTGTCCAAATCACCGCGCAATGACGGAATAATACAGAAAGTACATTTATGATCGCAGCCTTCGGAAATTTTTAAATAAGCATAATGTTTCGGGGTTAACTTCACGCCCTGACTTGGCACCACGTTGATATAAGGATTGTATGCCGGTTTCGGCACATATTTATGCACATGTTCCATCACCGCTTCATAGCTGTGCGGACCGGTAATTTCCAATACTTTCGGATGTACTTGGCGAATTTGATTCTCTTTTGCGCCCAGGCATCCCGTTACCAGCACTTTGCCGTTGGCCTCCAGCGCTTCACCGATTGCCTCAAGCGATTCCTGCACCGCCGAATCGATAAATCCGCAGGTATTTACAATCACCAAATCGGCATTTTCATAGGTAGGAATAATATTGTAACCGTCACTGCGCAGTTCGGTCAGAATGCGTTCGGAATCCACTAAATTTTTCGGGCAGCCCAGGCTGACAAAGCCGATATTAGGCACGGAATGACTCATAAAAAATTATCTCAATAACATAAAACGAAACCGAGGGCTGTCCTTCGACTCCCTCAGCAAAAACGGTGGTCATTTTACAAAAATTATTATTGAAAGGCGAGTTGTGTTTGCATGCAGAATTGATGTGATGAATCGATTATTATGCCGATCACCGTTTATTCCAAGGACATTTAGACAATAACACCGCCATGCCGCAAAAACCCGATATTCCGGCGAAAACCAAGCCGGCGCCGACCAATCCGCTTAACAGAAAACCCCAGGGCGACACGCCGTATCCCAACAGCACGCCCAATAACACCAAACCGCCCGCCGCGATTTGCACTTGGCGCATTAACGGCAAAGGTTGCCCTTTATCCGCCACGGTGGCAAAGCCCGCTTTTTTCCATGCCGCCAATCCGCCGTCCAAAATATAGACTTCGGCCACATGTTCCGCCGTTTTGGCCAACCGTTCGATATTTGCCTGCGTCCGCAGCCCCGACTGACAATGAAAAACCACGCAAGTCGCATCGGTTTCGATTTTCTGCTGCAAATCGTCCAACGGACGATTCAGCGAATGCTCGATATATTCGCGGCGATGTTCATCCGCATGACGAATATCGATTAATAATGCGCCCCGCGCGAGCTTTTCCCGCAGCTGTTGAGGCGTGATTTTTTTAATGTTCATCATAAATTCCTTGTAAGTTAGCCGGATAAATCGACAAGATATGATAGAGCTTTCCATGCCGAATGAGAACTTTTTTAAGCCATTGACTTTAATTTCATGCGAACACCGCAAAAGTGCGGGCAATTTTAGGACAGTTTTTTTGATGTGAAAAATCTTTAAAATTTTGACCGCACTTTGATCTGAAAAACGTCTTTATGTTTCCTTCATCCGCGATCATTATCCCTGGTCGTCTGGAATCAATAAAATAAAACTTTTATTGATATTTATATAAATATTTTAAGTTCAATTTATATAAATTCTAACAAAATAGATCTTTTATTATATTTATACTATTTTAAATATTGCACTTGGCAAATTCTGTGGTATTGTCTGAACCGTGCTTGAAACTTATTTTCTGGCATCAAATCCGACTAAAAATATAAAGGAGTTTTATATGTCAAACGCAACCGCTATCAGCAACGTTTTTAAACTTATTGAAGAAAACCACATCAAATTCGTGCTGCTTCGTTTTACCAACATCAAAGGTAAAGAACACGGCGTTTCCTTGCCGGTCAGCGCAATCGACGAAGATTTCTTCGAAGACGGCAAAATGTTCGACGGTTCCTCCGTAGAAGGCTGGCGAGCCATCAATAAAGCCGACATGCTGTTAATGCCAATCGCCGAAACCGCCGTCGTGGATCCCTTTGCTCAAATCCCGACCTTATCGATTCGTTGCAGCATTTACGATCCGAACACCATGCAAAGTTACGATCGCGATCCGCGTTCCATCGCCATGCGTGCGGAAAATTATCTGAAATCAACCGGCATTGCGGATGCGGCGTTGTTCGGGCCGGAACCGGAGTTTTTCTTATTCGACGACGTGCGTTTCAGCACCGCGATGAATAACGTATCCTATAAAATCGACGACATCGAAGCGGGCTGGAACACCAACCGAAAATACGAAGACGGCAACAACGCCTATCGCCCGCTGGTGAAAGGCGGTTATTGCGCCGTCGCACCAAACGATGCCGGCCATGATTTGCGTTCCGAAATGTGTCTGTTATTAGAAAAAATGGGATTAGTGATTGAAGCGCATCACCACGAAGTGGCGACTGCCGGACAAAACGAAATCGCAACAAGATTCAACAGCCTGACACTAAAAGCCGATGAAACCCAAATTTATAAATATATCGCGCAAAATGTGGCTGCCGAACACGGCAAAACCGCCTGTTTCATGCCGAAACCGTTCGCCGGCGACAACGGTTCGGGCATGCACTGTAATATGTCTTTAAGCAAAGACGGCAAAAACGTTTTCCAAGGCGATAAATATGCCGGCTTGTCCGAAACCGCGCTTTACTATATCGGCGGCATTATCAAACATGCCAAAGCCTTAAACGCGTTTACCAACCCGACCACCAACTCTTACAAACGTTTAGTGCCGGGATTTGAAGCACCGGTGTTATTGGCTTATTCCGCCAGCAACCGCTCCGCGTCCATTCGTATTCCGGCGGTTACCAGCCCGAAAGCGATTCGTATCGAAGCGCGTTTCCCGGATCCGCTGGCGAACCCGTATCTGGCCTTTTCGGCGTTATTAATGGCGGGATTGGACGGCATTATTAACAAAATCCATCCGGGCGATGCCATGGACAAAAACCTTTATGATCTGCCGCCGGAAGAATTGAAAGAAATTCCGGCCGTATCCGGCTCATTGACGGAAGCCTTGGATAACCTTGAAAAAGATTACGAATTCTTAATCCAGGGCGGCGTGTTCAGTAAAGATTTTATTGATACCTTCATCGCGCTGAAACGCAAAGAAGCGGAACGCGTTAACATGACGCCGCACCCGGTGGAATTCGAGTTGTATTATGCCTAATCCGATGCGATAAATTGAACGGCGCGGGAAATTCCCGCGCTTTTTATGTGACTAAAAAACTCGTCAAAAATCGCCCGCACTTTTAACAAAAAAATATAAAAAAACGCTGAAACCGTCCGTTTTCAGCGTTTTATTTATTGCCAGAGGCTGATTTTATACCGCTAGAAATTCCATGATACTCTGCGCCGCTTCGCGTCCTTCTGCGATTGCGGTGACAACTAAATCCGAACCGCGGGTAACATCGCCGCCGGCGAAAATTTTCGGATTGGCGGTTTGTTGTTTCAACCCGCCGTTGCTCTCTATACGGCCCCGTTTGTCCGTTGTTACGCCCACGGAAGCCAACCACGGCATCGGGTGCGGAGCAAAACCGAAAGCGACGATAACCGCATTACAAGGAATGATTTCTTCACTTCCTTCGATTACTTCCGCTCTGCGCCGACCGTTAGCGTCCGCTTCGCCCATTCGGGTTTTGACGATTTTAATACCGCTCACTTTACCCAGCGCGTCCATTTCAATTTCAACAGGTTGCGCATTAAACCGAAACTCGACGCCTTCTTCTTTGGCATTGTGATATTCTTTTTTCGAACCCGGCATATTGGCGGCATCGCGACGGTAAACGCAAGTCACTTCCGCGGCATTTTGACGAACGGCCGTCCGCACGCAGTCCATCGCCGTATCGCCGCCGCCGAGCACCACCACCCGTTTGCCTTCCATGCTGACATAATCGGGCGCACTGAAACCGAGCAAGTGCTGCGTATTGCCGATCAAAAACGGTAAAGCGGAATATACGCCTTGCGCTTCTTCGTTCGGAATATCCGCTTGCATGCCGCGATAAGTTCCCACGCCGAGAAAAACGGCATCGTACCGCTCCACCAATTCATCCAAAAGCACATTTTTACCGATTTCCGCACCCAATTCGAACTTCACGCCCATTTCGCTAAAAATCTCGCGCCGTTTGCTCATGACGCTTTTTTCCAGTTTGAACGCCGGAATACCGAAGGTGAGCAAACCGCCGATTTCCTGCTGGCGTTCATAAACGGTCACATCCACGCCGTTGCGGATCAACACATCGGCACAGCCCAGCCCCGCCGGACCGGCGCCGATCACCGCCACTTTTTTGCCGCTTTTCGGAATATTTTTTACGCTTGGTTTCCAGCCCATGGCGAAGGCTTTTTCGGTGATATATTTTTCCACGTTGCCGATGGTGACCGCGCCGAATTCGGCATTCAGCGTGCAATCGCCTTCGCATAAGCGATCCTGCGGGCACACCCGTCCGCAGACTTCCGGCAGGCTGTTGGTGGAATGCGCCAATTCCGCCGCTTCGATAATACGCCCTTCATTGGCAAGCCGTAGCCAGTTGGGAATATTGTTATGTAACGGACACTTATTCTGGCAATAAGGATTGCCGCATGCCAGACAGCGATCCGCCTGCGATTGCGCCTGCGCTTCGGTGAACATTTGGTAAATTTCGATAAACTCGGTTTTTCTTGTATTCAGCGGGATTTTCGGCGGATCCACGCGCGGCAAATCGATAAACTGATAAACATTTCCACGACCCATTTTTTCTTCCTTCAATTCTGATCTTCCGTTTCGTCATTTCGCACTTTAACCCTAAAAGTGCGGTCGATTTTTGTTACGTTTTTTTTCTGGCTTCCTATTGCGTCACTTCGCGCAATTCACTGACGCTGCGGCGTTTATGTCCGAGCAAAGCGTCAACTTCATTGGCTTTCGGTTTGACTAACACGAATTTCTCCACATAACGTTCCCAATGGCTGAGAATTTGTTCGCCGATACGGCTGTGGGTTAATTCCACATGGCGGGCGATAAGGCCGCGCAAGTGCTCCTGATGAGTGGCTAATTCGACAATACTCAGGCCTTCGACCAATTCGCCGTTAATGCGGCTGCGGAATTTACCGTCCACGTCCAGTACATAAGCAAAACCGCCGGTCATGCCCGCGCCGAAGTTAATTCCGGTTTTACCGAGAACGGTCACTACGCCGCCGGTCATATATTCGCAACCGTTATCGCCGATGCCTTCCACCACCGCCAATGCACCCGAATTTCGCACGGCAAAACGCTCGCCGGCGCGGCCGGATAAGAACAACTCGCCGCCCGTGGCGCCGTACAGACAGGTATTGCCGGCAATGGTCGCTTCTTCCGCTTTAAAGGATACGCCGTTGTGCGGTTTAATTACGATACGACCGCCCGCCATGCCTTTGCCCACGTAATCGTTAGCGTCGCCCGTCAAATTCAGCTGCACGCCGCCCGCCAGCCAGACGCCGAAACTTTGTCCTGCGGTGCCGGTCAGATTAATGTTAAACGTTTGTAGCGGATTGCCGCGATTGCCGTAACGCTGCGCGATAATGCCCGATAATGTGGCGCCGACGGAGCGATCCACATTGCTGATATCCAAATCCATTTCACAGCAAAGCCCGTTCTGCAAGGCTTCCTGCGCCTGTTCAACAATCGCTTTATTTAACAGCCCTTTATCAAAAGGCGCATTATTTTGCGTACAATAAGGCGCGCTGCCTTGCGGGACGATAGGCGAATAAAGCAATTTGGTTAAATCCAGACCGCGTTGTTTACCGCTGCGACCGTCGATAATTTCCAATAAATCCGTACGACCGATAAGATCCGTCAGTTTTTCCGCGCCAAGCTGCGCTAAAATCTCACGCACGTCCTGTGCGATAAATTTAAAGAAGTTCATCGCTTTCTCGGGCAAGCCGTGATAATGCTTGCCGCGTAAGGTTTCATCCTGCGTGGCGATACCGGTCGCGCAGTTGTTTAGGTGACAAATCCGCAGATAACGACAACCTAACGCCACCATCGGTCCGGTACCGAAACCGAAACTTTCCGCGCCTAAAATCGCCGCTTTCACAATATCCAGGCCGGTTTTTAATCCGCCGTCCACCTGCAAACGCACTTTATGGCGCAGATTATTTTCGACCAAAGCCTGCTGCGCCTCGGCTAATCCGAGTTCCCACGGCGATCCGGCATATTTCACACTGGATAACGGGCTGGCGCCGGTGCCGCCGTCATAACCGGCAATGGTAATTAAATCCGCATAGGCTTTCGCGACGCCGGTGGCGATTGTGCCTACGCCCGGTAAAGACACCAGTTTCACCGAAATCAACGCTTTCGGATTGATCTGTTTCAAATCGAAGATCAATTGCGCCAAATCTTCAATGGAATAAATATCATGATGCGGCGGCGGTGAAATCAGGGTGGAACCCGGCACCGCATAGCGTAATTGAGCGATATAAGGCGTAACTTTATCCCCCGGCAACTGACCGCCTTCGCCCGGTTTTGCGCCCTGCGCCACTTTAATTTGAATCACTTCCGCGCTCATTAAATAGGCCGGCGTCACGCCGAAACGGCCGGAAGCCACCTGTTTAATTTTGGAGACTTTTTCCGTGCCGTAGCGTTTCGGATCCTCTCCGCCTTCACCGGAGTTGGAATAACCGCCCAAACGGTTCATCGCCGTCGCCAGCGCTTCGTGCGCTTCCGGGCTCAACGCCCCGATGGACATCGCCGCGCTGTCAAAACGTTTATACAGATTTTCCGCCGGTTCCACCTTGTTCACGTCTATCGGTTGAGTATTTTCGGTTTTCAGACGCAACATATCGCGGATAGTCGTCACCGGTCGGTTATTCACCGCATCGCGATACCGTTTATAGTTTTCATATTCTCCCGAATTCACCGCAGCCTGTAACGTATTGACCACTTGCGGATTGTAAGCGTGATATTCTCCCTGCGGTTTAAATTTCAGATAACCGCCCATTTCCAAGTCCTGACTGCGTCGCCAGGCGCGTTGACGCGTCATGCCGATTTGTTGATGCAAATCATCGAAACAGGCGCCTTCGATACGACTGGTGATACCCGGAAAACAAAGCGCGGTGACCTCCGAATTCATCCCCACCAATTCGAACAGGCGCGCGCAACGATAGGAAGAAATGGTGGAAATCCCCATTTTCGACATAATTTTGTACAGCCCTTTATTGATGCCATTGCGGAAATTCGCCATCACCACCCGCAACGGTTTGTCAATGGCACCGGCTTGCACCATGTGCGCCAGGCTTTCATACGCCAGATACGGATAAACCGCCGTCGCCCCTAAACCGATTAAAACGGCGAAATGGTGCGGATTACGCGCTTCGGCGGTTTCAACGATAATATTGGTATCGCAACGCAAATTCGCTTCTACCAGACAATTCTGCAAAGCGCCCACCGCCAGCGCGCTCGGAATCGGTTGACGATCGGCGGCGATGTTGCGATCGGAAATCACCAATAAAACTGTGCCGTTTTTGACCGCACTTTTCGCCCGTTCGCACAGATTTTCTATCGCCTGTTTAAGATTCATTTCATCGGGGTTATAAACGGCGTCCAACAGACTGTGTTTATAATGTTCCGCCGGCAAACGTAAAATTTGCTGCATATCGGAATAAAGCAGAATCGGCGATTTAAAATTCACCCGATGAGACATGCCTTCCGCTTCGAAAAAAACGCTCATTTCACGGCCGATACTGGTGGAAAGCGACATCACATGCGCTTCGCGCAACGGGTCGATGGGCGGATTGGTCACCTGCGCGAAATATTGGCGGAAATAATCGAACAGCACGCGCGGACGTTCGCTCAACACCGCAAAAGGCGTGTCGTCGCCCATCGAGCCGACGGCTTCCTGCCCGTTTTCGCCCAGCACCCGCACGATGCTTTCCAGTTCTTCCCGATCATATAAAAACTGCTTCTGGTATATTTTTAAGGTATCCGCATCCATTGCCGCTTCGCCGATTTCATTTTCCGGTAACTGCTCGAAAGGAATTAAACGGCGAACGTTTTTATCCAGCCATGCGCGATAAGGATGGCGCGCCTGCACTTCTTTATCGATTTCGTCGGAATGCAAAAGTTTGCCTTGTTGCGTATCGATCACCAGCAACTGTCCCGGCCCGACGCGGCCTTTTTCCACCACTTCGTCGGGAGCGTAGTTCCAAATGCCGACTTCGGATGCCACGGTAATCAACCGATCTTCGGTGATCACATAACGCGCCGGACGCAAGCCGTTGCGATCCAAGTTACAAGCCGCATAACGCCCGTCGGAAAGCACGATTCCCGCCGGACCGTCCCAAGGTTCCATGTGCATGGAATTGAAATCATAGAAAGCGCGTAAATCATCGCCCATATCCGGGTTATGCTGCCATGCGGGCGGAACCAATAAACGCATGGCGCGGAATAAATCCATGCCGCCGCACACGAACAGTTCCAGCATATTATCTAATGAGCTGGAATCCGAACCGCTTTCGTCCACAAAAGGCGCGGCGCTCTGTAAATCGGGAATCAACGGCGTACGGTATTTATAGGCCCGCGCCCTTGCCCAGGCGCGGTTGCCGGAAATGGTATTGATTTCACCGTTATGCGCCAAATAACGAAACGGCTGCGCTAATTTCCAACGCGGTTGGGTGTTGGTGGAAAAACGCTGATGAAACAGACAAATCGCCGATTGCATGCGTAAATCCGCCAAATCCAGATAAAACTTCGGCAAATCCTTCGGCATGCACAAGCCTTTGTAAATAATGGTTTGATTGGAAAAACTACAAATATAAAAATCGGGATGATCGATGCGCTTCTCGATACGACGACGGGCAATAAACAAACGACGCTGCAAATCCTGCACCCGCCAACCGCTCGGCGCGTTGATAAACACCTGTTTGATCACCGGCATATCCGCCAGTGCAATCGAACCCAACACCGCCGCATTAATCGGTACGTCGCGCCAATAGGCGATACCTAAAGTCTCTTCGGTAATTTCTTCATTGATAATCTGAATATAGGCTTTCGCCAGTTTTTCGTCTTGCGGTAAAAAAATTTGTCCCACGCCGAAATTGGCGGCCAGCGAAAAACCCTGTTCCGCGGCGATGGTACGGAAAAAACTTTCCGGCATTTGTAACGATAAACCGCAGCCATCGCCGGTCTTTCCGTCCGCTAAAATCGCGCCGCGATGCTGCATTCGGGATAAGCCTAAAATCGCATTGCGTACGACTTTGTGGCTTTGTACGCCGTCAATATTGGCGATAAGCCCGAAGCCGCAATTTTCACGTTCCAAGGAACGATCATAGAGCATTGTCATAATTGTCTTCCTGCAAAATAGAATAAAAGTAAAATTGCGTTTGATGGAAAGTGCGGTGAAAAAAACGTTTAAAATTTTGACCGCACTTTTCGTGATAAAAATGCATTATTTGCCGCTGTCGCCGTAGTTGCCCAACACGCGCGCGCTCGGGTCGTTTACGTTGCAGCCTTCCCAGGCTTTGTTCGGCATCCAGAAGTCTTTGATCCAATGAGCTTGTTTTGGATAGAATTTCTCAAAGATATCGCGATACAGCAAAGATTCTTTGGTAAACGGCGTGGCGTACGGATATTTATCCTTCGCCTGCGCCAGTTCTTCATCGGAGTATTGCGCCTGTGCATAAGCTTTCAGATGATCCACCATGGAATGCCCTACGGCGTCGCTGAAGGCGGCTTTTTCGCGGTAAAGAATGCTGTCGGGTAAATAATCCAACCCTTCAAATGCCTTACGCAATAAGAACTTACCTTTGTTATAGCGGTTCATTTTGCGTTCCGGGTTAATGCGCATGGCGTAATCCACAAAATCAATGTCGCCGAAAGGCACGCGCGCTTCCAATGAGTTGGCGGCAAGGCAACGATCGGCGCGCAACACGTCATACATATATAACTCGCGAATGCGCTTTTGCGCTTCCTGCTGAAACGCCGCCGCACTCGGCGCAAAATCGGTGTATTTGTAACCGAAAATTTCATCGCTCACTTCGCCGGTCAATAACACTTTCAGATCGGTATTTTCACGGATATATTTGCACACCAAATACATGCCGATACTGGCGCGTACAGTGGTGATATCCCAGGTTTCCAAGTGCCAAATCACTTTTTCAAGCGCCGCCAGCACATCGTCTTTGGTCATTATCACTTCGGTATGTTCCGCGCCTAAAAAATCCGCCACTTCTTTGGCATATTTCAGGTCAATGGGATCGGTATCCATGCCCACCGCAAAGGTTTTAATCGGTTTATCGGAATGTTTCTGCGCAATGGCGCAAACCAACGAAGAATCCAAGCCGCCGCTTAACAGAAAACCCAACGGCGCGTCTGCCGTTAAACGTTTAATCACGCCGGCTTCCAATTTTGCCCGCAGATTTTGCGCAATGGTTTCCACGTCCTGTTCCGATACGGTTTTCGGATCGGCGATATCGTTATAACAAACGAATTTACCGTCGTGATAATAATGTCCCGGCGGAAAAGGCGCCACTTCGCGACAAAACGGCACTAACGCTTTAGCTTCCGAAGCAAAGGCAATGCAGCCCTGTTGATCATAACCGTAGAACATCGGACGAATGCCGATAGGATCGCGTCCTGCCCAGATTTTACCGCCGTCCACCAACACTACGGCGAATTCCGCATCCAGCATTTTCATCATAATTTCAAACCCGACGCGCTGATATAACGGAATCAGCACTTCACAATCGCTGCCGGAATGAAAAGCATAAGAACTTTGCAGCATGGCTTTCAATTGCTCGTAGTTATACACCTCGCCGTTGCAAATCAATTGAATCCCGTCGTGTTGAAAAGGTTGGTTGCCGTTGCTGCTTAAATCCATAATGGACAAGCGGTGAAATCCCCAGATTCCGTTTGGTTCCACCGTTAAACTTTGATGATCGGGACCGCGATGAATAAGCGAATCAAAGCCTTGTTGCAATTCCGCGGTTAATTGCTTGGCCGATGAAAACATAAACCCACACATAACTTATCCTTAGTTTTAGTTTTAAATTGAAATACAGTTTGAATAAAAATCACAGAAAATCAATTTTTAGTGAAATAAATTTACCAAAAAAGCCAATCTAATTATAATTTATCTAAATAAATTGCAAAATAATAAAATATTTTTTAATAAAAATGAGATTTGTGCCATTTTGATAATCCTGAACCGTTTCGACTATAGTCATAATTTGGAAAAGTACGGTCAATTTTCAGCACGTTTTTTCCCATCAAAAAACGTTCGAAATTTTGACCGCACTTTGATCCGCCCCGAAACCGGACACTTAATTTGAGGGGCAGAACACCACGGTACTTCGCATTCGGTGAGTCGCCTGGCTAAAAGCCTTTCGCGAAAGAGGGGGAAATGGGGAAAAATCGTCGGATGCCCGACCTGATAAACTAACGAAAGTCAAAGGCCAACATGAAAAAGACGGAAATTGACCTGCCGAAACCAACGGATTAGCCAATTATTTACACCGACCAGGGTGTACTTTAATGGCACAAAGAATGGAGTAAAAATATTAGAAGGCAAGACGAAACAAAGCATGAGCCGACGCGAAAATTGCTATGATAATGCGGTAATTGAAAGCTTTTTTGCAATTTTGAAATCGGAATGTTTTTATCATCGGCATTATTCATCGATAGTCAAATTGCAAGCCGGCATTGAAGAATATTAGATGTATTACAAATACGGATTTAAAAGACCTGAGACCTGCACAATACAGAGCTCAGTATTTAACTAACCTGTCCAACTTTTGGGGCAGATCAGTCGCCCATAATTTCCATAGACTTACTTGAACTCACGCTGAGCGAAATTTTAACATCGCTATTTCAGCTACTACCGTTTGATGTCGTACCGTTTAACACGCCTGCCGCCGCACTGCCGTCAAATGCCATTTCCGTTACCGATGAGCTAAATTCGGTTAATACGCTTTTTGTGCAGATATAAAGCGAAACAATAGCACGATCTCTAATTTAAGACTTTCTGATAATAAGTTAGGAAAGTACGTAATTATAAGATCATTCTAAATAATTCTTTGAACCAAATTTGTATAAAATCCAATGCAAAATAAAACATGGAATACAAATAGCTAATAGTAGTTTTTCAATCGGTATATCATAAGAGGCTGCAATCACTTTTAATTCGCGATCTAAGTATGCCTTCTGCGCTTCTTCCGTCAGTTTGTCCGGTTCGGTTTGATATAAGTAAACCAATCGGTCAATCTCCGTGTCTTTTGCTAATAATGCGGAAACCTGTTCTTGCTTGTATTATAGAAATTAATATTTTATTTCTTTTTAAACCAATCTTTTGAAATCCAATCAACCACAACGCCAATAGCGCCACATTTTAAAGCATAAATAGAACCTTCATAATAAAATTTTAATAATAAATAACCATCAATATCAAATTTATATATTCTAAAAATATAAAGTGTAACTGCCAAATTGCCGACCACTAAAAAAAGGAAAATAATATACAAAATCCTTTTCATGTTACTTACTCTCCTTGTCATCCGTCTCTGAAACAGCTTTCAAAATGGTAGGCATTTTTTGAATCACTTCACTAACACCTGTTGCAACAATAGGATTAGAAATTTTTAGACTTCCATAAGTTGCAATTCCTGATAAACTCGCTTCTGTAAGACCATCGCTTCCGTTCGCCAATCCGGTACTCATCCCAACCCCCATATTAAAACGAACCATTTCATTTGGTGTTCTCAGCGAAGGCGTAACGACACCCGATACCATTGAACCACCTAACTCCACCCAATTAAAGGATTGCCCGCTAGCCGACTGCGCAACAACATTCGCAGCACCGCTTAAAGCCGCACGGGAGGCTATGGTGTAAAACTTCGTACCCACTGCAATTTCCGGTGCCAACAGCATTGGTGCAACGTCCATAACGATTTCTCTTGCAATATAAATAACCTCTCCTGTTTTACTCAGAATGTAATAAGTATCCTGACCGCCTTTATAAATAATCGGGTGTTCCTTCTCGATTAACGCTCTGACGGATTCGTTTCTTTCCGCCTGCTGAGTTTGAATTTCCGCCATCGCTTTCAACGAATTTCCGTCAATATTTTCTACAAACGGTACGGCATTATAATTATTCTCCACCGCCCGTTTCCCAATCTCCGCTGCACAACACTAAAATATTACTATTTTTTATCTTTCCCAAAATAGAAAAGAATAATTTTAATAATAGAAATTGGAATGAATACACATAATACTACATAAAGTGCCCTACTATAATTTATACAACTTAAACATAAATAATTATTTTTTATAAAAAAATAAATTATATATAAAAACTCTAAAGATATAACTGTTACATATAATACAACAAACTGAAATAATAAATTTTTAATTAATAAATAATTATTTTTTTCATTTAAATAACCTTCCATTAAATTATTATGAATATCTTTTATATTTTCTTATCGAAAACATTTCCAGCTGTATATTAATAAAGCATTCATTAAGAAATATAAACCTCCCCAGATTATTCTCGATACTTCTTAGAACCAAATTTATATAAAATCCAATGAAGTATAAAACACGGAATACAAACCACTAATGTTGTCTTCAAATTATCAACTAAGAATATCCAATTCCAAAATAATACTTTTTCTTCTAAATACGACCTAATTATAAAAAATACATATTTTAATAAAAAAACAAAATACATGACTATTAAAAATTTAGCCCATAAAATATAAAAATTATTTGACTTCATCTTTTCCCTCATTCATTTGATTTTTTAAGCTATGAGAATCCCCTAAGCTTTCACTAGCTATCCCAGATAATATTGATCGTAAGAATTGATTATTAAACTTATTCCCTAAAGTAAATTTACTTGCATAAGCAGAACCTAAAGTACCAGACACTGCCCCCAAAGCATTCCATCCATAATCTTCATTGTTCTCTGCCGATAACGTAGATATGCCGATATTGATACTAACCTGCTGCCCCAACGATCTGTTACGAGTTAATACCGTCGATAATTCCGCCTGTAATAAACCGTAAGGATCATAAGGTCTGTCCTGAGACAGCTGATACCCGATATTTGCAATCGCCGTCGCCCCCCATTTCCGTTAACAGCGGATACTTCTCAATCCCTTGACCGACTTTCGGTAAAATACTCCATACGCTTTGCGCTAATCCGTAATTCACGCCCATGACGGAAGCCACCTCTAATCCTTGTTTTAACGACTGCGCCTGTTTCATATCATAGGAGTCACTCAAGCATTCCGGCTGCTTAAGTAGCTTTTCAATGCACTGTCATCCCGTTTGATAACATGAGAAAAATCCCACTGATATAAATTTTCAATCGGTATATCATAAGAAGCCGCAATCACTTTTAATTCGCGATCTAAGTATGCCTTCTGCGCTTCCGTCAGTTTTTCCGGTTCGGTTTGATATAAGTAAAGCAATCGGTCAATCTCCGTGTCTTTTGCCAATAATGCGGAAACCTGTTCTTGCTTGTATTATAGAAATTAATATTTTATTTCTTTTTAAACCAATCTTTTGAAATCCAATCAACCACAACGCCAATAGCGCCACATTTTAAAGCATAAATTGATACTTCATAATGTATTTTGAATGCTAAATCAAAGTCAACACTCCATCCATACCGTTTTAAAATAGAAATAATAGCTGCAATATTAAATGATATAAAAGTAGTAAAGAATATTAAAAAGATTCGTCTCATACTTATTTCTCTCTATGTTCTTCGCTGAGGGTTTCATTAATTACAGGTATCTTTTGAATTGCTTCACTTACTATTACAGACCAAAGGGGATTTGATATTTTACTTCCTACATATGTACCAATTCCTGAATAAGTAGCACTTTCCAATCCATCTCCCCCATCTACCATATTAGTAGTCATTCCAACTCCCATATTAAAACGAATCATTTCATTTGTTGTTCTCAGCGAAGGCGTAACGACACCCGATACCATTGAACCACCTAACTCCACCCAATTAAAGGATTGCCCGCTAGCCGACTGCGCAACAACATTCGCAGCACCGCTTAAAGCCGCACGGGAGGCTATGGTGTAAAACTTCGTACCCACTGCAATTTCCGGCGCCAATAGTATTGGTGCAACGTCCATAACGATTTCTCTTGCAATATAAATAACCTCTCCTGTTTTACTCAGAATGTAATAAGTATCCTGACTGCCATATTAACTAAAGAAAATTTAGTTTCTTACTTTCTTTTTCGTGTTCTAAAACAATAATCCAGAATAACAATTGGAATGTATAGCGGTAATGTTGCTTTAAAAGCATCATAAAAGGCTAAATTATTCCAATAAACTTTCTTATATTTTATATAAATAAAAAATAAAAAAAAAATATCTCTAAGCAAAAGAACCATATAAATACAAAGGAATAAAGTAATTGAACTTAATAAAAAATTATTTCTTATCTTATTTAGCATTATAATTATCCTCTAAAGAATTAAAGTTAGATTTAATTTATCCGAATCACTTAAATACTCTTCCGTATATCCTGAAAAGATAGGAATAATTCCTTTATTTAGTGATGGAGTAATTTTTAGTTTTCCAGACCCATATCCACCAACAGTACCAGTAATCGCCCCCAAAGCATTCCATCCATAATCCTCATCATTTTCAGCTGATAACGTAGATATTCCGATATTGATACTAACCTGCTGCCCCAACGATCTGTTACGAGTTAATACCGTCGATAATTCCGCCTGTAACAAACCGTAAGGATCATAAGGTCTATCCTGAGACAGCTGATACCCGGTATTTGCAATCGCCGTCGCCCCCCTTTCCGTTAACAACGGATATTTTTCAATCGCTTGACCGACTTTCGGTAAAATACTCCATACGCTTTGCGCTAATCCATAATTTACACCCATGATGGAAGCTGCCTCTAATCCTTGTTTTTAACGACTGCGCCTGTTTCATATCATAGGAGTCACTCAACGCATTCCGGCTGCTTAAGTAGCTTTTCAATGCACTGTCATCCCGTTTGATAACATGAGAAAAATCCCACTGATATAAATTTTCAATCGGTATATCATAAGAGGCCGCAATCACTTTTAATTCGCGATCTAAGTACGCCTTCTGCGCTTCCGTCAGTTTTTCCGGTTCGGTTTGATATAAGTAAAGCAATCGGTCAATCTCCGTGTCTTTTGCCAATAATGTGGAAACCTGTTCTTGCTTGTATTTTGGTAACATTCCTTTTGACCGATATTCTTCAGTTATATCATAGACTTGCTTATCCTCTTGACGACTTAGCAAAGGCGCCAACAGTATTGGTGCAACATCCATAACGATTTCTCTTGTGATGTAAATAGCCTCTCCTGTTTTACTCAGAATGTAATAAGTATCCTGACTGCCTTTATAAATAATCGGGTGTTCTCTTTCGATTAACGCTCTGACGGACTCGTTTCTTTCCGCCTGCTGAGTTTGAATTTCCGCCATCGCTTTCAACGAATTTCCGTCAATATTTTCTACAAACGGTACGGCATTATAATTATTCTCCACCGCTCGTTTCCCAATCTCTGTCGCACTCACCGCACTTTGTGTGCTGTCGCTTGCTATTATACCGGCTAATCCGGCAGTGACTTGACTGAGAGTGGCAACCACTTGTTTTTGGTCGCCCGTCAGTTTGTTAGGAATTAATTACCACTTTTATCAAACAGTAATAGAATAGCCACTATAAAAGCACCTATAAATGAACCTAATAGAAAATTGAATGGAATATTAAAATTAAATCTTTCCATAACAAAAAAATCAATTAAATCAATCGATAATCGGATCACGGAATAAATTAATATACTCCCTAAAAATATAGATATGAAATATATTAAAAACTTTCTAAAGTTATTTTTCATCCTTCCACTCCTTAACTTTATGGTCAAGATAAGTTTCAAGTGATAGCGTTGAAAGATTATCAACTGTATTACCCAGAACCGATGGAACTATACTTTTCGGTCTTTGAATTTCTATCGGATAAGGTACATATACAGTTTTAAATTCATATTTGCTACTTATAGGATTGTATTTAGCATCAGCCAATTTTTCTATTCGTTTACCTATATAACCCCCTCCGAGAGTAGTTATAAATGTTATCCCTGATTTTTCAACTACCGTAAATACATCTTCGTTCATTCTTAAAGCAGAGTCTCCCATTTCGGTAAGTGTATTAACCACAGCTGTTCCCGAAATCCCTAGATCTTTGGTTACTACACCAACAGCAGTAGATATACCAACTTTAGTCCAATCGACAGAAGAAAGATCACCATTGGTTTCTATTAGCTGTCCTACTACTTCAGAGATGGCGCTTGCGGAACCTGAAATTAACACGGATGAACCTGCTATTTCAGGTCCCAGTACCACTGTCATAATTCCCGCCGAAGTACCAAGTTGTGCTTGTGCAACATTTTTTTGAAGCTCATCAAGTGCTTGTTTACAAGCTTCATCACAATTCGTGTTATTTCGCGCTATGGCATTTGCAACTTGATATCCGCCTAATGCCATTCCCATGGAATTATTCTCCACCGCTCGTTTCCCAATCTCCGCCGCACTCACCGCACTTTGTGTGCTGTCGCTTGTTACTATACCGGCTAATCCGGCGGTGACTTGACTTAAGGTAGCCACTACCTGCTTTTGGTCGTCCGTCAGTTTGTCCGGTGCGGTGTGGTAAAGTTGTTCGGTGATAAGTTTTGCCGCCACTTCGCTTGTGATTGCTCCGGCTGCACCTGCGGCGGCATGATTACCGGTGGCGTAGGCTTCTAATGCGCCGAGCATAGCATGCGCCATCAGGTTGGCGGATTGGTTCACTTCGCCGCTTTCATCGGTGGTGTAGGTTTTGATAAGATTGTTAGCATACGGCGATAAGCCGTTTACCCATGCGGCGTTTTGATTGCCCGTCACCAGGCCCTGCAGTACGCCGGTGACGGCGCGCACTGCCAGTTGATAATCACCGCCTTTGCCATAAGTAGCGATGATTTGCTCCGACTGACTTTTAATCTGCCGCGCCTCGGCTTTTTCCACCGCCGTGGCGTTTTGGTTGTTTAGCACCGCTTCTGCCTGTTGGCGCTTGGCTTCCGCTTCCCGCACCTTCGGTGTCCACTCAATATCGATTTGATTCTGGCTGATGTCGCCGATAAGCTGCGCGGTTTCCAGGCGGTCTTCGTACTCCGCTTTGTCGTACCGTTGCACGTTGGCGTTGCTGTGAGCCGTATCCCGTGAAAGTGCGGTCGGAATTTCATGCGTTTTTATCTCAAGCGCGATATTGTCGCCGATAGCACTGCGGGTGAGGGTTTTGTCGTCTCGGTTGACGCCGCCTAAGGCGCTGACTACTGCAGACCAGCCGTTCGCCGAACCCAGTTTGCCTAAGCTTCCGACCATATCGCCGCTGAACATGTCGCCGGATATGCCGCCGCCCAAGCTCTGCAGGCTGATTTCGCTGTGATTTTCGATGTCTTCCGTGCTAAGGCTGCCGCTGCGGAAACGGTTTTTATCCGCCGTCGCCTCACTTTGGATGGCAATGTATAATTATTTCCGATAAATACTTGTGCAATATCCAAAGGCTTCTTTAACTGCTTTTCCTAATTCTTCATCGGATAAATTGACCGGATATTCAAATTCAACACCTTTTCCATCTTTGTCTCTGACTGTTCCAAAAGTTCCTAGACCATCTTGATGGAGAGGCGTTATAAACAAAATATTGTTAGTTATTCCAATACTTAAAAACAATGTATCCTTGTAGAGAGATTTTCTATTTTTATATCTATATAATTTTATTATTTTTTCCTCTTTCAATTGTAATTTTTTATTAAATTCATCTCTATTTTCCCAATAATTCATAAAAACATCTTCTGTTATCTCGTGACTTTCTGAGAGTTTTTTCTTTATCTCCACACCTAAATTTAAGTCGGTAATCTTAGTATCTAGATAACTAACCTCTTGACTAGGGTTAATAACTGTCATTCTACCTTTCAATTCACTTGCAATAGATATATAGTTGCTAGTGAGCTCTATAAAAACTCCTTTTTTCATCTTATTTAACCTCTTTAACGATAATTTTAATACCCTGCGATTCAGCATATTTAACTGATTTATTAATGGCTTGTATTTGTTCTTTAGAAGTCCCATAAGGAATAGCTAAATACATTTCTTCGGATGATATATCCCTTATCGTAAATAATTTTAGCGCCTTTATCCCTATGATAGCGCGCGTATCCCGACGCGTGCTCTAATGAAGTTACTACAACAGATTGGTGTTAAAAGCACGCGTCGGAATACGCGCGCTATTAAGGGTTGACTTTGCCACTTTCACCGGTGTGCTAGATAGATCTAAACAAAAAAATCCCCCTTCAAGTTTATAACCCATTGAATATAAGATCCCTTCATAATTATTCTTATACTTTTGTTTAAACATAAAAAGTATAGTAATCAACTAATCCAACAGTTCTATTTACTGCCTGTAGTAAAAATTATTTTTTCTTATAAATACTCGTACAGTGCTTAAAGGCGTCCATTACTGCTTGTCCTAATTCTTCATCAGATAAATTTATAGAATACCTAAATTCTACAGAATTCCCAACGTTATCTTTCACTGAAGTAAACGTTCCTAATCCATCTTGGTGAGTAGGTCTTATTATAAGATTATTATCGATTACAGAAACAGTTAAATAAACAGCATCTTTACAAATAGCTTTCACACTTTTATACCCATAACTCAACATTATTTTCTTTTCTTCATTTTTATTAAACAAAGACAAGCCTGCTTCATCATTAAAATGATATATAAAAAATTCCTCTGAAATTATTTTGCTTTCACTTAATTTTTTCCTTATTTCTACACCAAAATCAGAAAAACTCACATCAGGCGCCAAATACTTTAAATTTTGTTTTGTATTCAAAAGGCTTATTCTACCAATCCAATAACTACTTATTGATATATATTTACCTGTTTTCTCAATAAAAATTTGCTTCTGTAACATTACTTAATCTCCTTCACTATAAGTTTAACACCTTGTATTTTTTTGCATAATCAACTGATTTATTAATAGCTTGTATTTTTTCTTTCGATGTTCCATAAGGAATAGCCAAATACATTTCTTTAGATAAAATTTGTTCGTTCGAAATAACTCTCCCACCCCGTTTACCATCTTGTTGAAATTTAACCATATCATCAACATATTTGTTTAGTTGAGACGTAATTCGTCTCGGATCTTTATACCCTCCAACAGTATCCATCGTTTTTGCACTAATTGCCGTTCCATCCGGTAACAAATGATCAAATGCTTTAAAATTCGGCTTAATCGAATTCAGGTCGATAGTTCCTTCCGGTAAAATCGTTTGTAAGTAACTTTCCCATGCTTTACCTTGCTTCTGAATCGGTCCCCATTCAATCTTCACCTCTTTATTAGAAAGTACGCCTTTTTTCAGGGTTAACTTACCGACACCGTCCAGTCCGAGTTTCGCTATTTTCGGAACTGCTTTCGCTATTCCGCTGACAGTGCTGATAACGCCCAATTCACCTGATAAATATACTTCCATTCTCACCAAATCGGCTTCTCTTATCCGACCTTGTGCTTCCAGTTGTTCCGCTTCCGTAAGTTTTGTCGACACTTCTGTGGAAATCGTCTCTACAGGTGATTTAGCAAATTCTACAATAGCATTACCCATGGCTCTCACTTGCTGTTGGGCTTCCTCATCCCCGCCAACCGCTTTTGCCGTGATCGCAATTAATTCGGCACCGTCTGTGATCGTATCGACCGTAATTTTTTGCAAGGCTTCTTTTGCCACATCTTCCATATATTCGCGTCGTTTCTCACCGAACTTCTGCGAAACGTCCAGATATTCCGAACGTGTCACCGGATCTTTAATTTCTATATCCGGACTGTCATAGCTGCGAAATGCCTGTTCTAAGGTGATCAATTCTTTCGCACAACCGCTCGTCATTCCGCTATAACAAGCTTGGGCTAAATTTCGATCTCTTTGTTCATCCAGTTTAACAATTTCAACCTCTTTATCTTTAATTGCTTGACAGTTTAAACCTCCGTTATTCACACATTCGGAATATTCTTTTCTTAATCGATTAAGCTCAACAACTTCTTCTTTAAAGAGATAATTATTCTCCACCGCCCGTTTTCCAATCTCCGCCGTACTCACCGCGCTTTGCGTGCTGTCAGCAATGACCACACCGGCTAATCCGGCGGTCACCTGACTTAAGGTGGCCACTACCTGTTTTTGGTCGTCGGTGAGTTTACTTGGGTCAGTATGATAAAGTTGTTCGGTGATAAGTTTTGCCGCCACTTCGCTTGTGATTGCACCCGCTGCACCCGCGGCGGCATGATTACCGGTGGCGTAGGCTTCTAAGGCGCCGAGCATAGCATGTGCCATCAGGTTGGCGGTGGTGTTCACCTGGCCGCTTTCGTCGGTGGTGTAGGTTTTAATGAGATTATTGGCATACGGCGATAAGCCGTTTACCCATGCGGCGTTTTGATTGCCCGTCGCCAGGCCCTGCAGTACGCCGGTGACGGCACGTACCGCCATCTGATAATCACCGCCTTTGCCATAGGTGTTGATGATTTGCTCCGACTGACTTTTAATCTGCCGTGCCTCGGCCTTTTCCGCTGTCGTGGCGTTTTGGTTATTTAGCACCGCTTCTGCTTGCTGTCGGTTAGCTTCCGCTTCCCGCACTTTCGGTGTCCACTGAATGTCGATTTGATTCTGGCTGATGTCGCCGATAAGCTGCGCCGTTTCCAGGCGGTCTTCGTACTCCGCTTTGTCATACCGTTGCACGTTGGCGTTGCTGTGGGCGGTGTCTCGTGAAAGTGCGGTCGGAATTTCATGCGTTTTTGTCTCAAGCGCGATATTGTCGCCGATTGCACTGCGGGTGAGGGTTTTGTCATCTCGGTTGACGCCGCCTAAGACGCTGACTACTGCAGACCAGCCGTTCGCCGAACCCAGTTTGCCTAAGCTTCCGACCATATCCCCGCTGAACATGTCGCTGGATATGCCGCCGCCCAAGCTCTGCAGGCTGATTTCGCTGCGATTTTCAATGTCTTCCGTGCTAAGGCTGCCGCTGCGGAAACGGTTGTTTGCCGCCGGCGCGGTGCTTTGAATCAATCCGCCTTTCAGGTGGGTATTGCCTTGAACGTTGACGTCTAAGCCGCCTTCGCCGACGTTAAAACCCGATTGTTCTTCCACTTGGGCATAATTGACTTTTCCTTTGTTCATGGAACTGCCGGCATAGGCATTACTGCCCGAGCCGTAAATGGCAATACTACCGCCTGCATTGGCCTGGCTTTGTTTGCCGGCATAACGGTTGCTGTCCTGCCGGCTTTCGATGGTGAGATTGCCGCCGATATCCGCATTCAGTTTGTTCGCATTCACCACTGCTCCGCGTAATTCGGTGTCTTGTGCGGAATGCAGGCTGACTCGGTTACCCGTGATTTGTGTGTTAACCTGTGTCACCGTGTCGCTGTTTTCCCGGCCTTGGCCGATAGCGCCCGCACCTTCTATGCCGAAGCCGTAGCTGCCGCCGCTTTTACCTGCGAATACGCCCGCCGACCAACTGCTGTTTTTGCGCTCGGTACGGTTCACTTCGGTATTTTGAACGGAATTCAGCAGCAGGTTTCGGGCACTGTCTAACGCAAAATGAAATCATCATATTTATTTTTTACACTCTTAATCAAGCTCCATTATATTCAACACTATTTCTTCTTAAAATATAAAAAAGATCTTATTAAAAATATTGGAGTGTATATACCTATCCATGCTTTAAAAGCTAATAAAAAGTTTATACATTTAAAACAAAAGTAATCTGTTTCAAAATACACTTTTATAATAACTAGTAAATCCATACTTAGTAATGTTATATACAAAATCAAACCTTGCCATACTGATTGAATGATAAATAACTTATTTTTCATTTACATCTCCCAGCGAATATGAATAATCATGTAATTTCTTTAATCTTTCTCCATCAGATAAATATTCATTCACTGATCCTACAGCGACTGGGCTTACAATATTATCAATATATTTATTACCTATTTTAAATCGTCCCAAAACATTACTGCCCACTGTCCCTAAAACTCCGCCTAAAATATTTTTTCCATAATCATCCGAATTCTCAGTAGCTACTACATTAAGCATAGTGTTAAGGCTAACCTGCTGCCCCAACGATCTGTTACGAGTTAATACCGTCGATAATTCCGCCTGTAATAAACCGTAAGGATCATAAGGTCTATCCTGAGACAGCTGATACCCGGTATTTGCAATCGCCGTCGCCCCCATTTCCGTTAACAGCGGATACTTCTCAATCCCTTGACCGACTTTCGGTAAAATATTCCATACGCTTTGAGCTAATCCGTAATTCACGCCCATGACGGAAGCCACTTCCAAGCCTTGTTTCAACGACTGAGCCTGTTTCATATCATAGGAGTCGTTCAACACATTCTGGCTATTTAAGTAATTTTTTAACGTACTATCATCTCGTTTGATAACGTGAGAAAAATCCCACTGATATAAATTTTCAATCGGTATATCATAAGAGGCCGCAATCACTTTTAACTCGCGATCTAAGTATGCTTTTTGTGCTTCCGTCAGTTTTTCCGGTTCGGTTTGATATAAGTAAAGCAATCGGTCAATCTCTGTGTCTTTTGTCAATAATGCGGAAACCTGTTCTTGCTTGTATTTTGGTAACATTCCTTTTGACCGATATTCTTCAGTTATATCATAGACTTGCTTATCCTCTTGACGACTTAGCAAATTATTCTCCACCGCTCGTTTCCCAATCTCCGTCGCACTCACCGCACTTTGTGTGCTGTCGCTTGTTACTATACCGGCTAATCCGGCAGTGACTTGACTGAGGGTGGCAACCACTTGTTTTTGGTCGTCCGTCAGTTTGTCCGGTTCGGTGTGATAAAGTTGTTCGGTGATAAGTTTTGCCGCCACTTCGCTTGTGACTGCCCCTGCCGCACCTGCTGCCGCATGATTACCGGTGGCATAGGCTTCCAACGCGCCGAGCATAGCATGCGCCATTAAGTTGGCGGTAGTGTTCACCTGGCCGCTTTCGTCGGTGGTGTAGGTTTTAATAAGGTTATTGGCGTACGGCGATAAGCCGTTTACCCATGCGGCGTTTTGATTGCCCGTCGCCAGGCCCTGCAGTACGCCGGTGACGGCGCGGACCGCCAGTTGGTAATCACCGCCTTTGCCATAAGTAGCGATGATTTGCTCCGACTGACTTTTAATCTGCCGCGCCTCGGCTTTTTCCGCTGTCGTGGCGTTTTGGTTATTTAGCACCGCTTCTGCTTGCTGTCGGTTAGCTTCCGCTTCCCGCACTTTCGGCGTCCACTGAATGTCGATTTGATTCTGGCTGATGTCGCCGATAAGCTGCGCCGTTTCCAGCCGTTCTTCGTACTCCGCTTTGTTATACCGTTGCACGTTGGCGTTGCTGTGTTCTGTGTCTCGTGAAAGTGCGGTCGGAATTTCAGTTTATTTTTTATAAAAACAGTTGAAATTTTGACCGCACTATCTAAAAAATATATTCCGATTAATCAGAATAATATTCTTTATTTAAACAATCGTAACTGTTTCTCCAATAATCACAATAACCAATATTGGGTTTAAACCTATACCCGTTATCATACATACAATCATATAAATACTTTTGATATTTCAATGAAATACTTTTATATCTACCTGTATTTATATTCTCTACAGTAAAAAATTTAGCTTCATCAATATTAAGTTTTTTTTTAGCTAATGAAGAACAATCACTCATCACCTTATATGAATATTGTTCATTTTTTTCCATTGCTCCGTAGAATTAGCACTAGGGCTACGTAATAATGTAAATGAACTACATCCCATTAATAACACAATATTTGAGAGAAAAAATATATACTTCATAACAATTAAAATTTCACATACCTAAATTTATTCTTAATAACCCAGAACTTAATATTGATTACTAATTGGAATATTTTTCTCTATTTTGACAGATATAGGTATTTTTGAGATGTGCTCTTGAACACCATCCAAATTCAGGTTTAAATCGATAACCTTTTGCATACATGCAATCCGCTATAACTCTTCCTCTTTCTTCCTTATAGATAGATGCATCAATATCTGACTTGCATTCATTAAACGCCTTATAAGAATATTCTTCTGACTCTTGATTTTTCTTCCAATTAAGCGGTTCAGGAAGCGGGCCTAAACCTGCAAGATCTCTATAAGTAAAGCAACTAGATAGTAATATAAATAAGATGATAGCTAAAAGTTTTTTAATAAAATTATTCATCATTTACTCTCCAACGTTTTGTAAATTGGACTAAATTCATGATCGTTTTTTTTATTCCAAATATACTTAAGAACTTCTATTTCATTTTCTCTTCCATAAAACTCCAATACTTTCTCATCTTTAATATAAGCTCCATGATGCAACAACAAATCCACTAACGGCATTCCAATCTTTGTATTTTCTGCCGTTGAAGCCGTTCTGCCGATTAATAAACAGGTGCCAATGCAATCTCTCGGCGCAATCGAGTAATCCAATTTTGTTTTCCCGAATAACCCGGTTGCCGTATCGAAATAACCGGTTTCAATGTCGCTGTTTATCGGGTAAGACGTACCAAGTGCCGTCAAATTGGCGTTTAAGTGATTAAAGTTCATTCCCTGTGAATTCGCCCAGTTCATCGCATTTTTCGTACCGGATACGCCGAGACTGTGCGCAACATGGGTCAAATCAACTTGATCGACAGGGTTTGCCTGATTGTATTGATTTAACTTATCCCAAATCGCCGCCTGATCCCGGCTGGCATTAGATGCCCCGAATATCATCGGAAGATCAAGACCTGCTCTTATACGTTCAAAGACAGCATAAGTTAATTCCTCCGCCACGCCCGCATACGCTTTGCGAACAAGCACCGAAGCATTGTTCAACGTATCAGAACCGCCGTATAGAATACCGCCTTCCATCCGATCTTTATCTGTCATGTTAAAAATGCCGTGTACATATATTCTGGATAAAACTTGTATTACTAAATAATAAAGTGCGGTTAATTTTCGCTAGTTTTAGTTAAAAATAAACTGAAAATTAACTGCACTTTTATACTATATATAGATTAGAATATTTCTTTTAATTTACTTTCTGTACTTATCATAGACCTCACATTCTTCTTTTCTATGATAACAATATAACCAATTTGTTGTTTTGAAAATAAAGCCTTTATCATGCATACATTTACCAAATTCTTCATAAAAAGGTCTCATATTTTTATATGATATATGTATATTTCTTTTTATCAGACTTCTCTTCGATATATTGCGACATCCTACATTATGCGGTATCTCATGAGTAATAGGATTTACCCAATAAGCCATCTTATCTAGACTATAACTTTCTCTATACAGGAGAATGCATCCCGATAAAAAAAAAACTTAAAAATGTAACAAATTTCTTAATCATTTATATTCACCTATAGTATAAAATTTTCTTACACCATCACTATCAGGATAAATATATCGTAATATTTCATAATTTCTATCTTGAGGATTAATGTCGCTATCTATATACTTCAAATTATTAATATTCTGATTAGCCTCAGAATGCGCCTCTAAACTGCTAATACCATTATTCGGCATTGCATTTTTATTATTCCCAATAAAATGACCGCCCAATATACCTGAATAAACCCAATCACCATCCACGCCGATAAATACAATAAAATCCCCTTTAACTTATTTCCTATATTTATCATAGACTTCACATTTTTCTTTTCGATGATAACAATAAAGCAGATTATTAGTCTTAAATCTATATCCTTTCTCATATAAACATTTACCATATCTATCTTGTGTAAATTCATTATTTTTATTTACTTTATCAAAGCAATCGTTTCTAACTTTCAATGATGCTATTTCTTTCGAAGAAACATGCTCCCAATAAGCCATTTTATCAATAGTATAACTATCTCTGTAAGTTAATAAATCAATACATCCTGATAAGAATAAACACAACAAAAAAGAAATCACTCTCATTGTTTTTCCCCTATAACATTATATTGTCTAACGCCATTATTATGAGTTTTATTTAAAATATTTGATTTATATTTAATGGTTTCTTTATCATCAACAAATTTTAAATTATTAATATTCTGATTAGCCTCCGAATGTGCCTCTAAACCACTAATACCATTATTCGGTACTGCATTTTTATTATTCCCAATGAAATGACCGCCCAATATACCCGAATAAACCTTGTCACCATCCACGCCGATATAGCGAGTGTTTGTGTCCTTGAAGATGCCTTTTGCCTGATGGTCAATCTCTTCCGAAGGGTAAGAACCCGCCGCATGTAAGTAATCCACTTCAGTATTTTTGTAATCCTGATTTAAATATTCAGACCAATTCAGCATATTTTTATTTTCCGATACCCCCAGACTATGTGCCGTATCCTGCAATTTATATTGCGGTTTGCCGTTTGCGGCGGCGTAGGCGTTATATTCATCTAGTTTCTTCACAATTTGTGCATGGTCTTTCGTGGCATTAGAAGCACCAAAAACCATCGGCATATTCACCCATGCTCTGAACCGTTCAAAACCGGCATACAGAAATTCATTCCAATACCCCGCATTACCTCTGTTCAGAATAACGCCCAAATCATTTAAAGAAGCTAGGTCGTCACCATATAAAATGGCACTTGCCACTTTCTCTTCTCGCGTAAAATTAAGCATGCCGGCTATGGAAATCTTACTCAACAGCTTAGCCTGTTCTTCCGTTAATATGTCATCACTGTAAATTAGCGCTTTTAATTGCTGTGAATTATCGTTTTCTATATCTAAACAGGAAATATGTTCGCAATCCGACGTCTTTTTACTCACCGTAAAGCTGGAATCTTCATTCTTTTCCGTATTGTAATAAAGTTCGTCACCGGAATCTGAAATATTCTTAACTAACGCAGTCGCTACATCCAAATCTCGTTCTAAATCCGATTTAACCTTTTCCACATCGGTTTTATTTACTGTCTGATGAAGATTTTCCCGATTCAGTTTGTGAATGGTCTCTTCCGTGTTTTCATCAAATAACCGCTGTTGATTTTCATCATCCCTGATTAAAATATTTTTAGTATTGACCGCACTTGTCGTGATGCCGGAATCCCGTCCTTTATTCCGGAGAATAATCTGGAATAGAAACGCAATCAACTTTCAATTTTTAATTTAAAAAACTTTTAAAAGTTGATTGCGCTTTAATTTATAAATAATGTTTAAATAGGCTTGTAAAAGAAAAACTATCTGGAATATTTATTCCTATTTCTGCAAACATATTTATCCTTCCAGTAAGAACAATATCCTATTTCAGGTCTAAATCTATATCCTTTTTTATATAAACAATCATAATATACAGGTGAGAATTTTTCTATTACAGGTTCAAAACTATCTTTAGGAGATCTAATATCACCCAAAATCTCTTTCTCTTTAGCTGTCAAAATATTTTTAGCATTCTCTTTACAAATAGAAAAATCATTAAAAGAATAATTTGAATTTACCCATTGTTTCTTTTCTCCACCAAAAGATGTATCCATATATCTCACTTGATAAATAGAACTACAACCAAATAAACAGAATAAAAGTATAAACCTTTTCATAATTAGTTCCAATGCAATCTCTCGGTACAATCGAGTAATCCAATTTTGTTTTTGAAGAAACCTTTTGTAAATTCTCAACAGCTATAAATAAAATTATAGATTATTTGTACTTACTAGCATTTTTACAAATATAAGTATCTTTCCAGTATGAACAATATCCCACTTCCGGTTTAAACCTATAACCTTTTTGATAAATACAATCAAAATATATTTTAGAACTTAGAGTATAATCATTTACATTTTTATAACTATCTGCATATTCCCTACATAATTTCATTTCATAAAAACTAATATATTGCCCATTCCTTACCCAGGCATTTCTTGATGGCATAGATGATAAACCACCTAAAGAATGCAATTGATAATAAGTAGAACATGAAGCAATTATAAATTCAGAAAAAATAATTAATATAATTCTCATAAATTCACCTACCTATCACTCTCTAATGTATTAAATTTAGGTCCGTTATAATCATCAACACTCCAAATCTGTTTCAGATTATTCAATCTAAAATTATATTCTTCAGGAGATAAATATTGATTATAAAACTTAAACGCTGTCATATCTTTAACATAAGAAACATGATGAGTTAATAAATCAATAAGAGGTTGCCCAATCTTTGTATTTTCCGCCGTTGAAGCCGTTCTGCCGATTAATAAACAGGTTCCAATGCAATCTCTCGGGGCAATCGAATAATCCAATTTTGTTTTTCCGAATAACCCGGCTGCCGCATCGAAATAACCGGTTTCAATATCGCTGTTTATCGGATAAGACGTACCAAGTGCCGTTAGATTGGCATTCAGATGAGTAAAGTTCATATCCTGTGAATTCGCCCAGTTCATCGCATTTTTCGTACCGGATACGCCGAGACTGTGCGCAACATGGTTCAAATCAACTTGATCGACAGGGTTTGCCTGATTGTATTGATTTAACTTATCCCAAATCGTCGCCTGATCCCGGCTGGCATTAGATGCGCCGAATATCATCGGAAGATCAAGCCCTGCTCTTATGCGTTCAAAGACAGCATAAGTTAATTCCTCCGCCACGCCCGCATACGCTTTACGAACCAGTATCGACGCATTGTTTAGCGTATCGGAACCGCCGTATAAAATACCGCCCTCCATCCGATCTTTATCTGTCATATTGAAGATGCCGTGTACATACATTCTTGATAGAATCTGGGCTTCTTCGCTGGTCAGTTCTCTATTCTTAATTTTGTCCATATCCAATTCAAAAGTGCGTAAGCAACTTGGATCCGTACAACTTTCTGACTTATATTTCACCACAATATTGTTTTGTTTTTTCTCGACTTCATAATAGAGTTTATCTCCTATTTGATTTAAGTTATTGACGAAATCCTGACTTATATCTAAATCTCTTTCAATTTTGGATTTAATATCCTCTATATTTACTTTATTTACTGTACGATGTGTATTTTCCTTATCTATTTCAGATATCGTTTCTTCCGTAGTTAAACCGGTTAATTTCCGCTGCTCATCTCCGTCTCTAATAATGATGTTTTTTGTATTAATGCTACTTTTAGTCATACCGGTTTGGTTACCTTTATCACTAACTTGTCCTAAGACCGCTGAGGATAATGCTTTTGCAATTCCCCAGTTACCTTGACTAAAGATGCCTGCAACACCATTTAACTGTACGTTATCAACCACATTTTTATCTTGTTTATTTACATTCTTCGATATTTCGCGTCCACCCATATTCTCAATAGTTTGAACAACCCTTTTATCTTTATCTGTTTCAACTGTTGCTGAAGATATATTATCTGTATTGGATCCATTGTCTGATCGACCGCCTAATGGAATCGTAAAATCTCCCTCTACAGTAAAACCACCGCTTAAACCAAATCCTTCCGCGTCATAATTGCTGTAATTTTGAATATCCGCATAACTTAAGGTGCCGGTTGACAACATATTTTTCCCAGCCGTCTCGGCATTGTCCGTCGAGGTGATAACGGCACCTTTTAAATCCGTATTATGCGTGATGTCGATTTGGTAACCTTCATCTCCCGCATAAATCCCGGATTGTTCCACCACACTGGCATAATCCGCATCCGTTTTAGACCGATTATAGCTACCTGAAGCGGAGAATCCGTAACCCACCGTGACTTGTCCGCTCATATTCTGTTGCTTGCCTTCATAGGTCATGGTTTCCTGCAAACTTTCAATCCACAGATTCTCAGCGTTCACTTTAATTCCTTTGCCCTGAATTTGCGCTCCTTGGATATGAGTATCTTGTCCGCTCCGTAACAAGGTTTGACTAGCACTATCACCTACATGGCTATATGCGTAAGTCACTTCGTCACCGTTACCGTATCCCTTGCCGTAGTTACCGCCTGCTGTCACGCCCATGGCAAAGCCGTTCCGTCCATAAGTAACGGAAACGCCGGCATTAAATCCTTCGGATTTATTCTGACTTCGCTCCTGATGGCTTTGTTTCGCTGCACTGATGAGAATATCATTATCCGCTGATAAATAGGTGCCTTGTTTGCCGCTGATGTCTGCGCCGATAATATGAATATCCGAACCGTGTTCGTCGCCTTTAGCAACAATATTCACCGCTTTGCCCGCATTGACTTTAGATGCCGTTGCCGTCGAACCTTGCGTATACGTGCTATCGACGTTTTTCTGCTGACCGTATGTTAATGATATGCCGACACCTGAATTCTTCATATCACCGTCAAGCAATGCCTGTGTCGGCGCGATAGCACTTCCTATACTTTCGGCTGCGCGAGCCGCATCCCAAGCCGTATTCGCACCCGCCATGAGATTAATACGTCTATTTTCGCTCTTACCTATTGGGGACATGGATTCTAACGCACTGTCCGTTGCCTGAATCGCCGAAATCACCGGTGCCGTTATGGCTATTGTCAATCCTTTTTGCTCATAAGTCTGTTTGTAATTGGTTTCATATCGGTCATCCGCTGCAACAATATCCACCTGTTTACCCGCGATATTCACATCGCCATCCACTGCCGTTACCTGACTGGCTTGCTGGCGGTATTGATTATCCGCGGTAAGACTTACATCGCCGTTTAAGCTACCCACCTGACTACCGCTTGCATAATATTTGGTTTGGTTGGTTTCAAGCGTGGTTTTGCGTTGTCCGATAGTCAATCCTATTCCACCTGAACCTAATAAGCCCGATTTCTTGGTTTGTTCGTAATTTTCTTCATAGACCGCATTTTCCGCCTCCTGAATCAGAATATTTTTACCTGATATCGCCAAGTCGTTTTCCGCCACCACATCGCTGCCCGCAATCGTTACATTACCCTGTGCGGAAGAAATTTCAATACGGTCCGCATCCAACTGCGAACCCTGCGCTAAATCATAATCATGTTCGTGTTTTTTAATGGTTCGACTGTGGCTTAACTCGCCTTTCGATTTGCTGGTCGAGCCGCTGGCTATCCGTTCCAGGCTTCTACTTGCCTGAACACGAATGTCCCCTTCGGAAGCTATCTGTAGGGCGCCTTCGTTGTGTAAAAAAACTCCCGTTAAATCGACCGCACTTTTTCCCGTTAACCGGCTGTCACCCGTGACGTTAATTTGGCTGCCAACCTCCCGACTTTGGTCCAGCTTATAGTAATTATCCGCGTTCGGCACGATATGTTCTTGGTTTTGCGTGCTAACGCCGCCCAGACTCAGGCGGTTTAACGCCGTGAAAGCAGCATTGCCGGTCACACTGATATTCGCCCCTTTAATGCTGAGATTTTCCCGCGCAAATAACTCGGCATGACCGTTTCCGCCCGAATCTTCGCCGACATTGACCGTTGCCACCCGGTCGATTTCCCGACGCGAAAAACCCGCCTTATTCGAGTTTGCTGTCACTTTCTCACTTTCCGTGACGCGGCTTTCTATCTCAATATTATCCGCCTGCGCCAGTAAGCTGTTACCGGCGTTCAGCTCTCCGCCCGCATTCAACAGCCGGTTCTTCGCAAACAGATATAAATCCCGCCCCTGTAAGCGTCCGCCGAGGTTTTCTATATTATTCGCCGCCAAGCCGGTGAGATTCCGACCGGCAATTATACCGCCGTTTTGGATATTACCTTGCGTGTTGGTAATAATGTCATTGGCGGAAATCACCGCGCCCTGACTGTCTACGTCCGTATTGCGCGCCACAATATACACCTGCGGCGCCAATACCTCGGTTTGCGTGCCGTCGGCAAGGGTGACCCGTTTTTTCACCAGCCACACCATATCCGAGGTGAGATTTTGCATTTGCTCTTCCGTTAACGCTACCCCAGGAATCAGATTGAATCGTTGGGCATACTGAATCCCGCTGTCCATTAACGCTTTATACTGGTCGTAATCCGAACTATAGCCTTCCAGGAAACGGCGTCCGGTAAGTTGGTTGATTTGCTCGTTCACCAGTCGTTGTTCGTAATAACCGTCTCCCAAGCGTTTCAGCAGATTTTGGGTACGTAAGGTATTCAGCATATAATCGGAACTCAGCCATTGACGGCGATCGGTAAAACGGGAATCGGTTTCCACCAGATATTGCCCTGCCTTCGGGTTGATCCGGTACAGGCTTGCCGTCGGCAAACTAAGATCCGTCCGTGAAGTTTTAATCGTGGTCGGCGTACCGCTGACCGAGTTGACTTTCAACTGGGTCAGACTGACCTGATTAGCATAAGCTTTTTGTGCAATATCGGTACCGCTGTTCGTGATGCCCTGACCAATCGGATTGCTGACAAAACGGAATGAATACTTAAGCGGTGGTAAAACCCTATCCAGCACAACGGAGCCGTGATCGTAATGCCCCCAACAATGGTGCCGACCGCAACGATGTCTTTCCGCCCCGATTGTTTTTGCTATGCCGCGGTCGATTCGGATAATATCGTCTTCAATATCGATATTTTTCAGTTGAACGCCATCGGCACCGGTTAAATCCGAGTTAAGACGGTTCGATACGAAATCCGTATTACCCAGCGTTAAACGCCGACCGATTTCAAAACGGGACGCTTCATTGGTTAAATCGTCGCCGCGCAAATCCAGATTGCCACCGATGGAAATTCTGGCGGGTTCCTGGTGTTCAATGGTCGGCGTAATGGTTTCCCGGGTAAATTCTTCCTGAATCCAGTCCGGCGAACCGATACTGCTTTTGCTTTTATCATAAAAATCAAAGTAGGCGTTTTTATCATGGCGATTGTCATTATTCCAGTTCATGGTGCCGTCTACCCCGGTTCGATACACTGTCGTGCTGTTTAGCAAATGATATTGCTGAATGAATTCATAATCATATTTTTTGCCTAAAACCAGATGTAAATCATGATTCCACAAACGCGTTGTGTTGATAACACCGTCACCAAGCGCTTCGATATCGGCACTACCGTTATCAATAAATGCCGCATTTCCCGTCGCTTCATAATTAGCATCCAGTTTACCGCCGATATAAAGCTTATTCAGGCTTAATATCAATGAATGGTTATAATTGGTTAGGGTGCCTACACCTAAATCCAAACGTTCCCGCGCCGCTATGGTTCCTGCCGAAGTCTTGCCGGATACGGTTTCATTCAAATTGCGCAGATGTTGCGATTGAATCGCCAAATGATTGCCGTAAATACGTCCGGTACCTTTATTTTCCAGTTCGGTGACATTTAAAACCGTATTGTCACCGTCAATCAATCCTCTGTTAAGCAGGCTTTGCGCCGTTATTTCGGTATCCGTCGCAGATATTTCACCGTTCGCAACATTCTCAATAGCATCGGCGAAAATTGACGCTTTATTCCCTACCCGAAGAACCGTATTGTTTTTCAAATTTCCTTCGGTACTGAAAGTAAGATTTCCATTTACACCAAACGCTCGGTTGAGCGTAAAATCATCTTTTAATGCGATCTCTGCATCCCCCCCGGTGTTGATACTGCCTTCATGCGCCAGCGTTTTAGCCTTCAGCGTTAACCGATTTCCCGCTTCGATTTTCCCTTCCGAGTTATCTACCGTCAACCGTGCTTGTCGGCTGGCAATTTCCACCAAATTGGCGGAAAGTATCTCTCCCTGTGTGTTCCGCAAAGCGTTCTCAACCGTTGTCTTCAGGCTGTCTTCCGCATACAATCCGCCTTGTTGATTATTCAGTTGATTCGCCCGAATCGTCAGGTTACCGGCTAAAATGCCTTGCGTCGGAACGGATTGGGTGGCTTTCGTATTTTGGTTATTTAGCGTATCGACATGAATAGTCAGATTTGCGCCGTTAATTAATGAACCTGTTCCGCTTATCGCCTGATTTTGAATAGTCGAAGAGGTTAATCCGAGATCCGTTGCTGCAAGAACACCCTCCCGGTTATCTAAATTTTGACTGAAGGCATTAAAAGTTCGGGCATAAATCCGCCCTTTTCGGTTATCTAAATATTGGTTAGTCAGATGAATGTCGTCGGCATAAATCTCTCCATTTTCATTATCCAACTTTTGTGCGTTCGCTAAGAATCGCGGGCTATAAATCATGCCCCGACGATTCTCAATTGTATCCGCATCCGTCAATAACGTCCCTTGTGTTATCAATGCACCCTGATTATTTTTAATTTGTTGTGCGCGAAGATTAAAATCGCCGTTGCCCGTTTGCTGCCAAACACCGTGTTCGACATCAAAAATCTGTTGTCGAGTAACAAATTGTTTTGCCGTCACCTGACTGTATTGGGCAGATAAGGTTTTCGGCGTGGCGAATGTTAGACTCTCCCGTGCGGTCAAGTTGGCTCGATTCGCCTGAATATCTCCTTGACGGGCGGAAGCGTCAATATTATTCGCCGCAGTTTGGCTGTGGTTTAAATCTATCTGAGCGCCTGCTACCGACATATTTCCGGCGGCAACATTTTTACCGTTTAAGACGATTTGTCCTTCGGCGTCAATCACTAAATCCTTGCTGTTATTACCTTGCAAAGACAACGTTCTCGTGACGCCTTGTGCCGATTCCGTCACCTCGACACCCGCCGCCAATAACGCGGATCGTTCCGCCTGTACGCTTTGCGCTTGGATTCGGATTTTACCGCCCGAAACCGTCTCGCCCGACTGATTCAATTTACCTTTGATGCGAATATCCGTATCGCCCTGACGCGCGATGATAGAACCACTTTGTCGAACGCTTTGACTGCTGCCGAGTTGAACATTGCCCCGTTTGCTTTCAATATTGCCCGAGTTATCAATATCTTTTTGCGCGCTTAAACTCACATCATGAGGACTGTTGATGGTGCCTCGATTGACAATCTGTCCGCGACTATCGATTTTCACCTCGCCCGCCGTTGCGCCGATATGTCCCGCGTTGCGCACGCCCAACCCGTTGTCATTATCCACCAGGCGGATTTTGCCCGCGTACATGCCACCCAGTTCGCTGACATCCACCGCATAACGCGGGTTAAAAGTGCGGTCGATTTTTTCACTGTTTTTTTCCGCGTTTTTATCGCCCACGTATACCACGTCGTCGTGGCTGCTACTTACCCGATTTTGTCCGGTGGTAATTTTCAATTCCTGCGCCCACACACCGCCTTTTACTTCCACTTCTTTGGCTATAATATCCGTATAATCCGCTCTTGAAGTGTCCATGCCTTTGCCGGATACCGTCACTTTGCCCGTTTGAACGTTAAAACCCTTCAAGTTCCCATCTTCCAGCTCCGGCTTGCCGGTGGTGAAGCCGGCTCTGCCCGCGTTAATCACACCGCAACCGTCACAATGAATGCCGGACGGATTGGCGATAATCACATCCGCCTTTTGCCCCGCCACTTCCATATATCCTTTCAGGTGGCTCGGCTGATTGGAGTTCACTTCGTTCAAAATGACTTTGGCTTCACCCGTCGCTAGATTCGGATTGCCCTGCACCCAACCCGCCAATTGAGTCTGCACGGCTTTGCGGGCGTTATTGAAAACCGCCCCTTTTTCCGCTACATCCAATTGCGAATACACATTACGCGACACTCCGCCGGCACTCGGCGTTTGAATGTTCACCTGCGGCAAACCATTGGCAGTTTGCAAAACGGTGGCCTGTTGATTACCGGGCGCGGATTTGTCGGCGCGAATAGCTAAATCCTCCGCCTGCGCTTCGCTCATAAACACAAAACCCAGTGCCAAAAACAAGGCGAAATTGACCGCACTTAAACCGGTGTTTAATCCGTTTTGCCACCCTCTAAAGACGAAAAGTGCGGTCGAATTTTCATTAGTTTTTTTCGAGCCGGAAGAAGCAACGGCGCTTTTTGATAATTCGGAAGTGACTACGAAACGTTGTTTTGTGCGACTAAAAATAACCCGATAGCAATATTTGTTCATGTTAAACCCTTCATTAACATTCAAAAAAACAGAAAACCGATATGGTGAAATTAAACGATCCAGCAAATCCGCGATATTAGAATCGGTAACTCAAATTAAATCCGGTAACCACGTGGGACGTTTTAAACCCTTGAGGTTTATGTATCGGTACGCCCACAAAATAATCGTAGTTCAAGCCAAAAACTACCCCGCGCAATCCCAACACGCCGCCGACTAAGCTGCGACCCAGTTGCTCCTCCGAACGACGAGCGCGAACTTCGCCCCGGTCAATGCCTACATACAGCTCCTGTCCCAGATTTGCTACGTTCCAACCCAATTCGTTGCGCCATGTCCAGCCGTTATCGCCGGACAATGTCCATTCTCCGTCAAAACCACGCACGCTGTAACGACCGCCGATATCCAGTCTGTCCTGAGGAATTAGCGGCGTTTTACTCCATTGAGCGTGCCAGGCGGTATTAAAACGGAATGATTGTGCAAACAGACTGAAAGGATAATTGAACGTCGCATCCGCCGTGATAATTTTAGGTCGGGCACTGCCTTCGCCGAAATCTTCTTCCGGCGCGGGTAAGCTGTCCAATGCGCCGGTACCCCTTTTATAACCTAATTCGAGATTCAACGTGGATTGTCCGAGATATTCCAAATGCGACAACGTCGCCTGCCAGCCTGCCATACGACGGCGTTGTACGTGAATTTCCGTATCATTGATAAAATTAGAAGAGCGTCGGTGCCACAGGGAAAAGGCAAGGAAGGTTTTACGATGGCTATCGCGATATAACAAGCGACTTAATGTACCTTTCAACTGACGACTTTTACCGCTATAACGGTAATCTTCATAAGCGCCCGCTATGGTTTGATGATATTGATAATCGGAGCCGGTTAAGGTGAGCTGCCAGTATTTCCAGGGCACTGAATAATACAGAGTCAAATTATGACTGCCGTGACTACCGTCCACTGCATCGCTGTGACGTTTAATGCCTTCACTGAAACCGGCATAAAATAAATCGTTCAAAGTGAACAGATTATCCCAGGAACCGGTAATACTGTATTGCAACCGTCCCGTCGCTTTAGTGCCGCTGTCATCTACTCCCACCGTCAAGTGGACGGGGCGGGTTTGCTTATAAGTGATAATCACATCGCTTTCACCCACATTTTCCGTGGTTTCAATCTGAATATCCGCATCGGCGCTCGGGTTGCGTTTTAAATTTTCCAGTCCCTGTTCGATGTCTCGTAAATTTAAGATGTCACCGTTATCCATAGGCATGGCAAACCAACGGGTGGCACGAGTGGCAAATGGGATTTCGCTGGTATCCTGGAGTTGCAGCCGACGAATGCGACCGGGAATTACCGTAATAATTAACCGTTGATTGCGTAAATCCTGCGGTTGTACAACCACACGGGTAGTCACAAAACCCTGTTCGATTAGTCGGTTTTGAATTCTCTTTAATAAGATATTGATAGTTTTTCCGCCCACGCAGTGTGGTAAAGAAAAATCTTTTTCATCATAAACGGCATCTAATGCGGAATGGAATTGACTGACCGGCAGACGGGCGGTAGGAATTGAAGAAAAATCGGTAATATGTTCGGAGTAATCGGTTAACAGAATCTGATTGATAGGATAGCAAGGCGTATCGTTTTGCGGAATAGCCGCTGATTTTGTCTCTCCCGCATTCAATCTGACTTCGCGCGGATTAACCTGTTGCCGCCGGCGGGCTTGTTCCTGTTCCGTTTGACGCTGTTGCTGGGCAGCATCCAGCCGGTTTAAATCCGCTTCATTCGAAGCGGAATAAGCGATGACCGGCAACAACATGCCCACCGTCGCTAAAGCCGTTAACTTCATGAAATGAATGTCCCTTAAGTTTATCAAATAATATTGCTCAAAAATCGAGCATAATTTTACCGCCGCTAAGCATAATGAAAATAACGGCGGAGTCAACTTGTTTTTTACTAAAAATACCAATAAAACCCCACAAAAATCAAATCATCGCTTTTAATGCTTCGGTGAATTTCACGTAACGCCGATATTTTTCCCGATAAGCGGCGTAGTTGTCCGGATTCGGTTGAACTACCGTCATAGCTTTATTCAGAATGTTACCGAGATTAAGCGTTTTGCCGGAAGACCGCATGGCAATCACCGCCGCACCGAGACAGCCGCTTTCTTCCACCTTAGGAATTTCCAGCTTCATGCCGGTGAAATCCGCTAGCATTTGCATCCAAACCGCCGATTTGGCGGCACCGCCCGTCACCCGTAGCACATTGGCATGCGGGAAACGCTGTAGCATTCTGTCCAAATGATACATTAAACTGAACAGTACGCCTTCATAAACGGCTTGCAGCAAATGCGCCCGACGGTGATGAGATTGAATACCGTAAAAGCCCGCCTGCATGCCTAATCCGGCATTAGAACCGTATAAAAACGGCACGAACAAGACAGAACCGACCGCCGGCGGCAAAGCGGCAATTTCCTCGTTAATCCGTTGATAATCCAGGTTCCATTGTTTGACGAACCATTCTAAATTCCCGGCGGAAGTCGGGCTGGCTTCGTGTACGATAAATTTGTTTTTTTCCGCATAACGCCCGTACACGAAGGGCAGCGATTGATTCGGGTCAATATGATCGGTAATGCCGCTGACCACGCACCAGGTGCCGAAAACCGTATTCAGCTTGGTTTCGTCTTCCAATCCTGCGCAAAGTGCGGTGGAAACCACATCAAATAAACCGCCGACCACCGGCGTTCCCGCCGCTAAACCGGTCACTTTCGCGGCTTGTTCCGTCACATAACCGGCAATTCGGTCCGATTGAATCACCGGCGGCAATTTTTCAATGATGCCTTCCAGACCCAATAAATCCGCTAAAACCGGGTCGTATTCCCCTTTTTCCATATTGTAGAGATTGGATTCGGAAATATTGGTTTCTTCGCAATAAAGTTCGCCGGTTAAGCAGAAACGAAGATAATCGTGGGACATCAGCACCGAGCCGATGCGCGCGTAACGTTCGGGTTCGTACGCTTTCAGCCAACGCAGAATGGAAACGGGATGCCCCGTCCACAAGGTTTGCCGGGTAAGCGGATAGAGTTTTTCGGGAACGCCTGCCTTTTGCCATTGCTTCACAATGTCTAAAGCGCGCTGGTCGGAAGATAAAATCGCACGACCTAAAGGCTGTCGGTTTTGATCCAACAAAAACGCGCCTTTTCCCTGCGCCGAAATGCCGATTCCTTTGATTGAATCGGGCGGAAGTTTACTCTCGGCAATCGTTTTGCGTATCACTTCGGCGCATATTTGCCAAAGCTGCGGCATATCCCGTTCCGCATAACCGGCTTTATCGCTAATTACGGGCACGTTTTCGCGGGCGATGCCCCGCAAATTGCCCGCTTCGTCAAATAAAGCGGCTTTGACAAAGGTGCCGCCGCAATCTATACCGAGATAATAATTCATGATTTTATCCTTTCGTCACTCAAAGTGCGGGCAAAAAACGTGAAGTTTTTTTACCGCACTTTTAGGGTTGCGATCGCCCGACTTGCACGGCAAACGCATCCGTTCGTAAAGCGAAAAGCGGCAACGTGCCGTCACCGCTTATTCAGGCGGGTTATTGAGCTAAGGCGTCGATTTTTTCGACTAACTCGTTACCGTATTTATCAATAAAGGTTTTGCGCACTTTTTCTTCAATCACGGCTTTAAACGGCGCTTGATCAATTTGTTCGGTGACTTCCACGCCTTCTTTCCGCACATTGGCGATGATTTCTTTTTCATTGTCGATATTTAATTGACGTTGGTAAGCGCCCGCTTCTTTAGCGGAATCTAACACCGCTTGTTGCAATTCCGGCGAAAGCGCATCGAATTTCGCTTTGTTCATCACCACGATTAACGGCGTATAGCCGTGGTTGGTCAAACTTAAGAATTTTTGTACTTCATAAAGTTTTGACGACCAGAAAATACCAACGGGATGTTCCTGCGCATCGACGGCACGGGTTTCTAAGGCGGTGTACAGTTCGGATAACGGCATCGGTACCGGATTGCCGCCTAATAACGTAAAGGCTTCAATATACATCGGATTTTGGTTGGTACGAACTTTTAAGCCTTTAATGTCTTCCGGTTTGGTGACGGTATGTTTAGAGTTGGAAAAGGCGCGGAATCCCACATCCCAATACGCCAAACCTTTTAAACCCTGAGCTTCCAAATCTTTCAGCAAACCTTGGCCGATTTCGCCGTCCAACACTTTGAATGCGTGAGCGCGATCTTTGAAAATAAACGGAATATCAATCACATTTAATTTCGGTTCCAGGCCGGTAAAGTTCGGCGAGCCGGACATTTCGAGATCGATCGTGCCACCGCGAACGCCGCTAATCATGGTTTGCGCATTGCCCAACGTGCTGTCGGGGAAAAGTTTTAATTTGATTTCGCCTTTCGTTTTGTCTTTAAGCAATTCCGCAAATTTTTTCGCCGCAATATGTTGAGTATCGGAACGGGGCGCTTCATAGCCGAAACGTAATGCGGTTTCCGCCGATGCGGAACCGGACATGACGGCAACGCCGGCAACTAACGCGGCTAACGTTTTTAAATTAAAAAATTTCATAGGATTCTCCTAATGTTATGGGTAAATCTTGATTATTCCTTGTGGATACAGGGCGGCCTATATCCGATTGTTTTTTATAACATCCAACTTAACGGTTCGAGAATAAGCGAAGGAACGAATATAAATAATAAGAGCAGTAAAACCATCATAATCATGTACGGAAGGATGCCTTTCGCCGCCTGATCAAACGGAAGTTTGGAAACCCCCGTAATTACGTTTAATACGTTACCGACAGGCGGGGTAATTAAACCGATGGAGGTATTTAAAATGAATAACACCCCGAAATATACGGGATCAATGCCCGCCTCCTGAATTAACGGCATTAACACGGGGGTTAAGATTAATACTGTCGGGGTCAAATCCATGACCATACCAATAATAAATACGGCTAACATGATAACCAGTAATAGCGTTGTCGGGCTGCCGAGCAACGGTTCCAGCAATTCGGTTAACATGGTCGGTAATTCGGCAACGGTGATTAACCAACCGGTGACGTTCGCCGCAGCAACCAGGAACATAACGACAGCGGTGGTTTTTGCCGCAGCCAGAATAACTTTATACAAATCTTTAATTTTCAATTCACGGTAAACGAACAAGGATACGATTAACGCATAAAATGTCGCTACCGCACCGGCTTCCGTCGGAGTAAAAATACCGGAACGGAAACCGCCGATAATTATCACCGGCAGCAATAATGCCCAAACGCTGTTTTTAAAGGAAACGCAAAGATCTTGTCTGGTGGCTTTTGAGAACGTCATTAAATCCAGACGTTTCGCCTGCCACCACCAAAGCAAACCTAAACAAATCCCCATCATAATTCCCGGGAAAATACCGGCTAAAAATAATTTAGTGATAGATACGCCGCTTGCCACGCCGAAAACAATAAACGGAATAGACGGCGGAATAATCGGCGCGATAATACCGGCGGTACCAATCAGACCGGCGGAACGGTCAAGCGGATAGCCGGTGGTTTTCATCATCGGCAACAGCATCGCGGCGACAGCGGCGGTATCGGCCACCGCCGAACCGGAAAGACTGGCCATAATCATCGCGGCAAGAATGGCAACAAAACCTAAACCGCCCCGTTTATGACCGACAAGTTTCATCGGTAAATCAATAATACGTTTGGATAATCCTCCTTCATTCATTAATTCGCCGGCAAGAATAAAGAACGGAATCGCCATTAAAGAGAAACTGTCCGCACCGCTTACGATTTGTTGAGCTAAAATCTGAGAATCGAATAAATCCAGGTGAAGCATTAACGCCACGCCGCAGACAAGCAAGGCAAAGGCAACCGGAATGCCTAAAATAATTGCGCCTAACAAAACGGAAAGAAAAATTACTACTGTCATTTTGTTTCTCCTTTAGTTAAGGCGACAAGATTTGTTGCGATACGAGCTAAAATTAACAGGCCGATTAATGCGCCGGCAACCGTACTGGCAAGATAGGTAATCCCCTGAGGTAAACCGGAAATCGGTGCGAGATTGTTGAGGTTTAAATTAAATTGAATCCAGCTGCCGTCCACAATGAGATAACAGCAAAACAGCATAATGACATCGGTGATAATGCCAAGCAGTTTCTTTGCCGCCGGCGAAAATTTTTCGACAAACACGGTTACGCTGACATGCTGATTTTCATTAAAGGCGAGGACGGCGGCTAAAAAAGTAAGCCACACAAACAGATAACGGGAAACTTCTTCGGTTATATTAATGCTGCTGTTAAATCCGTAACGCAACACAACGTTTAAGAAAACCAGAATAGACATGGCGGCCAAAATAATGACACAAATCGTTTCAATGGCTTTTCCGACGAATTGAGCTAAGGTTTTCATAGATCACTCCTAAATTTCGCTCATGGCGATTTTAACCACGATTTTACGAATCTTCTCGGTACCGTTATAAATTGCGGTTCGATGCACATCTTCCGGAAAAAACACCGCAAAATTTCCCGGCCTGCAATGTAATTCCTGTTCGTTTTCCGCATCGGCGTAATATAAAATATCGCGCTCCGGATTATATTCCGTCGCAATTTCATTATTCCCTAAGTCGGTTGACACGCCCATTATTTCCGTACCGGAATGCAGATACTGCACATCAATAAAAGTGCGGTGAATTTCCGGGAAGTTTTTTGCTTTGGGTGTTGTTTCCAAATCCAAGACCTGAACGTAAATTTTGTCGCCTTTTAACGGATAACGTCCCGGCGCCATAACGTCAAAATTCGTTTTGGCTAAATAATCCAATGCGAACCGAATGGCTTGCGGGTAGGGTTCGGAATTAACGTTTGAAATATGGCCGAAGATCATGGAATACCTCTTTATAAAGAAAAACCCGGTGCAAAAATATAGCCTGCTCTTGCTAGAATTAAAGCGATTTCAACTTAGCCCAGACCGTATCGTCAACCGGAATACCGTTTGCCATATTATCCGCCAGGATGGTTGTAAATTCGTGACCCGGTAGGCGTACCGGTTGATTCGGATCCACCGGCTCGGCGGTTTTTACATAATCTATAATGCGGTTAAGCTTTTCGTCTTTTGTCTTGCCGTCAATCAAACGATCCACTTCAATGGCAATAAACACTTGCGATACGCAATATTCGTCATCTTTATCTTCAGTTACCGCAACGGTAGATTCGCCGTTAGAAAGCAGCGTAGCAATCATATCCAACACAATGGATAAACCGGAGCCTTTCCAGAATCCCATCGGCATTAAACGACGGTTTTTCTCTACTGTCGCCGGATCGCGAGTCGGATTGTTATTATCGTCAAAACCCGCATCAACGAGAGTTTGGCGACCTTGTAACCGGTGAACTTCCAGCATGCCGTAAGAATACATAGAACAAGACATATCCACCATGGTGATCGGCGTTGTCGGCACGGCAACAATTAACGGGTTGGTACCGATACGACATTCTTTTGCGCCCCAAGGCGGCATAACCGCAAGCGCATTCGTCCAGCAAATACCGATATAACCTTTTTCCGCCGCCTGCCAGCCGTATGAACCGCCGCGCATCCAGTGATTAGCATTACGCAGCGCCACAATACCCACACCGTTTTGAGAAGCCAGCTCCATAGCGCGATCCATCATTTTTTTCGCTGTTAGATTACCGATCGCCTGGTGAGCGTCCCATTGTTCGATTGCGCCTAGTGAAAGTACCTTGGTTGGCTGAGCTTCAGGTTTAATATCGCCGTTTTCCAGTTGCTGAATAAAACGCGGAAAACGGTTCACGCCGTGCGAATACGCGCCCGCCTGTGTGGTATCGGCAAAAACCGTTGCACATTCTTCCGCAATATCTTCTCTCACATTCCGTGACAATAATACGCGTTTAAACTCGGACTTTAATTCTTCATAAGATACTTTCATTTTTGCTCTCCCGCTGGTATATTTCACATATTGAAATTGGATTTCATATTTGAACTATATGCTTTAAATAAGAAAAAGTTAAGAATCAATTCGCTAATTTGTGATCTCGATCTCATTTTTCTTTATCATGTACATTTAAGCTATTTTTCAGAATACGCAAAAGAGAAAATGACATGGAAAAAAACAATGGTAATCAAAGCCTTATCAGAGGTTTACGCTTAATTGAAATTTTAAGTCAGTTCCCCAACGGCTGTTCTCTGTTACAGCTATCCAATATCGCGGAGTTAAACAAAAGCACCGTACATAGACTATTGCAAGGATTGCAACAGGAAGGATTCGTTCAACCGGCCACGCAAACCGGTAGTTATCGTCTTACCAGCAAATGCCTTTCTATCGGTCAGAAAGTCCTTTCCTCCGTTAATATCATTAATCTGGTATCGCCTTATTTAGAAGCGCTGAATTTAGAGCTGGGAGAAACCATCAATTTTTCCATGCGGGAAAATAACCACGCCATCATGATCTATAAGCTGGAACCCACTATGGGCATCATGCGAACCCGGGCATATATCGGTCAACATCTTCGGCTATACTGTTCCGCGATGGGAAAACTTTATCTGGCATATGATCAACCGGCCTGTCTGGACCGCTACTGGCAAGAAAATGAAGCAAAAATCGAAAGGCTGACCTGTAATACGATTACCGAATTACCGTTAATGAAAAAAGAACTGGAAGAAGTGAAAAAACAGGGATTTGCCGTTGACAAAGAGGAAAATGAAATCGGCATTTCATGTCTCGCCTGTCCGATATTCGATTCGCAAAACCATGTAAAATACGCCTTATCCGTGTCTATCTCGACAGCCAAACTACAACAACTCGGCATTGAATTTTTATTAAATAAAATCAAACCTACGGCACAACTTATCTCACAAGAATTAGGATGGACACCTTAGCGTCTGAAAATGAATGTTTTGGCAAAACCACTATTACAAACCGCATTGGATTCGGTTACATTAGAAAAAACGAAAGTTTTCATTGCAGGTCGTGCGATTGTTGGCGAAAATGACAAGCCAACCGTCGAAACAATATACACTAAATAAATATTGGTAATTATATAACGTTACGTGTTAATTTTAGGCTGATACAAACTTGGTCAAGTTAGGAGAATAAAATGGCAGATCAAAAACAATTGGCAAATGCGATTCGCGCATTAAGTATGGACGCCGTGCAAAAAGCAAAATCCGGTCACCCCGGCGCTCCAATGGGGATGGCGGATATTGCCGAAGTGTTATGGCGTGGTTTCATGAAACACAACCCGACCAATCCGAAATGGGCGGATCGCGACCGTTTCGTACTTTCCAACGGTCACGGCTCCATGTTGATTTATAGTCTTTTACATTTAACCGGTTATGATCTTTCCATCGAAGATTTAAAAAATTTCCGTCAACTTCACTCTAAAACGCCGGGTCACCCGGAATACGGTTATACGCCGGGCGTTGAAACCACCACCGGTCCACTTGGTCAAGGTATCACCAATGCCGTCGGTATGGCAATTGCGGAAAAAACGCTAGCGGCGCAATTTAACCGCGAAGGTCATCAGATTGTTGACCACCACACTTACGTATTCTTAGGCGACGGTTGCCTAATGGAAGGCGTATCCCATGAAGCCTGTTCATTAGCGGGAACCTTAGGATTAGGCAAATTAATCGCGTTCTACGACGATAACAACATTTCCATTGACGGACATGTTGACGGTTGGTTCACCGATAACACCAAAGGTCGTTTTGAAGCCTACGGCTGGCAAGTGATCGACAATATCGACGGCCATAATCCGGAACAAATCGCAGCGGCGGTAAAACTGGCGCAAGCGGAAACGGAAAAACCGTCCCTCATTATCTGCAAAACCATTATCGGTTACGGCTCGCCGAACAAAGCCAACTCCCACGACAGCCATGGCGCACCGCTGGGCGAAGAAGAAATCGCATTAACCCGCAAAGCGTTAGGCTGGAATTATGCACCGTTTGAAATCCCGGCAGATATTTACGCCGCATGGGATGCAAAAGCGGCAGGTCAGGCGGCGGAAGCGGCATGGAATGAAAAATTCGCGGCTTACGCCAAATCCTACCCGGAATTAGCCGCTGAATTTACGCGTCGTATCAATGGTGAATTACCGGCAAACTGGGCGACAGAATCTCAGGCGTTCATTGAAAAATTACAAGCCAACCCGGCTTCCATCGCCAGCCGTAAAGCGTCACAAAACGCCATTGAAGCTTACGCCCGCATTCTACCCGAATTCCTAGGCGGTTCCGCCGACTTGGCGAGTTCGAATCTCACCCTATGGTCAGGTTCAAAACCGATTCGCGCAAAACAAAATGTAGACGGCAATTACATCAACTACGGCGTACGCGAATTCGGCATGTCCGCCATTATGAACGGTATCGCTTTGCACGGCGGCTTCATTCCTTACGGCGCAACCTTCTTAATGTTCTACGAATACGCCCACAACGCCGTGCGTATGGCGGCATTAATGAAACAACGCACCTTATTCGTTTACACCCATGATTCCATCGGCCTGGGCGAAGACGGCCCGACTCACCAGCCGGTAGAACAGACCGCTTCATTACGCTTAATACCTAATCTGGAAACCTGGCGTCCGGCGGATCAAGTGGAATCCGCCGTTGCCTGGAAAGCGGCGGTTGAACGTCAAGACGGCCCGAGCGCATTAATCTTCACCCGCCAAAACCTGGCGCAGCAAGAACGCACGGCCGAACAACTGGCGAACATCGCCCGCGGTGGTTATATCTTAAAAGATTGCGCCGGCACGCCGGAGTTGATTTTAATCGCCACCGGCTCCGAAGTGGATTTAGCCGTGAAAGCGGCGGAAGCCTTAGCGGCGGAAGGTAAAGCGGTTCGCGTGGTTTCCATGCCGAGCACCAATGTGTTCGACAAACAGGATGAAGCCTATCGCGAATCCGTTCTGCCAAGCGCCGTCACCAAACGTGTCGCCGTTGAAGCGCAAATCGCCGATTTCTGGTATAAATATGTGGGTCTTGAAGGCCGCATCGTCGGCATGAATCGCTTCGGCGAATCCGCACCGGCCGATCAGTTATTCAAACTTTTCGGTTTCACGGTAGAAAACGTGGTCGCAAAAGCCAAAGAAATACTTTAATTAAGTTTTGCAATAAAAATCTCCGCCGCACATTGCCGTCGCGACGGAGATTTTTTATAGCCGTTTTGCTGCCGCAACGCCCCGTTTATAACCGAATTTCATCAGAAACCGAAAAAAACGTGCCGATTTTTGCCCGCACTTTTATTGACAAACACAGAATAAGCGCCCGAATAAACTTGAAAAAACACCCGATTTATTGCGATAATTCACCGGTTTAGGTGATCCCTCTTTTTTCGCTTGGCTTTTTTGCATTTCAGGGGTCAAATTTTTAGTTAATTTGAAGAAAAATAACAATGGCAGAAAAACGTAATATATTTTTAGTCGGTCCTATGGGCGCGGGAAAAAGCACCATCGGACGTCAGTTAGCGCAACAGCTCGGCATGGAATTCTTCGATTCCGATAACGTTATTGAAGAACGCGCCGGCGCAGAAATCAGCTGGATTTTTGATATTGAAGGGGAAGACGGTTTCCGCAAACGCGAGGAACGTATTATTAACGAATTAACCCAAAAACAGGGAATCGTGCTGTCCACCGGCGGCGGTGTCGTATTATCCAAGGAAAACCGCAATCATTTATCCGCCCGCGGTATTGTGATTTATTTGCAAACCACCGTGGAAAAACAATTCGAGCGTACTCAGCGCGATAAAAAACGCCCGTTATTGCAAGGTGTTGACGACACGCGCCAAGTGCTTGAAAATTTAGCCGTTATCCGTAATCCGCTGTATGAAGAAGTGGCGGACATCACGTTGCCGACCGATGAACAAAGCGCAAAAGTGATGGCAAACCAAATTATTGAACTAATCGATAATTTCCACGGATAACCCTTCCGGAACCAAGTGCGGTCAAAAAAAGCAACGTTTTTTGAACGGCTAAAGAGCAAACCCTTCAAGGATTGCCAACAAAAAACGACGGTTTTCCCCGATTGCCCGAAAACCGCACATTTAACCTTTCAAGGATTCGCTTATGCAATGTGTAAATGTTGAACTCAAAGAACGTCGTTATCCCATTTATATCGGTGAGCATTTATTGACGGATTCGTCGGTTTATCCGCTGAAATCCGGCGACAAAGTCATGATTGTAACGAATGAAACCATTGCGCCTTTGTACCTTGAAACCGTGACAAATACGCTGAAACGAATCGGTTGTCAGGTCGATCACGTTTTGCTGAAAGACGGTGAAAAATATAAAACGCTCGATTCGTTAAACCAAATTTTCACCGCACTGTTGCAACAAAATCACGGTCGCGACACCACTTTAATCGCCCTCGGCGGCGGCGTGATCGGCGATGTGGCGGGCTATGCCGCCGCAAGTTATCAACGCGGTATTAAATTTATCCAGATTCCGACCACTTTATTATCGCAGGTGGATTCTTCCGTCGGCGGCAAAACGGCGGTGAATCATGAACTGGGCAAAAACATGATCGGCGCGTTTTATCAACCGATTACGGTGATTATCGACACCACCACGCTGGATACTTTACCGAAGCGGGAAGTGAACGCCGGGCTGGCGGAAGTGATCAAATACGGCGCCATTCTGGACTATCCGTTCTTTGAATGGCTGGAACGGCATATTGACAATTTGGTGGCGTTAAATCAACAGGATTTACAATACTGTATCGCCCGCTGCTGCCAAATTAAAGCGGACGTGGTGGCGCACGATGAAACGGAAAAAGGCGAACGCGCCCTATTGAATCTGGGGCATACCTTCGGTCACGCCATTGAAACTCATCTCGGTTACGGCAACTGGCTACACGGCGAAGCGGTGGCGGCCGGCAGCATGATGGCGGCGGCGTTATCGGAAAAACTCGGCGATTTAACCCATACCGACGTAGCCCGTTTGGAAAAACTGTTCGCGCGCGCCAACTTACCGACTTTCAGCCCGGACGGCATGCAGCCGGAAGATTATCTGCCGCACATGATGCGCGACAAAAAAGTACTGGCGGGCAAACTGCGGCTGGTGCTGCTAAAAGCCTTGGGTCAGGCCTATGTGACGACGGACAGCGATCCGACATTGGTTCTTGAGGCGATTCGCGCCTGCACGCAAGCCGATTAATATTTATGACCAAACACGTTCATAAAGCAAAATCCGCTAAAAACCGCTCGTTCCTGAAATGGGCGGGCGGAAAGTATCGTCTGACAGACGACATCAACCGCTTGTTGCCGAAAAAGAAAAAGTGCTTGGTCGAGCCCTTTGTGGGCGCGGGTTCCGTGTTCTTAAACAGCCACTACGAACGCTACATTCTGGCGGACATCAATCCCGATTTAATTAATCTGTTCAACATTCTGAAACAGGATGTGGAATGCTATATCGCAGCGCTCAAACCGATTTTCTTTCATCCGGACGCCAACACCGCGGATTATTATTATGCGCGGCGCCAGGAATTCAATCAAAGCCGCGACGCTTTTCTGCGTTCCGTTTTGTTTGTTTATCTCAACCGTTTCGGCTTTAACGGCCTGTGCCGCTACAATGTCAACAACGAATTCAACGTGCCTTTCGGTTCCCACAAAACCCATTATTTTCCCGAAACCGAAATGCGCTATTTCGCGCAGAAAGCGCAAAGTGCGGTATTTATTTGCGGTGATTTTCAGGAAACGTTCCGTCTTGCCGACGAACATTCCGTTATCTATTGTGATCCGCCTTATGCGCCGCTGCAGCAAGACAGCAATTTCACGAAATATGCCGGCAACGATTTTTCCCTCGAACACCAAAAAGCCCTGGCCGATTTAGCCCATCAGACGCGGCTTGAGCGCAACATTCCCGTCGTCATTTCAAACCACGACACCCAATTCACGCGTAAAATCTACCAAACCGCCAAACTCAAAAAAATACGGGTGCAACGGAGTATCAGCCAAAAATCCGAACGCCGTTTAAAAGTGGGCGAACTTATCGCCGTTTTCAGTCCGCCAGCCCGTTCATCGCGTTAATCAGTCGAATTTCATCGAAGCGATCCATATCCCGCAAGGAAATCGCTATTTCCCGGATTTTTCCTTCATTCAATAATTTTTGCCGCTGCGTGCCTTTCAATAAAGGCGTGTCCGGTGTAAACCATTCGCCCTGGCGGCGGAAAACCAAATTTCCGATGCTGCAATCCGTCACACAGCCGTGTTTGATAATCATGATTTCATCGCACTGCCCGCGTTGTGCAAGTAACCGATTCAGCAACGTTCTATCGCTGTATTTCAGTGCATAATCAATCTCATCGCAAATCACCGGCTGAAAAGCGCAGTAAGCTTTGCGTCGGTAAGGGAAAAATTGCAGCCGCACCGCCGAATGATGATACGCCGCGCGGCAACGAACCAACGGCTGAGAAAGTGCGGGCGAAAAATCCGTCGAATTTTGAATTAACGAAAAAAGATCGTAAATTTTGACCGCACTTTTGCCGTAAAACCGTCGCAAAGATTGCTCATAACGTTGCTGATGCAACGCGATATTCTGAATCTCGCCCCCTTCGATGCAAATGGTTTCAATCAGCGGAAATTCCATCGGTTTACTCCTTTAACGGAATAGAAACTTTAGCGATTAATTCGGCGTATTCGTTTTCGCCGACGCTGTGACGGGTAATGCCGCCGCCGCTGCGAAAATACAGTTGTTCTCCTTGCCGTTCGATGAAACGGATGGCGACCGCGCTGTCGAGGCCGTCGCCGCTGAAAATACCGAAAATGCCCGTATAATAACCGCGTTCGCTCCCTTCCGCCCGTCGAATAATTTCCACCGTTTTTTCTTTCGGCGCACCGCTGATAGAACCGGCGGGCAATAATTCGGCTAAAATTGAACCGATATGCGCCTGCCAGTTTTCGGGCAATCGTCCGCAGATTTCCGAGCTGGTCTGCAAAACGGCGCGCTCGCCGTTGCCGACCCGTTCCACATACCGGAAACGCCGCACTTCTATCATTTCCGCCACCGTCGCCAAATCGTTACGCATTAAATCCACAATCGTATAATGTTCGCGCCGTTCTTTTTCATCGTTCAGCAATCGTTTTTCCGCATCCGGCTCGGAAGCTTTAATCGTGCCTTTCATCGGGTAAGTGAAAATGCGCTCCCCTTCGATTCGCACGAAGCATTCCGGCGAGAAACACACAAACCGCTTATCAAGCAGAAGCTTATAGGGCGCGCGGCTGCGTTGAAAAATTTCGGCCAAATTATAATTTGTCGCAATCGCCGTCGGATAAGTTAAATTTAGCAGATAAGAATTCCCTTTTTGTAATTCTCGCTGCACTAAATCAAACCCGTTTTTATAGCGTTCAAATGCGATAGGTGACGCCGTTAATTCCAGTTCGGGCAATCGGTCGTTTTCTTCGTCCGGCGTATTGGTTCGTCCGCGGATATCAAACCGAATGCCTTGGCTTACCGCTTCCGATAAAGGAAAAATCAAGGGTTTTCGCTGTTCAAAATCAATCAGAAAGAAAAAAGGCCGGCGCCGTTTTCCGAATGCATTTGCCTGTGAAATAAAACGATTGAAAGGCATAACCAATAAATTAAATTGAAAAAGGGAGTAAAGTTTAGCCTAAAATAAGAGGAAAATCATTTATAATCCGAACATTTCCGCCAAATTGAAAAACTTATGCAACGCCTGTTAATTATCAACAATCACGACTCCTTTACCTATAACTTAGTGGACTTAATCCGCCGTATCGGTGTGCATTTTCACGTCGTTGACGAGGAAAAACTCGATTTGGATCAAATAGAAAACTACAGCCATATTTTGATTTCGCCGGGGCCGGACGTACCTCAATCTTATCCGCAACTTTTTTCCATGCTGAAACGGTTTCATCCGTCAAAAGCCATTCTTGGCGTTTGTTTAGGGCATCAAACGCTCTGCGAATTTTTCGGCGCCGCGTTATTCAATCTGCCCGACGTACGGCACGGGCACGCGCAACGCCTAAAAGTGCGGTCAAATTCTCGCTTATTTTTCGGCTTGCCCTCGGAATTCACCGTCGGTTTATACCATTCCTGGGCGGTATCGCGGCAGAATTTTCCGAGCCAATTAGACATCACCGCCACCTGCGGCGACGGGATCATTATGGCGGTTCAGCACCGTCATTTGCCCGTTTACGGCGTACAATTCCACCCGGAATCCTACATTTCGGAATACGGAGAACAGATACTGAGAAATTTTCTCTTTTTGGAATGAAGATCAGGTTTCAAACGAAAAGATTAAAAAAAACTTGATACTGTGTTTTATACCAGATAATATATGCACAAATTTACAGATCAACCTATTCAAGGATTTCATATGGCCACTCCGAACGATAAAATTAAACCTAGCGCAGAAGAAAAATCAAGAGCCCTTGCCGCCGCATTGGGCCAGATTGAAAAACAATTTGGTAAAGGCGCAATCATGAAACTCGGCGATCGTCCGGATATGGACGTAGAATCCATTTCCACCGGCTCCATCGGTTTAGATGTGGCGTTGGGTATCGGCGGTTTGCCGATGGGACGTATCGTAGAAATCTTCGGGCCGGAATCCTCCGGTAAAACGACGTTAACGCTTTCCGTTATCGCACAAGCGCAAAAAGCGGGAAAAGTCTGTGCATTTATCGATGCGGAACACGCGCTCGACCCGATTTATGCAGCTAAATTAGGCGTTGACGTAAAAGAATTGTTCATTTCCCAACCGGATAACGGTGAGCAGGCGCTTGAAATTTGTGATGCGCTCGTCCGTTCCGGCGCCATTGACGTCATCATCGTGGATTCCGTCGCGGCGTTAACGCCGAAAGCCGAAATCGAAGGTGACATGGGCGATGCGCATGTCGGTTTACAGGCACGTTTAATGTCTCAGGCATTACGTAAATTAACCGCGCAAATCAAATCTTCCAACTGTTTGGTAGTTTTCATCAACCAAATCCGCATGAAAATCGGCGTGATGTTCGGTAATCCGGAAACCACAACCGGCGGTAACGCATTAAAATTCTACTCTTCCGTCCGTTTGGATATCCGCCGCATCGGCTCCGTGAAAGCCGGTGAAGAAATCATCGGTAACGAAACCCGCGTGAAAGTTGTAAAAAACAAACTGGCCGCACCGTTCCGTACGGTCGATTTCCAAATCATGTACGGCGAAGGTATTTCTAAAAACGGCGAATTAATCGAATTGGGTGTTAAACAAAAACTGGTGCAAAAATCCGGCGCCTGGTTCGCTTACGAAGGTCAGAAAATCGGGCAGGGTAAAACCAATGCGATGAAATGGCTGGCTGAAAACCCGGAAAAAGCGGCGGAACTCGAAAGTAAAATCCGTGCGGAATTCCAGGCAAATCCGGAAAAATCGCTGATCGCCGAGCTTGACGGTTCCGGTAAAAACAGTGAAATTGATGAATCTGATAACAGCGCCGATTTTGAATAAGCATTAACCGGTAAGGCTCGTGAACATGCAAAGTGCGGTGAAAAATCTCAACGTTTTTTCACCGCACTTTTTCCATCAAAACGGCCTTTTCAGATAAACCCGGACAAAATCTAAGTCAGTGATAAACAATATGCACCAGAAAGTTACAGAAACGGAAACCCATACGACCAGCTTCCGGCTTGCTCTCGGTTATGTGATGAATTTGCTCGCTCGCCGAGAATACAGCGAATATGAAATTCGTTGCAAAATGCAAGAAAAAGCCTTTTGTGAAGAAGATATCGAAGCGGTTATTCTGCACTGCAGACAGAAAAATTGGCAAAGCGACCGCCGTTTTACCGAAAATTATCTGAATTTCCGCGCTCAACGAGGCTACGGATTGGCAAGAATCAAGCAAGAGCTTATCCGGTTAAAGGGAGTTCCGCCGGCGATTATTGAAGAGGTGTTAGCGGAAAGCGATCTCGACTGGAACCAAATAGCGCATACGGTACTCAATAAAAAATTTCCCGATTATCGCAAAAAGCAAAATCCGCAATCTAAGCAAAAAATCTGGCGTTATATGATATCGCACGGTTTCAGTTCCGATGATTTCGCCGATTTTATCGGAAACGACGACAGCTTCAATTTTTGATTAAAGTGTCAGCGTTCCGCAAGCGTTTGAAAAATCATTGGATGGTTGAAAAATAAACGGTATAATGACCGCACTTTAAGGCAACAGAACTTTCATGTTGCCTTTATTTTTCGCTTAAGGTAATAACACAACGAATGATTGATAAAATTTTTACATGGTTTGAAAGCCGTATCGATGCCTACCCGGAAGGACAACCGGAAGCGCCGCGTAAAGGACTTTGGGGCTTTATTTGGTCAAGTTTGGACGGTTTAAAAGGGTGGATCGCTTTTTTTGCCTTTCTGACCATCGGGATCGGCGTCATTGAAGCCCTGTTGTTCCAATTTATGGGAAAAATCGTCGACTGGCTCGGTAGCTATACGCCGGCGACTTTATGGGCTGAAAAAGGCCATTATCTCATCGGCATGGCGGTTGTTCTGGTCGTCAGTATCGGGTGGACGTTTTTAACTTCCGCCGTGCGCCTGCAAACTTTGCAGGGCGTATTTCCCATGCGGTTACGCTGGAATTTCCACCGTTTAATGCTGGGACAAAGTCTAAGTTTCTATCAAGACGAATTTGCCGGCCGGGTTTCGGCAAAAGTCATGCAAACCGCCCTTGCCGTGCGGGATACCGTGTTAACCGTCGCCAACATGGCGGTGTATGTCGGGGTTTATTTCATTACCTCGGGAGCGATTTTAGTCTCCTTCGACGGTTGGCTGTTGGTGCCGTTCATTCTCTGGATTGCCATTTTCGCCTGCATTCTGTATTTTTTAATTCCCAAATTAGCTCGCACGGCGGAACGTCAGGCGGATGCCCGTTCCCTGATGACGGGACGCGTCACCGACGCCTATTCCAACATCACTACGGTAAAATTATTCTCGCACGGCGCCCGTGAAGCGGCATACGCGAAAAGTTCCATGGAAGAGTTCATGGTCACCGTACACGCCCAAATGCGGCTGGCTACAATATTAGACACTCTGACTTACGCAAGTAATATTTTCTTAACCTTAAGCACTGCAGTTTTAGGCATTGTGCTTTGGCATCAGGGTGCCGTCGGTGTAGGCGCTATCGCGACGGCGACGGCAATGGCGCTGCGGGTTAACGGACTGGCGCACTGGATTATGTGGGAATCCGCCCGTTTATTCGAAAACATCGGTACCGTGAACGACGGCATGACAACCCTCTCCAAACCTCACACCATCGTGGATAAACCGAATGCCGCCTCATTAACGGTTGAACGGGGAGAAATCAAATTCGATCATGTCAATTTCGCCTACTCGCCGGACAAACCTTTGTTACGGGATTTCAATTTAACCATCAAACCGGGTGAAAAAGTCGGTTTGATCGGACGTTCCGGCGCCGGAAAATCCACTATCGTTAACCTGCTTCTGCGTTTCTATGAAGCGCAAAGCGGCACCATTACCATTGACGGACAAAACGTATTGGACGTGAAACAGGAAAGTCTGCGCGCGCAAATCGGTCTGGTGACGCAGGACACCTCTTTGCTTCACCGTTCGGTGCGGGACAATATTATTTACGGTCGTCCGGATGCCACTGAAGCGGACATGATTTCCGCCGCGGAACGCGCGGAAGCCGCCGATTTCATCCCGCAGCTAAGCGATGCGCAGGGTCGTCGCGGTTACGACGCTCATGTGGGAGAACGCGGAGTGAAATTATCCGGCGGGCAACGCCAACGGATTGCTATCGCCCGCGTGATGCTGAAAGATGCGCCGATACTGCTGCTGGACGAAGCAACCAGCGCCCTCGATAGCGAAGTGGAAGCGGCGATTCAGGAAAGCCTGGACAAAATGATGGAAAACAAAACCGTCATCGCCATTGCCCACCGCTTATCGACCATCGCGGCGATGGATCGCCTGATCGTGTTGGATCAGGGAAAAATCGTAGAACAGGGCACCCATGCGGAATTGCTGGCGCAACACGGGTTATACGCCAAATTATGGCAACATCAAAGCGGCGGTTTCTTAAACGAACCGGACGCCTGATCTCACCAAGCCCGGGCAAGCGCTCGGGCTTTATTTCGGCACATTTTTTCGGAATAAAAAATGAACAATTATTATCTTGGCATGATGTCCGGCACCAGCCTGGACGGCGTAGACCTGGCATTAGTGGATTTTCATCACGAGCCCTTTCGTATTGTTGCCAGCGGTTTCACGCCGATGCCTGAAAATTTGCGGCAAAAATTGACCGCACTTTTGCATGAAGGCGGCACCAGTCTGCAAAACCTGGGCGAAATCGATCATCAACTCGGGCGACTTTACGCTTACAGCGCCAATCAATTTCTCGCCGAACAGGGCGTTTCCGTCGAACAAATCCAAGCTATCGGCTGCCACGGGCAAACGATCTGGCATTCACCGCAGGGCGACTTCCCTTTCAGCATGCAGATTGGCGACATGAATCTGGTCGCAGCCCTCACAAGCATTACCGTGGTGGCCGATTTCCGCCGTAAAGATATGGCGTACGGCGGACAGGGCGCGCCTCTCGTCCCCGCTTTTCATCAGGCGGTCTTTGCCTCACCGCAGTATTTAACCGTCGTGCTGAATATCGGCGGTATCAGCAACATTTCCATTCTGAATCCGCACGCCGTCACCACAGGATACGATGTGGGGCCGGGCAATGCCTTGCTGGACGGCTGGATTGAACAACATCTGGGCCTGCGTTACGACAAAAACAGCGAATGGGCGAAAACCGGAAAGGTAAATCAAGCGTTGTTAACCGCGCTGTTGGACGAGCCTTTCTTCCGCCAACCCGCGCCGAAAAGCACAGGGCGGGAATTATTCAATCTGCACTGGCTGGCAAAAAAACAGGAAAATCTGACCGCACTTTCGCCCCGGGACGTACAACGAACCCTGGTGGAACTGACGGTACAAAGCATTGTGCAGGAATTAAACCGAATTCGCACTTCTTTGCCTTGCCGATTGCTGGTCTGCGGCGGCGGGGCTCACAATCCGTTAATTATGCAGGGGCTGAAAACCGCTTTGCCGCACTGGCAAACCGCCGTCACAACAGAATACGGCATGGACGCGGATTATGTAGAAGCCGCAGCCTTTGCCTGGCTGGCTTATTGCCGCATGAATCGGTTGCCGAGCAATTTACCCGCCGTGACGGGCGCGCAAAGTGCGGTCAGTTTGGGCGTAATTTATCCGAAGGAATAACATGACAGAACACAATTTACTGCAATCGCTGGCGCAAATGGTGACGGAACAACGCAATGCCGCTTCAATGGACATCGACCGCTTGAACGCCCTCGAAATCGTGAAAATCATCAATCGGGAAGATCAGCGGGTTCCCCTTGCGGTGGAACGATGTCTGCCGCAAATCGCACAGGCGGTGGAAAAAATTGTCGCCGCCTTCCAACGGGGCGGGCGTTTAATCTACATCGGGGCCGGCACCAGCGGCCGTCTGGGCGTGTTAGACGCCTCGGAATGTCCGCCCACTTACGGCGTATCGCCGGACATGGTGGTAGGCATCATCGCCGGGGGCGAACGGGCATTACGCCAGCCCATCGAAGGCGCGGAAGACAATCCGCAACAAGGACAAACGGATTTGGAGAAAATCCGTTTTAGCGCCCAAGACGTCCTGGTCGGTATCGCCGCAAGCGGGCGCACGCCTTATGTTATCGGCGCGTTGAACTATGCCAAATCCCTGAATGCGGTGACGATCGCCGTCACCAGCAACCCCGGCTCCGCCATGGCAAAAATCGCCGATATCGCCATTGAAACCGTAGTCGGACAAGAAGTGCTGACCGGTTCAAGCCGTATGAAATCGGGCACGGCACAAAAACTGGTGCTGAATATGTTCACCACCGCCAGCATGATTTTAATGGGCAAATGCTATCAAAACCTGATGGTGGACGTGCAGGCGAGCAACGAAAAACTGCGCGCCCGCGCTCTTCGCATTGTGATGCAGGCGACGGAATGCAGCGAAGAAACGGCGCAACAAACCCTGCAACGGGCAGATAACAACGCCAAACTGGCGATTATGATGATTCTCAGCGGACTGGAAAAAAACGCCGCCACGCAATTATTAAACCGTCATCAAGGCAAATTGCGACAGGCACTGGCGCAATAACGTAAAAGTGCGGTCAAAAAAAGCATCGTTTTTTGAACGTTGGCTTTGCTAACAGCTCTTGGGGGAAAAATCTTTAAAAGGATTGCGAATAAAAAAGACGACGTTTTTTTGAATGTTGGCTATGCCGGCGGCTTCGCCGGGAGCGGGCAAATTCGTTTACAAAAGTGCGGTCAAATTTTTCAACGTTTTTTCGGTCCGGCGCCAAACACTGACCCTATGAAAAACGTCGTATTTTTTGACCGCACTTTATGTCTATCAAGCTCAATAATCGTCGGTTATTTCGCCGGAATATCGGCTAACACCCGGGTTAACACCGACCAATAGGTTTGCACCGCCGGAATATGCACGCATTCGTCGGGCGAATGGGCGTTGCGAATGGTCGGTCCGATGGAAACCACCTCCAGCTCCGGATAAATTTTCTTCAGCAAACCGCATTCCAAGCCTGCGTGAATCACTTTGACTTTCGGCTCTTTACCGATCACCTGCGAATAAACCCGCTTGGTTAAGGCGAAAATCTCGGTGTCCGGATGCGGCTCCCAGCCAGGATAATAACCGGAATACGTCACCTCACCGCCGCTTTGCTGTGCCAGCGCGTTTAACTCCGCTTTCACCTCATCGGTGCCGTGCTCAATCAATGTGCGCAGCAAAATCGTGCCGTGCAATGCGCCCTCTTTCATGTTTAACACGCCGATGCTTAACGAGGTTTCCACCACATCTTTGATGGTATCGCTGAATTTCACCACGCCGTTCGGCAGCGCATTCAGCACGTGAGCGACGGTTTGAGAGCTGGCGGCATCAAAGGTTTGTTGCGGCAATGCCGTTTGATTCACCAACACTTGCGCATTCGGATCTTCCGTTAATTCCGATTTCAAATGCGTTTTGAACGTCTCAACCACGGCATGTAACGCGTCCGCATCATCCAACGCCAAAGTGACGAAAGCTTCGCGCGGAATCGCATTGCGCACGGAACCGCCGCGTATCGCGACAATGGCAAACTCTTCCGTCGCGCAGGAAAGTGCGGTCAAAAATACGCCCAATAATTTAATGGCATTGCCGCGTCCGGTGTGAATGTCGCAACCGGAATGTCCGCCGCGCAAGCCTTTAATCGCCACCTCGAAGCAATGAGGAAATTTATTGGGCTGCATGTTCACCGGCAGTTTCAAATCCGCATTTTCACCGCCCGCGCAACCGATATAAATTTCGCCGCTTTCTTCGGTGTCCGTATTAATCATCACTTTGGATCGCAACCAGCCCGGGCGCAATCCCACCGCGCCTTCCATGCCGGCTTCTTCCGTCATGGTGAGCAGCACTTCCAGTTCGGGATGCGCCAAATCGTCACTGTCCAAAACCGCCAGAGCCGATGCCATGCCGATGCCGTTATCCGCCCCCAGCGTGGTGCCGCCGGCGCGCACCCAATCGCCTTCAATCCGCGGCAGAATCGGATCCTTAAGAAAATCGTGACGGATCGCTTCATTTGCCTGCGGCACCATGTCCAAATGCGCCTGCAACGCCACGGACGGGCGGTTTTCCATGCCCTTGGAGGCGGCTTTGCGAATCAACACATTGCCTGCTTCGTCCCGTTCCGCAAACAGATTTTTGCCCTTCGCCCAAGCCACAATCGCCTCCGCCAACGCGTCTTCATGATATGAAGGATGAGGAATCGCACAAATTTTATCGAACCATTGCCATAATTTTGCAGGTTGTAACGTTTGAATTTCTGACATATTTTTTCCTTTTCTGAAAATCTGCGGATTTTTGCCCGCACTTTGATGCAAAATGATAGCATAAAAACCCGTTTCGGGTTATCCTTACGCCATTTTAGAAACGGTCGAAAGGAAGAAATTATGAGTGAAAAATATGTGGTGACTTGGGATATGTTCCAAATGCACAGCCGCAAACTGGCGGAACGTTTATTGCCCGCTTCACAATGGAAAGGAATTATTGCGGTAAGCCGCGGCGGTTTATTCCCGGCGGCCGTATTATCGCGCGAACTCGGTATTCGCCATGTGGAAACCGTGTGTATCGCCAGTTATGATCACGACCAGCAAGGCGAATTGCGCGTTCTTCATGCCGCCGAAACCGACGGCGAAGGTTTTATCGTGGTGGACGATTTAGTCGATACCGGCAATACGGCGAAAGAAATCCGCAAAATGTATCCGAAAGCCAAATTCGTTACCGTCTTCGCCAAACCGGCGGGCGCGCCGTTAGTGGACGATTACGTGATCGATATTCCGCAAGGCACCTGGATTGAACAACCTTGGGATTTAGGTTTGGGTTTTGTGCCGCCTATCGCCCGTAAATAATTGATATAAATAAAAAACGCGAGGCTTCTCGTGTTTTTTTCTATACAAATTCGTTATATGATTGAATATATCACTCTTTCCCAGGCGGAAATCGACGCCATTCGGTTGAGCCTGAAAGTTGCCTTCTGGGCAATTTTATCCAGCCTGCCGCCGGCGATTGCCACCGCCTGGCTGCTGGCCCGTTGCCACTTTTGGGGAAAATCCGTGCTGAACAGCATTATTCATTTGCCGCTGGTGCTGCCGCCTGTTGTAATCGGTTATTTATTGCTCACCACCATGGGACGCAACGGCGTTATCGGCAAATTTCTGTCGGATTGGTTCGGCTTCAGCTTTTCTTTTTCCTGGCACGGTGCGGCGTTGGCTTCGGCAATCGTCACCTTTCCGTTGGTCGTTCGTGCTATTTGCCTTGCCATTGAAAGCATCGACATCAAACTGGAACAGGCGGCGCGCACCCTTGGCGCGTCCGCTTTGCGCACTTTTTTCACCGTGACGCTGCCATTAGCCTCGCCCGGTATTTTAGCCGGCGTGATCTTGGGTTTTGCCCGCTCCCTCGGCGAATTCGGCGCCACCATCACTTTCGTATCCAACATTCCCGAAGTGACGCGCACCATTCCGCTCGCCATGTATTCTTTTATCGAAACGCCTAATGCGGAAGGCGCGGCGGCAAGACTTTGTTTCATCGCCATCATCATTTCGCTGATTTCCCTGCTGATTTCCGAATGGCTGGCAAAACGCACTCAAGCAAAATTAGGACGGGAATAACATGCTGGAAATCAACGTCACCAAAACCCTGGGCGAATTCCAATTGGAAGCCGATCTGCAAATTCCGGCGCAAGGCGTCACCGCCGTTTTCGGCTTGTCCGGTTCGGGCAAAACGTCGTTGATTAACATGATAAGCGGCCTGCTCACGCCGGACAGCGGTTTTATTCGCCTGAACGGCAAAACTCTGGTGGACCGGGCGCAACACATCAATCTTGCGCCGAACAAACGCCACATCGGCTATGTATTTCAAGACGCGCGCCTGTTTCCTCATTACTCGGTGAAAGGCAATTTGTGTTACGGCATGAAGAAGAAAAGTGCGGTCGATTTTCAGCAAGTTTTACATTTACTCGGCATTGAAGCTTTACTGAAACGTTATCCCGCCACGCTTTCGGGCGGCGAAAAACAACGGGTCGCCATCGGGCGCGCCTTGCTCACCGACCCCGAAATACTACTGATGGACGAACCGCTGTCCGCGCTGGATTTACCGCGTAAATGGGAACTGCTTGCCTATCTGCAAACCCTTTCCCGCGAAATCCGGATTCCGATTTTGTATGTTTCGCACAGCCCGGACGAAATTAAGGCGCTGGCCCAACGGGTCATTCTGATGGATAACGGCAAAGTCACCGCTTACGGCGACACTCAAACCCTGTTAAGCGGCCCGCTCCGCCGGCAGGAAAAAAACTCATAAAAAATTGACCGCACTTTAAAGCCGTTTCGGCTCAAAAGTGCGGTCAATTTTTTCAATGTTTTTTATGGCATTACGCTTTCACGGTTTCCGCTAAGAACGCAAGCAGCCGATCTTTGGCGATCATCTGTTTTTCGCCGCTGCGGCGGTTTTTATATTCGATTTCGCCCTTGTCGAGATTTTTCTCGCCAATCACCAACATATGCGGCACGCCGATGAGCTCCATATCCGCGAACATCACGCCCGGACGTTCTTTGCGATCATCAAAAATCACGTCCGCGCCTTGCGCTTTCAGGGTTTGATACAATTCTTCCGCAAATGCCCGCACGCTTTCCGATTTATGCATATTCATCGGCACGATAGCGACGGTGAACGGCGCAATTTCATCGCTCGGCCAGATAATTCCGCGTTCGTCGTGATGCTGTTCAATCGCTGCCGCCACCACACGGGTCACGCCGATGCCGTAACAACCCATGGTCATCACCAACGGTTTGCCGTCTTCGCCTTGCACCGTGGCTTTCATGGCTTCGGAATATTTTTTGCCTAATTGGAAAATATGCCCCACTTCAATACCGCGTTTGATTTGCAGCGTCCCTTTGCCGTCCGGACTCGGATCGCCTTCCACCACATTGCGCAAATCGAACACTTCCGGCATCGCCGTATCGCGTTCCCAATTTATGTTGAAATAATGTTTACCGTCAACATTAGCGCCGGCGCCCAAATCGGACATCAACGCGACGGAACGGTCGATAATCGCCGGAATATTCAGATTAACCGGCCCTAATGATCCCACGCCGGCGCCGATTTTCGCCTTAATTTCCGCTTCATCGGCAAATTCAAGCGGATCCGCCACCAACGGATGTTTCTGCGCTTTAATTTCATTCAGCTCGTGATCGCCGCGAATAATTAACGCGACCAACGGCGCTTCTTCCGTTGCGCCTTTCACGATCAAGGTTTTCACGGTTTTTTCAATCGGCAGATTAAACTGTTCCACCAATTCCGCAATGGTTTTGGCATTCGGCGTATCCACTAATTCCATAGGCTTGCCCGGCGCCCGGCGTTCGCCCACGGCAACCGCTTCCGCCAATTCGATATTGGCGGCAAAATCGCTTTCGGTGGAAAACACTACGTCGTCCTCGCCGCTGGAGGCCAGCACCTGGAATTCGTGTGATGCGGAACCGCCGATGGAACCCGTATCCGCCTGCACCGCACGGAAATCTAAACCTAACCGGTTGAAAATATTGGTATAAACCTGATACATCACCTCGTAAGTCTGTTGCAGACTTTCCTGCGTGGCGTGGAAGGAATAAGCGTCTTTCATCACAAATTCGCGGGAACGCATCACCCCGAAACGCGGGCGCACTTCGTCGCGGAATTTGGTTTGGATTTGATATAAATTCAGCGGCAGCTGCTTGTAAGAAGAGACTTCGCGACGTACCAAATCGGTGATCACTTCTTCGTGCGTCGGCCCCAGTACAAAATCGCGGTTGCCGCGATCGCTGAAACGCAGAAGTTCGGGACCGTATTGTTCCCAACGACCGGATTCCTGCCACAATTCCGCCGGCTGCACCACCGGCATTAACACTTCAACGGCGCCGCCTTTATTCATTTCCTCGCGAATGATATTTTCCACTTTTTTCAACACCTTAATGCCCGTCGGCAACCAGTTGTACAAACCGGACGCCATCGGGCGAATCATGCCCGCCCGCAACATCAGCTGATGGCTCACCACCTGAGCATCATTCGGGGTTTCTTTTAGGGTTGAAAATAAATATTGACTCGTACGCATTCTGTATCCTGTTTGGTTGTCTCAAAAATTTCGCTTAGTTTACCATTAATTGCGAAGCAGAAAAATAAAGTGCGGTCGAATTTGACCGCACTTTTTAGAGGACAGGTTTACAATCGCGTTTGGGAAAATTAATTGCCGTCATAAGCCCGTTGGAAAATTTCGATAACCTGTTGTTTGGTGGCTTTGCGCGGATTAGTGAGCATACACACGTCTTTCATCGCGTTTTCCGCCATTACGTCGAAATCTTCCGGTTTCACGCCGAGCAATCGCAGATTGGCCGGAATGCCTACTTGTTTGCTTAGCCGACGAATGGCGGCAATGGCTTTCAGCGCTGCGTCATCGGTGCATAAGCCGTCGATATTTTCGCCCATGGCTTTGGCAATGTCACGGAATCGGTTGAGATTGCCGATGAGGTTAAATTCTTCCACATAAGGCAGCAAAATGGCGTTACAAACGCCGTGCGGCAGGTTGTAGAAACCGCCCAACTGGTGCGCCATGGCGTGCACGTAACCGAGAGACGCATTGTTAAAGGCAATCCCCGCCAAATACTGCGCGTATGCCATTTTATCGCGCGCTTTCATATATTCGCCGTTTGCCACCGCTTTCGGCAGATATTGCTGAATCATGGTAATCGCCATTAACGCCGCGGAATCGGTAAGCGGATTGGCGGCGGTGGATACGTAGGCTTCAATCGCATGGGTCAGCGCATCCATGCCGGTCGCTGCGGTCAGACTTGGCGGCATGCCTTTCATTAGTAGCGGATCGTTCACGGCGATTTGCGGCGTGACGCGCCAGTCCACAATCGCCATTTTGACTTTGCGCGCCGTGTCGGTGATGATACAGAATCGAGTGATTTCGGACGCCGTCCCCGCCGTAGTATTGACCGCCATCAGCGGCACCATCGGATTATGGGAACGGTCGATGCCTTCGTAATCCTGAATGCGTCCGCCGTTACTGGCGATTAAGCCGATACCTTTGGCACAGTCGTGAGAAGAACCGCCGCCCAGGGAAATGATGGAATCGCAGCCGTGTTCATGATAAAACGCCACGCCGTCTTCCACGTTTTTATCCGTCGGGTTCGGTTCGGCACCGCCGAAAATTACCGGTTTTAATCCTGCGTTGCTTAATACGGCGGACAATTGATCCGCCATGCCGCTTTTGGCAAGGAACGCGTCGGTCACAATCAGAGGATTGTTGCCGCCTAAACTTTTCATTAATGTGCCGACTTCTTCAACTGCATTTTCGCCGAATACATTTCTGGTTGGTAAAAAATAATATGTTGACATAATCGCTACCTCCGCAAGAAATAAAGTCAAATTCGCCATTGGTTATCAAATCAGCGATTTCTGATTGATATTTACACTATACGCCTCAGTTGTGAATAACGTAAAGGATAAATTCACATTTAGTTAACATTTTTTTAATAAATGTGACGAACTTCAAATTTTTAAAAAAACTTAGCAAAATTCGACCGCACTTTTACCAGAAGCAAGTTCAAGGCCGAAAGAGAAAGTCGTGATAAACAAAAAGTGCGGTCAAAATTGACCGCACTTTGAGCAATAGCGAGACATTCGAATCAGCTTTCCGCTACGGAATGTACGGTGGAAACCGGTTTACCCTGTTTTTTATCCCACCACAGGAACAGGTTCGCCAGAATGGTGCCGGAAATGGAATGCCATACGCAAGACACCGCGCAGGCAATGGCGGATTCCGCGCTGGTCGGGAAGAATTTGGAACTTAATCCCGTTGCCAAACCGGCGTTTTGCACGCCCACTTCAATAGATAAGGTGCGTTTTTTGGCGGTGTTCATGCCGACTAATTCGCCGACAAAATAACCTAATGCATAACCGATGCCGTTATGGAAGGCGATGCAAGCGAAAATAATCAATCCCGATTCCAGGAATTTCGCGCCGTGAACCGCCACTACGCCGCCCACGATACAGGCAAAACTGATCACCGCCACGCCCGGCATCGTGGCTTGTACGTCGTGGAACCATTTGCTTTTGTGGAAGAAAATGTTGAATGCAGAGCCGACGGCTACCGGTAAAATTGTCACCCACAGCATAAATTTGAACATCGCCCAGCCGTCCATATCAATACTTTCGCCCACCAGGTAATTGATCAACAGCGGCGTCATGACCGGTGCGATAATAGTGGAAACGGTGGTCATTCCCACGGAAAACGCCACGTCGCCTTTACATAAAAAACTCATAATATTGGACGACACACCGCCCGGGCAACAACCCACCAACACCAGGCCTAAAGTAAGCCCCGGAGACAGATTAAACATATTGGCAATGGCAATCGCCACAAACGGCATAATAGTGTATTGCGCCACCGCGCCGACGAAAATATCAAAGGGACGACGGGCCAGAATTTTGTAATCGTTGGCGCCGAGTGTCATCCCCATAGAAAGCATAATAATGCCCAACACCAACACCTGGGCATCGCCTTTCACCCAAGCGAACAAATCGGGAGCATAGAAAGTCACACAGGCGGTGAGAATAATAAAAAGAGCGGTAAATTTTGTAAGATAATGACTTATCTGTTTAAGTGCGCGCATAACGGATTCCTTCAGGTTAAATCGAATGGGTTAAATATTGCGCTAATTCGGAATAATGTCAATATATAAAATAAGGTTAATGTTTCGATTTAGCCTTGAAATTTCGATACTAAAATAACAAAAATATCGCATATAATAGAATCTTAGAATTTAAAACCAAAATTTGATTAATTTAAAGGATTAAATATCGTAAAATAAAGACTAAACTTATTTTTAAAAATCAGAAAATAAATGGGTATTTAAGCAAAAATACTTATCGCATGCTGAATAAAATTAAAGGCCCGCTGTGATTCGGGCCTTGATTTTTAAGTAAGATGATGCCTTGCTTTTGGAGCGGGAAGAATATTATTTCGTGGAAATCGTCGCGTTTTCCGGCAAATGTAAATCCATTTGTGCAAACGGAATGTCGATACCCGCTTTATCAAATTCCAGCTTGATTCGCTCCGTCACATCGAAATGCACGCCCCAATAATCCGGCGTATTCACCCACGGGCGCACAAATAATTGTACGCTGCTTGCCGCCAGCGCACCGACCGCAATCGTCGGCGCCGGTGTTTTCAGCACGCGCGGATCCTCGTCCAATACGCGCGCAACAATCTCTTTGGCCGTAGCAATATCCGCGTCGTACGCGATATCGAAAATAAAATCGATACGGCGGGTTTTGTTCGCCGAATTATTCACAATGCTGTCGCTGAACACTTTGCCGTTCGGAATTAATACGGTTTTGTTATCCGCGGTGCGCAATTCCAACACCAACAATCCCATTTGTTCCACCGTTCCCGTCATGCCGCCGGTTTCAATCAAATCTCCTTTACGAAACGGTTTGAACACCAACAACATCACGCCTGCCGCGAAATTTTGCAGCGAATTTTGCAACGCCAAACCCACAGCCAAACCCGCCGCACCGATAAGAGCAACCAGCGAACTGGTATTAATGCCCAACTGCGACAATGCCGCAATTACAACGATTAACAGCATCAGAAAATAACTGATGGACGACACAAAACTCTGCAGCATTTCGTCTTTGGTGGACGCCAACGCCGCTTTACCTAACAATTTACTGATTAAACGCGCAATCCATTTGCCCGCCACATAAATCACGACCGCCAATAAAATTTTGGTACCGTACGGAATAATCCAGTCGTGAAGCAAAGTATCCATATTCATAGAACTTACGGTATCAATCACTTTACTTGCCTGTTCCTGCACATCAATGTTCGGAACGGTTTCTTGGGCCTGTTCTGCCGCCATTTGAGTTTCCTTCTGATAAAAATTGAAATTTCGTTAACGCACCTGCATTAACGCGTTTATTATGACAATCATCGCGCATAAAAGTGCGCGTTCAATTTAACGGATTTTCCATGAATGTCCAGATTTTCCGCAGCGCATTTTCCCGTACCGCATCTTTTTCAAACAGAATTTCATGCTTTGCCAGCGGGATTTGTTCCAATTTACCCTGCGGTAAAAGTGCGGTCAGATTTTCAAGATTTTTATTCGCCACAATCTTTTCCTGTTCCGATTGCAGAATCAGCACGGGAATGTCGATTTTCGGCAAAACCTGCGGCAAACGGCGAATCGCCTGCAAACATAAATGGACCCAGCGAAAAGTCGGCCCGCCCAATCCCAACTCGGGATGTTTTCGGTTTACCCGATTCATCCATCTCATTCGCGTCGCACAACTGCTTAAATCATTCAGCGAAACATGCACCGGACGATACGGCTGCTTGCCGAATACATAACGCTCGCCTTGCCCGAGCAGCAACATCAAACCGATGACAAGCCGATCCCGAATCGGATGCTTCAGCGGCATGCCGAAAAACGGCGCGGAAAGCACGGCGTTGGTGATGCGGTGGTCATAATCCGCCAAATAATAGACGGAAATCAGGCCGCCCATGGAATGCGCCAGAATATGTTGGCTTTGGTAAGCAAAAAGTGCGGTCGATTTTTCGATAATTTTTGCCATGTCCGCCACATAAAAACGGAACTCGTCCAAATAACCTTTTTGCTTATCCTGCAACAGACGCTGTGAAAAGCCTTGTCCGCGGTGATCAAACGCCAGCACGTCATAACCGCGATGATAAAAATCGTAAGCGACTTCCGTCCATTTCAGCAGATTTTCCGCCCGTCCGTTCACCAGAATCACTAATTTGCAATGCGCCTGATGATGAAAATAACGGTACGCCAGGCGGCAGCCGTTCTGCCCGTCCATATATTGAACGGGGAACTGTTCCGCGAACGGAGCCAGCCGGCTCAGCGCGAATTTGCCAAAATGCGGTTCTCGATACATGGGATTTTCTTTCGTTATTCTCGGGAGGAAACAAAAAGTGCGGTTAAATTTGACCGCACTTTTTCTTTTAAGCCACTAACTGTTTCAAGATTCGGCGTACAGGTTCCGCAGCGCCCCACAATAATTGGTCGCCCACGGTGAAAGCCGCCAAATATTCCGGCCCCATCGCCAATTTGCGTAAACGCCCAACCGGCACGCTCAAGGTGCCGGTGACTTTCGCCGGCGTTAATTCGCGCAAGGTGGTTTCTTTATCGTTCGGGATCACTTTCACCCATTCGTTATGTGAAGCCAAGATTTGTTCGATTTCGTCTAACGGAATATCTTTTTTCAGTTTGATTGTGAACGCCTGGCTGTGGCAGCGCAATGCACCGATGCGCACGCATAAGCCGTCCACCGGAATCGGGTTGTCGCTTAACCCCAGAATTTTGTTCGTTTCCGCATAGCCTTTCCATTCTTCTTTAGTTTGACCGCTTGGCAGCAATTTGTCGATCCACGGAATTAAACTGCCCGCTAATGCGGCGCCGAAATTGTCCGTCGGGAAGCTGTCTGCGCGCATTTCGGCGGTGACTTTGCGTTCAATCTCTAAAATGGAAGAAGCCGGATTGGCTAATTCCGCGCTGACGGATTTTTCCAATAAACCCATTTGTGAAACCAGTTCGCGCATATTTTTGGCGCCGGCACCGGAAGCAGCCTGGTAAGTCGCCACAGAAATCCATTCCACCAAATCGCGTTCGAATAAACCGCCTAACGCCATTAACATCAGACTGACGGTACAGTTACCGCCGACAAAGGTTTTAATGCCGTTTTTTAAGCCGTCGGCGATAACGTGTTGGTTCACCGGATCCAAGACGATGATGGCGTCTTTTTCCATGCGCAACGCGGAAGCGGCGTCCACCCAATAGCCGTCCCAACCGGCGGCTTTCAATTTCGGATAAACTTCATTGGTGTAATCTCCGCCCTGGCAGGTGACGATAATATCCAGTTTTTTTAATTCTTCGATGTCAAAAGCGTCTTTCAACGTTCCCGCTTCTTTGCCGCCGAATACCGGCGCTTTTTGCCCCGCTTGAGAGGTGGTAAAAAAAACCGGATTAAGATTTGCAAAATCCCGTTCCTGCTGCATACGATCCATTAATACGGAACCGACCATCCCGCGCCATCCGATAAAACCAACGTTTTTCATGTTTTATTCCTTATGATTAAGATTATGTTTGTGTGAGATTAATTAATTACTAGATAGACCGAATAAAATCAAGTTTTTTTATAAAAAATAACGGAATCTTTGATTCCGCTCTTTTTTTGTTTTCCATAACGTGAACGTTGTCAAAGGCAAAATTGTCGTTGATAGCATCATCCGTCCGAATAAATTGACTGTCACCTTGGATATAAGCTTACCGCAACGTTCATCTATAATTCTTTGGCCGACGGCATAAAGCGAATCGAATACAAATATTTCCTACAGGCAGAATTCTTCATATCAACACTTCACGATAAACCGCAATAAAAAGGGTACCTTTCGGTACCCTTTTCTGAATGTCTGATGACAATATATTATTTGATAACTTGTGCCACCACGCCGGCGCCGACTGTACGACCGCCTTCACGGATAGCGAAACGTAAACCTTGGTCCATCGCAATCGGGTGGATTAGGCTTACCGTCATTTTCACGTTATCGCCTGGCATAACCATTTCCACGCCTTCCGGTAATTCGATTGTACCGGTTACGTCTGTCGTACGGAAATAGAACTGCGGACGGTAACCTTTGAAGAACGGAGTATGACGACCGCCTTCTTCTTTTGACAGAACGTATACTTCTGATACGAAGTCTGTGTGCGGAGTAATTGAACCCGGTTTCGCCAATACCTGACCGCGTTCGATTTCTTCACGTTTAGTACCGCGTAATAATGCACCGATGTTTTCACCCGCACGACCTTCGTCCAGTAATTTACGGAACATTTCCACACCCGTTACCGTGGTTTTCGCCGTATCTTTGATACCTACGATTTCCACTTCGTCACCGGTACGGATGATACCGCGTTCTACACGGCCGGTTACTACCGTACCGCGACCTGAAATGGAGAATACGTCTTCGATTGGTAATAAGAACGGTTGGTCAATCGCACGTTCCGGTTCCGGAATGTAAGTATCTAAGGCGTTGGCTAATTCCAGGATTTTTTCTTCCCATTGTGCATCGCCTTCTAACGCTTTTAATGCGGAACCGCGGATGATTGGCGTGTCATCGCCCGGGAAGTCGTATTGAGTTAACAACTCGCGTACTTCCATTTCCACTAATTCTAATAATTCTTCGTCATCTACCATGTCGCATTTGTTTAAGAATACGATGATGTAAGGCACGCCTACCTGGCGACCCAATAAGATGTGCTCACGAGTTTGCGGCATCGGACCGTCGGTCGCCGCTACCACTAAGATTGCGCCGTCCATTTGCGCCGCACCGGTAATCATGTTTTTCACGTAGTCCGCGTGTCCCGGGCAGTCAACGTGTGCGTAGTGACGGGTCGGCGTGTCGTATTCTACGTGTGAGGTGTTGATGGTGATACCGCGCGCTTTTTCTTCCGGCGCGTTGTCGATTTGGTCGAATGCGCGAGCCGCACCGCCGTAGTGTTTCGCTAATACGGTAGTGATTGCTGCGGTTAAAGTTGTTTTACCGTGGTCAACGTGGCCGATTGTACCCACGTTTACGTGCGGTTTTGTACGTTCAAATTTTTCTTTAGACACTTTTCAGTTTCCTTTTGTTATTCCCCAAAAGTGCGGTACAAATTTGGGGAGTTTTTGTTAAAAATAAAATTATTTACGACGCGCTTCAATAATTGCATCTGCAATATTTTTCGGTGCTTCGGCATATTTCAATGGTTCCATTGAGTATGATGCGCGACCTTGAGTTTGTGAACGCAAGTCCGTTGCATAACCGAACATTTCTGATAATGGAACTTCAGCATTGATTTTAACTGCGAAATCAGTTGCTTCTTGACCACTAACCATTGCGCGACGGCGACTTAGGTCACCGATTACGTCACCTACATATTCAGGTGGCGTTTCTACTTCAACTTTCATGATTGGCTCAAGTAATACCGGGTTCGCTTTAGCAAACGCCGCTTTAAATGCAATTGACGCCGCTAATTTGAACGCTAACTCAGATGAGTCCACATCATGGTATGAACCGAAGTGTAAACGTACACCGATATCAACTACAGGATAACCTGCCAGAGGACCGGATTTAAGCTGTTCCTGAATACCTTTATCTACCGCAGGAATGTATTCCCCAGGAATCACACCACCTTTGATTTCATTTACAAACTCATAACCCGGACCTTCCGGATCTAATGGATATAAGTCAATCACCACATGACCATATTGACCGCGACCACCAGATTGTTTTGCGTGTTTACCTTCTACATCGTTTACACGCGTACGAATTGTTTCACGGTAAGATACTTGCGGTTTACCGATGTTAGCTTCCACTTTGAATTCACGTTTCATACGGTCAACGATGATATCTAAGTGTAACTCACCCATACCGGAAATGATAGTTTCACCTGATTCTTCATCGGTGTGAACCCGGAATGAAGGGTCTTCCTGGGCCAAACGACCTAATGCGATACCCATTTTTTCCTGGTCTGCTTTAGTTTTCGGCTCAACTGCAACGGAAATAACCGGTTCAGGGAATTCCATACGTTCAAGAATAATCGGCGCATTTTGATCACATAATGTATCACCGGTACCTACATCTTTCAATCCGATTGCCGCTGCAATATCACCGGCACGAACTTCCTTGATTTCTTCACGTTTATTCGCGTGCATTTGTACAATACGGCCGAAACGTTCACGTTTTTGTTTCACTGAATTGTAAACGGTTGCACCAGACTCAACCACGCCCGAATATACACGGAAGAAAGTTAAGTTACCTACGAATGGATCCGTTGCAATTTTAAATGCTAATGCTGCAAACGGTTCGTCATCGCTAGCATGACGTTCACCTTCGGTTTCATCCTCATTGATACCTTTAATAGCAGGAATATCGGTTGGAGAAGGTAAGTACTCAACAACTGCGTCAAGCATTGCCTGAACGCCTTTATTTTTAAAGGCGGAACCGCAAGTTACAAGAATAATTTCAGTCGCCAATACGCGTTGACGTAATGCGCCTTTAATTTCCTCTTCCGTTAAATCTTCACCGCCTAAGTATTTTTCCATTAACTCTTCTGAAGATTCAGCCGCAGCTTCAACCAGGTTGTTACGCCATTCTTCGCAAATATCGACCATATCCGCCGGAATGTCATCATAAGTAAATGTCATACCCTGATCTTCTTCATTCCAGTTGATCGCTTTCATTTTAACCAAGTCAACCACACCTTTGAAACTATCTTCGGCGCCGATTGGTAGTTGTAGAGGAACCGCATTCGCCCCTAAACGTGTTTTTAACTGTTCAACAACACGCAGGAAGTTTGCACCGGTACGGTCCATTTTATTTACGAACGCAATGCGCGGCACGTGATATTTGTTCGCCTGACGCCATACTGTTTCAGATTGAGGTTGAACACCGCCAACCGCACAGTAAACCATTACCGCACCATCAAGAACACGCATTGAGCGTTCTACTTCAATAGTGAAGTCAACGTGTCCCGGAGTATCGATAACGTTGATACGGTGTTGAGGGAATTGTTGTGACATACCAGACCAGAATGCGGTTGTTGCCGCAGAAGTAATGGTAATACCACGTTCCTGTTCCTGTTCCATCCAGTCCATCGTTGCCGCACCGTCGTGCACTTCACCGATCTTATGACTTACGCCTGTATAGAACAAGATACGCTCTGTAGTTGTTGTTTTACCCGCATCAATATGCGCACTGATACCAATATTACGGTATCTTTCAATAGGGGTTGTACGAGCCATTATTATTACCTTGTTTGGGTTTAATATTGAATTTTTTTATATGGGTAAGGCTTCATCGCAAAAATGAGATGAAGCCCTTCATTAAAATCGCTAACCGATTACCAACGGAAGTGAGCAAATGCTTTGTTTGCTTCTGCCATACGATGTACATCTTCACGTTTTTTAACTGCCGCGCCTTTATTGTCAGCTGCATCAGATAATTCATTTGCTAAACGTAAAGCCATCGATTTATCACCACGTTTACGTGCGGCTTCAACAATCCAACGCATTCCCAATGCATTGCGACGAGTAGGACGAACTTCAACCGGTACTTGATAAGTTGAACCACCGACACGACGAGATTTAACTTCGACAGTTGGGCGTACATTTTCTAATGCGACTTCAAATGCATCTAACGCATCTTTCCCGGTGCGTTGAGCCAAAGTTTCCAGTGCATTATAAACGATTGATTCTGCGATAGATTTTTTACCATCTACCATTAAAACATTAATAAATTTTGCAAGTAATTCTGAACCGAACTTCGGATCTGGAAGAATTTTGCGAGGTTCAATACGACGACGACGTGGCATTGTAAGTTTCTCCGATATTTATTCAGGATAATCCAAAACTACAGATAACTGGAGTTTAGGTTTAAATATTTAAATTTAGACGTTTGGCCTTACTTAACGGAGAACCATTAAGCTTTAGGACGTTTAACGCCGTATTTAGAGCGCGCTTGTTTACGATCTTTAACGCCCGCGCAGTCAAGTGCGCCACGTACGGTGTGATAACGCACACCCGGTAAGTCTTTAACACGACCGCCACGGATAAGCACAACGCTGTGCTCTTGAAGGTTGTGACCTTCACCGCCGATATAAGAGGTTACTTCATAACCGTTGGTTAAACGAATACGACATACTTTACGTAATGCGGAGTTCGGTTTTTTAGGTGTAGTAGTGTATACACGAGTACACACGCCACGTTTCTGCGGACAAGCCTCTAATGCAGGAACGTTGCTTTTTACAACCTTTTTCACACGCGGTTTGCGTACTAATTGGTTGATAGTTGCCATTAAATTAAGCTCCAGTTTTAATAAAAATTCTAAAAGAATGAGTGTTACTTAAAGATCTATCTTATAAAAAATAGACGGCAAATTCTAAACATTAATATAATGCATGTCAAGATTTAACCGTCTACTGCTTTTATCTTCAGTTAATTTTTATGGCTTTCAACCCTTCTCTGGCAAGAATCTCATTCAGTTTTACACCAATATCTTCCTTTTCTTTATTCGTTATCAATAGGAAGTTACGATTTTGTAACGCACCAACAAATTTCCATAATACGGTAATAGAAAGTAACATCCCGGATTTGATTAATTCCACATAAGCCTCAATGGCACCTTTTTCGCGGAATTCACTAACCGTAAGTATCCCGACTTTAGCTAACATCCGTTCATGTTTTATCGTTAAATTCGGTAAATCTTTAATAGTTATTTGCTTGGTTAAGCCTAAAGTCTTCTTTCCGTCTTTAGCCTGTTCAATGGATAATTCAACAAATCTCTTATAAAGTGCTTCATCGTTTTTGATTTTATCTGATACATGATAATATTTCGGTCCCTTCCGCATGTTATTTCTCGGAATATATGCCCACGGATAAGAACCGTGAGCTAACAATTCATCAATCAAATCACCATCAGCTTTCAGGTACAATTCCCGTTTTTGATAAATCGCAAACATCGTTCCGTCATAAAAAATTCCGTGCCCAATAAATAAGGGTCTCGATGTGACGTCACTGTTTAATAAACGACGTAGTAATGCAAGAATTTCAGCTGTGTTTTCTGTTTGTTGTGTCATAGAATAATAGTTCCTTCTAATTATATTAATAATGATGTTAGGAGAACTTTTTATCTGAAAAATAATTTTCTGCCAATAGACAAAATCAAATTTTGGAATCTACATCACAAAAATATCATCTAATTGGTTTAAATTTGTTCACTCTTATTAAATGCCACCTCCACAAAAACTTTATTGTCACATTAAATATAAATGATTTTGACTAAAAAGCAGTATTACTACCCCACGATCACGCACGGACTTTTATCCAAATAACCCAATAATAATTCTGTCTTTCTTAAAATTTCTTTACTAAAACACAAAAACCCCGGCTCATTTCTGAACCGGGGTTCCCTTCGCTAAAATAATACCTGGCGGTGTCCTACTCTCACATGGGAAATTCCCACACTACCATCGGCGTTACGGCGTTTCACTTCTGAGTTCGGCATGGGGTCAGGTGGGACCTCCGCACTCTCGCCGCCAGGATAATTCTGTCTCCCCACACTCCAAAGTGCGGGCGATTTTTTCAATGTTTTTTCTTTCGCGTTTTCACTTTGCGCTTTTAACGTCTTAGCTTTTTAACTTTTCCGCTTTGCACTTTTCGCTTTCGCGTCTTTCTCTCTAAAATTCAAAACAAGCTGCACTGATGTATTGTTTGTCTCTTCTTGCTCCGTCTCGTTTCTCTCTCACTCGACTTCACCACCTCTCTTCGCCCCGGATGCTACCTCCATCCAAAAACACTTGAGCGTTGTATAGTTAAGCCTCTCGGGCAATTAGTACGGGTTAGCTCAATATATCACTACACTTACACACCCCGCCTATCTACGTCTTCGTCTCAAACAACCCTTACAGTCTTATAGACTGGGAGAACTCATCTTAAGGCAAGTTTCGTGCTTAGATGCTTTCAGCACTTATCTCTCCCGCATTTAGCTACCCGGCAATGCGTCTGGCGACACAACTGAACACCAGGGATGCGTCCACTCCGGTCCTCTCGTACTAGGAGCAGCCCCCTTTTCAATTCCTCCTTCGCCCACGGCAGATAGGGACCGAACTGTCTCACGACGTTCTAAACCCAGCTCGCGTACCACTTTAAATGGCGAACAGCCATACCCTTGGGACCTACTTCAGCCCCAGGATGTGATGAGCCGACATCGAGGTGCCAAACACCGCCGTCGATATGAACTCTTGGGCGGTATCAGCCTGTTATCCCCGGAGTACCTTTTATCCGTTGAGCGATGGCCCTTCCATTCAGAACCACCGGATCACTATGACCTGCTTTCGCACCTGCTCGACTTGTCCGTCTCGCAGTTAAGCTCGCTTTTACCATTGCACTAACCTGACGATGTCCGACCGTCATTAGCAAACCTTCGTGCTCCTCCGTTACTCTTTGGGAGGAGACCGCCCCAGTCAAACTACCCACCAGACACTGTCCGAGAGCGTGTTTCCACTCGTCGTTAGAACATCAAACCTTAAAGGGTGGTATTTCAAGGTCGGCTCCATGCAAACTGGCGTTCACACTTCAATGCCTCCCACCTATCCTACACATCAAAATTCAAGGTTCCGTGTCAAGCTATAGTAAAGGTTCACGGGGTCTTTCCGTCTAGCCGCGGGTACACCGCATCTTCACGGCGATTTCAATTTCACTGAGTCTCGGGTGGAGACAGCCTGGCCATCATTATGCCATTCGTGCAGGTCGGAACTTACCCGACAAGGAATTTCGCTACCTTAGGACCGTTATAGTTACGGCCGCCGTTTACTGGGGCTTCGATCAAGCGCTTCTCTTTCGATTACGCCATCAATTAACCTTCCAGCACCGGGCAGGCATCACACCCTATACGTCCACTTACGTGTTTGCAGAGTGCTGTGTTTTTAATAAACAGTTGCAGCCAGCTGGTCTCTTCGACTTACTTCTCCTCCATCCGTTAAGGACTTCAAGTACCGTAAGCGCACCTTCTCCCCGAAGTTACGGTGCCATTTTTGCCTAGTTCCTTCACCCGAGTTCTCTCAAGCGCCTGAGTATTCTCTACCTGACCACCTGTGTCGGTTTATAGTACGGTTCAGTAAACCCTTTCGCTTAGTGGCTTTTTCCTGGAAGCGTGGTATCGGTAACTTCCCTGCTCCGTAGAGCCTCGTCATCACTTCTCGTTGTTTAAATGGATAAGCGGATTTGCCTACCTACCCCAACTACCAGCTTAAACAGACATATCCAACAGTCTGCTTACCTAACCTTCTCCGTCCCCACATCGCAGCTTTACCAAGTACGGGAATATTAACCCGTTTCCCATCGACTACGCTTTTCAGCCTCGCCTTAGGGGCCGACTCACCCTGCCCCGATTAACGTTGGACAGGAACCCTTGGTCTTCCGGCGAACGGGTTTTTTTCACCCGTTTTATCGTTACTTATGTCAGCATTCGCACTTGTGATACCTCCAGCAAACCTCTCGATTCACCTTCTTCAGCTTACACAACGCTCCCCTACCCAACAATGTCTCCATTGATGCCGCAGCTTCGGTGCTATATTTGAGCCCCCGTTACATCTTCCGCGCAGGCCGACTCGACTAGTGAGCTATTACGCTTTCTTTAAATGATGGCTGCTTCTAAGCCAACATCCTAGCTGTCTAAGCCTTCCCACTTCGTTTCCCACTTAATATAGACTTGGGGACCTTAGCTGGCGGTCTGGGTTGTTTCCCTCTCCACGACGGACGTTAGCACCCGCCGTGTGTCTCCTGAGTATCACTCTTCGGTATTCGTAGTTTGCATCGGGTTGGTAATCCGGGATGGACCCCTAGCCGAAACAGTGCTCTACCCCCCAAGGTGTCCGCTCAAGGCTCTACCTAAATAGATTTCGGGGAGAACCAGCTATCTCCCGGTTTGATTGGCCTTTCACCCCCAGCCACAGGTCATCCGCTAATTTTTCAACATTAGTCGGTTCGGTCCTCCAGTTAGTGTTACCCAACCTTCAACCTGCCCATGGCTAGCTCACCGGGTTTCGGGTCTATATCATGCAACTCTACGCCCAGTTAAGACTCGGTTTCCCTTCGGCTTCCCTATTCGGTTAACCTCGCTACACAATATAAGTCGCTGACCCATTATACAAAAGGTACGCAGTCACCCTTTCAGGCTCCCACTGCTTGTACGTACAGGGTTTCAGGTTCTCTTTCACTCCCCTCACCGGGGTTCTTTTCGCCTTTCCTTCACAGTACTGGTTCACTATCGGTCAATCAGGAGTATTTAGCCTTGGAGGATGGGCCCCCTTCTTCAGACAGGATTTCTCGTGTCCCGCCCTACTTCTCGCAAGCTCAGTACCACACCAACATTTTCGGATACGGGGCTATCACCCTGTGTCGCTCAACTTCCCAGTCGATTCTCCTAATCTTTGTGCTATCACTTGCAGGCTCTTCCGCTTTCGCTCGCCGCTACTGACGGAATCTCGGTTGATTTCTTTTCCTCGGGTTACTGAGATGTTTCAGTTCTCCCGGTTTGCCTTTCATTACTATGGATTCATAATGAAATGATGGATTCTTCATCCATCGGGTTTCCCCATTCGGATATCCCGGATTATTCGCTTCTTATCAACTCATCCAGGCTTTCGCAGATTTGCACGTCCTTCTTCGCCTCTGATTGCCAAGGCATCCGCCCTGTACGCTTAGTCACTTAACTATACAACCTCAAATGTTTTCCGCCCTTTCAATCAGTTATCCTCATCCAAAGTGCGGGCAATTTGAAGTCCGTTTTTCAACTAAACACTTGACTGCTTTTGTTCAGCCAAGATTTCTTTAAACGACCTCTCAATCCGCCTTTCGGCTGTCTTTTGAGACCGTTTGACTACTCAGACTTTCGTTTTATCCCCTCTACTCTCAATCTGCATTTTTCAATTCCGATTGATTTCGCTTAGGACTCAAAAGTCTCTTCAGTTTTTCAGCTTGTTTCCAATTTTTTAAAGAACAATAATACGACAACCGCTAACCTTCGCTAGCCGAAATCGTCTTTAATTGGCGTCCCCACGGGGATTCGAACCCCGGTTACCGCCGTGAAAGGGCGATGTCCTAGGCCTCTAGACGATGGGGACAACAGGTAAAGACGGATTCGCTTTGTCTCTCTGCAATCTCTACTCACCTCTCCGCACTTCCCTTTCCTCCGCCGGACCTAGTCGACAGTAAAAGTGCGGGCGATTTTTCGCTCGTTTTTCTATCAGACAATCTGTGTGAGCACCAATCTTTCGTCTTCGGTAAGGAGGTGATCCAACCGCAGGTTCCCCTACGGTTACCTTGTTACGACTTCACCCCAGTCATGAATCATACCGTGGTAAACGCCCCCCCTAAGGTTAAGCTATCTACTTCTGGTACAACCCACTCCCATGGTGTGACGGGCGGTGTGTACAAGGCCCGGGAACGTATTCACCGCGACATGCTGATTCGCGATTACTAGCGATTCCGACTTCATGGAGTCGAGTTGCAGACTCCAATCCGGACTACGACGCACTTTCTGAGATTCACTCCCCCTCGCAGGCTCGTTTCCCTCTGTATGCTCCATTGTAGCACGTGTGTAGCCCTACTCGTAAGGGCCATGATGACTTGACGTCATCCCCACCTTCCTCCGGTTTATCACCGGCAGTCTCCTTTGAGTTCCCGACCAAGTCGCTGGCAACAAAGGATAAGGGTTGCGCTCGTTGCGGGACTTAACCCAACATTTCACAACACGAGCTGACGACAGCCATGCAGCACCTGTCTCATAGCTCCCGAAGGCACTCCCGTATCTCTACAGGATTCTATGGATGTCAAGAGTAGGTAAGGTTCTTCGCGTTGCATCGAATTAAACCACATGCTCCACCGCTTGTGCGGGCCCCCGTCAATTCATTTGAGTTTTAACCTTGCGGCCGTACTCCCCAGGCGGTCGATTTATCACGTTAGCTTCGGGCACCAAGCTTATAGCCCAATCCCCAAATCGACAGCGTTTACAGCGTGGACTACCAGGGTATCTAATCCTGTTTGCTCCCCACGCTTTCGCACATGAGCGTCAGTACATCCCCAAGGGGCTGCCTTCGCCTTCGGTATTCCTCCACATCTCTACGCATTTCACCGCTACACGTGGAATTCTACCCCTCCCTAAAGTACTCTAGACCCCCAGTCTGAAATGCAATTCCCAGGTTAAGCCCTGGGATTTCACACCTCACTTAAAAAGTCCGCCTGCGTGCCCCTTTACGCCCAGTTATTCCGATTAACGCTCGCACCCTCCGTATTACCGCGGCTGCTGGCACGGAGTTAGCCGGTGCTTCTTCTGTGACTAACGTCAATTGTATGCTCTATTAAAACATCCACCTTCCTCATCACCGAAAGAACTTTACAACCCGAAGGCCTTCTTCATTCACGCGGCATGGCTGCGTCAGGGTTGCCCCCATTGCGCAATATTCCCCACTGCTGCCTCCCGTAGGAGTCTGGACCGTGTCTCAGTTCCAGTGTGGCTGGTCATCCTCTCAGACCAGCTAGAGATCGAAGGCTTGGTGAGCCCTTACCTCACCAACTACCTAATCCCACTTGGGCTCATCTTACGGCAGGTGGCCCGAAAGTCCCACCCTTTCGTCCTTAGACATTACGCGGTATTAGCGACAGTTTCCCGTCGTTATCCCCCTCCCTAAGACAGATTCCCAAGCATTACTCACCCGTCCGCCACTCGTCAGCAAAGAAAGCAAGCTTCCTTCCCGTTACCGTTCGACTTGCATGTGTTAAGCCTGCCGCCAGCGTTCAATCTGAGCCATGATCAAACTCTTCAGTTCAAGTTTTCATCGCTCAAAATACTGACTTAAATTATTCGTTGAATTAACTTTGGTCAGCACCTTAAGTCTTCTGTTTTTTTTCAAAACGAATCTTATCGGTGCCCACACAGATTGTCTGATAAATTGTTAAAGAGCAAAAAATAACGACGCACCGCAGGTTTTTCTCAAAGCTCACAACAGCGCGTCGTTGTGTGGGGCGTATTATAGGGATTTTAGCCGCCTTTGCAAGCGCTTTTTGACAAAAATTTGAAAATATTTTTCGTTCGTTTAAAAATTACCCAAACCGATAAAAAACGTTCAAAATTTTGACCGCACTTTATACCATCGCAAAAGTGCGGGCGATTTTTTCTTCGTTTTTTACTCTTTCGGCAGCTTAACAATTGAAACTATTAATCCGCCCCAAATGATGGCGAGGGCAATCACCATCATCACGATTGCGCTGGTATTCATGATTGTTCTCCTTTACGTTCCGTTATCACTTCGTTTTTCCATTTCAAGCGAGAAAGCAGGAAAGCCACTACGACTAGCATAACCGCCATGCCCCAGCCGAAGGTGTTGATAAACCAATCCGGATATCCTTCATAACCTTCCGTGAAGACTTTCGCTCCTTCGCTGAACAACATGAAAGCCAAAATTCCCGTGGTTACCACGATACACAACCGCCATACGAAACCGACTTTGAATGAAGACGTTTCATTAATGTGCTGACCCAGCACGCCTAATTTTTCGTCCGCGACAATGACCATCAGCGAAACGAACGCCACCGCGACGATACCGAAATAGTTCACGAATTTATCCATGACGTCTAACATCGGCAAGCCGGTGGTAGAACCGAATAAAATCACGGAAACCGCCATCATAGGCAAGCCGACCAGGAAGGTGACTTTTGAACGACGGATGCGCAATTTATCCTGTACGGCGGAAATGATAACTTCGATAACGGAAATAAATGACGTTAATGCCGCAAAGGTCAACGAACCGAAGAATAATACACCGATAATTTCACCAAACGGCGCTTCGTTAATGAGGGTCGGAAACGCAAAGAAGGCTAAACCGATACCGCCTTTCGCTACTTCGCTGACTTCCTGTCCCTGCGCCGTCGCCATAAAACCGAGTGCGGCAAAAACGCCGATTCCCGCCAATAATTCAAAACTGGAGTTGGCAAAACCCACCACCAAGCCGGAACCGGTTAAATCGGAGTCTTTCTTCAAATATGAAGCATAAGTGATCATAATTCCAAAACAAATGGATAATGAGAAGAAAATCTGCCCGTATGCCGCAATCCAAACACTCGGATCGGATAACTTATCCCAATCCGGCGTAAATAAAGCGTTTAATCCTTTCGCCGCACCCGGCAGAAAAAGCGATGACACCACAAGCACAATAAACATCACCACCAACACCGGCATTAAAATATTGGAGGATTTTGAAATCCCTTTTTGTACGCCCAACGCCAACACTCCTAAGGCGACCAGCCAAACCGCAATCAACGGCCCGATCACCATGCCGACAAATTCGAAACTCACCCCTTGCTTAATATCGCCGACTCTCAAATATTCGTTAATAAAAAACTGAACGGGATCATTCCCCCACGCGGCGGTAAAGGAAAAATAGGTGTAAGTTGCCGCCCAACCGAGCACCACGGCGTAATATAATCCGATGATGACATTCACCATCACCTGCCACCAACCGAAGGTTTCAAAATGCTTATTGAAACGGCGATAGGACAACGGCGCGCCGCCGCGGTGACGATGCCCGATGGCGTAATCTAAAAATAAAAGCGGAATACCGGCGGTCAATAACGCCACAATATAAGGAATAATAAATGCGCCGCCGCCGTTTTCATAAGTAGTGTAAGGAAAACGCCAAATGTTTCCCAACCCGACGGCGGAACCGATGGCCGCCATAATAAAGGCTTTACGCCCGGAAAATGTTTCACGTGTAGAATTCGACATTCTGACACCCCTTTGTTGTTATAATTAAAGATTAAGTCAAGACATTGGATAAGGAAATATAAAGGAAAAATCCTCTCAGTCAATAAAAAACTGGTTAACCGAAACGATTAAGCTTGACAATTACGCTGAAATTTCCAATAAAATTCAACTTCCGCGCATCATATCGCCTTGATTATGCTATGCTAACATCCGTAAATTTTAGAACGGACGGCATTATGCAAAAACGCGTTTTTATCACTCACGGCTACACCGCAAACTCGCAAAAACATTGGTTTCCCTGGCTAAAAGTGCGGTTGGAAAATGAAGGATTTTCCGTTAAGGTTTTCGATATGCCGGAGGCCGACAAGCCGAATCCCGCAATCTGGCTGGCGCATCACCGGGCAAATATTCCTAACGTTTCACCGCAGGATATTTTTATCGGACACAGTTTGGGCTGCATCGCCACCTTGCGCTTTCTGGCGCAACAAAACCGGTCGGTAGGCGGGCTGATTTTGGTGGCGGGATTCGATCAAGCGTTACCCAACTTGCCCGAACTGAACGACTTCACCGCGCAACAACCGGATTATGCTGCGATCATCCGCCGCATCCCGCAACGCACCGTTATCGCGTCGCTGGACGATAATGTGGTAAATCCCGCTTTCAGCGAACAACTGGCGGCGAATCTGAAAGCGAAATATATCACAACTCAGGGTTATAAACATTTCACCGAACATTACGGCGTCACCCAATTGCCGTTGGTTTATGATGAAATCATGGCCTTTGCCCGCTAATAAAAAGTGCGGGCAAAAAACGTCGCATTTTTCCGAAAAAAACATTCAAAAAATCGCCCGCACTTTTTCTACCCTTTTTGTGTGATCAAGATCATATTTTAAGCAAAAAAAATTTGACTATTTTCACCTGACATTTAGACTTGCCAATGTTCAGCAACCGTTTGCATTGTTATTTGACGAGCGGCTGAAACGTGACAATTATCAATCCTCATTACAAACGGAGATCTGAAATGACGCATCTTATCGTTGCGACACACGGAAAATTTTCAGAAGAAATCGTAAACTCAGCGGCCATGGTTTTCGGTGAAGATGAAAATACCCATGTAGTCACATTTTTACCCGGCGAAGGCGGCGACGACCTGGTTGCCAAATACAATGCCATCCTTGAAACATTGCCTGAAAACGAACCGGTTCTGTTTATGGTGGACTTATTCGGCGGAAGCCCTTACAACGCGGCGGCCCGTGTTGCCACTAACCGCGAAAACACCGATATCGTAACCGGTATCAGCCTGCCGATGCTGCTTGAAACTCTGGACGCCAAAGACAGCGCTTCTTTAGAGGAATTAGTGGAAACTGCGAAAGAAGTCGGCGTGATGGCGGTGAAATCTTTCCGCAATCCTGAACCGAAAGCCGCCAAAACGGAAGAAAAACCGGTGGCCGCAGCGGTTCCGGCGGCGCCGCGCGATCCGAACTTAAAAGGTAATATGAACATCTCCTTATTGCGTATCGACAGCCGTTTAATCCACGGACAAGTGATGACGTCCTGGGCGAAAGCCGTAAAATGCGAAGCGATTTTTGCCATTAACGACGGTGTCGCAAAAGATGACATCCGACGCGAATTATTGCTTCAAATCGTGCCGTCTCACTTAAAAGGTTACGTTATTACGGTTGAGAAAGCGATTAAAGTATGGCACAACCCGAAATACGCCGGCAAAAATATCATTTGGCTGGTGACCAATCCGGCCGATATCGTGCGCTTAATTGAGGGCGGAGTAAAAATTTCGGACGTCAATGTGGGCGGCATGACTTATCGCGAAGGCGACAAGCTGATTTCGCAAGCCGTTGCGGTAAACAAAGACGATGTGGCGGCATTCAAAAAATTATTGGAACTCGGCGTGAATATGTCGCTTCAACAGGTCGCCGCGAACCGTAAAGAACCGCTTACCAAAGAAAAACTTGATGCAATTCAATTCTAATTCAGGAAAACATTATGACTACATTAGAAATTATTTTAGTGACCCTCGTCGCCGCGATTTGCGGTATGGGTTCCGTGCTTGACGAACGTCAAACTCACCGTCCTCTGGTGGCTTGTACTTTAATCGGCTTGGTATTGGGCGATTTACAGTCCGGCGTGATTGTCGGCGGTATGCTGGAAATGCTGGCGTTAGGCTGGATGAACGTCGGTGCGGCAATGGCGCCGGATGCGGCGTTGGCCTCCGTTATTGCCGCAATTCTGGTAATTAAAGGCAATCAGGATAAAGCGACCGCAATCGCCGTCGCTATTCCGGTTGCCGCAGCGGGCCAGGTATTAACCATCTTCGTCCGTACTTTAACCATTTTCTTACAACACAAAGCTGATGATTATGCGGAACAAGCCAACTTCCGCGGTATCGAAATCTGTCACTTTGCGGGTCTCAGCCTGCAGGCATTACGCGTAGCCATTCCGACATTTTTCGTGGCGCTGGTTGCCGGTACGGATACCGTAACCGCCGCATTAAATGCGATTCCAGAAGTGGTTACCCGCGGGTTACAAATCGCCGGCGGATTTATCGTGGTCGTCGGTTACGCCATGGTCATCAACATGATGCGCGCCGGTGCGTTAATGCCGTTCTTCTTTATGGGCTTCGTTATCGCCTCCTTCTCAAACTACAACTTGGTCGGTTTGGGTTTCCTGGGCGCATGTTTAGCCTTAATTTACATCCAATTAAATCCACAATTCAATAAAGCGGCGGGGCAAGTCGGTAGCGTAAAACGCGAACTTGCGGACGACGAACTTGAAGGTCTATAAGAAGGAATACGAAAATGTCTGAGAAAAAACAATTAACCGCGCGCGATATTCGCTCAACTTACTGGCGTTCAACATTCCTTTTGGGTTCTTTCAACTTTGAACGTATGCAGTCCATGGGATTTTGCGTATCCATGATTCCGGCGATAAAACGCCTTTACAGCAACAAAGAAGATCAGGCCGCCGCCTTAAAACGTCACCTCGAATTCTTCAACACTCAGCCTTGGATCGGCTCCGCCATTATGGGCGTAACGGCGGCCATGGAACAGGAACGGGCCAACGGCGCGGACATCGACGATGCGGCAATCAGCGGGGTGAAAGTCGGTCTGATGGGGCCGTTAGCCGGTGTGGGCGATCCGATTTTCTGGGGAACCTTACGTCCGGTATTAGCCGCGCTCGGCGCCGGTCTTGCCATCAGCGGCAGCTTACTCGGCCCGTTATTATTCTTCATCGGCATCAACATTTTCCGTGCGCTGACCCGTTGGTACGGCTTTAAATACGGTTATGCCAAAGGGACGGAAATTGTGTCCGAAATGGGCGGCGGTCGTTTACAAAAAGTCACTCAGGGCGCCTCAATTCTCGGTTTATTCGTGATGGGCTCACTGGTATCCAAATGGACCAGCATTAATATTCCGCTCGAATTGTCCCGTTATAAAAACGCCATGGGCGAAGAAGTGGTCACTACCGTGCAAAGCGTGCTGGATCAGCTGTTGCCGGGACTGATGGCATTGTTACTGACTTTCGTCTGTATGTGGTTATTGCGCAAAAAAGTGAACGCCATGTACATCATTTTCGCCTTGTTCGGCGTCGGTATTTTAGGTTATTGGCTAGGTATTTTGGCGTAATTCTTACGGACCGTGATATAATTCGGGGCAGTCTTCTTCGGGCTGCCCTGTTTTTATTTAGCTAATAAAGTGCGGGCGATTTTTTCATCGTTTTTTAGAAGGACCGTTATGAAACTCAAAGATCTCATCCAACCGCCGCCAAGTGAAACCTATGTGAAAAATTCATCGCCGTTAGTGACCGCACTTTTGATTATCGCGGGATTGCTGTGGTATGTAACGCAATACGGTTCCATTATCGCTTTGGTGCTGGCGTTATTTGTGCTGATGGGGCAGAAAATGCTGTTGGCGCAGGCAAATAAAGACTTCCGCGAAATGTATCTGTCGCAACAACAGTTTGAGAAAACCCGAAACGCGGATTATTTACGCTACATCCGGGCTCGCAGCGAACAAATGTTGCGGGATAATAAAGTGCTGTCCGACAAAGCCAAACGCGAAATCGCGCAATTACAGGCTTATGCGGCGAAAAATCTGAAACAGGAAAATCCGCAATGATTCCGATTCTGGGCGTCACCGGTTACAGCGGCAGCGGCAAAACCACTTTATTGGAAAAAATCGTGCCGAAATTGACCGCACTTGGACTGCGCGTAGCAGTCATCAAGCACAGCCACCATAACGCCTCGGTGGATAAGGAAGGCAAAGACAGTTGGCGCATGAAGGAAGCGGGTGCCAGCCAAGTGATTATGGCCTGCGACAGCCGCTGGGCGTTAATGACGGAAACCCCGCGGGAACCGGTTTCGCTGCATTATCTGGCGGCGCAGTTTGATCAAAACCTGACGGATCTCGTGCTGGTGGAAGGCTTCAAACAGGAACCGATTCCGAAAATTCTGCTTCATCGTCGCGACATGACAAAACCCTTGCCGGAATGCGATGAAAATGTGCTTGCCATCGCCACGGATTATCCGTTAAATACGGAAAAAGTGCGGTTAAATATTAACGAGATTTCGCAAATCGCCGCCTTCATTTTCGATTATTACCAACGACAGAAATAACCATGAACAGCGCCACCGAAAAAACACAAGATTACCGCCCGCTCGCCTGGATTGCCGCCATGGCGCTGTTTATGCAGTCTCTCGACGCCACCATTCTGAACACCGCGTTACCCGCTATTTCCCGTAGCCTGAATCAATCGCCGCTGGAAATGGAACTGGCGATTATCAGCTACGCCCTGACCGTCGCGGCAATCATTCCTTTAAGCGGTTGGATTGCCGATCGTTTCGGCACATTGTTCACCTTCCGCGCCGCCGTGTTCATTTTCGTGCTGGGTTCTTTGGCCTGCGCCCTTTCCACCAACCTGGACGCGTTGGTGGCCTCGCGCATTTTGCAGGGCGTAGGCGGCGCATTAATGTTGCCTGTGGCGCGCCTGGCCATCATCCGCAATGTGGAGAAAAGCCAGCTTATCGTAGCCTGGAATCTGATGGCGATGTCGGGTTTAATCGGGCCGGTGTTGGGGCCGATTCTCGGCGGTTGGATCGTCACTCACGCCAGCTGGCCGTGGATTTTTCTGATCAATCTGCCTATCGGCATTATCGGAATAATCGTGGTGGGAAAATACATGACCAACAGTTACGGCAATGCGGGAAAACTGGATTGGGCGGGTTTTCTGTTGTTTGCCGCCGGATTGGTCACGACAACTTACGGGCTGGACGTCATCGCCGAAAATCTGGCGAATAAAAGCAAAGCGGTAATACTTATCCTCAGCGGCATAATGTTGCTTATTGCATATTATTTGTACGCCTTACGAGCGAAAAATCCGCTGATTCCTTTGTCTTTATTGCGTTTCCGCACCTTTAATCTGGGCATCCTCGGCAATCTGTTCATCCGCATTTCGGGTTCGGGCATTCCCTTTCTGTTGCCGCTGATGTGGCAGGTTGCTTTTCATTTTGATGCGCAAACCTCAGGGTTTATGCTGGCGCCTATCGCCGTCAGTTCTATTTTGGCAAAATCCGTTGTCACGAAAATTCTGTACCGTTTCGGTTATCGCAACAGTTTGGTGGTCAACGCCCTGCTGATGGCGGCGGCGATTGGCGCGATGTCCCGTTTCACCCAGGACACGCCGCTGTGGCTGTATATCCTGATTATGATGTGGTACGGTTGCTGTATATCGTTGATGTTTACCGCCGTGAATACGCTGGCGGTTTGCGATTTGCCGGATAATCTGGCGGGTTCAGGTTCCACTATTTTAAGCATGATGCAGCAACTGGGAATCGGCGTGGGCATTGCCATTTCTTCCGTCGTGCTCGCCTTATTTCGCGAGCATTTCGGGCAAACCGGGAATTTGGTCTCGGCCTTCAGTCATACCTTTCTGGTTTCCTCTTTGTTTGCCGTATGCCTGGCGTTACTTATGGCGCGCCTGCATCCGGAAGACGGCAATAATTTGCGTCACCGAAAATCGATAAAAAATTGACCGCACTTTACAAAATTTCAGCCTATAAGCCGAATCCGTAAAAGTGCGGTCAAAAAAAGTCATGTTTTTTATCGCGTTACCGGAATGCGTTTATCCTTTAATTTTCCACATCCACCCGCAGCACCTGCGCCTGCTGTTTCAGCAGCGAATAAATCCGCTCAAGCGTCTCCGATGTCAGCGGACCGTAACGATAAGACAACTTAATTTCGCCGTTGCCCTGTTCCTTCATGGTAAAGTTTTCAAAAGGAAAATTATTCACCAACAGCAAATCCGTCACATAAGTCATGGCCGAAATTTGCGACACATAAACCCGAATCACCGCTTTCTTTTCCTTCGCTTTCTGACGGTTATGAACAAAACGCTGCACAATCGGACTCAGACGAATCGCGACCAGAATCATCGCCGTCGCCATAACGGCATCGAAAAAGAATCCGGCTCCCGAGGCAATGCCGATGCCCGCCGCCGCCCAAATAATCGCCGCCGTCGTTAAGCCCGAAATGGCGTCGTTGCTTTTACGCAAAATCACGCCCGCCCCCAGAAAACCGATACCGCTCACCACCTGCGCCGCCAAACGCATCGGATCGGTTCGGATATTTTCCGAAATCTGCGCATAATATTCCGCCGATTGAATGGAAATCACCGTTAAAATGCAAGTGGTAATGGCGATAATCGCGCAGGTTTTCACGCCGACGGGTTTATGCTTCAACTCGCGTTCCAACCCGATAATCGCCCCCAACAGCAAGGCAATAAACAGTTTTAACAAAATAATAAAATGCGTGGACGACAGCAGCACGTCCTGCATTTCATGCAAAAAATTCATGATTTTCCCCTTATCCCGAGGTTAAGAATTGTAACGAATTTTAGTGGGAACAGAAAGCCGTGCGGTGGGAAAAAACACATTTTTTAACGGCGATTTATGCCACGCAAAACGGTATTTTCATTCTTTCGACAAGAAACTCAAACCCGCGCCAATCCCCACGCCTGAATATGTTGCACGCCCCGTTTACGCAGTTGCCGGGCGATTTCATTCAAGGTGGAACCGGTGGTAATCACATCGTCCAGCAAAGCGACCGAACGATAAGGCACGGATGCGTTCACCCCAAAAGCGTTTTTCAGATTGGAACGGCGCGCCGCGGCGGTTAATCCGCGCTGATTGGGCGTTCGTTTTATGCGCCGGATCTGGTGTAAATCGTAAGGAATATTCAGCCATTCGGATAAATAACGGGCAAGCAACGCGGTTTGGTTGTAACCCCGTCGCCATTGGCGAAAATGATGCAACGGCACGGGCAAAATCGCTTCCGGCAAACACAAACCCTGTTCCCGCCTGGCACGAATAATCGCCAGCAACATCAGGCGCGCCAGAGTGCGATCCAACCAAAACTGACGCCGAAATTTAAAGCGATGAATCAGGCTCGATAAAGGCTCGTCGTAACGCCCGATCATCACCAGCCGATCCCAACCGTGTTTAGATTGCAAGCAGCGTCCGCAATGCAAGGCGTTTTCCCGCAGCGACGCGCCGCAAGTGCCGCAATAAGGAAAACGTTCAATCAGCCGATTACAACGGCTGCACAAACCATGACGGGCCAGCGCCAGACGCTCGCCGCACCGTACACAACAAAATCCCAACGGATTCATAAAAAAACATCCCGATTTTTTCCCGCACTTTTGTGCACTTTAATTGAAAAATAAGGAATACGGGTGAAAATATCACGGGATTGGAATGCCGATCACAAAACACTTGAAATACGGCGGGCGGAATAACAAAATGAAGCGGAAAAGTCATTTGGCGGAAGGTCATGGGAGTCGAACCCACCCAAGAACGCTGGCGTCCTTAACAGGATTTGAAATCCTGCCGCTTCACCGGAAACGACGACCTTCCGAAAGGAACTCAACTTTAGCTCAAAATCGCCGGCGATTCAAGTTGAAAACCGTTTAAGAGGAAAATCATGCATAAACCCAACATCACTATGGCATGCGTCGTGCATTGCAAAGGCAAATTTTTGTTCGTGGAAGAAATCGAATACGGCAAACGAACCTTAAACCAACCGGCGGGACATCTGGAAAAAAACGAAACCATTTTACAAGGCGCCAGTCGCGAACTTTACGAAGAAACCGGTATTCGCGCCGATATGCAAAAACTGGTTAAAATTTACCAGTGGCACGCGCCGCGCAGCCAAACCGATTATCTGCGTTTCGTGTTTGCGCTGGAACTGGACGATTGGCTAACGACAACGCCGCATGACAGCGACATCACGCGGGCGTTATGGTTAACCTTGGAGGAATTCCGGCATTACATTGCCCAGCCCGAACAATGCGAACGCAATCCGCTGGTGATTCAAGCCGTTCAGGATTATCTGAAAGGCGAATCTTATCCGCTGGATTTGTTGTCGGTATTTGAATAATTATTTCTCATACCAGATTTCGTTGATATACAGCGTGACCTTGCCGGCGGGCGTTTCCACCCGTACTTCGTCGTCCACCGCTTTACCGATTAACGCCCGCGCCACGGGAGAATCCACGGAAATCCAGTTTTTCGCCGGATCAAACTCGTCGCAGCCCACAATCCGATATTGCTTTATTTCGCCGTCCTCATTTTCCAATTCCACCCAGGCGCCGAAAAATACTTTGCCTTCCTGCCGGCTGTGATAATCCACAATTTGCAACACTTCCAGCCGTTTCATCAGAAACCGAACGCGGCGATCGATTTCGCGCAAACGGCGCTTACCGTAAATGTATTCCGCGTTCTCGCTGCGATCTCCTAACGCCGCCGCATCGGAAACCGCCTGCGTCACTTTCGGACGTTCCTCTTTCCATAAAAACTTCAATTCCTGATCCAGAGCGTTCCAGCCCTGGCGGGTAATATAATTCGATTTAGCCATAATATTCCGTAAAAGTGCGGGCAAAAAAAGCGATGTTTTTTGGAACGTTAGCCCTGCCGACGCCCCAAGAAAGCAATGCTTCCGAAGATTATAAACAAAATGCCGGTTTTTCCGACCGTTCCGCCCGCCGATAGACACAAATTATTGCAATTATAGCGGGTAAACCATGAAAGAATTATAGTGAAAATTTGCATAAACGTCTCTATCGGCGTATTATTCCCGACCATAAAACTCAGATAAAATCAGGAATATTTATGGAACATATTAAAATTTCAGAGCCCGCGCAGGCTCATTTCCGCAAATTGCTGGAAAGTCAGGAAGAAGGCACCAATATTCGAATTTTCGTCGTCAATCCCGGTACGCCGAATGCGGAGTGCGGCGTTTCTTACTGCCCGCCGAGCAACGTGGAAGAAAACGATACCGAACTGAAATTCAACGGATTTTCCGCCTTTATCGACGACATCAGCTATCCGTTTCTGGAAGATGCCGAAATCGATTATGTAACGGAAGAACTCGGCACTCAGCTAACTTTAAAAGCGCCCAATGCCAAAATGCGCAAAGTGGCGGATGACGCGCCGTTAATCGAACGGGTGGATTATGTGATTCAAACCCAAATCAACCCGCAACTCGCCAGCCACGGCGGTCGCATTACCTTAATCGAAATTACCGACGACGGCTACGCAGTGCTGCAATTCGGCGGCGGTTGCAACGGCTGTTCGATGGTGGACGTCACCCTGAAAGACGGCGTGGAAAAACAACTGGTGGAACTCTTCGGCGGCGAACTCAAAGGGGCGAAAGACGTCACCGAACATCAGCGCGGCGAACATTCTTACTATTAATTATGTATTTTCAAATCGGCGCCTTACGCCGATTTTTTATGGCGGAAGAAAAATATGACACGTTGCGATTGGGTGGGCGACAGCGAAATTTATCGGGATTACCACGACAATGAATGGGGAAAACCGCAATTCGACAGCCAAAAACTATTCGAAAAAATCTGTCTGGAAGGCCAACAAGCGGGATTATCCTGGATTACCGTGCTGAAAAAACGGGACGCTTACCGCGCCGCGTTTCATCAGTTTAATCCGGAAAAAATCGCGCAAATGACGGAAACCGACATTGACGGTTTAATGCAAAACGCCGGGCTCATTCGCCACCGTGCGAAGCTGGAAGCCATTGTGAAAAACGCCCGCGCCTATCTGGAAATGCAAAAGTGCGGGCAAAATTTCAGCGATTTTATTTGGTCATTTGTCAACCATAAACCGCAAATCAACGATGTACCGGATTTAAGCTGCGTACCGGCGAAAACGGAAACCTCCAAAGCCATGTCGAAAGCATTGAAGAAAAAAGGGTTCGTCTTTGTAGGCGAAACCACTTGTTATGCGTTTATGCAATCCATGGGGTTGGTGGACGATCACCTCAACAACTGCTTTTGCAAAAGCCAAAAACAGGCAAAAAAATGACCGCACTTTTGTTATAAGATATGACGTTTTTTTATTTCGTCGCTCGGCCGAATTCTATTAGAATGCACGCAAATTTCATTTCAATCTTAAAAAGGAAAGTTCTATGTTTAAAAAATTAGCATTACTGGCAACCTCCGTATTCGCGCTTGCGACCGCAACTCAGGCGGCGGCTGCGGACAGCTTACTTGATCGCATTAACAATAAAGGCACTATTTCCGTCGGCACGGAAGGAACTTATGCGCCTTTTACCTATCATGACGAAAACGGCAAATTAACCGGTTACGACGTGGAAGTAACGCGCGCCGTTGCGCAAAAATTAGGGGTGAAAGTGTATTTCAAAGAAACGGCCTGGGATTCCATGATGGCGGGACTGAAAGCCGGTCGCTTTGATGTCGTGGCAAACCAAGTGGCGTTAACCACGCCGGAACGTCAGGCGACATTCGATAAATCCGAGCCTTACAGCTGGTCCGGCGCCATGATGGCGGTACGCGCCGATGAGAACGACATTAAAACCCTGGATGATATTAAAGGTCGCAAAGCGGCACAATCCTTAACCAGCAACTACGGCGAACTGGCCCGTGAAAAACAGGCAAAAATCGTGCCGGTTGACGGTTTGGCCCAATCTTTGCTGGTAGTTCAGCAAAAACGCGCGGACTTAACCTTAAACGACAGCCTGGCGATTTTAGACTATCTGAAGAAAAACCCGAACGCCGGTTTGAAAACCGCCTGGGAAGCGCCGGCTGAAGAAAAACTGGGCGCCGGTTTAATCGTCAATAAAGGCAACGACGAAGCCTTAGCCAAAATCAGCGCGGCAATTGTCGAATTGCGACAAGACGGTACATTGAAAAAATTAGGCGAACAATTCTTCGGAAAAGATATCAGTGTTAAATAATCTTCTTCTTTCTTTGCCTTTTATGACCGAGTCCCGTGCGGACTTGGTCATTAACGCTTTCTGGCCAATGGTGGAAGCCGCCGTTCTGGTTTCCATCCCATTGGCGATTGCGTCTTTTATTATCGGCATGATTATTGCGGTCGGCGTGGCGTTAATCCGCATTACGCCGGTGAACGGATTGATTCACCGCATCGCATTGGTGCTGGTCAAAATCTATATTTCCATTATTCGCGGCACCCCGATGTTGGTGCAAATCTCCGTGGTGTTTTACGGCTTGCCGGCAATCGGTATTTTTATCGATCCGATTCCGGCGGCGATTATCGGTTTTTCGCTCAATATCGGCGCTTACGCTTCGGAAACCGTGCGCGCCGCCATTTCTTCCGTGCCGAAAGGGCAGTGGGAAGCGGGTTACACCATCGGCATGAATTATATTCAAACATTCCGCCGCATTATCGCCCCGCAGGCGTTTCGCGTCGCCGTGCCGCCGCTAAGCAATACTTTTATCGGCTTGTTTAAAGATACTTCGCTGGCCTCCGTTGTGACGGTAACGGAAATGTTCCGCGTGGCTCAGCAGGTGGCGAATATGTCCTACGATTTCCTGCCGGTTTATATCGAAGCCGGTTTGGTTTACTGGTGTTTCTGCTGGATTTTATTCTTCGTTCAGGCACGCCTTGAGAAGCGCATGGCGCGTTATGTCGCCCGTTAATGTGGCAGGAAAAAACATGATTAAAGTCAGAAATATTCATAAATCTTTCGGTGATAACACAATTTTACGCGGTATCGATTTGGACATCACCAAAGGTGAGGTGGTGGTTATCCTCGGTCCTTCCGGTTCGGGTAAAACGACGTTTTTACGCTGTTTAAACGCCCTGGAAATGCCGGAACAAGGGATAATTGAATTCGATAACGCCAATCCGTTATCGATAAATTTCACGGCGAAACCGTCGAAAAAAGACATTCTTGCCTTACGTCGCAAATCCGGTATGGTTTTTCAGAATTACAATCTGTTTCCCCATAAAACCGCATTGGAAAACGTGATGGAAGGCCCGGTTCAGGTGCAAGGCAAACCGGCACCGCAAGCCCGTCAGGATGCGTTGGATTTGCTTAAAAAAGTGGGGTTGTCCGATAAAGCGGATTGGTATCCGTTCCAACTTTCGGGCGGTCAGCAACAACGGGTGGGAATCGCCCGCGCGTTGGCATTGCAACCGGAGCTAATGCTGTTTGACGAACCCACTTCCGCCCTTGATCCGGAATTGGTACAGGATGTGCTGGACACCATGAAATCCCTTGCCAAAGAAGGTTGGACCATGGTAGTGGTGACTCATGAAATCAAATTTGCCTTAGATGTAGCGGATTTGGTGATTGTAATGGACGGCGGCGTGATTGTAGAACAGGGTTCGCCGCAGCAATTATTCGACAATCCGCAACATGAACGCACAAAAGCGTTTTTTTGCACCGGCTGCGTTCCCACTAACTCTCCATTCTTATTCATAAAAAAGGCTGCAACATAAATTTGCAGCCTTTTATGCAGAAAAGTGCGGGCAAAATTTACAACGTTTTTTGGCTACATAAACGCCGCCACATATTTCAGCATAACCCCGGCGGCAATGGCGGAACCGATTACGCCGGCAACATTCGGACCCATGGCATGCATGAGTAAGAAGTTCTGATTATCCGCTTCCAGCCCGACTTTGTTAGAAACGCGAGCGGCCATCGGCACCGCAGAAACCCCGGCGGAACCGATAAGCGGGTTAATTTTGTTTTTGCTGAATTTATTCATCAGTTTTGCCATCAACACACCGCTACCCGTGCCGATACAGAAGGCGATTACGCCCAATAACAAAATTCCCAGCGTTTGCGGTTGCAGGAATTTATCCGCAATCAGTTTTGAACCGACGGATAATCCCAAAATAATCGTCACGATATTGATTAACGCGTTTTGTGTGGTATCGCTTAAACGATCAACCACGCCGCTCACTCTCATCAAATTACCAAAACAGAACATCCCCAGCAACGGTGCCGCATCCGGAAGCAATAAGCCCACGAGCAACAACAACACAATCGGGAACATGATTTTTTCCGTATTGCTTACCGTACGTAATTGCGTCATTCGGATTTTACGCTCTGCTTCCGTGGTTAACGCTTTCATAATCGGCGGTTGAATAAGCGGAACCAACGCCATGTAAGAATATGCCGCGACCGCAATCGCACCAAGCAATTCAGGGGCGAGTTTACTGGTCAAATAAATGGCCGTCGGACCGTCCGCACCGCCGATAATCCCGATAGACGCCGCTTGCGGCAAAGTAAATTCGATAATACCGAAATAGTTCAGCGCTAAGGCTCCCAATACGGTGGCGAAAATACCGAATTGTGCCGCCGCTCCCAACAACAGGGTTCTCGGATTCGCCAATAACGGACCGAAGTCGGTCATCGCGCCTACGCCCATAAAAATAATGAGCGGCGCCACGCCGTAACTGATAGCCACTTTGTAGAATAAAGCCAGAATCCCGGCGGAATACCCCATATCCACAGACAGCGCTTCAAGCTGGTTAACCGTCGAAGCCGGAACAGAAGACAGCGCCGCTTTGATGGTGGCGGGATCAGCCGCCACACCTAATTCCGAAGCAATAACGCCGATTTGTTCGGGCGAGCCTAAATGCAACAGGTTTTCCAATGCCGTCATCGCCAAACCGGCTTCCGGAATATTGGATAACAGCCCGCCAAAACCGATTGGCAATAACAACAAAGGCTCAAATTTTCTCGAGATGGCTAACCACAATAACAGCACACTGATGGCAATCATTACGGCTTGCCCCCATTCCATGTGCATTACTCCCGTACCTTGGATTAATGCAATAATACTCTCCATTATTTGCTCCTTATGCCAAGGTCATCACAACGTCGCCGACGGAGACGCTGTCGCCCGCTTTCACCTGAATACCGCGAACGGTACCGGCCTGCGCCGCTCTCACTTCCGTTTCCATTTTCATGGCTTCAAGAATAAACAACACATCGCCTTCCGCCACAGCCTGACCTTCGCTTGCCACCACTTTCCAGATATTACCGGCCATTGGCGCGGTAACCGGAACACCACCCTCCGAAGGAGCCGGTGCTGCAGCAGCCGGTGCAGCTTGTGGTGCCGCAGGTGCCGCTACCGATGCGATGGCTGAAATATCACCGCCTTCGCTGACTTTCACAACAAAGGCTTTGCCTTCCACTTCAACGGTATAAACCGCAGAACCGGACTGCGCTTTCGGCGCCGCTTTTTCTTGCGTTTTTTGTACCGCACTTTCTGCGGTCGGTGCCGGTTCGAAGGCTGCCGGATTATTACGATTTTCTAAGAATTTCCAGGCGATTTGCGGGAATAACGCCACAATTAACGCATCATCCACGGTATTTTCCGCCAATTTCACGCCTTTTTCTTGCGCTTGGGCAATCACATCCGCTTCGATTTTCGCCATTTCCGGTTCAAGATGATCGGCCGGACGATCGGTCATCGGTTCCGCGCCTTCTAACACCCGCGCTTGTAACTCGGCATTAACCGGTGCCGGCGTTTTACCGTATTCGCCTTTCAAGACGCCCGAGGTTTCTTTAGCGATGGTTTTATAACGTTCGCCCATCAATACGTTAATCACGGCCTGGGTTCCCACGATTTGCGAAGTCGGCGTAACCAACGGAATGTAACCTAAATCTTCACGGACGCGCGGAATTTCTTCCAATACTTGGTCAAGTTTATCCGATGCATTTTGTTGTCTGAGTTGATTTTCAAGATTGGTTAACATACCGCCCGGCACTTGCGCTACTAAAATACGGCTGTCTACGCCGCGTAACTGACCTTCGAACTTCGCATATTTTTTACGCACGTCACGGAAATAAGCGGCAATTTTTTCCAGCCGAGGAATATCTAATCCGGTGTCAAACGCCGTGCCTTGCAGAGTTGCGACAATGGCTTCCGTCGCCGGATGACCGTAGGTGCCGGACATCGAGGAAATCGCCGTATCCACGCCGTCAACGCCCGCTTCAATCGCTTTCAGCAAGGCCATTTCTGACATACCGGTTGTGGCGTGGCAGTGCAAATGTAATTCCACGTCAAAACGTTTTTTGATTTCACCCACAAGTTCGGCGGCGGCCATCGGATTTAAAATGCCGGACATATCTTTGATAACCAGGCTGTCCACACCGATTTCCAATAATTGTTCGGTCGTGTCCAACCAGGTTTGTAACGTGTGAACCGGGCTGGTGGTATAACTTAACGTACCCTGTGCGTGGCCGCCTTGTTTTTTCACCGCCTGTAATGCGGCTTTCATATTGCGCGGATCGTTTAACGCATCGAATACCCGGAAAACGTCCATGCCGTTTGCCACGCAGCGTTCGACGAAACGATCCACCACGTCATCGGCATAATGACGATAACCTAATAAATTTTGGCCGCGTAATAACATTTGCAGAGGCGTTTTCGGACAGGCTTTTTTCAATTCGCGTAAACGCACCCAAGGATCTTCGCCTAAAAAACGGATACAGCTATCGAATGTCGCACCGCCCCAGGCTTCCAATGACCAATAACCGATATCGTCCAATTCCGCCGCAATCGGCAACATATCATCAAGGCGCAAACGTGTTGCGAAAAGAGATTGGTGGGCATCACGAAGTACTAATTCGGTAATTTTAATTTTTTTAGCCATAATAAAAATTCCTTCTATTTTAATTTAAGCCTTGAGAACGGCGATGATGGGCGATAGCCGCCACGATGACGGGACGTAAACGTTCTAAATCGCTGACCGGCGCCGCAGAAAGTGCGGGCGAATTTTGCGAAGTTTTAGATTGTTTAACGGGTTCGGGGAAAAAATGGTTTATGAGTTTTGATATCAGGCTGATTGCCCAAATTAAAATGAGCAAAAATACAATTACAAAACCCATACCCGAAAGCATCAGGTTAATCCCTTCACCAAAGAGTTCTGCTGGAGTCATTGGTTAGTCCTTTTTTGTTAACAAAGAAACATCGATTTGCGCATTCTAGCTATTATTGACCAGAAATGTTGTGATACAGATCAAATTCTTAAAAATTTCATTTTCACCCGATTAAAAGGCGCGATAAATAACGCGCCTTTTAAAATGCCATGCCTAGGATGGAAAAAACGGGAATAAAATCGGTAATAAAATCATAGCCGCCGCAATTGTCACAATAATGAGCGGCACCCCGGCCTTGGCATAATCCGCAAAACGGTAATGGCCGACAGAAAGAATCATAGTGTTTGCCGGCGTACCGATTGGTGTCGCGAAGGCGCAGGACGAGCCCACCACAACCGCCATTAATACCGCTCTCGGATCCGCGCCCAGAGAATTGGCTATGGAAAGCCCGATTGGCGCAAGCAATGCGGCCGTTGCCGTATTGGACATAAAATTGGTCAGCAGACAGCTCAGCACCAAAATGGTAAACAGCAACAAATAGGAATTCGGATGAGCGCCTAACCAGCCGAGAATGGTATGGGCGATTTGTGCGCCCGCCCCGGTGGTTTGTAAAGCGTTTGCCAGGGCTAAAGTTCCGGCGAATAAAAACACAACCTGACTGTCAATGGCCTGATAAGCCTGTTTTTCCGTTATCACGCGCATAATCACCAGAATCAACGCGCCCACACAAGCGGACAAATACAATTTCACGCCGATAAAATCTTCAAATACCATCGCCATCAGCGTTCCGATCAATACCGCCAGCGAAAGCCACTGTTTCCATTTCGGAATGTGGTTGTGATGGTTATGGTAAGCCTGATATTCTTCCTCATTCACATGCAGATTCAAATTGGAAGGCAATAAACGGTAACCGATAAATGCAAAATATAAAATACCGAAAACCAGAACGGGCAAACCGATTTCACCGTACTCGAAGAAACCGAACTTTTCGCCGGTTTGTGATAAAACGCCCTGAACCACCAGATTATTCGGCGAACCGATAAGGGAAAGATTCCCGCCCAAGGTGGAGGCAAAGGCCATCGGCATTAATAAACGGGAACGGGCAAAATCCGATTTAGCCGAAATCCCCAGAATCACCGGAATCAGAATCGCTGCGGTACCGGTATTGGACAGCACGCCGGACATCACACCGGTAATCACCATTAAAACCACCATCAGTTTACGTTCGCTGGAAGCAAAACGGCTGACAATTCCGCCGATTTTGTTCGCCATGCCGGTTTCAAACAAGGCGCCGCCGATAACGAACATGGCAACGAATAAAATCACGTTGGTGTCCACAAATCCCATGAAGGCGTCTCGGGTCGGTAAAACGCCGGTTAAAGCCAAACCGACGCTGACAACCATTGCCGTCACGGCAAGAGGTAATTTCTCCCATGCGAACATGATGATCGCAAAAACAAGGAAGCAAAGCGTAATAGCACTTGGGGTCATAAAAACTCCGTCAGTCAAATTGTCTTATTGCTTAACTCATATATATCTTTATAAGAAATAAGCCTAACAATACAGGCTTTACGTCTATTCTTTTTTGATCTACAACAAGTTTTGTTGTGTTTTTTTCGTTTTATTCACATGCCTCGGCATTTAAAAAGTGCGGTCAAAATTGACGAAGTTTTTTGATGAAAATAAAAAAATCCTTATTTATCATAAAGTTAGTGGGATACATCCGATGTTTGTTTAATGTTATCGATAATAGGCTTTGCCTCGTCGCTTGCTAAAAAACTCAAACTTGAAACGGGCAGCATGCTGTTCAATTTCTTCCAATCGTCATCCTTGATTGCCTGACGCACGGCGGAAGCGCTGATAATTTGCCCGTCAACGGCTTTTCGTTGCAACACGATGCATTCGATACCGGATTCGGGCAGTTGCCGCTGCATAATCCGATTATAAATATTGGTGACATGGCTGAAAGGTTCGTCGCCCACATAACGCCGCTGAATTCCCAGTTTTTGCGCAATTTTGACGAAAACATTCACATCTACCAGCGCATTGCTTTCGATCACCGCATCATCGTCTTTCTGAAAATAACTCGGAAAAGTGGCGGAACTGATAATATAAGAACCGCTGTCGTGACAAATCACGTTCGGCAAATGCGCCACGCCCGCCAGAATCAATTTTCTGCGCACGTCAAAGGGCACCAGGCTTTGATCCTCGCTCACCATAAACAAATGCACGATGTCATTTTCCGCCGCGGCTTTTTCCACCAAATATTGATGACCCAAAGTAAAAGGATTGGCGTTCATCACAATGGCGGCAATCCGCTGTCCGGCCTGCGGTTCGGGTGATTCCTCGGCAAGTTTCCGCAAATAATCCGCAAAACCGTTGCGACGGTTTTCCATGAACGCAATTTTGCCGTCTATGTTGGCAATTTCATAAAAACTCAGACCGGAGAAAAATTTGGCCGCACAACTTTTGGTATACAGAAAAAGATGAAAACGACCGCGCTCAAACTGTTCATTAATCAGATGGGTGACGATTTGATTCATCAACCCTTCGCCCTGATGCGCCGCCGATACCGCCAGGCAACGCAAACTGTCGGCAAACAAACTGCCGGTGGCGATAATGTTGCCCTCGTCATCGTACATGGCGCAGGTGTAATCCAAATTCTGATCCCGCCGAATGCCTTCCTGCGCCAGTAATTGGTCGATTTCCGCCAGCTCTTTATGATTGGTCGGACTCACTTTGCCGATGTTATATGTCATATTTTCTCCGTCAAACAGATGAACGGCACAAAAGTGCGGTCAAAAAAAGCAACGTTTTTTGAACGTTGGCTTTGCCAACGGTGGCGAAGCCATAAGTCATCGCACCGGCGATTACGCATAAAAAAGCCACGTTTTTTTACACGACTTTTTGTATCAATGCGGAAATATCCGGTGCAAAGCATTCTTTTTCCGCCATTTCCGCAATCTGTGCGTGATGGTATTTTTCACCGTTGTAAACCGCCACTATACTGATGTCGCCCGGTTGTAAATAATGACTTTCGCCAAACGGCGTGTAACGCGTGGCGCCGATACTGATGATAGCTTTAGCGGGATAATCCGCCTGCCGTAGCAAACGGGCGATATCGTTCATCGGGCCTTCGTCCGGTTGATTATTCATGCGATCGACAATCCAATCCAGTAATTTTTGGTGAAAATAACTGTAACCCACGGCTTGGCTGTCTTGTCCGTATTCGTTCAATTTGCCGTCGCGTTTGTGGAAACAGGCAATGCGATAGGCGTCGATGTTGCCGCCGGCGGAAAATTTATCCAACGCAATTCGGGTGGCGGACAAACCTTTTGAATTCGCGCCCCAATTTTTCTTTTCGGAAATCTTACGGGCGTTAGGGCGGCGGATTGAGCAATCGTTATAGGCGGCAAAATGAGTCGGATAAAGTGCGGTCACTTTTTGCCCCGAATATTTGACCTCGCAAATTAAGGCGATTTCCGGTTCGATTTGCAAATTATCGGCATCATTCGGGAAAGTTAAACGATCGGCGGAAACGGGATATACCGATAAAAATTGCGTTGATTCATCCAGCTTTTCAGCGGGAACATAAAACGGAAAAATGGCTTTAGGCTGAACCTCTTCCTGGGTTTTGACATTCGCAAAATCCGCGGCTTCGCCGGCTTGTTCGAGGTGTCCGGCAAAATTGCCCGCCACGCCCAAACCGATAAATTTCTCATTGTTCATCATTGTTTTCCTTTCGCTTAGAAATATAGCCTACCATAGAACAAAGGCTTGGAATATCCAAGCCTTTTATCGTACGGAAATTAATCCGCATTGGTCATTTCGTCCAGATTGTCACCCACGACGCCTGAGAGAGTATAAACACGTTTGGTCGTGCTGATGTGGGTGCGGTATTTATTCCAGGTCTTCTCAAAGAAAGTTTCCGGTTGACGTTCGCCTTTGCAGAAGGCCACAAATGCTTTTTCTTCGTCGGTTTTCGGTTTGCGTTCGCCGAGTTCCAACGCTTTAAACGCTTGACCGTATTGTTCCAACGCCTGAGATTCTCTGATGGTATAATCACCGTGACGAGCAAAACCGCGCGGATAATTTTTATCATCGAAAAAACGACGTTCTACGCTAAAGCTTTCTGCCATTTTCATTCCTCACTTACTTTTTTAATAATTCGATTGTTGTTTTTACGTAATCGCCCACAAAATCATCATGGGATAAACCTTCTGCGTTCACCCGGTATTTACCGTTAACGTAAAAATCCGGTACGCCCTGCACTTTAAACTGTTCCGCCAGATTTTGTTGTTTTTTCACTAGCGCGTTGACGGCAAAACTGTTAATGCCGCCGTCGAATTGTTCCGCCGTGATGCCGTTATCGATGAATTTCTGACGAATATCATCCATTGAACGCAATGCGTTTGCCTGCGCACTTTCGAATAGCGCCCGTTTCACTTTACTTTCCGCACCTAACGCCATCGCCAATGCCCAGGCGCGAGTGAGATTTTCACCCTGCGGTCCTAAAAAATCGACGTGATATTGTTTGAATGAAGCGTCTTTCGGCAGGCCGGCTTTGATTTTTTCCGGAATTTTATAGGTCATTTCGAAACTGTAACAGTGCGGGCAATAAAATGAGAAAAATTCAATCACTTCCGGCTGAGCGGAAGGATTTTGCGCCACCGTAATATATTGTTCGCCCTCTTTTAATTCGGCGGCCTGAACATGCAATGACATCGCGGCGGTTGTCGCCGCAATTAAGGTAAACAGCATTTTCTTCATGAAAATATCCTTATTTAATAATACCGCGCGCTTTTAATAATGCGGTTTTAAAATCTTCTTCGTAATCTTTTTTAATGCCGGGAATCGGTTCCAGCTTATCCGCATCACGCATTTTCAACTGATAAATAATGACTTCGTCCGACAACTCCGTTAACGGTTTATCAAATCCCGCTTCATCCGCGATGCTTTGCAAAATTTGCATTAAACTCATTTCCGGGTCTTTTTTAGACCAGTATGGCTGTAAAAGTTCCAAAACTTCATTCAGACGATGACATTTCATAATCATTTCCTTTAATATAAATAAGCTAGCGGTGCATAATACTTGAATTAGAGGCGAATGACAAACAATGATGACAATAAGCGCGGTGATTTTAGCGGGCGGCTTGGCAAGACGCATGAACGGAGCGGATAAAGGCTTGCAAAAATTTCATGGAAAACCGCTGATTCAGCACGTAATTGAACGCTTACAACCGCAGATTTCCGACATATCCATTAATGCCAACCGCAATTTGGCGGACTATGAAAAATTCGGTTTGCCGGTTTTTTGCGATGAACTCGCCGATTATCAGGGCCCGTTAAGCGGCATGCTGACGGGATTAAAAAAAGCCGGCACGGATTATGTGCTGTTCGTGCCTTGCGACTGCCCGTTTTTGCCGCTAAATTTGCTGGAAAAATTAAAAAGTGCGGTCAAAAAAAACGATGTTTTTTTGAACCTTGATTGCGAGGGCGGCTGCGAATCAGCGAGCAATCGCCGACAATCGGACGTTTTAGCGGCTTACGCCTGTGACGGCGAACAAAAACATCCCACTTTTTGTTTAATTTCTCGTCAATTATTGACCGCACTTGCGGAATATCTGGCCGCCGGCGAACGGCGCATGCTGCATTTTTTAAACCGCCAACATGCCGTCGCTGTGGACTTTTCCGAACAGAAACCGGCTTTTCGTAATTTTAATAGCCCGGAAGATTTACAATCCGCTTAATCAAGAAGGAGTGCCTTATGCAACATATTCAACTGGCTCCCGATTTAACATTCAGTCGATTAATTCAAGGATTCTGGCGGTTAAAGAGCTGGCGAAAATCGCCGCAGGAATTGCTTACTTTTATCAAGCAAGGATTGGAATTCGGCATCGATACCCTCGATCACGCCGCTTGTTACGGCGCTTTTACGTCCGAAGCGGAATTCGGACGGGCGCTGGCGCTGGATAAATCCTTGCGCGCGCAACTGACTTTGGTAACGAAATGCGGAATTTTGTATCCTAACGAAGAATTGCCCGAGGTAAAATCTCACCATTATGACAACAGCTACCGGCATATTATGTGGTCGGCGCAACGCTCCATCGAAAAACTGCAATGCGACTATTTGGACGTATTGCTGATTCACCGCCTTTCTCCCTGCGCGGATCCCGAACAAATCGCACGGGCTTTTGACGAACTTCATCAAACCGGAAAAGTGCGTTATTTCGGGGTATCGAATTATACGCCGGCTAAATTCGCTATGCTGCAATCCTATGTGAAACAGCCGTTAATGACGAATCAGATCGAGATTTCGCCCCTTCATCGTCAAGCTTTTGATGACGGTACCTTGGATTTTTTACTGGAAAAACGGATTCCACCGATGGCTTGGTCTCCTCTGGCCGGCGGTCGTTTGTTCAATCAGGACGAAAACAGCCGGGCGCTGCAAAAAACATTGCTCGAAATCGGCGAAACGAAGGGCGAAACCCGTTTGGATACCTTGGCTTACGCCTGGTTATTGGCGCATCCGGCGAACATTATGCCGATTATGGGTTCCGGTAAAATCGAACGAATGAAAAGTGCGGCGGACGCGCTGCAAATTTCCTTCACGGAAGAAGAATGGATTAAGGTTTACGTGGCCGCTCAGGGACATGATATTCCGTAATATCCGCCGCCCCGCTTTAATCAAGCAAGAGCGGCGTGGATTTATCGGAAGCTATCGGCGGAAAAAATAATTTAATTTCGAAAGTTCGTTATCAACAAACGTCCGCCATTATTCTTCCTGACGAATATCGTTCACTTCTTTTAACAGCTTCCGAATATCCGTATCGGCAAACATATCGTCTATATTTGCGCTTAAACGGCGGCGCCAGTTGGCATATTGAGTACTGGTGCCCGGAATATTGACCGGTTCGCTCATGCCAAGCCAGTCTTCCGGTTGGAAACCGAATAAACCGCTGCTCACACGGGCCACATAGGTTTGTAACCGATAAATAAATTTTTTGCTCGCCGGAGAACCTAATTCCGCACTAATTTCCGCTTCTACCGGCACATGATGTTGCCGTAATCGGCGTAAAATCTGGGTTTTAGCCCGCACGCGATCCCGCTGTAAAATCTCCAGAATTTTCGGATTCGGATACACGCCGAATTTTTCCCCTAATTCAAAGTCATAACCGCGCCAATAGCCGCTGATGGTCGGCAAATCATGAGTACTTAAAGTCGTCATGGCTTGATAAGGATAGGTTTGCAAATCCCGGCTTTGTCCTTGTTCGTCAAACTCAAAATAGAAGATTTTATAAGATAAAATTCCGGCATTTTTTAATTTGCTGACGATTTCTTTCGGCACGGTACCTAAATCTTCACCGATGATTAAACATTGGTGGCGTTGGCTTTCAAGAGCGAGAATGGCGATTAAATCGTCCACCGGATAACGTACGTAAGCGCCGTTCACCGCGCTGTCGCCTTTCGGAATCCACCATAAACGCAGCAACGACATAATGTGGTCTATACGTAATGCCCCACAATGTTTCATATTGGCGCGAACAAGATCGATAAACGGACGATAGGCTTGCTGTTTTAACACATGCGGATTCATCGGGGTTAAGCCCCAGTTTTGTCCTTGCGGACCTAACACATCGGGCGGCGCGCCGACGGAAGCCTTTAAACAATAAAGCCGTTTATCGTTCCAGGTTTCCGCGCCGCTTCCCGTGACGCCTACCGCTAAATCGCGATACATGCCGATGCGCATATTTTGTTGCCGGCAAACCGCATCACATTCCGCCAACTGTTGATCGGCGATAAATTGCAGCCATGCATAAAACTCAATATCTTCCTGATGTTCGGCGCGGAATTGTTGCACCGCCGGAGAATGATAATCCTGATATTCTTTAGCCCAAAAATCCCAGCCCCATTGATTATCAAACCGCTCGGCCAAATACTGATGAAGAGCGTCGAAAGTCGCCTGCACCTGCAGACTTTCTCCGCCCTGTTGCACAAATTGCGCAAATTGTCGAACGGAAAGTGCGGTCGGATTTTGCTTAGTTTTTTTGAAGGCAAAACGCAACCCTTTCAGTTTAAGCGGAATCACTTTGCCGTAATCCAGCCACTGTGCTTGGCGCAATTCCGTGAGCTTTTTCTGTACTTCGGCGGAATGAAACCAAGCCTGCGCTTCGTCGCTTTGCTGGAATTCGGCTAACTGATTCACATCAATATAAGCAATATTCAGCCACTGACGAGAAGACGGACTGTAAGGACTTGCCGAATCGGGATTAGCGGGGAAAAGCGAATGAATCGGGTTTAAGCCTAAAAAATCTGCCTGGAACGGCGCGAGATTTTGCAGGAATTTTTTCAAATCGCCGAAATCGCCGATTCCCCAGTTTTGCTCGGATTTTAAGGTATAAAGCTGTAAAAAGGTTCCCCATAATTTTTTATGTTCGCGCAATGCCTGCGGTTGATAACAGGCTTGCGGCGCAACAATCACCGTACAGTTAAAAACTTTACCGCCGCTTTGCAATTGCAGTTGGTGATAGCCTAACGGCAAATCTTTCGGCAAGTTAATTCCGCGCGCCTTAACAGACCCGGAAATCACCGATTGGCTGTTTTCCAATTGCAGTTGCCAACGACCTTTTAACGGATGTTTTTTATCCGCCAGATTAAACGGCAAAAAGTGCGGGCGATTTTGATAAAGAATTTTTACCGCAGGAATAGGAACGGAAGGAGCTTGAATATTACCGTCAAAAGTGTTGAAGAGCGCTTTTTTAATGTTATACGGCGCCCATTTTTTCACGCCTCGTTCATCGAAGAAATAAGGCATGATTCCTGCACGGCGGAATTGTTTGGTTGTTATTGTCATTATTTTTCTCCATGGCTTACACTTCAGGTACATTGGAAAAGCAGACGGCTTCCTCTCGGGAAGAAGCCGCCTGAAAGTGATTATTTCTTCAACCAAATGCGTTGTTGATAATCACGAATGGAGCGATCCGAGCTGAAGGTACCCAGACGGGCGGTGTTTAAAATCGCGCTGCGTAACCAGGCTTCCCGATTTAAATACGCGTTGCCGATTTTTTGTTGTGCCCGGCGGTAGCTGTCAAAGTCGGCAAATACCAGGAACGGATCCCGTTCAAGAAGACTGTCCAGCATTAATTTGAAAGTCTCTTTGTCGCCTTTGGAGGCTTTTCCGTGCGCTAAGAAATCCACCGCATTTTTCAATACGCTGTCTTTTTTGTAGTAATTTTTCGGCTGATAACCTTTGGCTAACAATTCCCGCACGCTTTCTACCGTATGCCCGAAAATGAAGACGTTTTCTTCGCCCACCATTTCGGCGATTTCTACGTTCGCGCCGTCTAAGGTACCTAAAGTCAATGCACCGTTGAGCGCAAGCTTCATATTACCCGTGCCGGACGCTTCTTTCCCCGCCATGGAAATTTGTTCCGATACGTCGGCGGCAGGAATAATTTTTTCCGCCAGGCTTACGCGATAATCCGGTAAAAACGCCACTTGCAGGCGATCGCTGACTTGCTTGTCGTTATTGATAATATCCGCCACATTGTTAATGGCATGGATAATATTCTTCGCCAGATAATAACCCGGCGCCGCTTTACCGGCAAACACAAACACACGCGGCGTATAATCCTGATTCGGATTGGCCTTTAAGGATTGATAATCGGCGATGATGTTCAGCAAGTTTAAATGTTGACGTTTATATTCGTGGAAACGTTTAATTTGCACGTCAAAAATGGCGTCAGGATTCACCTGCAAACCTAAAGTATGCTTGATTTCATCGGCCAGTACGACTTTGTTATGACGTTTAATAGCCTGATATTCTTCGCGGAAACCGGCATCGTCCACGTATTTTTCCACTCCGGCCAGCAATTCCAGATCTTTGGTCCAATCCTGTTTGATGGTGCGGTCCAATAAATCGCTTAATTGCGGGTTAGCCTGACGAATCCAGCGACGAGGCGTGATACCGTTTGTCACGTTACAGAATTTGCCCGGGAATAATTTATGATATTCCGGGAATAAATCGGTAACCAATAAATCGGAGTGAATCTGCGCCACGCCGTTAACCCGGAAACAGGTTACCACGCAAAGGTTAGCCATGCGCACGCGATAATCGAAGAGAATCGCAAGTTTTTCCCATACTTTAGAATTCTCGCCAAATTCCGACCGCACTTTCTGATGGAAAATATCATTAATTTTTTCCACGATTTGATAATGACGCGGCAGTAATTGTTTGAATAAGCGTTGATCCCACTGTTCGAGGGCTTCCGGCAATAACGTATGGTTAGTGTAGGCGAAGGTGTTGGCACAAATGTCCCAGGCCTGATCCCAGTTAAGATGATAATCGTCCAACAACAGGCGCATTAATTCCGGAATGGCCAGTGTCGGGTGAGTGTCGTTAAGCTGAATAACCTGACGTTTGGCAAAATCCGCCAATTGATAGCCTTCTGCGAAATGACGTTCTAAAATGTCGGCAACGGAGCAGGCGCAATGGAAGTATTGCTGCATTAAGCGTAATTTTTGGCCCGCTTTATGATTATCGTTCGGATAAAGCACCTGAGTCAGCGCAGCGGCATTGACGATGGTTTTATCGGCATTGAGGAATTTACCTTCGTTGAAAGCGTCAAAATCAAAGGATTGATCGCTGTCCGCCTGCCATAAACGTAAAGGCTGAATAATATTATTGCGGTAACCGACAACCGGCAAATCAAAGGCTTTGCCTTGAATCGTCAGTTTTGGTGACCATTCGTAATGATCCCCTTGAATATGTTTGATTTTACCGCCAAAACCGACAAGACGGGTTTTCGACGGGTTGAAGCGATGCCAAGGATAGCTATTGCGATCCCAGGTATCCGGCGTTTCTTTTTGCATACCGTCGGCGAAACTTTGTTTAAATAAACCGTATTGGTAATGCAGACCGTAACCCGTAGCATTTTGTCCCAAGGCCGCCATAGAGTCTAGAAAGCAAGCGGCAAGGCGTCCCAAACCGCCGTTTCCGAGCGCCGGATCGCGTTCTTGTTCTAAAACATCTACTAATTCCACCTGATATTGTTTAAGATAGTCACGAATTTGTTCGTAATATCCCAAATTCATCAGGTTATTTCCCGTCAAACGACCGATTAAAAACTCCATAGACAGGTAGTTAACATGGCGGGATTCCGCAGGTTTGACGGCCGGTTGGCTGTAAGCTAATTCGAGTGATCCTTCGGCAACAATTTGATACCATTGTTGTAAGGTGAATTGTTTGGGATCCGCTACATCGAAATAACGGCAATATTTTTCTACTATTGATTGAAATGTCATAGGAAGCTCCTAAATTAGAAATTAATTGTCGTTTATTATGTGGAATCCGAATAAAAGCAAATCATCCCTGAAATCATCTTATTTAGTATGATTATCGGGAAGTAGTTGAAATGCAAAAGGAGGGGGATTTATCTTCATTTTGCTATGAAAGAAAAACAGAAGCCCATTATGTTGATACCATCTAAACTTATCTGTTCCTATCGCTTACAAAACAGCGTGCAGCGTACGCGTTTAACGCAATTATTAGATAAATCTTCTCTCTATCCCGTCGTATTGGTGAATGCACCCGCCGGTTACGGTAAAACGACCCTGGTTTCCCAGTGGCTTGAAAATAGACAAAATATCGGCTGGTATTCTTTAGACGATGGCGACAATAAATCGGATCGTTTTGCCGCTTATTTCAGCAGCGCACTTTACACGGCGATTAACGAAGCGGAACCCCAGTCGGAAGAAAACCGACAAGCGAACTTGCTAGCGCAATTCAACCAATTATTGGTTAAGGTTTCCCATTTTCCGCAACATCTGTACTTAGTTATCGACGACTATCATTTAATCGAAAACGATGAAATTCACGAAGCCTTAAAATATTGGATTAAACATCAACCGTCCAACATGACGCTGATTTTAATTTCCCGTTCGGTTCCGCCGTTAGGCATAGCCAGCCTGCGCGTCCAGGAACAGTTACTGGAAATAGACATGAATCAGCTTATGTTTGATCATTCCGAATGCATCGAGTTTTTCCAGACCAGACTAGGATCGGAGCTCAAACAACAGGACGTCATCGCGCTATGTAACGAAGTGGAGGGATGGCCAACCGCGTTGCAGTTGATCAGCCTGTTTGCCAAAAACAAATCCCGCGCGTTACAGGTGCCGTTACAGGATATCGCCAAACGTCTTGCCGTCTCTAACAACTACCACATAAACGAATATCTGGCGGACGAAGTACTGAATAAGGTGGACAATAACACGCGGTTATTTATTCTGCGCTGTTCCGTATTACATTCAATGAACGAATATTTAGTGCAAGCGGTAACGGGAGAAAAAAACAGCTGTAATAAATTGGAATCATTAGAAAAACAAGGATTATTCCTACAACAAATGGCTAACGGCAACGGACAATCCATAGATGAAAACTGGTGGAAATTCCATCCGCTGTTTGCTTCGTTCCTGAATTTTCATTGTCACCACGAGCTACATGACGAACTGCCGGAATTACACCGGCGCGCCGCCTATGCCTGGGTTAAATTGGGATACGTTACCGAAGCGTTATATCACGCTATGCAGTTATCCGACACCACCTTATTACTCAACCTGTTAGAAGAACACGGCTGGAGCTTATTTCATCAGGGTGAACTCAAACTGCTGGAAGAAAGCTTAAACAGCCTGGATTACGCCCATTTAAGCAAATACATCAATTTAGTGTTATTAAAAGCCTGGTTGGTACAAAGTCAACACCGCCATACGGAAGTGAGCGGTATTTTGGCGGAATTTTCTCAGGCCTTAACGGAAAACAAAATAGAATTAAGTAAAACGGCACTGGCGGAATTTAACGTGTTGCGCGCACAGGTGGCCATTAATTCGGGCGATGAAAATACGGCGCTCCAATTAGCTTCCAACGCATTAAAAGATCTGTCGGAAAACGCCTATTACGCCCATATCGTCGCCACCTCTATCATTGGCGAAGCCCATCATTGCCACGCGAATCTGCCTCAAGCGCTCGCTATGTTGCAAAAAGCCGAACGGATGGCGCGTCAACATCACACTTATCACAACATTCTTTGGTCCCTTTTGCAGCAATCCGAAATTTTACTGGCGCAAGGCTTTTCCCAAGCCGCTTACGAAATGCTGGATAAAGCCCATGAATTCGTCAAGGAAAATCACCTTCAGAAAGTGCCTATGTATGAATTTCTCCTGCGCTTGAAAGGTAAAATTCTGTGGGAATGGTACAATCTCGATAAAGCGGAATCCATGGCCAATGCCGGCATGCAGGTGTTACAGAAAAACGAAGATAAATTACAATGTCTGACCCTGTTAACGAAAATTTCACTGGTCAGAGGTCATTTAGACAACACCGCCCGCCTGCTGAACGAAGTGGAACAGCTGGAAGGCACGCATACCTATCACCACGACTGGATAGCCAACGCCGACCAGGTACATATTTTTTATTGGCAAATGACCAATGACGTAGAATCCGTGCGCAATTGGTTGATTCAAAATCCTTCTCCCGTTTCGGATAAAAATCACTTTACCCAAATACAATGGCGCAATATTGCGCGGGCCCATATTTTGCTCGGCCAATACGAACAGGCGAAAAGTATTTTGGATAAATTAATTGAAACGGCGGAAGCGTTTTCTCTGGTCAGCGATTTAAACCGGGCGCTAATTGTACGCAACCGCCTCTATTATCTGCAGGGAATGAAGGAATCGGCGCAACAGGATTTAATCGCCGCCCTGAAACTGACCAGACAAACCAATTTTATCAGCGCTTTTGTGATTGAAGGCGATGTGATGGCGCAACAAATCCGTAATTTATTGCAATTAAACGTGTTGGACGAACTGGTTTTACACAAAGCGCAGTTTATTTTGCGCAACATTAACCAATTCTACCGGCATAAATTCGCTCATTTTGACGAAGCTTTCGTTAACCGGTTATTAAACAACCCGAAAGTGCCCGAGCTTCTAAAAATCAGCCCGCTGACTCAACGGGAATGGCAGGTGCTGGGACTGATTTATTCCGGCTACAGTAACGAGCAAATCTCCGATGAATTGCAGGTGGCCGCCACCACCATAAAAACCCATATCCGCAATCTTTATCAGAAAATCGGCGTAACCAATCGCAACGAAGCCATCAGTTACACCAAAGAATTACTGGTCTTAATGGGTTATAATTAAATAAAAGTGCGGTGAAAATTTTGAATGTTTTTTTACTTATATTCGTCTGTCGGCGATTACTCGTTCCTTCGAGGTCGTCGCCAGATCTAAGTTCAAAAAACTATCGTTTTTTTCACCGCACTTTTCCGATTCAACTAATTTCCGGCCCAAACCACCATGACTTTATCTTCGCCAAGGGTTCGACTGAAAGCGAAATAGCCTTCGGATTTTAGCGTTTGATGAACGCCGGCGCCAACGGCTTGGTGACGCTGACGGAATTGCGCCAATTTCTGCCAGTGTCGATGCAGCGCCTGTTTGTTCCCATCGTTTTGCAAATCCCGCCAATTCATGTCCGAACGGGTGCCTTGTATCGGGTCGGAACCGGTAGCGCCGAATTCGCGCCCGCTTTCATCGCCGTAATAAATTTGCACTGCGCCCGAAGAAAGAAGAAGTAGGTTGGCCGCGGTTTTTTGTTTTGCCGTATTCCGTTCGCTGTCGGAATGGAAAAATAACCGCGTGTCATGGGAAGACAAATAGCTTAACACATTGAAATCTTTCAGTTTATCGTTCATTTCCCGATATGCGGGTTCAATCCGGGCAAAACAGTCCAGCGCATTTTTTGCCTGATCCTGAAAATCAAAATTAATCATGGCGTCAAAACCGTTCTGGTAGTAATCGCTTTTGAATACGCCGTGTCCCCAGGCTTCGCCCGTCATCCAAAAATCGTCGCCGAAACTTTCTTTCGGATTGTTCCGTTGCCATTCTTTTAAGGCTTGTTGTGAAGCCTGTTTCAACGAAAGCCAGGTGGATTTTTCCACGTGTTTTGCGGTGTCCACGCGGAAGCCGTCAACGCCGTATCGACGCACCCAGTCCGTTAACCATGCGATTAAATAATCCCGTACTTTGGCATTTTCCAATTCTTTCGCATTGGTATTTTTATGCTGAAAAAATCGTGGTAATTTGACCGCACTTTCGCTTTCCGTTTTTAAATCCGGCAAGGCGGAAAGCGACATTTTTAAATCGTCGAATTTAGGGCTGTCGTAATCGCCGATGTCCGCGCGCACCCAATCTTTTCCCCACCAGTTTTGCCAGGCTTGGCTGTCGCCGAATTTGATGAAATCGTTAAAACTGTGCCAGTTTTGCCCTTTTTTCGGTTGCCAATCCGTCCATTTTTTACCCAGCGTGGCGGTGATTTCTTCCGGTTTGAGATAGAAACCGCCGAAGTTAAATTCCTGCATATCGGCAAGCGTGGCATAGCCGGTGTGATTCATGACGATATCGAACAGCACCCGAATGCCGCGCCGATGGGCCTGCTGCATCAGGTTTTTCAGATCCGCCTCCGTTCCCATGTTGGCATCCAGTTTTGTCCAATCGAGGTGATAATAACCGTGGTAGCCGTAATGAGGGAAATCGCCTTTGTCACCGCCGCCGACCCAGCCGTGCATTTGTTCCAGCGGCGAGCTGATCCACAGCACATTCACCCCTAACTGTTGCAAATAATCCAGTTTTGCCGTTAAGCCCTGTAAATCACCGCCGTGAAACGTTCCGATTTCCTGCATGCCGTCCTTATGCCGACCGTAACTGTTATCGTTGGCGGGATTTCCGTTTTGGAATCGATCGGTAAGAACAAAATAAACGGTGGCGTTTTTCCAATTAAAACCGTCCGGTTTTTTATTTGTCTTTGCCTGTTGGCGATTACTCACCGCTTTGTTGCCTTCAGCAGAACCGCCATTCAAAAAAACATCGTTTTTTTTGACCGCACTTTTTTCCAACAGAATCAATCCGTCGGCATCGGCGGCCGGCATCATGGTTATTTTGCCGTTTTTCACTTCAGCCGTTTGTCCCGAATAGAAATCCCGAACCGATTCGCCCTCGGAAAAAACGGAAGAAACGTCAATTTCAACGGGTTGTTTATTCCAAATCGGACAGCTTTTCACCGTGTTTTTATCGGTTTCCGCTTGTTGTTCCACGCTGATTCTCAGCGTCGGCGTGCCGCTGCGCATATCGATTTGAGCAATATAATTCCCCTGACGGAATAAACGAAGCTGCGGCGCTTCGCCGGAACAAGGAATCAGTGAAACCGTTTGATTTAATTTCACCGCACTTTGCGGCTGATAACATCGGTTATCAAGGGTGAAGATTAAAGGATAATTGCCTTTTTCCAACGACGCTTGCGCCTGAAATAAATTGGTTTCGGCGTTGTCGCTGAAATGCTGAAAATGCGTATGCTGCCAGCCTTGCGCGAAGGCGGCGGACGATGTGAACAAACAAAGACAGAGTAAGGATTTTTTCATAATGACCTGATTTATAAAATAGACTTTTCGACTTAAAAAACATGCGAGGCGTTACTTTCAATCGCCTATGGGCGATCATTCGCTTGGTTCTGTTCCGGACAAAATCCGAGTTCAAAAAACGTTGCTTTTTTTGACCGCACTTTTACCGTCTTCCGCCATAACGCCAGCTTTTAACCTATGTTTGTTTATTCGACACAAATTAAAAAATCTGTGTAGTGTTAAGAGCCGATTATTTACAGCGTCGGTGAATTTAAAATTCTTATTATGCTGCTCCCCTCTTTGAACAAGAGGGGAGTTTAAGCGAATTTAATTATGCGCCGAGGTATGTGTAGAACGTATCGGCTTTGCCTTTTAGGTAAAATTAACCTTTCACCCCGCCGGCGGTTAATCCGCCGATTAACCAACGTTGCGCCAACAAGAACACTAACGTAATCGGAATTGCCGATAGCACCGCTGCGGCGGCGAAATCGCCCCATAAATAGTTTTGCGGATACAGGTATTGCTGCATGCCCACCGCCAGAGTGTAACTGTTCACATCGCGCAATAACAACGACGCTACCGGCACTTCGGTTATTGCCGAAATGAAGGAAAGAATAAAGACCACCGCTAAAATCGGTACGGAAAGCGGTAATAAAATCAGGCGGAAAGCCTGCCACGGCGTAGCGCCGTCCAGTGACGCCGCTTCCTCTAAGGAACCGTCAATGGTTTCGAAATAACCTTTGATCGTCCAAACGTGCAGCGCTATACCGCCCAAATAAGCAAAAATCACGCCGCCGTGGGTATTTAACCCGAGGAAAGGAACGTATTGTCCTAAACGGTCAAATAAAGCATACAACGCCACTAAGGAAAGCACGGCCGGGAACATTTGGAATATCAGCATGCCTTGTAAAATCGTCTTTTTGCCTTTGAATTTCATGCGGGCGAAAGCGTACGCACAGGTTGTGGATAAGGTCACAATGCCAACGGAAGTAATGGTTGCCACTTTAATGGAATTCCACAACCAACGTAATACCGGAAACGGCGGCGGCGTCACCGTGCCGTCCGCATGCGTCACATCAAAGCCTAATGCCGCTTGCCAGTGTTCCCAGGAAATTTGGCTCGGGATAATATCGCCGATAGCAAGGTTGCCTGGGCGTAAAGAAATGCCGATTACCATCAATAACGGGAAAATAATCAGGGCAAGAAAGCAAATTAAAATTAAATGGGTTGCCCATACGCGATAACGCACTGATTTAGATTGAACAATCGCCATAAATACTCCTTAAATCAACTGGGGTTAAGCAAAACTCCTTAACCTGAAAAATTTTATAATTCCATTTTGGTCGCTTTAATATTCAATAACGCTAAACCGCCCACCAACAGGAAGATAATGGTTGCAATGGCCGCTGCCAAACCAAAATCCTGAGTGCCGCTGCCTTCAAATGCGATGCGGTAGGTATAGCTAACCAACAAATCGGTATAACCCGCCGGGGTTGTGGTGCCGATCATGTCCGGGCGACCGTTGGTTAACAATTGAATCAGAACGAAGTTATTAAAGTTGAACGCAAAAGAAGCAATCATCAACGGAGTCAAGGGTTTCAGCAGCAACGGGAACGTAATTTTGCTGAAATTTTGCCAGGTTGATGCGCCGTCCATTGCGGAGGCTTCGTATAAATCCGACGGAATCGCTTTTAATAAACCCATACATAAAATCATCATATAAGGATAACCCAGCCAGGTATTGACGATAAGAATCATCACTTTGGCAAGGAAAGGATCATTAAACCATTCGGGACTGATACCGAATAATTGATTCAGAATCATATTGATTTCACCGAAACTCTGGTTAAACAACCCTTTGAAAATCAAGATGGAAATAAAGGACGGTACCGCATAAGGCAAAATCAGCAGCAAGCGATAAACCGCTTTGCCTTTCAGCGCTTCCCATTGCACCAAACAAGCCAGCACCATACCGAGAATAACGGTAAATACCACGGTTAATAAGGAGAACACTACCGTCCAAATAAAGATTTGCACGAAAGGTTTTTGAATGCCTTTGTCGGTGAAAATTTTCACAAAATTATGGAATCCGGAACTTACCGTATAACCCGGTTCAAGGGTTTCGTTTAACCAATCGCCGCTTTCGTTTATCGCCTGGAAGAAACCGATTTCATTGTTAGCCTTATACAATTTGCCGTTTTCATTATTACGTAAGATATTATTTTCTTTATCGAATTGATAACGGGCTTTTTGTTCGGAAAATTGGCGCAATGAACTCATGGTCAGTTCATTGTTATTCGGCAAAATCACTTTTATTGCCTGAAGCGCGCTACGATTTTGAGTAATAATTTTCAGCGGAGCAACCTCGCCTGTCGGTTCGGCTTGTTCGCTGACCGGCACCTCCGCCGCCTTCAACGCAATATTTTCGGACACGAAGGTCTGCGCCGTGACGGGATTGGTTAATACAATTTTATATTGATCATCCGCCTGCGGATAAAGTTTAAAATTGTATTTATCGCCGGCAAAATAACGCTGTTCGGTGAGCACGGAAAGCGCACGTTCGAAAGATAACTGATTCGAACCGCTGTAATTGGTAAAGGCGATGGCAATGGTTGCCACTAAGGGGAATAAAATAAAAATAGTCATCCCCATAATGCCGGGATAAACATAACGCCACGCATAAGCGTTCTTGTTGGTAAACACATAAACGCCGGAAGTCAGGATGACGAGGGTTAAAATGGCAAATAAATATTCGCCTTGCAAATACATTAATCCGACCAGGTAAAAATCAAATAACAGCACAAGGCCCGCTATCAGATATTTTAACCAATGAGTGGATTGAGATTGAGTGACAGTAGACATAAAAACACCTCGAATTTTGACCGCACTTTTTAGGCGAATAAAACAGAGTGGGCAACAACGCCCACTCTAATTAAGAAAATTATTGTTGTTTTTGGATACGGGCGTGCGCATCATCCAGTGCCGCTTTGACTGTTTGGCGACCGCTTACCGCATTGTTAATTGCGGATTTTTCCGCGTACCAGAAAGAAGTCATCTGCGGAATATTCGGCATAATTTCACCGTTTTTCGCATTTTCCATGGTTGCCGCAATGCGCGGATCCTTAGCCAGTTTTTCCTGGTAGGATTTTAACGCCACCGCACCTAAAGGTTTATCTTTATTCACTTGATCCAAACCTTCATCGGTTAACAAGTAGTTTTCCAGGAATTCTTTCGCCAAATCTTTATTCGGGCTTGCGCTGTTCACACCGGCGCTTAATACGCCTACGAACGGTTTAGACGCATGACCGTATAAAGTCGGTAATACCGCCACGCCGTATTTTACGCCGCTTTTATCAATATTACCCCAGGACCAAGGACCGTTGATGGTTAATGCGGTCTGGCCTTTATTGAAAGAAGCTTCCGCCACGGCGTAGTCCATATCCGCGCTGATATTTTTATTTTTCACCATATCAACCACAAATTGTAAAGCTTTCACCGCGCCTTCATTGTTCACGCCAATGTCTTTTACGTCATATTTGCCGTTGTTGTATTTGAAAGCGTAAGCGCCGTTAGATGCGGCTACAGGCCAAGTGAAATAAGGTTCGGAAAGATTCCACATAATGGCGTTTTTGCCTTCTTTTTTGAGCTTTTTATCTAACTCAAGAATTTCTTCCCAGGATTTTGGCGCTTCTTTTACTAAATCTTTGTTATAGATTAAAGAAATAGCTTCGATAGCAACAGGATAACCGATAATTTTGCCGTTATAGGTTTCCGCATCCCAAGCGAAATCAACGAATTTATCCTTAAATTCTTTGCTTACGCTGACTTCCGCCAACAAACCGGATTGTGCATAACCGCCAAAACGGTCATGCGCCCAAAACATGATATCCGGGCCGTCACCGGTTGACGCAACTTGTGCGAATTTTTCTTCGAGTCTGTCCGGATGTTCCACTAATACCTTGACGCCCGTATCTTTCTCAAATTTTTTACCGACTTCCGCAAGACCGTTATAGCCTTTGTCGCCGTTAATCCAGATAACAAGCTTACCTTCCGTCATTTTGGCAGCGACTGCGGAAGACAATAGCAAGCCTGCAACGGCGGTTAAAGTAAATGTCATGAGTTTGTTTTTCATAGTTAGTCCTTACTGTTATTTTATTTAGTAATACCGGAACGAATACGCGAAGCGGCTTCGTCCAATGCTTGTTTTACGGTTTGACGACCGATTACCGCGTTTTTAATGGCGGAGTTTTCCGCATACCAAAATGCCGTCATTTGCGGGATGTTCGGCATGATTTCACCGTTCTCCGCGTTGATCATAGTGGCTTCGACGCGGGGATCGGAAGATAACTTTTCCTGCAGAGAAAGCAGAGGAATCGCACCCAGCGTATTAGTTTTATTGATGGTTGCAAGGCTTTCTTCGGTAAGCAGATAATTTTCAATAAATTCGATGGCAAGATCTTTGTTCGGGCTGGCCGAGTTAATGCCGACACTCACGATACCGACGAACGGTTTGGACGGTTTGCCTTCAAAGGTCGGCAGGGTAGTAACGCCGTAGTTCATCTTGGCGCTATCCAGATTTGACCACGCCCACGGGCCGTTGATGATCATGGCGACGTCGCCTTTTAAAAATTGTGTCTCGGCAATTTGGCGATCCATATCGGAGGCGATATGTTTGTTTTTTACAAAATCCACTAAAAATTGCAGCCCTTTTTGCGACCCTTCGTTATTTACGCCGATATCGTTGACGTTATAACTGCCGTTTTCAAACTTGAAGGCATAACCGCCGGCAGCGGCAATGAGCGGCCAGTTAAAATAAGGTTCGGCTAAATTCCAGCTGATGGCGTGTTTACCTTTGTTTTTCATTAATTCTTTATCAAGCGCCGGAATTTCTTCCCAAGTTTTCGGCGGGGTCGGCAACAGATCTTTATTATAAATAAGAGAAAGAGATTCAATTGCCATCGGATAGCCGATGATTTTACCTTCATAGGTTTCCGCATCCCAACTGAATTTGGCGAATTTGTCTTTAAATGTTTGGCTCGGATTTAACTCCGCCAACAAACCGGCTTTGGCATAACCGCCGAAGCGATCGTGAGCATAAATGATAATATCCGGACCGGCACCGTTTGACGCTAATTGTGCGTAGTCTTCTTCAAGTTTTCCCGGATTTTCGACTTTAACGGGAACGCCTGTATCTTTTTCAAATTGTCGGCCTATTTGTGCGATAACGGTATGCCCTTTACCACCGCCCCAAACAACCAATTTACCCTCCTCGAATTTGGCGGATACAGAAAAAGAGCAAAATGCGATTGCACCTGAAAGTAATGAGCAAAACAGAGTTTTTGAGTTGCAATTTAATTTCATAATACAGTTCCTGACAAATTAAAGGGATAAAAGATTCTTTTTACCTAACGGTTATTATGGTTAATCCCCCTATGTTGTTATCATCCCCCCTTCTACGCCCCCCATGAGAAAAATATGAGTAAGATCAAATTTTATTTCTATTCGGCATTATATTGTGATCCTGATCACAAAATATTTTTTTCAAAATGTGATCTATCTCACAAAAAAACGCCGATAAATAAGAATATCTCTTTATTTTATCTAACAATTATCAAATTAATCTCACCCTCAAAAAATTTGTCATGGGATGATTTATTATTGTACTGAAAAGTGAATGATTAAACGCGAAAAATCGTTGTAAGAGGTTAAATTATGGCTAATGTAACATTACGCAATGTAGGTAAATCTTACGGAGATGTCTGTATTTCTAAAGACATTAATCTGGATATTGAAGAAGGCGAGTTTGTTGTTTTTGTCGGCCCTTCAGGCTGCGGAAAATCCACCTTATTACGGATGATTGCAGGACTTGAAGATATTACTACAGGCGAACTTTATATTGGCGATAAATTAATGAATGATGTAGAGCCGTCCAAACGGGGTATCGGTATGGTATTCCAATCTTATGCGCTTTACCCTCATTTAGATGTAGCCGAAAATATGTCTTTCGGTTTGAAATTGGCCGGTGTGAATAAAACCGAACGGGATAAACGGGTAAACCAAGTGGCTGAAATTTTACAACTTGCCCATTTATTAGATCGTAAACCTAAAGCTCTTTCCGGCGGTCAACGTCAACGTGTGGCTATCGGCCGAACTCTGGTTTCCCAACCTGAAGTATTTTTATTGGACGAACCCCTTTCTAATCTTGATGCCGCATTACGCGTACAAATGCGGGTAGAAATTTCTAAATTACACAAAAAACTAAACCGCACAATGATTTATGTAACCCACGATCAAGTGGAAGCGATGACTCTTGCCAATAAGATTGTGGTATTAAATGCGGGCGGTATTGCACAAGTGGGCAAACCTTTAGAACTCTACCATTATCCGGCAAATCGTTTTGTCGCCGGGTTTATCGGTTCACCGAAAATGAATTTCCTGCCGGTAAAAGTTACTGCGGTGGAAAAAGAACGAGTAAAAATCGAACTGCCTGATGCAAATCATCATAATTTCTGGATTCCTGTTTCAGGCGAAGGCGTAAATGTAGGGAATAATCTGTCTTTAGGTATTCGCCCCGAACACTTAGTTCCATCGGATCAAACGGCCGTCACCTTACACGGAATAGTACAGGTAGTGGAACTATTAGGTAATGAAACCCAAATTCATTTGGAAATTCCTGAGATCAAACAACCTTCTTTGATTTATCGCCAAAGCGACGTGGTGTTAGTCAATGAAGGAGACGAGATGAATATCGGTATTGTACCTGAACGTTGTCATCTATTTAAAGAAGACGGTACCGCTTGTAAACGATTGTTTTTGGAAAAAGGCGTCTGATTGAGAGAACGATAAGATGTGTTTATCCGTTTACCAAGCAAAACCTTATGTAGAATTAAAACATCCCGAATGGGCGGAAAGTGCGGTCATTTATCAGGTTAATATCCGTCACTTCACAAAAGAAGGCACATTCGAAGCCTTTCGCGCTCATTTGCCGAGATTAAAGGATTTGGGAGTTGATATTCTTTGGTTAATGCCGATTCATCCAATCGGTGAATTAAATCGTAAAGGGTCATTAGGCAGCCCATATGCCGTGAAAGACTACTATGCGGTAAATGCTGAATTTGGTACTGCGGAAGATCTACACAGATTAATTAACGATATTCATGCTTTGGGTATGTTCGTCATATTAGATTGGGTAGCCAACCATTCCGCATGGGATAATTCGTTAACCCAATCCCATCCCGAATGGTATAGCAAAAACAAACAGGGAAATTTTCAACCTACCCCGTGGTATGACTGGGATGACATTATTGAGTTCGATTATACCAATTCCGGATTACGTCAATATATGACGGAAGCGATGAAATACTGGGTGATCAATTATGGTATCGACGGTTTCCGTTGCGATGTAGCGGGATTTGTTCCAACAGATTTCTGGAATCAGGTCCGTTTTGAGCTTGATATGATTAAACCCGTATTTATGTTAGCAGAATGGGAAAGTCGCGATTTACATCAGAAAGCTTTCGATATGACATACGGCTGGAATCTTTGGGACAAACTACTGGCGGTAGCAAACGGACGAGGATATAACCGGCACGCTTTTCCCGCATTAGTGGAATATATGGCTCATGATGTAAAAACATTTCCGAGAGACGCTTACCGCATGTTATTCACGGACAATCACGATAAAAATGCGTGGGAAGGTAATCAATATTTAAACTTTGCCGATGCTCTCGGTGTGGCGACGGTAATGACCGTTTTAGCTAATGGAATGCCTCTTGTGTATAGCGGTCAGGAAGCCGGGTTAGATCGTTCACTTGCTTTCTTTGACAAAGATTTTATTGAATGGAAACCGCATCCTAATGCGGAGCTTTATCGAACGTTATTTAGCCTGAAACACAAAAACCGAGCCTTACGTAACGGGCAGCGCGGCGGAGAAATGATTAGAATCCCAAATTCAGGGGATAAAATTCTATCCTTTTATCGCGAAAGTGACGGAGATCGCGCCGTTGCCATTCTAAATTTCAGCGATAAAAGACAAATGTTAAAACTTCAATGCGACGGTATTGAAGGAATTTACATAGATTGGTTTAGTCAACGATCTTATCAACTTGAAATATCTCACCAAGTCGAGATTGAACCTTGGGGATATATCGTATTAAGCCAGCATAAAATTGATAATTAACCTAAGTAAGACTTAAGTGAGGTCTATTATGAACAAAAAAACACTTCTAGCAGTTGCAATCGGTGGAGTGATGTTTGCGACAAGTGCGGCGGCAGTGGATTTCCACGGTTATGCCCGTTCCGGTATCGGTTGGACATCCGGTGGCGGTGAGCAAAAAGCGTTGAAAGTAAACGGCGGCGGTTCAAAATACCGTTTAGGTAACGAAGCGGAAACCTATGCAGAATTCAAATTAGGTCAAGAGCTTTATAAAGACGGCGATAAATCCATTTACTTGGATTCCAATCTCGCTTATTCGATAAACCAACAGGTGGACTGGGAAGCTACTGATCCGGCGTTGCGTGAAATTAACGTACAATTTAAGAACTTTGCCGACAGCCTACCAGGCGCCACACTATGGGCCGGTAAACGATTCTACCAACGTCATGACATCCATATGAACGACTTCTACTACTGGGATATTTCCGGTCCGGGTGCAGGGGTTGAAAATATTGATTTAGGCTTTGGTAAATTGTCTTTAGCGGTAACTCGTAATACCGAATCAGGCGGTGCTTATAGTTGGTCATGTAATAGTACTACTTGTACATCCAATCAAGATCGTGATGTTTATAATGACGTATTTGATATTCGTTTAGCGGATTTAAACGTCAATCCGAACGGTAAACTGGAACTCGGTTTCGATTACGGTCGTGCCCGTACCGACGGTGATGCATGGCTTGATCCTAATGCGTCAAAAGACGGCTTTATGATTACGGCGGAACATACCCAAGGCGAATTCTTCGGCGGCTTCAATAAATTCGTGGTGCAATATGCCACCGATTCTATGACTTCATGGAATACGGGTCACTCACAAGGCGGTTCCGTGAATAATAACGGTAAAATGATCCGCGTGCTTGACCACGGTGCGATTAAATTAAGTGAAAACTGGGAAACTATGTACGCCTTAATTTATGAAAAAACTGATTTGGATAACAACCAAGGTAAAACCTGGTACTCCGCCGGTATCCGTCCGATGTACAAATGGACGAAAAACATGAGCACTTTATTCGAAGTAGGTTACGATCGCATTAAAGATCAAGCCAGTGGCGAGAAAAACGATTTGGTAAAAGCGACCATCGCTCAACAATGGCAAGCCGGCGACAGCATTTGGGCACGTCCGGCAATTCGTGTATTCGGTACCTGGGGACGTTGGAACGACAGCTTTAATATCGATCAACGTACCAGCGCCGGCTATAAAGCGAAAGATCGGGAATTCATCGTCGGCGTTCAAATGGAAGCCTGGTGGTAAAATAAAAAAGACGCTCTTCGTAAACGGAAGAGCGTTCCAAACGATGATAACCGGGGAAAAATACGGTTAAAATTTTCAAAAAAACGACCGCACTTTTCCCCCTTTTATCCCATAATATTAGATGGTTATTCTCGTTTTAACATTTTAAGTTTTGAGGTATTAATATGAAAAAAACATTACTTGCGACCGCTCTTTTAGCACTGTTCTCCTTATCTGTTTCAGCAAATCAGTCTGTTCATATTAATCCGCAGACATTATCAGCCGTTCAATGGCAGGATATTGAATTTTCTAAAAACGTAAAAACGGAACTTTCCGCCAATCAAAATCAAACCTTTACCCGCAGTTTCGCCGGTACGGAAAGCCCGGTGGTGGCATACCGCATTCCCGCCAATCAAGGCGCACTAACCATTGATATTTACAGCCAAATTATAGATGGAAACGTTTTTATACCAAATGCAGTAGTGTTGGATGCCAATTTTAATGTCGCGGCAAGTTATCCTTCCTCTATGTTTAAATTCCAAGAAGAACGCGGCATGTTGCCAAACCGTTTCACGGCGGAACTGAATCTTACTCCGGTTTCCGGTCAGGATTATATTTATTTGCTGATTTACACCACGCAGCAGGATTTAGGTAAGACCACAACGGTTCCGCATCCGGCGAAAATTTACGCTAAAGCTATGGGCAATCAGCCGCCGGCAATTAACGATATTGAAGTCAAACACAGCCGCAGCGGTGAAATCGTTGTGAACGTAAGCAACGAACAAGGTACGCGCTTTATCGGGCTGGATGATATTTTACCAACTAAATCAAGTAAAAAAATGACGGCAGTCGGAGCAACCGTAGACGGATCGGCTGCTCACAGTAAAGCGATAAATACGCCGGTGGATAAAGATACCGAAGCCTATTTCAATCAAGCGGTAACAAAAGCGCTGAAAGCAAAGGATATAAACAAAGCGTTGAATCTGGTTAATGAGGCGGAAAAATTAGGATTAAAATCGCCTCGTCAAATTTTCTTAAAAAATGTGAACTCGAATTAATCCTCTAATAGTCTTTTTCATATTTGTATTTTTTATCTGCACATCAGTGTTGAACTTAAATTCACCCGACGTGCAGATTTTTTATTTAAATTCATCCTCTAATACCAGAGCGATACCGTCTTCATCATTACTTGCCGTCACTTTTTTTGCAACCTGCTTAATTTCATCCGGCGCATTGCCCATAGCAACGCTTAAACCCGCATATTCAAGCATATCCAAATCGTTGAAGTTATCGCCGAAAGCAATCATTTCATCGGCATTGACATGTAAACATTTCGCCATGAAATCAATGGCTTTTGCTTTAGTTGCCGCTTTATTCATGATTTCGATATATTCGGGTTTAGAAAGATGAATGCTCAAGTGCGGGAGATTTTGTTTAAGTTTTTGTTCAAGCGGTTTGATTTTATCCGCTTCCCCCATCACCAAAATTTTATGCACCTTGGTGAGATTAGCCGGCGTTCGTTTTGGGGATAAACCGGTAATATCCGCTTCCTGCTTTGTCCAATAATTATTCAAATCATTGGTAAACCAATCTAAACCGGCATAATGATTTATCGAGAGAGACAACTCATCCGCCAGAATTTGATTAAGCGTCGCTAAATCGGCCGGATCTATTTGAACGCTATAAAGTTCCTGTAGATTTTTATCCAAAATCAACGCACCGCTGTAACAAATAATCCCATAGTTGGTTTGTAACTGTTCGGTATAAGGTGTTATGGCATAAGGCGGACGGGCTGAAACGGGAATAAAAGGAATGCCTTTGGCAATAGCCGCTTTAATAGCCGCTTCGGTTCTTGGGCTGATTTGATGTCGGCTATTCAATAAAGTGCCGTCCATATCGCTGAAAATGGCTTTGTATCGCATATTTATTTCCCTGTCGTAAGGTTATTAGCCTATTTAAATTAACAGAGAACAAACCTAAATACCAATACTAAAAAAATAAAGCCGTTCCTAATAATAGGAACAGCTTCAAGTGCGGTCAAAATCAGCGTTTGTTTTTCACTAATTTTTCGGTCAATTCGTAAGCGCGTAATTTTGCCATTTCTTTTGATAATTTTGCTACCAGCAAATCGTGATCCACATCGGCATGTTTTGCCACGATATTTTCTTCCGCTTTGCGTTTCGCATTAAGAATACGTTCTTGATCCAATTCGCTACCGCGGATAGCAACGTCGGCAAGCACTGTAACGATATTCGGCTGAACTTCTAAAAAGCCGCCGGATACATAAAGCACTTCTTCGCTATTATCTTCACGGGTAATTTTGACGATGCCCGGTTTAATTCCTGTTAATAAAGGAATATGTCCCGCTAAAATACCCAATTCACCTTCCGAACCGGTGGCTTGAATACTTCTTACGACACCTTCAAAAATTTTTTCTTCCGCACTTACAACGGTTAAGTTGAATGTTGCCATGTTTTTCTCCTTCAATTCTGGTAATCAGTCTTGAAGTGATTACATATTTTTCGCTTTTTCAACAACTTCTTCAATAGAACCGACCATATAGAAAGCTTGTTCCGGGATGTGGTCGTATTCGCCTTCAAGAATACCTTTAAAACCGCGAATAGTATCTTTCAAGGAAACATATTTACCCGGCGAACCGGTAAATACTTCGGCGACGAAGAACGGTTGCGATAAGAAACGTTCGATTTTACGCGCACGTGCTACCACGAGTTTATCGTCTTCCGAAAGTTCATCCATACCAAGAATGGCAATAATGTCTTTCAATTCTTTGTAACGCTGCAAAATACCTTGTACGCCGCGCGCCACATCATAATGCTCTTGGCCTACCACTTGCGGATCTAATTGACGAGAAGTGGAATCCAACGGGTCAACGGCCGGATAAATACCTAAAGAGGCAATATTTCGGCTTAATACCACGGTTGAGTCCAAATGCGCAAAGGTCGTGGCCGGAGACGGGTCGGTTAAGTCGTCCGCCGGTACGTAAACCGCTTGCACCGAAGTAATCGAACCGGTTTTAGTTGATGTAATACGTTCCTGCAATACGCCCATTTCTTCCGCCAAGGTCGGCTGATAACCTACCGCAGACGGCATACGGCCTAACAATGCGGATACTTCGGTACCTGCAAGGGTGTAACGATAAATATTATCTACGAAGAATAATACGTCACGACCTTCATCACGGAATTTTTCCGCCATGGTTAAACCGGTTAACGCCACGCGTAAACGGTTACCCGGCGGTTCGTTCATTTGACCGTAAACCAAAGATACTTTATCCAAAACATTGGATTCCGTCATTTCATGATAAAAATCGTTACCTTCACGGGTACGTTCACCTACACCGGCAAATACGGAGAAGCCCGAGTGTTCAATCGCAATATTACGGATTAATTCCATCATATTAACGGTTTTACCTACACCGGCACCACCGAATAAACCGACTTTACCACCTTTCGCAAACGGGCAAATCAAGTCGATAACTTTGATACCGGTTTCTAATAATTCGGTACTGTTGGATTGCTCCTCGTAACTTGGCGCTTCACGGTGAATAGCCCATACTTCTTCCGCACCGATTTCACCTTTTTGGTCGATTGGTTCACCTAACACGTTCATAATACGGCCAAGAGTTTTCGTACCAACCGGTACGGAAATAGGATGTCCCGTATTATCAACATTTAAACCGCGTTTTAAACCGTCTGACGAACCTAACGCAATACAACGGACTACACCGCCGCCTAATTGTTGTTGAACTTCGAGGGTTAAACCGCCTTCTTCAACTTTTAATGCATCGTAAACTTTTGGTACTGCATTTTGTGGGAACTCAACGTCGATTACCGCACCGATAATCTGTACAATTTTTCCTGCTGACATTACCGCTTTTCTCCATTAAATTGCTGCGGCACCCGCAACAATTTCATTTAATTCATTTGTGATACTTGCCTGACGGGCTTTGTTATACACCAACTGCAGATCATTAATTAAATTACCTGCATTATCTGTTGCTGCTTTCATTGCAACCATTCGAGCCGCTTGTTCTGAAGCCAGATTATCTACAACCGCCTGATAAACCTGAGATTCCAAATAACGAATCAATAAACTATCCAGTAATACTTTTGGATCAGGTTCGTAAATATAATCCCAAACCTGTTGGTTATTACCTAAATTATCGGTTTTCAATTCAGGCAACGGAACCAACTGTTGGAAAACCGGTTTTTGCGACATTGTATTAACGAACTTATTATAAGCGATATAGATTGCGTCAATTTCGCCTTTTTTATAAGTTTCGAATATTGCATTGGCTACACCGATTAATTCTTCCAACGAAGGATTATCACCAAGACCGGAAAGTTGCCCTTTTACGTTCAAACCGAGCGAACGAAAGAAAGCAATCCCTTTAGAGCCAATCAAACCCAACTCTACACTGATAGCTTTTTCTTTCCATTGCTTGATTTCGTTAAGTGCGGTTTTAAACAGGTTAATATTTAAGCCACCACACATTCCGCGATCAGTTGAAACAACCAATATGCCGACTTTTTTTATTTCACGCTGCACAAGAAAAGGATGTTTATAACCAATATTGGCTTTCGATACGTGGCTGATAACATTAAGTATGGTTTCAGAATACGGACGAGAGGCAGCCATGCGATCCTGGGTTTTACGCATTTTCGAGGTTGCCACCATTTCCATTGCTTTAGTAATCTTTTGTGTACTTTGCACACTGGAAATTTTGGTTTTTATCTCTTTTCCACTAGCCATTGTCTTTCTCCGAATCTATTACCAAGCGTTACTCGCTTTGAAATTATCTAAAATACCTTTTAATGTATTTTTAATTTCATCATTGTAATCGCCCGATTTGGTTAATTCACGCATAAACTCGGCATTAGTGCGATTCGCATAATCTAAAAGTGCGGTCTCAAAATCAGCTATTTTATTTAAATCCACATCATCTAAATAACCAAATTCAACAGCGAATAAAAGCACGGCTTGTTCCGATACGCTTAACGGCGCATATTGTTTTTGCTTCAGCATTTCAGTGACTTTTTCACCGTGAGACAATTGTTTGCGTGTCGCATCATCCAAATCCGAAGCAAACTGAGCAAAGGCCGCCAATTCACGATATTGCGCTAATGCCGTACGAATACCGCCGGCTAATTTTTTAACCACTTTAGTTTGAGCCGCACCACCTACGCGAGATACCGAAATACCCGGGTTTACCGCAGGACGTACGCCGGCATTGAATAGGTTGGATTCCAAGAAAATCTGACCGTCGGTAATAGAAATTACGTTGGTCGGAACAAAAGCGGAAACGTCACCGGCCTGAGTTTCGATAATAGGCAATGCGGTTAATGAACCGGTTTTACCTTTCACTTCACCTTTAGTGAAATTTTCTACGTACTCTTCATTTACGCGAGCCGCCCGTTCAAGTAAACGGGAATGCAAGTAGAATACGTCACCCGGGAACGCTTCACGACCAGGCGGACGACGAAGTAATAACGAAATTTGACGATAGGCAACCGCTTGTTTGGAAAGATCATCATAAATAATTAATGCATCTTCACCGCGATCACGGAAATATTCACCCATTGCACAACCGGCATAAGGCGCTAAATACTGTAAAGCGGCGGATTCGGATGCAGAAGCCACCACAACGATAGTATTTGCTAACGCGCCGTTTTCTTCCAGTTTACGCACCACGTTGGCGATAGTTGATGCTTTTTGACCAATGGCAACATAGATACATTTAATACCGGAATTTTTTTGGTTAATAATGGTATCGATAGCCAATGCGGTTTTACCCGTTTGACGGTCGCCGATAATTAATTCGCGCTGACCGCGACCGATAGGTACCATGGAGTCGACCGCTTTATAGCCGGTTTGTACCGGTTGATCAACGGATTTACGTTCGATAACGCCCGGTGCAATTACTTCAACCGGAGAAAATCCGTCATTTTCAATTTCGCCTTTACCGTCGATTGGCTGACCCAAGGTATTTACCACGCGACCTAATAAACCGCGACCTACCGGCACTTCCAAAATACGACCGGTACATTGTACTTCCATCCCTTCGGCAAGATCCGTGTAAGGACCCATAACCACCGCACCGACAGAATCACGTTCTAAGTTTAATGCCATCGCAAAACGACCGGTAGGAAGAGCAATCATTTCCCCCTGCATTACTTCGCTTAAACCGTGAATACGGATAATACCGTCGCTCACGGAAACTATTGTCCCGGTGTTGCGAGCTTCGCTCACCACATCAAACTGGGCAATGCGTTTTTTTATCAATTCACTGATTTCAGTTGAATTTAGTTGCATTTTAAAATCCTCTTATCATTGCAATTCGTGTGCCAGACGGTTTAATTGTCCGCGGCTTGAACCGTCAATCACAAAATCGTCCGTACGAATGATAACCCCGGCAATCAGGGCATTATCTACACTGCAATTTAATTTAACTTTACGGGCAAGTCTTTTTTCCATTGCAGCGGCAATTTTATCTGTTTGCGTTGCATTTAATGGTTGAGCCGAAATGACCTGAACTTCGGCAATTGCATTGTGTTCTTCCTCATAATGTCGGAATTCGTCAAATACAGCCGGAAGCACAGTTAAACGCTTATTTTCAGCCATTAACCGAATAAGATTTTGCCCGTATTGATCAAGTTGTTCGCCACAAATAGAAATTACCGTATCCGCCACTTTTTGAGCGGGTAAAGATCCTGTCAAAAATTGCTGAACCTGTTCGTCTTTTGCCACTTCCGCGGTAAAAGCCAACATTTCATGCCATTTTTTGACCGCACTTTGTTCCACGGCAAAATCAAATGCTGCTTTGGCATAAGGGCGAGCTATCGTAGTTAATTCTGACATAAGCTCAACCTTCTTATAATTCTGCAACTAATTTATCAATAATGTCATTGTTCGCCGCTTCATCCACGGTACGACCAACAATTTTTTCCGCACCTGCAATCGCCAATGAAGCCACTTTGACACGAAGTTCTTCTTGAACGCGTTTACGCTCGGCTTCCACTTCCGCATAGCCTTGTTCAATAATTTTAGCTTTTAACGCTTCCGCTTCCGCTTTCACTTCATCTAACACTTCATTACGGCGTTTATTGGCGGAATCAATAATTTCCTGAGCCTGGATTTTAGCCTTGGTAATTTCTTCTTCCGCTAACGCTTTCGTGTCCGCTTGTTCTTTTCTTGCGGCTTCAGCCGATGCCAAGGCATTGGCAATAGAACTTTGACGTTCTTCAATCGCTTTAATAATCGGCGGCCAAACAAATTTAACGCAAAACCATGTAAATAATGCGAACGCAATAAGCTGACCGATTAATGTTGCATTTAAATTCACAACACCCTCCTCTGTTAATATTGTCGGCTCTGTTTAAAAGAGCTAATAAAATTAGAAAAAATCGACAATTATTGTAATAAACCGATGAATGGGTTAGCGAAAATGAATAGTAATGAAATACCTACAGCGATCATCGCAATGGCATCCAAAAGACCTGCAACGATAAACATTTTAGTTTGTAAACTTGAAGCAAGCTCAGGTTGACGAGCTGAAGACTCTAAGAATTTACCGCCTAAAATAGCAAAGCCGATTGCCGTACCCAGTGCGGCAAAAGCCAGAAGAATTGACGCACCAATGATTGTAGCTGTAATTACAGATTCCATAATGTTCTCCATTAAGTTAAGGAATAAGCCCCAAAGGGACCGGGTTTAGTTAAAAATTAATGTTCTGCCTTATTATAAGCAATACTCAAATACACTACCGTTAACATCATAAAGATGAAAGCCTGCAAAGTAATGACTAAAATATGGAAAATCGCCCAAGCCAGGTGTAAAGGAATACCTAATGCGGCAATGGCGGCATTCGCGGAATACATAACGGCGATAAGAATAAAGATTAATTCTCCCGCATACATATTACCGAATAAACGGAACGCCAATGAAATGGGTTTGGCCAGCAAAGTCACGGTTTCGAGAATAAAATTGACCGGAATAAAAGCCCAGTGATTAAAAGGATGAAGCGTATATTCTTTCACCAATCCGCCGAAACCTTTAGATTTCACCGTGTAGAAAAGGATTAACGCAAACACACACAAGGACATACCTAATGTTGCGCTGATATCGGCGGTAGGTACCGCTCTAAGATAGTGAATGCCGAATAAACCGGCTAACTGAGGAAGAAAATCGACAGGAATCAAGTCGATGGCATTCATAATGAATACCCAACAGAAAATAGTTAATGCCAAAGGTGCAACGACATTACGCGGACCATGGAAATTTTCTTTAACAATACCGTTAATCCATTCCACCACAATTTCAATCGCACATTGCAATTTACCCGGCACGCCGGAAGTGGCTTTTTTCGCTACGGAACGAAATACCGCCAAAAAAATCACAGCCGCTAAAAAGGAAAAAAACAAGGTATCAACATGAATATTCCAAAAAGAATCCCCTGTTTTCAAAAATTGTAAATGGTGACCAATATATTCGGAAGTCGTTTGTCCAGACATAATAAATCCTCTGACGATTACGATTTAATTTTTTTACCGATCAACACGGGTAAAAGATTATTCAGTATCAGTGCGACGAAGTAACCCGTAAAAAAAACGATAAAATTCATCGTCACAAATAACTTAAAACAAGCGATAATGCAAATCGCGGTTAAGCCGAATTTAATCGCTTCGCCGCGATAAAAAGCGGTCATTTCGGTGGAATAGGTTGCTTTTCTGAAAAAGACAATCAGCACAAAAACCGCAAAAGGTAAAAAAGCCGATAAAAATCCGAGCCCAAAACTGACCGCACTTTTCCATTGCCATAAACACAAAAGCAGGAAAAAAAACATTAATCCGCCCAATTCGACGGTTAATGCTTTTTTATATTGTTGTCTTGCTTGTCCTATGACTTTCGACATAACCCTTTTTACTTATCAAAACACGAATGATTATACGCATATTTCCGGTTTATTCCAACTTAAACCGCGCGAAAAAAATGCAAATAAACCATAATTTTTACATTTTTTTAACTTTAACCAAATGTCGTTCGCCCGTTAATTCGGGAACTTGCAGTTTTATCACTTCAACAACCTGAAAACGATCATCCATATTCATCACTTCATCTTGCTGATAAATTCCCTTCAAGGCATAAAACAAACCGTTATCAATCGGTAAATGATGACACCAATCCGTCATATCTTTCAGGCTGGCAAAAGCGCGACTCAATACGCCGTCAAATTTATGATCGGGCATATATTCTTCCGCGCGGCTGAGTACGGGTTCTACATTAGTTAGTCCCAACTCACGTACCGCATTACGGATAAAACTGATCCGTTTGCCGAGGCTGTCGAGCAATACGAATTTTTTATTCGGATTAATAATAGCCAAAGGCAGACCGGGTAAGCCCGGGCCGGTTCCCACATCAATAAAACGATCACCTTGTAAATAAGGACTTACTACCAGACTGTCCAAAATATGTTTAACCAGCATTTCCTGCGGATCACGCACGGAAGTCAGATTGTAAGCCTTATTCCATTTATTCAGCAATAAAACCAACCGCACTAATTGCGATTTCTGCTGAGAGGTCAAACAAAGTTCGGTCTTTTTTAACAGATTTTCAAGCTTTTGCGCAAGAATCCGCTCTAAATCATTCGCCACGTTTTAACATTCCCTGTTTTTTCAAATTGACCAGCAAAATAGAAATTGCCGCCGGCGTCACGCCGGAAATTCGACTCGCTTGTCCGATTGAAACCGGGCGATGTTGTTCCAATTTCGACCGCACTTCGTTGGATAATCCGGCAACCAACGAATAATCGAAACGTTCGGGAATCAACGTATTTTCGTGACGTTTTTGTTTTTCGATTTCTTCCTGCTGGTGTTCGATATAGCCTTGATATTTAATCGCAATTTCCACTTGTTCGGCGGCTTGTTTATCCTCAAGTGCGGGAGAAAATGCCGCAGTTTTTGTCAGTTTTTCATAGCTCACTTCAGGGCGACGCAACAAATCTTCACCGCTGGCTTCACGGGTTAACGGCGTATTAACCAAGCCGTTAATCTCGTTCAAATGTTCGGATTGCGGATGAATCCAGATCTGTTTCAATCGTTCGTGTTCTTTGGCAATATTTTCCATTTTCCGATTGAAACGCGCCCAACGGGCTTCGTCGATTAACCCTAATTCGCGGGCAATCGGCGTTAAACGGCTGTCCGCATTGTCTTCACGCAATAACAAACGATATTCCGCGCGGGAAGTAAACACGCGATAAGGCTCTTTGGTACCGAGAGTACACAAATCATCCACCAATACGCCTACGTAAGCTTGATCCCGACGCGGGAACCAGGATTCTTTTTCCTGTACGTATAACCCAGCGTTAATTCCCGCTAACAAACCTTGAGCCGCCGCTTCTTCATAACCTGTGGTGCCGTTGATCTGACCGGCAAAAAACAAACCGCTGATCGCTTTCGTTTCCAAGGTCGGTTTCAGATCCCGCGGATCAAAATAATCGTATTCGATGGCGTAACCCGGCTTAACGATGCGGGTATTTTCCAGCCCTTTCATGGAATTGACGATTTTCATCTGCACGTCAAACGGCAAGCTGGTGGAAATTCCGTTCGGATAAATTTCGTTGCTGGTCAATCCTTCGGGTTCAAGATAAATCTGATGGGAAGTGCGATCGGCAAAACGCATCACTTTATCTTCGATAGACGGACAATAACGCGGTCCGATCCCTTCAATCACACCGGTATACATCGGACTGCGATCCAGATTATGACGGATCACATCATGGGTTTGCTCATTCGTATGAGTAATAAAACAAGGAATCTGGCGCGGATGTTGATCCACCGATCCCATAAAAGAGAAAACCGGTAATTCCGTGTCTCCGTACTGTTTTGCCAGTATCTCGAAATTAATGGTACGAGCGTCCAAACGCGGCGGCGTACCGGTTTTTAAACGATCTACCCGTAAACCGAGATCGCGTAATCGGTGAGAAAGTGTGACGGAAGCCGGATCTCCCGCGCGTCCGCCTTCATAATTGGTCAAACCGATATGAATTTTGCCGGCTAAAAAAGTTCCCGCCGTTAAAATGACGGACTTAGCCCGGAAGGTTAATCCCATTTTGGTGGAAACCCCTGCGGCACGATTTTGTTCCAGTAAAATATCCGTGGCTTCCTGTTGGAAAATATCCAAATTAGGTTGGTTTTCAAGAGCTTGACGCACCGCTTGACGATATAACACGCGATCCGCTTGCGCACGAGTTGCCCGCACCGCCGGTCCTTTACTGCTGTTTAAGGTGCGAAACTGAATGCCCGCCAAGTCAGCCGCGGTTGCCATTAAACCGCCCATAGCATCGATCTCTTTCACTAAATGCCCTTTACCGATGCCGCCGATAGCCGGATTACAAGACATTTGACCTAAAGTATCCACATTGTGCGTTAAAAGCAGGGTTTTCAAACCCATTCGGGCCGGAGCAAGTGCCGCTTCGGTTCCTGCGTGACCGCCGCCGATTACGATCACATCATAATTTTCCGTATAAAACATAGTAACCTTATGTAATGAATATGATCGCTTTCACCGATCCATAAATTGAAATATAAAAGTAACGGGCTATTTTACTGAAATTTACCCGGGCTTGAAAGTTGAAATTAAACGTTAGGCGGGATAAAACTCAGAAAAAGCCGGTTGCTAATAAAATAAGATCTTAAATTTATATAAAGATCTTATTATGACGATAATTAGGATCACCTGATCTTTGTGTATAAAAGGATCTTTGTTAGCAAAATAAATCGGTTAGATAAAAAAGGATCCTGTTAAAAATTTTGATCTTTACAGTAAAAAGCCTGTGAATAACATAGTGATTTATCCACAGTTAAATTAAATTGTTATTTTATACACGGGAAAAATACAGCTTTTATGCGTTTTTTTATTAAGTTATCCACAAGATAAAAGTGATAAAAAAGACATCGAAAGTAAACGTTTTATGAAAAGTGCGGTCAAATTTCGTGATAAATTTTGGTACTTCAAGTATAATTAATCCACTTTTATGTTTAACCGGTTAGCTATGAAACATTTTTCTTATTCCTTTATTTCTTTTGCGATTTTGACCGCACTTTACAGCAGCGGCGCGTTAGCGAACGCCGATGATTTACATCGTCAATGTTTGTCGGGTGTGCCTCAGTTTACGGGAGAACCGGTTTCGGGTGATGCCAACGAACAGCCCGTTTATATTGAGGCGGATCAGGCGGACATTGTTAATCCTTCCCGCGCCACTTATAGCGGTGATGTGGATATTAAACAGGGAAATCGTCATTTGCAGGCGCCGGAAGTGGTTGTTACCCAAACGGGTGAAGGCGCGAATGCATTACGTCATGCTTATGCTAACGGTGTTTTTGATTATCGGGATGAATTGATCGTATTAAAAGGTAAAGACGCAAAAATCAATCTGAATAATAATGATGCGGACGTCGCGAATTCCGATTATCAATTTGTGGGAAGACAAGGCCGCGGAACGGCGGAAAGTTCGGAAAATCGCGAGAATTATCGTTTACTGAAAAACGCTACCTTTACTTCCTGTTTACCGAATGATAACGCCTGGCAAATTGACGCTTCCGAAATGAAACAGCATATAAAAGAAGAATATGCGGAAATGTGGCATGCCCGCTTTAAAGTTGCGGGCGTGCCGGTTTTCTATACGCCTTATCTGCAGTTACCTATCGGCGATCGTCGTCGATCAGGTTTATTGATCCCGAGTGCCGGTCATTCCAGCCGTGACGGTTACTGGTTTGCTCAACCCGTTTATTGGAATATTGCGCCGAATTATGACATGACAATTACGCCTAAATATATGTCGCAACGCGGCTGGCAATGGTTAGGTGAATTTCGTTATTTAAACGCTTTGGGCGAAGGGAAAATCTTCGGAGAATATTTGGGCGATGATCGTTATGAAGATTACACCGGTGAAAATCGTTCTCGCCATTTGTTTTATTGGAAACACGATGCCCGTTTATGGGACGATTGGCGATTGAATATCGATTACACCAAAGTAAGCGATAAACGTTATTTTTCCGATTTTGATTCCGATTACGGCAGCAGTACCGACGGTTACGCCACGCAATCCGCCCGATTGTCTTACTATCAGCCTAACTGGAATTTTGCGATTTCGGCCAAAGAATTCCAGATTTTTGATGATGTGGATATCGGTCCGTACAAAGCGCTACCGCAAATGGATTTCAATTATTATAAGAACGGACTGGCAAAAGGTTGGTTGGATTTCAAATTATTCGCTCAAGCGGTGCATTTTGATAATGACAGCAAAGCGATGCCGACGGCATGGCGTTATCATGTCGAACCGAGTTTAAACCTTCCGATGGCGAATAAATACGGCAGTCTGAATATTGAAACCAAATTGTATGCCACCCATTACCAACAAAAAGCCGGTACGGGCGTGGATGCGAATATTCAGAAATCCGTAAATCGTACTATTCCGCAAATTAAAGTGGATTTACAAACGGTGCTGGCAAGTAATGAAACCTTTATCAAAGGCTATACTCAAACTCTTGAACCGCACGTACAATATCTTTATCGTCCGTACCGCGATCAAAGTAACATCGGTTCCAAACGTTATTCCAATTATTTAGGTTTGGGTTATGATTCCGCGTTGTTGCAGCAGGATTATTTTTCTCTGTTCCGCGATCGCCGTTACAGCGGTTTGGATCGCATTGCTTCCGCCAATCAGTTTACTTTAGGCGGAACCAGCCGTTTCTACGATGAAAACGCCAATGAACGGTTTAACGTATCTTTAGGACAAATTATTTATCTGAACGATTCCCGTATTGATGAAAATTCCGAACACAGTACCACCGGACGTTCCTCTTCATGGGCGTTGGAAAGCAACTGGAAAATTAACGATCAATGGAACTGGCGCGGCAGTTATCAATACGACACCCGACTGGACGCCGTTTCCTTAATGAATACCAGCCTGGAATATAATCCCGAACGTAACAACCTGATTCAGTTGAATTATCGTTACGCCAGTAAGGAATATATCGATCAGAACTTAACCTCCGGCGTTAACCGTTACAATCAGGATATCAAACAGCTGGGCAGTACGGTCGCCTGGGAAATTGCCGATAATTGGGCGGTAGTGGGACGTTATTATCATGACATCGCCCTGAATAAACCGGTGGAACAATATGCCGGCGTGCGTTATAACACCTGCTGTTGGTCCGCCGGTGTCGGTGTGCGTCGTTACCTGGTGAGCGAAAGCGACACGCGTAAATATAGCGACAGCAAAGACACTCTGTATGATAATAGCGTGAGTTTCACGGTGGAATTACGCGGTTTAGGTCCGAACGATCATCACAGCGGTTTGGTGGATATGCTGGACAAAGGCATGCTGCCGTATGTGAAACCGTTTAATTTATAGAGAATGATTGTTTATATTTCAAAAAGATGGCTAAAATCCTTGTACTATAAAGATCTTAAGCTACTTTTTAACAACCATTTTGTCTACTATGCCTTTATAAAAAACAACGTAAAAATAGCTGCTAAAAAACGTTTAAAATTTTGCCCGCACTTTTTGAGATCGAACTTTGTAAAATTACAGCGCGGCGATGAAATTCGGCAGCCAGTTTTCCGCCGCTTGTTCGTGATTTTCCTCCGTTAACACATCAATGCGGAGGGCGTCGCAAAGTCGGACGGCGCCTTGGGCGAGCAGCAGATTTTCCACTTTATCCACCGCGAAACAAAAGGTGTCGTAATCGGAATTGCCTAATCCCACCACAGCGAACCGTCGGCCCGATAAATCGGTTTTTTCTTCGGCGATTTGATTCATCAGCGGTTTCAGGTTGTCCGGTAAGTCGCCGGCGCCGTGGGTTGAGGTCACAATCAACCAGATTTTGTCGTCAATGACTTCATCCAGAATTACGGCGTTTTGTACGGTGACATCAAACCCTTTTTCTTGTAACACATCGCCTAAGTGATCGCCCACATATTCGGCGGCGCCTAAAGTGGAACCGGTGATAATTGAAATTTTTTCTGACATTTCAAAACCTTATATTTCTTATTTGCGATTCAGCCACGCCATATATTCCGCCACGCCTTCGGCAACGGATTTAAATCTTAAATCGCAACCGGCGGCTCGTAATTTGGTGAGATCCGCCTGCGTGTATTCCTGATAGCGTGATTTTAAGTGATCCGGGAACGGAATGGTTTCAATGGCGCCTTTACCGTGATGTTTGATCACCGCTTCGGCAACGGCTTTGAAACTTTCGGCATGGCCCGTGCCGCAGTTGAAAATACCGGAAATCTTATTTTGCCACGCCCAGATATTCACGGCGGCAACATCGGCGACATAAACGAAATCGCGCAGGAAGTGTTCGCTGCCGGCGAATAATTTCGGATTTTCGCCTTTCAGAATTTGGTTGTTCAGGTGAAATGCCACGCTGGACATGCTGCCTTTGTGCTGTTCGCGCGGTCCGTATACGTTGAAATATTTAAATCCGCAAACCGGTGAGGCGGCGTTCGGTAAAATCCGGCGCACATATTGATCGAATAAGAATTTGGAATAGCCGTATACGTTTAACGGGCCTTCAAATTGGCGTTCTTCCACAAATTCCGTTTTGTCGCCGTAAGTGGCCGCACTCGAGGCATAGAAAAACGGGATTTTGCGATCTAAGCAGTAATGCAGCAATTCTTTGGAATATTCGTAATTGTTGTGCATGATGTATTTGCCGTCCCATTCCGTGGTGGCAGAACAGGCGCCTTCGTGGAACACGGCGTTTACGTTACCGAAATCGTCACCGGCGATAATTTGTGCGATGAAATCTTCTTTATCGCAGTAATCCGCAATGTCTAAATCCACTAAGTTGATAAATTTCGTGCCGTCTTTCAGATTGTCCACGACTAAAATATCTTTACGCCCCAAATCATTTAATGCTTTAACAATATTGCTGCCGATAAAACCTGCGCCGCCTGTAACGATAATCATAATGCTGTCCTTTTGTGTGTGAAAACTAATAAGTATTGTAATAGATTTTAATTTTTCAGGCAGGAAAATTTTTGTTATGAATGCTTTTTATCCGTAAAAATATGGATGTTTAACCATAAAAATAGCTGTTTTACAGACTTTTACAAAACTTTGCACTGCCTAAATAATAAGTATTAACCCTTTGATATACATATAAATATATTGTGACTGAATTCGGTATATTTTTGAGTTATCGCTTATTTTCGGTTTTTGCTATTTGATCTTGTGAAATCTCTATAGTAGGCTGAAAATGCATCATAAAAAGGAGGATGCCATGATTAGACAATTTATTGCTCTGATAACACTGTCTGTTGCAGTGACAGCGGTTTCCGCCAATACGCAGAATGTCACTGTGTCGGGAAGTGTTATTAACAAGTCTGATTCTGCTGGGAAGGCTTCGGTGAACGTTGGTTCTACCGTGGGTCGGGTTGTCGGTTCGAACAATACGCAAACCGTTGTGGTTAACGGTTCGCTTATTAATACTGCTTCAGGCGGTGGGAAAGCCGCTATTAACTTGGGTTCATCGGTAAATTATGCCGGTAGCAACAATCAGGTTGTATCGGTAGGTACTATCGTAAATTCAGCCTCCGGCGGCGGTAAATCTGAAGTTAATATCGGTTCTGTCGTAAAAGATTAATACTGATCTTTACGAGAACCATTAGGCAATATATAAATTTTTTCTTTTGAATTTTATTCAGATAAGGGGTTTTTGATGAAAAATTTAATGAAAACAGGTCTTGCAGTCGGACTTATCGCTGTATTTTCGGTGGCTACGGCAAATGCCAAAGTTTCTATCGGTGGTAATAACCAGCAATCTGTAGATGTTAAAGGCGCGGTATCAAACTTTGCAATGGGTGCCGGTAGAGCGACTCAAAATTTAGCTTCCAATAGCGGTAAAGTTACTGTCGGCGGTAATAACAAACAATCCGTAGACGTTAAAGGCGCGGTATCAAACTTTGCGATGGGTGCCGGTAAAGCGACTCAAAACTTAGCTTCCAATAACGGTAAAGTGACCATTGGCGGTAACAACAAACAATCCGTTGACGTTAAGGGTGCCGTATCTAACTTTGCTATGGGTGTTGGTCATGCAACACAAAACATGGCGTCTAATAACAGCGAAGATTAATCTTCCTTATTTAACCTCGGGAGCCAATCGATTGCTCTCGAGGTTATTTCCTTCACTTAAAGAGAGATTGCCATGAAAATAAATAGATCTTTTTACATTTATGTTGCAGCCTGCTTACTCTCATTTTCAACTTCAACCTTTTCCGCATCTTCGGAGCTTGCGCCAAGACAAGGGATGTCTCCTTTAGATAAAGCGAAAGTCCATTCCGTACAGGCTCAGAACTGGGCAAAAATGGGAAAAGCGGGATATGACGCTGAAGAGGTAACGGAAAGATCGACGGAAGGCAGTTCAGTGAGCGGAATTGGCTCCAGAAGTTGTACCACAAATATTGGTACCACAACAACGAAAAGCGGTGTAAGTTCCGGTAAGTACGGACCAAGCAAAAATTCCGATAATATCGTGATTATCAAAGGCGATGTTGTCAGTCTCTGTAAATAATCTTCTCCAATAAAAACATTATTCTACAACTTTTTAATTTTTACTTAAGGGAATCATTCTGTGAAAATTCATCATGTGTTTCTTTCATATGTTGCCGCATCGGTTTTAGCCGGTTGTTCGACAGGAACGCAATTACACGGCGACAGACCTTATATCGAATCTACTACCACCCATACCCGTCCGGTGTCGGAACCGGTCAGAGCCATGACCAGTTTCAGCGACAGTTTAAGCTGTATGGATAATTTGTTGTTACAAAGTAATGCGGGACAAACGGTTGTCGCCATTAAAACCATTAACGATCCGTCGGGTAAAGCGTTAGTTGCCGCAAATGACATGATTGTGACCGCACTTTCACAAATGTCTCGTACCAGCGGAGCGTTCAGAGTGGTGGATTTTGAAATCAATCCGATGAAGCAGGACACGGTACAAACTCTTTCCAGTTTACTTTTACCAACCGGCAGCATGCAGATTCCCGCCCCGCAAATTTATATTTCAGGTTCCGTTTCTTATGTTGACCAAAGCGTGTTGAAAAAATCCGACAGCGCGGGAATTTCGGTAAGTGATGACGTAGAACTTGGTCTTTCCGGCGATTTAATCACCACGGCGCTGGGTATGGAATTACATGTGGGGGATTTTTTAACCCGAACTTTATATCCGGGTATTGATTCGGCAAATGAAATTGTCGCCGCCAACAAAGGTTTCGGATTCGATTCCGGAGCAAAAATCCGTAAAGTGGGCGTTCAGTTCTCCTTTGAGCGAAATTTGTCTCAGGGTGTCGGCTCGGCGGTACGGACGTTAACGGATTTAGGCATGATTGAATTGGTGGGTAAATATGCGCAAGTGCCTTATTGGCAATGTTTATCCTTAGATCAGTCTCATCCGGAATTCCAACGTCAGTTGTTGGATTGGTTTGAAGGTATGGGCGAAACTGAAAAAGTGAAGTTATTCCAAACCGGATTACGTAATCTCGGTTATTACAACGGCCCTGTAGACGGCACGCCGACAACGGCATTTAAAGAAGCGCTGACCTTGTTCCAAAAAGACAACAATGCCACACCGTCCGGCGTGATTAACTTTGAAAGTTATGAACGAATGATGAAAAACTACACAAGGGTTGACGGTAGCGGTAATATCAAAAAAGCGGGGTTACAGCCTTCCGGTAAAAAAGATGAAGACGGTTCGAACGAACCTCGTAACGGCTATCCGTATTTTTACACGGATAAAGGCGATCCGATTAGCCTGAATATGTCGTCCGATAAATCGCAATACAAAATCGGCGACAAACTGTCGCTTACCATTAACGCCGATAAAGAAGGTTCGCACGTAAGCTGTTTCTATCAGGATGCGAGCAATAGTATTGCTCAGATCTATCCGAATCCGTTAGAGGCGGAAGAAAATCTGTCCGCCGGGAAACCTTTGAATCTGCCGGGCAGTAACGCTTATTCTCTGGATTTAACCAGTGCGGGCAAAGAATCGGTCATGTGCGTGGCTTCCTATTCATCCTTAGCACCGCGTTTGAGCCAGACCTTCGGTGAACCGTTCAATCCGATTGACGTGAAAAGTATGTCGGAGCTTTCCGCTAAGTTGAAAGAAGTCTTTGGTGATGAAATTAAAGGTACACAAACCGTTTCTTACACGGTTAAGTAATCAGGAGGGAGTATGTTGACGCATTTTTGCCGTTTCCCTTTAAATCACATTCTGTTTATGCTGAGTGTCGCCGCATTCGGTATGGGCAGTGAGGCGGCTATCGTGATTAATCAACCGGCCGCCGGTGCGAACGAATATGTCCCGATTCAGGCTCAGCCGGCGACACCGAATGAGGAAGCCGAATCGGATCAAGTGACGGCCCTCGGACAGGCGTTCGAAGCGTATAAACGGGAAAATTATTCCTATGCCTATAATATTTTTTCCCATTATGCCGATATGAATGACCCGCACGCTATGCTGGCAACGGGATATTTCCTGTTTATGGGATACGGCACTGCACAGGACTACGCTAAAGCGAAGCGTTATCTGGAACGGGCGAACGGTTTGGGTTTTGTGCGGGCGACCACCTTATTAGGTTTGCTGGAACAGCGTAGCAATCCGCAACCCTCTAACCAAGCCGCTCTTCGCTTGTTAACGAAAGCGGCGAATATGGGCGATTCCGTTGCCGCTAATGCCTTGGCGAATCTGTATTATCGTCGCGGCAATACAACGGATGCCGTCGTTTGGAATGAAAAAGCCATCGCTTTAGGCAGCTATGCGGCGAAGCGTAATCAGAAAAGCCTGACCGCGGCGCCTAATCGAACTCAACAGATTGTCAGCGTAAACCATAACGAGCATTTTCAGAAATTACGGCAGGAATCGCAGGCCGGTAACGGACAAGCCAGTTATGAACTGGCAACGCGTTACCACAAAGGTGCGGGCGTTCCTCAGAATTTCGGCGAAGCCATTCGATTATATCGGCTTGCCGCTCAACAGGGGAGCGATCAGGCCCGTAAAATATTGCCGATTATCTTGTCGAAACAAAATGCGTCGGGAAACAGTTTAAACAGCTTGTGGATGCAGGAAACGTCGAATATGGTGACGACACCGCCTATCGTACTGACGCCGGCGCAGGACGGCAAAACGGAGAAAGGTTCGTCTTCACCTGTCGGCGGAACGCCTAATGTCAGTTTAACGGAAGATGATCCGTTGGAAAATTTACTTTTGCTGAAACCGAGCCATTCCGTAAAAATCAATAAATAAGGGAGAAAAATATGACAATGTTAACTAAAGCAATGCAAACCGCCGCTTTAACATTGATGGCGTCGACCGTTGCCTTTGCCGCGGATAACGAACAAAGCGTTTCCGTGCAGGGAACCATCATAAATAAAGCCGTCGGGCCGAATGCGGTTTCCGAGCAAAATATTCCGGGGCGTCACACGGTGGCTAAAAATGCTACGATTAAAACCGTTAACGGAAAAACCACGGTCATTCCGAATGACAAAGCGGATTCCATGCCATTGGAAGCCCGCGAGGATTTCATCAATGCGAAATTAGCGGGTAAGGATTTGTCCAATAAAAATTTCTCCGGCATGGATTTCACCAACGCCAATTTAGCGCGTGCGAATCTGCGTCATGCGAATCTGCAAAACGCCGTGCTGATTAATGCGGATTTACGGCATGCGGATCTTTCCGGGGCGAATTTGAAAGGCGCGGATTTAACCAACGCTCGTTTGGACGGCGCTAAAACCGACGGCACCGTTTGGAAATAATGCCGCGATGTGATTCAATCCGACAAAAGCCCGGTTCGCATACCGGGCTTTTGGTTTTTGTCATCCGTAAAAGTGCGGTCAAAATTTTGCACGTTTTTTTATTGTCACCTTGGCACAGCCGCGCTTATATCAAGCTTGTTAGCGACGGCAACCTTCAAAAAACTATCGTTTTTTTTCCCGCACTTTTATGCTCACTCACCGATTAACTGATAAATCTCCGCATCTTTGCGATCGAGATAATGAGTGGATTGAATGCGCCGGATTGTGCGGGATTTGCCACGAATCAGCAAGGTTTCGCTGGTGGCTAAATTGCCTTTGCGTTGAATGCCTTTGAGTAAATCGCCGTTGGTGATGCCCGTTGCCGAAAACACAAGATTGTCATCTTTTGCGAGATCGTCTAATTTCAAGACGGTGTTGACTTCTACGCCGTTTTCATGACAACGGCGAATTTCGTCTTCGGCGATTTTTCGATTCTCCGCCGTGTCTCCTTTTACTTGATTACGCGGCAGTAAGCGGGCCTGCATGTCGCCGTGTAAGGCACGAACGGCGGCGGCGGAAATCACGCCTTCGGGCGCGCCGCCGATACCGTAAAGCATATCCACGCCGCCGTCGGGCAAACAGCATAACAGCGATGCTGCGACATCGCCGTCGGGAATGCACATGACACGGGCGCCTAAATGTTGAATGCGTTTAATGACTTCTTCGTGGCGGGGTTTGGCCAGCACGGCAACGGTAAGCTGAGTGACGGATTTACCCAGACGTTGCGCGGCGCGGCGACAGTTTTGTTCGATAGGCAGCGTTAAATCAATCATGCCGTTTAATTCGGGACCCACCACCAATTTTTCCATGTACATATCCGGTGCGCGCAGGAAGGTGTTTTTTCCGCCTGCCGCCAGTACCGCGATAGCATTTGCCTGACCCATTGCCGTCATGCGCGTGCCGTCGATAGGATCTACCGCAATGGAAACCACTTCTCCCATGCCGGAACCTAATTTTTCACCGATGTAGAGCATAGGCGCCTGATCGATTTCCCCTTCGCCGATGACGATTTCGCCGTCCATATGAATTTGATTCAGCATAAAACGCATGGCTTTCACGGCGGCGTTATCGGCGGCATTTTTATCACCGCGTCCTAACCAGGCAAAAGCGGCAAGCGCCGCGGCTTCGGTGATACGAGAAAATTCAATGGCTAAAGATCGGTTCATCTGTTTGTCCCCTTTGATTTGATGAAATTGAGCTAATTTTATCACCGCGGCAAACGGTTGCGGAAAAAATCTTTCCGGATTTAAAAAAATTCCGTTTCGGTCGTTCAAATTTGTACAGTTCTAGAGTAAAATAGCCACACTTTATTTTGTTTTAATCAAAGGGAAATTACCATGTCATCAGAAATTTTAGATCAATTAGAAAGTAAAGTCCGCCAGGCGGTGGAAACTATTCAGTTACTTCAGTTGGAAGTGGAAGAGTTAAAAGAAAAAAATGATCAGGCACAACAAGCTAATGACGCATTGCGTAATGAAAACGAACAACTGAAAGTCGAACATAATAACTGGCAGGAACGTTTACGTTCATTATTAGGTCAAATCGACAACGTTTAATTTATTTATGACGTAAAAAAACGATCTGTGAAGATCGTTTTTTATCAGCTAAGACAATCATCAGTGCGGGTGTGCCGCGCCTCTGGCAAGCATGCGCAACTGTAAGATCAGACGTTCTTTCAGCTGTTCCCGCTCTTTCGGATTCATATCTAAAGCATTGGCTCCCGCTGTAAACACCAATGTCACCATGCCTTCCGCCTGAACATAAGCGATATATTGAGAATAACCGTGTTTATTCGAAATATATTCCGCCAGTTCGTCGGCAAAATGTTTAATTTCACGCGCCGCCGCGGTGCGGAATGCCTGCGATGTGCCGGAGCTTTCGCGTAATAGCAGACGGAACACGTTCGGACTGTTATTGATAAATTCAAAAAAGGTTTCCACCGAAATGGCGATCACACTGCCGCCTTTTTCAATCCGTTTGCGCGCCTGCCGCATTAGTTGACGCAAGGTCATCCCCGCTTCATCTACCATCACCAGGCCAAGCTCGTCCATATCTTTAAAGTGGCGGTAGAATGAGGTGGCGGCGATGTTGGCTTCGCGCGCCACTTCACGCAGACTGAGATTGGAAAAACTTTTCTCCGCATTAAGCTGATTAAATGCGGCGTCAACCAGTGCGCGACGGGTTTTTTCTTTTTGAATTGCACGAACGCCTGCCATTTTAATCTCCCTCTAAAATCGGTTTAACCGCTTTTTTTACCGCACTTGCGACCCGTTCGTAACGGGCGCGTAACGGCGAACCGGGACGGTAAATCAGCGTAATGGTGCGTTGCGGTTCCGGATCGACACAGGGAATATATTTGACTCCCTGACGCTGACCTTCGTTCAGCACGGCCAGTTCAGGCATAAGTGTGATACCCGCATTGGCGGCAATCATATTGCGTAACATTTCCAGGCTGGTGGCCTGAAAATGGGCGTTTTCTCTGGCGCCTGCGGCAAAGCAGTAACCCAAAGCCTGATCCCGCAGACAATGACCGTCATCCAGCATTAACACTTCCATGCCTTTTAAGTGATCCAACGGAATATTTTTTTCTTTCGCCCAGGAATGAGTTTCCGAGACCGCGACCAGCATTTTTTCGTTAAACAGCGGTACCTGGATGAAAGGTTCCGTTTCGGCGACGGCGGCCAAAATCGCACAATCCAAGCGGCCCGTTTCCAGCTGATCCACTAATTGGTTGGTTTGCGCTTCATACAAAAACAGCTCCAATTCCGGAAATTCCTCTTTGAGTACCGGCATGATATAAGGCAATAAATAAGGACCGACGGTCGGAATTACGCCGATATGCAACGGACCGGTCATATCTTTACCTTGATTGCTGGCCATTTCTTTCAATAATTTTACTTCGCGCAACACCTGTTTGGCTTGTTCCACCAATAATAACCCCGATTGCGTGAACAATACTTTACGGCTGGTACGTTCAAGCAACGTAATGCCTAATTCGTCCTCTAATTTTCGGATTTGTCCGCTTAAAGTGGGTTGACTGACATTACAGGCGTCCGCCGCGCGACGGAAATGTTTGAATTCGGCGAGCGAAACAAGATATTCTAAATCACGGATATTCATAATAACGGCAACTCTTAATATAGAAAAAAACGATTGAATGAATAGAAATTAATTGATTGTAACGATAACACAAAAATAATTATAATTCACCCCGTAAACAGAAAATCATTTATTCAAACAGGAGAAAAACTATGAGTATGGAAGGTAAAAAAGTTCCGCAAGTCACGTTTCACACGCGTCAGGGCGATGCTTGGGTCGATGTAACCACATCCGAATTATTTGACAATAAAACCGTTGTTCTGTTCTCGTTGCCGGGCGCTTTTACCCCGACCTGTTCGTCAACGCATTTACCTCGTTACAACGAATTGGCCTGCGAATTCAAAGCCTTAGGCGTCGACGATATCATTTGCGTATCCGTTAACGATACCTTTGTAATGAACGCCTGGAAGGCGGATCAGGAAGCCGAAAACATCACGGTGATTCCGGACGGTAACGGTGACTTTACCGCAGGCATGGGAATGCTGGTGGATAAAGAGGAACTGGGTTTCGGTAAACGTTCATGGCGTTATTCCATGCTGGTGAAAAACGGCGTGGTCGAAAAAATGTTCGTAGAACCGAACGAACCGGGCGATCCGTTCAAAGTTTCCGATGCGGACACGATGATCAAATACATCAAACCGGACTGGACGGCGAAACCGTCGGTATCGATTTTCACCAAACCGGGTTGTCCTTTCTGCGCCAAAGCCAAAGGCTTGTTAAAAGTGAAAGGCTATACTTTCGAAGAAATCGTATTGGGTCGCGACGCTTCCACTATTTCGGTGCGCGCCATTACGGGCAAAACCTCGGTACCGCAAGTCTTCATCGGCGGCAAATACATCGGCGGCAGTGAAGATTTAGAAAAATATTTCGCTTAATTGACTTTTACGAAGCGGCAAAAAGCAAAAAACGTTGATTTTTTTGACCGCACTTTTATCCGCCTGCCGTTCTGACGTGAGGTTAACGCAGAACGGCAGGCGGATTTTTTTATGGGTAAAAAACGGATATTGAAAAATCCCGCAGATCACATCGTTCCGACGTTTAATCATTGAGCGGTTTTGGGTATAATTGCTCCAATTTTTTGCAAAGAGACAGAAGAATGATTCATTTTCAAAATGTCAGCAAGGCATATTTTGGGGGAAAGCCCGCCTTGCAGGGACTTACATTTCATTTGCCCGTAGGCAGTATGACTTATCTTACGGGGCATTCCGGCGCGGGGAAAAGTACATTATTGAAGCTCATCATGGGCATGGAACGCGCCAACGGCGGGCAAATTTGGTTTAACGGACATGATATAACCCGTCTTTCTCATTACGAATTACCTTTTTTACGCCGCCAAATCGGCATGGTTCATCAGGATTATCGGCTATTGCCCGATCGTTCCGTGGCGGATAATGTTGCGTTGCCGTTAATTATCAGCGGAATGCACCCGAAAATTGCACGCGAGCGCGCGCTGTCCGCTTTGGATCGCGTCGGATTATACGATCGTGCCAATCATCAGCCCGTTCATTTGTCCGGCGGCGAACAGCAACGGGTGGATATCGCCCGCGCCGTGGTGCATAAGCCGCAATTATTGCTGGCGGACGAACCGACCGGCAACCTTGATAATGCGCTTTCCCTGGATTTGTTTAATCTGTTTGAAGATCTCAATCGTATGGGCATGACCGTGCTGATTGCCACGCACGATGTGGGCTTAATCAGTCAAAAACCGAAGCCTTGCCTTGTGCTGGAACAAGGCCGTTTGCGTTAAAATCGGAGAAATTTATTATGAGTTCAACACAAAAAGCTCCGTTTTGGGTGCAAATGAAATATGTTTTAGGCCACGTGTGGGCGGATTTGGTTAAGCGAAAATACGGCACGCTGTTAACTATTTTGGTGATCGCGGTGTCGTTAACCATCCCTACCGTCAGCTTTTTACTGTGGAAAAATACCCACAACGCTATTACCCAGTTTTCGCCGGACAGCGAATTAACGGTGTATTTGCACAAAAACCTCAATGAAGACGACGCCAACGGCGTGGTGGAAAAAATCCGCTCGCAGGCCGGCGTGGAAAGTCTGAATTACGTGTCCCGTCAGGAAAGTCTGAAGGATTTCCGAGCCTGGTCCGGTTTTGGCGAAGAATTGGATATTTTAGACGACAATCCGTTGCCGGCGGTGGTGATGATTAAACCGACGGCGGAATTCAAAGCCTCGGAAAAACGTCAGGAACTACGCGAAAATCTTGCTAAAATCAAAGGCGTGGAAGAAGTTCGCATGGATAACGATTGGCTGGAGAAACTCACGGCGATAACCTGGCTGATCGCGCATGTCGCCATTTTCTGCGCGGTGTTGATGACGCTGGCGGTATTTTTGGTTATCGGCAACAGTATCCGTTCCGATGTGTACAGCAGCCAGGCGAATATTCAGGTGATGAAATTATTGGGCGCGACGGATCAGTTTATTCTGCGTCCGTTCCTCTACACCGGCATTATTTACGGCTTTTTCGGCGCTTTTTTCGCCTGTTTTTTCAGCGCCTTACTCATCGGTTATTTCACCAGTGCGGTGAAATATGTGACGGATATTTTTGCCGTCACCTTTAATCTCGGCGGCCTGGGGTTCGGCGAAATGCTGTTTTTACTGGTGATTTGCTCCATCGTCGGTTACGCCTCGGCCTGGATTTCCGCCACTCGCCACATCCGTCTGCTGGATAAATAATTTAAGTGCGGTCAAAAATTCTTTCGTTTTTTTGACCGCACTTTTAGCCTTTCCGCCTTTGAAAATCCGCCGACTGCGGTTATACTTAAGCTCTCTTTTTATCATTAATCTATTGAGAACAACATGGAAGAATTTTTAACGCTGGCTACGCCTTTTATCAAAAATCACACCTTATTGGTTGTCGCCTGGGTCGCAATTTTTATTGCTTTTATTTATGTGAATTTCAAAGCCTTTACCAGCAAAGTGAAATTGGTGTCCAATGCCGAAGCGGTGGCGTTGATGAACAATCAAAACGCGGTGGTGATCGATCTGCGCACCATCGAAGAATTCAAACGCGGACATATTGTTAACAGCCAGGAATTCGTGCCTTCGGACATTAAAAATCACAATCTGGGCAAATTGGAACAACACAAAGACGTGCCGGTGATTTTAGTTTGTGCGAGCGGCGTAACGGCTCGCGCTTCGGGTGAAATTTTAGCCAAACAGGGCTTTAAGCACGTTTATGCATTACAAGAAGGCATTGCAGGTTGGAATGCCGAAAATTTACCGTTAGTAAAATAAGGAATTCAATATGACAGATGAAAATCAGGCCGCCCCGGCGGAGCAAGCTCAGGAACCCGTATTGCAGATTCAACGCATTTATGTGAAGGATGTGTCATTTGAAGCGCCGAATCTGCCCGATATTTTTCAGCAGGAATGGAAACCGGATTTAAACTTTAATTTAGGCACGGAAGCCAAACAATTAGGCGAGAATTTATTCGAGGTGACATTAAACGTGTCGGTGGAAACCACGCTGGAAGACAGCGGCGATTCCGCTTTTCTGTGCGAAGTGAAACAGGCCGGCGTATTCACCATCAGCGGGTTAACCGATATTCAGTTAACACATGCGTTAACTTCGCAATGTCCGAACATGCTATTTCCTTACGCCCGCGAATTAGTAGCGAGCCTGGTCAATCGCGGCACTTTCCCGCCGCTGAATTTAGCGCCGGTGAATTTCGATGCGCTTTTCCTCGAACACATGCGTCGTGTGGAAGAAGAATCCGCTACGGAAGAACAACCGACCATTAATTAATTCCGAATATCGGCAACGCTCACGTTCTCACGTGGGCTTTTCTTTAGGTGGAATCTATGGTGAATCAAGCTCCGATCAGCATTCTGGGCGCCGGTTCTTACGGCACGGCGCTGGCAATCAGTTTTTCCCGGAACGGTTATCCCACCATATTGTGGGGACATAACCGAGCGGAATGTCGGCAGTTGCGCGAAGAACGGCAAAATCGCCGGTTTTTACCGGATATTGCGTTTCCCGAATCCTTAGTGATTGAGGCTGATCTGGAAAGTGCGGTCAAAAAATCGAAAGATTTATTGGTGGTGGTGCCCAGTCATGCTTTCGGTGAGGTGATTAAGCGGATTAAACCGTTTTTGCGTCCCGACAGTCGTATCGCTTGGGCAACCAAGGGCTTGGAGCGGGACAGCGGGCGCTTGCTGCAATCCGTAGTGGAAGAGGAATTGGGGAAGGCGCATCCGTTGGCCGTGTTGTCCGGTCCGACCTTTGCCAGGGAGTTAGCCGCCGGCATGCCGACGGCGATTGCTTTGGCGGCAAATGACGAACGCTTTGCCCGGGAATTTCAGGCGCGCATCCATTGCAGCAAGCATTTTCGGGTGTATCTCAATCGGGATATGATCGGCGTGCAGCTGGGCGGCGCGATTAAAAACGTGATCGCCATTGCGGCGGGAATGGCGGACGGTCTGGGATTCGGCGCCAACGCGCGTACCGCCCTGATTACCCGCGGGCTGGTGGAAATTACCCGTTTGGGCGTATCATTGGGAGCGAATCCGAAAACTTTCACCGGCATGTCCGGCTTAGGGGATTTGGTGCTGACTTGTACCGATAACCAATCGCGCAATCGACGTTTCGGTATGATGCTGGGACAGGGAATTTCCGCGCAGGCGGCGATGGAGCAAATCGGGCAGGTGGTGGAAGGCTTTTACAACACCAAAGAAACCATGGCGTTGGCACAGCGCCAGGGCGTGGAAATGCCTATTACGGAACAGATTTATGCGGCCTTGTTCCACGGTAAAAATCCGCAGGAAATGGCGACCGCACTTTTACAGCGCGAACGTAAAGACGAATATTGAGGAACCGAGATGGCAATTAAAGTTTGGAAACAAATCCGGGAAGAAGCCCAATGTCTGGTGGATAAGGAACCCATGCTGGCGAGTTTTTTCCATTCGACCATTCTAAAACACAAACATTTGGGCGGTGCGCTGAGTTATATTCTGGCCAATAAACTGGCGACGGCAACCATGCCCGCCATTACCCTGCGTGAGATTATTGAAGACGCTTATGCGGCGAAACCCAGCATTATCGAAAGCGCCGCCTGCGATATTACCGCGGTTCGCCAGCGCGATCCGGCGGTGGATTTATGGTCTACGCCGTTACTCTATCTGAAAGGCTTTCATGCGTTACAAAGTTATCGCATTACCCATTATTTGTGGCAGGAAAACCGCCGTTCGCTGGCGATTTATCTGCAAAATCAGATTTCCGTAGCATTTGATGTGGATATTCATCCGGCGGCGCGTATCGGGTGCGGCATTATGTTTGACCACGCCACCGGTATTGTGGTGGGAGAAACGGCGGTGATTGAAAACGACGTTTCCATTTTGCAGGGCGTTACATTAGGCGGCACCGGTAAAGAAACGGGCGATCGTCATCCGAAAATCCGCGAAGGCGTGATGATCGGCGCCGGTGCGAAAATTCTGGGCAATATTGAAGTGGGCAAATACGCCAAAATCGGCGCCAATTCTGTGGTGTTACAGCCGATTCCCGAACATGCTACGGCAGCCGGCGTACCGGCGAGGATTATCAGTAAAGATCACGATTCCAAACCGGCGTTTGAAATGAATCAATACTTCATTGATGACGCCGCAATGCTGAATATTTAGACGAGATCATTTTATTTTGTCGGAGCGGGTTAACCCGCTCTTCTTATTTGTGTGGTAAAATGCTCCCGTTTTTTGAGGAGAAAAAGCGTGACATTAGCAGATTACGTTGAGATCTTACAGGCGGAACATCGCATGGAGCGGGTTTATCCCTTTGAATTCGAAGGGAAGTCTTACTGGCTGAAACAGCCCGAGCATCCCCACGGCATTCAGCGTTTGCTCAAACCCTTTTCCCGGGCGGCGTTTCAGCGGGAAATTCAACGGATAAAATGGTTGATCCTGCATAAAGCGCCGATTCCGCCGGTAAAAATCATCAATTCCCATTGTTTGGTGATGGAAGATGCGGGGCACAATGTGCGTTTCTGGCTGGAAAGCGATATTACGGCCGCACAAAAACAGCGGATTCTGGACGATTGCGCCAAAGCCCTGGCGAATTTGCATGAACACGGCATTGTTCACGGACGCCCTTTGCTGAAAGATATTTTGTGGCAGGACGGCAAAGTCTCCTTTATTGATTTCGAAGCGGTTTCCCATTCCCATAAGCTGATATGGCAGAAAATGCGTGACGCCTTATTGTTTATTTACGGAGTGTGCCGGGAAAAAACCACGCCCGCGCAGATTCAACGCACCATTGATACCTTTGTCTGTTACGAAGACAGCCGCGTGTGGCATCACGCTTTGGCTTTGGTGAAAAAATATCGTTTTTTGTATTATCTCTTGCTGCCGTTTAAGCCTTTGGCGAAAACGGATTTGCTCGCTTTTTACGTGTTATTTGAAACCTTGCTGACGAAGTTTCTGTAACGAATCGGCGCAATACGAAAAGTGCGGTCAAAAATTCTCTCGTTTTTTTATTTGCCATTCCCGGAAGGATTCCTCTCAAAGCGTTGGCAAACGAAGTGCAAAAAACGATGATTTTTTTTGACCGCACTTTTATGTACGAATTAAATAATACGCGAGAATTGTTGTCTGCGCGCCTGCTGACGCGAATAGGCGTCAAAGCACAGACAAATGTTGCGGATCAGCAAACGGCCTTTCGGTGAGACAACAATTCCGTGCGGTTTAATGTCCAGCAGGCCGTCTTCCGCCAGCGGTTTCAGTAGCGCCAAATCTTCGGCAAAATGTGTAGTAAAATCAATATGATATTGCCGTTCGACGGCGGCGTAATCCAATTTGAAGTTACAGATTAAAGCCTTAATCACATCCCGCCGCAGGCAGTCTTCTTGTGTTAAAGCGAGCCCTTTGTGCAGCGCAATGCCTTTTTCGTCCACATCGGCATAATATTGTTTTAATTCTTTTTGATTTTGCGCATAGCTGTCGCCCAACAGGCTGATGGCGGAGACGCCCAACCCCAGTAAATCGCATTCTTCCTGTGTGGTGTAACCTTGGAAGTTGCGATGCAGAACGCCGTTTTGTTGTGCGATGGCCAGTTCATCGTCCGGTTTGGCAAAGTGATCCATGCCGATAAATTTATAGCCGGCGGCGCCTAAGGTTTCGATGGTGTTTTGCAAAATGCTCAGTTTGGTTTCCGGCGACGGCAAATCTTTGTCTTTGATTTTTACTTGGCCGGCGAAACGGCTTGGTAAATGGGCGTAGTTGAACACGCTCAGGCGATCAGGATTCAGCTCGATGACTTTTTGTAAAGTGAACATAAAACTTTCCACTGTTTGGAACGGCAAGCCGTAAATGAGATCCAGATTGGTGGATTGGAAGCCCAGTTCGCGCGCACGAATCAGTAAAGCGCGGATAAAATCTTCGTCCTGCTCGCGGTTGACGGCTTTTTGCACTTCTTTATTGAAGTCCTGCACGCCCATACTGATGCGGTTGAAACCGATGCGACGTAAGTGATCCAACATGGATAATTCGATTTCGCGCGGGTCCATTTCAATGGAAATTTCGGCGTCGTCGGCAATGGTGAAATGGGTTTTTAGCATGTTCATCAGGCGGGCGGATTGGGTTTCGCTCAAATAAGTCGGCGTGCCGCCGCCCCAATGGATTTGGGTTGCCGTCCGGTTTTTGAATAAGGGCGCGCGGTTGCTGATTTCTTTTTCGAGAAAATCCAGATAAATATCCGCTTTATGCCGGTGGCGGGTAATCACCTTGTTGCAGCCGCAGAAATAGCAGAGTTTATGACAGAACGGAATATGCACGTAAAGGGATAACGGCCGCTCGGGATAACGCGCCGCCGCCGTTTCGAAATCTTGTTCGCTGTAATTTTCATTAAATTCCAGCGCGGTTGGATAACTCGTATAACGAGGCCCGGATTGATTGTATTTTTGAATCAGGGCGAGATCGAAAGTAATATCAGTCATATCGTCAGATTAAATGTTAGGGTTGTCGAGTAGATAATCGTTGTCAAAAAGCGGCGTGGAGAAATCTTATTGTAATTCGTTTAACAAGGCTTTCGCTTCGGCTTTAATCGCTTCTTCCAGCTCGATTTCTTTGGTTTCGCGTTCGAGATCCAACTTCATACGCTCATTTTTCTTCAGCAATTTGCGATCTTCATGGGTCGGCATATCGCGCACCGTTTCGTAAAGTCGCCACATGGCGTCATATTCCGATAAGGTTTTCTGCCCGAGAGGCTCCAACAGCATTTTCAACCGAATCACGCCTTCCGAATGATTGCATTCACCCGCATGCATCGCGCGAGCAATAATCCGAACGCTTTCTTTTAAGCGCGCCGCGCGCGCCAGTCTGGCCTGTTCGTAAAGCCGTTTTTGTTTGCGTAATTGGGCGAAAAGATAAAGGGAATATCCCGCCATCGCCAGTAAAATTGCAACGCCGATTACCAATAATACGCCGGTCATCATCATTAACGGAATTGGTTAATATTGATTTTCTCGAAGGTGCGAAGCAAATCGTCTTCGCTTTCTTCTTCATCGCTAATGCCCAATTCGTCCATTAATTGCGCAATGCGATCCAGACATTCGTCAACAAAAGCTTGATCCGCTTTACTGAGAATCTTCCCGGCATCCAGTTGATCCAACAAATTGTTCAGACATTCGTTATTTTCAAGCTGTTCCAACTCTAACATCGGATCAAGTGCGGGCGATTTTTCGTTCGTTTTTTCCGCTTGAATGAACTGACCTTTTTCCGGCTTGTTCACGAATTCCACCATCAACGGCACTTTTTTACGGCTGCCGATGCGCGGATCTTTCACCTCGATTTGCGAACTTTTATCGGCATTTGCGGCGGCACTGTGGCGCGAACCGGAATTCAGGCCTTTATGCTTGCGTTTACGTTTTTCCTCGCGCGCTTTGGCATCCAATTCATAACGGGTTAATTTCTTGCCGGGACGCGCTTTTACCGCACCGATTTCAGGTTTTTTATCGGCTTTGCGGGCCGGCATAATGTCGGTTAAACGACGGGATTTTTTCTGTCTGGACATGATTTTTTCAGCTAAATTAAATTTCCCGCGATTGTATCACAAAACCGCAATGCTTGTTAGAATACTGTTAAATCTATTTTAATGAGGAAATTCCCGATGAAAACCTTAAAACCCGGCGAAAACGCCCCGCACTTTACCTTGCCTAATCAGCACAACGAACCTGTTTCGTTAACCGATTTCCGGGGCAAAAAAGTGTTGATTTATTTCTATCCGAAAGCGCTCACGCCGGGCTGCACCGTTCAGGCCTGCGGGCTTCGCGACGCCAAGGCGGAGCTGGATAAATTAGGCGTTGTAATTCTGGGTATCAGCCCGGATTCTCCGAAGAAACTCGCTCAGTTTGAAGAAAAGAAAGCGTTGAATTTCACTTTGTTATCCGATGAAGACCACCGAGTCGCCGACCAATTCGGCGTTTGGGGCGAAAAGAAATTTATGGGAAAAACTTACGACGGCATCCACCGTATCAGCTTTTTGATTGACGAAAACGGCGTCATCGAACAGGTTTTCACTAAATTCAAAACCGGCGAACATCATCAGGTGGTGTTGGATTATTTGACTAAAAAATAATGGAAAATTTGACCGCACTTTTAAAAGTGCGGTCGATTTTTGAAGAGTTTTTAATCCAGATAAAATACCTGTTCGAGATCCTGTGAAATCGGACTGTTATCGGGATTTGAAGGCATAATATCTTTCATAAACGCCCACCATTTCTGACAAGCGGCGGTTTGTGCCACCGCATTCCAACGGGCTTCATCTTCGATTTCCACATAACCGAACAGCAAATTACGTTCTTTATCTAAAAAGATAGAGTAATGATGGCTGCCGTGAGCTTTTAATTCTTCTACCAATTCGGGAAAAATCTCATCGTGGCGTTTTTTATACTCCGCGTGGCAATCAGGATTAACCTGCATCACGAAACCTTTACGAATCATAATGTTCTCCTTAATAAATGGCACGGTAGAGCCGCTCAATGTCTTCGACGGAAGTCGGTCTTGGATTACCGCCTGTACATACATCGGCAAAGGCGGCTTTAGCGAGTTCCGGAATATCTTCTTCTTTCACGCCCACTTCACGTAATGTAGCGGGAATGCCGACATCCCGATTCAAGGATTTTACCGCTTCAACTGCCGCCATACGGGCTTCTTCAATACTGAGACGTTCAGCATTTTGCACGCCCATCGCTTTTGCAATCGCGCGGAATTTTTCACCTGTGAAATCGGCATTATAGGCCATAATGTGCGGAAGTAATACGGCATTGGCGACACCGTGCGGTGTGCCGTAAAAAGCACTCAAAGGATGAGCCATACCATGCACTAAACCTAAGCCTACATTGGAGAAACCCATACCGGCCACATATTGACCAAGTGCCATATCTTCCGTGCCTTGCTGTTCACCTTTAACCGAAGCACGTAATGAACGGGCGATAATTTCAATAGCTTTTAAGTGGAACATATCGGAAAGTTCCCATGCACTCAAAGTGGTGAAACCTTCAATGGCGTGTGTGAGCGCATCCACCCCGGTTGCCGCTTTCAGTGCGGGCGGCATACTTGCCATCATATCGCTGTCAATAATAGCAACGACCGGAATAGAATGCGGATCTACGCAAACGAATTTACGTTTGTTTTCTTCATCGGTGATGACATAGTTAATGGTGACTTCTGCCGCGGTTCCCGCTGTAGTCGGGATCGCAATAGTCGGTACGGCAGGTTTTTTCGTCGGTGCTGTGCCTTCAAGACTGCGGATGTCGGCAAATTCAGGATTGTTTGTGATAATCCCGATAGCCTTTGCCGTATCTTGCGGTGAACCGCCGCCGATAGAAATCATATAATCCGCGCCGCTGGCTTTAAATTTTGCCAGTCCTGCGTTTACGACATTCATGGTCGGATTCGGCAACACTTCATCAAAAATTTCATAATCAAGATCGGCTTGTTGCAAAAGTGCGGTCACTTTTTCCACTACTTTGAATTTGACTAATGCTTTATCCGTCACAATTAAGGCTTTACGGAAACCTCGTTGTTGTACTTCGGTGACGATATTTCGGATCGCACCGGCACCGAAATAAGAGGTTTCATTTAAAATAAATCTGTTAGACATGATAACTCCTTGATTTTTATTAATTTGCCATACCTAAACCAACGATATTCGCGGCTAACACAATCACTAAACAGCCGATACACAGTACTCGGGTTGGTTTTTTTCCCGTGTTTTTCCATTCGTGTAAAATCAAACCGACGATACCGCCGCAGAGCACATAGAAGCTCATATGTAACATCCAACTCATAAAGCCATATTCTGCCGGGATATTGGCATGTCCCCATGCATAGAAGAAGAACTGGAAGTACCACATAATGCCGCCAAGTGCTGAGAATAAAGCATTGCTAATAAGTAAGCCTTTTGCCACGCTCATATCGGCTTTGAATGAAAGTTCAGGACGGGTCATTAAACGGATAATACAGAAACCAAGGTTAATAATTGCACCGCCCCCCATGATAACCACATAACTCGGTAAGGCGACATAAAGCGGATCCACGCCTATATTCGCTGCGGCTTCGTGCATTGGTGTGGCGGCACTCATGGCGAATGACATACCGGCGGAAAAAATACCGCACATCACGGCGAGAGCAAGCCCTTTTTTCAAATTAAATTCTTCTGCGGTGACGCCGATGGCTTTTTCTTTTAACATGCCGGCATAAGACACAATGGCGACACCGATGACGGCAACGATTACTCCTGTAATGGTCATTTGTCCGCCGCTACTTGCAAGCAATTCGCCGAAGCGGCCTTGAATAATCGGGGTCATTAAAGTACCGATAATTAGGGTAATACCGATGGCGATACCAATTCCCATGGACATACCGAGATAGCGCATGGTTAAACCGTAACCGATATTACCAATTCCCCACATCGCACCGAAGAGGAAAACCGGCAATAAAATATCGCTGCTAAAGGAAGAATAATACGCACCAAAATCAGGTAATAGCCAGTAGCTGATGCTCCAAGGTAGTAAAATCCAAGAGAAGATACCGGCTACCGCCCACATGGTTTCCCAAGACCAATTGCTGACTTTTTTCATCGGCGCGTAGAAACAGGCTGCGGAGGTTGCACCGACGAAATGCCAAAAGATACCAAGTAAAATTGAACCACCCATAATGTGACTCCTGTAAATTGCTTAAAAAAACTTTTAATTTTCTGACCGCACTTTGCATAACGGCACAGCCCGTTATGAGCTGCGCCGTTCGTTCTCAAAGTACGCCTTCCATCGGTGTAACACCAAAACGTTGCGCTAATAATTTGAATTCATCGGTTTGAATGGTTTGCCGTTTACCCCCCATGGATAACACTTTCACCAAAATTTCGGCGGATTTTTCTGCGGTATCAATCAAACCGAACGCATCATCCAAGGTCGGCCCCGTACCAAACACACCGTGGAACGCCCAAAGAACTAACGGATGTTTCGCCATTTCTTTGGCCGTCGCGTAGCCGATTTCATCTTTGCCCGGCGTCATCCAAGGTAAAATGCCCACACCGTCGGGGAATACCACCAGGCATTCCGTACTCATTTCCCAGAGTTCACGGGTAATCACTTTCGGATCCAGTTCAAGCACATAAGTCAACGCAATTAAGTTGGTGGCGTGGCAATGTATAATGACGCGATCTTTGCCTTCACCGACTTTCGTTCGCACAATGTGAGATTGTAAATGCGCGGGTAATTCGGATGTCGGTACGCCGCCGTTCACCAAGCCCCACATAATGTAGTAACCTTTACCTTGTTCATCCACTTTAATCACGGCTAAAGTATCGGCCGGATCAATAATGACATTGCGGAAGAATTTCCCCGAACCGGTCACGATGAAATATTGGTTGGCAAGTGCGGCGATATCTTGCGTAATTTCCACATGACGAGGATTTTCCGCAAACTCACTCTGATAAGGCAGCACATCCTCTTCTAACAAACGTAAACTGACATTACCGCCGTTACGTTCATCCCAACCCTTTAACCACATATCATTGGTGGCTTTAATCATGCCCTGCACAAACCAAGAATTAATAATGTGTTGCATGTTTAACTCCTTATGAACGTTGGCTTAAAACCGCTTTTTCATAATTACGTACTTCGTCTAACCAACGACGACCTACCGGCACGTTATAACGTTCACAATACATATCCCAAACGGCTTGCCATGGCAGTGATTTTTGTTCTTCCAGCAATGCTAAACGGCCGCTAAAGTCACGAGTATTTTCTAAATCGCGCAATTCTTGCGTCGGTTCGAGTAAAGCTCTCAACAACGCTTTTTGCATATTACGAGTCCCAATGACCCAAGCCGCAATGCGGTTGATGGAGGCGTCGAAGAAGTCTAAACCGATGTGTACGCGGTCAAATAATTGATTGCGGATAATTTCGCTTGCGATGGCTTGCGTTTCATCGTCAAGCAATACTACGTGATCGCTATCCCAACGTACCGGACGGCTGACGTGTAAAAGTAAATGTTGAATAAACGGCATGACGGCGGAAATTTTATCCGAGATTACTTCGGTCGGGTGGAAGTGTCCGGCGTCCAGACATAACGCCGTACCGCGGGAAACCGCATAAGATGTATAGAATTCATTAGAGCCGACAGTATAAGATTCCACGCCGATACCGAATAATTTGCTTTCTACCGCATCTAAGTGATATTTCGGATCGATTTTTTCCGCGATGATTGCATCAAGGGCGTCAACTAAACGTTGGCGCGGAGCAAATTTATCCACAACTAAATCTTTACTGCCGTCCGGAATCCAAATGTTCATTACGGAAGCTGTTCCCAGTTCTTTGCCGAAATATTCGGAAATTTTTCGACATGCCTTGCCGTGTTCAATCCAGAAATCACGAATTTCTTTGTTTGGGTGGCTTAATGTCGCTTCCGTACTTAACGGATGAGAAAAATAAGTTGGGTTAAAATCCAAGCCCATATTGTTAATTTTGGCCCAAGCTACCCAGTTCTCAAAGTGTTCGGGTTTAACTTCATTGCGATCCACTTTGTGATCGGCTTCTAAATAAGAAGCATGTAAATTTAACCGTTTTTTACCCGGAATCAAGGAAATCGCTTTATCTAGGTCAGCGCGTAATTCTTGTGCTGTACGGGCTTTCCCCGGATAGTTACCGGTGGCTTGAATTCCGCCGCTTAATGCGCCGGCACCTTGTTCAAAACCGCCGACATCATCGCCTTGCCAGCAATGCATGGAAATTGGTAATTTATCCAGCAGAGCAAGCGCTTGTTCTGTGTCTACACCAATATCGGCAAATTGTTTTTTTGCTAATTCATATGCTTGTTGTACGTTACTCATGATCAATTTCCTTCTTCTAAGTGAATTAATGTAACGCGCAAAATTCATGCCATTTGGTTTCAAGGAATGAAGCCGGCATAAAGTGCGGTCGATTTTTGAATTGTTTTAGCGGAAAGCTTTTTACCACTAATTGACGAAATTCCGCGACACTCCGGATTTGGTCTAATGCCATTAACTGACAGCCTACGTTACCCAGAACGGAAGCCTCTATCGGACCGACAAAGACATCCATACCACAAAGATCGGCGCAAAGTTGGTTTAAAAATTCGTTTTGGCTGCCGCCGCCTACGATGTGTAATGCGCTGATTGGTTTGCCTTGTAATTCGGCAAGTTCTAATGCCGTTTTGCGGTATAACATCGCCAGACTGTCGAAAATACAGCGTGCAAGTTGAGCCGTGTTTTGGGGCACGGTTTGATTGTGTTCACGGCAATATTGTTGAATAGCCTCCACCATAGACGGCGGATTTAAGAAGCACTCTGCATTAGGGTTGATAAGACTTTGGAATGCGGGTTCGGCTTCGGCTTGTTTGACCAAAGCCGGAATATCCGTGATACTGCGTTCGGTGCACAGGCGATTGAATAACCATAAACCCATAATATTTTTTAGAACTCGATAATGTCCGTCTATACCGCCTTCATTAGTGATATTTGAGTTCATCGCCGTATCGTTAGTACAAGGCGTTGTGGTATCCAAACCCATTAATGACCAGGTGCCGGAACAAAGATATGCGGCATTTTCATCAGAAAGTGGTGCAGAAATGACCGCACTTGCGGTATCGTGGCTGGCAATCGACATGACGGGAATCCGGTTATTCCATAAGCCGACTTGGTGACCCGGGTGGCGAATGCGTCCGAACCAGCTTGCCGGTAAGCCGAGATACTCTAAAAGTGCGGAATCCCAGCTATCAGTATTTACATTTACCAGTTGTGTGGTGGTGGCATTGGTGTATTCTCGATTAATCACGCCGGTTAAGCGATAATTCAGATAATCGGGAATCATCACAAAATCTTTAACCAGGGAAAGCCATTGCGGATTTTCATCTACCATTGCCTTGAGTTGATAAAGAGTATTGAAAGTTAAGAACTGAATACCTGTTTTACGATAAATGGTTTCTTTACCTAATTCGGATTGCACTTTTTGCATTACCCCATCAGTACGGTGATCTCGATAAGCATAAGTCGGCGCAACTACTTCACCGTTTTTATCCAGCAAAACATAATCCACTCCCCAAGTGTCGATTCCGATACTGTGAAGAGGTTTCCCACTGTCTAGAATTTTGCGTAATCCGGTGACAATTTCTTTTTCTAAGGCAAGGAGATCCCAACAGTCATGCCCGTTTTGAGAGATAAATTGATTTTTAAAGCGATGAATTTCTTCCAGTGAAATTGCCTGATTATCAATATGATAAGTGGAAAGCATGATACGACCGCTTGACGCGCCGAGATCGACGGCAGCAATATTGAGAATACCCATAACTTTGTGCTCCAACTCATTTAAGTTGATTGCAGTCTAAGTCTACGGATCGATTAGGGCATTAAATCATCTGCCAAATTTGAGGCAAATATGGCAAAAATTTAAAAGTGCATGTGATCTGATTCACAGAATTGAGAATTAGTTGTAATTAAGAGAAGATTGAACGGATTTTCGGAAAGCACATTATTTTTATTATGATATTCTACCGCCGAGCTTCTTAAGAGGGTGGGGAGGATGACATGATTGAAAAATTATCCTTTAAAGATTTTTTTAAATCGGGTCAACAGCAATTTGCAATTGAACCGAGAGTACCTCAATCCGATTTTCCGGAACATACTCACGATTTTAGCGAATTAGTTATCGTGACGGAAGGTCGCGGACGCCATATTCTCAATGGTTATCCTCATGATCTATATAAAGGAATGGTGCTTTATATTGAAGCTAGCGACCACCATTTATATGAAAATGTCGATAACCTTTGTCTGACCAATATTTTATTGAAAGATTACAATGATTTTAAATTTATCCGCAACTTAGACACTCTGCTGAAAAATTTAAAACCGGATTGTGCCGATTACAAAATCATCAATCGGGATACGCTCGGTTTGATCAATGAAAATATCACGTTGCTCATGCATAGTCAGAATTTCAAAGTAAAAGATTCGTCCGTTATGGTAGAAACAGCGTTACAAAAAGAGTTTTCCTTTTTCCAATTGGTAACGTTATTACAAAATCATTATGTAGATGGACAAATGGTAGGTTCAATAGAAGCGAAAGGACGGCAAATTATCAATTGGTTGAATTTCCATTTTTTGGAAGAAATTAGTTGGGATAAGTTGGCGGAAAAATTCAATTTATCCATAAGAACGCTCTATCGTTATGTAAAAGTGCAAACCGGTTTAACGCCTCAGGCTTACGTGTCTAAATTGCGTTTGTCCAATGCCTATTATCAACTCCGTTATACCGAAAAGCCTATTACCGATATTGCGCTGGATTGCGGATTTAATGACGGTAGTTATTTCTCGACTTGTTTTAAACATGAATTTGGTATTTCTCCTAAGACTCTTAGAGGGTAAAAAACAAGCGTTAAAAAGACCGCACTTGATTGCTAAAAGTGATCTGCTCCCCAAACCTAGACACTTGATTTGAGGTGCAGAATATGACTTACTCTTATCGATTTCGTTTAAAGGTTGTTAAACTGGTTACGGAGCGGGATTTTAGTCTTCGCGAAGCGGCAAAATGTCACGCTATTCGCATTCCGTGGTCGTCACCTGGCTGAAAGCCTTTTACGAAAGCGAGCTAAATGGAATAAAATAGCTTGGTGGCCGACCCGATAAACCCGCAAAAATCCCGAGGCCCAACATGAAAAAACTGCCGAATTACAGGCCGGCATTGAAGAATATTTGGCGTATTACAATCAAAAACGGATTAAACCGAATTTAAAAGACCTGAGCTCTGCACAATACAGAGCTCAGTATTTAACTAACCTGTCCAACTTTTGGGGCAGATCACTTTTTATTACCCGCCATACATCCGTACGGCATAACGGGCTAGATTGTACGCAATGCCCCACATTACCGCGCCGATTATGCCGTCCAGCACGCGCCAGGTAGCGGGGCGTTTAAACAACGGAATCAGCAGCCGGGCGCCGTAACCTAAACTGAAAAACCATAACGCCGAAGTCGTCAACGCTCCTAACAGAAAAAACAGCTTTTTATTCGCCGGAATGGTGCCGGCAATTCCGCCGATAATAGCGAAGCAATCAAGATAAACGTGAGGATTCAGCAGCGTGATTGCCAGAGTTGTCAACACCGCTTTCAGGGTGGAAGATTGCCCGCCGTTTTCGGCGTTCAAATCCAACGCGGCATTGCCGACATAAGCCGAACGAAAGGCGCGCAAACCGTACACAAACAGGAACACCGCGCCCACAATCGCCAGCGCCACTGTGGCGATTGCGCTTTCGCTGATAAGCGAACCCAAACCCAACACGCCCAGGGAAATCAGCACAAAATCGCAGATAAAACAGGTCAGAATCACCGCCAGAATATTGCGCTTCAGCAAGCCTTGCTTCAAAACAAAAGCATTCTGCGCACCAATCGCGATAATCAAGCCGCCGCACACTAAAAATCCCTGAATAAAAAACGTCATTTTGTTCCCCGTGAATGATGTACTAAAAAACTCGGCAAAATTATACCGCACTTTTGCCGCCTTTCTCTTTAAATTTATAGCCATTAAGTAGTACACTAGGACTGCTTTTGTCAACCCAAAGGGGAACCGTATGAAACCTTATTTAATTGCACCGTCGATTCTTTCCGCCGATTTGGCGCGGCTTGGCGAAGACGTGGAAAACGTGCTCAAGTGCGGTGCGGATTTGATTCATTTTGACGTGATGGACAATCATTACGTACCGAATTTGACTTTCGGTGCGCCGGTATGCAAAGCCCTGCGCGAATACGGCATTACCGCGCCGATTGACGTCCATTTAATGGCGACGCCGGTGGATTCTCTGGTGCTGGATTTCGCCAAAGCGGGCGCCACCTCCATCACCTTTCACGGCGAAGCCAGTCTGCACATCGATCGAACGCTACAACTGATTCGCGATAACGGCTGTCAGGCCGGGCTGGTGTTTAATCCCGCCACGCCGTTGAGTTATCTGGATTACGTGATGGATAAATTGGACATGATTTTATTGATGTCGGTCAATCCGGGCTTCGGCGGGCAATCTTTCATTCCGGCGACACTCGATAAACTGCGGCAAGTGCGTCAGCGTATCGACGACAGCGGTTTTGACATTCGTTTGGAAGTGGACGGCGGCGTGAAAATCAATAATATTGCGCAAATCGCCGCCGCCGGCGCCGATATGTTCGTGGCGGGATCGGCGATTTTCGACGCGCCGGATTACAAAAAAGTTATCGACGACATGCGGGCCGAATTGGCGAAAGTACAAAAATAACATAGGAAGGAAAATGGCATCTCAATTTAAATTAATCGGATTCGATTTAGACGGTACGCTGGTCAACAGCCTGCCCGATCTCGCGTTATCGGTGAACTCGGCTTTAGCTGAATTTAATTTACCTCAGGCTCCGGAATCGTTAGTGTTAACCTGGATCGGCAACGGTGCCGACGTGTTAATCAGTCGCGGCGTAGAATGGGCGAGCGCTCAATCCGGCAAAACTCTCGACGAAGCGGAAATCAAACAACTTAAAGCGCGTTTTAACCATTTCTACGGCGAAAATCTGTGTAACGTGAGCCGTTTGTTTCCGAACGTGAAGGAAACCCTGGAAAAACTGAAAGCTCAGGGATTCGTTCTTGCCGTTATCACCAATAAGCCGACTCAGCACGTTCAACCGGTCCTGAAAGCTTTCGGCATCGACCATCTGTTCAGTGAAACGCTGGGCGGTCAATCTTTACCGGCAATTAAACCTCATCCGGGCCCGATTTACTATTTATGCGGAAAATTCGGTTTCTACCCGCGTCAGGTCTTGTTCGTAGGCGATTCCCGCAACGATATTCTTGCCGCCCACGCCGCGGGCTGTCCCGCCGTCGGAATGACTTACGGCTATAACTACAATATTCCCATTGCGGAAAGTAAACCGGACTGGGTGTTTGACGATTTTGCAGAAATCCTGAATATCGTGTAAAGTGCGGTCGAAATTTTATCAGTTTTTTGGATTAAGGAATAAACATGACAAAACCAGTTGTACTTAGCGGTGTGCAGCCGTCTGGCGAATTGACTATCGGCAACTACCTTGGCGCCCTGCGTCAATGGGTGAAAATGCAGGATGATTACGAATGCCTGTTCTGTATCGTGGATTTACACGCCATCACCGTGCGCCAGGACCCGGCGGCATTACGTAAAGCGACGTTAGACGTTCTGGCGTTATATTTGGCTTGCGGAATCGATCCGGAAAAAAGCACGATTTTTATTCAATCTCATGTGCCGGAACATACGCAACTTGCCTGGATTCTGAACTGTTACACCTATTTCGGCGAAATGGGCCGCATGACTCAGTTCAAAGATAAATCGGCGAAACACGCGGATAACATCAACGTGGGATTATTCACTTATCCGGTCTTGATGGCGGCGGATATTCTGCTGTATCAGGCAAATCAGGTGCCGGTGGGCGAAGACCAGCGTCAGCATCTTGAAATCACCCGCGATATCGCTCAACGGTTTAACGCGTTATACGGCGAAAACCGGTTTGTGGTGCCGGAAGCCTTTATTCCTAAAGCCGGTGCGCGCATTATGGCGCTGCAGGAACCGACGAAGAAAATGTCAAAATCCGACGATAATCGCAATAATGTGATTACGCTGTTGGAAGAGCCGAAATCCGTCGAGAAAAAAATTAAACGCGCTATGACCGACGGCGACGAACCGCCTGTCGTTCGTTATGACGTACAAAACAAAGCGGGCGTTTCAAATTTGCTGGAAATGCTTGCCGTCATGAGCGAAAAATCGATTCCCGAATTGGAAAAAGAATTTGAAGGCAAAATGTATGGCCACCTGAAAAGTGCGGTAGCGGAAGAAACAGTGAAAATGTTGACCGCACTTCAGGAGCGTTTCCATCATTACCGCAATGACGAAGCGTTATTAATGCGTATCGCCGCGGAAGGCGCACAAAAAGCCCGAGTCCGTGCGCAGAAAACCTTGAAAGCGGTTTATGACGCCGTAGGATTTGTCCCCGCCGCTTAGGCTTATTATCCGAATAAAACCCGTTGCTAACATAACAACGGGTTTTTTCAGGCTTAAAAATAGCGTAATGACGACGGAAAAATTAAAATATAAAAAGAAAAAGGCCGAGCGATAAAACACTCGGCCTTTATTTTTAGATTTTATTCGATATTAGGCTTTCGGACCGGCAGAAACCAGTTTCGCCGCTTCCGGATTTTCCGTATATTTCACAAAGTTTTTCACGAAACGACCGGCCAAATCTTCCGCTTTTGCCTGCCATTGAGCTTTATCCGCATAAGTATCGCGCGGATCCAAAATAGCGGGATCAACGCCCGGTAACGCTTTAGGAATGGCCAAATTGAAAATCGGTAATTGCCCCATTTCCGCTTTTTCGATTGAACCGTCCAAGATTGCGTCAATGATACCGCGGGTATCTTTGATTGAAATACGTTTACCCGTGCCGTTCCAACCGGTATTCACCAAATAAGCTTCCGCACCGGACGCTTTCATACGTTCTACCAACACATTGGCGTATTGGATCGGATGCAAGCTTAAGAACGCCGCGCCGAAACAGGCTGAGAATGTCGGAGTCGGTTCGGTTACGCCGCGTTCCGTGCCCGCTAATTTCGCCGTAAATCCGGATAAGAAATAGTATTCGGTTTGTTCCGGCGTCAGTTTTGAAACCGGAGGCAATACGCCGAATGCGTCGGCGGTTAAGAAAATCACTTTAGTAGCGTGACCCGCTTTTGATACCGGACGCACAATGTTGTCGATGTGGTAAATCGGATATGAAACACGGGTGTTTTCCGTTTTTGAACCGTCGTCGAAGTCTACGGAACCGTCCGCGCGAACCACAACGTTTTCTAATAATGCGTCACGACGGATCGCACCGTAAATATCCGGTTCGTTTTCTTTAGACAAATTAATGGTTTTCGCATAGCAACCGCCTTCGAAGTTAAACACGCCGGATTCGTCCCAACCGTGTTCGTCGTCACCGATTAATTGGCGTTTAGGATCGGTTGAAAGCGTTGTTTTACCCGTACCGGATAAACCGAAGAAAATGGCGACGTCACCGTCTTTACCCACGTTAGCGGAACAGTGCATAGACGCTACGCCTTTCAGCGGCAGGAAGTAGTTCATCATAGAGAACATACCTTTTTTCATTTCGCCGCCGTACCAAGTACCGCCGATAAGTTGAATGCCTTCGCTAATATTGAACGCCACGAAGTTTTCACTGTTCAAACCCTGTTCTTTCCAGTTCGGATTGGTGCATTTTGCGCCGTTTAATACGGTGAAGCCCGGTTTGAAGTTTTTCAGCTCTTCTTCGGTCGGACGAATAAACATATTTTTCACAAAATGAGCCTGCCATGCCACTTCAGTCACGATGCGCACCGGGATACGGTGTTTTTCACTGGCGCCACAGAAGCCTTCCACCACGAATAAACGTTTACCGGAAAGTTGTTTTCCCACCAATTCTTTCAAGCTTTTCCAGGTTTCTTGCGTCATCGGTTTGTTATCGTTTTTCGCCGCTTCACTGTTCCACCAAACGGTGTTTTTTGTTTTTTCATCATAAACGATATATTTATCTTTCGGCGAACGACCGGTAAATACTCCCGTGTCAACGGCAACCGCGCCAAGCGTAGTTAACGTACCTTTATCGAAACCTTCCAAACCTGGTTTGGTTTCTTCCTCGAAAAGTTGTTCGTAACTCGGGTTATACACAATTTCTTTGACATCGGTAATACCTAAGTCATTCAGTTCTTTAACGAGTTTGTTTAAGTCAGTCATGCTTCACCTCTTGGTAATTAAAATTAAAATTCAAAGTGCAACCATTGTAGAACCATTTTTTTCTAAAAAATGTTAACTAGATCAAATTTTTGATAATTAGTTCTAATTCGAACGCACTTTTTTCATGATTTGTGAGCAACTTCAAATTTTTATGATGATAAATGAAAAAAACACGGTCGTTTTCACTCAAACAGACCGTGTTTTTCGCTATTGTTGCTGCATTCTCAGTTTATCGATAGCTTCCCGATTAAAGAAATAATGCGTACCGCAACATTCGCACTGCATATCGATACTACCGTTGTGCTCCGCCAGAATCTCATTAATTTCTTCATCGGAAATCAATAATAAAGCAGCGCCCGAACGTTCCGCCGAACAACCGCAATGGAAAGTAACGGATTGCGGTTCATAAAGCTCGACATGCTCCTCATGATACAAGCGGTATAGCATTTCTTCCGCCGATAACCCAAAAATTTCTTCATTTTTTACCGTGAAAGTTAATGTCGCAAGGTGCGAAAAATCATCTGGCGACCCCGAACCGTCCGGCATAATCTGTAACAGCATTCCCGCCGCCACCGGTTCACCGTTAAATTCTCCGGTACGGATAATTAATTGAGTTTTTAACTGCTCCGAACGCTCAAAATATTCTTCCAGACATTCGGTAATGGTCGGTTTATCTAACGCCACTACGCCTTGATAACGCTCGCCCTCTTCCGGCGCAATGGTAATCACCAACACGCCTTTACCAATCATTTGGTGCAATGTCATATCGTCGGTAATTTCGCCCTGCAGGCGAGCCAGAGCGCGAATTTGCTGGGTATCCGTACCGTTCACTAAAGCCAGTTTTAACGGACCGTCGCCTTGCACCTGCACGGTAATGTGTCCGTTAAATTTTAACGTCGCCGTTAACAAACTGGTCGCCACCATCATTTCCCCTAACAGATTCTGCACCGGCAGCGGGTAATGATGGGTGTTCAGCGTTTCGGTGAAACTTTTATTCATACGCACCCATTCACCACGCACGGCACGGTTTTGAAAGAGGTAACGGTAGAGTTTGTCGTTGTCTTGTTGATATGTCATTTGGTTTGTCTTTCCTAAAATTAATTGTTATTTCAATAGGATGCTTATCTTACTTTGCTTCGGCAAAGAAAAAGTAAAACATCTATTCCTGATGTTTAAATCTCATCAAATCCCGGCGTTCTTTTTTATTCGGACGTCTGTCCGGATGCGGCATGGCATTCATTTTTCGGGCTAACGCCATTTTTTCGCGCTTTTCGACGCTTTGTTCGGTTTCGCGGTATAGCAACTGCGCTTCCGCAGCGCCACGGCGTTGAGCGGAAAGCGCGGTCACTTCCACTTCTTTCTCGTCATTGCCCTGACGCAATGTGATCTTGGCGCCGACTTCCACCGCTTTGTTCGGTTTGGTGCGTTGTCCGTTGTAATGCACCTTGCCGCCGTCGATCATTTCTTTGCAAATGGTACGGGTTTTATAAAAACGCGCCGCCCACAACCATTTGTCCAAACGAACGTCGTCGCCTTCATTCGGCGCCTTTTTCTGCGTATTTTTTGCCATAATTTTTCCTTAACGCTGAATCAGGCTTATGGTATCGTTATTCCGTACTTTGTCAAATTAGAGAACAAAAAATGACCCAACAATTACCCGAAATTCTGGCGGTTTCCGTGGCGGCCAAAAGTCGTATTTTCGAAATTCAGGCGGTGGAGTTGAAATTCGGCAACGGCGAATTCCGCACTTACGAACGCTTTACGCCTTCGACCCGGCCGTCGGTGATGGTGTTGCCGATTGACGGCGACGATATTTTAATGGTGCGCGAATACGCGGTGGGAACGGAGCGTTACGAATTAGGGTTCACCAAAGGCTTGATGGAAAAAGGCGAAACGCCGGAACAAAGCGCAAATCGCGAGATGCAGGAAGAAATCGGCTTAGGCGCGCGAAAATTCCGGCATTTGCGTACGGTGAACTCGAATCCCAGCTATATGAATAATCCGATGCACATTCTGCTGGCCTGGGATTTTTACCCGTCCAAACTGGCGGGAGACGAACCGGAACCTTTGCAATTGGTTCGCTTTCCGCTGGCAAAAATCGACAGCTTAATCAACGACGCGGATTTTTGCGAAGCGCGCAATTTAGTGGCGTTGTATGCTTTGCGGGATTATCTGGCGGCGTCTTCCGCGGATTAACGTGCATAAACCAAAAGTGCGGTAAAAAAACGAAGGATTTTTTACCGCACTTTTATATGCAAAATCCGTTAATCTTTCGTCACTTTCAATCCGGCGAAGGTTTGAGTAACCGGCATAATTTCAATCCGGTTGATGTTTACGTGCGGCGGTTGCTGATAAATCCATAAAATGGTGTTGGCAATGTCTTCCGGCTGAATGGCGTGCGCGCCTTCGTATAAATCGGCGGCTTTGGCGTCGTCGCCTTTAAAGCGTACGTTGGAAAACTCCGTGCCGCCACATAAACCCGGTTCCACATTGGTGACGCGGATTGCCGTGCCGGCCAAATCGGCGCGCAAATTCAGGCTGAATTGCTTGACGAAGGCTTTTGTCGCACCGTACACATTGCCGCCCGGATACGGATAATTGCCCGCAATGGAACCTAAATTAATAATGTGCCCTTTATTCCGTTGTACCATTTTCGGCAGAATCCGACGGGTGAGATAAGTCAAGCCGATAATATTGGTTTGAATCATGGTGAGCCAGTCGTTGTAATCCACTTCATAAGCCGGTTCCAGTCCCAACGCCAAACCGGCGTTGTTCACCAATAAATCGATTTCCGACCATTCCGCCGGCAGGCCCGCCAGCGCGGCATCCACTTTTGCCGGATCCGATACGTCCATTTGTAACGGGTAAAATTTCTCGCCCAGTTCCGCTTTCAGTTCGTCTAATTTGTCTAACCGACGGGCGGCGCCGATAACCGGATATCCCGCCTTGACGAATGCGCGGCAGGTGGATTTACCGAATCCCGCCGATGCGCCGGTCACTAAAATTGCCATGTTATTCCTCCTTTCGGTTATTGTTTCGTTTTAAGATAGATCGCCCAGACAATAACGTCAAGCCTTGCACTTCACCCGCTTTTTGATAAGATGAAACCACGCCAATCTTCGGAAAACTTCTATGCAACGCACGCCAGACTTACTTCAGGCCGTTATCGCCGTTTCACATCAGGCCGGTGAACATTTAAAACGTTTTTACGCCCGTTCGGTGCATATTCGCACCAAATCCGACAATACGCCCGTCACCGAGGCGGATTTGTTTATCAGTCGATTTTTAACGGAAAAACTGACCGCACTTACGCCCGACATTCCCGTGCTTTCCGAAGAAAATTGCGAAATGCCGCTGGAATTGCGGTCAAAATGGCAGGAATATTGGTTGATTGATCCCTTGGACGGCACCAAACATTTCATCAACCGCACAGGACAATTCGGCATTCTGATCGCGCTGATTCAGCATAACCGGCCGACCCTCGGCGTGATTTACGCACCAATAACGGGGATTACCCATTACGCCATGAAAGATTACGGCGCCTTTCGTTTACAGAACGGACGCAGCGTGCGACTGCGGGCGCGCCGCATTGATCCGAGCAAACCGCTGAAAATCGCCATCGGTTCCGAACTCGCCATTGCTAAAGTGCGGTCGATTTTGAACGAGAATATTCGGGCGGAATTTGTGGTTCACGGCTCAAGCGGCCTGAAATGCGCCATGGTGGCGGACGGTCAAGCGGATTGTTACGTCCGCCTTGGCAGAACCGGCGAATGGGACACTGCCGCCGGCGAATTGTTACTGGAAGAATTGGGCGGGAATGCGCTGGACGATCACTATCGACCGCTCACCTATAATCAACGGGAAACCTTTGTCAATCCTGACTTCGTCATTACCGCCGACGCCTCGGTGGACTGGAAAACCGTCTTTCAATTTAATTTGTCCTAGCTATTAGATTTTTTGCCGGAATTCAGGCATTATTAACCGACGATTTTCCGGATAAGCATTAGGATAAAAAATGAAAGCAGAAAATAATTGTATTGTGATTTTCGGTGCGTCGGGAGATTTGACGCACCGTAAGTTAATTCCCGCACTCTATAATCTTTACAAAATCGGACGGTTGGAAGAAAACTTTTCCGTTCTGGGCGTAGCCCGCACCGACATGACCGACGACATATTCCGCCAAAAAATGCGCGAAACCCTGATTACCCACGAAAATGCCGAAGGCGAAACGCTGGATAATTTTTGTTCTCATCTGTATTACCAGGCGGTGAATACTTCCGATTCGTCGGATTACGTCAAATTATTGCCCCGTCTGGACGAATTGCACGATAAATACCAAACTTGCGGCAATACGCTTTATTATCTTTCCACTCCGCCGAGCCTGTACGGCGTGATTCCGGAATGCCTGGCGGCGCACGGTTTAAATACGGAAGAATTCGGCTGGAAACGGATTATCGTGGAAAAACCTTTCGGTTACGACATTAAAACCGCCAAAGCACTGGACGTGCAAATTCACCGTTTCTTCGAAGAACATCAGATTTACCGTATCGACCATTATTTAGGCAAAGAAACCGTTCAGAACCTGTTGGTGCTGCGTTTTTCAAACGGCTTGTTCGAACCGCTTTGGAACCGTAACTTTATCGATTACGTGGAAATTACCGGAGCGGAAAAAATCGGTGTGGAGCAACGAGGCGGTTATTACGACGGTTCCGGCGCCATGCGCGATATGTTCCAAAATCATTTATTGCAAGTATTGGCAATGGTCGCCATGGAGCCGCCGGCAATTATCAACGCCGATTCCATGCGTGACGAAACCGCCAAAGTGCTTTATTGTCTGCATCCGCTGACCGACGAAGATCTCAAACACAATCTGGTGTTAGGTCAATATACGGCCTCTACCGTCGATGACAAACCGGTTAAAGGCTATCTGGAAGAAGCGGGCGTTCCGTCCGATTCCACCACCGAAACCTACATGGCGTTACGTTGCCAAATCGATAACTGGCGCTGGGCGGGCGTGCCGTTTTACGTACGTACGGGCAAACGCCTACCGACCCGGGTGACGGAAATCGTGATTCATTTCAAAACCACGCCACATCCGGTTTTCAGCCAAAATGCGCCGGATAATAAATTAATCATCCGCATCCAGCCGGACGAAGGGATTTCCATGTTTTTCGGTTTGAAAAAACCGGGCGCCGGCTTTGACGCCAAAGAAGTGTCCATGGATTTCCGTTATTCGGACATCAGCTCTTCCGCCGATTTATTGACCGCATACGAACGTTTATTGCTCGACGCCATGAAAGGCGACGCCACGTTATTCGCCCGAACCGACGCCGTTCACGCTTGCTGGAAATTCGTACAACCGATTTTAGATTACAAAGAAAATCAGGGCCGCGTTTACGAATACGAAGCCGGTACCTGGGGACCGGTGGAAGCGGATAAACTTATCGCGCGCGAAGGACGCGTATGGCGTAAACCTTCGGGCACGATGAAGAAAAAAATCTAACCCGACGGCAGGAGCGTATTGCATGCGCTCCTTGATATCACAACTGTTATAAGGGCGTATGCGCGTCCTGCGAGAAAAATATGAATTATCTAATCTTCCCGACCGCTCAGCATGCGGTGGAAAAAATCGCACGGGAATTTGTGCTTTACAGCCAATTAAATCGTCCCGTACATATTTCTCTTTCCGGCGGTTCGACGCCAAAACTGCTGTTCAAAACCTTAGCTTCGGCACCGTTTAACACAAAAGTGCGGTGGAAAAATCTGCATTTTTGGTGGGGCGACGATCGCATGGTGCCGCCGAGCGATCCCGAAAGCAATTACGGCGAAGTACAAAAATTATTGTTCGATCACATTCGGATTCCGGCGGAAAACATCCACCGAATTCGCGGCGAAGAACCGGCGGAACAAGCGCTAAAACGCTTTGAAGCGGAATTAAGTGCGGTCATTTCCGACGGTGTTTTTGACTGGATTATTCTCGGCATGGGCGGCGACGGCCACACCGCCTCTTTATTTCCCCATCAAACGGATTTTGACGATGAACGTCTGGCGATTATCGCCAAACATCCGGAAAGCGGGCAAATCCGCATTTCCAAAACGGCGAAATTAATCGAACGGGCAAAACGCATCACCTATTTGGTCACAGGTTTGGCAAAAGCGGAAATCTTAAAACAAATTCAAACCACGCCGGCGGAACAACTGCCTTATCCCGCCGCTCGCATTCGGGCGACAAACGGCGTAATAGAATGGTATTTGGATAAAGATGCGGCGAAATTGTTAAAGTAATAACACAAACACAGAGAGGTTAAAATGTTTATTGCATCGTTAAACTACATTCAACCGCTGGATAAAATCGAGCAATATTTGGAAGCGCATCGCGCATTTTTGGATAAATATTATCAACGGGGCGTTTTTCTGATGTCCGGTCGCAAAGAGCCCCGAACCGGCGGCATTATATTAATTCATGCGGCCGATTTGGATGAAGTGAATCGGATTATTGCCGAAGATCCGTTCAACCGGGAAAAGGTGGCGGAATATACGATCACCGAATTTTTACCGTCCAAAACGGCGGTCGGCTTGGAAAAATATTTGCAAATTTAACCGTTATCAACAAAAGTGCGGTCAAAATTTAAGGAGTTTTACATGAAAACACTCGGTATTTTAGGCGGAATGAGCCCAGAAAGCACGGTTTCCTATTATGTGAACGTCAATCGTGCGGTCAATCGGGCGCTGGGTGGCAACCGCAGCGCGAAAATACTGATGTCCAGCGTGGATTTTGAAGAAATCGTGCAATGCCAGAAATCCGGCGATTGGCAAAAAGCGGGCGAAATCCTTGCCGAACAAGCGGAATTACTGGAACGGGCGGGCGCGGACGGCATTCTGCTCGCCACCAACACCATGCACAAAGTCGCCAGCCAAATTACCGACCGCATTAATGTTCCCTTTCTGCATATTTTAGATGTGGTGGCCAATCGCATAAAAGCGCGCGGTTTAAGCTGCGTGGCGCTGTTAGGCACCGCCTTCACCATGAGCGATAATTTCTACCGCGACGGTCTAACGGAACGGGGCGTTAACGCCATTGTTCCCGACCAACGAGATCAGCGGGAAATCCACCGCATTATCTTTGACGAACTTTGTTTGGGTGTGATTAAACCCGAATCCAAAGATTTTTATCTGAAAACTATCGAAAAATTGACCGCACTTGGCGCCGAAGGTGTTATCCTGGGTTGCACGGAAATCGGCTTGCTTATCAACCAAACGGATTCCGCTCTGCCGTTTTTCGATACCGCCGCATTACACAGCGAAATGGCGGTGAATTTTATTTTAGAAAAACAGGAGAATCTATGAAACCTATCGTTTATTTTGCCCCTTGGTGCCCCGACACCGCCCCGTTTTTCGCCGAACTGGAACGCTTAAATATTGACGTGGAAAAAGTGGACATGGTGGGCAATCCGGCAGGGTTAAAAGCCTTTTTGAAATTACGCGACAACCATCCGGCTTTCGAAAGCGTCAAACAAAACGGCTACATCGGCATTCCGGCGTTAGTGTTGGAAAATGGGGATGTGGTGTTGGATAAAGATCAGTTAGCGGCGATTTTTAATAAATAATTTTTGGATAGCGCGCGTCTCCCGACGCGTGCTTAAAAATAGTTAAAAGGCACGCGTCAGGAGACGCGCGCCATCGTGGGGGGTGGGGGCCGAATGAGCTTGCCGTCTTTAGCAAATGGAACAAAACATGTTTAACTTAAACAATAAAATTTTTACCGCCGTGCAAAACAGTAAAAACGGCGAAGTCAGCGGTGAAACTAAATTTTATTATTATCAACAAGATAAAATGATTTGGGCGGAATATTACGGCGGTGAAATAGCTAAAGGTTTCCTGATTGGGAAATGGATAAGCGAAAATAAAATATCCTTTACTTATCAGCATTTAAATACTCGGCTGGAAAACCGTTTGGGTAAATGTATTACCGAATTCCGTTCGGATAATGATAAATTATTGGGGCAAGAAAGTTGGCAGTGGCTTGATACGCTGGAAACGGGGCAATCTCAAATCAGAGAAATTTAAACGCCACGAACAGAATTAACCGTGAGGCGAACCGTCTTAGCGGAAATCGGCGCTGCCGGTAACATAAAGAATAAAAGTGCGGTCAAAATTTTCAGAGTTTTTTCCGTGTCATAAATTAACCAAAACAGGAGATCAACATGTCAGTAAAAGGCGATATCGGCGTTATCGGTTTAGCGGTAATGGGTCAAAACTTGATCCTTAATATGAACGATAACGGATATAAAGTGGTAGCTTACAATCGTACAACTTCTAAAGTCGATGAGTTTTTAGAAGGCGCGGCGAAAGGCACGAATATTATCGGCGCATATTCTTTGGAAGAGCTCGCGGCGAAACTGGAAAAACCGCGTAAAGTCATGTTAATGGTGCGTGCCGGTGACGTAGTAGATCATTTTATCGACGCTTTACTGCCGCATTTGGAACCGGGCGATATCATTATTGACGGCGGGAACTCAAATTATCCGGATACCAATCGTCGCACGCAGGCATTGGCGGAAAAAGGCATTCGCTTTATCGGCACCGGCGTTTCCGGCGGTGAAGAAGGCGCACGCCACGGGCCTTCTATCATGCCGGGCGGCAACCCGGAAGCCTGGCCTTATGTAAAACCGATTTTGCAGGCGATTTCCGCCAAAACCGACAAAGGCGAACCTTGCTGCGATTGGGTGGGCAAAGAAGGTGCCGGCCATTTTGTGAAAATGGTTCACAACGGTATCGAATACGGCGATATGCAGTTAATCTGCGAAGCGTACCAATTCTTAAAAGAAGGCTTGGGCTTAAGCTACGACGAAATGCACGAAATTTTCAAAGCATGGAAAAAAACCGAGCTGGACAGCTATCTGGTGGACATTACAACGGATATTCTGGCCTACAAAGATACTGACGGCACGCCGTTAGTGGAAAAAATCCTGGATACCGCCGGCCAAAAAGGCACGGGTAAATGGACGGGGATCAACGCGTTGGACTTCGGCATTCCGTTGACGTTAATTACCGAAGCCGTATTTGCGCGTTGCGTGTCTTCATTCAAAGAACAACGTGTCGAAGCGGCAAAATTATTCAATAAAACCGTTTCACCCGTTGAAGGCGATAAAAACGTCTGGATTGAAGCGGTGCGTAAAGCGTTATTGGCATCAAAAATCATTTCATATGCTCAAGGTTTTATGCTGATTCGCGAAGCTTCCGAGCAATTCGAGTGGAACATCAATTACGGCGCCACCGCTTTATTATGGCGCGAAGGTTGCATCATTCGCAGCGCATTCTTAGGCAATATTCGTGACGCCTATGAAACGAATCCGGATTTAGTGTTCCTGGGTTCCGATCCGTATTTCAAAGGCATTCTGGAAAATGCCATGGCGGATTGGCGCAAAGTGGTGGCGAAATCTGTCGAAGTCGGCATTCCAATGCCTTGCATGGCGTCTGCGATTACCTTCTTAGACGGTTACACTTCCGAACGCGTGCCTGCGAATTTACTGCAGGCGCAACGCGACTATTTCGGCGCTCACACTTACGAACGCACGGACAAACCGCGCGGCGAGTTCTTCCACACTAACTGGACCGGCCGCGGCGGCAACACGGCATCCACCACTTATGACGTGTAGGCGAAAAGAACGGAATAGATAGTTTTCTGAACTAATCGGTGTTCCGAAACTCTAAAAAAGTGGATAGGCAACGTTTCCTATCCACTTTTTATTTTTAAATTAAGGGGTTTATTATGAAAAAATTACTCGGTATTGCACTGACAACATTGGCTTTAGCGGCATGTTCATCACCTAACGATCGTCCGGAACCGCCGCACGATGCCATGGCTCAGGGTGAAATGAACCAAGCACCGATGCCTCAACAGGGCGCGCAAGGCGGCAATCCAAAAGTGGAAGAAGCGTTGAAAGCCTGCCAGCAATCGGTCGGTGCCAGCCAGGATCAGGTAAAATTTGATGCCTGCATGAAGGAAAAAGGTTTTGTAAAACCGGACCAGCAACCGGCTCCTCAAGCGCTTCAGGCACAGGAAAATCCGCAAGCTAAAACCGTAAGTAATTCAAAAACTAAAAAAGTAAAATCGGCTAAAAAATAAAAACTGATAAAAAATCGCCCGCACTTTTCGAAAGTGCGGGCGATTTTTACGTTGTTTTTTATAAAATGAAACGGCTTAAATCTTCGTTATCCACCACGTCATTCAATACGTTCGATACGTATTTTTCATCAATTACTACGCTTTCGCCGGAACGTTCGCTGGCGTCAAAAGAAATACCGTCCATCAGGCGTTCGAGCACGGTGTGCAAACGGCGAGCGCCGATATTTTCGGTTTTTTCATTCACGTGAAATGCCGCTTCGGCGATTTTGCTGATGCCGTCCGGGGTAAACTCAATGCTCACACCTTCGGTTTTCATTAACTCTTTGTACTGTAAAGTCAACGACGCGCTCGGTTCGGTTAAAATCCGCTCAAAATCTTCTTTGGTCAGCGATTTTAATTCCACCCGAATCGGTAAACGGCCCTGTAATTCCGGCAATAAATCCGACGGACGAGCAATCTGGAAGGCGCCGGAACAGATGAACAGAATATGATCGGTTTTTACCATTCCGTGTTTAGTGTTGACCGTCGAACCTTCGATAATCGGCAGCAAATCCCGCTGTACGCCTTCCCGTGAAACGTCGGCGCCGCCGCGATCGGACTGCTTGCAGATTTTGTCGATTTCGTCGATAAACACGATACCGTTTTGTTCCACCGATTCGATGGCTTTTTGTTTCAAATCTTCGTTGTTAACCAGTTTTGCGGCTTCGTCATCGATTAAGACTTTCATCGCGTCTTTCACTTTCATTCGGCGCTTTTTCGAACTGTTCGGCGCCAAACCTTCGAAAAGGGATTGAAGCTGCGAGGTCATTTCTTCCATGCCCGGCGGCGTCATAATTTCCACACTGGTTTGCGAGGCGATATCCACGTCGATTTCGCTATCGTCCAACGCGCCTTCGCGTAATTTTTTGCGGAACACTTGGCGGGTGGCGGAATCCTTCTCGTATTCGATTTCGCCCCATTTATTTTTCGCTCTCGGCAACAGAATGTCTAAAATGCGCTCTTCCGCCGCATCCTGCGCTTTCATTCGGTTCTTTTCCACTTCGATTTTACGAATCTGCTTCACCGCAATATCCGTTAAATCGCGAATAATCGTATCCACTTCTTTCCCGACGTAACCCACTTCGGTGAATTTGGTCGCTTCCACTTTTACAAAAGGCGCATTGGCCAATTTGGCCAAACGACGGGCGATTTCCGTTTTACCGACACCAGTCGGACCGATCATCAGAATATTTTTTGGCGTAACTTCCTGACGCAATTCTTCCGGCAGCTGCATACGGCGCCAGCGGTTACGCAGCGCAATGGCTACCGCGCGTTTCGCTTCGCTTTGGCCGATAATGTAAGAATCTAATTCAGACACGATTTCTCTTGGTGTCATTGTTGACATAATCTATTCCTTTCTTATGTGATGGGTTGCATCTTAAAATGTGAAAGGCACGAATATGCTTTCGTGCCGATAAAATTAAACTTCTTCGATAACATGATTGTGGTTGGTATAAATATCGATATCGCCCGCAATAGTTAACGCTTGTTTGACGATTTCGGCGGCGGTTAAATCATTTTGCGTCCGCAATAATGCCAGCGCCGCGGATTTTGCATAATTTCCGCCCGAACCGATGGCTAATACGTCGAATTCCGGTTCGATTACGTCGCCACTGCCGGATACCAACAGAAAATCGGTTTCGTTCGCCACAATCATCATCGCTTCCAAACGACGCAGCGAACGTTCCGTGCGCCATTCTTTTGCCAATTCCACCGCACTTTTCACCAAATGTCCCTGGTGCAATTCCAGTTTTTTCTCAAACAATTCGAGCAGAATGAAGGCGTCCGCCGTCGAACCGGCAAATCCGGTTACTACTTTTCCTTTATAACTGCGGCGAACTTTACGCACCGTGCCTTTTTCCACACAGTTACCCAATGTCGCCTGTCCGTCGCCGCCAATCGCGATTTTTCCGTCTTTTCGTACACATACGATAGTTGTCATTATTTTGTCCTTTTTGTGGAAACTTTTTGCTTAAATGGGGAGAGAAAAACCTTTTTTCAAGCCTGAAATAAAAAGAATCCGCCTAAATTTTTATTCAGACGGATGATCTTTTTAACCGTTAGACAATTGGACGGATTAATTTTTATCTAAATCCAAATCCGCTTTATATTCGATACGGTGATGATCTTTTAATTCGATGGAAACGTCCAGTTCTTCGTCGCCGCGTTCAAATTTTAAATCCGCATCATCGCGTTTGATCTCTTTCTCTTCTAAATGAAAACCCCGGCTGCGCGCATGAGCAATCACTTCCCGCGCTAATTCCGGCACGCTGACGTCGCGGGAATCCAAACGGAATTCCGCTTCAAATTCGCCGCCGCCCTGGCGGTCCGCCTTGATAATGTCCGCATCGTCAGGCACATAAATGTCGCGCGGAATAGATGCGGCGCCGGCGCTTGCCGAAAACAAACCGGCAAGAATTGTGCTAAGTACAATTTTCGTATTGAGTTTCATAAAACGTCCTTTTATTGGTAATTTATTCGCTGTATTTGAGTTTATAGACATGAGGAAAGTTCCTGAACGCCTGTAAAATGAAACAAACATGCGGTTTTGTTTCAGAAAAAACGTGGCGTTTTTTATGCGTAATCGCCGGTGCGATTACTTATGGCTTCGCCACCGTTAGCAAAGCCAACGTTCAAAAAGCGTTGCTTTTTGTGACCGCACTTTTACTGAGAAAGCGGCTTTTTAGCCGGTTCAACCAACGCTTTATGTTCTTTGATTATCGCCATAAACGGCTGCGCAAAGCGTTCCCATTTGATGGCGCCCACGCCGTTGATTTGCAGCATTTCCGCTTTGCTGGTAGGTTGATAAAGGGACATTTCCTGCAATGTAGCGTCGCTGAATACGATATACGGCGGAATATTTTCCCGATCGGCAATTTTCTTGCGTAAAAAACGCAAGCGGGCGAATAAATCTTTGTCATAATTGGTGACCGCACTGCGTTGCGGCGAAGAAACCGTGGCAATGGCGGATAAGCGCGGCGTCGCCAGTTCCAGCTTAATTTCGCCCCGCAACACCGCGCGGGCGCTTTCGGTTAAATGCAGCATCACGCCCACTTCGTTCATCACTTGCCGGATAAATCCCAGATGAATTAACTGGCGAATGACGGATTGCCAGTATTCTTTGCTTTTATCTTTACCGATTCCGTACACGCTGAGCGTATCGTGCCGATGTTCGCGGATTTTCTGATTATTCATGCCGCGCAACACGCCGATGACATATTGCACGCCGAAACGTTGTCCGGTGCGGTAAATGGCGGACAGAATTTTCTGCGCGTCCATCAGCCCGTCGTATTTTTTCGGCGGATCGAGACAAATATCGCAGTTTCCGCAGGGTTTTTGCCGATTTTCGCCGAAATAGTTCAACAACACCAAACGGCGGCAAGTCTGGCTTTCGGCAAATTCGCCGATGGCTTCCAGCTTGTGCAGTTTAACGTCGCGCTGCGCCGATTCCGGTTCTTCCATTAAAATTTTATGCAGCCAGCCGTAATCCGCAGGCTCGTAAAACAGCACGGCTTCCGCCGGCAAATCGTCGCGCCCAGCTCGTCCGGTTTCCTGATAATAAGCTTCAATGCTGCGGGATAAATCGAAATGCGCCACAAAACGTACGTTGGATTTATTGATGCCCATACCGAATGCGATAGTCGCCACCACCACTTGAATGTTGTCGCGTTGAAAATCGCGCTGCACTCGTTCCCGCTCGCTCACTTCCATGCCCGCATGATAAAAAGCCGCCGAGATGCCGCGTTTTTTCAGCGCATCGCTGACTTTTTCCGCTTTATTGCGGCTGTTGCAGTACACAATGCCGCTTTTGCCTTTCTGCGCCGCTACGAAATTGCACAGCTGTTCCATCGGTTTAAATTTTTCCACCAGCGTGTAGCGAATATTCGGGCGATCGAAGCTGCCGACGTATAAGTGCGGTCGATTTAGCCGAAGATTTTGCAGAATATCCTGTCGCGTCGTGCTGTCGGCGGTGGCGGTTAACGCCATAATCGGCGCATCGGGAAAACTGGCTTTTAAACCGCCCAGTTGAGTATATTCGGGGCGAAAATCATGTCCCCATTGGGAAATGCAGTGAGCTTCGTCAATGGCGATAAAACTCACTCGGCAGAGGGAAATAAAGGAAAAAAAGCTGTTGGTCATTACCTTTTCAGGGGAAAGATAAAGCAATTTCAGTTGACCGGCAATGGCTTTATTTTGTACCTGCTGCTGCTGTTCGAACGTTTGGCTGGAATTCAGGTAATCCGCCGCAATGCCGTTTGCCAGCAGTTGATCCACCTGATCTTTCATTAACGAAATCAGCGGCGATATAACCAGCGTAAGCCCCGGAAAACACAAAGCCGGCAATTGATAACACAGGGATTTGCCGTTTCCCGTCGCCATCACCACCAGGCTGTCTTGCCCCTGCAGCGCCGCGTTAACGGCTTCTTCCTGTCCGGGACGAAAAGACTGATAACCGAAAACCTCTTTCAGAACCTGAAGTGCGGTCAAAATTTCGGATGTTTTTTCCATCAGGCGAAACTCACCTGTTCGCCGTGGGCCCGACAGGCTTCCGCCAGGGCGTCCCAAAAACGCACGCCCTGTCCATTGACCCAATCGTTATTTTTCCAGGCGAAATGCAATCCGCCCAAACGGCTTGCCAGCCAAAGTTCGAGCAAGGGTTCTTGTTTATTCACCACAATCTGGCTGCGATCATCAAAGGTAATCGTGAACACGGAACCCTGACGATCGCAATCCGCATCGGCATTCTGCGTTTCTAATTGTTCTTCAATGCTGTCCCAGATTTGATCGATATTTTGGTGAAATTCGGCTACGTTCATCGTTTATCCTAAAGTAATGTTTTTAATTGATATAAATAAGCCAACGCCTGTTTCGGACTGAGTTCGTCTGGATCCAGTTTTTCCAGCATTTCCAGCGCCGCGTTTTTGCCGTCGTCTTCTTCCATTAACGCCAGCTCGCCCTGCATTTGTTGAAGTGCTCTGAAATCCTGCAGTTTTTGATCCGCACTTTGCGCCGACAGTTTTTCCAGTTGCGTCAATTTTTGTTTCGCCAGTTTAATCACCGGCTGCGGCACGCCCGCTAACGCCGCCACGGCCAAACCGTAGCTCTTGCTTGCCGCGCCATCCTGTACGCTGTGCATAAAGGCGATGGTATTTTCGTGCTCCAACGCATCCAAATGTACGTTTGCGGTGCCGACGAGCTGTTCAGGCAACACGGTCAATTCAAAATAATGGGTGGCAAACAGCGTGAGCGAACGCAGTTTCTTCGCCAACCATTCCGCACAGGCCCAAGCCAGCGACAAACCGTCGTATGTAGACGTGCCGCGCCCGATTTCATCAATCAGCACTAGGCTGTTGGCGGTGGCCTGATGCAGAATGTTCGCCATTTCCGTCATTTCCACCATAAAAGTCGAGCGACCGGAAGCCAAATCGTCGCTGGCGCCGATTCGGGTGAAAATGCGGTCTATCGGTCCGATTACCGCCCGTTCCGCCGGCACAAAACTCCCGATATAGGCCATCAGCGTAATCAGCGCGGTTTGGCGCATGTAGGTGCTTTTTCCTCCCATATTCGGGCCGGTAATCACTAGCAGATGACGTTGCGGATTCAGTTGAACGGGATTGGCGATAAACGGTTCCTTCAACACCTGTTCCACCACCGGATGACGTCCGTTTTGAATATCCACGCCGATTTCCGGGCTGAATTCGGGACAAACATAATTCAGGGTTTCCGCCCGTTCCGCCAGATTGGTCAGCACATCCAGTTCCGCCAGCGTCATGCTGGATAACTGCAAGGCGGCCAAATGAGGAAGCAGCTGGTCAAAAATCTCGTCATAAAGCTGTTTTTCCAACGCTAAAGCGGCACCTTTGGCTTTCAGCACTTTGTCTTCATAGGTTTTCAGTTCGGGAATAATGTAACGTTCGGCGTTTTTCAGGGTTTGGCGGCGCACATAATGCATCGGCGCTTTATGGGCCTGTCCCTGACTGATTTGAATATAATAACCGTGTACCGCGTTGTAACCGACTTTTAAGGTATCAATTCCCGTACTTTCCCGTTCGCGCCGTTCCAATTCTTCCAGATACTGCGTAGCGCCGTCGGCCAGCGAACGCCATTCGTCCAGTTCCGCATGATATCCCGGCGCAATGACGCCGCCGTCTCGAATCAGCAGCGGGGGCGAATCGATAATGGCTCGCCGTAACAACTCGTAAAGTTCGGTAAATTCGCCCATCGGTTGGGAAAGTGCGGTCAGATTTTGCGAAGTTTTTATCATTTTCTGCAATTCGGGAAGCTGTTCCAACGCCGTTCTTAAACGGGTTAAATCGCGCGGACGCGCCGTACGCAGCGCTACCCGCGCCAGAATCCGTTCCATATCGCCCACTTGTTGTAACAGCGGTTGCAGCGCGCCGATTAAATCGTTCTGTAAAATAGCGGCGATGGTTTGCTGGCGTTGGCGCAATTTTCGGATTTGGCGAATTGGCTGATGAATCCAGCGTTTCAGTAAACGGCTGCCCATGGGCGTCACGCATTTGTCCAGCACCGAAGCCAGCGTATTTTCCGGGCCGCCGCTCAAATTCCGGGTTAATTCCAAATTGCGGCGGGTGGCGGCATCCAATTGCACCGTATCGGTATTTTGCACCAGGCTGATGCTTTTAATGTGCGGCAATGCGGTGCGTTGGGTTTCTTTGGCGTATTGAAACAAACAACCCGCCGCGCATAAGCCTAAAACCGCTTTTTCTACGCCGAACGCCGTTAAATCCTGAGTGCCGAACTGACGATTCAACAATCGCACGGCGGTGCCCAATTCAAATTCCCAAACGGGGCGACGGCGCAGACCTTTAAACGGTTCGATAATCACCGTTTCGGTAAAATCTTCGCAATAAAGCAATTCCGCCGGTTGCAAACGTTGCAATTCCGCATGCAAAGTCTCCGCGTTTTCCGGTTCGGCAATTTGAAATCGTCCGGAAGACATATCCAAAGAGGCCAAACCGAAGCGGTCTTTTTCCTGATAAATTGCGACCAGCAGGTTATCCTGCCGTTCCGGCAATAGGTTTTCATCACTGACGGTGCCCGGCGTCACAATCCGCACGATTTTGCGTTCCACCGGCCCTTTGGCGACGGCGGGATCGCCAATCTGCTCGCAAATGGCGACGGATTCTCCCAGTTGCACCAGGTTCGCCAGATAGCCTTCCACCGCGTGATAAGGCACGCCCGCCATAGGAATCGGCTGACCGGCGGATTGTCCGCGCTTGGTCAGAGAAATGTCCAGCAACGCCGCCGCTTTTTTGGCGTCGTCGTAAAACAGTTCGTAGAAATCGCCCATACGGTAAAACAGCAGAATATCGGGATTTTCCGCTTTTATGGTCAGATATTGTTTCATCATCGGCGTATGAGCGTCAAAATTTGGCATGGCTGTCTCTTTTTCTACAAAATAAAGGCGAATTATAACAAAAAAGTGCGGTCGGATTTTCCGTTATTTTTTCAAGGCGCCCAGAATGCCGCGCATAATCTGTTTGGTAATTTGATTTCGCATATTGCGCCCTACGGATTTCACCACGCCGTTGACGATTTGTTCCGTCGGCGTAAGCTTTTCCCCGCGTTTTTGAGTGCCGAAAATCATACGGCTTAAACTGCCTAAAATGCCGTTTTCCGCTTCCTCTTGCGCCTGTTTTGCCTGTTGTTCCGCCACATCAGCCAAATCGGCTTGTTGCTGTAGCGTTTCAAACGCCGACGCATTGTCTACAACTTGACTGTAATGAGGATATAAATCGTCGGCTTCCACCCAGGCCAGACGCTGTTCTTCGGTTAACGGCGTCAGTTGGCTTTTCGGCGGATAAATCGCGGCGATTTCCACCGGCGTCGGCATACCTTTTTCATCCAGGAAGGAAACCAGGGCTTCGCCCACGCCCAATGCGGTAATGGCTTCCACCACGTTTATTTCTTTGTTGGAACGGAAGGTTTCCGCCGCCGTTTTCACCGCTTTTTGATCGCGCGGCGTAAAAGCGCGCAAAGCATGCTGGACGCGGTTGCCCAGTTGTCCTAACACGGTTTCCGGCAAATCCAGCGGGTTTTGCGTCACAAAATAAATGCCTACGCCTTTGGAACGAATTAAACGCACCACCTGTTCCACTTTTTCCACCAGCACCGCCGGCGCATCGTCGAACAACAAATGGGCTTCGTCGAAGAACATGACGAATTTCGGTTTGTCCGGATCGCCTACTTCCGGCAAGCGTTCGAATAATTCCGCCATCAGCCATAATAAAAATGCGCCGTACATTTTCGGCGAATTAATCAGTTTTTCCGAATTCAATATGTTAATTACGCCTTTTCCGTCGCGGGTTTGCAGCCAGTCTTCCAGATTCAGCGCCGGCTCGCCGAATAATTTGTCCGCGCCCTGATTTTCCAACGTCAGTAAGGCTCGTTGAACGGCGCCCACGCTGGCGGCGGAAATATTGCCGTATTGCAGTTGAAATTCTTTGGCGTTATCCGCCAAAAATTTCAACATGGCACGCAGGTCTTTTAAATCCGTCAACAGCAAACCTTTATCGTCCGCCACACGGAACAGGATGTTTAACAAACCTTCTTGCGTGTCGTTCAGATTAAGCAGACGCGCAAGCAACATCGGTCCCATTTCCGAAATCGTGGTGCGCAACGGAATACCGCTGTCGCCGAACACATCCCAAAACGAGACGGGATAACTGTCCAAATAGGCTTCGCCGCCCAATTCAAAACTTTCCACCCGTTCGGCAATTTTCCCCTGCAAAGCGCCTTTTTGGCAGAGCCCCGACAAATCGCCCTTTACGTCTACCAGGAAAACCGGAACGCCGTCGTCACTGAAGGCTTCCGCACATTTGCGCAAGGTGACGGTTTTCCCCGTCCCCGTCGCACCGGCGATCAAGCCGTGGCGGTTTGCCATTTTTTTGTGAATGCCGAAGGTTTCTCCTCGGGAATTGCGCGCGATAGGGTAAATGCTCATAAATCATCCTTTTTATTGAAAAGTGCGGTCGGAAAAATCAACGTTTTTTCTCATCGGTTTTGCCGGATAACACGGTTATTTGTCGATTAAATATGCCGTATTTTATGCTATCCTACCCCGAGAAAAAAGGAGAAATTATGACCGCACTTTGTCCTTGTCAATCGGGCCTTGCTTATGCCGATTGCTGTCAACCGTTTCATTTATTTAAAATTTATCCGCAAACGGCGGAACAGTTAATGCGTTCCCGTTATTGCGCTTATGTGCTGAAAAATATTGATTATGTGATTCAAACCACGGTGCCGAATCAACAGGCGCAATTGGACAGAACCTTATTGCAGAATTGGGCGGACAGCACGGCATGGGCGGGATTGCAGATCCTGCGTCATCAGCCGGCGGTGTCCAAAATCCACGGCACGGTGGAATTTAACGCATTTTTTACGGTAAACGGCGAAAAACAAGCGCATCATGAAAACTCTCTGTTCGTGAAAATTGACGGACGCTGGTATTTTGCCGATCCCACCGTGGATTTGCCCGATCGGAAACAGCCCTGTTTATGCGGTTCGGGCAAAAAATTCAAACATTGCTGCGGGGCCTATTTATGAATATGACATACGCCGCACTTGCCGACTTCGGCAAAATATTCTGGTCGCGTTTTAATCAAAATAAACTTTTGCTGGAAGCGGGAGCCTTGACTTACAGCACCATGCTTGCCATTGTGCCGTTAATTATGGTGGTTTTTTCCATTTTTTCCGCTTTTCCTATATTCCATGACGTCACCGGCGTATTAAAAGAATTTATTTTCACCAACTTTGCTCCGTCCGCCGGCGATATCGTGGGACAGTATATTGACGAATTCGTGCAGAATTCAAAAAAGATGAGCGCTGTCGGCATTATCAGTCTGATTTTGGTCGCCTTAATGCTGATTCATTCCATCGACAATTCCCTCAACGGCATTTGGCGAACGCCCAAACGCAGCACCCTGTTTTCCTTTGCGGTTTATTGGACCATTTTAACGCTCGGCCCGATTATTATTGGTGTCAGCATTGCCATCAGCACTTATGTGGCCAATTTAAGCCCGTTTCGCGGTGAACTGAATTTACCGTTCGGCATCAAGCTGCTGAGCTTTGTCCCCTTCATTCTCACCTGGCTCAGTTTTACCCTGATTTACGCCCTTGTTCCGAACAAAAAAATCAACATGAAACATGCCGCCGCCGGCGCGTTGGTTGCCGCCGTTTTCTTCACGTTGGGCAAAAAGGCTTTTATGTGGTACATCACCACTTTTCCTTCTTATCAATTAATTTACGGCGCGATGGCGACCTTGCCGCTCATGCTTTTGTGGCTGCAATTAAGCTGGCTGTTTATTTTATTGGGCGCGCAATTGGCGGCGGTTTTGGACGAATTGCCGCTTATTCGGGCGGAAAATTTTAATTCGGAACGGATTAAGGATGAAAAATGATAGCGCTGATTCAACGCGTCACGCAGGCGCAAGTGGATGTAAACGGAAAAACCGTGGGAAAAATCGGTAAGGGATTGTTGGTTTTGCTCGGCGTGGAAAAAGACGACGACAGAATGCGCGCCGATAAATTGGCGGAAAAAGTGCTGAATTACCGCGTGTTCGGCGACGAAAACGATAAAATGAATTTAAACGTGCAACAGGCGGGCGGCGAACTGCTGGTGGTTTCGCAATTCACCTTGGTCGCCGACACCCAACGGGGATTACGCCCAAGTTTTTCCAAAGGTGCCGACCCGGCTTTAGCAGACGAACTTTACGGTTATTTCGTGCAAAAATGCGGCGAAAAAATTCAGGTGGCAACGGGCGAATTCGCGGCGGAAATGAAAGTCAGCCTGACCAATGACGGTCCGGTGACGTTTTGGTTACAAAGCTAAAAAACTCGTTAAAAATCGCCCGCACTTTTTTATTTGTTAAAAGTGCGGGCAAAAAAATGAACGTTTTTCGCCGGCTTTAATGCCCGTGATGACTGGTGCTGTAAAGCACTTTGTCGGTATAAGCCATCGCCACGGCGGATATTAAGAAACCGAGGTGCAGCAATAATTGCCACATCATGGTTTTTTCCGGCATATTGGCAGCGTTCACGAAGGTTTGCAGCAAATGAATGGACGAAATGCTGATGATCGACATGGATAATTTCACTTTCAGCACCGAGGCGTTAACGTGATCCAGCCATTCAGGTTCGTCGGGATGATCTTCCGTGTTCAGTTTCGACACGAAAATTTCATAACCGCCGATAACCACCATCACCAGTAAATTGGCAATCATCACCACATCGATTAAATTCAGCACCGAAAGCATGATGGCGTTGCTGTCCAGTTCGTTAATGGTGGACAGCAATTCCCACAGGGATTTGATAAATTTATAAGCATAAATCCCTTGAACCACAATTAATCCCAAATAAATCGGCAACTGCAACCAGCGACTGGCAAAAATAATCTGTCCGATAACGTTCGATTTACGTCGGTATTTCGCCATTTTTTCTTCCGTTTTTTTGCTTTCCGGATAATCCATTTCTTTCATTCCTTAAAATAATCAATAAAAAATAACATCAAAGTTCGGGCTTATCGTCAACGGCTTTCACCACCAACAATTTGTCCGTATCAATATCGTTATGCAGCAATTCCACTTTAGGCAAGGTTTTATTGGCTTTTGCCGATAAATCCTTAAAGCGTTCCACTTTGCCCGCTAAACCCTGTTGTCCCACCAAAGCGGTAACCGTTTCGTTATAACGACTGCTGACGCTGGAAAGCGTCGCGCCGAGTTTCGCCAAGCGTTCCGCCACCAGACAAATCTGATTGTAAATTTCGCCGGCGCGTTCGCTGATTTCACGGGCTTCTTCGTTACCCCGTTCCATCCGCCATAAATTCGCCACCGTGCGCAGAATCGGCATGAGCGTGGTATAAGATACCAAAATGACGTTTTTGTTATAACCGAAATTAAACAAATCCGCATCGGCTTTCATGGCTTCGATATAAGCGGGTTCCACCGCAATAAACATCAGCACGAAATTCGGACTGCGCATGCCGATCAGGTTGCTGTAATCCTTTTGCGACAAATCATTAATGTGATTGCGCACGGCTTTCAAATGTTCGCGCATAAATTGCGCACGCTGCGATTCATCGTCGCAGCCGACCGCACTTTCATAAGCCACCAGCGACATTTTGCTGTCGATAATCAAATGTTTGTTATCGGGCAAATACACCACAAAATCCGGATAATTATTTTTGCCGTGCTGATCTTTAAAATGCGCCTGTGAGCGGTAATGTTCGTCCTTCACCAAGCCCGCCGATTGCAGCGCCCGCTCAAGCTGTACTTCGCCCCAGTTGCCGAGGGTTTTCTTTTCGCCTTTCAGGGCGGATGTCAGATTATTCGCTTCCTGCGACATGGCAAGCCCGATGTCGAGCACTTTTTTAATTTCCGATTCCAGCGCCGTATTACCTTTCACATTTTCCGAATGAATTTCATTCACCCGTTTCTGGAATCCTTCAATCTGTTCGCGAAACGGCTTCAGCAAAGCATCCAACGCGGTTTGATTGGATTGACTGAACGATTGGGATTTTTCCTCCAGAATACGATTCGCCAGATTCTGAAATTCCACCGAAAGCTGTTGTTTGGATTGCGCAAAAGTTTGTTGTTGTTCCGCAAAATTTTTCTCTTTTTCCGACAGCTTAATCTTAAACGCGGTTAATTCCTGTGAAAGTGCGGTCAGTTTTTCGCGAGTTTTTTCGAGTTCCCGGCGTTCCGTCTGTAATGCCAAATCCCGCTCGGTGATTTCGTTACGCAAATAATCGTTGCTGGTTTGAAACCGCGCCGCCGCCAGATCCTGCTGACTTTTTAATTCACCCAGCGCGTCAAATTTATCCGCCAGCCGATTGTAATCCTGAATATTTTTAGTCAAATCCTGTTGTAATTCCTGCACATCGCGACTGCGGCGCATCAGCATAAACAGCAAAACAAGACACAATAGCGCCAGCAAAAGTGCGGTCAATAAATAAGGATTTTCGAGAAGTCGTTGCATAAAAATTCCTTCGTTTTAGGTTGTAGTATAAACGAAAACAGGTAAAATCAAGTGACTATTTTTTATGAGAACAGGTTGATGACATCCGCGCTTTTCGAACACACCAGACATCAGGAACTTTGCCCGCAATGCGGTTCGCCGCTGCAAATCCGGCAAAGCAAAAAAGGTTTGTTTTTGGGCTGTTCGGGCTATCCGAATTGTGATTATCTCAAGCCGTTACAGCCTTATAACGCAAGCAAAATCCTGAAACAATTGGACGAAATCTGTCCCGAATGCGGTAAAAATTTGCAGCTTAAAACGGGTAATTACGGCATGTTTATCGGTTGCAGCGGTTATCCGGACTGTCGTTTCGTGGTGCATGACGAAGCGGAACCCGCGCAAAAAAGCTTTCCCTGCCCCGAATGTAAAAAAGGCGAATTGGTGGCGCGACGCGGACACCGGGGCAAAAGCTTTTACGGTTGTAACCGTTTTCCCGCCTGTAAATTCACCGTTTCCGGCAAACTTTACGCTGTCGGCTGTCCGCAATGCGGCGGTTCGCCGGTGGTATTAAAAAAACAAACGGAAACCCACCGCGTTTTTGTTTGCCTGAACAAAAGCTGTAAACATCAATTTAACAAAGAACTATGAATTTCACTGAAATCGCCGAAAAATTAAAACAAAATCAAGTGGTTGCCTATCCCACCGAGGCGGTATTCGGTTTGGGTTGTAATCCGCTGAGCGAAAGTGCGGTCAAAAAATTGCTCAATTTGAAACGGCGCCCGATGGAAAAAGGCTTGATTCTGGTTGCGCCGAATTTGACCTATTTATTGCCTTTTGTTGATACCGAACGGTTAACTGCCGATCAAATCCGCCGTTTAACGGCAAGTTATCCACATCCCGTAACCTGGGTGGTGCCGGCAAAAAAAGCCACTCCCGAATTGATTAAGGGACAATTTAACAACATTGCGGTACGCATCAGTGATCATCCCGCAATAGCCGAACTTTGCCGCTTAACCGGTTTTGCCTTAACGTCCACCAGCGCAAATTTATCCGGTTTACCGCCTTGCAAAAGCGCTGATGAAGTGCGGTCGCAATTCGGCGAGTTTTTTCCGGTGTTAGATTATGCTGTGGGTAAAGCGGAAAAACCGTCGGAAATTAGAGATTTACTCACAGATCAATTATTCAGAGAAGGTTAAACATGGACTACTATGCGGTTTGGGGCAATCCCGTTAAACACAGCAAATCCCCCCAAATTCACAAGATTTTCGCCGAACAGACCCAACAAAACATGGAATATGAAGCCATATTGGGCGATCCCGAACGGTTCGAAATTGAGCTGCTAAGCTTTTTTGCCAACGGCGCCAAAGGCTGTAATATTACCGCGCCGTTTAAAGAACGGGCCTATGATTTGGCCGACGAATACAGCGAGCGCGCTTTAGCCGCGGAAGCTTGCAACACGTTGAAACGTTTAGATAACGGCTGTTTATATGCCGATAATACCGACGGCGCCGGTTTAGTCAGCGATTTGGCGCGTTTGGGCTGGTTGAAACCGGATCAATCGGTGTTAATTCTCGGTGCCGGCGGCGCCGCAAAAGGCGTGTTGTTACCTTTATTACGGGCACGGCAGAATATCACCGTTTCCAACCGCACGTTAGCCAAAGCACAGCATTTGGTTGATAAATTTCTCTCTTACGGCAATATTCGGGCGGTCGGACTCAGCGATATTCCGCGGCAAAAATTTGATTTGATGATTAACGCTACTTCTCTCGGTTTGCAAGGTAAAACCCTGAATATCGATCCCGAAATTTTGCGTCTGGCGGGCGCCGTTTACGATATGCAATACGCTAAAGACAAAGACACGCCGTTCGTTGCCCTGGCGAAATCTCTCGGCGTGCAAAATATCAGCGACGGATTCGGCATGCTGGTGGGACAGGCCGCGCATTCCTTCTATTTATGGCGCGGGGTGATGCCGGATATTCGGCCTTTATTGGAAAATGATTCCGTCTAATACAAAAGTGCGGTGAAAAAACGTGAGATTTTTTCACCGCACTTTGATCGCAATGTTATATCGGGCGGATTAATCCGCCTTAATTTTTAAATATGAAAACGGATTTCCGTTTTTGCCGCGGTTAAATCCGACTGCGTCGCGGCTTGTTCCAGGCTGTCGATGAGTTTATTCAATTTCCAGCCGGCGTAAGTTGCGTCCAATTGCGCCCGACGATTATCGGCCGATTCGCCGAAATCGAACGTCTGCGCTTTTATTGCCGCTTTCGCCTGTTGCGCCAATTCTTTTGCGTCGGTTGCTAAGCGGTTGAACGTCGTTATGTCGGAAGCTTGATTTAACTGATTTAATTTCGCGTTTAACGCCGTTTTTAGCGCATCGTAACGATTGGTTTCCACTTTCACCGCACGGTGAGTTTGGTTTGAAATATCGCGCGTAATCTGGCGTTCCATATGGCTCGCTGCGCTGGCCTGCGTGGCGAATGCTGCGGTGACGAATGCGAAAGTGAGGGTTTTAATCATTGAATGTTTCATTAATCTTTTCCTTAAAAATGTTGGTTAATAACGGTTAAACAAACGACGTTCGTCGTTCGATGGCTGGCATTATAAAGAATTAAATTAATATGATAAGATTGCCAATAGATAATTCACTTTTAATGAAAAGTTAATAATACTATGCAGAGCTCAATTTACGGTTATCTCACTTATTTTCATGAAATCGTTAACGAAGGATCTATCGCGGCGGCGGCAAGAAAGCTGGAAATCGCCCCGCCGGCGGTAAGTAACGCGCTGAAACTGTTGGAACGCCATCTCGGTTTGCCGTTGTTTACCCGCACCACCCGCAAAATGGAGTTGACGGAAGCGGGGCAACGGTTGTTCGATTCCACCCGGGATATAATTCAAGGGTTGGATTCGGCCATGGAATCCGTTCGCGATTTAGCCCTGAAGCCTTCAGGTTTGGTGCGGGTGACGACCTCTTCGATTGCGTATTTATTGGTCGTCAAACCGTATTTTGCCGAATTTTGCCGGCGTTATCCCGATATTCGGCTGGAAATTTCCGTGAATGACGGCATTGTGGATATCGTAAAAGATGGTTTTGATGTGGGTATTCGTTTCGGCGACAGGCTGGAACAAAATGTTGTGGCCAAAAAATTGCTCGATCCGGTGCGGTTGGGGCTTTATGCGTCGGAAAACTATATTCGGAAATACGGCAAGCCGGAAACCTTACAGGATTTGAGCCGTCATAAACTGCTGGGTTATCGTTTTGTTACGGCAAATCGTATTTATCCGCTGACCTTAAATCAGGACGGCAGAGAAATTTCGGTGGACATACCGCACGTTATTGTGACCAATAATGTGATGGTCGAGCTGGATTCCGTGCGGCAGGGCGTGGCATTGGGGCTGTTGTTCGAGCCGGTGGTTAACGCGCTGCACGATCGCGAGAAGTTTATTCCCGTGCTGGAAAAGCACTGGACGCAATATCCCGAGCTGTTTTTGTTTTATATGCAACACAGTCAGAAAGCCGGCCGAGTGCGAGCATGGATTGATTTTCTACTGGAAAAAACATCGGCTTGAGGGAAAAGTGCGGTGAAAAAATTTGAAGTTTTTTGGGGCGCTTATCAATATAACAGGCTATAGCGCCGATTGAATAAAAATATCCCATAAAGCTTCGACCGTTTTACGCATTTTCTCTGTCGAGCGGTATAGCCGGATTTCAATGGGCAGTCGGTAATCGGGGTTTTCCGTTGCCGCTATAATATCACCGTTTTTAACGTCTTGTTCCGCCAGCGTTTCCGGTAGCCATGCTACGCCGTCTCCTGCTTTCACCATCGCCAGCAGTGTAGCGGCCAAATCAGAGGTGAATGCCAGTTTCAGCTTATCGCCGATTCGATTGATTGCCGCCGTATTGGCGATAATTCGCCCGATTCCTGATTCATTACTAAAGGACAAATAAGGAATTTTCTTCTCATTATCGATTGCCCATAAAGGCTGTCGGCCGTTCTTTCCGGTTTTGCTGTACGGAATCAATCTATCAACGCCTAAACGCAGACTGGAAAAGTTTTCCGGCGATAAGTTGAGCTGCATATAGGGATGATAATGACAAAGCAGAAATTGTGATTGTCCCTGTAACAGCGTACGTTCGCATGCATGTAACGTGTCGGAAAGCAAACGAAACGCCCCGAAACGAGCGATATCATGGTTGTGTCGTAATAATTCCGGAAAAAATGAAAATGATAAGGAATGGGTGGCGGCAATAACTACATCGGAGCGATTCTTATCCGCCATATCCAGTGCCTCATTTCGGGTATTATCGATTATTCTTAGAATTTCCGGCACTTTCGAACAAAACTTTTCTCCTGCCGGGGTTAGCTGCACACCTCGTCGATTACGAACAAACAGCGGTGTGCCGACCCATTGTTCCAATGCTTGAATCCGACGGCTAAATGCCGACTGTGTTACATAACGTGTCGTCGCTGCTTGCGAAAAATTCAGTTTTTCGGCCAGCACAATACAGTCTTTCAACCATGTTATCTCTAAGTTATGAAAATCTTGCATGACAGCATTCCTGATTAACATTGGACGAAGATCATTTCGATATTTAATATTCATAATGAAAATTGAATGGAAAAGATAAATAAAATCTTTTCTAGATTATATTTACAATCCTGTAGTTATGCAATTTATGCATAAATCTTGTTGCTTTTTAAAGGAGGATACTATGCGTATTACCGATATTCTTGAAGTTACCAAACCTATTTCTTCCCCTATCCGAAACGCCTATATCGATTTCAGTCAAATGACCTGCAGTATGGTTGCCGTGGTGACCGATGTCGTGATTGACGGGCGCCGCGTGGTGGGCTACGGCTTTAACTCCAACGGACGTTACGGGCAGGGCGGTTTGATTCGTGACCGCTTCCGCGACCGCATTCTCAAAGCCGATCCTGACAGTTTGCTGAACGACAAAGGCGACAATCTCGATCCGCACCGCATCTGGGATGTAATGATGACGAATGAAAAACCGGGTGGGCACGGCGAACGTTCGGTGGCGGTCGGCACCTTGGACATGGCGATTTGGGACGCAGTGGCGAAAATTGCGCAAAAACCGTTGTTCCAATTATTAGCTGATCGCGAAGGAATCCAAGCCAATCCACGTATTTTCGTGTACGCTGCCGGCGGTTATTATTATCCGGGTAAAGATTTGAAAGCTTTACAGCAGGAAATGCGCGGCTATATTCATCGCGGTTATAACGTAGTAAAAATGAAAATCGGCGGCGCCTCATTAGAAGAAGATCAACGCCGTATTGAAGCGGTATTACAGGAAATCGACGGTGACGCGCAACTGGCGGTAGACGCCAACGGTCGTTTTGATTTGGAAACCGCTATCGCCTACGCCAAAATGCTGCGTCAATACCCGCTGTTCTGGTATGAAGAAGCGGGCGATCCGCTGGATTATGCTTTGCAAGCTGCATTGTCGGAATTCTATCCGGGTACGATGGCGACTGGTGAAAATTTATTCTCTCATCATGAAGCACGCAATCTGTTACGTTACGGCGGCATGCGCCCGGACCGTGATTATTTGCAATTCGACTGCGCCCTTTCCTACGGCTTGGTGGAATATCTCAGAACGCTGAAAGTGGTGAAAGACGCCGGCTGGTCGTGGTCGCGTTGTATTCCGCACGGCGGCCATCAAATGTCGCTCAATATCGCCGCCGGGCTGGGGTTGGGCGGTAACGAAAGCTATCCGGATTTATTCCAACCTTACGGTGGTTTCCCGGATTCCGTCCGGGTGGAAGACGGTCACATCGTCATGCCGGAACTGCCGGGCATCGGTTTTGAAGGCAAATCCGATCTGATTAAGGTTATGCGTGAATTAGCGGAATAACGGTTTTCCATAAGAAAAGTGCGGTGAAAAAACGATGCGTTTTTTTCCCGCACTTGAAGTGTGCTATTTCAGCGTTAACAATGTCAGCACTTCATAATGCGCGGTGTGCGGGAACATGTCGAACAGCCGGATTTTCCGCATTTGGTAATGGGTGAGAGATTGCAGATCTTTTCCCATGGTGACGGCGTTGCAGCTGGAATAAAGCAGAAATTGCGGGCGCAGATTGTTAAGAAATTCCGCCAGCGGCTTGCCGATGCCGCGACGGGGCGGATTGACGATGACCAAATCCGGTTTGTCGTCATCCTGATTCAAAGCGAAATTGGCGGCGTCGAGGGATTGAAAACGCACGTTTTTCAGACCGCACTTTTGCGCCGATAAGGTGGCGGAATAAACGGCGGAAGGCGAAATTTCAATGCCCGTCAGCGCCACGTCGGGATTGTTCGCCTGCAACGCCGCGGCGCAATGTAAACCGAATCCGCCCACGCCGCAGAACAAATCCCACAACCGATTCACCGGCAAATCTTTCACCCAATTCTGTGCCGTGGCGTATAAACCTTCGGCGACGACGGGATTAGTCTGGAAAAAGCCTTGCGGGCGAATGAACAACGGAATGCCGTTGAATCGTTCTTCCAGCACCTGTTGTTCGGTGAGAAAAATCTCTTTTTCGCCTTCCAGAATCGCCGCGTGTTGCGGTTGAACGTTCGCCGTGATCACGGTTAAATCGGGTAATTTTGTCAATAATCCCGCCAGTTCCCGTTGTATTAACCGCAATTTCGCTTCAGATCGCAACACGAAGCGTAACATCAGTTTTTGATTGACGCGACTTTCCGTCAGCAAAATATATTTCAGCTCGCCTTTTTGTTTGGCAATGTTATAAGGCACTAACCCGGCCCGTCCGATAAAATCCTTCAGCACGGAAAAAATGTCGGAAAACCGAGCGGGATAAAGCGGACAATCCGTTAAATCCGTCGCTTGGTTTTGTTCATTGATAATCCCCAAAACCGGTCGTTCCACCGCACCGCTAACCACCATTTTGGCTTTATTGCGAAAGCCGGATTGCGCCGACTGAAACGGTGTCGTCCATTCAAGTTGAGATTGATCCAATGCCGAAATTTGTTGTTTCAGATGGATTTGTTTCCGCGTTAATTGGGCGTCGTACGGCGTTTCGAGCCATTGGCAGGAAGTGCAGGTTCGGGTTTGGTAGTGGGGGCAGGTGATCATTTGGGTAATTTGGTTATTGAGATTGAATTCTGTCATTTCTGCTTTTCTTTGTCTCGCCAAAGAAAGGCGTTCGTTTTGTCTTGTTTCTTGAAAATAGTGAAATTTGCTTCACGAAAATCTTGCTAACTTGCGCGCTCAGACAAACAAGATTTTCCACAAATTTCATCGTTTTCGGATGGCAAAAAGGGGAACCGCTTGTTCATCTAAATTTATAGTTTTTTTATTAATTGTAAAAAAACGTTCAAAAATTTGACCGCACTTTTATTGTAAAACTCTAATGGGCCCCGTCTGAGGTGCCTGAGCGACTTGAAATTTTTAGGAAAATAAGTTTGTTTGAGCGTAGCGAGTTTACTTATTTTCCGTGAAGAAAATTTCAATCAAGCGAAGAACAGAACCGAAGTCGGGGTGCACTTTCTTTTGCATACTTTTCTTTGTGCAGGCAAAGAAAAGTATGGCGCCTTTGGCGAAGCAAAGAAAGTAAGATCAAACCGATTGCCATTGTTCCTGAAGTGCGGTTAATTTTTTCGAATTTTCCCGCCATCTGGCGGTTTGAGTCAATTCGTTCCAGTTAAAGGTTTTCTGTTTAAATAATGTCTGTAACCGCTGTTGGCGGGCTTCGAAGTGCGGTCGGCTTTCGTTAAGTTTTAGCTTGTCCAGTACTTGTACGACGCCGTCGGGTTCGTTGCACAGTAACAGCAAATCACAGCCGGCGTTGAGGGCTTTTTCGCTGCGGGTGACAAAATCGCCCATGAAACCGGCGCCTTTCATTCCGAGATCGTCGGAGAAAACGGCGCCTTTGAAGCCCAGTTTTTGACGCAAGATGTCCTGTAACCAATATTTTGAACCGCTGGCGGGCTGATCGTCGCAATCGGTGTAAATAACGTGCGCCGGCATGACGGCGTCCAATTTATTTTGAGCGATGAGTTGCTGGAACGGTTGAATATCCCGTTCGAAAATAACGGCGCTCGGGCGGTCGTCGAAAGGCGTTTCCAGGTGGCTGTCAGCCAAAACCTGTCCGTGTCCGGGGAAATGTTTGCCGGTGCTTGCCATGCCGGCGGCGTGCATGCCGTCGATAAAGGCGGTTGCCAAAGGAACGGCGGATTCTGCGTCGTCGCAGAAGCTGCGATCGCCGATGGCTTTGCATTGGTGTCCCAAATCCAATACCGGCGCAAAGCTGAGATCAATATCCAATGCCGCCATCTCCGCCGCCATTTGCCAGCCGGCTTCTTTTGCCATGGCGAGTTGCCGCGCCGGTTCCCGAATCAAGGCCGCGAAAGCTTGCATGGCGGGTAGTTTGGTGAACCCTTCACGGAAGCGTTGTACCCGTCCGCCTTCCTGATCCACCGTGATAAGCAACGGTTTTTTAACCCGCCGGCGGATGTCTTTGATTAATGCCTGAATTTGTTCGCGATCGTAAAAATTTCGGGTAAACAGAATCAATCCGGCGACCAACGGATGTTCAAGCCGTTCGACTTCTTCCTGGTGCAAAGTTTGATCTTTCAGGTCGATAAGTAACGTGGACATATCAGTTTCGCAAATAAAGACGGTAATTCACGCTTTCCGGCGTCGGTTTTTGCAACGGCAGGGCGTATTTTTGTTGCGGATTCAGCAACAAACTGCCGCTGTAAGCTTCCTGCGTGGCGCTGACGGGTTGGGTGACGCCGTTTTCCGCATACCAGAAAATATCGTAACGCACGGCCAGCGGCGCGTCGGTTTTATTTTTCACCCAGGCCGAATTATCGCTGACGCTTGCCTCAATGAACGGATTAAGCCCGGCGGTGATATTTAAAATCGGGTCGTGCGTGTGCACTAAATTTGGCCGGGAGGAACAGGCCGTCAGCAAAAGTGCGGTCACAAAAAGCAACGTTTTTTTCATCATGATTTCGCCAGCATTTTTCCTAAGGGTTCGCCGCCGACCAAATGCATATGAATGTGGAACACTTCCTGTCCGCCGTGTTTATTGCAGTTGACGATTAAACGGTAACCGTCTTTTGCAATGCCTTCCGCTTCGGCAATTTTTGCCGCTACGGTAAACAGACGGCCTAACGTCGCTTCGTCTTCGGCGGTGGCGTCGTTAACGGTCGGGATCAGCTTGTTAGGAATGATTAACACGTGAGTTTTGGCTTGCGGCGCGATATCGCGAAATGCGGTGACGAGCTCGTCTTGATAAACGATATCCGCCGGAATTTCTTTGCGAATAATTTTACTGAAAATCGTTTCTTCCGCCATGAGATTGCTCCTTTTTTATCGGGTTGATTTCGTTTAAAAATCAGCGGTTATTGACCGCACTTTTTATCAGAAATTGAGCGAAAACGCAATTTTGATCAGGAAGATTTTGATCAAGCTCAAGTTTCTGGTTTTTAGTGGTTAAATCCTTTTTGATTTCTTGATCCGATGCTCTATAATTAAAAAAATTTATAAGATTTCAAAAATTTTTTAATTTGTGACTGACGGATAAATTCAGTAGAATAATTTAAAATAACTAAAATAAGGTATCCTGTGAAAACCGAAGAAAATTTGTCAACGGTGGCGGCGACCCCGGCTCAAATGGCGCAAATCGGCGAAGACGTCGGTGCTTATAAAGCGACGAAAAATCAATTCTATTCTTTTCTTTCCGCTATTTCCGCCGGTGCTTTTATTGCACTTGCGTTCGTATTTTATACTACCACCCAAACCGGTTCTGCCGGCGCACCCTGGGGATTGACAAAATTGGTGGGCGGCTTGGTGTTCTCATTAGGCGTTATTATGGTTGTGGTGTGCGGTTGCGAACTGTTTACTTCATCCACGATGACCACCGTTGCTCGCGCCAATAACCGGATTAGCACCTTTCAAATGGTGCGAAACTGGATCGTGGTGTATTGCGGGAATTTTGTCGGCGGTTTGTGTATTGTCGGCTTAATTTGGATGGGCGGTCAAACCATGGCGGCAAACGGTCAATGGGGTTTAACGATTTTAACCACGGCGCAGCATAAAATTCACCATACTTGGTCCGAAGCCTTTGCGCTGGGCGTTTTGTGTAACATTATGGTGTGTCTGGCGGTATGGATGACCTATGCCGGTAAAACCTTAACGGATAAGGCGTTTATTCAGATTTTACCGATCGGTTTATTCGTGGCGTCAGGGTTCGAGCACAGCGTGGCGAATATGTTTATGATTCCGATGGGCATCATTACGGCTCATTTCAGTACGCCTGATTTCTGGCAGGCGATCGGGTTAAATCCTGAACAATTTGCGGATTTGGATGTCTATCATTTTATTGTGAAGAATTTAATTCCGGTGACATTAGGTAACCTGGCGGGCGGCGGAATTTGTGTGGCGTTATTGCAGTGGTACACCAACAAGCCGCATGCTCACTAAAGTTTGGGGTAAGTGCGAAAACGCGGTAATTTTTGACCGCACTTACAAGGTTTCATTATCAATACTAAAAAAGGAAGTATTACAATGGCTCAATTAACTGAAGCTCAACAAAAAGCATGGGAAGGATTTGTTCCCGGTGAATGGCAAGAAGGCGTGAATTTACGCGACTTCATCCAAAAAAACTATACTCCGTATGAAGGTGACGAGTCATTCCTTGCCGATGCGACTCCGGCGACCACTGAATTGTGGAACGCTGTGATGGAAGGCATCAAAATCGAAAACAAAACTCACGCACCGTTAGACTTTGATGAGCACACGCCGTCAACTATCACTTCTCACAAACCCGGTTATATCAACAAAGATTTGGAAAAAATCGTCGGTTTACAAACCGATGCTCCGTTAAAACGCGCAATCATGCCGTTCGGCGGGATTAAAATGATCAAAGGTTCTTGTCAGGTTTACGGTCGTACTTTGGATCCGAAAGTGGAATTCATTTTCACCGAATACCGTAAAACCCATAACCAAGGCGTATTCGACGTTTATACGCCGGACATTTTACGTTGCCGTAAATCAGGCGTGTTAACTGGTTTGCCGGACGCTTACGGTCGCGGTCGTATTATCGGTGACTATCGTCGTTTGGCCGTATACGGTATCGATTATTTAATGAAGGATAAAAAAGCCCAATTCGATTCATTACAACCGCGTTTGGAAGCGGGCGAAGATATCCAGGCAACCATTCAATTACGCGAAGAAATTGCCGAACAACACCGTGCATTAGGCAAAATTAAAGAAATGGCGGCTTCTTACGGTTACGACATTTCCGGTCCTGCAATGAATGCAAAAGAAGCCATCCAATGGACATATTTTGCCTATCTGGCGGCGGTTAAATCACAAAACGGTGCGGCAATGTCATTTGGTCGTACTTCAACCTTCCTGGATATTTATATCGAACGCGACTTAAAACGCGGTTTAATCACGGAACAGGAAGCCCAGGAATTAATGGACCATTTAGTGATGAAATTACGTATGGTTCGTTTCTTACGTACGCCTGAATACGATCAATTATTCTCAGGCGACCCGATGTGGGCAACGGAAACCATCGCAGGGATGGGTTTAGACGGTCGTCCGTTAGTGACTAAAAACAGCTTCCGCGTATTACACACTTTATACACCATGGGTACTTCTCCGGAACCGAACTTAACCATTCTTTGGTCCGAACAATTGCCTGAAGCGTTCAAACGTTTCTGTGCGAAAGTATCTATCGACACTTCATCCGTACAATACGAAAACGACGATTTAATGCGTCCGGACTTTAACAACGACGACTATGCCATCGCATGTTGCGTATCGCCGATGGTTGTGGGTAAACAAATGCAGTTCTTCGGCGCCCGCGCAAACTTGGCGAAAACAATGTTATACGCAATCAACGGCGGTATCGATGAGAAAAACGGTATGCAGGTCGGTCCTAAAACCGCGCCGATTACCGACGAAGTATTGAATTTCGATACCGTAATCGAACGCATGGACAGCTTCATGGACTGGTTGGCGACGCAGTACGTTACCGCATTGAACATCATCCACTTCATGCACGATAAATATGCTTATGAAGCGGCATTGATGGCGTTCCACGATCGCGACGTATTCCGTACAATGGCTTGCGGTATCGCCGGTCTTTCCGTAGCGGCGGACTCTTTATCCGCAATCAAATATGCGAAAGTGAAACCGATTCGCGGCGACATCAAAGATAAAGACGGCAATGTGGTGGCTTCAAATGTAGCGATTGACTTCGAAATCGAAGGCGAATATCCGCAATTCGGTAACAACGATCCGCGCGTTGATGACTTAGCGGTTGACTTGGTTGAACGTTTCATGAAGAAAGTTCAAAAACACAAAACTTACCGCAATGCGACACCGACACAATCTATCCTGACTATCACATCCAACGTGGTATACGGTAAGAAAACCGGTAATACGCCGGACGGTCGTCGTGCGGGCGCTCCGTTCGGACCGGGTGCCAACCCAATGCACGGTCGTGACCAAAAAGGTGCGGTGGCGTCATTAACGTCTGTGGCTAAACTGCCGTTTGCTTACGCGAAAGACGGTATTTCATATACCTTCTCAATCGTACCGAATGCGTTAGGTAAAGACAGCGACGCACAAAAACGTAATCTTGCCGGTTTATTGGACGGTTATTTCCACCACGAAGCGACGGTGGAAGGCGGTCAGCACTTAAATGTGAACGTATTGAATCGCGAAACATTGTTAGATGCTATCGATCATCCTGAAAAATATCCGCAATTAACCATTCGCGTTTCAGGTTATGCCGTTCGTTTTAACTCATTAACCCGCGAACAGCAACAAGACGTGATTACTCGTACATTCACTCAGGCAATGTAATTGGGTAACGCGAAAAAAACGTAATAAAATCCGACCGCACTTTTGTGGTCGGATTTTTCTTAATAGGAGAAAAATATGTCGATTACCGTTCTTGCCAGCTTTCAGGTGAAAACCGAAAAGGTGGCGGATTTTTTAGCCGCATGCCGTGAGCTGACCGAACACACTATGAAAGACAAAGGCGTGCTGTTCTATGAATTACAGCGCAATAACGAAAACGCCAATTTGTTCGTTTTTGTGGAACGTTGGGAAAGCCGGGCGGATTTAGATGCGCATTTGGCGACGGCTCATATCCAAAAAGCCTTCCCGATTTTTCTGGAATGCTGTCAATCCGAACCTGTCGTGCAGGTTTTCAGCCCTGTTTTCTAACTTATTTTTTATTTGATAAAAGGGCGATTTTGCCCTTTTTTTACGAAAATTTGTGATCCGCCTCACAAAATAAATTCTTTTTCGCTCATTTTGCTGTTCTAAAACGCGCATTTCTACTAATATATACCTATATTTTCTTCATTTCTTTTCTTTGTGGGGCATTTTATGACAATGTCGTCTCTTTATAAAAATGCGGGTGATTTCTCGCCTGTCAGTACGGATGTGATTATTATCGGTGGCGGCGCGACCGGTGCAGGGATTGCACGCGACTGCGCATTACGCGGATTGAAATGCGTGCTGTTGGAGCGGCGCGATATTGCCACCGGAGCGACCGGCCGCAATCACGGTTTACTGCACAGCGGCGGACGTTACGCCGTGAACGATCGGGAATCCGCGGAAGAATGTATCAAAGAAAATCTCATCTTAAAAAACATCGCCCGTCACTGCGTGGACGATACTAAAGGTCTTTTCATCACATTGCCCGAAGACGATTTGAATTATCAGAAAACCTTTATTGACGCCTGTACTGCGTCGGGTATTGAAGCGGTCGCGATTGATCCCGCTTTGGCGCGCTACATGGAGCCGTCGGTGAATCCCGAATTGCTGGGCGCCGTGGTCGTGCCGGACGGTTCCGTCGATCCTTTCCGTTTAACCGCCGCCAATATGATTGACGCCACCGAGCACGGTGCGCAGATTTACACTTATTGTGAAGTGATTGGACTGATTCGCGAAGGCGATAAAGTCATCGGCGTTAACGTATATGATCACAAAAACGCAGTGAAACGGCAATTTTTTGCCCCAGTTGTGGTGAATGCCGGCGGAATCTGGGGACAAGGTATTGCAGAATATGCCGATTTGAAAATTCGTATGTTTCCGGCGAAAGGCGCGTTACTGGTTATGGGCCACCGCATTAATAAATTAGTGATCAACCGTTGCCGTAAACCGGCGGACGCCGATATTTTAGTACCTGGCGACACCATTTGTGTTATCGGTACCACATCCAGCCGCATTCCTTATGATCAAATCGATAACATGGAAGTTACGCCGGAAGAAGTGGACATTTTATTCCGCGAAGGCGAAAAACTGGCGCCGAGCCTGCGCTACACTCGCGTGCTGCGCGCTTACGCCGGCGTGCGTCCGCTGGTGGCGACCGATGACGATCCTTCCGGTCGTAATGTCAGTCGCGGTATTGTGCTGCTTGATCACGCCAAACGCGACGGTTTGGAAGGATTCATCACTATCACCGGCGGTAAACTGATGACTTATCGCCTGATGGCGGAATGGGCGACGGATTTAGTGTGTAAAAAACTCAACGTCAATAAAAAATGCGAAACGGCCGACCGCACTTTACCGGGTTCGGAAGAATCCCGCGACGAAATCAACAAAAAAATCGTCAATATTCCGAAAACCATCAGCAGTTCCGCCGTTTACCGTCACGGTACCCGTGCCAAACCGATGCTTGAAAACGAGCGTTTAGACCGTTCTTTAGTGTGCGAATGCGAAGCGGTGACCGCCGGCGAAGTTCGTTATGCTGTGGATAACTTAAATATTAATAATCTGGTGGATTTACGCCGTCGTACCCGCGTGGGAATGGGCACCTGTCAGGCGGAATTATGCGCTTGCCGGGCGGCAGGACTCATGGCGCGTTTCGATGTGGCGACACCGCGTCAGTCCACCCTGCAACTTGCCTCGTTTATGGAAGAACGCTGGAAAGGTATTCAACCTATCGCCTGGGGCGATGCCATGCGTGAATCGGAATTTACCAGCTGGATTTATTACAGCTTGCTGGGGCTGAATGATGTGCAACCGCAGGCGGTGGAAGGAGTGAATAATAATGAATTTTGATGTGGTGATTATCGGCGGCGGATTGGCGGGATTAACCTGCGGTATTGCGCTGCAGGAACAGGGTAAACGTTGCGCGATTGTGAATAACGGGCAGGCGGCAATCGACTTTTCCACAGGCTCGATGGATTTATTGGGGCGTTTGCCAAACGGAGAAAACGTGCAAAAAATTGACCGCACTTTAGCCAATTTAGCCGAACAATTGCCCGCGCATCCTTATGCCAAATTGGGCGCCGAACGCGTATTGGCAAAAGCTAAACAGTTTGAGCAACTGGCGGCTAAATTAAATTTAGGCTTAGTGGGCGGTCTTGACCAAAATCACGCGCGCGTCACACCGCTTGGCGGTTTGCGCCGTACCTGGCTTTCTCCGAATAGCGTGCCGACCGTGCAACAGGACGAGCTTTTCCCTTATCATCATATCGTGATTCTGGGCATTGAAGGCTACCATGATTTCCAACCGCAATTATTGGCGGACAACCTGAAATTGCAGGCGCAATTCGCTCATTGCGACATTAAAACCGGCTTCCTGGAGATTCCGGAATTGGATTTCTTACGCCAGCAATCCCGCGAGTTTCGCAGTGTACACATTGCGCAAACCCTGGAGCAAAAAGTGAATCTGGCGTCTTTGGTGAACGAAATCCGCCAGGTGGCAAACGGTGCGGACGCCGTATTTTTGCCGGCCTGTTTCGGGCAAAACAGCCAGGCTTTCTTCAACGAATTACAGGCGGCGACGGATTTCACTTTATTCGAACTGCCGACTTTGCCGCCGTCATTATTAGGCGGTCGTCAGCATAAAATTTTACGTCAGCATTTCGAGCAGTTAGGCGGCGTGATGATGAACGGCGACCGGGTGTTACAGGCCGAATTTGACGGTAATCGCGTAACCAAACTGTTCACCCAGATGCACGAAGACGAGCCTTTAACGGCGGATAATTACGTATTGGCGTCCGGCAGTTTCTTCAGCAACGGCTTGGTGGCGGAATTCGAAAAAATTTACGAACCGGTATTCGGTGCGGATATTATCCAATCCGAGCAATTCGATCCGGCCAATCATTTTACTTGGACGACCAAACGTTTCTCCGCGCCGCAACCTTATCAATCCGCCGGCGTGGTGATTAACGCGGATTGCCGGGTGCAAAAGTGCGGTCGGTTTTTTGATAATTTATATGCGACGGGCGCGGTCATCGGCGGTTTCAACGGCATTGAACTGGGTTGCGGTTCGGGTGTCGCGGTGGTGACGGCGTTAACCGTGGCGGATAAAATTGCAGAAAAAATCGGGGGCTAATATGAATATTCAGGAACTCATTGCCAAAGCGCAAAAAGAATTCGAATCACCCGTAACGCAACATACCCATGCCGACGAATCTTTCGAACAATGCTTGAAATGTACAGCTTGTACGGCGGTTTGTCCGGTGACGAAAGTGAATCCGCTTTATCCGGGCCCGAAACAGTCCGGGCCGGACGGCGAACGTCTGCGCCTGAAAAGTGCGGATTTCTATGACGAAGCGCTGAAATATTGCCTGAATTGTAAACGTTGCGAAGTGGCCTGCCCGTCGGATGTGAAAATCGGCGATATTATCGTGCGCGCCCGCAACAAATATTTGGATCGTCAGCATAAACCGTTAGTGCATAAACTGCGCGACGCGATTCTGAGCAACACCGACATTATGGGCTCGCTCAATACGCCGTTGGCACCGATTGTGAATACCATCACCGGTTTGAACGCAACTAAATTCCTGCTGGAAAAAACTATCGGCGTCAGTAAACATCGCACTTTACCGAAATATGCTTTCGGCACGTTCCGTAATTTCTATTTGAAAAAAATGGCGGCGCAACAGGCGAAATACGAAAATAAAATCGCCTATTATCACGGCTGTTACGTGAATTACAACAATCCGCAACTGGGCAAAGAAGTGATTGAGGTGTTCAACGCCCTGGATATCGGCGTGGTGTTGCTGGAAAAAGAAAAATGCTGCGGTTTGCCGTTAATGGTGAACAGTTTCCCTGAACGGGCGAAGAAAATCGCGCAGTTTAACACCGATTATATTGGCAAAATGGTGGACGAAAACGGGCTGGATGTAATTGGCGAAGCGTCGAGTTGCACTCTGAACCTGCGCGAGGAATATCATCACGTGTTGGGCATAGACAACGCAAAAGTGCGTCCGCACATTCATTTGGCCACGGTTTATCTGTATAAATTATTACAACAAGGCAAAAAACTGCCGTTAAAACCGCTAAATCTGAAAGTGGCGTATCACACCGCCTGCCATGTGGAAAAAGCGGGTTGGGCGCCTTATACGCTGGAAGTGTTGCGTCGGATTCCGGGATTGGAAATCATTATGCTGCCGTCGCAATGTTGCGGTATTGCGGGAACTTACGGTTTCAAAGCGGAAAATTACGAAAAATCGCAAGCCATCGGCAAATCCTTGTTCGACGCCATTAACGAAAGCGGCGCGGATTACGTGATTTCCGAATGTCAAACCTGTAAATGGCAAATCGATATGTCGAGCAACCTGACCTGTTTGCATCCGTTTACTTTGCTTTCTATGGCATTGGATAAATAAGGACAATCGAGACAAAAGTGCGGGAAAAAAAAGCAACGTTTTTTACACGTTGCTTTTATTTTTCTGCGCTCAAGAAAGAGCCGTTCTTTCATTGATAACGAATGAAAAAACAAGAGAAATTTCGACCGCACTTTATTACTGAAGTGCGGTCGAACGTTGATTAATAAACGCCTTGAGCCAGCATGGCGTCGGCCACTTTGACGAAACCGGCGATATTCGCGCCGACAACATAATTGATATTGCCTTTTTCGTCGGAACCGTATTTTTTACAGTTGGCGTGAATGTTCAACATAATGTCGTGTAATTTTCGGTCAACCACTTCCGCCGTCCAGTATTCGCGTTGCGAACCTTGTGCCATTTCCAAACCGGAAGTCGCCACGCCGCCCGCATTCGCCGCTTTACCCGGCCCGAACAACACGCCCGCTTGCTGGAATGCTTCGGTCGCTTCGATGGTGGTCGGCATGTTCGCCCCTTCCGCCACCAATTCTACGCCGTTCGCAATTAAGGTTTTTGCCGCATCCAAATCTAATTCGTTCTGTGTTGCGCAAGGTAATGCGATGTCGGCTTTTACGCTCCACGGTTTTTCACCGGCAACATATTTCAAACCGAATTTTTCCGCATAATCTTTCACGCGACCGCGTTGAACGTTTTTGATTTCCAATAAAGCCGCTAATTTTTCTGCGGTGAAGCCCGCTTCGTCGTAAACGTAACCGGAGCTGTCGGAACAGGTTACTACTTTCGCGCCTAGTTGAAGGGCTTTTTCGATAGCGTATTGCGCCACGTTACCGGAACCGGATACGATCACGGTTTTACCTTCAAAGGAACGACCTTTTTCCGCCAACATCGCTTGGGCGAAATAAACCAAGCCGTAACCCGTGGCTTCCGGACGAATCAGGCTGCCGCCGAAAGACAAACCGCGACCGGTAAACACGCACGCCGCCTGGTTGGATAATTTTTTCATGTAACCGGCAAGATAGCCCACTTCGCGACCGCCTACACCAATGTCGCCCGCCGGCACGTCCGTATCCGGACCCACGTGACGATATAATTCGGCAATTAACGCTTGGCAGAAACGCATGACTTCACCGTCGGATTTGCCTTTCGGATCAAAGTCGGAGCCACCTTTACCACCGCCCATCGGCAATGTGGTTAACGCGTTTTTGAAGATTTGTTCGAAGCCTAAGAATTTTAAAATAGACAGATTAACGGACGGGTGAAAACGCATGCCGCCTTTGAACGGGCCGATTGCGCTGTTGAATTGGACGCGGAATGCGCGGTTAACTTGCGTTTGACCTTTGTCGTCGGTCCAGGCGACACGGAATTGAATAGCGCGTTCCGGTTCCACCAAACGTTCCAATAATGCTTGTGAACGATATTGCGGATTTTTTTCCAGGAACGGCCAGATAGACGTGAACACTTCACGTACAGCCTGTAAAAACTCCGGTTGGTTGCCGTCGCGTTTTGCCACTAAAGCTAAAAATTCTTCTAATGATGCTACCGAGTTTGACATGATAAAATCCTTATGTTGAATGCTTGTTATGATAATATGACGTCGTTTTACCGACTCGCCCTTTAATATGCAACAGAACAAAATTGAAAAGCAAACGATTTCTTGGCGAACGGCGCAAAAAAATGAAAAAATCTTTATAAAATTAAATATAATTTAAAAAATATTTATTATTATTGAATAATAAATAGATTTTTAACTAAAATTTAAAGTTAATTTTGTATTGTCGTATAAAATCTTGGTTTTTTCTAATCGTTAAATCGGTGTTTTTGGGTCAGAATCAGGACGGCTTAGATTTAGACATTATCTAATGAAATGTTTTAATGCCTAGATTTCATCTAATTTATCTGCGGTGAGGCGGAAGAATCTCTTTTTAAAGAGATTGAAATGAATATTTGAGAAATAAACATTGAATGGCAGCCGCGAGAAGGTCGGGTTTTGACGTAAAGTGCGGTCAAAATTTCTTTAGTTTTTTTATTCGCCGTTCTTGAAAGATTGGCTCGTTCCTTTGGGAGATCGGCAAAACCAATGTTCAAAAAACGACGATTTTTACGACCGCACTTTGTCGTCAACAAAAATGTCGAATTAATTTGGTCAGCAAATCTCTGGTCGGCTGAATGAATTCGGCGGATAAAAATTCATCGGGCTGGTGCGCCTGTTCGATGGAACCGGGGCCCAAAACCAGCGTCGGGCAAAGTTCCTGAATGAACGGCGCTTCGGTGCAGTAATTCACTACTTCGCATTTTTCGCCCAGCAGCTTTTCCACCACTTGTACCACTTGAGCGGAATGTTCGCATTCGTAACCGGGAGTCGCTTCGTGCAGATTACGGATAGAAAGGCGGTCGCCGTATTGAGCGAACATCGGCGCCAGTTTTTCCCGCAGCATTTCGTCTAAATCTTCCAACCGCATTTTCGGCAACGGGCGAATGTCGAAATGCAATTCGCAGCAACCGCAAATCCGGTTCACCGCATCGCCGCCGTGAATAGCGCCGAGATTCATGGTCGGATAAGGAATGTCGAAATCGGCGTGATGATATTTTTCCCGCAGCTCATTACGCATTTGCAGTAAATAGCCGGTGGCTTCATGCATGAGTTCGATAGCGTTAATACCTTTGGAGGGATCGCTGGAATGCCCGGATTTCCCCACAATCCGCAGGCCTTTGCCGATGTGTCCTTTGTGGGCGCGAACGGGGCGCAACGATGTGGGCTCACCGATAATCGCGCAATCCGGACGGATATGAGTGTGTTTAATGAAGGTACGCGTGCCCAGCATCGTGGTTTCTTCATCGGCGGTGGCGAGAATGCGTAGCGGTTTGGTGAGCTTGGTTAAATCGATTTGCTGCACGGCGTCCAGCACAAACGCAAAAAAGCCTTTCATATCCGCCGTCCCCAGGCCGTAAAATTTGCCGTTTTGTTCGGTCAGTTTAAAAGGATTGAACGTCCAGCGATCCTGATCAAACGGCACGGTGTCCGTATGCCCCGCCAGCAGCAAACCGCCTTCGCCTTCGCCGTAAGTGGCAAGCAGATTGTATTTATCGTTGCTGCCTTCTACCGGTAAAATGTCGGTTTTAAAACCTAAATCGGACAACCAGCTCGCCAGCAATTCGATTAAAGTGCGGTTGGAAATATCGTTGTTTTTGTCGATGTCGCTGATGGTCGGAATGGCGATCAACTGCGAATACATGTCGAGAAATTGAGGATGTGATTTCATTGCGTTTGCCTTAAATTAAAGGTTGATTTTTAAATATTTATGCAGAATAATAGCATAATTAATCACTGAAAAGCATTTTACACATTATAATACAGGATTGATCATGGCACAAAAAGCAATCGTTGTCGGTGCAAGCGGTTATACCGGCGCGGAATTAGCGAAAATCTTAACCCGCCACCCTGAATTCGAACTCACCGGTTTGTATGTTTCAACCAACAGTCAGGACGCCGATAAACCCGTTTCGGCACTGTATCCTCAGCTTCGTACGATTTGCGATTTGCCGTTACAACCGTTGCCGGAAGATTTAACCGAAATCGCGCAGAATGCGGATTTGGCGTTTTTCGGCACCGCTCATGAAGTCAGTCATAATTTGGTTCCGATTTTCCTGAAAAACGGTTGTAAAGCGTTCGATCTTTCCGGCGCATTCCGGGTAAACAACGTAGATTTTTACACGGAATATTACGGTTTCACCCATCAATATCCCGAATTACTGGAAAAAGCGGTGTATGGTTTGGCAGAATGGAATCACGAAAAAATCGCGCAAACGGATTTAGTGGCGGTCGCGGGTTGTTATCCGACGGTTTCTCAGTTAAGTCTTAAACCGTTGATTGAAAACGATTTACTGGATCTCAACCAATTGCCGGTGATTAACGCGGTCAGCGGCGTAAGCGGCGCAGGACGTAAAGCCAGTCTGACCTCCAGCTTCTGCGAAGTCAGCCTGAACGCTTACGGCGTGTTTAATCACCGCCACCAACCGGAAATTGCCGTTCATTTAGGCGCGGAAGTGATTTTTACCCCGCATTTGGGCAATTTTAAACGCGGCATTCTGGCGACCATTACGGCAAAACTGAAAGCGGGTGTCACGGACGAACAAATTCGCGCCGCTTATCGCCAATATTATGCCGGTCGTCCGCTGGTGCGGGTTTACCAACAGGGCTTGCCGAGCATTAAAGCGGTAGAATTCACGCCTTATTGCGACATCGGCTTTGCCACCAAAAACGGACACATCATCGTGGTCGGCGCGGAAGACAATTTGTTGAAAGGCGCGGCGGCGCAAGCGGTGCAATGTGCCAATATTCGCTACGGATTCAATGAAGTTTTGGGCTTAATTTAGGCGATGAAGTGCGTTTTCCGCACATCATAACCGTTCAACTCCGACACGCTCTGCACAGGGCAAAGCGTGTCATCACGTAAAGTAAAAAATATATGAGACCATTAGTGATTAAACTGGGCGGCGTATTGCTGGATACACCGGCGGCAATGGAAAATCTGTTCACCGCGCTGGCAAAATATTTGCAAAATTCCGACCGCACTTTACTGATTGTTCACGGCGGCGGCTGCGTGGTGGACGATTTAATGAAGCGGCTGAATTTGCCGGTTCGCAAGAAAAACGGTTTACGCGTGACGCCGAGCGATCAAATCGACATCATCGTCGGCGCTCTGGCGGGAATCGCCAATAAAACGCTGGTGGCGCAGGCGGCGAAATTCAAATTAAATCCGGTGGGATTATGTCTGGGAGACGGCGAGCTAACCGTCGCCAAGCAGTTTGATCCGGAATTAGGGCACGTCGCCAATGTGATTGCGCATAAGCCCGCTTTGCTGGATAATTTGCTTTCCGGCGGATTTTTGCCGATTATCAGTTCCATCGCGGTAGATGAAAACGGCTTGCTGATGAACGTTAATGCGGATCAGGCGGCCACGGCGATTGCTTCGCTGATTGATGCGGATTTGGTGATGTTGTCAGATGTGGACGGCGTGCTGGATGCGGACAAAACGTTGCTGCCCGAATTAAACGCCGCGCAAATTGCACGATTAATTGAAGATAACGTCATCACCGACGGTATGATTGTAAAAGTCAACGCAGCGTTGGATGCGGCAAAAATTCTCAATCGCGGCGTGGATATCGCCAACTGGAAATATCCCGAAAAACTGACCGCACTTTTTGCGGGTGAAATTATCGGAACGCGCATTGCGCCGTAATCAACACGTGATAAATATAAAATAAAAGGAAAAAACTATGGCGCTATGGGGCGGCCGCTTTACACAGGCGGCGGATAAACGGTTTAAAGATTTTAACGATTCATTGCGTTTTGACTATCGTCTGGCGGAACAGGACATCGAAGGTTCCATCGGCTGGTCGAAAGCGTTGGTCAGCGTGAATATTTTAACGCGGGAAGAACAGCAACGATTGGAAACGGCGTTGAACGAGTTGCTGATCGAAGTGCGGTCGAATCCGCAGGCGATTTTGCAGGACGACGCGGAAGATATTCACAGCTGGGTGGAAAGTAAACTGATTGACAGAGTCGGCAATCTGGGTAAAAAGCTGCACACCGGCCGCAGCCGTAACGACCAGGTGGCGCTTGACATCAAAATGTGGTGCAAAGCGCAGGTGCTGGAATTACAAAAAACCGTGCGCGAATTGCAGGCAAAACTGGTGCTGACCGCCGAGAATACGCAGGACGCCGTTATGCCCGGCTATACGCACTTGCAACGCGCTCAACCCATTAGTTTTGCGCACTGGTGCATGGCGTATGTGGAAATGCTGGAACGCGATTACACCCGCCTGGGCGACGCTTATCAGCGCATGAACGCTTGCCCGCTGGGCAGCGGCGCGTTAGCCGGCACGGCCTATCCGATCGATCGCGAACAGCTGGCGCGGGATTTGGATTTTGCTTACGCCACCCGTAATAGTTTAGACAGCGTATCCGATCGCGATCACATCATTGAATTGCTGTCCGCCGCTTCTTTGAGTATGGCGCATTTATCGCGTTTCGCCGAAGACATGATTATTTTCAACAGCGGCGAAGCGGATTTTGTGGAGCTGTCCGATCGGGTGACATCCGGCTCGTCACTTATGCCGCAAAAGAAAAATCCGGATGCCTGCGAATTAATCCGCGGCAAAGCGGGACGGGTCATCGGCTCGCTGATGGGCATGCTGACGACGGTGAAAGGGCTGCCGTTGGCGTATAACAAAGATATGCAGGAAGATAAAGAAGGAATTTTTGACGCCCTTGATACTTGGCACGATTGCCTGACCATGGCGGCGTTCGTGCTGGAAGACATCAAAGTGAATGTGGAACGCACGCGCGAAGCGGCGTTAAAAGGCTATTCCAACGCCACGGAATTGGCGGATTATCTGGTGGCGAAAGGCGTGCCGTTCCGCGATTCTCACCATATCGTGGGCGAAACCGTGGTTTATGCCATTAAAGTACACAAAGGGCTGGAAGATTTAACGGTGGAAGAATTCCGTCAGTTCAGCGATGCGGTATCCGACGATGTGTACGAAATTTTATCGCTACAATCCTGTCTGGACAAACGTTGCGCCAAAGGCGGCGTGTCGCCGGCGAGAGTAGCGGAAGCCATTGCCGAAGCCAAACAACATATCGGTTTAAAATCTTAAAAATTCTGCCCGCACTTTTAAGCGCAACGCTCAAAGTGCGGTCGATTTTTGACGAGTTTTTTGCCCGCAATGTTAACCGATGACTCGCAATAAAATCGGTTGGAAAGCGGGTTTTTTCTGCATTTTGCGGGTAAATAATTTTACCGCGGCAAAGGAAAGTGCGGTTAAAAAGAAGATAAAAACTGCGCGAATCAATTCGTCGGACAGCCAGATTTCAGTGGCGAAAGTGGTGATAATCAAGGTGAGCAAAGGCACCGCATAAAGCCAGAATGCGGACGCCATCAGCGAGCGTTCCGGCAAACCGATTTCCACCAGTTGCCCTTGTTTAACGGGGGTAAGCGTCTCCACCGAGAACAGATGTTCGCCCTGTTCTCCGGTTAATCCGGCAAGTGCCGCCGTGCCGCAGGCGTTTCTCGCCGCACAACTGCCGCACGCACTTTTGGTTTGGCATTTAACCGTGGCTTTACCCGTTTCGTAACGCACGACCACGGCGGTTTCCGTCATCATAAATTCTGATTCCTTAAAATTTTAAATCCTGCACGATACGTTTTGCCGTACCGATAGGCAGTTGCCCGATGAGGGTAATTTCTTTGTTGTTCATCGTTTCGCTGTAAATCGTGGTGGCGCCGTGTCGCAGCGAGCCGTTTTGCGCCTCGTTTTGTTGTCCGTCGGACACGAAAATTTCGAAAGTAAACAACCCGTCGCTGTAAAAACGACTTTCAATGCGGTTGCCTTCTTCGTCCGTTGTGAGCGTTTTATTCATTTGGCGAAAACCTTGCGGTAACCAGCTCAATTTCCAGTTTGAAGTTTTGCCCGCTTTGCGTTTATCGCTAATTAACGGCGGAAACGGCAGTTGTTCGACGCTTTCCACAAAAGGCAACGGCGTTTCGCTGGTGGCAAACTGAATGACGCGGAACTGGTCGAGCAATACGCCGTCTTGATCCAGCAAATCGCTGCGCAGCAACAAATGGGTTTCTTCGTCAATGAAAACCACGTAATGATAGCGGAAATTATCCTTCGGTTTAATCCGCACCATTTGTACCATGCGATCCGCTATACGATTGCGCCCGAGCGCGGTGAAATCGTAATATTTCGCCAGTTTGTCGAAATCAGCCTGCAGTAACGGCGGCAGATTATCCACAATATATTGGGATTTCAGGGTAAACGGGGCGATGTGAGGATTAAAATAGCTCACCATGTCGTCTCGTTGGATAATATCCCGTTTTACGCCGTCCATTGTGGTCATTTGCGCGTATTTTTTATTGTCTTTGAAGCTGTAACGATATTGCAACGCGTGATTATTACCGTTGTCGTTCTGCACAAAAATAAGCTGATAATTTAATTGTCGTTCCGCCTGTGTCATCGCGTTCAATAACTGTTGCGGCGAAAGATCGTCCGCCGCCCAAGCGGGTTCGGCAAGGACAAAACCGAATATACAGGCGAAAAGTGCGGTCGATTTTTGCAGAGTTTTTAACATTTGCGGAAGTTCCAACATAGCGTTTGACAAATAAAAAATCACCACCCCGAAAGGTGGTGAATCCGTTAAATGGAAAAATTATTTTTGTTGCTGACTGATGTTCACGCCGTCGGCATTAACGCGGCGTTGCAATTCATAGTTTTGCAATAACGCACCGATACGCTTGTTTTTTTGCTCAAGCTGTTGTGAAGTCACAATATCTTTTTCCGGCGCATTATAACTTACCGCACGCACGCTGTTGTTAAACGGCAATGTCTGCAACACCGGCGTATCTTCGGTTTTATCCGCCTGGGATGAGTTGAAAGATTGCACGCCCAACACAGCGACCAAGCACACGCCGGCTGCCACGGCGACTTGCATCATCGGCGCAAACGCCGCTTTGATTTTTTGCATGAACGGTAAGGTTTCCGCTTCTTCCGGAGTCGGTTGGGAAACCATTGCCGGTTCGGCATCAATCAAGGCATCCATTTTCGCCGTGAAATCCGCACCTAAAAATACGGTGGTTTCATCACGCATAACGGAACGGATAGCATGGAAATTGCCCCAGCTTTTTTGCAGTTCGGCATCGCGACATAATTCCGCAGTAAGCTCGTTACTTACGTTTTCACCGTCCATATAGGCTGAAAGTAACTCTTTTTGCATAATTTTTCCCCAGTTTATTCATTTAACGCTGAAGCAGCGGATTAATCTTGTTTTCCAGAATTTCCCTGGCGCGGAAAATACGCGAACGTACCGTTCCTACCGGGCAATCCATAATTTCGGCAATTTCCTCATAACTTAAACCTTCCAGTTCGCGCAGAGTAATTGCGGTTTTGAGTTCTTCTTGCATGCCATCAATGGTATCGAATACCACTTTACGCAATTCATTGGATAATAATTCGTTTTCCGGCGTATCCACACCGCGTAAATTGCCGCCGACATCATAACTTTCGGCGTCTTCCGCCAAAATATCTTCGTTCGGGGGGCGACGGCCTTGAGCCGTTAAATAGTTTTTCGCCGTGTTCACCGCAATGCGATAAAGCCATGTATAGAAAGCGCTTTCGCCGCGGAAAGAATCTATTGAACGATACGCTTTAATAAAAGATTCCTGAACTACGTCCGGAATATCGTTACGCGAAATATAACGCGTCAATAAACCCGCCACTTTGTTCTGATAGCGGGAAACCAATAGATTAAAGGCTTTCTTATCGCCTTGCTGTACTCTTTCTACCAAGGCCTGATCTGTTAGCTGTTCAGCCATAATACTCCACTTTGTCAGCCCTAAGATTTAAGAGAGAAGCTTATTTGCTTTCTTAGAGCGAAATGATTCTAAAAAGTTCCTTTAGGATCAATAAAATTCTTAAGAAAATCTTAAGACGTGATATTTAATTTCCGATGGATTTCATCCACCATCGCCTGTAGCTCGGCATCGGGCGCGGAAGTGCGGTTAAAAAACCACGAGAAAAGTTGCAGATCCGAACAAGCTAAAAGCCGTACAAATACGGCTTTTTTATGATCGGGCAGCGCATCAAAATGCTGCCGGTAAAAAGGCATGATCACGTTATCCAGTTCCAGCATGCCGCGACGGCAGTCCCATTCAAGACGTAATTTATTGTATTTCATATTTTATCCTACGGAGAAAGTCGTTCTTTTAGCCAAATTTGATTTTCCAAACGGTAACGGATGCGATCGTGCAGCCGGCTCGGGCGACCTTGCCAGAATTCAATGGAATCCGGCACCACCACATAACCGCCCCAGTGCGGCGGACGCGGCACGTTTAACGGATGTTTCGCCGCAATCAGCGCCGCTTTCGCCAACAATACTTTTTTACCGGAAATGACCGTACTTTGTTCGCTTGCCCAAGCGCCGACGCGGCTGGTATAAGGACGGCTGGCGAAATATTCGTCGGATTTGGTTTCGTCCAATTTCATCACATGACCTTCCACCCGAACCTGACGTTCCAGTTCCGGCCAGAAGAAATTCAGGGCGGCAAACGGATTCGCCGCCAGGGATTGACCTTTTCGGCTTAAATAATTAGTAAAGAAAACAAAGCCTTGCGCATTCACTTCTTTCAATAATACCACACGACTGGACGGTTTGCCATTTTCCCCGACGGTGGCGACGTTCATCGCCGTAGGTTCGTTTACTTTCGCCAGGATCGCTTCTTTGAGCCATTTTTCGAATTGTTTAATCGGGTCGGCGTCGCACTGTTTTTCCGATAATTCACGTTTGCTGTAGTCTTCGCGAATATCATGTAATTCCATTTTTTGCTCCGTTATGCTTTTTCCGCAGTATAAAGCGGTTTCGGAAAAATCGCAAAGTGCGGTCGATTTTTCGCTAATTTTTTGAATTTCCGTTATAATTCGCACGAAATAAGTTTGAAACGGATTGGCTGCCGTGGTATCGGGCATGAAGCCAATAGAATTGGAACAATCGTTATGAAAATAATTATTCTGGGCGCCGGTCAGGTGGGCACGACGCTGGCCGAGAATCTGGTGAGCGAGGATAACGATATTACGCTGGTGGATAACGCGGAAGCGCGCTTGGAATATTTGCAGGATAAGCACGATTTGCGCGTGGTGCGCGGTTTGGCCTCGTCTCCTGCGGTATTGCGCGAAGCGGGCGCGCCTGATGCGGATTTGCTGGTGGCGGTTACCAGTTCCGATGAAGTGAATATGGTGGCGTGTCAGGTGAGCTATACCCTGTTCAACACGCCGACGAAAATCGCGCGTATCCGTCAGGGGGATTATTTACGGGAAAAAGATAAACTGTTTTTGCCGGAAGTTTTTCCTATCGATCACATTATTTCGCCGGAAAAACTGGTGAGTGACGAAGTGGTGCGGCTAATCGATTATCCCGGTGCGCTGCAAGTGGCGCATTTCGCCGATCAGCGCATTAGTTTGGTGGTGTGTAAAGCTTATTACGGCGGGCCGTTGGTGGGTTATGCCATTTCCGCTTTGCGCGAGCACATGCCGCACATCGATTGCCGGATTGTGTCGATTTTACGCCAGGATATTACCATTCGTCCGCAGGGGTCCACCATTATCGAAGCCGGCGATGAAGTCACCTTCATTTGCGAAACCACTTATATTAAAGCCGTGATGTCCGAATTACAGCGCTTGGAAAAACCTTATAAACGGGTCATGATTGTGGGCGGCGGCAATATCGGCGCCAGCGTGGCGAAACGGTTGGAACACAGTTGTATCGTGAAACTGATTGAACGCGATGCCGCCAAAGCCATGGTGCTGTCCGAGAAACTGTCCGACACCTTGGTTTTCCACGGCGATGCGTCGGATCAATCTTTGCTGTTTGAAGAACATATTGAAAATATTGACGCCTTTATTTCGCTTACCAGCGACGACGAAGCCAATATTATGGCGGCGCTGCTGGCGAAACGGCTCGGCGCCAAAAAAGCGCTGGTATTGATTCAACGCATGGCGTACATCAATCTGATTCAGGGCGGCGCTATCGACATTGCCATTTCGCCGCAACAAGCCACGATTTCCGCCTTGCTTGCCCATGTGCGTAAAGGCGATACGCCCAATGTCGCCACTTTACGGCACGGCGTGGCGGAAGCGCTGGAAGTCGTCATTCATGGTGATGAAGCGACATCCGCCGTGGTAGGACGCAAAGTCTCGGAGTTAAAATTGCCGAACGGCGTAATTCTGGGCGCGATTTTACGTCGGAACGAAGTGATTATCGCCAAAAAAGATGTCGTGCTGCAGGACGAAGATCATGTGGTGGTGTACGTCAGCGATAAAAAAATAGTGCCGGATATTGAAAGATTGTTCCAGCCGAGCGCATTTTTTATCTAAAAAATGAACAAATACCGCTATACAATGAACATGGTTCCAGTATAATACAATCTCTTATTATCTCACTATTAAGGACAACTTTATGAGTTTTATCAAAGAGTTTCGTGAATTTGCCATGCGTGGCAACGTGGTAGACATGGCGGTCGGTGTGATCATCGGCGGTGCGTTCGGTAAAATCGTTAGCTCATTGGTCGGCGACATCGCTATGCCGGTATTGGGGATTTTAACCGGCGGCGTCGATTTCAAAGATCTGAAACTGGTACTTGCCGAAGCGGCGGGTGAAACGCCGGCGGTAACGTTGAATTACGGCATGTTTATTCAAAACGTTTTCGATTTTATCATCATCGCCTTCGCAATTTTCCTGATGATTAAAGGGATCAACAAGCTGAAAAAACCGGCGGAAGACGCGCCGAAAGGTCCGACCCAGGAAGAATTGCTGACGGAAATTCGCGATTTGTTAAAAAAATAATCATTCAAAAATCTTCTCCGCAGGGAGGAGATTTTTTCTTTTAAAGAAGGAAAAAACATGACTCATGCGACGCCACAGGAATTACAGGCGGAAACCCGGGAAATCATTGCAAATCTGCTGAATGACGGCAGCGATCCCGACGCCCTTTATATTATCGAACACCACATTGCCCATTATGATTTCGATAAATTGGAAAAAATTGCGGTGGACGCGTTCAAAGCCGGTTATGAAGTGTCGGACGCCGAAGAGCTGGAAGACGACAACGGCAAGCCGCTTTACTGTTTCGACATTGTGGCGGAAGTGGAACTGAAAGCGGAAATCATCGATGCGCAACAGCAGCAATTGGTTCCGCTGGTGGCAAAACACGGCGGCATTTATGACGGCTGGGGCACCTATTTTGAAGATCCCGACGCCGATGAAGACGAATACGGCGAAGACGGCGAATTCTTTGATGACGACGAATACGAGGACGATTACGAACAACGCTGATTTTCTTCGTCTCGTCAGCAAAAACAGGCTTTTTTTCGACCGCACTTTTAACGAAATGCATAATCGAATACGGTTTGTGTCCGCATCGCGCCAAAGTGCGGTCAGATTTTGAGGAGTTTTTTTATGAAAAAATTAGTGTTAGCGTTACTGGCGGTGCCGTTCGCTCTGGCGGCGCAACCTGCCGAAATTTCCACGCCGAATAACCGCGTCAGTTTTTCCGTGGAAGTTCAAAAAGAAGTGCCGATGGACATTTTACAGGTGCGTTTGTTCGTACAGGAAGAAGGCAAAGAACTTAAGCCATTGCATAAAACCATTGATGAAAAAATCAACTTGGCATTAAGTAAAATCAAGGCGCAAAAGGCGGTGACGATACAAAGCAATCATCGTAACACCGTTGTGCGTTATAACGAAAAAGGACAGAAAAACGGTTGGGTTGAGCGTGCGGATTTTGTGCTGGAAAGCAAAGATTTTTATGCGTTATCGCAACTGGTGGACGAGGTTTCCGACCAGCTTTCCATTGAATCCATTCAGGCGTTGCTGTCGCCGGAAGCCAAAGAGAAACTGGAAGACGAAATGATGCGGGCGCTACTGGCGAAATTTCGGCATAAAGCCGAGTTCATTCAAACCGGTCTGCAAGCGAAGGGTTATCGCTTAGTGCAGCTGAATCTGCCGAAATTGAATGCGGAACCGTTCGAATACGATACCATGCTGGCGGCATCGCCGCGGATGGCGAAAATGGAGGCGGAGCCTGAGCCGGTTCAGTTGGAAAGCGGTACGACGCAGATTAAAGTGACGGCGAACGCCACGATTGATTTGCAATAATCGGCGGCCGGCGGGCGTGAGCGATAATGACAGCGCGGAATTAATCCGATACAATAGCGCGCAATTTAACTTGTAATAAGGATCACAAATGAAAGTAGCAAAAAATGTGGTGGTAAGCATTGCTTACCAAGTTCGTACCGAAGACGGCGTATTGGTGGACGAAGCGCCGGCGAACCAACCGCTTGAATATTTGCAGGGACATAACAATTTGGTTATCGGCTTGGAAAATGCGTTGGAAGGCAAAGAAGTCGGCGATAAATTTGAAGTTCGGGTAAAACCGGAAGAAGGCTACGGCGAATACAACGAAAACATGGTGCAACGCGTGCCGAAAGACGTTTTCGTCGGCGTGGACGAATTAGCGGTGGGCATGCGTTTTATCGCGGATACCGACATGGGGCCGTTGCCGGTAGTGATTACCGACGTAGCGGAAACGGAAGTGACTGTAGACGGCAACCACATGCTGGCGGGGCAGGAGTTACATTTTACCGTCGAAGTGGTGGCGACCCGCGAAGCGACCCCTGAAGAAATCGCGCACGGTCATATTCATTCCGGCGATCACGGTCACGGCGGCTGCGGTTGCGGCGGTCACGGACATGATCACAACCATGAACACGGCCACGGCGGTTGTGGTTGCGGCGGTCACGGTCATCATCACGATCATGATCACGAACATCACCACCACGGTGAAGGCTGCTGCGGCGGTCACGGCAAGAAAGAAGGTCACGGTCACGGCGGTTGCGGCTGCGGCGGACATAATCATTAGTCGTTAAAACCGTCTTTTTTAATTTCCCCCGTAGGGGATGTCCATTTCAATATTTTCAAAGGTGATTGCTTGGGTAATCACCTTTTTAATTGTGCCGTTGTTTATTCGTGCTACTTCGTTTTTCGTTATAAACCGCTATGATTGATAATCATCGTGAATTAATTATATCTCTTTATTATTGGAAGCTATTCGCCGTCATTATTAAATAATATAATATTGGCAGTTGATTTATCTTAATTATGCAAGGAAATAGGATGAGGTCATTTATTAAGATTTGGAGTATGTCTGTGGGGGCGCTCCTTTCATTCGTTGCCTCTGCGGCACCCGATTTAAATCAGATTGATGCGTTGCAACAGCAACGTCAACGTCAGCAAGATGCGCAGCGTGCTCAACAGCTCAAAACTCAACCGGATGTGCGTCTGGAAATAGCGCGGGATAAAACCGATCAATTTCCTGTAAATGAGAAGCCATGCTTCGATATCTATAAAATTTCCCTTCTTGATTATTCTTCTGATAATCGGCACAAGCCGTCTCAATTCCGACTGGAACTTACTAAAACCGCCCGCAATTTAGATTTGAAATTACCTTTGTGTATTGGTCCCAAAGGGGTTAATTCCATTGTTAAACAAATTCAGAACCGCATTATCGATAGGGGATATGTTACGACGCGGGTTGTTGTACCGGAACAAGACCTCACGGGTGGCGAACTGACATTAATCGTGATTTTGGGGAAAATTCGCAATATTTTAGTATCCGATGTGGGGGAAACGGCACGTTTTACCCGTTTGCACAGCTGGACCGGTTTTACATTTGATTCGGGTGATTTGTTAAATTTACGTGATATTGAACAAAGCCTTGAGAACTTAAAACGTTCGCCGACGGCGGACGCCAATATTGAAATCCAGCCGAGTGAAGCTCCTGATGCCGAAGCCGGAGACAGTGATTTGCTCGTAACCTACGCTCAATCCTTTCCGTTTAGAATTAATCTTGGATTAGATGACAGCGGTTCGAAATCTACCGGTAAATGGCAAGGCTCCGCCGCCTTATCCTGGGATAATATGTTCTCGGCTAATGATTTATTTTATGCCAGTTTCACTCATAGTATTAAACGTCATAGTGATGATGCCGGGCGGCGCGCAAGTAAAAACTGGAATGTATATTACAGTATTCCCTTTGGTTACTGGAATTTAAGTTTTTCACATACTCAACACCGTTATCATCAGGAAATTTTCGGCGCATACACAAATTACCTTTATTCGGGGGAAAGTGAAACGGACAAATTATCGCTGACTTATTTATTGTATCGCGACAGCACGAGTAAAATCAGCATTTATGGTACGTTGTGGTCTCGCCATTCCGAAAATTATATTGATGATATGGAAATCGAAGTGCAACGCCGTCGCATGTCGGGCTGGGAAGCGGGGATTATGTATCGCGAGTATTTTAATCGGTCGGTTTTAGATTTAAATTTCAGTTATAAACGTGGTACGGGCGCGCGCGGAGCTTTACCGGCAGCGGAAGAATTATGGCATGAGGGTTCGTCACGACCGGTAATTATGACAGCATCGTTAAGTTATTTACATCCCTTCCAGCTAGGCGGACAGGATTTTCGTTTTTCAACGGAATGGTCGGCGCAATGGAATAAAACGCCTTTAATTATGCAGGATCGTTTTAGCCTCGGCGGACGTTATACGGTGCGCGGTTTTGACGGTGAGCTTACGCTGACTGGAGATCGAGGCTGGCTTGTTCGTAACGATCTAAGCTGGAATATCGTCCGCAGTAATCAGTGGATTTATACCGGTGTTGATGCCGGGCGCGTTATGGGCTGGTCAACGAAAGAACAGCTTGGCAAACATCTTGTGGGCGGTGTATTAGGCCTGCGCGGAAGCGTTAAAGGATTTTATTATGATATTTTTGTTGGCAAGCCAATCAGCAAGCCCAAGGGTTTTAGAACCTCTAACACATTAACCGGATTTAATATCGGCTATTCGTTTTAATTCTTTCATCTCACGATCAAGGATATGCCATGAATAAAAATAAATTTCGCGTAATTTTTAACCGTACTTTACAACGTTTGGTTGTTACATCGGAACTGGCTAGAAGTGCGGATAAGTCGATACGAACGGGAGATACCGGTGAAGGATATCAGAAAAGTGCGGTCGATTTTTCACCTGTTTTTGTTTCGATAACACCGCTGGCCTTTCGTTTGTTTTGTATGCTGGGATTTGTGAGTTTTTCAGTGACTGCTCAAGCCGGGCTGGAAATTCGTGCCGACAAAATGGCATCGCCAAACCAGCAGCCGATAGTCCTTTCCACTGCCAACGGTCTTCCTCAGGTTAATATCCAAACTCCAAATTCTAAAGGACTTTCTCACAACAAATATGCGCAATTTGATGTAGATACGAAAGGCGCCATTCTTAATAACAGCCGTCAGCTAGTCCAAACTCAACAAGGTGGTCTGGTGGCCGGTAATCCTTACCTGGCTCGCGGTGAAGCGCGTGTCATTTTAAACGAAGTAAATTCCGCCAATCCCAGCCTGTTAAAAGGTTATGTAGAAGTTGCAGGAAAGAAAGCCGATGTGATTATTGCCAATCCCAACGGTATAAATTGTGAGGGATGCGGCATTATCAATTCTTCCCGGGCGACGCTAACTACCGGTAAACCGCAACTGAAAGATGGGCTGGTAGACAGTTTTGCAGTGGAGAAAGGGCGCGTGAAAATTTCAGGTAAAGGCTTGGATAACAGCCGTGTGGATTACACGGAAATTATTGCGCGCGAAGCCGAAATTAACTCCGGTGTCTGGTCGGATAAGAAAATCAGCCTGGTGACGGGGCAAAACACGGTGAAGCGGGATGAAGCCGATGCCGATAATCTACAAATTATTCATACGAAACCATCTGTCAAAACTGCCGAGACAAAAAAATATGCACTTGATGTAAGCGAATTGGGCGGTATGTATGCCGGAAAGATTCAACTTATCGGTACCGAACAAGGCTTGGGTGTACGAAATGAAGGGCATATCGGTGCGACGGCAGGAGATATTGACATTGATAGCCAAGGTCGGATTATCAACGGCGGTACGATGACCGCCCGACAAAATATTCGGCTAAATGCGCAAGGCCAAATTGATAATCGTGGTGTTATTGAGGCACATCAGCAGTCCGTTCAACTTATCACCCAAGCGGATATTAATCATCAAGGCCGAATTACGGCTCACCAGGGAAATATTCGGCTAAAAGCAAAAAATACGCTTAGCCAGCAAGGAGAATCCATTGCGAAAGGTGAAGTCGATTATCAGGCCAATAAGATTTTAGCGAACGAAAATTCATTAATTGCTGCAGGCGTAACAAGCCAGGATACAACGCAAGGTACGACATATCACCTTGATGCTTTAAATGAACAGGGAAAATCAGTCCGCTTTTCTTCCACGGAAGAAACACAGGTTAAAGGGAAAAATATTGCTTCGGGCGAGATTCATATCGATGCGGGTTCCATTGCCTTAGATCAGTCTGAGACGCTGGCTTACCGGCTTGCCGGTAATGCCAAAACCGGAGCAATCACAGCCTCGTACTCGAATTTGAACGCCGTTAACGAAATACGGTTTTCAACGCCTACGCAATTGGTGACGGAACGGGCGAATCTAAGCAGTGATTGGATTGCGGTTGCGGCTCATGCGGTGAACAATACCGGGGGAATGTGGACGAGTGCCGGAAATCAGGATCTTTCTCTGAACTTGAAAGGAGGATTGATTAATCGGGCCGGATTTATTCAAACCGGTGCGAATATGTCGGTTAATACTTATCAGGCCGATATTGACAATCGTGATACACAGCAGAAGGGCTTGCTTGCTTTAGGCGCCTTAACGTTGCAAGGACGCAAGTTAGACAACGCGAACGGGCAGCTGGTGGCTAACCGCGCCGTTGCATTGCAAATGCAGGCTATCGGTAATAGAGAAGGCCTTATTCGTAGCCAGCAGGAGAATGTATCGGCGAATTCGACATCAAGTTTAGAAAACCAGTCCGGGCAAATTATTGGAAAAACGGGTGTTGAGCTCATCCATCAAGGGCTAAATAATATACAGGGTATTATTGCGGCGGAGCAAGGCGCGTTAAATATTTCCGTCGGCAAATATAATGTGAATAATACCCGAGGGCAGCTTCTGGGCGGAACGGCGCTTTATGTTGAGGGTAATAAATTAGTAAATCAAGGTGGTATGATTTTTGCTGAAGATACACTGAATTTACGGCTGAAAAATATACTGGATAACCGGAAAATTATGCCGACCGGTTCGTTAATTCAAAGCGGTGGTACATTACAGATTCAGGCGCAGCAGATTGATAATTCAAATACGAAACCTGACGATGAACATAGTTCTCCGGTTCAAGGCTTGTTAGGCGGGAATATCCGTATTACCGCACAGCAACTCAATAATTTCCAAGGCGGTATTTATGCAGAGAATGAATTACGGCTGGAAAGCACAGGATTAACCCAAAATCAGCAAGGTGAGTTGCTTTCGAACGGGAACCTCACGCTTTCTTTACCACAAGGCGTGGTAGAAAATGAAAACGGCGCGATACAGGCAGCCCAGAATTTATTTATGAATGCGTATGCTTTGCGTGGAAACGGACAAATTCAAGCGGATCATACCCACATTCAATTAACGGAAGGATTTAATTCCACAACCGATATTATCGGGCGTTCTGGGCTGAATTTTAGTACGCAAGGCGCACTTGTCAATCAGGCTAATTTTAGTTCTCAAGGTTCAGTAACTGTTCGGGCGCAGTCTCTTGATAACCAGAAAACGGGACGAATTAGCGCCCGTTATACGGATTTAACCGTTGGGTCCGATTTAACCAACCGCGGATTAATCAAAGGCGCCGAACAGCTTAATATTCGTGTGGGCAATCAATTAAATAATATCGGTTCGGGTCGTATTTATGGCGGAAATATTGCCTTGCAGGCCCGGAAACTGATTAATCAGGATGAGCGGTTTAATAATAAAGTTACCTCTGCTGTGATTGCAGCGATACAACGGTTAGATATCGGCGCTCTTGAAATTAGCAACGAACAGAATTATTTAAGCGACGAGAAAAATCAAAACGGGGTAGGGACAACCATTTCAAGCGAAGGGGGGATTGTTTTCGGAGCTCGTTTAAACGGGAACAATCAAGCAACGGGCGAGGCGGATAAGCTACGTAACGTTAGCGCATTGATTGAAGGAAAAAATATTCACTTCGGCGTTAAATCCGTTGAAAACATTAATAAGCATTTACAAACTCGTGTTGAACAAATTAATGAGGAAGATAATCTCAATGAACATTATCTGCTTACAGATGAAGTAGAAACGGGAGAACGAATCAATTTCGATTTGCTGAAGTGGGTATCCTATAGCCGGGCGGGAAAGGTTATCCCTAAAAATACGCCGTTACCGACAAAACGACCGGAGAACGAGGATTATTACGGCTATATTATTCCGATGCCGAATGAAGAAAGTTGTGTCGATGAATCGACCAGAAGCGGTTGCGTACCAAATCCTAACGCCCTGTATTTGCCGGATGATCCGGTTTGGAAGGTGATGGGTGTGCCGGCGCCGACGAACAAACTTAATCTTAATTTATCCGATATACCGGCCGATTTAGAAAGACCGGAAAAACCGACCAAACCAAGACGTCGTGTGTTTGAAGGGCAAGAAAACTATCAGGCTCGTGTTCAGCAATATGAAAAAGATAAAGAGGCTTATGAGAAGGCACTAGCGGAATATAATAAAAAACTCGCCGAATACGGTGATGCTATTCAGCCGTATCTTGATTGGATGGAGCAAAACGAACAGGTTTTTCTAAGTTTAGGGGATAAAATTCAAGCCCATAACGCCAAGATTATCGGGCGTGAGTTTTACCGTTTCTGGGATGTCTATGTTACCAATCGCGTTGAAAGACAAACGTTGGTAAAAGAAACCAAACCAGGACAAATTTTAAGTGAAAAAGAAATTCGTTTTACCGGCGATTTTCTCAATAACCGAAGCCAGGTTATTGCCGGCGAACGTATTTATAACCTTAATTCAAATACCAGTAAGATCCGCAATGAAGATGAAGAAGGTCTGAATAGCATTGAAGAACGCGGCACGCAGCAATGGACGTATTCGAAATGGCGCGGCGGCACTAAACGGTATCATGAACGACGCTGGGGTGACAAAAACGCTTATTTACATTATACCAACACTACAATTGCGCTTAATCTGGTAAAAACAGAAGAGTTCGGGCAGGTTACGCGCCAAACGCTATCGCCGGACTTAGCCGTTTCCGCGATTACGCTTAACCCGTTGAATACCGCGGGAGCTTCGCTTAGCACGCAACAAGAAAAAACGCCGATTGCTGAAGTTCGCTTTATCCGTGGAAGTGTACAACTGCCGACCTCCAGCCTTTACAAACTTAATCCGCAGGCAAATGACCATGTGCTGATTGAGACGGATCCGGATTTTACCGATCAACGCAAATGGTTAAGCAGTGACTATATGTTTACTCTGCTTCGTACCGATCATGAACACGTACATAAACGTTTGGGCGACGGTTATTATGAACAGCGTTTGGTGCGCGAGCAAATTAACCAACTGACGGGCCGCTATTTTTTAGGCGATTACGCAAATTTCGAGAACCAGTATAAAGCCTTAATGAACAACGGCGCCACTTTCGCACAAAAGTTTAATTTAACCGTAGGCGTGAGTTTATCGCCGGAACAAGTCTCGCAGCTGACAAGCGATATTGTGTGGCTTGAAAATCAAACGGTGCGGCTGCCGAACGGCGAAACTCAAACCGTGTTGGTACCGCGTGTTTATATGATGGCGCAACAAGACGATATAACCGGCGAACGGGCTTTAATCTCGGCCCAAGAAGTGTCGCTGGAGGGACAATCATTAACCAATGAAGGTGTAATCGCAGGGCGCAAGCTGACATTTAACGGCACAACTTTATCCAATTCGGGGTTATTAACCGGCCGGACGCTTGCATTAAAAACGACGGGGGATATTAACCAACAAGGCGGTACGATGGAGGCGGAAAATGCGCTATTGATCGACGCCGGCGGTAATCTGAATTTACAAAGCACCACGCAATCCAGCCGGGTTAAGCTTAACGGTTATCAAGGGCAAGAAACCCACCTTGACCGAAAATCCACGCTTTATGTTAAAGGTGATAACGGGTTATTGCGCATAAATGCCGACAATATCAACCTGCAAGGGGCGGAAATTCGCAACGACGGTGAAGGAGCAACTTGGCTCGCGGCAAAAAATGACATTAATTTGACCGCACTTTCCGTCGGGTTTGATGAAAAAGTCGGCAAGGGCGATCATTATCGTAATGAAAGTGCGCAGACACTGGAAATCAGCCATGTTAAAGGTAAGGGAGATGTGGTTTTATCTGCGGGCAACAATATTAATACCGAAGCCGCACAGCTTGAAAGCGAGCAAAAACTGGCGTTACTGGCGGAAAATTCATTGATGCTCGGCACGGCGGAAACCTCTTCAAGCCTATATGAATATCATAAATATAAAAGCGGCGGGGGCGTAACCAAAACGACGAAGACCACGGAGCTTTCCCGTGCCGATGAAACCCAACAAGGCACACAGCTTTCGGCTGACACTATGGTGGTTGCTGCGGGCAAAGATATCACTGCGACGGCGGTTCAATTAGCGGCGGAGCATGATGTAAACCTCATCGCGGGCAATAATGTCAGCATAAGTGCGGGTACTAACCACTTCAAGAATCACTATCGGGAAACTAAGAAAACTTCCGGCGTATTCGGCACGGGCGGCATAGGCGTGACTATCGGCTCCAGAACGGAAAAACACAATTACGCCAGCGAAGGCTGGACACAATCCGATGCCCGAGCGGTGGTGGGCAGTTTGAACGGCGATATTCACATTCAGGCAGAAAATCATGCACAAGTCTTGGGAACGGATATCATCGCGGCGGATAACCGCACGATTGACATTCAAGGCCAATCGCTGAATATCGAAGCGGGCAAAGATGTGATTCACACCTCCGAGCAGCACGAATACAAACAATCGGGGCTGACGGTGGCCTTTAGTTCGCCGGTGACGGATATGGCGGTGGCGGCGGTGCATACGGTGGAAGCGGCGAAGCGGGCAGAGAATCCGCGCTTGAAAGCGCTCTATGCGTTGAAAGCGGCGCAACAGGCGAAATTGGCGGAAATGGCATTTGACGGCAGTGCGGTGCAGAGCGTATTAAACGGCACGACATCAAATGGTAACAGCCGAAACAGCGACGTTAAAATTTCACTCAGCGTGGGTTCAAGCAAGTCTACGGAGACCAGCACGGGAAGTACGGTAACCTATACGGAAAGCGAACTGAACGCAGGGGATATCCGACTGAGCACGACGGCGGGCGATTTATCCGTCTCGGGCTCAACCCTCACTGCGGCACAAATTGTCTTAGACAGTGCCCGAAACCTGCTGCTGACTTCCGTCCAAGATACCGAAGTGAACCGTACCGAGCGCAAAAACAGCAGTTGGTCGGCGGGCGTATTCGCAGGTAAAAGCGGCGGCAGCTACGGCTTCGGCATAGAAGGTGCGGGCGCTATCGGCAAAGGCCGGGAAAACAGCGACACGGTGACCCAGGTGAACACACATATTACGGGCAGCCAAGTCAGCCTGCATTCCGGACAAGACACCGCATTACGGGGCGCGGTGGTCAATGCGGGCAGACTGGAGGCGGACATCGGCGGCAATTTCACCATCGAAAGCCGTCAGGACAGCAACCGTTATGACAGCAAACAAAGCCAAGCCAATGCAGGCGGTAGTATTGCCATTTACGGCTCGGGCAGTAATGCCTATGCCGGCAGTTCCATGAACAAAGGAAAAGTCAATTATGCCCAAGTGGAAGAACAATCGGGTTTTAACGTCGGCGAAGGCGGCTTAGACGTCAACGTTCAAGGCAATACCCACCTGAAAGGCGGATTGATTCAAAGCACCGCGCCGGCGGCAAACAACCGTTTCCGCAGCGGCAGCCTTAGCACGGAAGACATCGAAAATCACAGCGAAATCAGCCTGCAGAGCTTAGGTGGCGGCATATCCAGCGACATGTTCAGCGGCGATATGGTCGGAAGCTTAGGCAAACTGGGTTCGGCGAACGGCTGGTCTGCGGTAGTCAGCGCCTTAGGCGGCGTCAACCGAGACGATAAAACCCTCACCCGCAGTGCTATCGGCGACAATATCGCGCTTGAGATAAAAACGCATAAAATTCCGACCGCACTTTCACGAGACACAGAACACAGCAACGCCAACGTGCAACAGTATGACAAAGCGGAGTACGAAGAACGGCTGGAAACGGCGCAGCTTATCGGCGACATCAGCCAGAATCAAATCGATATTGAGTGGACGCCGAAAGTGAGAGAAGCGGAAGCTAACCGACAGCAAGCAGAAGCGGTGCTAAATAACCAAAACGCCACGACAGCGGAAAAAGCCGAGGCACGGCAGATTAAAAGTCAGTCGGAGCAAATCATCGCTACTTATGGCAAAGGCGGTGATTATCAGATGGCGGTACGTGCCGTCACCGGCGTACTGCAGGGCCTGGCGACGGGCAATCAAAACGCCGCATGGGCAAACGGCTTATCGCCGTATGCTAACAACCTTATCAAAACCTACACCACGGACGAACAAGGCAAGGTCAACACCACCGCCAACCTGATGGCACATGCTATGCTCGGCGCCTTAGAAGCCTATGCCACCGGCAACCATGCTGCCGCGGGTGCGGCAGGGGCAGTCACAAGCGAAGTGGCGGCAAAACTCATCACCGAACAACTTTACCACACCGCACCGGACAAACTGACGGACGACCAAAAGCAGGTAGTGGCTACCTTAAGTCAAGTCACTGCCGGATTAGCCGGTATAGTAACAAGCGACAGCACACAAAGTGCGGTGAGTGCGGCGGAGATTGGGAAACGGGCGGTGGAGAATAATTATAACGCCGTACCGTTTGTAGAAAATATTGACGGAAATTCGTTGAAAGCGATGGCGGAAATTCAGTCGGAAAAAATAAAGTTAGATGATGAAACTAAAGCTCTTATGGAAAAAGAAGTCATGGAGCAAGTTGATAAGTACGCACCGCATTATGCTTATGTAACTTTAGAGGCATACAAATTTAGTGCTACAACTTATTCTAATTTGAGAAATGGTGATATTGTTGTTTCTGGTACTGCTTCTCCTTATATTATCTCCCCAGTTTTAAATAATCCATTAGGTATAAGTGGGGGGATAGGGTGGATATTAAATCTTAATAATAACGAGAAGAATATTGAACTAGGCAAAACCATAACTAATTCATTAGCTGGATTGGGGCATAATGTAAACGCGTGTTTTAGTAGGTATTGTGTTGGGATTTCAAAAACGATTCCTAGCGATAAAAGTTCTCCTAAATATTTACTAAATTTTGGACTTGGCTCATCTGGGGTTTCATATGGTTATGAGTATGGAGTCGAGGTATTTGGAGGTAACGATGAGTAATAAATCTATATTTATAGCACTTACAGTTATAATGTTTTCATTGGTTTTCTATGGATTGATATCTGGTGAGACTAAGAAACATTTAGAATCTATTAGTGAATATAATAACTTATCTAATAGTACTTATACGTTATTCAAAAATAATATAATTGATTTTGATGGGGGGCGGGGTGTTTGGTTTGAAGTCGTTTTTGATAAAAATTTTGAAATAAAAGAATATATATCTTTTATTTTAGAAAAAGGTTTTGTTAAGAGAAAAGATAATATTTATTGCAAAAATAAAAGCTCAATAATCCTAACGTTAGATTCAAATCAAGTAAAAAGTTTATATAAGGTAAGTTCTGATGCTTGTGAGTAAAAATAATATTTCAGATTTAACTTGACACTAAGGAGAAATAAAACAAGCAAATTTTGAGCGAGGTAATTTAATAAAAAATAAAAATGGTAGTAGTACGTTTGTACCAACTAGTAATTTACATTTAAATATTGGTGATGATAAATGATAGTAGCGGATTTAAAAAAATAGATTTTTATGGGACAATTACAGATAAAATTCATGCCCAATTATTAATGTTGGAATCTGTTTATAGGCTAACATTATGTTTATCTATAGGTTTACCTAATGAAACTGAGGCTGATTATTTTTATGTGGATGTTTTTAATACTAATTATGTTAAAGAAAATAAATTTGTTATGGGGTCAAAAAGCTTTGTGATTGATGATTTTGATGATATAGAAAATGAAATCAAGATATTTGTAAATAGTATATGTGGGGAAGATTGGGAGGAAATTTTAGTAAAACTTAGACGCTATTTTGATTGGGAATATGAAAATCACAAATTTATACCGTAATATTGCTGAACGACATTCAGTGGACACCAAAAGTGAGAGACGCGGAAGCCAAGCGCCAACAGGCGGAATCTGTGCTTGCCGACCGAAACGCCACGGCAACGGAAAAAGCCGAGGCGCGGCAGATTAAAAGTCAGTCGGAGCAAATCATCAATACTTACGGCAAAGGCGGCGATTATCAGATGGCGGTCCGCGCCGTCACCGGCGTACTGCAGGGCCTGGCGACGGGCAATCAAAATGCCGCATGGGTAAACGGTTTATCGCCGTACGCCAATAATCTTATCAAAACCTATACCACGGATGAACAAGGCCAGGTGAACACTACCGCCAACCTGATGGCGCACGCCATCCTCGGTGCGCTAGAAGCCTATGCCACCGGCAACCATGCCGCCGCCGGTGCGGCAGGGGCAGTCACAAGCGAAGTGGCGGCAAAACTCATCACCGAACAACTTTATCACACTGACCCAAGTAAACTCACCGACGACCAAAAACAGGTAGTGGCCACCTTAAGCCAGGTGACGGCGGGCTTAGCCGGTATAGTAACAAGCGACAGCACACAAAGTGCGGTGAGTGCGGCGGAGATTGGGAAACGGGCGGTGGAGAATAATGAATTATTCGGATATTCCGCAGATACGCTCACCGGATTGGCGATGAAAGCCCGAGCGGATGCAGTTATTGTACCGTTTGTAGAAAATATTGACGGAAATTCGTTGAAAGCGATGGCGGAAATTCAAACTCAGCAGGCGGAAAGAAACGAATCCGTCAGAGCGTTAATCGAAAGAGAACACCCGATTATTTATAAAGGCGGTCAGGATACTTATTACATTCTGAGTAAAACAGGAGAGGTTATTTATATTGCAAGAGAAATCGTTATGGACGTTGCACCAATGCTGTTGGCACCGGAAATTGCAGTGGGTACAAGATTTTATACTGCTGTCTCTGGAGTGTCTATCGCGTTATCTTCAAATGCAGCAGTACAACTTGCAAGTGGTCAGGAATTTAATTGGTATGAATTAATAGGTTCTGGAATTTCAGGTGTTGTAACACCTAATCTTAAAACGGTCAAAGATGTTGTTAGATTTAATATGGGAATTGGAATGGCAACAGGATTAGTTAGTGGTAGTGATCCTATAGAAGGAGCTGGTATTTCTGGTGTGGCTTCTTATGCAGGAACTAAAATATCCAACCCTATTGCTTCGGCAGTACTTAGTGAAACAATTCAAAAGACTCCTAATTTTTATAAATATACTTTTGAGGATGATAATAATGATAAAACAAAAAATCATTAATTATTTAAATAAATATAATAAAATTAAAATGCTTGTAATCCTTATTCTTCTTTTTCATGGGATATCTATTTTACATGTTATTTTTAAAGGAGATATTAATCAGTATTTTTATTTATCTTTTCAGAAAAAAATAAATTTTTATATTTTATTAAATTGGGTGGTGTTAATAATTGCTGATTATATTTATAAATGTAAACATTCTAATTAATATCAGGCATAATATTATTCATGCATCAATCACAAGGTGTGAAAATGTAAACGGATTGAGTGATACCACAAAAGCCATGATGACGGTGAAGCGGTCGCCAGCCTTATCACCGAACAACTTTACCACACCGAACCGGACAAACTGACGGACGACCAAAAGCAGGTAGTGGCCACTCTCAGTCAAGTCACTGCCGGATTAGCCGGTATAGTAACAAGCGACAGCACACAAAGTGCGGTGAGTGCGGCGGAGATTGGGAAACGGGCGGTGGAGAATAATTACTTATTCCGCCAAGAAGCCGAAGAAAAAGCCGTATTGGAACGAAAAGTGCGTTTAGGGACAGCGACGGAAGAAGAGGAAAACCGTTTGGCGCAAATTAATCTCATTGACCAAATCCGAGATAATGAGATTATGGCGGCTTGTTCACAAGGCGTGAGTTCAGATTCTTGTCAATCCTTAGTACAAGAGGCGAACTATGCACAATACGGGTATGAACAAAACTTGGCGTACAACCTGAAATTCAAAGAGCTTTACAGACAGGATTATGAAAATGTCGTAAATATTTTACGTGGTAAAGATAAAGATTCGGTAGATTTTGAGAAAATAGCGTTAAGTATTTCGAAAAGTCAAAATATCAGCTTGGATGAAGCGAAGAGTACTTTATCCAAGATAATGGTATATAAAGAATTTGCCGATTTGGTCGGAATGGTCAGGGGCGGCACGGCAGTGAAATACGGCGTGAAGTCAAATACGGTCACAAAAGTCACAATACCGCCAACAAATTATGAAAAAGTCGTTTTTAACGGTGTTGAACTGCATCCTGATTTACCACCGCCGAAAGCCGGTTATGATTTTGAGCCGCAAAAAGTGAAAGGAAACACGACTTACCAACAATGGAAAGATATTAACGGTTATCGCGGTGAAATTAATCTTGCAAATAATGTAGCTTCCACAGGTAGAACCGTCGTTAAATGGGGCGATTCGACCGGAACGCACGGCAGCGATATTATTTCGGTGAATCCGAGAACGGGAGAGGTGGAACTTTGGGATAATAAATATCGTAGTAGTTCTACAACGGGTAAGATTTCACCGACGTTTGATAATGAAAGAACGCGTGCTAATGCTATTAGAGAAGCTAGAAGGGAAATACAAGAAAATAAATCACTTTCTTCTGATGTTCAGCAAAAAGCATTAGAAAATTTGAGAAATGAAAACTTTACTACTTATACAGTTGGGAGTGGGAAAGTAAAAAGCTCGGTGATTCAAAAATATTGTAATAATCAGAAATGTCCGTAGGAGTTTATATGAGAATTAAAGATGAGATATTAAGAGAAAGAAGGAGTTATTCAAAAAATGAGTTTACATATTCTTATATAAAAAATTTAGAAAAGCCCCCTAAAAATATAGGTAACTGGGGAGATTGTGATTTAACTACTGTAGTTTATGGCTATTGTGTCGGCTATAAAGATCTATACGAACCTTTTTTACCGAGAATAATAGAGTGGCTCTCTGAAGGAATTGAGAATAATGAGGAACTCGGTAGTCTTGCTTTTCACCAATATGAATTAACCTCTGCTTTAGCTCTTGCCACTTGGCTTAATACAGAAATCAATAATATTGATCTCTGGAAAAACTCCCTAAAATGGCAAGAAGAACTTTATGGGAATCCCGAATACTTCAAAAAAATGGGGAGGGATGAAAAAGAGATCTTTGCTTTATCTCTCTTACACTATATTCAAGCAGGGGAATATGAAAGGGCTATTTCATTTTATCAAGCGGTACAAGGGGATTTGCCCTTTAAACTCAACCATAATATGAGTGGTTTTCGGATTGCCTATGCTTACTGTCTACACTTTTATGAAGGAAAATTTACGGTAGAACAATTAGAAAAAGCAGCTCGCCCATTTTTAGAAAAATGGTTGCCAATACTTTATACCAAAGGTCGCTCGACAGAAATGTTGTATTGGCTGAAAACGGTTTGCGACGCGAGAGAAAAGGAATATACGCCGGAAGAGGTGATTTATACCTTTTATGAATATATACCGGAAGAAGAAAAACCAGATTTTGTCAAAGAACTGTTAGGTGAAAAAGTCCCAGAGAAAAAATCGTTTTTTTCTTTTTTTAAATGGTGATTAATCTTATAGGTATTTGTTCCTATTTTGACATAAAAACTGGCGAAATTCCGACCGCACTTTCACGAGACACAGAACACAGCAACGCCAACGTGCAACGGTATGACAAAGCGGAATACGAAGAACGGCTGGAAACGGCGCAGCTTATCGGCGACATCAGCCAGAATCAAATCGACATTCAGTGGACACCGAAAGTGCGGGAAGCGGAAGCTAACCGACAGCAAGCAGAAGCGGTGCTAAATAACCAAAACGCCACGACAGCGGAAAAAGCCGAGGCGCGGCAGATTAAAAGTCAGTCGGAGCAAATCATCAACACCTATGGCAAAGGCGGTGATTATCAACTGGCGGTCCGCGCCGTCACCGGCGTACTGCAGGGCCTGGCGACGGGCAATCAAAATGCCGCATGGGCAAACGGCTTATTGCCGTATGCTAACAATCTCATCAAAACCTACACCACCGACGAAAGCGGCCAGGTGAACACCACCGCCAACCTGATGGCGCATGCTATGCTCGGCGCGTTGGAAGCCTATGCCATTGGCAACCATGCCGAAGTGGGTGCAGCCGGCGCAATCACAAGCGAAGTGGCGGCAAAACTTATCACCGAACAACTTTACCACACCGAACCGGACAAACTGACGGACGACCAAAAGCAGGTAGTGGCCACCCTCAGTCAAGTCACTGCCGGATTAGCCGGTATAGTAACAAGCGACAGCACACAAAGTGCGGTGAGTGCGGCGGAGATTGGGAAACGGGCGGTGGAGAATAATGAATTATTCGGATATTCCGCAGATACGCTCACCGGATTGGCGATGAAAGCCCGAGCGGATGCAGTTATTGCCCCAATAGAACAGCAAGCGAATAAACAGGTTCAGGAAATTGCGACAAAATTAGCTGAATTTGGTGTGGATATGACACCGTTATTAGGCGATGGAAAAGCATTTTATGATGCTGAAGACGGCATTGATTATATCTTAGCGACGATAGGTGTTCTTCCCGGAGCAGATGCTATAACGAAGCCTTTGAAAGAAGCGAAGGATTTGTATCAGGCGGCTAAAAAAGCGAAGGCGGCAGGTGCGTTTGAAGAGGCTGTAAAATACCAGAATCTAGCAAATAGTTATACATCTTCTTCTTTAGAGTATATTTATACTTCAAAAGAAGTAAGGAATGCGTTGGAGAATAAATATGGTAAAGCTAATGTTATTTCAACAACCGTTCCACCAGGTAATGCTAAAAATGTAAAATTAGCAGGACAAAGACATCCGATAACAGGTGTTCCGTTTGATGAAAAGGGATTTCCTATTTTTGATGATATAGCTAAATATGATACGAAATTAGATGTGGTGGAATTTAAGAATATTTCTTATCAGGAACAAATGAAGATGGCTACTAAACAGCTATATCAAGAATTAGGAGATAAGGGATTAAAGATAAAAGGATTCGATAATGAACAAATTACAGCAATTAAAAATGGGAATGATAAAATTCCAGGGTTTACTTGGCATCATCATCAAGATACGGGACGAATGCAATTAATTCCAGAATGGGAACATTCTCAGACAGGACATATAGGTGGTAATAGTATACAAAAAGGAAAATAATATGTGGAAAGTGTATAAGAACAGTAATGAAGATTTGAATTTTGCTTTAGGATGTCTATATTGTCAATGTATTAGTTTGAGTGAATTTAAATTGTGGATAGAAAAAGTTATTAGAGATACTAATTCAGATAATATTCCCAATTATCTATTTGACCTGCTAGATTTTAATGAGCCATTATTTCATATGTCTAATGTTATAGGGTTTACTGTAAAGAATAATCTTTCCGAGGAAGATAAGTTAGCACTTTATGGAATAGCTTATTTGCGAGGTGTAAAAATATATGATCCTCCGGTTACACGTAATATCGCGTTAAACTATTTAGAAAATAAACCTGAAATATCTAATAAATTTAACAGATTTTTTAAGGATATTGTTTAAGTTAAAATAATTTTTTAATAAAATTTAGAACAAGGGTATAACTACGGCTTCGGCATCAAAAACACCCGATAACAGATATCCTATTTGATAGAAAAGAATTCTCAAATTATTACATATATAAATTTGGTGAATATTATTGGAATAATTCTGCATTTATGGATGCATTAAAAGCCACATTGCCGTTATTTTTACCGTTAGCAATATTAGATTTAATATATACTTTAGCTAAAAGAAAAATAAAAAAGTAGCGTCAGCATAGAGAGTGCGGTCGCTATCGGCAAAGGCCGGGAAAACAGCGACACGGTGACCCAGGTGAACACACATATTACGGGCAGCCAAGTCAGCCTGCATTCCGGACAAGACACCGCATTACGGGGCGCGGTGGTCAATGCGGGCAGACTGGAGGCGGACATCGGCGGCAACCTTACCATCGAAAGCCGTCAGGACAGCAACCGTTATGACAGCAAACAAAGCCAAGCCAATGCGGGCGGCAGTGTTGCCGTTTACGGTTCGGGCAGCAATGCCTATGCCGGCACTTCCCTGACCAAAGGGAAAGTCAATTACGCCCAAGTGGAAGAGCAATCCGGATTGACTGTCGGGAAAGAGGGTATGGACGTCAACGTTCAAGGCAATACCCACCTGAAAGGCGGATTGATTCAAAGCACCGCGCCGGCGGATAAAAACCGTTTCCGCAGCGGCAGCCTTAGCACGGAAGACATCGAAAATCACAGCGAAATCAGCCTGCAGAGCTTGGGCGGCGGCATATCCAGCGACATGTTCAGCGGGGATATGGTCGGAAGCTTAGGCAAACTGGGTTCGGCGAACGGCTGGTCTGCAGTAGTCAGCGTCTTAGGCGGCGTCAACCGAGATGACAAAACCCTCACCCGCAGTGCAATCGGCGACAATATCGCGCTTGAGACAAAAACGCATGAAATTCCGACCGCACTTTCACGAGACACCGCCCACAGCAACGCCAACGTGCAACGGTATGACAAAGCGGAGTACGAAGACCGCCTGGAAACGGCGCAGCTTATCGGCGACATCAGCCAGAATCAAATCGATATTGAGTGGACACCGAAAGTGCGGGAAGCGGAAGCTAACCGACAGCAAGCAGAAGCGGTGCTAAACAACCAAAACGCTACGGCAACGGAAAAGGCCGAGGCACGGCAGATTAAAAGTCAGTCGGAGCAAATCATCAACACCTATGGCAAAGGCGGTGATTATCAGATGGCGGTACGTGCCGTCACCGGCGTACTGCAGGGCCTGGCGACGGGCAATCAAAACGCCGCATGGGTGAACGGTTTATCGCCGTATGCCAATAATCTCATTAAAACCTACACCACCGACGAAAGCGGCCAGGTGAACACCACCGCCAACCTGATGGCGCATGCTATGCTCGGCGCGTTGGAAGCCTATGCCATTGGCAACCATGCCGAAGTGGGTGCAGCCGGCGCAATCACAAGCGAAGTGGCGGCAAAACTTATCACCGAACAACTTTACCACACCGAACCGGACAAACTGACGGACGACCAAAAGCAGGTAGTGGCCACTCTCAGTCAAGTCACTGCCGGATTAGCCGGTATAGTAACAAGCGACAGCACACAAAGTGCGGTGAGTGCGGCGGAGATTGGGAAACGGGCGGTGGAGAATAATTTGCTAAGTCGTCAAGAGGATAAGCAAGTCTATGATATAACTGAAGAATATCGCTCAAAAGGAATGTTACCAAAATACAAGCAAGAACAGGTTTCCGCATTATTGGCAAAAGACACGGAGATTGACCGATTGCTTTACCTATATCAAACCGAACCGGACAAACTGACGGAAGCGCAGAAGGCGTACTTAGATCGCGAATTAAAAGTGATTGCGGCCTCTTATGATATACCGGTTGAAAATTTATATAAGTGGGATTTTTCTCAGGTTATCAAACGGGATGACAGTGCATTGAAAAGCTACTTAAGCAGCGGGAATGCGTTGAACGACTCCTATGATATGAAACAGGCGCAGTCGTTAAAACAAGGATTAGAGGCGACTTCCGTCATGGGCGTAAATTACGGATTAGCGCAAAGCGTATGGGGTATTTTACCGAAAGTCGGTCAAGGGATTGAGAAATATCCGTTGTTAACGGAAATGGGGGCGACGGCGATTGCAAATATCGGGTATCAGCTGTCTCAGGACAGACCTTATGATCCTTACGGTTTATTACAGGCGGAATTATCGACAGAGAATGATGAGGATTATGATTGGAATGCTTTGGGGTATAGTTTTCAAGAAATTAGTAACCCATTTGTCTACTATGTTAATTAACGTAAAAGTGCGGTCAAAATTCCAAACGTTTTTTAGATTAAAAAAACAGGCCGAAATTTTCCCGCACTTTTCACTTTTATGCCGCAACAGCCGGTGTTATGCCCAATATTGATTTATTTGTTCGCGAATGGCTGCGGCGGTTTGTCGGCCTTTTTCGCCCACTAACGCGCGACCGGCAATGAAGGCTTTGGCGTTTTTGATTTCTTTGAATAAATGAATATCCTGCGGAATAATGCCGCCGGTGATGGAAAGTTGAAGCCCTAAATCGGAGAGTTTTTTCATTAATTCCACATCTTCCGGCGTCCAGCCTTTGCCGGCGAGTTCGGCGTCGCGGGAGCGATGGTAAATCGCTTGTTGTACGCCTAACGCCACCCAGTCTTTGGCGTCATCTAATGTCCAGTTGCCGTAAATTTCGATTTGGATTTCTTTTTTTACTTTGAGATCCGGATGGGCGGCGTTAAATTCGTCCGCCACTTTTTTACAGGCCGCTTTGGTCGCCGGATGGGCGGCGGCGGAAACCGTTAGCCAGTCTGCGCCGGCTTCGAAAGCCATTTTGGCTAAAATGGCGCCGCCGTCGGTGGTTTTTAAATCGCACACGATGATGTGGTTCGGATGCAGCGCGCGCAGAACGGAAACGGCTTTCATGCCTTCGGCACAGGCGAGAATGGTGCCCACTTCAATGATTTCTACCGAATTTTCCGCTTGTTTGGCGTCGGCGACGGCTTTTTCCAGGGTAAGTGAATCCAATGCGATTTGCAGTAACGGTTTGCTCATTTTATTTTCCTCTGTCTGATTTGAAATGGTTAAAAGTGCGGTCAAAAAAAGCATCGTTTTTTGAACCTTGGCTTTGCCAACGGTCCTTGGGGGCGCAATCCTTAAAAGGATTGCAAATAAAAATGACGATGTTTTTTTATTCGCTTAATGCGGCGTCGATCACCGCCAGCACTTCTTCTTTAGTTTGGCAGCGCAGAATTTTATCCAAATCGACGCCGCTTTCGCTGTCCGGATCATCCAGGGTTTGGGTGATTTCCATTAACCCTTCCATGTGTTTGTCCGAATCGCTGCCCGCCAGTGTGATAAAGACGGAAACCGGTTCCTCTTCGCCCTGGAAGGCGACGGGTTCTTTCAGCGTGACCAACGCGAAAGAGGTTTTGATGACGCCTTCTTCCGGACGGGCGTGCGGCATTGCCAGACCCGGCGCCAGAATGATGTAAGGGCCCATTTTTTCAATATTGTCGATAATGTGATCGTAATAACGCGGTTCGATGGTGCCGGCCGCCACCAGTAAATCCGTGCCGATTTTAATGGCTTCTTTCCAGTCCGCGGCGGTTTGATTGAGTTTGATGGAATTATTTTCGACGAGAGATTCTTTTAACATGCTATATTCCTCCTGTTTATGGAATGAGACCGTTCTTTCCCGGGCGAAAATCGGGGAAGAACGGTTTGACGTTATTGTTCCGTATGTTTTTTAATCAGTTCGACCAATTCGTCGCCGAATGAATTCGGATTCAGCATATTTTTTACGCCGAGTACGGATTTGCCTTCGCCGACGTCAATTTCGTCGGCCAAATGTTGCGAGGCGACGATGATGTCGATTTCATTGAGTTTACCTTTGTAATCGGTGACAGCGCAGGAATCCATAATGTTCGGGATGCCGCGTTTGTCCAGATAGCCTTTAATTTTCATTTTCATCATCATGGACGAACCCTGGCCGGAACCGCATACCGCCAGAATCCGAATCGGGCGTTCGCCGCTTTGTACGGCTGCCGATTCAGTTTGCATCGGTTGCGTTTCAATTTCGGTTTCTTCTTCTAAACCGTAGCCGTCCATTTGTTCCAGGGTTTTGCCCGCCGCAGCGGCTGCCGCTTCATCGGCGCGTAATCTCTTAGAGGCAAAATACATATAAACCAGAGATAAGGCAAGCAGAATGAAGAAAAAGAACGGGATGCTTACGATGCCTTGTAAGATCGGCGGGAATAATAACGCCCAGTCCGCCATGCCCATCCAGCCGTTGAAGGTGGTGCCCTGGCTGGCTAATAATTGAATGACCCAGGCGGAGCCCAGTACTTCGATAATTCCCATGACAAAGCAGATTTTCATAACCGCTTTCCAACCGCCGAAATGATTGGAGAATACGCCGATGGTGGCGTTAGAGAAGAACATCGGGATAAAGCCCGGGATAATCAGAATCGGCGCGCCTACCGCCAATAAGATGCCGACCGCAACGAACTGACCGATGGCGCCCCACATAAAGCCGAATACCATGGCGTTTGGCGAGAAAGCATAGATCGCCGCACAGTCAATGGCGAGCACGGCATTGGGAATTACGCGTTCGGAAATCCCTTTGAAGGCTTCGGATAATTCCGCCACAAACATCCGTACGCCCATGACGATAACCTGAATGGCAACGGCGAATTTCAAACCGGTTTCAAGAATATAGATGGTCCAGTGTGTTTTTCCCGCCATGGACTGCAGATTTTCCAAGCCGAAAGAAAGCAAAATAATGCCGAAGAATACGGACATCACGATCGCGGTGGCGGAAATGCTGTCGTGGAAAATATGTAACCATTTCGGTAAATCCATGTGGTCTACGTTGTCTTTTTTATCACCTAATTTAGGGGCGATTTTTGTGGCGATCCAGGACGCAACCTGCTGTTGGTGACCGATGGAAAAGCCGGCCCCGCCGGTAACGGATTGCGTGGCTTTATACATGATATTGGACGATATGCCCCAATATAAGGCCATAATCACGGCGGTGTAAATCACGGTTTCCCACATGGACGCGCCGATAATCATATAGAACACCGCCACTAAACCCGCCTGTTGAAACATAATGTGGCCGGTCAGCATGATTGTGCGGATACCGGTGAAACGTCTGAATACCACCAACAGAATATTGATAGCCAGCGCAAGTAACACGGCATAACCGACCCAGGCGTAATTTTCGCCCATGGTTTGAATGGTCGCCTGCATACTGGTGTAAGGATCGATCACCGCGCCGGCTAAACCGTGGAATTTAGCCAGATTGTCAATAATAGGTTTAAAACCCTGAACTAAGGTGGCGGCCCCCACTTGTACCAACATGAAGCCGACAATGGTTTTAATGGTTCCTTTGATAATGGTTGCGGTATCTTTTTTCAACAGAATGTACCCTATACAGGCGACGATACCCAGCAACAAAGGGGCCTTTGACAGGATCTGTTCGTTGATCCACATAAAGATTTCCATAGTAATTCTCCTATAGATGATGAGAACGATGTAGTTAACGCACGATTTTTTACGGCTGACAATTAGCTACCGGAATGCATGATAGACCTTCGAATTTAATTATGAAAGATTATTTTTGATTATTTGTGAGCTAGATCACAATTTATTTTGTCAGAAAAAATCATCGAAAAATTGACCGCACTTTTTTGTGTTGCTATTTTTTCCAATCAAAAAAGGGTGATTTGTCTGAAAATTTTACTATTTAAGCGATGAGTTTTGCTAAAAATGAGATCTTCATCACAAAAATATAAAAAATTGTTTTACAAATTTTTATGATTGTTTATGATTATTTGTGATTGAGTTATTGTCATTCTGTCCGCTATAGAGGAGCGTAATATGAGCAAAGTAAATGAAATTACCCGGGAAAGCTGGATTCTTTCGACCTTTCCGGAATGGGGAACCTGGCTTAACGAAGAAATCGAACAGGAAGAAGTGCCCGCTAATAATGTGGCGATGTGGTGGTTAGGCTGCGTCGGTTTGTGGGTGAAAACGCCGGGTGACGCCAATTTATGTATCGATTTATGGTGCGGTCGGGGTAAAGCGACCAAAAAAGTGAAAGACATGGTGCGCGGTCATCAAATGGCAAATATGGCGGGCGTGCGTAAATTGCAACCGAATTTGCGTAATTCCGTCAGCGTGTTGGATCCGTTCGCGATTAATAAAGTGGATGCCATTGTGGCGACCCATTATCACAACGACCATATCGATGTGAACGTGGCGGCGGCGGTGATTCAAAATCCGGCATTAAATCACGTTAAGTTTATCGGTCCGCAGTATTGCGTGGATATGTGGAAAAAATGGGGCGTGCCGGAAGAACGCTGTGTAGTGGTGAAACCCGGCGACAGCGTGAAAATTAAAGATCTTGAACTGGTGGCGTTGGATTCTTTTGACCGTACCTGTCTGGTGACATTACCGGCGCGCGGCGCGGAAGATAACGGCGGTGAATTGAACGGTATTTGTCCGAGCGATGAAGAAATGGGACTGAAAGCCGTTAACTATCTGATTAAAACGCCGGGCGGTAACATTTATCATTCCGGGGATTCCCATTATTCGATTTATTATGCGAAACACGGTAAAGATTACGATATCGATGTGGCGTTAGGCAGTTACGGTGAAAATCCGTTGGGTATTCAGGATAAAATGACGTCTATAGATATTCTGCGTATGGCGGAATGTTTGCGGGCGAAAGTGGTGATTCCGGTTCATCATGATATCTGGACAAACTTTACCGCCAGCACCGATGAAATTCTTGCGCTTTACCGGATGCGTAAAGATCGCCTGCAATATCAATTCCATCCGTTTATCTGGGAAGTGGGCGGTAAATATGTTTATCCGCGCGATAAAGATTTAGTGGAATATCATCATCCGCGCGGTTTTGACGATTGTTTCGAACAAGAACCGAACGTTCCGTTTAAATCCATTCTGTAAGATTGATAATAAAGCCACTTTTACGCGCTAAAGGTGGCTTTTCCTGTTCATTATGATTTAAAATGATTACAAAAATTAGGAAATATAATAATGAACGAAAATTATCGTCACAAGCAGCTATTAAATCTATTAGACGAAAAAACGGTCCTTTCAACAACGGAAATTATCCAGCTCCTAGGCGTTTCTCCCGCTACAGCCCGTCGTGATATTAATAAGTTAAATTCGCTCGGTAAATTAGTTAAAGTCAGAAACGGAGCGGAAAAGATCAGCACCGGTATTGAGTTGGAACAAGTCCGTAATATCCATAATCTGGAGGAAAAACGGCGAATTGCGCAAGCCGCCGGCCGCCTGTGCCGGGATGGCGAAAGTGTGGTGTTGACCTGCGGTTCGACCATGCAAGTGTTGGGCGGCTATTTGTGCGGGCGAAAATTACAGATTATTACCAATTATCTTCCGTTGGCGAATTATCTCATTCAGCATGATCATGACGACATCGTGATTATCGGCGGTCAGTACAATAAGGATAAGCAGGTGATGCTGTCTTTAAATAATCAGAATGAAGCGATTTACGCCGCCAATATTATGTTTACCAGCGGAAAAGGCTTTACCGCGGAAGGATTGTATAAAACGGATATGATTATTGCCAATTCCGAACGGCAAATGTCGTCTAAGGCCAACAAATATGTTGTATTACTGGACAGTTCGAAACTCGGTAAACAAGTGGGAATGTTGTTTAACGAATTGAAAAATATCGACATATTGATTACCGGTAAAGAAGCGGATCCGACAATCATTAAGGCATTAAAAGACAGAGGACTGGAAGTGATTCTGGCTTAATATTTAAAAATCGGATAAAACAGGAGATGCCGATGAGAAAACATAAATTAGGTATTTATGAAAAAGCATTACCCAAAGGAATCAGTTGGCAGGATCGTTTATCTATCGCCAAAGCCTGCGGTTTTGATTTCGTCGAAATTTCAATTGATGAAACCGATGAGCGGCTTGCCCGTTTAGACTGGACAGCGGAACAACGTATCGAGTTGGTGTCCGCAATCATTAAAACCGGCGTGACGATCCCTTCCATGTGTTTATCCGGACATCGCCGTTTTCCGTTCGGCAGCCATGACGAAGCAACCCGCCAAAAAGCCTATGAAATTATGGAAAAAGCCATTCGGCTGGCGGTGGATTTAGGTATTCGGACAATCCAACTGGCGGGTTACGACGTCTATTACGAAGAACAGGACGAAGGCACGTTACAACGCTTCCGGGAAGGTATGGAATGGGCGACGGCGTTAGCCGCCGCCAATGAAGTGACCTTAGCGGTGGAAATCATGGATACCGAATTTATGAGTTCGATTTCCCGCTGGAAAAAATGGGACGAAATCATTAAATCGCCGTGGTTTACGGTTTATCCCGATGTGGGTAATCTGTCCGCCTGGAATGACAATGTGGAAGAAGAATTAACCCTCGGCATCGATAAAATTTCCAAAATCCATTTAAAAGATACCTATAAAGTGACGGAGACCTGCAAAGGACAATTCCGCGACGTGCCTTTCGGCGAAGGTTGTGTGGATTTTGTGAACGTATTCCGGATTTTACAAAAGTTGAATTATCGCGGTGCGTTTTTAATCGAAATGTGGACGGAAAAATCAGACGAGCCGATTACCGAAATTATTAACGCCCGTCGCTGGATTGAACAAAAAATGAAAGAAGGTGGTTTCCAATGTTAAAAGAGTTAAGAGAACGTGTACTTGAAGCAAATCTTGAATTGCCGAAACACAAATTAATTACCTTTACCTGGGGCAATGTCAGCGAAATTGACCGCGGAAACGGTTTGGTCGCGATCAAACCTTCAGGCGTGGATTACGATGTGATGAGCGCGGACGATATCGTGATTGTGGATTTAGCCGGTAATCACGTGTGGGGCGATAAAAAGCCTTCATCCGATACGGCGACGCATCTGGAACTTTATCGTCAGTTCCCTGAAATCGGCGGTATCGTGCATACCCATTCCCGCCATGCAACCGCTTGGGCGCAAGCGGGCGAAGATCTGATTGCGTTAGGAACCACTCACGGTGATTATTTCTACGGCGCCATTCCCTGCACCCGCAAAATGACAGCGGAAGAAATTGCCGGCGAATACGAACTGGAAACGGGAAAAGTGATCGTAGAAACTTTCCGTAAACGCGGCATCAACCCGACGGATATTCCGGCGGTGTTAGTTCATTCTCACGGTCCGTTCGTGTGGGGCAAAGACGGCTTCAACGCCGTACATAATTCGGTGGTATTGGAAGAAATTGCCTATATGAACGCATTCAGCAAATTAATTCGCCCGAATGTTCAACCTATGCAACAGGAATTGCTTGATAAACATTATCTGCGCAAACACGGCAAAAACGCCTATTACGGTCAGTAATGTCGCGTTAGCCGGAATAAAAGCGCGGATTTGTCATCAATCGGGCTTGTTCTCTGTTGTATCCGAACAGACCACACTTTCAAACCGTAAAAGTGCGGTCGATTTTGAGCGAGTTTTTTTAACCGTTTAAGCGGATAAACCCTGGGCTTTCAAGGCGGCTTGCACGCCGACGTTTTCGCCGACCCGGCGATAGAAGGCGTCGAGGTGGCGTAAGTGACTGTAATCTAAGCCCAGCGCGTTGCACCAGCGCAGTTCGACGTAAAGATACGCATCCGCCACAGAAATGCGTTCGCCTAAGAAAATCTGTTTACCCAGGCAATCGTCCGCAATTGCCAATAAATCCAGAATTTGTTGTCCGGCGGCTTGGCGAACCTGTTTTAATAATTCTTCATTTCCCTGCGCATAAACCGGCGGACGGAAAACCGGCACAAAAGCTTTGTGCAAATCGGCGTTACAAAATGCCAGCCATTTCATGGCCTTAGCTTTATCTTGCACCGTGGCGCTACCGAATAATTTCGCTTCGGGATAAAGATCGTCCAAATAGCTCAGAATCGCGATATTTTGCGACAGCAAAAAATCGTCGTCTTGTAATAACGGCACGGCACCTTGCGGATTGAGCGCTAAATATTCCGGCGATTTAATTTGTTCACGGTTGACTTCCACCGCCTCAAAGGGTTTGCCGATCCATTCCAATGCGATATGCGGAACCAATGAACAGGCGCCTTTCAAATAATATAATTTCATGATAACTCCTTGTTACGGCAAAAGATTTTCAAGTTGCCAAAGATTTTCGTAGCTTTCGCGGCGGCGAATTAAGAACGCTTTGTCGCCGTCAACCATCACTTCTGCGGTGCGGGGGCGCGAATTGTAGTTTGAACTCATGCTGGCGCCGTAGGCCCCGGCGGAACGTTGCACTAGATAATCGCCGGCAGCAATGGCCAGTTCCCGTTTTTTTCCTAAGAAATCCGAGGTTTCGCAGATTGGGCCGACTACGTCGTAAACCGCTTTTTCGCGCGGTAAAGTGCGGTCGACTTCGATAATATTCATGTAAGCCTGGTATAACGCCGGGCGAATCATATCGTTCATGCCGGCGTCAACGATGGCAAAATTACGGGCTTCGTTGGTTTTGATATATTCCACTTTGGTCACCAACACGCCGGAATTGGCGGAAATGGCGCGACCGGGTTCAAGGATAATCTCGAAATTGTAAGCCTGTAATTTTTCCAGCAACGCTTTTGCGTAGTCGGTAGGATGAGGCGCGGTTTCATCGCTGTAAGTCACGCCCAAACCGCCGCCTAAATCCAGGTGTTTTAATGAGATGCCGTCCTGTTTAAGCTGTTCGATTAAGACCAAAAGGCGATCCGCCGTATCTAAGAACGGTTGTAATTCCGTGAGTTGGGAGCCGATATGGCAATCCATGCCGGTGACGGCGATATGAGGTAATTTCGCCGCCAGGCGATACACTTCGCGCGCCTGATCCACACTCACACCAAATTTATTTTCTTTTAAACCGGTGGAAATATAAGGATGAGTATGGGCGTCCACATCAGGGTTGACGCGTAACGAAATCGGCGCGATTTTGCCGAGTTTGTCGGCAACTTCGTTAATTCGGTGCAGTTCCGCAATACTTTCTACGTTAAAGCAACGAATGCCGACTTCCAAAGCGCGGGCGATTTCGTCCACGGTTTTCGCGACGCCGGAAAACACCACTTTACCCGGTTCGCCGCCTGCCGTCAGAACGCGTTCTAATTCGCCTTGCGAGACAATATCAAAACCTGATCCTAAACGCGCCATGGTCTGTAAAACGGCAATATTCGAATTGGATTTCACGGCAAAACAGATTAAATGCGGATAATCGCCGAACGCGTTATCAAAAGCGTGCCAATGGCGTTCCAAAGTGGCTTTGGAATAAACGTAAAGCGGCGTGCCGAATTCTTCCGCCAGGCGGGTGATTGGGCAATCTTCGGCGTAAAGTTTATCGTTTTTATAGTGGAAAAAATCCATGCTGAAATCCTATTTTTGTTGGGCTTGTTCTTGCACTTGCGGTTGCGTTTGTTTCTGCACGTCCGGTTTAGACTGATTCTCCGCCGGCAGATAAAGCGGGCCTTTCACCCCGCAACCGGTCAGTAACGCACATAAAATTGAAAGGACCAATAATTTTTTCATAACGCATCCTGTTAAAACATTAATAAAACGAACCAGGTGACAACAAAATTCACCAACGCTACAAAGACGGCGGCGGAACCTTGATCCTTTGCGCGTCCGGACAGTTCATGGTGTTCGGTGCCGATGCGGTCCACCACGCATTCCACGGCGCTATTAAGCAATTCCGTAATCAGCACAATCAAATAGGAAGCGAGCATCAGCACCAGCTCGATTTTGTCGCCGGCCAGCCAAAAGGCAAGGGGAATAACCACGATACCGAGCAGCAGTTCGTGGCGAAAAGCCGCTTCATTTTTGACCGCACTTTTCAGCCCTTGCAATGAATATTTGGTCGAATTAATCAGGTGAGTTAAACCTGTCGTTTTGTCATACATAAAATTAAAATTCCGGTTTTGCGGCATGTTAGAATGCCGCAGCGTTATAATCGTTTGACGTCAATCACGTCTTCAAGAGAAGCAAGACGCGTAGTGATTTTGCTCAGCATTTCCACGTTCGTCAACTCAATTTCCAAATCAATCGTGGCAATCTGGCGTTTATTGTCCGCCCGACTGGACACGCCCGTCACGCTGATTTTCTCATTGGCGAGCACGGTGGTGATATCGCGCAGCAAGCCGTTGCGGTCGGTGGCCACCACCCGGATGCTGACATGATAGCCGTTCTGGTGATCCTGATCGCCCCAACTGGTTTCCACCACCCGTTCCGGATGGACGGCGGACAGCTCCGCCAACTGTTCGCAGTCCGCCCGGTGAATGGAAATTCCCCGCCCTACGGTGACGTAGCCGACAATTTCATCGCCCGGAATCGGCTGGCAACAACGCGCCATGTGGTGCATTAAATTGCCCACTCCTTCCACTACGACGTAGCCTTTTTTATCCGCTTTTTGTTGGGAATTCACCGCGCTTTTTTGCGTGACATGGCGCAAAACTTCGGCGTCCGCTTGTTCGGCGGTCGGTTTTACCAGTTTGTTTTGCAGAAAGTTGATCAGTTGATTCAGCTTAATATCGCCGCCGCCGATGCCGTTATACAAATCATCCAGCGATTTCAGGTTGTATCGCGGCAGCCCCAGTTGTTCCACTTGTTTCAACGTGAAACCCTGTTTGGCCAGTTCGGCGTCGAGCTGTTCTTTGCCGAGCGGAATATTTTTGTCGCGATCCAGTTTTTTAAAAAACGCTGCGATTTTTGACCGCGCTTTTTGCGTGTGAGTAAAGCCCAGGTTCGGATTTAACCAGTCTCGGCTCGGATTCGGTGTTTTTTGGGTTAAAATGTCGATTTGGTCGCCCATTTGCAGCTGATAAGTGAAAGGCACAATCCGCCCTCCCACTTTTGCCCCGATGCAACAATGTCCTACGTCGCTGTGAATGGCGTAAGCGAAATCCAGCGGGGTAGAACCTGCCGGCAAATCCACCACTTCGCCTTTCGGCGTGAACACATAAACCCGATCGTCGAAGATTTGGGTACGCATTTCGCCCACAATGCCGCCGCTGTCGGCGATATCCGCCTGCCACGCCAACAGTTTGCGCAGCCAAGTGATTTTCTCTTCGTAAGCGGACATGGAACCCGTGGTGCCTTCTTTGTATTTCCAATGAGCGGCAACCCCGAGTTCGGCATCCGCGTGCATTTTTTCCGTGCGAATCTGCACTTCGATCGGTTTATCGCCTTTGCCTAATACGACGGTGTGGATGGATTGATAACCGTTCGGTTTCGGGTTGGCAATGTAATCGTCAAATTCGTTCGGTAAATGTTTGAAATGCGTGTGCACGATCCCCAGCGCGGTATAACAATCTTCCAGATTCGGCACCAGTATGCGGACGGCGCGGATGTCGTACAGACCGCTGAAATCCAGATTTTTTTTCTGCATTTTGCGCCAGATGCTGTAGATGTGTTTCGGCCGTCCGTAAATTTCCACTTTGCTGATATTTTCACGTAAATAGCCGGAAAGCTCCTGCACGAAATCCTGAATATATTGCTCCCGGTCGAGCCGGCGTTCGTTCAGTTTAAGGGCGATAATACGATATTGTTCGGGCTGTAAATTGCGGAAACAGTAATCTTCCAATTCCCATTTGAGTTGCCCGATGCCGAGGCGATTCGCCAACGGCGCGTAAACTTTGGTACATTCTTTGGCGGCGGCGATTTTTTCTTCCCGACTGTAACGTTTGTCGGCGTCGCGAAGATAGGTAATCCGTTCGGCAAGTTTAATAATAACGCATCGGAAATCATCCACCATGGCCAGTAACATGCGGCGGATATTGTCGATTTGCAGGCTGTCGGAAGACTGTAACGCGTCCAGTTGGCGAATGTAGTTCATGTCGATCACGCCTTTGACCAACTTGCTGATTTTGTGGCCGAAGTCTTCTTTAATTTGTTCCACGTTCACAATTTTGGCATTCACCACCGGAAACAGCATCGCCGCCAACAGGGTATCGCCGTCCATATTCAAACTGTGCAGAATTTCCACCATTTCCACACCGTCGCGCAAATACCAGTGGCTGTTCAGAAAAAGCTGCTGCGCTTTGGTTTGGGAATAACGCCAAGCCCGCACCAGAAGGTTTTCCACTTCGGGCGAAAGCCCTAAGTCGGCACACCAGTTTTCAATCACAAAATCTTTGGGATTGAGCAGATGAGAACCACGAACAGCAACCATATCCTTTCCTTTTATTTCTCAAATAACGAAATACTTTCCAAATGCCCTGTGTGAGGAAACATATCGATCATCGCCACGCGTTTCAAGCGATATCCCGCCTGCAGCAGGTTTTCCGCATCGCGTAGCAACGTTGCCGGATTACAGGACACATACAGAATTTTTTCCGCCTGCAACCCGATCAGCGCCGATAACGCAAATGCCGCACCGCTGCGGGGCGGATCGAGTAAAATTTTATCGAACGGACGCTTTGCCCAAGGCTTGTCGGCAAAAGGCGAATCCAAATCCGTTTGATAAAATTCGACATTTTCACAATGGTTTTGTTCGGCATTTTTTGCCGCCTTTTCCACCATCGCCGAAACACCTTCAATTCCTACCGCACTTTTCACCAAACGGCTAAGCGGCAAGGTAAAATTGCCCATGCCGCAGAATAAATCCAGCACTCGATCCGTCTCTTTTAACGCCAGCCAATCCAACGCCGTCGCCACCATTTGCCGGTTCAATTCCGCATTTACCTGAATAAAATCGCGAATGTCAAACTGTAGGCGCAATCCTTGAATTTCATAATAAGGCGGTTCGCCGTGCAGCAAGCGGATAGCCTGATTGTCCTGAACGAACAGATTCAGTCCGCGCTGATCGGCAAAATCGAGTAGTAAAGTGCGGTCGGATTCGGTGAGATTTTTGGTCACTCGCAACAACAGGGCGACGCCGTTATCCGCGGCGACCAACTCCGCATGACCCAACGATTTCGGCTGATCGAAGCGGACAAAAAGTGCGGTCAAATCCGGCAGTAAATTATTCAATGCCGGCTCAATCACTTCACAGCGGTCAATGGCCACAATTTGTGACGAACCTTTGCGACGAAATCCCGTTTCCAACCGGTGGGTTTTCTCATTGAATAACATACTCAAACGGACGCGACGCCGATATTGCCAGGGCTCGCCGCTAATCATCGGCATAAATTCGATGTCGTTTTGCAGCTTTTGTAAGCGTTGAAACAGCGCCTGCCGTTTTGCTTCCCGTTGCATATCCGGCGGAATATGCTGGCTCTGACAACCGCCGCATTGACCGAAGAACCGGCATTTCGGCGTTTGGCGAACCGCGCTGGCTCGCAGAATATTTTGGGTGACGCCGAATCCGTACTGGCGTTTGTCTTCCGTCACGCGAAATTGAACGGTTTCCGACGGCAGCGCATTGTCGATAAACCAGGTCTTGCCCTGAATTTTCGCCACGCCTAAACCTTGATAATCTAAATCGACAATATCGGCGGTGAGCGCCTGAAAGTGCGGGCGTTTTTTTGCAGATTTTTGCGGAGTGTAAAACAATGCCATGGATACAACGGTTATTTCAAAAATAAAATGTTCTGAGTGAATAATTCCCGGCTTTTCAGCGGCTTATTGCCCAAATAAGGCTTCAGCGCCAGACGGGTGAAGCGTTTTGCCGCCGAACGCACCGCGGGATCGCGAAAATCCCGCGCCTCAAACGCTAACAAATCCCGCCCGTAAAAGGTGGCGTTATCTTTAATCAGCGATGCCGAAAAACCTTTTTCTTCGCGGTAACGATAGGTCATCGCTTCATCCACCGGTTCGCCCGAGCCGGCGCAATGAGTGAAATCCACGCCGTAGCCCAACATGGTCAGCAGCTGGAATTCAAAGGTGCGCAAAGCCGGTTCCACAGTGACTTCCGAGGCCAGGCGGGTTAAACAGTGCAGATAATTCTGAAATAACTCGCCGTTCGGCGTTTCGGGTTCCATCACGCGGCAGAGCAGTTCGTTTACGTAAAATCCGCTGAACAACGCCGTTTGCTGCAACGGCAGCGCAATAGCGGCGGGTTCGGCTTTGGTCAGCGTTTTCAGCGCGCCTTTTCCCGTCCAGCGCAATAATAACGGCGTAAAGGGTTGCAATACGCCTTTCCAGGCCGAACGTTTCGCCCGCGCACCCTTCGCAAGAACGGTCAACCGCCCCGTTTCTTCCGTAAACAGATCAATCAACAAACTGGTTTCGCCGTAAGGTTTGCGATGCAGCACAAAGCCCCGCTGAAAAGTTTCAATCGCCACGTTTTAAACGTCAATCCGCCCCATCTCAAAAGTGCGAATATTCTAGCAGATTTTTGCCCGCACTTTTACAAGAATCTTAGCGAAATAACAGCAACATTTTTTTCGTGATCCGGCTCACAAATTTGAACAAAACCATTTTGCTTTTTCGTTAAATTTCTCTATCTTTAGGTTATCGAAACGTTTCGATAGTTCTATCAACCTAACTTCTCGAGGGATAAAAAATGAAAAAATCATTTGTAAAAACATTATTAGCAACATCTGTGTTTTTCTCTGCAACGGCAATGGCGGCTTATCCTGAAAAACCAATTACGATTATTGTTCCCTGGGGTGCTGGTGGTAATACGGATACGATCGCGCGCTTGGTTGCGAAAGGTTTGCAAGAAGAGTTAAAAACCAATGTAAATGTTATTAATCGTACCGGCGGTAGCGGCGTAGTAGGTCATAATGCGATTAAAACAGCAAAACCGGATGGTTATACATTGGGAGTGGTGACCGTTGAAATTGCATTAATGCATCATCAAAAAATGACAGATTTAAGTTATAAAGATTATACGCCAATCGTACGTTTAGGCGTGGTTCCGGGTGGGGTTCAAGTCGCAAAAGACGCACCTTATAAAGATATTAACGAATTGCTTGCGGCCATTAAAGCCGCTCCGGGTAAATTAAAAGCATCCGGTAGCGGGTTGAATTCAATCTGGCACTTAAATTTATTAGGTATGCTAAAAAGTGCCGGATTGCCTGAAGACAGTGTGAAATTTGTGCCGTCGCAAGGTGCGAGTGCAGCTTTGCAAGAACTTGTTTCCGGCGGTATTGATTTTACCACTTCATCTCCTGGTGAAGCACAAAGTATGACCGATGCGGGAATGGTTAAACATTTAGCAATTACAACGCCGACGAAGAGTGAACTTTATTCAAATATTCCTGTATTCCAAGAAGTGACGCCATATAAATGGACGCTTAACGGTTGGAATGTATTAACCGCGCCGCAAGGTTTACCGGATGATGTGAAAGCGATATTAGAGAAAGCAATGGAAAAAGTTTATGCCACGGGGGAATTACAAAAATTCGCCAATAAACAGGGATTTGAAGCGAGTGCATTATACGGTACTGAATTAGAAAAATTTATGGCGGATGAAGACAAAAAATTTGGTGAACTTTTGTCCACAAAATAAGTTAATGGAGAATAGTCCTTGAGAAAGGACTATTTAAATTTATGTTTCGATTAGTGACACCTCTTATTTTATTTTTATTCGGGCTTTTGATTGCTATTTATAGTTATCGGACTTACGGCGATTTTGCAGAATATGGCGCAGCATTTTATCCGACTATAATCGGAATCTTAGTTGCCTTCTTTGGGCTGGTTGATTTTGTTATGGAATTAAAAATCAAAGGGAAATATGTTTTCCAAAACTTTGATTTAGTGCAAGACGGAAAAATCATTTTATTAATGATAGGGATTGTTGGGTTTTATATTGGCATATCTGATTATTTGGGGTTTGTCATAACAACATCATTGATTCTGATTTTTATGACATTACCGTTCATAAAAAAATATAAAATTTTGACCGCACTTTTTCTATTTATATTATCTATCGGAATTTATCTCTTATTTGCCAAAGTCCTTTTAGTCGGACTTCCGGCTGGGGCTTTGTTTGAGTAGGTGAGTTATGGAAATTCTAACTAATGCACTTGCGTATATTGATATAAATTCTATTATCGCAATTTTTGCCGCCGGGTTATTCGGTTTATTCGTCGGTGCGATACCCGGATTGACAGCCACCATGGCCGTGGCGCTGATGGTTCCGTTCACTTTCTTTATGGAACCGATTCCTGCATTGGCTTTAATGATTTCAGTCGGCGCTTCGTCTATTTATGCCGGTGATATTCCCGGCGCATTATTACGTATTCCGGGTACACCGGCATCGGCCGCGTATGTTGATGACAATTATCTATTAGTTAAACAGGGAAAAGTTAATCGTGTTCTTGGCTTAGGTTTAGCGAGTTCGATAATTGGTGGAATTATTGGTACTGTTATTCTTGCTTTAGCCGCGCCTTCTCTTGCACAATTTGCCCTGAAATTCAGTTCTTTTGAGTATATGTGGCTATCCTTATTGGGGTTAAGCTGTGCAACATTAATTTCAGGCAAATTTATTACTAAGAGTTTATTAACTTTATTATTCGGTATTTTAATTTCTACTATCGGTTTTGATGAGTTTACAGGGCAGGCTCGCTTTACTTTCGGTTTCGTATCTTTATATGAAGGTGTAAGCTTTATCCCTGCGATGATAGGCTTATTCGCAATTTCCGGTGCCATTGAATATTATGCATCCCGTTATAAAGGTCAAAGCCAAAATATTACCAGTACAGCTGAATTAGATCACGCCAGAGGTTCACTAAACCTGTTTAAAGGGTTAGCAAAGCCGTTAGCGAAACGCAAAGGAAGTATTTTACGCAGTAGCATAATTGGTACGTTAATCGGCGCATTACCCGGTGCTGGTGCAGATATCGCAGCCTGGATTTCTTATGCATTATCGAAAAAAATGTCTAAAACACCGGAGCAATATGGTAAAGGTTCGGAAGACGCCATTATTGACGCCTCAAGCAGTAATAATGCGAGTTTAGCCGGTAGCTGGATTCCGTCTTTAGTATTTGGTATCCCGGGAGATTCGGCGGCGGCGATTATTATCGGCGTATTGTATATGAAAGATATGCAACCGGGTCCATCCTTATTCTTGTTTCAAGCGGATAAGCTCTATGCTGTTTTTATTTTGTTCTTAATTGCGAATTTAGCTTTAATTCCGCTCGCCTTGTTTGTGGTGAATTTCCTGAAAAAAATTATTCAAATTAATAAAGATATTCTTTATCCGATTGTGATTATTTTTAGTATAGTAGGCTCTTTTGCTATTAATAATTCGCCGGAAGCCATTATTGTCATGCTAATTATGGGGGTGATTGGTTATTTCCTGCAAAAAAACCATTATCCCGTATCCCCGATTATTTTAGGGATGATTTTAGGTCCGATGCTTGAACGTAACTTATTGGCTTCATTGACAAAATCAGACGGAGATTGGCTGGCGTTTGTTGAGCGTCCGATATCGGCTGTTTTAGGTTGTTGCTTCTTACTTGTTGTGATTTTACAGGTATGGGGCATTATTAAGAACTTTAGTGAAAAAAATTAAATTTGGAGAAAACAATGAGTATTCAAGGAATTATTCCTGTTATGTTAACCCCTTTTACAGCGGATAATAAGGTGGATTACGACGGGCTACGCAAGTTAACGGACTGGTATATTGATAACGATTCGAATGCGTTATTTGCCGTTTGCCAGTCCAGTGAAATTTTATTCCTAAGTTTAGAAGAACGTATCAAAATCACTGAGACGGTTATCAATCAGGTTAACGGACGAATTCCGGTGGTTGCTTCAGGTCATATTAGTGAGACGTTTGAAGATCAACTGGAAGAGTTAACTGCGATTTATAATACGGGTGCGGACGCGGTTATTTTGATTACTAATCGTCTCGACCCTAATAACGAAGGTACAGCAGTATTAAAAGCGAATTTTGAAAAATTATTAGCCGCGCTGCCAAAAGATATTACACTTGGTTTATATGAGTGCCCTGTTCCTTACCGTCGTTTATTAACGGATGAAGAAATTCGCTATTTTGCGGGTTTCCAAAATATGGTCGTGCTTAAAGATGTCTCTTGTGATCTTGAAACCGTAAAACGCCGGGTAGCATTAACGCAAAACAGTAATTTGAAAATCGTAAACGCAAATGCCGCAATCGCCTTTGAGGCGATGAAAGCCGGTTCGGAGGGTTTTTCCGGCGTATTTAATAACATTCATCCGGATCTTTACGCTTATTTATATAAAAATAGAGATTCATTAGACCCAATAGTTCAAGAGCTGGCTAATTTTTTAGCTATTTGCGGCGCAGCAGAAAGCTTTGGTTATCCGAATTTTGCAAAACTAATGCATGTTAAAATCGGTACGTTTGCGAATTACAATTCGCGTGTTATTAAAGATGATATAAAAGTAAAATATTGGGCGGTAGAAGAGTTACTTGATCATATTATGCAAGCGTCCGATCGTTATCGTAAGAAATTGCATCTTCGATAACTCGGTATTTGTAACGGACAAAAAAACGTCCGCTTTTTTGACCGCACTTTTAAGGATTAAATCATGAAAAAACTCACGGTTTTGGGCAGTATTAATGCGGATCATGTGATTTCCGTCCCTTATTTTGCCAAGCCCGGAGAAACTTTGACCGGCTCACATTATCACATCGCCTACGGCGGCAAAGGGGCGAATCAGGCGGTGGCGGCCGCGCGGTTGTGCGATAAATCCCGGATGACGGTGAGCTTTATCGGTTGTATCGGCGAAGACGGCATCGGTCGCGCCATGAAACGGTCGTTTGCGGAGGACGGAATTAATGTCGCGCCGATTGTGGAAGTGAAAGACGAAACCACGGGCGTTGCCATGATTCAGGTTGCCGCCACCGGCGAAAACAGCATTGTGATTTCGGCGGGCGCCAACGCTCATCTGAATGAAGCGGTGGTGGAACGGTTTGCGGCGGAAATTGCGTCGGCGGATTATTTGCTGATGCAGCTGGAAACGCCGTTACCGGCGATTATGAAAGCCGCCGAATTGGCGAAAAAACACGGTGTCAACGTGGTGTTGAATCCGGCGCCTGCGCAGCCATTGCCGGACGAATTGCTGGCAAATGTGGACATCATCACGCCGAACGAAACGGAAGCGGAAATCTTAACCGGCGTTTGTGTCACGGACGAACAAAGTGCGGTCAAATCTGCGCAAGTTTTTCATGACAAAGGCATTGAAACGGTGCTGATCACGCTCGGTTCCAAAGGCGTTTATTTCAGTCGGCAAGGCAAAGGCGGCATCGTTGCCGGCTTCCGGGTGCAAGCGGTGGACACCACCGCCGCCGGCGACACCTTCAACGGCGCCTTTTTAACCGCGCTGTTAGACGGCAAAACCATGGCGGACGCCATTACCTTCGCCCACGCGGCGGCGGCAATCAGTGTCACCCGCGAAGGCGCACAACCGTCCATTCCAAGCCGGGCGGAAACTTTACGGTTTTTAGCGGAGCAAGATTAAAACAAACCCGCGTCGTTTTTTATGGAGTAACACAATGGCAACAATGAAGGATATCGCCAAACGCGCGCAGGTTTCCACTTCAACCGTCTCGCATGTTATCAACAATACGCGTTATGTCAGCGATGAAATCCGCGAAAAAATTCTTGCCATTGTGCGTGAACTGAATTACCAGCCTTCTGCGCTGGCGCGCAGTTTTAAGTTGCAGCAGACGCAAACCATCGGCATGCTGGTGACGGCGAGCAATAACCCGTTTTTCGCCGAAGTGGTGGCGGCGGTGGAACGTTATTGCAGCCGGAATAACTATAATTTGATTCTGTGCAATACCGACGGCGACAGCGAACGTCTGCACAAAAGTCTGCAGACGCTGATTCAAAAACAAGTGGACGGGCTGCTGCTGATGTGCACGGAAACTCATTTGCAGCAAAACGAAAGATTACAATTCAACGTGCCCACCGTGATTATGGATTGGTGGCCGAATCTCAGTGCGGACAAAATTTTCGAAGATTCGGAGCTGGGCGGTTATCTCGCCACCAACATGCTGATTGAGCAAGGTCATCGCCGCATCGGCATTATCACCGGAAATTTGCAAAAACCGTTGGCACTGAACCGCCTGAACGGTTACCAAAAAGCCTTGCGGGAAAACGGCTTAACGATCAATCCGGACTGGATTGTGGAAAGTCAGTTCGATTTTGACGGCGGTATCGCGGGCATGGAAAAACTCCTGGCGCAATCCCGCCGCCCGACCGCCGTTTTTGCCTGCAGCGACACCATTGCCATCGGCGTTTATCAAGCCGCCTGGAAGCACGGCTTGCGCATTCCGGAGGATATTTCCGTTATCGGCTACGACGACATCACGCTCGCCCGATACCTTTCGCCGCCGCTCACAACCGTTCACCAGCCCAAAGCGGAACTGGGCAAAATCGCCGTGGAAACGTTGCTCGAACGGATTAAAAATCCGCAAAAAAGTCACCGCACTTTATTGCTGAAACCGCATATCGTAACGAGACATTCCGTCGCAAAACCGCGTGCTTAATCGCATCGGTCTTCTCAAGTGCGGTCAAAAATTTTAAAGATTTTGACCGCACTTTCCTTTATCATTAGGCCGTTTACGAAAAATAGACGGTTCCTAACTTTTTTAGCGGAAAAATTATGCGAATTCCTCGAATTTATCATCCCGAATCCTTATTAAATCAGTCGTCCTGTCGCTTAACCGAAGAGGCGGCGAATCACGTGGGACGCGTGCTGCGCATGCAGGCGGGCGAAGTCATCGAGCTGTTTGACGGGTCCAATCATATTTATCCCGCAGTGATTTCTCAGGCAAACAAAAAAACGGTAACCGTAACCATTCGGGAGCGTATTTCGGACGATCGCGAAAGTCCGTTGGCGATTCATTTGGGGCAAGTGATTTCCCGCGGCGATCGGATGGAATTTACGATCCAAAAGTCGGTGGAGTTGGGGGTAAAAGTGATTACGCCGTTGTGGTCCGAGCGCTGCGGCGTCAAATTAGAGGGCGAGCGGCTGGAGAAAAAGCTTCAGCAATGGCGGAAAATTGCCGTTTCCGCCTGCGAACAATGCGGGCGCAACGTGATTCCGGAAATTCGCCCGGTGATGAAACTGCAGGACTGGTGCGCGGAAAATGACGGCGCGTTAAAGTTGAATTTGCATCCGCGGGCCCAATATTCTATTAAAACATTACCGGCCATTCCCGCTGAAGGCGTTCGCCTGCTGATCGGTTCGGAAGGCGGATTATCGCCGCAGGAAATTGCGCAGACGGAACAACAGGGCTTCACGGAAATTTTGCTCGGCAAACGAATTCTGCGAACGGAAACCGCCGCTTTGACGGCAATTACCGCTTTGCAAATTTGTTTCGGCGATTTGTAATATTGAAACGAATAACGAAGTAATAATGAACGATAAACAACCAATAAAAATGAATCTGCAAAATCAACTCTTGGTGGCTATGCCGAATCTGGAGGACGATTATTTTTTTCGTGCGGTGATTTATATTTGCGAACACACGGAGCAAGGCACCATGGGCCTGGTGGTTAATCAACCGACGGATTTGTCGATTACGGAATTAGTGGCGAAAGTCAATTTCATGATGAAAATCGACCGCACTTTACCGAACGAAGTGGTGCTGGCCGGCGGACCTGTGAATGTGGAGCGCGGCTTTATTCTGCATACGCCCGTCCGTAAGCCGCTGCAACACAGTTATCGAATTACCGATCAGCTGAGTTTGACGACTTCCGCCGATATTATCGAAACTTTCGGCACGACCGATTCGCCGGAAAAATATCTGGTCGCTTTGGGTTGTGCGGCCTGGGTGCCCGGTCAGCTGGAGCAGGAAATCAGCCGAAACGATTGGTTAGTCGTGCCGGCGGACGAAGGCATTCTTTTTGATACGCCGTATGAAGAACGCTGGCTTGCCGCCCAGAAATTGTTGGGTTTTGAAAGCTATAATCTGGCGAGTAAAGCGGGACGGGCGTAATGAGCATGACGATTATCGCCTTTGATTTCGGCACTAAAAGTATCGGTTGCGCCGTCGGGCAAAGTGTTACCGGCACGGCCCAGTCTTTGCCTGCGTTTAAGGCGCAAGACGGCATTCCGAACTGGGCGGACGTGGAGAAATGTTTAAAGGAATGGCAACCCGATATGGTGGTTGTCGGTTTGCCGCTGAATATGGACGGCACGGAACAGGAACTCACCCGGCGGGCGCGAAAATTCGGTAACCGACTGAACGGACGTTTCGGTGTGAAAGTTGTCTGGCAGGACGAACGTCTCACCACTACGCAAGCCCGCACCGAAATCTTTGAACGGGGCGGTTATCGCGCGTTAAAAAAAGGCAAGGTGGACGGCATCTCCGCCTGTTTGATCCTGGAAAGCTGGTTTGAGGAGCATCCTGAGCTTTAACGGTACAATAAGCACAGTAAACAAAAGAAAACCCGGTGGGAGAAATCCGACCGGGTTTTGTTTTTTCATCGAGTAATATTTCGAAAGTGAGTTTTTCCGTTCATGGAAAAATAAACTTGGTTTTTTCCGGCTATAAATTGCAGGAATTCAGTTAAGTAATAATGGCTTCATAATAATAATTTTCCGCTAAACCGTAGCTTTCGCGATATTCAATGATACTACCGTCTAACCCTTTTGCGGTGCGACGGATGCGGACTACGGCTTTTTCTTGATTATCGGTTAAATACGGGTCGCGATAATTGAGCAGGAAATTCATTTGTTCTTTGGCGGAAATCACCATTTGTCCGCAGTATTCGAAATAAAACGGATAGAGCAGACTTGGAAATTGTTCTGGAGATAATTCGAGAAGGCGGCTGAATCGTTCTTCGGACAACCAGATTTTGTCGCTCAGAATCACGGTTTCGCCGTTCATACGAACGCGTTCCAAATAAATTAATGGCGCATTGGCGGGCAGTTCCAAAATGTTGTTGATTTTTTCATCCCCTTCAATGGATTTTACGACTTTGACAATGCCCGTCGGGGTTTTAATTTCGCCATTTTCATCTCGGGCGGGATAAAAGCGAATCATGGAAGATTTGATGAAAGCGGGATGTTTTAAAAATGTACCTTTACCTTGATGTTTGATTAACACGCCTTCCTCAACCAGCCCTTCTACTGCTTTGCGGATTGTACCGATTGAAACGCCGTATTCATTGGCCAATTCCTGTTCGCTGGGAATCGCTTTATCAAATAGCCAGTTTTCGTCGGCTAAAAATTGTTGCAGTCGATATTTTATCTGAATATAGCGCGGCATTTTGCTCGCTTTAGCGTAATTGAGATCATAATTTTGTAACATGGATTAACCTTAAAAAATGTGTTGACATACCTGAAAAAAGGTATTAACGTGCTCGACATATAGTCATATATATGTCTTATTGATTCCTTTTGACTTTATTTTATATTGGAGTGACCATTATGTCTAATTTCTTAGCCCAATATCAATCACATGTCGATGAACGAGCAGCGCTGGGAATCGTTCCGAAACCCTTGGATGTGGAACAGACTCGACAGCTTATCGAGTTACTCAAAAATCCGGTTACCGGAAAGGAAAACGAGTTGCTTTCATTGTTTGAAAATCGCGTACCTGCCGGCGTGGATGATGCAGCCAAGGTGAAAGCCGAATTTTTGGCTAAAATCGTTAACGGTCAGGAATCCAGTCCGTTGATTTCAGCGGAACATGCCGTTGAATTGCTCGGTACCATGAGCGGCGGATATAACGTTCAACCGTTAATCGATTTACTGGATAACGACCGATTTGCTCCTCTTGCCGCCAAAGCCCTTTCTTTTACCCTCTTAATTTTTGATAATTTCAACGCCGTTGCCGAAAAAGCCCAAAAAGGTAATGTCTTTGCAAAACAAGTACTGCAATCCTGGGCGGATGCCGAATGGTTTACTTCCCGTCCGAAATTAGCCGATAAAGTAACGCTAACGGTTTTTAAAGTACTGGGCGAAACCAATACCGATGATCTTTCTCCTGCACAGGAAGCCTGGTGCCGTTCGGATATTCCGTTGCATGCCAACGCCATGTTAAAAATGCCGCGTGAAGGAATCGAACCGGATCAACCGGGGGCGGTCGGTCCGTTAAAACAGCTCGCCGCATTAAAATCGAAAGGTTTTCCGTTGGTCTATGTGGGCGATGTGGTCGGCACCGGTTCATCCCGTAAGTCCGCCACTAATTCGGTGTTGTGGCATATGGGAGACGATATTCCGTTTATTCCGAATAAACGAACCGGCGGTTTTGTATTCGGCGGTAAAATTGCACCGATTTTCTTTAATACGGCGGAAGATTCCGGCGCATTACCCGTTGAATTAGATGTCACCGCATTGAATATGGGCGATATTATTGATGTTTATCCCTATGAACGGAAAATCTGTAAACATAACAGCCAAGACGTACTTACAACCTTCAACTACAAAACCGAAGGTTTGTTAGATGAAGTGCGCGCCGGCGGACGAATTCCGTTGATTATCGGACGCAGTTTAACCGCCAAAGCGCGTGCCGAACTCGGTTTGCCTGAAAGTGACGCGTTTGTCAAAGCGCCGGTGATGCCGGATACGGGTAAAGGGTTTACTCTTGCGCAAAAAATGGTGGGTAAAGCATGCGGCGTAAAAGGCGTTCGCGCCGGCCAATATTGCGAGCCGTTTATGGCTTCCGTCGGTTCGCAGGATACTACGGGAACCATGACGCGCGATGAGTTAAAAGACTTAGCCTGTTTGAAATTCTCTTCGCCGCTGGTCATGCAATCTTTCTGTCATACCGCACCGTATCCGAAACCAAGCGATGTAGTCACGCATAAAACGCTGCCGGAATTCATCACCAGCCGCGGCGGTGTAGCGTTACGTCCGGGCGACGGCGTCATTCACTCCTGGTTAAACCGCATGTTGCTTCCGTTTACAGTGGGAACCGGCGGCGATTCGCATACCCGTTTCCCGATTGGGATTTCGTTCCCGGCGGGTTCCGGTTTGGTGGCGTTTGCCGCGGCAACGGGAATGATGCCGTTAGATATGCCCGAATCCGTATTAGTGCGTTTTACCGGAACCTTGCAAAAAGGCATTACGTTGCGCGATTTAGTGCATGCTATTCCGTATTTTGCTATCCGACAGGGATTATTGACCGTTGAGAAAGAGAACAAGAAAAACGTGTTTTCCGGTCGCATTCTTGAAATTGAAGGGCTGGAAACCTTAACCGCCGAACAGGCGTTCGAGCTGGCCGATGCGACGGCGGAACGTTCGGCCGCCGCCTGTACGGTAAAACTTAACGAAAGCGTTATCGCCGAATATCTTCGTTCCAACATTGTGTTGCTGAAAACGATGATTGCCGACGGTTATAGCGATGCGAAAACCTTGGAAAACCGCGTAAAAGCTATGGAAGAATGGCTGGCGAATCCGGAAATGCTGGAAGCGGACGCCGATGCCGAATATGCTGCGGTACTTGAGATCAACATGGATGAAATCAAGGAACCGATTCTTTGCGTACCGAACGATCCGGACGATGCGCGTTTGTTATCCGAAGTACAAGGCAATAAAATTGATGAAGTTTTCATCGGTTCTTGTATGACCAATATCGGTCACTTCCGTGCCGCGGGCAAATTGCTCGGTAAATTAAACGGCGAACTCAACACCCGTTTATGGCTCGCCCCGCCGACAAAAATGGATGCGGAAAAATTGTCGGAAGAAGGCTATTACAATATTTACGGTCGTACCGGCGCACGGACGGAAATGCCGGGATGCTCGCTTTGCATGGGTAACCAGGCGCGCGTCCGCCCGAACTCTTCCGTGGTTTCCACCTCGACCCGAAACTTCCCGAACCGTCTGGGACAAGGTGCACAGGTTTATCTTGCTTCCGCCGAACTGGCTGCGGTCGCCGCCATTCTCGGTCGCCTGCCGACGGTAGAAGAATATTTCAACGCCGTGGTGGATTTGGACGGACAAAAAGACGAAGTTTACCGTTATCTTAACTTCGACCGATTACCAAGCTATATGGAAAAAGCCGAACGGGTTATTTTCCAGGCAAGCGCTTAAATAAACCAAACGGACGTGATTACAAACGTCCGTTTTTGTTTTTCTGCTATGCCGATTAAAAAACATTGAAAAAACCGACCGCACTTTTGCGGTCGGTTTTGTTTTTTGTCGGCTGAAATACAAAAATTATTTCAGTAGCGTTTCGTCGTAGAACACTTCGCCGATCATCAACGGGCGGGCGGTGCGCACCAAGGCAGCGCGGGTGAATTTATAGCTGTCGCCGCTCTGTTCGCATACCATATCCACGCTGATAAAACCGGACGGATGCTCGATTGTCACCACGCTGCCCGTGTCTTTATACAAAGCTGAAGCGACCGTACCTTCGATTTTGGATGCCGCCGCCACACAAATGGAACCGGTTACCGCGTGGCTGGCATGGCATTTGTCCGGCACGAAATAGCGCGAAGTGATGTTGCCTTTGCCTGCCGGTGCGGAAAGAATGCCCATTTTGGGAATCACTTTTTCCGACACGTCGCCCAAGCCCATCATTTCACCCGCTTTGCGGCGGATCGGCTCGATGATGTCAAACAACGCCTTATTGGCATCCAGCTCGGCTTTGCTTTCTTTGCCGGTTAACCCTAAATCCGCCGCGTTAAACAAGACCATCGGCATCGCCACATCAATGCAGGTTACGTGATAACCGTTGATGTTGTCCTGTTTGTTGCCGGTAGGAAAGATTTTACCGGTTTTCGCCCCTTCGATTTGGCTGAAGTTTAAATTCACCGGCGAACCGGAGCCGGGAACCCCGGACACTTCCGCCGTGCCGTCGTATTTCAACCGTTTATTCGGGCTTTCCGCCGATACTTCGATAATACTGCCGGTGTTAACGTTATTCACTACCACCGTGGTGATGCCGTCCTGTAACTCGATTAAGCCTTTCTCACTGGCGAAACAAATAATACCGGACAGAATATTTCCGCATGAAGGCGCGGTATCCACCACTTTTTTGTCAATGCCCACCTGAGCGAACAGATAATCCAGATCGACGCCTTCTTTGTCGGATTTCGATACAATGGCCACTTTACTGGTTACGCTGGTTGCGCCGCCCAGTCCGTTAATTTGCGTCGCATCGCCGGAACCCATTATGGTCATCAGGAATTTATCACGTTCCGCAATATCGGCCGGTAAATCTTGTTTCAGAAAATATAACCCTTTTGACGTACCGCCGCGAATAATCATACAAGGAATTCGTTTCATGATATTCTCCCGTTTTCAATAAAATAATGAAAAAACGCACCGCACTTTATCCGTAAAGGATCGGAATACCGAGTATTCGCGCAGGCGGTGCAAACAGGTTAACCGAATAAATTCATATTTTGCAGGATTGACCACCAGCCGAACCCGATGGTGACGTGAATAAGCAAAGTCACTATCGCGCAAACGCCACCCGTAATCCAGAAGGATTTTAAGTCATGGTAGCCTAAACCGTAAATCACAGCGGCAGGCGCCGAACCGTAATGGGTAACCATACTACCGTAGCTGTTCGAGAATAATAAGCCCAGTGCGAGGAGTAACGGATCAGCGCCCGCGGCAAGTCCGACCGCCGAAAATACCGGTACCATTGAAGCCACATAGGCCGCGCCGGAAGCGAATAAGTAACGCACCGCAACGCTTAAAATCAGAATAAAAATGGTGACGATAAGCGGACTGCTATTGCTTGCCGGAATCAGGGTGCTCATGGTTGAAGATAACCATTCAAAGAAGTTGGCCTGTTTCAATGCGGCGGCAATCCCTAACAAACCGCCGTACCAGGTTAATGTCGTCCAGCCCGCTCTGTTTTTAAGTACATCGTCCCATGACAGCACGGAAGTCAGGAGAATTAACGCCATAGCGGCAATGGCAACGGTAAATTCGGACAAATGTAAGAATCCGGAGAAAACCCAGCCTAAAACCGCGCCGATAAACAGGACGGAAAGAATTTTTTCTTTGACTTTCATCGGTCCCATTTCTTCCAAACCTTTGCGGGCGATTTCTTTATTATCCACCTCTTTAAGCTCCGGTTTGTAAAGTACGTAGGTAACAAACGGCATTAACAGTAATGCGACGAAACCCGGCACACAGGCGGCGATGAACCATTGGGTCCAGTTTACGTCGATGTGTAAAATCGGTCTCATCAATTCCAATGCCACCGCATTCGGCGCCATCGCGGTTAACGTAATATAACCCGTTGTTTTTACGACCATATAAGTGTTGAGCAGCAAATAATGACCGGCTTTGCGCGGAGATTTATCCGGCTCGGAACCGAGGGAAACGGCGATGGACTGCATGATCGGCGCCATAATACCGCCGCCCCGAGCGGTGGTTGAAGGCATTGCCGGCGAAATTAATAAGTCCAGTAACGCGTTAACGTAACCCAAACGCAAAGTCGTGCTACCGAACGCGCCGATCATTTTATATGCGATACGGCGACCCAAACCGGTTTGCACGAAAGCGGCACTCATGGAGAATGCGGCGAACACCAACCAGGTCGTACCGGATTTATAACCGTCCAACACCGCAGATTGTTTCAACGCCACTTTAGCGCCGTTAACGGTTTCTTCCGGCGTGTTACCAATCATTACGGCGGCAATGGCCACCGCCGCCAATAAAATCGTCGGCGCAGGGAACGGTTTCAGGATTAAAGCGATAATGGTACCGATATAAACCCCAAGCAGATGCCAACCGATTAAAGGTAAGCCGTCAGGCGCGGGGAAAATATAGGTTAAAATCGGAAATGCCAGAATAACGGCATAACGGATGAGTTTTTTTGCGTCCATAAGGAGACTCCCACAGTTAGAAAGATGATCTTAACTAGTCATATAGTTGATTAGTTTACTCCTACTGTCAATGGGGTATTTACTTTTTTTAAGATTTTGTGATTTAGATCATAAAAGCATCAAAGTGCGGGCAAAATTTTAAAGGTTTTTCACAAAACGCTTTTATGAGCGAGTTGCTGTCAACTTCAAAAAACGTTGCAAAAATTGCCCGCACTTTAAGTGCGTTTTGAAGCCAAACGCAAAATTCTGAAGCGTCGCGCAAAATCCGGTTCGGCGATTAAACGAAAAACGGTGGAATGAACCACCGTTTTTCGTAAAAGTGCGGGCAAAATTTTAAAGGTTTTTCACAAAAACGCTTTTATGAGCGAGTTGCTGTCAACTTCAAAAAACGTTGCAAAAATTGACCGCACTTTATTTCCGAAACGCAGCAATCTTACAGTTCGACGCTGACATTTTCCTTCACGCGGCAACTGCAGGCCAGCACATAACCTTGCGCGATTTCTTGTTCCGTCAGATCGCCGTTGGACACAACTTCGTATTCGCCGCCGGTCACTTTGGTTTTGCACAATCCGCATAAACCGGTGCGACAGCCGGAAACCACCGGTTGTTCCTGCGCTTCCAGGGCGGCGAGTAATGTCATGCCCACCGGCACTTCCGCTTTGAGCGGTCTGGCGCCGCTGACGGTTAACGTGGTTTTCTTATCCGAACTGATTTCGCCTGCAAGCGCGGTGTTGAAGAACGCTTCGGTGAAGAATCGTTGCGGCGAACCGCCAAGCTCTAGCACCATGGTTTTCAACGCATCCATATAAGCTTGCGGGCCGCAGGTCATGACGGTGTAATCGGCGAGATTCGGCACCGCTTTGGACAGAATTTCTTTGTTGATTCGACCGCTTTCAAAACCTGTCGTGGCATTCACCGAAGCGTTGAAAATCAAGTTTAAGCGCGGGTTATCGGCTTTTAATTGCGCCCATTCGGATTTAAAAATCACGTCTTCCGGCGAATGCACGCTGTGAATAACGCTGATATTGGCTTCGGGGCGGTTTTTCAACAGCCAGCGGGTCATGGACATAATCGGCGTCACACCGCTGCCTGCGCCGACTAATAAGTAATTATCCGCAATCACTTTTTGGCAGGAAAAATCGCCCATCGGGTTTGAAAACCACACTTGATCGCCTACTTTTACTTCGTTATTTAGCCAGCCTGAGCCTACGCCGCCGTCGATTTCACGCACGGTGATCGACACAAAGCGGCTTTCTCCCGGCGTGGAGGAAAGCGAATAGGCACGCGTAATGTGAGGCGTGTTCCGGATGCTGACTAAGGCATATTGCCCGGCCTGGTAAGGGTAGAAATCCTGCGCGATAAAGTTAATCGTTTTTACCTTAGGCGCTTCCCGGACGATAGAGTAAACCTGCAATTCATTGATACATAACGGATTTTTATTTGTTTTAGCCATTTGCTTTATTCCTTTCTGGTGAGGGCGTATCGCATTACGCCCGATATGACATTCATCTTTCATTGAAGGCGTATGCGATACGCCTCTACAAACGGTTATGCGTTTTTATTGATGATGTGACCGAAATCCTGTTCGGGAGTGGTGAGCCCGCTTAAACCGAATTTCTCGTGTAATAACGCCATGACATTGTCGTTTAAAAACGCCGGTTTGCTCGGGCCGGAATACACATTTTTCACGCCCAGAGCCAATAGCGTTAATAGCACGATGATGGCTTTTTGTTCGAACCAGGAAAGCACGATGGATAAAGGTAATTCGTTTAGGCCGATGCCTAATTTTTGCGAAAGCGTGACCGCTAACATGATGGCGGAATAGGTATCGTTACATTGGCCCGCATCCAATAAACGCGGAAGTCCGCCGTCGATAGTGCCGAAATCCAGTTTGTTGAAACGGTATTTACCGCAACCTAGGGTTAATACGGCGGTATCTTTCGGTAATGCGTAGGCTAAATCGGTGTAATAATGACGTTCTTCTTTATCGCCGTCACAACCGCCGATAACAAAAACATGACTTAATTTGCCCGCTTTGACCAGATCAATGACTGCGTCGGACGCGTCGATTAAGGTTTTGCGCCCGAAGCCTACGGTGATTAAATGTTCTAATTCCGTATATGGGAAACCGTCGCATTGCAACGCTTTTTCGATCACTTGTGAGAAATCGTGATTTTCCAAATGGGTTACGCCCGGCCAGCCCACGATATTGCGGGTGAAAATGCGGTCTGCGTAATCGCCCACATTCGGGTCGATTAAACAGTTTGACGTCATCACGATGGCGCCCGGGAATCGGGCGAATTCTTTTTGTTGATTTTGCCAGCCCGAACCGAAGTTGCCCACTAAGTGTTTGTATTTCTTCAATTCCGGATAACCGTGAGCTGGCAGCATTTCGCCGTGGGTATACACGTTGATTCCCTTGCCTTCGGTTTGTTCCAATAATTCTTTTAAGTCTTTTAAATCATGGCCGGAAATTAAAATACATTTGCCTTTCACCGGACGAACGTTTACCGTTGCCGGCACCGGATTGCCGAAATGCTCGGTTTCGCCCGCATCCAGCATAGCCATCACTTTGAAATTCATGGTGCCGATTGCCAGCGCTTTTTCCAATAATTCGTTCAAGTCGCTCGGTTGAGTGCCTAACCAGGACATAAAACCGTGATATTCCGCGTAAATATCGTTATCGAATTTATCTAACACATAGGCGTGCTCCATATAAGCCGCCGCGCCTTTTAAACCGTATAAACAAAGCAAACGTACACCGTGGGCTTCTTCGCCGATTTCTGCGCGATCGGTATCCAGCGCGAATTGTTTTGCCTGCTGTGCCAATTGATCAACGGAAATGCCGTTTAACTCGATATTTGCCAACGGATGATCAATATTCGGGTTCGGCTCGACTTCGCTGATCGCTTTAATTAATTGGTTACGATAAATTAAAGCTTGCTGCGCATAGCCGGCGATACGTACGGAATCGAAATTCACATTGGTTAACGTTGAAAAGAATGCGCGCGGAGCGAAGGCGTCCGCTTCATGAATAATGATGTTGTGTTCACGGGCTTTTAACGCCCAGGCCGAAAGGCTGTGAAGACAAGCGATAAGTAAATCCTGAAGATCCGACGTTTCCGCCGTTTTGCCGCACATCCCCTGGGAAAAACTGCAACCGTTGCCCTTCGGCGTTACCATGGTTTGTTCACATTGCACGCAGTACATAAAATCACTCCAAATGAAATAAACGGATAAAATAAATCCTACTAAATAAGTAGGAATCTAAATGGATTGTAGAGCGTTTTAGTCGGAAATTAAAGTCACAAAACGAGAATCTGAGAGTTTATTGATCTGGATCGTGTTAACTACTTATATCGAGGTAGAAATTAAAAAGCCCTCGATTTCAAGGGCGTTAAAAGTGCGGGAAAAAAACGCAATGTTTTTTTAGCTAAGCGGTTTATTTGGCGGCAATTCTGGCCGGTTCCTTTTTCGCCGTCGCCATGGCGTTTTTCAGAATCTCCTCACGAATTTCCTTCGCGGTGACGATATCTCCGATTTGCTCAAACACATAAGCCGCCATGGTGGCGTCGTATTGTTGCCATTGATCCTTTTGCGCCAGAACTTTCTTAAACGCATCGCTGGCATGCATAAAATCATTGTTCCGTACAAACAAATAGCCCAACGCGCGTTGAATGCGGCATTGTTTGTTTTCCGGCAGATTGAGCGCGCTTTTTTCCAGCAATTTGATTAATTTACTACTGTCCACCGGCTGCAAGCGGGTAATCTGAGCCAATAACGCATTGTTAAGTTCGGGCTCGTCTTCCACTTTTTTCAAGGTGTCGAGAGTCAGTTCGTAGGCTTTTTCATGATCGTTACAATCGATTAAACGGCGAATCAGCCCTACACGCACATAGTTGTCGTTACGGCGTTTGCGCGATTGATCATCCCACCATTCCAGCAAACCGTCCACGCCATCTTCGTTCATTTTTTCATCCAGCAAACCGTCTTCGGCTTCCCGTTGCAGCACGGTGAATTCCGTATCGGAATACAGACCTTCCGCTTGTTGCAGAATGTCGTCTAATGCGCTGTAAGCTTTTGATTTGCGATAAATTTCCACCGCAAGGCGCAATACTTCGGGATTCTTCGGTGCCAGGATCAGCAAACTGTCCACCGAGCTGCGAGCCGCCGGTAATTTTTGTTGTTGTAACAAAATCCGCGTGCGCGCCAATTCCACCAGTAAATTGTCCGAACCCGCCAATTCCGTGGCTTCAATTAAATATTTGTTGGCTGAAAAATCGTCGCCCCGTTGTTGCGCCGCTTCCGCCGCTTTAATGAAATTTAAAATCGGTTCATCGGAATGTTTGGCGTTTTTACCGATTAATTTTTCCGCTTTGGAATAATCGCCTTCGTTCATGCGCATTAGCCCTTCCAGCGTTTGTTTTTGCGCTTTCATTCGTTTGCGGCGACCGAACCAACCGTAAGTGCTGTTGCTTAAACGGCAGAAACGGCTGACCAGCCATTCAACCCCGTAAATCACGGCTAAAGCGAAAACCAAGAAAATAATCAGGGTAACGATGGACAGTTCATAATTGTAATTTTCGGTCTGGATCAGCACATAGCCTTGTTTTCCCGCCAAATAGGGCCCTGCGATTAAGCCGGCGAGCAAGGCTAACATTAAAAATAAGACTCTGAACATGGTCTTGCTCCTTATGGGTTTTCAGCCGGTTTATCTTCGGCGTTATCGGCTTTCGGCTTGCTGTCTTCGGCTTTAGCGTCTTCAGCTTTCGGGGCGGTATCTTTTTCGGTTCCGGATTTTGCATCGGCCGCCTTTTCTTCGCCTTTTATTTCTTTAGCCGCCGCCTGATTGGCTTCAGTTAAGCCTTTATCGGCGGAGATCTCGATTTTTTGCACTTCCTGCGGTTTTTTGTTTAGTAATTTGTCGAGAGCGTTCAAACTGCTGAGCTGATTCGGCACATCCACATAAATGGATTGTTCCGCCAGTTCATCTACGGATTTCAGGAAATTTTTCGCCACTTCGGTTTCCGTATCGAAATAACTGCGCACCCAGGCGGCAACGGTTTCCAGGGATTGTTTGTATAATTCGTTTTGTTGACGCGGCACGGCAAGAATGGCGATTTGCAGCCGCAGACGGATATTTTCACGCAGATAAATATCCTGATTCGGCGCCAGCAACGCCTGTGTCATTTTATCCGTGCGCGGCGAAATACGAATGAAATGGTTTAAGAAAGAAGTGGCGGTTCTTTGTAGATTGTTTTTCCAGTCCGTCACGTCGTCGGAAACCTGTTCGTCCTGTGCCTGCGAACCGTCATCACCGAAATTCACGTTCATCGCCACCAGTTCGTCTACGGAATTCGCCAGTTGCGATAAACGTTGCATGACCGCATTTTGATCCACGCTGTCTACGGATAACAATTGTTTTAAATCCGTATTAATGGCGGCGCGCACGGTTTTTGCTTCGGGTTCGGAAACTTTAGCCAGCACTTCGTCGGAAATTTTCAGCAAGGCGATGCTGGTTTCCACATCATTATCCAGCAGCAGTTTGCGTAATGCGTTGTTAAGCAGGAAATCCGCTTCGGACAGTAACCATTCGCTCGGCTGGGCGTTCATATTGCTTGCCACGTTTGTCACCTGCGTTTGCAAGGTGGATAACGCCGTTTCCTTATCCGATAGCGAGCGTTCCAGAACGGCCAGTTTTTCATCGGTTGTTTTCAGCCCGTTCACCAGTTTGGTTAACTGCTCGTTATCCTGTGCGATATTCGGCAGAGTATTTGAAGCGTTCTCAGCCGCCGTTTTTTCGATTTGGCTTTCAAGTGCGGTCAATTTTTGGTTAATTTTTTCCACTTCCTGTTGACCGAAATAATAACCGGCGCCTCCGACGCCCAAGGCCACAAGCAAAGCCAGAAAAGCTAAGCCGGCACCGCCTTTCTTCACCACGACGGTTTCTGTTTTAGGCGCGTCCGTTTTGGGTGTGCCGTTGGATGAAGTATTCATTTTTTCCGCCCCTTGTTCACTTTTTGACCGCTCGGTTTTGGCATACTCTTTTTTCGCTAAAATCGGCTCGTCCGCCTTGATTTCTGCGGTTGGGATGTCTTTTTTGTCGCTCATCGTGTTTCCTTATTTTTCTGCTAATTCCGCTAACATTTTCACCAATGTTGCATTATCCGCTTTTGGTGCAATCAAAATTTGCCGTTTTTGCCAACCGGCCCGTTCGGCTGATTTGGCCACCCGCCAACTTGAAGTGACTAATCGGCACTGCGTCAGCCAATCCCGTTCACCGGCCGGCACAAAATCCGTTAAACGGGTTAAAATGTCACCGCTGGTTGCGATAATCGTGTTAATCCCGGAACGCTGACATAAATTCGTTTGTTCTATGGGATCGTATTCTACGGGAACGCGTTGATAACATTCGACAATCTCAACCTGAGCCCCGCGTATCGCGGCTTGGGCGGGAAACAGTTCCCGGCCGCCGTTGCCGCGCAGAATCAGCACGGTTTTTCCCGTTAATTGCCGCATTTGCGGCAATGCCAGTAACCCTTCGCTATTTTCGTGCGCGTAGGGATAATGCACGGCTTGTTCGCTTTGTTCGCAAAAATATTCCGCCGAACTTTGCCCGACGGCAAAATAAGTTAAATCCTGACGCCAGCGGAATCCCGTATTACGCAGCGTTTCGGCGGCAAATTCCACCGCATTCGGCGAGACGGCGAAAACGAAATCGCCGGCTTTTAGCTGAGTCAGTTTATTCGGTAATTCGTTGAGTTCCCGACCGGCCGAAATGCGGAACAGCGGCATGTGCAACGCCGCTACGCCCGCTTTATTCAGCGCTTCCGTTAATTGTTCGCCGCGAGTGTCGGGGCGTGTGACCAAAACCGCCATAATTTAACCGTTGCTTCGTTTAATCGTTATACACGTCCGCCAGAATCTTGTCCGCGCCCTGGGCTAATAATTGTTCCGCGATTCGCACGCCTAAAACTTCGGCATTTTTGACCGCACTTTTCCCTTCGGCGCGAATGATTTTTGAGCCGTCCAACGCGCCGACTAATGCGCGCAAATGCAATTCGTCGCCGTTCAGCACGGCGTAACCGCCGATAGGCACCTGACAACCGCCCTGCAGACGATTATTCATCGCCCGTTCCGCTAAAACGCAAGCGGTGGTTTCCGCATCCGCCAGCGGCGCCAATAATTTTTGTACGCGCTCATCGCCGGTGCGGCATTCGATGCCTACGGCGCCTTGTCCGGCCGCCGGCAGCGAAATTTCCGTTTCAATAAAGGAAGCAATCCGTTCGCGCATGCCTAAACGAATCAAGCCCGCCGACGCTAGAATAACGGCGTCATAATCGCCTTTATCCAGTTTGCTCAAGCGCGTCCCCACGTTGCCGCGCAGAGATTGAACTTTTAAATCCGGTCGCAGCGTTTTCAACTGACATTGGCGGCGTAAACTCGAGGTGCCCACGATCGCACCGGGCGGTAGTTCGTGTAAAGAACGATAACGGTTCGATACGAACGCATCGCGCGGATCTTCGCGTTTACAGATAACGCTTAATCCCAAACCGGCGGGAAATTCCATCGGCACGTCTTTCATGGAATGCACGGCGATATCCGCTTCGCCGTTTAATAAAGCGTTTTCCAGCTCTTTTACAAACAACCCTTTACCGCCGATTTTTGCCAGCGGCGTGTCTAAAATGACATCGCCTTTGGTGACCATCGGCACTAACTCAACGGTTAAATCGGGATAAATTTCAGTTAAACGATCTTTCACAAAATTTGCCTGCCACAGCGCCAACGGGCTTTGACGGGTCGCAATTTTTAATTTTTCCTGGCGCATCATATCCGGATCTTATTTGGTCATAAACTGTGGTTATCCTAACATAAAATTCGGGCGAATTGTTCAACATCTTGTTTGCGATCTTTATCCGATATATAGGAAAAATAAATCGGGGCGAGTTTGCTGTTCCAACAAAAGGCAGGCGGCGGCGAAGAGAACGGCAAAATTCGCGATGTTCAAAGACGGCGCTCAAATCGTACATATCATCGGCGCCATCATTGACAGCGCACAACAAGGAAAATGGGTCGTGGTGAAATAATTTTCGCTACGATAGCAATATAAAGTGCGGTCAAAAAAATCAATGTTTTTTTAACCGCACTTTCCTTGATTTTCGTCAAGGGATAAATTTGCTAATTCTGAGAAAAGTGCTAGAGTATTGCCGACTCCTCATTTACACAGGTAAGCTTTATTGAAGTACGATCTTGAGTTTGCCAGGAAGCAGGTTGCTGATTTGGAACGGTTTCGCTTCTTTCGAGCGTTATCCGGAACAACGGACGAATTCCGTTACGTTTTTCAGCTCATCGCTTTGCTTCTGCACGCCAATCATCCGAATTTGCCCGGGTTCGTCGCCAACGCGCCCACGGGAATCGCTGACTTCAAATTAACCGATTATCAGCGCCATTATTTACACGAGCTGCTGGCGCAATCGCCCGACGTTCAATTCTCTCAGATTTTTGACCGCACTTCCCACGCTATCGACGGCGTTTATGTGATGGGCAGCATTGCTTCCATCGCGCAAACTTCTTCGTCGGATTTGGATATTTGGGTGTGCCTGCGAAACGGCTTGAAAGCTCGCGAGCGGAAAAAATTGCAACAAAAAGCGACCGCACTTCAGAACTGGGCGAAGCAGTTTGAAGTGGATGTCAATCTGTTTTTGATGGATCAAAACCGCTTCCGTAATTTTCAGTCGTCCGGCGTGATGACGGAAGAAAATTGCGGCTCGGCGCAATATATGCTGTTACTGGACGAATTTTACCGTTCGGCAATCCGGCTGGCCGGCAAGCCGCTATTGTGGCTGCATTTGCTGGTGGAAGACGAGAAAAACTACGAATCGGAAGTGGAAGATTTAGTCCGCCGCGGCGAAATCGATCCGCAGGAATGGGTGGATTTCGGCGGGTTGAGCAAATTTTCCGCCAATGAATATTTCGGCGCCGGTTTGTGGCAGCTGTATAAAGGGATTGATGCGCCTTACAAATCGGTGATCAAGATCCTGTTATTGGAAGAATATTCCTGGGAATATCCGAACACGCGGCTGATTGCCTCGGATTTCAAATTCCATTTATTGATGGATCACACCGAAGATCATCATTTTGACCCTTATCTTGAAATGCTCGAGCGGGTGACGAATTATTTAACCTACCGTAAAGATTTCAAACGGTTGGAAGACGTGCGCCGTTGTTTTTATCTGAAATCGACGGAAGACTGGTGGTATCATAGCGAATCCAACTGGCGGATGGAGCTGATTAACCGGTTGGCGCAGGATTGGGGTTGGTCGAAAGAAACGATTCAGGATTTGAATCTGCGCCCGTTCTGGAAAATCAAACGAGTGAAACAATCTTACGGCAAATTAATGCAAATGCTGATGATCAGTTATCGCAATCTGATCGATTTTGCCCGCAAACACCACGTGGATGCCAATATCGTGCCGCAGGATATCAGCATTCTTACCCGGAAAATCTATACCGCTTTTGAAGAACTGCCGGGCAAAGTTTTACTGATTAATCCGCAGATTTCCACGGATTTGTCGGAGCCTTATCTTACATTCGTTGAAGTCACCGCAACGGATCGCCCGGTGAAAAAAGGTTGGTACATGCTGAATCAGGCGCCCGAAATTTCGGGCTTCAGCCATCCGCGTTACACGGAATACAGCGCAACCCTGCACAAACTGGTGGCGTCGGTGTATTTCAACGGACTGCTTACGCCGAACACTCAGTTATACATTCAAAGCCCGAACGTCAGCTTATCGACGTTACAGGAATTTATTACCAATCTGGCGGAAACCCTGCCCGTTCGCGTACCGCCGCCGACCAATGACGATTTACATCATCCTTGTGAAATTCGTCAGTTAATGGTGGCGATTAATCTCAGCTGCGATCCGACCAAACAACTGACGGACAGTAAAACGCCGATTCAACAAAGCGACTTGTTCAGCTTCGGCACAGAACAGCAGAATCTGGTGGGTTCCATCGATTTTATTTATCGTAATTTGTGGAATGAAATTCGCACTCTGCATTTTGAAGGACCGAATGCGATTCTGATGGCGTTAAAAGTGTTATCCAACAAAATTCATCACGGTTCGACCGCACTTGCCGATATTGCAGTGTACAGTTACAGCCGGCATTACCGACGTTCTCTGGGCAATATTGTGACCGCTCTAATCAAAAAATGTATCGACATCCAATTGGGCATCAACCAACCTTCAAACACCCAAAGCATGTTGCGGGTGGCGGGGAAAAACTGGCAGTTCTTTTTTGAAGAACGCGGCATTAGCCTGCAGGAATTACCGGAAAGTCAGGTTCTGCCGGAAAATAATCTGGATGAGGAATTGCAGGCGGAAATCAATGAAAACGACAACGTTTTGCCTGTTCAGAGCGAACAGAATCCGCCGGAGAAATTACAATATCCGGCGGAAATCGACAGTTTTGCCAGTGAAGGTTTTTTACAATTTTTCTTTGAAGACAATAACGATGACACCTTCAATGTGTACATCCTGGACGAAAAGAATCACATCGAAATTTATCATCGTTGTGACGGTGAAAAAGAACAAAAAATCAACGAAATCAATCACATTTATACTAATGCGGATTCTTCCGGCAACAATCCGTACGGGATTATCCAACGGAATTTTAATTATCCGCAGTTTTACCGGATTATTCACAACCGCTATTATGAAGGCAGTAATCCGCCGGTTCATATCGTACCGTTCCAACGCCAGGCAAAATATACGTAATGCCGGCTTTCCGGAGAAACCCGCGTTTTATTCGCAACGTTTGGAAGGTTTGTTTCGCTTAGCGTAAAGTGCGGTCAAAAAACGTCGCTTTTTTTATGCGTAATCGCCAGTGCGATTACTTATGGCTTCGCCACCGTTGGCAAAGCCAACGTTCAAAAAGCGTTGCTTTTTGTGACCGCAGTTTACGGAAATCTCCCGGTCGCGGGGCGGTTCGCTAGATCATCACCACAGATTGGTCTATAATTCATCAAATTACAGGAAACGGGTACCGAAGATGACAGAAAAAACGAAAGTGCTATTGATTGACGATCATCCGTTAATGCGTCGCGGAATCAAGCAACTTATTGAATTAGATGAGATTTTTGAAGTAATCGGCGACGCGGGAAACGGCAACGACGGAATCAGTTTAGCCCTGCAGCTTGACCCCGATTTAATCGTGTTGGATCTCAATATGAAAGGGTTGTCGGGACTGGATACGCTGAAAGCGTTGCGCAACGAAGGCGTAGACGCGCGTATCGTGATTCTCACCGTATCCGACGCTAAAAACGATATTTTCGCGTTAGTCGACGCCGGCGCCGACGGTTATTTACTGAAAGATACGGAGCCGGATGTTCTGCTTGCTCAGTTAAAACGCATTGCCGGCGGCGAAGTGGTGCTAAGCGACAGCATCAAAGATTTGCTGCTTGAGCGTCATTCCAGCAAAGATCCGATTTATTCCCTCACCGACCGTGAAATGGACGTGTTGCAGCAAATCGCCACCGGTTTATCCAACAAACAAATTGCCGGCAAATTATTTATTTCGGAAGAAACGGTGAAAGTCCATATTCGCAATCTGTTGCGCAAATTAAATGTCCATTCGCGGGTTGCCGCCACCGTGCTTTACTTGGAGCACAAGGGCAATTAATTCCTCTTTGGCAAAAAGCACATTGAGAAATGTGCTTTTTTCTTGCCTGAAATAAAGAAAACCTTGGATTTCACCGTAATTTGACGATAAAAGTGCGGGCAAAAAAAGCGACGTTTTTTGAACCCGGCTTTTGCGCCCGGTTTCTAAGCAAACAAATCCTTCGAATAAACCGCCGAGAATTTTATCCTCAAGGAGAAATACCATCAGGTTGCGCTCGAAACGGCGTAACTTGAACAACCCGCATTCAACCATTAGAATAGGTCGCAATCGCATTGTTATCATCGGAATATTTATGACGTTTTTTACTCGTTTTGCCGCCTTTATTGCGGGTTTGACCGTTTTTTTGTATCCGCACGCCGTGCTGGCCGAAGAGCCGGACACCGCAACCGACACGGAAACTCCCGCTACGGAAGACTCCGCCGAAGTTCCGGCGGCGGAAGAGACGGCATCCGCCGCGAAAGTGGATGTTCGGGTAGACGGCATTCGGGATTCCCGCTTAAGCGAAAACGTGCGCATTTATCTCGACGCCATGGATAAAAACGAGGCGGACGGTTCGGAGCGTCATCAATATTTGTTACGGGAAAATATCGCCAAAGCTTTACGGGTTTTCGGTTATTACAACAGTAAGATTTATTTCGATTTACAACCCCGGGCGGGCAAAAAGGATTTATTGATTGCCTCCGTGGATGTGGGCGAACCGGTGCGGATTGACGGCACCGATATTGAAATCTCGGGCGAAGCCGCCGAGGACGAAGCTTTTCAGAAATTGAGCCGAAACGTGCCGCAAAAAGGCGCGGTGCTGGAACACGAAGCCTATGACGATTACAAAAGTTCGCTGGAAAAGTTAGCCCGTCAGCGCGGGTATTTCGATGCGGATTTTCCGGTGCACGAATTACAGGTGATGCCTTCGACCAATCAAGGTTGGTGGCGTTTGGTGTTTAACAGCGGACAACGTTATCATTACGGTGAAATTTCTTTCCGGGGTTCCCAAATCCGCGAAGATTATTTGCGCAACATCTTAAAAATCAAATCCGGCGATCCTTATCTAATTAACGATGTTTCCGGCATGACCAGCGATTATTCGTCCTCCAATTGGTTTCAGTCGGTGCTGGTGAAGCCTACCCTGCACGAGGACAGCAAATTGGTGGATCTCGAAGTTTTGCTGCGTCCGCGGAAAAAAAACAGCATGGAATTGGGAATCGGTTACGGTTCGGATTCCGGTCCGCACACTCAAATCGGTTGGACTCGCCCGTGGATTAACAGTCGCGGACACAGCCTGCGTTCAAATCTGTATCTTTCTTCGCCGAAGCAAAATTTCGAAGCGACTTACAAAATGCCGTTATTAAAAAATCCGCTGAATTATTATTACGAATTTTCCACGGGTTTTGAACACGAAGACGACACCGAAACCGACACAAAATCCACCGCGGCAACCGTTGCCGCCTTGCGCTTCTGGAATCATCCCACGGGCTGGCAGTATTCCACCGGTTTGCGCGCCCGTTACGATAAATTCACCCAAGCGGATGTGAATGAAAACACCTTGTTGATTTATCCTACCGCTACGGTCAGTCGCTCCCGCATCAGCGGCGGCGCTTTCGCCAGACGGGCGGATATAATCAGTGCGACGGTGGATCTCGGACGTAAAATGTGGGCGTCGGACGTAGATTTCTTCCGCATTCGCGCCAATGCGGGCTGGATTAAAACTTTCGCCACCAATCACCGTTTCTTAACCCGCGGCGATATCGGTTATCTGCATACCAACGAATTTCACCGAATTCCGCCTGCATTGCGGTTCTTCGCCGGCGGCGATCGCAGCGTGCGCGGTTACGGTTACAAAAAAATTGCGCCGAAAGATCAGCGCAACGGCAAATTATTAGGCGGTTCCCGTTTAGTGACGGGCACGCTGGAATATCAATATCAGGTGGTGAAAGACTGGTGGGCGGCCACATTTTTTGACGCAGGCTTCGCCGCCAATACATTCAGCACCGACGAATTGCGTTACGGCGCGGGCGTAGGCGTGCGTTGGGCGTCGCCGGTCGGACCGATAAAATTCGACATCGCCACTCCGGTGCGGGATAAGGATGACAGTAAAAACATCCAATTTTACATAGGTTTGGGCACGGAATTGTAGGACGGATAAATGACAGAACAGGAACAAAAACCGGCGCAAAGTGCGGTCAAAAAACGCGAAGTTTTTACAGCCCGCAAACCGTCCCGCATCCGCAAAATTCTCTGCCGCTCGTTACTTGCGACGGCCGTGTTGGCGGGATTGATCGTCGCCGGCCTGTCCGCCGTTGTCGGAACCGAAAGCGGCACCAAGTGGACGTTGGGTCTGGCGGATAAATGGCTGGACGGCTTAACCGTCGGCGAAGTAAGCGGTCGGTTACAGCAAGGATTAACGCTTAAAAATACGGCGTTCAGTACGGACGGCGTGGACGTGCGCGTGCCTTACGCTCATCTTCGACTGGACTTCGGTTGTTTGCTGCGGCGTGAAATTTGCGTGGAGGACATTCAAATCCGCCAAACGCAGGTTACCGTCAATACCGCTTTAATTCCGCCGTCGCAAGAAGAGCCGGAAGCGGAATCCGGTCCGCCGGAACGTCTGAATTTGCCGATTTCCGTCACGGTGAAAAATATCGGCATAGACGAAACCTCCGTGGCGATTGACAATAACCGTTTATCGCTGGCGCATTTCAAAAGTGCGGTCAGTTTAAACGATAAAAACGGATTAACCCTGGCGCCGACTGTGCTTGAGGGTTTTAGTTTCCGCACAACGACAACGGCGAAAGAACAGGCGGAGCAAGCCAAACGCGAAGCGGATCAGGCGGCGGAAAAGGCTCAACCTATGGACTGGGCGGCGTTGGAGCGGACGCTGACACCGGCATTTTTGGGCGAGTTAAACGAAATTATTTTACCTTTCGATATTCATATAACGGATATTGAAGGCAAAGATTGGTCTTACGAAGCCCGCCAGGATGACGTAATCACGCAAAATATCCGGATTCCCGAACTGCGTATCCAGGCGGATGCCACAGGCTACGATGTTGCATTGCAAACCTTTTCCGTCAACAGTTCCCTGGGCACGCTGAACGGCAGCGGCAAGATGCAATTAAACGGTGAAATGCCCGTGGATTTCCGCATTCATTCCGATGTGGAACCGATAATTTCGGATAAGCAAACCCTTTTGCCGAAAAGTACTTTGGAGCTGACGTTATCGGGCGCGCTTAAAAATGTCACCGCACTGACATTAAATACCACGGGCGGGTTAAATGCCGCTTTGGTCGGTCAGGTTGAGTTGGCGAAGGACAAAATGCCGTTATCTTTACAGTTAACCGGCGATGCCGCGCAATATCCGTTCAGCGCGACCGACCCGCTAAAACTCAGCCATGTGAATTTACATGTGACGGGCGATCTGCTGGATTATCGCGCCACGCTCAGTGCGCAGGCGGAAGGCATGGGCGTGCCGCATACCCGTTTGGATTTCGCCGGCAGCGGCAAATTGTATGAAGCGACGATTGAGAAATTGCAACTGAACGCATTGGGCGGTTCTCTGAATGCTAACGGTAACGCCGCTTGGAAAGACGGCGTAAGCTGGCAAGGTGCGGTGGATTTAAGCAAAATTAATGTGGGAAACTATGTTAAATCCTTTCCTGCCGTATTATCAGGCAAACTGTCCTCCGACGGTCAGGTGAACGGCGAAAACTGGCGAATTAATGTGCCTGAATTGGATATTAACGGTATGGTTAGCAAGCGCCCGCTTGCGTTAAAGGGAAAACTGACCTCCAGTCAAAGCGAATTGCTGAATTTATCGGACTTACGGCTCACTTACGGTGATAATAAAATAATCGCGAAAGGGGTATTAAGCGAAAAATCCGATTTCAAACTGGATATTAATGCGCCGGATTTGCGCGGTTTGGTGCCGGATCTCTCCGCTTCACTGAACGGTAAAGTCGCTTTAACCGGGCGAATGACGGCGCCGAATTTAGAAGCGGATTTAACCGGCGGACAAATTCAGTTCCAGGATTTACATCTCGCCGCTCTTAAGGTCAAAAGTAAAATCAATTCCGAGCCGATGGTGCAGGGCAATGCCGATATTGCGCTGGACGGATTCCGTTACGGCGATGGCGTTCGGTTAAATCATGCGACGCTGACTATCAAAGGCGATGAAAAAAATCACGAACTGCATTTGCACTCGCAGGGCGAGCCGGTGGCGGCGAATCTTGATTTAACGGGAAATTTTGACCGCACTTCGCAGGTTTGGAAAGGCGTGATTCATCAGACCGATATTCACTCGCCGGTGGGTGAATTCAAAAATAATCAGTTACATGTGACTTATGATAACAAAGCGGTTAACGCTAATGTTTCCGCTCACTGCTGGACAAATCCCGATATTGAATTGTGCTTCCCGAAAGCTTTCAACGCCGGCAAAACCGGTGATATCGCCTTTGATTTGAAGAAACTCGATTTGAACTTGGTGAATAAATTAACCGGAAATGAGATGCTGAAAGGGCATTTGCGCAGTCAAGGCAACGTGGCGTGGTTTACGGATAAACCGCTGAAATTGGACGTAAAACTGGACGGCAATAACATTAATGTAGCGCAAAAACTGGATTATCGTACCTTTAAACTCGGCATTCCCAAACTCAGTCTGACCGCCAAAATGGAAAACAACAATCTGAATGCCGTATCGGATATTCAGTTGCAAAATCAAGGCGGCCTGACCGCCAATCTGACTATTCAGGATGTGGCGCAAGGGCGGAAATTGGGCGGCGATTTGAATATTCATCGTTTGAATCTGAATTTGGTGAATCAACTGTTATCTAATGGCGAAAATGTGTCCGGCGATGTAAATGCCAATCTGAAATTTGCCGGTAATCTGGATAAGCCGCTGCTTAACGGCGATTTCCGCATTAACCGAATTAATGCGGTGGTGAATGCTATGCCGTTTAGAGTCAATAACGGCGAACTTGCTCTGCAATTCCACGGCAACCGTTCCACCTTAAACGGCTATATTCAAACGCCGGAAAGCCGTTTGGATTTGGACGGCGACGCCGACTGGGCAAGCCTGGAAAACTGGCGCACCAGAGTGCATGCCGAGGCAAAGAATTTTTATCTGAATATTCCTTCTATGGCGAAGTTAAAAGTTAGCCCGAACGTGGAAATGAAAGCCGGCCCGACCTTGTTGGAGCTCACCGGTTTAGTAGATATTCCGTGGGGCCGCATTGCTATTGAAAGTCTGCCGGAAAGCGCGGTTTCCGTCAGCAGCGACGAAGTGATTCTGGACGACAGAACTTCGCGCGCCAAATTAACCTATATTCCCGCCGAAACCAAAGATGGCATGGCCATTCGTTCCGATTTGAAAATTCATATCGGCGACGATGTAAACATTAATGCTTACGGATTGAACAGTCAGCTGGAAGGTTTATTAGTGGTGAAGCAGGCGAAAGGCGCGCTGGGTTTGTACGGCGGTATTGATTTAAAACGCGGACGTTACGCGTCGTTCGGGCAGGATTTGCTGATTCGCAAAGGCTTAATCACTTTTTCCGGATTACCGTCACAACCCATGTTAAACATTGAGGCCATTCGTAATCCGGAAGCCATGGAAGATAGTAAAATTACCGCGGGAATTAAAGTTATCGGCCTGGCGGACGCGCCGGAAGTGACGGTATTTTCCGAACCGAGCATGCCGCAAGATCAAGCGTTATCCTACATTTTGACCGGTCGTTCGCTGGAAAACAGCGGGGAAGCCGGTTCGGGCGGATCCATCGGCGCCGCGTTATTGGGCATGGGATTGGCGAAAAGCGGTAAAGTTGTCGGTAATATCGGCGAAACTTTCGGTATTTCCGATTTGAACGTTGGTACGGCCGGCGTGGGTGATAGCTCCAAAGTCGTGGTCAGCGGCAATTTAACTAAAGATTTACAGATAAAATACGGCGTGGGATTATTTGACGGCTTGGCGGAAGTGACATTACGTTATAGACTATTACCGCGACTTTATCTGCAATCCGTTTCGGGCGTGAACCAAGCCTTTGATTTGTTATATCAGTTTGAATTCTAAGGGAATAACATGAACTATGAAAATTTAATGAAAAAAGCGACCGCACTTTCCTTAGAAAACGACAGGCATATCCGTGAAATTGCCGCTATCGATTTGGGCTCAAACAGCTTTCACATGATTGTAGCGCGCATTGTGAACGGCTCCATTCAGATTTTATCCCGTCTCAAACAAAAAGTGCAGCTTGCCAAAGGATTGGACAAAAACGGCATCCTCGATCAGGAAGCCATTACCCGCGGCGTGAATTGTCTGGCGTTATTCGGCGAACGGTTGCAGGGATTTAAACCCGAAAACGTCAATGTAGTAGGCACTTACACGTTACGAAGTGCGGTCAATAATGACGAGTTTTTACGCCAGGCAAAAGCGGTTTTTCCTTACCCGATTAACATTATTTCCGGCGAAACCGAAGCGCATATGATTTACGCCGGCGTTTCGCATACCCAACCGGAAAGCGGACGCAAATTCGTGATCGACATCGGCGGCGGTTCTACGGAAATGATTATCGGCGACAACTTTACCCCGATTATCGCCCGCAGCCGCGATATGGGCTGTGTGAGTTTTGCCAAGCACTTCTTCCCGAAGGGTGAAATCACGCCCGAAGCCTTCGAACGGGCGCGCCGCACCGCTTTAGCTCGCATTGCGGATTTGGCGGAATGCTATCAGGCTTTGGGTTGGCAGCATGTATTGGGATCTTCCGGCACCATTAAAACCGTTCATCAGGTTATTGCGGCGAATCTCGATCCCGACGGCGTGATTACGGCGGGACGGCTGGATTTTTTGATTGAGCGCGTGCTGAAATTCGAACGTTTTGACGAATTAAAAATAGCGGGCTTAAATGACGAACGCGCCGATGTTTTCGTGCCCGGACTGGCGATTCTGAGCGCCATTTTCGACACCTTCAATATCGTGCAAATGCGTTATTCCGACGGCGCATTGCGTGAAGGCGTGATGTACGGCCTCGATCAGAATTTTCAGGTGATGAACATTCGCCAGCGCACGGCGGAAGGACTGGCGGAACAATTTAACATCGACCGCTTACAGGCGGAACGGGTGAGTAAATCCGTCGTACAGCTGGCGCAACAGTTCCATGAATGGCAAGCCTCGGAATTTGCCGACGAAATGCAGGAAATCATTCTTTGGGCGGCGTTACTGCACGAAGTGGGCATTGTGATTAATCACAAAAATATGCACCGCCATTCCGCCTATATTCTGGCCAATATGGAATTGCCGGGATTCGATCGGGAACAGCAGCGTTTGTTGGCAACCTTGGTACGCCATCAGCAAAACGCTTTTCACAGCGATGAAATCGGACAATTCGCCCGCTACACGCCGTTGGACGTGCTGTCGGCGATTCGTTTGCTGCGTTTGGCTATTTTACTGAACAAATCCCGCCAGGCGACGGAAACCGCAGAAAAAATCTCGCTCAAAACCGACCGCACTTTATGGCAGCTGGAATTTGAACCCGCCTATCTGACCCGCAATCCGCTGGTTCGGCAGGATTTGAAACTGGAACAGAAAAATCTGATCGAAATCGGTTTGGAATTAAACGTCCAGTGATTTTGCTCGCCGCAAAAAGTGCGGGAAAAAAACGGCATGTTTTTACAAACCCGAAAAGCATCGGGCATAAAAAAACGTTGAAAAATTTGACCGCACTTTTGTTGTGCGGTCAGCGGTTTTTCGGATTATTTTTCAAAAAAGACTTTTTTCAGCGCCATTTCCAGCCCGCGGAACTCGGCCAAGCCTTTTAAACGGCCGATTGCCGAATAACCCGGATTGGTTTTTTTCTTCAGATCATCAAGCATTTGATGACCGTGATCCGGTCGCATCGGGATTAAACGAGTTTCGCCGTTTGCTTTACGACGGTATTCTTCCGTCAATAAGGCTTTTACCACGTTAAACATGTCCACGTCGCCCTGTAAATGCGAGGCTTCATGGAAGGTTAACGGATTTTCTTCGCGACAGGTGGAACGTAAATGCGCGAAATAAATGCGGTCGCCGAATTTTTCGGTCATTTTGACTAAGTCATTGTCCGCTCGAACGCCGTAAGAACCGGTACACATGGTGAATCCGTTTGCCGGTAAATCGCAGGTATCCACATACCATTGCATATCTTCAATAGTTGAAACGATTCGCGGTAAACCTAAAATCGGCCGCGGAGGGTCGTCGGGATGAACCGCCATTTTTATGCCGACTTCCTGTGCCACGGGAATAATTTCATTGAGAAAATAAGCCAGGTGGGTGCGGAATTTTTCCGGCGAAATATCTTTGTAGCGATCCAGTTGGCCTTGGAATTCCTCTAAGGTGTAACCTTCTTCCGCACCGGGTAAACCGGCGATAATGTTGTCGGTTAATTGCTTAATTTCCGCATCCGACATTTTTTCAAAATACGCTTGAGCCTGTTTTTGTTCTTTTGCGGTATAAATTTGTTCCGATCCGGGACGTTTTAAAATATGCAATTCGAATGCGGCAAAAGCGATTTGATCAAATCGCAGCGCTTTTGAGCCGTCCGGTAATTCATAAGCCAGATCGGTGCGGGTCCAGTCCAGTACCGGCATGAAGTTGTAACAAACGGTATCAATACCGCATTGCGCCAGATTGCGTAAGGTTTGCTTATAATTCTCAATCCAGGTTTTGTAATTGCCCGTTTGGGTTTTAATTTCTTCGTGAACCGGTACGCTTTCCACCACCGACCAGGTTAAGCCGGCGGCCTCGATAATCGCTTTGCGTTTTTCAATTTCTTCCACCGTCCAGATTTGTCCGTTCGGAATGTGATGCAGCGCATTCACAATGCCGGTTGCGCCCGCCTGACGAATATCGGCTAAAGAGACGGGATCGTTCGGTCCGTACCAACGCCATGTTTGTTCCATAAAAACTCCTTATTTAATCATTTAGTTAAAGGCCGACCACCACAGGATTTACGCTAAACAGGAAGCCGTCAAAGTCAGGATCTTCAATGTCGGATAACTCGAATAACTTTTGTTTTACGTTTTCCAAGTGCTGCCACATCGCTTTTTTCGCGAGTGCCGGGTTTTTTCGTTGAATGCCGTTTAAAATATTCTGATGATCCTGAAGCCAGGATTTACGGTATTCCCGATCGCTAATATGGGCGTGTAACCCTTGCCACATGGATGACTTGGTCCGATATTTCCAGAGATCCTTTTGTAATTTAATCAGAATTTCGTTTTGTGTGATTTCGGCGATCGCACTGTGAAATTCCTCATCGGCGGTATAATCTTTGTCGTCTTCGGCTAATTTCATCCGCTCTTTATTTAAGATTTCTTTCAATCTCAAAATATCGTTACGAGTCGCTTGAATGGCGGCAAATTCCGCAATACCGCTTTCTAATAATTGTCTTGCCTGTAAAAGCTCAAACGGGCCGACATCTTCATAAGATTCATCCTGATTTTCCGCAGAAGTCAGAGGCATGTTGATAACGTATACGCCCGAACCTTTACGCACTTCCACTAAATTTTCCAATTCAAGCATAATGATAGCTTCGCGAACCACGGTGCGACTAACATTCATTTTTTCTGCAAGATCTCGCTCAGGCGGCAATCTGTCACCAATCCGGTAAAGACCATCAATTAATTCTTGTTTCAATATTGACCCAATTTTTTTATATGAGCGTAATTCTGCATTTTCAGCCATAATTAAATCTCTTTGATCTCTGCTAAACTTAATTCGGTACCTTTTTTAAATTCCGTTCCATTAACAATTAATTGTCTCGTTTCATTCGTCGGCAAAGTTAATTTTATTACTTGATAAGCCGGTTTCCAATGACCTTGTTTTTGAATATCCAGATAAATCGCTTCTTGTGTACTGCGCAATGTGATGTTTAATTGCAGATATTCGCCATTTTTATATCCGTAGGTCAAACCGTCATCATCATAAATTGACGTTTGAATTTCACCGCTTTGTTTTAACGGATAGATCGCAAGTTCCCGGATTGTATCCGCCTGCGGGTTGCTGTAAGCCATACGTCCGGACATTGGAATCACAGCGCCCGCTTTTACAAATAATGGAATACGTTCCAACGGTGCGCCGACATAAATTGTCTGACCCGCCTGGTAATAAGTTTGACCGTAAAAATCGTACCAACCCGCATTATTTTGCGGTAAGTAAACTTCACGCTGACGTTGTCCTTTTTCTACCACGGAAGCGATAAGCAAATCTTTACCGAATAAGTAATCGTCCGTTTCCGCATAAGTATTGGCATCATTTTCGTGATCCAAGAAGGTTGGACGCAACATCGGCTCAAGTTCTTTATGTGACAGCCAGAAAATGTTGTAGATATAAGGCATTAATTTATAACGAAGTTTGATCGTATCACGAATAATATTGGTCACTTCAGGGTACATCCAAGGTTCGTTTACGGTTTTGTCATCATTCCACGAATGGATGGTAAAACGCGGGTGGAAAATTCCGTTTTGAACCCAACGGACGAATAATTCGGGTTCCGGTTTATCGCCTGAAAAACCGCCCACATCATGGCCGACATTGTATAAGCCCGATAAGCTCATGCCTAATCCCATACGAATGTTATAACGCAGAGTGGTCCAGTTTGTACGATTATCTCCCGACCAGGTTTGCACGTAACGGTTCATACCCGAACAACCGGAACGGGAAATCAGATACGGACGTTCGTTCGGCGCAAACTCTTTTTGCGCTTCATAAGAAGCTTTCATCATTAATAGCGGATGTAACGCACGAATTAATTTGATTGGAATTTCTTTCCCGAAACCGACGCATTTCGCATAATCATCCCAAATTTCATATTCGTTATTGTCGTTCCATGTGGATCCGATACCGCGTTCTAAAAGCTGTTCTTTAACGTTATCTTTCCACCATTGAATGGTTGCCGGGTTGGTAAAGTCCAGATGCGAGCCTTCGTCATCCCAGAATACCGAACGCTCGGGTAAATTACTTTCGGAATCCTTAATAAATAAGCCTAGATTTTGCGCTTCCTTATAACGGGGATGATCTTGCAGCATACAAGGTTTGATGTTTGCCGCTAAATGTATGCCCGCTTGGCGGAAATGAGCGGACATTTTCAACGGTTCCGGAATTTTATCGTAGTTCCAGTTAAACACGTAACGTTTGCCGTTAATGGAGGTGTAGCCTGATGATAATTGGAAGGAATCACAAGGGATGTCATGTTGTTTGCACAAATCCACGAATTTTTTAAGTTGCTCCTGCGCATCGTCGGCATCCGTATAGCTCATGGTGGAACCGCTATAACCCAGCCCCCAACGCGGTCCGAAGATCGTACCGCCGGTTAGTGCGGTGTATTTTTTGGTGACTTCCAGGGTGGTTGGTCCGAGAATAACGTAATAGTCCATGTCCCCGTCTTCCGCACGATAACTTTTATAAGCAATGTGATAATTATCCAGTTCGTTGCCTAAATCAAACCAGCATTGGGCGAGATTATCGTAATAAATGCCATAGCTGACATCGTTTTTACGCGTAATATAAAACGGTACGTGTTTATAAAGCGGATCGGTTTTTTCCGCATTGTAGCCCATGGCATCGAGATTGCGCATTTCAAAGCGACGACCTTTGCGATTTAAATCGCCGGCTTTTTCACCTAAACCGTAGCAATTTTCATCAAGGCTGCGGGTGATGAAATGTGCGATTTTATGGTTACTCACGCCAAACTGATAGGCGCCGGTCTTGCGTTCCTGAAATAACGGCAACCAGTGCCCGTTTTTATTGTATTGCCATTCGAGAGCGAGCGGCCGGTGAATGCGGACTTTTAATTTTTCCGTCGTTATCTCGATGACATCGTCGTCTGATTTGAATTGATAGCTTGGCAAAGAGAAACCGTCCGTTGAAATACGTTGGCGACCTTCAAACGGCATGTCTTCCCGATTCGGTGAAATCGCCCAAGTGCGGTCTAATTTGAACGAGTTTTTTTGAGTAAAGGCGACACGAATGATGTCCTGTTCCAACACGTAAAGATGTAGCACATAATCGCGTTCGCATTGAATATCAACGCGATTGCCCGCTTGTTTTAAAAACGTCGCTTGTTTTAATGTTTTCATTTAAATCCGTCCTTTAATAACCGAGTAATGTTTGCGGCAACCACAAGCTTAATTGCGGCACAAATGTCACAATAAACAGCGTTAAAATTAATACGGCATAAAACGGAAGTAACGGTTTGATGACTTTATCAATTTTCACTCCCGCTACCGAGCAGCCCACGAATAAGGTGGAGCCTACGGGCGGCGTACAAATGCCAATGGATAAATTAAATGTCATTAAGATACCGAAATGCACGGGATCCATGCCTAATTCCGTCACAATCGGTAAGAAAATCGGTGTAAAAATCAATAACGCAGGCGTCATATCCATAAAGGTACCGACGATGAGTAAAATGACATTGATAATCAAGAGGATGACGATTGGGTTGTCTGAAATGTTGAGCAACACATCACTAATTGTGTAAGGAATATCCGCATTCGCCATTGCCCAGGACATGCCCATTGACGCACCGATTAATAACAACACGATAGAGGTTGTCACCATTGCGTCTAAAATGATTGAGGGCAATTCTTTCAGGCTGATTTCACGGTAAATACACATTGAAAGAATCAAGGTATAAATTACCGCGATCGCCGAAGCTTCGGTTGCGGTGAAAATACCCGCGATGATACCGCCGATAATCACAATCACGAGTCCTAAGCTTGGTAATGCGTCAAGGGTTTTGGTTGTGACTTCTTTAAAAGTCGGTTTTGGTGAAACCGGGTATTTATTTTTCTTCGCAATAAAATAGGCGATAAGCATAATGCCTAAACCCATTAAAATCCCGGGAATATAACCTGCTAAAAACAATGCGCCGATTGATGTACCGCCGGAAATCAATGAGTAAACAATGAAGGTATTGCTTGGCGGAATTAATAAACCGGTCGGTGAAGAAGTGATGTTAACCGCTGCGGAAAATGCCAGATCATAACCCTCTTTCTTTTGTAACGGCGCCATTGTTCCGCCCACGGCTGCCGCCGCCGCAACGGCAGAACCGGAAATAGAACCGAACATCATATTTGCAAGCACGTTCACATGTGCCAGAGAACCCGGTAAACGACCACCGAGAACTTTTGCAAATTCAATCAAACGTAACGCAATTCCGCCGCGGTTCATAATATTACCCGCCAAAATGAAAAACGGAATCGCAAGCAGTGAGAAGCTATCTAAACCGGACGCCATTTTTTGCGAGATTACCGCAATTGCCGATTCCATAGGTAGAGCGAGTAAAATAGTTAAAAATGATGATACGCCGATAGCGAAAGAAATTGGTACACCAATAGCAAGAAAAAAGAAGAAACTCCCCGCTAATGTGAGAATTGTTGTCCATTCCATATGAGGCTCCTTTAATTCTGACCGGAAAGTTGACGGATATCAGCAATTAAATCTCTTGCTAAGAAAATCAACATAAAAAAACCGCTGACGGGAAGCGCGAGATAAACCAACCCCATTTGAATTCCCAATACGGGAGAAATTTGCCCGGCCTCTATTGTATCTAAAACGAGTTTCATGCCGCCGTAACACATAATGACAACAACAAAGAAGATACTAACCGAATTAATAATGAACCGGAGTAACGCCTGTTTTTTAGGGGACGTTTCAAATTTCATTAATAATAAATCAATAGCCAAATGTTTCTTTTTTCCTAAACCGTAAGCGGCACCGACTAGTCCGACCCAAATAAATAAGAAACGGGCCGTTTCATCGGTAAATGCACTTGGCGCATTCAAAATATAACGAGAAAACACTTGCCAAACTACGGAAATGACAAGACCTATACATAATACGACGCAAAAAGTTGCGAGTATTCGGTTAAGTAAAGATATGAACGTTGTCATATAGTCTCCTTAACAATATCAATGAAGAGTCAAACCAAATGTCTTATGAAAAGTTTATTTATGATAAATTGGTAAACCAAATATACAGGTAATAGCTGCTGAAATGTACTGTTTTTTTATGAATTTTATTCAATTTGTGATGTGTATCACAAATTTAAATAAATTTGGTAGAGCGGTTTGTTGTTTTGGTCTAATATCTTTTGCGGCAATGGAGTTGTGAGCTATATCATTGCTAAGATTTTGAATCTTTTTCGAACGGAGAACATTTTATGTTAATTAAGAAACATGCAATTACCTTAGCTCTTGGCGGCTTGCTCGTCGCAACGATGTCCTTTTCTGTTACGGCAAAAACAACACTTAAACTTAGTCATAATAATGATAAAACGCACCCGGTACATATTTCTATGCAGGCTATGGCGGATGAAGTTAAAAAGGCGACGGATGGTGAAGTGGTCATTCGCATTTATCCAAACAGTCAATTGGGCAATCAACGTGAATCCATGGAATTGATCCAGTCGGGTTCTCTTGATATGGCGAAATCAAATGCAAGTGAATTGGAAGCATTCCAACCGCTTTACGGTGCGTTTAATGTTCCGTATTTATTCAAAGATAGCACGCATTATTACAAAGTATTACAGGATCCTGAAATCGGCGGAAAAATTTTAGATTCCACAAAAGGCAAGGGATTTATCGGTTTAACTTATTATGATGCGGGTTCTCGCAGTTTTTATGCGAAAAAACCAATTAAAACTCCGGCGGATTTAAAAGGCTTAAAAGTTCGGGTACAACCAAGCCCAAGTGCGTTAGAAATGATGAAATTACTTGGTGCATCAGCAACTCCGTTAGCGTTTGGCGAACTTTATACCGCCCTTCAGCAAGGCGTTGTAGATGCGGCGGAAAACAATCCAACCGCTTTAACATTAATGCGTCATGGCGAGGTGGCGAAGTTTTATAGTGAAGATGAGCACACGATTATTCCTGATGTTCTGCTAATCAGCGAGAAATCCTGGGCTAAATTAACGCCGGAACAACAAAAAATTGTGAAAGAAGCGGCGGATCATTCCATGATGACTCATAAGGATCTTTGGGCTAAAGCTACTCAGGAAGAAATTCAAAAAGCAAAAGATACGATGGGAGTCGAGTTCGTTAAAGTGGATAAACAACCCTTTGTCGATGCGGTAAAACCTATGCATGATAAAGCGCTTTCGGATCCGGTTATCGGCCCGATGGTACAAAAAATTGATGAAGCGCGATAATCATGAGTTATTAGGGCATGATTATCATGCCCTTTAATTTTAAATTATGGAGAAAGACGATATGACATTGGCAAAAAATCATAATTTTAAAGATAAAGTGGTAGTTATTACGGGAGCCGGCGGCGTGCTTTGCGCTTATTTTGCGAAAGAAATTGCCAAAACCGGTGCGAAAGTGGCGTTACTCGATATTAACCTTGAATCGGCACAAAAATTTGCCGCTGAAATCAGCGCACAGGGATATATTGCAAAAGCCTATAAAACAAACGTATTGGAATTAGACAGTATTAAACAAACCCGCGATGCCATCGCCGCCGATTTCGGAACCTGCGATATTCTGATTAACGGCGCCGGCGGCAATAATCCGAAAGCCACGACAGATAATGAATTTCATGAATTGGATTTGCCGCCAGCGACCAAGTCGTTCTTTGATCTGGATAAAGCCGGTATTGAGTTTGTGTTTAATTTAAATTATTTAGGTACCTTGCTGCCGACACAGGTATTTGCCAAAGATATGGTGGGCAAAACGGGAGCAAATATTATTAACATTTCCAGCATGAATGCTGACACACCGTTAACCAAAATTCCCGCTTATTCCGGCGCTAAAGCCGCGATCAGCAATTTTACTCAATGGCTTGCCGTTCACTTTTCTCATGTGGGAATTCGTTGTAACGCCATTGCGCCGGGATTTTTAGTGAGTAACCAGAATCGCGCATTATTATTTGACGCCGAAGGAAAGCCAACTGCGCGTGCACATAAAATTCTCACCAATACGCCGATGAGACGTTTTGGTGAAGCCAGTGAATTAATGGGCGGCATTCTGTTTTTGATGGATGAAGAATACGCCGGTTTTATCAACGGCGTTATATTACCGATTGACGGCGGTTTTTCCGCTTACAGCGGCGTTTAAGGAGTTCCCCGTGAAACAATTTATGGATGAGGATTTTTTGCTGTCCAATGATGTGGCGCGCACGCTCTATCACGACTATGCGAAAGATCAGCCTATTTTCGATTATCACTGCCATTTACCGCCGAAAGAAATTGCGGAGAATCGTCAATTCAAAGATTTGACCGAAATCTGGTTAGCCGGCGACCATTATAAATGGCGCGCCATGCGTTCGGCGGGGTTTGACGAGAACCTAATTACGGGCAATGTTTCCGCTTATGAAAAATACCTGGCCTGGGCAAAAACCGTACCGCTTTGTATCGGTAATCCGATTTACCACTGGACCCATTTGGAGCTTCGCCGTCCTTTCGGGATCACGAATACCTTATTTAATCCGCAAAGTGCGGGCAAAATTTGGCAAGAATGTAACGAATTATTACGGCAACCCGAATTTTCCGCCCGCGGTATTATGAAACGGATGAATGTCAAATTTTCCGGAACGACGGACGATCCTATCGACAGCCTTGAATATCACAAAGCGCTTCAAGAAGATACCACTTTCGATATTGAGGTTGCGCCGAGCTGGCGTCCGGACAAAGCGGTTAAAATCGAATTAGACCAATTTAATGATTACATCAATCGGCTGGAACAGGTTTCCGATACGGAAATCCGCAGTTTTAACAGTTTGAAAAAAGCGTTATGGAAACGCTTGGAACATTTTGATCAACACGGTTGCAAATCCGCCGATCACGGCATGGAAATCGTGCGCTTCGCTCCCGTTCCCGACGAAAAAGAACTGGATCGCATTTTGCAATTACGCCGCAATGAACGCCCGCTGACCGAACTGGAAATTAGTCAATATTCGACCGCACTTTTCGTTTGGTTTGCTCAAGAATATTGCAAACGCAACTGGGTTATGCAAATGCATATCGGCGCATTGCGTAATAACAACACGCGAATGTTCAAATTGCTCGGCGCGGATGCGGGATTCGATTCCATAGCCGACCGCACTTTTGCGGAACCGCTTGCGCGATTATTGGATTCTATGGATCAAAACAACGAATTGCCGAAAACGATTTTGTATTGCTTAAATCCTCGCGATAATGAAATGATTGCCACCATGATTGGCAATTTCCAAACCGGAGGGATTGCGGGCAAAATTCAGTTCGGTTCGGGTTGGTGGTTTAATGATCAGAAAGACGGCATGAAACGCCAGTTACAACAGCTTTCTCAATTGGGATTATTAAGCCAATTTGTCGGTATGCTAACGGATTCGCGCAGCTTCCTGTCTTATACCCGTCACGAATATTTCCGTCGCATTCTTTGTGAAATGATCGGTAAATGGGTGGTTAACGGCGAAGCGCCGAACGATATGAATTTGCTGGGGCAAATAGTAAAAAACATTTGTTATACCAATGCAAAAAACTATTTTAAATAAGGCGGAACCATGAAACACCTAGCCCTAATTGGTGAATGTATGATTGAACTGAACGGTGAGCCTTTTGGCGATATGCGCCAGACTTACGGCGGTGATACGCTGAATACGGCGACCTATGCGGCTCGCGTCAGCTTGCCGGAGCAGATTGAAGTCAGTTATATCTCCGCCTTGGGCACGGATAAACTCAGTCAGGGCATGCTGGAACGCTGGCAGGCGGACGGTATCAACACGGATTGCGTGCTGCGCGACAAAAACCGCTCGGCGGGTTTATATTTAATCCAACTGGATAAACAAGGGGAACGCACGTTCCTGTATTGGCGCAACCAATCCGCCGCCCGTTATTTGCTGCAACATCCTGATTATTCGCGGGTTTTATCGGCGTTGAAGCAAGCGGATATGATTTATCTCAGCGGAATCAGCCTGGCAATCCTGCCGGAAACCGACCGCACTTTACTGATTGAGCAACTGCGGGAATTGAAACAATCCGGCGTGGAAATTGCCTTCGACAGCAACTTCCGGCCGAAACTGTGGGACAGCCTTACACAAGCCCGAAACTGTTACCAGGCCTTATTGCCGTTGGTAGATGTGGCCTTAGTGACTTTTGACGACGAAGAAATGCTGTGGGCGGATAAGGATGAACAAGCGACTATCGCCCGTTTATCCGCATTCGGTATTCCGAAAATCATCGTAAAACGGGGCCGTCTTGGGGCGACGGTCTGTGAACACGGCGAAATCACGTTCGTACCGACGACGCCCGTCGAAAACGTAGTGGACACCACTTCGGCGGGCGATGCCTTTAATGCCGGTTTTTTAAACGGATATTTGCAAGGTAAACCTTTAACCGATTGCTGCCGACAAGGCAATCAATTGGCGGGCATTGTGATTCGGCACAAAGGTGCGATTATCGACAAATCCGCTACCGAGCATTTACGCCGGACATTTAATTAAGGACAGATTATGACTGACACAGAAATTATCGAAAAACTCGGACAACTGAAAGTCGTACCGGTGATTGCGGTGGACGACGCGCAGGACATTATTCCCTTGGTTCAAACCTTGATTGACAACGGCTTGCCCGTGGCGGAAATCACCTTTCGTTCGGCGGCGGGAGAAGAAGCTATCCGTTTGGCGCGTCAACATTTTCCCGACGTATTAATCGCCGCCGGTACGGTATTAACGCCGGCGCAAGTGGTGGCGGCGAAAAACGCCGGAGCGGATTGCATTGTCACCCCGGGTTTTAACCCGAATATCGTCAAACTCTGCCGGGATTTGGATGTCCCCATCATCCCGGGGGTCAATAACCCGATGGCGATTGAAGCGGCGCTGGAACTGGGAATAACGACCGTCAAATTCTTCCCGGCGGAAGCCAGCGGCGGAGTGAAAATGATAAAAGCGCTGCTGGGACCTTACGGCGATTTGCAGATTATGCCGACAGGCGGCATTTCGCCGGCGAATATCAACGCGTATTTAGCCGTTCCGAATGTGGTGGCTTGCGGCGGTTCGTGGTTTGTGGACAAAGGATTAATCAAGGCGAAGAACTGGGCCGAAATCGGGCGTTTGGTGCGGGAAGCGGTTGAATTGGTTCGCTAATTCCGTTTCAAAAAACGTTGAAAAATTTGACCGCACTTTTAGCTCTCCAAAAGTTAGACGGGTTAGTTAAATACTGAGCTCTGTATTGGCAGGGCTCAGATTTTTTAAATCCGTTCTTGAATACGCCAAATATTCGTGCCGGCCTGTAATTCGGCTATCGACGAATAATGTCGGCGATAAAAACATTCCTCTTTCAAAATCGCAAAAAACTTTCAATCACCGCATTATCGTAGCAATTTATATTAACTCGGCACGTAATTTTTTCGTGACGTCAACCATGACTTTCAGTTGTTCGAGGGTTTCTTTCCAGCCGCGGGTTTTTAAACCGCAGTCCGGGTTGACCCATAAACGTTCTTTCGGCACCACTTGGAGCGCTTTGCGCAGCAAGTGTTCGATTTCGGCGGCGGTTGGAACGCGCGGGCTGTGGATGTCGTACACGCCCGGGCCGATGTCGTTCGGATATTTGAAATCGCCGAACGCCGTTAATAATTCCATGTCGGAACGGGAGGTTTCAATCGTAATCACATCCGCATCTAAGCCTGCAATGGCCGGTAAAATGTCGTTGAATTCGGAATAACACATATGCGTATGAATTTGCGTGTCATCTTGACAACCCATTGAACTTAAACGGAATGCTTCGCCCGCCCATTGTAAATAAGCGTCCCAATCGGCACGTTTGAGCGGTAAGCCTTCGCGAATTGCCGGTTCGTCAATTTGAATCACTTTAATGCCGGCTTTTTCCAAATCCGACACTTCATCGGAAAGTGCCACTGCGATTTGTTTACATACGGTTGAACGCGGAATATCGTTGCGTACGAAAGACCATTGCAAAATCGTGACCGGACCGGTCAACATGCCTTTCATCACTTTTTTCGTTAAGCTTTGGGCATATTGTGACCAGCGTACTGTCATGGGCTCAGGGCGTACCACATCGCCATAAATGATCGGCGGTTTCACGTAGCGGGAACCGTAGCTTTGCACCCAACCGAATTTGGTGAAGGCAAATCCGTCCAATAATTCGCCGAAATATTCCACCATGTCGTTACGTTCCGCTTCGCCGTGAACCAGCACGTCTAAATCCAATTTTTCTTGCTCACGCACGACCAATTCGATTTCTTTTTTCATCGCCGCTTCATAATCCGCAAGGGACAATGTGCCTTTTTTGAAAGCGGCCCGCGCGTGGCGAATTTCAGTGGTTTGCGGAAAAGAACCAATGTTTGTTGTTGGAAGCAACGGCAGTTTTAACCATGCATTTTGTAATTTGATGCGTTCCGCAAACGGGGATTTGCGTTGATCCGCGCCTGTCGGCAAATTCGCTAAACGTTCAGCTACCTCAGGACGATGAATATCTTTTGAAGTTGCACGGGCATCGGCGGCAGCCTGGCTGGCGTCGAGTTCCGCTTGTACGGCGCTTCTGCCTTGCTCAAGCGCGGTCTTAATGACGTCTAATTCCCGGATTTTTTGTAAACAGAAAGCGAGCCAGTTGTAAAGCTCCGGTTTGTTTGCCTGCAATCGGGTTTCCACGGATAAATCGTAAGGCGTGTGAAGCAGAGAACAGCTTGGTGCAATCCACAAACGCTCGCCCAGTTTGGCTTTTAACGGTTCTACTACGTCCAACACTTGGTTCAGGTTCGCACGCCAAATATTACGGCCATCAATCACGCCTGCAGACAAAATTTTGTGGTAATCCGCAAAGGCGGCAAGTTGTTCGGGCGCTCGCACTAAGTCAATGTGTAAGCCCGCAACCGGCAAGGCTTTTAATAACGCTGCGTGTTCGGCAACAGAACCGAAATAAGCGGCTAACAGTAATTTTGCGTTCACTTGTGTGCTTAATGTGGCGTACACGTCTTTATAAGCCGCAACCCATTGTGCCGGCAAATCGACGGTTAAGGCAGGTTCGTCAATTTGAATATAATCCACGCCTTCTGCCGCCAATGCGTTTAAGATTTCCACATAAACCGGAACGAGTTTATTTAATAAATCAAAGCGATTAAATGCCGAGCCTTTTTCTTTGCCTAACCACAAGAAGGTTAACGGACCGACAATGGTGGGTTTGACCTTCAAGCCAAGGGCTTTGGCCTCGCGAATTTGTTGCACGTAATGTGCCGGGTTAGCTTTGAATTGGGTATCCGCGTGGAATTCAGGCACGAGATAATGATAGTTGGTGTCAAACCATTTGGTCATTTCAATAGCAAACTGGTCTTTGTTGCCGCGCGCCAGTTGGAAATACTGGTCAAGGGTTAAATGTTGGCTGTCGAAACCGAAACGTGCAGGAATGGATCCTGTTGCCACTTGTAAGTCTAAAATGTGATCGTAGAGCGTGAAATCCGCCACAGCCACATAATCCGCATTTGCCGCCGCTTGGTGTTTCCAGTTGATTTCGCGCAAGGCTTTGGCGATGTCTAATAAATCCCGTTCGGCGATTTCACCGCGCCAATAACGTTCTTGCGCAAATTTAAGTTCACGTTTTGCGCCGATGCGCGGGAAGCCCGATAAATGAAATGTTGTCATAATAATTCCTCAATGTGTTTGATTTAGACGGCTAAACGTCCGTACGCAGGTTAGAATGACGGAAACGGGGTTATTATGCAAATTAATAATTTTCTGAAAATTAATGAAAGAAATTAATGATAGGTGTTTTGTTGCTTTGCAACGGCAATCATGAAAAAACGTCGTTAAAAACGACCGCACTTTTCGTTTTAAACGGAGCGCCGTGAGGCAATCATCTTTTTGCTTAAAAAGAAGTCAGTAGAAATAATCGGTCTCAATAAAGTTTTCGTTAAATAGGGTAAGTTAATTTTGCTAAAAACATGGATTATTCGGCTATGATTTTAGATTGTGATCCAGATCGAGTTTTTTGCCGGTTAAGGTCACTAATATAACCGTGCTTACCGCAGCAATTCACTATCAATGCTTGTGGTTCATTGATAAACGAAAAACAATATTGAGAGGGACAGAACAATGAAATTAAGCAAAAGAACATTTCTTAAATCTTTAGTCGCCGTATCTATTCTGACTGTGACGGGATTAAATTCTAACCCGGCATATTCCAGTTCGGCCGAACCGATCAAATTAGGCTTCCTGGTAAAACAACCCGAAGAACCTTGGTTCCAGACCGAATGGGCGTTTGCGGATAAAGCCGCCAAAGATCTCGGTAATGTGCAAATTATCAAAATTGCCGTGCCTGACGGTGAAAAAACATTAAACGCTATTGATAATTTAGCTGCTAACGGTGCGAAAGGATTTGTGATTTGTACGCCGGATCCGAAATTAGGTCCCGCCATTATGGCGAAAGCCCGCGCTTACGATTTAAAAGTGATTGCCGTTGACGATCAATTTTTAAATGCCGCCGGCGAACCGATGACCAATGTTCCGTTAATTATGATGGCGGCGAGTGAAATCGGTCAGCGTCAGGGCGAGGAACTTTATAAAGAAATGCAAAACCGTAAATGGGATGTGAAAGATACCGCGGTTTTAGCCATTACCGCCGATGAACTGGACACCGCCCGTCGCCGTACCGAAGGTTCTATCGGCGCGTTAGTAAAAGCGGGTTTCCCGAAAGAAAAAATTTATAAATCACCGACAAAAAGTAACGATATTCCGGGCGCACTTGATGCCGCCAACTCCATGTTAGTACAACATCCGGAAGTGAAAAACTGGCTTATCGTGGGGATGAACGATAACACCGTATTAGGCGGCGTGCGCGCAACGGAAGGGCAGGGCTTTAAACCGGAAAATGTGGTGGCTATCGGTATTAACGGTGTGGATGCGGTTAATGAGCTTTCCAAGCCTAAAGCCACCGGTTTCTTAGGTTCGTTGTTACCAAGCCCGGATATTCACGGCTATCGCAGCGTTGAGCTTCTCACTAAATGGATCAGAGATGGAGTGGAACCGGAAAAATACATTGCCGTGCAGGACGTTGTTTTCTTAAAACGTGACAATTTCAAAGAAGAACTTTCTAAAAAAGGCCTTTAATAGTTGAAATCGGGGTCTGTTTATCGCCCGTAAACAGACCTCAATAAGGAGGACGAGATGCAAGTTCCATATTTAGAGTTTGATAATGTGAGTAAAAGCTTTCCCGGCGTTAAAGCATTACAAAATGTTTCCTTTAAATGCTATGAGGGTAAAGTTCATGCGTTAATGGGTGAGAACGGTGCGGGTAAATCCACCTTATTAAAAATTTTAAGCGGTAATTATCTGCCTACCGAGGGCAAATTAAGTGTCGGCGGTCGCCAGCTGGTTTTCCGTAATACTAAAGAAGCGCTGTTAGCCGGCGTCGCCATTATTTATCAGGAATTAAATATCGTGCCGGAAATGACCGTAGCGGAAAACCTGTGTTTAGGTCAGTTGCCGCATTCCTTCGGCATTGTGAATAAAGCGGAATTAATTGAGAGAACGCAAAAATATCTCGATAAACTGGATCTCAATATTTCGCCGGATACGCCTTTAAAGGAATTGTCTATCGGTCAATGGCAAATGATTGAAATTGCCAAGGCTTTAAGCCGGGGCGCAAAAATCATTGCATTTGACGAACCCACCAGTAGCCTTTCCGCTCCAGAAATTGAAAAATTATTCAGCGTCATTAATGAGTTGCGGGACGAAGGCAAGGTGATTTTATACGTATCTCACCGTATGGAAGAAATTTTCCGTATCAGCGATGAAATTACCGTGCTGAAAGACGGGCAATTCGTGGAAACCTTTTCTGATCTTTCAAAAATCACCAATGACGATTTAGTGCGCAGCATGGTCGGACGCAATTTAGGCGATATTTATCATTATCGTCCGCGTGAAGTGGGCGACACCCGTTTAAAAATTACGCATTTATCCGGTCAAAAACTGAAAGGCGATTTTAGTTTAACGGTTCGAGCCGGTGAGGTTTTAGGCTTATTCGGCTTAGTCGGTGCGGGGCGTTCGGAATTATTAAAAGTGATTTTCGGTGCGGATCCGAGCGTATCGGGAACCATTGAACTGGACGGTAAAACCATTTCCGTACGCAGTCCGAAAGAGGCGATCGAACAAGGTATTGTGCTTTGTCCTGAAGATCGCAAAAAAGAAGGGATTATTCCAACGGCAAGCGTAGGGGAAAATATCAATATCAGCGCCAGACGTTCTCACAATTTCCTCAAATTCATTATTAATGAAAAATGGGAAAAGAAAAACGCCGAACAACAGCGGCAGCAAATGAATGTAAAAACGCCGTCGATTCAGCAGCTTATTGTGAATTTGTCCGGTGGTAACCAACAGAAAGCCATTTTAGGGCGTTGGTTATCGGAAGATATTAAAGTGTTACTGCTCGATGAACCGACCAGAGGCATTGATGTAGGCGCGAAATCCGAAATTTACGATTTAATTTTTAAATTAGCCGACCAAAAATTAGCCATTATTGTGGTTTCCAGCGATCTGCCCGAAGTTATCGGTGTATCCGACAGAATTATGGTCATGCGTTCTCGTCAAATTACCGGCGTAATAGAACGTGCGGATGCAACGGAAGAAAAAGTATTAAAACTTGCTATGGTAGAAAGCAAAGCGGCTTAATGTAGGAGATTGATTATGACTTCAACAACTCAAGAAAAAAGTGCGGGTTCATTCAGCAAAATCTGGAACGCTTACGGCATGCTGTTAATTTTTGCAGTCATTTTTGTCTGCTCTTGCTTATTTATCCCGAATTTTGCCACCGTTGTAAATATGAAAGGGCTGGGCTTAGCCATTTCTATGAGCGGAATCGTTGCCTGCGGTATGCTGTTCTGCCTGGCCGCCGGCGAAATTGACCTTTCCGTGGCTTCCGTTATCGCGTGCGCCGGAGTTGTCACGGCGGTAGTCATTAACATGACGCAAAGTGTCTCGGTCGGTATTCTTGCCGGTCTTGGTTTAGGTATTGCGGTGGGGCTAATTAACGGCTTTGTGATTGCGAAATTAAAAATCAACTCGTTAATCACCACTCTCGCCACTATGCAGATTGCCCGCGGTTTCGGTTATATTATTTCGGACGGTAAAGCGGTGGGTATCACCAAAGAAGAATTCTTCGAATTGGGTTATCAGGATATTTTCGGTGTGCCGTTACCGATTGTTTTTACCATCATCTGTATCGCTATTTTCGGTTTCTTACTCAGCAAAACCACTTACGGTCGCAACACGCTGGCTATCGGCGGTAACCAGGAAGCCTCTCGTTTGGCCGGTATCAACGTAGACAGAACCAAATTGATTATTTTTGTGGTATCGGGTTTTGTTTCCGCACTTGCCGGCGTGATTCTGGCCGCCCGCATGACCAGCGGTCAACCGATGACTTCCGTAGGGTTTGAACTGGTGGCGATTTCGGCCTGCGTATTAGGCGGCGTGTCGCTGAACGGCGGGGTGGCAAAAATTTCATTTATTATCGCCGGGGTGTTAATTCTCGGGACTATCGAAAATGCCATGAATTTACTGAATATTTCACCGTTTGCCCAATACGTGGTGCGCGGTCTCATCTTGCTGATTGCGGTCATTTTTGATAAATATAAACAAAAATTTATCAAATCCTAAGGTTGAGGAATGAAGCAACGGCACGAGGTTCAACAGGAAACCAACCCGTTATTGCCCGGCTATCGGTTCGGTTCGTATTTAGTGGCGGGTTGTACTCCTATCGAAAAAGGTAATGAAGTGGATTTCGCCATTCGTCGCCCGAACGGCATGAAAGGCTACATTATTAATCTCACGACCAAAGGTGAAGGCACGGTATTTGAAGGCGACCGTGCCTTTACTTGTTCGAAAGGGGATTTATTGCTCTTCCCACCCAATGCCGAACATTTGTATTATCGTTCGGAATCCGCCGAATCCTGGCATCATCAATGGATTTATTTCAGACCCCGTTCTTTCTGGGCGAACTGGCTGCAATGGAGCCATGTATCGGATCACGTCGGGCGTCTCACCGTTAGCGATTCGGCAACCTATGAGGAAATTTTGGCATTATTTAAGAAAATCGAATGGGAATACAGCACTAAAGATATTTTCTCCGAAGCCATGTCCATGTGTTTATTGGAACAACTGCTGATTAAATGCATTCAGTTGGATCCCGTTAACAGCCAGAGAATGCTGGATCCCCGCATTTTGGAAACCTGCCATTTTATTTCCGCCAATTTGCATATTAATCATAAAATCAGCGAAATTGCCGAGCATATTCACATGTCGCCTTCCCGTCTGACGCATCTTTTTGTGCAGCAAACAGGCTCGAGCATTATCAAATGGCGGGAAGAACAGCGCATGATCAAAGCGCAGCATTTACTCCATACGTCCGGCGCGCCGATTTACGCCATTGCAAGACAATTAGGCTATGATGACCAACTTTATTTTTCCCGCCTGTTTAAACGTTATTCCGGGCTAAGTCCCTCCGATTACCGTAATTCCCGTTAGCCCGGGCGTATAAAGTGCGGGCGAAATTTGATGAGTTTTTGAAAAAGTGATCCGGCTCTCATCTTGTTTCTCGCAGCCGGATTATCCATATATATAGCTTATTCCACGCTAACGATTCTATGCAATAAGATCTACTCTACAGTCTGACGGCGTGGCATAAACGCATTGCCATCACTTTTGTTACGACAGAATCGGGAGTAATCAATATGCAAGAGGCAAAAACCGCAATTGCTTCAGGCGAGGCATCCATTGGAATCGAATTCGGTTCCACCCGGATTAAAGCCGTGCTGATTAATGGCCGCGGCGATATTCTGGCAACCGGTGGCTTTACCTGGGAAAATCACTTTACCGACGGAATCTGGACGTATCCGCAAAGCGAAATCCGCCAAGGGCTGCAACAAGCCTACCGAGATTTGGCAAATCAGGTGCAGGAACGATACGGCACGGCGCTTACCCGCGCCAAAGCTATCGGTATCAGCGGCATGATGCACGGCTATTTGCCTTTCGATAAGCAAGGTAACCAGCTGGTTGAATTCAGAACCTGGCGCAATAATATTACGCAAAAATCTTCGCAAAAATTGACCGCACTTTTTAACTACAACATTCCCCAACGTTGGAGTATTTCTCATCTATATCAGGCGATCTTAAATCAAGAGGAACATGTGGGAAAAATTGACTATCTCACGACGCTGGCGGGTTACGTGCATTGGCAGCTAACCGGTGAAAAAGTGCTCGGTGTGGGCGAAGCGTCCGGCATGTTTCCCATTGATCCGCAAACCGGCGATTATGATCAAAACATGCTCGAGCAGTTTGACGATCTCATTGCGCCGCAATCCTATCCCTGGAAAATCGACTGCATTTTACCGCAGGTATTAACGGCCGGGCAGACCGCCGGTTATCTAACGGAACAGGGCGCAAAATGGCTCGATCCGACGGGGCGATTACAGGCGGGCATTCCGTTTTGTCCGCCGGAAGGCGATGCGGGAACCGGCATGGTGGCCACCAACAGTATTAAAACCAATACCGGAAATATTTCCGCCGGCACATCGGCTTTCGCCATGATTGTGCTGGAAAAAGCGCTTTCCAGAGTGTATGAACAATTGGATATGGTCACCACGCCGGCGGGCAAACTCGTCGCCATGGCGCACGCCAATAACTGCAGCTCGGACATTAACGCCTGGATTCGCCTTTTCGGCGAAACGTTAAAGGCCTTTGGCGCGGAAGTTGAAACGGATAAGTTATACGAAACTCTTTTCCTGCAGGCCTTGGACGGAGACGCGAACTGCGGCGGTTTATTGTCTTACGGCTTCTATTCCGGCGAACACAGCGTAGGCTTAGCCGAAGGTTGCCCGATTTTTATGCATCCGGCCAATGCCCGTTTTACTTTGGCTAATTTTATCCGAACCCATTTATACGGCGCGTTCGGCGCTATGAAATTAGGCGTCGATATTCTTATTCAACGGGAAAAGGTTAATATCGCGCAGATTCTTGGTCACGGCGGTATTTTCAAAACTCCGAATGTCGCCTCAAAAATTCTTGCTTCGGCGATTAACGTTCCGGTAGCCGTAATGAAAACCGCAAACGAAGGCGGTGCTTGGGGAATCGCGTTGCTGGCAAATTATTTAACCGCTTATCAGGCGGGGCAATCTTTAGAAGATTACCTCGACGACCATATTTTCGCTCAAGCCGAAATATTCGTTTCGCAACCGGATGAAGAAATGGCGAAAGGCTACGCGGAATTTATACAATATTATCAACAAGGCATTCCCGTTGTGCAAACGGCGGTCGATACCTTCCGTCATGCTATTTAAAACGAATCAGGAGAATATTATGGAATTTCTTAAAAAACTGGAAGTGTGGTTTGTAGTCGGCAGTCAGGATTTATACGGCGATGAAGCGCTTAAACAAGTGAACGCCGATGCGGAACAGATTAGCCGCTATTTAAACGACCAACATCCTTTTATCCGAATCCAATTAAAACCGCTGGCCACCACGCCGGAAGAGATTCTGTCCGTCTGTCAGGCGGCGAATTATGAAGAGAACTGCGTGGGCGTGATTGCCTGGATGCACACTTTCTCGCCGGCGAAAATGTGGATTGCGGGGCTTTCCCGTTTAAACAAACCGTTGTTGCAATTCCATACTCAATTAAACAAATATATTCCCTGGAACGAAATTGATATGGATTATATGAATCTGCATCAAACCGCTCACGGCGACCGCGAATTCGGCTTCATGGTGTCCCGTTTGCGCAAACCGCGTACCATTGTGGTCGGCCATTGGCAAAGCGAATCCGTGAAACAAAAACTCGATCGTTGGATGCGGGTGTTGGCGGCCATTTACGACCAACAACACCTGAAAGTGGCGCGCTTCGGCGATAATATGCGCGAAGTGGCGGTAACCGAAGGGGACAAAGTGGAAGCGCAAATCAAATTCGGTTATAGCGTGAACGGTTACGGCGTATATCAGCTGGTCGACAGCATTAATGCGGTTAATGACGAAGAGGTTGCGGCGCTGGTTAAAGAGTATGAAGCCGCTTATCGGTTAACGGACAGCTTAAAAGAAGGCGGAGAAAAGCGCCAATCCCTGATTGACTCCGCCCGCATTGAATTGGGTTTAAAAGCATTCCTGGATAAAGGCGGATTCAAAGCCTTCACCGACACCTTCCAGAATTTATATGGCATGAAACAGCTTCCTGGGTTAGCGGTTCAACGTCTGATGGCGCAAGGTTACGGCTTCGGCGCGGAAGGCGATTGGAAAACCGCCGCATTGGTGCGCGCGGTTAAAGTGATGAGTTACGGTTTACCAAACGGCTGCTCGTTTATGGAAGATTACACCTACAATCTGGAAGACAATAACGAAGTGGTGCTTGCCGCACACATGCTGGAAGTTTGTCCGTCTATTGCGAAAGATCAACCGGTTCTTGACATCAAACCGTTGGGTATCGGCGGCAAAGACGATCCGACTCGCCTGATTTTTAGCGGCAAAGCGGGTAAAGCCACCGCTTCTACCATTGTGGATTTAGGTCATCGTTTCAGAATGATTACCGCCGAACTGAACGCCGTGGATAAACCGCAGGATATGCCGAATCTGCCGGTGGGTCATGTTTTCTGGAAATTAGAGCCGGACTTTGACACCGGCACCCAGGCCTGGATTTTATCCGGCGGCGCTCACCACAACGTATTCAGCCTGGATATCGATGCGGAAATGTTGAGAACCTTTGCGGAATATTTCGACATTGAATTTATTCATATCAACGCAAAAACGGAACTGCCGCAACTGAAAAATGAATTACGTTGGAATGAAGCGGCGTATAAATAAGGACGAAACGGCATAGTGCCGGGCATTGGCTTTACTATGCCGTTTCAAAAAACAATGAAAAAATTGACCGCACTTTTAAGCAAAAGTGCGGTATTTTGAGTAATTAACGGAAAGGCTTTCCGTTAATTACTGTAATAGCTCGGCGGCTGGTAAATTGAGTGACCGACTTCTTCCACCAAGCCGATAATTTTTCTGAAAGATTCTAAAAGTTCTTCCTTGTTATTGGCAACATAATAATATTTGCCTACACATTTTTCCCACGCCGCTTTTTGTGTTCCCGACGGACCGTAACCAAAAGCGACAAAACCGATACGGGTCGGTTGCTCCAGATAGGTTTTATCCTGCAATGAATCCAGTTTACTTTTGATTTTTTCGCACATGCCTTGGTTGATTAGATTACTTGTAATATTTAACGAACTGTTGGCATCACTAAGTTGATCCGCTCCGTCGGAAAGCACCAAGATAATTCTCTGTGTATTGGCGCCTAATTTGCTCGGTTGAGCTTCTTCATCAGGATTGGTATTCGTTAATAAATTTGCGCCGATCAATAACCCGGAACTGGATAATGTCGCCCCTGTAGCCTGAACCTGATTAAACCGGCTAATAAGATTGGCCGATTCATTCTTTTTCGCCCAGATATAAGTGGAATTAATACGGGTTGCATTGCCTAAGCACCATGAATTTTTATTAAAATTCATCAGATAGTCAGAATCTTTTCCGTTAAAAGAATCGATTGACTCAATAGTTTTATCGTAATCGACGAATGAATCGAAAAACTGTGCTAATGTGGCATAAGAATAACGCTGTTGACTCTTGCCTATATAAGAAAGCAGTTCGGAATAGCGAATAGTAGTATAGTAATTATAATAGTAGTTATTAGGGACTATTATGCTTGGTTTTATTTCATAAGGTAAATAACATTTAGCAGAATTACTTTGTTGCTGCGCACCAAAAGCAAACGAAGTAAAACCGATTCGGTTATATTTACTGATTGTTTTACCTTCTTCAGTATTATTTTGTTCAAGCAACTCTTCCGCAATTGAGGCAACGACATCCCGAAGAATGCTTATTTTAGTGGCACCATATCTTCCTCCGCTCACAGTGGAATTCATGGAACCACTTAAGTCCGTCACCAGCATTAAATCAATCGGGATAATTTCATCCAGATTTTTCTGCACATAGATTTTATTTGCATTAATAGTGGTGGTTTCGGCAAAGCTTAAACCGTTATTTTTACCGAGATAAAGCCAGGAAGGGCGTTCGAATTTGCCGGAAATTTCGCAAGCGATACTTTTCAGTTGTTCGCCGTTCGGACCTTTTAGGTTACCGCATTGATAATCATATTTATCATTAATTTCCTGATTATTTTTCACGATAAGTGGAAGGGTAGTAATAATGTCGGACCAGTCCGCGAACCAACTCTTGATTACGCTTATACTTTTGTGCCGAAAAGGTATCCGTAAAACCTTCCATTTCCTGTTTACTAATGGTTTGGCGTATTACGTCCTCATGTCGTTGGTTCGTATTTCTGAAATCATTATTTTCCGCCATTAACGCCAATCCCGCTTGTTCGATTCCCTGTGAAAAGCGGGCTTTATCCAGCAGCATTCCCGAACCGTCAACGGTTAAGGCGACGATACCCAGCAAGGCGAAGGACATAATTGCCATCATTACCGTATAGGCGCCGCGTTCATTGTGATAAAACCGGCGTAATAACGCAGTGTAATTCTTTATTTTCATCATCCATTCCCTATTCTGAATATTAACGGGAAACCGTAATGGAGGAAGAACGTACCGTTTCATCCATATTTTTTGCCACGCCCGGCACTAATGTACTGAAAAAGCTGTAATTCGGTACGCAAACGGTAACCTGGTATAAGGGGATTTTTCTTGAATTATTCATTTCGGAGCGCGGCGAAAGATTAACCAGGTTTTGCAAGGCTTCATAAGGTTTACATTTATCCGTATCGCCGATTATCCGATAGGTGGAGTTTTCCGGCGCCAGGTACTCTAAAACCACATAGATTTTTTTGCTGCTGTTTTTATCGCCGAACGCCATTCGGGTCGCCAATGATTTGAATTGGGTAACGTCACGATTATTTATCCGTTCGGTGGCGAGATTTTCGTTGCCGTTATATAACTGGGTCCGTTCGCGCAAAATGTTAGCCAGCGAGTAGGAAATATTATCCAGTCTGCCGGCGGTCGAACGCAAAATTGCCAAATCCGCCATAAAAGCCAGAATCAGAATAAGCAAAATCAACATGAAGACGAATTCAATCGTCACGGATCCGCTTTGTTGGCGAATAAAACGGCGCAAAAGGTTAGTATCTGAATTGGTCTCGTTCATATTCCTGCACCACAAAAATTTCCCGTTTAAACATCGGGCTAATCCATTCCTGAGCGATAAAAGGTAGCGGCACTAAAAACCGATAACTGTAATTCAGGCTGTAACGTGCGATACTGGCGTTTGCACCGGTCGGCGAAACGGCTACACCGTTAACGACGGTAGGTTGTCTGAAGACCTCATTCACCAAATCATCAACGGATTCCGCATATTCCACTTTCGCCTCCACCTTTTCGTCCCGAACCTCAAAAAGTGCTAATACGGGGTTACCCTGTTGCCGGTGCTGTTCAGTTAAAATCCGTTTGAACAATGCGGCGTAATCGTTATTTTCCGCCCGTTGGTTTTTAGTTATCCGTACGGTTTCCGTTAACAGATAATCCCAATAAGCGGTAAATAATGTTAAGCGGGCGAGTTCGAGAATCATAAATACAACCATAAAGAAAATACCGACGGTTAAGGTAAATTCAATGGTGGAAACTCCTTTCCGGCAAAATAACAGTTGTTTTATTTTGTTCATTTTTCCGCCCCCGATTGTGGGTTAAAGGATTATCTTCTAGGCCGTACCGGTGTGCCGGTATTGCCCACTTTTTCGGTATTTTTTAAGGCGTTGACCAAATCTTTCGGTGAAGTGTTTAGGTTTTCTTTTTTGATGATATCCAGTGCGTAATCCGTATCTCCGCTCTTAACCAGGGCGAATACCAGATTATGAACCAGACGCTGTTCTTTTACGCCGTTCAAATATTGCGGTAATAACAAGTTCACCGCGCCTCTGTATTCGCCGTTAATGATTTTCAGCATGGCGAGATTATTAATAGCAATCACATCGTTAATAAAATGTTTTCTGGCGGCATGAATATCCTGTTCGGCGCTTTTATAGTTGCCGAGTTGCGCATTAGCAATACCGCGTAAATTATAGGCTTCGGAAATATGCGGATGTTTATTTATCAGCATAGTGGAAAGATCAATGGCTTCATGATATTTCTTCAATTGAATTAAATTACGAATCTGTAATACGGTCGCCGAGGTAAAATAAATATTTTTCTCATCCAGTAAAGGCTGTAAGTAATCCAATGAGGATTGGCTGTCTCCTTTCTGATAATAAGCTAATGCCAGCTTATAACGTACGGCGTTATTTTCTTCCGTTTTTAACTGTTCGCGGTAAAGGGAAATCAAACCGCTGTGATTATTTGTGGATTGATAGAGTTTTTCTTTTGCGGCAATACTTTCGGATTGACTCATAGGAAGAACCGAGCAACCGCCAAGAGAAAGAATTAAAGATAAAAATAATACTTTTTTTGTTGAGTTGTTAAACATTTGGAAATACCCTCATCACACCAGGTGCGACAATTAAAATAATAATCGGAAACATAATGAATATAATCAGCGGTACGCTCATCTTCGCGGAAAGCGTACCCAAGTGTTCTTCGATAGTCAGCAGTTGCAGTTCCCTCATATCCGATGACAATTGCAATAAATGACCGTAAATTGAAGAACCGAAATTTAAACTTTGCTGCAATACGGTAGTAAACATTCGAATTTCCCGGGTCGGTAAGGAGACCGCCAGAGTATCCAATGCCGAGAGTAAACCGACAATTTCCGCTTTGCGGATAACTCTGAGCATGACATAGCTTAAATCGGGATTCAGCACTTTAAAGTCTTCGGCAACACGTAACAAAGCCGCATTAATGGTCATCCCGGTTTGCACGCAGATCGCTACTAAATCCACAAAACTGGGCAAATCCGTCATCATATTTTTGACTTTGCGTTTCAAGATCATATTGGCTAAAGAGCCGGGTATTAATATCGTCAACACAAAAATAACCGCGCCCGCAATCGCCAACCCTTTTCGATCCGACTCCGGATTAAACAATACGTAAATTCCCGTTAATAACAGGGTAATAAACAGTTTCAGCTTAATATTCTTATCTATTTCGCTTAATGTATTTAATAATTTATTATTCGTAATTAATAACTGTTCTAATTCTACCTGTTGCTTATTTTTGTTACTCTGAGGCTCTTTATTGGCTTTTTCTTTCGGGTAGGTACCGGAAAGAATATCTTTATTACGGGTTAATTTTTTCTTATTTGAAACCGCTAATAAAAATATGATAAAGCCTGATAATATCAGTGAAAGATAAAATAATAAGGATCCCATTTTCATGTCGCTTTCCTCATTAACCACCAGATAATCAGCATGCCCAGTACTTCACTGCCTAATACGTAATACAGAATCATCCGCCCGCCCGGATCGTTTAATAAAAAATCAAAATTTTCCGGCATCATAAATTTCATGAAAATAAAGAATGCCACGGGAAACGATGCCACAATCATTGCCGACATTCTGGCTTCGGAAGTCATTGCGCTTTTCTTTTTTTCCATTTTTTTGCTGTCCGCAATAACTCGTCCCAAACGCATAATGACTTCCCGCATTTGTCCGCCTTTATCCAGATTTACCCGAATAATAGTGATAAAGAAATAATATTCTTTATAAGGATAACGGGTGTAACTGTCTTCAAACACCGAAGTCGGATCCTCACCGATGGCCAGACGTTTATGAACGTTGGTAAATTCTTCCCCAATCTGTCCGCTAATGTCTTTACCGCAGCGTTCCAGCGCTTGCAATAAGCCTGCGCCGGAGGAAGTTGCGGAGTTAAGAATCTGAATCACTTCGGGAAACATTTCTTCAAATTCCTTTCTGTTCCGCCGTTGTCCCAGTTTCCATACGATAGTCAGGAAAAGGAAAATAAATACGGCTAAAAAGATAAATTTATCTATTTTCAGATATAAATAATTCAGAACATGGAAAAAGAAAAATATAATTATGGTTAATAATATATTTCTCAGAAAATTCCGTTCGTTGCCGGCGGTAAAATAATATTTCCAGAGCGTAACTTTAAGTTTTACCTGATCAAAATATTCGCTTAATTTTTTAAAGGAATTATCATGCTGATTAACTTTCTTCTTGGCGGAACTCAGGCTAATCGCCGTATAAGCGAATAGCAGCAAACCGAAAATTATTATCAGATAATATAAAGTCATTGCGAGTTCCCGAATATACTTTGTAATTCGCTACTTAAATTAAATATTTGCGCATTCTGGTATACCACTGAATTGGATAATAACCCGTGAGAAATAAACTCACCGATGATTTTCCCGTTTTCATCACGGTATTTGCTCGGCTGATAAGTAAAAATATCCTGCAGGACGATATGTCCGCTTTCCATTCCCATAATTTCCGTAATATTGGTGATTTTTCTCGAACCGTCATTTAAGCGGGAAGCCTGCACAATAATATTTACCGCGGCGGCGATATTGCGTCGAATCGCTTCCAAGGGTAATGACGCGTTCGACATCATCACCATACTTTCCAGACGGGAAGTGGCGTCGCGCGGGCTGTTGGCGTGCAGGGTAGACATTGAACCGTCATGGCCGGTATTCATCGCTTGTAGCATTTGGAACGCTTCCGCACCGCGACATTCCCCCACAATAATCCGCTCGGGACGCATACGCAGCGCATTAATCACCAAATCCTGCATGGTAACGGCGCCGGTTCGCTCGACCCCGGCAATACGGGTTTCCAGACGCACCACATGAGGCTGCTCTAAACGTAATTCCGCCGTATCTTCTAAAGTAATCACTCGTTCCGTATGGGAAATATAATTGGATAAAGCGTTTAATAAAGTGGTTTTACCCGAACCCGTCCCGCCGGAAACGATTATGTTTACCCGGGAGCGGGCGGCGATAATCAGAAAATTTGCCATTTCCAGCGTCATAGAGCCGAAATTCACTAATTCCTGTAAAGATTTCTTATTTTTGCTGAATTTACGAATGGAAATAGAGGTTCCGTCTAAGGCGATAGGCGGCACTACAACATTAAGACGGCTACCGTCCGGCAAGCGGGAGTCCACCAGCGGCGAACCGTCGTCGATGCGTCGTCCGACTCGTGCCACCAATCGCTTGGCAATATCCGTAAGCTGTTCGTTATTAATAAATTGTTTATCGGTTTTTTCCAGAATACCGGCGCGTTCAACCCACACGTCGTTCGGGCCGTTCACCAAAATATCGTTAACCGTGTCATCTTCCATTAGTTCCCGTAGCGGACCGTAACCGGTGATTTCATCAGCGATGATCTGCGCCATGGTTGAAGCATCAAGGGCGGTAAGGTAGTGACCATGCTGATTGCTGACCTGATAAACAATCTGCACCAGTTCGTCAACCAATTTGCCGTATTCGCTCTGAATTTCGTCGAGTTTTTCAATATCCAGATTGCTCAACACTTCGTTACGGAAAAAAACCTGTTGTTCTTTGCTTAACATAGAATGCCTTCATCTCTAACGATTGAATAACAAACGGTAAAGTCCTATGAACAAACTTTTATTTTCGTTGTTCAAATTATTCCGCGACAATACGCCGATAATTTTCATTGCCAGGCTGTAAAAAGATTTTTTATGGGCTTTGCTTAAATTTAACCCCATGACGGTTTTAGCCTCGGTGTTTTTAATAAAGGGAATCACTGCGTCAACCTGGGCTCCCAGTAACGTCTCGATATCCGATTTGGCCATTAATTTCTCGCTTTTCGGTTTATGATCGGAAATGCAAATAAACACTCTGATAGCCTGATTGGTAAGGCTGCGAATCCGCTCGCATTGTTCCAAAAATTGTTTAGCCACACGCAACGAAGCGATTCGTCGTTCCACCACTAAAACAAAACTATTGCTGTATTCAAAAAACTCGGGATAAAGATCCTTATCGATATTAAAAATCGGTTGATCGTAAATAATAAAATTATATTTTTCCGTGACTTTATCGTTCAGTTTATGAGGAATACCGTTAAAAAGATCGAGATATTCGTCATATTTGGAAATATCGCCCTGTAATTTTTTATCGAAGGCCAGATCCAAATCCTGTGAACCGTTAGGGCCTTGCGCCAATAACACCGGTACCTTTTTATTGCTGATAATCTGATTTGCAATATGGATGCTGATCAAACTGCTGCCGATCCCGCCCTTGCAACCCAGAACGCATATTTTCACCGTATTTCTGGTATGCGGAAGGCTGACTTTAGCGGAGCTGATCTTATCCATCATTAAATGCAGTTGAGTGCCGGCATGGAAATATAAAATTCCGGCATTCGCCAGATTCTGCGCCAGCGTGATGGAATCCGAAGTACCTATGGCGCAAACCCAGAGATTTTGCGGTACGATGGCGTTGATATGCTTGGTAATTAAGCCGATATCCGTTTCATCTTTTATATCTACAATCATGCCGAGAATATCTTCCGCATTAAATCCGATATTTTCCGAAAGAAAATAGCGTTTAAGCTGTTCGATATTTTCAAAACCGCCGGTGCGCAATAGTTGCGAGACGTTGTTTTGCATTTCCGCACAATCCGATAACACCACGATTTTACGGGCGCCGACCGGATTCGCTTTGTTTTTATCAAGTAATAGCATGATCAGTTTTGCCCGTAATTATTGGATAAACCCGCCGTTTTTCATGAAATTTGAGGTTAAGGTTTTATGGTAAACGTTCTTAAACGGCGTGACGTTGAAAAAACGCTCCAGGGTGCCGGTTTGATCAAATGACGGATAAACCAAATTTTCCACATCGTTCGGTTTGACTAAATTCACCGTCGCCACCACCACTAATTCCTTGGTTTCGCGGGAAGTGGTCACACTACGGAAAAATGCGCCTAACACCGGAATGTCGCCCAATAGCGGCACTTTTGAAAGTCCTTCCAGATCGCTGGAACTCAGCAAGCCGCCGATAATAAAACTTTCGCCGTCGCCCACTTCAAAGGTGGATTTGGAACGGCGGGTCTGGAAATAAGGAATATCTCCCACATCCGCATAGGTATAATTTCCTGCTAAGGTGCTCACTTCCTGAGCCAGCGCCAGGCGGATTCGATCGTTTTTCTGCACTTTGGCGCCCACCATCAGCTTCACCCCGAAATCTTTATAAATAATCGTGGCGTTGCCCTCGCTGTCTCGCTGAGCAAAAGGAATTTCTCCGCCCACTAAAATATCCGCGGTTTCACCGGACAGCATCGAAATATTCGGTTCCGCCAGAATTTTCCCGTTATTGGAATTATTCACTGCGCTGATAAATGCGCTGAGGCGCTCCGCATTAATCAATGCGATTGAACTTGTCGTACCGTCAAACGCCGCACTGTATAAGTTGCTGCCGGAACTCCAGTTTGGTAGGACGGAACCGGATAAATGTTCCCATTTAATGCCTAAGGAATCCGAGAAGGTTTTATTCACTTCCGCCACCGTTAATTTCACGTTTACCTGGGTGACTTCGCCGATATTGGCATTATTGATCACGCCGTTATATTCGTATTTATCCAGGAACGGCAGTTTTTCATCGGACATTCCGCCACCGCGTTTTAACGTGGCTTCCGTCACTTTCGGCGTAATGCCGATAGCCTCGCCCACAATACGGTTCACTTCTTCGCTTTCCTGCTGGGAATTGGCGTCTCCTTCGATCACATAGGCTTTGCCCACTTTCTTCACTTCCAACTTAGTATTCGGGAAACGGGCTTTAATTTGTTTGTTGGTATCGACGATATTGTTAATAAAGGCGTTCACCGTCAGCGAATCCGATAACAGAATTTTGCCGTTTTCGTCAAAGGCGGTAACATCCGTGGTGCCTTCCTGTTTGGCGAAAACCATAAAACTGTAATCGTCCACAATTTCATAATCCGCCACTTCGGAAGAAGAGACAAAAATCGTATCGATTTTTTTATCCAGCACGAAAAATTTGCTTTTGCCTTGTTCCAAATACAATTGTTTGGCGAAAGCCGTGGTAGCGCAGGTCATCATCAATGCGGTTAAACCGGCGGTAATCGTTTTTCTGATTATTTGTGTGTAAGTCGGCATAAATTATTGACCTCTCAATTTTCTGACATAAATGCCACGATGGTTGGTTGCGCCCTGTGGTGGTTCGTTATTCGGCAGCACAATTAAATGGGCGTCCTTAGGTAAGGAATAAAATTTTTTCATTTGTTCGACGTCCAGTTTAACGGTTACGTAACCGAAGATATTTCTATCCTTGTCTAATAACTGTTCTTCCTGGGTATAAATTTTGGTTTGCAATACCACGGCATTGTCGATCAGTCTGATTAAGGTGCCGTTTACGCCTCTCATCGCTTGCTGGCTGGAAATGGAAACGACGGCGCCAGTTTTTAAGCTATCGAAAATATAGCGCTCCCCATGTCTGATATAAATGCGATAAGGCACTTCCCGTTTAGGATCGAGACTGGCAAACAAATAATCGGGATGTTGCGGCGAAAGCAGCAGAGTGGCGGATAAAAAAGAACCCGCCTGCAGAGGCTGTTTAACCAAATATCCTTGCAGAGAATAATTGTCGGTGTTTTCAAATAAGGGTTTTAAATCGAATTTCAGCCGGGGATCGTCACTGTCCACGGAGAGTTCGTTAAATGCGTAATCGCCCGCCTGTAATAAGGCGCCTTGCGGAATGGAACGGGTGGTTTGCGCCAGCAGAACGGCGGTTTGGCGTTTGGCGGCGGGTTGTTCGCCGGCGGTTTGGTTTTGGGCCGAGGCGTTTCGGTTTTCGTCGGGGAATATAAAAAACAGCCCGCTCAGCCCCATGGCGAGGATAAGGAATGAGATAATAAACAACACTCTGTAATTCATATTATATCCTTTTCCGCCCCGTTACAGGTGCCGGCCCTTAGGAAGCGTATAAAAATAAGGTGGCGAAATAGCCGAAACTGATGGCCACGCCGTAAGGCAAGCCGTTTTGTTTAATGGATTGGCGGAAAAACAGCCAACCGATAATAATTAACAACAATCCGCAAAGTGCGGTCAAAAAAAACAAAGAAATCAGCTGTTCCGACGGAACGGCAAGCATTAACACCGCAATTAATTTGGCGTCGCCGCCGCCCATCACATTCAAAGTAAATAAAAGAAAACCGATGGCCAGCCCGGCAGCCGCCTGCAGCACAAACACCTGTTCGTATTTCAGCCAACTTAACGCCGCCATGGTGAAAAACAAGCCGATAATCACCCGGTTGTCGATAATTCTTGATTTAATATCCGTGAAACAAAGATAAAGCAATTGCAACGCAGCGATTAAATCAAGCCCTATAATCAGTTGGTGGGGTGTCATAAAACTACATTTTCTTTATTAAGCCGGCACCAACCCGGAAGCCGGTGCCGTTTGATGAATGTCAGGAATTATTCTCCACTACCACCTTATGGAGTAGGAGTACCACTACCACTACCACCAGTACCACCAGTACCACCAGTACCACCAGTACCAGCAGTACCAGTACCAGCTTGATTTACACTCTCGGTTACAGCATCGAATTTACCTTGTAGTTTTTGTACGAAACTATTTGGGCTTGAGAACGCATAAACGATAAACGCCGCCATAACCACAGCAATCAAACCATATTCGATTGCGGTTACGCCTTTGTTATTTTTTCTAAAATTACGCAATGCTGCGCGAGTTTTAGTTGCAAAATTGGTTAACATAGATTTCTCCTAAATGTATTGAGATTTTTTCTTATAGCTGATGTGATCCGTTTTTTATTGATCACCGATTACATAATTCACCACTTTAGTTACACTTTGTAAATTTGTGTAAAAATTATACTAGCGACAACTAAAACAACCTAAAGTTCTGTAAAGTTATGTAAGCAGCGTGATCCTAGCAAAATAAAAATTCGAATACAATACTAACCGCTTGTAATTAAGCCTATTTTTTGAGCAAAAGAGCCGGTTAGCGGAAATAAATCGATCTTTTTGAGGAAGTTTATCGGTTTTGAATGTCAAGGTAATGTAAATTTTGATCGAATTTTTCACCTGACATAAAAAAAACGCGCCTTTTTATCGGCGCGGTTGAGATTATCGGTTCGCCGCGTACAAAAGTGCGGGCGATTTTTTCAATGTTTTTTCGTTAACGCGTGCTGGTGCTGGTAGTAGTGCGGTTGGCGCGTTTGCGATCCATTTCCGTTAAGAGTTTTTTACGGATGCGGATGGATTGCGGGGTGACTTCCACCAGTTCGTCGTCATCGATAAATTCGATGGCTTGTTCAAGAGTTAACTTGATTGGCGTGGTTAACTGAATCGCGTCATCTTTACCGGAAGCGCGCATGTTAGTCAGTTTTTTACCTTGCAGGCAGTTTACGGTTAAGTCGTTGGAACGGCTGTGAATGCCGATGATTTGACCTTCGTACACTTCCTGACCGTGTTCCGCCATTAATTTGCCGCGTTCCTGCAAGCCCCATAACGCGTATGCCAGCGCTTTGCCGGTGGCGTTGGAAATCAGCACGCCGTTTTTGCGTTGACCGATTTCGCCCGGTTTGACGTCGTCGTAATGGCTGAAGCTGGAATAAAGTAAACCCGTTCCTGACGTCATGGTCATAAATTCGTTGCGGAAACCGATTAACCCGCGGCTTGGAATCACGTATTCCAAACGGGTGCGGCCTTTGCCGTCCGGGATCATGTCTTTCACTTCGCCTTTGCGGATGCCCAGTGCTTCCATCACCGCGCCCTGATGTTGTTCTTCAATGTCGATGGTGACTTGTTCGAAAGGTTCCAGTTTGCGACCGTTTTCTTCTTTATAGATAACTTTCGGGCGGGACACCGCCAATTCGTAGCCTTCGCGACGCATGTTTTCGATTAACACCGATAAATGCAGTTCGCCGCGGCCGGATACGCGGAATTCGTCCGGGTTCGGGGTTTCTTCCACGCGTAACGCCACGTTGTGCACCAGTTCTTTGTTTAACCGTTCGAGAATCTGACGTGAGGTGACGAATTTGCCTTCCTGTCCGCAGAACGGTGATGTATTGACGCAGAAGAACATGGTGACCGTCGGTTCGTCCACGGTTAACGCCGGCAACGCTTCCACGGCGTTAATATCGCAAACGGTATCGGAAATGTTCAATTCGCCCAAACCGGTAATCGCTACGATGTCGCCCGCTTGCGCCAGATCTTCTTCGTAACGTTGTAAGCCCAAGTGCCCTAGCACCTGACCGATTTTACCGTTACGGGTTTTGCCGAAACTGTCGATAACGGTGACGGACTGATTCGGTTTCACCGTTCCGCGTTTAATGCGACCGATACCGATCACGCCGACGTAGTTGTTGTAATCCAGCTGCGAAATCTGCATTTGGAACGGCGCGTCCAATTCCACTTTCGGCGGTTCCACGTATTTGACGATGGCTTCGAATAACGGCGTCATGTCTTGCGCCAGTTCATCGTGTTCCAAACCGGCCACGCCGTTCAAAGCGGAAGCGTAAATAATCGGGAAATCCAATTGTTCATCCGTAGCGCCCAGGTTTACGAATAAATCGAAAACCTGATCCACCACCCAGTCCGGACGCGCGCCGGGGCGATCGACTTTGTTGATCACCACGATCGGTTTTAACCCGTGGGAAAACGCTTTTTGGGTGACGAAACGGGTTTGCGGCATCGGGCCGTCGAAGGCGTCCACCACCAATAAGACGGAATCCACCATGGAAAGCACGCGTTCCACTTCGCCACCGAAATCCGCGTGTCCCGGCGTATCCACGATGTTAATGCGGTAGCCGTTCCAGTTAATCGCCGTGTTTTTGGCCAAAATGGTAATGCCGCGTTCTTTTTCCAGATCGTTCGAGTCCATCACGCGTTCGTCGCTATCGCCGTTACGCGCCGCTTCCAGCGTGCCGGATTGCTGTAACAGTTTGTCGACCAGCGTGGTTTTACCGTGGTCAACGTGCGCAATAATCGCGATATTGCGCAATTTATGAATATCTAATTCTGCCATTTAAAATGTTCTTAATTGTTTAACGAGTAGTAAAATAATGAAAATTTTATGCGAAATCGGCAAAACGATTTCTCACCCTTTCGGAGCTATCGGCCGAGCCGACCTTCAAAAATCTTCGATTTTGTCACCGCACTTTTTCTGTCATGGCATGAGCCGCGGCGGCGAAAGGTCGCAAATTATACAACTTTTTCCGCCGCCGGGCTATCTAAAATCAGAAAAACAGTTTGAATTTTCACCGCACTTTATTGACTAAAACGCAGCGTTTATTCGTTTAATACCGGCGGATCCGATTTTTTACGAATATTGGCACGGAACGGATTATGTGGTATTTTCCGCCGGGGGAAAATGTTTTAAAATAACCGCAATTTTACAGACCTTATAACAGGAGTTTTTTTATGGCTAATGCAGCAATTGAACGCGTGTTCAAGTTAATAGAAGAGAACGACGTGAAGTTCGTGCTTCTTCGTTTTACTAACATTAAGGGGAAAGAACACGGCGTGTCATTACCTGTCAGCGCAATCGACGAAGATTTCTTCGAAGACGGCAAAATGTTCGACGGTTCGTCCGTAGAAGGCTGGAAAGCCATCAACAAAGCCGACATGCTGTTAATGCCAATCGCCGAAACCGCCGTTGTTGACCCGTTCGCTCAAATTCCTACCTTATCTATCCGTTGCAGTATTTACGACCCGAACACCATGCAAAGTTACGACCGCGACCCGCGTTCCATCGCTATGCGCGCGGAAGAATATATGCGTTCAACCGGCATTGCGGATAACGTATTCTTCGGGCCGGAACCGGAATTTTTCTTATTCGACGACGTGCGTTTCAGCACCGAAATGAACAACGTTTCATTTAAAATCGACGACATCGAAGCGGGCTGGAACACCAACCGCAAATACGAAGACGGCAACAACGCCTATCGTCCGCTGGTGAAAGGCGGTTATTGCGCCGTTGCGCCGAACGACACGGCGCACGACATGCGTTCCGAAATGTGTCTGTTGATGGAAGAAATGGGCTTGGTTATCGAAGCGCACCACCACGAAGTGGCCACTGCCGGACAAAACGAAATCGCCACTAAATTCAACAGTTTAACTTTGAAGGCGGACGAAACCCAAATCTACAAATATATTGTGCAAAACGTTGCGGCGGAACACGGCAAAACCGCCTGTTTCATGCCGAAACCGTTCGCCGGCGACAACGGTTCGGGCATGCATTGTAATATGTCTTTAAGCAAAGACGGCAAAAATATTTTCCAAGGCGATAAATACGCCGGTTTGTCTGAAACCGCGCTTTACTATATCGGCGGCATTATCAAACACGCCAAAGCCTTAAACGCGTTTACCAACCCGACCACCAACTCTTATAAACGTTTAGTGCCGGGATTTGAAGCGCCGGTGTTATTGGCTTATTCCGCCAGCAACCGCTCCGCGTCTATCCGCATTCCGGCGGTCACCAGCCCGAAAGCGATTCGTGTGGAAGCGCGTTTCCCGGATCCGGCTGCGAACCCGTATTTGGCTTTTGCGGCCTTGTTAATGGCGGGGCTGGACGGCGTGGTGAACAAAATTCATCCGGGCGATGCCATGGATAAAAATCTGTACGATTTACCGCCGGAAGAATTGAAAGAAATTCCGGCCGTGGCGGCGTCGTTGGAAGAAGCGCTGAGCTCGCTGGAAACGGATTTCGAATTCCTAACCAAAGGCGGCGTCTTCACCAAAGACTTCATTGAAGCCTTTATCGGCATCAAACGTAAAGAAGTGGCGCGCGTTAACATGACGCCGCATCCGGTGGAATACGAATTGTATTATGCTTAATTAATGCGTCATCGCCGATAAAATAAAGTGCGGGCAAAAAACGTTGATTTTTTTGCCCGCACTTTTTGTTTACCGACGCGCTTATCAGGCTATGCCTGCCATTTGGCCGCCAGACGATCGGTGGCAATCGCCGCGCCCATCGCCAGCGTCAGCGGCATGAACACTTCCGCGTTGCTGCGGGTGAGTTCCGCCAGAAAAACAATGGCGGTAAACGGCATTTTCTGCATAATGCCCAAAAATGCGCAGGCACCGATAATGGCGGCACCTTCCGTGGAAAGCGACGGAAACAGCGCGTTCCAGCCGATAGCCAGACTATAAGCAAAGGTACTGCCCAGCATCATAGAGGGCGTGATCAGCCCGCCGTACGCGCCCGCCGCCAGGGCAAGCCATACCGCAAGCCATTTTAACGCCATGAGTTGCAGACTTTCCGACCAACCGATCATTTCGCCGAAAGTCAGTTGATTACCGGCTTTGCCGTTGCCGAGAATTTCGGGTTGATAGATAGAAATAAAACCGATAAGGCTGAACAACAGCACGGCGACGGGAATCAGGCGTTTGTCCGTGCGCGCTAAAAACGGCAGGCGTTGGGTGGAACGACGAAATCCCCGCACCACAAGCGCGGTCAGCATGCCGATAAGCGCGGAAAAAAGCAGCAATGCCGTGTTAACCGGAAACGGCGTAACCTGGCTATATTGCACCAAATCGCCCAGAAAAAAGCGCGAGACACAAGTGGAAATCACTACCGTAATCAAGGCGGCGCCCAATGCACGCGGATTGACGCTGAGCACCATGGTTTCCAGAATGAAAATCGTGGAAGCGAGCGGCACGTTATACACCGCCGTCAAGCCCGCACCGGAAGCGCAGGCGAGCAGTAATCTGGCGTCACCGTCGTTCAAGCCGGCTTTTCTTACCCATGCGCTGCCGAATGCCACGGACATTTCGCGCGGCGCCACTTCGCGCCCCAACGGCGAACCCAATCCCACGGTGACGATTTGCAATAAAGCGTGGCCGACGGTTTTGAAAAACGGCACGCCTTGTTGCGGATTGTCCAATCCCTGCTTGATACTTAACAATTTTTGACCGTAACGGTGAACGGCGTACCAGCCGATTCCCGTCAGCATGCCGCAAAATGTGAGAACAAGCCAACGGCGTTCGGCGGAACTTTGCAGCACGCCTTCGCGAAATGACAGATTTTCGCCGTTCAAGCCGTAACCGAAAGCGAAATGCTGAATGCCGTGCAGAATATAAGTGAGCGAAGTGCCGAGCAACCCGGCGATGAGACCGATATAAACGAGCGAAAGATAGAAACGGAAATTAAGTTTTGTCATGTACGATGAATTGTAAGAACAAACGGCGTGACGTCGGTTGGCAGACGAATCGCGCTGAAAAGTGCGGTCAAAAAAATGAAAGAATTTTTATAGGAAATGCCGACAAGCTTGCTATCTTCCGGATTGTCGGCAATATCGAGGTTCAAAAAACTTTCGTTTTTTTGACCGCACTTTTAATGGAATTAAAATTTATACAGCGCGGGTGCCTAATTGGAAAATCACGCATTCCGCCTGGCAGCTGAACGTGAAATCGGCGGTTAAACGGAAACCGCCTTCCGTCGCGCTGATTTCGCTTTGGATTTGACAAGGCTCGGTTTCGGTATCGCGCGCTTTTTGGGTTAATTTCGCCAACGCCGCTTCCGCTTCCGCCCGAGTCGGATACGCTTTATCGAAAGTCGCTTTTAAATCGCTGTTATCCAGAATGGAACCCACGTCAAGCGTGTTGCAACCGACGCATTCAACGGGTTTATCGTTTTTCATAAATGATTATCCTATAAGTTGTTAACCGATGGGTGCACTTTACCCCCAAACGGCGCGCTAAGCAACCTTCGGCGTTGAGATTGTCGTATTTAATAGGAAATGAAAATCGTTAATTGTAAAAGCGATAGTTTTTTTCTATTTAAGTTATTCGAAAGAACGATTATGAAAGTGAGCCGTGCGGTATATAATAAAGCCAACAAAGCAAAGAAGTGATAAAAAAGAGAAGGAGAAGATTATGTCAAACAAAATGAATTATCCGGTTTTAACTTTAACCGAAAAATCAAAGGCTTTAACGGCGGATGTCAATAAAAATGCCGCTCATACCGTTCCCGGTTTGGAAGTGAAAATCGGTCATTCCATTGCGGACGCGTTGCAAATGCGGTTGCAGGGTTTGAACGAATTGCAATTAATTTTAAAACATGCCCATTGGAATGTGGTGGGGCCGCAATTTATCGCCGTACATGAAATGTTGGACGAACAGGTTGCCGAAGTGCGCGAATTCGTGGATGAAATCGCCGAGCGTATTGCCGCCTTAGGCGTTGCGCCGAACGGTTTGCCGGGCAATCTGGTGGCGACCCGCCAAACGCCGGAATATCCGTTAGGTCGCGCTACCGCGCAGGATCATTTGCGTATCATCGACAAATATTATACGCACAACATTGAATCTCACCGCTTCGTGTTGGAACATTTCGGTGAATTGGATCCGATTAGCGAAGATTTGCTGGTGGCGCAAACCCGGGCGTTGGAAAAACTGCATTGGTTTATCCGCGCGCATCTGGATAACGGAACCGGCAATCTGTAAAGGCTGAATTAAGTGCATTCAAAGTGCGGTCGTAAAAAACGTTGATTTTTTTGACCGCACTTTTTTGTTGCCGCGGTTTTTTGTTACAATAGCCGGCGTTTTTTATTCATCAGGATTCATTGTGAACGTTAAGAAATCGGTGACCACGCGCATTGCCCGCTATCTGATTACGGTAATTATTTTTGCCGGCATTATGACTACTTTTGCGCTCGGCATTATGGTGAGTAACCGTTCCGACGCCGAACAAATTAACGTATCGGGTTCGTTGCGTTATCAAAGTTATCGCATTCTGCATAATCTGAGAAATTACCCGGATTTGTTGTATCAGGATTTACGCGAGTATCGCAAATCTCTGCATTCGCTGTCTTTAAGTCAAATCGACACGCAGATTTTGGTGCCGAAAGAGCTGAAAAGCGCCTATCATGACCTCATCGCGAGCTGGGGCAAAATGGAAAAAATCGCCTTAGAGCGGGATATGAACGCCTATGATGCGAATTTGGCCGATTATGTTTCGCAGGTGGATCGCTTCGTGTTTGCGCTGCAGCGCTTTGCCGAGCGAAAACTGATTATTACCAGCGTGGTGATTGTGGTGTCCATGCTGTTGATTATTGCGCTGGTCGCCAGCATTACCGCGTTTGTTAAAAAACAGGTGGCGGCGCCGTTGCAGCAATTAACGCGCGCCAGCGTGCAGGTTCAAATGCGCAATTTCCAGCATGTTCCGCTGGATGTGAATCGTTCGGACGAGCTGGGAAATTTGGCGCAGGCGTTCACTCAAATGTCTTCCGAACTGAGCAAAATTTATTCCAATCTGGAAGAACGTATCGCGGAGAAAACCCAAAAACTCACGCAAACCAACCGTACTTTATCTATGTTGTATCATTGTTCGCAGGCGCTTTCCGGCATGGATACGAACAGCGAACATTTACGCGGCGTGATGAAAAATGTGATGTTGACGGAGCATTTGCGCGCGTTGGAATTGGTGCTGATCGCCGATGACACTCATATTTTGCTGGGCGAGCCGAGTGAAAATTTCAACTGGCAATCGGTGGATGTAGGAGACGACAACAATCGTATCGGCGAGTTACGCTGGCAGACAGGCTTGCCTTGCCCGGATCCGCGCACCCTGGAAAATATCGGGCAAATGTTGGGACGATCGCTGTATTTCAGCCAAACGCAACGTCAGCAACAACAGCTGTTATTGATGGAGGAACGTTCCATTATCGCCCGCGAACTGCACGATTCGCTGGCGCAGGTGTTGTCTTATCTGCAAATTCAGTTAACTTTGCTGAAACATAATTTGAATAAAGATGCGCCGGATGCAAAAAGCAAAAGTTTGGCGATTATTGGTGATTTCGAACAGGCGTTAACCGGCGGTTACACTCAGCTGCGGGAATTGTTGGCGACGTTCCGGTTAACCGTGCAGGAAGCTAATTTGAAACTGGCGCTGGAACAGGTTATCGACAGCCTGCGCAACCAAACCTCTATTCGGATGCGTGTGACTTGCAGTTTGCCGTCGCACGTGTTTAACGCTCAACAGTTGGTGCACGCTTTGCAGATTGTGCGCGAAGCCGTGTTAAATGCCATTAAACATTCAAAAGCCAATCTGATTGAAGTGATTGCGCATACCAACGAAGACGGCGAGCAGGAAATTATTATTCGTGACGACGGCGTCGGTATTCCGAGTCTGGACGAACCGGAAGGGCATTACGGCTTGCGGATTATGGAAGAACGCAGTCGTCAGTTGAATGCGCAATTAACCATTAAAAACCGCCCGACCGGCGGCACCGAAGTTTGCATAGTGTTGTAAAAATGAAAATCAGAACTGCAAAAGAACAGGATTTGCCGCAAATTGTGGCGATTTATAATCAGGCGATTCCTTCACGCCGTATTACCGCCGATTTGACGCCTGTAACGGAACAAGGGCGTCGTCCGTGGTTTGAAGCGCATCTGAACAGCCGGCGCCATCCGATTTGGGTGCTGGAAAGTGCGGTAGAAAAAAACAAAGTTTTTGGCTGGTGTTCCTTTTCGCCGTTTTATGATCGCGCCGCATTTGACCAAACCGTGGAAATCAGCGTTTATCTGGATCAATCCGCAAAAGGCCGCGGCTACGGTTCGCTGGCGGTTCGGTTTTTGCAGGCGCAGATGGAAGAATTGGACGTACATACTTTGATGGCGTATGTGATTGAGGAAAATCACGTAAGCCGCAAAATGTTCGAAAAACAAGGCTTCCGCCAATGGGGGCGCTATCCGAACATCGCTAACATGGGCGACAGCTTACAGACTTTTTTGATTTATGGTTATCAGAAGTCGGTGGAATAGCTGACCGTTTTTTAGTTATCCAACGAAAGGCGTGATGACAAACGCCTTTTTGTCGTCGCTTACAGCAACGGGCTGACCAGGCGCACGATATTTTCCACCAGTCCCCACCATTTTTGTCGGTAGAGCCAGTCCACTTCGTCGATGTAGCGGCTGTCGGCTAAATATTGCTGTTGCAACGCGGCGATTTGCTCGGTCATGTTTCGGTTGTAAATGGCCAGACTGATTTCAAGATTCAGAAAGAAGCTGCGCATATCCATGTTAACGGTGCCGAACAGGCTGAAATCGTCATCAATCACCAGCGTTTTGGCGTGTAATAATCCCGCGTTAAATTGGGCGATTTTAATGCCGTGCTTGAGCAATAACGGGAAATAAGCCCGCGAAGCGTAACGTACCATGAAGGAATCCACTTTTTCCGGCAAAATCAGGGTGACGTCCACGCCGCGGCGGGCGGCGGTGGTAAGCGCGATAAGCAAGGGCTCGTTCGGGACAAAATACGGCGTGGTAATGACGATTCGTTTGGTGGCGGAATGGATGGCGCATAGAATGGTTTCGTAAATAATGCTTTCATCCTGTTCGGGCGCGGAAGGAATGACCTGAGTGGTGATGTTGCCCGTCGGCGTCGGAATTGCCGCTACGTCCGTCTGTTCGTAACGAAGCAGATAGCTTTGCACCAGTTGCAGGTTTTCTTCGCTTTCAACGGCGATGTCAGCATACAGTACGGCGGCCATTTCCAATACCACGGCGCCGGTGCAGCGCATCATCACGTCCACCCATTCGCCCACGCCGGAATCTTTTTTGAAATAGCGCGGATCAATCAGATTAAAGCTACCGGTGTAACCGATGTAATAATCGACGACCAGAATTTTACGGTGATTACGCAGATCGTTGCGGGTATAAAGGGTGCGTAATAAACTGATGGGCAGGGAAGATTGCACGAACACGCCGGCTAATTGCAGTTTAGTGTGCCATTGGCTGCGAAAAAAGCGACCGCTGCCGATGGCGTCGGCCAATATCACACAACGTACACCACGTTGGGCGGCGTCCAGGACGGCCTGCAACAGCGCATCGATTCTGCCTTCCGGCTCGATAATGTAGAAAGCCAGCAAGCAGCTTAATTTGGCTTGCCGAATATCGTCGATCATGGCGTTGATGATGTCATCGGTAGAGGTGAGCAATTGCATGTCGTTATGCTGATTGGCGCCCAGACCGGTGGCTTTTTTTACCATTTTTTCAATTCCCTGATGGGATTTCGGCAGTTGTGTGTCCGTGCTGAAGTGTTGTTCGTCCGTTAGATAATCCGATGCGAAGTTTTGGTAGAATCGGGTCATTTCCGACGTCCGAGCTAAACGCCGTCTGCCGATCCGGGTTTCGCCCACCAGCAAATAGGCAATAACGCCCACCATGGGAAACGCCAGCAAAATCACCAGCCAGGCGAAAGCCGAACCCGTATTGCGTTGACGGTATAACACCCGAACGGCGCAGGCAACCACAACGGTAAAGTGAAGCGCCAATAGAACTTCACTCCAGGTTAACGAAAATAACATATTCTTTCCTTCATCTGTAAAATCCGCGTTATTCCAGGGAAAAATGCAGTTCTACCGGATTGTGATCGGAACTGCGTAACGATTTACTTTGCGCGGAATGCACGATAATGCCGCGGGTAAACACATTGTCCAGCGGATAACCGAAAGCTTTAATCCGTTCGTCCGGCGAAAAATGCACGGCGGTCAGGCCTAAGGAACGGATTAACGCCTGCAACTGTTCGGTACGGTTTTTACTCCAGGCATTGAAATCGCCCGTTAACACCACGGCGCCGTGATGCCGTTCAACCAGCTGTTTTAACGTTTCCAGTTGGTATTGATAGGCGGTTGTTTTCCATTCGAAATTAACCAAATGTACGTTAACGATTAACAGCGATTGCGTTTCCACCGCAAACTGCATTGCCGCCATGACCTTCGGCAGGCGCAGCCAGGGTTCGGGTTGTGCGTTAACGCAATAACGTTCGGCCGCCAAATCGGATAAATTCAATACGCCCGTTTGTTGGTGGCGGAATTGAAACGCCAGCGTATGTAATACGGTTTGAAATTGCGGAAACGTCTGCGGAATGCGCTGTAAGGTGGTCGCTTCCTGCAGCAAAACAAACTGTTTGTCTTGCGCCAGATTCAGCAAATCCCGTTGCCATCCGTTATCCGCGCCTTTGTGAATATTCCAGCTCAGCAAGCGGAATTCGCGCATGGGCACGGTTTCGGCGCGAAGATTCTGATAACATTGCCAGCGGGTAATATTTTTATCTTTGACTTTCTCAAACACTTGTTCCTGCGGATGTTGAAACAGCACTTGCGGTGTTTGATAAAGAGTCAGATTTTTGGTTAAAAACATAGTGACGCTGCCGAGTAAAAGCGTAATAACTAAGAATAATGTGCGTTTTTTCATCTCGTGCACAAGTTGATAAATGATGCCCATCTTAGCAATAAACGGCGCGGTTGTTCAAATTTTTACCGATCGCCGGGCCTGAGCGACAAAAAGTGCGGGCGATTTTTGCCGAGTTTTTTAAAAAACTTCGGTATTGTGTAGCAGTTGCAAAAAGAATTAAGGCTGTTGTGCAAATACTATACAATACCGAAAAACTTGCAAAAAATTGACCGCACTTTTGCGATAAAAGCGATGAATAAATATCGCCTAACCCGTGTTACGCATACCCGCGGCGATACCGGTAATGGTGATCATCAGCGCTTGTTCGATATCCGGATTCGGATGTTCGGGATCCGCCCGCAGACGACGCAGCAATTCCACTTGCAATAGATTCAGCGGGTCGGTGTAGACGTTGCGCAGCGCGATGGATTCCGCCACCCAAGGCAAATCCGACATTAACTGATCGCCTTTACCGGAAAGCCGTAAGACGGTGGCGATATCTTCGTTTAACTGTTTACGCAGCGATTCGCCTAAATACCAAAGTTCTTTTTTCACTAAACGTTGGTCGTAATATTCGGACAGCCAGCTGTCGGTTTTGCTGAACACCATTTCCAGCATGCCGATGCGGGTATTGAAAAACGGCCAATGGCTGCACATTTCTTCAATTACCGCCGCTTTGCCGTTTTCCATCGCCTGACGGATGGAGGCGCCGGCGCCGAGCCAGGCGGGCAGCATCAGGCGGTTTTGCATCCAGGCGAAGATCCAGGGAATGGCCCGCAGGCTTTCCACGCCGCCATGAGGATTGCGTTTCGCCGGGCGGGAGCCTAAAGGCAGTTTGGCCAGCTCTTGTTCCGGCGTTGCACTGCGGAAGTAAGGCACAAAATCCTTATCGCCGCGCACCACATTGCGGTAGATTTCGCAAGAGGAAACGGCAAGTTCGTCCATCACCCGACACCAGCTGGCTTTCGGTTCCGGCGGCGGCAGAAGGTTGGCTTCAAGAACGGCGCTGGCGTAAAGATCCAGGCTTTCTGCGGCGATAGCCGGTAAACCCAGTTTGAAGCGGATCATTTCCCCTTGTTCGGTCACTCGTAAGCCGTTTTTCAGGGAACGGGGCGGTTGAGACAATAATGCGGCGTGGGCCGGTGCGCCGCCGCGTCCTACGGTGCCGCCGCGACCGTGGAAGAGGGTGAGTTCGATGCCGGTTTGTTCGCAAAGTTTGACTAAGGCGTCCTGCGCGCGGTATTGCGCCCATGAAGCCGCCATCATGCCCGCATCTTTAGCGCTGTCGGAATAGCCGATCATGATCATTTGACGGTTGTTGATGACGCCGCGATACCAGCCGACGTTAAACAGTTGCGTCATCACTTCTTCGGAGGCGTCCAGGTCGTCCAGGGTTTCAAATAGCGGAACCACCGGCAAATGATATGAAATGCCCGCTTCTTTCAGTAATAAATGCACCGCTAAAACATCGGAAGCGGTTCTTGCCATGGAAATAATATAGCAGGAAATAATGCCTTCCGGTTGTTCAGCAATCACTTTACAGGTGTCTAAAATTTCCCGGGTTTGTTCCGAAGGCGTCCAGTTATGGGGAATTAACGGGCGGCGAGAACTCAATTCGCGAATCAGGAAAGCCTGTTTGTCGTCTTCGGTCCATTGGCTGTAATCGCCCAAGCCGATGTAACGGGTAATTTCGCCGATGGCGTCGCTGTGGCGGGTGCTTTCCTGGCGGATATCCAGACACGATAAGGTAACGCCGAAACAACGAACGCGACGTAACGTATCCAGCAATAATCCGTTGGCAATAATGCGCATACCGCAGGCGGTTAAGGATTGATAACAATCGAAAAGAGGTTGCCAGAGTTGTTGGTCTTCGCAGATGATTTCATCCTGTTTAAACGGCGGAATGCGACCCGCAAGCACGTCGTTGTAATAATCCAGGGTGTTTCTTAATTTGGTGCGCAGGCTTTTTACCACCACGCGGTAAGGTTCCAAGTGATCGCCGTATTTTTCCCGGAATTCCTCGGTACATGCGGTCATCGACAACTCGTCGCAAAGCGCCTGAATATCGGTTAAAAACAAATCCGCCGCTTTCCAGCGAGCAAGTTGCAGCGTTTCCTGCGTAATTTTGGCGGTAACGAAGGGGTTGCCGTCGCGGTCGCCGCCCATCCAGGAAGAGAAGCGTACCGGGGTAAGATCCACCGGTAAGGCGTAATTTAAATGTTCGACCGTAGCATCGTTAAGTTTGCGGATAAAGGCGGGCAAGCCTTCCCATAAACTGTTTTCGATGACGGCAAAACCCCATTTGGCTTCTTCCAGAGGCGTCGGTCGATTGGTGCGGATTTCATTGGTATGCCAGGCTTCGGCGATAAGGCGAAGTAATTGATATTCAATATTTTTTTGTTCTTCAGTCGTTAAGTCGGTATGATCCAGTTGTGCCAGACATTTGTTAATTTCAACCTGTTTATGCATTAATGAACGGCGGGTGACTTCCGTCGGATGAGCGGTGAGAACGAGTTCAATCAGCAATTTTTGCACGGTTTTTATAATTTCGTCCTGAGAAATATGTTGCTCTTTCAAACGGGCAAACAACGCCGCCGTGGAACGTTCTGCGGAAACTTTATCTTCATGGGAGCGAGACATGGTTTGATATTGTTCCGCCACGTTGGTCAGATTCAGAAACTGGCTGAAGGCGCGGGCAACCGGAATGATATTGTCCGTCGAAATATTGGAAAGCGTGTCTAATAATGCCGCCCGGGCCTTGTCGTCGCCGCTGCGGGAATTGCGCGATAATATGCGGATATTTTCAATCAGTCCGAGAATATTGTCACCCTGCGCCTCCTGAATGGTTTCGCCCAAAAAGCGCCCCAGCATGTTGATGTTGTTACGCATCATCAAATATTCTTCTGTCATAAGAGTCCTCCGAAAAATAAAAAATTTTTGAGGTATTTATACCTGCGATGGGGTAGGTATAAACAAAAGTTATGTGAAGATCAAATGATATTTCCGATAAATGGGGAAAATTAAAAAATATGCTTTTAAATTAGTTGTTATTTAAAAATATAGGTGAATTTTTAGAGGAATTCTTAGCAAAAACGTGAAAGCCAAAACGGTAAATTAATTTGAAAATATTGTTTCCGGGGATTGAAAAAACTATAAAAAAATGACCCGCACTTTATCAAATGGGTTTGCCTCTTTGACTTTCGGTGCGGATCAACTTTTTGCTTGTTCCCGTTAATTTTAGAGGAACATGTTGGCAAATAACAAACCAAAGCAGATGCTGAAGAACATGCTGAGCAAGCCCGGAATCATAAAGCTGTGGTTGAAAATATATTTACCGATTCGAGTGGTTCCGGTGGTATCAAAGTCGATTGAGGCAATGATCGGACCATAGTTAGGAATGAAGAAGTAACCGTTTACCGCAACAAATACCCCGATAAGCACGGGCGCAGGAATGCCTAAACCGATACCGAGCGGGAACAGGGTGGCAACCGTAGCCCCTTGGCTGTTTACCAGCACGGATAACGCAAATAAAGCGAAAGCGAAGGCCCATGGTGCGGTATGTACTAATTCGGATACCATTTCTTTAACTTCGGTCATATGCGCTTGCATTAACGTATCGCCCAACCATGCGATACCGAAGATGGCGATAACCGCGCGCATACCGGCGTGGAACACGGATCCTTTGGTGATTGCGGTGCCGTCCGGTTTACAGAAGAAGATGATAAGTGCGCCGATTGATAACATGACGATTTCAATGGTGTGCGCCATACCCATCGGTTTGCCGTCAAAGACCGGGCGTAATGACGGTATCGCACCCATTAACACAACCAGTAACGCGCCTAATAAGAATAAAGAAACGGAGATTTTAGCGCTTGAAGTGATTTCAATTTCCTCAGGATTGCTGTCTGCGTGAATGGATTTTACGTATTCCGGATCTTGCAAACGTTTTTGGTATTCCGGATCGTCTTTTAATTCTTTACCCATTTTATTCACAAAGATACAGGCCAGCCCCAGACCAAGAAGCGTTGCCGGAATGGTCACCGAAAGCACGTTACCCAACGTGATGCCTTGCGGTTCAAGGTAAGCGACGACCGCAACCACGGCGGCGGCAATCGGGCTGGCGACAATGGCGAATTGCGAAGCGATAACCGCCATAGAAAGCGGACGTTCGGGACGAATGCCGTTGTGGCGGCTGACTTCTGCGATAACCGGTAACACGGAATAAGCTACGTGACCGGTTCCCGCCAATACGGTGAATGTCCAGGTTACCGCCGGTGCCATAAAGGTAATGTATTTCGGATTACGGCGCAGAATGTTGGTTGCGATTCTGATCATATAATCTAAACCGCCGGCCGCCTGCATAGATGCCGCGGCAGCCACCACCGCCATAATCATAAACATTACGTCAATCGGCAAGCCGGCAGGTTTCAGCCCGAATCCGAAGGATAAGATAGCCAGCCCTAAGCCGCCGAATACACCCAAACCGATACCACCGACCCGTGCACCCACCAGGATACAGAGCAATACGATGGCAAATTGGATTATAAACATTGCAGTCATAATTGTTCTCCATAAAAGTAATAAAAAGTAAACCGCACTTTTTTAGTCTGAATATCAGTTTTGTTCATTTTGTGAACAGCTTTAAATCAGGGATCTAAAAATTTCCGATAATATACCGCTAAATAGTAAGGATTTAAACCTTAAAATTTTTAATAGCTCAAATAAATATTTGTACGATCAAACACTTATTAAAATTTGATCCAGATCACATTTTTGCGGAATAAAAGCCGTTATGATTTATCGCGTCAACAATCTGACCTAACGCAAAAATTGAGGATTAATTATGAAAAACGTACGTGTTGAAGTGGATTTATTGGGTGAACGCGAAGTATCAAATGACGTATATTGGGGGATTCACACCTTAAGAGCGGTGGAAAATTTTAACATTTCCGATCATTGCATCTCCGACGTGCCTGAATTCGTGCGCGGAATGGTCATGGTGAAAAAAGCCACCGCACTGGCGAACGGCGAATTGGGCGCCATTCCGAAAAAAGTCTCCAAAGCTATTGTACAGGCTTGCGATGAAATCCTGGTAAACGGACGTTGTATGGATCAATTCCCGTCCGATGTTTACCAGGGCGGCGCCGGTACATCCGTGAATATGAATACCAACGAAGTGGTGGCAAATTTAGCCTTAGAAATTCTAGGTCATCAAAAAGGCGAATATAACATTGTCAATCCGATGGATCACGTGAACGCCAGCCAATCTACCAACGACGCTTACCCGACCGGTTTCCGCATTGCAGTGTATAACAGTATTATGAAACTGGTTGAAAAAATTGAGTATTTACAACAAGGTTTTGACAATAAAGCGACGGAATTCGCCAATGTACTGAAAATGGGTCGTACTCAGCTGCAAGACGCCGTGCCGATGACTGTCGGACAGGAATTCAAAGCTTTCGCGATTTTACTTGAAGAAGAAGTGAAAAATCTGAAACGTACGGCGGAATTATTGCTTGAAGTGAATTTAGGGGCGACGGCAATCGGTACCGGTCTGAATACGCCGGAAGGTTATCGCGAATTGGCGGTGAAATATTTGTCCGAAGTCACCGGGTTGCCTTGCGTCAGTTCCGAAAACCTGATTGAAGCCACTTCCGACTGCGGTTCTTATGTAATGGTGCACGGTGCGCTGAAACGAAGTGCGGTCAAAATTTCGAAAGTTTGTAACGACTTACGTTTGCTTTCGTCCGGTCCGCGTGCGGGACTGAATGAAATTAATCTGCCTGAATTGCAAGCGGGTTCTTCCATTATGCCGGCTAAAGTAAATCCGGTGGTGCCTGAAGTGGTCAATCAAGTGTGCTTCAAAGTGATCGGTAACGACACTACCGTCACCTTCGCGGCGGAAGCCGGTCAGCTACAATTAAACGTTATGGAACCGGTAATCGGCCAAGCTATGTTCGAATCTATCGAGATTCTTGCCAACGCTTGCGTGAACTTGCGCGATAAATGTATCGACGGCATCACGGTAAACAAAGAAATCTGTGAAAATTACGTGTTTAACTCTATCGGTATCGTGACTTATCTGAATCCGTTTATCGGTCACCATAACGGGGATATCGTGGGTAAAATCTGTGCTCAAACCGGTCGCAGCGTACGCGATGTGGTATTGGAAAAAGGCTTACTGACCGAAGCGCAGCTAGACGATATTTTATCCGTTGAAAATCTGATGAAACCGACTTACAAAGCCGCGCGTTTTACCGATGAAGACTAATTCGCAGTGAAAACTCATTCACAGGAAAAATAGTTATGCAATTGAAAAAATTAACGTTAGCGACCTTATTGGCATTATCGGCATTTTCCGCTTCTGCCGCGGAGTTGCCTAATCTGACGGTGCTCGCCACCGGCGGCACTATCGCCGGCAGCGGTGAAAGCGAAGTGAGTTCCGCCTATCAAGCCGGGCAGTTGAATATCGATACCTTATTGAACGCGGTACCGGAAATTAAAACGCTGGCAAATGTAAAAGGCGAACAGGTAGTGAAAATCGGTTCGCAGGACATGACCGATGACGTTTGGTTGAAACTGGCGCGTACCATTAACAGCCAATGTGGCTCGACGGACGGTTTTGTGGTGACGCACGGTACGGATACCATGGAAGAAACCGCTTATTTCCTCGATATGACGGTGAAATGCGAAAAGCCGGTGGTGATGGTGGGGGCAATGCGCCCGGCAACCGAAAAGAGTGCGGACGGTCCGTTGAATCTTTATAACGCGGTTGTCGTTGCGAAAGATAAAAAATCCGCAGGACGCGGTGTGTTGGTGGCGATGAACGACGAAGTACTCGGCGCCCGCGATGTGACCAAAACCAGCACGACGGCGGTACAGACTTTCCATTCGCCGAATTTCGGTACTTTAGGCTATGTACATAACAGCAAAGTGGATTACGAACGTTCGCCTGAAAGCAAACATACCATTGATACGCCGTTTAATGTGGATAATCTGGAAAAATTGCCGAAAGTGGGCATTATTTACGCTTATTCCAATATGCCGGTGGAACCGTTGAAAGCCTTGCTTGATGCGGGTTACGAAGGCATTGTGGTAGCCGGTGTGGGTAACGGCAATATGAATAAAGCGAATCTGGATCTGTTGGCGGAAGCGGCTAAAAAAGGCGTGACGGTGGTACGTTCGTCCCGCGTACCGACGGGTTATACCACTCGCGATGCCGAAGTTGACGACAGCCAGTACGGCTTTATCGCTTCCGGTACGTTGAATCCGCAAAAAGCGCGCGTATTGTTGCAGTTAGCCTTAACCAAAACCAAAGATGTGGCGAAAATCCAGCAATATTTTGAGGATTTTTAAATTTGTCGAAAAAGCATTGCGTTTTTATTCGCTGCTCTTAGAAGGATTGCTTCCGACCATTGGCAAAGTTAACGTTTAAAAAAACGATGCGTTTTTTGACCGCACTTGAATCAAAAACACCCGACAATTACAATGTCGGGTGTTTTTTTATAGGAATGGTTATGAAGAAAATTAAAATTCTGTTTGTCTGTCTGGGCAATATTTGCCGTTCGCCCATGGCGGAATTTATGATGCGGCACAAAGTGGAAAAAGCGGGCTTGAGCGATGTTATCGAAACGGACAGTGCGGGCACTTCCGGCTGGCATGACGGTAGCGATATGCATTGCGGCACGGCGGATATGCTGGATTTGCATAAAATAGACAGCGCCGGTTTTGTAAGTCGCAAAGTAAAATTGGCGGATCGCAATAATTTCGACTATATCGTGGCGATGGATCACCAGAATCTGCGGGATTTGCAAACGCTGTTCAGCGGAAAATCCGATAAATTATTCGGCATTGCCGAGTTAGTGCCCGATCTGCAATACGACCATATTCCCGATCCTTGGTATACCCATAATTTTCAGGAAACCTATCAGTTGCTGGATGTTTGTTGCGATGCCTTGCTGGAAAAAATCCGGCGTGAGCATAAACTTTAAAAATGCCGGGCGGATCACATTTTTTATAATGAAAATCGGGTAACATAAAAACCTATCCTAGAGATATTCTCTTTTCTTCTTTGACTTATCAGACAGGAGTACAGCTTATGTTTCCGGAATTCCGCGATTTGATTACCAAATTAAAAACCGAAGATGCGCATTTTGCCCGTCTGTTTGAAAAGCACAACGAGCTTGATCACAAAATCAAAAATATTGAAGATCATATTGAAATAGGTACGCCGAGCGAAGTGGAAATGCTCAAAAAGGAAAAACTGAAACTGAAAGACGCCATGTATGCCATTTTGAAAAGAGCCGCATAAATACGGTCGAAAGGTTGCATTCGGGGGCGTATAAGCTAGAATGAGCGAACTTTATTCAAACAGGTTGTTTTTATGTTAGATATTGTTTTATACGAACCCGAAATTCCGCAAAATACCGGCAATATTATCCGCTTGTGCGCCAACACCGGTTTTCGCCTACATTTAATCGAACCTCTCGGTTTTACCTGGGATGACAAGCGTTTGCGTCGTTCCGGGTTGGATTACCATGAATTTGCCGAAATCAAACGGCATAAAACATTCGAACAGTTTTTAGCCGACGAAAAACCGAAACGTTTATTTGCTCTGACGACCAAAGGTGGGCCGGCTCATAGTGAAGTGCGGTTCGAATTGGGTGACTTTTTGATGTTTGGCCCCGAAACCCGCGGTATTCCGATGTCAATTTTAGACAATATGCCGATGGAACGAAAAATCCGCATTCCTATGACGGCAAACAGCCGTAGTATGAATCTGTCCAATTCCGTTGCGGTTACGATATACGAAGCCTGGCGTCAACTCGGTTTTCAGGGCGCCGTGAATTTAAATTTTCAACAACCCAGCGGCAAAATCGACCCTTAAGCAAGAATGAAGCGGTCGATTTTGTCTACTATGTCAAAATGTCCGGTGAACTGGCGATTTTCCCCCGAGACTTCGTTTTTCATCGATTGAGTTTAAGTTTCAGCGATTAGATCGACCGAATGAGACATTATTAATCCGCTTTAACGCTCAGAATATCAATTAATAACGAATGATTGCCGAATCCGCCCGATTTCGTCATAACATTGAGACCTTTATAAGGCCCGTTCGTGACGGTACATAGCGGCACCCCGGGAACAATCGCATATGAAACTTTCATTTCGGAAATATTCATTTTATCTAGTAATGTTGCGGCGCCGTCACCTCCAAATAAAATAAGCGAATCAAATTTTTCGGTATTTAATGCGTGCAATCCCAAATTTGCCAGATATTCTGCTATTTTTCGCGCAATTTCGTTAATAGAACCGTCGATGTTGTTAACGACTTTAGCCGGATTCGCACGAATAATGACATTTTCGCGGCTGGAATGAATTAATGCGTTAAACTGTTGCAGCAAGGCTTCACTGGATATTTGGTGGTTAATCAGTTGTGACGGCGACGGATTAAACACAACGGATTTACCGCCGATACCGGAAATATATTGATCCACCTGGTTTTGGCTCGTTTCATGAATGGATGTGACCAAGATTAACGACCGACCTAAATTGATTTTTGTTTTTTCCGCTAATTTATGCCCGGATAATTTCAGTTTTTGCGCAAGACCGGCGGAACCGACGGGGATAATTCCGTTTCCTAACCGGTTAATCGCCTTGGCGATGGTTGTCAGATCTTCTTCCGTTTTTGCGTCGATCACAATTTGTTTGTGCGTAATCGAGAGAATTTTTTCAATAAGTTCGTTTTCCGGCGTACAGGCAAGACAAATCGCTTCGGGTAATAGATCCTGCATCGATGAAGATTTGACCGGGCATATGGCATCTTTCCCTGATGCCGTTTCGTTTACCGGCGTACCATTAACATATAGATGTCCGTTTTCGATGGTTCTTCCCATTGTCGGATAGGCCGGACATATTACGGCTTTGGTATCCGGGTATAAGGTTTCCCAAGCGGCTAAAGCCCCTTTAATTTGATAATTTACGGAGCCCCGCATAGTGGAATCGATTTTAAGGTAAAGTTGATTCATTCCTTTTTCGATTCCCTTCAAAATTGCCATTTTAGTTTTATTTTCGGCTGCCGTACCGATGGGTCTTGAGTCTGTGGACACGGAAAATATTTCGGCGCAGGAAACATCCGTCGATTCGAGAGAACGCACATTGGTTTCCAATAGCGTATTAAATCCTGCCTCGGCGAACATTACGCCCGTATCGTTAGCACCGGTTAAATCATCGGCAACCACAAGCAGTTTGTCATTTTTCATATCCATTTCCCTCATTTGTTGATTGTTCTAAACCGCCTTGACGTTTTAACACCCAGGCGGCAAAGAGCGGCGCTAAAATCGCAGAAACGAGTACGGCCGCCGCAATTTGAGCCGTAGCGGTTTGTACGAACGGTGCAAAGCTAGGATCAGCCTGCGCGACAATTTCCGGGGTAATAATTGCATTGCCCGCCGTCGTTCCCGCGGCGAAACCGATACCCGACTGATTTCCTCGTTTTAGGATTGTTTTATAGCCGACAAATACAAGAAAACCGGTCAATAGCGATGCCGCAATTCCCAAGATAATGCCGGTTAATCCGCCGGTTACGATCGCATGCAGATTAATCCCGGTTCCGAGCGCAAAAGCGAAGAAAGGGATAACAATGCTGCCGGTCGGTTTCATTAAATTCGTCCATTTCGGATCTAAATTTCCTATTACCATGCCGATCAACAGCGGGATAACCGCGGCAAGCATTAAGGATAAAGGAATATCCGCAAGCCCGGACGCGCCTAAAAAGAGCAAAACAAAGAACGGACCGTCGTTCACCGCCGAGGCGATATAAGCGCCCTGATCCCGATAATCGCCGTATTTACCCGTGAACGCCAGCCAAATCCCGCCATTGGAATTTGAAACGACGGTGAGCATCGCGAGTAGCGAAATACCGATAATTCCGTCGTTTCCGATAAAAAAGCCTAAAGCCGTGACCACCGCTGCGGGAATAATGGTTTTAAACAGCAAAATGACGCCGGTGTGAGCCAAAACCGGCCCCGAACTTTTAAGCGTAATTTGCATACCCGTAGCAAATATGAGCAATGCGATTAAAGGGCCGGCGGAAGATTTGAAAAGTGCGGTCGTAAATGAACCTAATCCTAAAAAACCGGGACAAAAGGTGCCGACTAAAGAACCGATAATAAGCGGAATAACCATTGCTCCGCCGGGGATTTTGTTCATTCCGTCGTATAACGGAATAATCGATTTTTCCGTTTGATTGGTTGTAGTCATGGAATTATCCTCTTAGCCGTTTAAATATTTGCCGCTTTAGCGTCGAGATATAAAGTTCTCGTCATGCTGCGATTATCGGCGACCGTAACCGAATGTGCCGACTGATAAATTCGTTCGTTTTCTCATGCTTTTTTCATTACCCGGAATAGTTATACCTATTTTGATTGAAAATACTCATAAACTATTATCTTTGCGAGTTTCTGCGGTTTTCATAAAAATATTGATTAATTACGCGAAAGTATAGCTTTAAATGATCATGTAAACTGTGAGCGAGATCACAAAATTGATTTACTTTAATCAAAAAGCTTTAAATAAATCATTTTGGATTGAAGAATAGATTGAGAGGTCATTGATATACAACGGAGATTCATTTCCCACTGAATAATGCGTTTAAGAAATCAAAGGTAAACCGTCGTGCAAAACAAAAAAGCAGCGATAAACGCTGCTTTTCGGGAAGTCTAAAAAAACTTGTTAAAAATCGACCGCACTTTTGAGTTTTTTTAACGCATTATTTTCGAGTTGGCGGACGCGTTCGGCGGAAATGTTGTATTTCGCCGCTAAATCGTGGAGCGTTGCCTTGTTTTCATCCAACCAACGGGTTTTGATGATATCCTGACTGCGTTCGTCCAAGGTTTCCATGGCGGCGGCCAACTGATCCGCAGCTTGGGTTTCGAAGTTTTCGTTTTCCAATTCGGCGGCAAAGTTTGAGCTTTTGTCTTCCAGATACATAGACGGCGCGAAGGCTTCTTCTTCGGATTCATCGGTCGGTAAATCAAAACCTACGTCGGCACCGCTCATGCGGCTTTCCATTTCGATTACGTCTTCTTTGGATACGCCGAGTTCGTTTGCCACTAAATCCACTTCGTTGTCGCTGAACCAGCCTAAACGTTGTTTGGTTTTGCGCAAATTAAAGAAGAGTTTGCGCTGCGCTTTAGTGGTCGCCACTTTGACGATACGCCAGTTTTTCAAAACGTATTCGTGGATTTCGGCTTTAATCCAATGCACGGCGAATGACACCAAACGCACGCCCATTTCCGGATTAAAACGACGCACGGCTTTCATTAGTCCGATATTACCTTCCTGAATCAAATCCGCTTGCGGTAAGCCGTATCCGGCGTAGCCGCGCGCCACATGAATGACAAAACGAAGATGCGACAGGATCAACGCTTTTGCCGCGTCCAAATCGTCCTGATAGTATAGGCGCTCTGCATAGTCTTTTTCCTGTTCCGCAGTCAACATCGGGTATTCGTTGGCGGCGCGGATGTAACCTTCAAGGTTACCTTGCGGGACTAACATCATTTGAGCTTCTTTATTCATTATCTTCCTTCTTAATTTCGGATGAATGGTTTCATCTAGTTATAACACAAAAAATCGCAAGCACCAATTTTTGCTTTCGATTTTATGTTAAATAAGACCGCGCAACAGGTGAAAAAGTTCAGGCGGATGAGCATATTTTTTACGCACTTAAAAACGTTTCAACCTGTTATTTCAAAAGGGGTTGTAAGAGATAACGGTGATTTTCCGCGATAACCCGCATAAGCAGATCGACGTTCGGATGCTTGCCGGGATGCGCTTTAGCATCCGCAGTATGCTCTGCGAACAGTTCTAGGCCTTTTTCGGCGGAAGTGCGGTCAAGTTTTCCGTTAAATTTTTGCGCGAGCGCATAATAAACCCGTAACGAACCGAATTTTCCGGGCGCCGCCGGGATGTGGCGAACCACCGTTTCACCGTTTAAAATATTCAAACCGGTAAGATGATCGACGGTGGGTAAAGTTTCTAAAATAGCACTGAAATTCATTTATTTTTTCCTGTTCAGCTGATGGTATTTTCCGCGTTAACTTCGCCGTTTTCGCCGATAAAACGCACTTCGGGTACCAAATAAACGTCAAATTTTGCCGCCACCGCCTGACGAATGTGATGAGCCAGTTCGACCACATCGGAACCGGTCGCATTGCCTTTGTTAACCAGCACTAACGCCTGTTTTTCGTGGACGGCCGCGCCGCCTAACTGATAACCTTTCAGACGGCATTGGTCAATAAGCCAGCCCGCTGCCAGCTTGACGAAGCCGTCACTTTGCGGGTAACAAGGCATTGTCGGGTATTCCGCCCGTAACGTTTGATATTGTTCTTCCGTCACAATCGGATTTTTAAAGAAACTGCCGGCGTTGCCGATTTGTTGCGGATCCGGCAGTTTGGCGCGACGAATGGCGCAAACTTCGTCAAAAACTCGTTTGGCGCTGACCGCACTTGGATCGAGTTCGTTTAATGTGCCGTATTTCAGTACCGGTTTCCAGTTTTTGGTTAATTTTAAGCCGACGGCAACGACGATGAAATCACCGCCGTATCGGTGTTTGAAAACGCTGTCGCGATAGCCGAAGCGGCATTCCGCATTGGTTAAACGGAAGGTTTTGTTTTGCGCGAGATCCAAAACTTCCACATAATCGCAGACATCTTTAAATTCTACGCCGTAAGCGCCAATGTTTTGCACCGGTGCCGAGCCTGCGCAGCCCGGAATTAAGGCAAGATTTTCCAGACCGAAAATGCCTTGTTCTAATGACCATTCCACCAGATGATGCCAGTTTTCACCGCCGTTAACGTGTAAATAGTGAAAATTTTCGTCTTCTTTGTGTTCAATACCTGACAGACGATTAACCAAAACCGTGCCGCGGAAATCTTTCAAAAACAACACGTTACTGCCTTGTCCCAGCACCAATACGGGCTGACCGGCATCTTGCGCATTCCGCCAGGCGGCGTGAAATTGCGATAATTCCGTGATTTCGACGATATTTTCGGCGTTCGCCGCGATACCGAAAGTATTAAATGAAAGAAGGCTTTTCATAGTATTTCTCATTGTGGAAAAAGAAAATCTTAGTCTAACGATAGTTGTTCGTGAACGCAAATCATAAGAAAAAAAGACCGCACTTTTGCGGTCTTAGCCTGATTTAGTGGACGTAATTGACAATGACCAGGAATATTTTCAGCAATGTAGCGTTCAGCAAATCGATGAAGAACGCCCCCACCATCGGCACGATTAAGAACGCTTTATGGGACGGACCGAAATGCGATGTGACCGCCTGCATATTGGCGACCGCCGTCGGCGTGGCGCCCAGTCCGAAACCGCAGTGACCGGCGCTCAACACCACCGCATCATAATCTTTGCCCATGGCGCGGTAGGTAATAAAAACGGCGTATAAAATCATCACGACAACCTGTGCCAGTAACACAACCAGTACCGGCAATGCCAAGCCCGCCAATTCCCATAATTTTAATGACATCAGCGCAATGGCGAGGAAAATGGATAAACCCACCGTACCGAGCACGTCCACCGCTTCATCCGCCACTTTAAATTTGAAAATATGAGCCAGACTGTTGCGGATAATTACCCCGGTAAACAAACACCAAACGAAAGTCGGCAATTGGAATGCGGTGCCTTTCGCCGCCATATCCAAATGTTGCCCTACGAATAGACAAATAGACATCATGGTAATGGTTTCGATGATGGTGCGCGTATTGACTTTACGGCGATAAACCGGTTTTTCGAAGGCTTCTTCCACATCATCCACGTTTTCGTCTTCCGCCACTTCGTCTTTATGCATACGTTTTAACAGGAATTTTGCCACCGGGCCGCCGATAATCCCGCCGAACACCAAACCGAAAGTCGCACATGCCATGGCAATTTCCATGGCGCTGGAAATGCCGAACTGCTTGGTTAAGGTATCCGCCCAAGCGGCGCCGGTTCCGTGTCCGCCGGTTAAGGTTACCGAACCGGCGATTAAGCCGTAAGCGGGATCCAGTCCTAATGCCATGGAGCCGAATACTCCCACCGTGTTTTGGATACAGATTAACCCTGCCGCGACCACCAGAAACACGATTAACGGCTTGCCGCCCTTAACTAAGCGGGAAAAATTCGCACTTAACCCGATGGAGCTGAAAAAAACAAGCATCATGGTGGTTTGCAGATCTTTATCAAATCCGAAGCTCAGTCCCCATATTTCATGCACTACGGTTAATAGGATGGCGACGATAAAGCCTCCCACAACAGGCTCCGGAATATTGAATTCATTTAAAACGCGAATACGTTTGACCAAAAAATAACCCAGCAATAAAACCAAACAGGCAAGCGCCACGGTTTCATAAGTATCAAAAATCATATACATCCTTTTTGGTTATCTAATAAAAAATAAGCGTTCAATCTAACAGAAAAAACGGTTGCGTGCCAGTGGCAGCCAACGGTTATTCGTTTTTTAATTTGTTGAACTGAATATTTATTCATGAAATATTGACAGTATATCCGGCATTTGATAGTCTTTTGTGTATATAAATACATATTTCGAGGTGAGCGGAGTAATCAAATGAAACAATTGGATATTAAATTCGTTAAAGAACGGAACAGCCAACAAGCGGCGCGGCAGGCGGCGGTTATGGCGCAGCTGGAAAGCTGCTTGCCGGAGCGTATCAACGAATCTTTTGCCGACGTAAACGTTCGGATTCGCTTTTCCGGCAGCGCCGGCATAGACGTGACGGGCTTTAAAGATAAAGAAGAACGGGAACGTTTTATGCGGTTTTTGGAAGAGCTCTGGACGGACGATAGCTTGCTGGAGACGGCGTGACATCAAAAGTGCGGTCAAAAAACGAAAGAATTTTTGCCCGCACTTGAATGTTCTGCCGCCGCGATTTTGCGTTATTCTGCGCTTTTGCTTTCTTCAATTATCCGTTGACGGAAACGCATGGCCGCAAAGTGATAGAACGGTTTCGGCATGATCTGGCGCGAAACGAAAGACGCAATTAAGCCGCCGATTAAAGACCACACCAGAACCGGCTGACTGCCCGTCATTTCCATTACGATTACGGCGGCGGTAAGCGGTGACTGCGTAGCGCCCGCTAAAAAGCCGACCATACACAGCAAAACCAGCAGGCGGGGATCGATTAATCCTTGTGTGAAGGCCGAAATATGCGCGCCGATGCCAGCGCCGATGGTGAGAGACGGCGTGAAAATCCCGCCTGCAATGCCCGTCCAGTAAGTGGCGACGGTGGCGAATAATTTGGCTATGCCGACGGATTCGGGTTCAATGGCTTCTCCCGCCAACGCGTTGGCCACCACGTGATAACCCGTGCCGTAAGTTTGTCCGTTGGTATAAGTGCCGAGCGCAGCAAGAACGATGCCTAAAAAGAGTGCGACGATAATCGGATGACGACGAATCCAACCGCGCAGCAATGTCGGAGATACGCCCGCCACGCCTTTCGCCAGCAAGCGGGCGAAGATGCCGCCGAAAACACCGCATACGACTCCGCATAACAACACCCATAACAGCATATTGTTCACCAGTGTCGCTCCCTGATATTGCGGAAAGTAAGGGCTATTACCTTCGATGACGACTAAAATCACCCCGGCGGCAAATACGCCGAACAATACGCGGCGTTCCCAGCGTAACAAAATACCGCGGCCCAATTCTTCCAGCGCAAAAATCACCCCGGCCAGCGGCGCGTTAAAGGCCGCCGCCAAACCGCCACCCGCGCCCGCCGCCATTAATTCGTTGGCATTAAGACCGGTGAACGCCATGCCGTAGCGACGGCATAAATTTCCCCACGCCAGCATTACCGCCGCTCCCACTTGAACGGAAGGCCCCTCGCGCCCTACGGAGGCGCCGATAAGCATGGCTAAAAAGGTAAGCGGAATTTTCCACAGAGTCTGCCAAAATGCGATGAGCCGGCTTTTTTGCGGCCCGTGTTGCAGACTAAGTGACGCGATAACCTGCGGAATGCCGCTACCCGCAACATAAGGCGTGTAACGCGGCGTAAACCAGGCAAGCGCCGCCATGCCGAGCGGTAAGACAAACCAAACGGCGACGGGATAACGGCTTGCCCATTGCGCATTCCATTGCAATCCCAAATCGGCCAGCTTGGCGAACCCTAACGAAAACAGCGCGACCAGAGCGGCGCCGATCAGCAAACAGCTAAATTCGATGGTTTTGTGGGAAATTCGGTGCGTCTGACGTAATTTTTTGTGCAGAACATAACGGAATCGGGCCCGAATGGAAGAATGATGTTGCATAGTTTCGGCTGAAGTGAAAACGAATAGGCAAATTATACCGGGAAAGGTAAAAGTGCGGTAAAAAAACTTCGCATTTTTTCACCGCACTTTTTGTGATCCGGATCACAAAAAAAACAAGTTAAATAAAAAAGTGTGATCAATGTCACATTTTCAAAATTAAGCATAAAAAATATTTTGTGATCTAGTTCACATTTCTAAATGAAAAAATTTCTTATTTTATAATGGCTATGCTATTTTTTTGCTCATCGAAAACACTGTCTTTTTTTATTTTACGGAGAAAGCAATATGCTATCAGCAAATGCAAAATTGAAGGTCCAAAGTTTTGGACGCTTCTTGTCAAACATGGTGATGCCGAATATCGGCGCATTTATTGCCTGGGGGTTTATTACTGCGCTTTTTATTCCGACGGGTTGGTTGCCGAATGAGGAATTGGCGAAATTAGTCGGTCCGATGGTGACGTATTTACTGCCGTTGCTGATTGGTTATACCGGCGGTAAGCTAGCCGGCGGTGATCGCGGTGCGGTAGTCGGGGCGATTACTACAGCCGGTGTGATTGTCGGTACTGATATTCCGATGTTCTTAGGGGCAATGATTGCCGGTCCGACCGGTGGTTGGGCGATCAAACGTTTTGACAAATGGGCGGACGGTAAGATTAAAAGCGGTTTTGAAATGTTGGTTAACAACTTTTCCGCCGGTATTATCGGAATGATTTTAGCCATTTTGTTCTTCTGGGTGATTGGTCCGGTGGTGAAATCGGTTTCTCAGGCGTTGGCGGCAGGTGTTGACGTATTAGTACAAAACAATTTATTACCGTTGACTTCTATTTTTGTGGAACCAGCAAAAATTCTATTCCTGAATAATGCGGTTAACCATGGCGTGTTCTCACCGTTAGGTATTCAGCAATCTCAGGAATTCGGTCAGTCCGTATTCTTCCTAATTGAAGCCAACCCAGGTCCGGGTTTAGGCGTATTGCTTGCCTATATGCTATTCGGTAAAGGTTCTGCCAAACAAACTTCCGGTGGTGCGGCAATTATTCACTTCTTCGGTGGTATCCACGAAATTTATTTCCCTTATGTATTAATGAATCCGCGCTTGATTCTTGCTGTAATTGCAGGCGGTGCGACCGGCGTATTCACTTTAGTGTTGTTTAATGCAGGCTTACAGGCTCCGGCTTCTCCGGGTTCAATTATTGCCGTATTGGCAATGACGCCGAAAGCCTCGTTTGTTGGGGTAATTTCATCCGTTGTTGCCGCTTGTGCCGTTTCTTTTGTTATTTCCGCGTTTTTTGTGAAATTACAGAAAGAAGAAGATATGGGTGATTTAGAAGAAGCGCAAGCCGCCTCTAAAGCTATGAAAGGCGGTGCGGTGCAACATCAGCAAGTCACCGACTATAAAGGTCTGAAAAAAATCTTTGTATCTTGTGATGCTGGTATGGGCTCAAGCGCAATGGGTGCCAGCATGTTGCGCAAAAAAGTGAAAGATGCGGGATTACCGATTGAAGTAGCGAACTGTGCGATTAATGATTTGCCGGATGACACCCGTATGGTTATTACCCATCAAGACTTAACGCTGCGTGCGAAAAAACAAGTACCGAACGCAATGCATTTCTCGTTGACTAATTTTTTAGACAATAAATTCTATGACAGTTTGGTAAACGATTTAAAAGCCAATTTTGACGAAAATGCACCGGCGGCTGCACCGGCAGAAAATGAAGTGGCGGTAAACGGTACCACATTCAGTTTAGCACCGGAACAGATTTTCTTAGGTCTGAAAGCTGCCGATAAATTTGACGCTATTCGTTTTGCAGGCGAACAATTGGTGAAAGCGGGTTTTGTACAACCGAGTTATGTTGACGCGATGTTTGAACGTGAAAAATTAGTCTCTACTTACTTGGGTGAAGGTGTTGCCGTGCCGCACGGAACCATTGAAGCGAAAGATGCAGTAATTAAAACGGGTGTAGTGGTTTGCCAATATCCTGAAGGCGTTCGTTTTACGGATGAAGAAGACGGCGTGGCTAAACTGGTGATTGGTATCGCTGCTCGCAATAACGAGCATATCCAAGTGGTATCGGCAATTACCAACGCATTAGACAGCGAGGAAGCGATTGAATTACTGACTTCGACTAACGATGTAAATAAAGTTCTGGAATTGTTAAAAGCATAATTAGCGTAGGATGGGCTTGCTAGCCCACCTTTTCTCATTTCAATAATTTGGTGGGTTGACAAGCCCGCCCTACGGAGAGTAAAAATGAAAGCATTACATTTTGGTGCCGGTAATATCGGACGGGGGTTTATCGGTAAATTACTGGCTGACAGTGGTGTAGAAGTTATTTTTGCGGATGTAAACGAAGCCGTTATAAATTTACTTAAAACCAACCGCACTTATGGTGTGAAAATCGTAGGTGACAGCATTAATACCATCGAACAGGTTAACAATGTATCTGGTGTAAATTCAACGGATGAAGCGGCGATTATCGCGTTATTTAATGAAGTGGATTTAGTGACGACCGCGGTAGGTCCGAATGTATTAAAAATCATTGCCGGCACGTTAGCAAAAGCGTTAGAAGCACGTTTAGCCAGCGGTAACTGCAAACCGTTAAATATTATTGCCTGTGAAAATATGGTACGCGGTACAACGTTTTTAAAAGAACAAGTTTTTACACATTTAAACCCGGCGGTGAAAAATCAGATCGAGCAATTAATCGGCTTTGTGGACAGCGCTGTTGACCGTATTGTGCCACCGGTTAAGCCTGATGCGAACGATCCGTTACTGGTGACGGTTGAAGAATTCAGCGAATGGATTGTTGATAAAACTCAATTTAAAGGTACCGTTCCGGATATTAAAGGCATGGAACAAACCGATAATTTGATGGCATTTGTAGAACGGAAATTGTTTACCTTAAATACCGGTCATGCCGTCACTTCATATTATGGTAAATCAAAAGGCTATCGATTTGTCAAAGAAAGCATTGAAGATGCGGAAGTGAAAGCTTTTGTGAAATCCGTCATGCAGGAAAGCGGTGCGGTGTTGATTAAACGTTACGGATTTGATCCGCAAGCGCATGCGGCATATATCGAAAAAATCTTAAAACGTTTTGCTAATCCGTTCCTGGTGGATGATGTGGATCGCGTGGGCCGCGAGCCGTTACGTAAATTAAGTTATAACGATCGTTTGATTAAACCGTTGCGCGGTACACTGGAATACGGTTTACCGAATGATAATTTGATTCGCGCCATTGCAGTTGCGCTTTGCTACCGTAATGAAAATGATCCGCAAGCGGTAGAGTTGGCGAAATCTATCGCCGATAACGGTGTGGCAGAAACCGTGAAAAAATATACCGAATTACAAGACGAATCGGTAATCGAACGAATTGTTGCGGCATATAACGCACAATAGTTGCAACGGTAAAGTGCGGTCGAAAAATACATTGTTTTTTAACCGCACTTTTTATTTGTAATCATTTTTATAAGGATTTGGTTGTGGTATCGGAAGATCCTATTTATGAAAGACTCAATGACGTATCGTCCATTCGAGGGTTTGTCACGGCAAGTGTCGCCATCTTTGACGAATTAGTGGATCAGCTTATTAATCGGGTCTTTCGTAAAAATGATTTTGCCGTAAAATCAGTCATCGACAGTTTGTTTGAAACCTCCGGTCCGCTGGCGGCATTAAGTATTCGGCTTAAAGTGTTGTTAGGGTTAGGCGTTTTATCACAAGAAGCGTTTGAAGATATTTCATCGTTCATGCAATTAAAAGACAAATTGAATGAAGACAGCCGAGAGTATCATTTCTCCGATGAGCTAATCGTTGAATTTACGCATAAATTAAAGTTGTTCAAAGATAAAGCCATGTTGCCGCGACACGAAACGATGGAAGCCACGGATTCGTTAGTCGGGCAGATGAAAATCCGACGTTGTGAAAAACTGGTACGTTCCTGTCTGATTTTGACGGTGACAGAAATTTATCAGCAACTTCAAGTGGAAAGTCCTTTATAATTGATAAAAAGTGCGGTCGAATTCCAAAAGGTTTTTTGTAGAAAAGGCTTGCATTTAGCGGATAACTCAGTATAATTTGCGGACTTTCAGGATGAAAGTCGTTTAATGTAATCATTTATTAAGCGTAAGATTACGCTAAGTAATCTATAACAATGTTCCCGATTGGGGAGCTAAATAGGTCTGCTGCACTTCCCTTTATTAAGATGTTAAAGGCGATGGTGTCAGTTTTTTTATAGCTAAATTTTATTGGAGCTCTGGTCTAATGCAGAACCAAAGAATCCGTATCCGCTTAAAAGCTTTTGATCATCGCTTGATCGATCAATCCACTGCGGAGATCGTAGAAACAGCTAAACGTACTGGTGCACAAGTTCGTGGTCCAATTCCTTTACCAACTCGTAAAGAACGTTTCACTGTATTGATTTCGCCACACGTGAACAAAGACGCGCGTGACCAATATGAAATTCGTACTCACAAACGTTTAGTTGATATCGTTGAGCCAACAGAAAAAACTGTTGATGCATTAATGCGTTTAGATTTGGCTGCCGGCGTTGACGTGCAGATCAGCCTAGGTTAATTAAGAGGTTATTACAATGATTGGTTTAGTCGGTCGTAAAGTTGGTATGACCCGCGTTTTCACTGAAGACGGCGTGTCAATTCCAGTTACCGTTATCGAAATCGAAGCCAACCGCGTAACTCAAGTTAAAACTCTTGAAAACGATGGCTATACTGCAGTTCAGGTTACAACTGGCTCTAAAAAAGCGAGTCGCGTAACTAAGCCTGAAGCTGGTCATTTCGTGAAAGCAGGTGTTGAAGCTGGTCGCGGTTTATGGGAATTTCGTACCGAAGGTGAAGAATTTACTTTAGGTCAAGAAATTAATGTTGACATCTTCGCGGATGTTAAAAAAGTTGATGTTACCGGTACGTCTAAAGGTAAAGGTTTCCAAGGCGGTGTTAAACGTTGGAACTTCCGTACCCAGGATGCAACTCATGGTAACTCTTTATCACATCGTGTACTTGGTTCTATTGGTCAAAACCAAACTCCGGGTCGTGTGTTTAAAGGTAAAAAAATGGCAGGACACTTAGGTAATGAGCGTGTAACCGTTCAATCACTTGAAGTTGTTCGTGTTGATGCTGAGCGTAAATTATTATTAGTGAAAGGTGCCGTTCCGGGTGCAACTAATAGTGATGTTATCGTGAAACCGGCAGTTAAAGCGTAAGTCTGGGAGATAGAGATGGAATTACAAGTTGTAGGTGCAAACGCACTCACTGTTTCTGAAACTACCTTCGGACGTGAGTTTAACGAAGCGTTAATCCATCAAGTGGTTGTTGCATATGCGGCAGGTGCTCGTCAAGGTTCGCGCGCTCAAAAAACTCGTGCTGAAGTGTCTGGTTCAGGTAAAAAACCTTGGCGTCAAAAAGGTACGGGCCGTGCGCGTTCCGGTGATATCAAATCACCAATCTGGCGTTCGGGCGGTGTTACTTTTGCTGCGAAACCGCAAGATCACAGTCAAAAAGTAAACAAAAAAATGTACCGTGGTGCAATTAAAAGCATTCTTTCCGAATTAGTTCGTCAAGATCGTTTGGTCGTGGTGGAAAAATTCGAAATTGACGCACCAAAAACTAAAGTATTAGCACAAAAATTAAAAGATATGGCGTTAAACGACGCTCTTATCATCACTGCAAGCTTAGATGAGAATTTATTCTTAGCGGCACGTAACTTGTATAAAGTTGATGTACGTGATGTGCAAGGTATCGACCCTGTAAGCTTAATCGCTTTCGATAAAGTGGTCGTTACTGTCGATGCAGTGAAACAAATTGAGGAGATGTTAGCGTGATTCAACAAGAACGTTTGCTAAAAGTGCTTAAAGCACCACATATCTCTGAAAAAGCAACTAACAACGCAGAGACTTCAAATACTATCGTATTCAAAGTTGCATTAGATGCAAACAAAGTTGACATTGCTAACGCAGTTGAACAACTTTTTGAAGTGAAAGTAGATTCGGTTCGCACAGTTGTTGTTAAAGGTAAAACCAAACGCCGCGGTAATAATATGGGTCGCCGCAGTGACTGGAAAAAAGCTTATGTTACTCTTCAAGAAGGTCAATCACTTGACTTCGCTGAAGGTGCGGCAGAGTAATAACGGAGGAATAAATAATTATGGCTATCGTTAAATGTAAGCCGACCTCCGCTGGTCGTCGTCACGTTGTTAAAATCGTGAACCCTGAATTACACAAGGGCAAACCTTACGCACCGTTGCTAGATACTAAATCTAAAACCGGCGGTCGTAATAATTTAGGACGTATCACTACCCGTCATATCGGTGGTGGACATAAACAACATTATCGTTTAATCGATTTCAAACGTAACAAGTTAGATATCCCAGCGGTTGTTGAGCGTCTTGAATATGATCCAAATCGTTCTGCAAATATTGCTTTAGTGCTTTATAAAGACGGCGAACGTCGTTATATCTTAGCACCTAAAGGCCTGTCTGTGGGCGATGAAATCCAAGCCGGTGTAAATGCGCCGATTAAAGTTGGTAATTCGTTGCCAATGCGTAGCATTCCGGTTGGTTCAACCGTACATAACGTTGAGTTAAAACCTGGTAAGGGCGGTCAAATCGCTCGTTCTGCCGGTGCGTATGTACAAATCATTGCTCGTGAAGGTAACTATGTAACCTTACGTTTACGTTCAGGCGAAATGCGTAGAGTATTGGCCGAATGCGTTGCAACGGTTGGTGAAGTTGGTAACTCCGAACATATGCTTCGCGTACTGGGTAAAGCCGGTGCAAGTCGCTGGAGAGGTATTCGTCCTACTGTTCGCGGTACGGCAATGAACCCGGTAGATCACCCGCACGGTGGTGGTGAAGGTCGTAACTTTGGTAAACACCCGGTAACTCCTTGGGGCGTTCAAACCAAAGGTAAGAAAACTCGTCACAACAAACGTACCGATAAATATATCGTACGTCGTCGTGGCAAATAATTTAAATTGAATTAAGAGGATAAGCCATGCCACGTTCTCTCAAGAAAGGTCCTTTCCTTGACCTACACTTGTTGAAGAAGGTAGAGAAGGCGGTGGAAAGCGGGGACAAAAAACCAATTAAAACTTGGTCCCGTCGTTCAATGATCATTCCATCAATGATTGGTTTGACCATCGCAGTCCATAATGGTCGTCAGCACGTTCCTGTTTATGTTTCCGATGAAATGATCGGTCATAAATTAGGTGAATTTGCACCGACTCGTACATACCGCGGTCACGCTGCGGATAAGAAAGCTAAGAAGTAAGAGGTAAATAGATGGAAACTATCGCAAAACATCGTTACGCTCGCACTTCAGCGCAAAAAGCTCGCTTAGTTGCGGATTTAATCCGTGGTAAAAAAGTTGCGGCAGCATTGGAGATCTTAACTTACACTAATAAAAAAGCGGCAGCTTTAGTGAAAAAAGTTTTAGAATCCGCTATTGCAAATGCAGAGCATAATGACGGTGCAGATATCGATGATCTTAAAGTCGCTAAGATTTTCGTTGATGAAGGTCCTAGCATGAAACGTGTAATGCCACGTGCTAAAGGTCGTGCAGATCGTATTTTAAAACGTACAAGCCACATCACCGTGGTTGTGTCGGATCGTTAATCGTAGAGGAATAACAAATGGGTCAAAAAGTCCATCCACATGGTATTCGCCTTGGTATTGTTAAACCTTGGAACTCTACTTGGTTTGCGAATACACAAGACTTCGCCGATAATCTTGACGGCGATTTCAAAGTACGTAAATTCTTGAATAAAGAATTAGTGAATGCTTCAGTTTCACGTATCACTATTGAACGTCCGGCTAAAAGCATTCGTGTTACAATTCACACAGCTCGCCCGGGTATCGTTATCGGTAAGAAAGGTGAAGATGTTGAGAAATTGCGCAACGCAGTAGCGGAAATCGCTGGCGTGCCGGCACAAATCAATATCGCTGAAGTGAAAAAACCTGAACTGGATGCAAAATTAGTTGCTGACAGCATCGCTTCACAATTAGAACGCCGCGTTATGTTCCGCCGTGCGATGAAACGTGCGGTACAAAACGCAATGCGCTTGGGTGCCAAAGGTATCAAAGTTGAAGTAAGCGGTCGTTTAGGTGGTGCAGAAATTGCACGTTCCGAATGGTATCGTGAAGGTCGCGTGCCATTACATACATTACGTGCGGACATCGATTATAACACTGCGGAAGCACATACGACATACGGCGTAATCGGCGTTAAAGTATGGATTTTCAAAGGTGAAATCCTCGGTGGAATGGCTGCAATTGCACAACAACCAGAACAACAACCGGCTGCGCCTAAAAAGGCACCACGCGGCAAAGGTCGTAAGTAAGGAGAACTGCTAGATGTTGCAACCAAAACGTACAAAATTCCGTAAAGTCCACAAAGGACGTAACCGCGGTATCGCCGGCGGTACAGAAGTCAGCTTCGGTACATTCGGGTTAAAAGCGGTTGGTCGTGGTCGTTTAACAGCTCGCCAAATCGAAGCGGCTCGTCGTGCGATGACGCGTGCGGTTAAACGTCAGGGTAAAATCTGGATTCGTGTATTCCCGGATAAACCGATTACCGAAAAACCATTAGAAGTTCGTATGGGTAAAGGTAAAGGTAACGTGGAATATTGGGTAGCGCTTATCCAACCAGGTAAAGTTCTTTATGAAATGGACGGAGTTTCAGAAGAAATCGCACGCAGTGCATTTGCATTAGCGGCGGCGAAACTTCCGATTAAAACAACGTTCGTAACTAAGACGGTGATGTAATGAAAGCTCAAGAACTACGTAACAAAAATGTTGAAGAGCTGAATGCTGAGTTAGCAAACCTGTTAGGTGAGCAATTCAAATTGCGTATGCAAGCAGCCACCGGTCAGCTTCAACAAACCCACCAGTTAAAACAAGTGCGTCGTAACATTGCACGAGTGAAAACTGTATTAAATCAAAAGGCGGGTGAGTAATGACTGATAAAATTCGTACTGTTCAAGGTCGTGTAATCAGCGACAAAATGGATAAATCTTTCACAATCGCCATCGAGCGCAAAGTGAAACACCCGCTTTTGGGTAAATTTATCCGTCGTACAACCAAATTACACGTTCACGATGAGAACAACGAAGCAAGATTAGGTGATACGGTCGAAATCAGAGAATGTCGTCCGGTATCGAAAACTAAATCTTGGACTTTAGTTCGTGTAGTAGAAAAAGCAACCGTTGCTTAATCTTTACACTTAAAACTTGAAAGCCCGGCAGAAATGCCCGGGCTTTTTTATGCCAAAGTGCGGGCAAAATTTGATGAGTTTTTTGACCGCACTTTTTCGCTATTTTGAGTGCCTATTAAATTTGTTTAATCTTTAAAATCGTGTTGATCTCATTGGCTTAATCTGATAAACTCCGCGAACTGCTTACATTGGGTAAGTAGTCCCGAAAGGGTGTTTTATTTAATTAACGGAGCACTAATATGATCCAAGAACAGACTATGCTGGATGTTGCTGATAACTCAGGCGCTCGCAGTGTAATGTGTATCAAGGTTCTAGGTGGATCGCACCGTCGTTACGCTGCTATTGGCGATATCATCAAAATTACCGTAAAAGAAGCGATTCCACGCGGTAAAGTGAAAAAAGGTGATGTGCTAAAAGCGGTTGTTGTGCGCACCAAGAAGGGTGTTCGTCGCCCAGATGGCTCAGTTATTCGTTTCGATGGCAATGCTTGTGTGATTTTAAACAATAACACTGAGCAACCTATCGGTACTCGTATTTTTGGACCTGTGACTCGTGAACTTCGTTCTGAGAAATTCATGAAGATCATCTCTTTGGCTCCAGAAGTACTATAAGGAGAACGTAATGGCTGCTAAAATCCGTCAAAATGACGAAGTAATCGTACTTGCTGGTAAAGACAAAGGCAAGCGCGGCAAGGTAACTCAAGTGTTACCAAATGGTAAAGTGATTGTTGAAGGTGTAAGAATCATCACTAAACATGAAAAACCGGTACCTGCTTTAGGTAAAGAAGGCGGTTTAGTGAAGAAAGAAGCTCCGATTGATGCGTCAAACGTAGCGATTTTCAACCCGAAAACAAATAAAGCTGACCGTGTAGGTTTTAGATTCGAAGACGGCAAAAAAGTCCGTTTCTTCAAATCTAACAATGAAATTATTTAACAAACTGGAGTAATGCGATGGCGAAACTGCATGATTACTACAGAGATCAAGTAGTTAATGAATTGAAAACTAAATTCAACTACGCATCTGTCATGCAAGTCCCACGAATCGAAAAGATTACCCTGAATATGGGTGTGGGTGAAGCATTGACCGATAAAAAACTTTTAGATAACGCGGTAGCGGATCTAACGGCGATTAGCGGTCAAAAACCTTTAATTACTAAAGCTCGCAAATCTGTTGCAGGCTTTAAAATCCGTCAGGGATATCCAATCGGTTGTAAAGTAACACTACGCGGTGAGCGTATGTGGGAGTTCTTAGAACGTTTAATTACAATTGCTGTTCCACGTATCCGTGACTTCCGCGGTTTAAGTGCGAAGTCTTTTGACGGTCGTGGTAACTATAGCATGGGTGTGCGTGAGCAAATCATCTTCCCTGAAATCGACTATGATAAAGTTGATCGTGTACGCGGTTTAGATATTACTATTACCACTACGGCGAAGAATGATGAAGAAGGTCAAGCACTACTCGCTGCCTTTAATTTCCCATTCCGTAAATAAGGCAGGTTACAATGGCTAAACAATCAATGAAAGCACGCGATGTAAAACGCGTTAAATTGGCTGAAAAATTCTATGCTAAACGTATGGAATTGAAGAAAATCATTTCTGACGCTAATTCATCAGATGAAGATCGTTGGGATGCGGTATTAAAGTTACAATCTTTACCGCGTGATGCAAGCCCAAGCCGTCAACGTAACCGTTGTCGCCAAACCGGACGTCCTCACGGCGTTCTTCGTAAGTTTGGTTTAAGCCGTATCAAGGTTCGCGAAGCAGCAATGCGTGGCGAAATCCCAGGTCTTAAAAAAGCAAGTTGGTAATTTACCACTTTATTTTGGAATCGGAGAATAAAATACAATGAGTATGCAAGATCCAATCGCAGATATGTTGACCCGCATTCGTAACGGGCAGGCTGCGAATAAAGTTGCGATCAGTATGCCTTCTTCCAAGCTAAAAGTGGCTATTGCCAACGTATTAGCTGCTGAAGGTTATATCGAAAGCGTTAAAGTTTTAGAAGGTGCAAAACCTGAATTGGAAATTACTTTAAAATATTTCCAAGGTAAACCGGTTGTAGAAAGCATCCAACGCGTAAGTCGTCCTGGTCTTCGTATTTACAAACGTAAAGACGAATTACCAAAAGTTATGGGCGGATTAGGTGTTGCCGTAGTTTCTACATCTAAAGGTGTGATGACTGACCGTGCTGCTCGCCAAGCGGGTTTAGGCGGCGAAATCATCTGTTATGTAGCTTAATAGAGAGGTAGGAAAATGTCTCGTGTTGCTAAGGCACCTGTTAATATTCCTGCCGGTGTTCAAGTTTCTTTGAACGGTCAGCTATTAACAGTAAAAGGTAAGAATAGTGAGTTATCTCGTACTATTCATAATTCAGTCGAAGTTAAAGAAAACAACGGTGCATTAACATTTGCTCCGCGCGAAGGTTTCGCTGGTGCAGATGCACAAGCAGGTACAGCTCGCGCATTGGTTAATGCAATGGTTATTGGTGTTACTGAAGGCTTTACTAAAAAATTACAACTGGTAGGTGTAGGTTACAGAGCGCAAGTGAAAGGTAATACTGTTAGCTTGAGCTTAGGTTTCTCTCATCCCGTTGAGCACACTTTACCAGCAGGTATTACTGCAGAATGTCCATCTCAAACAGAAATTGTATTGAAAGGTGCTGACAAACAATTAATTGGTCAAGTGGCTGCAGATATTCGCGCATACCGTAAGCCGGAGCCTTACAAAGGTAAAGGTGTTCGTTATGCTGATGAAGTTGTACGTACTAAAGAAGCTAAGAAAAAATAATTTAAGGTAACACTATGGATAAGAAATCAGCTCGTATCCGTCGTGCAGCTCGTGCTCGTCATATGATGAGAGAGCAAGGTGTGACTCGTTTAGTAGTTCACCGCACTCCGCGTCATATTTACGCACAAGTGATTGCACCGAACGGTTCAGAAGTGCTTGCCGCTGCTTCAACAGTAGAAAAAGCAATTAGTGCGCAAGTTAAATATACCGGTAATAAAGATGCCGCCGCAGTAGTTGGTAAAACAGTTGCTGAACGTGCATTAGCGAAAGGCGTTAAAACCGTCGCATTCGATCGTTCCGGGTTTAAATATCATGGTCGTGTCCAGTCTTTGGCGGACGCTGCTCGTGAAGCTGGTCTACAGTTCTAATAGAGGATATTGAGATGTCAAACATCGAAAAACAAGCTGGTGAACTGCAAGAGAAGCTAATCGCGGTAAACCGTGTATCAAAAACTGTGAAAGGTGGTCGTATCATGAGTTTCACTGCTTTGACAGTAGTGGGCGATGGTAATGGTCGCGTCGGTTTCGGTTATGGTAAAGCTCGCGAAGTTCCAGCAGCAATCCAAAAAGCAATGGAAAAAGCACGTCGTAATATGATTAACGTGGCTTTAAATGATGGTACATTACAGCACCCGGTTAAAGGTGTTCATACTGGTTCTCGCGTATTTATGCAACCGGCTAGTGAGGGTACAGGTATCATCGCGGGCGGTGCAATGCGTGCAGTATTAGAAGTTGCGGGCGTTCGTAACGTACTTTCTAAAGCATACGGTTCAACTAACCCAATTAACGTTGTTCGTGCAACTATTGATGCACTTGCAAATATGAAGTCACCAGAAATGGTTGCTGCTAAACGCGGTAAAACCGTTGATGAAATTTTGGGGTAATTGATAATGGCTAAAACTATTAAAGTAACACAAGTTCGTAGTTCAATCGCTCGTTTACCTAAGCATAAAGCTACGTTGCGTGGTCTTGGTCTTCGCCATATGCACCATACCGTTGAGTTAATTGATACTCCGGCGGTACGCGGTATGATTAACCAAGTTTCATACATGGTTAAAGTGGAGGAGTAAGAGAATGCGTTTAAATACTCTATCTCCGGCTGAAGGAGCAAAGCATAGCGCTAAGCGTCTTGGTCGTGGTATTGGTTCCGGTTTGGGTAAAACCGGCGGTCGTGGTCATAAAGGTCAAAAATCCCGTACCGGCGGTAAAGTTCGCCGTGGTTTTGAGGGTGGTCAAATGCCTTTATACCGTCGTTTACCGAAATTTGGTTTTACTTCGAAAATTGCTGCGGTAACTGCAGAAATTCGTTTAAATGACTTAGCTAAAGTTGAAGGTAATGTCGTCACTTTAGAAGCGTTGAAATCTGCGAATGTAGTTACTAAAGATATTCAATTCGCTAAAGTGATTTTAGCAGGTGAAATCAATACTGCGGTAACTGTCCGCGGTTTACGCGTAACTCAAGGTGCTAAAGCAGCTATTGAAGCTGCTGGCGGTTCAGTTGAGGAATAATTAATAAATGGCTAAAAAACCAGGTTATCAAAATAGAAGTACCCAAAGCGGTAGTAATGAACTAAAAGGTCGTTTGCTTTTCGTATTAGGTGCATTGATCGTTTTCCGTATTGGTTCTTTCATCCCGGTTCCTGGTATTGATGCAGCCGTATTAGCCCAATTGATTGAGCAGCAAAAAGGCACCATCATTGACATGTTTAATATGTTTTCTGGTGGTGCTTTAAGTCGAGCATCTATTTTTGCATTGGGAATCATGCCGTATATTTCGGCATCGATTATTATCCAGCTCTTGGCAACAGTCTCTCCTACATTGGGTGAATTGCGTAAAGAAGGTGAGAGCGGACGTCGCAAAATTAGTAAATATACTCGTTATGCGACTTTAGGTCTTGCTACTTTGCAGGCAATCGGGATTTCAACAGGTTTACCTAATATGCTTCCTGGGTTAGTTCCTAACTTAGGATTCGGTTTTTACTTCACTGCTGTGGTTAGCTTAGTCACAGGCACCATGTTTTTAATGTGGTTAGGTGAACAAATTACCGAACGTGGCATTGGTAACGGAATTTCCCTAATCATTTTTGCTGGTATTGTGGCTGGATTGCCATCTGCTATTGGTCAAACAATTGAGCAGGCGCGTCAAGGGCAAATGCATCCTCTGGTTCTTTTGTTAATTGCTGCGGTTGTTTTTGCGGTGACTTATTTTGTTGTCTTCGTGGAGCGGGGACAAAGACGTATTAAAGTTGAATATGCTAAACGTCAGCAAGGTCGACAAATTTTAGGTGGGCATTCAACTCATTTACCATTAAAAGTGAATATGGCAAGTGTTATGCCGGCTATTTTTGCTTCAAGTATTATTTTGTTTCCAGCAACATTAGTGTCTTGGTTTGGTGAGAGTTCTAGCCTTGAATGGTTAACAAATCTTTCGATGATGTTACAACCGGGTCAACCTATTTATTTGATTGTTTATGCTATAGCAATCATGTTCTTCAGCTTTTTTTACTCTGCAATGCAATTTAATCCTCGTGATACAGCAGATAACTTAAAAAAATCTGGCGCATTTATACCCGGAATTAGACCAGGAGAACAAACTTCACGTTATATCGATAAAATTATGACCCGTCTCATATTGATCGGCGGTCTGTATGTCGTTTTCGTGTGTTTGGTTCCGTACATTATGATGTCAGCATGGAATGTTCAATTCTACTTTGGTGGTACGTCTTTGTTGATCGTCGTAGTGGTTATTATGGATTTCATCGCTCAGATTCAAAGTCACTTGATGTCAAGTAAATATGAATCTGCGTTGAAAAAAGCAAACCTTAAAGGTTTTGGACAATAGTCCAGTTTGAATAAAAGGGATAAGCAATGAAAGTTCGTGCTTCCGTAAAAAGAATCTGTCGTAACTGTAAAATTGTTAAACGTGAAGGTGTTGTACGTGTTTTATGTACCGACCCTAAACATAAACAACGTCAAGGTTAATCGATAAATATCTTGCAAAGAACAAGTTGAGCAGTTATACTGCTCAGCTCATTTATGTCCTTGACATACTGTTTGAGTATCCTGAAACGGGCTTTTCAAGATCAGTATGTCAAATTAGTTAAAATATAGGAGTGCATAGTGGCCCGTATTGCAGGCATTAACATTCCTGATCATAAACATGCAGTAATTGCGTTAACAGCGATTTACGGTATCGGCAAAACCCGTTCACAAGCTATTTGTGCAGCGGCGGGTATTGCTGAAGATGTGAAGATCAGCGAATTGTCTGAAGAGCAGATTGATAAACTGCGTGACGAAGTTGGTAAATTTACCGTTGAAGGTGACTTACGTCGTGAAGTAACACTTAACATCAAACGTCTTTTAGACTTAGGTTGTTATCGTGGTTTACGCCATCGTCGTAGTTTACCGGTACGTGGTCAACGTACTAAAACTAATGCGCGTACCCGTAAGGGTCCTCGTAAGCCGATCAAAAAATAGTCGGGGTAAATATTAATGGCTAAAACACCAGTTCGTGCACGTAAACGTGTAAAAAAACAAGTTGTAGATGGCGTAGCGCATATTCACGCCTCTTTCAATAATACAATCGTGACTATTACTGACCGTCAAGGTAATGCTTTAGCTTGGGCTACAGCTGGCGGTTCGGGTTTCCGTGGTTCTCGTAAATCAACCCCATTTGCTGCGCAGGTTGCTGCAGAGCGTTGCGCTGAAATGGTTAAAGAATTTGGTTTAAAGAATTTGGAAGTTATGGTTAAGGGTCCGGGTCCGGGTCGTGAATCGACTATTCGAGCATTAAATGCAGCGGGTTTCCGCATTACGAATATTACAGATGTGACTCCGATTCCTCATAACGGTTGTCGTCCACCGAAAAAACGTCGTGTTTAATCGGACATTAGGATAATTGGAGAAAGAAAATGGCAAGATATTTGGGTCCAAAACTCAAGCTAAGCCGTCGTGAAGGCACAGATTTATTTCTTAAGTCTGGCGTGCGAGCTATCGATTCTAAATGTAAAATTGATACAGCACCTGGTCAACACGGTGCTCGTAAACCGCGTTTATCTGACTATGGTAGTCAGTTGCGTGAGAAACAAAAAGTTCGCCGTATCTATGGTATCTTAGAACGTCAATTCCGTAACTATTATAAAGAAGCGAACCGTTTGAAAGGTAATACTGGGGAAAATTTACTGGTATTGCTTGAAGGTCGTTTGGATAACGTAGTTTATCGTATGGGATTTGCCGCTACTCGTGCAGAAGCTCGCCAATTAGTGAGCCATAAAGCGATTATTGTAAATGGTCGCGTTGTAAATATCCCGTCTTTCCAAGTTTCAGTTGATGATGTGATTGCAATTCGTGAAAAATCGAAAAAACAAGCTCGTATCAAAGCATCATTGGAATTGGCAGAACAAAAAGAAAAACCGACTTGGTTAGAAGTTGATTCTGCTAAAATGGAAGGTGTATTCAAACGTGTTCCTGAACGTTCTGATTTATCAGCAGACATTAACGAACATCTCATCGTTGAGCTTTACTCTAAATAATAGTTAAAGCTTGAAAGCAAAGAGAGGATAAAATGCAGGGTTCTGTTACAGAATTTTTAAAGCCGCACTTAGTTGATATTGAACAGATTAGTTCAACGCATGCTAAAGTGATTTTAGAACCGTTAGAGCGTGGTTTCGGTCATACTCTAGGAAATGCATTACGTCGTATTCTTCTATCTTCAATGCCAGGTTGTGCTGTAACTGAGGTAGAAATTGAAGGCGTGTTGCACGAATATAGTAGCAAAGAAGGTGTTCAGGAAGATATTCTTGAAGTGCTTTTGAACCTGAAAGGCCTGGCGGTTAAAGTTCAGAATAAAGATGATGTTTTTCTGACACTAAACAAATCTGGAATTGGCCCTGTTGTTGCTGGTGACATCACTCATGACGGTGATGTTGAGATTGTAAATCCTGAGCATGTTATTTGCCACTTAACTGATGAAAACGCGTCGATTAGTATGCGTATTCGTGTTCAGCGTGGTCGAGGCTACGTACCGGCATCAGCGCGTGCACATACTCAAGATGAAGAACGTCCGATTGGTCGTTTGTTAGTAGATGCTTGTTATAGCCCAGTAGATCGTATTGCTTACAATGTAGAAGCAGCACGTGTGGAGCAACGTACTGACTTAGATAAATTAGTTATCGAGTTGGAAACGAACGGCACTCTCGATCCCGAAGAAGCAATTCGTCGTGCAGCAACAATTTTAGCAGAGCAGCTTGATGCATTCGTTGATTTGCGTGATGTTCGTCAGCCTGAAGTCAAGGAAGAAAAACCGGAATTTGATCCGATTTTATTACGCCCTGTTGATGACTTAGAGTTGACAGTTCGTTCTGCTAACTGTTTGAAAGCAGAAACAATTCACTATATTGGTGATTTGGTACAGCGTACAGAAGTTGAGTTATTAAAAACACCTAATCTTGGTAAGAAATCACTTACTGAAATTAAAGATGTGCTTGCTTCACGCGGCCTATCACTGGGTATGCGTCTTGATAATTGGCCGCCAGCAAGTATTGCTGAAGATTAATTGGTCGAAAGATTAAGATTTTTCTGAGAAGGATAAGATCATGCGCCATCGTAAGAGTGGTCGTCAACTAAACCGTAATAGCAGCCATCGCCAAGCGATGTTCCGTAATATGGCAAGTGCTTTAGTTAGTCACGAAATCATTAAGACTACATTGCCAAAAGCTAAAGAATTACGTCGTGTAGTTGAACCGTTAATTACATTAGCAAAAGAAGATAGCGTAGCAAATCGTCGTTTGGCATTTGCTCGTACTCGCAACGTTGAAACTGTTGCTAAATTATTTAATGAATTAGGTCCACGTTTTGCACAACGTGCAGGTGGTTATACCCGTATTTTAAAATGCGGTTTCCGTGCAGGCGATAACGCTCCAATGGCATACATTGAGTTAGTAGATCGTCCGGAAGTTGCGACTGAAGCAGCTGCGGAATAATTCATCATAAATTAAAAAAGCTCACAATTAATTGTGAGCTTTTTATTTTATTCCAATATAAACGATTTCATAATTTAACGATCGTCTATTCCTTTAATTAAATAATTCCCTGTTGAATCGGTCAAGCTTCTGAAACCTACATTGATTATCTCGAATTCGTTTCTGTTTAGTCCGTGATAATCAAAATTCTCATGGTGATGACCATGGAATACTTGTGTTACTCCCATTTGGTTCGCCAGATTATTAATGGCATAAAAACCTGTGGGATGCGGTTTGGGCGCTTCGTGGCAAACTAAAATATCGGCCTGTTGTCGTTCCAGTATTTCTATATCCTGCGGAAAAATGGACGTTCTATGTCTCAACGGAACGCCGCCTCGCCAAAGTTTTTCCGGCGGGCAATATTGGCAAAAATGAATCGGGTCAAAATATAGCGGTTTGTTCGGCGGCATCCAAATTTGTCCGCGAAAAACACCGCCAAGTCCAGCAATGCGTTTTCCCTGAATTTCAACGACTTTTCCATGCAAATTACGCGTTTTCCATTTGCTGTTCCAAAGCGCATCGAAGGCTGCCGGAGTTTTACTGTCATGATTCCCATGAATATACCAAATGTCGCACAATTCGCTGAGTTTATCTAATTCATCGGAATAGGTCAGTTGTAAATCGCCTAAAATTACTAATGCAATTTCTTCATCTTTTTTTTGCAGAAACGGATATAAATGATCGTAGCGGCCATGAGGATCGCCCGCGAAAAGAATCATAGCGCCTCCTATTGCTCAAAAACCGAACCGTTTTCGTGAGTTAAATCCGCAATTTCTTCTTCGTTCAGAATTTTCTCTACAATTAATTTTGCCTGATTATAGCGATCCAAATAGCTCGGTGAATCGATCTCAATGTACGGAACATTGTATTTATCCAGGAGTTTTTTAAGCAGCTGCTGGAATCGTTGGCGTTCTTTTGCATCTCCCAGACTTCTTAATCCGTCATCCACCCATTGCGTATTATTGTTTAATAAAATTGTCACGTCGAACGGATATTCGCGAATCATCGAATCAAGAAACGGATGGGCTTTGCCTTCGTATTGAATACAAAATGCCTGCGTTGTAATAAAATCCGTGTCGATGAAGGCAACCTTATGAGCATGACGCACCGCATAATTGATATATTGCTGCTGTCCCAACGCCATTTGCGGATAATCGGAATACTGCATTGCCTGTTCATCGCCGCCCAGTTGTTCAAATACGTATTCGCGTCCGTATTCCCAAGCCGATGTTGTGTTGAACACCGTCGCCAATTTATTTACCAATACGGATTTACCGCTGCTTTCACCGCCCAGAATTGCAATTGTTTTAGCGAAAAACGGGCGCACTTCTTTCGGAATGAATTTCCAATAATGAAACGGATTAGTGCGAATTTTAGTCGCGGAGACATTGAAGAATTTTCGTTGCGGATCGACCAGCGATACTTCCAAACCCAGATATTTTTCGTACGGCGCTTTATCCTGAATTTCACTGCTGAAGACTAAAGTCGGTTTGACATTTTTCTCTTTCAAGAGCTTTTTCACCGCATTAGACCAGCTTTCCCAGCCGTTCGGGTAACTCGGAATGCCGTCTTCCACCAAATGATGAATGAAAATCTGGTTTTTTTGATATTTGAAAATCTGCTGCATCCAGCGCAAACGGTCTTGCACCGTCGGCATGCGTTTCATTTTGCTGTCGTAAAACAGCTTTAAATCGCGTTCCGTATCGCTGCACACCACCACATGCACTTCGTCCACTTTACTGAAGGCTTCATAAATCATATTGATATGCCCGGTGTGCACGGGATAAAACTTCCCGAAAATGACGCCGATTCGCTTATCGTTTTGGGCTGAAATCTGTAGCACGCGATGTAGAGCGGAAAGCTTGTTTGCACTCGGGTTTTTGATTTTTCCGCTGACCAACTGATTAAAATAAGCCCGTGTAATGCCGGCCTGTTCACAAACCTCATTTACTTTCAGTTTCAACTGTTTACGTTTTTCTTGTAGATAAGCATATTCGGATGACATGGAAAAACCCTCATAAAATTGACCGCACTTTATGAAAATGTAGCACAAAACGGAAAGTGCGGCGAGAATTGCTATTGTTTGTCTATTTTATGTAATTTAATTCAATAAATAAAATCGTTTTTTCGCCCTGTAAATTGCGCTATACTATCGCCGCATTCTCAGGGCAGGGTGAAATTCCCTACTGGCGGTCAAGCCCGCGAGCGTTTGTCGTAAGGCAAAGTCAGCAGATTTGGTGAAATTCCAAAGCCAACAGTTACAGTCTGGATGAAAGAGAATAAACCGTTTTGCGATCGTAAAACGGTCTTTCCCATTTCCCGCCCTGATTCTGGTACGATGTATTTACAAGGAATTTACTATGAATCAGTCTTTATTTGCTCAATTCGGCACTGCCGAAGAGCGCGTCGTCAACGCAATTAATGCGTTTAAACAAGGCAACGGTGTACTCGTTTTGGATGATGAGGATCGCGAAAACGAAGGGGATTTAATTTTCCCGGCGGAAACGATCACAACCGAACAAATGGCAAAACTTATCCGTTTCGGCAGCGGTATCGTCTGTTTGTGTATTACGGACGAACTTTGTCGGCAGTTGGATTTACCGCCGATGGTGCAAAATAATACCAGCGTAAATAAAACGGCGTTTACCGTGACTATCGAGGCCGCGCAAGGCGTATCCACCGGGGTATCGGCGGCCGATCGCGTGACCACGGTGAAAGCGGCGGTGGCGGACGGCGCCAAACCGTCGGATTTGCACCGCCCGGGGCACATTTTCCCTTTGCGTGCGGCGAAAGGCGGCGTGTTAACCCGTCGCGGGCACACTGAAGCCGCGGTGGATTTAGCCGTATTGGCAGGATATAAACCGGCGGGCGTCATTTGTGAAATTACCAATGACGACGGCACCATGGCTCGCGCGCCTCAGTTGATCAAATTCGCGCGGGAATTCGGTTATGCCGTGGTCACGATTGAAGATTTAGCGGCCTATCTGGCGCAATAGCCATCTTCGTTTCAATTAAAGTGCGGGCAAAAATTCTTTCGTTTTTTTGCCCGCACTTTTTGTTTAATAAGCCGAAAATTGTTCTCTGAATTCTTTCGGCGTCTGCCGGTGTTCTTTTTTAAATACCGCATAAAAATACTGCAATGACGGGTAACCGCAAATCTCCGCAATTTCCTGAATCGGTATATCGGTGAACTTCAGCATATTTTTGGCGCGATCCAGTTTTTCCTCATGAATGACCTGATGAATGGTTTTGTTCATTTCGGCTTTAAAGCGTTGTTCAAGATTGGAACGGGAAATGCGCAGGTGATCCAGCACTTGCTCGGTTTTTATTCCCTGAGTCGCGTGATGGCGAATATAATGCATGGCTTGAATAACCAGCGGATCGTGCAAAGAACGGTAATCTGTAGAGCGGCGTTGTTCCACCCGTACCGGCGGCACTAAAATCGGTGTTGAGGCGACGGCCTGTCCTTTTAGCAGCTGATCCAATAATTTTGCCGCCTGATAACCGATTTGATTGGTGCCTTGTACTACGGAAGAAAGCGATACGCGGGATAAATATTGGATGAGTTCTTCGTTATCGATGCCGATAATACAAAGTTCGTCGGGAACCGCGATGTTGAGATATTCGCAAGCCTGCAATAAATGTCTGGCTCGCGCATCGGTGACGGCAATAATTCCCGTATGCGACGGCAGATGGCTGATCCAATCGCAGAGTTTGGATTGCACGGCAAGCCAATTATCGGAATGCGCCTGTTCGCCCAAATAAATATAGGTTTGATGACCGTAATCCCGCATGAGCCGCATGAAGGCGTTTTTGCGTTCCTGCGACCAATGCTTCGGCGTTTCGGCGGGCAACCCGTAAAAGGCAAATTGATTGATACCTTTTTGTTTTAAATGCAGGAATGCGGTTTCCACTAAGGCATCATTATCGGTCGCCACATAGGGATGATGAGGATAAAACGCAGGATTTTGATAAGAACCGCCCACCGCAATCACCGGAATGGCGGTATGTTCCAGCATGGCGACTGTTTCCGGATCGTCAAAATCCGCGATAATGCCGTCAATTTCCAGGTGATGCAAACTTTCCTTTCGGTAAACGAAATCGTCTTCAATGAAAATATTCCACAAACATTGCGATGCCTGAATATACTGCCCGACGCCTTCAATGACTTCCCTGTCATAGACTTTGTTGGCGTTAAAAAGCAGTGCGATACGATAATACTTATACTCGTTTGTCATTTGGATTCCCTGAACTGAAACAGGTTATTATCATAGCCAAATTAACGGATAAGAAAACGGATTTGTTGTCGGGATGTGATTTAGTTCAAAAAAATAACCGCACTTGGATAAAGTGCGGTCAAAAATTCGAAAGTTTTTTATCGGTTACATTTTTTTCTTGCTCATGGTATCCATCCATACGGCGAGTAATAAAATGGTGCCTTTGACGATATATTGCCAGAAAGTCGGCACGTCCAGCATGCTCATGCCGTTGTCCAATAAGGCGATAATCAATGCGCCGATTACCACACCGAAAACGCTGCCGACTCCGCCGGCTAAGCTGGCGCCGCCGATGACACAAGCGGCGATGGCGTCCAGTTCGGCGTTTTGACCGGCGGAAGGCGCGCCGGCACCTAAACGGGCGCTTAAGATTAAGCCGGCGATGGCCACCATAAAACCATTAATAGAGAAAATGATCAGTTTTACTTTTTCCACATTAATGCCGGATAATCTCGCCGCGTCAATGTTGCCGCCGATGGCGTAAATATGCCGGCCGAACGCCGTTTTGCGGGCAATAAACATCCCCGCTACGGCCAAAACGGCGAGCAGCAATACCGGGAACGGAATACCGCGATAATCATTTAACAGGTAAATTGCACCTAATACACAAATGGCGAATAAGCCGTATTTCATGGTTTCTTTTCCCGCGTTAGGCACGGTCAAATTAAGATTTTGGCGGGCTTTGCGTTGATAAGATCCCCATAACAGGAAGCAAACCACCGCAACAATACCTAAAACCATGCCCGTTGTATCGGATAAATAACCTTGCCCGATTACGGTCATTTCTTTACTGATGGGCGAAACCGTCGTACCGTTGGTCGCGCCGACCAGCATGCCGCGGAAAATCAACATGCCCGCCAGAGTAACAATGAAAGACGGGACTTTCCGGTATGCCACCCACCAGCCGGTACAAGTGCCGAATACTACGCCGGCGGCTAATGTCACGGCGACGGTTAAAGGCAACGGCCAGCCCCACCACACATCGGCGATGGCGGCAAAACCGCCCAATAATCCCATCATGGAACCTACGGATAAATCAATTTCGGCGGAGATAATCACGAAAATCATACCGATGGCTAAAATCCCCGTAATGGATGTCTGGCGCAATAAATTAGAAATGTTACGTGCGCTAAGATAGGCGCCGTCGGTCGCCACAAAGAAGAACGCCATAATCACCACGATGGCGATAAACATAATGTAAACCTGTAAATTTATGGATTTCAACTTAGTCATAGATTACTCCTTAAGCGCCGCTTCCATCACTTGTTCCTGGGTTAAATTGTTATTGATTAAATCCGCTTTAATTCGTCCTTGATGCATGACCAATACGCGGTCGCTAATGCCCAGCACTTCCGGTAATTCGGATGAAATCACAATTACCGCCATTCCCTCTTGCGCCAATCGGTTGATTAATTTGTAAATTTCATATTTCGCCCCCACGTCGATGCCTCGGGTCGGCTCGTCCAGAATTAAAATTCGGGGATTTAGTAACAACGATTTCGCCAAAATGGCTTTTTGCTGATTGCCGCCGCTCAGGCGGCCAATGGCTAATTCCGGCGAAGAGGTTTTCACTTTTAATTTGGCAATGGATTGGTTGATCACGGTTTCTTCCAGGGCTTCATTAATCACTTTTCCGCCGAAACAGAATTGTCTGAGAGAAGATAACGTAATGTTTTTCCCCACGCCCATAATCGGCACGATGCCGTGTTTTTTCCGATCTTCCGGAACCATCACGATTTGATTTTTTATGGCTTCCGCACAATTACGGATTTTGACTTTTTGATTGCGAATAAAAATATCGCCCTGATATTTGCCTTGGTAAGAACCGAAAAGGCATTGCGCCATTTCGGTGCGCCCGGAGCCGACCAGTCCGGCGACGCCCAAAATTTCGCCGGTATGTAATTTGAACTTCGCGTTGTCGACCCGTTTAATATGAGTATTAATCGGGTGCCAGGCGGACAGGTTTTCAACCCGCAGAATTTCTTCGCCGATTTGATGCGCGTCATGAGGATAAAGCGAAGTGATTTCACGCCCTACCATCATGGTGATAATGTCATCTTCCGACATACCGGCGGCAGCTCGGGTGCCGATATGTTCGCCGTCCCGAATCACACAGATTTTATCCGAGATGGTTTTAACTTCATTTAATTTATGGGAAATATAAATGCAAGCGATATTATGAGCGCTTAAATCTTTCACTAAATCCAATAAAATTGCGGTTTCTTTTTCCGTTAAGGAGGCGGTGGGTTCGTCCAGAATTAAAAGACGGACTTGTTTATTGAGGGCTTTAGCAATTTCCACCAGCTGTTGCTGACCTAATCCCAGTTCGCCGACTTTAGTATTCGGGTCGATATCCAACTGTACTTGCTCTAACATGGTTTTGCAGCGTAAATACATTTCGTTGTCGTCGGTCATGCCGGATTTCACCATTTCATTGCCTAAAAACATGTTTTCAAGCACGGTCATGTTTTTGACCAGGGTTAATTCCTGGTGAATGATGGAAATGCCTTTTTCTTCCGTGTCTTTAATTCCTTTGGCGATTAAGGGTTCGCCGGAAAAATAAATTTCCCCGCTAAAATCGCCGTGCGGGTAAATTCCGCATAATACCTTCATCAAGGTGGATTTGCCCGAACCGTTTTCACCGCATAAAGAGAGAATTTCCCCGGTCTCTAACGAAATGGAAATATTATGTAATGCGGTTACATCACCGAATTTTTTGGTGATATTTTTCATTTCTAATAATTGAGCCATAAAAACATCCTCGGATTTTGGGTTGAAAGTGCGGTCGAAAAAACGTAAGAAATTTTGACCGCACTTTTGAGAAGTTACATTGCCGAATTATTGATAAACCGCCTCTTTGGTGTGAAAACCGTCTTTGATAACGGTGCTGTCGATGTTGTCTTTGGTGACGACGATCGGATCGAGCAGATAAGCGTCCACCTCTTTTAACCCGTTGTTTAATTTGGCGTTGGATTCAATTTTGCTTTCTTTACCTAAGGCCACCGCAATTTCAGCCGCTTTATCCGCCAGATTGGTAATCGGTTTGTACACGGTCATGGTTTGCGTGCCTTCCACAATACGTTTAATCGCCGCCAAATCCGCATCTTGACCGGAAATCGCCACTTTGCCGGATAATCCTTGCGCGCTTAACGCCTGGATTGCGCCGCCTGCGGTGGCATCGTTGGAGGCGACGACCGCATCAATGTTATTTTTATTTGCGGTTAAGGCGTTTTCCATAATTTGTAAGGCTTTTTCCGCAAGCCAGCTGTCAACCCATTGATCGCCCACCACTTTAATTTTGCCGCTGTCGATTAACGGCTGCAGCACTTTCATTTGACCTTTACGGAACAATTTCGCGTTGTTGTCCACAGGCGAGCCGCCCATCAGGAAATAATTTCCTTCCGGTTTTTTCTCAACAATTGCGCCGGCTTGTAATTCACCCACTTTTTCGTTATCGAAGGACACGTAAAAATCCAGGTCCGCATTATTAATTAAACGGTCGTAAGCTAATACTTTCACCCCTTCTTTTTTGGCTTCCGCAATCACATTGCTTAATACATCGCCGTTATGAGGAATAATCACTAAAACATCCACATTTTTATTTAACATATTTTCAATTTGCGAAATTTGTGCCGCATCGTCGCCGTTTGCCGACTGAACCAATACTTTTGCGCCCAGAGCTTCCGCTTTTTTGGTAAAGATGTCCCGGTCTTTCTGCCATCTTTCCAAACGTAAATCGTCAATAGACATGCCAATGGTTAAATCTTTTGCTAAAGCCGGATTGCAACAGATTGAAACCGCCGCAACAAGCGATAATAAAGCCGTTTTCATTTTCATAATGACACCTCGAATAGTTAGGTTAATGACGTTAGAGCAACAACCAACTTAGCTCTGAACGAAGTTTGAGCATCTTGCCGGCTAAATTCAATTATCAGATTTGATAATGTCATTACGTTTTTTCATTTCTGTGATCCCCCGCACAATTACGAATTATCGAAATGAAAAAACGAAATAACATAATTGCGGGTAATCTCATTTTTTCCGATGATGCTTGCGAACGTTATTCACTCATGTCCATTTAGGAGAAACCATTATGACAAACTACTTCGACAAAATTGAAAAAGTAAAATATGAAGGTGCGGATTCGACTAATCCGTTCGCATACAAACACTACAATGCGAATGAAGTGATTTTAGGGAAAACGATGGCGGAACATTTACGATTAGCCGTGTGTTATTGGCATACTTTCTGCTGGAACGGTAATGACATGTTCGGAGTGGGTTCGCTTGATCGCAGTTGGCAAAAAATGTCGGATCCGCTGGCGGCGGCAAAACAAAAAGCGGATATCGCTTTTGAATTTTTAACCAAATTAGGTGTGCCTTATTACTGTTTTCACGATGTGGATATTGCGCCGGAAGGCAATTCATATCGGGAATATGTCAGCAATTTCAATACGATAGTGGATATTCTGGAACAAAAACAAGCGGAAAGCGGAGTGAAATTATTGTGGGGAACGGCAAACTGTTTTAGTCATCCGCGGTATATGTCCGGTGCGGCCACCAATCCGAATCCTGAAATTTTCGCCCGTGCCGCCGCCCAGGTGTTTAACGCTATGAACGCCACCAAACGTTTAGGCGGAGAAAATTATGTATTGTGGGGCGGTCGTGAAGGTTATGAAACGTTATTAAATACGGATTTACGCCGGGAACGCGAGCAAATCGGTCGCTTTATGCAAATGGTGGCGGAACATAAACATAAAATCGGTTTCAACGGCACCTTATTAATCGAACCGAAACCTCAGGAACCGACCAAACATCAATACGATTATGACGTTGCGACGGTTTACGGTTTCTTAAAACAATTCGGCTTGGAAAAAGAAATCAAGGTCAACATTGAAGCGAATCATGCCACCTTGGCGGGACATTCCTTCCAGCATGAAATCGCCACTGCCGCCGCCTTGGATATTTTAGGTTCTATCGACGCCAACCGCGGCGATCCGCAACTCGGTTGGGATACCGACCAATTCCCGAACAGCGTGGAAGAAAACACGTTAGCGCTTTATGAAATTCTAAAAGCCGGCGGCTTAACCACGGGCGGCTTCAACTTTGATGCGAAAATCCGCCGTCAAAGTATCGATCCTGAGGATTTATTCTACGGCCATATCGGCGCTATCGACGTGCTGGCGTTATCCTTAAAACGCGCCGCCAAAATGCTGGAAGATAATGTGTTGCAAAATCTGGTGGAGCAACGTTACGCGGGCTGGAACGGCGAATTGGGACAACAGATTTTAACCGGTAAATCTTCCCTTGAAGCGCTGGCTCAAGCGGCGCAAACATTGGATCCTAAACCGGTTTCCGGTCGACAGGAATATCTTGAAAACTTGGTGAACGGATATATTTATCGTTAATTCCATCGTAAAGTGCGGTTGAAAAATCTTTGCTTTTTTTGACCGCACTTTTAATAAGGAGCCTTTATGTATATTGGTATCGACTTAGGCACTTCCGGGGTAAAAGCGGTTCTGTTAGATGAAAATCAACGTATTATTGCCGCCACACAACAATCCCTTCCCATTTCTCGCCCGCACCCGCTTTGGTCGGAGCAAAATCCCGAAGACTGGTGGCATGCCGCCAACCTCGCCATGTTAGCGCTTGCTCGGCAGCAGGATTTATCTGCGGTAAAAGCCATCGGTTTGACCGGACAAATGCACGGCGCCACCTTGTTAGATAAACAAAACAACGTGTTGCGGCCGGCGATCTTATGGAATGACGGGCGCAGTTTTGCCGAATGCAAAGAACTGGAAAAACGCGTTCCCCGTTCTCGCGAAATTACCGGCAACTTAATGATGCCGGGATTCACCGCGCCTAAACTTAAGTGGGTTCGTCGGCATGAACCCGCCGTTGCGGAAAAAATCAGTAAAGTGTTGTTGCCGAAGGATTATTTGCGCCTGATGATGACCGGCGAATACGCATCCGATATGTCCGACGCCTCCGGCACTATGTGGTTGAATGTGGCGAAACGGAATTGGGACAAATCTTTGCTCGACGCCTGCGGGCTGGACGAAAGCAAGATGCCGAAACTGTTTGAAGGTAATCAAATCACGGGATATTTGCGCGCGGATCTTGCCAAAAACTGGAAAATGAATGCGGTGCCGGTGGTGGCCGGCGGCGGCGACAATGCGGCGGGCGCTATCGGCATCGGTTTGTATAAAACGGGGCAAGCCATGCTGTCTTTGGGCACTTCCGGCGTGTATTTCGTGGTCACCGATAAATTCACTGCGAATCCGCAAAAAGCGGTGCACAGTTTCTGTCACGCCTTGCCGGATCGCTGGCATTTAATGTCGGTCATTTTAAGTGCGGCTTCCGCCGTGGATTGGGTGCAAAAAGCCGCAGGAATTGCAGACATTCATACGTTATTTCAAAAAGTGGAAAAAAGTGCGGTCAATTCCGAGGCGATTTTTTTACCTTATCTTTCCGGCGAGCGCACCCCGCATAACGACGCCAATGCCAAAGGCGTATTCTGGGGATTAAGCCATAACGACGATCAAATCACCATAGCGAAAGCCGTGGTGGAAGGCGTGAGTTTCGCCCTGGCGGAAGGCATTGACGTTTTGCATGAAACCGGCGTGACGGCGGATCACATCGCTTTAATCGGCGGCGGGGCGAAGAGCGCTTACTGGCGCCAACTGCTGGCGGACGTTTCGGGCCGAACCATGGAATATCGCACCGGCGGCGATGTGGGACCGGCTCTCGGCGCGGCTAAATTGGCGCAAATTGCGTTGAATCCTCATGAAGATATCGCGAATTTCTGCCGTCCTTTGCCGTTAGAAGCGGTTTATCGTCCGAATGCCGAACGCACCGCGTATTACGCGGAAAAACGGGCGAAATACGCGGCGTTGTATCAGCGGCTGAAAGGACTTTAAACGCTAAAGTGCGGTCAAAAATTCAAACGTTTTTTATCGGCAGGAAGAATTCGCTTTTAAAAAAACGTGCGATTTTTTGACCGCACTTTTTTCTCCGTTCGTCGTTCTGTATAATCCTTGGAAAATTTTTCGAGGATATCTTTTTATGCAAAATCAACCGCATTTTTACCGCGGGCGTTTTTCCGTCGCGCCGATGCTGGATTGGACGACGCGTCATTGCCGTTATTTTCACCGTCAGTTCAGTCGCCATGCGCTGCTTTACACGGAAATGGTGACGACTCAGGCGATTGTACACGCCAGTTACGATCATCTTGAGTTTGATCCGGCGGAAAATCCCGTTGCCGTGCAACTGGGCGGCAGCGATCCCGCGCAGTTGGCGCATTGTGCCAAATTGGCGGAAGCGCGAGGGTATCGGGAAGTGAACTTGAATGTGGGTTGCCCTTCGGATCGCGTTCAAAACGGCATGTTCGGCGCCTGTTTAATGGCGAAAGCGGATTTGGTGGCGGAATCCGTGGCGAAAATGCAGGCGGCCGTTTCGATTCCGGTGACCGTCAAAACGCGTATCGGGATTGATGAGTCGGACAGTTATGAATTCTTGTGCGATTTTGTACAAAAAGTGACCGAAGCCGGTTGCCGAGAACTTATCGTTCATGCGCGTAAGGCTTGGCTTTCCGGTCTCAGCCCGAAAGAAAACCGCGAAATTCCTCCGTTGGATTATGAACGGGTTTATCGGCTTAAACGGGATTTTCCTCATGTTTTCATCAGCATTAACGGCGGGATAAAAACCTTAGAAGAAATGACTGCCCATTTGCAGCGGGTGGACGGCGTTATGGTGGGGCGCGAAGCCTATCAGAATCCGTCATTGCTCGGAACCGTCGATCAGGCGTTGTTTGATCCGTCGGCGCCGATTGTCAGCGCCCGTGAAGCGGTAGAAAACATGTTGCCTTATATCGAACGCCAGTTAAGTCAAGGCGTGTATCTGAATCACATTGTGCGTCACATGCTAGGCGCATTCCAAGGTTGCAAAGGCGCGCGCCAATGGCGTCGTTATCTTAGCGAAAATGCCTACAAACCTGGCGCGGATGCGGAAGTGGTGCGAACCGCCTTAAGCTTTGTGGACGCGTAAAGTGCGGTCGAAATTTAAAAGATTTTTTGAAAAACGTTTAAAATTCTGACCGCACTTTTCAGCCTTATTCCACCCGTTCGCCGTGTAAAACCAAATCGAGGCCTTGCCGTTCTTCGTCATAATCGACGCGCAAACCGACGGTTTTGTCGATTAACTTCAGCAAAATAGCGCTGCCGACGGCGCTGTAGGCGATGGTGATTAACACGCTTTCGATTTGAATCCATAAAGTGGTATCTGTGGCGGAAATATCGGTGGACACGAAAACGCCCGTTAACACCGCGCCGACAATACCGCCGATGCCGTGAATGCCGAATGCGTCGAGCGAATCGTCGTAACCCAGCCAATATTTAAGTTTGGTGGCTGTGAAAAAGCAGACGGCGCTGGTGATCGCTCCGATGGCTAATGCGCTTTGCGGCGACACGAAGCCTGCAGCCGGCGTAATGCCGACCAAACCGGCGATGGCGCCGGACGCCAGTCCCAGTGCCGAAGGTTTGTGTTTAAGGCAGACTTCGATGAAAATCCAGGTTAATGCCGCTGCGGCGGTGGCGATTTGCGTCGCAACAAGCGCCATGCCGGCACGTGCGTCCGCCGCCAGGGCGGAACCGGCATTAAAGCCGAACCAGCCTATCCACAACATTGCGGTGCCGATTAATGTCAATACCAGGTTATGCGGCATCATCGATTCGCGTCCGTAGCCGACCCGTTTGCCGATGACTACGGCGGCCACTAAACCCGCAATGCCGGCGTTAATGTGAATTACCGTACCGCCGGCGTAGTCCAATACGCCGTCTAATGCCAGCCAGCCGCCCGGCCCCCATACCCAATGTGCGGTCGGCACATAAATCAGTAATGACCATAAACCGACAAACCAGAGTAATGCGGAAAATTTCATTCGCTCGGCAAAGGCACCGGTAATGATGGCGCCGGCGATCACGGCAAACGCCATTTGAAACAGCATAAAGACGGATTCCGGAATGCTTGCTGCGCCGGGATAAACCGTGACAAGACCTTTTTCCGTCAATAAATCCAGGCCGTTTAAGAAGAAACGATCCGCGCCGCCGATGAGCCCGATGTTAGGCGTGAATGCCAAACTGTAGCCGAAACAAACCCAAATAATTGCAATTAAACAACATGTTGCGAAACTTTGCATCATTGTGGCAAGAACGTTTTTCTTGCGAACCATGCCGGCATAGAATAATGCCAATCCGGGAATCGTCATAAATAATACTAAAATCGTGGAAACCATGACCCAAGTGGTGTCGCCCGCACTGATGACGGAGATCGATTGCAGCCAGTCGGCGGTGCTTGCCGCGGCGGCGCCCGGCAGCATAAGCATGGCCGTTAAGGAAAGTCTTTTCATCTTATTACCTCAAAAATTCCGAAAAAAACAATGAAAAATCAGACCGCACTTTCATCGGTTTCGCCTGTTCGAATCCGAATAACGCGTTCCAACGGTTTAATGAAGATTTTGCCGTCGCCGATTTTTCCCGATCGTGCGACGGAAGAAATTGCGTCGACAGCGCAGTCGACCATGTCATCGGTTAATGCGATATCGAGTTGAATTTTAGGCAGAAAATCAATGACATATTCTGCGCCGCGATAAAGTTCGGTATGACCTTTCTGGCGTCCGAAACCTTTTACTTCGGTTACGGTCATGCCATGAATACCGACGTTATAGAGCGCGTCGCGTACGTCGTCTAAACGGAAAGGCTGAATAATAGCGGTAAGTTGTTTCATATTTACACCTGTTGCTTTTGATGATTAATGGTTGAAAAAAAGCAAAACGAATCCTGTACCCTTGACGAAATCAACGGCAAAATTGTGCTTTTTTTACTTTTGCAGGGGAAATAGAAAGTCAGAAAAGACGAAGAATTTCCTCGGCATATACCGCCACCGAGGAAATGCTCGGATGGCTAGTATTCTTGGCGATGTGCAGCGAAATGCTGCGTCAAATTATCATTATTCATAATTAATTGATTCTATTAGAGAATATTTTCAAATTGTTCCATTACGGCTTTTGGCCATACGCTGGATTGTACTTCACCGATATGGTGTTTTTGTAACAATAACATGGCTAAACGGGATTGGCCGATTCCGCCGCCGATGGAAAGCGGCATGCGACCGTTGATTAAATCCCGATGCCATTCAAGGTTTAATCGGTCTTCGTCATGGGTGAGCGCCAGTTGTCGGCGTAACGCGGTTTCATCTACGCGGATGCCCATGGAAGAAAGCTCGAATGCGCGGTTTAAAATCGGGTTCCAGACTAAAATATCGCCGTTTAAGCCTTTATATTCGCCTTCGGACGGCGTTGTCCAGTCGTCGTAATCCGGTGCGCGCATATCATGCGGTTTGCCGTCCGGTAAATCGCCGCCGATACCGATTAAGAATACCGCACCGTATTTTTTGCAGATTTCGTTTTCCCGTTCTTTATCCGTCATGTGCGGATATTCGCGTGCCAAATCTTCACTGTGAATAAAAGTGATTTCTTTGGGTAAGAACGCTTTTAACCCGAATTTTTTTTCTACCGCTTCCTGAGTTTCCACAATGGCCGCATAGATTGAACGTACGGTTTCTTTTAAATAATCCAGATTGCGCTGTCCTGCCGGAATCACTTTTTCCCAGTCCCATTGATCCACGTAAACGGAATGGGTTTGGTCCAGGCTGTCTTCATCCGGGCGCAACGCTTTCATGTGAACGAATAGACCTTCGCCTTCCGCAAAGCCGAAACGCGCTAAGGTATGGCGTTTCCATTTGGCTAATGAATGAACCACTTCGAAGACGGCGTCTTCAATCATTTTGACATTAACTTGTACGGGTTTTTCTTTACCTGATAAATTGTCTTGAATCCCGTTACCGACTTGGCTTAAGATTGGACCCTGAACTTCGACTAATCCTAAATGTTCGGCCAATTTTGTTGTAAATGTGTTTTTGGCAAAACTGATTTCTTGTTGTTGTAAGATAAACGATTTTTTCATGAAAATACCTTTGAATAAATAAAATGCTGCGTACTGTTAACGCTTGTTACATATTATTTAACAGGTAGAGAATTAAATTCAACACTTTTTACTAAAAAATGTTATAATGATGAATATATTTAAATAATCGATTTAAAAATTAAATAAAATCTAAAATTTAGCCTAATAAGGTGACGAGGTGATGTTATGCAGACAATCGATGCGCTAGATCAACAAATTTTACGTGTATTAACCAAAGATGCCCGAACGCCTTACGCGGAAATGGCGAAAAACTTTGGTGTCAGCCCGGGCACGATTCATGTTCGGGTGGAAAAGATGCGTCAATCCGGTATTATTGAAGGCACTAAAGTGCGGATTGACGAACGTAAATTAGGTTATGACGTATGCTGTTTTATCGGGATCATCCTGAAATCGGCGAAAGATTATGACAAAGTCATTAAACAGCTGGAAGCCTTTGATGAAGTGGTGGAAGCTTATTACACCACGGGCAATTATTCCATTTTCATCAAAGTGATGACCCACACCATCGCAGAATTGCATAGCGTACTGGCGACTAAAATTCAGTTGATTGATGAAATTCAATCTACCGAAACATTGATTTCCATGCAGAATCCTATTTTGCGCGATATTCGTCCTTAATTCCGATAAAGCCTTTCTTTCATATGAGAAAGGCTTTTTTTAATTTATCGGTTAACGCACGTGGCGAATTTGTTGTTATCCGCGTCCGTCGTGCAATTTCATCAGCAGTCGATCCATTGCACGGTAGCCCAATGCTTCCGCTAAATGGGTGCGATTGATCCGTTCTTCGCCGGCTAAATCCGCAATGCTGCGCGAAACTTTTAAAATTCGGTGATATGCTCGCACCGACAGCCCAAGTTTATTCAGCGCCTGTTCTAAAAAAACTGCGTCCGCCTCGGTTAATTGACAAAATTGATCGATTTCTTTACTGCCCAAGTGAGCGTTTACTTTGCCTTGCCGATTCAATTGAATTTCCCGAACCTTTAGAATTTTTGACCGCACTTCAGCGCTGGTTTCACCGCGTTCGTCTTTACTTTGCAACGCGCCCTGCGGCAGCAGCGGCACTTCGATGGATAAGTCGAAACGATCGAGAAACGGCCCCGAAAGCTTATTCAGATAACGGATAATTTGCTGCGGCGTCGTGCGATTGTGTGTGCCCTGATAATTGCCGGTAGGGCTGGGGTTCATCGCGGCAATTAATTGAAATCTGGCGGGAAATTGAATTTTACTCATAGCACGGGAAATAATGATTTCACCGCTTTCCAGCGGTTGACGCAGCGCGTCCAGCACCCGGCGCTCGAATTCGGGCAGCTCATCCAGAAATAATACGCCGTTGTGGGCCAGAGAAATTTCCCCCGGGCGGGGAATGGTGCCGCCGCCCACTAATGCCGGCAGGGAAGCGCTGTGGTGCGGAGCGCGAAACGGGCGTTGTTTCCAGTTGGAAAAATTCAATTCGTTTTGAACTAAGCTGGCAACGGCGGCGGTTTCAATGGCTTCCTGATCGGACATTTCCGGTAATAATCCCGTTAAACGGCTTGCCAACATGGTTTTGCCGGTGCCGGGCGGGCCGAGAAACAATAAATTATGTTGTCCTGCCGCGGCGATAGTTAAGGCGCGTTTGGCGTGCTGTTGACCGATAATATCCGTTAAATCCGCTTGATTTCCTTTAAAAAAATTGACCGCACTTTGCTGTGCCAATTGATCGGCTGAGGGTAATGTCATCTGGTTGTTCAAAAATTGTACGACATCCAGTAATGAATTGGCGTAATAGGTTTCCTGATGAGAAATCAATGAAGCTTCGTTAGCGTTTTGCGCGGCGATAATCATTTGTCGTTTGGCTTTTTGTGCCGCCAGAATGGCCGGAATAATGCCTTGTACGCCGCGCAGATTGCCGGTTAATGCCAGCTCCCCGAGAAATTCGAATTGGCGCAGGCGTTTGGCTTCAATTTGTCCTGATGCCGCCAGAATACCGAGGGCGATGGGTAAATCAAAGCGTCCGCCTTCTTTGGGTAAATCCGCCGGCGCAAGATTTACCGTAATCCGTTTAGCGGGGTATTTAAATTGGGCGTTCAGCAGAGCGCTGCGGACACGATCTTGCGCTTCTTTAACGGTTTTTTCCGGTAATCCGACCAGTACAAATGCAGGTTTGCCGTTGCTGATATGCACTTCAATAGTCACAAGCGGCGCCTGAACCCCGACGGACGCCCGGCTGTAAACAATAGCGAGGGACATAAAAATTCTCCAAAACGACGATTTCGGAGAACTATAAGAAAAGTGCGGTCAAATTTGAAAAGGTTTTATTGCAATTTGGAATGACGTTCACAAAATTGTACGGTCGCTTGTTATTCCGTCGTAAAATTTGGGGCAAACCATTCGTCCAGTTTGGCCGATAAGCGATCGATGCCCAGTTTATTTTGTGCCGAAAACGCTTCAACCTGAATATCGCCCTGAAACGGCAGAATCGCTTCACGTACCATTTTAACGGTTTTGCTGCGCTCGCTTTGACTGAGTTTATCCGCTTTGGTCAACAGTAATAAAACCGCTAAATCAGAGGAAACCGCCCATTCTATCATTTGTTGATCGAGATCTTTTAACGGGTGTCGGATGTCCATCAGAATCACCACGCCGCCAAGGCATTCGCGTTTTTGCAAATATTCGGCCAGTGATTTTTGCCATTGCAGTTTCATTTGTTCGGGCACGGCGGCATAACCGTAGCCCGGCAAATCCACCAGTTTGCAGTTCGGCGCCGCTTCAAACAAATTGATTAGCTGTGTGCGGCCCGGTGTTTTAGAGGTTCGCGCCAGATTTTTTTGATTGGTTAGCGCATTCAGTGCCGTGGATTTTCCGGCATTGGAGCGCCCGGCGAATGCAATTTCAATACCTTTATCTTCCGGCAGCTGTTTGATATTTGCGGCGCTGGTCAGAAAACGGGTTTTGTGATAATTCAGTTTAATTTCAGACATAATCTTTCCTTTTAGTTGCGCTAAGGATACCCGATAAATGACAAAATGCCAAAACTAGCTTTGACGTAACATTACGGCCCGTAGGTGATCGTAAATCAAATTAAAGAAAAAAGTGTATACCACAATCAATAACGTAAGACTGATATCCATAATAAATGCATCTAACCAATTGATTTTTAAGATGAAAGCAACCAGTGGTAAAGTGAAAGCTAATAAACCGCCTTCAAACGCCAGCGTATGAAACATGCGTAATAATGTGCGACGTTTTTCGCGTGCGCCGGGGAAATATTTATCGAAAATCCAGTTGAACAACATATTCCAGAATACGGCGATAACGGAAATCAGTACAATCACGATACCCGTTTCGGTCGTGGGATGAGAGGTCGTAAGCTTGACGGCAAAGATGGAAATAATAATTGCTAGAAATTCAAATAAAATCGCATGAAAAAGGCGTTCAAGCGCGGTCATTTTAGATAAAGAAAATTAAAAACTCCGGTAGTCTTATTCTACTGGAGTTTGTTTGTGAAATATATCGATTTATTCGTCGTTTTCCACCGGTTGCGGTTGTTTGGCCGTGTAATTGTATATCACTAACAGCGCAAAAATACCGACAATCACCGCGGTAATGACGTTCGGTGACAAATATTGCGCCATGTAACCTAACACAATGCCTACACCGCCGAAATCGGCATCGGAAAATGTGGTATTGGCGAAACCTAAAGATCCTAGTACCGGAAGCAGGAAAACCGGCAGGAATGTAATGAGTAAACCGTGAGCAAAGGCCCCGATAATAGCGCCGCGGCGCCCGCCGGTTGCGTTACCGAATACTCCGGCGGTCGCACCGCAGAAAAAGTGCGGAACGACGCCCGGTAAAATCAGCACCCAGTTCAGTTGTCCCAATAAAGCTAACCCGATGACGCCGCCGGCAAAACTGGCAAGGAAGCCGATTAATACGGCATTCGGCGCATAAGGGAACACGATTGGACAATCTAACGCCGGGTGTGCGTTAGGCACCAATTTTTCCGAGAAGCCCGTGAATGCCGGAACGATTTCAGCCAAAATTAAGCGCACGCCTTGCAGAATAATGAATACGCCGGCGGCGAAGGTAATTCCCTGAATCATAGCGTAAACCAAATAATGCTGACCGTTACTGAAATTAGCGGTGACATATTCACTGCCGGAAGCGATAGCTAAAATGAAGTAAATCACCATCATGGTAAGGGAGATAGAGATAGAACTGTCACGTAAGAAAATGAGGTTTTTCGGCAAATCCATTTCTTCCGTCGATTTAGAGCCCTTGCCCACAATGCCGCCGATTACGGCGGATAATACATATCCTAACGTGCCGAAATGGCCGAATCCCACCTCATTAGTGCCGGTTACTTTGCGGGTGTAACGATGGATTAACGCCGGGAAGAACGCCATAATCAATCCTAGCGTCAACGCGCCCACAAAAATAAGTTGTACGCCTTCAAATCCTGCGACGGTCAGGATGACGCCGATCATACAGGCCATATAGAAAGTGTGGTGACCGGTTAAGAAAATGAATTTTAAGCGGGTAAAACGTGCCACAATGATGTTAGCCGCCATACCGAACGCCATGATAAGTGCGGTGGCCGTACCGTATTTTTCGATAGCCATTGACACAATCGCTTCGTTATTCGGAATAATCCCCTGCACGTTAAAGGCGTGTTCAAACATATTGCCGAGCGGCGTTAATGATGTGAGCAACACCGTCGCTCCGCCGCTGAGCACAATAAACCCGAGAATGGTTTTGACGGTGCCCTTGATGGTATCAGACAGGCTTTTTTTCTGAGCAATCAAACCGACAAGGGCAATTAATCCCACCAATACGGAAGGGACTTTCAGAATATCCAAAATAAAAAAGAGTAAGCCGTCCATACGATTTCTCCTTATCCCCGACAGGTAATGTTATTGATTAAAATAGGCGGAGAGTTTTTCTTCAAGCTCTTTGGTGCCGACAATATTTTTTATCACCAGAATTTTGTCTTTAGGCAGACCGCTACTGTCGGCAATATCGTTGGCCATTACAAATAAGTCCGCATCATTTGCGTTTACGGAGGCTAAATCCGTGTGTTCCACTTCCGCGTCCACGTCCAATTTTTTCAGGACTTTTTTAATGTTCATATCCATCATAAAGCTACTGCCGATTCCGTGTCCGCACACCGCCATAATTTTCATGTCGTTACTCCTTGTAAGAATGATAAATGGTCATGAAAGCAATCTATACCTATCCGCTAAGGTAATCAATGTGCGGCGTTTGATTTTGTGAGAAAGATCACACAACATCGAATTGCCGTATCGCCATATTTAAAAATGATTCGGAACGGGCGTTTCTTTTCGGAATGCGTGTGATTTTGTGACTTATTTCCCTTTTTTCACCCAATAATGAAACGGCGATTGCGCCGTGTCGGCGTGCACTAACGTATGTTCCATGAATTGGCAGAAGCTGGGAATATCGCGCGTTGTGGCGGGATCGTCGGCGATGACAAGTAAAATTTCGCCGTCCTGCATGTGACGGATTTGTTTGCGTACCAGCATCACGGGTTCCGGACAACGGAGCCCCAAGGTATCGAGAGTGTGGTGGATGGTGATATTGTTCATTGGGTATAATTCGGGTTTTTATCGATTAGCGCGTATAATAACTTTCTGGTAAAGTGCGGTCAAAAATTAAGATGTTTTTTGCCGTATTTAATTCCGAAAAGTGCGGGCGTTTTTGAGGAAGAAATTAGATGACGGTCGAATTAATCGGTCGCCGCGTCTATGCGAAAATATAATATTGTGATTAAAAATCGGTGTTTTTGGCAAAATGTGCAATTTATTCCGGCGATAAGTGGTGATAAACTTGCGGCGTTTAACCAAGAATTAACCGAGCGTTTCGCGGGACAATTGGTATTGAATCAAATTAAATAGAGAAATTTTGTGCATATTTTTACCATTATTCGGATTGTCGGCATTTTAGTCATGTGCTTTTCCTTTACGATGCTTGCGCCGGCATTTGTTGCGTTAATGTATGACGACGGCGGCGGTACGGCATTTATTCAGTCTTTTGTGATTAGTCTGGCGGTGGGAACAAGCCTGTGGTGGAGTTGCCATTTGCATAAGGAAGAATTGCGTTCCCGCGAAGGTTTTCTTATTGTCGTCTCATTCTGGGTGGTGTTGGGCAGTCTTGCCGCCTTGCCGTTTATGCTGTTCGACGAACCTGATCTGACGCCGGCGTCGGCATTTTTCGAAGCCTTTTCAGGGTTAACCACCACGGGCGCAACGACGATTACCGGGCTGGATAATCTGCCGAAAGCCATTTTGTTTTACCGCCAGTTTTTGCAATGGTTGGGCGGCATGGGGATTATCGTGTTGGCGATTGCCATTATTCCGTTGTTAGGCATCGGCGGCATGCAATTGTATCGGGCCGAAATGTCGGGGCCGATGAAAGAACAAAAAATGCAACCGCGAATTGCCGAAACGGCCAAAACGTTATGGTTCATCTATGCTTCGCTCACGGCGCTTTGCGCTTTATCTTATTATTGGGCGGGAATGTCGGGATTTGACGCTATCAGTCACAGTTTTTCCACGGTGTCGATTGGAGGATTTTCTACCCATGACGCCAGTATGGGCTATTTCAACAGCCCGACAATTAATATGATTACCGTGGTGTTTTTGCTGATTTCCGCTTGTAATTTCGCTTTGCATTTTCGCGCGTTTTCTGAAATTCGTGGGGGCCATTTTTTAAGAATTTATTTGCGGGATCCCGAATTCCGCTTTTTCATTCGGATCCAAATCGTGCTTATCGCTTTGTGTACTTTTGCGTTAGTCAGCCATCAATCGTCCGAGCATTGGTGGACAAGCGTGGAACAAGCGGTTTTTCAGGCGGTCTCCATTTCAACCACCACCGGTTACACTACTGCCGATTTTGCTCACTGGCCTTCTTTCATCCCGATGTTGCTGATTATTGCGTCCTTTATCGGCGGCTGTGCGGGCTCGGTCGGAGGCGGATTACGCGTGGCCCGTGTGTTAGTGCTTTATTTGCAAGGTTTGCGCGAGCTGAAATTATTCGTACATCCCAATTTGGTTTATCCGATAAAATGGGGAAATTCGATTTTGGATAACCGTGTCATTTCCAGTATTTGGTCGTTTTTTTCCGCTTATGCGCTGTTATTTGTGATTTGCCTGTTATCGGTTATCGCCTGCGGACTGGAACCCTTTGACGCATTCAATGCCGTGCTGGCCTGTTTGAACAATTTAGGTCCCGGTATGGGCATTGTCAGCAACAATTTTGTAGAAGTGCCGGATAGCGCAAAATGGATTCTTACCGGTGCGATGGTATGCGGACGACTTGAGATTTTCACGTTACTGGCGTTATTCAGCCCGGCGTTTTGGAGAACATAATGAAAACCTTGATTATTTATTCAAGCCGTGACGGACAAACCAAGAAAATCGCTGAGTTTATCGCACGGAAAATTCATGCCGAAGTGGTTTCTCTCGAACAAAGTGCGGGCAAAAATTTAAACGATTTTGAGCGCATTGTCATCGGAGCGTCCGTCCGCTACGGACATTTCCACAAAGCGCTTTACGAATTTATCGAAAAACAGACCGCACTTTTAAATCAAAAAACGACGGCGTTTTTCGGTGTGAATCTGACCGCGCGTAAGGAAGAAAAAAACACGCCGGAAACCAACGTTTACGTGCGTAAGTTTTTGCAGCGGATTTCATGGCGACCAACCCTTTCCGTCGTTTTTGCCGGCGCGTTACTTTATCCGCGCTATAATTTTTTTGATCGAACGATGATCCGCTTGATCATGAAACTTACGGGAGGCGAAACGGATCCGACGGTTGAAATCGAATATACGGATTGGAATAAAGTGGCGGCTTTTGCCGCAGAATTGGCGGAACTTTAAATCAAATCGAATCGTTTACCGATTGAAAAAACAGATAAAAAATCGCCCGCACTTTTGCGATGGTATAAAGTGCGGTCAAAATTTTGAGAGTTTTTTATCGGTTTGGATGATTTTTAAACGAACGAAAAATATTTTCAAATTTTTGTCAAAAAGCACTTGCAAAGGCGGCTAAAATCCCTATAATACGCCCCACACAACGACGCGCTGTTGTGAGCTTTGAGAAAAACCTGCGGTGCGTCGTTATTTTTTGCTCTTTAACAATTTATCAGACAATCTGTGTGGGCACCGATAAGATTCGTTTTGAAAGAAAACAGAAGACTTAAGGTGCTGACCAAAGTTAATTTAACGAATGATTTAAGTCAGTATTTTGAGCGATGAAAACTTGAACTGAAGAGTTTGATCATGGCTCAGATTGAACGCTGGCGGCAGGCTTAACACATGCAAGTCGAACGGTAACGGGAAGGAAGCTTGCTTTCTTTGCCGACGAGTGGCGGACGGGTGAGTAATGCTTGGGAATCTGTCTTAGGGAGGGGGATAACGACGGGAAACTGTCGCTAATACCGCGTAATGTCTAAGGACGAAAGGGTGGGACTTTCGGGCCACCTGCCGTAAGATGAGCCCAAGTGGGATTAGGTAGTTGGTGAGGTAAGGGCTCACCAAGCCTTCGATCTCTAGCTGGTCTGAGAGGATGACCAGCCACACTGGAACTGAGACACGGTCCAGACTCCTACGGGAGGCAGCAGTGGGGAATATTGCGCAATGGGGGCAACCCTGACGCAGCCATGCCGCGTGAATGAAGAAGGCCTTCGGGTTGTAAAGTTCTTTCGGTGATGAGGAAGGCGATTGTTTTAATAGAACGATTGATTGACGTTAGTCACAGAAGAAGCACCGGCTAACTCCGTGCCAGCAGCCGCGGTAATACGGAGGGTGCGAGCGTTAATCGGAATAACTGGGCGTAAAGGGCACGCAGGCGGACTTTTAAGTGAGTTGTGAAATCCCCGGGCTTAACCTGGGAATTGCATTTCAGACTGGGGGTCTAGAGTACTTTAGGGAGGGGTAGAATTCCACGTGTAGCGGTGAAATGCGTAGAGATGTGGAGGAATACCGAAGGCGAAGGCAGCCCCTTGGGGATGTACTGACGCTCATGTGCGAAAGCGTGGGGAGCAAACAGGATTAGATACCCTGGTAGTCCACGCTGTAAACGCTGTCGATTTGGGGATTGGGCTATAAGCTTGGTGCCCGAAGCTAACGTGATAAATCGACCGCCTGGGGAGTACGGCCGCAAGGTTAAACTCAAATGAATTGACGGGGGCCCGCACAAGCGGTGGAGCATGTGGTTTAATTCGATGCAACGCGAAGAACCTTACCTACTCTTGACATCCATAGAATCCTGTAGAGATACGGGAGTGCCTTCGGGAGCTATGAGACAGGTGCTGCATGGCTGTCGTCAGCTCGTGTTGTGAAATGTTGGGTTAAGTCCCGCAACGAGCGCAACCCTTATCCTTTGTTGCCAGCGACTTGGTCGGGAACTCAAAGGAGACTGCCGGTGATAAACCGGAGGAAGGTGGGGATGACGTCAAGTCATCATGGCCCTTACGAGTAGGGCTACACACGTGCTACAATGGTGCATACAGAGGGAAACGAGCCTGCGAGGGGGAGTGAATCTCAGAAAGTGCGTCGTAGTCCGGATTGGAGTCTGCAACTCGACTCCATGAAGTCGGAATCGCTAGTAATCGCGAATCAGCATGTCGCGGTGAATACGTTCCCGGGCCTTGTACACACCGCCCGTCACACCATGGGAGTGGGTTGTACCAGAAGTAGATAGCTTAACCTTAGGGGGGGCGTTTACCACGGTATGATTCATGACTGGGGTGAAGTCGTAACAAGGTAACCGTAGGGGAACCTGCGGTTGGATCACCTCCTTACCGAAGACGAGAGATTGGTGCTCACACAGATTGTCTGATAAAGGGAAGGGAGCGAAACGCGTTATTTACGCGACATCCTTTCGGGTCTGTAGCTCAGGTGGTTAGAGCGCACCCCTGATAAGGGTGAGGTCGGTGGTTCAAGTCCACTCAGACCCACCACTCGAGCGAGCTTGTGCGGAAGCGGAAGGCGAGTGAAAAGAAAGGATGGGCAGTCACGGAGCGCAAGCTCGGTGAAAGGAATTGGGGATATAGCTCAGCTGGGAGAGCGCCTGCCTTGCACGCAGGAGGTCAGCGGTTCGATCCCGCTTATCTCCACCAATCATCATGCCTAAGCGCACAATGGGGATTTGCCGGAAGACGGCGGATTCAAAAACGGGTAAAAAATCGCCCGCACTTTGCGTGTGTTTAGTCATGATGATAGCCGAAAGGCATTATCGTTGTTCTTTAAAAAATTGGAAACAAGCTGAAAAACTGAAGAGACTTTTGAGTCCCGAGCGAAATCAATCGGAATTGAAAAATGCAGATTGAGAGTAGAGGGATAAAGTGAAAGTCTGAGTAGTCAAACGGTCTCAAAAGACAGCCGAAAGGCGGATTGAGAGGTCGTTTAAAAAAATCTTGGCTGAACAAAAGCAGTCAAGTGTTTAGTTGAAAAACGGACTTCAAATTGCCCGCACTTTGGATGAGGATAACTGATTGAAAGGGCGGAAAACATTTGAGGTTGTATAGTTAAGTGACTAAGCGTACAGGGCGGATGCCTTGGCAATCAGAGGCGAAGAAGGACGTGCTAATCTGCGAAAAGCTTGGATGAGTCGATAAGAGGCGTTTAATCCGGGATATCCGAATGGGGAAACCCGATGGATGAAGAATCCATCATTTCATTATGAATCCATAGTAATGAAAGGCAAACCGGGAGAACTGAAACATCTCAGTAGCCCGAGGAAAAGAAATCAACCGAGATTCCGTCAGTAGCGGCGAGCGAAAGCGGAAGAGCCTGTGTGTGATAGCGGCAGAGATAGAGGAATAGGCTGGGAAGCCTAATCATAGAGGGTGATAATCCCGTACTCAAAATCCGGGCTGTGGTACTAAGCACACGAGAAGTAGGGCGGGACACGAGAAATCCTGTCTGAAGAAGGGGGGCCCATCCTCCAAGGCTAAATACTCCTGATTGACCGATAGTGAACCAGTACTGTGAAGGAAAGGCGAAAAGAACCCCGGTGAGGGGAGTGAAAGAGAACCTGAAACCCTGTACGTACAAGCAGTGGGAGCCTGAAAGGGTGACTGCGTACCTTTTGTATAATGGGTCAGCGACTTATATTGTGTAGCGAGGTTAACCGAATAGGGAAGCCGAAGGGAAACCGAGTCTTAACTGGGCGTCGAGTTGCATGATATAGACCCGAAACCCGGTGAGCTAGCCATGGGCAGGTTGAAGGTTGGGTAACACTAACTGGAGGACCGAACCGACTAATGTTGAAAAATTAGCGGATGACCTGTGGCTGGGGGGTGAAAGGCCAATCAAAACCGGGAGATAGCTGGTTCTCCCCGAAATCTATTTAGGTAGAGCCTTGAGCGGACACCTTGGGGGGTAGAGCACTGTTTCGGCTAGGGGTCCATCCCGGATTACCAACCCGATGCAAACTACGAATACCGAAGAGTGATACTCAGGAGACACACGGCGGGTGCTAACGTCCGTCGTGGAGAGGGAAACAACCCAGACCGCCAGCTAAGGTCCCCAAGTCTATATTAAGTGGGAAACGAAGTGGGAAGGCTTAGACAGCTAGGATGTTGGCTTAGAAGCAGCCATCATTTAAAGAAAGCGTAATAGCTCACTAGTCGAGTCGGCCTGCGCGGAAGATGTAACGGGGCTCAAATATAGCACCGAAGCTGCGGCATCAATGGAGACATTGTTGGGTAGGGGAGCGTTGTGTAAGCTGAAGAAGGTGAATCGAGAGGTTTGCTGGAGGTATCACAAGTGCGAATGCTGACATAAGTAACGATAAAAACGGGTGAAAAAAACCCGTTCGCCGGAAGACCAAGGGTTCCTGTCCAACGTTAATCGGGGCAGGGTGAGTCGGCCCCTAAGGCGAGGCTGAAAAGCGTAGTCGATGGGAAACGGGTTAATATTCCCGTACTTGGTAAAGCTGCGATGTGGGGACGGAGAAGGTTAGGTAAGCAGACTGTTGGATATGTCTGTTTAAGCTGGTAGTTGGGGTAGGTAGGCAAAATCCGCTTATCCATTTAAACAACGAGAAGTGATGACGAGGCTCTACGGAGCGGAAGTTACCGATACCACGCTTCCAGGAAAAGCCACTAAGCGAAAGGGTTTACTGAACCGTACTATAAAACCGACACAGGTGGTCAGGTAGAGAATACTCAGGCGCTTGAGAGAACTCGGGTGAAGGAACTAGGCAAAATGGCACCGTAACTTCGGGAGAAGGTGCGCTTACGGTACTTGAAGTCCTTAACGGATGGAGGAGAAGTAAGTCGAAGAGACCAGCTGGCTGCAACTGTTTATTAAAAACACAGCACTCTGCAAACACGTAAGTGGACGTATAGGGTGTGATGCCTGCCCGGTGCTGGAAGGTTAATTGATGGCGTAATCGAAAGAGAAGCGCTTGATCGAAGCCCCAGTAAAACGGCGGCCGTAACTATAACGGTCCTAAGGTAGCGAAATTCCTTGTCGGGTAAGTTCCGACCTGCACGAATGGCATAATGATGGCCAGGCTGTCTCCACCCGAGACTCAGTGAAATTGAAATCGCCGTGAAGATGCGGTGTACCCGCGGCTAGACGGAAAGACCCCGTGAACCTTTACTATAGCTTGACACGGAACCTTGAATTTTGATGTGTAGGATAGGTGGGAGGCATTGAAGTGTGAACGCCAGTTTGCATGGAGCCGACCTTGAAATACCACCCTTTAAGGTTTGATGTTCTAACGACGAGTGGAAACACGCTCTCGGACAGTGTCTGGTGGGTAGTTTGACTGGGGCGGTCTCCTCCCAAAGAGTAACGGAGGAGCACGAAGGTTTGCTAATGACGGTCGGACATCGTCAGGTTAGTGCAATGGTAAAAGCAAGCTTAACTGCGAGACGGACAAGTCGAGCAGGTGCGAAAGCAGGTCATAGTGATCCGGTGGTTCTGAATGGAAGGGCCATCGCTCAACGGATAAAAGGTACTCCGGGGATAACAGGCTGATACCGCCCAAGAGTTCATATCGACGGCGGTGTTTGGCACCTCGATGTCGGCTCATCACATCCTGGGGCTGAAGTAGGTCCCAAGGGTATGGCTGTTCGCCATTTAAAGTGGTACGCGAGCTGGGTTTAGAACGTCGTGAGACAGTTCGGTCCCTATCTGCCGTGGGCGAAGGAGAATTGAAAGGGGCTGCTCCTAGTACGAGAGGACCGGAGTGGACGCATCCCTGGTGTTCCGGTTGTGTCGCCAGACGCATTGCCGGGTAGCTAAATGCGGGAGAGATAAGTGCTGAAAGCATCTAAGCACGAAACTTGCCTTGAGATGAGTTCTCCCCGACTTAAAGTCGGTAAGGGTTGTTTGAGACGAAGACGTAGATAGGCGGGGTGTGTAAGTGTAGTGATATATTGAGCTAACCCGTACTAATTGCCCGAGAGGCTTAACTATACAACGCTCAAGTGTTTTTGGATGGAGGTAGCATCCGGGGCGAAGAGAGGTGGTGAAGTCGAGTGAGAGAGAAACGAGACGGAGCAAGAAGAGACAAACAATACATCAGTGCAGCTTGTTTTGAATTTTAGAGAGAAAGACGCGAAAGCGCAAAGCGAAAACGCGAAAGAAAAAACATTGAAAAAATCGCCCGCACTTTGGAGTGTGGGGAGACAGAATTATCCTGGCGGCGAGAGTGCGGAGGTCCCACCTGACCCCATGCCGAACTCAGAAGTGAAACGCCGTAACGCCGATGGTAGTGTGGGAGCTTCCCATGTGAGAGTAGGACACCGCCAGGTATTATTTTAGCGAAGGAAACCCCGGTTCAGAAATGAGCCGGGGTTTTTGTTTTTCAACGAAACCCGATGATTAGTATGAGATCTTACAAACGGACAAATCTATTTTTCATTCGATAAAAACGCATGGATTTTAGACCGCACTTTAGTTGTGCGATTCTTGCAATTTCACTTCATCCCATAACTGATCCAACTCTGCCAACGTGCAGTCTGCCGGATTCTTGCCCGCTTGGCGGACTTGTCGTTCCACCGCACGGAAACGACGTTCGAATTTGTGGTTTGCCTGGCGTAATGCCTCTTCCGCTTGGGTTTTGACATGACGTGCCAGATTGACGACGGCAAACAGTAAATCGCCTATTTCCTCATTGATTTTGGGCTGTTCCAAGTGCGGTCGGTTTAACTCTTGTTTTACTTCGTCCAATTCTTCTTCCACTTTAGCAATGACGCCGTCAACATGGTTCCAGTCAAAACCGATTTTTGAACATTTTTTCTGAAGTTTTTCCGCGCGAAGCAAGGCGGGAAAAGCATGAGGAATATTATCTAAAACGGAGGTTTCCGTCCGACGGCTTTTTTCCTGCGCCTTTATGGCGTTCCAGTGCGCCAGCGCCTCTTGTTCGTTGCCGGCGGATTGTTCGCCGAATACGTGAGGATGACGGCGTATAATTTTTTCTGACACATCGTTTACCACATCGTCAAAAGTGAATAGTCGATCTTCCGCGGCAAGCTGGCTGAGAAATACCACCTGCATCAGCAAATCCCCCAGTTCTTCCCGCAGATTTTCTTTGTTGTTTTGCTCAATGGCGTCGATCACTTCATAACTTTCTTCGATTAAACAGGGAATCATGGAGCGGTAATTCTGTTTGAGATCCCACGGGCAGCCGCCGTTCGGGTTGCGTAATTGAGCGATGAGCCGAACGAAATCCTGAATGTGATAAGCCATAATAAAATTCCTTCCTCGTAGACAAAAAGTGCGGTCGAAAAATCGAATGTTTTTTTACGTATTGCGACGCAAAGTTAAAGCCGGATTTTCCGATAAAAAGTTCCATGATAGGGCGATTTTTCAAAATTTCAATGTTTTTCCGGAAATGTGATCTGGCGCAAGTTTTTTCTGATGTTGAGGTGCTATTATACAACCAACAAAAGAAGTGCAACTTAGTCAGATGAAGGAGTAGGATTATGTACAAACACGTATTAGTAGCCGTAGATCTTTCCGATGAAAGCGATTTCCTATTGAAAAAAGCGGCCGGCATTGCAAAACGCCATGAAGCAAAACTTTCAATCATTCACGTGGATGTCAATTTTTCTGATCTCTATACCGGTTTGATTGATGTGAACATGTCCTCTATGCAGGATCGTATTTCCAGTGAAACCCAACAGGCTTTATTGCAACTCTCGGAACAAGCGGGCTATCCGGTTTCTGAAAAATTAAGCGGAAGCGGGGATTTAGGTCAAGTACTTTCGGACGCTATCGAACAATACGGTGTCGATTTATTAGTAACGGGTCACCACCAGGATTTCTGGAGTAAATTGATGTCATCGACACGTCAGGTGATGAACAGTATTACTATCGATATGTTGGTTGTGCCGCTTCGTGATGAATAAAAAATTCAGACACGAAAAAAATTAACCTAAATTTGACCGCACTTTCGCAGGAAGAGCAAAAGTGCGGTTTTATTTATTCCGGGATTTGGATGAATTCCATTCAATAAATAAGAAAAATATGTCACAATAAGCCCAGTATTTAAGGACAACCAAAGGCTTAATAATGAAAACAACAGCAGAAATTCGTCAATCTTTTTTAGATTTTTTCCATAGCAAAGGTCATCGAGTTGTAGAAAGCAGTTCGTTGGTGCCGGAAAACGATCCGACGTTATTATTTACCAACGCAGGGATGAACCAGTTTAAGGATGTGTTTCTCGGCATGGACAAACGCCCGTACAACCGCGCGACTACCGCGCAACGTTGCGTACGCGCCGGCGGAAAACACAACGATTTGGAAAACGTGGGATATACCGCGCGCCATCACACTTTCTTCGAAATGATGGGGAATTTTAGCTTTGGTGATTATTTTAAACATGATGCGATTAATTTCGCCTGGGAATTTTTAACTTCGCCTAAATGGTTAGGGTTACCGAAAGAAAAACTGTACGTCACCGTATATGAAACCGATGACGAAGCATACGACATCTGGAACAAAGAAGTCGGCGTGCCGAAAGAACATATTATCCGTATCGGCGACAACAAAGGCGCGCCGTATGCGTCCGATAATTTCTGGGCGATGGGCGATACCGGTCCGTGCGGTCCTTGTACCGAAATTTTCTACGATCACGGCGATCATATTTGGGGCGGGCTGCCGGGAACACCGGAAGAAGACGGCGACCGTTACATTGAAATCTGGAATATCGTGTTTATGCAGTTTAACCGTTTGGCCGACGGCAGCATGGAAAAATTACCGAAACCGTCGGTGGACACCGGTATGGGGCTGGAACGCATGACCGCCGTATTGCAGCACGTCAATTCCAATTATGAAATCGATATTTTCCAAACGCTGATTAAAAAAGCGGCGGAAATTGTGGGCACGACGGATTTGGACAATAAATCCTTACGCGTTATTGCCGACCATATTCGTTCATGCGCCTATTTAATTGCGGACGGCGTGATTCCGTCTAACGAAGGTCGCGGTTATGTGTTGCGCCGCATCATTCGTCGCGCGGTGCGTCACGGTCACTTGTTGGGCGCGAAGGAAACGTTCTTCTACAAATTAGTCCCGACGTTGATTGAGGTGATGGCGGAAGCGGGCAAACAGGTAAAAGACAAGCAAGCTAACGTAGAAAAATTATTACGTTTGGAAGAAGAACAATTTGCCCGAACCCTTGAACGCGGTTTGACCTTATTGGATGCCGAATTGGCCAATGTGAAAAACGGCGTGTTGTCCGGCGAAGTGGCGTTTAAACTTTATGATACTTACGGTTTCCCGCTCGATTTAACGGCGGATGTTTGCCGCGAACGCAATATCACGGTGGACGAAGAGGGTTTTGATAAAGAAATGGAAGCGCAACGTCTGCGCGCGCAATCCGCCAGCAACTTCGGCATGGATTATAACAGTATTATCCGCGTAGACGGGGAAACCAAATTTGAAGGTTACACCAATGTAGAAAGTCTCGCAAAAGTGACCGCACTTTTCCGGGACGGCAAAGCGGTAGACAGCATTTCCGCCGGTCAAAGCGCCGTGGTGATTCTGGAAAATACGCCGTTCTATGCGGAAATGGGCGGACAAATCGGCGATAGCGGCGTATTAAGTGCCAACGGCGTACGTTTTGACGTGAAAGATACGCAAAAATACGGTCAGGTGTTCGGTCATATCGGCGAATTAACCCAAGGTACGTTATCCGTCGGTCAGATTGTGAATGCGGAAGTGGACGCCCGACGCCGTCAACACACCAAATTAAATCACAGTGCGACCCATTTACTGCACGCCGCGTTACGTCAAGTATTAGGCGAGCATGTGGCGCAAAAAGGTTCGTTGGTTTCTGATGTGGGGTTACGTTTCGATTTTGTTCAACCGGAAGCCGTTACGCCGGCGCAAATCATGGAAATCGAACGTATAGTGAATTTCCATATCCGCGCCAACCATCCGGTATTAACGGAAGAAATGGGCGTGGAAGAAGCAAAAGCTAAAGGCGCTATGGCGTTATTCGGCGAAAAATACGGCGAAACCGTGCGCGTTGTAACCATGAGTCCGTTTTCTATCGAACTCTGCGGCGGTTTGCATGTGGAACGTACCGGTGAAATCGGGTTATTTAAAATTGTTTCCGAAGGGGCGATCGCCGCCGGTATTCGCCGAGTTGAAGCGGTAACCGGCGAAGGCGCTATGAATTGGTTGTTTAACCAACAAGCCATTCTGGCGCAAAGTGCGGATTTGTTGAAATCGGACGTTCCGTCTCTGCCGGAAAAAATCGCGCAGCTTCAGGATAAAGCGAAGAAAACGGAAAAAGAACTGCAACAGCTTAAAGAAAAAGCGGCCGTGCAGGCGGGATCCGATTTAGCGAAAAGTGCGGTCAAAATTAACGACGTTTTTGTGGTGATTCACCGGCTTGACGGCGTGGACGCCAAAGCGTTGCGCGTGATGGTGGATGATCTGAAAAATCAACTGGGTTCCGCCGTGGTTGCGTTAGGTTCCGCCGTAGAGGGTAAAGTCAATTTAATTGCAGGCGTCACGGCGGATTTAACGGCGACGGTAAAAGCCAGTGAGTTGGTGAATGTGATGGCGCAACAAGTGGGCGGCAAAGGCGGCGGCCGTCCCGATATGGCCATGGCGGGCGGCTCGCAACCGGAAAATCTGTCCGCCGCATTAACCGCCGCTTCTGATTGGTTAAAGGAAAAGCTCTAACTGGGAAAAGGCTTATCGCGGATGAGCCTTTAGACAAAGGGATAGTTACAGGCGACATTCATTAGGGGAGGTCTGTATGTTGATATTAACCCGGAAAGCTGGTGAAACGGTACTTATTGGTGACGATATATCCATTACTATATTGAATATTCGGGGAAATCAAGTGAAAATCGGTATAGAAGCCCCGAAGGATGTGACGGTACATCGTGAAGAAATTTACGAGCGCATCAAGCTCGCAGCCGAAGATAATAATCATGTATAGCTAGGAGAAATTATGTCTAAATTAACGTGCTTTAAAGCTTATGATATCCGTGGTCGCTTAGGCGATGAATTGAATGCGGACATCGTGTATCGGATTGGTCGAGCATTCGGGCAATTTCTAAAACCCAAAACCATTGTTGTCGGCGGTGACGTTCGTTTGACGAGTAAAGAACTCAAAAGTGCGGTGACAAACGGTTTGCTGGATTCCGGCGTCAATGTCATTGATTTGGGCGAAGTCGGTACGGAAGAAGTGTACTTCGCCACGTCGTTTTTGCATGCGGACGGCGGGATTGAAGTGACGGCAAGCCATAATCCGATGGACTTCAACGGATTGAAGCTGGTTCGCGAGGGTTCCCGTCCGATTAGTGCGGACACCGGTTTGGCGGATATTCAACGTTTAGCCGAAGAAAATAACTTCCCGGAAGTCACCCAACGCGGCACTTATAAACAGCAATCCGTATTAGGCGATTATGTCGAACGTTTGTTGTCCTATGTGAATCTGGATAATATTAAACCGTTGAAATTGGTGTTTAACTCCGGTAACGGGGCGGCAGGTCACGTCGTGGACGCCATTGAAGCGCAATTTAAAGCACGCCGTATTCCGGTAGAATTCGTTAAAGTGCATAACAACCCGGACGGTACTTTCCCGCACGGTATCCCTAACCCGATTTTGCATGATAACCGCCAAGATACCATTGATGCCGTGCTTGCCAATAAAGCGGATATGGGGATTGCGTTTGACGGCGATTTTGACCGTTGCTTCTTCTTTGATGAAACAGGTCAGTTTATTGAAGGTTATTATGTGGTCGGTTTGCTGGGACAAGCGTTCACGAAAAAATATCAGGGTGCAAAAATCATTTACGATCCGCGTTTAATCTGGAATACCGAAAAATTGGTGGCGGAAAACGGCGGCGTGGCGGTGATGTCCAAATCCGGTCACTCGTTCATTAAAGAAAAAATGCGTGAAGTGGATGCCGTGTACGGCGGCGAAATGTCGGCCCACCATTATTTCCGCGATTTCTATTATTGCGACAGCGGTATGATTCCTTGGTTGCTTGTGATGGAACTGGTTTGCGTGGCAGGCAAAACTTTAGGTCAGTTAGTGAACGAAAGTATTGATACTTATCCGTCACCGGGTGAAATTAACAGCAAATTAACCGACGCCAAAGCGGCGATTGCCCGAGTGCGCGCCGCTTACGAAAAAGACGCGATTTCGGTGAGCGAAATTGACGGTATCAGTATTGAATATCCGAACTGGCGTTTCAATCTGCGCAGTTCCAATACGGAACCGGTGGTTCGTTTGAATCTTGAAACCCGCGGCGATAAAGCGTTAATGAAAGAAAAAACCGATGAAATTCTAGCGTTATTACGCCAATAAGTTGTAAAACTCTGTAAAATTTGACCGCACTTTACCGATTTATGCTAAAGTGCGGTCGTTTCTATGTATAAATTAAAGGAAAAAATATGAAAGCGATTATTCCTGTTGCAGGTCTGGGAACGCGCATGTTGCCGGCAACCAAAGCGATTCCGAAAGAAATGCTGACCCTGGTGGACAAACCGTTGATTCAATATGTGGTCAGCGAATGTGTCGCCGCCGGAATGAAAGAAATCGTATTGGTGACGCATTCGTCAAAGAATGCCATTGAAAACCATTTTGATACTTCTTACGAATTGGAATCTATGCTGGAAAAACGGGTTAAGCGCCAACTTTTGGACGAAGTGCGGTCGATTTGCCCGAAAGATGTGACGATTATGCACGTTCGTCAAGGGAATGCCAAAGGTTTGGGGCATGCCGTATTATGCGGACGCCCGTTAGTGGGCAACGAACCCTTCGCCGTGGTTTTACCTGATGTATTGCTGGCGGATTTTACCGCCGATCAAAAACGAGAAAATCTGGCGGCGATGATTAAACGTTTCGAAGAAACGGGATTCAGCCAAATTATGGTGGCGCCGGTAGATCCGAAAGATGTCAGCAGTTACGGTGTGGCGGATTGCGGCGGCGCGGAATTCAGCGGCGGTGAAAGCGCGCCGATCTCCCGTTTGGTGGAAAAACCGAGCGTAGATAAAGCGCCGTCAAATTTAGCCGTAGTCGGGCGTTATGTATTTTCAGCCGGAATTTGGGATTTATTGGCAAGAACGCCGGTGGGCGTAGGTGATGAGATTCAGTTAACCGATGCTATCGACATGCTGATTAAACAAGAAACCGTAGAGGCGTTCCACATGACCGGCGAATCTTTCGACTGCGGTGATAAAATCGGTTACATGGAAGCGTTCGTGGAATACGGTCTTCAACATGAAAAATTAGGCGCTCGGTTCAGAGATTATCTGAAAAAGTTAGCTAAAACTTTATAATACCGTACGATAATATAAAACCGGGTTAGCCAACGCTTAACCCGGTTTTTTTGTAAAATTTGCGCCGTTCGGTTTGAGCTTAGAATCGTGGAAAAAGACGAACTTAAATTTCGTAAACCTGAGAAAAGCCTCAACAAAGCGGCGATGAGGTTTTCAGCGGATAAGCTGAAGTTTGAATCTCGCCAGAAGAAATACGGTTAATGGATACTTCATTGGTTGAAGTCTAACACCGGGAGAAGGAATTAGCAAAATTCGTTATGAATTAACAAAATAAAATGCTACAATCGCGAACCCAGTAGTTATTCCCCCAAAAAATGATAAATCACTTAGGTTGAAATATGACTTTAGTTGTTGAAAAAAAGAAAAATGAAATAGAACAGACGGCGCAAAAGTCAAAAGGCTTGAATGGCTTTTTATGGTTCCTTGTTGTTGCGCTTATTTTAGTTGCGTCGGTTGGTAATATTTATTTTGCCGGTCAGTATTCAACGCCGGTTCGTGTCGTTGCAATATTCGTTTTAATCGTGATTGCCTTAATTCTGGCGGCAATTACCAATCAGGGTAAAAAAGCGTTGGCATTTTTCAGCGAAGCCAGAACCGAACTTCGCCGGATTACTTGGCCGACGCGTCCTGAGGCAATGCAAACCACATTTATTGTTGTGGCGGTTACGGTTGTCACCTCATTGATTTTATGGGGTTTTGACAGCGTAATTGTAAGCGTATTAAATTTCTTAACAGATTTGAGATTCTAAAATGACAGAAACAGCAGCACCTAAAAAACGTTGGTATGTGTTACAAGCCTTCTCCGGTTTTGAAGGTCGTGTGGCCGCAACATTACGCGAATATATCAAACTCAACCATATGGAAGATCAATTCGGTGAAGTTTTGGTCCCGACCGAAGAAGTGGTTGAAAATGTAGCGGGTAAACGTCGTAAAAGCGAACGTAAATTCTTTCCGGGCTATGTGTTAGTGCAAATGGAAATGAACGATTACACCTGGCAGTTGGTGCGCAGCGTGCCGCGTGTAATGGGCTTTATCGGCGGAACGCCGGATAAACCGCTGCCGATCAGCCAGCGTGAAGCCGATATTATTCTTAATCGGGTAGAGCAAAATGCGGATAAACCGCGTCCGAAAAACGTGTTCCAGCCGGGTGAAGAAGTGCGCGTTACCGAAGGCCCGTTTGCAGACTTTAACGGTACGGTTGAAGAAGTGGATTATGAAAAAGGACGCTTAAAAGTCTCCGTTTCCATTTTCGGTCGTGCGACCCCGGTAGAACTTGAGTTTAGCCAAGTGGAAAAAGCAAACGGCTAATAGAATTTTCACGATAAAGGCAGGTTTTATTACCTGCTTTTTTATTGTTCAAAATTCAAGAAAAAATGACCGCACTTTTCCCCCCAATAACGCAGAAGTATACTTCTATTAGCCTTGACAGTCTAAATAATAAACATCACTGCCAAATAAAATAATTTAAAGTGCCGCTATCTTTATGCTAAAGTTACCTTAAATATACTTCTGAGGAATCTTCTATGACATCAATTTATACGCTTCCATGCGAACAGAAATTACATCAAGAATTACAAGCATTGTTTCAAGATTGGAAGAATGCAATAGGTGCAGAACATTTTGTTGAAGATGGTTTCTATCCTTATTATACAAAACAAGCCGTAAGAGTGTTATTTATCGGTCGCGAAGGTTTGACGATCGATGGTAGTTATATTGATCAAATTTACAAAGAATATAAAGCGAATCTTGCTAATTGGTTAAGAACGAAAAATTCAACTTACACATTAAATAGCCATCCATTTCATAGCAAGTTATTTTATATGGCATATGGTTTTCAGAATCAATTTCCAGAATACGAAGGGATTCCGTGGGCAAGCGAAATGCGTGACAATTTCGCCACAGAAAATGGAATTAGCTTTGCATTTATGAACTTATCGAAGTTTAGTAATGATAGTGGTAATTTTCAAGCGGATTGGAACCAAATTAACGATTTTATAGAGCGTACAAAACAGGTAGATAAATCAATGTGTCGTCATTTCTTTGAAGAAGAAATTGCTTTATTGAAACCGGATGTGATTATTACAATGAATTTTGCCTTTCCAACACGTGAATTACCATTTATTGGGAAAAGTAAAAATGGCGCTGTGGATTTATACGAATTATCTTTGGCAGATAAGAAAATACCTGTCTTTGATACCTTTCATTTCTCTGCAATCAAATCGACGGAATCTAATTTTTATCAAGCTATTGCCGAACTTTATAACAAATATCAGGAGCAAAACTAATATCCAACATTCAAATTTTGGGTATTGGTGGAGCGGAATGTAATACCCTAAACAAGGTGTGGCCAGTTTTTCCTGAGTTTTCATATTTAGCTTGATTACAAAACTGCTTGAAAATTGACCGCACTTTTTATATAATTCGCGACCTATTATGAGCGGGGGAACTTGCTCATATTTTTGTGTAACGGCACTTCGGTGCTTAATTCATTGGGGAGCTGATTGTAGCGTTATCACCCAAAACATAGGAAACTAAAAATGGCAAAGAAAGTTCAAGCATACGTTAAGCTGCAAGTCGCAGCGGGTATGGCTAACCCTTCACCACCGGTCGGTCCCGCACTGGGTCAACAAGGTGTAAACATCATGGAATTCTGTAAAGCGTTCAACGCTCGTACCGAGAGCATGGAAAAAGGTTTACCGATTCCGGTCGTTATTACCGTTTACGCAGACCGTTCATTCACTTTCGTTACGAAAACTCCGCCGGCAGCCGTATTGTTGAAAAAAGCTGCGGGTATCAAATCCGGTTCAGGTAAACCGAACAAAGATAAAGTGGGTAAAGTGACGCAAGAGCAAATCCGTCAAATCGCCGAAACTAAAGCGGCGGATATGACCGGTGCGACTATCGAAACCAAAATGAAATCAATCGCTGGTACGGCTCGCTCAATGGGCTTAGTGGTGGAGGAATAATACGATGGCTAAATTGACTAAAAAAATGAAAGCAATCAAAGCTGGCGTAGATTCTACCAAAGCGTACGAAATTAACGAAGCCATTGCGCTGTTAAAACAATTTGCAACGGCGAAATTCAACGAAAGTGTTGATGTTGCCGTAAATTTAGGTATCGATCCGCGTAAATCCGATCAAAACGTTCGCGGTGCAACCGTACTGCCTCATGGTACCGGTCGTTCCGTACGTGTTGCGGTATTTACTCAGGGCGCTAACGCCGATGCAGCTAAAGAAGCCGGTGCTGATTTAGTCGGTATGGATGATTTGGCGGAACAGGTTAAAAAAGGCGAAATGGACTTCGACGTTGTGATTGCCTCTCCGGATGCAATGCGCGTAGTTGGTCAATTGGGTCAGATTTTAGGTCCTCGCGGTTTAATGCCAAACCCTAAAGTGGGTACGGTTACGCCAAACGTTGCCGAAGCGGTTAAAAATGCGAAATCCGGTCAGATTCGTTACCGTAACGATAAAAACGGTATTATCCATACCACAATCGGTAAAGTGGATTTCTCCGAAGATCAATTGAAAGAAAACTTACAGGCGCTTTTAGCGGCGTTAGTGAAAGCTAAACCGACTACCGCTAAAGGTATTTTCATTAAGAAAGTAAGCGTTTCCACCACTCAGGGCGCCGGCGTTCAAGTTGATCAAAACAGCTTATAATTCGCGCAGGTAGCTTTACAAAGGCGTAGATTATCCGTATAATTTACGCCCTATTTATGGCTTAGGCCATAAAATTGATGGTGCTTGCCAAATCAAGCCCCGTCCAAGACCGTAGGAGAAAACGCACGATAAAAGTGCGGTCGGTTTTTACCGAGTTTTCTTAATTACCTACGTAGATGGTGAACAGAAAAAGAATTTTCTGCTTCTGTACACCGAAGTCGTCCTGGTATGTTTGTATCAGGTAATTTAATTCCGATTTATCGGAGTGTATTCAGGAGCTCAAAGCCAATGGCATTAAATCTTCAAGACAAACAAGCAATTGTTGCTGAAGTAAATGAAGCAGCCAAAGGTGCCCTTTCAGCTGTTATCGCGGATTCTCGCGGCGTAACAGTGGATAAAATGACGGAGTTACGTAAAGCGGCTCGTGAAGCTGGCGTTTCAATGCGCGTTGTTCGTAATACTTTATTACGTCGTGCGGTTGAAGGTACAGAATTCGAATGCTTAACAGATACGTTTACCGGTCCGACACTTATCGCATTCTCTAACGAACATCCGGGCGCTGCGGCACGTTTGTTTAAAGATTTCGCGAAAGCGAACGATAAGTTTGAAATTAAAGGTGCGGCCTTTGAAGGTAAAATCCAAGACGTCGATTTCTTGGCAACATTACCGACTTACGAAGAAGCGATTGCACGTTTAATGGGTACAATGAAAGAAGCTGCGGCAGGCAAACTTGTTCGCACTTTTGCAGCATTACGCGACAAATTACAAGAAGCGGCTTAATTTTAAAAGCGTTTCTTGAATCGTTTAACAACTTATTTACTTTAGGAATTGATTGTCATGTCATTAACTAACGAACAATTAATCGAAGCGATCGCTTCAAAATCAGTATCAGAAATCGTTGAATTAATCGCAGCGATGGAAGAAAAATTCGGCGTTTCAGCAGCAGTAGCGGCAGCGGCTCCGGCAGCAGGCGCAGCAGCGGCAGTAGAAGAAAAAACTGAATTCAACGTAGTATTAGCGGAAGCCGGTGCTAACAAAGTTGCAGTCATCAAAGCGGTACGCGGTGCAACCGGTTTAGGCTTAAAAGAAGCGAAAGACTTAGTTGAATCCGCTCCGGCTAACTTGAAAGAAGGCATTTCTAAAGCTGAAGCTGAAGCCTTGAAAAAAGAATTGGAAGATGCAGGCGCGAAAGTAGAAATCAAATAATTTTTGATGACTTTTCCTGTTCTTCGGAACTTACGGCTGGCGGTTTTTCCGTCAGCCTTTTGTGCTCTCAAATAAGTGCAAAAAAAATCACCGTTTAATTGCAGAAAAAATTAAGTTAAATCAAGCTGTTAGCTTAATGCAATCCGCTCATCAGAAGTAAGGTTCAGAGTGCGGTATCTCACAAACGGATTCATACATTGATTTAAAATCATCTGACAGTACATCAGATAAAAAAACATTGAATTTTTTTACCGCACTTTGGTGGTTTTATTTCAAGTCGGTCTCACTAAAAATGACAGAGGAAAACCAATGGGTTACTCCTATACTGAGAAAAAACGTATCCGTAAAGACTTTGGTAAACGTCCACAAGTTTTAAACGTACCTTATTTATTAACCATTCAATTAGATTCATTCGACAAATTTATTCAGTGCGATCCTGACGGTCAGCAAGGCCTGGAAGCCGCATTCCGTTCGGTATTTCCGATTGTAAGCAATAACGGCAGCACGGAATTGCAATATGTCAGCTATAAATTAGGCGAGCCGGTATTTGACGTGCGCGAATGTCAGATTCGTGGAACAACCTTTGCCGCGCCGTTACGCGTGAAGTTACGTTTGGTGAGCTACGATAAAGATGCGGCTCCCGGCACGGTTAAAGATATTAAAGAACAAGACGTGTATATGGGGGAAATCCCGCTGATGACAGACAACGGTACCTTCGTGATTAACGGTACCGAGCGTGTTATCGTTTCGCAATTGCACCGCAGTCCGGGCGTGTTCTTTGACAGTGACAAAGGTAAAACGCATTCTTCAGGTAAAGTATTATATAACGCGCGTATTATCCCTTACCGCGGTTCTTGGTTGGATTTCGAATTCGATCCGAAAGACAATTTATTTGCACGTATCGACCGTCGTCGTAAGTTGCCGGCAACCATTATTTTACGAGCATTAGGTTATACTACGGAAGAAATTTTAGATTTGTTCTTCGATAAAGTTCTGTTCGAAATTCAGGACAATAAATTGCTGATGGAATTAGTTCCGGAACGCTTACGCGGTGAAACGGCGACATTTGATATCGAGGCCAACGGCAAGGTTTATGTTGAACGCGGTCGTCGTATTACTGCACGTCATATCAAGGCGCTTGAAAAAGACGGTATTAGCAAAGTTGAAGTGCCAACCGAATATATTATCGGAAAAGTGGCGGCGAAAGACTATGTGGATTTAGAAAGCGGCGAAGTCATCTGTGCCGCAAACATGGAAATTTCTTTAGAGCTTTTAGCAAAATTGGCTCAAGCGGGTTACACCACAATCGAAGCGTTGTTCACCAATGATTTGGATTTCGGCCCGTATATTTCCGAAACGCTGCGTGTGGATCCGTCTTATGACCGGTTAAGTGCGTTAGTCGAAATTTATCGTATGATGCGTCCGGGCGAACCACCGACAAAAGAAGCGGCGGAAGGTTTATTTGATAACTTATTCTTCTCGCAGGATCGTTACGATTTGTCTGCGGTAGGTCGTATGAAATTCAACCGTTCGTTAGGTATTGACAGCGAAACGGGCAGCGGCGTGTTGAGCAAAGAAGACATCGTCAGCGTGATGAAAAAACTGATCGATATCCGTAACGGTCGCGGTGAAGTGGACGATATTGACCACTTGGGTAACCGTCGTATCCGTTCGGTGGGCGAAATGGCGGAAAATCAATTCCGAATCGGTTTGGTACGCGTTGAACGCGCCGTAAAAGAGCGCCTCTCATTAGGTGATCTTGATGCGGTAACGCCACAGGATTTAATTAATGCCAAACCGATTTCTGCGGCAGTTCGTGAATTTTTCGGTTCTTCACAATTATCTCAGTTTATGGATCAAAACAACCCGCTGTCGGAAGTGACCCATAAACGTCGTATTTCCGCATTGGGACCGGGCGGATTAACACGCGAACGTGCAGGCTTTGAAGTTCGAGACGTTCACCCGACTCATTATGGTCGCGTGTGTCCGATTGAGACCCCTGAAGGTCCGAATATCGGTTTGATCAACTCGCTTTCCGTATATGCGCGTACCAATGATTACGGTTTCTTAGAAACGCCTTACCGTAAAGTGGTAAACGGTCAGGTAACGGAAGAAATTGAATATTTATCGGCTATTGAAGAAGGTAAATATATCATTGCGCAGGCAAACTCGAACTTAGATGAAAATCTTCGTTTTACGGATACTTTTGTTACCGCCCGCGGTGAACACGGCGAGTCCGGTTTATATCGTCCGGAAGAAATTCATTATATGGACGTTTCAACTCAACAAGTGGTTTCCGTTGCGGCGGCGTTAATTCCGTTCCTTGAGCACGACGACGCGAACCGTGCATTAATGGGCGCGAACATGCAACGTCAGGCGGTTCCGACATTACGCGCGGATAAACCGTTAGTGGGTACCGGTATGGAAAAACCGATTGCCCTTGACTCAGGCGTGGCGGTGGTTGCGAAACGCGGCGGTACGATTCAATACGTTGATGCATCCCGTATCGTGGTGAAAGTAAACGAAGACGAAACGATTCCGGGTGAAGCGGGCATTGATATTTATAACTTAATTAAATATACCCGTTCTAACCAAAATACCTGTATCAACCAAATTCCTTGCGTGAATTTAGGCGAACCCGTCGGTCGCGGTGAAATCTTAGCCGACGGTCCGTCAACGGATTTGGGCGAATTGGCGTTAGGTCAAAATATCCGCGTGGCGTTTATGCCTTGGAACGGTTATAACTTCGAAGACTCAATGTTAGTTTCCGAACGCGTAGTACAACAGGATCGTTTCACCACTATCCATATTCAAGAATTATCTTGTGTGGCGCGTGATACCAAATTAGGTGCGGAAGAAATTACCGCAGATATTCCTAACGTCGGTGAAGCGGCATTAAGCAAGCTGGACGAATCCGGTATCGTCTATGTAGGTGCCGAAGTGAAGGGCGGCGATATTCTGGTGGGTAAAGTGACGCCAAAAGGCGAAACTCAATTAACGCCGGAAGAGAAATTACTCCGCGCAATCTTCGGTGAGAAAGCTTCGGACGTAAAAGATTCTTCACTTCGCGTGCCTAACGGTACTTCCGGTACGGTTATTGACGTTCAAGTCTTTACCCGCGACGGCGTAGAAAAGGACAAACGCGCGTTGGAAATCGAAGAGATGCAATTAAAACAAGCGAAAAAAGACCTTGTTGAAGAATTGGAAATCTTGGAAGCCGGTTTGTTCTCCCGTGTTCGCAATTTATTAATTGACGGCGGCGTCAGCGAAAAAGAATTGGATAAAATGGAACGTACGAAATGGTTGGAGCAAACCCTTTCGAGCGAATCCAAACAAAGCCAGTTGGAACAGCTTGCGGAACAATACGAAGAATTACGCAAAGACTTCGAACACAAACTTGAAGTGAAACGCGGCAAAATTATCCAGGGCGATGATTTGGCGCCGGGCGTACAAAAAGTAGTGAAAGTATACCTTGCGGTGAAACGTCAGATTCAACCGGGAGATAAGATGGCGGGTCGTCACGGTAACAAAGGGGTTATCTCAAAAATTAACCCGGTTGAAGATATGCCGTACGACGAAAACGGCCGTCCGGTCGAGATCGTGTTGAACCCGTTGGGCGTACCGTCTCGTATGAATATCGGTCAGATTCTGGAAACGCACTTAGGTTTGGCGGCGAAAGGTATCGGCGAACAAATCAACATCATGCTTAAACAAAAACAGGATGTCGAGAAATTACGCGGTTATATCCAGAAAGCTTACGATTTAGGCGGCGGTTCGCAAGTTGTGGATCTCAATACTTTCACGGACGAAGAAGTACTGCGTTTAGCGGAAAATTTACGTAACGGTATGCCGCTTGCCACACCGGTGTTTGACGGTGCCGACGAAAGCGAAATTAAAGGTTTGTTAGAGCTTGGCGGCTTGCCGACATCCGGTCAGATCACCTTGTATGACGGCCGCACCGGCGAAAAATTTGAGCGTCCGGTAACCGTGGGTTACATGTATATGCTCAAATTGAACCACTTGGTGGACGACAAAATGCACGCGCGTTCGACCGGTTCTTACAGCCTTGTTACTCAACAACCGTTGGGTGGTAAGGCGCAGTTCGGTGGTCAGCGTTTCGGTGAAATGGAGGTATGGGCGCTTGAAGCATACGGCGCGGCGTACACCCTGCAGGAAATGTTAACCGTGAAATCCGACGATGTGAACGGTCGTACCAAGATGTATAAAAACATCGTGGGCGGTACCCATTACATGGAACCGGGTACGCCGGAATCTTTCAATGTAATCATGAAAGAAATTCGTTCGCTTGGTCTCAACATCGATTTAGATGAAGCCTAATTTATAGACGGCATTTACCCGTCGTAATGAGAAAGCATTCATCGCAATGCGAAAATTCCGCGCAAAGTGCGGTCAAAAAATCGAATGAATTTCGACCGCGCTTTGAATAAGTTTAACTCCGACAGGAGCAAAATCTGTGAAAGATTTAGTTAATTTTTTAAAAGCACAATCCAAAACCGCTGAAGATTTTGATGTGATCAAGATTGGTTTAGCCTCACCGGACATGATCCGTTCATGGTCGTTCGGCGAAGTGAAAAAACCGGAAACCATTAACTACCGTACATTTAAACCGGAACGCGACGGTCTTTTCTGTGCGCGTATTTTCGGGCCGGTAAAAGATTACGAATGTTTATGCGGTAAATATAAACGCTTAAAACATCGCGGTGTAATCTGTGAAAAATGCGGTGTTGAAGTTACCCAAACCAAAGTGCGCCGCGAACGTATGGGGCATATCGAATTGGCCTCGCCGGTGGCGCATATCTGGTTCTTGAAATCGTTACCGTCCCGCATCGGTTTATTATTGGATATGCCGTTGCGCGATATTGAACGCGTTCTTTATTTTGAATCATATATCGTGATCGAACCGGGAATGACGGATTTAGAAAAAGGTCAGTTATTAACCGAAGAACAATATTTGGATGCCGAAGAACGCTGGGCGGACGAATTTGACGCGAAAATGGGCGCGGAAGCCATCCAGGCCATTTTACGCGATATGGATTTGGAACATGAATGTGAAACCTTACGTGAAGAGTTACAGGAAACTAACTCTGAAACTAAACGTAAAAAAATCACTAAGCGTTTGAAATTATTAGAAGCGTTTATTCAGTCCGGCAACAAACCAGAATGGATGGTGATGACCGTATTACCGGTGCTTCCGCCGGATTTACGTCCGTTGGTACCGTTGGACGGCGGTCGTTTTGCCACTTCGGATTTGAACGATTTGTATCGTCGCGTGATTAACCGTAACAACCGTTTGAAACGTCTTTTGGATTTAATCGCACCGGATATTATCGTACGCAACGAAAAACGTATGTTGCAGGAATCCGTGGATGCGTTGCTGGATAACGGTCGTCGCGGTCGTGCGATCACGGGTTCGAACCGTCGTCCGCTTAAATCTTTAGCGGATATGATCAAAGGTAAACAAGGTCGTTTCCGTCAGAACTTATTAGGTAAACGCGTTGATTATTCGGGTCGTTCGGTTATCACCGTGGGTCCGTACCTGCACTTACACCAATGCGGTTTGCCGAAAAAAATGGCACTGGAATTATTCCGTCCGTTTATCTATGCGAAATTAGAAAGCCGCGGTTATGCGACCACCATTAAAGCGGCGAAGAAAATGGTTGAGCGTGAAGACGCCATCGTGTGGGATATTTTGGCGGAAGTGATTCGCGAACACCCGATTCTGTTGAACCGTGCGCCGACATTGCACCGTTTGGGTATTCAGGCGTTCGAACCGATTTTGATCGAAGGTAAGGCCATTCAGTTGCATCCGCTCGTTTGTGCGGCGTTCAACGCGGACTTCGACGGCGACCAAATGGCGGTTCACGTTCCGTTGACGTTGGAAGCGCAGCTAGAAGCCCGCGCATTAATGATGTCAACTAATAACATTTTATCGCCGGCGAACGGTGATCCGATTATCGTTCCGTCACAAGACGTGGTATTGGGTATTTACTATATGACCCGCGATAAAGTGAACGGTAAAGGCGAAGGCATGCTGTTGCAAGACCCTCGCGAAGCGGAAAAAGCCTATCGCACCGGTCGGGCGGAATTGCATTCGCGCGTGAAAATCCGTATTACGGAATATGTGAAAAATGCCGAAGGTGAATTAGAACCGCAAACGAACTTAGTGGATACCACGGTCGGTCGTGCCATTTTATGGATGATCGCGCCGAAAGGCATGCCGTTCAGCCTGTTCAATCAAACGCTCGGCAAAAAAGCCATCTCTAAACTGATTAACGAATGTTATCGTCGTTTAGGCATGAAAGAGAGCGTAATGTTTGCAGACCAAATCATGTATACCGGTTTTGCATATGCGGCACGTTCGGGTTCGTCCGTCGGTATCGACGATATGGTGATTCCGGAGAAAAAATACGAAATCATCGCGGCGGCGGAAAAAGAAGTGGCGGAAATTCAAGAACAGTTCCAATCCGGTTTGGTCACTGTCGGTGAACGTTATAACAAAGTTATCGATATTTGGGCGGCGGCTAACGAACGCGTAGCGAAAGTGATGATGGAAAATCTGTCTACGGAAGAAGTGATTAACCGTGAAGGTCATCCGGAAAAACAAGCCTCATTCAACAGCATCTTTATGATGGCGGATTCAGGTGCGCGCGGTTCCGCGGCACAGATTCGTCAGTTAGCGGGTATGCGCGGTTTGATGGCGCGCCCGGACGGTTCAATCATCGAAACGCCGATTACGGCGAACTTCCGCGAAGGTTTGAACGTATTACAGTACTTTATTTCTACCCACGGTGCGCGTAAAGGTTTGGCGGATACTGCGTTAAAAACGGCAAACTCCGGTTATTTGACCCGTCGTTTGGTTGACGTTGCGCAAGATTTAGTGATTGTCGAAGACGATTGCGGTACGCACGAAGGTATTGTCATGGCGCCGTTAATTGAAGGCGGCGATGAGAAAGTGCCGTTACGCGAATTGGTATTGGGTCGTGTCGCGGCGGAAGACGTCTTAAAACCGGGAACGGAAGAGGTTCTGATCCCTCGTAATACGCTGATTGACGAGCAATGGTGTAATGTTATTGATGAAAATTCGGTAGACAGCATTAAAGTTCGTTCCGTGGTGACCTGTGATACCGATTTTGGCGTGTGTGCGAAATGTTACGGTCGTGATTTGGCGCGCGGTCATCTGATTAATCAGGGTGAAGCCGTCGGTGTTATCGCGGCGCAATCCATCGGTGAACCGGGTACACAGTTAACCATGCGTACGTTCCATATCGGTGGTGCGGCGTCCGCAGCGGCGAAAGAATCCAGCGTACAGGTTAAAAATAACGGTACCATTCGTTTGGCTAACGTGAAATTTGTAACCAATAACGAAGGTAAACTGGTATTAACTTCACGTAATACCGAATTAACCGTAATCGATGCCTTCGGTCGTACCAAAGAACACTATAAACTGCCTTACGGTACTACTTTAAGTAAAGCCGACGGCGCCGAAGTTACGGCGGGTGAAACCGTAGCAAACTGGGATCCGCATACTATGCCGGTGATTTCCGAAGCGGCGGGTTTTGTGAAATTCGTCGATATTGTTGACGGTTTAACCGTAAGCCGCCAGACCGACGAATTAACCGGTTTGTCATCAATCTTGGTGCAAGATGTGGGTGAACGTGCAACGGCGGGTAAAGATTTGCGTCCGGCGATTAAACTGGTCGATGCCAAAGGCAACGATATTTTAATCGAAGGCACCGACGTAGCGGCGCAATACTTCTTACCGGGTAAAGCAATCGTAACGTTGGATGACGGTGCGGAAATCAATATCGGTGATCCGTTAGCCCGTATTCCGCAAGAATCCGTGGGAACTAAAGATATTACCGGCGGTCTGCCGCGCGTAGCCGATTTATTCGAAGCGCGTAAACCGAAAGAACCGGCAATTTTAGCCGAAATTTCCGGTATCGTTTCCTTCGGTAAAGAAACCAAAGGTAAACGCCGCTTATTAATCACACCGACCGACGGCGGCGAAACATACGAAGAAATGATTCCGAAATGGCGTCAATTAAACGTATTCGAAGGCGAAATGGTGGAACGCGGCGACTTAATTTCCGATGGGGCGGAAACGCCGCATGACATTTTACGTCTGCGCGGTGTGCACGCCGTAACCGAGTATATCGTAAACGAAGTTCAGGAAGTTTACCGTTTACAAGGGGTTAAAATTAACGATAAGCATATCGAAGTTATCGTTCGTCAAATGTTGCGTAAAGCCGTCATCACCAATGCTTACGATTCCGAATTCTTGGAAGGCGAGCAAGTGGAAGTGGCGCGCATTAAGGTCGTTAACCGTAAACGCGAAGCGGAAGGCAAACCGTTGGTGGAATTCGAACGTGAATTGCTTGGTATTACCAAAGCGTCATTGGCTACCGAATCATTCATTTCGGCGGCTTCGTTCCAGGAAACCACCCGCGTGTTGACCGAAGCGGCGGTTGCCGGTAAACGCGATGAATTACGCGGCCTGAAAGAAAACGTGATTGTGGGTCGTTTGATCCCGGCGGGTACGGGTTTTGCCTATCACCAAAACCGTATTAAAAACCGTCATGCGGGAGTAACGTTGCCGGAAGAACAATCCGTAAAATTCTCCGCGGCGGATGAAGCGGAAATTGAGGCGGAATTCAATATGGTAGCGGATGATCCGACATCCAGCCTGGCAGAAATGCTGAACATGGCGGATGAGGAATAAGCCGGCGTTTGACCGGTAACACAAAATCCCCCGAGAGCAACGCTCCCAGGGGATTTTTTATTCGTCCGCGAGATGAAAAAACATCAAAAAAATCGACCGCACTTTTAAGGATAAGGCGAAAAGTGCGGTCGAAATTTTTAACGTTTTTTGTAATCCCGACTGGAATGCGGAGTCTGGCTATGTTTGATCCGATAAGGTTTCGGCAATTCGTCGATTAATGAATCGGGATCATATTGGCTGACGGGAATCGCATGTCCGATGTATTCTTCAATCGCCGGCAGATTCATGGCGTATTGTTCGCAGGCAAAGCTGATGGATACGCCGCTTTCGCCGGCGCGCCCGGTACGCCCGATGCGGTGTACATAATCTTCGCGATCATCCGGCAAATCATAATTGAACACGTGCGTGACATCGGGAATATGCAAACCGCGCGCCGCCACATCGGTGGCAACCAGAATATCCAGTTCCCCGTCAGTAAACTGTTTGAGCAATGCCAGCCGCTTTTTTTGCGGCACATCGCCGGTTAGCAAACCCACGCGTTGTCCGTCGGCGGCAAGATAGCCCCAGATTTCTTCGCAACGATGTTTAGTATTGGCAAAAATAATGCAGCGTTCCGGCCATTCTTCTTCCAGTAACGTCATAAGTAAGGCAATTTTGTCCCGATTGGACGGATAGAATAGTTCTTCCTTGATTCGGTGCCCGGTTTTCTGCAACGGTTCGATTTCAATATATTCGGGATCGTTCATGTCTTCAAAGGCAAGCTCTCTGACTTTATAAGAAAGCGTGGCGGAAAACAGCATGGTTAAACGGGATTTTGGCGGCGGACATTTGCGCAACAAATAGCGAATATCCTTGATAAAGCCTAAATCGAACATTCGATCGGCTTCATCCAGCACCACCACTTGAATATCGTTAAAACGGATAATGCCTTGCTTTACGTAATCGATGATTCGTCCGGTGGTGCCGATTAAAATATCCACACCGTTTTCAATGACTTTCAGCTGTTTATCGTAACCGTCGCCGCCGTATGCCAGCCCAATGCGTAATTGGCTGATTTTGGCAAGAGATTCCGCATCGTGAGCGATTTGTACCGCCAGTTCGCGGGTCGGCGCCAGAATTAACGCCCGCGGTTGATTGGTAACGAAATCCGGTTGATGGGTTAATAAATAATGAAATGTCGCCGTGAGAAACGCCATGGTTTTCCCCGTGCCCGTTTGTGCCTGACCGGCAACATCTTTACCTTGCAATGTTAAGGGTAAAGATAAGGCCTGAATTGGCGTGCAATATTCAAAACCCTGAGCTTTCAGCGCGGTGAGAATTTGAGGATGCAGCGGCAAGTCGGCAAACCGCTGTTGAGATAGGTGTTCTGTTGTCATAATTTATTTTTATTTGGTGAAAAATTGCGACAAGCATACCACGTTATGCAAAATTACCCAAAAAAAGACCGCACTTTTTTTAGGTAAAAAACTAGACAGAATCGGGTTTTAATGATACCTTTACCACCACTCAATCGACCTATGAGTCAACTCTTATTTTTTTCCAATCCAAAGTATTAACTCTCAATTATGCATTTAACAGAACTCAAAAATACCCCGGTTTCCACGCTGGTACAGCTTGGAGAAGAACAAATGGGCTTAGAAAATTTAGCCCGTTTACGTAAACAAGATATTGTTTTTGCCATCTTAAAACAACACGCGAAAAGCGGTGAAGATATTTTCGGCGGCGGCGTCCTGGAAATTTTACCCGACGGCTTCGGCTTTCTGCGTTCGGCGGACAGTTCTTATTTAGCCGGTCCGGACGATATTTATGTTTCGCCGAGCCAAATCCGCCGTTTTAATTTACAAACCGGCGATAAAGTGGAAGGTAAAATTCGCCCGCCGAAAGAAGGCGAACGTTATTTCGCCTTATTAAAAGTGGATCAGGTTAATGACGATCGCCCGGAAGTTTCCCGCAGTAAAATTCTGTTTGAAAACTTAACGCCGTTACACGCCAATTCCCGTTTGCGTATGGAACGCGGAAACGGTTCAAAAGAAGATTTAACCGCCCGCATTCTAGATTTGGCTTCGCCTATTGGTAAAGGACAGCGCGGCTTGATCGTCGCGCCGCCTAAAGCGGGGAAAACGGTGTTATTGCAAAATATCGCGCAAAGCATTACCGCAAATTATCCGGAATGCGAGCTGATCGTGCTGTTGATCGACGAACGTCCGGAAGAAGTGACGGAAATGCAACGTACGGTGCGCGGCGAAGTGATCGCTTCAACCTTTGACGAACCGGCGGCGCGCCATGTTCAGGTGGCGGAAATGGTGATTGAAAAAGCCAAACGCTCGGTGGAACATAAAAAAGACGTGGTAATTTTGCTCGACTCCATTACCCGTTTGGCCCGCGCTTACAATACGGTGACGCCGGCATCGGGCAAGATTTTATCCGGCGGTGTGGACGCTAATGCGTTACATCGCCCGAAACGTTTCTTCGGTGCCGCGCGTAACGTGGAAGAAGGCGGAAGTCTGACGATTATCGCGACCGCACTGGTGGATACCGGTTCCAAAATGGACGAAGTGATCTTTGAAGAATTCAAAGGAACGGGGAATATGGAATTGCATCTTTCCCGCAAAATCGCGGAAAAACGCGTATTCCCGGCCATCGATTTCAACCGTTCCGGCACTCGTAAAGAAGATTTGCTCACCACGCCGGACGAATTGCAAAAAATGTGGATTCTGCGCAAAATCCTTAACCCGATGGGCGAAGTGGAAGCGATGGAATTCCTCATCGATAAATTAATGGTGGCAAAAACCAACGAAGAGTTTTTTGAAATTATGAAACGTTCGTAACATCAAAAAACATCGCATTTTTTGACCGCACTTTAGGCTTGCTTGCAAGCGGAAAAGTGCGGTCAATTTTTTGCACGTTTTTTTCAGTCAAAAGAAAAGGCGCTTTCGCACCTTTCCGTTTATTATTTTTGACTATTTTGCGTTCGTTTCGGTTTTTTTCTCATCGCCGCCGAATGTTAACCAGGACGGTAAACTTAAGAACGGTTCGTCGGGTTTATCCGCTTCTTTAATGACCTTCCCTTCGTTGGCTTTCACCAGAGTCGCCGCTTTTTGTTCCAGCTGAGTTAATCCCATTTCGCGATAAGCTTCTTCTAACAACGGTAACGCTTGTAACGTCGCGTTGGTGTCCGGATAAGTCTGCAGCATACCGGTTACGCGGTTTGACACCGCCACCCAGGCTTTGCGTTTGGCGTAAAACTTCGCGATTTCCAATTCGTGACGGGCCAAACGGTCTTTAATGTAAGCCATACGGGTGATGGCGTCCGGCGTATATGGACTGTTCGGGAAATGCTGAACCAGCGTCTGGAAGTTGCCGAACGCGGTTTTCATGGACGTACTTTCACGGGAAGCGCGATCGATTCCGAAGAAATCCTGCAGGAAATTATCGCCCATGGACATATTGGTTAACGCCGCCATATAAAGCACGTAATCCGTATGTTGGCTTTGCGGATGTAACTTCAGGAAGCGGTCCGCCGTGACCAGCGCCGTGGTATAATCCTGGCTGCGATAAGCGGCGTAAATCAGATTTAACTCCGCCTGTTCGCTGTAATCGCTTCCCGGAAAACGGGAATCCACCGCTTGCAAATATTTGGTCGCATCGCTGTAATTACCGTCTTGCACATAAGCCTGGCCTTTTGTGAACAATTCCTGTTCCGATGCCTGTTCGACTTCGTTGTTGCTGCCGGAACAGGCCGTCAACGCAAATGCAGCCAGCGCGGCAAGAGTAAGCGATTTTAAGTTACGCATAGCGTGATAATCCTTTTTCTATGTAAAAATATGATATTCAGTTACAATAATCGTCACATTCTATCTGATAGTACAAAATAATTCACGGACTTTTTATGGCTCAACTTACTTTAACGGCTGAGGTTCAGTCGCACCAAATGGGACAACGGTTAGACCAAACTTTAGCGGAATTGTTCCCCGACTATTCCCGTTCGCGTTTGAAAACCTGGATCGAAGAAAACCTGGTGCGGGTGAACGGCAACATTCAAAATGTTCCGCGCACTAAAGTATTGGGCGGCGAACAGATCGAAATTAACGTCGAAGCGGAAGAAGAAACGCATTACGAGCCGGAAAATCTGCCGTTGAATATTGTGTATGAAGATGAACACATTCTGGTGATTAATAAACCAAAGAATTTCGTGGTGCATCCCGGCGCCGGCAATTCGCGCGGCACGGTGTTGAACGCGTTGCTTTATCATTATCCGCAAATCGCCGAAGTGCCCCGCGCGGGTATTGTGCACCGGCTGGACAAAGATACCACAGGCTTAATGGTGATCGCCAAAACCATTCCCGCGCAAACTCAGTTGGTACGGGATTTGCAGAAGCGCAAAATCACCCGCGAATATGAAGCCGTGGCGTTCGGCGTGATGACAAAAGGCGGAAAAGTGGACGAACCGATGTCGCGCCACCCCACCAAACGTACGGCAATGGCGGTACATCCGATGGGCAAACCGGCGGTAACGCATTACCGCATCATGGAACATTTTCGTAATTATACGCGGCTGCGTTTACGCCTGGAAACCGGGCGTACTCATCAGATTCGCGTACACATGGCGCATATCGCCCATCCGTTGCTGGGGGATCAAACCTACGGCGGACGTCCGCGCCCGCCTAAAAATGCCAGCGAACATTTCAGCGCGGTGCTGCGTAATTTCCAGCGTCAGGCTTTGCATGCCGTTATGTTGCGTTTGGAACACCCGATTAGCGGCGAATTGATGGAATGGTTTGCGCCCTTGCCGGAGGATTTTGCCGAATTAATTGCCGCCCTGAAAGAAGATTATCAATTGCATAAAGACGAACTGGATTACTAAAAAATGACGCAAAAATTGACCGCACTTTACCCGTCCTGGCAGGTTCCGCCAAATGTTCACGCTTTCACCACATTGCGCGACGGCGGTGTCAGCCGGGCGCCGTACACCAGTTTTAATTTAGGCGATCATGTGGAAGATGAACCAAGTGCGGTCAAAAAAAACCGGGGTTTGTTGGTGGAACGATTCGGATTGCCGCAATTTCCGTTGTTTTTAAGCCAAATTCACAGTACCCGCGTGATTCGTTTGCCTTATCGCGGCGAAGACATAAAAGCGGATGCGGTTTATACCGATAAGCCCGGTCAGGTTTGTCTGGTGATGACCGCCGATTGTCTGCCCGTATTGTTTACGTCTAAAAAAGGAAATGAAGTGGCGGCGGCGCATGCGGGATGGCGCGGATTATGCGACGGCATTTTGGAAGCTACGGTGAGACAGTTTCAATGTCCGCGCGACGAAATTATCGCCTGGTTCGGGCCGGCAATCGGGCCGACGGCTTTTCAGGTCGGGCCGGAAGTGGTTGCGCAATTTATTGCGCAGGACGCGCAGGTCGAACGGGCTTTTGTGGCGGATTCGGCCAACGCCGGGAGATATCTGGGCAATCTTTATCAAATCGCCGCGCAACGTTTGCAGCGTATGGGCGTTATGCAGATTAGCGGCGGAGAACATTGCACTTACACGGAAAGCGATAAATTTTTTTCTTTCCGCCGTGAAATGAAAACCGGCCGCATGGCGAGCTTGATTTGGTTTGATTAAAATCGGTTTTTTGTGCATAAAACAAAGGCGTAACCGCAACAGGATTACGCCTTTTTAGCTTATTGAGCGTCAAAAAACATGCGTTTTTTTGCCTGCACTTTTGCGGATTACCAGCCTTTCACTACGCCGTCTTTAAAGTGTTTCACCGCTTCTTGATACACTTCTTCGGACTGATAGGCTTTGACGAAATCTTTTACCGCCTGCGTGTCTTTGTTGTCTTCGCGCGCAACAATGATATTGACGTACGGGCTGTCTTTATCTTCTACAAAAATACCGTCTTTCGGCGATAAACCGATTTGTCCGGCGAAATTGTTGTTGATGACGGCTAAATCCACATCATCCAGGACGCGCGGTAATAAGGCGCCTTCCACCGCGTTGAATTTTAAGTTTTTCGGGTTTTCAACCACATCAAGCGGCGTGCTTAAAATGTTGTTGCTGTCTTTTAATTTGATTAAACCCTGTTTTTCCAGTAATGCCAACGAGCGACCCTGATTGGTCGGATCATTCGGAATTGCCACCGTGGCGCCGTCTTGTAATTCGGCTAACGATTTGATTTTCTTAGAATAACCGGCGATAGGATAAACGAAAGTGTTACCGACGATCACTAAATCTTTATAACCGCCTTTTGCCATATCTTCATCCAGATAAGGTTTATGCTGAATCGCGTTTACGTCCAGATCTTTACGGAACAAGGCGGCGTTCGGTTGGCTGTAATCGGTGAACGACACCAATTCCACATCGAGTTTGTATTTATCTTTGGCGACTTTAGCGGCAATTTCCGCCATTTGATGTTCCGGACCCGCCATCACGCCGACTTTTAATTTGCTGTCGTCTTTACATGCGGTTAATGCAAACACGGAAGTTAAGGCGAGCACGCTAAGAAGTTTTTTAAAGTTCATAATGTTTCCTTTTCGGTTAATTAACGATGATCAAAACGATCAGCGAGTTTGTTACCGTATTTTTCACCGATAATGACGATGAAGACGATAATAATGGTGGCGACCCAAAGCACATAAGGCATATTGCGGTATAACCCGAATGTGATAGCCGTATTACCCAAACCGCCGCCGCCTACGGCGCCCGCCATGGCGGAATAACCGATTAAGGTGACGAAAGTCAGGGTGAAGGCTTTAATCAGCATAGGAAGCGCTTCGGGTAAATAAAATTTTGTCACGAGTTGCCATGTGCCGGTTCCCATTGCCCGGGCGGTTTCCGTCAGACCGGGCGGTACATCGCCCAACGCATTAACGGTTAAACGCGCGACAAAAGGCAATGCGGCGACACTTAACGGAATAATGGCGGCGGTGGTGCCGATAGTGGTGCCCACCAGGAATTTGGTTACCGGTAATAAAATTAACAGCAAAATAATAAACGGAATGGAGCGTCCAATATTGATGATCACTTCCAAAGTGCGGTTGATTTTTGCGTTATTTAATGCGTAGCCTTTTTTGGTCAAAAACGCCCAGATACCCAACGGCAAGCCGAATAAAATGGCAAAAAATGTGGCGGCGAAAGTCATATACAGGGTTTCCCAAGTGCTGACTAAAATGAGATCCCAGATTTCCGGTGTCATTTGGGTGTTGAAATCATTAATAAAATTAGCCCACATAACCTAACACCTCCACGCGGACATTATTTTCCATTAAATATATTTTGGCTTGTGTAATGGCGTCTTCATCGCCTTCCAGTTCCGCGATGGTAAAACCGAATTTAATGCCGCCCGCATAATCGATTTGCGAGATCAGAATGTTCAGACTGACGTCAAAACGGCGTGAAGCCTGTGACAGCAACGGCGCATCCACGGAACGCCCGGTAAATTCAAATTTAATAATCGGCGTGGATTTGGCCGAACGGGGCGTATCGGACATTTTTTCCAGATATTCTTCCGGCAAATTATAATGGAAAGTGGAACTGATAAATTCCTGCGCCAGTTCGGTTTTCGGATTGGAAAAAATATCGCTGACCGAACCTTGTTCGACCAACTGACCGTGATCGATAACGGCAACCGTGTCGCAAATACGTTTCACCACTTCCATTTCATGGGTAATTAATAGAATAGTAATGCCTAAAGTGCGGTTGATTTCCTTTAATAATTTTAAAATGGACTGAGTGGTCGCCGGATCTAACGCACTGGTGGCTTCATCGCACAGCAATACTTTCGGATCACTGGCCAACGCGCGGGCAATGGCAACCCGTTGTTTTTGTCCGCCGGAAAGATTCGCCGGATAAACGGCGCTTTTTTCGCTTAATCCCACCAGCTTGAGCAATTCGGTTACTTGTTTTTGGATTTCATCTTTCGGTGTATTTTCCAATTCCAACGGTAAAGCAATGTTGCCAAAAACCGTGCGGGAACTGAGAAGATTAAAATGCTGAAAAATCATCCCGATTTTACGGCGTTCGTGCATTAATTGCGCGTCGGACAGCTGAGTCAAATCTTTTCCGTCAATAATCACCGAGCCGGAGGTCGGTTGTTCCAGTAAATTTACACAACGGATCAACGTGCTTTTTCCGGCGCCCGATGCACCGATAACGCCACAAATTTGTCCTTGCGGAATATGCAAAGAAACATTGTCGAGGGCAGTGAGTTTTTTGTCCGATATGTCAAAAACTTTGGTAATATTTTTTAAATTAATCATATTTTATCGCTACAGTAATGATGTTTTCGTATTTTAGACGGCTATATGGCTGTGTCAATATTTATCAGTTCGGTTTTTAGAACCGATCGGTATGATTTATAAGCAATTTGCTAATGACCTTAGGAAAAGCGATAATACTAAAGCTACAACAGAATCGGGAATAATCATGAAAAAAGCCATTTTTTTAGATCGTGACGGCACATTGAATATTGATCACGGTTATGTCCATCGGATTGATGATTTTCATTTTATCGAGGGCAGTATTGAAGCGTTGCAGAAATTAAAAGCGATGGGTTTTTTATTGGTTTTGGTGACAAATCAATCGGGTATTGCCAGAGGTTATTTCAGTGAAGAACAATTTTTGCAGTTAACCGAATGGATGGACTGGTCGCTGGCGGATCGAGGAGTGGATCTGGACGGCATTTACTATTGTCCTCACCATCCGCAAGGGCAAGGCGAATACAAACAGGATTGTGATTGTCGTAAACCGAAATCCGGCATGCTGCTGCAAGCGATTAGAGAATTAAATATCGATCCCGCTCAATCGTTTATGGTGGGAGATAAGGTTGAGGATTTACTGGCTGCACAAGGCGCTAAAGTGCGGTCAAAAATTTTGGTAAAAACGGGAAAACCTATTACGCCCGAGGGGGAACAGTTGGCGGATTACGTAATAGACAGCATTTCCGATTTACCGAATTTACTAAACCGAATGAAGAAATGATCGCCCGTTGAATGAAAAGCCGGTAAAGTGCGGTCAAAATTTTGAACGTTTTTT
>NZ_CP062136.1 GCF_014843355.1 Actinobacillus sp. GY-402
CCTAGAACAGCGTAATCATCAGCAACTAATGGCAATGAAGTTCAAAGGGTTAGAGCAATGGGCTAAAGATAAGTTACAGCGTGAACAGAGCCAAAAACGACAGATTTCACATAGTAAGGATAGTGATTTAAGTTTATAACTAACGCCCTTCGGTTGTTAGACTAAAAAAGCCATTGAAAGCAAGTTTCAACGGCTTTTTCAGTCCCGAATAAAACAAAACCGCCTTGTTAGGCGGTTATGTGATAAAATCTTCCTTGTGCTATCGGCAAACGGTGTAACGTGTCCTTAGCACGTTGCCCGATTGCCTTAGGCTTATAGCACTAAGGGGGTGATCTATGTGAACGCATTACAATACTTCGTAATGATACTACTGCTCACCGTAGTAGTTGCGGTATTAGGTTTTCGAGTTCTTACCATTCTCGACCTAATTACTTACATCTTGAATAGATTGTCCTAAGACAATCGGGAAGGGGGTAGTTGGTAGCTATCCCCGACCTTTTCCCATTGTATGCCCTATCTTCTGATTTTTCAAGGTTGCTCTCTCTTGTATTTCTCTTTGATTTTCACAATATCATCAATCAAATTTTTATAATCTAACTCATCGTGATGAGTGCTATAAATGTGTTCTCGTATGGCTTTGAGTAAGGGCCTGCCGTTCCGCGCCGCCACGGACGGCGAGAGCGTCAGCGGCAAGTTTACCGGAACCGTGCATCTATCGAGCGGCAAGTTCGCCGTGGTCGAGAAATCCCATGAGTTCACCCTTGTCCCGTGGCGGCCGATCATCGACCGCCAACTCGGCCGCGAGGTTATGGGCATCGTGCAGGGCGGGTCGGTGTCGTGGCAGTTAGGGCGGCAGAGGGGGCTGGAACGCTGAGTGCGCCCATGCCGCATTGCGAAGCAAAAGATAATCTGATAAAATGTAGCAATTCATATTCGTAAGCGTGGAGTAATCAGATGGGAAATTCCAAGTCAGCAGACAAGTAAGCCGCAACAACCAGTATTGTTGTTGCGGCGCTCTGTAAGGCTAGTCTCATCTGATTGCTGACGAGCAGACGTCGCCCGGTATTCCTTAATCTTAATCGAGGGTTGATTCGTCATGACCACCACACGCCCCGCGTGGGCCTATACGCTGCCGGCAGCACTGCTGCTGATGGCTCCTTTCGACATCCTCGCTTCACTGGCGATGGATATTTATCTTCCAGTCGTTCCGGCGATGCCGGGCGTCCTGAACACGACTCCATCCATAATCCAACTCACGTTGAGCCTCTACATGGTGATGCTCGGTGTGGGCCAAGTGATCTTTGGGCCACTCTCCGATCGCGTCGGGCGACGGCCGATCCTGCTTGTAGGCGCAACGGCTTTCGTTGCTGCGTCTCTGGGAGCGGCTTGTTCTTCAACTGCATTAGCCTTTGTTGCGTTTCGTCTACTTCAAGCAGTGGGCGCGTCGGCCATGATGGTGGCGACGTTCGCGACGGTTCGCGACGTATATGCCAATCGTCCCGAAGGTGCCGTCATCTACGGCCTTTTCAGTTCGATGCTGGCGTTCGTGCCTGCGCTCGGCCCTATCGCCGGAGCATTGATCGGCGAGTTCTTGGGATGGCAGGCGATATTCATTACTTTGGCTATACTGGCGATGCTCGCACTCCTAAATGCGGGTTTCAGGTGGCACGAAACCCGCCCTCTGGATCAAGTCAAGACGCGCCGATCTGTCTTGCCGATCTTCGCGAGTCCGGCTTTTTGGGTTTACACTGTCGGCTTTAGCGCCGGTATGGGCACCTACTTCGTCTTCTTCTCGACGGCTCCCCGTGTGCTCATAGGCCAAGCGGAATATTCCGAGATCGGATTCAGCTTTGCCTTCGCCACTGTCGCGCTTGTAATGATCGTGACAACCCGTTTCGCGAAGTCCTTTGTCGCCAGATGGGGCATCGCAGGATGCGTGGCGCGTGGGATGGCGTTGCTTGTTTGCGGAGCGGTCCTGTTGGGGATCGGCGAACTTTACGGCTCGCCGTCATTCCTCACCTTCATCCTACCGATGTGGGTTGTCGCGGTCGGTATTGTCTTCACGGTGTCCGTTACCGCGAACGGCGCTTTGGCAGAGTTCGACGACATCGCGGGATCAGCGGTCGCGTTCTACTTCTGCGTTCAAAGCCTGATAGTCAGCATTGTCGGGACATTGGCGGTGGCACTTTTAAACGATGACACAGCGTGGCCCGTGATCTGTTACGCCACGGCGATGGCGGTACTGGTTTCGTTGGGGCTGGTGCTCCTTCGGCTCCGTGGGGCTGCCACCGAGAAGTCGCCAGTCGTCTAACCGACGACTGGTAGCAGGCCCGCTCCGATGCGGCGCACTAACCATCGAAACCTCGTGAATGTCGGTATCCTGTCTGGCAGGATACCGCTCATTTCCCTTGTTCAGTTCATCGCCGTCGCCGAGCATCTGAATTTTCGGCATGCGGCCAAGGCACTTGGTATCAGCCAGGTGATCGTTGTCCGGTGTGCGCTCCTGATCGGCGTTCGGCGTCTCGCGGTCGCGGTAGCAGTGCTGCAACGCAGCCGCCACCGTGCCCATGCTGTTGAGCTTCTTCGCCCTCATGATCGCAAACGCCATCCGTCCCCCGGCGCAACTGTCACGCCCCCGGCGTAACTGTCACGCCCCCCCGGCGTAACTGTCACGAACCCCCGGCGTAACTGTCACGCCCCTAAACCTGCAAACCCAGGAAGGGGGGGAGCTGGTGGGGTGTTGGAAAAATCCATCCATGATTATCCAAGAATAATCCACTAGGCGCGGTTAACAGCGCCCTAGTGGGGCACTGTTTGCCCTTGCTTAAAATGCCGGCCAGAGGCCGGATAACTTCTCTATCCGCTGCGCTAGGCTAGCCTACATAGAAACAGCTCATCATCATTCAAGGAATCTGAATCAGGGAATTTACGAGCTAAAAAACCTAGAACTTGGGCTATTACTTCGATTAGAACATCTTTTTCAATTATGGTTGCCATATACCACCTACTTAAATTTTAACTAACTCACACTCAACGATTTTATAGCCACGCTTTTTCAATTCATCTAAAAAGGTTTTCTTCGTGCCAAGTTTAGATTTATTACTAGCGTTAATGGCTAAAAATATCCAATAGAACAGCAAATCATCATTCGGTACATCTTCGATTTTTTGGTAAAAATCTTCCAAGATTTTTAAACAGTCTCTTGCCCATAAACCATAATCAGCAGAACTCATTTTAGGGTTTTCTCTGTCTAGTTTAACAAAACGTCCGTATCTATTCTTGTGTGGAAATCTAGGGCGTTTAGGCTCTTCTTCGGGGATTGCTTTTGATTTATCAAAAATCTTAAATTCAAGCTCGGAAATTGCCCGACCTGTTCGGATTGGTTTAACGCTCACGATCAAATTGGTTTTTGCGTTAATTTCTTTAACGGCTGGTGTTAAAACTCGTTGGCTGAAATTGTTATACCGATCATACATACCAACAACATCAAGTAAAATTTTTAACTCATCAAGCTTAATAGATACAAAGCCTTTAAACGCCCAACGACTTAAAATCTCATACATCTTTAACGAGTATTCGCTTTTTAATGCACCAAAAGTTTCAAGCAAAATAGATGTGTAATTATTTCTAATTTCTGCGAGATATGGCATTGCTTTCTCGTGAAATTCAATCATAAATCGCCCTTTTCCTTTCGTATAAGAGCGATCTGTTAAAAGGCTTATTTCGGAATAATCATAGCCTGATAGCGGTTCAACTTGAACCCAAATGTTACTTAGTCGTAATACCGCATTTTTCACATTGTCATAAGCATTTTTATGGTCTGAAATACCTGAATTACAATCCAAAAAATCTTGTACAGAAAATTCAAATCTTCGATTTTGTGAAAGTGATCTAGTAGGGTTCAACTTAGATATAGCAAGATTAACAATTCGAATTTCCATACCATTCAATTTTTTGAAAAATCCCGCATCAATCAGGTTATTGCTCTTTGTTGAAACGGGTTTTGAAGTGTTTTTTGACATAACTAAAAGCCTTTTACAGTAAACTGTAAGAACAATAACACACAAATAAAACTACATCAAATAAAAATGTAGTGAAAAACCCAGTTTTTGTAGTCTTTAACACAACCTTTCACCCAGTTTTTGTAGTTTTTATTTTTGTTTTACCCAGTTTTTGTAGTTTTTATTTTTTGAGAGCCTTGTCGCACAAGGCTTGAAAGGCTGTCTAAACAAGATATAAACAAGGTAAATAATAGAAACAAGATAAAAATAGAGCCTGTCGGCTCTTTTTGGGGCTTTCAGCCCTATTTTTTTGTTTTTCAGAAAGGAAAATGAAAACCCTTGCGAACGTTGCAATTTATTGCAATGCAAGCAAGGGTTTAGCAACCGTAGCCGTCAGGCGTAGGGCGGTAGGCTATAAAAGCCATTTGATTTTATCTTTAAACTTCCGCTTAAATGCTTTGAATGGGTGCTTTTTATCGTATTCAGCCATTCTTTTTTGCATTATCTCGTTTGCTTTATGATTTGCGTATTTTAAATAAGATTGCTCCATCTCTTTTAACATACTATCAATTCGCTTTTTATGTTGCCATTTCAGGTAAACATAAACACTTATAGCAATAAAAGATAATATCAAAACATTGTAAAAAATGATTGTTACTATTTCGCTCACAGTTATTTTTTACCTTTTGCAATTTCTTCATTGATAAATGCTCTCAATTCATCAAATTTTTTATCATCATTGATAAATTTTCGTAGCTGTTCAGCCGATACTAAAGGAAATTCGCCACGTTCAACAAAAGAATGTAAAGCGTAAGCACCTAGCAAAACTTTGTAATGTGTAGCTTTCTTACGCTTTTCTGCTTGTTCTTTTGACTTAATCGAACGAATTTTTGCCTTTATTTCGGCTTGCTTCTTTAATAATTCCGCTTGTTGTTGTTCTAGTTTGCTTAATCTTTCGCTTGTCATAATAGCCCCTATTGAGTGGTTGAAATTGTTGCTATTTTAATCAAGTGGTGCTATTGTTTCAAGCGTTCTGTTCATTACGTTATTTTAACGTAATGCCCACTTATCAGTTTCTCTGCGAGAAACTGGTGGGCAAGCGTTCCGCTTGACCGTTTCGCAAGGCTCAACATTATGGCAATCTATCATTTAAACGTTCGCTATTGCAGTAAAAGCAAAGGGCAATCAGCCCAAGCCAAAAACGAATACATCAACCGCAATGATAAATACTCAAAGCGGTTAGATGATTTACAGTTTTCAGGCTTTGGCAATATGCCAAAATTTGCAGAAAATAACCCGCAAAAATTTTGGCAAGCGTCCGATATTTACGAACGAGCAAATGCCCGTGTTTGTACGGAAATTGTGTTTGCTTTACCTAGAGAATTGAACCTAGAGCAACAGCAAGAATTAGTACAATCGTTCATCAATTCAACCGTAAATTCAGAACGCAATAAGTTGCCTTATTCGTTCGCCATTCACAACGACAAAGCAAATAATAATCCGCATTGCCATTTAATCTTTTCAGAACGCCAATTAGACGGAATTGAGCGTTCAGAAGAACAATTTTTTAAACGTGCAAATTCAAAAAATGCCGAATTAGGCGGAACGAAAAAAACCGCAGATTTTAGGGATAGAGATTTTATAAAAGCCGTTCGCAAAACGTGGAGCGAACAGGCAAATTTTGCCCTTGAAAAGCACGGACATACAGCACGCATTGACGAGCGTAGCTATCAAGAACAGGGCATTGATAAAGAGCCGAGAGCAAGGCTTGACCGTGTAACGTGGCAAGAATTGCAACGGCTAGAAGAAAATGCGGAGTTTTTTGCCGAAGTTATCGAGAGAAAGCAAAATCAAATTGAACAAGAGAAAGTGGAGATAACTAAAAACACACCTAAAAACACTTTAGAGCCATTTTCTCAAAAAGACGACATAAAACACGAGCAAATTAAAAAAGTCGCTGAAAATCGCAAAGAGAGCGTTTCTCAAGCTGAATTTGATCGGTTTCTTATCGAGAATTGGCTTGAGCCAAATCAGAAATTTATCAATGCGTGTGAAAAAAGGGCAAAAATGCGGAGCGAATGGGAGCAGTACGGCAAGGATTTAGAACGTATCAATAGCGATTACAAAGCCTTGAACGAGAAGAAACAGGGGCTTTTTGGTTTATGGGAAACCAAAGAGCAGAAACAGACAAAACAAGAACTTGAAAGCGAGTATTACCGTATAAAAGCCTTACGCAAGGAAAAAGCGGAAGAACACGATACTTACAACGACAAAATAAACCAATACGAAAAAGACACGATTGAACCACTACGCAAGCAAATAGAGCAGATGAAAGCCGATAATCCGCA